>NZ_JAEHHL010000002.1 GCF_016623495.1 Thermohalobaculum xanthum | reverse complement strand
AGCCTTCCAAGCTGAACGCGTGGGTTCGATTCCCACCACCCGCTCCAAGAAAAAAGAGCCGACAAACCACCTGCAAAGGTAAGGAATGGGTAGGGGTAACGCGCTGAAAGATTGGATGAAATGGGCATGTGCCCACGAGACTTCCAAGCTGAACGCGTGGGTTCGATTCCCACCACCCGCTCCACTGTGACGTGACAACGCAACGGCGGCCGCACATTCCCGATGTGGGGCAGGGCGTGGCGCAGACGGCGCAGACGGCGCAGGGGCGGCCCGGCTGCGCACGACGTGCCCGGTCGCGCAAGCATGAAACCGCCCGGCGCCAGTTCGGGCCGCCGGTAGCACCAGAAGGCCTTTCCCGCGATGCGACGCCCGGATGATGCGCTCAGACTCGTGATCTTCGACGTCGACGGCACGCTGATCGATAGCCAGAACTTCATCGTCGCCGCGATGGACCGCGCCTTCGCGCAGGTCGGCCGGCCCGCGCCCGCGCGCGAGCAGACGCTCGGCATCGTCGGGCTCTCGCTGCCCGAGGCGATGATGGTGCTGATCCCCGACGCCTCGCCCGACACGGTCGACGGCCTCGTGCATCACTACAAGGAGAGCTTCGTCGAGCTTCGCCGCCAGACCGGCGGCGAGGCGCATGCACCCTTCTACCCGGGCGCGCGGGACGCGATCGAGCGCCTCGACGCCGATGGCTGGCTTCTGTCGATCGCCACGGGCAAAGCGCGCCGCGGGCTCGACCACATGCTCGACAGCCACGATCTGCGGCGCTTCTTCGTCGGCACGCAAACGGCGGACGACGCGCCGTCGAAGCCGCATCCGGGGATGGTGCTGAACTGCCTCGCGGCCACCGGCGTCGATCCGCGCCGCGCGGTCATGGTCGGCGACACCGAGTACGACATCGCCATGGCCCGCGCGGCGGGCGCGCGCGCGGTCGGGGTGGCCTGGGGCTACCATGCGCGCGAGAGGCTGGCGATGGCGGGGGCCGAAGTGATCGTCGACGATTTTGCGGCGCTCGACGGCACGCTCCACGCGATGCTCGAGACGGCGTGAAGCGCTTCTGGAAAGAGGCCCGGCCGCATGAGGTCGAGGGCGGGTTCGAGGTGCGCCTCGATGCCCGCCCCGTGCGCACGCCCGCCAAGGCGCCGATGATCCTGCCGACCCGGGCGCTTGCCGAGGCGGTGGCTGCCGAGTGGAGTGCGCAGGGCGACGAGGTGCGTCCGGCCGAGATGCCGCTCACCCGCGCGGCGAACTCGACCATCGACCGCGTGATCGCAGCACGGCGCGAGGTGGCGAAGGCGATCGCCGCCTTCGGCGAGACCGACCTGCTTTGCTACCGCGCGCCCTTCCCGCCCGAGCTGGCCGACCAGCAGGCGGCGGGCTGGGACCCGATGCTCGACTGGGCAGACGAGGCGCTGGGCGCGCGGCTGCTGCCGGGCGAGGGGGTCATGCATGTCGCGCAGGACCCCGCCGCCGTCGCGGCCCTCGCCCGCGCCGTCGACGCGCATGACCCCTGGGAACTGACCGCGCTCCACGAGCTCGTCACCCTCTCGGGGAGCCTCGTGCTCGGCCTCGCCGTCAGCCACGGCTGGCTCGACGCGCCCGAGGCTTGGCGGCTCAGCCGCATCGAAGAGGCCTGGAACATCCGGGAATGGGGCGAGGACGAGGAAGCCGCGGCCCAGGCATGCCGGCGCGAGGCCGATTTCGGCCATGCCGCGCGCTTGCTGGGGCTGTTGCGCGCCGCCTGAGCCCGGCTTGCGCCGGCGCGCCCAGAGGCTGTCGCTTTCCCCGCGCCCTTCAGCCTTGGGCCGGTTTGGCCACGATGCCCCAGCGGATGTGGGCCCAGGCGCGCTCGTGGAAGTAGTAGAGCACCAGCTTGGTGATCACCTCGAAGCCGCCGATCGAGACCGCCGTTCCCAGGTTCCCGGTGAAGATCAGCGCCAGGATCATGGTGTCGAGGCTCGCCAGCACCCGCCAGGTTGCGGTCTTTACCCCTGACCGGCTCGGGCCGTCCTTGCGGTGGCCTTCCTCGTCCACGCTCACGTCCCAGCGAAGCCGCTCCCAGCCCCGCTCGTGCAGGAAATAGAGCAGCATCTTGGTGGCGACCTCGGTCAGCGCGATCAAGGTCGCCGTCTGGGCCGTTTCGGCGTGAGTGCCGGCGTCATGGCCGAACAGCGGTGCGAGGAAGGTCAAGATGAGGAAGCTCAGCACCAAAGTGTCGATGGTGCCGACCACGCGCCACGAGATTGCCTTGGCCAGCGAGCGCGCATGGCTCACCTCGGGCGGGTTCGGCGGGTCGAGGCGCGGGTCCTCGGGCCCGAAGATCGGGCGCTCGGGCTGTTCGCGCATGCTCACCCCCTGGCTCGGTCGACCTGCCGAGCCTAGGGCAAGCGGAGCGCCGCGCAAAGCGCGGCCGCGGAGCGGTTGCGGCTTGGCTCAGCCGCGCGCGCGCCGCCGCCGCCGGGCGCCCTCGTCGCCGCCGCCCTGTTCGAACCTGACGGCCGGGAGGTTCACCAGCGTTTCCAGGTTCGGGAAGCCTGCGGTCTTGTGCGGCACGGCCATGGCGTTGATGAAATGCTCCTGGAAGCGCGGCTCGACGGCGGTTTCGACCTTCTCGATCTCGCGCACCACCGCCTCGATCTCGCGCCGCGCGCCGGAATTGAGCAGCGCGATGCGTGATCCCGTCCCGGCCGCGTTGCCGGCCGAGGACACCTTGTCCAGCGGGCAGTCGGGGATCATTCCGAGCACCATGGCGTGGAGCGGCGAGATATGCGCGCCGAAGGCGCCGGCCAGGACCACGCGGTCGACGCTCTCGACCCCCATCTGGTCCATCAGCAGCCGCGCGCCGGCATAGAGCGCGGCCTTGGCAAGCTGGATCGCGCGCACGTCGTTCTGCGTGACCGAGATCAGCGGCCCGCCCTCGGGCCGGCCGTCCCAGAGCACGTAGGACCAGGTCCGACCCTCCTGGATCAGCCGCTCCGAGCCAACCGCCTCGGCCGAGCCGATCGCGCCGTCTTCATCGATGATCCCGGCGAGGCGCATCTCGGCGATCACCTCGATGATGCCCGAGCCGCAGATCCCGGTTACGCCGGTGCCCACTGCCTCGGCGAAGCCCAGCTCGTTGGACCAGAGCTCGCAGCCGATGACGCGGAAGCGCGGCTCCCGGGTCGCGGGGTCGATGCGCACCCGCTCGATCGCGCCTGGCGCCGCGCGCTGGCCCGAGGAGATCTGCGCCCCCTCGAAGGCCGGTCCCGTCGGCGACGAGCAGGCCAGCACGTGCTTGCGGTTGCCGAGCAGGATCTCGGCATTGGTGCCCACGTCCACGACCAGCATCAGCTCGTCCTGCTGGTGCGGGCTCTCGCTCAGCGCCACGGCGGCGGCGTCGGCGCCGACATGACCGGCGATGCAGGGCAGGATGTAGAGCCGCGCGCCCGGATGCATGCGCAGGTCGAGCTCGGCCGACCACAGCGTGATCGCGTCCGAGGTCGCCAGCGCGAAGGGTGCGCCCCCGAGCTCGACCGGGTCGATGCCCAGCAGCAGGTGGTGCATCACCGGGTTGCCGACCAGCACGCCCTCGACGATCAGCTCGCGCGCGACGCCTGCCTCCTCGGCCACCTGGCCGATCAGCGTGTTGAGCGCCTCGCGCACCGCCGCCGTCATCTCGCGGTGACCGCCGGGATGCATCATCGAGTAGGAGACCCGGCTCATCAGGTCCTCGCCGAACCGGATCTGCGGGTTCATGAGGCCCGACGAGGCCAGGACGTCACCCGATTGCAGGTCGCACAGGTGGCAGGCGATGGTGGTCGAGCCGACATCGACCGCGATGCCGTAGATCGAGCCCTCGTGGAAGCCGGGCCAGGCATGGATGATCCGGCCCGTCGAGCGGCGATGGCCGAAGTGGATGGCGACGGTGATCTGCCACTTGCCTTCGCGCAGCACCGGCTGCAGCACCTGCAGGGCGCGCAGGTCGCAGGTCAGGCCCTCGAGCCCCCACTGGTGCTTCAGCGCGTCCATCAAGCGCTCGAGGTCGCCGCGCGGGTTGTGCATGTCGGGCTCGACGACCTCGACGTAGTAGAGGCGGGTGGCCGGGTCCATGACGATCTCGCGCGCCTCGGCGCGCTTGCGCACCACCTGCTTGTGGACCTGGCTCTCGGGCGGCACGTCCACCACGACATCGCCCTGCACGGCGGCCTGGCAGCCCAGGCGGCGTCCGTCGATCAGGCCGCGCTTCGACTTGTAGCGCTCCTCGACCGCGTTCCACGGGCTCAGCGCCGATTCGGTCACGGTGACGCCGTGCTTGGGGAAATCGCCGTACATCGGCGTGATCTGGCACTTCGAGCAGATGCCCCGCCCGCCGCAGACCGAATCGAGATCGACCCCCAGCTGCCGCGCCGCGGTCAGGATCGGCGTGCCCATCGGGAATCGCCCTCGCTTGCCCGAGGGCGTGAAGACGACCAGGGGGTCGCGGGGGGCGTCGTTCATCCGAGTTTCTCCTGCTCCAGCACGGGCGTGGCACCGGGCATCACGCCACACCGTCATGCAGATGTAGCGCCTTTTGCGCAACGGTGCCGCGCGGCTGCGTCATTCCCCGCCACGGATGCGTCGTTTCGGGGAAAGAATAAATAACACATAAAATATGGAAACTTGACAAAATACATATCAGGAGCCATCTGGCTTGGAAACCCCGATATCGAGGAGTCATCCGATGACCCGTCTCGCGATGTTTCTGGCCGTGAGCCTCGCGCTCGGCACGCCCGCGGCGGCCGGCGACTGGCGCCCGCTCGTGACCCCCGCCGAGGCTGCCGAGCTGATGGCTGCCGACGCGGTCGTGATCGACATCCGATCGGTCAAGGACTACGCGCAGGGGCATCTCGAAACCGCGGTCAACGTGCCCTACCACGCCTGGCGTGGCCCCGAGGACAACCCGGGCGAGCTGATCGACGACGCCAAGGTCACGGCGCTGCTGCAGGAGGCCGGCGTCGAGCCCTCGATCCCGGTCATCGTCACCAATGACGGGCGCGACTCGCTCGATTTCGGCTCGGTGGCGCGCGTCTACTGGACGCTCAAGTCCGCGGGCGTCGAGCAGGTCGCCATCCTCAATGGCGGCCTGGCCGCCTGGACCCGCGACGGGCGCGCGCTGTCGAAGGCCGAGTGGTCGAACTTCCCCTCGGATTTCGAGTTTGCGCTCGCGCCCGACTGGACGATCGACCGCGCGGGGGTCGAGCGGGTGCTCGACGGGGCCGAGGATGCAATCCTCATCGACGCGCGGCCCGAGGACTTTTTCACCGGCAAGATCAAGCACGAGCTGGCGGCCTGGGCCGGCACGCTGGCCGGCGCCCTGAACCTCGATCACGACACGCTGTTCACCGCGCCGGGGGTGCTCAACGCCGATCCCGCCGCGATCCGCGCGCGCGCCGAGGCCGCAGGCTGGACGCCGGGGCGCACCGTCGTCAGCTTCTGCAACACCGGCCATTGGGCGGCGACCAACTGGTTTGCGCTCAGCGAGATCGCGGGGATCGAGAACGTCAAGCTCTACCCCGAGTCGATGGTCGGCTACACCCGCGCGCAGCGCGTCTCGGCCGGGGGCTGAGCCCAGGGCATATTCCGGACGGACCAAGGCGCGTCGCCTCCCGGGCCGGCCCCGCGACGGCGCGCCCGGCCCCGTCACCAGCTTCCCCTCCCCGGCGGCATGAAACTGGTCATGCGCTCAATCCGCGTCTACCCTCGGTTTCCGAATTGAGAACGGGCCGGGGGGCCGCGTCTTGGAGGACACCAGCGCGGGCAATGCTGCCGAGGGTCTCGCGGGCGCCGTCGGCCGGGCGCGCGAGCGCGAGGCCGCGTCGCGTCGCATCCTCGAGACCATCAGCGCCTCGCCGGGCGACGAGCGTCCGGTCTTCGACGCGATCCTCGAAAGCGCGTGCCGCCTGTGCGACGCGCCCTTTGCCGGGCTCTATCTCGTGGGCGCGGGCCGAGGCCACGCCCGCCTCGTGGCAAGCCGTGGCGCGCGCTCGGAGTGGCTTGCCAGCACCGAGAAGAAATGGGCGCTCGACAGCGGCGCCTCGATTCCACGCGCCATATCCGGCGGGGCAATCGTTCATATCAAGGACCTTGCCGATACCGACAGCTACCGAGCCGGTGACCCGCAGCGCGTCGATGCCGTCGACATGGAGGGGATGCGCACCTTCCTCGCCGTGCCGCTGATGCGCGAGGGCGAGGCGGTGGGTGCGATCGGTCTCTACCGCCGCGAGGTCGCGCCGTTCGCGCCGGACCAGATCACGCTGGTCGAGACCTTCGCCGCCCAGGCGGTGATCGCGCTCGACAGCGTCCGCCGGTTCCGCGCGCTCGAGGAGCGCAGCCGCGAGGTCGAGGAGGCGCTCGCCCACCAGACGGCGACGGCTGACGTGCTCGGCGTCATCAGCCGCTCGACCGACGATCTCGAGCCGGTGTTCGAGACCATCGTCGGCACCGCCGCGCGGCTCTGCCGGGCGACCCATGCGGTGATGTTCATGCGCCGCAACCGCGCCTACCACATGGCCGCCTCGAACAATGCCGACGCCGCCTTCGTGCGCTTCGCGGACGAGCACCCGCACCTGCCGGGGCGCGCCTCGGTCGTCGCGCGCGTGGCGCAGGAGCGCCGGACGATCCATCTCGAGGACTGCCTCGCCGACCCCGAATACACGGTCCTCGACTACCAGCGCATCGGGAACTATCGCACCGTGCTGGGCGTCCCGCTGCTGCGCGACGGCGACGTGATCGGGGTGATCACCCTGCTCAGGCCCGACGTCGAGGCGTTCTCGGTGCGCGAGATCGAGCTGGTCGAGACCTTTGCCTCGCAGGCCGTGATCGCCGTCGAGAACGTCCGCCAGTTCCGCGAGCTCGAAAGCCGCCTTGCTCGCGAGCAGGCGACGCGCGAGATCCTCGAGGTGATCTCGCGCAGCCGCGCGGACGAGCGGCCCGTCTTCGAGGCGATCCTCGAGAACGCCAAGCGGCTTTGCGACGCGCCGCTCGCCTTCATGTCGATCGCGAACGAGGAACGCACGCGCGTCACGATCCCGGCCTATACCGGCGCGCGGCCCGAGTTCGCCAAGATCCTCGACGCCTTCGACCTGCCGATCGAGCACAGCGAACTCGTCGCCATCAACCCGCTGGTCACCGGCGAGGCGGTGCATCTGCCCGACTGCTCGGATGACATCCTCTACCGCGAGCGCAACGAGCACCGCGTCTTCCTCGTCGAGGTCGAGGGCATCCGGACGATCCTCGCGGTGCCGATGATCTCGGGCGGCGTCAGCCTCGGCGCGATCGTCCTCTACCGCCGCGAGGTCAATCCCTTCTCGCCCGACCAGGTCGACCTCGCGCGCGCCTTCGCCAGCCAGGCCGCGATCGCGGTCGAGAACGCGCGCCAGCTGCGCGCGCTGGCCGCGCGGACCGAGGAGGTCCAGGCGCTCAACGCCTCGCTCGAGACCCGCGTCGCCGAGCAGGTCGACGAGATCGAGCGGATGGGCCGGCTCAAGCGATTCCTCTCGCCCCAGGTTGCCGATGCCATCGTCTCGGGCGGCAAGGGCGACGCGCTGTCCAGCCACCGCGCGCTTCTCGCCATCCTGTTCTGCGACATCCGTGGCTTCACCGCCTTCTGCGAGACCGCCGAGCCCGAGGAGACGATCGAGGTCCTGCAGACCTATCACGAGGAGATGGGCCGGCTGATCGCCGGGCACGGGGCAGGGGTCGATCACCGCTCGGGCGACGGGATCATGGTGCTGTTCAACGACCCGCTGCCCTGCGACGACCCGGCCGGCGACGCGCTCCGCCTCGCCATCGCGATGCGCGCGCGGATGGAGGAGCTCTGCGCAAGCTGGAAGCGCCTCGGCCACCGCCTCGGCTTCGGCGTCGGCGTCTCGCTCGGCTACGCAACCGTGGGCATGGTCGGCTCCGAGGGGCGCTTCGACTACACCGCCAGCGGCACGGCGGTGAACCTCGCAAGCCGGCTCTGCGATGCCGCGGCCGATGGCGAGATCCTGCTGAGCCGGCGCGCCTGGACCGCGGTCGAGGACGCCTTCGAGGCCGAGGCCGCGGGCGAGCTCGTGCTCAAGGGCATCCACGCCCCCGTCGAGATCTTCCGCCTTCTCGGGCCGCGCGGCGCGCCGGGCTGACGCGCTCACGCGACCGGCAGCTCGGTCGTCTCCTTGATCTCCTCCATCACGAAGCTCGCCGAGATGTCCGACAGCGCCACCCGCCGGATCAGCCGCTGATAGAGCCGGTCATAGGCGCGCACGTCCTCGACGCGGGCCTTGAGCAGGTAGTCGAGGTCGCCCGAGGTCCGGTAGACGCCCTGGATCTCGGGCAGGTCCCGCACCGCGCGGGTGAAGGCGTCGAGCCAGCCCGGATCGTGCTGGTCGGTGCGCACCGCGATGAACACCGTCAGCCCCAGCCCCAGCGCCTCGGGGTCGACCAGTGCCACGCGGGCGCGGATCACCCGCTCCTCCTCCAGCCGGCGGATGCGGCGCCAGCAGGCGTTGCGCGACAGGCCGATGCGCTCGCCGATCGTCTCGACCGGCAGCGAGGCGTCGCGCTGGAGTTCCCGCAAGATGCGGCGGTCGAAGTCGTCGATGTCCATCAAGCGGCCTCATGTTGGGAAAATATCCCGAAAGTCTACGGCAGCGTCGCAAAAATTGGGAACAATTTCCGCCCCGGTTGCGGCAATATGCCCTGCATATCCGCAGTCAGGGAGATCCAAGCCATGCTCGCAAACGCACGCGACCTGTTCCTCAGCCACCCCCGCTCGGTCGACGAGAGCTATTTCGAGCATCTGGCCTTCGCTGCGCGCTTCGCGGGGCTTCTGGTCGCCGCGGCGGGCGCGGCGCTGGTGCATGCGATCCTGCCCTTCATGTTCGAGCGCACCGCCAGCCGGATCGTTGCCAAGCTTTACGCGCGGACGCATAATCGTGTTGTAAGCGCCGATTGACGGCGCAGCGGACGCGCCCGCCAGACGGCGCGCCGCACGGGGCGAAGGGAGCAGGCGATCATGTGCCGCTGGGCCGCCTATATCGGCGAGCCGATCTTTCTCGAGGAAATCGTGAGCGCGCCGGGGCGCTCGCTCACGGTCCAGTCGCTCGCCGCGCGCGAGTGCAAGTCGGGCACCAATGGCGACGGCTTTGGCGTCGCCTGGTATGGCGAGCGGCCCGAGCCGGGCCTCTTCCGCGACGTCCTGCCCGCCTGGTCCGACCCGAACCTGCGCAGTCTCGCGCAGCAGGTGAAGTCCGGGCTGTTCCTGGCGCATGTCCGCGCCTCGACCGGCAGCGCCACCAGCCGCAACAACTGCCACCCCTTCGCCTGCGGGCGCTGGAGCTTCATGCATAACGGCCAGTTGGGCGGCTACGAGCGGCTGCGGCGCCGGATCGACATGCTGATCCCCGACGAGCTCTACGAGTGCCGCAAGGGCGCGACGGATTCCGAGGCGCTGTTCCTGCTGGCCCTGGCCGAGGGGCTCGACGCCGATCCCTACGGCGCCATGCTGCGCGCCACCGCGCGGCTCGAGGCGCTCGCGCGCGAGGCGGGCACGGCGCCCTACATGCGGCTGACGGCCGCCTTCTCGGACGGCCAGCGGCTCTTTGCCGTGCGCTACGCCTCGGATGACGAGGCGCCCACGCTCTACCACCGCTACTCGCGCTCGCGCCAGGGCCGGGCGGTGGTGTCCGAGCCGCTCGAGGCAGATGAAGGCGACTGGGAGGCGATCCCGCCGGGCCATTTCGCCGAGATCACGGCCGACGGCGCGCGGCTGCGCCCCTTCGAGCCGATGGGGAAGGCGGCCTCGGCCGCCTGAGCGCGGTCGATGCACCGGTCTCCGGGCCGAGGATGACGGCCCGCATCCAATTTCCTTCGGCTTTGCCGCGCGGATGCGGCCGCGATGGTGCGCCTTCACCCGTGGCAAAAGTCACTCGGCGCAGTCCCCGCATTTGTCCGCATTTCCGTTGACGGGACGCGCCACCGGGCAATACTTAGTCATATGACTAAGTATGAGCCGAATCTCAATCTCGTGTTCTCCGCGCTGAGCGATCCGACGCGCCGGGCAGTCATCGCAAGGCTGGCGCGCGGGCCGGCGACGGTCAGCGAACTGGCCGCATCGCACGCCATGGCGCTTCCATCCTTCCTCGGACATCTGGGCAAGCTCGAACGGGCGGGACTGATCCGCTCGACGAAGAGCGGCCGCGTGCGGTCTTGCGCGTTGACGGGTGCGGGGCTCGCGCCGGCGCAGGATTGGCTGTCCCGGCAACGCGCGCTCTGGGAGACGCGGCTCGACCAGTTCGACGACTATGTCACCGGCCTCATGAAGGAGCGCGACGATGGATCTCGATCCGACGACTGACCTCAGCTTCACGCGAACCCTCAGGGCGCCGCGGCCGCTGATCTGGGAATGCTGGACCACGCCGCGGCACGTCGTCGAGTTCTTCGTTCCCAGGCCGCACAAGGTTACGTCCTGCGACATCGACCTGCGCGTCGGCGGTCGCTTCGACACGACCTTCGAGGTCGATGGCCACGAGATCGGCAACAAGGGCGTCTTTCTCGAGATCGTCGAGCACCAGAAACTCGTCTTCACCGATGCCTACAGCGAGGGCTGGAAGCCGGCGCCCGAGCCCTTCATGACCGCGATCATCCTGCTCGAGGACGCCGCCGGCGGCGGGACGCGCTACACGGCAATCGCCCGTCACCGCACCAGCGAGGCCCGCAAGTCACACGAGGACATGGGGTTCTACGGCGGCTGGGGAACGGTCGCCGACCAGCTCGACGCCTACGCGATGGGCCTCGTCACAACCTAGCGGTCGCCACGCCGCCGCCGGCGTCACTCGAAGGCGACCGAGACCTCGGGGTCGCCGGGCAGGCCCAGGTAGCGCACCGTGACCTCCATGCCGGGCTTGGGCGGCAGCAGCGGGCCGATCGAGCCCACGCTGACCATGTCGCCCGCCTTGAGCTTCACGCCGTTCCTGACCAGCCACAGCACGCTCTCGACCGGGTTGCCCAGGACCGCCGAGCCGGGCGTCGAGGCAAGCTCGGTGCCCTCGCCGTCGACCACCTTGACGGTCATCCCCGCCAGCATCTCCAGCACGCCCGGATAGACGTCCACCGGCTCGCCGACGATGCCGAGCCGCGCGGCCACGTTGATCGCGGTGATCAGTTTGCCGTCGAGCGCCACCTCCTTGGCGACCGCCAGGTCCGGCAGTTCGATGAAGGGGCGGATCTCCGAGATATGAGAAAGCGCCTCGGCCGGCGTGGTCGCGTCGTTCACCGCGTCGCTGGCGACAACAAGGATCAGGTCCGCCTCGAACAGCGGGCGCGCGCCGAAGCCCGCGGGCACGGTGGCGCCATCGTCCAGGAGCGTGTCGCGCAGCAGGACGCCGCGCACCGGCTCGCCGACGCCGAAGCGTTCCTGCGTCGCCTTGCTGGTCAGGCCCGCCTTGTGGCCGACGACCGGGCCGAGGCTCGCAGCGAGGCGCTCGACGATCTTGCCCTGCGCGCAGAGCGCGTCCTCCATCGAGTCGACGGCGCCAAGCGCGGTACTCGGTGTCTTGGCCTGCCAGTCGGCGACAAAGGCATCGATCGTCGCGTCGTCTGGGCATGCGGCCCATGCCGGAGCGGCGAGGCCCGCGGTAGCGGCAAGCGCGAGCGCAAGAGCGGTCGGAAACGGCTTCATGGAAGATCTCCCACGATGGTCTCGGAAATCGGCTCCCACGCGAACGATAGGCGCGCGAGCGCTCGCGAACAACCGCGAAGGCCCGCGGCGTGCGAATTGCCGTCGGGCGACCCGCGCGATGATTCTAAAATACCATTTTAATCAAAAACTTGATCATGGTTTCACGCGTGAAAAGGGCCCCGTGCGGCTGCGCGGGGCCCATCAGGTCGCTAGTCCTGTCGCGCCGGGCCTCAGCCCTTGAGCGCCTTGTTCAGGTTCTCGTCAATCTTGTCGAGGAAGCCGGTCGTGGTCAGCCACTTCTGGTCGGGCCCGACCAGCAGCGCGAGATCCTTGGTCATGTCGCCGCTCTCGACCGTGTCGACGCAGACGCGTTCGAGCGTCTCGGCGAAGTTGGCCAGCGCCGCATTGTCGTCGAGCTTGGCGCGATGCTTGAGGCCGCGCGTCCAGGCGAAGATCGAGGCGATCGAGTTGGTCGAGGTCTGCTCGCCCTTCTGGTGCTGGCGGTAGTGGCGGGTGACCGTGCCGTGCGCGGCCTCGGCCTCGACCGTCTTGCCATCAGGGGTCATCAGCACGCTCGTCATCAGGCCGAGCGAGCCGAAGCCCTGCGCCACGGTGTCCGACTGGACGTCGCCGTCGTAGTTCTTGCAGGCCCAGACGTAGCCGCCCGACCACTTGAGCGCCGAGGCCACCATGTCGTCGATCAGGCGGTGCTCGTAGATGATGCCCTTCTTCTTGAACTCGGCCTCGAACTCCTCCTCGTAGACCTTCTGGAAGAGGTCCTTGAAGCGGCCGTCATAGGCCTTGAGGATGGTGTTCTTGGTCGACAGGTAGACCGGGTAGCCGCGCATCAGACCGTAGTTCATCGAGGCGCGGGCGAAGTCGATGATCGACTGGTCGAGGTTGTACATCGCCATCGCGACGCCGCCGCCGGGCGCGTCGAACACCTCGCGCTCGATCACCTCGCCGTCCTCGCCCACGAACTTGATCGTCAGCTTGCCCTTGCCGGGGAAGACGAAGTCGGTCGCACGGTACTGGTCGCCGAAGGCGTGACGGCCGACGACGATCGGCTGGGTCCAGCCCGGCACGAGGCGCGGCACGTTCTTGCAGATGATCGGCTCGCGGAAGATCACGCCGCCCAGGATGTTGCGGATCGTCCCGTTGGGCGAGCGCCACATCTTCTTGAGCCCGAACTCCTCGACGCGGGCCTCGTCGGGCGTGATGGTGGCGCACTTGACGCCGACGCCATGCTTCTTGATCGCGTTCGCCGCGTCCACGGTGACCTGATCGTCGGTCTTGTCGCGATACTCGATGCCGAGGTCGTAGTACTCGAGGTCGATGTCCAGATACGGGAGGATCAGTTTCTGCTTGATGAAGTCCCAGATGATCCGGGTCATTTCGTCGCCGTCGAGCTCGACGACCGGGTTTGCGACCTTAATCTTCGACATGCTTGTCCTCCCAGGGCTCAGCGATCGGTCCGCTTGCGCGGAATCGCGGCGGACAGTAGCGAGAGGGGCGAGGACAGGCAACGCGACTTAATGGCCATTAAAGAAAACTTTCGTCATGGCAAGACTCGATGACAACGACGCCGGCCCGCGGGCCGGGATTCGCGCGGGCGCGCTGCCGCTCCGCCTGCGCTGGCGTCGCTTCGTCATGGGGCTGAGCACGCTTCTGGGACGGCCGCGGGGGTTCTTCAGCCCGTATCGCTACGCCGGATCGGTCTCGGGCGGCGATGGTTACCCCGAGATCGAGGCGATTCTCGGCACTGCCTGGGACGAGATGGAGAGCGTGCTTGGCGTCATCGCCGAGGAGGCGGATGCGCTCGCTGCGTTCCGCGGCCCGGCGCCGCGGCCGCGTTGGGACCAGCTCTGGTTTCCCCGGCTTGATGGCGCCGCTGCCTATGTCATCGCGGCGGGATCCGGCGCGGGGCGTGTGGTCGAGGTCGGCTCGGGCCACTCGACGCGGTTCCTTGCGCAGGCCCTCGACGACGCGGGGCAGGGGGGGCGGATCACCTGCATCGACCCCGAGCCCCGGGCGGTGCTCGACGGCCTCGATGTCGAGTGGCGCCGCGAGGTGCTGGGTCCTCAGCACCTGCCGCTGTTCGATGCGCTCGAGCCCGGCGACATCGCCTTCTTCGACAGCTCACACCTGCTTTGGCCGGGGACCGATGTCGACATGATCTTCAGCCGCATCCTGCCGCGCCTCGCGCCCGGTGTGCTGGTGCATCTGCACGACATCTTCCTGCCCGACCCCTACCCGGTGGCGTGGGAATGGCGTGGCTACACCGAGCAGACCGGCCTGGCGGGATGGCTTGCCAGTGGTGCCTACAAGCCGATCTGGGCGTCGCATTTCGCGCGCACCCGGATGGGGGCGGCCGAAGCGCCGGGCGTCGCCGACCTGCCGATGCCCGAGGGTGCATTCGAGTCGTCCCTGTGGCTCGTGCGTGCGGCACAGTGAGGGAGTGAGGCGTTTGAGATGAGCGATCGGAGCCAGACCCGGCTGGGGCCATTTACCATCCTGGTCGAGCCGCAGATGGGCGAGAACATCGGCGCCGCCGCTCGGGCGCTGTGGAATTTCGGCTGGCGCCGGATGCGGCTGGTCGCGCCGCGCGACGGCTGGCCCAACCCGCGGGCTGCGGCGCTGGCCTCGGGGGCAGGAAGCCTGCTGGACGAGGCGCAGGTCTATGCCGACACCGACGCCGCGCTGGCCGATCTGCACACCGTCTACGCGACCACCGCGCGTCCACGCGAGCTGACCAAGCGGGTGCTGACGCCCGAAGCGGCGGCGCGCGAGATGATGGGGCTGATGGATGCCGGCCACCGGGTGGGCGTCATGTACGGCCCCGAGCGCTCGGGCCTGCTGAACGAGGACATCGCGCGCGCGTCGGCCATCATCTCGGTGCCGGTGAACCCCGAGTTCCCGTCGCTCAACCTTGGCCAGTGCGTGCTGCTGCTGTCCTACGAACTGCGGCGACTGGCGGATGCGACGCCGCCCGAGCAGTTCGTCGGCGAGCGCCCCGAGCTTGCGGAGGCCGGGGAGGTCGCGCGGCTCGTGGATCACATGATCGACGAACTCGAAGCCGCGCATTTCTTCTTCCCCGAGCACAAGCGTCCGAACATGGAGGCGAACCTGCGCAACATGTTCAATCGGGCGGGGCTTACCGGGCAGGACGTCCGCACGCTGTGGGGAGTGGTGCGCGCCCTGGCCGAGGGGCCCAAGCGCCAGCGCCAGCGCAGGAGCGCGCCCGGCAAGGGCGCGTCCGGCGAGGGCGGAGCCACCGGATCCGGGCGCGGCCCCGTGCCGCTTGCCGGGGACGACGGCGCGGAATAAGTCTCCCCGGCGAGAGGTCGGCCGCAGCAGGGGCGAAGATGTCGAAGCGCGCGATTTTCGAGGAAGTTTCCAGCCCGAAGGCCGAGGCCGCGGCGCCCGCGCCGGTGCGTGGCCGCGAGGCGCGGGGGGCGATCGCGCTCTGGCTGTGGCTGCTTGCGGCGCTGGTGGCGGCGATGGTGCTGGTGGGCGGGCTCACGCGGCTGACGGATTCCGGGCTCTCGATCACCGTTTGGGATCCCGTGATGGGCGCCGTGCCGCCGCTGAGCGCGAGCGACTGGGAAGCGGCCTTCGAGGCCTACAAGACCACCACCGAGTACCAGGTCCAGAACAACTGGATGACGCTCGAGGACTTCAAGCCGATCTTCTGGTGGGAATGGGGCCATCGCTTCCTGGGCCGTGTGATCGGCGTTGTCTGGCTGGTGGGCCTGGTGGGGTTCCTGGTGGCGCGTGCCGTGCCGCGCGGCTGGCTTGGGCGGCTCGTCGTGCCCGGGCTCTTGGGCGGCGTGCAGGGCGCGGTCGGCTGGTGGATGGTGGCCTCGGGGCTGACCGGGCGGCTCGACGTCGCCTCCTACCGGCTCGCGATGCATCTGGGCCTCGCCTTCGTGATCTTCATGCTGCTGGTCTGGCTGGCGATGCGCATCCGGCTCGACGAGGTCGAGGCGCTGAAGGCGCGGCGGCGGCGGTTCGGCGGTATGGGTTGGGCGGGCAGCCTTGGGGCGCTAATCTTCCTGCAGATCATCGTCGGCGCGCTGGTGGCAGGGATCGACGCCGGGCGCGGCTATGTTGACTGGCCGCTGATGCAGGGCCAGTTCCTTCCGTCCGAGAGCTTCGACCTTGTGCCGCCCTGGCGCAATTTCTTCGAGAACCCCGCGCTGGTACAGTTCTGTCACCGCATGCTGGGCTACCTGGTCCTGATCTGGGCGCTGGCGACGGCGGTGGCGCTGGCGCGGCGCGGGCATCCGCGGATCCGCGCGGCCGGTTTCTGGCTGGCTGGTGGTGTGCTGGCGCAGGTCGTGATCGGCATCGTCACGGTGATGCACGGCTCGCCTGCCGCGCTCGCGATCTTCCATCAGGCGGGTGCGCTGGTGGTGGTCTTCCTGCTGATGCGCACGAAGTTCGCACTCGCCTACCCGTCCGAGACGCGGATCGCGCGCGGTCGCTCGCGCTGAAGCCGCACTGAGCGGTCAGCTCTCCCCGCCGGGGTCCGCGAGCGCGCGGGCCTTGCGGGTAGCAGCCGCGATGCCGCGCGCCACGGCCTCGCGCAGGCCCGCATCCTGCATTGCGACGAGACCTGCCGCCGTGGTGCCGGCGTAATCGATGAAGCTCCGGACGGTTTCGGCCGGGCTCGCGGGCTCGCGGGCGATGGCTTCGCCTGCGCCCAGCATCACCTGGCGCACTGCGGCCTCGGCCAGCGGGCGGTCGAGCCCATGCGCGAGCGCCGCCTCGACCAACGCGTCGGCCAAGAGCGCCGGGAAGGCGGGCCCCGATCCGGTGAGCGCCGTGAAGAGATCGAGCTGGGCTTCCTCGGCGATCTCGGCCTCCTGCCCGCAGGCGCCGAAAAGCGCGCGCACCAAGGCTCGGTCGGCACCCGTGACGGCAGCCGAGGCATGCCACGGTGTAAAGGACAGGCCGAACTCGGCGGCTGCGTTGGGCAGCGTGCGCACCACGCGCTCGGCCCCGGTCGCGCGCATGATCTGAGCCGATGTCACGCCCGCCATGACCGAAACCGAAAGCTTGCCGCGAAGGTCGAGCCCCATCTGCGCAAAGTCGCCGGGCCGCACCGAAAGCACGACGGTGTCGACGGCGTCCACCAGGGCCTGATTGTCGTCGGTCACGGTGACCTCGGGCCAGTCGGCTACGCCGTCGCGCCGCGGCCTGCGGCCCGAGAGCCAGAGCCGTTCGGGGGCGAGCGTGCCGCTGCGCAGCGCGGCGCGCGCGATCGCGCCGCCAAGCCAGCCGACGCCGCCGACGATCCCGATGCGGCCGGGGAGGGCGGGCACCCTCAGCCCTCCCAGTTCGGCGGGCGCTTCTCGAGGAAGGCCTGAACGCCCTCGGCGGTGTCGGGCTCCAGCATGTTCTCGGCGATCACGCGGGCGGTATGGGCGTAGGCCTGGTCCAGTGGCATCTCGGCTTGCTCGTAAAACGCACGCTTGCCGTAGCGGATCGCGGTCGAGAGCTTCGCGGCGATGGTTTCGGCCATCTTGCGCGCCTGCGCCGGTTCCTCGCCGGACGGGACCGAGCGGTTGATCAGGCCGTGCGCCTGAGCCTCGGCCGCGGTCAGGAACTCGCCGGTCGTCAGCAGTTCGAAGGCTTTCTTGCGGGCGATGTTGCGCGAGAGCGCGACCATCGGCGTCGAACAGAACAGCCCGATATTGACGCCGTTCACGCCAAAACGGGTGTCCTCGGCCGCAACCGCGAGATCGCAGGATGCGACGAGTTGGCAGCCGGCCGCCGTGGCGATGCCGTGGACCTGGGCGATCACGGGTTGCGGCAGGCGGGGGATCGAGGTCATGAGCCGCGAGCATTGCGCGAAGAGCGCCTGGTAATAGGCGCGTCCGCCGTCAGGCGCCTGGCGCGCGGCCTGCATCTGGCGCAGGTCGTGACCGGCGCAGAAAGCGCGGCCCGCGCCGCGCAGGATCACGGCCTTCACCTTGCGGTCGACCGCGATCGCGTCGAGCGCGGCCTGCAGCGCGGCCATCAGTTCTTCGGACAGGGCGTTGAGTGCCTCGGGCCGGTTGAGGGTGAGCGTGGCGATCCCGCCCGCATCCTCGCGAAGAAGAATCTGGTCCATCGCGCGTCCTCCCCTTGCCATGACGCCCCGTTCTCCATGACATGGGCCCGCAAGCAGTGGCAAGCATCTGGCGGGCGCGGGAGGCAGGGCGATGGCGGATCGGGCGGGTGTGAGGATGGGTCCCGAGGAACTGACGGAATTCCTCGACGATGTGTTCCCCCAGATCAAAGGACAGATGCTGATCGAGGCGGTCGGGCCCATGAGCGCACGGCTGCGCATGCCCGTGGGCGAACAGCACCTGCGGCCCGGGGGCACGGTCTCGGGCCCGTCGATGTTCACTTTGGCGGACTGTGCCTTCTACGTCGCGATCCTCGCGCAGATCGGGCGCGAGGCTCTGACCGTGACCACGAGCGCCACGATCAACTTCCTGCGCAAGCCCGCGGCGGCCGACCTGGTGTGCGAGGCGCGGATCCTCAAGCTGGGTCGCGCTCTGGTGGTGGGGGACGCGACGATTCTGCAAGAGGGGCAAAGCGGACCGGTGGCGCATGCCACCATGACCTACTCGATCCCGCCACGGCGATAATGCTGGGGTACCTTGATACCCCAAAGCGAACCACTCTGTTTTTGCACGATAATTCTGAACGGCTTCGTTCCAAGTGGTCTTGACAATCCGATGCGCTCGGGTCATACCCCCGCGCACCCGGCCGGGAGCGTTGCGCCCGGCCTCGTCAGTTTCAGCGGGCCAGGCGCGCAGATGTCGCGCAAGGGCCCGAGGACGGGATCGGAACGGCTATGAAGACGTATTCTGCAAGACCGGCCGATATCGAGAAGAAGTGGGTCGTGATCGACGCCGAGGGCGTCGTTCTGGGCCGGCTTGCCTCGATCATCGCCATGCGCCTGCGCGGCAAGCACAAGGCGACGTTCACTCCGCACATGGACATGGGCGACAACGTGATCGTCGTGAACGCCGACAAGGTCCAGCTCACCGGCAACAAGCGCCGTGACAAGACCTACTACTGGCACACCGGCTATCCGGGCGGCATCAAGAGCCGCACCGCCACCCAGATCCTCGAGGGTCGCTTCCCCGAGCGCGTTCTGATGAAGGCGGTCGAGCGGATGATGCCGGGCGGGCCGCTGACCCGCAAGCAGATGACCAACCTGCGCATCTATGCGGGCGCGACCCATCCGCACGAGGCCCAGACCCCCGAGGTCGTGGACGTGCGCGCCATGAACCCCAAGAACACGCGGAGCGCCTGAGCATGACTGAAGAGATCAAGTCGCTGGATGCGCTGAAGGATGCCGTCGCTGGTGGCGCGGTCGAGGCCGAGGCCGCCGTGAAGCGCGAGCCGGTGCGCGATGCGCTGAACCGCTCCTACGCAACCGGCAAGCGCAAGGACGCGGTCGCCCGCGTCTGGGTGAAGCCGGGCTCGGGCAAGGTCCTCGTCAACGGCAAGGACGTGAGCGAGTATTTCGCGCGCCCGGTGCTGCAGATGGTCATCGGCCAGCCCTTCCGGGTCGCCAATGTCTCGGGCCAGTTCGACGTTATGGCCACCGTCAAGGGTGGCGGGCTGTCGGGCCAGGCCGGTGCGGTGAAGCACGGCATCTCGAAGGCGCTCACGCTCTGGGATCCCGAGCTGCGCCCGGCGCTGAAGGCCGCCGGCTTCCTGACCCGCGACGCGCGCGTGGTCGAGCGCAAGAAGTACGGCCGCGCCAAGGCCCGCCGCAGCTTCCAGTTCTCGAAGCGCTGAGGCCAATCGGCACGTCTGCAATGCGAAGGGGCCCCGCGGGGCCCCTTTTTCGTGGCGCTTGCTGCCCCTTGTTTATCGCTGAGCGCCGTCCGGGCCGGGAAGCACCTGCGGGTTGAGGCGCCAGAGCGCCCAGTTGAGGAACCCCGCGAAGCTGACCCAAGCGAGGTAGGGCACGAGCAGCCAGGCCGCGACAGTGCTCAGCGGCGCGAATACCGCGATGGTGGCAACAATCGACATCCACAGCGCGATCACCTCCCAGAACGCCCAGTCGGGACGGCGCGCGCCGAAGAACAGCGCGCTCCAGGCGAAGTTCAGCACGAGATGCGCGAAATAGACCGCGAGCGGAAGGGCCGCGCCCGACCATCCCGCTTCGCGCCAGACGAGGAAGCCCGCCGCCGCAATCATGCAGTAGAGCACCGTCCAGACCGGGCCGAAAAGCCAGTTCGGCGGACGGAAGGATGGGTGATTCAGCCCCTCGTACCAGTTCCCCGGCTTGAACAGCGCGCCGGATGCCGCCGTCGCGACATTGGCGACGACGAAGACGAGAAGGGCGAGCAGCGTGTCCAAGTCCATCTTCCTCCCCCGCGTGAAAACCCCCGAAACAAGCTGTGGCAAAGAGGCGTGCGTTCAATGCCGTGGCCGGTGCGCATCAGCCCCGGGCGGCCCGCTGCTCGATTGCGATTCCGGTGGCTTCATCATATTTTCGCGGCAGCCACTGCCAGCCGGAGATTGAACCATGCAGAGCACCGGCGCAGCGCCACGCGAGATCAGCTACTCGTTCGCGGCGCGCTCGCAGGTCGGGCGGGCCGTGATCCGCTCGATCGAGAACATCACCGGTCGGCCGCGACTCCTGCGCATGGCGCTGGGCTACGAGACCGAGGTCGAGGCAGGGCGCGACTTCTGGGAGGTGATGCGCGAGCGCTACGGCATCCGCATCGAGGCGACGGGGATGGAGAACATCCCGCGCGAGGGGCCGCTGGTCGCGGTGGCGAACCATCCCTACGGCATCCTCGACGGGCTGGCGCTGGGCAACATCCTTTCGGCGGCGCGCGGTGACTTCCGGATCATCGCCCATGTGGTCTTCCGCCGCGCGAAGGATCTCCAGCGGGTCATCCTCCCGATCGATTTCGGCGAGACGAAGGAAGCCCAGCGGGTGAACATCGAGACGCGGAAGACCGCGCTCGACTACCTTGCCTCTGGCGGCGCGATCGGGATCTTTCCCGGCGGCACGGTCTCGACCTCGGCCAAGCCGTTCTCGCGGCCGCTCGACCCGCACTGGAAGACATTCACGGCCAAGATGATCGCCAAATCTGAGGCGGCGGTCGTGCCGATCTATTTCGAGGGGCAGAACAGCCGCCTGTTCCAGATCGCGAGCCACCTCAATCCGACGCTGCGGGTCGCGCTCCTGATCAACGAGTTCGACAGCCGCGTCGGCGAGCCGCTTCGCGTCCATATCGGCACACCCCTGCCACAGGCCGAGATCGCCGCCCGGCGCAGGGACTCGCGCGCGCTGATGGAGTATCTGCGGCGCGAGACCTACGCGCTCGACCCGTCACCGAAGAAGGACTTCTCCCACGGGCTCTATCTCGGCTGACGTCGTGCCCATCGGAGTCTTCGATTCTGGGCTTGGCGGTCTGACCGTGCTCAAGGCGTTGCGCGATCGCCTGCCCGGCGAGCATTTCGTCTACCTCGGCGACAATGCCAACGCCCCCTATGGCATGCGGCCGGATCACGAGATCCTCGCGTTGACGCGGGCCGGGGTCGAGCGGTTGTTCGCCGAGGGCTGCGAACTCGTGATCCTCGCCTGCAACACCGCCTCGGCCGTTGCGCTGCGGCCCCTGCAGGAGCGCTGGTTGCCGGTGGCCGCGCCGGAGCGGCGCGTGCTCGGTGTCTTCGTGCCCATGATCGAGGCGGTGACCGGTCGCCCATGGGGCTATCGCGGCGCGCCGCTGCCCGCGCGGGTCTCGAGCGTCGGGTTCTTCGGCACGCCAGCGACGGTGCGAAGCGGCGCCTTTACCCGCGAGCTCCGGCTGCGCGCCACGGGGCTCGACGTGCGCGAGATCGCCTGTCCAGGGCTGGTCGAGGCGATCGAGACGGGCGACCTCGGGTCCGCGTCAATGATCGTCTCGGACCGAGCGGGTGCACTGCTGGAGAGCGGCGCACCGGCGGCGGCGGTATTGGGCTGCACGCATTACCCGCTGGTCGGCGATCTCTTCCGCGCGGCCTTGCCCGGGACGACGGATATCCTTTCGCAGCCCCGGCTCGTGGCCGAGAGCCTTGCGGATTACCTTCGCCGGCACCCGCATTTCGCGGCAGGGTGCGAAGGCGGCGTCAGCGCGATGACGAGCGGCGACCCGGCGCGCGTCTCGCTGGCGGCCCGTCGCTTCGATCAAGCGGCGCCCGAGTTTCGCAGTGCCTGATACCGTCCGAGGGAAAACGACGAAGCCGGGCGCGGGCGCCCGGCGTCCACTTCATGCTGAGACTGCAATCGTCGCGGCGTCCGTTGATCGCGCCCGATGCCTTCAGGATCTTCTCGTGGCGGTCACGCTGTTCCACCCAATACTCGCGCATCGGTTCGCTCATGATGAAGTTCGCGAGGAGCGACTGCTTGGCCATGTAGTCCTGCCAGCGGGGCGACTCGAACACCTTGGTGAACACGTCCTGGTAGAAGGCCACGGCCTCGTCCGACATGCCCGGGGCACCGACCACGGCGCGCTGGGTGAAGTACGAGAAGTCGACGCCCTTCTCCTTGAGCGTGGGCACGTCCGGGAACATCGCCAGGCGCTCGTCGGTGAAGGCCACCAGCGAGATCAGGTCGCCCGACTGGTAGAAGCCGATCGCCTCGGAGGGGTTGTTCACCGTCGAGGTAACCTGCCGACCGGCGAGGTCCTTGGCGACGGCGCCACCGCCCTTGTCGGGGATGTATTTCATGGTGAGGCCGAAGTTGGCGTTCAGGACGTTCGTGATGAACTCGTCCTCGCCTTGGCGGCCGGTTCCGCCCATCACCCAGCCGTCGTCTCGGTTCTTGGCCTCCTCGAGGAACTGTTCGAAGGGGGTGATGCCCTCGCCCTTGTGGACCCAGAGGAGGAACGTATCCTCGGCCATCAGGGCGATCGGCGCGAAGTCCATGATGTCGATACCGAGGCCCCGCTGCAGCAGCGGCGTGGTGAAGTAGGTGGTATTGAGCGTCACCATGATCGCGTAGTCGAGGTCGCCCGTCTTGTTCATCTAGATGAGCGCCTCGGCGCCCGAGCCGCCACCCTTGTTCACCGGGATGAACGGATGTGGCGAGAACTGGCTCTCGTCGATGATCGCCTGCGTCAGGCGGGCCATCTGGTCGGCGCCACCGCCTTCGCCCGCCATGATCACGAAGACGACTGGCTTCTTCGGCTCCCATGCGAGGGCGGCCGGGACGAACGAGGCAAGCGATACGAACTCGGCGGCGGCCGCGGCTGTGAGAGCACGTGTGAGTGCCATGAATTCCTCCCTCTGGGCACAGCGCTTCCGGTCCACTGCCAGCGGCTCGAGCCCGACGCATCACGGGTGTCCGCTTGGTGGTCGTCTCGTTGTCAGGAGGGGTGGTGGCTTGGCGGTCAAATCGGACCGTTTCGGCTCGGCTGCGTTGGAATACCAACGCGCAGACGCTACGACAGATGCGCGGGAACGCAACTGAGATCGTCGCAGCCGGTTGCTTTCCGCGGATTGCCTCGATTGCGTGCGGGAAGCGATTCCCGTAGACAGATCATAGGGATGGCGCGACATCCGCGTATCGATGGGGGGTCACAATGAGCGCTCCTGAGACGGCAGTCGTGGCCCGGGGCCACGTTTGCGGTGCGCCCAAGAGGGTCCTGGCGTGAGGCGCATGCTTGCGCCAGTGGTCGAGGCCGCGCGGTTCGTCGCGGCCGTCGTCCAGCGCTATGTCAATCACGAGGGTGGTGTCCTGGCCGGTCACATCGCCTATTCAGGCATGCTGTCCCTGATGCCCTTCCTGATCTTCGCCACCGCACTTGCCGGCTTCGTGGTCGGCCCCGAGGAAACGACGGCAGCACTCGATGCGATGTTCCGGGCGCTGCCCGAGCACGTGGCGCTGACGCTGAAGCCTGTTGTCTTGGAGGTGATCGGCCAGCGACGCAGCGGCATCCTGACGGTTGCGGCACTGGGCACGATCTGGGCTGCTTCGAACGGTGTCGAGGCGGTGCGGATTGCCCTCGACCGTGCCTATGAAGGCGATATCAGGCGGCATTTCACGCTCAACCGGATCTTCGCGATCGGCATCGTTCTGGCCGGCTTCGTCACCTTCATCCTGCTCGGCGTCCTGATCGTCTTCGCACCTCTCGCCTTCCGGCTGCTCGACCGCGAGATGGGGGTCCAGATCCCCTTTGCTGCCGACGTGGTGCGCTATGCAATCTCGGCGGGGGTGCTCGCGGCCTTCCTGTGGAAGGTCCACCGGGTTCTGCCGTCGCGGCGGATGCGGGGCATGCGGCTCTGGCCGGGCATTGCGGCGACGGTGATCGTGATGATCCTGTCCGGCGAGGCCTTCTCGCAATACCTTGCCATCGCGCCCAACTTCGCGGTGACCTACGGCACGATGGGGGGCGTCGTTGTGACGCTGCTCTTCTTCTACATTACCGGTGTAGCCCTTATTCTCGGAGCGGAGGTGAACGCGGTGGTCAACGCGGCGCGCCTCAAGCAACCCGATCCGGAGGAGTGATCATGGCCACGCGGAAGACACGGCGCATGCAGATGCTGATCTTCGGAGCGGTGCTGCTGGCGGCCGCAGCCGGGCTCGTGTCCTTCGCGTTCCGCGACACCATCGTCTTCTTCTTCTCGCCGACCGAGCTGATGGCCGAGGCGCGACGCCCGGATCAGTTGCTCCGCGTTGGCGGGCTGGTGGTTGCGGACAGCATCCAGCGCGGCCAGGGCGAGACGGTGAGCTTTGACGTGACGGATGGCAACGGCACACTGACGGTCGCATTTACGGGCGTGCTGCCCGATCTGTTCCGCGAGGGGCAGGGCGTGGTCGCCGAGGGGTACCTGCGCAACGGACGCTTCGAGGCCGTCGAGGTGCTGGCCAAGCACGACGAGAATTACATGCCGAAGGAGGTGGCCGACGCGCTGAAGGAGCAGGGCCACTGGCAGGACGGCGAGCCGGCGGCCACCGGGACGGGCGGAAGCTGAACGCAGGCATTCGGAAACGTGATGATTGGCCCCATAAATCATCGCTTGCCGTGACATGGTGGCGGCGCAATCTTGCGCATCCGATGTTCCAGATCGCGGAGTTCAGGCGATGACAGCCCGCCAGACCTATTGGGTCGATGCCTTCACCGACCGCCCGATGGGCGGCAACCCCTGCGCCGTCATGTTCGGCGCCGACGACCTCGACGAGGCCACACGCCTAGCCTTCACACGCGAGACGCGGCTGTCGGAATGCAGCTTCGTGGTGGCGTCGGACAAGGCCGATTTCGGCGCGCGCTACTACCTTGCCAGCCGAGAGATCAAGATGGCAGGTCATCCCACCATCGCGACCTGCGTCGCGCTCGATCGCGCCGGACTGATCGGCGCGCGCGAGGCGTTCACGCTGGAAGTCGGGGCAGGGGTCGTGCAGATCGAGGTCGATCGCCGCGGCGTGCTGCCGGCTTTCACGATGACGCAGTACGCCCCTGTCTTCGGCAACAGCCATGCGCCCGAGGCGATCGCGCCGCTCTTCGGGCTCGCGCCGGACGACGTGGTGGGAATGCCGCAGACCGTCTCGACCGGCGGACCGAATTTCTGCGTGACGGTGCTAAGGGACCTCGATGCGCTCGAGCGGGCGCGGCTCGACATTCCTGCGCTGGAATCGGTGCGGCCCGAGGTCGATTTCTGGGAGCCGTTCCTCTGCGTGACGCGGGGCTTCACATCGG
Organism: Thermohalobaculum xanthum; assembly: GCF_016623495.1. Lineage (GTDB taxonomy): Bacteria > Pseudomonadota > Alphaproteobacteria > Rhodobacterales > Rhodobacteraceae > Thermohalobaculum > Thermohalobaculum xanthum. The sequence continues at coordinate 471,760 of NZ_JAEHHL010000002.1, read as the reverse complement.
CCGGCGATACGGCAGCACGCCTGATGCTGACCCCGCCCGAGCCGGCCGAGGATCCGTTCACCGGCTCGGCCACGGGATGCATGGCCGCCTATCTGTGGCGGCACGGGATGATCCGCGCGCCGCGATTCACGGCCGAGCAGGGCCACCTGATGGAGCGTCCGGGCAGCGCCCGGGTCGAAGTCCTGGGGCCGCCGGACGCGATTGACGGCGTCAAGGTCGGCGGCACCGGCGTCGTGCTGTTCGAGGGGACCGCGCATCTCTGAGCGCGCTGGCTCAGCCACCGCTGATCGCCGTGAGGATGTGGACCTCGTCCCCAGCCTCCAGCCGCGTGGCCAGCGTCGCGCGCTCGCCATCGATAAAGATGTTGATGTGCTTGCGGATCGCCGGGCGCGTATCGGCGAGCCGTTCGCGCATGCCGGGCCAGCGCCGGTCGAGCGCGTCGAGCGCCTCGTCCACGCTCGCCGCGCCAAGATTGAGCGCCGACGGCGCATCGGGGAAGAGCAGCATCAGCGCCTGCGGCAGGTAGACCCTGACGACCGGGGCGGGGGGCTGCATCACGCAGCCCCGGCCCGGGCCACATCGAGCGAGGAAATCAGCGGCAGGTGCTCGGCGATGCGCTGCCAGCTGTCGCCCTCGTCGCGACTCGCGTAGATCTCGCCCGAGGTCGTGCCGAAGTAGATGCCCACAGGATCGTGCGTATCGGCCGCCATGCCCTGCCGCAGCACGGTCAGGAAAGCGTCCTTCTGCGGCAGCCCGTCGCGCAGGTCCGTCCAGCTTGCGCCCGCATCGCGCGTGCGCCAGACCGCGACCCGCCCCTCGGGCGCGAAGCGGCCCGCCGAGTCGCCGTTCAGCGGAAACAGGTAGAGAGTGTCGGGGCATCGTGGATGCGCGGCCGCGGGAAAGCCGAAGGTCGAGGGCAGGCCTTTCTCGATGCTGGCCCAGCTGCGGCCGCGGTCGTCGCTGCGATACATGCCGCAGTGGTTCTGCTGATAGAGCCGTCCGTTACCGCCCGCCGCCATGACGAGCGAGTGGACGCACTGGCCGACTTCCGGGTAGCGCTGGTCCTCGGGCATGAAGTCGCTGCGGGTGCCGCGGTTGCGGGGCTCCCAGCTCTCGCCGCCATCCTCGCTGGCAAACACCCCGGCGGCTGAGATCCCGACCCAGAGGCGGCGCGCGTCACTCGGATCCACCAGAATGTGGTGCAGGATCAGACCGGCACCTCCGGGCATCCAGCGCTCGCGCGAGGGATGCATGCGCAGCGCGTCGAGCGGTGTCCAGCTCTCGCCGCCATCGGTGCTTCGGAACAGTCCGGCGGGCTGTACGCCGGCATAGAGCACCCCGTCGCCCGCGGCGAGGCTCCAGGCGGATTTCACCGGCTCCTCACCCTCGGGATGAGCGAGGCCCGCACTCGAATGGCTCCAGGTCTTGCCGCCGTCTCGGGACGTCCAGACCGCCGGCCCGAACCATTCATTGCCGCCCGCCGCGTGGATCGCGCCGCTCGCGGGATCGAAGATGGCGTGATTGATCGGCCATGCCTCGCAAAAGGGACCCGATATCGTCCAGTCGCCATCGTTGCCGTCGAGAATAAAGAGACCCTTGCGTGTACCCGCGAGCAATCGGACGGGGTGGGGCATGGTGAATGACTCCTGAAATTGACGCCGCCGCTGAAAGGGCGACTCACCGTCGCAGGGTGGGATCGTCCTTGACCAATGAGTTGATGTCAACATATCTCGGATGAGGGTGGCTGCGGGGTTGCGTGGAATGGATGAGGAACTGCCGTTCAGCGTCACGATCGAAGTGCGCGACAGGTGTCTCTGCCTGCACCTGCAGCGCGCTGCCCGGGCGATCGCGCGGCGGTTTGACGACGTGCTGCGGCCCTTCGGTCTGACGAATGGCCAGTTCTCGCTGCTGATGTCGCTCAACCGGCCCGCCCCGCCCCGGATGAAGGAGGTGGCGGCGGTGCTGGCGATGGATCGTACGACCCTGACTGCCGCGCTCAAACCGCTGGAACGGCGCGGCATGTTGCAGATCGAGCCGGACGAGAACGACCGGCGCAGCCGGCGTCTTCGGCTGACTCCGCAGGGACGTGCGGCGCTGGCAGCGGCGATGCCGGTCTGGCGCGCGACACATGAAGAGATCGACGGCGAGCTGGCGCCCGCCGACCCCGAGGCGCTGCGCGCGGTGCTGCGAAGCCTTTCTTGACGGCACGTCGGGATGAAACCGGTGAGCCCAGCAGGGCCGGTTTGCGGGCCAGGGCCGCACCTCATGCTGGTGGATCGGGGTCTGCGGAAGTCAATGCCCGGGCAGATCTGCCGATGCGCGGGAATGTGACTCTCTGCCCCTCTGTCGTCGGCCGGATGGGGCTCCTATAATGTGACCAAGCCTTTGCCGACAGGACTGCCAGATGATCGTCGAGATCGGACACTTCGCGTTGACGCTCGCCTTCGCGGTGGCGCTTTTCCAGATGACCATTCCGCTGTTTGGCGCGGCGCGGGGGTGGAGCGACTGGATGCGCACCGCCGCTCCCGCGGCCATGATGCAGTTCTTGCTGACGGGGATCGCGTTCGCGGCACTGACGCATGCCTTCGTGGTGTCGGACTTCTCGGTCCGGCTGGTGGCGACGAACTCCCACTCGCTCAAGCCGATGCTCTACAAGATCTCGGGCACCTGGGGGAACCACGAGGGCTCGATGCTGCTCTGGGTGCTGATCCTCACGCTGTTCGGCGCGATGGTGGCGGCGTTCGGACGCGATCTTCCGCTCGGCCTGAAGGCGCGGGCATTGAGCGTGCAGGCGATGATCGGCGCGGCGTTCCTGGCCTTCATCCTGTTCACCTCGAACCCGTTCGAGCGGCTGGTGCCGCCGCCGCTCGACGGCAATGATCTTAATCCCCTGCTGCAGGATCCGGGCCTCGCCTTCCATCCGCCCTTCCTCTATCTTGGCTATGTCGGGCTCTCGATGTCCTTCTCGTTCGCGATCGCGGCGCTGATCGAGGGGCGGGTCGACGCGGCATGGGCGCGCTGGGTCCGGCCGTGGACGCTGGCGGCCTGGATCGCGCTGACGCTGGGCATCGCCCTTGGTTCCTACTGGGCGTATTACGAGCTTGGCTGGGGCGGCTGGTGGTTCTGGGACCCGGTCGAGAATGCGTCCTTCATGCCATGGCTGATCGCAGCCGCACTGCTGCATTCGGCCATCGTGGTCGAGAAGCGGTCGGCGCTGAAGACCTGGACCATCCTGCTGGCGATCATCGCCTTCTCTCTGTCGCTGGTCGGCACCTTCATCGTTCGCTCGGGCGTGTTGACCTCGGTCCATGCCTTCGCGACCGACCCCGACCGTGGCGTGTTCATTCTTGCCATCCTGGCCGTCGCGACCGTGGGCTCGCTCACGCTCTTCGCATGGCGTGCGCCTTCCATGAAGGCTGACGGCATGTTTCGCCCGTTCAGCCGCGAGGGCGCGCTGATCTACAACAACCTGATGCTGGCGGTCGCGGCGGCCGTGGTCTTCGCCGGCACGCTGGCGCCGCTGGTGCGCGAGTTCGTCGACGGGGCCAAGATCTCGGTGGGCGCGCCGTTCTTCGATCTCGCCTTCACGCCATTCATGGTCATGCTTTTCGTCGCGCTCCCGCTGGGCTCGATCATGGCATGGAAGCGGGCCGATTTCGGGCGGGTGGTCTCGCGCCTGTGGTGGGCGGCGGCGCTGTCCCTGGCGCTGGGCGGCATCATCTGGGGGCTGCAGTCGGGCGACGCGCTGCTGGCGCCGGTGGGGCTGGCGCTCGGCGCCTGGATGGTGCTGGGCTCGATTGTCGAGCTGATCGACCGCGCCGGATGGCCGCGCACGGGCCTTGGCGGCTTCCGCCGGCTTTCGCGCCTGCCGCGCGCCGAATGGGGCAAGTGGATCGCCCATTCGGGGCTCGCGGTCACGGTCTGCGGCATCGCGGCGATCACGGCCTGGGAGCAGGAGGACATCCGCCTTGCCCGGCCCGGCGACGTGATCGACATTGGCGGCTACGAGATCGTGTTCGAGGGCGTGACGGCGCTGCCGCTGGGTGCGCCCTTCGAGGTGGCGAATTGCGGCGCGGGTCAGGAGAGCGTGCTGAAGGGCGGCGAGGGGCGCAACTTCACCACCGATCTCGGGCGCTTCAGCCTGCGCCGCGGTGGGCGCGAGGTCGCGCAGCTTTGTGCCGAGAAGCGCTTCTATCCGGTCCAGAGGATGCCCACGACCGAGGCGGCGATCGACTCGAACCTGCTTCGCGATGTCTATGTGGTGCTGGGTGACAAGCAGACCGAAGGTGACGCCTGGGCGGTGCGCGCCTACGTCAAGCCGCTGGCAGTGTGGATCTGGCTGGGCGCACTGATCATGGGCGTGGGCGGCATGGTGAGCCTGAGCGACAGGCGCTATCGCGTGGGTGCAGCCGCCAAGGCGCGCCCGGCTGCGCCGGCGCTGCCTGCGGAGTGACGACGATGCGTTTCGTGCTTGCACTGATCGCGGCGATGGCCGCGTTTCCCGCGCAGGCGGTCCAGCCGGACGAGATGCTGGCGGACCCGAAGCTCGAAGCCCGGGCGCGCGAGATCTCGAAGGAGATCCGCTGCCTCGTCTGCCAGAACGAATCGATCGACGACTCGAATGCCGGACTTGCGCGCGACTTGCGCATCCTCGTGCGCGAGCGGGTCGTCGCGGGCGACAGCGACGCCGAAGTGAGGCAGTACCTCGTCGACCGCTATGGCGAGTTCGTCCTCCTGAGACCGACCTTCGGCGGCTTCAACCTCGTGATCTGGCTTGCCGGCCCGGTGCTGCTGATCCTGGGTGGTGCAGCAGCGTTGATCTACCTGCGCCGCCGCACGCCCGAGCAGGCGCGCAGCGCCGAGGCGCCACTGACCGACGAGGAGCGCGCGGCGCTGGATCGGATGCTCAAGGACGGCTGAGCCTCAAGCCGCGTGGTGGCGGGTGACGCCCCGGAACTCGACGAACTTGGTCGTCCACTCCCAAAGCTTGTCGCCATAGACGAAGGACTCGGCCGCCTCGTCGAGCGGGACGATCCGGGCGTCGACCGCGGGCTCGAAGAAGAAGGGGATCGAGCATCGCTCGCGCAGGCCCCCCAGCACGCGATGCTCGGTCGCCCGGATCCGCCCGCCGGACCAGTTCGACAGCATCCGGCCGAAATTGACCGCGAGCCCGCCTGCAACCGGCGGGACATCGACCCAAGCACCGCTTGATGCGCGGGCCTGAAGGCCACCGGTTGGGTCCTGCCAGAGCAGCGTGACGAAGCCGCTGTCGCAATGAGGGGCGCCGACGACCAGGCGCTGCTCGCCCGCGACGGTCACTGTTGCAAGGTCTGCGGGCAGGGTGTCAGGCGTTCGTTCGGGATATCGGATCAGCCTGAGGGTCGAGATGCCCCGCAGGAACAGCGGCTCGAGCGCATCGGGCGGGGCGCCAAGCCCCGCGCTCAGGGCTCGCGAGAGGGCGCGGCCCAGGCGCTCCATCGCCCGGTAATAGGCGACGGCGTCGTCGCGCCAGCCGGGGAGGAGTTCTTCCGGTGGCAGCGGCGTGGGCTCGGTCAGCGGGTCAGCACCGTCCCCGGCCCGGGCGGGATCAACGAGGTCGGGGCCGATATCGATCCCCTCCTTGAAGGTGGTCTCGCCCTTCTGCACGGGGAACACGCCCCGGTAGACATTGGGATTTCCGGGCACGAACTTCTGACGCGCAAGTGGAAGCCTCGCGGCTTCGGACAGGGTGAAGAACCGAAGCAGCCGGCCGTGGATGTCGGCGCCAAGGTCGAGAGCCTCGGGAACATCGGTGAGCGTCATGAAACCCGAGCCGGTCGCGGCCGCGGTCACGGCCGACACCGTGGCCTGCCAGTCGGCGTTCGATGTGGCGGCGACCAGCGAGCGGGTGGGGATCCGGGGAATATCGGTCATCTTGGCCTCGGCGCAATGGGCTGAACCGCGAACATGCTGGCGCGGGCTCGTGGTCCGGTCGGCGCGGTTTCCGACAGTGCGCGTCGATTATCTGACAGCGCCCCGGGCATGGACCATGCGCCCGCCGGACCAGACCTCGGAGACGGCGCGCTCGTCGGCCAGAACGATCAGGGCGAACATGATCTCGGCCGCTGTCTGCGCGCGCGCAGTCCTGGCGGCGAGGATCGGCGTGGCGGCGAGATCGATCAGCACGAGATCCGCCTCGCGACCCGCCTCGAGGTTTCCGACCTCCTGTTCTATGCGCAGGACGCGCGCGGACCCCTCGGTCGCAAGCCACCAAAGGTGAACCGGGGAAAGCGCCACACCCCTGCGCTGACCGGTCTCGTAAGCCGCCTTCATCGTGTCGAACATCGAGAACGACGACCCTCCGCCGACATCGGTCGCAAGCCCGATGGGAACGCCGGACGCCTTGAGCCCCGCGACGTCGCATTCGCCCGAGCCGAGGAACTGGTTCGAGGTTGGGCAATGCGCGACCGCGGCGCCCGTCTCGGCAAGGGCGGCGCGTTCGCGGGGGGTGAGGTGGATCGCGTGACCGAAGATCGAACCCGGCCCCGTGAGCCCGAAGCGCTGGTAGACGCCGAAATAGTCCGGCTCGTCGGGGAAGAGCTGCTTTACCAGACCGATCTCGGAAGGGTTTTCGCTCAGATGCGTCTGCATCGGGCAGTCGGGATGCTCGGCCCATAGCGCGCCCGCCGCTTCCAGTTGCGCGGGGGTCGAGGTCGGCACGAAGCGCGGGGTGATCGCGTAGGTGGCGCGCGCTCGACCGTGCCACCGGGCGATCAGCGCCTTCGATTCGTCATACGCACGCTGCGCGGTGTCGCAGAGGTCGGGCGGTGCGTTGCGGTCCATCATGGTGCGCCCCCCGGCCACGCGCAGGCGGCGCGCCTGGGCCTCGGTGAAATAGGCGTCCGACGAGGTCGGGTGGGTGGTGCAGTAGCTGCACGTCGTGGTGATGCCGTTGGCCAGCGTGAGATCGAAGAACTCGCGCGCCACTTCCGCAGCATATTCGGCGTCGGCGAAACGCGCTTCCTCGGGGAAGGTGTAGGTGTTGAGCCAGTCGAGCAGCTGCGCGCCCCATGACGCGACGATGCGCGTCTGCGGGTAGTGCAGGTGGCAATCGACGAAGCCCGGTGCGATCAGGCGGCCGCCGGTCGAGGCCACCTCGGCCCCCGGGTGGGCCGAGATGACGTCCGGAGCGTCGCCGACCGTGATGATCCGCTCGCCGGCGACGGCGACGGCGCCGTCCTCGTGCCAGCCGAGGGCGGCCTCGGCCCCGGACGTGAACGGGTCGGCACGAAAGCGCAGGAGTGGGCCGCGCAGGATCCGGGTCATGCACCCCTCGCGAGGCCAAGACTGGCGGCTCGTTCGCGCAGCAGCAGATCGGCCGCGACCGAGGCTGCGATGACTTCCGGTCGCTTGTCCGAGAGGCCCGGAAGGCCGATCGGGCAGACCAGTCTGCCGATCGTCGCTGGATGCAGACCGCGCTCGGTGAGACGTCGAGTGAAGGTCGCGCGCTTCGTGGCCGATCCGATCAGGCCCAGATGGCCGAAATCGCCGCGCCGCAGGACGGCCTCGACGATCTCGAGGTCGATGGCATGGGAATGCGTGAGCACAATATGGAAGGCGCCGGGCTCGGCGCCCGTCGCCTCGGCTTCGGGCAAAGGCGTGAGGCGTTTTTCGACGCCCGAAGGCGGGATGTCGGGAAGCACGCCCGGCCGGCTCTCGACCCAGACGAGGCGGAATGGCAGGGGCGCAAGAGCCGCGACGAGCGCGCGACCGACATGACCCGCTCCATAGATCAGCGCCTGTCGCGGGGGGACGGGTTCGGGAAGCTCGGGCCCTCCCGGCCAGAAACCAAAGCGGGCAGCGGAGTCTAGCCGGCCGGCATCCGCCTCGTCGACCCGCAGGAGTGCGAGCGAGAGGCTGCCGCCACAGCATTGGTCAAGGGCGGGGCCGAGCGAGAGCACCATCTCGGCCCGCGCGCCCGGTGGTTGGTGCAAGAGCTCGCGTGCCGCGGCGGTCGCGCGGTGCTCGGCTGCGCCGCCGCCGATCGTCCCGACAATCCGGTCGGCGGCGACGAGCAGGCATGTGCCTGCGTCGCGCGGCGTCGAGCCCCGCGCGTCGACCACCAGGACCAGCACGCCATCGTGCTCGGCCCGCAATGCCGCGGCGGCCGCCATACGGAAAGCGTCAGCCATCGCGCACCCTCTCGACCGCGGCGAGGATGCGTTCGGGCGTGGCGGGTGCCTCCAGTCCCGGGTAGCGGCGGTAGTCACCGGCGGCTGCGACCGCGTCGGAAAGGGCGTGCAGGGCCGAGATCGCCAGCATCAACGGCGGCTCGCCCACGGCCTTCGAGCGACGGATGGTCAGTTCGCGGTTCATCCCCTTCTCCCACAGCGCCATGTTGAGCACGCGCGGGCGATCGGAGCAGGCAGGGATCTTGTAGGTCGAGGGCGCATGCGTGCGCAGGCGTCCAGTGTCGTCCCACCACAGCTCCTCGGAGGTGAGCCAGCCCGTCCCCTGGACGAAGCCACCCTCGATCTGGCCGAGATCGACCGCTGGGTTCAGCGAACGGCCGACATCGTGAAGGATATCGACCCGAAGAATGCGGCTCTCGCCGGTCAGGGTGTCGATCGCGGCCTCGGTCACGGCGGCGCCATAGGCGAAGTAGTAGAAGGGGCGTCCGCGCGCGGCGTCGCGGTCCCAGTGGATCTTGGGGGTGGCATAGAAGCCGGTCGCCGAGAGCGAGACGCGCGCGAGATAGGCGGCCTCGATGAGCGCCTCCCAGGCAATGGTCTTGCGCCCGACCCGGACGCGGTTCGCGAGAAACTCGACCTCGGCTTCGGCCACCTTCCAGTGACGCGCGGCGAAACCGCGAAGCCGCGCCTTGAGCTTGGCGCAGGCGTCGCGCACGGCCATCCCGTTCATGTCCGAGCCCGAGGAGGCGGCGGTGGCCGATGTGTTCGGCACCTTGTCGGTCCGCGTCGCGGTGATCTTCACCCGGTCGAGATCGAGGCCCAGTTCGGATGCCGCGACCTGGGCGACCTTGATGAAGAGGCCTTGGCCCATCTCGGTCCCGCCGTGGTTCAGCATGACCGATCCGTCGCGGTAGATATGCACAAGCGCGCCGGCCTGGTTGAGGAAGCTGGTGGTGAAGGAAATGCCGAACTTGACGGGAGTGAGGGCGATCCCGCGCTTGATCACGGGGCTCGATGCATTGGCGGCGCGGATCTCGCCCCGGCGGGCCTCGTAGCCGGTGCGGGCGGCAAGATCATCGACGATCTCGGCGATCACGCAGTCCTCGACCTCCATGTGATAGGGCGTCGTGCTGCGCCCTCCGCCGGCGTCAGGAGGGTCGTAGAAGTTGGCGCGGCGCACCGCCAGCGGGTCGAGGCCCAGAGCGAAGGCGATCTCGTCCATGGCGCGCTCGATGCCCACCATTCCCTGCGGCCCGCCAAAGCCGCGGAAGGCGGTGTTGGACACGGTGTTGGTGCGCAGCCGGTGCGAGACGATCTCGACCGCTGGCAGGTAATAGCAGTTGTCGGCATGGAACATCGCCCGGTCGCAGATCGCGTTCGAAAGGTCGAGCGACCAGCCACAGCGCGCCATCTGGGTGACGCAGATGCCGTGGATCCGGCCCGTCGCGTCGAAGCCAGCCTCCCAGTCGATCACGAAGTCGTGGCGCTTGCCGGTGGTGACGATGTCGTCGTCGCGGTCGAGCCGGAGCTTGGCAGGCCTGCCAGTACAGTGCGCGATCAGGGCGGCCGCTGCCGCGGTCTGGTTGCCTTGCGTCTCCTTGCCGCCGAAGCCGCCGCCCATCCGGCGCACCTCGACGGTCACGGCATGGGCCGACAGGCCCAGAAGATGCGCAACGATTAGCTGGCATTCCGAAGGGTGCTGGTTCGAGCTGAGAATGTGCAGGTCCCCGTCCTCGCCCGGCAGCGCCATGGCGACCTGGCCCTCGAGGTAGAAATGCTCCTGCCCGCCAATCTCGACGCGCCCCGAGAGGCGCATTGGCGCGCCCTCGATCGCCTGCGGCGCGTCGCGGCCTTCTGCATCGGGGCGGGCCATGCGGTATGGCGTGCCGAAGCGTGAGCCGGCCTCCATGGCCTGCGCGATTGACAGAACCGCCGGCTCCTCGGCGTAGGAGACCTGGGCAAGACGCGCAGCGCGGCGCGCGGCTTCGCGCGACTCGGCAGCCACGAGGAACAGGGGCTGGCCATGAAAATGCACGTCGCCCGATTGCGCGGCCTCGGAGGCCGCAAGGAACACCTCGTCCCGCGCGACGGGGCCGGTGTCGTTCTCGCCTGGCACATCGTCAGCACTCAGAACCGCGACGACGCCGGGTGCTGCGCGCACTGGATCAAGATCGAGCGCGGTGATGCGGCCGTGCGCGATCGTGGCCAGCCCGAAAGCCCCGTGCAGAAGGCCCGGCGGCTCCGGCGCATCGTCGGCATAGATCGCGCGGCCCGCGACATGCTTTTCCGCCGAGTCGTGCCGCCGCGGCACGTGAACGCCGTCGCGCACCGGAGGGGCGTGATCAGGGGCGTCCATCACACGCCCTCCGTCGCGGGCGCGAGCCGAGTCTCGACGCCGGGCGTCGTGCGCTCGAGATAGTCGCGGAGCAGGAGATTTTGCGCGACCTGCATCCGGTAGCGGGCGCTTGCGCGCATGTCGGTGAGAGGGGCGAAGTCGTCCGAGAGCGCCGCAGCCGCGGCGTCGACCTGTTCGCGCGTGTATGGTTGGCCGATCAGCGCCTGCTCGGCTGCCCGGGCCCGCTTGGGCACGCCGGCCATGCCGCCATAGGCGAGCCGCGCCTGCCGGACATGGCCATCCTCGAGCGTGAGTGCGAAGCAGCCAAGCACCGAGGTGATATCCTGATCGAAGCGCTTCGAGACCTTGTGACAGCCAAGGTGCAGCCCTTTACCCGGCAGGGGCGCGGTCACCGCGGTGACGATCTCGCCCGGGGCGCGGTCCTGGCGGCCATAATCGAGGAAGAAGTCGTCGAGCGTGATCTCGCGCCGTTTGTCGCCGTGGCGCAGCTGCAGCCGGGCACCAAGCGCGATCAGCGCGGGCGGCATGTCGCCGATTGGCGAGCCGTTCGCGATATTGCCGCCAACAGTGCCTAGCGCGCGAATCTGCGCCCCGGCAATGCGTGCGACGAGCTTTCCGAAATCCGGCCAGTGGGCGGCGAGCCGCGCGGCGGCCTCGCGATAGGTGACGGCTGCGCCGATCGTCAGCGTTCCGTCGTCCTCCTTCAGTTCGCGCAGTCCGGCAACGCGGCCCGTCCAGATGATCGTCGCGGGGGCGAAGTGGCGCTTGGTGATCCAGAGCCCGACATCCGTCGCGCCCGAGAGGATCGTGGCGTCGGGATTGCGAGCGGCGGCATCCGCAAGTTCGTCCAGGGTGACGGGCGCGATGAAGCGCCGGCCATCGGCCTCGTAGTCGAGCGCGGTCGTAGGCAGGGTGGCGAGACGGGTCGGGGCCGCAGCAGCGTCGTCATCGTCCCATTCCGGGCGCGGCAGGTCATGGGCGGCGCTGGCCGCTGCCACGATCGGGCCATAGCCCGTGCAGCGGCAAAGATTGCCGGCGAGCAAGGCATCGGCGCGCTCAGGCGATGGCCGCGGCTCGCTGCGGTAGGCGCACCACATGCTCATGACGAAACCCGGGGTGCAGAAGCCGCATTGCGAGCCGTGACCTTCCGCCATCGCCTGCTGCACCGGGTGCAGCCGGCCGTCCGGCGCGGCGAGGCGCTCGACCGTGACGATCTCGCGGCCATGCAGCATGGGCAGCGGCAGGATGCAGGCGCAGGCGGGCATGGTCACGAGTTTCCCATCGGGCCCGAGCTCGCGAAGTCCGACCGTGCATGCGCCGCAGTCTCCCTCCGAACAGCCTTCCTTGGTGCCCGTGAGGCCACGCCTCTCGCGCAGCCAAGCGAGCAGCGTCGTGGTCGGCGGAACGTCCGCGACGTCGACCCTCTGGCCGTTAAGGATCATGCACACCGGCCCCTGCATCGCCTCAGCTCCCGCGATAGGTCGAGTAGCCGAAGGGCGAGATCAGCAGCGGCACATGGTAATGCGCGCCGGCATCGGTGATCCGAAATCGCACCGGAACGACGTCGTAGAAACCCCCGTCATCGAAATAGGCGCCAACCGAGAAGCTGAGCTCGTAGAGGCCGCCTTCGAATGCCGGCCCCGCGAGCAGCGGCTCGTCGGTCCGCCCGTCGGCATTGGTCACCGCGGTGGCAAGCGCCACCCGCCCCCCGGGGGCAATGCGGCAAAGGGCGAGGGCGACCCCCGCCGCCGGGCGGCCTGCCGCGGTGTCGAGCACATGTGTCGTCAATCGGCCCATTGGGTCCTCTCCCCGCATCCGCTCCAGTCTAGCAGCGGGGTGGGGGGAGGGATTCAAGAAAATTCAGCCAGTGCCGCGGTCACGTTTTTGGGGCCGGTGACGAAAACGCGTCGGCGTGGCCTATCAGGACGGGAACCAGTGACGGGTGCGGTTGGCGAAGGCGACCAGGGAGAGCATCACCGGAACCTCGACGAGAACGCCAACGACCGTCGCCAGGGCCGCGCCCGAACCGAGGCCGAACAGGCTGATCGCGACCGCCACCGCCAGCTCGAAGAAGTTCGAGGTGCCGATCAGCGCACATGGCGCGGCGACGTTGAAGGGGATCCGCGCGACGCGCGCCACCCCGTATGCAAGGGCGAAGATGCCATAGCTCTGGATCAGCAGCGGAATGGCGATCAGGGCAATTACCAGCGGGCGCTCGAGGATCACCTGTCCCTGAAATCCGAAGAGAAGCACCACGGTCGCGATGAGCCCCAGCACCGAGACCGGCTTGATGCGTGCCTTGAACGCATCCACCGCAGCCTCGCCGCCGCCATGCATCAGCCAGCGCCGAGTGAACACTCCGGCGGCGAGCGGCACGGCGACATAGAGCGCGACAGAAAGGAGAAGCGTCTCCCATGGGACGGGGATATCGGCGACGCCGAGCAGCAGCGCGACGATCGGCGCGAAGGCAAAGACCATCACTACGTCGTTCACGCTGACCTGCATCAGCGTATAGGCGGGGTCGCCGCGGGTGAGCTCGGACCAGACGAAGACCATCGCGGTGCAGGGTGCCGCACCCAGGAGGATCACGCCGGCGAGGTACGCCTGCGCGTCGTCGGGCGGAATCAGCCCGGCGAAGACATGCTCGAAGAACAGCACGCCGAGTCCCGCCATGGTGAAGGGCTTGATCAGCCAGTTGACGACCAGTGTGACGAGGAGCCCCTTGGGCCGTTCGCCGATGTGGGCGAGCGCACCGAAATCGACGCCGACCATCATCGGATAGACCATTGCCCAGATGAGCACCGCGATGACGAGGTTGACGTGTCCAATCTCGACCGCTGCGATGACGGCGAAAGGTCCGGGCAGCATGGCGCCCAAGCCAAGCCCCGCGAGGATGGCGAGCCCGACCCACGCCGAGAGCCATTTCTCGAAGGTGCCGAGGCCGCCGTCCGCGCTGCGCGCGGTAATTTTCGTGTCCATACCGGCCTGTCCTGTCCTCTCGGTCGATGGTGCCGCCCCCGTGGTGGCGGTGGAGGCTCAGCCGTGAATTTATTCACTATTTCGCGAATAATAGAAAAATTGATCGGTCGTCAAGTCGCGGACAACGATGTCGCTGCGGAGCACCTGCCGGTTGCGTCGAGCGCCGCGCTGTGCGATCCGGTCGCCGATGAAACAGTCGCCGTCCGAATTGATGCAACGCGATGATGCGCGCGTGAGCCTCACGCAATCGCGCAGGCTGTCGGTTGCGCCGATGATGGACTGGACGGATCGCCACTGCCGGATGTTCCACCGCCAGTTCACGCGGCATGCGCTGCTCTATACCGAGATGATCACCGCCTCGGGGCTCGTGATCGGCGAAGCGGACTGGTTGCTCGATCACGACGTGGCGGAGCATCCGCTCGCACTGCAACTGGGTGGCTCGGACCCGGCGATGCTGGCGCGCGCCGTCGTCATGGCGCGGGACCGCGGATTTGCCGAGATCAATCTCAACGTCGGCTGCCCTTCGGACAGGGTGCAGTCGGGCCGCTTCGGCGCCTGCCTGATGCGCGAGCCTGCGCTGGTCGCGGACTGCGTCACGGCGATGATCGAGGCCGCCGGACAAAATGGTCCCGAGATCACGGTGAAATGCCGCATCGGGGTGGATAACCAGGATCCGGACGTCGTCCTCCCGGATTTCATCGACAGGATTGCCGCGACGGGCGTACGGCACTTCATTGTGCACGCGCGCAAGGCCTGGCTCGATGGTTTGAGCCCCAAGGAGAACCGGGACATCCCGCCGCTCGACTACGATCTTGTGGCGCGCGTCAGCGCTGACCGGCCCGAGCTTGAATTCAGCCTCAACGGCGGGATCGGCTCGACTGAGGAGGTCCGCCAGCACCTGTCGCGGTTCGACGGTGCGATGGTCGGCCGCGCCGCCTATCACGCACCGGCGGCAATCCTGACCGAGGCCGACGAGATCGTTACCGGCTGCCCGAGGCCGCGCGTTGCTCCGGAAGACGCCGTGCGGGGGATGTACGACTATTTCGACGACGCGCTTTCGCGCGGTGTGCGCTTCAACCAGATCGCGCGGCACATGCTTGGTGCCTTTGCCGGGCGTCCGGGCGCGCGCGCGTGGCGGCGCATTCTGTCGACCGGCGCGGTGCAGCCCGGCGCGGGCATCGATCTGATCGAGGAGGCGCTGGGCGCCGTCGTGCCGGCGAAGGCCGCGGAATGACGGACGCTGCGCTGGCCGCGGCATTCTTCTCGCGCGGATGGGCCGGTTTCCCGCATGATCCCGAGATCGCCGCATGGGCGTCCGCCGCGCGGCCAGTGGCCGGGGACCTTCTCGCAGACCCTGACCTTCGGGCCCGCTGGCTGCGGTGCGGCGGCACATGGTTTGCTGGCGTGAACGTGTTGCCGAACGATGACCGCGGCGCAGTCCCGGACGCAGGCGTGCCTCCGGTTTCAGGCGCGGTGGTGGATTTCGTGCGCGACAGGCTTGGGCTCGCAGCCTTTGCCTGGGACCGGGCGCAGATCTCGATCTGCCTGCCCGGCTATCCCGCGGCGCCGTCGGAGGACGAGAGCGCGGCGGCGTTCCGGTTCCGGAGGGATCGCGACGCTGCCCATGTCGACGGCCTCGCTCGCGATGCGGCGCGGCGCCGCACGATTGGCGAAGTTCACGGTTTCATCCTCGGGATCCCGCTGACACAGGCGCCCCGGGACGCGGCGCCGCTGGTGGTGTGGGAGGGGTCGCACGAGATCATCCGCTCGGCGTTGAAGGCAAGGCTTGCCGGAGTGCCGGTCGAGCGCTGGGCGCTCGAGGACATTACGGATGCCTACACCGCTGCCCGAGGTCAGGTCTTCGAGACCTGCCGGCGCGTCGCCGTCCACGCGTTGCCGGGCGAGTGTTATCTCGTCCACCGGCTCGCGCTTCATGGTGTTGCGCCCTGGGGGGACGCCGAGCCAAGCGGTCTGCGGGCAATCGCCTATTTCCGGCCGGACCCGTATCCCGGGCGTGATCCTGCGTGGTGGCTGGACGACAAGTAACGGATGACGCGCAAGGCAGGTGCGGGTCACGGCGTGACCGTCAGTTCGCCGGCGCTTTCTTGAACAGGGGCGAATCCGAAGCAAAGCCCTGGCGCAGGAAAAGCCGGTCGCCTTGGAAGCTCGTCTCACCCAGCTGGTCGAGGAAGCTCATGCCCAGAAGCCCGGTCTGAAGTCGGCCCGGCTGAGCCACCGCCGCCGGAACGTCACGCACCATGATCTGTCCGACCCCGATCGACGCGATGCGGATTGGCGCAACCGTCGAGCGCCCGTTCGCCGTCATCACGGGGATCGAGAAGTCGAGCCCGCCCGTGTCGATGCCGATCGCCGATGCCTGCTCGTAGGGGATCAGAACCATCGTCGCGCCGGTATCGACCATCAGGCGCATGCCGACCCCGTTCACGATGGCATCGGCACGGTAATGGCCGTCCCAGCCGCGCCGGAGCTCGGCTTCGACGCGCGCCTGGCTCAGTGCCACCGACTGCATCGGCACGCCCCTGATCTCGGCGAGCCCCGCCTGGACATCCGCGCGGAACGAGTATGCCACCAGCATGGTCGCGAACACGCAGGACCACACGAGGCCATAATGCACGATCCGCCATCCCTGGTGCATGATCGCGCGGCCCGTGGCGGCGACAACGATGCCGGATCCGAGGATCAGCGAGTAGACGAGACGCATCACCGCGTCCTCGTCTTGCAGGTCGACCGGGAATCCGGCGCCCGAGAGCAGGACCAGTGCTGTCACAAAGAAGATCGCAAGGATCAGCCAGAAGATCATCCGCCTGCCACCCGTACTCTGCTCGAAAGCGCGCTGTTTACTGACGTTTCTCCGCGCCCACCCGGACCATTAAGCAACCGAGACGAAATGTACGCTAGTCTTGTCCTGCGTCTTGATCAAGATCGTGTCAGGCAAGAATGGCAAGGATATGACGCTGTCAGGGCGGCCCCGAAGCTTCAGCCCGAGCGCCGGGCCGCGCGGCCGCCGCGCCGTGTCGTTGGCCCGGCCGATCGCGAGGGAAGTTCCGCCATCACGGCGCGGCGCGTTTCGGGCGTCATTCGCGACCATGCGGAAATCTCGTCGATGCTGCGATTGCAGCCGACGCAAAGCCGGGTTTGCGGGTGGATCACGCAGATCTTCACGCAGGGGCTTTCGATCTCGTCGCGTTTCCAGATCTCGTCGGTCATGGCTCGCCGGAGTTGCGATGCGCCGACAACCGGTCGAGCGCGCCCTGCAAGATATAGGCGGCCGCGAGCTTGTCGATCACCTCGGCGCGACGTTTTCGCGAGGAATCTGCCGCAATCAGCGTCCGCTCGACCGCCGCCGTCGACAGCCGCTCGTCCCAGAACGCGATCGGTACCGAGATCAGCGCCGAGAGGTTGCGCGCGAAGGCGCGG
This sequence comes from Thermohalobaculum xanthum, assembly GCF_016623495.1. Classification (GTDB taxonomy): domain Bacteria; phylum Pseudomonadota; class Alphaproteobacteria; order Rhodobacterales; family Rhodobacteraceae; genus Thermohalobaculum; species Thermohalobaculum xanthum. The sequence goes on along the minus strand of NZ_JAEHHL010000002.1, from coordinate 454,816 downwards.
GTCGACTGTGCCCGGGGTCCTTCCGACCCGTCCATGTTGAGCGGGAGGCCAAGGACGACCCCCACGACGCCGCGCCGGTCGATCAACTCGATCAGGGCGGCGGCGTCCACCGTGAATTTCTTTCGCGCCACGGTAAGGACTGGCGTCGCGGTCAACCTCAGGCCGTCGGAGATGGCAACGCCGATGGTCTTCGTGCCCAGGTCAAGCCCCATCAGCGGCCCGTGCATGGCACCCAGCTCGGTCACGTCCTCGTGGACCGGAGCGCGCGTGGGGGGGGAACCTGTCGTCATTCGGTGATCAGCCCCATGACCAAGGCCTGCTCGCGCACGAAGGACGCCTCGGAGCCTTGCAGCTTGCGCTGGCTGAGGTCAAAGGCGCGGCGGGCATCGTCCGCGCGGCCAAGCACGCGATAGGCATTGATCAGGCGAAGAAACTCCTCCGGCTCACCGCCCTCGCCCTCGAGGCGCTGTTCCAGTTGGCCGACCATGCCCTCGATCATCGCGGCGCGATCCTCGTCCGACATCTCCGCTGCCGCCGCGATGTCGGCGGAGGCCGGCCCGGGCGAGGTCCCCGAGGGGTTTGGACCAGCGAATGGTGGTTGCTCCGCGGACGCGCCGTCGCGCACGCGGATCGCCTCGGCAAGCATCTCGCCCACGAAGCCGCGCCATTCTGCATCCTCCGGCGCCTCGTTCAGCATCGTCTGCCAGGTACCGATGGCCGCATCGATCTGCCCTGCCTGCGCAAGTGCCAAGCCCGAGTAGTACCGTGCCATCGGTTGCGCCGGATCGCGCTCCAGTGTCTGGGCGATGACCGTCTCGGCCTCGGGCGAGACATAGCCGCGCGCCGCCAGCACCATTGCCTCGGCCTGAGCGCCGTAAAGCTCGGCCGGTGCCGCCGCGCCTCGCAGCTCGACGAGATGCGCCATCACCCGCCATGCCTCGGCATAACGCTGCATCTGCATGTAGGCGTTCGCGAGAAGACGATTCCCCTCGGGGTCGTCGGGGCGCTCCTCGATGATCTTCTCGAGCCGCACGATCAGCGCGCGGTACTCGTCAGGCACCTGCGGCGCGTCGGGGCGCGGCACGTCGGCAAATTGCGCCTCGGCCTCGGACTGGCTGGGGCGCGCGACGCGATCGGCGGCGGCGTCGCGCGTGGAAAGCGGAATATCCCGCATGCCGGGAGCGCCGACCGACATGTAGACGACGCCACCGACAACCGGCGCGGCCAGGAGTGTGAGCCCCGCGACCAGCCCGGTGACGGTGCGCGGTGCCTGTCGGTCCGATGCCCCTCGGCTGGCCCGATCCGCCGCGCGCAACAGGCGACGCGACACCTCGGCGCGGGCGCCGTCGGCTTCCGCGCTCGAAATCACGCCGCGCGCGAGATCCCGCTCGAGTTCGTCAAGCTGGTCCCGGAATACCCGCGCATCGGCGGCATCCCGGCTTTCAGCCGACGCGCCGCCGCGCAGCAGCGGATAGGCGATCACCGCGGCGGCGAGCACCGCAAGCGCTCCGGCAACGATCAGGAACATGCTCATGCGTGAGGTCTCTTTCAGCCCGCTCTCACCTAAGCCCGTGGCGCGTCCATCGCAACCGCGTTCCGCCTCGGCGCGCCGGCCTGCGACACAGGTGCCAGTCACCGCCGATGTCGCGCGGTGGCATCGAGATGACGTATTCCCCCGCACGTCGGGGGCGCCTTCGCGCTAGTCAGGGCGAACCTGACCCGTAATGGGAGCGCTGCCCCGATGAGACGCTATTCCGCCTTTGCCGTTGCCCGCGAGGCCGCGCGATTCCACTCCGGCTGGGAGCGCGCCTGGGGCAACCCCGAGCCCAAGCGGCACTATGAGGTGATCGTGATCGGCGGCGGTGGCCATGGCCTTGCGACCGCCTACTACCTTGCGAAGAACCACGGCATCACCAATGTCGCGGTGCTCGAGAAGGGATGGCTCGGTGGCGGCAACACGGGGCGCAACACGACGATCATCCGCTCGAACTACCTCCAGGATGCCTCGGCCTCGATCTACGAGCTGTCGCGCGGTCTCTACGAGGATCTCAGCCAGCAACTGAACTTCAACATCATGTTCAGCCCGCGCGGCGTGATGATGCTGTGCCAGACCGAGCACGAGTTCCGCGCGATGCAGCGGACCGCGCATGCGAACCGGCTTGCCGGCATCAAGACCGAGATGGTCACGCCCCACAAGGTCAAGGAGATCTGCCCGATCCTCAATATTGACGGGCCGCGCTACCCGGTTCTGGGCGGGCTCTGGCAGCCGCGCGGCGGCACCGCGCGCCACGACGCGGTGGCCTGGGGCTATGCGCGTGCGGCCTCGGCGCTGGGTGTCGACATCATCCAGAAATGCGAGGTGACCGCGATCGACCGCTACGGCCCCGGCGGCCGGGTTTCGGGTGTCCAGACCTCGAAGGGGGCAATCACCTGCGACAAGCTCTGCATCGTCGTTGCAGGGCATTCGGGCGTGCTTGCCGAAATGGCGGGATTCCGCCTGCCGATCGAGTCGATGCCGTTGCAGGCCCTTGTCTCGGAGCCGATCAAGCCATGCATGGACATCGTGGTGATGGCCAACACCGTGCATGGCTACATGAGCCAGTCCGACAAGGGCGAGATGGTGATCGGTGGCGGCACGGACGGATACAACGCCTATACCCAGCGCGGCAGCTTCCAGCATATCGAGGAGACGGTGCGCGCATTATGCGAGACCTTCCCGATCATCTCGCGGCTCAAGATGCTGCGCCAGTGGGGCGGGATCGTCGACATGACCGGCGACCGGTCGCCGATCATCGGCAAGACGCCGGTCGAAGGGATCTTCATCAACTGCGGCTGGGGCACCGGCGGCTTCAAGGCGATCCCCGGCTCGGGCTGGTGCACCGCCGCGACGGTCGCGAAGGGCACGCCCGACGAGGTGGCGGGACCGTTCGGCATCGATCGCTTCCGTGCCGGTCGCATGATTGACGAGAGCGTCGCCGCGGCCGTGGCCCACTGATCGTTCGGGCGGCCGAAAAGGGCGCCCGATCAATCCAATGTTCACATCTGTTCTGTATCCGGAGCCTGTGCTTCGCGTATCGCAGAAGGGTGTGTGCTTATGGCCGTCTTCATTCCGGCGCCTCGCGCCGACTACGTGGTGATCTTCGGGCTGTCCGAGGCCGCGTCCGTGGTCGCGGACATGCCTTGGCGGGCATTGATCGAACCATCAGCTCCCGTGCTGGCCCTCGGGGCACTCGTGCTCGTTGCGAGATTTGCCGCTGATCGGACGCTTCGCAGCTAGTCGGGCATTCACTGCCCGGCAATCTTCCGCCGCCGCTTGCGCCGCCATGCGAGCACCAGCCCGGCGACCAGCATGAGGAGGGAGATCGCCATGCCCGCCATTGCGATGATGAACCACTGCTCAAGCGTGAAGAGGCCCTGCGGGGCGCTCTCGATGGTGGTCTGGTTCGCCTGCACCTGAATCAGATCGCTCATCCGCGCCCCGGTCCCATCGGGCGCTTTCTTGAAATCGACCATGAACTGTCCCCGTGCTCCCGGGTGGCCCAAGGGCTCGCCCTCCGGCTTCATGCTGCCACAGACCGAGAAGATGCGGAAGCCTGCGGGTCCCGGCGCTCCGCGAGCGCAGTGTCCGCCACCGGCTGATCGAGCCGGGTAAGGCGTGTCATGTCCGGTCGCGCGCATGCGACCGCGCGGCCCGTTGCCAGCATTCGCTGACTTCCGCAATCTCCAAGGCATGTCGTTCAGTCTTCCCGGGCCGGGCCGAATCCTCATGTTTGCGACCATCGTCGGGTGGGCGGGGGCGACGCTGGCGGCTTTGCTGTCGGGATGGACCGAGATCTTCAGCGCGATGGGCGCGCTGCTGCTTTGCCTCGGATTCGCGGTCTTTCTGACCGAGCGCTATCGCGCGACGGAGCTGAGACGGCTTTGGGACAACCAGGTCGAGGTTCAGCTGCGCTTCATCTGGCGTTATGTGCGCCGCCTGCGGCCTGGGCATGAACATTTCGGCCCACCCCAGCACAGTCTCGACGAGATGGAGCGTATCCTCGACGAGAGCTTCGACGACCTGATGGCGGCGAAGAGCGCCGAGCGTGGACTTGACACCTATCGCCTCGAGATGGCGCTCTCGATCCTCGGGACCTTGCAGTGGGGATTCGGCGGGCTGATCATGGAGCTGCTGCATGGCTGAACTGCGCGCTCTCGCGGCAGTCCGTCCATGCGCCCTCGATCGGGGCTGTCGCTCCCGGACATTGTTGTGACGGGTCCGGCGATGTCGGAACGCGCCCTTCATGCGAGGAAGACGCGCAATGGCCGACAAACGCGTGTCGGCGAGGGAGCGCCCCAATGCTGATCCTGACCTGTCCCTGCTGTGGCGCCGAATGCGCCGAGACCGAACTCGCTCCCGGCGGCGAAGCGCATCTCAAGCGCTTCGGTCCCGGCTCCGGCGACGACGAGTTCACCGGATACCTCTTCGAGCGGAAGAACCCCAAGGGCGTCCACTTCGAGCGCTGGCGCCACGCCTTTGGCTGCGGCAAGTGGTTCCACGCGGCTCGATGCACCGTCACGCTCGAGGTTTTTGGCACCTACACGGCACAGGTTTCCGAGCCGCCGCAAGATATCCTCGACGCGATCCGCGCGCGCCGTCCGGGCTGGGAGGGCTGACCGATGGCATACCGTCTTGCTGCCGGTGGGCGGCTGATCGACCGCACCCGGCGCGTGAGCTTCACGTTCGACGGGAAGACCGGCGAGGGCTTCGAGGGCGACACGCTTGCCTCGGCCCTGCTCGCGAACGACCACGTGATGGTCGGCCGCTCGTTCAAGTATCACCGGCCCCGTGGCATCGTCGCCAGCGGTGCCGAAGAGCCGAATGCGCTGGTGGGGCTTGGTGCCGGCCCGCGCTACGAGCCCAACCAGCGCGCGACCACGACCGAGCTCTTCGACGGTCTCGCCGCCGAGAGCCAGAACCGCTGGCCTTCGCTCAAATGGGACGTCGGAGCCGTCAACGCGGCAATCGCCTCGATCAAGCCGGTCTTCCCGGCAGGCTTCTATTACAAGACCTTCCTTTTCCCGCGCGCCGCGTGGAAGCATCTCTACGAGCCGATCATCCGCCGCGCCGCGGGACTTGGACGCGCGCCGAGCGAGGCTGACCCCGACACCTACGAGCATTTCCACGCGTTCTGCGACGTGCTTGTCGTGGGTGGCGGCACGGCCGGGCTCGCAGCCGCGCGCGCGGCCGCCGAGGCCGGCGCCGAGGTGCTGCTGGTCGAGCAGACCGCGTTTTGGGGCGGTCGCGCACTGGCCGAGTCGGACACCATGATCGGCGGGATGCCGGCGGCCGACTGGGCCGTGGCCGAGGCCGAGGCGATGGAGGCCATGCCGAACGTCCGGATGCGGACGCGGACGATGGCGTCGGGCCTTTACGATCACGGCTTCGGGCTGCTCTACGAGCGCGTCTCGGATCATCAGCCAGGCCGCTCCGGCGCGCCGCGCCACCGCCTCTGGAAGGTGCGGGCCCGGCAGATCGTCGTTGCCACGGGCGCGATCGAGCGTCCGCTGACCTTCGCGAACAACGACCTTCCCGGCGTGATGTTGGCGGGGGCGGTGCGCGACTACATCCGGCTCTGGGGCGTGTGCCCCGGGCGCACCGCGGTGGTCTTCGCCAACAACGACGATGCCTACCGCAGCGCAATCGCGCTGCACGAGGCCGGCGCGACGGTCAAGGCGGTGGTCGATGTCCGGCCCCGTGCCGATGGCGCGTTACCGGCGCATGTGCGCGGCCTCGGCATCGACGTGCGCGAGGGAATGGGCATCGTCAAGGTCGATGGCGGGCAGCGTGTCGAGGCGGTCAAGATCGGCCGCATCACCGCGTCGGGGCAGGTGGGCGGCGCGCTCGAGTCGCTCGACGTCGAAACCGTCGCCATGTCGGGCGGCTGGTCGCCGGTGGTTCACCTCTACAGCCATTGCGGCGGCAAGCTGAAATGGGACGACGAGCATGGGATGTTCCGCCCGGCTCCCGAGCGCGGAGCGCCACTCGGCTCGGATGGCGAGGTGAACACGCACTGCGCTGGTGCCGCGAATGGCGAGATGAGCATGGCGGCGAGCCTTGCCGACGCAATGCGCGTCGGCGCTGAGGCGGCCAAGTCAGCTGGCGCGAAACCCGCCAAGCGCACGCGCGCGCCGAAACCGCCAAAGGTCGAGGAGCCCGAGCTGGCACCCCCGATGGCCCACTGGTTCACACCCTCGGTTGGCAAATACGCGCATGGCTCCAAGCACTTCGTCGATTTCCAGAACGACGTGACTGCGGCGGACGTGATGCTTGCCGCGCGCGAGGGCTATGAGAGCGTCGAGCACACCAAGCGCTACACCACGCTCGGCATGGCCACCGATCAGGGCAAGACGTCGAACATCGCCGGCCTCGCCATCCTCGCCGATCAGCTCGGGCAGCCGATCGAGCAGGTGGGAACGACGACGTTCCGCCCGCCCTACACGCCCATCTCGATGGGGGCGATCACGGGGCCGGCGAAGGGCGTGCTGTTCAAGCCGGTCCGCCAGAGCCCGATGCATGAATGGCATGTCCAGAACGGCGCCGATTTCGAGCCGGTCGGCGACTGGCGGCGGCCGTTCTGCTTCCGCCGCGCCGGCGAGGACCGTCACGCCGCCGTCGAGCGCGAGGTCCGGAACACGCGCGGAGCGGTTAGCATGCTCGATGCCTCGACGCTGGGCAAGATCATCGTCAAGGGGCCGGACGCGGGCAAGTTCCTCGATCTCGTCTACACGAACGTCATGTCCTCGTTGGCGGTGGGCCGCTGCCGCTATGGGCTGATGTGCAACGAGAACGGCTTCCTGTTCGACGACGGTGTCGTCGTGCGGCTGTCGGAGGACAGCTTCCTGTGCCACACCACCACCGGCGGTGCGGATCGGGTGCACGGGCATCTCGAGGAATGGCTGCAGACCGAATGGTGGGATCTCGAGGTCTACACCGCCAACGTGACCGAGCAGCTCGCCCAGATCGTCGTCGCTGGTCCGAATGCGCGCAAGCTGCTCGAGGCGGCGGGAACGGATGTCGACGTCTCGGCGGACGCGCTTGCCTTCATGGCCTTCGCCGAGGGCACGCTGGCAGGCATGCCCGCGCGGATCCACCGGATCAGCTTCTCGGGCGAACTCAGCTACGAGATCGCGACGCCCGCACGGCACGGCCTGGAGCTGTGGAATGCGCTGCTGGAGGCGGGAAAGCCGCTCGGGGTGATGCCTTACGGGACCGAGGCGCTGCACGTCATGCGCGCCGAGAAGGGCTTCATCATGATCGGCGACGAGACCGACGGGACGGTGACGCCACAGGACCTCGGGCTGGGCTGGGCCGTGTCGAAGAAGAAAGCGGACTTCATCGGCAAGCGTGCCCAGGAACGGTCCGACCTCGTCCGGCCGGGACGCAAGCAGCTGGTCGGCCTGCTGACCGAGAACCCGGCCGAACGGTTGCCTGACGGTGCCCATGCCGTTGAGGAGGTCAAGACGCCGGGCGAGAAGATGAAAACGATCGGCCATGTGACCTCGACCTACATGTCACCGACGCTTGGGCACTCGATCGCGATGGCGCTGATCGAGGGCGGGCGCGCCCGGATGGGCGAGACGCTGAGCTTCCCGTTGAGTGGGGGCAAGGTGATGAAGGCGACGGTCGTCGACCCGGTCTTCTACGACAAGGAAGGGGCGCGCCAGAATGTCTGAGCAACACGCAGGGGTGAGCGCCGCAACCGGCGTCGCGGGCCGGGTGATCGATCGCGGGCATCTCGTCCGCGTCGAGGAAGCGGGATTGACCGGGATGATCGGCCTGAGGGGCGACCTGTCATCCTCGCAGATGGCCAAAGCCGTGCGCGCGGTGACCGGGACAGATGTTCCCGGCGTTCTGCGCGTGGAGGCTGGAAAGAAGGGGCGCGCCGTCTGGATGTCGCCGGACGAGCTCTTGCTTCTGGTCGCGCCGGCGGAGGCCACCGCCGGCCTTGCGGCAGCCGAAGCGGCGCTCGAGGGCGTTCACGCGATGGCTCTGGATCTATCGGACGCCCGCGTCGTCTTCCGCCTGAAGGGCGGCGCCGTCGCCGAGGTGCTCGCCAAGGGCGCGCCGGTGGATCTGCGCGAGCAGGCGTTCCCGGTCGGGACCGCGCGGCGGACGCATCTTGGCGGCATCGCGGTCGGCCTTTGGCGCCTTGGTGACGAGGACTGGGAGGTCGTCTGCTTCCGTTCGCTTGCGCACCATCTCGCGGACTGGCTTGAGCAGGCGTCGGTCTCGGGATCCGAGGTCGGGCACTTCTGAGGTCGTGAACCGGTCGCTTCTTTCGGCGGCGCCGTGTCGGCGCCGCCATTTTTGTTCCTTTCGCAGGTGCGAAAGCGGCTATGCAAAAACAGGCAGTCCAAATCCGTGAGGCGGGCACCTACGTTGTGCACATGCGAAACAACGGAGGCTGCGCAAGCCGACGGACCGAGCAGTGTCCTCGACGCGCAGAGCAGAAGATGATCGACTACACTACTGATCTCAAAGCCCGCGTTCCGAGCGCGGACGAAATCGCGCGCATCGTCGCGCGTTCGCGCAAGCTGCGGGAACAGGCGATCCGCGAGATGGCGCGTGCCCTTTGGGCTCGCATCTCCAAGCGTCATGGTGCTCGGCAGATGCCCACTGGTGGCGCGCGGCACGCCTGATAGCGACACAAGCTGTGTTGAGGCAGCAGGGCGGGACCGTCTCGGTCCCGCCCTTTGCATTTTTACGCGATTGTCTTTGGATTGTGGGCTCGGTGTCATTCTCCACAACCTATGGGGTATGGCCACAATAATATGTTGCGAGGCGTATCACTCTGCGTCATGCTCACATCACTGGCGCAACATTTGAAAGGAGGTGATCCGATGTCGAGTGGGCCTTTGGAGCTTTCGGATCGGAATGCACGATTCGGCCTGGGTTCGGAGCAGCCTCCTTTCCCCGTCTGAACCGTGAGGGCAGGCCCGTTCCGGCCGAACTCGCTCGAAGCTCACGGAGGGGTCGCCCAGCGGCGACCCCTTTGCTCTTGGCGACTCGCGCGCCCCGAGCGCGGCGCGGCTCTTCCCATCCGCAGCGTGCTGGCCTAGAGAGGCTTCGCCCAAGCGGAGCGCCCCGATGACCGAAATCGCAGACCGACCGACGGTGAAGCTGAGGCCCGGAAAGGGGCGCCGCCTTGCAGAGGGTGCGCCCTGGGCATTCGCTGACGAGATTGCGATGGACCGGCGCACCAGGGGTCTGGCGCCCGGGACGCTCGTACGCATTGTCGACGGCGACGCGGTGCTCGGGCTCGCCGCGTTCAATCCCGAGAGCAAGATCGCCGCGCGCCTGATCGACATGGATGCCGAGGCCGTCATTGGCGAAGACTGGTTCGCGGCGCGCCTCTCGCATGCGCTGGCATTGCGCGAGCGCCTCTTTGACGCCCCGTTCTATCGACTCGTCCATGCCGAAGGCGACGCGCTTCCCGGCCTCGTGATCGACCGCTTCGGCGATGCGGTCGTGATTCAGCCAAATGCGGCCTGGGTCGACCGGCTTCTGCCCGAGGTCGAAGCGGCATTGGTCGCCGTGACCGGCTGCACCCGCGTCGTCGTGAATGCGACCGCACGCGTGCGCAAGCTCGAGGGCCTCGACGAGACGCTTGAGGTTGTTCGCGGCACCATCGACGCGCCGATCCCGGTTGGCATGAACGGGGCCACGTATCTCGCCGACCTCGCGGGCGGCCAGAAGACCGGATTGTTCTACGACCAGCGGCCGAACCACGCGTTCGTCGCCGGGCTCGCGGGTGGCATGCGCGTGCTGGACGTCTTCACCCATGTCGGCGGTTTCGCGCTCGCGGCGCTTGCGGCCGGGGCAAGCGAGGCTCTCGCGGTCGACAGCTCCGCTCCTGCGCTGGAACTGGCCGAGGGCGGTGCCCGGCTTTCCGGGGTCTCCGACCGGTTCGCCACGCGGCGCGCGGATGCATTTGCGGCGATGGAGGCCCTGGTGGCCGAGGGCGCGCGCTTCGATGTCGTCGTCTGCGATCCGCCCGCCTTCGCTCCGTCGAAGACCGCGTTGCCGCAGGGGCTGCGTGCCTATGAACGGCTTGCGCGTCTGGGCGCGGGGCTTGTCGCCCCTGGCGGCTGGCTCGTGCTCTGCTCGTGCAGCCACGCAGCCGATCCCGAGAGCTTCCATCGCGCCAATGCGCGGGGGATCGGGCGTGCGGACCGTAATGCGCAGCTCGTCCATTCGGGCCGCGCCGGGCCCGACCATCCGAGCCACATGGCGCTGCCCGAGACGTCCTATCTCAAGGCGATGGTCTACCGGCTTGGCTGATGTGCCGACGGTCTGCCTCGACGCCTGCGTGCTTTATCCGCGCCTGCTGAGATCGATCGCGCTGGGTGCGGCGCGCGAGGGCCTCTTTCACCCCGTGTGGAGTGCGCGCATCCTGGACGAGTGGCGTCTGGCGGCATTGCGCGATGGCGGCATGGCGGCCGAACAGGCGGTGAGCGCCGAGATCGAAGAAATGCGCCATGCCTTTCCCCACGCCGAGGTCACGCCGGCCGCCGAAGTCGAGGCGCAGATCCACCTCCCGGACCAAGCCGACGCCCATGTTGTCGCGGCGGCGGTGGCCGCGGGTGCCACGGCTCTCGTCACCCTCAACCTGCGGGACTTTCCGACCCGGCGGCTCGCCCCGTTCGGGATCGAGGTCCGGCATCCCGACGGGTTCTTCTGGGAGCTCCTTTCCGGCGCGCCAAGGCCGATGTCGCGCGTGATACGCAATGCCTTCGGCCCGCTGGAGGCGAGCGGCCCGCGCGCCGAGCGTAATGCGCTCAAGCGCGCGTCGCTCTCGCGGCTGGGCAAGGCCTGGGAAGCGATAGCCTGACGTCTTGGGCTTGCGGCTTACGCCTCACCCATGAGCCGGGCAAAGCCCGTCTCGTGGACCTCGCGGAGCCCGGAGAGCGTAACCTCCGAGGTCCCGAGCCGGACAGTGTCGCCGCCCGTCATCCCGACGCGGCGCACCGGGACCTGCGCCGCGATGGCAAGCCGGGTGATCTCGTCAACCGCCGCCTCGGGCGCCGCGATCAGGTAGCGGCCCTGATCCTCGCCAAAGAACCATGCAAGCGGCGTCATGCCTTCGGCTGCGTCCAGCGCGACGCCGGTCCCGGCGGCCAGCGCCATCTCGGCCGCGGCGACGCCGAGGCCGCCATCGGACAGGTCATGCGCGGCCGAGATCAGCCCTTCGGCCTTGAGCGCGCGGACCAGCTCGCCGGCCTTGCGCTCGGCCCGAAGGTCGACATGGGGGGCGTCGCCATCCGAGCGGCCCCACAGTTCCCAGATCAATGCGGACTGGCCCAGATGCCCCTCGGAATGTCCGATCATCAACAGCGCGTCTCCCGCGCAGGGCGCCATCGGGATCGCCTCGTCGAGCGAGGTCAGCAGCCCGACTGCGCCGATCGAGGGGGTGGGCAGGATCGCCTCGCCGTTCGTCTCGTTGTAGAGGCTGACATTGCCCGAGACGACCGGCATGTCCAGCGCCTCGCACGCGGCCCCGATGCCTTTGATGCAGCCGACGAACTGCCCCATGATCTCGGGCTTCTCGGGGTTGCCGAAATTGAGATTGTCGGTGACGGCGAGAGGGCGCGCTCCGGTGGCCGAGAGGTTGCGGAACGCCTCGGCCACGGCCTGCTTGCCGCCTTCGACCGGGTTTGCCTTGCAGTATCGCGGCGTCACGTCGGCCGTGAAGGCCAGTGCCTTCTGGGTTCCATGGACGCGAACCACCGCCGCGTCAGACCCGGGGCGCACCACGGTATCGGCCATGACCATGTGATCATATTGCTGCCAGACCCAGGCGCGCGAGCAGAGGTTCGGCGATCCCATCAGCGCGGCAAGCGCCTCGGCGGGATCCATCTCGGGCACCGGCGCTAGCGGACGGGCGGCGGACGTCTCGACCCACGGGCGGTCGTATTCTGGCGCCTCGCCCGACAGGGCCTTCAGTGGCAGGTCGGCCTTGATCTCGCCGTCATGCTTCACCAGGAAGCGGTCCTCGGGAATCGTGTGTCCGACGATCGCAAAGTCGAGGTCCCACTTGTCGAAGATCGCGCGGGCGACGGCCTCCTTCTCGGGCTTGAGGACCATCAGCATGCGCTCCTGGCTCTCAGAGAGCATCATCTCGTAGGCGCTCATCGCCTGCTCGCGGCATGGCACCGCGTCGAGGTCGAGTTCGATGCCGAGATTACCCTTGTCGCCCATCTCGACCGCCGAGCAGGTGAGCCCGGCAGCACCCATGTCCTGGATCGAGATGACCGCGCCCGAGGCCATCAGCTCGAGGCAGGCCTCGAGCAGGCGCTTCTCGGTGAAGGGATCGCCGACCTGGACGGTGGGGCGCTTTTCCTCGGCGTCCTCGCCGAACTCGGCCGATGCCATGGTCGCGCCGCCCACACCGTCGCGACCGGTCTTGGCGCCGAGATAGACCACCGGCATGCCGACGCCCGAGGCAGCCGAGTAGAAGATCTTGTCGGCGTCCGCGAGCCCGGCTGCGAAAGCATTCACGAGGCAGTTGCCGTTATAGGCGGGGTGGAAGCGCACCTCGCCCCCGACCGTGGGCACGCCGAAGCAGTTGCCGTAGGAGCCGATCCCCTCGACGACCCCGGCGACAAGGCTGCGGGTCTTGGGATGCTCGATCTCGCCGAAGCTCAGCGCGTTCATCGCCGCGATGGGCCGTGCACCCATGGTGAAGACGTCGCGCAGGATGCCGCCGACGCCCGTGGCCGCGCCCTGATGCGGCTCGATGTAGCTGGGATGATTGTGGCTCTCCATCTTGAAGACCACGGCCTGACCGTCCCCGATATCGATGACGCCTGCATTCTCGCCCGGCCCGCAGATGACCTGTGGCCCCTTGGTCGGCAAGGTGCGCAACCACTTCTTCGAGGACTTGTACGAGCAGTGCTCGTTCCACATGGCCGAGAAGATACCCAATTCGGTGAACGTCGGCGTGCGTTCCAGCAGGTTCAGGATGCGCTGGTACTCGTCCGGCTTCAGCCCATGATCGGCGGCAAGCGACTGGTTGACGGCGGGCTCTGTCATGGCGGGCCTTGTGGCGGAGGATCGGGGGGTCAGCAGGCGGCGGCGCCCGAGGCGACGGTGCGGGTCAGGCTCGATTTCATGCGCTCGTAGCGGCCCGGCTCGGCGATTGCCTCGCCGATCAGGCGCACTTCGATGACATTGACGCGAATCGGGACGATGTCGGCTGTCAGGATTTTTGCGTCGTCGGTGAAGAAGCTGACATCCCCGGTCCGCCGGTCGACCAGCATGTTCGCGGCCTGCAGCTCAGCGTCGAGCCAGCAACTCGCGCCGACAAGCTCGAGGCCGTCGCGGACCTGGGCGTAGTCGGCCTGGAGGACCACCGCGCGGTAGGTCTCGTTCGGTGCCGCGGGCTGGCGGTAGCCGGAATCCGAAGGCGGCACGCTCTGCGCGCAGGCGCAAAGCGCGAGCATCAGGATCGGCGACGCGCGGCGCATCAGGCGACCTCCGCCACCGCCTCGACGAGGCTGCGGAACATTGGCGCGCCGTCCGTTCCGCCGAGTTGCGGATCCGCCAGTCGCTCGGGATGCGGCATCATCCCCAGGATGCGGCGATTGTCGCTCAGCACGCCGGCGATGTTCCCGACCGAGCCATTGGGATTGGCGGCCTCGGTCGCATCGCCGTCGGCGTCGACATAGCGGAACGCGATGCGGTCCTCCGCCTCGAGACGGGCTGCGAGCGCGTAGTCCGCGATATAGGCGCCGTCGTGATGGGCCACCGGCACGCGGATCACTCGCTGGTTGCCGAAGGCCGACGTGAAGGGGCTCTGCAGTGTCTCGACCGACAGGTGAACATCGCGGCAGACGAATTTGAGCGTCTGGTTTCGCATCAGCGCGCCCGGCAGCAGCCCGGCCTCGATCAGGATCTGGAAGCCGTTGCAGATGCCCAGCACGATCCCGCCCCGGTGGGCGAAGTCGACGACGGCCCGCATGATTGGCGAGCGCGCGGCGATCGCGCCGCAGCGAAGATAGTCGCCGAAGGAGAAACCACCGGGGATCGCGACCACGTCGAGGCCCGGAGGCAGCGCCGCGTCCTTGTGCCAGACCATGCTCGCCGGGCGACCGGCGGCGGCGCCAAGCGCGACGGCCAGATCGCGGTCGCAGTTCGAGCCGGGAAAGACGATCACGGCGGATTTCATGGGCATCCCCTCACATAGCGAAGATGACGTAGGCAGCAGCGGCTAGCGGCGGGATGAGGAAAGCGACAGCGATCTTGGCGACCAACCAGTTGCGCGCTCTAAGGTGGCGCCTGTCGCCGTCGCCGCTCACGTCATCCCACCATTTCGACGCGATAGTTCTCGATCACGGTGTTCGCGAGCAGCTTCTCGGCCATCCGCGCCACCTCGGCCTCGGCCCGCGCGGGATCGGTTTCAGCCAGTTCGATCTCGATCACCTTGCCTTGGCGGACACTCTCGACACCGCCGAAGCCCAGCGAGCCGAGCGCGTGGCGGATCGCCTCGCCCTGCGGGTCGAGGACGCCGGTCTTGAGGGTGACGAAGACGCGGGCTTTCATCGGGCGCACCTCTCGCGGGTAAGGCTGTTCGGCCTCTCCATACCCGCGAGGGCAAAGCGGGGCAAGGGTGGCAACGCGGCCGCGGCGTTCACGCCGGGGCAGGCGCCCTCAGTGGCGCCCTGCCGTGGCGGATCAGCGTCAGGATCAGCAGCCACAAGAGCAAGCCGTTGAGCAAGTGCCACAGGAAATGTGTGCCAACCGGCCAGAGCGAGCAGACCGGCTTGTCGAGCGCGCGGAAGGTCAGAGAGACCGCGAAAACGCCGGCAGCGGTCATAAGCCCCCGCCCGGCGGGATGGCCGCGCGCGGCCAGCCAGGCGCCGACGCCGCCGAGCGCGATCAGCGCGGGGAAGTAGCTCTGCGTGCCCCCGACGATGTCGTGCAGCAGCACGCGCAGGACCCCCGAGAGCGCAAACATGCCGACGAGAAAGCCCGCCGTCACCAAGGCCGACTGGCGCCATGACAGTCCGACGAAGCGGTTCATGGCGATCGCGAAATAGGCGAGGATGAACACGAGGATCGGCCCGGTATCGGCCATCGCCGCCCAGACGGTGGCGTAGGTGTGGAACAGGAAAGACCCGATCCCCACCACGATGGCGTTTGCGGTGAGGAACATCACCGCGCCGTCGAGCCTGTCGAGCCTGCGCGCGAGCATGATCGCCGCCACCCCGGCGAGAATGAACGAGATATTCGTGACTGCGTTCAGGGGCTCGGCCCAGAACGCCTCGCCCACCCTCTCGCAGTAGCCGTCGATCCTGCGCAGCAGGGGGTGCATCCGCTCGTCCCGGTCCGTTCATGCCTCATCGCCCATATGGGTCCTCGGGCGTGGATGCCAAGGTGGCCCTCCCGCCTTCTCGCCGACGTGGCACGACGCGCTCGCCGCAATGCGCGTTCTTCCGGATGCGGAAACTACGGAAGCCCAGCCCCGGCGACCCGTTGATACGCCGCCGTTTGCGCTCCGGCCTATTCGGCCGAGCCCCGAAGCAACGCGACTGCGCCGATCAGGCAGAGCGCGGCGACCCCGAACCCCGCGCTCGCACCCTCGAACTTCGTGAGGGCGGTGCGCGTGGGGGTGTGCGGGTGATGCATGATCTCGATGAAGTCACCGCGCTTCAGCGGATGGCGCGCGATGTTGACGGGCACGTGGGTCTCGATGTTCGAGCCGTCGGGCGCCGTGAATGCGATGGCAACCGACCACTTTCCCGAAGCAAGCGAGCGCCGCGTCGGGACGTCCACGACCCGCGCCTGAACCCGCGGCCACCGTCCGCGGGCAACCCAGGCCAGGATCGGCTGCAAGAAGCTAACAATTGCGAGGGCCAGCAGCACCAGCGCCACGGGGCCCTCGCCGAACCGCTCGACAAGCCCGCTCATCAGGGATCCACTCCGTGCTCGACGCGGAATCGCGTGCGGTTCACCCGTTCGAGAACGCGAAACAGCCACAACAGGCCCAGCGTCGCGCCGCCACCGACCAGGCTGAACGCGATGGGCCCCAGCCAGTGATCCCAGAAGCCGCGGTCGAGCCGCACGATGTCCGGCCTCGCGTCGTCATAGCGCACCCAGACGCGCTCGCCCTCGGCCTGCGCGCCGAAGCCCAGCGCGATCGCCACCTCGTTCTCGCGCCAGGCGCCGTCGGGCCCGGCATAGCGCACGGTTGGCCATTCGGTCGTGACGGTCTCGCTGAACCCGTCATTTCCGCGCCGGGTGTCCTGCTCGAGCCGGACCGAGGTGATCAGTCCGATCGTCCGGGTGCTGTCACCAAGGAAGGCCATCGTCTCGGCCGCGAGTGCGAGGCCGAGCGCGAGGAAGGCGACAGGGACGAACAGCGCGACCGCCCGCACCCAAAGGGGAAGATCGGGCCGGTACGGAGGCGGTTTCGGCCGGCCCGCCATCAGTGGACGAGCTTGGGGCCCCGCTTGCCATTGCCGCCTTCGGGCAGGATGCCGAGGCGCCGCGCGACCTCCGTGTAGGCATCGGCCAGCGAACCGAGGTCGCGGCGGAACACGTCCTTGTCGAGCTTCTGGCCGGTCTTGATATCCCACAGCCGGCACGAATCGGGGCTGATCTCGTCGGCCACGATGATGCGCTGGTAATCGCCGTCCCAGATGCGGCCGCACTCGATCTTGAAGTCGACGAGCCGGATCCCGACCCCGGTGAACAGGCCCGACAGGAAGTCGTTGACCCGCAGCGCAAGCGAGATGATGTCGTCGATGTCCTGCTGGCTTGCCCAGTTGAACGCGACGATATGCTCCTCGGTCACCATCGGATCGCCGAGCGCGTCGTCCTTGTAATAGAACTCGATGATCGGACGGGGCAGGGGGGTTCCCTCCTCGATCCCGAGACGCTTGGACAGCGAGCCTGCCGCGACGTTGCGCACGACGACCTCGAGCGGGATGATCTCGCAAGCGCGGATCAGCTGCTCGCGCATGTTGATGCGGCGGATGAAGTGGTTCGGCACGCCGATCGAGGTCAGCGCCGTCATGATGTGCTCGGAGATGCGGTTGTTCAGCACGCCCTTGCCATCGATCACGTCATGCTTCTGCGCGTTGAACGCCGTGGCGTCGTCCTTGAAGTACTGAATCAGCGTGCCCGGCTCCGGTCCCTCATAGAGGATCTTGGCCTTGCCTTCGTAGACCATCCTGCGCCGCGCCATGGCTATCTCCGGGTTTCGCGAAAAGCGGACTGCGCCCCGAAGGCTCCCCTCGGCGCGCGCCGCGTCTCTATATGCGCGCATGCGTCTTTCCACAAGGGTGCCAGTGCCGCATTGCCTCGACACGATCGAATTCCCTATATCCACTGTGAGTTGAAGGCGCCCGAATCCGTGGCGTGGGAACAGAAGAGGCCAGCGATGACGACATTCGACGACCGCGAGAAGGCGTTCGAGAACAAGTACGCCCACGACGCCGAGATGCAGTTCAAGGCCGAGGCCAGGCGCAACAAGCTGCTTGGCATCTGGGCCGCCGAGAAGCTTGGGCTGACCGGTGCCGACGCCGAGGCCTACGCGAAGTCGGTCGTGATCGCGGATCTCAAGGAAGCGGGCGACGAGGATGTGTACGTGAAGGTCAAGGCCGACCTCGATGCCAAGGGCGTCGCGGTGACCGAAGCCGAACTGCGCAAGCGCATGTCGGACCTGCGGGTCGAGGCCAAGGCCCAGGTCATGTCCGAGGCCGGCAACTGATATCCGCGGGCGCGCGCTGGTCGCGCCCGGCTTGACTTCTACCCTCTGCGGCCCATCTGGCGGGTCCGCGGAGGGAGTGTCATGGCGCTCGGGATCGTCTGGTTCAAGCGCGACCTTCGGGTCGACGATCACGAGCCGCTGGCGCGTGCGGCGCAGGCGGGTCCCGTCATTCCCCTATACATCGTCGAACCCCGGCTCTGGCAGCAACGAGTTGCCTCGGCGCGGCAGTGGCGTTTTGTCGCCGGCGCCGTGTCGGCCCTTGCGGAGGAACTCGGGCATCTCGGCGCGCCTCTCGTGGTCCGAACTGGCGATGCCGTCGACGTGCTCGAGAGCCTGCGTCGCGCGCTCGGCCCGTTCAGCCTTTGGTCGCACCAGGAGACGGGCGACCGCTGGACCTACGATCGCGATCTCCGGGTTGCCGCCTGGGCGCGCGGCGCAGATGTAGTCTGGCACGAGTTTCAGGCCGGTGGCGTCATCCGCAAGCTGCGAACGCGCGACGGGTGGGCCGCGCGCTGGGACGCGGCGATGGCGCGCCCGCTGATCGACCGGCCGACCGCCCTGGCGCCGCACGGGCTTGCGTCGGAACCTCTGCCGGATGCGGCGGACCTGTGCCTCGAACCCGATCCATGCGACGACGCGCTCGCCTCGCCAGAGGCCGGTCGCGCGCTTCTCGCAAGCTTTCTCGGCACCCGGGGGCGTCACTACAGGCGAGAGATGTCATCCCCGGTCACGGCCTTCGACGCCTGTTCCAGGCTCAGCCCCCATCTGGCCTGGGGCACGCTCTCGACGCGCGAGATCTGGCAAAGGGCGCGCACGGCGCGTGCTGATTGTATTGATCGCGCCCAGCGCGCGTCGATCGACAGTTTCACGGCCCGTCTCCATTGGCGCTGCCATTTCATGCAGAAGCTTGAAGACGAGCCGGCCATCGAGACGCGCTGCATGCATCCGCTCTACGAGGGTTTGCGCGAGGGCGAGCACGACGAGCAGAGGCTGCGCGCCTGGCTTTCTGGCGAAACGGGCTTGCCGATGGTCGATGCCTGCATGCGCGCCCTCAGGGCGACGGGCTGGCTCAATTTCAGGATGCGCGCGATGCTGGTGTCCGTCGCGGCCTATCATCTCTGGCTCGACTGGCGCCGGTTCGGGCCGGGGCTCGCACAGCTCTTCACCGACTTCGAGCCCGGCATCCACTGGAGCCAGTGCCAGATGCAGTCCGGCACGACAGGGATCAACACGCTCAGGGTCTACAATCCGGTGAAGCAGTCCCATGATCAGGACCCGAAGGACGTGTTTCTCCGGCGTTGGCTCCCGCAACTCTCACGCGTCCCGGCCCCCTTGATCCACGAGCCTTGGAAGATGACGCCCGCCCAGCAGGCCGAATGGGGCTGCCGCATCGGGCGCGACTACCCCGCGCCCCTCGTCGATCACGTGGCTGCCGCGCGCATGGCGCGGGATCGGGTCCATGCGCGACGCCGCGAGCAAGGCTTCGCCGAGGCGAAGCAAGCCGTGCTGGCGCGCCACGCCTCCCGCCGCCCGACGAGAGGCACGACGCGACCCAGGCGACCCGCGCGCAAGGCGGACAGCCAGCAGAGCTTCGACTTCTGACCGGCAACAGCATGCGCGGCCAACGTGGGACGCGTGTGCGGCACAAGGAGACGCGATGCCACGGATGCGAAAGAAATCCGACCTGCCCGCGAAAACCTGCGCGATCTGTGGCCGTCCCTTTGTCTGGCGGCGGAAATGGGCGCGTGACTGGGACGCCGTCCGGCACTGCTCGGATCGCTGCCGTTCGGCGCGGAGACGGGCATGACGCGCGCAAGGCGCCTCCTGCTCGTCCTCGGTGACCAGCTGGACATCCGGGCTAATGCTCTGGATCGCCTCGATCCCGAGCGCGACGCGGTCGTGATGACCGAGGCGCGCGAGGAAGCCACCTACCTGCGTCAGCACAAGAAACGCCTTGTTCTTTTCTTCGCCGCGATGCGCCATTTCGCGGATGAGCTTCGGGCCCGCGGCTTTACCGTGCGTTATCACGCGATCGACGGAGAGGATCCTGCGGCCACGCTGGCCGAGGGTGCAGCGCGCCATCCGGCAGACGAGCATCATGTCACGCTCCCCGGCGACATGCGTGTTCGCGATGCCCTCCGCGACCGGTTTCCCGGGCTGGTGGTGCACCCCGATCATCACTTCCTCAGCACGCCGGCCGAGTTCTCCGATCTGCGCGAAGGGCGCCGGCGCTTCATCCTCGAGGATTTCTACCGCGCCATGCGCAAGAAGACCGGCTGGCTGATGGATGGCGACGCGCCTGCCGGCGGGCGCTGGAACTTCGATGCCGACAATCGCAAGCCATTTGGACGCGACGGCCCGGGCTTCACGCCCGGACGGCCGCACTCCGAACCCGACGAGATCACGCGCAAGGTGATGCGGATGGTCGAGCGGCTATTCCCGGATGCGCCCGGCTCGACCGAAGGGTTCGCCGAGCCGGTCACACGCCGCGCGGCCCTCGCGCATCTGCGCGATTTCATCGACCACCGCCTGCCGCGTTTCGGCGATCACCAGGACGCGATCGCGACCGGCCACTCGACGCTGTGGCATTCGCGCCTTTCGACCGCGCTCAATCTCAAGCTGGTGGATCCCAGGGAAGTCTGCGCCGCTGCGATCTCGGCCTGGGCGAACGGGCATGCGCCCCTCAACGCCGTCGAGGGGTTCGTGCGCCAGATCCTCGGCTGGCGCGAGTTCGTTCGCGGCGTCTATTGGGCCGAGATGCCCGGTTATGCGGGGCTGAACGCGCTGGGTGCCGACGCCGACTTGCCGGGTTTCTTCTGGACGGGCGACACCGTTATGGCCTGCCTGGCCGATGGCCTGACCCAGCTTCTCGAGGAGGGATATGCCCATCACATCCAGCGGCTGATGGTGATGGGACTGTTCGCAATGCTGTGGGGTGCGCATCCCTATCGCGTTCATGAATGGCACATGGAACTCTATCTCGACGCCATCGACTGGGTCAGCCTGCCCAACGTCCTCGGCATGAGCCAGCATGGCGACGGTGGCATCGTCGGGACCAAACCCTACGCCGCGTCCGGCGCCTATATTTCGCGCATGTCGGACTGCTGCGGCGGATGTCGCTACGATCCGCGCATCGCGACCGGCCCAAAGGCATGCCCGTTCACGACGCTCTACTGGGATTTCCTCGCCCGGCACGAAGCGCGCTTTCGCGGCAATCGGCGCATGGCGATGCAGATGGCCAACCTGTCGCGCAAGGATGATGGTGAGCTGCGCGACATCCGCGGCGCCGCCGAGTCCCTGCGCAAGCGGATTGCCTGACGCGCGCCTGCCTCGGGGAACGATCCGGCGAAGGCGTCACGCACCGGGCACGCCCGCCGTCGGCCGAGCGCCGTCAGCCCTGCGGCAGCAGCTTCTCGATGGCGGCAAGCAGTTGCGGGTCGTCGGGTTCGGTGCGGGTGGAGAAGGCGCCGACCAGCGCCCCGTCGGGACCGACAAGATACTTGTGGAAATTCCAGCTCGGCGCCTGCTCGGCGCCGAGTTCGCCGCGCGCCCAGACATAGAAGGGATGCGCGCCCGGCCCCCGTACCGCGGTGATCGCCGTCATCGGGAAGTCGATCGAGAAGTTGACGCTGCAGAACTCCTTGACCGCGGCCTCGGTATCGAGTTCCTGCCCGCCGAAATCGTCCGACGGCACGCCGAGAACGACGAGCCCGCGGTCGCGGTATCTGTCGTAGAGGGCCTGCAAGCCGTCATACTGGTAGGTGAAGCCGCAGCGCGAGGCCGTGTTCACGACCAGCACCGGCCGTCCCGCGAATTCCGACAGGGAGACCATGCCGCCGTCGATCCCGGGAAAGCTGAAATCCCGTGCGCTCAATTCTCCGGCATGCAGCGACACCGGGCTGAGCGCCATTGCGGCGATGAGAGCGCGTCGGGTGAGCATCTCGGTCCTCTGTCTCTCGCGGGGTTTCTCTCCATTGAGATAGGCGTCCGCCGCCTCGGGGCAAGCGGGCCGTTTTTATCGACGCCTGAGCCGCCGTCCCGCAGGCGCTCAGTGCGCCAGCGGCAGAGGGCCGTACCTCACCGGCGGAGGAAAGATTTCGACGAGGATGGTGCCGGGATAGCGGAAGTCGGTCAGCGTCGCCGAGTCGATCGTGCGGCCCACCGGGCCGCCGACGAGCCATGTGCCCAGGGTGCCGATCCCGTTGGAGGATGTAACCTCGACGGATGCAGGCGGATACCCGCGCATTGCGCAGGTCACCGTCATGGGCCGCGGGCTCGCCGCAATCTGGACGCTCATCGGTGTTCGGGCGATCGAGGCGATCAATGCATCGTCGCGAAAGACATCGCAACCGGCACCCGGCGGCGTGCTGATCAGGAGGACCGTCTGATCGTCGCCCTCGAGCAGGCCGGCGCAACCGCTCAGCAGTAGCGCCAGCCCGACAAGGTATCGTCTCGCTCGCATTCTCCGCCTCCCCAGGCCAGCGCGGGCATCGGCCCGCAGCCTGACCCTGGGGCGGAAAGGTCAAGAATCCCCGAACACCCGCGCGAAGATCGTGTCGACATGCTTGGTGTGGTAGCCGAGGTCGAACTTCTCCTCGATCTCGGCATCGCTCAGCGCCGCGCGGACCTCCGGGTCGGCCTTGAGCTCGGCCATGAAGTCGGCGCCCTGTTCCCAGACCTTCATGGCGTTGCGCTGGACCAGCCGGTAGGAATCCTCGCGGCTCACGCCCTTCTGCGTCAGCGCCAGCAGCACCCGCTGCGAGTGGACGAGGCCACGGAACTTGTCGAGGTTGCGCGCCATGTTGTCGGGATAGACGACCAGCTTGTCGATCACGCCCGTCAGGCGCACGAGCGCGAAGTCCAGCGTCACCGTTGCATCGGGGCCGATCATGCGCTCGACCGAGGAATGCGAGATGTCCCGCTCGTGCCACAGCGCCACGTTCTCCATCGCCGGGAGGGCATAAGCGCGCACCATCCGGGCCAGTCCCGTGAGGTTCTCCGTGAGCACCGGGTTGCGCTTGTGCGGCATCGCCGAGGAGCCCTTCTGGCCGGGGCTGAAATATTCCTCCGCCTCGAGAACCTCCGTGCGCTGCAGGTGTCGGATCTCGGTGGCGAGCCGCTCGATCGATGAGGCGATGACGCCAAGCGTGGCGAAGAACATCGCGTGGCGGTCGCGAGGGATAACCTGGGTCGAGACGGGCTCGGGCCGCAGGCCCATGGCCTTGGCGACGTGCTCCTCGACGCGCGGGTCGATGTTGGCGAAGGTTCCGACCGCACCCGAGATCGCGCAGGTCGCGACCTCGGTCCGCGCGGCGACGAGGCGGTCGCGGTTGCGCTCCATCTCGGCATAGGCCTGTGCCATCTTCAGGCCGAAGGTCACCGGCTCGGCATGGATGCCGTGGCTGCGGCCGATGCAGACCGTGTCCTTGTGCTCGAAGGCACGGCGCTTGAGCGCGGCGAGGAGCGCGTCCATGTCCTTGATCAGGATATCGGCGGCGCGCGTGAGCTGGACGTTGAGGCAGGTATCGAGCACGTCCGACGAGGTCATGCCCTGGTGCACGAAGCGCGCCTCCGGCCCCACGAACTCGGCCAGGTGCGTGAGGAAGGCGATCACATCGTGCTTGACCTCGCGCTCGATCTCGTCGATCCGCGCGACGTCGAAGTCCACGTCCTTCGCCTTCCAGACGGCCTCGGCCGCGGATTTCGGGATCACGCCGAGCTGTGCCTGCGCGTCGCAGGCGTGGGCCTCGATCTCGAACCAGATGCGGAAGCGGGTCGCCGGCTCCCAGATCGCGGTCATTTCAGGGCGGGAATAGCGCGGAATCATCTTTGGCCGGTCCTCGACGACATTGCGGGGGATGCGCGGCGTGGGGTAGCAGACGGCCATGAGCGAGGCAACCGGACTGGCGACCGCCGCCTATTTCCTTGGACGCTGGCAGATGGTTCGTCTGATCGACGACCATGTTGCGGGGGCGTTCGGCGAATTCTGGGGTGAGGCGGAATTCACGGCCGCGCCGGCGGCCGAGGGTCTGCGTGACGCCTCTCGCGACCCGTCATCGTCTGGTGCCGGTCCCGGGCCGATCGACTGGCCGCCGTCGCCGCGCGGGCCCGCGAGCGGGCCGGGCAACGCATCTGGGCCGCCGGATGCGGGGCCGGACGAGGTTCTGGTCTGCAGCGAGAGTGGCGTCCTTCGTTTCGCGGGGCGCGACTTTGCTGCGGGCCGGACGACCTTCTGGGGCTTTGCCTCCGATGGTGCGATCCATGTCGCCTATGACGACGGGCGTCCTTTCCATTCGTTTCGGCTTGCCGCGCCGCAGGGGCTGCACCTGTGCGGAGCGGATCGCTACGAGGTGAATTATTCTTTTGCAGCCGAGAGCTGGACCAGCCACTGGATCGTTGCAGGGCCGCGAAAAGACTACACCATGACAACGCGCTATTGCCGGATCGACCCTCGGTAACGCCTCGTGATCTGGCCGCACGCCACGGTGGGCGAGGCTTTGCCGGGGCTGTCAGACCGCGCGCATTCCTCTCACGATGGCTGGCGCCATCTTTGGATAGTGCACATCGAGGAAAACCTGTGCGTCCGGGTGAAACCGGAAGAGGCCCCGCCCCTCGGCCTTGGCGGCATAGAGGGCTGCGTCGGCCTGGCTAAGCAAACGCTCCGGTTCCGCATCGAGCGGCGGAGACAGCGCGATGCCGACAGATGCGCCGAGCGTGCAGGAGACTGCATCGACCTCGATCGGCTGGCTCAGGATCTGCGTCAATCGCCGCGCAAGGTTCGCGAGCCCGCGCGGATTGCGTGCCTCGGTCGCGACCACGACAAATTCGTCCCCGCCGATGCGGCCAAGAAAATCGGCGCGGCGGATGACCGACGACATGCGTCGGGCGACGGCCACCAGGACCGAATCGCCCACCGCATGTCCGAAGCGGTCATTGATCTGCTTGAACCCATCGAGATCGATCTGGAGGACGGCTACCATCTCACCGCTGCGGCTTGCCGCCGCCAGGGTCCGGCGCAGATGCTCCTCGACGTAGCGGCGGTTCGGAAGTCCCGTCAGATGGTCGTGCAGCGCCGAATGGGCAAGCTGCTCGCGCGCTTCCTCGAGCGCACGGGTGACGCGCATCACTTCGCTCAGGAGGGGCCGCAGGATCGCGACGGCGACCACCCCCACCGCGGCGAGGACAGAAAGGAGCCCGACCGCCTCCATCCGCTCGGCCCGGGCGCCGGCATGCCCTGCCGCCTCGGCCGCGCGTGTTGCCGCGGCGTCGAGGTTCGCGAGCGCGTCGATCGCCTGCGCGCGCAGAACGGTGCCGGTCGAAGTCGGCGAAGCGCCGGGCTGCGCCGCGCTCAGCGCAAGCGATGATGCGGCAAGCTCAGCCAGTTGCGCCGCCGCCGGACCGGGCAGTCTGCTCGACAAATCCTCCAGTTCCGCGGTGGTGTTCCGCAATCTCTCGCGCAGGTCCGCTGCGCCGGCCCCGGTCATCTCGCTAGCAAGCAATGCCACGCGGGCGACGAGGCTTCCCGCGCGGTCGAGCGTTGCGTGCTCGGACAGCCTTGCGCGCTCGTCGGCGTCGAGCATCGAGCCGGCGGCGAAACTGATGACATGCACGCCTGCGATCAGCGCGAGGGCCGCGGCAAAGCCGCGGACCATTCGGCGCGATAGTTGCGATGCGTGCATCATGCGAGAATCCCGACCGGATCGGCGTCGCAGGCTACGATCAATCTCTTTACGAAAGATGACCCGGGCCTCCGGCAGCCCCGGCGCCTTCATCACGCCCGCGCGCCGCCTGAAACAGACCAAAATGTCGACAGATGTTTTGAAGATGCGTAGGATCCGTTGCGAGGGAGACGCTGGGAAGATGACAAAGTCGGAAGATGCGGGAGTCCATCCCGTCGCGTTCGAGTCTCTGACGGCAAGCACGGCAGGCGATCGGCGCCCGGCAACCCGGTCGGCTCCTCCGGGGCGCGGTGCGGACAAGTCCGCTGCAAGCCGTGCGGGAAGCTTGTTGCTGGAGCCGATCATGAAAGCATCGACCGCCGCCGCGCTCGCGGTTCTTCTCCTCGGAACATCGGGCGCAATGGCGCAGAGTGTTCCGGACTTCGCAGACGACGTGAAGCGCGTTGCCGAGGGCGACCTTCAGACGTGGATCACCGATCCGGTCATCGTCTACGCGCTCAACGAGCAAAATGAGAAGAACGACGGCATCCGCGCCGGCAAGATCAAGTTCCTCGACGAGACATGGATTGCCGAGAACGGCCGGGGCCCGATGATTTTCGACCTCCTCGACCGGCAGGCTTCGGTCATCGTTCGCGATCGGCGCGAACTGTCCAACGGGGTGATCACCGAGATCATCGTGATGGACAAATACGGGCTTAACGTCGCGATCAGCGATCCGACCTCTGATTATTACCAGGGCGACGAGGCGAAGTACCAGGAGACCTTCCTGAAGGGGCCTGGCGCGGTGCATGTCAGCGAGATCGAGTTCGACGACAGCACCCAGAAATACCAGACGCAGGTGAGCATGACGGTGGTCGATCCCGCTTCGGGCGAGCCGATCGGCGCGGTCACCTTTGGTATCGACCTCGACGTGCTCAAGGCGCAGCGCCCCAGTCAGTGACGCGCACGGCAAATTCTGGTGAGCCCGAAGCTCGGCGGGTCAGTCGACCAACGGGTCGCGCGATGCCGTGAAGCGCGCGGCGCGCCATGTGCGGAACTCGTCGACGCTCGGGAAACGGCGCCAGTTGGTGCCGTCGCACAGTTCGAACGGGCGATACCCGACCTTGTAGTGCATCTTCGGGCTCTCGGAGACCCAGTAGCCCAGGTAGACGAAGGGCAGCCCCATCTCTCGCGCCAGGTTGATATGGTCGAGGATCATGTAGCTGCCGAGGCTTCGCGCCGTCTCGCCGGGCTCGAAGAACGAGTAGACCATCGACAGGCCGTCGGCGAGGATGTCGGACAAGCACGCCGCCAACAGTGACGTGGCGCCGCTCGCGGGATCCGGCCGGCAATACTCGACCACGGTCGAGTTGACGGGTGTCTCATCCACCATCGACGCGTAGTCGAAGGCGTCCATATCCGCCATGCCTCCATCGGCGTGGCGACTGTCGAGATAGCGCCGGAACAGGCGAAACTGCGTCTCGGTCGCCCACGCCTCGCAGGTGCGGCGCTCGAGGTCGGCATTGCGTGAAATCGTGCGGCGCTGGGCGCGTGACGGCCGGAAGGCGTCGACCGGGATGCGGATCGACATGCAGGCCGAGCATCCGACGCAGGCAGGGCGGTAGATCACCGACTGCGAGCGGCGAAAGCCACGCAGCGACAGCGCGTTGTTCACCGCCACCGCGTTCGTGCCCTGCAGGGTCGTGAAGACCTTCCGCTCCTCTCGCCCGCTCAGGTAGGCGCAGGGCTGGGGCGCGGTGAGATAGAATTGTGCCTTCAGTGCGCTTTCGTGGTGCGACATCGGTACCCGATCCGAGCCATTCCTCCGCCTCCCACGATAACATCGAATGACGCGCTGTCATCGGCGGAAATCCACGGCGGCAAGCCAGAAATCCGGAGTGTGGCTTTGCGCCGGGGCTTACTCGGGCCTGTTGATCATGGCCGTGCCCAGCGGCAGGTCGTGCAGCATCTGGCGGCGTGGATTGAACACCATCAGCGCGGCCCCGATGAGCAGCAGAATTGGAATGAATAGGGTCGCGAGGAAGGCGAGCGTGTGCACCGCGGCGAGCGGCCCGTCCAGACGTGCGCCGGTCGGCCCGCGCAGCTCGATGCCCGCAAGCAACATGCCCAGCGTGGCCGAGCGCTCGCGCAACATGGTGAACCGGTAGAGGAACGCGACGAGCGCGAATGCCGGCGGCATCGCGAGAAAGCCGACCCCGAGGGTAAGGACCCCCAGCAGCGCGATGACCATGCCCACGGCGGACATGATCACCAGCGTCACGATCGTGTCGACCACGAAGGCAAAGAATCGCCGAAGCGGCACGCCGGCGTAGAATTGCGGGTCGCGGTCGGGATCGGGAAGTCCCATGCGGGGTCCTTGCGCCTGGGGTTCTGGGGAGGCTGATGTGGCCACGTCTTGCGGCGCGATCAAGGCCTGACCCGTCAGCTTTCCCCTGCAGGCATGATCTCGGGACCCGCCACGATCGCGGAGTCGGGACGTTGGGCGACGTCCTTGTCGCGGTGCTCGTACTCGATGGCGCTCAGCACGACCTGCTGGGTCGCGATCCGCGCCCGGCGCTTGTCATCGGCGCGCACGACGTGCCAGGGCGCATGAACACTGTGGGTGTGGCGGAACATGTCCGTGATCGCCACCGAGTAGTCATTCCACCTGCGCAAGCCCTCGACATCGATCGTCGAGAGCTTCCACTGCTTCAGCGGGTCGGCCTCGCGCGCCAGCATCCGGCGCATCTGCTCGGCGCGGCTCACCGTCAGCCATATCTTGAAGAACCGGATGCCGTCCTTCACCAGCATGTGCTCGAACTCGTTGACCTGCTCGTAGAAGAGCGCGCGCTCCTCGTCGCTGGAAAAGCCGAAGACGCGCTCGACGACCGCGCGGTTGTACCAGCTGCGATCGAACAGCACGATCTCGCCGGGGCCGGGCAGGTGCTGGATGTAGCGCTGGAAGTACCACTGACCGCGTTCGATATCCGAGGGTTTGGAAAGCGCGACCACGCGGGCGCCGCGGGGGTTGAGGTTCTCGGTAAAGCGCTTGATCGAACCGCCCTTGCCGGCGGCATCGCGCCCCTCGAATACCACGGCGATGCGCGCGCCTGACGCGCGGGCCCAGTACTGGAGTTTCACCAGCTCGATCTGGAGCTCGGCCATCCTCTTCTCGTAGGCCTTGCTGTCCATTCGACTCTCGTGCGGGTAGCTGTCCGCGAGGATCTCGCCCTTCTTCGCATCCCTGATGCGCCGGCGCAGCGGCGCCGGAAAACCATCGCCGTAATAGGCCGAAATGGCACCATCGAATGGCTTGGCGAAAACCTCGTCACCCATCCTTTTCCCTCGCGCTCAGCTTCCGTGTCGGACCACGAGCCTAGGCGCGGCGGGCGTCCGCGTCGAGGGTGCCGTCGGTTCGCGACGCGGCTTCAATGCGTGCAATCGCCTCGATCAGGGTGCCGGGCGCGGCATGATGGGCCATGTGGCCGACGTCATCGAGCAGTGTCAGGCGAGCCCGTGGCAACGCCTTGGACAGGGCAATCGACTGGCGTTCGGGATCGATGAAATCCTCCTGCCCGTGGATCACCTCGACCGGCATGGCCAGGTCACCGTATCCGGGCGCCATTCGGCGCAGCGCCGCGTTGAGGGCGGCGATGTCGTCGGCGTTGGCCGCGAGCGTCGCCTTGCGCAGGGCCAGCGGCGCGCCGACATAATCGAGGTAACCCTCTGGCGGCTGCTGCGGCCGGAAGACGCGGTCGATGAAACGCTCGATCCCGCCGTCTTCCGCGACGGATTTCATGTACTCGGTATAGAGCCAGGCCACTGCGCCAGACATCCCGAGCGCTTCGAACACCCGCGCAACGCCGGTGTAGGGCATCGTGACGCCCGAGACCGAGGCGATGCCCGTCGTCTCGGCCGGGGCGTCCATCGCCCAGGCCATCGCAAGCGCGCCGCCCCAGCTATGGCCGACCACCACGGGCCGTTCGGCGCCCAGCTTCTGCGAGGCCGCGCGCAGGATCGCGGCCTGGACGGACGGGTCGGCAGCATCATCGGTTTGCGGCCGGTCGGAATACCCGAACCCGGGACGGTCGAAGGCGATGACGCGGTGCGTCTGCGCGATCTCGGGCGCGATCGAGAAGGTCCAGTCGCGCAGGTTGCCGCTGGCACCGTGAACCAGGACCACGGGCGTGCCCGAGCGCGGCCCCGACTGCCAGGCATGGATCCGCAGCCCCTCGACCTCGACGAAATCGCCGATCGGGGGAAAGGCGCGCTCGGCCGCGTCCGTGGCATACGGCGGCGCACAGCCCGACACGAGGGCCGTTGCGCAGGCACCTGCCATGAATTCGCGTCGGCGCATCTGGCTCTCCGTCAACTCACCGATCCCAACTAGGGTCTCCGGGCTGCCGTGCAAGGGCTCCGGGGGATCGCGCTTGGCTTTCGCAAGCATCAAGGATTATTGTTTTCCGGGCTCCCAATGTCTCGGCGAGCTTGCGGGAGACTGCATGTCCAAGACGCTCTACGAAAAATGCGGTGGCTTCCGAACTGTCAGTCGTGTCGTCATGACATTCTACGACAAGGCTTTGGAGTCGGACCAGATCGGCGACTATTTCGAGTCGGTCGACATGAAGCGCCTGATCGATCACCAGACGAAGTTCATCTCTGCAATCCTGGGCGGGCCCGCGTCCTATTCGGACGAGCGGCTGCGGCAGGTCCATGCCCCCCTGGATCTTAGCCATGCCGATTACGACGAGATGGCGCGGCTCCTGGCCGAAGCCCTGGGCGAGCATGGCTTTGCACCCGGCGACATCCAACTGGTGATGTCCGAGATCGAGGCGCGGCGGGCGCCCATCGTGACCAAGGGCGATTGATGAGCATCACGGCGATCAACGAGCGCCTGCTGCGTGCCATCGGGGTGGGCGTTGCGATCGCGCGCGAGCGGGACCTCAAGCTCATCTTCCACAATGGCGCCTTTGCCGAGTGGTTCGGCGAGCCCGCGGCCGGAACGGACGCCGTCGAGGCGCTTCCCGGCCTCGACCCCGCCGCATTGCGTGCCTCGATCGCCGAGGCAGGCCGCTTCGATGGCGAGATCACGATCAAGCCCAAGCGCCGGACCCTGTCGATCGCGCTGGCCGTGTCGCCCGCGGAAGCGGAGGGCGAGCGCCTGTTGGTCATCGAGTGCCAAAACGTCACCCGTATCCGTGAGCTCGAGTCGATGATCGACAGCTATTCGAGCATGGTCGAGCGCAACACGCGTGAGCTCGAGCGCGAGAAGGAGCGGGTCGAGCGCCTGCTGCTCAACATCATGCCGCGCTCGGTCTACGAGGAGTTCAAGAGCTTTGGCGTGGTCACGCCCCAGCTCTACCCGTCGGTCTCGGTCCTGATGCTCGATTTCGTAGGGTTTACCGCCTTTGCGGCGCAAACCGATCCCACGGTGACGCTGCACGAGCTCAACGACGTGTTCACCGCCTTCGATCGCATTTCGGAACAATACGGGTGCGAGCGCATCAAGACCATCGGCGACGCCTACATGGCGGTGGCGGGGATGCCCGAGCCTTCTCCCGATCACGCCCGCGCCGTCACGCAATGCGCGATCCGCTTCATCCGCTATCTCGAGCGCCGCAACCAGAGCCACCCGCACAAGTGGGAGGCGCGGATCGGTCTGGGCACTGGCGCGGCGGTCGGCTCGGTCGTGGGCATCCAGAAATATGTCTACGACGTTTTTGGCCCCGCGGTGAACATGGCGGCGCGGCTTCAGGCCTTTGCCAGCCCGATGTCGATCGTGGCGCCGGACGAGATGAAAACCGCCCTCATCGACGACTTCTCGCTGACCGATCTCGGCATGCACGAGATCCGCGGTCTCGGCGAGATGCGGCTGATGCGCGTCGGTCCCGGCGCCGAGACCGCGCGGCGTCATACGACGGTTTGACCGCGCTCAGCGGTCCGCGATGCCGCCGATGTTCGCCAGGTCGTAGGGCGTGCTCTGGTAGACCTCGTTGATCCAGTTGCCGAACAGCAGATGCGCATGGCTGCGCCAGCGGTTCTCGGGCGCGCGGGTCGGGTCGTTGTTCGGGAAGTAGTTCACCGGAACGTCGATCGGCTCGCCCCGCGCGGCATCGCGGTCGTATTCTTCCTTGAGCGAGGTCGTGTCGTACTCGATGTGGTTGAACATGTAGAGCGCGCGGTGCTCGGGATCCTCGATTAGGCAGGGACCGGTCTCGGGAGCGCTCATGAGCACTTGCAGCCCGGCATCGGTCGGCAGCTCGGCCTCGCGGATCTCGGTCCAGCGGCTCACGGGAATGATGAAGTCGTCCGAGAAGCCGCGCAGATAGGGCGAGCCGGGCGATCGGTTGAAGTGGCGGAAACACCCGAACGCCTTCTTTGCCAGCGCATGCTTCGCGACGCCATGGAAGTGGTGCAGCATCGCCTGCGCGCCCCAGCAGATCGCGAAGGTCGAATGCACGTTGACCTGCGTCCATTCGAAGATGCGGCTCAGCTCGGCCCAGTAGGTGACCTTCTCGAAGTCCAGCAGCTCGATCGGCGCGCCGGTGATGATCAGCCCGTCGAACTTGCGATCCTCGACGTCCGAGAAGGGGTGGTAGAACGCGTCCATGTGCTCGGGTGCGGTGTTCTTCGAGCGGTGCTCGGACATCCGGATCAGCGTGAGCTCGATCTGCAGCGGCGTCGACCCGATCAGTCGCGCGAACTGTGTTTCGGTGCGCGCCTTGTTCGGCATCAGGTTGAGCAGCGCAATCTGCAGCGGCCGGATGTCCTGCCTGAGCGCGGTCTCCTCCGACATGACCATCACGCCCTCGGCGCGCAGCACGTCGTGGGCGGGCAGCTCGGCGGGCATCTTGATCGGCATCTGCAGGGGTCCGTTCACTCAGGCGTATCGGGGAGGGCGATACATAGGGGCAGTCGGCCCCCCCGCGCAACCTCGCAGGGCCGCCGCCTGCTCTTCGCTGCCGCTCAGTCTTGCCGCTCCAGCGCCGTGGCGATAAGGCGGTCGAAGTCGTCGGGCGTCTGCACCGCGGCGATCTCGGCCGCCTCGACGCTGACGCCCCAGTTGCGCGCGATGGCCGCATAGCGCGGCACGCGATGCGCCAGCAGGCGCCTGAAACCCCAGGCGATGAAGTGATCGGGATCGACCGCGCATTCCTCGACACCCATCTCGTCGAGATAGCGCGCCCACGACGCCCTGAGAAAGTCCTCGGGGTAGTACATCGGCTTCGGCGCCTTCTCGAAGCGGCGCACGAGCTCGCTCTCTAGCGCGTCGGTGCCGCGGATCTGCACCAGCAGCACGCAGTCCGAAAGCGCGGTCAGGACCGGGTCGGCGGGGTCCTCGGGATCCACCACCTCGCAGATCGAGCCGCCCGTGTCGCACATGAAATGCGCATAGCCGTAGATGTCCCGCGCCTTTTCAATGAAGCGCTGCGTGTCCTGCAGTGCGGCGATCTCGGCCTCGCGGTGCTGGCGCTGGCGCTTGACGTATTCCTCGAAGGGGATGCCGCCCTTTTCGGGGTTTCCGGGCTTGCCGAGATAGGTCGAGAGCGGCGCGAGGTTCTGGAACGAGATGTTCGAGGCGATGTAGATCGAGTCCGAGCGCAGCAGCTGGCGCAGGAACGGGTTGCGCATCGCCTCGCGCTTGAAATTGTCGACGATGTGCTCGCCCATGTAGCGCGTGCCGATGCGGAAATCGATCGAGTAGTGGAACCAGTCGGCTTCCGCGCGCAGCATCGCGGCGATCCGGGTCTTGCCAAGGCCGGACATGCCGAAAAGCGCCACGGCCTTCTGCGGCGCGCCCAGATACTCTTCAGCCGTCCGGTAGATCATGGCTCACCCCCGCTGCGATGGGCATGTCTCTAGCGACAGGCGCGGGCCTTGCCAAGCGCCGCCTCAGCGGCCGCCGGCGCAGTCGACGCAGAATGGGGCGGCGGGGTCGAGGCGCAGGCGCTTCTCGCCGATCTCTTCGTCGCAATCGAGGCACCAGCCGTAGTCGCCAGTATCGATCCGTGCCAGCGCGGCATCGATCCGCCGGATCTCGGCCGAGCGCCGGCGCGACTGCTCGAGCGCCATGGCCTGCACCTGCAGCGCGTCCATTCGGCTGAGCCGGCCGACCGATTGCTGATCGAGCTCGACCGGGGCGCGGTCGGCCTCGGTCGAGGCCTCGGCGGCGACGAACTCGTCGCGGCGCGCGGTAAGGATCGACCGAAATTCCTCGATCTTGGCGTCATTCATCATCGGCATCCCACTGGCACGAGCGTCAGTGGATCAGCCCCGGGCACAGGACGCAAGCCACAGGACCCAGGCTTCTCGTGACGCAAGACGGGCGCGAAAACGCGAACACCCCAGCGCGGGCCGGGGTGTCCACGAAGTTCGGAGCGTCAGGGCGCTCGGGGAGGCTTACGCCTCCGCCTTGTAGCGCTCGATCGCCTCGACGATCATTTCCTTCGCGCGCGCCGCGTCACCCCAGGACTCGACCTTCACCCACTTTCCGGGCTCGAGATCCTTGTAGTGCTCGAAGAAGTGGTTGATCTGATCGCGCGTAATCTCGGGCAGGTCGCTGAAGTCCTGCACCTTCTCCCAGCGGCGGGTGATCTTGGTCGTGGGCACGGCGACGACTTTCTCGTCCTTGCCCTTCTCGTCTTCCATCACCAGCACGCCGATCGGGCGGCAGCTGATCACGCAGCCAGGCACCAGCGGGCGCGTGTTCGCGATCAGCACGTCGATCGGATCGCCGTCTTCCGACAGGGTGTGGGGCACGAAGCCGTAGTTCCCGGGATAACGCATCGGCGTGTACAGGAAGCGGTCGACGAACAGCGTGCCCGATTCCTTGTCCAGCTCGTACTTGATCGGCTCGCCGCCGACCGGCACCTCGATGATGACGTTGACTTCTTCCGGGGGGTTCTTGCCGGTGGGGATGGCGTCGATTCTCATGTGTTCTGTCCTGATCCGCGGTTTCGGGCCGGTCGCCGGCGCTTATAGGCGCGGCGGAATCACGCTGCAATGCACAATTGGGTCGCATGCCGAGCATGCCAGCGCGCGCGGCGTCACCTTGAAAATGCACGAGGCCCGGGCGCGAGCCCGGGCCCCCTTTCGCTTGCGCCGTGTCAGAGCAGCGGCGCGATCACCAGGCTCACGATGGCCATCACGTTGATCAGGATGTTCATCGAGGGCCCCGAGGTGTCCTTGAACGGGTCGCCCACGGTATCGCCGACGACGACGGCGGCGTGCGTGGGGCTGCCCTTGCCGCCAAGGTTGCCCTTCTCGACATGCTTCTTGGCGTTGTCCCAGGCCCCGCCCGCGTTGGCCATCATCAGCGCCATCAGCACGCAGCCCAGAAGGCCGCCGGCCAGCATGCCGCCAAGCGCCTCGGGGCTGATCAGGAAGCCCACCAGCGGCGGCGCAAGGACGGCGATCGTGCCCGGCAGCATCATGCGCTTGAGGGCGGCCTGGGTGGCGATGTCGACGCATTTCGCGGTGTCGGGCTCGGCCTTGCCCTCGAGCAGTCCCGGGATCTCGCGGAACTGGCGGCGGATCTCGTTGATCATGTCGAAGGCCGCATCGCCCACCGCCGTCATGGTAAGCGAGGCAATCAGCAGCGGGATGGTGCCGCCGATGAAGAGGCCGACGATCACCTGCGGGTCCGAGAGTTCGAGATCGAAGCCGTCCTTGTGGTGCGACACCGTCTCGACGAAGGCGGCGATGATCGCCAGCGCGGCCAGCGCCGCCGCGCCGATGGCGAAGCCCTTGCCGATCGCCGCGGTGGTGTTGCCCAGCTCGTCCAGCGAGTCGGTGATCTCGCGCACCTCCTTGCCCATGCCCCCCATCTCGGCGATGCCGCCGGCGTTGTCGGCGACCGGTCCATACGCGTCGATGGCCATCGTGATACCGACCGTCGAGAGCATGCCGACCGCCGCGATGCCGACGCCGTAGAGCCCGGCGAGCCAGGTCGAGACGAACACGATCCCGGCGATGGCAAGGAGCGGCAGCACCACCGACTGCATGCCGACCGCGAGCCCGGTGATCATCACCGTGGCCGGACCGGTCTCGCCCGAGCGGGCGATTTTCACCACCGGCGCGCCACCGGTGTAGTACTCGGTGACGAGCCCGACGATCACGCCGCCGACGGCGCCCGCGACCACCGCGAGCCAGATCTCGGTTCCCAGGCCCATGGCCTTGATGACCACGAAGGCGAGCGCGACGAAGATCAGCGGCGCGCCAAGCGTGCCGGTCCTCAGCGCCGCGGCCGGCGCCTGGTCGGACCGCTTGCGCACCACGAAGATCATGGCGATCGACGAGATCAGGCCCACGCTCGCCAGCACAAGCGGCAGGATCAGCAACTCGGCCTGCCCGGTGACGCCGGTCATGGTAGCGGCGATGGCGATGGTCGCGATCATCGCGCCGCAATAGGATTCGAAGATGTCCGAGCCCATGCCCGCCACGTCGCCGACATTGTCGCCCACGTTGTCGGCGATCACGCCCGGGTTGCGGGGATCGTCCTCGGGGATGCCGGCCTCGACCTTGCCGACGAGGTCGGCGCCGACATCGGCGCTCTTGGTGTAGATGCCGCCGCCGACGCGCGAGAAGAGCGCCACGCTCGACGCGCCCACGCCGAAGCCCTCGAGCGAATGCACCTCGCCGCCGAGGAACCAGAACAGGCCGCCAAGGCCGATCAGGCCCAGCGAGGCGACGCACAGGCCCATGATCGAGCCGCCGAAGAAGGCGACGGTCAGCGCGCTTGCCGCGCCTTCGCCCTTGGCCGCCGTCGCGGTGCGCACGTTCGCCTTCGTCGCCGCGTACATGCCGAGCCAGCCGGCGATCGAGGACGACAGCGCCCCCGTCACGACCGCGATCGCAGTGCTCGCGCCGAGGAACATCCAGGCCAGCGCGACGATCACCGCCACGAAGACCACGAGGATCGAGTACTCGCGTTTCATGAAGACCATTGCGCCCAGATGGATCTGGTCGGCGATCTTCTTGATGCTCGCCTCGCCCTCGGGATACTTCATCACCATGGTGTAGAGGAGGTAGGCAAAGCCCAGCCCGACGGCGCCAAGAAGCGGCGGCAGGGCCATGAGTGAGGAGGCCATGATCGTCCCTTGCTGTTGTTTCGTCCCGGTCTTGCGGTGATTTTGGTCGCGAAGCGGCCCAGGGTCGGCTGCTCGCCCGGGAATCCTGCCTCACGCGCCCGATCGTTTCATGTCGGGCCTAGAATTGGATAAGCCGCGCGATTGGGGCTGACAAGCGTCAAGCGGTGATCCGCCCCCGGATGCGTGGCGGATGCGCCTTTTGGACCTACCCCGCGCGGATGCGGCGGGTGGGCGTGAGACGAGCCGGTCGGGAGTGTGGCGCGGAGCGGCGGCGGGGCGAGCGGGAAGAGGACGGTGCGGCGTTCAGGCGGCCGCGGCGGCGTCGATCGCCGCCAGCGTCGCGTCCCACGACAGCAGGATCGAGGCGTGGCGGTTCTTGTAATCGCGCGCCGGGAGCAGCGCCTCGAGCCCATCGAAGGGCGCGTCGGGCACGGGGCCGCCTTGCTTGAGCATGGCGCAAAGCTGGTCGCGGCCGCGCTGGATCTGGTCGCGGCCCAGCCCGATTACCGCCGAGCCCAGCACCGAGGCCGAGGACTGGCCGAGTGCGCAGGCCTTCACGTCCTGGGCGAATCCGGAGACCTTGCCGTCCGCGAGCTTCACGTCGACCGTGACCGTCGAGCCGCAAAGCGGCGAGCGCTTCATGGCCGAGCCCGCCGGTCCCTCGAGCCGCCCGATATGCGGGATATCGGCCGCCAGCGCGAGTATGCGGTCGGAGTAGAGCTTCATCAGGTCCGAGGTGACGGCGGTCATGGGCATGCTCCAAGGCTCGTTGGGGCTAGATAGCGCCTCGGCGCGCCGTGTAAAAGCCCCCGGAAGATCAAAGCGCCCTTGCGGGGGCGCCCAGCAAGGGAAGACCGATGACCCCCGACAGCGACCGCCCGGCCCCGATCGCCTTCGATCCCGCCACCCTTCGCTACGACGCGCGGGGCCTGATCCCCGCGATCGCGCAGGAGGAGGAGACGGGCGCGGTGCTGATGCTTGCCTGGATGAACGCCGACGCCGTCGCCGAGACCCTGGCGACGGGGCGGGTCACCTACTGGTCGCGCTCGCGCCAGTCCTTCTGGCGCAAGGGCGAGAGCTCGGGCCATGTCCAGCGGCTGGTCGAGATGCGCGTCGATTGCGACCGCGACTGCCTGCTATTGATCGTCGACCAGACCGGTCCGGCCTGCCACACCAATCGCCACGCGTGCTTCTACACCGCGATCCGCGAGGGCGCCGAGGTCGAGATCATGTCGCCCGAGGAATGAAGCGCCGCCCCGCTTTCACGCGTGAAAGCGTGACTAAGCGTTTGATATAAAACAGTAACAAGCATGGGCATGTGTCGCGCCATGCACAGGCGTGCTCCACGTGGCGACTTTCACGCTGATGGTGGTGCGGGATCAGAGCCCGGCTTCCAGCCGCTCGACCAGCCGCGCCAGCATCGCGTCGCACCGCCCCAGCTGGTCGCGGCTGACGAACTCGTTGGGCTTGTGGCCCTGGGTCATCGAGCCCGGCCCGCAGATCACGGTGGGAACCCCGAGGCGGGCCGAGAAGAGCCCGCCCTCGGTCCCGAAGGCGACCTTGATCGTCGCGTTGCCGCCGGTCAGGCCCTGCACGAAGCGCACCACCTCGGCCTCGCGCCCGGTGCCGAGGCCGGGGTAGGCGAACAGCTCCTCGAACTCGATCGCCGCCTCGGGCGCATGGCGCCGGGCCCCGGCGACGAGCGCGTCGGCGGCGGCGCGGATCCGGTCCACGATCTCGGCCGCGTCGTCCTCGGCGAGGTTGCGCACCTCCCAGTCCAGCACCGCGCGGTTGGGCACGATGTTGAGTGCAACGCCCCCCTCGATGCGGCCGGCATGCAGGGTGGTGTAGGCGATGTCGTAGTCGCCGTCGCGCGTGCCGGTCGCCTCGATGCGGGCCTGCTCGGCCCGGATCGCGGCCACGAGGTCGCACGCCAGGTGGATCGCGTTGAGGCCGGTCGGAGCCAGCGCCGAATGCGCCTCGCGCCCGCGGCAGGTGGCGCGGATCGCGACCTTGCCCTTGTGGCCCGTGGCGACGGTCATCGACGTCGGCTCGCCGACAATGCAGAAGGTGGGCCTGACCTCGGCCGCGTCGAGCATGTCGATCAGGCTGTGGACGCCGAGGCAGCCCAGTTCCTCGTCATAGGAGAAGGCGAGATGCAGCGGTGCTGCCAGCCGGCGCCCGGCGGCGGCGCGCGCGGCGGCCATGGCGCAGGCGACGAAGCCCTTCATGTCGGCGGTACCGCGGCCATAGAGCAGGCCGTCGCCCTCGGTCAGTTCGAAGGGCGGGCGGGTCCAGTCCTGGCCATCCACCGGCACCACGTCCGTGTGCCCCGACAGCATGACGCCGGGGCGGTCGCCCGGCCCGATCGTGGCGAGGAGATTGGCCTTGTGCCCGCAGGGCGAGGGGATGATGCGTGACTCGATCCCCGCCGCCGCGAGGGTCTCGGCCACCCAGTCGATGAGTTGCCGGTTCGGGTCGCGCGAGACCGTGGGAAAGGCGATGAGCCGCGCGAGAAGGGTTTCGGTCTCGGTCACTTGGCGTCTCCTGCGCCGATCAGAGGGTGGCCGCGGTCGCGGTCCGACAGGACGCGCGGCTCGGCCGGCCAGTCGATCGCCAGCGCCGGGTCGTCCCATCTCAGCCCGCCCTCGGCGCCCGGCGTCCATGGGTGGTCGGTGATGTAGAGCAACTCGGTCCCGGGCTCGAGCGTGATGAAGCCATGGGCGAAGCCCCTGGGGATCAGCACCGCGCGGCGCCCGCCCGGGCTCAGCTCGACCCCGACCCATCGGTGACGGGTGGGGCTGTCCTCGCGCAGGTCGACCGCCACGTCCCAGGCCCGGCCGCGCAGGCAGCGCACCAGCTTGGCCTCGGCATGGGGCGCGTGCTGGAAATGCAGGCCGCGCAGGGTCCCGGCCTCGGCGTTCATCGACTGGCTGATCTGGCTGGGGCGGAAGTCCACGCCCGCCGCGGCGAAGGTCTCGGCGCACCAGAGCCGCGCGAACCAGCCGCGGGCGTCGCCGGCAGGCTCGCCCTCGACCAGCAGGACGTCGGGGATCGCCTGCGGGATCAGTCGCATGTCTCGGCCGTGTCGGACATATAGGCCTCGATCTGGGCCCGGCTGACGGCAGCCATCGCCTTGTCCTTGAGCCAGGCGCGGTACCATTCGGCGGTCCATTCCAGCCCGGCACGTCCGGGCAGCCAGTCGCTCCAGCCGAGGCTGCGGCGCGCGAGCGTGCTGTCGAGCGCGAGCATGCGCGCCTCGACCGAGCCCGGCACCGGCTCGTGCCGCCAGCCGGCGCCGCCGAGCAGTCCCGAGATCGTCTCGGCGGCTTCGGCGACCGTGGTGACGCCCTCGGGGGAGGGGCCGATGTTCAGCGCCGGCAGGTCCTGGCCCGCGGCGAGGGCCTCGAGGTGCAGGAAATAGCCGCACAGGCAGTCGAGCACATGCTGCCAGGGGCGCGTGGCCTCGGGATGGCGCAGGATCACCTCCTCGCCGTCGCGCACGGCGCGCACGATGTCGGGCACGATCCGGTTCTCGGAGAAGTCGCCGCCGCCGATGACGTTGCCCGCGCGCACGGTGGCGAGCGGTGCGCCCGGGAAACTGGCGCGCCAGGATCCGACCAGGATCTCGCATGCGGCCTTGGACGCGGAATAGGGATCCTTGCCGCCCAGCGGGTCGTTTTCGGTGAAGGGGCGGCCGGTGTCGTCGTTGCGGTAGACCTTGTCCGAGGTCACGACCAGCACCGTGGCCTCGGGCGCGTGCGCGCGCAGAGCGAACAGCAGGTTCGCGGTGCCCGAGACGTTGGTCTTCCATGTCTCGACCGGCTCGCGCAGCGAGCGGCGCACCAGCGCCTGGGCCGCCATGTGCAGCACGATGTCGGGCTTTGCGGCGATCACCGCGTCCTCGACTTCCTCGGGCACGCAGAGATCGGCGATGCGGTTGTCCATCTCGCTGCCGATGCCGGCGAGGTCGAAATGGTTGGGCTCGGTCTCGGGCAGTTGGGCGAGGCCATGCACCTCGGCGCCAAGTTGGGCGAGCCAGAGCGCCGCCCAGGACCCCTTGAACCCGGTCTGCCCGGTCAGCAGCACACGCTTGCCGGCCCAGAAGGCGGGATCGGGCAGGCGGCTCATTCCCACACTTTCCACGGCGCGCCCTGCTCCCAGAGCTCCTCGAGCTGGCGCTTGTCGCGCAGCGTGTCCATCGGGCGCCAGAAGCCGGTGTGGCGGAAGGCCATCAGTTCGCCGTCGGCGGCAAGGCCCGTGAGCGGCGCACCCTCGAACGAGGTCGTGTCATCCGCGATCCGGTCGACCACCGAGGGGTGCAGAACGAAGAAGCCGCCATTGATCAGGGCGTTGTCTCCCGGCGGCTTCTCGATGAAGCGCGCGACCCGCTGGCCGTCGAAATCGAGCGCGCCATAGCGCCCGGGCGGCACCACCGCGGTCAGGGTTGCCGCCCGGCCATGGCCGCGGTGGAAGGCCACGAGGGCCGAGATGTCGATATCGCCCACGCCGTCGCCATAGGTCATGCAGAAGGGCTCGTCCGGGTCGAGATACGCGGCGATCCGCCGGAGCCGCCCTCCGGTCATGGTCTCGAGCCCGGTGTCGACCAGCGTGACCCGCCAGGGTTCCGCCGCGGTGGCGTGCCAGCTGAGGGAGCCGTCGCTGAGATCGACCGTCAGGTCCGAGTTGTGCATGCGGTAATTGGCGAAATATTCCTTGATCATGTAGCCCTTGTAGCCACAGCACACGATGAAGTCGGTGATGCCGTGATGGGCGTAGATCTTCATGATGTGCCACAGGATCGGGCGCCCACCGAGCTCGATCATCGGCTTGGGGCGATGATCCGATTCCTCTGCGATCCGCGTGCCGAGCCCGCCTGCCAGAAGCACCGCCTTCATGCGCACATCCCCTCCTGCTGCCGTTCCCTGATAGGGCCCACCGCCCGGCGGTGCAACCGGGCGCGATTGCACCATGCGCGGGGCTTGGCTATCAGGAGCGCCGGAGAGCGCAGCCGAGGCGGAGGGCCGGACATGACGGAGCAGGGGATTCGCACGACCTGCCGCTTCTGCGGGGCGGGGCTCGAGCTGTCGCTTATCGACCTGGGCCGGCAGCCGCTGGCGAACTCCTACCTGCCGGACGACCCGGCCGCGGTGGCGGCCGAGCAGCGCTTTCCGCTGCATGCGCGGGTGTGCCAGTCGTGCTGGCTGGTGCAGCTCGACCACGACGCGCCGGCCGAGAACATCTTCGCGCATGACTATGCCTACCTGTCGAGCTACTCGGATTCCTGGGTCGCCCATGCGGGCCGCTATGCCGAGGCGATGATCGCGCGGTTCGGCCTTGGCCCCGCCAGCCGTGTGATCGAGGTC
Organism: Thermohalobaculum xanthum; assembly: GCF_016623495.1. Lineage (GTDB taxonomy): Bacteria > Pseudomonadota > Alphaproteobacteria > Rhodobacterales > Rhodobacteraceae > Thermohalobaculum > Thermohalobaculum xanthum. The sequence goes on along the minus strand of NZ_JAEHHL010000002.1, from coordinate 412,946 downwards.
GCCTCGAACGACGGCTACCTGCTGCGGCATTTCGTCGAAGCGGGGATCCCCGTGCTCGGCGTCGAGCCCGCGGGCCACGCGGCCGAGGTCGCGCGCGGGCGGGGCGTCGATACCCGCGTCGCCTTCTTCAATGCCGAGACCGCGGCCGGGCTGGCGGCCGAGGGCATCCGCGCCGACCTGATCGCCGCCAACAACGTGCTGGCGCATGTGCCCGACATCCGCGGCTTCGTCGCCGGCTTTCCGCTGGTGCTGGCGCCCGAGGGCGTGGTGACGTTCGAGTTCCCGCACCTGCTGAACATGATCGAGCGCGTGCAGTTCGACACGATCTATCACGAGCACTACAGCTACCTCTCGCTCCTGGCGGTCGAGGCGGTGCTGGCCTCGGCCGGGCTGCGGGTCTTCGACGTCGGGGAGTTGCCGACCCATGGGGGATCGCTGCGGGTCTTTGCCTGCCACCAGGCGGCCGCGCATCCCGAGGCCCCGGGCCTAGCAGTGGTGCGGGCGCGCGAGGCGGCGGCGGGGCTGGGCAGCCCGGCACCCTATGCGGGCTTCGCTGCGCGGGCCGAGGCGCTGCGCGCGGGCTTCATGCGATACCTCGCCGAGGCGCGGGCCGCGGGCGCCACCGTCGCGGCCTATGGCGCGGCGGCCAAGGGCAACACCTTCCTGAACTATTGCGGCGTGGGCCGGGCCGAGATCCGCGCCGTGGCCGACCGCAACCCGCAGAAGCAGGGGCGGCTGCTTCCGGGTTCGCATATCCCGATCGTGTCGCCCGAGGCGCTCATCGGCATGAAGCCCGAGCGCGTGGTCATCCTGCCGTGGAACCTCAAGGACGAGATTGCGGCGCAGCTTGCATCGCTGCGGGCGGGGGGCAGCCGCTTCGCGGTGATCGACGCGAGTGCGGGCGGCGGGGTCGCCGAATTCTGACGGCCAACCGGCTGGTGGTGCCGCGGCGCGGCTTGGAGCCGGTTGCGGTTTCCTTCCGGCGCGGGGCGCGCTAACTCTATGGCAGGCGGGACGGCTGCCCGGGGCGCCGCGCAGATATTCGGAACGGGGCGAGTGTTTTCTTCGAGACGCATTTTTCGCGCCATCTTGGCGCTCGCGCTTCTGAGCGCTGCAGCGGGATGCGCGTCCGACCCGTTGTCCGAGCCTATCGAGTTCGCGGAAGCCGAGACCGGGATCGACTACACGCCGGTGCTGAAGGGCGCGCCAAGCGAGCAGATCGCGACGCTGATGGAGGAGTCGCTCCTCGTCTACCGGCGCAAGGACCAGGGTGCGCAAAGCATCGCCTTCCTGCGGCGCAGGGCGCAGGGCGATATCGAGATCGCGCAGAAGATTCTGCGCTCCTACGGCTATTACGGCGCCAATGTCGAGGTCGACGTGCGCGAGGCGGGCGAGGCGGTCGCGGACGACGGGACCGCGACGCAGGACGGCGCGCCGGCCCCGGCGCCCGCCGAGCCGGCACAGCGCCGCCCGCTGAGACCCGGTCCGCGCGATGGCGACGACGCGACGGCAGACACCCGGGACGAACCGAAGGCCCGGCCGCTCGCCATCGCCGAGATCGTGATCGACGCGGGGCCGCCATTCATCCTGTCGCGCCACGACGTGATCCTCAGCGACACCGGCCCCGGCCCGGCGCCCGAACTGCCGCCGGCCGAAACCTTCGGCTCGCCCGTCGGCCGGCCGGCCGAGGCGGCGGCGATCATCGCGTCGGAACGCGCGATGGTGACCCGCCTGCGCAACACCGGGCGACCCTATGCCGAGGGCCGGGGCCGCACCGCGATCGCCGACCGCGAGGAGAAGACGCTGGAGGTCGAAAGCCGGATCGCGACGGGACACGCCTTCAAGTTCGGGCCTATCACCTTCACGGGCGCGCCCGACATCGACGACGACTACATGCTGACCTACCTGCCCTGGACCGAGGGCGACGCCGTCAACACCGCGCAGCTGGCCGAGTTCCAGCGCCGCCTGATGGAGACGCGGCTGTTCCGGTCCGGCACCGTGCGCGTGCCGGACGAGCCGCCCGAAAGCGAGCTTGCGCCGGTGACGGTCACGCTGGAGCAATCGCCGTTCCGCACCGTGCGCGCGGGCGTTCGCTACAACACCGACCAGGGCCCCGGCGTGCGCGCGGGCTTCGAGCACCGAAATCTGTTCGGCGCAAACGAGCAGATCGACATCACGCTCAACGCCGATCTCGACGAGCAGCGGCTGACCAACCGGTTTCGCAAGCCGCAATACCTGCGCGACCAGCAGGACCTGGTCGCGGGGCTCGAGCTGCGGCGGGTCGAGGACGACGCCTATGACGAACTGGGCGGCACGGCGACCATCGGCCTCGAGCGCAAGCTGGGACCGCGCTGGACCATCGGCGCGGGGCTCCTTGGCGAGTACAGCCAGATCACCGACCAGGGCGTGACCAACGACGCGGCGCTGGGCGGCATTCCGTTCTTCGCCGCCTATGACGGCTCGGACAACCTGCTCGATCCGACGACGGGCGAGCGGGTGCGCTTCGACGTCACGCCGTTCGGGGGCGCTTTCGCGGGAAGCCCGACGGCCTTCCTGTCGCTGGATACGCGGGCGTCGGCCTATCGGCGGCTCACCTCGGATGGCGGGCTGGTCTTCGCGATGCACGGGCGGGTCGGATCGATCATCTCCGGTTCGCTCTCGGACGTGCCGCAGACGCGACGGCTCTACTCCGGCGGCGGCGGGTCGGTGCGCGGCTACAAGCTGGACTTCGTCGGGCCGCTCGATTCCTCGGGCGACCCGATCGGCGGCCGGTCGGTGGTCGAGCTGAGCGGCGAGCTGCGCGCCCGGGTCTGGGGCGACCTGAGCCTTGCCGCCTTCGTCGACTCGGGCAGCGTGACGACCGAGATGGCACCGACCTTCAACGACGGCGTGCAGGTCGCGGCGGGCGGCGGAATCCGCTATGCATCGCCCGTGGGGCCGATCCGCATCGATGTGGGCGTCCCGCTGAACCGGCGGCCGGAGGATGACAGCTTCCAGGTCTATATCGCCATCGGACAGGCTTTCTGATGCGTGCGCGCCCGCTGATCGTGATCCTGCTGAGCGCCTGCCTGCTGGCGGGCGGGCCGGCGCTTGCGCAGTTCTCGCTGCTGGGGCTGAAGAACAGCCTCGTGCAGTTCGCGCTCGAGCGCATCAGCGTGCCGGGCGAGCTGGAGATCACCGCCCAGGGCGTCGAGCAGCCCGAGGACGGCACGACCGCGCTGGTGGGAATCGCCCTGGCGGACGCCCAGGGCGTCTGGATGCGGATCGGCTCGCTCTCGCTGCGGTGGAACGCGCGGCGCATCCTGCGCGGTGAGCTCGACATCGAGAGCCTGGTCGCTGCCGATGTCGAGGTGCTGCGTCGGCCGGGCGCCACGCCGGAGGTGAAGGAGGACGCGACCCCCAAGTCGGACCGCGGCCTGTTCGAATGGCCCCGCGCGCCGCTGACCGTGCTGCTGCGCGAGATGCGGCTCGACCGCGTCAAGGTGGCCGAGGGCGTGATCGCCGGGCAGTCGCTGGCCTTCGATGCAACCGGCAACCTGCGCGACGAGGGCGACGAGCAGGCGCTGCGGCTCGAACTCCATCGCACCGACGCGATCGCCGGGCGCATCCTGATCGACTATCTGCGGACCTTCCAGGCGAACACGCTGCGGCTCGACCTCACGGCCGAGGAGGCGGCGGGCGGCATCATGGCCGAGCTCGCGAGCTTCCCCGAGACCAGCGCGAGCCGCGTGGTGGTTACCGCCGACGGCCCGCTGACCGACTGGCAGATGTCGCTCGACGCGACGGCGGAGCAGGTCTTCGACCTCGACGGGCGAGCCGTGGTCGAGGCCACCGGGCGGCTGCTGGTCGACGGCGAGTTCGCGCTGGTCCCGGGCTCGGCCATAAGCCCCGAGGTCGCCAGCGTGCTGGGCGAGCGGGCCGAGTTGGCCTTTCGCGTGGCCGAGGCCGAGGATGGCAGCGGCCTGATCCGGGTCGAGCGCGGCAGCCTCACCTCGCCGCACCTGGCGCTGAACGCGGCCGGAACCTACGAGAAGCCGACGGGCGCCGTCGACCTCGAGGTCAAGCTGCGCGGCGAGGCGGGGCTCGCGGTGCTGGCCGATGGCGTCGACTTCCGGGGGTTCGGCTTCGACGGGCGCGTCGCCGGCGTGATCCCCTCGGATGTCACGGCCGAGGGCAAGCTCGGCCTCGAGGGGTTGCGCACCGAGCCCGCCGATGTCGGGCTCGCCAGCCTTGGCACCAGCGTGAAGGTCGCCGGCGAGCGGATCGATTTCGACGTGAACGGCGCGGTGTCGGGGCTGCGGCTCGATCGGCTGACGCCGGACCTGCTTGGCGAGACCGACCTGCGTGCGGCGGGCAGCTTCGACCAGGGCGTCCTGAGCCTCGACGACCTTGTGCTCGGCTCGCCGCTGATAACCCTGGAGGCGCGGGGGCGGGCCGACACGGGCGCGGGCAATGCCGCACTCGACTACGCGCTGGACGCGCCCCGGCTCGGTCCGGTCGCGGCGGCCTATGACGTCGCGGCCTCGGGCGGGCTCGAGGTGAGCGGGCGGGTCGCGGGGCCGTTCGAGGCGATTGGCATCGACGGCTTCGCGCGGCTTTCGGACCTGGTCTTCGAGGGCGAGGGCTATGGCGCGGTGACCCTCGATCACGATGTCACCATCGTTTCGCCGCCGGCGCCCCCGTCCGGCGGCAAGGCGCCCGAGGGCTCGGTCGAGGGCCGCGTCGCGGTCACCGCCGATGGCTCGCGCTTTGGCCCCGCCGAGATCGCGACCCGGTTCCACCTTGCGGGGCAGAGCCTCGCGCTCGAGGACATGACCGCGACGGCCATGGGCCTGACCGCGGCGGGTGCGGTGGATGTCGCGCTCGACACGACGCTGGCGCAAGGGGGTGTGACGCTGAGCATTCCCGACCTCGGCACGCTCGCGCCCCTGACCGAGCAGGCCGCAGGCGAGCGCCTTGCCGGCGCGCTCGACGGGCAGGTCCGGCTGTCGGCGCCGGCGCGGCGGCAGGATGCCGAGCTCGACCTCGAGCTTGCGCGTTTCGCGGGGTTCGAGGCCGAGGTCGCCCGGGTCGCCATCGCGGGGATGCTGCGCGACGCGCTTGGCGCGCCGGCGGCCGACGTCACGCTGACGGTCGAGGATGCGCGCCACCCGCAGGGAAGCCTGGGGCAGGGCACCGTCGAGGCCGCGCTGGCGGATCTTACCGGGACACCGGGCGGCCGGGTGAGTTTTGCGCTCGAGGATATCGCCGCGTTGGGCGCCGTGACGCTGGCGCGCTTTGACGGGACCGCCGATCTAGCGGACCTGTCGGGTGACCCCTCGGTCGCGACGAGCTTCGAGGCCTCGGGCTTTACCGCCGAGGGCGCCGCGGTGCAGAGCCTGACCGGGCAGGCCGAAGTGAGCGGGCTGAACACGACGCCTGCGGGCCGGCTCGAGACCAAGGCGACCGGGATCGCGGCAAGCGGCGTCGAGGTCGCGAGCGCGCAGCTTGCGGCGACGCTGGATGCCGACGGCACGCTGGACGCGCAGCTCGAGGCGCCCGGGGTGGCGGCCGAGGGGCTGGCCGCCCAGACCGCGAAGGTGACGGCACGCGTCGCGAACGCGCTGAGCGACGCGCCGGTCCTCGATATCCGGGCCGATGTCGCGCGGATCGAGGCCGAGGCACTGACGCTGGCGCCGGTCTCGGCCACGGTGAAGGGGCCGCTTGCAGCGCTCGAACTCGCGGCCGATGCGGCGGGCGAGGCGGCCACGGGCAGGGGCGACCCCAAGCCGGTGTCGCTGCGGCTTCGGGCCGGCGCCGACGTGGCGGGCCCGGAGATCACGGCGCAGGTGCGGGAGGCGCGTGCCGCCCTGGGCGAGGCCGTGGTCGAGCTGCGGGCGCCGCTGGCGATCCGGGTCTCGGACGGCACGACCCGGCTCGAGGGGATCGATCTCGCCCTTCCGGGCGGCGGCCTTGGCGGCACGCTCGGCATCTATCCGGCCGGGATGGGCGGCGCGCTGACGCTTGCCATGGATGATTTCGACGCGCTGGCGCAGGCGCTCGCGGCGCTCGACACGAAGCTGCCGCTGGCCGAGGGACAGCTGGACGCCCGGGCCGAGTTCGACACGCGCGCCGGATCGGCGCGTGCCGACGTGACGCTGTCCGCGCGCGACGTGCATTTCGACAAGGCGGTGGCAGATATCGGCGCTCTCGGCCTCGATGCCGCGGCGCGCTGGGACGGGCGGCGGGCGGATGCCGAGATCGAGCTTTCGGGCCCGTTCGGCGACCCGGTCAGGGTGACCGCCGCCCTGCCGCTGCGCCCGTCGGGCGGGCCGGTGCCCATGGTGCCCGAGGGCGCGCCGATGGACGGCACGCTGAAATGGCAGGGGCGGCTGGGCGATCTCTGGGCGCTGGTGCCGGTGCCCGACCATATCCTCGATGGCGATCTCACGCTCGACATCACGCTGGCGGGGCCGGTGGCAAATCCCGCGATCGGCGGCTCGGTCGCGCTGAGCGGCGGGCAGTACCAGAACCTCGAGACCGGCACGATCCTGACCAACCTGACGATGGGATCGCAGCTCGACGGCGAGGGCGGGATTGTCCTCGAGCTCTCGGCGCGGGACGGTGCCAAGGGGCGGGTAGACTCGCGGATCGAGCTCGACGCCAAGACCATCGACGCGACCCTGACCGCGCGCGAGGCGATCCTGGTGCGCCGCGATGACGTCAGGGCGCAGATCTCGGCCGACATCACCGCCCGCGGGCCGCTGACCGGGCCGGCCGTCAAGGGAACCGTGACGGTCGATCGTGCCGAGGTGCGGCTGGTGGACACCACGCCGCCCTCGGTCGCCGATCTGGGCGAGGTCTACTACAAGGGCGACCCGATCCCCGAGCCGGAGGATCCGGTGGGGCAGAACATCTCGCTCGACGTGCGCGTCGAGGCGCCGGGCAATGTCTTCGTGCGCGGCCGCGGGCTCGACAGCGAGTGGCGGATCGGCCTCGATGTCGGCGGCAGCGCGGCGCGACCCCTGATCGTCGGCTCGATCGATCGCATCCGCGGCCGGCTCGACCTGCTGGGACGCGATTTCAACCTCGAGACAGGCGAGGTCCGTTTCACCGGCGGCAGGAAGATCGACCCGATACTCGACGTCAAGCTGGCGCATGAGCGAGACGGCTTCATCGGCCGGATCGAGGTCACGGGGCCCGCGTCGGACCTCGACATCTCCTTCACGTCGGACCCTGTGGTCCCCGAGGAGGAGGTGCTGCCCCGCACGCTGTTCGGTCGCTCGCGCCAGTCGCTGAGCCCGACCGAGGCCCTGCAACTGGCCAATGCGCTGGCGACCCTGATGAGCGGCTCGGGCGGTTTCGTCGACCGGCTGCGCGGGGCGGTGGGGATCGACGTGCTGCGCATCGACGAGGATGGCGACGGCGACGGCGCGTCGGTGACCGTGGGCAAGAACGTAGCCGATGGTGTCTTCGTCGGGGCGAAGCAGCCGCTCGATGGCGGCTCGGCGACCATTCAGGTCGAGGTGGACGTCTTCGGCGATTTCACTGTCGACGGCGAGGTCAGCCAGGATAATGGCTCGTCGATCGGCATCAACTGGCGTAAGGATTTCTGACGCCGGAAGCGGCGTGCCGAAGAGAGGTGTCCTGCGTCATGCGATGCATGGCGCGCAATTCACCTTTGCGTATGCAGCAAAATTTTTTGCGGTGCGACATAAAGACATTTCCGCAGCGGTTCTCTATATACGCGTCCTACTCCGACCCGACGCAGGCCCGATCCAGCGGCCGACAACGCCAGTTCGATGGGAGACCCCTTCATGCTCGCTCTCGGCCGTCCGGCCTTTTCCATGGGTCGTCATGGTTCGCCGTTCGCGACTCTTGCCGCCACCCTCGCACTTTTCGTCCTGGTTGCAGCATTGCCGGCCGGCGCACAGATGCCGCCGAACCCGCCCGTCGAGGTCGCGCGCCCACTCAGCGACAAGGTGACCGACTACGTCGTCTACACCGGCCGTTTCGAGGCGGTCGAACGCGTCGTGCTGCGCGCGCGCGTCTCGGGCTACCTCGACAGCGTCGGCTTCGAGGACGGCTCGATCGTCGAGAAGGACCAGATCCTTTTCACCATCGACCGGCGGCCGTTCGAAGCGGCGGTGAACCGCGCCGAGGCGGCGCTCGAATCCGCCAAGGCGGGGCGCGAGCTTGCGAAGCTCGAGCTTGACCGCGCGGAGCAGCTGGCCTCGCGCAATGTCGGCACGGTGCAGGAGGTCGACCGGACGCGCGCGACCCTGACCCAGGCCGACGCCAACGTGGCGATTGCCGAGGCCGAGCTGCGCACCGCGCGCCTCGACCTCGAGTTCACCGAGATCCGTGCGCCCTTCACCGGGCGCATCTCGGCGCGCGCCGTCGACCCGGGCAACCTGATCGTTGGCGGCACGACGCAGGCGACCGCGCTGGGAACGCTGGTCAGCATCGACCCGATCCATTTCGAGTTCACCACCTCCGAGGCCGATTATCTGCGCTATCCGCGCGGGAACCGGGTGGCCACGGGCTCGGCCGCGGAGATGCCGAAGATCAAGGTGGGTATCCGGCTGATGAACGAGGACACGTTCCGTCATCCCGGCGTGCTCGAGTTCATCGACAACGAGTTCGACCCCAACTCCGGCACCATCACCGGCCGCGCGTTGGTGGAGAACCCGCAGCACCTCATCCTGCCCGGCGTCTTCGGCCGCGTCCGGGTCCCCGCATCTGAGGCGCATGATGCGCTGCTGATCCCCGACGAGGCGATCATCTCCGACCAGGCGCGCAAGATCGTGATGACCGTGGACGCCGAGGGCAAGGTCGTGCCGAAGCCCGTGGTTCCCGGCCAGCTTCATCGCGGCCTGCGGGTGGTCAACGAGGGCCTGACAGCCGACGACCGGGTGATCGTGGCGGGCGTGCAGCGTGCGCGGCCGGGGCAGGGTGTCACCGCCAACGAGGTGACGATCGAACTGGGAGCCGAGTGAGATGCGCTTCTCGCATTTCTTCATCGACCGGCCGATCTTCGCGACGGTCCTGTCGGTCGTTGCGGTGCTGATGGGACTGGTCAGCTACACCACCCTGCCGGTCGCCCAGTACCCCGACATCGCGCCGCCAACGATCCAGGTGCGCGCCTCGTTCCCCGGCGCTTCGGCCGAGACCGTGGCGGATACCGTCGCCTCGGTGATCGAGCAGGAGGTGAACGGCGTCGAGGGCATGCTCTACATGCTGAGCCAGTCGACCGGCGACGGAAACATGTCGCTGTCGATCACCTTCGCGCTGGGCACCGACATCGACACCGCGCAGGTGCTGGTCCAGAACCGGGTGGCCGCGGCCGAGGCCCGGCTGCCCGAGGAGGTCAGGCGCCTTGGCGTGACCACCGAGAAGTCGTCGCCCGATCTGATGATGGTCATTCACATGCTGTCGCCCGACGGCTCGCGCGACCAGCTCTACATCTCGAACTATGCGCGCACCCAGGTGGTGGACCAGCTGGCCCGCATCGAGGGCGTGGGCCGCGCGACGGTGTTCGCCGAGCGCGCCTACTCGATGCGCGTGTGGCTCGACCCCGATCTGGTCGCGGCGCGCGGGCTGACCGCGGGCGACGTGGTCCAGGCGCTGCGCGCCAACAACGTCCAGGTGGCCTCGGGTATCGTCAACCGCCAGCCGCTGCCGAAGCAGTCGGCCTGGGAGCTGCAGGTCACGACCGAAGGGCGCCTGAAACGGCCCGAGCAGTTCGAGGACGTGGTCGTCGCCACCACGCCCGAGGGCGGTCTGGTGCGCGTGCGCGATATCGGGCGGGTCGAGCTGGGCGCGCAGGACTACGCGATCAACGGCTATCTCGACCGCGACGTGGCGCTGCCCATCGGCGTGTTCCAGCGGCCGGGCTCGAACGCGCTCGAGACCTCGGAAGCGGTTCTGGCCATGATGGAGGAACTGTCGAAGAGCTTCCCCGAGGGCATCGAGTACACGGTCGTCTACAACCCGACCGAGTTCATCCAGGCCTCGATCGACGCAGTGATCACCACGCTGCTCGAGGCGGTGGTGCTGGTGACGCTGGTGATCGTCGTCTTCCTGCAGTCGCTCAGGACCGCGATTATCCCGATCGTCGCGATCCCGGTGTCGCTGATCGGCACCTTCGTGGCGATGCAGGCCTTCGGCTTCTCGCTCAACACCCTTTCGCTGTTCGGGTTGGTGCTGGCGATCGGCATCGTCGTCGACGACGCCATCATCGTGGTCGAGAACGTCGAGCGCTATCTCGAGGAGGGTTTCAGCCCCCGCGAGGCCGCGCACAAGACGATGGACGAGGTCGGCACCGCGCTGATCGCGAGCGTGCTGGTGATGATCGCCGTCTTCGCACCGGTCGCCGCCATCTCGGGCATCTCGGGCCAGTTCTTCCGGCAGTTCGCGCTGACAATCTCGGCCGCGGTGGCGCTTTCGGGCATGGTCTCGCTCACGCTCTCGCCGGCGCTGGCGGCGCTGCTGATGCGCCCGAAGCACCGGGCCGGGCCGGCCGGGCCGCTGGCGCGGCTGTGGGACCTGCTGACTTGGCCGTTCCGGCAGGCGGGTGCGGCCTTCAACTGGGGCTTCGAGCGGATCGCGGGCGGTTATGCCTGGCTGGTGCGGCGGCTGCTTCGCATCATCGTGATGATGCTGGTCGTCTATGGCGGGCTGATCTACCTTGCGGTCGACCGCTTCCAGGCGGCGCCGACGGGTTTCATCCCGCCGCAGGACCAGGGCTATCTGATCACCGTCGTGCAGCTTCCCGCGGGCGCCGCGCTCTCGCGCACCGACGCCGTGGCGCGGAAGGTCTCAGGGATCGCGCTCGAGCATCCGGGTGTTGCACATGCCGTGCCGATCGTCGGGCTCGACGGCGCGACCTTCACCAACGCGCCCAACGCGGCGGCGATCTTCCTGACGCTCAAGCCCTTCGAGTGGCGCGCCGAGGAGGGATACTCGGCCGAGCGCATCCAGGGCGAGTTGATGGGGCAGCTGTTCCCGATCGCCGAGGCGAACATCTTCATCGTGCAGCCCCCGCCGGTGCGCGGCGTGGGCTCGACCGGCGGCTGGAAGATGTATGTCCAGGACCGGCGCGGCCGCGGGCTCGAGGCGCTGGAGGAAGCCGTCTTCGGCATGATGATCCAGGGCAACCAGACCCCGGGGTTGCAGGGCGTCTTCAGCCTCTTCAACACCCGAACGCCGCGGATCTTTGCCGATATCGACCGGGTCAAGGCCGAGCTGATCGGCGTGAGTCCCGAGGCGGTGAACGAGACGCTGGAGATCTATCTCGGCTCGGCCTTCGTCAACGACTTCAACTTCCTGGGCCAGACCTACAGGGTGACGGCACAGGCCGACGGGCCGTTCCGCGATGATCCCTCGGACATCGCCGATCTGCGCACGCGCTCGGCCGCGGGCGAGATGACGCCGATCGGGGCGGTGGCCACGCTGAGCGAGACCACCGGGCCCTGGCGGGTCGCGCGCTACAACCTGTTCCCCGCCGCGGCGGTTCAGGGCGGTGCCGCGCCCGGCGTGTCGACCGGCGACGCGCTGGCGCTGGCCGAGGGTCTGGCCGCGCAGGTGCTGCCGTCGGGCTTCGAGTTCGAATGGACCGAGATGTCGCTGCAGGAGAAGCTGGCCTCGGGCTCGATCACGGTGATCTTCGTTCTGGCGGTGGTGTTCGTGTTCCTCGCGCTGGCGGCGCAGTACGAGAGCTGGCTTTTGCCGCTTGCGGTCATCCTGATCGTGCCGATGTGTCTGCTCGCGGCGATCACGGGCGTGCTCTACCGCGGGATGGACAACAACATCCTCACGCAGATCGGCCTGGTGGTTCTGGTGGGCCTCGCGGCGAAGAACGCGATCCTGATCGTCGAGTTCGCCCGGCAGGCCGAGGAGGATCGCGGGCTGAGCCGTGTCGAGGCGGCGATCGAGGCGGCCCGGTTGCGCCTGCGGCCGATCCTGATGACCTCGTTCGCCTTCATCCTGGGTGTCGTGCCGCTGGTGATCGCCACCGGTGCGGGGGCCGAAATGCGCCAGGCCCTGGGCACGGCGGTGTTCTCGGGCATGCTGGGCGTGACCGCCTTCGGCCTGATCTTCACGCCGCTCTTCTACGTGCTGTGCCGCTGGATCGGCGTCGTCGCGCGCCGCGCCCGCGGTATGGAAAAGGCCGGGCAGGAGGGGTAACCCCTCCGCCCGGCCCCGAACCGCTGGCCGCGCCGGATGTTGCCCGGCGCCGATGGCGCGCGCCTCAAAGCCCCCCAGCTCGGCGCTCGCCCGTCAATCCGCCGCGTCAGCGCGCGGCCAGCCGTCCGATCTCGCGGTGGCGGGCGACGATCTCGTCCCAGCCCCCGTCAAGGCGCATCGCGCCCAGTGCCGCATCGATCGCCTGGATCGCCGCGACAGCGTTCTCGTTCGTCTCCAGCGCCACCGCATGCAGCGTCATCGGCGTCCCCAGCATCTCGGCCCGGACAATGCGGCTGCCGAGGCCCGCGGCTTCGATCTCGGCCTCGGCCACCTCGGTGCTGACCGAGACGGCGTCGACCCGGCCGGCGGCGAGCGCGGCAAAGCAGTCACGCGCCGAGGCGGGCGCCACGCGCTCGACGTTCGGCGCGATCAGCGCCTCGGCGGCGAGATCGCCGTCATAGGCGCCCTCGGGCCGGCAGAGGCGGCGGCCGAACAGCAGCCCCGGATCGGCTGCGAGCGCGGTCTCGTCGTCGGCGCGGAAGTAGAAGCCGATCTCGATCTCGTAGAGCGGCGCGCTGAAGACGAAGTCGCTGCACTGCCACCGGGTCTCGCGATCGAGGAGCGCCGGACGCGCGCAGTCGGGACGCGGCCAGGGATAGGCGATGTCGGCGTCGCCCTGCGGGAGCACCTGGGTGAGATGCGTGCCGCGGTCGTCGTCGAAGGTGATGCCGCCCGCCTGCGCGACGCCCGAGCGGCGCATCGCCTCGGCCAGCAGCTCGGTCATGAGGTCGCCGTTGGGAAGCGACGCGCCGGTGATCGGCCCGAAATCTGCGGCCGCAAGGAGCCGCACCGCATCCGAAGCGGCCGCATCGGATGCAGTTGCCGCGCCGCTGGCCGCAGCCACCTTTGGCGCCACCTGCTTGACGGTGTCGCCGGCCGGCTTCGCCGGGACCATGGCGGGCTGGAAGACGATGCTCGAGCGCGCGGTTTCATCGGTGGCGGAGGAGCCGCCGAGATTCGCCGGGGCGTTCATGCGGGCCAGCGGGCTCGCAGGCGTCTCGCCAAGGCAAGGGATTACGATCCGCTGGCCGACGCGCAGCAGCGACGGGTTCGAGATCACGTCGCGATTCGCGTCGAAGATCGGATTGTAGTCGCCGCGCCCGTAGGCGCGCATGGCGATGGTGCGCAGCGTGTCGCCGGACTGGATGGTGTAGGGCTGGCTGCCGCAGGCGAGGCGCGCAACCTGCGCTGCAGCGTCGCCGGCGTCCAGCACGAGCGCGCCCGCGGCCAGCATTCCAAGCCCGAGCGCCCCTCCGACCGCCCTGTTCAAAGCGGTTGCCGTCATTGTCGTTCCCCCACCTTTACGCACGAGATGCGCTTTCGCTCTCACCGGCGGACAAGCCACCACTCTTTGGTCACGAAGGCGGAGGTTAACGGTGAATATTGACCGAAATCAGGACAAAACGTGCCGCTCCCGTCCCTTTCCGGGGCAGCGCTCAGCGGTCGTGCTGGGCAAGGAAGGCGCGGATCAGGGCCTTGTGGCGGGCGGCGCCGAAGCTGGGGAAATGGCCCGCATGGACGATCGCGACCGGCAGGTCGAGCAGCCGTTTCATCGAGCGCACGTAGTCGTCCATGTCTGAATGGTAGGTGTCGGTGATCAGCTCGCCGTCATAGAGGATGTCCCCGGCGATCAGCGTGCCGGTCGCCGCCTCCCACAGCGCAATGCCGCCGGGCGAGTGCCCGGGCGTGTGGATCACCTCGAAGGCGCGGTCGCCGGTCGAGAGCACGTCACCATCCTCGAGCAGGCGTGTCGCGGGCGCGGAGGCCACCGTGTAGGCAGCCGAGGCGTAGGGCTCGGGCGGCAGCTTCTCGAAGATCTCGTCGGTGACATAGGGCTCGGCCAGCGTGCCGGCGCGGGTCGGGTTCGCCAGAAGTCCCGCCTCGGCGCGGTGCACGCAGCGGTCGTCGAACTCGTGATGACAGCCGATATGGTCGAAATGGGTGTGCGAGGCCACGGCGGTCAGTGGCCGCTCGGTCACCAGCGGCACCCATTCGCGCAGGCTGACCACGCCCATGCCGCTGTCGACCAGGAGGTCGCGCTCGCGCCCGCGGACATGCCAGACGTTGCAGCGGAAGAAGGGGTGGATCAGGGGCTCGTGGATCAGGGTGATGTCGTCCGCGAAGCGGATCGTCTCCCACCATTCCTCGGGGCGCGCGCGGCGGTCCATCTCAGGCCTCCGGAAGCAGGACTGCGGCGGCAGGGTCGAAGGCGAGGGTGATGGCCTCGCCGGGCGCGACGCGCGCGCCCTGGGGCAGATGCGCGACCAGCGGTGGCCCGGCGGGGCTGGGCTGAAGGCGGACGCGCTGGTGCGTGCCGGAAAAGATCGTCTCGATCACCGTGCCGGGGATGCGCAGGCCGGCTTCGTCGGGCCGCAGATGCTCGGGCCGGATGCCGAGCGCGAGGCGCGCGCCCGGCTGCACGGCGGAAAGATCGCCCTTGAGAGCAAGGCGCACCGGGCCAAGCGCGGTCTCGAGCAGCAGATGGCCGTCGCCGGCCCCACCGACGCGCGCGGGCACGAGGTTGATCTCGCCCATGAAGGCGGCGGTGAAGCGGCTGCGGGGGCGCAGGTAGACCCGCTGGGGCGTGCCCTCGTCCTCGATCCTGCCGCCATTCATCACCACGATCCGGTCGGCGATGGCCATCGCCTCCTCCTGGTCGTGAGTGACGTGCACGAAGGTGGTGCCGACGCGGCGCTGGATCGACTTGAGTTCGTCCTGCATCTGGCGGCGCAGCTTGAGATCGAGCGCGCCGAGCGGCTCGTCGAGCAGCAGGACGTCGGGCTCGACGGCGAGCGCCCGGGCGAGGGCGACCCGCTGGCGTTGCCCGCCCGAGAGCTCGTGCGGGCGGCGCGTGCCCGCGCCCTGAAGGCCCACCAGGGCCAGCATCTCGTCCGCCCGTGCCATCCGCGCGAGCCGGCGCATCCCGCGCATCCTGAGCCCGAAGGCCACGTTCTGGGCGACCGACATGTGCGGGAACAGCGCGTAGTCCTGGAACACCGTCGTGGTGGGGCGCCGCGCCGGCGGCAGCGCGGTCACGTCCTGCCCACCGATCAGGACGTGGCCCGCGCTGGGCGCGAGAAAGCCGCCGAGGATACCGAGAAGCGTGGTCTTGCCGCAGCCGGAAGGCCCCAGCAGCACGGCGAACTCGCCTGCCGAGAGCCCGAGCGACACGCCGTCGAGCGCGCGCGTCGCGCCGAAGTCGCGGGTGATCGCGACGAGTTCGACCGGCGCGGTCATCGGCGCCTCCGCAGCAGGGTGAACTCGGCGGCCAGCACCATGGCGACCGAGACGAGGAAGACGACCGAGCCGGCGGCGTTGGTCTTGGGGTTGAGGCCCGAGCGCAGCAGGCTCCAGATCTCGACCGGCAGGGTCACGTCGAAGCGGCTGAGCAGGAAGGCGATGATGAACTCGTCCCACGAGAAGGTGACCGACAGCGCGAAGCCCGCCGCAAGCGCCGGCAGCAGCATCGGCGCGGTGACGAGCCAGAGCACCTGCCACTCGCGCGCGCCGAGGTCGCGGGCCGCGCGCTCGATGTTCACCTGGTGGTCGCCCATCGAGGCGAAGCAGATCGCGAAGCACAGCGGCGTGTTGATCACCGCGTGGCCAATGCCGACGGTCAGGAGCGAGGGCGAGATGCCGGTCAGGTTGAACGAGATCATGAGCCCCAGGCCGATCAGCAGGTAGCTGACCGTCAGCGGCGCGGTGATCAGTCCCTGCATGGCCCGCCCCCCGGCCAGGCGGCCGCGCGCGAGGCCCCAGGCGGCGAGAAAGCCCAGCGCGCAGGAGACCGCCGAGGACGCGAGCGCCACGACGAACGAGTTGCCCAGCGCCGCGGTCAGGCTGCGATCCTGCCAGACGGCGGCGTACCAGCGCAGCGTCGGTCCCTCGAAGGGCGGGATCGGCAGGCGGCCATCCTGGAAGCTGAAAAGCACGAGGACGACCACGGGCAGGAAGATGAAGCCGTAGAGCGCAAGGGCATAGCCCCAGGAGGCAAGGCGCAGGACCGCGGTCATGCCCGCTCGAGCCGCAGCCAGCGGGCGCAGGCGAGCCAGGCGGCCGTCACCACCGTCATCAGCACGATCGACAGCGCGGCGGCCATCGGGAGGTCGGCGCCGCGGCCAAGCTGCAGCATGATCACCTGCGGCAGGACCAGCTCGGAATTGCCGCCCAGGATCTGCGGCGTGATGTAGTCGCCGATGCAAAGAACGAAGGTCAGGAACGCGCCCACCATGATGCCGGGCAGCGTCAGCGGCAGGGTGACGTGCCAGAACACCGCGAGCGGCCCCGCGCCGAGATCGGCGGCGGCGCGGCGGTAGTTGGCGGGGAGCTGCACGAGGTTGGCGTAGATCGTGAGGGTGAGGAGCATGACGAAGAAATGCACGAAACCGGTGACGGTTGCGCCGCGCGTGGCGGAAATCTCGAGCGGCTCGGCGATCAGCCCGGCGCCGATCAGTGCCTGGTTGAGGACGCCATTCTTCGCCAGCACCAGCGTCCAGGCGTAGGAACGCACCACGTAGGAGGTCCAGAACGGCAGGACGGCGAGCGCGAGCGCGAGGCGCTGGAGATGGCGCGGCACGCGCTCGGCGATGATCCAGGCGAGGGGATAGGCCAGCACCACCGAGATGACGGTCACGAGGACGGTGATCTCGATCGAGTTCCACAGCGCGCCGAGCAGGTGCGGCTTGGACAGGAAGTCCTGGTAGTTCGACAGGTCCCAGACGCGCACCACCTCGCGCCCCTGCCGCTGCCAGAGGCTCATCGCCGCCATCATCGCGAACGGCACGACGAAGAAGGCGAGCGTCCACAGGAGGGCAGGGGCGACCGCGGCCCAGGCGCGGCGGCGCTCGGCGCGCTCGGGCGTGGTCATGGTGATCGCCGCGGGCGGTATGGCCCGGCGTCCGAGAGGTGGCGTGCGGGCGACATGCCGCGCTCAGTGCTGCAGCATCTCGGTCCAGGCGTCCTGCATCGCCGCGTCGAGATCGCCGTCGGGCGCCGGATAAAGCTGCGCGCGCTTGAGATAGTCGGGCTGGTCGTCCCAGCGCAGGGCCGCTTTCTGCTGGTCAGTCAGCACCTCGCCCGCCTTCGCGTTCGCGGGCATGGCCCAGTAGCACGATGACGTGGCCAGCCGCGCCTGGCCCTCGGGGCTGAGGATGTACTTGACGAACTCCACCGCCAGGTCCTTGCGCTCGCTGTCGGCGAAGACGCCGATCGACTGCGACCAGCGCACGGCGCCCTGGTCGGGGATCATCCAGTCAAGCTCGGGCTGGTCGGCGGCGAGGATCGCGGTCACCCACTCGCCGCCGCCGACGAGGATGTCGACCTCGCCCGTCGCCAGCGCGGTCTGCGACGAGACGACATCGACCACGCTGCGGGCGTTCTTCTTGAGGCCGAAGAGCGCGTCGCGGATCGCCGGCAGGTCGCCCTCCCCGATGTCCGCGGTCTGCTTGCCGAGGCCCATGGCCACCATGCCCATCACCGGCAGGTAATAGTCGTAGATCGCGATCCGACCGGCGAACTCGTCCGACGACCAGAGCGCCTGCATCTCGGAGAGCTCCTCGGCCGAGATCTTCTCCTTGTTGTAGGAGATCGTGTTGTAGCCGAACTTCTCGGTCACGGCGTAGGTGTTCCCGTCGCGGCTCTGGAAGCCTTCGAGCACGACTTCGGGGAAGATGTCGGCCATCGGCAGTTCGGCCACCGGCAGCGGCGCGAGCAGCCCCGCATCGATCGCGCGGGGCACGTCGATCCCGTCGATCACGAAGACGTCCCAGTCGCCGGGGCGGCTCTGCTCGACGATCGAGAGGGCGGTGCCGGTGCCCTCGTATTCCTTGAGATTGACCTTGACGCCATGCGCCTTTTCGAAGGGTTCAATCAGCGCGGGGTCGGTGTGGTCGCACCAGACCAGGGCGTTGAGCTCCTCGGCCTGGGCGGCACTGGCGGCGACGGCCGCGACGGTGGCGAGCAGGATGGTGCGCATGTCTTTCTCCCTGTCGGTTCAGCGCGTCCCGTGGGGGAAGGCGACCCCCGGCAGCACGCAGAGCATCTCGTAGAGCAGGTTCGCGCCGATCAGCGCGGTATTGCCGGACGGATCGTAGGGCGGGCTCACCTCGACGAGGTCACCGCCGACGATGTTGAGCCCGCGCAAGCCGCGGACGATCTCGAGCGCCTGCCAGGTCGAGAGGCCGCCCACCTCGACCGTGCCGGTGCCGGGCGCAAAGGCCGGGTCGAGGCTGTCGATGTCGTAGGTCAGGTAGACCGGATGGTTGCCGATCGTCGCGCGGACCCGCTCCATCAGCGGCGCGAGCGAGCGGTGCCAGCATTCCTCGGCCGTGACCACGGTGAAGCCCTGGCGGCGCGGCCAGTCGAAGTCGTCGGGGTGGTAGCCCGAGCCACGCAAGCCGATCTGGAAAACCTTGTCTGTGGCGAGCAACCCCTCCTCGACCGCGCGGCGGAAGGGGGTGCCATGGGCGATGGCCTCGCCGAACATGTGCTCGTTGATGTCGGCATGTGCGTCGACATGGACCATCGCGACGGGGCCGTGCACCTTGGCCATGGCACGCAGGATCGGCAGCGTCAGCGTGTGATCGCCTCCCAGTGTAAGCGGGATCGCGCCGACGGCGAGGATCGCGTCGAAGGCGGCCTCGATGATGCCGACCGATTTCTTGAGGTCGAAGGTGTTGATCGCCACGTCGCCGATGTCGGCGACCTGCAGGCTGTCGAAGGGCGCAGCGCCTGTGGCCATGTTGTAGGGGCGGATCATGCAGCTTTCCGCCCGGATCTGGCGTGGCCCCAGCCGCGTGCCGGGGCGGTTCGACGTGCCGATGTCGAGCGGCACGCCGACGAAGCAGGCGTCGAGCCCGGTTGCGTCCGGGGCGGCAGGCAGGCGCATCATCGTCGCGGGGCCGGCGAAACGGGGCATCTCGTTGCCGCCAAGCGGCTGGTTGAAGCGGCTCATGGCTCTCTCCCCGGCTGATCCCGCCACCGGGCAGCGCGAGACCCGGCGCCCGACCCTAGCACCGGCGCGCGCAGCCGCCAGCCCCTTTCCACAGGCCATGGGCGGCACATCCGGTGGGCCCGCGACAGCGTGGCGCGGGCCGCGGCGGGCGGGGTCTGTGACGGGGTCACAGACGGCGTGCGCGCGTCGGGGCAGGGTCGCCGCCGACAGGAGCCGACGATTCGCCGCCGGCCTGTTCCGGATCCCGGCGCGTCATGCCGCGCCAACACAGGAGAACAGAGAATGCGCAACACCATCATCGCCCTTGCCGCGGCCGCGGGGCTCGCAGCGCCCGCCCTTCCGGCCTCGGCCGACGACGACGCCCGGCTCGTGACCGTTCTGACCGCGCCCGAGCCGCAGACCCAGCTGATGGCCATGGTGCTGACGATGCAGTCGATCAGGCAGGGGGCCTCGGCCCATGTGCTGCTGTGCGGCCCGGCGGGCGATCTCGCGCTCAAGGATGCGCCGGAGAGCGCCACGGCGCCGCAGCCGCCGAAGGGCATGAGCCCGCAGGGCCTGATGAAGGCCATCATCGAGACCGGGGCGAAGGTCGAGGTCTGCGCGATCTACCTGCCCGGAAAGGGTGTCGGTCCCGAGGCGCTGATCGAGGGTGTGACCCCCGCGAAGCCCGACGCGATGGCGGCCGAGCTGCTAAAGGACGACGTG
Organism: Thermohalobaculum xanthum; assembly: GCF_016623495.1. GTDB lineage: Bacteria > Pseudomonadota > Alphaproteobacteria > Rhodobacterales > Rhodobacteraceae > Thermohalobaculum > Thermohalobaculum xanthum. The sequence goes on along the minus strand of NZ_JAEHHL010000002.1, from coordinate 393,061 downwards.
CGCGTCCTGAGCTTCTGAGGCCTCGGATGCGATGACGCCGGCCCCGGGCGGGGCCGGCGTCATGCAGTCGTCGTGGTGCGTTACTGGGGCAGGTCGCCCTCGACCCCCTCGACGAACCAGTTCATGCCAAGCAGCATCCCGTCGTCGGCCACGGTTCCGGCGGGAATGCGCTCGGTCCCGTCGCGGTCCTTGATCGGTCCGGTGAAGGGATGGACGGCGCCCGAGGCGACCGCTTCCTCGGCCGCCTTGGCGGCGGCGACGACCTCGTCGGGCATGTTGGCGTAGGGCGCCATCACCACCTCGCCCGCGGCCAGCCCCTTCCAGCTGTCCTCGCTCTTCCAGGTGCCGTCGAGCACGGCGCGGGTGCGCTCGATGTAGTAGGGCGACCACTGGTCGATAATCGCGGTGAGCTGGGCTTTGGGCCCGAACTTCGCCATGTCCGAGGCCTGGCCAAAGGCGTGGATGCCGGCCTCGGCGGCGACCTGCACGGGCGCGGGGCTGTCGGTGTGCTGCATCAGCATGTCGGCGCCCTGGGCGATGAGGGCCTTGGCGGCGTCTGCCTCCTTGCCCGGGTCGTACCACGAGTTCACCCAGATCACCTGCGTCGTGACATCGGGGTTGACCGCGCGCGCGGCCAGCGTGGCGGCGTTGATGCCGCGCACCACCTCGGGGATCGGGACCGAGGCGATGTAGCCGATCTTGTTCGTCTTGGTCATGTGCCCGGCGATGGTGCCGATGACGTGCCGCCCCTCGTAGAACCGCGCCGAGTAGGTCGAGAGGTTCGGCGCGCGCTTGAAGCCGGTGGCGTGCTCGAACTTCACCTCGGGGAACTGCTCGGCAACCTTCAGCGTGGGGTCCATGAAGCCGAAGGAGGTGGTGAAGATCAGGCCATGACCCGATGCGGCGAGCTGGCGGATGACGCGCTCGGCGTCGGGGCCTTCCGAGACGCTCTCGACATAGGTCGTCTCGACCTTGTCGCCGAACTCCTGCTCGATCGCCAGTCGGCCCTGGTCATGCTGGTAGGTCCAGCCGAAGTCGCCGATCGGGCCGACATAGACGAAGCCCACCTTGAGCTTGTCCTGCGCGGCAGCAGGCTGGGCGGCGAGCCCGGCCAGCGCCAGCGCGCCGAGGGCGAGGAAGGTTCTGCGGATCATGTCGGTCTCCCTGTAGGCGAGGGCCGCTTGCGCGGCGATCTGTGGGCACTGGCGCTCATGTTTCCCGGATTTCGGCAAAAGTCCATGCCGCGCTGCACTTTGCGCGCGGCAGACGGGTCGTGCTGGCGGCCACGGCGATGCACAAGACCGGGCGCTACCGTTCCGCCCTGAAGGGCCGGCCGATGGCCGCGGGCGCGTTCGCCTTGGTCAGGTTCACGTCGCGCGAGATGATGACCAGGGCCGCGATCGTGGCGAGATAAGGGGCCATCGCCAGGAATTGCGACGGCAGGCGGATGCCCCAGTCCTGGCCGTAGAACTGCAGCTGCGTGACGGTCGCGAAGAGATAGGCGCCGGCGACCAGCCGCCCCGGGCGCCAGGTGGCGAAGACCACCAGCGCGAGCGCGATCCAGCCGCGCCCGGCGGTCATGTTCTCGCCCCACATCGGCGTGTAGGCGAGGCTCAGATAGGCCCCGCCGAGACCCGCGCAGAAGCCGCCGAACAGCGTCGCGAGCGTGCGCACCCGGACGACGTGGAAGCCCAGCGCATGCGCGCCCTCGGGGTTGTCGCCGATCGCGCGCAGCATGAGCCCGGCGCGCGTGGCGTTCAGAAACCAGCCCACCGCCAGCGCGAGCGCCAGTGCCAGGTACACCATCACGTCGTGCCCCAGCAGGATGCGGCCCAGCGCGGTTGTGTCGGTCAGGCCGGGGATGCCGAGCTTCTGCAGTGGCTTGATCGTCTGGCCGACGAAGCCCTGGCCGATCAGTCCCGAGGCGCCGACGCCGAAGATGGTGAGCGCAAGGCCTGTCGCGGCCTGGTTGGCGAGAAGCCCGAGCGCGACGATGGCGAAAAGCCCCGCGAGCGCGGCCCCCGCCCCGGCGCCCGCAAGCATCCCCGCGGCGGCGGAGCCGGTCGTGTAGGTCACCGCGAAGGCGGCGACAGCGCCCACCAGCATCATCCCCTCGACCCCGAGATTGAGCACGCCCGAGCGCTCGGCCACGAGCTCGCCCAGCCCCGCGAGCAGGAAGGGCGTGGCCGCGATCAGGACGGAGATGAGGAAAGCTTCCATGTCGCCTCAGATCCGCGCGCCCTGCGGCGCGGTGAAGTGGGGATCGTCGACATTGCCGGTGTTCTTCACCCCGGCGGGTTCGAACAGCAGGACCTCGGCTTCCTCATCCGCCACCGGGCGATGCTCGACGCCGCGCGGCACCACAAAGGCTTCGCCGGGGCCGAGGGTCACGGCGCAATCGCGAAACTCGAGCCGGATGCTGCCGCGCCAGACCAGGAACATCTCGTCCGCGTCATCGTGGCGATGCCAGGGAAAGGCGCCCTTGAGCTTGGCAAGCTTGAGCTCCTGGCCGTTGAGTTCTGCCGCGACCCTGGGCCGCCAGTGCTCGTCGATGCGGGCGAACTTGTCGGCGAGGGTGATCTTGGTGGTCATGGCGCGAGCCTCCGCCCCCAGACGATCCGGTAGCGGATCAGGGTGTCGCATCCCAGAAGGAAGAACAGCAGCATCCCCTGGAAGATGCCGGTCACGTTCTTGGGCAGCTTGAGCAGGATCTGAGCGTTCTCGCCGCCGATATAGCTCACCGCGAGGATCAGCGCGCCGAACAGCGCGCCGGCGGGATTGAGCCGCCCCAGGAAGGCCGCGATGATCGCGACGAAGCCATAGCCGGCCGAGATGTCGGGCTGGAGCTGGTGCACCGTGGCGGATACCTCGATGGCGCCGGCAAGCCCGGCGAGGCCACCCGAGACGAGCAGCGCGAACCAGACCGCGCCGGTCTGCGAGAAGCCCGCGAAGGCCCCGGCACGCGGCGCGGCCCCGATGACCCTGAGCTCGAAGCCGCGCAGCGTGCGGTCCATCATCAGCGTCAGCGCCACCGCCGCGATCACCGCAATGAGCACCCCCGCATGCAGGCGGGTGCCCTCGAGGATAACCGGCGTGTGGAAGGTCTGCGTGAAATCGCGGCTCTGGGGGAAGCCGAAGCCCAGCGGATCGCGCCAGGGGCCGCGCACCGCCCAGTCGAGCAGCAGCACCGCGACATAGGTCAGCATCAGCGAGACCAGGATCTCGTTGGCGTTGAACCGGGTTCTCAGGAACGCCGGGATCGCTGCCCAGGCGATGCCGCCCGCCGCGCCGGCGGCGAGGTAGAGCACGTACCACGCGGTTCCCGTCGCCTCGGGCGCGCCGAGCGCGACCAGCCCGCCCGCCATCGCACCGGCGACGTATTGTCCGGCCGCGCCGATGTTCCAGACATTCGCGCGGAACGAGACAGCCAGCCCTGCGCCGATCAGCGCGAGCGGCACGGCTTTCACCACCAATTCCGCGCGCGAATACGCGTCGGTGAAGGGCGAGACGAAGTAGACCCAGAGCGCCTCGGCCGGATCGCGGCCCAGCGCGGTCAGCAGCATGGCGCCCGCGACGAGGGTCAGGCCGATCGCGATGACGGGCGAGGCGATCGACATCCAGGCCGAGGGCTCGGCGCGGGCTTCCAGGCGCGGCATCATGCGTGCACCGTCTCGGCGTTCAGCCGGTCGTCGCGGTCGGCGCCGGGCTCGGCGCCGCCCATCAGCAGGCCGACCGTCTCGGCGTCGAGTTCGCTCACCGGGCGCGCTGCCGACAGGCGGCCTGCATGGATCACCGCGATCCGGTCGGCGATGGCAAAGAGCTCCTCGAGGTCCTGGCTGATCACCAGCACCGCCGCACCGCGGCGGGCGAGGTCGACCAGCGCCTGGCGGATCACCACGGCCGCGCCGGGATCGACGCCCCAGGTCGGCTGGTTGACGATCAGCACCCCGGGATCGCGCAGGATCTCGCGGCCGACCACGAATTTCTGAAGGTTGCCGCCCGAGAGCGCCCCGGCGCGGGGCCGCGCCCCGCCCGCCCGCACGTCGAAGGCCTCGCGCACCCGCGCCGCCCAGTCCGAGGTCCGCGCGCGGCGGATCCAGCCCGCGGGGCCAATCAGCCGCTCGACCCGGTGGTGCGACAGGAGCACGTTGTCGGGCAGGCCCATGTCGGGCACGGCGGCATGGCCTGCACGCTCCTCGGGCACGAAGGCGGCGCCGGCGAGGCGACGCGGGTCGGGCCCGAGATGGCCGACGCCGCGGCCATCGACCGAGACCGTCTCGGGGCGCGGGGTCCGGCGCTCGCCGATCAGCGCCTGCATAAGTTCCGACTGGCCCTCGCCGGCCACGCCGGCGATGCCGACCAGCTCGCCGCCCCTGACATCGAGGCTCACATCATGCAACGCCGTGCCGAACTGCGACGGCGCCGGAAGGCTGAGGTTGCGGACGGACAGGCGCACCGGGCCCTCGCCGCCGGCGGCGGTCCGGCCGACCTGGGCCACGTCGCGCCCGACCATCAGCGCCGCGATCTCGGCCGAGGAGGCCGAGCGCGGGTCGCATTGCGCCACGACCTCGCCTGCGCGCAGAACGGTGGCCGCGTCGCACAGCGCACGCACCTCGTCGAGCTTGTGGCTGATGTAGAGGATGGCGCAGCCCTCGCCCGAGAGCCGCCTGAGCGTCGCGAACAGCACCTCGGCCTCCTGCGGCGTCAGCACCGATGTGGGCTCGTCCATGATCAGCAGGCGCGGGTTCTGCAGCAGGCAGCGGATGATCTCGACCCGCTGCTTCTCGCCCGCCGAGAGCGAGTGGACGGCTCGGTTCGGGTCGATCGCGAGGCCGTAGCTGCGCGATACCTTGGTGATGCGCGCGGCAAGCCCGCGCATCCGCTCGCCACGCAGCGAGAGCGCGATGTTCTCGGCCACCGTCAGGGCGTCGAAGAGGTTGAAGTGCTGGAACACCATGCCGATGCCCAGGGCGCGCGCAGCGGCCGGAGAGGTGATGGCGACCGGCTGGCCTTCCCAAAGAAACTCGCCGCCCGAGGGGGCGAGCACGCCATAGATCATCTTGACCAGGGTCGACTTGCCGGCGCCGTTCTCGCCCAGCAGCGCGTGGCGCTCGCCGGGGCGGATCGCGAGGCTGACATCGCGATTGGCGGCAAATCTGCCGAAGAACCGGGTGATCCCGCGCGCCTCGAGCAACGGCGCATCAGCGTCAGTCATCGGCGGCGGCCCCTTCAGTCGGCAACCGGGACATCAAAGCGCCCCCGGTTCCGTGCCGCAAGCCCTAGCCATCGTCACGCGGATCGGAATCCTGCGAGGCCGAGAGTTCGAGCATGGTCGTGAAGCCGCCAAAGATCATGCGCCGCCCGTCGAAGGGCATCGCCTCGTTTTCCATGATCTTCTTCATCCGCGGGTCCTGCATCACCTTCTTCACCACGGCGTCGCGGTGACGGCGGTTGCGATAGGTGATCCAGGCCAGCACGACCGTCTCGTCGCCCTTGAGCTTCACCGCACGGGGGAAGGAGGTCAGCTTGCCGCGCGGCGTGTCCTCGGCCTTGCTCTCGACATACGAGAGGGCGCCGTGCTCGATCCAGATCTTGCCGGCCTTGCGCGCGATCCGGCGATAGGCGGCGAGGTTTTCCAGGGGTACGGCAAGGAGGAAGCCGTCGACATAGGCCATGCGCGCCCGAGCCCCGCTCAGCTGGTGCCGCGATAGGGCTCGACATACATCAGCGCCATGTCCCACGGGAAGAAGATCCACGTGTCCTGGCTCACCTCGGTCACGTAGGTCTGGACCATCGGTTTGCCCTTGGGCTTGGCGTAGACGGTGGCGAAATGCGCCTTGGGATAGTGCCGGCGGATCACCTCGAGCGTGCGGCCCGTGTCGACCAGGTCGTCGATGACCAGGATGCCCTCGCCATCGCCCATCAGTTCCTTGTCGGGCGCCTTGAGGACACGCGCCTCGAGCTGGCTCTGATGGTCGTAGGATTTCACGCAGATCGTGTCGACGACGCGGATGTTGAGCTCGCGCGCCAGGATGCAGGCCGGCACCATGCCGCCGCGGGTGACCGCGACCACCGCCTTCCATGCGCCCTCGGCGCCGGGACCGTGCTTGTCGAGACGCCAGGCCAGCGCCCGGCTGTCGCGGTGCATCTGCTCCCACGAGACGTGGAAACCCTTTTCGTGCGGCAGCCTATCCGTCATCGCCTCATCCCTCCGCCCGTGCCCGGCCGCGGCCAGGATCGCGTTTCCTTAGCCGATCGCGCCATCCTGTCAAAGCGCCGGGTGGGGCAACGGCGGCTTCGCTGTGCGGAAAAGCGATCCGGCCGGGCTTGCACTCGGGCGCGAGGCCGCTAGCTGGGTCGATCGGAGGCGGAGGAAGGCCGATGTTGGATCGAATGATGCGCATCGCGGGCGGGGTCTCTGCTCGCAGGCTTGCACGGCGGCTCGGGGCGGTGCTCGTCGCTGCGGCCGTGGCGCTCGGAGGCGGCATCATGCCGGCCGGCGCGTCGCCCGAAGGCTGGGCGGCGCTGGCGCGGCCGGGCGCGGTCGCGCTGATGCGCCATGCGCTCGCGCCGGGCACGGGCGATCCGGCGGGTTTTCGACTGGACGACTGCGCGACGCAGCGCAATCTCGACGACCGCGGGCGCGCGCAGGCCCGCGCGGTGGGCGAGGCGATCGGCGCGGCGGGGATTGGCTTTGATGCCGTCCTGACAAGCCAGTGGTGCCGCTGCCGCGAGACGGCCGAGTTGCTCGCCCTGGGCGCGGTGCGCCCGTTCCCTGCGCTGAACTCGTTCTTCGCCGACCGCTCGACGCGCGACGCGCAGACCGCTGCGGTACTCGACTTCCTCGCGGTCGAGGGCGCCGGGCAGCGCATCCTGCTGGTGACCCACCAGGTGAACATCACCGCGCTGACCGGACGCGTGCCGCGCTCGGGCGAGATCATCGTCGCCGAGCGCGGGGAGGATGGCCGGTTGCGCGTGACCGGGACGATCCGGCCGGGCGAATGACCCGGTCGCTGTCGCCTCAGGCGCCGAAGCGGTCCCGCAGCGCCTCGAAGCCCGCGTCGTAGATGCCGCCAACCACGTCATCGGCCGAGGGGTCGGTGGGCTCGAAGGTCGCGCCCCAGTAGACGTGGCAGCCGCCGTCAGGCTCGGGCACGACGCTGAGCGTGGACCGGTAGTCATCGACCGGGAGCGGGCTTTCGGTGATGCGGTAGGTGTAGTGGCGCGGCCCGGCCTCGACCAGCATCTCGAGGAGCCTCGCCCCGTCGGCGGTCGTCAGCACCCGGTAGGTGTCGCCGTCGATCTCGTCGACCTCGCACTTGGTGACGACCGGGTGCCAGTCGGCGAGCGCGCCGAAATCGCCGATCTCGGCCCAGACATCATTGGCGGTCGCGGCGAGGCGCAACATGCGGCTCACGCGGTCGTGGCTGTCCGAAAAGCTCATTGCTTGGTCCTCCCTCGTCCCAGGCTGCGTCATCCTCGCGCGGCCTGTGTTCTCCTGTCGCCCGTGGCGCCTCTGCACCTGCGTCGGCAAAGCCTTTCGCAGCGGCTGCGTCAGCCGTTTCGCAACAGCGCCTCGACCGCCTTCATCAGTGCCGCCACCTCGTCGGCCGCCTTGGCCGCGCGGCGCATTTCGCTGACACCCGCGCCACGCATGAACGCCTCGACATAGGCCGAGCGCTGACCCAGCCGAGCATCGACCATCGGGGCGCCGGACTTGGCAAGGCGGGCGGCGGCCTCGTCGGCGGCCCGGCCACGCGGCGGCACGCGGTTGAGCACCACGGCATGCGCGAGCTTCTCCTTGCGCGCCATCTCGAGGGTTGCCGCGCTGGCCCAGACATCGGCCATCGAAGGCTGACAGGGGATCAGCGCGAGGTCGGCCGCGCGCATCGCGATGCGGCCGAGCGTGTCGGCCGAGCCCGGCGCGTCGACGAAGACCCAGTCGGATGTCTTCGCGGCCTTCTCGATGTCGGAGCGCGCGCGCCATTCCGCGCTTTCGAGAAGCTCGATGCCGCCGCCATCGCCCCGCCGCGACACCCTCTCGCGGAACCAGCCGGTCGTCGAACGCTGCGGATCGAGGTCGAGGATGGTGACCCCGGCGCCCGCCGCGGCGCGCTCGGCCGCAAGCTGGGTGAGAAGCGTCGTCTTGCCTGCGCCGCCCTTCTGCTGCGCCAGCAGGATCACATGGCCCATCGCCGTCTCCCTTCGATCGGGGAACTCCCGATGCTAGTGGGTTTTGCAGGAAAGTGGAGTCCGGTCTTGCCGCCAAATCCGCGGCGGAACAACCGGATAGACGCCGGCCAATTGCCGTGGTGCTTGCGGCAAGGCGCCGCTTGCCGATTGACAAGCGCCGCATCCGGGCCCGAGCGTCGCAACGGGACGGCAATCAGGGACAGGGCAGAACATGGACGTCATCGTTGTCGGCGCGGGCATCACCGGGGTGGCGGCGGCCGAGTGGCTGCGGCGCGACGGGCACGACGTGACCCTGATCGACCGCCTGGCGCCGGGCGACGCGGGCCAGACCTCGTTCGGCAATGCCGGCATCCTGGCGCGCGCCGCCGTGGTGCCGGTTGCCACGCCCGGCATCCTGTCAAAGCTGCCGCGCATGGCGCTGGACCCGGACAAGCCGCTGTTCCTGCGGCTGTCGTACCTGCCGCGCCTGATCCCCTGGGCGATCCCGTTCCTGCGAAACTCGACACCCGCGCGCGTCGCCGCCATCGCCGAGGCGCTGGCGCCTCTGGTCACCGACAGCGTGGAACAGCACCTGGCGCTGGCCCGCGGGACGCCTGCGGCGGCAATGATCACGCAGGGTCCCTACCTGCTGCTTTATCGCGACCGCGAGGCCTATGCGGCGGATGCCGCCTCGTGGGCGCTCAAGCGGGCTCACGGCATCGAATGGGCCGAGTGGGATCGAGCCGAGATCGAGGCTCATGACCCCGCGATCGCGGCCGAGTTTCGCTTCGCCGCGGCCATGCCGGATCATGGCTGGATCGCCTCGCCCGCGCGCTATGTCGCCGCGCTGGCTGCGTTCTTCACCGAGCAGGGCGGCCATATCCGCGAGGCCGAGGTGGTCGATATCCGCCCCTCGGAGAGCGGAGGGGCGAGCGTCACGCTGGCGGGGGGCGAGGAACTTTCGGCCGACCGCGTGGTGCTGGCCGCGGGTGTCTGGGCGGGGCGCCTTGCCGCGCGGCTCGGGCACAAGATCGCGATGGAAGCCGAGCGTGGCTATCACGTCATGCTGTCGAATCCCTCGCATCTGCCGCCCTCGCCGATCATGGTCGAGGCCGCGAAGACCGTTGCAACCCCGATGGCCGACGGGCTGCGCTTCGCGGGTGTCGCCGAGTTCGCCGGCATCGACGGCGCCGAGGCCGAGGCGCCGGTGGCGCTGATCCGAAAGCAGATCCTGCAGCTCTTCCCCGGGCTGACATGGGAAGGCGAGACGGTCTGGATGGGCCGGCGCCCGACAACTGCCGACAGCCTGCCGCTGATCGGCGCCTCGCCGCGCGCGCCCGGGGTCATCTTCGCCTTCGGCGGGCAGCACCTGGGGCTGACGATGGGGCCGCGGCTGGGGCGGATGGCGGCCGGGCTCGCATCTGGAGGCGGGTCGAACCTCGACCTCGCGCCCTATCGGGTCGACCGCTTCCAGCGGGCATGACGGGGTGCACGCGCGTCCGGCAGCCGCTTGACGCGGGCAAAACGGGATGCAAGCTGTTCATCAATCAAAACAGTTCAAGGGAGGAACATCCATGAAGCCATCTGCTTGGCTGGCAGGCGCTGCGCTCGTCCTTGCCGTCTCGACCCAGGCGGTCGCCGCTGATCTCACCGCACGGATCACGCTGCAGCTGCCGCTGAAGAGCCATCTCGGCCAGAACCTCGAGCTCTTCAAGGAGGAGGTCGAGAAGATGTCGAACGGCTCGATCGCGGTCGAGATCTACGACTCGGCGCAGCTCTACCAGGACAAGGAGGTGCCCCAGGCGGTGGGATCGGGCGCGATCGAGATGGGTGTCGCCTCGCTCACGCGCTATGTCGGTGACATTCCGGCGGTCGATGTCTTCTACCTGCCGTTCCTCCTCAACTCGGAGGACAAGGTCCGCAAGGCTGTCGCCAAGGGCAGCGTGATCCGCGACTCGATCGACGAGGCGATCGCCGGGACGGGCTCGACCGTCCTGTGGTGGCAGGCTTATGGCGGGTCGGTGTTCCTCTCGAATGGCGGCGCGATCAAGACGCCCGAGGACATGAAGGGCAAGAAGGTCCGCGTCTTCGGCAAGACGCTTGGCGACTTCGTCGAGGCGGCGGGCGGTGCCCCGACGCTGGTCTCGGGTTCCGAGCAGTATCTCGCCTATCAGCGCGGCACGGTCGACATCGGCATGACCGGCGTCTCGGGCGTGCAGTCGCGCAAGCTGTGGGAGGTGATGGACACGATCACCGTGACCAACAACGCCGATATCGAGTTCATCGTCGTCGCCAACACCGAGTGGTGGAACGGCCTGACCGACGAGCAGCGCGCCATCCTCAGCGCCGCCGCCGAGAAAGCAGAACTCGACGTGCGCAACCGCATGTCCGAGATCGAGGCCGAAGCCTTTGCCGCGGCCAAGGCCAACGGCATGACGGTCTACGAGCCGACCGCCGACGAGATCGCCGCCTGGCAGGCCGCCGGTCAGCCGGTGATCGATGCCTATCTCGCCAAGACCGGCGACCTGGGCGCGAAGATGGTCGAGGCGGCCAAGGGCTACTGAGGCCACGGCCGGCGCGCCGCCCCGCCGGGGGGCTCGCGCGCCGGTGACCTGCGGGCGCGCACCGCGCCTGCCACGGCTTCCCGGGCCCCCCGGGGCCGCCATCCGACCCCGGCTAAGCCCCGGCCATCACCGCCCGCCAGTCCGAGACCGACAGATGCGCGCATTCAGCCTGATCGTGACCGCCCTTGCCATGCTTGCCGCGCTGCTTTTCGTCCTGGCGGGCGTGATGCTGACCTGGGAAGTCGTCGCCAGGTATTTCTTCGTCAAGCCGACGATCTGGGCGGCCGAACTCAGCCAGCTATGCCTGATCTGGGGCACGCTGATCGCCATGCCCTGGTGCCTGCGCGAGCGCCGCCACATCCGCATCACCGCGGTGACGGGCGTGCTGCCGATGGCGGGACGACGTATCGCCGAGATCTTCGCCATGCTGGCGGTGGCGCTCTTTTCCGCGATCGTGTTCTGGAAGGGCTGGGGCATCTTCTGGGACAGCGTCGAGCGCGGACGCACCAGCGGGACGATGCTCGACCTGCCCGCCTGGGTGCCCGAGGCGGCGGTGCCCTTCGGCTTTGCCATCCTGCTGGCCCAGGCCCTGATCGAGGCCGGGCGCACCCTTCGGGGCGAGATCGTCGCTGAAGGAGCGCATGGCGAATGATAGTCGTCCTGATCCTTGCCGCGCTGTTTGCGCTGCTGCTGGTCGGTGTGCCGGTTGCCTTCGCGCTGGGCGGTGTCGGGCTCGGGATGCTGCTTGCCGGCGGGTTCTCGCCGCTGATGGCGCCGCAGGCGATGCTCTCGACGCTCGATGGCTTCATCCTGCTCGCGGTGCCTCTGTTCCTGCTGATGTCGAACGTGCTGCTCAAGGGGGGCGTCGGGCGCGACCTCTTCGCCGCGGTGCAGGCCTGGGTCGGGCACTGGCCGGGCGGCCTGGCGGTTGCGACCATCGTGAGCTGCGGCATCTTCGCGGCGATCTCGGGCTCGTCGGTCGCTACCGCCGCGACGATCGGAACGGTGGCCATTCCCGAGATGCTGTCGCGCGGCTACGAGCGGCGCTTCGTCTACGGTCTGCTGGCCGCCGGCGGCACGCTCGGCATCCTGATCCCGCCCTCGATCCCCATGATCGTCTACGGATTCGTGGCCGAGGAATCAGTGCTCGCGCTGTTCCTTGCCGGGGTCGGGCCCGGCGCGGCGCTGGTCTGCTTCTTCATCGTCTTCTCGATGGGCTATGCCGCCTGGCGCGGGATGGGCAGGGCCGAGGTGGCGGGCTGGGCCGAACGGCGGCGCACGACCGTCCGGGCGCTGCCCTCGATCGGGCTGGCCGTGCTGGTGATTGGCGCGATCTACAGCGGCGCCGCGACGCCGACCGAGGCGGCCGCCATCGGCTTTGCAGCGGCGCTCGTCATTACCGGGCCGCTCCTGCGCACACTCACCTGGACCGGGTTGAGGGAAGCGGCGGTCGACGCGATGGCGACGACGACCGCGATCCTGCTGATCGTGGCCGGGGCCAAGATCTTCGGCAAGGCGATCGCGCTCTACCGGCTGCCGCAGGACATCGCGGGCTTCATCGGCCAGACGATCGAGAGCCCCTTCGCCTTTGTCCTGGTGGTGGCTCTGGTGCTGCTCGTCATGGGGCTCGTTTTCGAGGCGCTCTCGATGGTGCTGATCATGACGCCGGTGCTGCTGCCGGCAGCACAGCATCTGGGGCTCGACCCGATCTGGTTCGGCGTCTTCATGGTCATCATGGTCGAGTGCGCGCTGATCACGCCGCCGGTGGGGCTGAACCTCTATGTCATCCAGTCGATAGCGCGGGTCGGGCTTGGCGAGGTGGCGCGCGGCGTGCTGCCCTTCCTCGCCATGATGTTCCTGACCGTCGCCATCCTGTATTTCTGGCCCGATCTCGCGCTCTACATCCCGTTCCGCCTGTGAGCGTGGCCGCTCTGACCACGAGGACGACATGACCCCTGCCAACCGCCTCCGCGCCCTGCTGGCCGAGGGCCGCCTGCTGACAATGCCGTGCTGCTACGACGCGCTGAGCGCAAAACTGATCGAGCAGGCGGGCTTCGATCTCACCTTCATGTCGGGCTTCGCGGCCTCGGCGAGCCGGATCGGCCAGCCAGACCTGGGGCTCATGAGCTATGCCGAGGTGCAGGACCAGGCACGCAACATCGCGGACGCGATCGCGATCCCGCTGATCGCCGATGGCGACACGGGCTATGGCAACGCGATGAACGTCCGCCGCACGGTCGCCGGCATGGCGAAGGCGGGCGCCGCGGCGGTGATGATCGAGGACCAGTTGGCGCCGAAGCGCTGCGGCCACACGCCCGGCAAGGACGTGGTGGGACGCGAGGAGGCCTTCGACCGCATCCGCGCCGCGGTCGACGCCCGCGAGGAAGGGGCTGACATCCTGATCCTTGCGCGGACCGACGCGCGTCACACGCTGGGCCTGTCGGAGGCGATCGACCGTGCGGCAGGGTTCGCCGAGCTGGGTGCCGATATCCTGTTCGTCGAGGCCCCGAAGACCGAGGCCGAGATGCGCGCCATCTGCAGCGAGCTGCCGCTGCCCAACATGGCGAACATCGTCGAGGGCGGCGAGACGCCCGACCTGCCGCCGGCCAAGCTGGAGGACATCGGATACCGCATCGCCGCCTATCCGCTGAGCCTGATGGCCGCCGCGATGCAGGCGATGGTCGAGACGCTCGACTGCCTGCGCCGCGGGACACCGCGCGACGAGCACCTGATGAGCTTCTCCGAGCTGCGGCGGCGGATCGGCTTCGACGATTACTACGCTGCCTCCGAGCGCTACGCCTCGTCGCGACGCGATTGAAAGCCGGGGTCGCAGGCGCACTGGCGCGATGCAGGCAAGATGTTATCCTCGGGCCCGGGAGCCCGCGTCACGGTCCGGAGAACCAGCCATGCCGAGAGGTCCGTCGAGTGAGATTTGCCGAGCTTCGCTGTTTCTCCGCCGGGAGCTGGTCGCGGCGCTCGTGATGCTGAGTGGCGTCCTGGGCAGCCCGGCCCTCGCTGCCGAAACCGCGGCCGAGATCGCCGAGAAGGGCGGCTGCGCGGGTTGTGACCTGCGGCTTGCCACCTTGCGCGCGATCGAGATCCCGAAGGCCGATTTCAGCAAGACGGTGCTGCGCGAGGCGGACCTGAAATATGCGAATCTGCCCGACGCGCAGTTCGTGCGGGCCGATCTGCGGCGTGCCGAGATGGAGCAGACGATGTTTCCGCGCGCCGATTTCTCGGTCGCGAACATGCGCGACGTCGATCTCGAGAAAGCCGATCTGACCGATGCCCGTTTCGTCGACGCCGATCTGCGCGAGTCCGATCTGGCCGAGACCCGGCTCGACGGCGCGGACCTGTCGAATGCCGATCTGCGGATGACGCATCTGCGCCGGACCTCGGCCAACCGGGCGGTGTTCCGCGACGCGAAGCTCGAATTGGCAGATTTCGAGCGCGCGTCGCTCGAGGGGGCGGATTTCACCGGCGCGCGCCTGACGGGTGCCGACCTCGACCGGGTAAAGGCGGCCGGGGCGATCTTCCGCGACGCCGATCTTGGCTCGGCGCGGCTCGCAAGCGCCGATCTCAGCGGGGCCGATCTTTCGGGCGCGAATTTCGAAGAGGCCTATCTGCGCCGGACCAACCTTTCCGGCGCCGACCTCTCGACGGCCAAGAACCTCGATCAGACGCGGCTCGACCTCGCCTGCGGCGATGCCGAGACACGCCTGCCCAAGGGCTTCACCATCCGGCCCTGCGGATCCGAGAACGCGCCTGACACGGGGCAATAAGGCGCGGCGCTCAGGCGACGCGGACCCAGCTCATCATGCCCGACGCCATGTGCTCGGCCATGTGACAGTGCAGCATCCAGTCGCCCGGATTGTCCGCGACGAAGGCGATCTCCCCCGTCTCGCGCGGCTGGATCAGCAGGGTGTCGCGCAGCGGGCCGTCGGGGCGGCCATCGTGCACGACCTGGAAATGATGGCCGTGCAGGTGCATCGCGTGGGGCCAGCCGGTGTAATTCACCAGCCGGATGCGCGCCGTCCTGCCGCGTTCGAGCGTCAGCAGCGGGGCATCGGGCATGCCGGCGACGCCGTTCATTGCCCATGCCATGCCGTGCTCGACCAGCTCGCGGATACCCATCTCGCGCCCCGACATGCGGGCGGAGGCAAGGCCGCTCATCGCGCCGCCCTCCATCTTCAGCTCGACTTGGGCCGCACCGTCGAGCGCCCCGGGCATGGGGGCGGGGTTGCGGGCTATCGGCGCGGGCGCGGGTTCGGGGCCCGGTCGCGCGAGGCCGTCCACGGGCATCAGCACGGCAGCATAGGCGCCCTGTCGGTCGATGACGGCGAGCACCGCCTCGGTTCCTTCGGCCGCGCTGACGTCGACGATCAGGTCGGTGCGCTGCGCCGGGGCGAGCGTGAGGCGGTCGGGGACCGGGCTCGGCGGGACGGGCATGCCGTCATGCGCCACCACCCAGCCGTCGAGCCCCTTGAGTGCCAGCGTGTAGACCCTTGCGGTCGCGGCGTTGATCAGCCGCAGGCGCAGACGCTCGTTGCGGCGGACGGGCCAGGTCGCGTCGCCGTCTCCGTTGACCGTGGTCCAGTTGCCCAGCCGGCCGGCATGGCTGAAATCATGCATCGACCCGAGGCTTGCCTCGTCGAACGCGCCGTCAGGGCCGAGGCGCCAGTCCTGGAGGAGGACGGGCAGATCGCGGTCGACCGGTGGAGGGGCGGGCTCCTCGACGATCAGCGCGCCGGCAAGGCCGCGCGCCTGCTGCTCCCAGCTTTGCCGGTGAGGGTGGTACCAGTAGGTCCCGGCATCCGGCACGACAAAGTCATAGAGGAACTCGCCGCCGGGCTCGACGGGGGCCTGCGTCATACCCGGGACCCCGTCCATCGCATTCGCAATGCGGATCCCGTGCCAGTGGATCGTGGTGGGATCGGGCAGCGCGTTGCGCAACAAGGCCCGGACCCGCGCGCCCTGGGGCACGCGCAGGACCGGCCCTGGGGTCTGCCCGTCATAGTGCCAGACCCCGGTGGGGTTCATGTCCCGCGGCGCGATCTGCGCCGTGCCGGGCGCGGCGGTGAGCGTGATCGCTCCGGGCGACGCGAGAGCGCCACATGCGGGCCAAAGCTGCGCGGTTGCGCCCGCGCCAAGCCCGGCCAGAAAGGCACGCCGCCCGATCGGCATGGCGCTCGGGTCCCTCAGGCGACGCGGTCGCCCGGCTCGCGCCCGGCGAACACCGCGTCGATGTTGTCGAGCGCGCGAAACCCCATGGCGTCGCGCGTCTCGCTCGTCGCCGAGCCGATATGCGGCAGGAGGAAGACATTCTCCAGCGCGCTGAGCCGCGGATTCCCGCCCGGCTCGGTGCGGAAGACGTCGAGCCCGGCGGCAAAGAGCTGGCCCGAGGTCAGGGCGCGGATCAGCGCGTCTTCGTCGACCAGCGCGCCGCGCGCGGTGTTGACGAGGATCGCGCCCGGCTTCATCCGCTCGAATGCCGCATCGTTCATCATGCCCGTCGTCTCGGGCGTCGCCGGGCAGTGGAGCGAGACGACATCCGCGGTCTCGAGCAGCGCGTCGAGGTCGTCGTGGAAGACCGCGCCCTTCTCCAGCTCGGGCGCGATGCGGCGTCGGTTGTGATAGTGGATCTCCATGCCGAAGCCCCGGGCGCGATCGGCGGTGACCTGGCCGACACGGCCCATGCCCACGATGCCCATCCGCTTGCCGCTGACCTGCCGGCCGACCATGAAGGCGGGGCTCCAGAAGTTCCAGCGGCCCTCGCGGACCATGCGGTCGCCTTCCGACCCGCGTCGCGCCGCGCCCAGCATGCACAGCATCGCGATCTCGGCCGTCGCATCGGACAGGACGTCGGGGGTGTTGGTGACCATGATGCCCTTGGCTTTTGCAGCCTTCAGGTCGACGTGATCGACGCCGACCGAGTGGTTGGCGATCACCTTCAGGCGCTTCGGCAGGGCGGCGATCACGTCTGCCGAGAACACCTCGGAATGGCAGGGCAGGACCGCGTCGACGTCCTGGCACCGCGCGATCAGTTCGTCGCGGCCGAAGACGCGGTCCTCCATGTTGAGGATCGCATCGTAGTCCCGGCTTACCCGTTCATGGACGGCGTCGGTCAATCGACGGGTTACCAGCACAACAGGCTTCATGCGGTCGTCTCCTTCGGCTCCGGCGCGCGCCCGCGGCCAGAGCCATTCGGTTCATTTGCCGTTCGTGTCGCCCTTGCGAAAGTCGCGCAGGAAATCGACCACCGCGAAAAGAACCGTCGCCAGCAGCACGAGCAGAAGATCCGGTTCCGGCACGAAGGCCCCGATGGTGGCGAGGAAAGCGCCGAGGACGGCAATCGCGGAGAAGGCGATGAGCCAGCTGATCATTCCGGGCCTCCGGTATCCGACAGTGTTTCAACGATCCAATTTGCGGTGCGCAGCAGGCGCCCGTCGTCCCCGGCCGCGCCGACGACCTGAACACCAAGCGGAAGTCCCGCGGGGCCCGACAGCAGCGGCAGCGTGATCGACGGCAAACCGGTATAGGACCACAACGTGCAGAAGGCCGCGTCGCCCGTGCTGCCATGGGCCGGCGCCTCGCCCGGCGCCGAGGGTGTCAGGATCGCGTCGTAGCGCGTCAGGATTTCGGCGAGGCCAGCGGCGAGGGATCCGCGCATGCGCCGGGCCATGAGGTAATCGGGTGCGGGCGTGGCGCGGCCTTCCGCGATCAGTGCCTGCAGCCCCGGATCCATGTCGGGCATCCGCTCGAGATACCCGCCAAGATGGTGCGCGCCCTCGGCCGCCATGAGCATGCGGGTCCAGCGAAAGACCTCGGCAAAAAGCTCGGGCAGGGGGATCATGTCGACCGGACCGAGCGCCTCGCAAAGCTCGGCGAAGGCCTCCCGGGTCGAGGGATCGAGTTCTGCCGGGCCGATGATGCAGCACAGCGCAGGTCGAACCGGGGGGCGGCTTGCGGCGACGGCCGCGAGCGGGCCGAAGAATCCGCGGCAGTCGTGATCCAGTCCGTCCTCGCCCGTCAGCAGCTCGACGCAGCTCATGTCCTCGACCGTGCGGCCGATCAGACCGACATGGTCCAGCGAGGGGGCGACGGGCAGAATTCCGCTGCGCGGGATCGAGCCGAAGCTTGGCTTGAAGCCGACTGCGCCGCAGAAGCTGGCGGGCCGGATCACCGATCCGTTGGTCTGGGTTCCGAGCGCGATCGGGACCATGCCGGCTGCCACCGCGGCGGCCGAGCCCGCCGACGACCCGCCCGGCGAACGGCTGGGATCGTGCGGATTGCGGGTCGCGGCCGCGGGTGCCCCTTGTGCAAGCGGGGTCGTCACCGTCTTGCCGAGGATGATCGCCCCCGCGCGTCTGAGGCGGCGCACGACGGTTGCGTCCTGTTTCGGGTGCCGCCCGGCGTCGGCCGAGGAGCCGTTCTCGCCGGGCATCCCCGCCACGTCGATGATGTCCTTCACGCCCACCGGCACGCCGTGAAGCGGACCGCATGGCAGCCCCTTGCGCCGGTGCGCGTCCAAGGCCTCGGCCGCCGCCATCGCGCCATCGCGGTCGACATGGGCCCAGGCGCCGATACCAGCATCGACGGCGTCGATCCGGGCAAGGCACGCGGCGGTCATCGCGACCGCCGTCAGGTCCCCCGCCGCGATCGCGCGGGCCGCCGCGCGCGCGGTCAGGTCGGCCGGGTCGGCTCCGCGGCCCGCATGCCTGGGGACGTCAGCCATAGGCGAGCTCCGGCAGGTAGAACACCAGCGACGGGAAGATGTAGATCAGCGCCATCGCGGTGACGATCAGCACGAGATAGGGCATCACCCCCGAGAAGATGTGCGTGAGCTCGACCCCCGGAGGCGCGACGCCCTTCAGGTAATAGGCCGACATCGCCATTGGTGGTGTCAGGAACGACGTCTGCAGATTCAGGGCGATCAGGATGCCGAAGAACAGCGGATCGACGCCGAAATGCGGCAGCAGCGGCAGGAAGATCGGCACGAAGATGATGATGATCTCGGACCATTCGAGCGGCCAGCCCAGCAGGAAGATGATGATCTGGGCCATGATCAGGAAGGCGATCGGCGACATCTCGAGTCCAAGCACGAACTCCTCGACGACGGACTCGCCACCCAGATAGCTGAACACGGACGAGAAGGTCCACGAGCCGACGAACATCCAGCAGACCATCGCCGAGGTGCGCACCGTCAGGTAGACCGACTCGCGAAGCCGGTCCCAGGTCAGCGCCCGATACGCGAGCGCGAGCAGAAGCCCGCCAAGCGCACCCAGCGCTGCCGCCTCGGACGGCGTGGCGAGCCCGAAGAGGATCGCGCCGAGCACCGCGAGGATCAGGAAGGCCAGCGGGAAGAACGAGGTGAGCAGCATCCACGCGATGGTCGCGGCCGACAGATGGTCGGTTTCGTCCTCCGGCGGCTTGGGTGCCAGCTTGGGATTCAGCGTCGCGCGCGTCACGACATAGACGATGTAGAGGCCGGCGAGCAGAAAACCCGGAAGCAGCGCACCCGCGTAAAGCTTGACGATCGAGACGTTCGAGGCAGCGGCGTAGACGATGAGCATGATCGAGGGCGGGATCAGGATCCCGAGGCAGCCGCCCGCGCAGATGACGCCCGATGCGAAGGAGGTATCGTAGCGCGCCTTCAGCATCGACGGCAGCGCCAGCATGCCCATCAGCGTCACCACGGCGCCGACGATGCCGGTGGCCGTGGCGAACAGCGCGCAGGTTGCGAGGGCTGCGACCGCCATGGCACCCGGAAGCCGTTTGGCCGAGACATAGAGCGTGTCGAACAGCGCGTTCACGATGTTCGCGCGCTCGACCACGTAGCCCATGAACAGGAACAGCGGGATGGCGGTGAGCACATCGTTCGACATGACCGAGTAGGTCTGGTTCACGAAAAGGTCGAAGATGCGGTTGTTCAGGAAGCCTTCGAACCAGGCTGACACGATGTCGAAGGTGCCGGGATCGTCCGAGGCCATCAGCTTTTCATATGCCCGCCACTGTCGCCCCGCGTCGAAATAGGCGTAGTAGCCGAAGCCCACGCCCATCGCCATCAGCGTGAAGGCGATAGGAAAGCCGAGGAAGATGCTGAGGATGAATGTCGCCAGCATCAACACTGCGATCTGCGGGTCGGTCATTGTGCAGTGGCTCCGCGCTTCGCCTGCTCTTCGGCGGCCTGTTTCAGAAGGATCTGCTCCATCTCCTCGACGTCCTCGTCCTGGTGCATCCATTCGCCTTCACGGATGCACAGCAGGCAACGAAGCACCTGCGCGATCCCCTGGAGGAACAGCAGGATGCCGGCGGCGACGATGAGCATCTTGAACTGGAAGATCGGCATGCCGGCGGGGCTCATGACGCTCACTTCCATGTAGCGGTACGAGCGCTCGGCATATTTCGCGCCGGCGAAGATCAGCGCCAGCACGCCCGGGAAGAAGAAGAAGAAGTAGAGCACCAGTTCGACCCGCGCCTGCGTGCGCGGGCGCCACAGGCGGTACACGAAGTCTCCGCGGACATGGCCGTTGCGGCTGAGCGTGTATGCGCCGCCCATCATGAAGAGCGCGCCATACATCATGTAGCTGAGATCGAATGCCCACGAAGTCGGTGCGTTGAGCACGTAGCGCACGAAGACCTCGTAGCTGATGCCCAGGGTCATCCCGAGGATGCACCACGCGAACGCCTTGCCGAACCAAGCGGTCAAGCGATCGATGAAGCGGATTGCGCGTTCCATATCCAGTCCGGCCAGAGTGGTTGTGACAAGGGCGGGGAGTGACCCCCCGCCCCGAATCGTCGGTCTTGCGCCCGCGGCAACCGCCACGGGCGCGCTGTATCAGAACGGGAGCTTGCCCGGGAAGTAGTGGTCGTAGGCAAGCTTATAGTCCGCCGCGTTCACCAGGTAGTAGTAGGCGACGCGATCCGACCATGCCTTCTGGCTGTCGACGACCTTCTTGAAGTACGGATCCGAGTTTAGGTCGGCCAGAACGGTGTCCCACGCCTCGAGCTGCGCCTTGAGGATCGTCGTGTCCGTGCGGTGGACCGTGACGCCATCGTCGTTGATCAGCTTCTGCAGGTCTGCCGAGTACTTGTCCATCGCCAGGCCGAAGTTGGCGGTGTTCGCCGCTTCCGCAGCGTATTCGAGGATGGCCTGCTGCTCGGGCGACAGGCTGTCGAAGAGATCCTTGTTGAAGATGATCTCGAAGAACTCCGCCGCCTGGTGGTAGGACGACAGGTAGTAGTCCTTGGCGACGTCCTGGGCGCCGAACTGGCTGTCCGAGGTCGGGTTGTTGAACTCGAAGGCGTCGATGACGCCGCGCTCGAGCGCCGGCACGATTTCGCCGCCCGGAAGCTGCGTCACGGTCACGCCCGCAGCCTGCATGACGTCCGCGGCCAGGCCGACGGTGCGCCACTTCAGGCCCTTCATGTCGTCGATCGAGTTCACCTGCTTCTTGAACCAGCCAAGCGGCTGCGTCGGCATCGGCATGGCGAAGAAGCCAACGAGGTTGAGGCCGAGAATGTCCTGAATCAGCTCGTCATAGAGCTCCTTGCCGCCGCCATACTGGATCCAGGCCATCATCTGCGAGGCATCGGCGCCGAAGACCGGCCCGGTTCCGAAGAGCGAGGCAGCCTTGTTCTTGCCGTACCAGTAGGCGGTCACGTGGTGGCCGGCATCGAGCACGCCGTCATTCACCGCGTCCTGGATCTGGAACGCCTTCACCACCGCGCCATCGGGGAGGTATTCGATCTCCATCCGCCCGCCGGACATCTTGTTGACGCGCTCGACATACTGCTTGGCGAAGTCTGAGAAGACGTTGGCGTCGGGCCAGGCACCCTGCATCTTGATCTTCACGGTCTGGGCGCGGCTCACCTGCGGCGCGGCCAGTGTCGCGACGGCAGCCCCGCCGGCGACGAGCCCGCCCTTGAGGAACCGGCGCCGCGACGTCTCGGTTTTTACGGTGTCTTTCATTTGAGTCCTCCCTTGGAACACCCCCCGGCAGTTAACCCTGCCGGGCGCTTCGGCAACTTCTCTGGCGGGTCGGCGTCACTGGGTCGCCGGCGACCGTCGTCTTCTCTGCCGGATGTCGTTGAACGCATCTGGCTGGGTGCCGGCAGCCTGTCGCGCCGAGGCGCCACGCTCATGCCAGCCGCTGGAACAATACTGATACATGCGCGAAAGGCGAGATGTTTTGGCAAAAAACTTTGACCACATGTACAGAAATTCACGAAAGTTTCAGGCCCCCGTAAGGTGCGGCCGGCGGCGGGAGCGCGGCGCAGACATCTCGCGTGACGATGGCCAGGTGCTGGATCGGACCTTCGGGGCGCTCAAATTCGTCGTTCTTCAGCCCGCAATCCATGCGCCTCGGGTGTAAAGCTGTCGGGCAGGCCGGAGGGGCGGCCATGCCCGGCGATCATCGTGCAGACCGCGTCGCCCACGAGATGGGCGATGCTGAACCCGATCTTGTACCCGCCCGTGGCAAGCACGAGGCGCGGCGCCCCCGGCAGGGGCCCGACGAGCGGCTCGCGCCCTGGCGCGCGAGGGCGGATGCCGGCCCAGCGCTCGACGACTTCCGCGCCCCTGAGCGCGGGCGCAAGGCTGGCCGCGGTCTCGACGAGGGCATCGAGCCGGGCGTCGGGCCCGTCGGCGCGCCAAGTCTTCTCGCTCGTCGATCCGACGGCGATGCGGCCGTCGGCATGTGGCACGATGTAGATGCCGTTGGCCTGGATGACCGGCGCGCCGGGATCCGCGCGCGCCGCGAGGAGCGCCGCCTGCCCCTTCACACCAGGGCCAGAGCGCCCGTCTTCGGGCAGGCATGACGCCGGCAGGAAGTCGAGACAGCCCCAGCCGGCGGCAAGCACGACATGGCCGGCCGAGATATCTCCCCGGTCGAAGCGCGCGACGCCGTCGCGCGCGGCGAGGCTCCGAAGCCGCCACCCGGATCGGATCTGGGCCATGCGTGATACCGAATGTGCCAGCGCCTCGACCAGCGCACGGGGGCCGATCCGGCCGGAGAGCGTGTCGCGGACGACGCCGAACGGTGCGGCCTCGGGCGCGATCAGCCCTTGCGCCCCTTGGGGAACGCTGTCGAGCACCTCGAACTCGGCCGCGCCGCTCCAGACCTCGCGGGCTGCTCGGGAATGGGCAAGGGCGCGCTCCCGGCTGCGCTCGTCGACAAGCGGCGTGATGCGGCCGCAGCGGGCATGGCCCGGGTCGATCCCGGTTTCGGCGGCAAGCTCGGCGGCGCGCGCGCCCAGCGTGACCAGACCGTCGAACTGGAACTGCTTGAACGGACGCCAGCGATCCGGCTGGTGAGGCGTCAGCGCTCCGACCAGCCCGCCGCTCGCGCCGGCGCCGGGAATGTCGGCCTCGGCGAGGATCACCCGCATCCCGGCACGCGCGGCGGCCCGGGCCGTCCACAGGCCGAACACCCCGGCGCCGATCACCAGCAGGTCCGTCGTCTCGGCCATTCCGATCTCGCTCGTCTTTTCCTTGCCGCGGGTATGTGGTTCCGCCAGAACCGAGCACATGAGCGCATCCGATTCCAGCGCGGATCTGGTCTGGGCGCGCGGCGCGCGCGGGGATCTGCCCATGTCGCAGCGCTATGCGGACCCCTATTTCTCGCGCCATGACGGGCTGGCCGAGACGCGGCACGTCTTCCTCGAGGGAAACCGGCTTTCCGAGCGGTGGGGGCCCGACACCCGGCGCTTCGCGATCGCCGAGCTTGGCTTCGGCACGGGCCTCAACGTGCTGGCGGCCTGGGCGCTGTGGCGCGAGCGTGCGGCCGTCGACGGAGTGCTGAGCGTGACGAGTTTCGAGGTGGCGCCACTCGCGCCAACCGAAATGCGCCGAGCGCTCGCGGCGTTTCCCGAATTGGCCGATCTCGGCGCCCGCCTGCTGGACGTGTGGCGCGGGGCGGGGGGGCGTTTCGATCTTGGCGGTCTTCAGCTCGAGGTGGTCGAGGGGGATGCGAGGCAGACGGTGCCGCGTTGGCAAGGTCATGTCGACGCGTGGTTCCTCGACGGGTTCGCGCCTGCGCGAAACCCTCAGATGTGGGAGGCCGACCTGCTCGCAGCCGTCGCGGCGCGGCTCGAGCCCGGAGGGACAGTCGCGACCTACAGCGCCGCGGGGCATGTGCGGCGGTCGCTCGAGGCCGCCGGGCTGCAGGTCCGCAAACGCGCGGGCTATGGTGCCAAGCGCGAGATGTGCGTGGCTTGCCGGCCTGACACGGCCGCCGGTGCCGACGCGCGGGAGGCGTGAGCCGGACCGTTTTACCGATCATTAACCATGCTGCCGCACTCTTGGACGCATTGAGCCCATTTGCGTCCTTTTCACCCGCGTGCGACCCGAACGCCACTGAGGGAAACCCATGGCAGAGGCAAGCTCTTCGGTCGAGATCCGGCCGCTCTCGCAAGACATCGCATCGGCCGAGGCGCTTCGGCGCGTAGAGCTGCCGCTGCGCGACCTCGAATACAATGTCGAGGCCTACCTACTGGACAATGGCGCGAAGCTCGATACCGGCACGCGGCGTTTCCTCGCACAGTTGCGCGATGCGCTGGGCGGTCTGTCGGTCGCGGCGGGACATCTGGGACAGACGAGGCCGCCACGGCGGTAAACCCCGAATTCGACCGCCAGGACGTCGCAAACTGCATTGCAGCCCGCTCCGAGCGAGCCTAGGAGGTGCAGGCATGGAGTGCGACGTCCGCGCCGAGCGGACGGATCGGGTGGGCGCTTGGCCGGGGGGCTGTGAATGACCGACGCGACGAGCCAGCCTCGCGCCGAGCGCGATTGCGCGGACCGCGACGTCCTTCTGCTGGGCGTCGACACCGGCGGCACCTACACCGATGCCGCGCTGCTCGATGCAGCGCGTCTCGGCGAAGGCCCGGCGGCGGTGATTGCCAAGGCGAAGTCGCTGACGACCCGCGATGACTTGGGGCGAGGCATTGCGGCGGCTGTCGACGCGGTCTTGCAGGCGGGAAGCATCGCGCCCTCCCGCATCGGTCTCGTCTCGCTCTCGACGACGCTCGCGACCAATGCCCTGGTGGAGGGGCAAGGCGGTCGCGCTGCGCTGGTGATGATCGGCTTCGATCCTGCGGATCTGGGGCGCCAGGGTCTGGCCGAGGCGATCGGGCAGGACCCTTTGATCCCGATCGCGGGCGGCCATGATCCGCACGGTAATCAGCGTGCGCCATTCGATGGCGAGGCGCTCGCCGCGGCCCTCGACGGGCTTGCGGTCGAAGCGGTCGCGATCTGCGGCCATTTCGGCGTCCGCAACCCGGCGCACGAGCAGGCAGCGCGCGATCTCGTCCGTAAGGCCACGGGCCTGCCGGTCACGTGCTCGCACGAGCTCTCGGCCAGGGTCGGCGGCCCACGCCGGGCTTTGACCGCGCTTCTCAACGCGCGGCTGGTGGGCATGATCGACGGGCTGATCCGCTCGGCCGAGACGATGATGGAGGCGCGCGGGATCGCGGCGCCCCTCATGGTGGTGCGGGGGGACGGTGCGCTGGTTTCGGCGGCGTTCGCGCGCTACCGGCCGATCGAGACGATCCTCTCGGGGCCCGCGGCGAGCCTGGTCGGCGCGTCGTTCCTCACGGGCCTTCCGGATGCCATCGTCTCGGACATCGGCGGCACGACCACCGACATCGCGGTTCTCAACGAAGGCCGCCCGCGGCTCGATCCCGAGGGCGCCCAGGTCGGCGGCCTGCGCACGATGGTCGAGGCCGTCGCGATGACGACCCATGGGCTCGGCGGCGACAGCGAGGTAGCGCTCGACGAACGCCAGCCCGGGGCTGCGATTCTGCTCGGGCCGAGGCGGCTGGTGCCGCTCGCGCTGCTGGCCGCGCAGCACGGTCCCTCGGTGATCGAGACGCTCGAGCGGCAGCTTGGTCGCGCCGTGCCGGGTGAGCTCGATGGCCGCTTCCTGATGCGGATGGGGCCGGCCGCGGCGCCGGGGCTCGGCACGGCCGAGGCGGCGCTGCTGGCGGGGCTGGAGAGCGCGCCGGTCGCGGCGGACGAGGTGTTGCGCTCGCGGCCACGACGCATCGCGCTCAAGCGGCTGGTCGAGCGCGGCCTGGTCCGGGTTTCGGGCTTCACGCCGTCGGATGCCGCGCATGTGCTTGGCATTCATACCGACTGGGACACGCATGCCGCAGGCCTTGGCGCGCGGCTGATGGCGCGGCGGCGTGGCATGGATGGGCGCCCCGTCGCGGCGGATGGCGCAACCCTCGCGCGCGCCGTGGTCGATGCCCTGGTGATGCGATCGGGCGAGCATGTGCTCGACGCGGCCTTCGCGGCCGACGGCTTTGCCGAGCCGGGGCTTGCGCGCTCGACCCTGGCGCGGGCCGCCTTGCGCCGGCACGAAGGCTTCGCACTGCCGCGGCTGACAATGGGTGCGCCGCTCATCGGCCTCGGCGCGTCGGCGCCGGTCTATTATCCCGAGGTCTCGCAATTGCTGGACGCGCGCGCGGTGATTCCTGGCCATGCCGATGTCGCCAACGCGATCGGAGCGGTCGCGGGCCACGTCCAGATCACCCGCCGGGCGACGGTGACGCAGCCTGCCGAGGACCGGTTCCGGCTGCATCTGAGCGACGGCACGCAGGACCATTCAGGCTTCGAGCAAGCGCGAGCCGCGGCCGAGCAGGCGCTCGAGGCCGAGGTCCGCGGCGCCGCCGAGGCGGCCGGGGCTGGTGACGTCGCCTTGTCGCGCCGATGGGAGATGCGCGAGGCCGAGATCGAGGGCCGCCGCGTGATCGTCGAGGCGGAACTGATCATCACCGCTACCGGGCGCCCCAGGATCGCCGCCCCCGAAGATGCCCCTGCCCTGAGCGCGGGCTTCGCGGGGATCTGAAGGCGCGGGAGGCGCGGACGGCCACGCGCGCCGGGTGACCCGATCCATGTATCCATGTTCCACCAAGGCCAGAAAAGGAGGGCCCTGATGACCCCCAGCGAACTCGTCTCAGAGTACTATGCCGCGTTCAATCGTGGCGACCCGGATGCGATGATGGCCCTGCTGACCGACGATGTGCGCCACGACGTGAATCAGGGCGGCCATCGGACGGGCAAGCAGGTCTTCGCCGAGTTCTCGGCACATATGACGCGCTGCTATGCCGAGCGCCTGACCGACATCGTCGTGATGGAGAGCCCCTGCGGCACGCGCGCGGCTGCCGAGTTCACCGTCAATGGCGAGTATCTCGCGACGGACGAGGGCCTGCCCGAAGCGAAGGGCCAGCGCTATGTCCTGCCGGCCGGGACGTTCTTCACCATCCGCGACGGCAAGATCGCGCGGGTCACGACCTATTACAATCTCACCGATTGGGTTCGGCAGGTATCGACATGACCCTTCGGATCGAGCCGATCGCGGCGGGGGCGATGGTCTCGGTCCTGCCGGACCTCGCGCGGCTTCGCATCGAGGTCTTCCGGGCGTTCCCCTACCTCTATGACGGCGACATGGCCTACGAGGAGAAGTACCTCCGCGCCTATGCCGAAAGCCCCGGCGCGATCGTCGTCGGCGCGTGGGACGGCACGCGCCTTGTCGGCGCGGCGACCGGGGCCCCGATGGAAGACCATGCGGCCGAGTTCGCCAAGCCGTTCGCCGATCGTGGCTTCGATCTCGCCGAGATCTTCTACTGCGGTGAATCCGTGCTCTTGCCGCAATACCGGGGGCAGGGGGCGGGGCACGCCTTCTTCGATCTGCGCGAGGCGCGCGGCCGCGAGCTGGGGCGCCGCTACTCGTGCTTCTGTGCCGTGATCCGGCCCGCGGATCACCCGGCGCGGCCTGCGAACTACACCCCGCTCGATCCGTTCTGGCGTAAGCGGGGTTACAATCTCGTGGAGGGTCTTGTCGCGAGCTTCCCGTGGCGCGATATCGGGGACAGCGAAGAGACGGATAAACCGATGCAGTTCTGGATGCGGGAGCTCTGATGGTCAGGATCGCGGCGGCAGCCTACCCGATTGACTGGTTCGACGGCTGGCAGCAATACGAAGCCAAGCTCTCGGGCTGGGTCGACGAAGCCGCGCGCGCCGGCGCCGAGCTTCTGGTGTTTCCCGAGTATGGCGCGATGGAGCTTGCCTCGCTCGCCGGAAAGCCGAGGGCGAGCGATCTGCAAGGCTCGATCGACGCGGTGTCCGACGCCATGCCCGAGGCCGATGCGCTGCACTCGAAGCTGGCGGCGCGCTACGGGGTGCACATCCTCGGCGCGTCCGCGCCGGTGCGCCTGGCGGATGGCCGCACGGTCAACCGCGCAAGCCTGTTCACGCCCGAGGGGAATGTCGGCATCCAGGACAAGCTGATCATGACGCGCTTCGAGCGCGAATCCTGGTATGTCGACCCGGGCGCCGAAGCGCGCGTGTTCGACACCTCGCTCGGCCGACTCGGCGTCGCGGTCTGCTATGACAGCGAGTTTCCGCTCATCGCGCGCTCGATGGTCGAGGCGGGCGTCGAGATCCTGCTGGTCCCGTCCTGCACGGAAAAGCTTGCCGGTTACTGGCGGGTGCGCATCGGGGCGATGGCGCGTGCGCTCGAGGGGCAATGCGTGGCGGTTCATGCCCCGACCGTGGGTGATGTGGATTGGAGCGAGGCCGTCGACTCGAATGTCGGCGCCGCGGCCGTGTATGGGCCGCCGGACCGCGGTTTCCCCGCAACCGGCGTGCTGTCGGAAGGCGTGCTCAACCAGGCGGGATGGGTGTATGCCGAGGCCGACCGCGACGCGATCGCCGAGGTGCGAGCCGATGGCGGTGTCCTGAACATGCGCCACTGGGACGAGCAGGACGAGCGCTTGGGCCGGGTCAAAGCTGTCTCTCTGGTCTGAGGGCGATGCTCTCCTACCAGCACGCCTATCACGCGGGGAACGCGGCCGACCTGCACAAGCACCTGGCGCTCGCGACGCTGCTAAGTCTGCTCACGGCAAAACCGCGCGCGATCAGCTACATGGAAAGCCACGCCGGCCGCGGGCTCTATGATCTCGCCGGCCCGGAGGCGAGCAAGACCGCGGAGGCCGAGGACGGCATCGGCCGCGCCGCGCCGGGCTCGAGCGCGTACTGGAGCGTGCTCGCGCAGGTGCGGGAGCGCTTCGGCGCGAGCGCCTATCCCGGCTCGCCGCTCATCGCGCGCACGCTGTTGCGCCCGCAGGATCGCCTGACACTTTGCGAGCTGCACCCGGCCGAGCATGCCGCCCTGATCCGGTCGCTTGGCGGGGCGGGCGTCGGCATTCATCGCCGCGACGGGCACGAGGGGCTGGTGGCGCTGGCGCCGCCGACGCCGCGGCGCGGGCTGGCGCTGCTCGATCCGAGCTACGAGGTGAAGGATGAGTATGCGCAGACCGCGCAAACTGCGCTCGGGCTTCTGCGTCGCTGGCCTGAAGGCGTCGTGATGATCTGGTATCCGATACTCCCGGCCGGGCGACATGCGGCGCTGATCGATCCGATGGAGGCCATGCGCGTGCAGGGGGCATTCCGTGACGAGGTGGCATTCACCTCAACCCGAGGCCGCGGGATGACGGGCTCGGGGCTCATGTTCCTCAATCTGCCCTTTGGCGCGGAGGCCGCGCTCAAGGCCGCGTGGGCAGAGGCGGCGCCTGTCTTCCACGCCTGAGGCCGTTTCGGGATGCGAGGCCTAGGGTAGAGCCGTCAGCCCGCCTGGGGCATCGTTGAGAACGGCCGGCCCATCAGGTCGTCCTGCATCATCTGCATCGTCAATTCCTCGACGCGCTGCTCGGCGACGCGCGCCTGCTCGCGGATCCGCGCGTTCTCCTGCAAGACGATGGCAAGCGCCTCTTCGGCGATAGCGGCCTTCATCGCGGCGCGCTGCGTCGGCGAGGCGAAACGCCGCGCGGTCAAGGGAAACGGCCGTTCCGGATCGAAAGGGATAACGCTCATGCCAAGCTCCGAACCACACAACTTCACCCTGCAGATGAGGGTCGACGTCGATTCGGGCAAAATATTGTTAAAGAAGCGTTGATCTTTCGTCGATCCGCGCCAGCTGTCCGCCCGAGACGCCAGATTCTGCGCCATTTTTCGCTTTCGCAGCCCGAATACGACAGAAATCGACATGCCCGACCGATCTTCCGCCGACCTCACTTCGCACCCGACACTCCTTTGGCTGCGCAAGGATCTTCGGCTGGGCGACCATCCGGCGTGGGCGCGCGCGCTGGCATCCGGCGGCCCGGCGATTCCCGTCTACATCCTCGACCCGGTGACCGAGCGCGCGATGGGCGCCGCACCACGGTGGCGGCTAGGACTGTCGCTCGAGGATCTCGGCCGTCGGCTGGTTGCTCGCGGATCGAGACTGGTATTGCGCCGTGGCGATGCGCTGGACGTCTTGCGCGCGCTGGTGGCCGAGACGGGCGCTCGCAGCGTGGTCTGGTCGCGTCTTTACGATCCGCAGGCGCGCGCGCGCGACGGCGAGGTGAAGGCGGCGCTGCGCGCCGATGGCATCGAGGCGATCAGCGTCAACGCCTCGCTCCTGCACGAGCCCTGGGAGGTGGAGACCGGGCAGGGCAGCTTCTTCAAGGTCTACACGCCATTCTGGCGGGCAGTGCGCGGGCGCGAGCCGTCGAGCCCCCTTGCCGAACCCGGCACCCTCGCGCCGCCCGGTAAATGGCCGGCGAGCGAGACGCTGTCCGACTGGAGGCTGGGCGGCGGGATGAAGCGCGGAGCGGCCGTGGTCGCCCGCTTTGCGGCAGTGGGCGAGAACGCGGCCCTCGATCGCCTCGGGGCCTTCGTCGAGGACCGGATCGCGGCCTACAAGGACGAGCGCGACCGCCCGGACATTCTCGCGACCTCGCGGCTGTCCGAGAACCTGGCCTATGGCGAGATCTCGCCACGAACCATCTGGCACGCCGGGCGCTCGGCCATGGAGCGGCTTTCGGGGCACGCCGAGGCTGGCGCTGAGCATTTCCTGAAGGAACTCGCCTGGCGCGAGTTCGCCTATCACCTCCTCTACCACACGCCTCGGATCGAGACCGAGAACTGGCGCCCGGAGTGGGACGACTTTCCGTGGCACGCGGACAATGCCGATGCCGAACGCTGGCGCCGCGGCATGACCGGGATCGAGATGGTCGATGCGGGGATGCGCGAGATGTATGCCACCGGCACGATGCACAACCGCCTGCGCATGCTGGTCGCCTCGTTTCTCACCAAGCATCTCCTGACCCACTGGCGCGTGGGCGAGGCCTGGTTTCGCGACTGCCTGATCGACTGGGACCCGGCGTCGAACGCGATGGGCTGGCAATGGGTGGCGGGTTCGGGGCCCGACGCGGCGCCATATTTCCGAGTCTTCAATCCCGAGACGCAGGCAGCAAGGTTCGATCCTGAGCGACGCTACGTCGATCGCTTCATCGCCGAGGGCCGCGACCGTCCACACGAGGATGCGCTTTCCTATTTCGATGCGGTGCCACGCAGCTGGGGACTGTCGGCCTCGGACGCGTATCCTCAGCCTGTCATCGGTCTCCGCGAAGGCCGCGAGCGCGCCCTTGCGGCCTATCAGCAGCGGCGCTCGGCAACCTGAAGCCACGCGCACGGCACGTTTTTTCTGGCCGCGCGGGGGCCTTCTAAATTATTTTCCGGGAAAACGAAGCAAGAGGAGCCACATGCGGCTGACGAGTGTCGACGGCCAGAAGGATCTTCCGCGCTGGTTCGAGACGTTCTTCGCGATCGCGGGGGAAATCAAGACGGGCAGCTTCGAGGTCACGCTGCCCGATGGGCGTGTCTTCTTCGTCGAAGGCCCCAGCGGCGGCCCGGCCGGACGCCTGACAGTGCACAATGCCGACTTCTTCACCCGGCTCGTGCGCGAGGGCGATCTTGGCTTTTCCGAGATGTACCTCGATGGATGGTGGGAGACGCCCGATCTTCAGGCGCTCCTCGACGTCATTCTTCTCAACAACGATACGCTCGGACGCGGCTTCCCCGCGATGGTGCTGGTGCGCGCCTACGAGCGGCTGCGTCACTGGCTGAGATCGAACACGCGCCGCGGCGCGCGGCGGAACATCTCGTACCATTACGACCTCGGGAACGCCTTCTACGAGCGGTGGCTCGATCCTTCGATGACCTACTCGTCAGCGCTCTTCACCGGGCAGGGCGAGGACCTGACGCAGGCGCAGGCGAACAAGTACGCCGCCATCTGCGACCGGATCGGCGTGAAATCGGGGGACCACCTGCTCGAGATCGGCTGTGGCTGGGGCGGGTTCGCGGAATATGCGATCCGCGAGCGCGGCGTGCGGGTCACCGGGCTCACGCTGTCGCGCGAGCAGCACGATTACGCGGCGAGACGCCTGTTCGAGGCCGGGCTCGCCGAGCGCGCGGAGATCGTGATCCGCGACTATCGCGACGAGCGCGGCGTCTACGACGGGATCGCCTCGATCGAGATGTTCGAGGCGGTAGGGGAGCGCTATTGGCCCGCCTACTTCGAGACGATCCGCGAGCGGCTCCGCCCCGGCGCCATCGCGGGCTTGCAGATCATCACTATCGCGGATGGCCTGTTCGCCGAGTATCGACGCCAGACCGATTTCATCCAGAAGTACATCTTTCCCGGCGGCATGCTTCCCTCTCCCGGCGCATTGCGGGCCGAGGCGGAGCGCGCGGGCCTTGCGCTGCTTGGCTCGGTCGAGTTCGGAGAGAGCTACTCGCGCACGCTCAGAGAGTGGCGCGACCGGTTCCAGAGCCAGTGGGACGAGATCTGCGCGCTCGGCTTCGATGATCGCTTCCGAAGGATGTGGAACTTCTACCTGGCAAGTTGTGCGGCCTGTTTCCGGGCGAAAACGACGGATGTGACACAAATCTCCCTGCAGAAACCCGCATGATTCTTGCCTTTCGGTGCCGTTTTGGGGCATCATGCCGATCGGGGTGTTGGGTGAGGGCGCGTTTTCCTGCTCAGCTTAGATGGTGAAGGCGCGACATGCTGCTATTTAGGGTTATCTGCGCAATTCTGATGGCGTGGGCTGTGAACTGGGTGTTGTCGCATCCTGAAGCGCGGCCTGTTCTCGAGGCGCTTCCGGTCATGGCGGTGATCAGTCCGATCGCGGGCGCACTGGTTGGCTTCTTCAACCTTGCAACGCGTCAGGGCTGGGGCTTCATCGTCGCGGTCGCGAATGGCGTTTGGGCCGGGTTGCTCTCGATCCTCGTGGCCGGCACGGTTTACGGACTGGTCGTCGCGTTCCAGACGTGGCGCGGTCCGTCGAGCAGTTACGAGAGCTTCGTGCGCAACATGGAAAGCGAGATCACGCCGCTCTTCGATCTCGTCATCAACTTCCCGCTGCTCACGCTGACGATCACCACGACGGCGGTCCTGGGTGTCGTGACGGAATTGCTGCACTGGACGCTGGTCCGCTTCCGGAAGAACCGCGAAGTGCCGTCGGACAGCACGGCCTGAGCGTAGTCTGGGAAGTTGATCCTCTTTCCGGCCCGGCATTGATCCGGGCCGAAGCGCGTTCTCGCTTCACTCGGCCAGAAGGTTGAGCACGCGCGAGAAGGGGCCGGTAAACCGCAACCCGCCGGACATCACGATCAGGCAATAGCAGGTTTCGTTGCCGACGATCTGCGGATGGTGATCGTCATCCTCTGTGTTGATCGCAACGTCGCCGGCTTCATAGATGTCGTCGCCATCCTTCATGGCGCCGGCCATGACGAGCGTAAGTTCGCGCCCCTCATGCGTATGCTGCGGAATGCGAGCGCCCGGACGCGCACGCAGGAGGCTGACCTTCTCGCCCGCGAAACCGTCAAGCTCGTATTCCGCCACGCCCGGTAGCCGGAACTTCCAGGGGATCTGATCGAAGTCGCGCCCGACCGCATCGATCACGGGGCGCGGCAACGGGCCCGCCGCACATGCCGGCGCCATCGGCGGCGAGCCGTCGCCGTCGAGGCGCGCAAGCACCTCGTCGAGCGCGGCGGCTGACATTGACACCACCGGTTCGTCGGCGAGCAGCGCGCCGCCCACGGCCTCGAACGCCTCCACCCTCGTCCGGCTTTCCGGCGCATGGGTCAGATGGGCGGCAACGAGCAAGGCGAGCCCCGGCGAGGCGGCACCGCTTGCATAGTCGGCCAGCATTTCAGTCGTTGGAGCGTGTCCTGGCATCAAACATCGTCTTCAGTTCGTCAGTTGCGACCATCCGGGGCAACCCCAGCGGTCCCATATGTCGGCGTATACGAATGTGCGCCTCTTCTGGATCACTATGATAGCCCGCGCGCGCATCAGGGAAAGACCATGCGTGGCAGGTTGTTGTTGTGCGATTGAAACGAGCCGTCTCTCCTGTGACAAGAAGGCTGCAGGTCTGTCATTGGCCGCGGGTCCGATTGGCCCGGGAGGTCACGCTTGAAACCGATTTTTCTTTACGGCTCGCTTCTGGATCGGCGCCTGCTCGAGGTCGTGCTGGGCCGGGTGCTGGGGCCGCGCTGTCTGGTCGCCGCCCGCGTCCACGATCTGGCTGCGTTGCGGCACGCGCACGCAGACTACCCGATCCTCAGACCGGTCGCGGGGGCGCTGACGGAAGGTTTGCTCTTCCATCCGGCCAGCCCCGAGGATCGTGCGCGGCTGGAATTCTATGAATTTGCCGAGTACGAGCTGGCAGACATTGTCGCGAACACCGCCGCGGGGGCCATCGACGCATTGTTCTTCGATGCGCGACCCGACGTCGAGGCCTCGCCGCACGCCTGGGATTTCGACACTTGGGCCGCGCAGCACCGGTCGCTCGCCATCGAGGCGGCCCGGGCGTTGATGGAGCTGCGCGGGCAGCGCTCGCCAGAGGAAATGCATCGCCTCTGGCCGGCGATGCTCAACCGGGCGCGCGCTCGGCTCAGGGCGGCTGAAAGCTCGACCATCGCGGACCCTCCGTTGCGGACTGGCTTCGACGCCGCGGCCGATGTCGCGTGGATCGAACGCCACCGGGCATGGACCGGCTATCTCGAGGTCGAAGAGCATCTCCTGCGCCATCGCCGCCACGATGGTGGCTGGACCGGACCATTGGCGCGAACGACCGTCTCGTGGGGCGATGCCGTGACCATCCTTGCCTACGACCCGCGCCGCGACAGGGTGCTTCTACTCGAACAGTTCAGGCCCGGGCCCGCCGCGCGCGGGGATGCCGATCCGTGGTGTGTCGAGGTGATCGCCGGCCGGATCGATGCGGAGGGTGACGCCGAGGGGACGGCACGGCGAGAGGCCCGCGAGGAGGCAGGCATCGAGATCGGACGCATCATTCGGTTGCCGGACTATTACCCCACCCCCGGGCTGGCATCCGAGCATCTTTCCTGCTTCATCGGCGAGGCGGACCTTGCTGGCGACGGCGGGCTGCATGGCATCGCATCCGAGGGGGAGGATATCCGCACGGTGATCCTGCCCCTCGACGAAGCGCTCGACGCGCTCGAGCGTGGCGCGATCAACACCGGACCCGCCATGATCCCGCTCCTGTGGCTCGCGCGCCATCGTGACCGGCTCCGTGCAGAATGGCTGTAAGGTCGGCCCGCTGCACGGGGTTGAGCCGAGGTGCCAATCGGCTTAAGTGAGGGCCGAGTGTGGAACCCTGACTTCATCGGCCGAGGAGTGTGGAATATGCGAGTCTTCAAGGATCTGCCCGATGCGGTGGGCCACACCCCCCTCGTTCGGCTTCGCCGCGCTTCCGAGCTTACCGGGTGCGAGATCCTGGGAAAGGCCGAGTTCCTGAACCCTGGCCAGTCCGTGAAAGACCGGGCGGCACTCTGGATCATTCGCGACGCCGTCGCGCGCGGCGAACTCAGGCCGGGCGGCACCATCGTCGAGGGGACGGCCGGCAACACCGGTATCGGGCTCAGCCTTGTCGGGGCCGCGATGGGGTTCAGGACCGTCATCGTGATCCCCGAGACGCAGAGCCAGGAAAAGAAGGACATGCTGCGTCTTGCAGGCGCCGAGCTGGTCGAGGTGCCCGCGGTTCCGTATCGGAACCCCAACAACTACGTCCATTACGCGCGCCGGCTTGCCGAGACGCTGGCGCGAACCGAGCCGAACGGCGCCGTCTTCGCCAATCAGTTCGACAACGTGGCCAACCGCCAGTCGCATATCGACTCGACGGCGCCCGAGATCTGGGACCAGACCGGCGGGAAGGTGGACGGGTTCATCTGCGCCGTGGGGTCCGGCGGAACGCTTGCCGGCGTCGCGATGGGGCTCAAGGCGCGTAATTCCGCAATCAAGATCGGGCTCGCCGATCCGCTGGGTGCGGCGCTCTATGAATACTACAAGAACGGGACCCTGAAGGCCGAAGGCTCATCGATCTCCGAGGGCATCGGCCAGGGACGGATCACCGCCAATCTCGAGGGGCTCGACGTCGACTTCCCCTACCAGGTTCCCGATGAGGAAGGGCTTCCGGTGGTCTTCGACCTCCTGCAGCACGAGGGCTTGTGCATGGGTCTCTCGACCGGGATCAACGTGGCCGGCGCAATCCGCATGGCGCGCGATATGGGACCGGGGCACACCATCGTCACGATCCTTTGCGACTATGGCTCGCGCTACCAGTCGAAGGTGTTCAACCCATCGTTCTTGCGCGAGAAGGGGCTGCCCGTGCCCGAGTGGCTCGACCGCGGCGCGGACGCGTCGATCCCGAAGGTCTTCGAGGACGCCTGACCGGGATCGAGGCCGCCGCAAACCCCTCTGGCATCCTCGGGAGCCGCGGGGTAAGGCGTAGGGCATGAGAGCAAC
Organism: Thermohalobaculum xanthum; assembly: GCF_016623495.1. GTDB lineage: Bacteria > Pseudomonadota > Alphaproteobacteria > Rhodobacterales > Rhodobacteraceae > Thermohalobaculum > Thermohalobaculum xanthum. The sequence continues at coordinate 356,670 of NZ_JAEHHL010000002.1, read as the reverse complement.
CATACTCGGCACCCTGATCGGGTCGTTGATGGCGGTCCTGGTGGCGGGGCCGTTGCATGCGCAGCGTTCGGAGACCCAGCCGGAACCGCCGCGGGTTCTTCTCGAGAGCTGGGAGGCGCATGCAGACGAGGCGACCCGAAGGATCGAGGAAAAATCCCTCGACTTCGAAGACATCGACGAGCTGCGTGCAAAGCTCTCAGCCGAGCTTGTCAGCATCAACGAACTGTCGGCGAAACTCGATAGCGAACTCGCGCCGCTGATCAGCCAGCGCGATGCACTTGGCCCGGCTCCGGGCGAGGGGCAGTCCGAGTCACCTGACGTCGCGCGCGAGCGGACGCGGCTCGCCTCGGCAATCGAGGATCTCGAGGGCGTCAAGCGTCGAACTCAGCAGGCCTCGGTTCGAGCAGCGGCGCTGATCGACCGCCTGCAGGCGCTGCGGCGCCAGATCTTCAACGAGGCGCTTCTCGAGCGCGGGCCCAGCATTCTCGATCCCAGAACCTTCACCACCGCGATCAGCGAATTGGGGAAGGGCGTCGGGGTGCTGATCGCCGAGACCCGGACGAGGATCTCCGAGGAGGAGATCGGAATGGGCTCGGGGCTTGTCGTGCGTATCGTGGCGCCTGCGGCTGCGATGATCTTCGCACTCCTGGGCTTTCGCAGGATGCGCAGGATCCTGATCCGCAATCTCTCCAAGCGGGTCAATCCCAACATGACGGCGTCGCGGCGTTTGGCCCTTGCAGCGGGGCTGACTGCGATCCGGCTGGTTCTGCCCATCCTTGCGCTCGTCGTGGTCTTCGTGGCGACGGCCGCTTCGGGACTTCTGGGAGAGCGGGGGCTGGAGCTTCTCGTCGCGTTGGGGATCGCGGCGACCCTGGTGATCGGCGCCTATGCCCTTGGCAGCGCGTTCTTCTCGCCGCGGATACCCGAATTGAGGATCTCGGCGCTCGGTGATCGCGATGCCAGGCGCGCCCATGCTCTGCTCGTCGTTCTTGCCACGCTATTCGCGCTCGACTGGATACTGGTGGTCGAGGGCAAGAACGTCGGCGCCGCGATCGAGGTGCTGACCCTCTACAACACGACACTGCAGATCCTCGGCGGCGTCGCGCTCTGGAGCCTCGTCAGCGTGATCCAGCATCGTCTCGGCGCCGGGGAGCCCGAGGCAGCCGAGGGCGCACGCGACTTCGACGACGGGAGCACCGAGCAGGACACCAGCGACGAGATCCTCGTGCCCTTCCTGCTGCGCGTCGCCAGCGTCGTGTACAGGATCGTTGCGGTGCTGGCGCCGGTACTGGCGTTGAGCGGGTATTTCGCCGCGTCGCGCTTCGTCTTTCATCCGACGCTTGCCTCGGCGGGTCTGATCGGGTTCTTCGTGCTTCTCTACTCGGTCGTGCGCGAGGTGATCGAAGGCATTGCCGCGCCCGCCGGTGCGACCACGACGGCACAGCGTCGTCTGCGGCTGATCCCGGTGATGGCGGGCTTTCTGCTCTCGCTGATCGCCTTGCCATTGCTGGCGTTGATCTGGGGCGCGACGACCGTCGACCTGCTGGCCGTCTGGCGCGGACTGGGTGAGGGTTTCGCGGTCGGCGATCTGACGGTGTCGCCCGCCCAGTTCCTTTACTTCTGCGTCGTCTTCGCGGTCGGCTACCTGCTGACGCGCCTCATCCAGGCGGTCCTGCGCCATTCCGTGCTGCCGCTGACCAGCCTCGACACGGGTGCGCGGGCGGCGATCATCGCCGGGACCGGCTATATCGGAATTCTCGCGGCGGCTCTGGTCGCGGTTTCGACCGCCGGGCTCAATCTCTCGAATCTCGCCATCGTTGCGGGCGCGCTGTCGGTCGGTATCGGCTTCGGGCTCCAGAACATCGTCAATAATTTCGTCTCCGGCCTGATCCTGCTGATCGAGCGCCCGGTGAAGGCTGGCGACTGGGTCGAGATCCCGTCGGGCATGGGGTACGTCAAACAGATCAACGTGCGCTCGACCGAGATCGAGACCTTCGACCGCTCGGCGCTGATCGTGCCGAACTCCGAGCTGATCTCGAGCACGGTGACGAACTACACGCATCACAATCTTCAGGGGCGCATGATCCTGAAGATCAGCGTCGCCTACGGGACCGACACGCGGAAGATCGAGTCGCTTCTGCTCGAGATCGCCCGAGGGCACCCGATGGTCCTGCGCCGTCCGGCCCCCTGGATCTATTTCGCGGGCTTCGTGAACGGTGCCCTCGAGTTCGAGATCCGGGCGATCCTGCGCGACGTGAACTGGGTTCTGAACGTGCGCAGCGACCTCAACCACGAGATCGCGCGCCGCTTTGCCGAGGAGGGCATCGAGATCCCGTATCCGCAGCGCGATCTGCATCTGCGGAACGCGGGCGACGTCGCCGCCGCGCTCGGGTTGCAGCCTGCGCAGGCAGTGGCGGCGGCCGGGACGCCGGCGAAGTCATCGCCGCCGCCGCGACGCCGCAGCGGGACAGCACAGCACGATGACGTCGATGCAGACGCCGGGGACGCCTCGGGTGACGCCGATGGCGACGGACGCTGACGCCTGTTCTCGCGCCCAAGCAACTTCCAGGAGACACCGCATGACCGAGCCTCTTTTCCGCGAGGATGCCTATCTGGCCGAATGCGAGGCGCGCGTGGTCGCTATCACCGAGGATGGCGGCATCGTCCTCGATCGCACCGTGTTCTACCCGACAGGCGGTGGCCAGCCGGGAGACAGCGGAACGCTTTCCTGGGACGGCGGCGAATGCTGGATCGTGACGGCGGTGAAGGGCGATCAACCGGGCGAGATCGCGCATACCCCGCGCGAGGGCGAGGCGCTTCCGCCCGTTGGCGCGACGGTGAAGGCCGCTCTCAACTGGCCGCGCCGGCTGCGCCACATGCGGATGCACACGGCGCTGCACCTGCTCTCGGTCGTGATCCCGTTGCCGGTCACGGGCGGCTCGATCAACCATGAAAAGGGCCGTCTCGACTTCGACATGCCCGAACCGCCGGAGGACCGCGAGGCGCTTGAAGCGCGGCTCAAGGCGCTGATCGCCGCGGATCATCCGGTGTCGAGCGAGTGGATCAGCGATGACGAACTCGAGGCCAATCCCGGGCTGGTCAAGACCATGGCGGTCAAGCCGCCGATGGGGCAGGGCCGTGTGCGGCTGGTGCGCATCGGGGCGGGAGAGGGAACGGTCGACCTTCAGCCCTGCGGCGGCACGCATGTGCGCTCGACAGCCCAGGTGGGCGCGGTCTCGCTGGGGAAAATCGAGAAGAAGGGCAAGCAGAACCGGCGCGTGACACTGCTGATCGACGACTGAGTCGCGGCGGGTCAGGTTGATTCCCACCGGCGGCGCGTCTACGAGGAAGTAACTGAATTTCCGCTGAAGGAGACGGTCCCGCATGTCGCAGACTGACACGAGCCTCCTTGTCTCGACCGCATGGCTCGAGGAGCGCCTCAGCGCGCCCGACATCCGTATCCTGGATGCCTCGCTCTACCTGCCGGGCGACACGCGCGATGCGCGCAAGCTCTACGAGGAGAGCCATATCCCGGGCGCGCGCTTCTTCGATATCGACGAGATCTCGGACGCGCGCTCGGAACTTCCTCACATGCTTCCGCCGGTCGAGAAGTTCGTCGCGCGCGTGCGGCGCATGGGGATCGGCGACGGGCATCGCGTGGTGGTGTACGACCAGCAAGGTCTCTTCTCGGCCGCGCGGGTCTGGTGGATGTTCCGTGCCTTCGGCCACCAGGACGTGGCCGTGCTGGACGGAGGCCTGCCGAAATGGGTCGCCGAGGGGCGCCCGGTCGAGGACGAGGAGCCCGATCCGCGCGAGCGCCACTTCACGGGTCGCAAGAACGCGGCGATGGTGCGCGACGTCACCCAGATCGCCGGCCACTCCAAGCTGCGCGACGAGCAGATCGTCGATGCCCGCTCGCCGGGGCGTTTCCGCGGAGACGAGGCCGAACCGCGACCTGGTCTCCGGGCGGGCCACATCCCGGGGTCGATGAACGTCTACTACCGCTCGCTGTTCGAGGACGACGGCACGATGAAGCCGCTGGGCGAGACCCGCGCGATCTTCGAGGCCGCGGGCGTGGATCTCTCAAAGCCCGTGGTCACCACGTGCGGCTCGGGCATCACCGCAGCGATCCTCACCCTGGCCCTGCATCGAATGGGTCACACCCGCAACGCGCTCTATGACGGGTCATGGGCGGAGTGGGGCAGCTATCCCGATCTCGCGGTCGAGAAGGGGTGACCGCCGATGACGCTCCTCAAGGCGGGCGACAGCATCGACTATGCGGTGACTTATCTCGAGATGGACGCGCGGCCCGCGACGCCCATCCCGCACATGCCCGTCGGGGCGTCGCTGGCCCTGATCAGGGCCGAGGCGCCGCCCGCCGAGTACTTCCTCTACCTCTATGGTCAGGTGGGGGGGCCGTATGAGTGGACCGATTGGTTCCGGCGTGAGGACAGCGAAGTCGAGGCGTTCATCACGGATCCCGCCACCGAGCTCTTCACGCTGATGCTCGATGGCTGGCCGGGCGGATTCTTCGTCCTGGACACCCGATCCGCCGGGATCTGCGACCTCGCCTATTTCGGGCTGGTGCCGCAAGCGGTGGGCCGCAGGCTGGGGCACTGGCTGCTTGCGACCGCGGTCCACATGGGCTGGGACAGGCCCGGCGTGCAGAAGCTGACGGTGAATACCAACACGCTCGACCATCCGCGGGCGCTGGGCCTCTATCAGCGGGTCGGCTTCGTGCCGGTGCGCCGCGAGGCCGCGAGCCGCATCCTCAGCCGCCCCCGCGAGGTCTGAGCGCGTTCAGCCCGCCGCCGCGACGCTTCGGGCAAGCGTGAGGAACTCGTCGATGCTCAGCGTCTCGGCGCGCCGCGTCGGGTCGATTCCCGCGTGTGCGAGCACCCCGAGCGGATCCGTGCCGAGCGATTTGAGCGACTGGCGCAGCATCTTGCGCCTCTGCGAGAAGGCGGCCGCCACGACCTTTTCCAGCAATCGCGGGTCAACCTCGGCACGCGGGGGCGTCGGACGGATGTGGACAACAGAGGATGTCACCTTGGGCGGCGGCACGAATGCCGATGGCGGCACGTCGAAGACGATCCGCGCGCTCGATCGCCACTGCGCGAGCACCGAGAGCCGGCCATACGCCTTCGTCCCGGGCTGGGCGACGATCCTTTCGGCGACCTCGCGCTGGAACATCAGGGTGAGGCTCTCCCAGAAGGGCGGCCATTCGGGCGGCGTGAGCCAGCGCACCAGAAGCTCGGTTCCGATGTTGTAGGGCAGGTTGGCGACGATGCGTGCCGGGCCGCCCAGGTGTGGCAGGGGGTCGACCTCGAGGGCGTCGCCCTCGATGACGATCAGCCGCCCGGGATAATGGGCCGCGATCTCGCCGAGCGCGTCGAGGCATCGCCGGTCGCGCTCGATGGCGACAACCTTGGCGGCTCCCTGCCACAGAAGCGCGCGGGTCAAGCCGCCGGGGCCCGGACCGACCTCGACGATCTCGGCGCCCTCCAGCGGACCAGAGGCGCGGGCGATCCGCGCGGTCAGGTTGAGATCGAGAAGGAAGTTCTGGCCAAGCGACTTCTTCGCAGCGAGCCCATGGCGCGTGATGACCTCGCGCAGCGGCGGCAAGCCGTCGGGCGCGCTCACCGCGGTCGCGCCCGGGTGTCCGACATTCGAGCCGCCATGTTCAGCGCCTCGATCAGACTCGTCGGGTCGGCGAGGCCTCGGCCCGCGATATCGTAGGCCGTGCCGTGGTCTGGGGATGTGCGCACGAACGGCAATCCCAGCGTGACGTTGACGCCGCGCTCGAAGTCCAGCGCCTTGACCGGGATGAGGCCCTGGTCGTGATACATGGTCAGCGCCGCATCGTAGCGCGCGCGCCGCTGCATGGAACATCGTGTCGGCGGGATGCGGGCCGGTCGCGTCGATCCCCTCGGCGCGCAGTTGTGCGATCGCGGGCGCGATGATCTCGATTTCCTCTCGGCCGATCGCCCCACCCTCGCCGGCATGGGGATTGAGCCCCGAGATGGCGAGCCTCGGCGTCCCGATGCCGAAATTCTCCTGAAGCCCGGATGCGGTGATCCGCGCGGTCTCGACGATCAGGTCGGTGCTCAGCGCGGACGGGACAGCGGCGAGAGGAACATGAATCGTGACGGGGACAACGCGCAGCGACGGGCCGGCAATCATCATGACCGGCCGCGCGACGCCGCCCAGATGCGCGAGAAACTCGGTATGGCCGGGGAACGCGAACCCGGCACCATCGTAGAGCGCCTTCTTGTTGATCGGGTTGGTGACGACGGCCGCGGCCTCGCCCGACATCGTGAACGCTAAGGCACGCTCGATCGCGCGAATGGTTGGCACGGCGTTCGCGGCTTCGGGATGGCCGGGTTGGGCGAGCACGCTCAGAGGCTCCGGCAGCACCGGGAGCGCGCCGGCATAGATGGTGGCCGCCTCGGCAGGGTGCGATATCGTTTCAATTCGAACGCCCGCCTGCCGCGCGGGACCGGAAAGGGCATCGGGATCGGCGATCATGAAGAACGCTCGGTCAACTTGCCCGGTGGCATAGGCGCCGACGGCGATCTCCGCCCCGATGCCCGCGGGATCGCCCATCGTGAGCGCCAGCGGTGGCGCGTCGGCAGGCGTCATCTCAGCTCGATCAACGCGTCGCGGCGCAGTTCCTGAAGCAACCCTTCCGAAAGGCGTGCCGTTTGCTGCGCGATCAGGCTGCGACGCACCCGTTCGCGAAGCTCGGGATCGGCGGTATCAAACTCCTTGGGCGTCTCGACGCGCTTGTCGGTAACCTGAAGGATCGAGAAGCCGCCGGTGACGGGCAGCGGTTGCGAGACCTGTCCGATCGCGAGCGGGGAAAGCGCCGCGACGATCGCCGGCGGAAGGTTGCGCTCGGCCAGCCATCCGACGTCACCGCCCGACTTCGCGCTGGGCGAGCGGGAATACCGGGCCACGAGCGTGCCGAAATCCGCGCCCGCGTTGACCTCGGCGATGATCTTTTCAGCCAGCTCGCGCGTCGCGGCCTCGCCGCGCTGGTTCTCGGCGGTCGGAAGGCCGATCTCGCGAACCCGCCACGAGGTCACGCCGCGTCCCTTGAGCAGCTCGAGCTCGGCCTCGATCTCGGCTTCTCCGGGTTCGAGCCTGCGCGCAAAGCGCGCCCGAACGACCTCGCGCCAGACGGCTTCGGCGGCGACGAGATCGTTGATCGCGCTCTCGCTGACGCCTTGCGCAGAAAGCAGGGCGGTGAGCGCGTCGGGCGTGGTATTGAGCCGCTCGGCGATCTCGGCGCGCGCGTCCTTGAGGATCTCGGGCGTCGGGGTGAGCCCCAGCCGCTTGCCCTCCTGCAGCTTGAGGCGATCCTCGATCAGCTGGTCGAGAGCGGCTGCCTGCATGGCCTCGGCACTGGCGGCCGTCGCACCCAGCGTCTGCAGGATCTGCATCCGTTGCTGCAGGTCATAGCCGGTGATGGCCTGGTCATTCACCACCGCCACGGGGCGAAACATCGTCTGCTGTGCTGCTGCGGGCGCGCCAGATCCCACAAGCAGGGCGATGCCGAGCAAGATCGGCTGCAACGCGCGAAGGGGCATTCCGGGTCTCCACATGTCATTCGCCGCCCATCTGGGCGAACTCCGAGTTGCGCAGGTTCGGCGAAGTAAATCTTGGCAGTGGATCGCGCCGCCGCAATGTCTGGTCGGTCCCGATGGTCAGCAGGCGCACCTGCACGCCGACCGACGTCGATGCCGGGGCATCGTCGGAGTCCGTGAACCGCCTTCTCACGAACAGGTCGACGGCGCAGCACTCGTTCTGGAACGTGATCGCGCCGCCGGTCTCGACGAAGGCGTCGGCGATGAGGTCCCGCTGGAGAAAGCCGCTGAGCCGCCATTCCGGCGTAAGCTGCAATCCCGCCAGCGCGTTCACCTCCTCGCGATCGCTGGGCGATCCGGTCGAGGGGTCCGCCTCGAGGAAAGCGTAACCCGCGCTCAGCGAGACGCGCCCGTATTCGAAGTCGGCAAACACCTCGTTGCGGTTGATGTCGAAGTCCCCGTCCACACGCATCCTCTGCCGAACCGTCAGGTATGGGGCGAGCGATACCGACCAGGCGCCGACCCAGTCCGATGTCATGCCCGAGAGCCCGGTTCCGACCCCGAACTCGTCGGCATCCTCGAACCGGAAGATGCGCCCCAGCGTGCCGTCGACCCGAACGCCCTCGGAGATCACGCGCTCGTAGCGCATTCCGAATGTTGCACGCGTCCCTTCCTCGAATCCGTCATAGCCCGAGAACCTGCTGACTTCGAAGAGATTGGTCTCGTCGAATTCAACCTGCTGGCTGTCCTCGTTGGGATACTTCGATCCGTTTCCACCAGTGGGCGCCACGACGAACTGGGCGATCGGCTCGATGACATGGGCGGCGTCGCCATCGCTTTCCTCCCATATCAGGGGGTAGCGCGCCTCGATGCCCGCGTACGGGGCGAAGCGTGCGGAGGTGAAGTCCCCGCGCGTCGGATCGTCCTCGACGATGAAGACATCGCCCCGAAGCTCGGCGAACCCTCGCAGCGCGAGGCCGACCGGCAGGATCTCCTCGCGCTCCCAATCCGCGCCGAGCGAGAACCGCGTCACGTCCCTGCCGTTGTTGCGGAACAGCGTCTCGGTCGCGGTGAAGAACCCGACCTCGCCGCCGAGATAGGGATCGGCATATTCTCGCCGGGCCTCGAATTCGGGCAGCACGCGCGGGATCTGGCCAGCGGGATCGTTGTCGCGCAGCGACTGGAAATAGAGCCCGGTCAGGTCGTAGAAGCCGTCGTTCCAGTAGTTCCGCACGAAGACCGTGCTGGTCAGGATGTCGTTGTCCGAGAAGTCGAAACGGCGCAGATAGGCATCGTCCGACGCCGTGCTGATATCCCAGCCCCAGCGCGCGCCTTCGTCCAGCCAGTCGGCATCGAACCGCCCGCGCGTGTCGACGTTGCCCTGGAAGCTGCTCTCGCCGGTGTAGTCCGTGCGGGTGACGCTGCCCGAGAAGATGAACGACCCGGTCCCGAAGACGCGCCGGTACTCGAACTCGCCGATGACGCCCTCTTCGGTGGTGAAGAACGGTGTCAGCGTCATGTCCGACCTGTCGTCGATCACCACGTAGTAGGGGATCTTGGTGCCGAAGCCGTAGTTCCCGGACTGCTGGAACGAGGGCACGAGAAAACCCGAGGCCCGTTCGACGGTGGGGTCCGGATGCTGAAAATAGGGAACCCAGGCAACCGGCACGCCGAACACGTCGAGAGTCGCGTGCTCGTAGTGGATCGTCTTCTCTTCCTCGTCGTGAATGATCTTGCGCGCCCGGATGCGCCACAACGGAGTCGGGTCTTCCTCGCAGACGTCGCAAGGGCTGTAGACCGCCTTCGAGAGCGCGTTGTAGCGCTCCTCGAACCTGCGGGCCTCGACGGCGGACAGCTTGGCTCGTTCGCCTAGGACCGAGCGCGCACCGCGCACCAGCCCGTCACGAAGCTTCGCATCCAGGTCGGCGAGATCGGCGTAGACGGTCGCTCCGGCAGGGTCGCGGAGGACAATGTTGCCCGTCGCCTCGATCCGGTCCGCGCGGCTGTCATAGACGATCTCGTCCGCCGTGAGCGTACGGTCGCCGTAATACACCTCGACATTGCCCCTGGCCGTCACCCGGCCAGTGTTTGTGTCGTATGTCACCTCGTCCGCGATCAGCGCGACGGGCTGGTCGCGATCGATCGTTTCCGCGCCCAGTTCCTCGATGGCGGATTGCGCGAACGCCTGCGATGCGATGCCGGCCGCGGCGATGCAGGCCACCAGGCCCGCCGCGGCGAGGCTGCTCAATCGGCGTGTCATCGGCACACTTGCCCCCGGCATCCGCTGCGACCGCCCCCGGGTCGCGCCCCCCTTTTAGCCATCCTCGAAATGCAACAGCAAGCCGAGAGCGAGCAGCACGGCTGCCGCAGGCGGCGCCCAGGCAGCGACGGTGACCGGGATCGCACCCGACGACCCCAGTGCACGGGCGATGTCCGAGAGGAAAAAATAGGCGAAGCCCGAGATCACGCAGCCGAGCGCCATCATGCCGAGGCCGCCGAAACGTACATGCCGCATCGAGAATGCCGCACCGACCAGGACCATCGCGGCGAAGGCGACCGGAACAGCCAGCAGCGCATGCCAGTGCAACCGGTGTCGCGCCGAGGAGAAACCCGAATCCTCCAGCAAACGGACGAACTCGGGCAGTTTCCAGAAGCTGATCGTGTCGGGGGGGGCGAAGCTCTCCTGGATCCGCGCGGTGGTGAGATCTGTCGGGATGGTCATCTCGTCGATGGCGACCGCGACGGTCTCGCGCTGCATGACCCCCGAATCGCCTTCGTCGGGATCCGAGGCCGAGAAGTCCCAACGCTGCACGCCCGAGAGCCGCCAGACCTGGTCGCCCAGCGCCGCCGAGCGCGCGTCGATGCGTCGCGTCAGCTGGTCGGTGGTGCTGAACTGGAAGATCGAGACATCCCAGAGCCGGTCGACGGGACCGGAGGCACGCGCGGCGTTGATCACGGTCTGCCCGTTCTGGTCGCCCTGCCGCAGCCACAGCCCGTCGGCCGAGACCGAGAGCGCCGAGGACGAGCGCCCGAAGAAGCGCTCCTCGAGCTGCATGAACCGTCCCGACAATGCCGAGGCCACGGGGTTGTAGACTGCGAATGCCAGCACCCCGAGCATGACCGCCGCGGTCAGGACGGGGGCGAGGATGATCCAGACGGACACGCCGGCGCCGCGCATCACCACCAGTTCCGAGCTTCGCGCGAACCAGGCGAAGCACGTCATGGAGGCAAGCAGCACCGTGAACGGTGCCGCGGTGATGGTGATCGAAGGCGCGCGCATCAACGCCATGACGATGAGGTCTGTGAAACCCGCGCCGCCCGAGCGATTGGCGCGCATGAGCTCGACAAGGTCGACGATCGCGACCAGCGCGAATACGGCAAGAAAGGCGCCGAGCGCGATGCCGAGAAAGCGGCGCAGGACATAGAGCGACAGGGTCCCGCTCATGCCTGTGTCCCCGTCAACTTGCCCGATCCCCCGATGGCGCTGCCCGGGGCCGGTGGCCGGATCGAATGGCGCGCCATGAGCCAGATCGCGAGCGCGATGGCGGCAAGCGGCGGAACGTAGAGCAACGGCCAGAGCGCCGCTTGCGCGGCCACCATGCTCTTGATCGCGAGGCCGATGACCCGCAGGGCCAGCGCGACGGCAACCGCGACGACGACGCGGCGGCTGAAGCCGCGTCGCCGGAAGCCGGCCGCGACGACGATGGCGACCGCGAGCAGCATGAAGGCAGGGACGTAGAGCGGCGACGAGAGTGCCTCATGTCCCTCGGCGCGGAACTCGCCAAGGGTGCGCCCGCCGGTCTCGTCCTCGCCGATGGTCAGCAGTCGCCCGACGTAAAGCTCGCTGGGCTTGCGGTCGCGCTCGGTGCCGGCTTCGGCGAACTGTGACAGGTCGTAGCCAAGCTGCGTGAATCGCAAGACCGAGAGCGATTCCTCGATGCCCTCGCGCGCGATCTGAGCCACGCCGTCGAACATGACCAGCCGCGTGCCCGGCCCGTCGTCCAGCAGCACGGCGCGTTCGGCCGTATAGGTCGATACCTGCGCCGGATCGCGCTTGTCGTGGACGAAGACGCCCATGAGTTCACCGGGACGGCCGACCTGACGGATGTAGACGGTGACGCCGCGCGCCGGAGTGAGGAAGGCGCCCTCGCGGATGAATGCCGCGGCAACGTCACCGCGCACCTGCGTGATCCGGTCTCGAAGTTCGCCCTGCGTCAACGGGACGAGCCACAAGGTGACGAGTGCAACGATCACCGTCAGCACGAACGCCGCGATCGCGATCGGACGCAGCAGCCGAAGCCGCGACACGCCCGCGGTGGCAATGACGACGAGCTCGCTTTCCGCGTCGAGCCGGTTGATCGCGTAGAGCGTCGCCGCGAAGGCGGCGACGGGGAGCACGATCGTCATCACCCTCGGCAGCAGGAGCGCGGTGAACTCGAGGAAGACCCAGCCGGACTGGCCATTGTTCACGACCGTGTCGATGACTCGCAGCGACTGGCTCAGCCAGATCACCCCCGTGAAGACGAGCACGAAGAACAGGAACGGGCCGATCATCTGGCGAATGATATAGACGTCTAGGCGCGCCACTCGGTCGGGCTCCGGTCAGGGTTGGTCGCGCGGATCATGGTGTGCCGACCCACGAAGGGCAAGGCCGGAATGGCGTCATCGGCGGGCAGGGCGCGGATCTGCGCTGCCCCCTCTGGTCAGAGCCGGCGCCAAGGGCTAGGTGTGGTCTCCGAGGCAGACCGCAAGGAGATTCCCGCATGAGCACGACGCCCCCTTCGATCCGTTTTTCGCCCGAGGCGGATGCCGATCTCGCCGTGACCGAGGGCACCATCGTGGTATTCGTCGATGGCGAGGGAGCGCTCGCGCCGGGGGCCGTGCGTCTCGACAAGGCGATGGGAGGCGCGCTCACGCGCTCGGCCGGCGACGAGGACTTCAAGGCCAAGGCGGGCGCAATCGTGAAGTTCGCCTTCCCTTCCGGCACCGCGGCGCGCGCCGTGATCATGGCGTCGCTGGGCAGCGAGCCCGGGGCGGTGGCCGCGCGCAAGACCGGCGGCGCGATTGCCAAGGCGCTCGGCAAGGGGGCGGTGACGATCGCGACCGGCGGCATAGCTGACGATGCGGTCGTCGCCGATCTCGTCCTTGCGGTGGCCCTGAGGCTCTATGACTTCCGCGAATACAAGAGCGCCTCGGACGACGAAAAACCCGCCGATGCATCGCGCGAGATCACGGTGCTTGCAGACCGGCCCGAGACGCTCGCGCGCCTCTCGGCGCCACATGCGGCATTGGCGGAAGGCATCTTCTTCACCCGCGACCTGGTGAACGAGCCGGCAAACCGGCTGACGACCGACGAGTTCGCGGCGCGTCTGGCGGCGATGCAGGAGCTGGGCCTCGAGGTCGAGATCCTGGGCGAGGAAGAACTCGAGAAGATCGGCGCTCGCGCCCTGCTCGCCGTTGGCCAGGGCTCGGCCTCGGAATCGAAGCTGGTCGTGATGCGCTGGCAGGGCGGCAAGGCGGACGAGCCGCCGCTCGCGCTGGTCGGCAAGGGCGTGGTCTTCGACACCGGCGGCATTTCGCTCAAGCCTGCCGCCGGCATGGAGGACATGACGATGGACATGGGCGGGGCGGGCGTCGTGGCGGGCGTGATGCGGACCCTCGCCTTGCGCAAGGCCAAGGCGAACGTCATCGGCGTGGTCGGGCTGGTCGAGAACATGCCCGACGGCCTCGCCCAGCGCCCGGGCGACATCGTGAAGTCGATGAAGGGTGACACGATCGAGGTGATCAACACCGACGCCGAGGGGCGCCTCGTGCTGGCCGATGCGCTCTGGTACACGCAGGAGACCTACCAGCCGAGGGGCGTGATCGATCTCGCGACACTCACGGGCGCGATCATCATCGCGCTCGGCCATCACCGGGCGGGGTGGTACGCCAATGACGACGAGTTCGCGGCCGCCTTTGCGGCTGCCTGCGAGGCCAGCGGCGACGACGCTTGGCGCATGCCTCTGGGCAAGCCCTATGCCGAGCAGATCAAGTCCCGCAAGGCCGACGTGAAGAACACCGGCGGCCGCCAGGCCGGCTCCATCACCGCGGCCGAGTTTCTCGCGCGCTTCATCAAGGACGGAATGCCCTGGATCCACATCGACATCGCCGGCGTGGCCGAGACGTCGTCCGGCACCGATCTTGCCCCCAAGGGCGCGACGGGCTGGGGCGTGGCCGCGCTCGATACGCTGATCCGGGAAGAATACGAGGGGTGAGGCGTAGCGATTGGCCGAGGTCCGGTTCTACCACCTGACGCAGCAGCCGATGGAGGTGGCGCTCCCGGTGATGCTCGAGCGCTGCCTCGACCGGGGCTGGCGTGCGGCCGTTCGGGGCGCGATCCCCGAGCGTATCGAGGCGCTCGACACGCGCCTGTGGACCTGGCGTGACGATGGCTTCCTGCCGCACGGCAAGGATGGCGACCCGATGCCCGAGCGCCAGCCGGTCTGGCTCACCACCAGTCCCGACATCCCGAATGGCGCGGTTGCGCTTTTCCTGATCGATGGCGCCGAGGCGAGTTCCGAGGAGATGGCGGCCTTTCAGACGGTCGCGGTTCTGTTCGACGGGCACGACCCGGATGCCGTGACGCGCGCTCGCGCGCAATGGAAGGCGGTTTCCGGTGCGGGCCTCACCGCCGTCTACTGGGCGCAGGAAGACGGCGGGCGGTGGGTGAAACGGGCGAGTTCCGGCGCCTGAGCTCGACGCCTCAATCCCGGCGCCGGGCGCCGGTCAGCAGCTCAGCTTGCACGCCCCGAGGCTGCGGATATAGGCCGAGATTTCATCGACAGCGCGGGCCGAGATGTCGAGTTCCGGCATCGGCGGGTGCGGTTCGGCGACCCAGGCGCGCAATCCCTCGTCGCTGCGGCCGCGGGCCAGCGACTCGAAGGCAGGCCCCGCATCCCCGCCGGGTCCGTCGGGGCTGACGACGTGGCAGTCCGAACACCAGCGCACCGCGAGTTCGCGACCGCGTTCAAGATCGGGCTCCTGCGCCGAGCCCGCGATGGGCGCCAGGACAACGAGCGCTGCAAGCAGCGACCAGCGGGCGCCGATGACGGTCATTGCGGCGCCTCCAGAAGCTCGTAGCCCTCCAGCGTCCAGCCGCGCATGATCTCGGGGATCTCGTCCTCGCTGAACTTGCGCTGGATCTCGTGGTTCTCGGCGAAGGCGGCGAGATCGGCGATGTCATTCGCCGTAAGGTCGATCTGGTAGCCGAACTCCAGCGATTGAAGCTCGATCATCGCCGGGGCGCCGCGCCACATGCGGGCCGCGAAGTCGAGGGGGTCGAAGACGCCGGCCGGCTCGCTCGCGTCGAGCGCAGGACCCGCCTTGCCGCCGACGCCGTTCACCGCGTGGCAGACCACGCAGCCCTTGGCGACGAAAATGATGCGCCCGCGGTCGGCATCCGGGACAGGGATGCTCATGACGCGCGCGGGGCGGGCGGATTCGCCGCTGGCGGGGAAGGCCGGCATCAGCAATGCCGCGGCAATCAGGGTGAGGGTCGGCATTCTGCGCATGTCTTTCTCCGTCTGGCGGCGTCATCCTGCATCGAGCCTGCCCCGGACCCCCATGGCGTGCCATGATTCACGTCAAACCCTCGCGCAGCCGCGACGCGGTCGTGAACGGAAGGCTTTGCGGCGTGCGGGATGCAGGCTATTGCGATCGCATGACCTCTGCCGCCCATCTCTCGCGCTTCGATCTGACCGGCCGGGTCGCGCTCGTCACCGGTGCCGGCCGCGGGCTCGGCTTCGAGATCGCGCGCGCCCTCGCCGAGGCAGGCGCGCATGTCTGGCTGAACGGGCGCCACGCCGAGCTCCTCGACAAGCGGGCCGCCAACCTGAAGGCCGAGGGGCTGAGCGCAGACCCGGCGCCATTCGACGTGACCAATCACGAAACGGCGGCGGAGTGGTTCGCCTCGGCCAAGCGTGCGCCGGACATCCTGGTGAACAACGCGACGCTGCGGGACCGTCGACCGACCAGCGAACTCGCGCCCGAGGACGTCGACCGCCTCGTTGCCGTCAACGCGACGGCGGCCTACGCGCTGACGCGCCTCGCGATCCCCGGCATGAAGCGCGCCGGCGGGGGCTCGGTCGTCAACGTGACCTCGATCGCCGGGCCGCTCGCGGGTGGCGGCGATCCCGGCTACACGCTGGCCAAGGGAGCACTGGCCGCACTCACGCGCAGCCACGCGGTCGAGTTCGCGCCGCATGGCATCCGCGTCAACGCCATTGCTCCCGGGTTCTTCGCGACCGAGGCGAACGAGGCGTGGGTCGACGACCGTGCGGTCGGCGACTATCTCGCGATGCGCTCGCCCATGCGCCGATGGGGCCGGCCTGCCGAGATCGGCGCGGCGGCGGTCTTTCTCTGCGCACCCGGCGCGAGCTATGTCACGGGCCATGTGCTCACGGTCGATGGCGGCATGTCGGTGAAGATGTGAGAGAGATCGCGTTCGAGGAAATTCCCGGCCTGGTGGGGCAGGAGATCTGCCTCTCGGACTGGCTGGAGGTCGACCAGGCGATGATCGACCGTTTCGCGGCGGCGACCGGGGATCACCAGTGGATCCATGTCGACGTGCCCCGCGCGACGGCCGAGATCGGCGGGACCATCGCGCATGGCTACCTGACGCTTTCGCTGATCCCGCGGCTCGCCGAGTCCCGCTGGCGCCTGCGCGGCGAGGGGCGGCGCATCAACTACGGTCTGGACCGGCTGCGTTTCATCACGCCTGTGCCCTCGGGTGGGCGGGTGCGGCTGCGGCAGACGCTGGCCGCGGTCGAGCCGTCGGGCGAGGGGCTTCGGCTTGCCATCGACAGCGTCATGGAACTCGACGGCGCCGCGCGCCCGGCATTTGCAGCCCGGAACATCCTGCTCATCTTTCCGGGCTGACCGGCGCGCCCGAGCCGCGCGGGACGACGCGGCGGTCGAAGGCGACCGACTTGATCAGGGCGTAGACCTGCTGGCCCCGCTCAAGCCCGAGTTCCTCGACCGAAAGCCGCGTGAGGCGCGCGCGCACGTGACCGCTCGGCGTTTCGACCGAGACTTCGGCGAAGGCGGTCTCCGGCTCCTCGGTGATGTCCGCGATCCTCCCCTCCAGCACATTGCGGATCGAAAGCCCTCGCGGCGGCTCGGTGGCGATCGAGACGTCGCGGGCGCGGGCGCGCAGGCGGATGGTCTCGCCAAGGGGGATGTTGAGCATCGGCATCGTCATCGGCTGGCCACCGAAATCCACATGCGTCAGCCGATGGGCCAGGTTCTGCGCGGTGACCGTCACCTCGAGCAGAACGCCGGCTTCGAAATGCCCGGTGAGCGGCTGCAGGTCTAGCCGCTCGAGCGCCTCGGGCAGATCGCCCGTGGCCGCGACGCGCCCTTCGGTCATCACGACGATCCGGTCGGCGAGATGAGCGACCTCGTCGATCGCGTGGGTCACGTAGATCGCGGGGATCCCGAACTCGTGCACCACACGCTCGATATAGGGCAGGATCGCCGCCTTGCGCCGGTTGTCGAGCGCGGCAAGCGGCTCGTCGAGCAGCATGAGGCGCGGGGCCGAGAGAAGCGCGCGCCCCATCGCCACGCGCTGGCGCTCGCCACCCGAGAGCGCGTCGGTCCTGCGGTTCATCAGGGGTGCGAGGTCGAGCGCGGCGCTCACGGCCTCGAGACTGGGCCTCGGTCCGGTGTGCCGGGCGCGGCGAAGCGCGTATCCAAGGTTCCCCGCGACGTCGAGATGCGTGAACAGGCGCGCATCCTGGAAGACCACGCCGACCCCGCGACGATGCGCGGGCGTGCGGATGCGCTCGGCGCTCGACAGCCAGGTCTCGCCGGCGTAATCGACCGTCCCCCGCGCGCCGTCCTCCAGGCCGGCAATGATGCGCAGGAGCGTGGTCTTGCCCGATCCGCTGGCGCCGAAAAGCGCCGTGACGCCCGACAGGGCGAACGCATGGCGCACGTCCAGTTCGAAGCCCCCGAGGCGCGCCGAGACCGCGATGTCGAGTGCCGCCGCCATCACCGCGCCCGCAGCGCCCGCCCGCCGTTCATCGCATAGATGGCCAGCAGGACGATGAACGAGAAGGCGAGCAGCAGCGCCGACAGGCCGTGCGCTGCGGCGTAGTCGAGGGTCTCGACATGCTCGTAGATCGCGATCGAGATCACGCGGGTCTCGCCGCGAATATTCCCGCCAACCATCAGCACGACGCCGAACTCGCCGATCGTATGCGCGAAGGTCAGGACCATCGCGGTCAGATAGCCGCGGAAGGCGAGGGGCGAGGCCACGGTCAGGAACCTGTCGAGCGGACCGGCGCCAAGCGTCGCGGCCGCCTCGACCGGCGCGCGCCCGATGGTTTCGAACGCGCTCTGCAGCGGCTGCACCATGAAGGGCAGCGAATAGATCACGGAGGCGATCACCAGCCCGCTGAACGAAAAGCTCAGCGTGTCGCCCGTGAACCGAAGCCATGCCCCGCCCAGCGGATTGCCAGGGCTCATCAGCACCAGAAGGTAGAACCCCATCACCGTGGGCGGCAGCACCAGCGGCAGGGCGGTCACCGCCTCGACCGCAGGCTTGATCCGCGCGCGGGTGAAGGCAAGCCACCAGGCAAGCGGCGTTCCGAGGACCACCAGCACCAGCGTCGTCACCGCGGCGAGCTGCAGCGTCAGCCAGAGCGGTCCCAGATCGTCGAACGCCATTCCGCCCCTCCGCCGCCGTCAATCGCCATAGCCGAAGCTGGCGATCAGCCCCCGAGCCCCGGGGCTCTGAAGGTACTCAAGAAATGCGCGCGCGGCCTGGTTGTCGTGGCCGCGCGTCAGCAGAACCGCGTCCTGACGGATGGGCGAATGCAGCTCGAGCGGCACCTCCCACGCGCTGCCACCAAGCGACTGCCCGGGCGCCTGAAGCGCGGCAAGCGCCACCAGCCCCAGTTCGGCGTTGCCCGTGGCCACGAGCGCGAGCGTCTGGCCGATGTTCTGTCCCATGACGATCTTCGGTGTCAGCGCCTCCCAGAGCCCGAGGTTCCCAAGCGTCTCACTTGCGGCCACGCCGTAAGGGGCAAGGTCGGGATTCGCGATGGCGAGGGCCCGGAAGTCGCCCTCCGCAAGCGTGACGGAGCCGTCCGCACCGACCCGCCCGGCCTCGGCACTCCAGAGCGCGAGCCGCCCGGTCGCGTAAGTGAACTGGCTGCCTTCCTCCGCCAGCCCCTCTGCCACGAGCCGCTCGGGCCGGGCCTGATCCGCCGCGAGAAACACGTCGAATGGCGCACCCTCCACGATCTGGGCGTAGAGCTTGCCGGTCGCCCCTGCGGTGAAGCTCAGGCGATGCCCGGTTTCCGTCTCGAACCCGATGGCAAGCGCCTCGGCGGCGTCGAGGAAGTTCGTCGCGACCGCGACCCGCGACTCGCCCGCCGGGGCTGCGACCGGAAGGAACGCAAGGCCGAGCATGACGGCGGCGCAAACCCGGACGCGCCGCGAAAGCCTGGCGATCGGGGTGTCCGGCATCGGTCTTCCCTGACGATTGCGCTGGTCGGGCGCGAGAGTGCCGCGCGTCGGGACAGGCGGCAAGCGTTATTTCTCTTCGGATATATCGCGTAGCAGTGCGCTCAGGGCATCGATCTCGACGGACCCGGCGGAAAAAGCGGCCGCCTCGAGCTTGCGAAAGCGTGCGAGCACCTCTGTCCCGAGCGGGGTGAGCATGGCGCCACCACCCTTGCTGCCCCCCTTCGTGGCTTCGACCAGGGGGGATCGGAAGCAGCGGTTCATTGTCTCGACCAGCAGCCAGGCGCGCTTGTAGCTCATTCCGAGCCGGCGGCCCGCCGCCGCGATCGAGCCGGTGTCGCGGATCCCGTCGAGGAGGTCGGCCTTGCCGGGCCCGATCGCGATGTCGGGGGCGAGCACGAGCCTCAGGCGAAGCCCCGCCGTCTTGTTGCCGCGCTTCATCCGACCCCGGCGAGATCGCGGATCTCCGCGAGCAGCGCCCTCGGGACGTAAACCCCAGTCTCGCCCGTTTCGGCGCGGTTGAGGTGCCTGCGCGCGCCCGGTAGCCGGACGCCCGGCTGCTCCAGCATCTCGGCGAGGAAGCTCTCGACGCGTTCGCCCCAGGTGCCGGCACCGAACCGCTCGGGGTCAAGGGCGATGATCAACTCGCCGCCAACGGGCGGCCCGCCGTCGGCGGGGCCGCTGCGCCCCGATTCCGGGCTGAAGACTTCGCCGATCAGGGCCCCGGCGAGCAATTCGATCATCAGGGCGATGTTCGACCCCTTGTATCCGCCGAATGGCAGCTGCGCGCCCTTCAACACCTCGGCAGGGTCGGTCGTCGGCTGGCCGTCGGGCCCGACGCCGGTCCCCGGCGGCACCGGCTTGCCCTCGCGCGCATGGATCGTGACGTCACCACGAGCCATCGCGGCAGACGCCTGGTCGAAGACCACCGGCGGCGCGTCGTGGCGCGGAAAGGCGAAGGCGAGCGGGTTGGTGCCGAAAAATGGCTTCGTCCCGCCCGCGGGCGCGACCATCGGCGTCGCGCAAGTGCAGGCCAGGGCGGCCAGGCCGTGGGCGGCCAGCGCCTCGACCTCGGGCCAGAGGGCCGCGAAATGGTGGATGCGGACCAGGGCGAGCGCGGCCACCCCCTGCGACCGTGCTGCCTCGACCAGCGGCGCGCGTCCCATCTCGATGGCAAGCGGCGCAAATCCGAGCTTGCCGTCCACGCGGACGATCCCGGGCGCCGGCCGGCTCACGGCCGGTTTCGCCCGCCCATCGACCTTGCCGGACTTGAGCGAGGCGACATAGCCCGGCAGGCGGAACAGGCCGTGGCTCTCGGCACGGTCCGCCTCGGCCGCGAGCATGACGCTGGCAACCGCCTCGGCGTTCGCCTTGTCGCATCCGTGCCGGGTCAGAGCCGCCAGTGCAAGCTCTCGTGCCTCGGCCAGCGTGATCGTCTCGCGGTCGCCGCTCATCGCTCGCCTCCACTGCGTTGTGTCGCGCCGACTAGACCACCTCGCAATCGGGGTCGCAAGCCGAGGGGTTCTGCCGCGGGCCCGGCGCGCTTACATTGGACTTCAATTCGGCAGAAAATGACTCGGATGGCCATGACACAGGAGCCGGAGTTTCTCTTTCCCGGCACGCCGGGCGGCGAAGATGCGCGCCGCGTCCGCGGGCCGGGATGGATCAGCCGCAATCGCGGGGAGATTTCGACGGTGCGCCGGCTTGGCGCCTCGGCCGTGATGTTCGCTCCTCCGCATGTCCGCATTCCCCTGGCGCTGGCCTGCCTCGCGCTGGATGCTGCGCTGCTTGCCGAGGAAACCCGCAGAGGGGCGCGTGCCGGCAAGGACCTGTCGCTGAGCGGGGCAGGGCTCGCCATCGAAGCGGCGGCGCTCGTCGCCGCGACCGCCTCGGCGCCGGCCGCGCTCGCTCGCCAGGCCCCACGGCTTCTGGCGGTCAGGCGGATCCTCGCCCGGTTTGAAGACGCTCGCACCCGTCCGCTCTGAGCCTGCTTTGCAAGCGGAATGCACGGCTTGCCTTCGCATGGGGCGCGTCGCACTCTCGCCACGACAGACGGAGGGCGAGCACGATGCACGACTGGTCAAAAGGCGCGGCGATCATCCGGGGCGAGATCGTCCCGATCGCCGAGGCCCGCATCGGCGTCACCGACTGGGGGATGACGCGGTCGGACATCACCTATGACGTCGCGCCGGTCCTGGAAGGCGCCTTCTTCCGGCTGCCTGATTACCTCGCACGCTTTGCGGCCTCGCGCGCGGCGCTCCGGCTCTCGATCCCCGAGGACGACGCCGCGATCCGTGCGACGCTGCATGCAATCGTCGCCCGCGCCGGATTGCGCAACGCCTATGTCGCGATGGTGGCGAGCCGTGGCGCGCCCGCGGTGCCTGGCAGCCGCGATCCGCGTGACTGCGTCAACCACTTCTACGCCTGGTGCGTCCCCTATCTGCGCGTGATCTCCGCCGAGGTCGAGGCGCGCGGCGCACGCATCTGGATTGCCAGGCAGACCCACCGGATTCCCGAGGACAGCATCAACCCGCGCGTGAAGAACTATCACTGGGGTGACTTCACGCAGGCCCTGTTCGAAGCATATGATCACGGCGCCGACACCGCCGTGCTGACCGATCATGCCGGCAATATCGCCGAGGGGCCGGGCTTCAACGTGTTCTGCGTCTCCGGCGGCCGCCTGATCACGCCGCGCGGTCACTGCCTCGAGGGGATCACGCGGCAAACGGTGCTCGATGCCGCGGCCGAGGCCGGTGTCGCCGCCGAGGTCCGCGACATCCCGCTCGCCGAGTTCCTCGACGCCGACGAGGTTTTCACCGCGACCACGGCGGGCGGACCCGTTCCCGTGGTCCGGGTCGACGACCGCATCCTCGGAAACGGTGCGCCCGGTCCGGTGAGCGAGATGCTGCGCGAGCGCTACTGGCAGATGACGCGCCGCGCGGCGCTGCGCGACCCCGTCGTCTATGCCTGAGGGGTCTCTTCCCGCGATGGGAGCCTGTGTCGCCTTGCATCGCGTCCCGCTTTCGGACATGGTCCGCGCGACCGCACGCTAAGGGGGAACTGCGCATGACCGTCAGCGAAGTGATCGCCGAGAGCGCCCCCGTCTACCCCCGCGTGCTGCTCAAGCTCTCCGGCGAGGCCCTGATGGGCGATCAGGGCTTCGGCCTGCATCCGCCCACCGTGAACCGCATCGCGCTCGAGGTGAAGCGCGCGCATGAACGCGGGATCGAGCTCTGCCTCGTGATCGGTGGCGGCAACATCTTCCGGGGCCTTTCGGCCTCGGCGCAGGGCATGGACCGGGCGCAGGCCGACTACATGGGCATGCTGGCGACCGTGATGAACGCGCTGGGCATGCAGTCGGCGCTCGAGGGCCTCGGCATTCACACCCGCGTGCAGTCGGCGATCCCGATGGATACGGTGTGCGAGCCCTATATCCGGCGCCGCGCGATGCGCCACCTCGAGAAGGGCCGCGTCGTGATCTTTGCCGCGGGGACCGGCAATCCCTATTTCACGACGGACACCGCCGCGACGCTGCGCGCGATGGAGATGAGCTGCAACGCGATCTTCAAGGGTACCAGCGTGGACGGGATCTACGACAGCGACCCCAAGCTCAACCCCTCGGCACAGCGCTACGACCGGATCAGCTATGACGAGGTGCTCGCGCGCAACCTCAAGGTGATGGACGCCTCGGCCATCGCGCTCGCACGTGACAACACACTGCCGATTGTGGTCTTTTCCTTGCGTCAGGAGGGGGCGATGACCGACGTCCTCTATGGCCGGGGGCGCTTCACGGTGGTGGGGCCCTGAACGGGCAGGGAACGAAGGAAGAAAGGGGCATAGAAAATGTCCGACGAGAACGAGATCGAGATTGACGCCGACGACATCGAGCGACGCATGGACGGCGCGCTGGCCGCGCTGCGCACCGAATTCGCGAGCCTCCGCACCGGGCGGGCCTCTGCGGCGATGCTCGAGCCGGTGATGGTCGACGCCTATGGCGCCAACACCCCGATCAACCAGGTCGCGACGGTCAACGTCCCCGAACCGCGGATGATCACCATCTCGGTCTGGGACAAGTCGCTGGTTGGAAAGGTCGAGAAGGCGATCCGCTCCTCCGGGCTAGGCATCAACCCGGTCGTGGACGGCACGCTGCTGCGTCTGCCAATTCCCGAGCTCAACGAGGAGCGCCGCCGCGAATTGACCAAAGTTGCCGGTCAATATGCCGAGCAGGCGCGTGTTGCGATTCGGAACGTTCGGCGCGACGGCATGGACCAGATCAAGAAGGCCAAGGCTCAGGGGATGTCCGAGGACGATCAGAAGCTTTGGCATGACGAGATCCAGGCGATGACCGATGCGGCCATCAAGAAGGTCGACACGGCGCTGGAGACGAAGCAGGCCGAGATCATGCAGGTCTGACGCCACTCGCATCGACCGGCCGTCCCGGCCGGCCTTGGTGCAGCACGGCGGGACCGGGACGAGGGTGGGCACGGATGAACCTTGACGAGACCGCGGGACCGGCGGTGAACGGTCTGCCCGCGAATGTCGCGATCATCATGGACGGCAACGGCCGATGGGCGCAGCGGCGCGGGCTGCCGCGCTCGGCGGGGCATCTCGCCGGTGTGAACCGGCTGCGCGAGATCGTCCGAACCGCCGCCGAACTTGGCCTCGAATCGCTCACGGTCTTCGCCTTCTCGACCGAGAACTGGCGGCGGCCGGACTACGAGGTCGAGGTGCTCATGCGCCTCTTCCGCCGCTTCGTGGTCCGCGAGGTCGACGAGCTCGACAGGATGCGCGCTCGCGTGCGGTTCATCGGCCAGCGCGACCGGCTGCCGGCCGATCTGCGCCGGACGATGGCGCAGATGGAGCTTCGCACGGCCGGGAATGACGGCCTCTTGCTGCAGGTCGCCGTCTCCTATGGCGCGCGCGCCGAGATGCTCGATGCTGTGCGCAGGATGGCGGTCGAAGTGGCGGAGGGACGGCTGGATCCCGACAAGATCGACGAGGCGACAGTCTCGCAGAACCTCTGGACCGCGGGTGTGACGGACCCTGACCTCGTGATCCGCACGAGCGGCGAGATGCGGATCTCGAACTTTCTCCTCTGGCAGTCGGCTTATGCGGAATACGCCTTCGTCGAGGAATGCTGGCCCGATTTCACGCCCGAGCGGTTCCGCGAGGTTCTCGAAAGCTTCGCGGCGCGCGAACGACGTTTCGGCGCCGTCAGCGCGGCGGTGTGACGGGCCGAAACGCTGATGCCCGCTGCGGTGACAGGACCCGGCACACGTTTTGCGGATTTGCGGTCGCGTATCGTCTCGGCGCTGGTCGCGGGTGGCGTCGCCTTCGTTCTCGTGGCACTCGGCGGCATCTGGGCCGCGCTGCTTGCGACCTCGCTGGCGGCGCTCATGCTCTGGGAATGGGCGTCGATCACGCGCTACCGCGGTGCCGTGCCGGGGCTGGGTGCAGCGCTTCCGGTGCTTGGGTCGGCGGCGGCGGTTCTTGCGAGCTATTTGATCGGCTGGAGCGCGGGGATCGCGATCCTCGTCGCGGTGATCGTCGCTGCCGCGCTGCGCGACGGCCTTGCGGCGCGCCCGCGCGATGCGGCGTGGGCGGCGATCGGGCTCGCCTATCTCGGCACTGCCTGCATTGCCTTCCTCTGGCTCAGGCTGACGGACCCGTTCGGCGTGCTGGCCTGCGCCTGGATTGTGCTCGTGGTTGCCGCCTCCGATATCGGCGGCTATTTCGCCGGGCGGCTGGTCGGCGGTCCGAAGCTCTGGCCCCGGGTCAGCCCCGGCAAGACTTGGTCCGGCGCGTTGGGGGCAGTCGCGCTCGCATTCCTGTCGGGCGGCGTCTTTTCATGGGCGACCACCGGCACCTATTATGGCGAGGTCTGCGCCGTCTCGGCGGTCTGCTCGGCGCTGGCGCAGGCGGGTGACCTCGCCGAGTCGGCGGTCAAGCGCCATTTCGGGGTCAAGGATTCCGGGCGCATCCTGCCGGGACATGGTGGCGTGCTCGACCGGCTCGACGGGCTCACTGCGGCCACACTTGTGGTTGCAGTTGTAACGCTCTGGCGCGGACAGACGGTTTTTATCTGGTCGTGACCGGCTGTGGATGCGATGAGAATGTCACCGCCAAGGCGGGGCTGACAGGAAGAATGATGGCAGAGCGCAAACGGATCAGCATTCTCGGCGTCACCGGCTCGATCGGGCGCAACACGGTCTCGGTGATGGAGAGCCTCGGCGTCGAGCGGTTCGAGACGGTTGCGGTCACCGGAAACGGCAATATCGCGGGCCTTGCCGGCGCGGCGCGGGCGCTCGGCGCCCAGGTCGCGGTCACCGCCGATCCGTCGCGCCTTGCCGATCTGCGCGCGGCGCTCGCGGGGTCCGGGATCGAGGCGGCGGCAGGGGGCGATGCGCTGACCGAGGCGGCATCCCGTCCCGCCGATTGGGTCATGTCGGCGATCGTCGGCGCCGCGGGCCTCGCGCCGACGCTTGCGGCCGCGCGGACCGGGGCCACCATCGCGCTCGCCAACAAGGAATGCCTCGTCGCCGCCGGGTCCGTGTTCCTCGCCGAGATAGCCCGGTCGGGCGCGCGCCTGCTGCCAGTCGACAGCGAGCATAACGCGATCTTCCAGTGCATCGCTGCCGAGCGCGACTGTCCGATCGAGCGGCTGATCCTGACGGCCTCGGGTGGCCCGTTCCGCAATCACACCCGCGCCCAGATGGCGGCGGTCACGGTGGCCGAGGCGGTCGCCCATCCCAACTGGTCGATGGGCGCGCGGATCTCGATCGATTCGGCGTCGATGTTCAACAAGGCGCTCGAGATGATCGAGGCGTCGCACCTGTTCGAGGTGACGCCCGACCAGATCGAGGTCATCGTCCACCCGCAATCGATCATCCACTCGATGGTGGGGTTCCGCGACGGCTCGATCCTTGCCCATCTCGGGCCGCCCGACATGCGGGTCGCGATCGGTCATGCCCTGACCTGGCCCGAGCGCGCGGCGCTGCCGGTCGACCGGCTCGATTTCGCCCGCCTCGGGCGGCTCGATTTCCAGGAGCCGGACGAGGAACGCTTCCCCTCGCTCGCCCTCGCCCGACGCGCGATGGCCGATGGCGGGGTTGCGGGCTGCGTGCTCAACGGCGCGCATGAGGTGGCGCTCGATGCCTTCATCGCGGGGCAGATCGGTTTTCTCGACATGGCGGGCCTGGTCGCGCAAACCATGGATCGGCTTGACGATCTTCCGGTTGCGCACGATCTCGAGGACGTCTTTGCCGCCGATGCGGCAGCGCGCCGGGTGGGGCGCGAACTCGTCGGGCGCTTCGCAGCCTGATGCTGGAAAGGGAGTGAACGTATGGAACTGCTGTCCGCCATCCCGGTGATCGGGGGTGCGCTCGGCACCATCGTTCCCTTCCTGATCGTGCTTGGCATCGTCGTCTTCGTGCACGAGTTCGGCCACTACATCGTCGGCCGATGGTGCGGCATCCGTGCCGAGGTGTTCTCGATCGGTTTCGGCCCCAAGCTCTGGGGATGGAGCGACCGGCGCGGCACCCACTGGCAGGTCGCGGCACTGCCCCTTGGCGGCTACGTCCGCTTCGTCGGCGACATGGACCCCGCCAGCGCGGGCAAGGCCGACGACGCCGACCTCACCGCGGAACAACGCGCCCACGCCTTCCACAACGCCAGCCTCTGGCGCAGGGCTGCAACCGTGGCCGCGGGGCCGGTCTTCAACTTCGCGCTCTCGTTCGTGCTGTTCGTGGCGCTGTCGCTGGCGGTGGGCAAGGCTAGCAACGATCCGGTGATCGGCGAGCTGCGCCCCGAACTCGCGGGCCAGGTTGACCTTCAGCCCGGCGACCGGGTCCTCGAGATCGATGGCGAACCCGTCGAGACGTTCGGCGAGATCATTTCAGCCTTCGTCCGCGCCAATGGCGAGCAGGTCGATGTCGTGGTCGAGCGCGGCGACCGCCGGCTGACCGTGCCGGTCGCTTATCGCCTCGCCTCGCGGATCGATTTCGTCAATCCGGGCATGCCGGCCTCCCGCGCGGGGCTCGTCGCCGGCGACGTGATCGTCGAGGTCGATGGCGAGCCGGTCGCGAGCTTCTACGACCTCCAGGTCGTCACCGCCACCAAGGCTCTCGGCGAGGAAATCGTCATCGACATCCTCCGCGACGATGTCCCGATGACCTTCCGCTTCATGCCCGACATCGTCGAGCGGACCAATCCGGTCACCCGCGAGATCGAGCCGCTGCCGACGATCGGCGTGCGCGCCATCGGTCTCGGCGGGATCAATCCGACGCTCGAGGCACGGACCCTTGGCGAGGCGATGCTTTCCGGAGTGGCGCAGACCGTGGGCATCGTCACGGGCACCTTCAATTACGTCGGCGACATGATCTTTGCGGATGCTGATACGGGCCAGCTGGGTGGTCCGATCCGCATCGCCCAGATCTCGGGCGAGAAGGCCGAGGAAGGCTTCATGTCGTTCGCCTACCTGATCGCGATCATCTCGACCTCGATCGGGTTGCTGAACCTGTTTCCAGTGCCCGTGCTCGACGGCGGGCACCTCATGTTCTATGCGTTCGAGGCGATCCGGGGCCGGCCGGTCGGCGACTTCGCAATCCGTGTCGGGACAATGATCGGCCTCTCGCTCGTGCTGTTGCTCATGGTGTTCGCAACGTATAATGACTTGGCGAGGCTCTAGGGCCGGAACGACGCATATCGGGACAGGCGCTGCAAGCAGACGGTCCGCGTGAACGGAGCGCTGCGAGCAGAGGGGGTAAGAATGCCGCGAGCAAGAGTGGGCCTTCGCGCCCGTGCCATGTTGCGGGCCGTCACGTGCATCTTGCTGCCGCTGATGGCACTGATGCCGGACCCCGGTCTCGACCGTCTGGGACGTCTCACCGTCGGGTCCGCCTTGGCCCAGTCAGAGCAGTCCGACCGGCAGTCTCTCGTCGTCCGGGGCAACCGGCGCATCGAGGTCGGCACCATCCTCGCCTACATGCAGATCGACCCGGAAACGCCGCTCACCGCCGAGGCGTTGAACAACGGGGTGCGGCGCTTGTTCGATACCGGCCTGTTCAGCGACGTGCGCGTGATTCAGGAGGGCGGGGCGATCGTGGTCGAGGTGACCGAGAACCCCTCGATCAACCAGATCGCGTTCGAGGGCAACGACGCCCTCGCGGACGAGGATCTCCAGCAGATCATCAGCCTGCGCCCCAGGCTTCCCTTCACGTTGTCCGCGGCCGAGGCCGACGCCCAGGCCATCATCGAGGTGTATCGCCGCACCGGCCGCTACGGCGCGAAGGTCGAGCCCGTCATCATCGAGCGGCCCGAGAACCGCGTGGACCTAGTCTTCGAGATCGACGAGGGCGATCTGACCGGCGTGAACTCGATCGACTTCGTCGGCAACGAGGTGTTTTCGGACCGGCGCCTGCGCGGCGTGATCGAGACGTCCGAGTCAGGCATCCTCGCCTCGTTCCTGTCGAGCGATGTCTACGACCCCGACAAGCTCGAACTCGACAAGGAGCTGCTGCGCCAGTTCTACCTTGAACGCGGTTATGCCGACTTCACGGTGCTGTCGGCGACCGCCGAACTCGCGCCCGACGGGGACGGTTTCTACATCACCTTCACCGTGAGCGAAGGCCCGGTCTACGCGTTCGGCGCGCTGGACGTGAATGTCTCGGCGCGCGGCCTGAACCCCGAGGATTTTCTCGCGCTCATTCCCGACGACCTCTCCGGTGACACCTACGACGCAACGCGCGTCGAAGAGATCGCGAACGAGATGACCGATCTCGCGGGCCAGAAGGGCTTCGCCTTCGTGCAGGTTCGCCCGCGGCCGACGCGGAACACCGAGGCGCTGACCGTCGACGTGATCTTCGAGATCCAGGAAGGCAGCCGGATCTTCGTCGAGCGCATTGAGATCGAAGGCAACACGGCGACGCTTGACCGCGTCATCCGCCGCGAGATCGATCTCGTCGAGGGCGATGCCTTCGATGCGCGCCGCGTGCGCGAGGCGCAGCGCAACATTCGCGCGCTCGACTTCTTCAGCAGCGTCGACATCGAGGCCGTGCAGGGCTCGGCCGAAGATCGCGCGGTGCTGAAGGTCAAGGTGGCCGAGCGCTCCACCGGCTCGCTCAGCTTCGGTATCGGCTACTCGACCTCGGCTGGTCCGATCGGAAACGTGCGTGTCACCGAGCGCAACTTCCTTGGCCGCGGCCAGACCGTGCAGGTCGGCGTGACGGCGGCGGGCGACACGCAGCTCTACGACTTCCTTTTCGTCGAGCCGCGCGTGCTCGATCGCGACCTCTCCGCGAGCTTCCGGGCCTTCTATCTCGACGATGACCGCTCGGACGAGTCGTCGTTCGAGCAGAAGCGTGCCGGCGTGACCCCTTCGATCGGGTTCCCCCTTGGCGAGCGGACGGATCTCGGCTTGCGCTACAGCTTCCTGCACGACGACATCACGGTCGCCTCGAATGCGTCGCCCGCGATCAAGGCGGACGAGGGCAAGCGCAACACCTCGCTCGTCGGCTATCGCCTGAGCTACGATCAGCGCAACGACGAGATCGAGCCGACCGATGGCTACCTGCTGTCGCTCGATCAGGAGGTCGCGGGCCTCGGCGGCGACTCGCGGTTCATCCGGACGCGGGCGACGGCGAAGGGCTGGCAGGGCTTCTTCGACAACGAAGTGGTCGCCAGCCTCGAACTCGAGGCCGCGGGGATCTACAGCTTCGGCCCCAACACGCGCGTCACCGAACGCTATTTCCTCGGCTCGGATACCCTGCGCGGCTTCGCGCAGGAGGGTATTGGCCCGCGCGACATAAGAACGGACGACGCGCTCGGTGGCAACTACATGCTGGCGGCGCGCTTCCAGGTGTCCTTCCCGATCGGTCTGCCTGACGAGCTTGGCATCTACGGCGGTGCCTTCGTCGATGCGGGCACGGTCTGGCATCTCGACCAGACCGTCTACAACCCGCCCCCGACGGTGATCGACGACAAGCTCTACTTCCGCATGGCCGCGGGCGGCCTGCTGTTCATCGACACGCCCTTCGGTCCACTGGAGCTCAGCCTCGGCGTCCCGGTCATCGACAAGAGCTATGACGAAAGCGAGCTGTTCCGGCTGTCGATTGGGACCCGGTTCTAAGCCGGTGGCCCGCGCTGCCCGCGCCCCACGCCTCCTCTCGCCGGCGGGCAGGATCGCGCTGGCGGGCCTGATGGCAGTGACATTCGCACTGGTCAGCCCCGCGCCGGGCGGCGGGCTCCGGCTAGCGGCGCCCGCCGGGGCGCAGTCGACCCAGGTCCTCGTCGTTTCCCGCGGGCAGGTGCTGGACGAGGCAAGCGCCGCGCGCCGCCTTGCCGCGTCGGAGCAGTCCGCGACCGACGCCTTGCAGCGCGAGATCGACGCGGTGAAGCTCGAGCTCGCCGCCGAGGAGGAGGAACTGACCCGCCTGCGCACAACGCTGTCGCGCGACGAGTTCGAACTGCGGGTCGCGGCCTTCGACCAGCGCGTGCGCGAGGAGCGCCGCCGCGCCCAGAGCCTCGCGGCATCGCTGCAGCGCGCCTATCGCGATGCACGCCGGCACCTCGTCGAGGCGCTCGGCCCCATCCTCGAGGAGGTGCGTGTCGAGCGTGGTGCCCTCGCGGTGATCGATGCCGAGAGCGTGCTGGCGGTAGACGAGTCGATCGACGTGACCGCGCGCGCCATCGAGCTCTTCGACGAGCGGGTCAGCGTCCCGGTGGTCGTGATGCCGGACGAGCCCGGTGCGCGTATGCCCGGCGGACAGACCCCCGGCGAGGGGATGCCCGGCGCAACTCCCGTGCCAGGCGCGGTGTTTCCGCCCGAAGACGCCGAGCAGGCTCCGGCGGAAGCCGAGTAGCCGCCATGCGCGCGGCATTCGCGCTTGACCTTGTGAGCCCGCCTTGCGATCACGAAAAGGCAGCTGGATAGGTCGGGTCGAGGAGCGCCATGGAAAAGGGTGTTGGAACGGAGGCTGGCGGCGTCGCGGATCTCGCGCGGATCAAGCGCATGATCCCGCACCGATATCCGTTCCTCCTCATTGACAAGGTCGTGGGGATCGACCCCGGCAAGGGCGCGGTCGGCATCAAGAATGTCACGACCAATGAGCCCCACTTCCAGGGTCATTTCCCGGTCGAGCCGATCATGCCCGGGGTGCTCATCGTCGAGGCGATGGCGCAGACCGCAGGGGTTCTGGTTGTCGATACGCTGGGCAAGGTCGACGAGAACCTGCTCGTCTACTTCATGACCCTCGACAAGACGCGCTTTCGGCGCAAGGTCGTCCCCGGCGACGTGCTCGAGCTGCATGTCACCATCCTGCGCGGGCGCGGCAAGATCTGGAAATTCTGGGGCGAGGCCAAGGTCGGCGGCGAGATCGCTGCCGAGGCCGAGTTCTCGGCGATGATTATCGACGAGAACGACACCCGCCGCGGCGGAGGTGGCGCGTGAGCGTCCACCCGACCGCAATCATCGAGGATGGTGCGAAGATCGGCGAGGGCGTCCGCGTCGGCCCCTATTGCGTCGTCGGCCCCGAGGTCGAGTTGGCCGACGGCGTCGAGCTGATCAGCCATGTCGCCGTGGCTGGCCGCACGCGCATCGGCGCCCGCACGCGCGTGTGGCCCTTCGCCTCGGTCGGGCATCAGCCGCAGGACCTCAAATACGCGGGCGAACCCAGTCGGCTCGAGATCGGCGAATCCTGCATGATTCGCGAACACGTCACCCTCAACCCCGGCACCGCCGGTGGCGGGATGGTCACGCGGGTGGGCGACCGCTGCCTGTTCATGATGAGCAGCCATGTCGGCCATGACTGCCAGATCGGCAACAACGTGATCCTCGCGAACAACGCGACGCTGGCCGGCCATGTCGAGGTCGGCGATTTCGCCTTTCTCGGCGGCCTGTGCGCCGTGCACCAGTTCGTGCGCATCGGCACCCAGGCAATGGTGGGCGGCATGTCCGGGGTCGAGAAGGACGTCATCCCCTTCGGGTCGGTCATCGGCAACCGCGCCGAGCTCGGCGGGCTCAACCTCGTGGGCCTCAAGCGGCGCGGCTTCGACCGCGAGACCATTCACGCCATCCGCGCGGCCTATCGTGGCATCTTCTCGGGCGAGGGCTCCTTTGCCGAGCGGGCCTCGCGCATTGCCGCCGAGTTCGCCGATGTCCCGGCCGTCCGCCTGATCACCGATTTCATCCTCGCCGACAGCGCGCGCAGCTTCTGCACCCCGCGCGAGGTCTGACGCGGTGGCGGGCGCTGCCGGCTCGGGCGGCCAGGCTGGCCCGCCGGGCTGCCTCGCGATCATCGCGGGGCGCGGCACGCTGCCCCAGCGACTGGCCGAGGCGCGGCGCGAGGCAGGCCTTCCGTACCTCCTGATCGTCTTTCCCGGCTGCGAGGAAACCTGGATGGCCGCCCATCCGATCGAGCGCCACGAGTTCGAGCGCGCGGGGCGGCTCTTCTCGGCGCTGCGCCGTGCCGGCGTCGAGACGGTCGTCTTCGCCGGCGCCATGAACCGGCCGCGACTGAGGCCCTGGCGGGTCGACTGGACCGCTCTGAGGCTCTTGGGGCGCGCGCTGAGGCTGCTGGCACGCGGTGACGACGCGATGCTGAGGGGATTTGGCGCGGTCTTCGAGGAGCGCGGCTTGCGCCTCATCTCGCCCGCCGAGATCCTGGGCGACGAGCTCACCCTGCCGCGCGGCGCGCTTGGCCGTCATGCACCGTCCGCCGCCGACCTCAAGGATGCCGCGCGCGCGGCGGCCATCGTGACGGCGCTCGGCCCGGTCGACGTGGGGCAGGGGGCGGTGGTCGCGCGCGGGCTCTGCCTCGCGGTCGAGGCGATCGAGGGGACGGATCTCATGCTCGCTCGTATCGCCGAACTCCCGGCCGAGCGGCGGCGGGCCGCGCCGCCACCGTCGGGCGTGCTGTGGAAGGCGCCCAAGCCCGGGCAGGACCGGCGCTTCGACCTGCCCACCATCGGCCCGGCGACGGTCGAGGGGGCGGCCCGTGCCGGGCTGCGCGGCATCGTCGGCGCGGCAGGCGAGATTCATCTGCTCGACCCGCAGGCGACGCGCGAGGCCGCGGACCGCCTTGGCCTCTTCGTCTTCGGGGCGCTGCCGAGCGACCTGGCGGAGGGAGGATGAGCGGCCCGCTGGTCTATCTCGTCACGGGCGAGCCGTCAGGCGACAGGCTCGGTGCCGCACTGATGCACGCTCTCAAGGCCCAGCGCCCGGATGTTCGTTTCGCCGGCATTGGCGGGCGCGAGATGCAGGCGGCCGGGCTCGTTTCCCTCTTCGACATCTCCGAACTTTCGGTGATGGGCATTACCGAGGTGCTTCCGCGCCTTCCGTCGATCCTGCGGCGCCTGCGCGAAGTGACGGATGACGTGCTTGCGCGGCGGCCCGATGTCCTGGTGACGGTCGATAGCCCCAGCTTCAGCCTGCGCGTCGCCAAGCGCGTGCGTGCCGCCAACCCGGCAATTCCCACGGTGCACTACGTCGCCCCCTCGGTCTGGGCGTGGCGGCCTGGTCGCGCGGCCAAGATGGCGCGCCATGTCGACCACGTGCTGGCGCTCCTGCCCTTCGAGCCGCCCTACATGGAAGCCGCCGGCATGACCTGCGATTTCGTCGGCCATCCGATCGCCGAGAGGGCGCCGGTCACCGCCGCCGACCTCGCGGCCTTTCGTCAGCGCCACGGCATTGCCGCCGACGCGCCGCTCCTGCTGGTCGCGCCCGGCTCGCGCAGGGGGGAAGTGAGCAGGCTGATGCCGCTCTTCGTCGACAGCGTGCGCCTGCTGGTTCCCGCGCATCCCGGCTTGCGGATCGTCGTGCCGGTGGCCGAGACGGTGGCGACCGAGGTGACGGCGGGTTTCGGTGACCTCGCGCCGGTCTTCGTGACCCCCGAGATGGGCGAGGCTGAAAAACGCGCGGCCTTCGCGGCCGCCGATGCCGCGCTGGTGGCGTCGGGGACCGTGACGCTCGAGATGGCGGCGGGCGGCACGCCCCATGTGGCCGCGTACAAGGCCGCGCCGCTGACCGCGATGATCGTGCGGCGGCTCCTGCGGATCGAGACGGCAAACCTCGTGAACCTCGCCTCGGGCACCCGCGCGGTGCCGGAATTCTACCAGGAGGCCGCAACGCCCGAGGCGCTTGCCGCAGCGGTCTCGCCGCTCCTCTCCGACACGCCCGAGCGCGCGGCTCAGCTCGCTGCCGCCGACGCCGCGTTGTCGGCGCTGGGGCGTGGTGCCGAGGCGCCCTCGATCAGGGCCGCGCGCTCGGTTCTGCGGGTTCTCGACCGCGCGGCGCAAGGCTCGGGCTGAGCCTCTGGCGAGTGCCCCCGTGGGCAGAAGATGTGCCCCGGAAAGCGAAGGGCGCGGACGGCCCTCGCCATCCGCGCCCCAGATCAGATTGGCCGGAGATAGCCCTCAGCGCTTCTCGATGTCGATGTAGTCGCGCATCGGCGCGCCGGTGTAGAGCTGCCGCGGGCGGCCGATCTTCTGCACCGGGTCCTCGATCATCTCCTTCCACTGCGAGATCCAGCCGACCGTGCGCGACAGCGCGAAGATCGGCGTGAACATCGCGGTCGGGAAACCCATCGCCTCGAGAATGATGCCCGAGTAGAAGTCGACGTTCGGGTAGAGCTTCTTCGAGATGAAGTACTCGTCCTCGAGCGCCCGCTTCTCCAGCGCCTGCGCGGTCTGCAGGATCGGGTTGTCCTTGACGCCCAGGAGGTCGAGCACCTCCTTGGCCGTCTCCTGCATCACCTTCGCGCGCGGGTCGTAGTTCTTGTAGACGCGGTGGCCGAAGCCCATCAGCCGGAAGCTGTCGTTCTTGTCCTCGGCCTTCTTGACGTATTCGTCGACCCGGTCGGGCGAGCCGATCTCGCGCAGCATCTCGAGGCAGGCCTGGTTCGCGCCGCCATGCGCGGGCCCCCACAGGCTGGCGACGCCGGCGGCGATGCAGGCGAAGGGGTTCGCGTGGCTCGACCCCGCAAGCCGCACGGTCGAGGTCGAGGCGTTCTGCTCGTGGTCGGCGTGCAGCGTCATGATCCGGTCCATGGCCCGGGCCAGGATCGGGTCGACGACGTATTCCTCGCACGGCGTGGCGAAGCACATGTGCAGGAAGTTCGACGCATAGTCGAGGTCGTTGCGCGGGTAGATGAAGGGCTGGCCGATCGAGTACTTGTAGGCCCAGGCCGCGATCGTCGGCATCTTGGCGATCAGGCGGATCTGCGCGACCTCGCGCTGCCAGGGGTCCGTGATGTCGGTCGAGTCGTGATAGAAGGCCGACATCGCGCCGACCACGCCGCACATCACGGCCATGGGATGCGCGTCACGCCGGAAGCCGCGGAAGAAGTAGACCATCTGCTCGTGCAGCATGGTGTGCCGGGTCACCCGGTTCTCGAAGTCCTCGAGCTGCGCGGCGTTCGGCAGTTCGCCGAACAGCAGCAGGTAGCAGACTTCGAGGAAGTGGCTCTTCTCGGCCAGCTGGTCGATGGGGTAGCCGCGATAGAGCAGCTCGCCCTTGTCGCCATCGATGAAGGTGATGGTCGACTCGCAACTCGCCGTCGACGTGAAGCCGGGGTCGTAGGTGAAGACATCCATGTCCGCGTAGAGCTTGCGGATGTCGATCACCGACGGGCCGTGGACCGCGTCGTACACCGGCAGTTCGATGGACTTGCCATCGAAGGTGAGCGTTGCAGTGCGGCTGGATGCGTCGGCCATGATAGCTACCCTTTTTTCTGGAGGCACGGGGTCGCTGATGACGTCCCCTTGCCGGCGTTTTCTCGTGCAGGCGGGCAGACGGTCCTCAGGCCGGATCCGGCGCAACATCTCCCAGGCGCGCCAGTGTCTCAGCCTTGCCCAGCGTCTCCATCACGTCGAAGACCCCTGGGCTGATTGCGCGTCCGGTGAGGGCGGCCCTCAGTGGCTGCGCAACCTTGCCGAGCTTGATGTCTTCTCCCTCGGCGAAGGAACGGACGATTTCTTCCAGTTTTCCTGCGGTCCAGTCGCTAGCATTTTGCAGGTGCGGCGTCAAACGAGCGAGTGTCGCAGACCCGTCCGCATCCAGGAACTTGGCCGCCTTCTCGTCCGGCTCGAGCGGACGATCCGCCAGGATGTAATAAGCAAGATCAACAAGTTGCGGAAGCAGCTTGGCCCGCTCTTTCAGTCCCGGCAGCGCCTGTCGCAGCGCCTCGCGGCGGCTCGCGTCGATCACGATGTTTTGCGCTGCACAAAAACTCATCAGTTCGGCCATCAGCGCGTCGTCGTCCAGTGAGCGGATGTGCTGGCCGTTGAGGCTCTCGAGTTTCACGAAGTCGAAGCGCGCCGGGCTGCGGCCGACCGCTTCCAGCCCGAACCACGCGATGGCCTGCTCGGTCGTGAAGAACTCGTCGTCGCCATGGCTCCAGCCCAGTCGCGCGAGATAGTTGCGCATCGCCTGCGGCAGGTAGCCCATATCGCGATAGGCCTCGACCCCCAGTGCGCCGTGCCGCTTCGACAGCTTGGCGCCATCCGGCCCGTGGATCAGCGGGATATGGGCGAAGACCGGGGTCTCCCAGCCCATCGCGCGGTAGATCAGGCTCTGGCGCGCGGCGTTTGTCAGGTGGTCGTCGCCGCGGATCACGTGGGTGACGCCCATGTCGTGGTCGTCGACCACCACCGCCAGCATGTAGACGGGCGTGCCGTCTGATCGCAGCAGGATCAGGTCGTCCATCTGCTCGGCGGCCCAGGTCACCGTGCCCTGCACCTTGTCCTCGACCGTGACCTGACCCTCGCGCGGTGCCTTGAGGCGGATCACGTAAGGCGCGTCGGGGTGCGTCGTCGGGTCGGCATCGCGCCACGGCGAGATAAACAGCGGCGGCAGACCCGCGGCCTTCGCCTCCTCGCGGAAGGCGTCGATCTCTTCCTTGGTGGCGAAGCACTTGTAGGCAGCACCACGGGCCAGCATCTCGTGCGCGACCTCGGCGTGGCGCTCGACGCGGCTGAACTGGCTCACCGCCTCGCCGTCCCAGTCGAGCCCCAACCAGCGCAATCCCTCGAAGATCGCGGCGGTCGCCTCGGGGGTCGAGCGCGCGCGGTCGGTGTCCTCGATCCTGAGCAGGAAGCGCCCGCCGTGATGACGCGCGAACAGCCAGTTGAAGAGCGCGGTGCGCGCCCCTCCGATATGCAGGAAGCCCGTGGGTGATGGCGCGAAGCGGGTGACGACGGGTGCGGTCTCGGGGCTGTTTTCGGCGGACATGGCGCTCTCGGTCTACTCGGCGTGCTTAACGGTCGGTTAACGCGGCGGGTGCGAGATGGGCGCGGCCTCGCCGGGACTGGCGGGGGCTGTTATGGGGCAGGCGCGTCGCGTGGGCAAGGTCGGTCTCTGGCACCGCATCGACTGGGGAGGGGCTCTGGCGCTTGAAATGCGCCGTGCCGGCCTTTGGCTGCCCGTGCTCCTGGGCATGGGCATCTGGCTCTATTTCGCCCTGCCGGCCGAGCCGCCCGCTTGGACCGCGGTGCTCGCCGCCGTGCCGTTGCTGGCGGCGACACTGTCGCGGGTGCGTGGCCATCTGGTCTTGCGCGGCGTGGTCTTCGCCGCCCTGGCGCTGTCGATGGGTTATGCCCTGGCGCTTGTGAATGCGCATCGTGTCGCCGCACCGGTGCTCGACGGCCCCCGCGGCCTGACGGTCGAGGGGCGGGTGCTGGTGCTCGACCGCTCGGCATCCGAGGCGCCGCGCGTGCTGCTCGATCGCGTGACGCTGTTCGGGGTCGAGGAGGAGGAGACGCCGGCGCGGTTGCGCGTCGCGCTTCTTGGCCTCGACTTCACCAATGCCCCGCGGCCCGGCGAGGTCATCCGGCTCAGCGCAACGCTGCTCCCACCCGGCGACCCGGTCGAGCCCGGCGGGTTCGATTTCGGAACCCGCGCTTTCTTCGAGGGCATCGGTGCGGTCGGCTACAGCCGCAACCCGGTGCTGCGCATCCCGTCGCACGAGGCGATGGCCACGGATGCTGGCGGCCCCGTCGACCGGCTTTTCGATCGGTTGCGGCTCTGGCTCGCCTCGACCCGCATGGACCTTGCCGAAGCCATCCGCGCGGCCGTTTCGGGGGCGTCCGGCGCCTTCGCCGCTGCGATCATCGTGGGCGACCGCGCCGGCATCGCCGAGGTCGATGCCGAGGCACTGCGGATCTCGAGCCTTGCGCATTTGCTCGCGATCTCGGGCCTCCACATGGGGCTCCTGACCGGGCTGGTCTTTGCCGCCGTCCGGTTTGGGCTGGCGCTGCCCGCCCGGATTGCCCTGCGCTGGCCCACCAAGAAGGTCGCGGCGGTGGCGGCGCTGCTGGCAGGGGCCGGTTATCTCATGCTCTCGGGCGCGACCGTGGCGACGCAGCGCGCCTTCGTGATGGTCGGCGTGGCCTTCCTAGCGGTGCTGTTCGACCGCCCGGCGATCTCGCTCCGCGGCCTCGCGCTTGCCGCCGCCGTGGTGCTCGCGGTCCGGCCCGTGAGCCTTTTCGATGTCGGCTTCCAGATGAGCTTCGCGGCGACGCTGGCGCTGGTCGCAGGCTACGAGCAACTTGCGATCCTTTCGCGCAGCCGGCGGGAGAAGGCGCCGGACGCCCCGCCACTCGGCCTGCGTGGGCGCATCCTGCGCGTGGCCCTGGTGTGGACGGGCGGCCTCGTGATCACCAGCCTCGTTGCCGGTGCGGCGACGGCCCCGTTCTCGACCTATCACTTCAACCGGCTGGCGCCCTACGGTCTCCTCGCCAATCTCGGCGCGGTTCCGGTGATGGGGCTCGTGATCGCTCCCTCGGCGATCCTCGCGGCCCTTGGCGCGCCGCTCGGGCTCGCAGGCCTACCGCTCGGTGTGATGGGGGCCGGCATCGACTGGGTGCTTGGTGTCGCTCACGCAACCGCGGCGCTGCCGGGCGCGGATCGGGTGGTGCCGGCCGGCGCATCCGAGCATCTCGCGCTGATCGCCCTGGGCGGGCTGTGGCTTGCGCTCTGGCGCGGCGGGTGGCGGCTTGTGGGCGTCGCGCCGATCCTGGCGGGGCTCGCTCTGTGGATCTGGCTTCCACCGCAGCGCCCGGTGCTCATCGTCGCTCCGAATGCCGCCCTGGTGGGCCTGATGGGTCCCGAGGGGCGGGCGCTGGACCGGGCCAAGGGACAGTCCTATGCCGCCGAGACATGGC
Organism: Thermohalobaculum xanthum; assembly: GCF_016623495.1. Taxonomy (GTDB): domain Bacteria; phylum Pseudomonadota; class Alphaproteobacteria; order Rhodobacterales; family Rhodobacteraceae; genus Thermohalobaculum; species Thermohalobaculum xanthum. The sequence goes on along the minus strand of NZ_JAEHHL010000002.1, from coordinate 317,416 downwards.
TGCGGCGCGACGGCGACGGCGCCGATCAGCCCTTGGCGGCGGCCCGCCCGGGGCTCGAACACGGCCGCAGCTTGCGGGGTGCGCTCGGCGGCGGCTGGCGGCTCGAGGTCGTCAACGCGACAAGGCCCGAGCCGGGCGAACTCGCGGCGCTGTGCACGCCGAAGACACTACTGATCGCGCGCAACGCGGCGGAGGCGCCCGCCGGCGCGTGCCTCTTCTACGGCCGCGCCGCGTTGCGCCGCGCGGGCGCGATCGCTGTCTGGCCGGGGGGGGGAGGGGTTGAGGGTCGAGCACAGCACCGATCGCGCGCCCCGCCTTTGGAACCGCCGCAAGCCGCGGAAAGACGTCAGCGAAGCGCGCGGGCAGGAGGGCCCCGCCTCCGATGCCGAGGTTGGAGCGGGTTCCTGACTTGCCGGGCTCCATCCGGCGAAAGACCAGCGCCCGCCTCGTGACGTGACACAAGCGGGCAACCCGCGCCAGATTAGCCGGTGTCCGGTCCCATCGCCGCGCGCGGCGCCGGGATCAGGAATAGGTGCGGATCAGTCCAACCATCCGGCCCTGGATCCGCACCTGGTCGGTGCGATAGACCCGCGTGCCGTAGGCAGGGTTGGCGGCCTCGAGGGCGATCGCGCCACCCTTGCGGCGCAGCCGCTTGAGCGTCGCCTCGTGGTCCTCGATCAGCGCGACCACGATATCGCCCGTTTCGGCCGTCGACTGGCGGCGAATGACGACGATGTCGCCGTCATGGATGCCGGCATCGACCATCGAGTCACCCCGGACCTCGAGCGCGTAATGCTCCTTGTCGCGGCTCAACATCATCGCGGGCACGCCGACGCGCGAGCCGCCCTGTTCCAACGCCTCGATCGGCACACCCGCCGCGATTCGCCCGATCAGGGGGACGGTCGAGGTGTCGGCATCGATCTCGTGGGTCTCGCCCAGTTGCGTCATGCTGGTTTCGAGCCTGACATCGTCGCGCGTGTCGGCCAGATCGCCCTCGATCACCGAGGGGCGGAACGCGCCGCGGGCCGGGCGCCCGTCGACATTCTCGGGCAGGCGCAGCACCTCGATCGCCCGTGCACGGTGTGCCAGGCGCCGGATGAAGCCGCGCTCCTCGAGGGCCGTGATCAGGCGGTGGATGCCGGATTTCGAGCGCAGGTCGAGCGAATCCTTCATCTCGTCGAACGACGGAGAGACCCCGTCGCGCTGGATCCGGTTGTGGATGAACATCAGAAGGTCGTGCTGCTTTCGCGTCAGCATAAGCCTTGCCCCCGATAGACCTGCGTCCCACCGCGCGAGCAGGGAGCCCGCGTCGATCCCCACGAACTGTTCTATTTAAGTTCTTGTTTTGTGTCAATCCCGCGCTTCGTCTGGCCGGCCTGTGGATAATTTCAGCCGGGTCAGTCGAGCGCGATGAACTCCACGGCCTCGCCCTGCGCGGCGGCGGGGCTGTGGGGTGCGCGCACGATCAGGGCATTGGCCTCGGCCAGCGTCGCGAGAAGGTTCGAGTCCTGCCGCGAGAGGGTCGAGAGCAGGGCCACGCCGTCGGCTCCTTCGCGCATCACCGCGCGCATGTAGTGTTCGCGCGGCCCGTTTGCCTCGATGGCGGCCTCGATCCGCCCGCGGCGACGTGGCCGCGCGCGCGCTGGCAGGCCCAGCGCGCGGTCGATCGCGGGACGAAGGAAGATCTCGCCGCAGATCATGCTCGAGACCGGGTTCCCCGGCAGGCCCAGCATCACGGAACCACCGATCCGTCCTGCCATCAGCGGCTTGCCCGGTCGCATCGCGACCTTGAAGAAGTCGAGCGCGAGCCCCTCCGCGCCGAAGACCTCGGCCACGAGGTCATGGTCACCGACCGACGCACCCCCAAGGGTGACGATGAAATCGGCGCCACGCGCCACTTCCAGCGCGGCGACGAGGCTGGCGCGGGTGTCGCGCGCGATCGGGCACATCCGCGGCACGGCGCCGATCGCGGCGAGCATTGTCGCGAGGCCATAATTGTTCGAGCTCACGATCTGGTCCGCGCCCGGAGTCTCGCCCGGCTCGACCAGCTCGTCGCCGGTTGGGATCAGCGCGACCACGGGCCGGCGCGCAACGGTCACAGTGGGGAGGTTCATGGCAGCCAGCAGGGCGACATCCCGCGCCGCGAGCCGCCTCGGGCCTGGCAGCCGAAAGCCTGCGGGGAAGTCCATGCCCCGCGGCCGCACATACTCGCCGCGACCGGGCGGGGTGACGACGCGCACGCGGCTGCCCTGCCGCTCGGCGTCTTCCTGAATGAGAATGGCGTCGGCGCCTTCGGGAACCGGCGCCCCGGTGAAGATGCGAACCGCCCCGCCCCGGGGAAGCGCGCCGCCGAAGGCGCGTCCGGCCGCGGACTGGCCGGCGACCTCCAAGTCGGCACCCGTCACCGCCTCGGCCGCGCGCACAGCGTAGCCGTCCATGGCCGAGGCGTCGAAGGGCGGCTGGTCACGGGTCGCCACCGCGTCGTCCAGCATGACGCGGCCTCCGGCCTCGGCCAGCGGCACGGTCTCGCCCGGCAGTGGCTCGACCAGCGCGAGTAGGCGCGCGAGGGCGTCGGCGACCGGAATCATCCAGCGTGCCTCATGCCGCGTCGAAGCTGCCGGACTTGCCGCCCGACTTGTGGGTCAGCCGGATATCCTCGATCCGCATGCCGCGGTCGACGGCCTTCACCATGTCGTAGACCGTGAGCGCGGCAACCGAGACGGCGGTCAGCGCCTCCATCTCGACCCCGGTCTGGCCCGTGAGCTTCACCGTGGCCTCGATCTCGATCCGGTCCGGGGGCAGCGGCACCAGGTCGACCGCGACCTTCGAGAGCATCAGCGGGTGGCACAGCGGGATCAGGTCGGCCGTCTTCTTCGCCGCCATGATGCCGGCGAGCCGGGCCACGGCCAGCACGTCACCCTTCTTGGCGCGGCCCTCGACAATCATCGCGAGCGTCTCGGGCGCCATCACCACGCGGCCTTTCGCAGTGGCGATGCGCTCGGTCGCGGGCTTGTCGCCGACATCGACCATCTGGGCGCGGCCCTCGGCGTCGAAATGGGTAAAGCCGCTCATGCCGCGCCGGCCCGGGGCAGGGGATTGGCCAGCAGCGAACGCGTCGCCGCCGCCACGTCGGGCTGGCGCATCAGGCTCTCGCCGATCAGGAAGCTGCGCGCCCCGGCGCGCGCCAGCCGTGCAAGGTCGGCCGGGGTGAAAAGGCCGCTTTCCCCCACCAGCAACCGGTCGGCCGGGACATGCGGCGCCAGCTCCTCGGTCGTCTCGAGCCGCGTCTCGAAGGTCTTGAGGTTGCGGTTGTTGATACCGAGGAGCCTGGATTTCAGGGCCAGCGCACGGTCGAGCTCGGCCCGGTCATGGACCTCGATCAGCGCATCCATGCCCCACTCGAACGCCGCCGCCTCGAGCTCCGCCGCCTGGGTGTCGGACAGGCTCGCCATGATGATCAGGATGCAGTCCGCCCCCAGCGCCCTTGCCTCGGCCACCTGGTAGGTGTCGTAGAGAAAATCCTTGCGGATCACCGGCAGCGAGACCGCCCCGCGCGCCGCGACCAGGTAGTCGTCGGCGCCCTGGAAGCTCGGCGTGTCGGTGAGGACGCTGAGGCAGGTCGCGCCGCCCTCCTCGTAGGCGCGGGCCAGCGCGGGCGGGTCGAAATCCGCGCGGATCAGGCCCTTCGACGGGCTCGCCTTCTTGATCTCGGCGATCAGTCCGTAGCGCTCCGAAGCCTCGGCGGTCGCGAGGGCCGCGCGGAACGGGCGCAGCGCGGGGGCTGCGCGCGCGGCGTCCTCGACCTCGGCCAGCGGCCGCGCCCGTTTGCGGGCGGCGACCTCCTCCAGCTTGTAGGCCTTGATCTTCTCGAGGATGTCAGCCATCCGCGGCCTCCGACGTGACACGCGCCAGCGCCTCGAGCCGCGCCATCGCCGCGCCCGAGTCGATGCTCTCCCGCGCCAGCCCGGCACCATCGCGCAGCGACGCGGCCTTGCCCGCCACCAGGAGCGCCGCGGCCGCGTTCAGCACCACCGCGTCACGGTAGGCGCCATGCACGCCGCCCAGAAGGGCGCGGAACGCCTCGGCGTTGGCCTCGGGCGTGCCGCCCAGGATTTCCTCGAAGGGGTGAGGATGCAGGCCCGCGTCCTCGGGATGGATCTCGAACTCGCGGACATGGCCGCCCTCGAGTGCCGCGACCCTGGTGGTCCCCGCGATCGAGATCTCGTCCGTCCCGTCGCTGCCATGCACCAGCCACGCGGCCTCCGAGCCCAGCGCCAGCAGGGTCTCGGCCATCGGCCGCAGCCAGTCGGCCGAGAAGGCGCCGGTCAGCTGGCGCGTCACGCCCGCGGGGTTGGTCAGCGGACCGAGGATGTTGAAGATCGTCCGGACCCCCATCTCGACCCTGACCGGCTGAACATGGCGCATCGCGGAATGGTGCATGGGCGCCATCATGAAGCAGATGCCGCAGCGGTCGAGGGCCGCCTGAGCGACGGCTGCGGGCACCATCACGTTGACGCCCATCATGGTCAGCGCATCCGCCGCGCCCGAGCGTGACGAAAGCGCCTTGTTGCCGTGCTTGGCGACCGGCACGCCGGCCCCGGCCACCACGAAGGCCGTCGCGGTCGAGATGTTGAGCGTGCCCTTGCCGTCGCCGCCGGTGCCCACGATGTCCATCGCGCCGTCGGGCGCCTTGACCTTCGCGGCGCGCGCGCGCATCGCCGCGGCGGCGCCCGCGATCTCGTCGACCGCCTCGCCGCGCATGCGCAGCGCCATCAGGAAGCCCGCGATCTGCGCGGGGCTCGCGTCACCGGCCATGATGATGCCGAAGGCTTCCTCGGCCTCGGCCCGGCTCAGGGCGCGGCCCGTCGCCGACGAGATGAAGGGTTTCAGATCGCCGCTCATGCCGCGCGCCGCCCGCCGGCCGGAAGGCCCGCGAGCCTCAGGAAATTCGCGATCATCGCATGGCCGTGCTCGGAGGCAATGGATTCGGGGTGGAACTGCACGCCATGGACCGGTCGGCTGCGATGCGCGAGCCCCATGATCACGCCCGATTGCGAGCGCGCCGTGACATGCAGGCAGTCGGGCAGGGTCTCGGGTTTTACCGTCAACGAGTGGTAGCGGGTGACCTCGAAGCCCTGCGGCAATCCCTCGAACAGCCCCGTGCCGTCATGGGTGATCGTCGAGAGCTTGCCGTGCATGATCTCGTGGCAGCGGATCACGTCGCCGCCAAAGGCCTCGCCGATCGCCTGGTGGCCAAGGCACACTCCCATGATCGGCAGGTCGGCCGGCGCCTGCCGGATCAACTCGACGCAGATCCCTGCCTCGCGCGGCGTGCAGGGGCCTGGTGAGAGCACCACTGCCTGCGGCTTGAGCGCCAGCGCGTCCTCGACACTCAGCGCATCGTTTCGCTCGACCCGCATCTCGGCGCCGAGTTCGCCGAAATAATGGACGAGGTTCCATGTGAAGCTGTCGTAATTGTCGATCAGCAGAAGCATCGGGGGTGTCTCTCTCGACCGGCGAGCCGGGTTCTCTGTTGGCCGCTGGGCCGGGTTGCGCGTATAGATGCCGTGTCAGGCAAGCCGCCGTCAAGGGAAGCGGGCGGAGGGCGGGCCCAGCAGCAACGCCGAACGGGGCAGGCAGAGCGGGGTGGAGCGATGAACGCGAGACACAGGAGCAGCGGGATCGGGATCACGATCGTAAGGTTTCTGGGCGGAGCCGTGGTGGCCATGGCTGCGGCGGTTGTTGCGTTCACGGTCTTCTCGGGCCTGACCGAAATTCCCGAGCGCACGCCTTTCGCGACCTCGACGGACGTCGCGGGACGCCCGGCCTCGCCCGGAGCGACCGTGCCCGGCACCCTGGAACAGCCCGTCGCCAGCGCGCCCGCAACCGCGCCCGGCGCGCCGGGCGGCGTAGCCGCGCCGCGTCCCTCGAGCGGCGGCACGGCCCCGGGCGCAAGTCTTCCCGAGATCGCGGGAACCGAATCCTCGGGTCTGGGCGGCAATCTCGGCGCCAGCGGGGCGCAGCCTGCGCCGTCCGCGCCGCTATCGCTGGCTCCGGCGCAACCCTCGGCCCTTGGCGCGCCGGGCGCGCCCGGCGCCGATGCGGGCGCGCAGTCCGAGCTTGCGCCTCCGGCCGATGTCGATGATGCGCGCAACCAGCTCGCCATTCTGCTCGGCGATGCGCCCGTCGCGCCGCAGGGCGAAGCCGCCCCGTCGGCCGACGGGGCGGCGCTCGCCCCGGCCGCGCCCTCGCCTGGCGCCGAGACGGCCGCCTTGCCGGCCGAGGCGCCCGCCTCGCCCGAGCCCGCGCCTTCCGCTCCCGTCGAAGCTCCTGCCGTGGCCGAGCCCGCGGAAGCCGCTGAGCCCGCCGAACCCCCGGCGCCCGAGCTTGCGCTCGCGGGTCCCGCGCTCGAGGTCAATGCGCGCGACGTCGATCTTCCCGCCGGCGTGCCGGCCATCGCCTTCGTGGTCAGCGATGCGGCCGAGCCCGGCGGTCTCACCCCCGAGATGCTGGCAGGGCTTCCATTCCCGATCACCCTTGGCATCGTGCCGGGCGATGACGCCGCGGCCGCGCTGGCCGAGGCGGCTCGCGAGGCTGGTCACGAGGTCGTGGTGCAGCTGCCCACCGATACCCTCGGCGGGCGGGTGGCCGAATCGGACGCGCTGCTGACGGATCTCGATGCCGATGCTGCCTCGCGCCGCGCGCTCGCGGCCCTCGCGGCGCTGCCGCAGGGCGTCGCGGTGTCGGCCTATCCCTCCAGCGCGGGGCAGGCCGCCGGTGACGCGGTGATGGCGCTGCTGGCGCAGCACGGCTTTGGCTATCTCGAGAACCGCGCGGTCGCCGGCGGCGCGGCCGAGCTGGGCGCGAGGCGTGCCGGCGTGCCCTTCGCGGCCGCCGACCGCAGCGTCTCGCGGCGCTCGACGCCGTCGCAGCTGGCGCAGCAGGTGGAGGCCGCGACCGCGGACGCCGCCAAGGGAACGCCGCAGATCGTGCTGGTGCCCGCGACCGCCGAGGCATTGCGGGCGCTCGTGGCCTGGAGCCTGCAGCGTGGCGGGCAGGTGCGCCCGGTTCCGCTCTCGGCGGTGCTCAGGGCGCGGTCGGGCTGAGGCGCGCCGGGATCAGGCCGAGCCGGATCGCCGCGTGAGGGGCGGGGTGCATAGGCGCGCCCCAGCCCCACGCGCAACCGGTCCCATGAGGCTCAGTTGAAGTTTCGCGCGACGCTTGCCGCGTGCATCAGCGCCATCGACTTGTTGACCGTTTCCTGGAACTCGGCCTCGGGGTCGCTGTCGTAGACGACGCCGCCCCCGGCCTGCACATAGAGCGTGCCATCCTTGATCACGCCCGTGCGCAGCGCGATGCAGGTGTCCATCTCGCCCGCTGCCGAGAAGTAGCCGACACCGCCGGCATAGACGCCGCGCTTTTCCTTCTCGAGTTCGTCGATGATCTCCATCGCGCGGATCTTGGGCGCGCCGGACACCGTGCCGGCCGGCAGCCCGGCCAACAGCGCGTCGATCGCGTCGACCCCTTCGCGCAGCTCGCCATCGACGTTCGAGACGATATGCATCACATGGCTGTAGCGCTCGACCGTGAACTGCTCGTTCGGGTCGACGGTGCCGATCTTCGCCACCCGGCCCACGTCGTTGCGGCCAAGGTCCAGCAGCATCAGGTGCTCGGCCCGCTCCTTGGGATCGGCCAGCAGGTCAGCCTCCAGCGCCTCGTCCTCCTCGGGCGTGCGGCCACGCTTGCGGGTGCCAGCGATCGGCCGGATCGTGACCTTGCCGTCGCGCACCCGCACCAGGATCTCGGGGCTTGCGCCGGCGATGTGGAAGCCGCCGAGGTTAAAGAAGAACATGTAGGGCGACGGGTTCGTCCGCCGCAGCGCGCGGTAGAGCGAGAAGGGTTCGACCTCGAGCGGCAGCGCCCAGCGCTGGCTCGGCACCACCTGGAAGATGTCGCCCGCGCGGATATAGTCCTTCGCGCGCTCGACCATCTCGAGGTACTCGGGATGGGTGGTGTTGGATGCGGGCTCGAGGGCGCGCGCCGCCGCGGTCTCGAGCGGCGTGACAGGCGTGTGGCCCAGGTCGCGCCGGTCGAGCGCGTTGCACCCGGCGTGAAGCCGCGCCACAGCCTCGTCATAGGCCGCGTCCGCATCGCGCGCGTCGTGCCAGACCGGTGCGCAGAGCGTCACGATATCCTTGACGTTGTCGACGATCGCGATCAGGCGCGGGCGCAGCATCATCGCGTCGGGCAGGCCCAGCGGGTCGGGGTTCGGCTCGGGCAGGCGCTCGACCAGGCGGATCATGTCGTAGCCGAGATAGCCGAACAGCCCGGCCGCCATCGGCGGCAGCTCGCGCGGCAGTTCGATGCGGCTCTCGGCGATCAGCGCCCGCAGGCTGGCCAGCGTCGGCCGGTCCTCGGGCTCGAAGGCGTCGGGTTCCGAGGCGGCGTTGCGGTTGATCTCGGCCCGTTCGCCGCGGCAGCGCCAGATCAGGTCCGGGTCGAAGCCGATCACGGAATAGCGCCCGCGGATCTCGCCACCGGTGACTGACTCGAGCATGAAACTCATCGGCCGCGCCTCGGTGAGCTTGAGCATCAGCGAGACGGGGGTGTCCTGGTCGGCGACGAGCTCGGCCCAGACGATCTGGTTGTCCCCGCGCGCCCAGCCCGCTGCAAAGGCGGCCCGCTCGGGCCGAATACGCATCCCGGCCGTCATCTGGCTTACAGGCCTCCGCCGCTGCCGGCTCCGCCCGAGATCGCCGAGATGGTGCTCTCGATGGCCTGCGGGTAGTAGGCGACCTGGTGGGTGCTCTCCAGCGCCCGGGCGAAATACTCGACCCGGTCGGCCTCGAGCGACTGTGCCAGGGCCTGCTCGATCTGCTGCGACATCTGCTCGAGCGCCTCGGGCGCCATCTGCGTGATGGCGATCACCTCGGCCAGGACCACTCCCTCGCCATCCGGCAGGCGGGCGGTCAGGACCGCGCCCTTGTCGGCCTCGAAGACCGGCTGGACCAGCGCGTCAGGCAGGCTCGCCGGCGGGGCGTCACGCAGGAAGAAGCCGGTCTCGCTCGCGGTGCGGCCCATGCCCGCGGCGGTGGTCGCCAGCGTCGCGCCGGTGCCGCGCGCGATGCCGGCCGCGATCTGCGCCGCGCGCTCCTCGAGGCTCGCCATGATCTGTTCCTGGCGCCAGGCCTCGACGACGCGGTCGCGGATCCCGTCGAGCTCGGGGATGTGGCTCGGCTCGACACGCTCGACATAGGCGAGGAAATAGCCGCCATCGGGCAGCTCGATGATGTCGCGCTCCTCAGCGTCCAGCGCGTCGGTCACCTCGGCAAGCGCCTCGGACACGGCCAGCGCGCCGCCCGCGCGGTCGCCGCCGGGCAGGGTGCCGTCGGGCGCGATCCCCGCGATCTCGACCAGCGCGACCTGTCCGCCCATCTCGGCGGCGATCTCGGCCAATGTCTTGCCGGCGGCGCGCAGCTCCTCGATCTCGTTGGCGACCTCGGGCGCGCGGATGACCGCGTTCTCGGTGGCGAGACGCTCGGCGATCTCGTCGCGAATGTCCTCGAACGGCACGGCGCCGCCCTCGGTGACCTCGGTCACCCGCAGGATCGCGCCGCCCAGCGGTGTCTCGACCGCACCGGTCACGCCCGGTGCCTCGAGCGCAAAGACCGCCGTATCGGGCCCTTCGGGCAGGTCGCCCGGCTGGAGCACGCCCAGCGAAAGCCCGTCGCCGGCCTGGTCCATCTCGGCGGCCAGCCCGTCGAAATCGACCTCGCCCAAGGCGAGCCGCGCCGCCGCCGCCTCGGCTTCGGCCAGCGACGGGAAGATGATCTGGTCGACCGTGCGGGTGGGCTCGGTGACATGCAGGTCGCGCTCGCTCTCGTAGGCTGCCTGCAGCTCGTCGTCGGTCAGCTTCGCCGCCTCGTCCTCGGCCAGCTTCGCGACATCGACGTGCAGATAGCGCCCGAAGCGCCGGTCCGGCTCGCGGAAGCGCTCGGCCTCGGCCTCGAAGAAGGCGGCCAGCGCCGCGTCGTCCGGCATGCCGGGGTCGTCCGCGAGCCTGGGGTCGAGCGTCAGCAGCTGCAGGTTGCGCGTCTCGCCGCGCCAGGCGGTGATGCGCACTGCCAGCCCGGGCGCCGTCGCGTCGGTGCCGGACACGGCCTCCGTGACCAACTCCTGCCCGATCAGCGCGCGGGTCAGTCTTTCGAATTCGGCGGGCGACATGCGCTGCTGCGCCAGCAGCATGCGGTAGGCGGTGTCCGAGAAATTGCCGGCCGGGCCGAGGAAGGCGGGGTTCTGCCGGATCTCGTCGGCGACCGCGCGATCGGGCGCGGCGATGCCCAGTCGCGCCAGCTCGGCGCGCAGCGTCGCGTCGCGCACCAGGCTTGCGAGGACGCGCCGGTCGATGCCCAGCGCGCGCATGTCCGAATAGCTCACGGCGCGCCCGGCCTCCTGGCTCAGCCGCGCCTGGGCGCGCGCCAGGGCATCGGCAAACTCGTCCGCCGTGACCTCTTCCTCGCCCGCCGTTGCCACCGCCGTGCCGCCGCGGAACGAGAAGATGTCGCCAATTCCCCAGACGGCGAAGCTCAGCACCAACAGGGCGATCAACAGCTTCGCGATCCAGGATTTCGCGCCGCGCCTCAGTAAATGCAGCATTCTCGCCTCACCTCCGCCCAACGCCCCGACGGGCGCCGTCCGGCTGCGTTGTTATCCGGGCCCACCGGGGCAGACAAGAGCGCACTGCCCCGGTGTGCGGCGCGCGATCAGGGTCGGAACGCGGCCAGGCGGTCGGCGAGGACGGCGATCCCGGCGGCATCGGCATTGGCGAAGGCGATCCGCAGGGCCCGCTCGCCGCCCCAGTCGCGGCCCTCGGCGGCCGCCGGGGTGAACATCGTGCCGGGCAGGGTCAGCACCGACTGCTCGGCCACCAGCCGTCGGGCCAGCCGGTCCGAGGGGATGTCGAACGGCGGCTCGACCCAGGCGAAATAGGCACCGGCCCCGAGGATCCGCCAGCCCGGCAGCCGCGCGGCGAAGGTCTCGCGCAGCGCGCGCCCGCGGGCGAGGATCTCGGCGCGCTCCCCGGCCACCCACTGGTCGAGATGCCGGAGCCCGTAAAGCGCGCCGAACTGGCCGACGCGGCTTGGGCAGATCGTCACCGTGTCGAGGAACTTCTCGATCTCGGCCAGCCGTGCCGCGCCTGTCGCGATCGCCCCGACCCGGTGCCCGGTGAGGCGAAAGACCTTCGAGAAGCTGTAGAGATGCACCAGCGTGTCGCGCCAGTCGTCGCGCCGGAAAAGATCATGCGGCGCGCCGCTGCCCGAGTGGAAGTCGCGGTAGGTCTCGTCGATGATCAGCGCCGCGCCGTGCTCGCGCGCGAGGTCGTAGAACGCCTCCATCAGCTCGGGCGGGTATTCCGCGCCCGTCGGGTTGTTCGGCGTGATTAGCAGGATCGCCTTGACCGCGGGCGTCATCGCGGTGCGCGCGGCCTCGATGTCGGGAAGCATGGCCCCGTCGCAGGGGATCAGCACCGAGCCCACGCCGCTCATGTCGAGCCACATCTTGTGATTGAAGTACCAGGGCACCGGCACCATCACCGCGTCGCCCGGTCCGCAGAGCGAGGACACCGCGGCGCAGAAGGCCTGGTTGCAGCCCGAGGTGATTGCCACCTCGCCCGCGCCGATGTCGGCGCCATAGTGCATCGACCAGCGCGCGGCGATCTCGGCGCGCAAGGCGGTGTCGCCCAGCACCGGGCCATAGAGATGGATGTCCGCGTCCGTCGCCACCTTCTCGGCCATCGCCTGGCGCAGGGCCTCGGGCGGGGGCGCGACGGGTGCCGCCTGGCTGAAATTCAGGAGCGGCCGATCCGCCGGGAACGTCGTCTCGGCGACCCAGCGGCGGGCCTCCATCACCGGGGGCGGGAACACGGCGGCGAGGTTGGGGTTCAGCGGCATCGGACTCTCGGCTTCTTCGGGATGCGGGTGCGCGACACTAGGGGCGGCGGGCGCGAAATGCCAGAGCCCGCCGGGCCGGGCGCCCCTTGACGCCGCCATCGCGCCGCGCGACATGGCGGGCATGGCAGAGACACCGCTCCTGACGCTCACCGACATCACCCTCGGATTCGGGGGAAGGCCGCTATTCACCGGCGTGAACCTCGCGCTCGGCGCGGGCGAGCGCGCCTGCGTGGTGGGTCGCAACGGTTCGGGTAAATCGACGCTTCTCAAGATCTCGGCCGGGCTGGTCGAGCCCGACGGCGGCACCCGCTGGGTGCAGCCGGGCGCACGCATCGCCTACCTGCCGCAGGATCCCGACCCCACGGGCTTCGCGACGCTGGGCGACTACGTGGCCGCCGATCTGCCCGAGACCGAGCGCTGGCGGGCCGAGGCTGCGATGGAGGGGCTCCAGGTCGGCGCCGCGGCCGATCCCGCCACCGCGTCGGGGGGCGAGCGCCGCCGCGCCGCGCTCGCGCGCCTGATCGCGGGCGAGCCCGACCTGATGCTGCTCGACGAGCCCACCAACCATCTCGACATCGCCGCGATCGAGTGGCTCGAGAACCACCTGTCCGAGACGCGCACGGGCTTTGCCGTGATCAGCCATGACCGCGCCTTCCTCGCGCGGCTCACGCGCTCGACGCTCTGGCTCGACCGCGGCGAGGTGCGGCGCAACCCTCAGGGGTTCGCGGCCTTCGAGGACTGGCGCGAGAAGATCTGGGCCGAAGAGGACGCCGCGCGCCACAAGCTCGACCGCCTGATCGCGCAGGAGGCGCACTGGGCCGTCTACGGTATCTCGGCCCGGCGCACCCGCAACCAGGGCCGCCTGCGCCGTCTCGAGACGCTGCGCGCCGAGCGTCGCGCCCAGATCTCGCGCCAGGGGCCGGCCGCGATGGCGCTTGAATCCTCGGCGCCCTCGGGCAAGCGGGTGATCGAGGCCGAGGGCATCGCGAAGACCTATGACGGGCGCGAGATCTTCCGCGACTTCTCGATCCGCATCGGCCGGGGCGAGCGCGTGGCCCTCGTCGGCCCGAACGGGGCAGGCAAGACGACGCTCCTGAAGGTTCTGACCGGCCAGATCGCGCCCGACAGCGGCGAGGTCAGGCTCGGCACCAACATCGAGATGGCGGTGTTCGACCAGAACCGCGCCGCGCTCGACCCCGCGCGATCGCTGTGGGAGACGCTGACCGAGGACAAGCTGACCCGGGTCAGCGGCGCCTCCGACCAGGTGATGGTGCGCGGCCGGCCGCGCCATGTCGTGGCCTATCTCAAGGACTTCCTGTTCGACGAGCGCCAGGCCCGGGGCCCCGTCGGCGCCCTGTCGGGCGGCGAGAAGGCGCGGCTTCTGCTCGCGCGCATCATGGCGCGGCCCTCGAACCTGCTCGTGCTCGACGAGCCCACCAACGATCTCGACGTCGAGACGCTCGACCTCTTGCAGGAGCTGATCGAGGAGTTCGACGGCACCGTCCTGCTGGTCAGCCATGACCGCGACTTCCTCGACCGCGTCGCCACCACCACGATTGCGATGGAAGGCGATGGCCGCGCCACGGTCTATGCCGGCGGCTGGTCCGACTATCGCGCCCAGCGGGGCGATGGCGCGACCGCCAGGCCCGCTCCCGCGCCCGAGCCCGGGCGCAAGCCGCAGGCAGCCGAGGCGCCCAGGGCCGCCCGCAAGCTCAGCTACCGGCAGGAGCGGCGCCTCGCCGATCTTCCCGCCGAGATCGAGCGGCTTACCGCCGAGATCGGCAAGCTCGAGGAGCTCCTCTCGGACGCCGAGCTCTACAGCCGTGACCCGGTGAAATTCGCCAAGGCCACCGAGATGCTCGACGAGCGGCGCGGCCGGCTCGACGCCGCCGAGACCGAGTGGCTCGAACTCGAGGAACTGCGCGAAAGCCTCGCGGCCGAGTGACTTGCCTTTGCGCGCCCCCCGGGCCGCCGGCGACGGCTCAGCGGTCCTTTTCCTCGCGGAACACCACGTTCAGCAGCTGCCGCATCACGGTCGAGAACCCCTCGTAGTCCCCGGGCTGCGTCTCGAGCGCGCGCAGGAAGCCATGCGCCTCGATCTTCTCGCCGTTGCAGAAGGTCATGTTCACGGTGAAGCCCTTGGCGGGCGGGGCGCCGGTCATGGCCGGGGCGGTCAGGCTGCAATCGTGATCGCTGTTGGGCGGGCCCGAGGGGTTGAAGTGCAGCACCATCCGCGAGCCATGCGCGCCGGGCCCCATCACCCGCTGATGCGCGAAGCGGATAGGCGCCGCGCCCGCGGGGCCCTTCATCGCCGCGGCCAGCGCGGCAGGGTCGGCATCCTCCCACGGCAGGCCGTGCATCTCGACCGCGATGCCCTGCGGGCCCTGCATGGCGACGAGATCGGTCTCGCGGATGTTGGGCATGCGGAAGACATGGGTGATCACCGTGGGCTCGTCGCAGGCCGCGAGGACCGCGAGCAGCGCGCCGAGTATCGCTTTCAGTCTCATGCCGTCCCCCCTTGCCGCGCCAGCGTCCGCTCGCGTTGGAACACGTAGATCCCGGCCGCCACGATGATCGCCGTGCCCGTCCAGGTCAGCGCGTCGGGGAAATCGCCGAAGACGAAGAGCCCGATGAGCGTGCCCGACAGGATCTCGAGATACTGCAACGGCGCCAGCGCCCCCGCCTCGGCCCGGGCGAAGGCGTGCACCAGAAGCTGGTGGCTGACGCCCGCCGTGACGCCCATGGCCAGCATCAGGCCCGCCTCGTACCAGCCCATCGGGCCCAGGGTGATCCCGGCGATCCCCAGGGGCGTGCCGACGAGCCCCGCCACCGCCAGCGTGAGCATCGCGAAGACCCCGGTCCAGAATTGCAGCGCCAGCTTGCCGCCGCGCCGCGTCATCACCCGCGTGATGATCAGGTAGCAGGCAAAGCAGAAGGCGGTCACCAGCGGATAGGCCGCGGCGATGCCAAAGGCGTCGATGTTCGGCCGCAGAACCACCAGCACCCCCACCAGCCCCGCCAGCACCGCCGAAAGGCGCCGCCAGCCGATCCCCTCGCCGAGAATGAAGGCCGAGAGCAGCGTCAGGATCAGCGGCTCGGCGAAGAAGATCGCCAGCGCGTTGGCGATCGGCATGACCTGAAGGGCGGCGTTGATCGCCAGCAGCGCCGTGCCCAAGAGCACGCCCGCCAGCGCGTGCAGCCGGCCCGGCCGGCACCATTGCCCGAAGCCCACGACCATCGGCAACAGGATCGCCGTCTGCGCCACGAACCGCCCCAGCGCCGCCTGGCCCGGGCTGACCGTCTCGGTCAGGAGCTTGGCGAACAGGTCCATGAAGGGCGCGATCAGCATCGCGACCGTCATCAGGATCACGCCGGCGGCAGGGGTGTCGGGAACTCGCTGCATGTCGCTGGGGTCCTCGGGGATGCGGCGTCCGAGCCGGTGGGTGCGCTTGGACAGACCATTTTCCGCTTGCCGAGGCAAGCCGGTTCAATGCGTCCGGTGCCGGCCGCGTAGTTGGCCTGGATCCCCAATGGTTGCTAGGCTGCTCGGATGGTGGGGGTCGAGGGTGAATGCAAGATGCGTCGCGTCCGGGTCGCCACGATGGTCCTGCTTGCGCTTGGCGCGGGCCCCGCGGCTGCGGCCGAGCAAGACGCTCAGGCCTGGGCGGCTCTCCAGCTCGACACGACGTTGACCGAGCGTTGGGATGCCACGCTGAGCGGCGAGCTCCAGACACGGGACAACGTCTCCGCCTTCCAGTCGCTGATCCTCGACGGCGGCGCCTTCTACCGTGCCTCGCCCAGGGTGAAGCTTGGCTTGGGCTACCAGTACACCGTCGCCGAGCCGGGCAAGAGCGACGAGCAGGCGCCCTGGCAGTCGCTGGAATACACTCATGGCTTCCGGGACTTGACCCTCGGCTACAAGCTGCGGCTCGACGAGCGCATCCGCGACGACACCGATGGCGTGTTGCCGCGCCTTCGTCTCGGCCTCAGGGTGACCTATCCGCTTGGCGAGGCCTGGTACGCGGCGGCCTCCGAGGAAATCCGCTTCAATCTTCGTGATCCCGGAACCGGTCCGGTGGGCGGCTTCGAGCAGAACCGCGTCTATGCGGGGCTGGGCCGCAAGATCGACGAACGCGCGCGCGTCGAGTTCGGGTATCTCTGGCGCTTTGAGCGCGAGCGCGGCAAGCCCGACCGCAGCGACAACGTGCTCTTCCTCCAGTTCGTGATCAGCGCCGACATGCGGGCCGCTTCGGGCCGCTAGCAGCGCGTCACACGTCCAGGTCCTCGGCGAATCTCGCGTTCTCCTGGATGAACTGGAAGCGCATCTCGGCCTTCTTGCCCATCAGCCGCTCGACCAGCCCCTCAGTCTCGTCGAGGTCCTCCTCGATCGACACGCGGATCAGCGTCCGCGTCCGGGGGTTCATTGTCGTCTCCTTCAGCTGGGCGGGGTTCATCTCGCCCAGGCCCTTGAAGCGGCCGATCTCGATCTTGCCCTTGCCGCCCAGCCCCTCGGCCTTCAGGCGCTCGAGCTCGGCGTCGTCGCGAGCATAGGCGGTCTTCGCGCCCTGCGTCAGGCGGTAGAGCGGCGGCTGCGCCAGATAGAGGTGGCCGTGCGTGATCAGCGGCCGCATCTGGGTGAAGAAGAAGGTCATCAGCAGCGAGGCGATATGCGCGCCGTCAACATCGGCGTCGGTCATGATGATGACCTTGTCGTAGCGCAGCTCGTCCTCGCGGTACTTCGTGCCCATGCCGGTGCCCAGCGCCTGACACAGGTCGCCCAGCTCCTGGTTCTGGCCCAGCTTCGAGCCGGCCGCGCCCATCACGTTCAGGATCTTGCCCCGCAGCGGCAGCACCGCCTGGAAGGCACGCTCGCGCGCCTGCTTGGCCGAGCCGCCGGCCGAGTCACCCTCGACCAGGAACAGCTCCGAGCCATCGCGCGCGGCATCCGAGCAGTCCGCCAGCTTGCCGGGCAGGCGCAGCTTCTTGGTCGCGGTCTTGCGCGAGGTCTCCTTCTCGGCGCGCCGGCGCATGCGTTCTTCGGCGCGGTCGACCAGGTAGTCGAGGATCGCGCCCGAGGTCTTGGGATCGGCGGCCAGCCAGGTGTCGAAACGATCGCGCACGGCGCCCTCGACCAGGCGCTGCGCCTCGGTCGTGGCCAGGCGATCCTTGGTCTGGCCCACGAATTCCGGTTCGCGGATGAAGACCGAGATCATCGCGGCGGCCGTGCCGATCACGTCCTCGCGGGTGATGTTCGCGGCCTTGCGGTTGTTGATCAGCTCGCCATGCGCGCGGATGCCCTTCGAGATCGCCGACCAGAACCCGGCCTCGTGCGTTCCGCCCTCGGGTGTGGGGATGGTGTTGCAGTAGCTCGAGACCGCGCCGTCGCGGCCCGGCGTCCAGACGATCGCCCACTCGACCGAACCCGGCGTGCCGGCGCCGAACTTCTCGGCGAAGTCGACCTTCCCGGCGAAGGGGCGCTCGCCATAGAACTCGGTTCCGTCCAGCGTCGAGACGAGGTAATCCTCGAGCCCGCCGGGAAAGCGGAAGCTGTCCTCGGCCGGCGTCTCGTCGTTCTCGGCCAGCAGCTCCGGCGCGCAGCGCCAGCGGATCTCGACGCCGCGGAACAGGTAGGCCTTCGAGCGCGCCATGCGGTAGAGCCGGGCGGGCTTGAGATGCGCGCGGCTGCCGAAGATATCGGCATCGGGGTGGAACACCACGGTCGTGCCGCGCCGGTTGGGCGCCGCGCCCAGAGGCTGCAGGGGCCCGATCGGGTGCCCGCGCGAGAACTCCTGCGCGTAGAGCTGGCGGCCGCGTGCCACCTCGACCCGCAGCCGGTCGGACAGTGCGTTGACCACCGACACGCCGACGCCGTGCAGGCCGCCCGAGGTCTCGTAGGCCTTGCCCGAGAACTTGCCGCCCGCATGCAGCGTGGTCATGATCACTTCGAGCGCCGACTTGTCCGGAAAGCGCGGATGGGGATCGACCGGGATGCCGCGTCCGTTGTCGGTGATGGCGCAGGACCCGTCGGCCAGCAGTTCGACCTCGATGCGGCTGGCGTGGCCGGCCACCGCCTCGTCCATGGCGTTGTCGAGGACCTCCGCCACCAGGTGGTGCAGGGCCCGCTCGTCGGTGCCGCCGATATACATGCCCGGGCGCTTGCGGACGGGCTCGAGCCCCTCCAGCACCTCGATCGAGGACGCGGTGTAGGCGCCCTCGGCGCCGTCGGTGTGGAACAGGTCGCCCATGCGCCCCGCCTCCGAATCATTTCTTGCCTGTTCCCGCCAGTAAAGCAGGCGGGACGGGGGCTGATCAACATCTCGCGGGGGCGAGGCCGCGTTGCCGCAATCCCTCGCGGTCAGGTGACGCGGTCCTGCATCGCCAGAAGCTTCATCGCCACGGCCACATAGACCGGCCGCAGCCCCGGCAGCGGCAGGCGCGGCGCGGGGCCGCGCATCGGGGCGGGGATCTCCGCCTCGGGCGCGCCCGCGACCAGCCCGGCCGCCAGCCGGCCGCCCAGCGTGCCCATGCCGATGCCGCTGCCATGCCAGCCGAGGGCACAGGCCACCCGGGCCGTGCGATCGAGCCAGCCGACCGCCGGTGTCAGCCGCGCCGTCGCGCAGATCGGCCCGCGCCAGAAATACTCGGCCTCGGCCTCCGCAAAGCCCGGCAGTTGCTGCGCGATGCGGCGGATGACGCGCTGGCGCATCGTGGCGGTGTTGGCATCCGCCCCGGTCACGTCGCCGCGCATTCCGAACAGCAGGCGCCCCTCGGGCAGCAGGCGGAAGTAGCTGAGCATGTTGCGCGTGTCGGCGGCGGGATCCGCGCCGAGCCAGGGGTGCTGCGCGCGCTCGTCCCCAGTCAGCGGGCGGGTGACGGCGATGTTCGAGATGACCGGCACGGCGCGCCCGTCCAGCGCCGGGTCGAGCCCGTCGGGCGTAAAGCCGTTCGTCGCGACCAGCACCGTGCGCGCCCGCAGGCTGCCGCGTGGCGTGACCAGCCGGTGCTGCGCGCCCTCGCGGTGCCAGGCCATGACCGGCGAGCCGGGCAGCACGGCCGCGCCCGCGCCGGCCGCGGCATCGGCCAGCGCACGCACCAATCGCAGGGGGTGGATGCCGAAGGCGGGGCTCACGACGGCGCCGCCGTACCGCGCGACGTCGGCGCGCCCCGAGGGGGCGACCGGCCGCGCCGTGAAGCCGGGCGGCGCCGCGTCGAGGCCCCGCGCCGCGCGCGGCGAATGCGCCAGCACCATCTCGCCCGCGCCCTGCACCTGGTCGCCAAGCCCCGTCTCGACGCAGAACTCGCGCAGCCCCGCAAGGTGCTCGGCCAAAAGCGCGTAGTGGCGCGTCACCTCGCCGGCGCCATGGCGGCGCAGCAAGGCCGCGTCCGACAGCTTGTGCCCGCCGGGGCCCGCGATACCGCCATTGCGGCCCGATGCGCCCCAGCCGATCGCGCCGGCCTCGAGCACCACGGCCTCGATACCCAGCCCGGCCAGCACGCGCGCCGCCGACAGCCCCGCATACCCGCCGCCGATGATCGCGACCTCGGCGGTCCGCTCGCCCTCCAGCGCCGGGCGGGCACGGTCGGGCGGGGCCGAGGCCTCCCACCAGCTCGGCACCGGGCGCGCGGTATCGTAGATCTCGGCCGCCAGCGGCCCGCGCGGCATCATCCGAGGTCCTCGCGCTCCTCGACCGTTTCGACCTGCGCGCCGGCCTCGAGCGTCCGGTGCACCGGGCAGCGGTCGGCGATCTCCATCAGCCGCGCGCGCTGGTCCTCCTCCAGAGGGCCGGTCAGCCTGACGATGCGGCGGAAGACGTCGATGCGCGGCTTGCCCTCGTCGGCGTCCGCGCTGTCCTCGGCATGGCTCTTGCCGTGGGTCACGTCGACGCTCACGCCCTCCAGCGGCCACCCCTTGCGGCGGGCATACATGCGGATGGTCATCGAGGTGCAGGCGCCCAGCCCCGCCGCCAGCAGCTGGTAGGGCGAGGCGCCCAGCCCGCTGCCCCCCAGCGAGGCCGGCTCGTCGGCCCGCAGCGCGAGGCCCGGGCCCACCGAGATATCCTGCAGGAAGCCCGCGGGGTCGCTCTCGGTCGTGCGCACCACGCCCTCGGGCGGGGCGCCGTCGTCGCCGTCGTCGCGGGCCTCGCCCAGGTGCAGGTAGCGCCCGGCCCAGGCGGCGATCACCCCGGCGGCGTAATCGGCATCCTCGGCGCGCGTCAGCAGGTGGTCGGCGTCGTCGAGGCTCACGAAGCTCTTGGGGTGCTTGGCCGAGGCGAAGATGCGCCCGGCGTTCTCGATCCCCACCACCATGTCGCGCGGCGCGTGCAGGATCAGCAGAGCGCGCCGCATGTCGCTCACCATGTCCATCAGGCTGTGGCTCTCGACGTCCTCGAGGAACTCGCGCCGGATGGTGAAGGGCCGGCCGGCAAGGGTCACCTCGGCCGAGCCCGTGGCGCGGATCGTCGCGAGGTCGGCGCCGAAATTGTGCAGCACATGCGCAGGATCCGCGGGGGCGCCGATCACCGCCACCGCCTCGACCGACGGGATCGACCCGGCCGCGGCCAGCACCGCCGCGCCGCCCAGCGAATGGCCGATCAGCAGCTGCGGCGCGAGGTTCATCGACTCGAGATGCTGGGCCGCCGCGATCAGGTCGGACACGTTCGACGAGAACCCGGTGTTCGCGAACTCGCCACCGGAATGCCCAAGGCCGGTGAAATCGAAGCGCAGCACCCCGACGCCCAGCGCCGCCAGCCGCCCCGCGATCCGCCGCGCCGCGGCGATGTCCTTGCCGCAGGTGAAGCAGTGGGCGAACAGCGCGACCGCCTTGATCGGCCCCTCGGGCCGGTCGAAGCGTCCGGCCAGCGGCTCGCCCGAATGACCCGCGAATGAGAGTTTCTCGCCGCGCATGATCTCATGTCCCCCGCAAGCTGCCCCGATGCGTCACGACGCGGGCGAAACACGATTCCCGCCCGCGGCAGTGTCAGCCGGCGGGCGCGCGGGAACAACGGCGATTGCATGAAATCTCGTACCGCATGGCGCCGGGCGCTGACCGGCCGTCATGCATGGCGGGCACGAGGCACGCGCGTTCAGAGGCCGCTGCGGCGCTCCACCCCCAGGCGGTCCGAGGCCGCGGCCCATTCGTCCAGCAGTCCGGTCAGTGCCACGAGGTCAGCCGGCGCCAGCGCCGTCCCGCCCGCCGCCGCACGCAGCTTGGGCATGACCTCGTCCCAGCGTGCGGCCAGCGCCTTCTGCTCGGGCGAGGCAAAGGGGTTCTGCGCCAGCTTGCCGACCTCGCCCGCGAAGAGCTCGATCTGCTGGGCGGCATCGGCGCGGATTTCCTGTGGCAGGCCGTCGATCCCGGCGAAACAGGCGCCCGAGACCGCGCTTTCGGCCTGCATCACGTGGCTGAAGGCCGAGAACTCGCCCATGGTCTGGCCCATGTCGGTCTCGCCCGCCTTGGTCAGTGCCCGGCGGCTGCCGGAATAGAGCTTGTCGACGGTCTCGGTCATGCCGTGGCCGATGGCGCGCACGCCCGCCAGCGCGCCCGGCGTGGTGTCACGGCCGCTGGTCACGCCGTCCAGTGCGCCGCGATAGCGCCACCACTGGGAGCTCAGGTCGTCGAGGCCGCGCTCGACCTGCTTGCGGATGCGCTCGTCGGGGATGGTCGCGCCATAGCCGTCGCGCATCTGCCCCAGCACCGTGTCGAAGCGCGCGCGCGCCGACTCGATCCTGGCTTCGGTGGCCGCCGCGTCCGCACCGGCCGCGCTGGCGCAGGCGCCAAGCGTCATGCGCTCGAGCAGCACGGCCTGCCAGTGCAGCGTCGCAAGCCGCGCGATCGCGCCTTCGGCCGGCGGTTGCGTCTGGGCGTTCGCACTCGGCGCACCAAGCGACACCGCAATCGCCGCGCTTGCCGCCAGTGCAAGACCAAGCCGCCGTGCCCGCCCCGTCAGCCGCGAAAATTCGACCATGCCGTCCACCCCTCAGCTCACCCACCCCAGCAACCGCCGCGAGACGCCGCGCAAGTCAATCATTCTGCGCGCCGCGGGTCCGGCATTTCCATCAGGCGGAAACCGCGCCCCGGTTGCGGTCCACCGGGGCGGGATCGGCGGCGCCGGCCCGCAACCGGGCCGGCCGTGCGTGTCAGGCCATCAGACGCGCGTCGAAGGGGTAGAGCGTCATGTTCTCGTAGCCGGTCTCGGTGATCAGGACCTGGTCTTCCAGCTTGATCGCGAACTCGCCGCCCTGCGTCTGGACGCAGGCCTCGACGCACAGCATCATCCCCGGCTCGAGCACCGCTTCGAACGCGCCCTCGCGGTAGTCCTGCGGGTAGGAGATGATCGGCCACTCGTCGCACAGCCCGACGCCGTGCATCTTGCAGCCGTAGCGGCCGGGCACGAACTCCTCGGGCAGCTGGTGGCCGCCGAAGACCAGTTCGGTGAAGCTCACGCCGGGCTTCAGCTGTTCCATGTTGCCCATGATGTGGTCATGCGCGACGCGGAACAGCCGCTTCATCTCGGCCGTCGGCTCGCCGTCGCCCACGAACCATGTCCGCGAGATGTCGGTGCACAGCCCGTAGACCCCGACCAGGTCGGTGTCGAAGGCCACGATCTCGTTGTTCTGGATGACGCGCGGCCCGCATTCCTGGAACCACGGGTTGGTGCGCGGGCCCGAGGAAAGAAGCCGCGTCTCGATCCACTCGCCGCCGCGCTTGATGTTGCCGGCGTGGAGATAGGACCACACCTCGTCCTCCGAAAGGCCTGGCCGGCAGGCGGCCTCCATCTCGGCCACGGCCATCTCGCACGAATGCATCGAGCAGCGCATCGCCTTGATTTCCTCGGCGCCCTTGATGACGCGCGTGCGCTCGGTGATCGCTTCGCCTTCCAGCACCTCGAACCCGGCCTCGACCAGCGCGTGGTAGCCGCTGAGCATGATCTTGTCGACGGCGAGGCGCCGGTTATGCCCGGCGCGGGCGCGCATGACCTCGTCGACCTGGGCGACGAAATCGCGCGCGCAATCCGCGCCGCGATCGCCGGTCGAGAAGTAGAACAGGCTCGCGCCGCCCCTGACCTCCTTCACCAGCGGGTTGAACTCGCTGAGGAAGGCGAACGAGGCGCCCTTGTATTCCCACAGCACCATGTGGCCGTCGGCGGTCAGCAACAGCGCCCGGAACGGGTTGTGGGTGTTCCACAGCTGCATGTTCGGCGCGTCGGTCGCGTAGCGGATGTTGAGCGGGTCGAACAGCAGGATGCCGCCAATATCGGCCTGCGCGATGGCGCGGGTCAGCCGCGCGTGGCGATGCGCGCGCATCGCCGGGATATCCGGCAGTTCCAGCCCCGCAGCCGCCCATTCCTCGAAGGCCAGCGCGGTCGGGCCGGTCTCGACGCGGTCGTTGTCGTCGGGCGTGTTGTCGGGCTTCATCCGCGGCTTGCGGGCGGGGTCGATCTTGCGGCGGTCGGCGTGGTGGATTTCCGGGTTCATGCGCGCGCTCCATGGTGCTATCTGCACTTAGGCGATGTTGATCACGAACGTCGCGCCACAAACGCCGAGAAGGCGTCGGTTTCAGACATGAATCGGACGGGCCCGATGGACGTCGTGAGGCGGCAGTACGAGACCTATCCCTATCCCGAGCGCGACCCGGCCGATGAATCGACGCGCCTGATCGAGGGCTCGCCCTCGCACCCGGTCGAGATCGACCATTTCCTGTTCGGCGGCAGCCGCGACTGGTCGCGGCCCTTCCGCGCGCTGGTGGCGGGCGGCGGCACCGGCGACGGGCTGATCATGCTGGCGCAGAAGCTCGCCGACATCGGCTGCCCGGCCGAGATCGTCTATCTCGACATGTCGCAGGCCTCGCGCGAGGTGGCCGAGGCCCGCGCCGCCGCCCGCGGGCTCGGCTCGATCCGCTTTCTCACGGGCGACCTCTTGACCGCGCCGGATCACGGGCCCTTCGACTACATCGACTGCTGCGGCGTGCTGCACCACCTGCCTGACCCCGACGCGGGATTTCGGGCGCTTGCCGACGCCCTGGCGCCCGAGGGCGGCGTCGGCCTGATGGTCTACGCGCCGCTTGGGCGCACCGGCGTCTACCCGCTGCAATCGGCCTTCGGTGCGCTGTTCGAGGGCGACGCGCCGGCCGAGAAGGTGGCGCTGGCCAAGGTGGCGCTGGATCGGCTGCCGCCCACCAACTGGCTTGGCCGCAACCCCTTCGTCGGCGATCACAAGCAGTCGGATGCAGGGCTCTACGACCTGCTGCTGCACGGCCGCGACCGGGCCTACCGGGTCAACGAGCTGACCGATGCGCTCGACCGCGCGGGGCTGGGTCTCGTGAGCCTTGTCGAGCCCGCGCGCTACGATCCCCTGCGCTACCTGCCCGACACGCCCCAGATGCGCGAGCGGGTTGCCCGCCTCTCGGGCCCGCAGGCGGCGGCCGTGGCCGAGAACCTGGCGGGCAACATCAAGACCCACGTCGCCTACGCCACCCGCGCGGGGCGCGAGGGGCAGGCGATGGCGCGCCCGCAGCGCGCGGGCGCCGTGCCGCGGCTTGCCGGCGTCGCCGCGCAGGCGCTGGCGGCCCATGTCGCCAAGACGGGCGAGCTACGGCTCACGCTCGACGGCCTCGAGTTCCGCCAGCCGATCCCGAAGGAAGCGGCGCGGCTGATCGCGGGCATCGACGGGCGCCGCTCGCTCCGCGCCATCGCCGAGGGCGCCGGGATCGACTGGCTCGCCTTCGCTTCGGCCTGGATGCCGGTGCACCGGGCGCTCGCGGGGTTCAACCTCCTGCATTACTCGGAAGGAGCACGGCGATGACGGCCTCACCGATCGCCAAGGCGCTCGTCGACAGCGCCCCGTGGCTTCTCGATCATGCGCCTTACGTCCCCTTCATGGAGAAGCGCACGGCGCATCCGCCGGGGCTGGTTCCCATCGATCCGGCCGAGCTGACGGTCGAACTGCCGGATTTCGGCGCACAGGTCGCCCATCGCGACCGGCTGGTGGCCGAACGCGCCGCGATCGTCCTCGGCCTCGAGCCCGCGGCGCGCGAGGCGGCGCTGGAACTCCTCGATGCGCTTGTCGCGCACCAAGTGTCGAAAGGGGCGCGGCTGGCGCCCGAGGGCGAGCATCTCGTCCGGCGCGACGGCGTCGCGGTGCCGCTCGATCGCGACGATCCGATGCGCGCCATCGCGCGGCTCGGTGCCGAGGACTGGTGCATCCTAATGCCGGGCGGTCCGGGCGGCGAGTACGTGCTGCGGGCCGGGGCGCTCTGCTTCCCGGCGCGCTGGATCCTCGCCGAGAAAATGGGCAAGCCACTGACGGCAATTCACGATCCGGTGCCGGATTACGGCGACGACCTCGCCCGCCGCGTCAACCGGATCTTCGACGCGATCCGGGTCGACCGGCCGATGTACCGGGTCAACTGGCTGGTCTACGACACCCCGGAGCCGCATCTGCCGCGGGGCGTCGCCGAGAAGAAGCACTACCTCCCCGACCCCTCGAAGGACCTGTTCCTGCGCACCGAGCGCCAGACCCTGCACCGCCTGCCCGGGACGGGGGCGGTGATCTTCGGGATCAAGACCTCGCTCACGCCACTCGCGTG
This sequence comes from Thermohalobaculum xanthum, assembly GCF_016623495.1. GTDB lineage: Bacteria > Pseudomonadota > Alphaproteobacteria > Rhodobacterales > Rhodobacteraceae > Thermohalobaculum > Thermohalobaculum xanthum. Next base: position 291,880 of record NZ_JAEHHL010000002.1, on the reverse strand, counting down.
CCTGTCGGCCGACGAGGCCATGGCCCTCGCCGACGGCCTTGAGGGGTTCGACGCAGCGACCGTCAGTTATCGCGGCGGTGCGCCCTACCTGTCCCGCGTCGCCTCGGTCCTGCGGGAAATCGCTGGACAGGGCAGGGGCGAGGCGGCATCGTTGCCGTCGAATTGAACGCACGTTCACTAAATTTCCGGAGGAATGGCTCATGTCGGATCCCATCGTCATCGTCGGCGCCGCCCGCACGCCCATGGGCGGCTTTCAGGGCGAGCTTTCGGGCGCCATGGCCGCGGATCTCGGCGGCGTCGCGATCAAGGCCGCGCTCGAGCGCGCGGGCGTCGACGCGGTGGATGTGGACGAGGTGCTGATGGGCTGCGTCCTGCCGGCCGGGCAGGGGCAGGCCCCGGCGCGCCAGGCCGCCTTCGCCGCGGGGCTGGGCAAGGAGGTGCCGTGCTCGACGCTCAACAAGATGTGCGGCTCGGGCATGAAGACGGTAATGATCGCGCATGACCAGCTGCGTGCGGGCAACGGCTCGGTCGTCGTCGCGGGCGGGATGGAGAGCATGACGAATGCGCCCTACCTGCTGCCCAAGATGCGCGGCGGCGCGCGGCTCGGCCACGCCCAGGTCCTCGATCACATGTTCCTCGACGGGCTCGAGGACGCCTATGACAAGGGCCGCCTGATGGGCACCTTCGCCGAGGACTGCGCCGAGAAGTACCAGTTCACCCGCGAGGCCCAGGACGAATACGCGCTGGCCTCGCTCTCGGGCGCGCTCCGCGCCGAGGAGGAAGGCCGCTTCACGCGCGAGATCGCCGCCGTCACTGTCGCCACCCGCAAGGGCAGCGTCGAGGTTGCCGGCGACGAGCAGCCGAAGAATGCCCGGCCCGAGAAGATCCCGACCCTGAAGCCCGCTTTCCGCAAGGATGGCACCGTGACCCCCGCCAACTCGTCCTCGATCTCGGATGGCGCGGCGGCGCTGATCCTGATGCGCGAGAGCGAGGCCGAGGCCAAGGGCCTGCCAATCCGGGCCCGCCTGCTGGGCCATGCCAGCCACGCGCAAGAGCCCGGCTGGTTCACCACTGCCCCCGTGCCGGCGATGCGCAAGCTGCTCGACCGGCTGGGCTGGAAGGTCGATGACGTCGATTTGTGGGAGGTGAACGAGGCCTTCGCCGTGGTGCCCATGGCCGCGATGGCGGAACTGGGCATCCCGCGCGAGAAGCTCAACGTCAATGGCGGGGCCTGCGCGCTCGGCCACCCGATCGGCGCCTCGGGCGCGCGGATCATCGTCACGCTGCTGCACGAGATGGAGCGCCAGAACCTCCGGCGCGGCGTCGCCTCGCTCTGCATCGGCGGCGGCGAAGGCACCGCGGTGGCGATCGAGCGGGTCTGAGAGGGGCGGGGCATGACGCTGCGCCTCGCCGACCGGCCCGACTGGGGCTACCTGCTGGCCGAGTTCGCCGAGCTCTACCGCCGCGGCAAGGCCGGCGGCTCGGCGCGTATCCGGGCGCATCAGCGCGCGGTCCGCGAGGCGGTCGCGCGCACGATCGCGGCGAACCCCGACGTGATCGATCGCGTACCCGAGACGAAGCCCGTCACCGCCCATCTCAAGCGCGCGCTCGACCAGGGCCGCCGCGAGTCGACCCAGTCGGTGATCCGCGCGATCGAGAGCGTGCTGCCCGAGCTCTGCTGGCTCTACGGCTACGAGAAGGTGCCCAAGGGGCTCGCGCGCAAATACGCCTATGCCGAGTTCGCGGGGCCGCACGGCCCGGTCGTCACCTCCGAGGTGATCCTGGGCATCGTCCTGTTTGCGCCGGGCTGCACCTATCCCGCCCATGCCCACGAGGGCCTGACCGAAAGCTATTATACGCTTTCCGGCGCGGTCAGCGAGAACGACGACGGCGTCTATGCCCCCGGCTCGCTCATCTTCAACCCGCCGGGCCGGATGCACCGCATCACCGTGGGTGACAGCGAGCCGTCGCTGCTCAGCTATGCCTGGCACGGGCCCTCGGACGTGCTGGCGGGGCAGAAGATGACCTTCAGCCGCAGCAAGGGCACCCGTGCATAGGGTTGACAAATCGCGCGAGTAACTTTGCAAAACTTATGCTAATCAACAGCTTGACATGGCTTTCACGCGTGAAAGGCCGAAGCGGGAGGACAACATGAAGCGCGTCAAGGACATGGTGGCCGAGGCCAATGCGGTCGTCGAGCATGCCCCGGCGAAGGATCTGCTGGACCTGCATGGGCAGGCGGGCGTCACCTTCGTCGACCTGCGCGACCCGCGCGAGCTGGAGCGCGACGGCATGATCCCGGGCGCTTTCCATTGCCCGCGCGGCATGCTCGAATTCTGGATCGACCCCGAAAGCCCCTATGCCAAGCCGCAGTTCCAGGCGGGCGGCCGCTTTGTCTTCTATTGCGCTTCGGGCTGGCGATCGGCGCTCTCGGCGAAGGTCGCGCAGGAAATGGGGCTCGACAACGTCTCCCACATCGAGGACGGCTTCAAGGGATGGCAGGCGGCGGGCGGCCCCGTGGGGCAGAAACCCGCCAGGAAGAGTGACTGACCCCGCAAGGCCGCGGCGACCGCGCGGCGACAGGAGGCGATGATGATGATCGAGACCAGACTGAACCGCCTGGCTCCCCTCGTGCTCAGCGTCCTGCGCTGCGTGGCGGGGCTGATCTTCCTTGCCCATGGCACCCAGAAGCACATCGGCTTCCCCGCGACCGAGCGGGTGGTCGATGCGTTCTCGCTGCCGTGGTTCGCCGGCGTGATCGAGGTCGTCACGGGCGTCCTGATCGCGATCGGGTTCATGACCCGCCCGGCGGCCTTCCTCGCCTCGGGCACGATGGCCTTCGCCTACTGGATCGCCCATGCGCCGCGCGACTTCTATCCGGTGAACAACGGCGGCGACGCGGCGATTCTCTACTGCTTCCTTTTCCTCTACATCGTCTTCGCCGGGCCCGGGCCACTGAGCGTCGACGCCCTGCGGCGCGGACGCGGGGCCTGAGGGCGGCAAGCGGGATCAGGAAGGGACGGACGGATGCTGACCGAAGAGCAGATCATGATCCGCGACATGGCGCGGAACTATGCCCAGGAAAAGCTGGCGCCGGCCGCGGCCCAGCGCGAGAAGGCGCGCGAGATCGAGCCCCAGGTGATCGCCGAACTGGGCGAGCTTGGGTTCCTCGGCATGACCATCGATCCCGACTGGGGCGGCGCGGGGGCCGATTACGTCTCCTACGCGCTGGCGCTGATCGAGATCGCCGCCGGCGACGGCTCGGTCTCGACCATGGTCTCGGTCCACAATGCGCCGGTCTGCGCCGTGCTCGACCGCTTCGCCACGCCCGAGCAGAAGGAGAAGTGGCTGCGCCCGCTGGCCGAGGGGCAGCACATCGGCTCCTTCGCGCTGACCGAGCCGCAGGCGGGCTCGGACGCCTCGAACCTCAAGACGCGCGCGGTCAAGACCAACGAGGGCTGGCGGATCAACGGCTCGAAGCAGTTCATCTCCTCGGCCCGCATCGGCAAGACCACCGTGCTCTTCGCCGTCACCGACCCGGACAAGGGCAAGCGCGGCATCTCGTGTTTCGTCACCGGGAACGACCGGCCCGGTTTCAGCATTGTCCGTGTCGAGGAGAAGCTGGGCCAGAAAGCATCGGACTCCTGCGCGCTCGCCTTCGAGGACATGGAGGTCCCGTTCGAGGACATGATCGGCGAGGAAGGGCAGGGCTACGCGATCGCGCTGTCGTCGCTCGAGGCGGGCCGGATCGGCATTGCCGCGCAGGCGACAGGACTGGCGCAGGCCGCCTACGAGCGGGCGCTCGCCTATGCCAAGGAGCGCACCGCCTTCGGCGGCCCGATCTTCGACCTCCAGGCGGTGCAGTTCCGGCTGGCGGAGATGGCGACCGATCTCGAGGCGGCCAAGGCGCTGGTGCTGAACGCCGCGCGGCTCAAGGACCAGGGCGTGCCCTGCCTCAAGGAGGCCTGCATGGCCAAGCTCTACTGCGCGCAGGCGGCCGAGCGGATCACCTCCGAGGCGATCCAGGTTCTCGGCGGCTACGGCTACCTCCAGGATTACGAGGTCGAGCGGATGTATCGCGACCAGAAGGTGTGCCAGATCTACGAGGGCACCAACGATATCCAGAAGCTGATCATCGCGAGGCAGATCGCATGATGCGCGGGCCCGTGATCGCGGCGCTCGCCTGCCTGACGCTCGCGGCCTGCATGGGGGCGGGCGAGGAGCGGGCCGACGGGACGATCGCCCGAGCCGTCCCGGCAATGAGCACCAAGCCGGTCGCCTTGCAGCTCCGGGACGCGTCGCGCTTTCCGCCTGCCGACGCGACCGGCCCGCTCGACGACCCGCTGACATGCCTCGCGCGCACGGTCTACTGGGAGGCGAAGGGCGAGCCGCTGACCGGACAGTCCGCCGTCGCCCATGTCGTTCTCAACCGCGTCAACGCGGATGCCTACCCCTCGGATGTCTGCGGTGTCGTCACCCAGGGCGGCCCGGCCCGGCCCTGCCAGTTCAGCTTCTTCTGCGACGGCCGGGACGACACGCCGGTCGAGGCCGATGCCTACCGCACCGCGCATCGCGTCGCCTGGGAGGCGCTGAACGGGCAGAGCGACGACCCCACACGCGGCGCGACGAGCTTCCACAATCTCAGCGTCCGCCCTGGCTGGGCGACGGCGAACCGGCGCACCACCAAGATCGGCCACCACGTCTTCTATCGCTGAGCCCGCGCCGCGGCCGATTGCTCCCGCGCCCTGCAGGGCACGCAATGCAGCCTCCCGGGGGCGGGTCTTTACGCGTGCGGGTCGGGCGCCCTAGAAGAGAGGGCGTCGGCAGGCGGGCCATTCGTGCAACGCGCCGTCGGCTCATCCGGCATCGTCTCGGGGGCGGGGTCATCCATGCGGCATATCAAGGTCTTGCGGCTGCGCAGCCGGCCTGTCCCGATGCGGCCGGGACGGTAGCATGCCGCATCACGAGATCGCGATCGCGGGGGAGCGGCACGCCCTGGTGCCGCTGATCGGCACGATCCTTCTCGGGGCTGCGGGCGGCTGGGTGGCATCGCTGATCGGCACGCCGCTGCCCTGGCTCCTCGGGGCGGTGGTGGCAGTCGGCACTGCGGCGCTTCTGGACCTGCGGCTGGGCGGTGGCACGGTGACCTTTCCGGTCCGGCTGCGCTTTCTCTTCGTGCCGATCATCGGCGTCGGCATCGGCGGCGCCTTCACGCCCGAACTGATCCGGGCGGCGGCCGGCTGGTGGCCGAGCCTGATCGGGCTTTTCATCTACGTGCCGCTGGCGCACGCGCTGGCCTACCTGATCTACCGCCGCCTCGGGCGCTACGACCGTCCGACAGCCTATTTCTCGTCGATGCCGGGCGGCCTGATCGAGGCGATCGCGATGGGCGAGGTCGCGGGCGCGGACCGCGCGGTGCTGAACCTGCTGCAGTTCTCGCGCCTGATCATGTGCATTCTGATCGTGCCGCTCGCCGTAACCGCCTACGAGGGCTTCGCGGTCGGCAGCGCCGCGGGGGTCATGCTCAAGGGCGCGCTGAACCCGATCGGGGTCTGGGACGTGCTGGTGCTGCTCGCGGCCGGTGCGTCGGGGGTGCTGGTCGCGCTACGGATCGGCATGCCGGCCGCGATCATCACCGGGCCGATCGTCATGAGCGGTGCCGTCCACCTGGCCGGGCTGACCGATGCCGACCCGCCGGCCTTCCTGATCCAGTTCACCCAGTTCGTGGTCGGCTGCTCGCTGGGCGTGCGCTTCGCCGGCATGGGCCGCCGGGCGGCGGCCAAGGGGCTGGCCATGGCTTTTCTCAGCGTCGCGTCGGTGCTTCTCCTCGCCGTTCTTGCCGGCGCCGTGCTGTACCGCGCGGTCGGCGAGTCGGTCGAGGCGGTCGTTCTGGCCTTCGCGCCGGGCGGCGTCACCGAGATGTCGCTGATCGCGCTGTCGCTGAATGTCAGCGTGGTCTATGTGGCGGCGCATCACGTGGTGCGCATCCTCTACACCGTGTTCATCGCCCGGATGGTCTGGCTTCGGATCGGGCGGCAGGGCTAGCCGCCCGAGAGCGGCGCGCGTGCTTGCCGCCACGCGCGGGCGATGCCAGCGTCACCCCATGCAATGGAGGGGAAGTTCATGCGCAACCTGACCGTCGCGATCACCCAGATGGAATGCGGCGACGATGCCGCCGCAAACCGCGACCGGGCCGAGACGCTGGTGCGCCGGGCCGCGGGGCAGGGCGCGCAGGTGATCCTGCTGCAGGAGCTCTTCGAGACCCCCTATTTCTGCAAGGCCGAGGACCCGGCGATGTTCGCGCTGGCGCGCCCGTTCGAGCGTGACCAGGTCATCGGCCGCTTTGCGGCGCTGGCCCGCGAGCTGAGCGTCGTTCTGCCCTTCAGCTTCTTCGAGCGCGCGGGCCAGGCGCATTTCAACACGCTTGCCATGATCGACGCCGATGGGCGCGTGCTGGGTCGCTACCGCAAGGCGCATATCCCGGACGGGCCCGGCTACGAGGAGAAGTATTACTTCTCGCCGGGCGATACGGGCTTCCGCGTGTGGGATACCGCCTTCGGCCGGATCGGCGCGGGGATCTGCTGGGACCAGTGGTTCCCGGAATGCGCCCGGGCCATGGCGCTGATGGGGGCGGAACTGTTGCTCTACCCGACCGCGATCGGTTCCGAGCCGCCGTCGCCGGGCTACGACAGCTCGACCCACTGGCAGAACACGATGCGGGGCCACGCGGCGGCGAACCTCATGCCGCTGGCGGCGTCCAACCGCGTCGGGCGCGAGGTGCAGGGTGGCACCGAGCTGACCTTCTACGGCCGCAGCTTCATCGCCGATCACACCGGCGAGGTGGTGGCCGAGGCGGCGCGCGACGGCGAGGCGGTGCTCTGCCACAGCTTCGATCTCGATGCCATTGCCGAGCTGCGCCGCGCATGGGGCCTGTTCCGCGACCGGCGGCCCGAGCTTTACGGGGCGCTTGGCACGCTGGATGGGGCGGCGCCCACGCGCTGATCGGGCCGCAGCCGCGCCATGGCAAAGGGCGCGGCCCCATCGGACCGCGCCCCGCGTGCTGCGCCGCGACTCAGGACGTCACTTCGTCAGTTCGGTCCAGATCGCGGTGTAGTAGTCCTGCGCTTCCTTCGAGCAGGTCTTGTTGAACTTGCCGGCGCCCGCCAGCTCGGGCGGCATGTTGATCTCGGGCGCGTCCTTCATGTCTTCCGGCATGAAGGCCTCCGATCCCTTGATGCCGTTCGCATAGCGCGCGAAGGCCGAGATCAGCGCGGCGTTCTCGGGCTCCATGATGAAGTTCAGGAACAGCTTGGCGTTCTCGACGTTCTGGGCGTCCGCGAGGATCGCGGCCGAATCCATCCACAGCGGGAAGCCTTCCTGCGGGTAGCCGTATTCGACCGGCGGATTTGCCAGGCGCGCCCGGAAGGTCGAGCCATTCCAGTTCACGCTGGCGCGCCACTCGCCCGAGCTGAGCTTGTCGGTCGTGCCGTAATCCATCGACAGCCATTTCGGCTTCGCGGCCATCAGCGCGTCGCGGGCGGCCTTGAGCTTCTCCTTGTCGGTCGAGCACGACTCTCCGCCGACATACATCAGCGCCAGCGCCATGACGTCGGCCATCTCGGGCACGACGTTCACCTTGCCCACGAGCTCCTCGGGCGGATCGAGGAAGATCTTCGAGGTGTTGATGTCGCCCGTGTAGTCCTCGCGGTTCACCGCGACCCCGGTCGAGCCCCACTGCCAGGGCACCGTGTAGTGCCGGCCCGGATCCCAGTCTACGTCCACCCACTGCGGGTCCATGTTCTTGAAGTTCTCCATCTGGTCGGGGCGGCTCTCCAGCAGCAGCCCCTCGGAGATGAAGATCGGCACGTAGGAATGCGACGGCACGACGATGTCGAAGCCGTGTCCGCCGGCCTTGACCTTGGCGAGCGCGGTCGAGTTCGAGTCGTAGTCGGTGATCGTCACCTCGACATCGTGCTCTTTCGAGAACTTCTCGATCAGCTCGGGGTTGGTGTAGTTGCCCCAGTTAAAGATGTTGAGCTTGCCGGCCGCGGTCGCGGGCCCGGCGGCGACCAGCGCGGCGAGCGCCGTTGCCGTGAACATCAGACGTGCTTTCATTTTATTCTCCCTGTTATCGGTTTGGTCTTGCGGTCTTGCCGGGTCAGGCCTTCTTTCGGTTGAGGACGAAGAAGGCAGAAACGATCGCGACCGAGATGAAGAGCAGAACGGTCGAGATCGCGTTGATCTCGGGCGTCACGGCGCGGCGCAGCTGTCCCAGCATGTAGGTCGGCAGTGTATCCTGCCCGGCGGATTTCACGAACTCGGTGATGACCACGTCGTCGAGCGAGATCACGAAGGCCAGCATGGCACCGGCGACGATGCCCGGCATCATCAGCGGCAGCGTCACCCGCCGGAACGCGCGCCACGGGGTGGCATAGAGGTCGGCCGCCGCGGTCTCGAGGCTGCGGTCGAGCCCTTCGAGCCGCGCGCGGATCGGCAGGTAGGCAAAGGGGATGCAGAATGCCGTGTGGGCGAGGATGAGGTAGCCGAGGCCCGAATAGCCCGTCGCCTGCTTGACCGTCGCGAAGACGATCAGCAGGGCGACGCCGGTGACGATCTCGGGCACCATCAGCGGCTGGTTGATCAGCGCGTAGATCGTGGTCTGGCCGCGGAACGGCCGCACCCGGGTGGTGCCCAGCGCCGCCATCGTCGCCAGGACGGTCGCGAAGACCGAGGCGAAGCTTGCCACGATGACCGAGCGCACGGCCGCGTCCTGGATCTGCTGGTTGTGCATCGCGGCCTCGTACCAGCGCCACGAGAACCCCTCCCACAGCGCCACCGACATGCCCGCGTTGAACGAGTAGATGACCAGCGTCACGATCGGGGCGTAGAGCACCAGGAAGGTCGCGAGCGCGATCGCGACGAATCCCGGCATCCTGCGGATGTCGAAGCTGGCGCGCTCACTCACGGCTTGCCGCCTCCTTCTGGACGATGCGGACATAGAAGATCAGCGCCACCATGACGATCACCAGCAGGGTGAGCGAGAGCGCCGCGCCCAGCGGCCAGTTGCGCCCCTGGCCGAACTGCAGCTCGATCAGGTTGCCCAGCATCATGTTCTTGCCGCCGCCAAGCACCCGGGGCGTGACATAGGCGCCCAGCGACGGGATGAAGACGAGGATCGAGCCCGCGATCAGCCCCGGCTTGACCAGCGGCACGACGATCCGGCGCAGCACCCGCCAGCGGCTGGCATAGAGGTCGTAGGCGGCCTCGATCAGCCGGAAATCCAGCCGCTCCATCGCCGCATAGAGCGGCAGCACCATCAGCGGCAGGTAGACATAGGCCATGCCCAGAAGGATGGCGAAGTCGGTGTACATCATCTGGATCGGCCGCTCGATGACGCCCGCCGTCATCAGCACGGTGTTCACGATCCCCTCGCTGCGGATGACCTCCATGATCGCGAAGGTGCGGATCAGAAGGTTCGTCCAGAACGGGATCGTGATCAGGAAGAGCCAGACGTTGCGGCTCTCGCGGCTGCGGGTGGCGATGAACCACGCGGTCGGAAACCCAAGCGCGATGCAGATCAGCGTCGTCAGCATCGACAGCCTGACCGAGCGCCAGAAGATCGTCAGATGCGCGTCAGCGATGCCCACCGTGTCGTCGAAGATGTCGCGCGAAAGGAAGACCTTGAACCACCCCTCGCCGGACAGCGACCACACGACGCCGCCATAGTCGCCCGCGGCGAGGAACGAGTAGACGAGAACGATCAGGAGCGGTCCCGACGCCGCGGTCACGAGGACTAAGAGCGCCGGCGCCGAGAGGAGCCACGACGTGCGCACCTCGCGCTTGCGCGCCTCGTCCGCCAGATTCAGCGCGCCCGTCCGCGCGGGCGCGGGCGCGGGATGGCTGGCGTCGACGCTGGGTTTCGGGGCGTGCATCGCTAGTCTCTCAGGACCTGGACCGATCGCGGTCCCAGGCTGATGCCGACCGCGGCTCCGGGCTCCAGCGTCTCGGTGACGCCACGGCTGTTCTGCCGGCGCACGATGAAGCTGCCGCCCGAGCCGAGCGCGACGTGGTAATGCGTGTCCGTGCCGAAATAGACGATTTCCTTCAGCGTGCCCGTCAGCGCCGCGTCCTCGGCGCCCGAGGTCAGCGCCGCGTGCTCGGGCCTGATCGAGACCGAGACGCGGCGCGGCGCGGTCATCCCCTCGGGCACGGATGCCTCGATCTCGTGACCCGAGCCGAGGCGCAGCCGGCCGGAAGCGCCGCCGGTCAGAAGCTCGGCCTCGAGGAAGTTCGAATCGCCGATGAAGTCCGCGACGAAGCGCTGCTCGGGCCGGTCATAGATCTCGCGCGGACTGCCGATCTGGAGGATCGTGCCCTGGTTCATCACCGCGATCCTGTCGGACATCGTCAGCGCCTCCTCCTGGTCGTGGGTGACGAAGACGAAGGTGATGCCGGTCTCGGACTGCAGGCGCTTGAGCTCGATCTGCATGTCCTTGCGCAGCTTGTAGTCGAGCGCCGAGAGCGGCTCGTCGAGCAGCAGTACCTTGGGATGCGGCGCCAGCGCCCGGGCCAGCGCCACGCGCTGCTGCTGGCCGCCCGAGATCTGGTCGGTGCGCCGGTCGGCCAGTGCCTCCATCCGCACGAGGCTCAGCATCTGCGCGACGGTCGCGGCGACCTCGGCCTTGGGACGGTCGAGCATCTCGAGCCCGAAGCCGATGTTCTGCGCCACCGTCATGTGCGGGAACAGCGCGTAGGACTGGAAGACAGTGTTCACGGGGCGCTGGAACGGCGCAAGCTGCGAGATGTCCTCGCCGTCGAGCTCGATCCGCCCCGAGGTGGGGTGATCGAAGCCCGCGATCAGGCGCAGCAGCGTGGTCTTGCCGCAGCCGGACGGGCCGAGCAGCGTGAAGAACTCATTCTTGCGGATGTCGACCGACACATCGCTGAGGGCATGGAATGCGGATGCGCCTTCGCCGAAAGTCTTGGTGACCCCGCTCACGCGGATCGAGATCTCGCTTTCGGTCATTGAAACCCCTCGTGATGGCAGCCCGGCGCGCTCCATTTACTGCCCGATGGCTTCAGAATTGCAAGGGGTTGACAGGATCAGCCCAGTGCGCAGGCAACAGTCATTCCGCGTCCGGCTCGGGCCGGATCGATCGCCAGGCGGAAAGCGCGACGAAGTAGAGCGACGCGCCAACCCACAGCCAGAAGACCAGCGGCGAGGCTTCCGACAGCGGTTCGCCCTCGGGGTCGATCAGGACCAGCCGCAACGACGTCGCGGCCCAAAGCACCGTCATCGGGACCGTGACGTTGCGCCAGTCGCGCACCCGGAAGGGGTGGACGTATTTCCACGGCACGAAGGTCAGCACACAGCACAATGCGATGACCGCGAGGTTCAGCCACTGGTTGGTCTGCAGGATGTGGAAGTAGAGAACGATCAAGTTCCACACGGCCGGGAACCCGGCGAAGTAGTAGTCCGATGTCTTGAGATCCAGATTGGCGAAGGTGTAGCAACTGACGGCCATGATCGCGGCGGCCGACACCGTGGCCCAGCCCTCGGGCACGAAGTCGAACCAGTAGACCATCATCGCGGGAACAGCGACGTAGTTGAAGAAATCGATGACGTTGTCGAGGGTTGCGCCATCGAACTTCGGCGTCATCTCGTCGACCTTGACCCGGCGCGCCAGCGTGCCGTCGATCCCGTCGACGAAAAGCGCGAGGCCGAGCCAGATGAACACCGCGATCCTGTCGCCCTCGAGAATTGCGAGGAGCGCAAGAAATCCCAGGACGATGCCCGAGGTCGTGAATGCATGCACCGCCCAGGCGGCCGCCACCTCGGTCTTCTTCGGCCCCAGCCTTGGATCTCGGGTCATGTTCTCGTCATACTGTCCCATGAGCCTTGATCGCAAGCATGCGCCCCAAGCGCAAGCTGGTATGCGCGGCCCGGCCCGCAATGCGCGCAGCCCGAAGGCATTGCCAGCAAGGCCGGGTGACGCGCGCCGGCTCGGGCCGCTCCGGCGCGGGTTCGCTTGACCGTGCCCTCTGGCCGCCCTAATGCCTCGGAGGGGTGTTTCCCTTGGGTCACGAGCAAAAGAAGCTGCACGCAGGCAAGTGGGAATGGACGCGAACGGCGCGAGACGTGCGGCTCCGAAGCTGCAGGCGGCTGCTCTTGGCTACGTCGAGCATCCCGACGGGCTGTCCTACGTGCTGGTGACCTCTCGGCGCACGCGGCGCTGGATCTTTCCCAAGGGGGCCGTCGATCCGGGTGAAAGCCCCGCCGCTGCCGCCGCGCGCGAGCTGGCCGAGGAAGCCGGCGTGCTCGGCGACGCCGAGCCCGAGCCCATCGGCACCTATACCGCACTCAAGGCGACGGCCACGGGCTTCGATCCGATCACGGTGTCGCTGTTTCCGGTCAGGGTCAGAAAGATCCTTCAGCGCTGGCCGGAGAAATCGCTGCGCCGTCGTCGCATCGTCCCCGCCGTGGAAGCCGGCGGGCTGATCTCGACGCTCGAGATGGCCGAGCTCCTGGCCGCCTTCGAACGCATGCATCGCGCCCGTAGCGGGGACTGAGGGCGCGCAGCTAGACGAGGCTCGCGGCCAACATCGCGCCGCTCATCGCCGCGATGAACGCGCCGCCGGCGATCTGCAGCGCCGGCGCGGCATAGCGCGCCGCCCGGCTGCCCCGCCCGGTCGCCGTCAGCGCGCTGCGCCGCACGCCCACAGAAGCCGCTGCCACCGCCACGACGACGGCGGCCGTGCCGAGCCCCATGGCGACGACCGCCGCGATCCCGGCCAGCGGCACGCCGAAGCGCCACGCCAGAACCAGCACGATCACCGCGCCTGTGCAGGGACGCAGGGCGATGCCGGCGACGATGGCTGCGCCGTCGCGCCAGCCCTGCATGGCCTCGACCGCCTCGGGGCTTGGTGCATGCGCGTGACCGCAGCCGCAACCCGGCCCATGGTCATGGGCATGAGCGTGGTGATGGCCGTGCCCACGCCCCGCCTCGTGGTGGTGATGCGGCGCGTCCCCGTCCCGGACCTGAACAGGCCGCGCCGCGACCAGCCCGCGAAGGCCGCGCCAGGCGAGCCAAAGGCCGATCAGCCCGACCGCCGCCGCGCTCGCGGGCGCCAGCAGGTCGTCGACGGTGCCCACCGCGCGCGAGGCGGTCATCTCGAACACCAGGAACCCGCCATAGACCAGCACGATCGCCGTGGCCGCCTGGGCGAGCGACGAGATCAGCGCAAGCCCCATGAGACGCCGTGCCGTCCCGCTCGAGGCGATCCCGGCGCCGCCGATCAGGACCTTGCCGTGGCCGGGGCCTACCGCGTGCACCACGCCATAGGCGGCGCAGGCGCCGATCAGCGTCCAGAGGGCCGCCCCGTCGCCCGAGCGCAGTTTCGTGACTGCCGCGGCGATCACGTCCTGAAAGGCCCGCTGCTGGCGCGCCGCCCAATAGGCGACCTCCGCGCCCGCGCCGCTCAGCCACAGCGCCACGCCCGCGGCCGTCAGCGCCACGACGACAAGAGCCGCCGTCAGTCGCACAGCATCACGATCCGGTCGGCGAAGAGGGCGCCCACGTCCTCCTGCTCGGGTGTCTCGTCGGTCTCGAGAAGCGACAGAGACGATTGCAGCGCCGCGAGCGAGCTGTCGGGTTCGAATAGCTCGATCCGAGCCCGGCACGCCTCGGGTGCCTGGCCCTCGATGCGCGGCTCGTGCGTGGCGAAATAGGCGAAGTAGTAGGTCGGGTCGTAGAGCTTCACCAGGACCTCATGCGCGCCGGGGTCGATGGGGGTTTCCAGCGCCCGCTCGAATGTCACCGTCAGCCGGCTTTCGGTCAACGACGCGGTGCCGTTCTCAGGCCCTGCCAGCGACAGCTTCGTGTTGCCGTGCCACAAATAGCTGTCGCCCTCGAAACCGCCCTCCCAGGTCATCTGGTCGGCCAGGACCTTCGCGGTCTCCTCCTCGGTGAGGACGCCGTCGGCGTCGCCGTCGACCTCGAGCGTCTCGAGGATGAAAAGCGTGGCAAAGGCGTCGTATTCCCAGATGACGCGGATCGCGCTCAGGCGGCCCTGATCGTCAAAGATGAAATGGGCCCCGCCGTCCAGGAACACATGGGGATGAGCGCTCGCCCGCTCGCCCCCGAGCATCATCAACGCCACAGCCGCGCCCAGCCAGATCCGCCGCATGCTGTCCTCGTGCCCGCATGGTTCCTGCAGGATGATATAGGGGATCGCGCGGCCTCTGCAGCCCCTTTCGCTGGCCGCGCGTTTGTGGCCCTGCGGTGCATCTCGATGCCCGTGCAAATGGACCACAGCCACCGCCGGTGGGTGGTTCAGGCCCGCCGGTGCTGTCCGGCTCGCGCGCGCGGATGCGCGGCATTATTTCTTGTTTGTCTCCTTGCCGCCGCCCAGCACTTCCGCGGCCTTTTCTGCCGCCTTCTCGGCGGCGTCTCCGGCGCTCTTGAGCGCCTTGTCGATATGCTCGCCCGCCTTCTCCGCGGACCCGGAATCCTCACGCTCGAAGGCGCCTCCGGCAAAGAGCACGGCGACGATCATGAAGACCGCGGTGGCGCCGGCAACGAAAGGTTTCATGCTGTTCTCCGACTCCTGCTTCGATGCCGGGGAAACGCGCGGGGCGGGGGACCTGTTCCACCGCCGATTGTGTCCGTTCGGCCACGCTTGCACGGATCGCGCGGCCGCGTCCGTGCACCGGGGAACCGCGCCGCGCCTCCGGGGTTGATCGTCCAAACCTCGTGATAAGGAGGAAGAAACGTGAAAGGCAGAGATCGGGCCCCTGGCCACAACAAGCGCGCCACGAATTGGCGCAGGCCCAGCGGCCCGCAGGCAGCAGTCGAGCGCAAACCCGCAGTTCGCGCGAGCGAGGGTGGCATTCATGGCGCTTGAACTCGTCGGCCTCGGGGCACTCGCCCTTCTCGCGATCGACACATGGGCGATCGTGTCGGTTCTGGGGTCCGGGCGCCCCGCTGGCGCCAAGGCCATGTGGACCGCGCTCGTTCTCGCGCTTCCGGTCGCGGGCTTCATCACCTGGCTGATGATCGGCCCGCGCGAGCGCGAATACCGCCTCTGAGATTTCCCGAATAACATGCGCGCCGCGGGGTCACTCCGCGGCGTCGCGCGTCTCCTCGCGGTGGCGCAGCTCGAACGCGCCGGGCGCGGTGGCGGCGTGGCCGCCCAGCGGCCCGGTGAGGGTGACGCGGTAGACGGTGTCGTCCACCGTCTCGCGGGTCAGCGTGCCGCCGATCTGGCGAGCAAACCCCTCCATCAGCCGCGCGCCCAGGCCCGAGCTGCGGTCGAGCGGGGCGCCGACCTGCGGCCCGCCCGAGTGCCGCATCGCCGGCCCCAGATCGTTCTCGAGCGTGATCTGGAAATTGTCGCCCTGGCGCGCCAGGCCAAGCCGGATCACCGTCTGCCCGGTGCCGCCAACGGCGTGCTTGAAGATGTTCGAGACGGCCTCGGTCATGAACAGCGCGATCGGCGTGGCGACCTCTGTGCCCACGGTGATCGGCTCCAGCGCGCTCTCGAAGCGCACGCTCGCTCGCGCGGGCTTGAGCGACGTGGTCAGGTGCTCGCACAGGTCCCGCAGCAGGTGGTCGAGCGGGATCGAGTCGAGCCGCTCCGTCGCGTAGAGGTTCTGGTGCACGAGGGCGAGGCCGTGGATGCGGTCCTGCACCAGTCGCAGCGAGCGGCGCTCGGCCTCGCTCTCGGACCGGCGCAGCTGCATGTTCATCAGGCTCGACACCATCTGGAGATTGTTCTTCACCCGGTGGTGCACCTCCAGCAGCAGCGACTTCTGCGAGGCGACCATCTCCTGAAGCGCGGATTCGCGCTCGGCAAGATTGCGGGCCATGACGCGGATCGCCTCGCCGAGGTTGCGGATCTCGGTCGGGGCGGCGTCGAGTTCCTCGATCTCGGTGTCCAGCTCGCCGCGGCCGAGGCGCGCCGCGACCCGCTCGAGATAACGCACATGGCGGGTCACCAGCCGGTCGATCGTCGCCGCGGCAACCATGACCGCGATCAGCCAAAGCAGGATCGGCGCGACCACCAGCAGCCCCTGGGCGCTTCCCACGAGCGCGCCAAAGCCCAGCTCGCGCGATGACGTCACCGCCCAGACCTGTCCGGCGATCAGCGGCATCACGAAGAACCGCCGCTCGATCCCGTCAGCCGAGATCAGGATCATGTCGCCCTCGGTGAAGCTGAGCAGGGGCTTTCGGTCCTTGGGCAGCCAGCCGCCCCCCTCGGCGCCACCGATGGCCAGCACCGCGCCGCCCTGGCCCAGCACCGCGAAGGGCCGCGGCGTGAGGTCCGATGCGACGAGGCCACGCAGGAAGGTGAGGTCGATCCCGACCGAGATGGCAAAGGCCTCGGGCGTGCGATCGGCCATCGGGTAGAAGGCCGTCACGAAGGCGGTGCCGTCCGCCGGGTTTTCCTGCGGCGCGCCGATCACGAAGCGCGGCCGGTCGAGGAAGTCGAGCCAGGCGGGGTTGCCCGCGATGCCGAGCGCGCGGGCATCGCCGCAGACGGCGATGCCATCGGCGTCGAGCAGGGCGCCGCCGGTCAGCCGCGGGTCGTTGCCCAGCGTCAGGCTCAGCGAGCGCGCGCAGGCGCCGGTCTCGTCGATCTCGCGCTTGAGCTCGCGCGCGGCGATCCGCAGTGTCTCGCGGATCGAGAGGAAGACCGATTGCTCCTCCTCCGCCGCCTTGCGCACGTCGGCGGCCAGAAGCTCGAGCCTCTGGCCGATCGCGTCATCGACATTGGTGAGCGCTTGGATGACGGCAAGCACGCCGGCGGGCGCCATCGCCACCGCAAGGATCAGCGCGAACTGGAAGCTGAGCCGTTGCAGTCCTGAATCCTGGCCCAGTTGCCGCATCCCGGTCGCGCCTCAGGCTGGCTGAGCCGCGGGACGCGGCCGCCCGACCCCGGCGCTCGAGCCGCCGCCGGCCACGTCGTCGTCCTGTGCCGTCGGGTCGGCGCCGTCGGATGCCCTGTCTCCGTCGGTTTCGCCCAGCAGCTCGGCAAGGCGCGCCCGCGCGCGGCTGACCCGGCTCTTGATCGTCCCCGGCGCGACGCCGCAGATCTCGGCGGCTTCCTCGTAGGAAAAGCCCGATGCCCCGACCAGGATCAGCGCCTCGCGCTGGTCGTCTCCCAGCGTCGCCAGCGCCGCGCGGAAATCGCGCATCGCCAGCCGGCCGTCATGGGCGGGCAGGTCGGTCAGACGCTCGGTCAGCGAGCCGTCGGCATCCTCGACCTCGTTGCGGCTCTTGCGAAGCTCGGAATAGTAGCTGTTGCGCAGGATCGTGAAGAGCCACGCACGCATGTTCGTGCCGGGTCGGAACTTGTCGCGGTTCGACCATGCCTTGACCATGGTCTCCTGCACCAGGTCGTCGGCCCGGTCGGGATCGCGATGGAAGGTGCGGGCAAAGCCGCGCAGCGGCTTGAGGGCGGCGACCAGCTCGTCGCGGAACGGATCGCTCATCGCTTGGCCTCCGCCTCGGCCAGACGGTCGAGCAGGCGCAGCAGATGATCGGGCAAGGGCTCCGCGGCAGCGTCGTCGTAAAGCTGGCGCAGCTGCGCGGTGATCGGGTCTTCCGCGGTCCCGTCGAATTCTGTGATCCGCGCGTTCCGGCGTTCGGCGGCGGACGTCTTAGGCGTGGTCACGGGCTCGGATCCTCCGGCTGCCTTGGCTCAACCAGCGGTTGGGTCGGCCTGTCTTTCGGAACGAACGTCTTGCCGGTCGCGTTGGTTCCAGCATAGCACGGGACGAGCCAGGATGGAGAGTCGGATGACCACCACCGCCCAGGGAACCGGCACCGGCAGGCAGAACCTGTCGGAGCTGATCGCCCCGCAGCTTCCCTATCTCAGGCGCTTTGCCCGTGCGCTTTGTGGCGAGCAGCGCGCCGGCGACGCTTTTGTCGCCGCGGTGATCGAGGCGCTGATCGAGGACCGCAATGCCCTCGACCTGACGCTGCCGACACGTGTCGCGGTCTACGCGCTGTTTCACCGGCTGTGGAGCGGCTCGGCACCGGGCGGCCCGGCGACGGGCGACACGGGTGTCGGCGCGGCACAGCTGAGAATCGCGCGCCTCACGCCACGCTCGCGCCAGATCCTCCTGCTCACCACGCTCGAGGGCTTCTCGCTCGACGATGCCGCCACGATCATGGGAATCGATCATGATGAGGCCGCAGGCCTCGCGCGCGAGGCCCGCGCCGAGCTCGAGCGCCAGATGCGATCGCGCGTCCTGATCATCGAGGACGAGCCGATCATCGCGCTCGACATCGAGAGCATCGTCACCGGCATGGGGCACGAGGTTGTCGGCATCGCCGACACCCGCGCCGGCGCCGTGGCCCTTGCCGACGACACCAAGCCCGACCTTGTGCTTGCCGACATCCAGCTCGCCGACGGCTCGTCGGGTATCGACGCGGTCGAGGACATTCTGGCCCGCATGAAGGTCCCCGTCATCTTCGTCACGGCCTTCCCCGAGCGTCTGCTGACGGGCGAGCGCCCCGAGCCGACCTTTCTCGTCACCAAGCCCTTCCGCACGGGCACGGTCGAGGCAGCGATCAGCCAGGTCCTGTTCCTCAGCGCTGCCAACTGACGGCGCCGAAGGGCATATATCCGGGCCCGGGCGGGTCAGAGCTCGCCCGCCTCCTCCAGGACCTTGCGCGCGACGCGGAAGCATTCCAGCGCCTGCGGGACGCCGCAGTAGATCCCGACGACGTGGATGATCGCGCGGATCTCCTCCTTGGTGACGCCGTTGTTCAGGGCGCCTCGGCAGTGGATCTCCCACTCGTGCATCTTGCCAAGCGCGCCGATCATCGCGAGGTTCATCATCGAGCGCGTCTTGGGCTCGATCGTCTCGTCGCCCCAGCCGAAGCCCCAGCACCACGCGGTCATCGCCTCCTGGAAGGGGCGGGTGAAGTCATCGGCGTTGGCGAGGTTCTTCTCGACATACGCGGCACCCAGGGTCGCCTTGCGCTGGGCGAGCCCCTTGTCGAACAGGTCATTCATCGAACTTGCTTTCTCTCTCGTTCCGGCTGCGCTCAGCGGCGCAGCACCGCCTGAAGTACGTCGCGCACGCCGATCGCGCCAGTGAAGATCTCGCCCTCGCCGAAAACCGCAACGGGCGCGGTCTGCGAGCGGTGCATCGCCAGCATGATCGTCTTGAGCGAGGTGCCCGGCTCGGCGCAGAACACCACCGGGCGGTCGGGCGCGACCTGCTCGACCTCGGCGCAAGGCATCCACTCGGCGGGGCGGCCGCGGCACTCGGCCTCGGCGACCCGGCCATCGGCATCGAGCCGGAACCGCGTCGTCTGCCGCCGGTCGAGCCAGACCCATCCGTCTCCCGCCGGTTCCAGGTCGCGCCGGTCGCGCATCACGTTCCACGCGGTCAGCACGCTCAACGGGTTCACGTTGGCGATGAAGTCGCGGACATAGTCGTTGGCCGGGCTCAGTACGATCTCCTCGGGCGAGCCGCTCTGCACGATGCGGCCGCCCTCCATGATCGTGATCGTGTTGCCGATCTTCAGCGCCTCCTCGAGGTCGTGGCTGACAAACAGGATCGTCTTCCTCAGCACGTTCTGCCATTCCAGCAGGGCGTCCTGCAGCTTGGCGCGGATCAGCGGGTCCAGCGCCGAGAACGGCTCGTCCATCAGCAGGATCGGCGCGTCGGTGGCGAAGGCGCGCGCAAGCCCCACGCGCTGCTGCATTCCGCCCGACAGCTCGTGGACCTGCTTCTCGGCCCACTGGTCGAGACCGACCAGCTTGAGCTGCGCGGCGACCCGCTCGCGCCGCGCGGCCGTCGGGATTCCCGCCAGCTCGAGCCCGAAGCCCACATTGTCGGCGACCGTGCGCCAGGGCAGCAGGCCGAACTGCTGGAACACCATGGCGACGCATTCGCGCCTCACCTGCTGCAGATCGGCCGCGCTGCAATGCGCGACATCGGCCGACCAGCCGTTGTCATGGACGACGACCCGGCCGCGCGCGACCTTGTTGAGCCCGTTGACCGAGCGCAGCAGCGTCGACTTGCCCGAGCCCGAAAGCCCCATCAGGACGGAGATTTCCCCCTGTCCCACCGTCAGCGAGCAGTCGGCGCAGCCGAGCACGGCACCGGTGCTCTCGAGGATCTCGCTGCGCTCGGCGCCCCGGTCCATCATCGCCAGCGCTTCGGCCTGGCGGTCGCCGAACACGATGTCGACGGCCTCGAATTCGATTGCAGGGGTCATTTCGTGGTCCTCGCGCCGATCCGGCTCATCCGGTCAAGGATGATCGCAAGGATCACGATCGACAGCCCCGCCTCCAGCCCCAGCGGGATGTTGACCGAGTTGAGCGCCCGCACCACCGGCTTGCCGAGCCCGTTGGCCCCGATCAGCGCCGCGATCACCACCATCGAGAGCGAAAGCATGATGCATTGCGTCAGCCCCGCCATGATGGTCGGAAGGGCCGACGGCAGCTCGACCTTCCACAACAGCTGACGCGGCGTCGCGCCGAAGGCGAGCCCCGCCTCGATCATCGGCGTCGGCACCGATTTCACGCCAAGGTAGGTCAGGCGGATTGGCGTCGGCGCGGCGAAGATCACGGTGACGATCAGCCCCGGCGCCGGACCCAGGCCGAACATGATCAGGACCGGGATCAGGTAGACGAAGGTCGGCAGCGTCTGCATCAGGTCGAGGATCGGCTGCATGACCCGCCACAGCCGGTCGTTATGCGCGCACAGGATGCCCATGGGCACGCCGATCGCCATCGAGGCCGCAGCCGCGGCGACGACCAGCACCAGCGTCTCGACCGTTTCTTCCCACAACCCCTGGTTGATGATGAACAGCAGGCCCAGCAGGACGCCGACCGCCAGCTTGCGCGAGCGTTGCAGCCGCCAGGCCAGCGCCGCGATGGCCAGCACCGTCAGCACCGGGGGCACCGCCATGATGATGTCGACGAGCCCGTCGAGCACCCATGTCGCGGCGTCCGAGAAGCTGTCGAACAGGATGTAGAAATTGTCGGTCAGGAACTGGAAGAACGACTTGCCCCACTGGCCAATCGGTATCTTCCAGTCCTCGATGGCCTCGCTGACGGGATCCATGGACGCCTACTCCCCCCTCGGCCGGCCGGGCGCCGCGCCCGGCCAGATCTGTTGCCGCCACGCGGGCGTCAGTCGAGCTCGGCCTTGACCGCCGCCATCGCGTCCCCGCCGTCAAAGGTGGTCACGCCCTCGAGCCAGGGCCCGATGGCGTCCGGATTGGCCTCGAGCCAGTCCTCGGCCGCATCCTCGGCATCCTCGCCATTGAGGATCGCGCCCATGATGGCGTTTTCCATCGACAGCGAGAAGGTGAGGTTCGTCAGAAGCTTTCCGAGGTTCGGGCATTCCTGCACAAGTCCCGCGCGGACATTGGTGTGCACGGTTGCCGCGCCAAAGCCGGAATCGCCCATGCCGTCGAGATAGGCGATCTCCATCTCGCCCATCACCGGGTGCGGGGTCCAGCCCAGGAAGGCGATCCAGTCCTCGCCCCGGATCGACCGCTCGGCCTGGCTCAGCATGCCGGCTTCCGAGCTCTCGACCAGTTCGAAGCCCGGCAGCTGGCCGCTCTCGATCATGTCGAGGATGATCCTGTTGCCGTCATTGCCGGGCTCGATCCCGTAGATCTTCGCATCGAACTTGTCGGCGTTCGCGGCGACGTCCGAAAGGCTGGTGACACCGGCATCCGCCACGTATTTCGGCACGACGATGCCGTATCCCGCCCCGGTCAGGTTCTGCGTGATCGTCTCGACCGAGCCGTCGTCGAGATAGGGCTGCACGTCCGCCGCCATCGAGGGCATCCAGTTGCCCAGGAAGACGTCGATGTCCTTGTTCTTCAGCGAGGCATAGGTCACCGGGACCGAGAGCACCTGCACCTCTGGATCATAGCCCAGCGCGTCCAGCAGCACGGTCGTCACGCCGGTGGTCGCCTGGATGTCGGTCCAGCCCACGTCCGAGAAGGTCACCGTCTTGCACGAGTCCGGATCTGCGGCGAGGGCGGCCGGCGCGACCGAACAGGACAGCAGCGCGGCGAGAAGCATGCGTTTCATGGCGGGAACCTCCGGTTGACGTTTCTGATGGCGCTCGGCCGATGGGCCGCGCGGAATTGGATGGTAATTTGAACCACGATTTTCGGCGTGACGCCAGCAACAGCGCCAGACGCCGCCGAAGGCGGGTATCCGGCGCTCTCGGGCGCGGGCGAAATCTTGCCGCGCAAGCCTTCCGGGAATCGGCCCGATGGCCTAGGCCTCGGTCTGACGGATGGGAGCTTCGCATGACCTGCACGATCCTCGGCGCGGGCGCCGGCGGCGCCGCGCGGACGGCGCGAGGCCGCGCATGACGGGCGGGCACGCAACAGCCCTCGGCCTCGCGCTCTTCGCCGCGGTCATGTGGGGGCTGTGGTGGGTCCCCATCCGCATGCTCGAGGGGGCGGGGCTGCACGGTGTCTGGCCCGGGCTGGCCATGGCGGCGGGCGCGCTGCCGGCCTTCGCGATCGCCGCCGCGCGGGGCGGGCGGGCGCGTGCCGTCGCCGGCGGCGCGCCGGTCGTCCCGCCTCGGTCGGAGCAGCAGCGCGCGCTGGCCGGCGCGGTCGCCTGTGGCCTTGCGGTGATGCTCTACGCCTCGGCGCTCGCCTTCACTGATGTCGTCCGCGCGGTCCTGCTCTTCTACCTTGCGCCCGCCTGGAGCACCGCGATCGAGTGCCTTTTCCTCGGCCGGCGATGGAGCCGGCGCAGCGCGCTTGCGCTCGGCCTCGGGGCCTGCGGGGTCATGGCCATCCTGCGCCTCGTCCCGACCGGCGAGGGCGTCGGCGTGGTGTGGAACGCGGGCGACAGCATGGCGCTGGCCTCGGGCCTCGCCTGGTCGGTCGGAACCGCGCTCATCTTCACCGCGCCCACGCCCGGCTCGGGGCGCCTGTCGCTGGCGATGGGCCTTGGCGCGCTTTGCGCGGGCCTTGCCATTGCCTTCTCGGGTGACGGGGCGGGCGCGATGCCCGACCTCTCGGTCCTTGTCGCCGCCCTGCCGCTCGCGCTCGTCACCGGCCTCGTCTACCTTGCGCCGGTCATCCTCGGCACGATGTGGAGCGCGCAGCGCCTGCCGCCCGCTACGCTCAGCTTCCTGCTCACCGCCGAGATCATCTCGGGCGTGGGGTCGAGCGCGCTCTTCCTCGACGAGCCCTTCGGGTGGCCCGAAATGGTGGGCACGGTGCTCGTCACCCTAGGCGCCCTGGTCGAGGTCGTGCGCGCGCCGCGCCATCCGCGGCTCGATCACACTTGACGCCCGCCATCCGGGCACGCCAGCAAGGATCCGAGCCTGCCGCAACGGCAGGCCATCGCGGAGCATCGCCATGACCGCCAGCCCGAGCGCCCCGCAGCGGGGCTTTCCCCCGGCCGAGTACGCGGCCCGCACCACGCGGGCGCAGGGCATCATGCGGGACCACGCGTTCGACGCGCTGGTGCTCACGACCCCGCACAACATCCGCTATTTCACCGGCTTCGACAGCCAATTCTGGGAGAGCCCGACCCGGCCCTGGTTCGTGGTGGTCCCGGCCGCGGGCGAGCCGGTCGCCGTCATCCCCGAGATCGGCGCGCCGCAGATGGCGCTCACCTGGCTCTCCGACATTCGCAGCTGGCCTGCGCCGCGGCCCGCCGACGACGGCACCTCGCTGCTCGTGGGCGCGCTCGGCGATCTGCCGCGGCGCTTCGGGCGGGTGGGCTTCGAGCTTGGCCGCGAGCAGAGCCTGCGCATGCCGGTGACGCAGTTCCTCGACTTGCGGCAGCGGCTGCCCGGCCTCGCGCTCGATGACGGCGGCGCCTGCATATGGGCGATCCGCATGGTCAAGACCGAGGCCGAGATCGACCGCATCCGGCATATCTGCGGCATCGCCTCGGACGCCTATGACCGCGTGCCCGACCTCGTCGGCGCGGGCATGACCGACCGCGAGGCCGCCCGCGCGCTCAGGATCGAGCTTGCCCGCCTCGGCGCCGACGCCACGCCCTTCCTGCCGGCCGTCTCGGGGCCGGGCGGCGTGCCCCAGATCGTCTGCGGCCCCGGCGACCGGGTGCTCGAGCCGGGCGACATCCTGTTCTTCGACACCGGCTCGACCTTCGACGGCTACTTCTGCGACTTCGACCGCAACTACGCGATCGGCGCGCCCGGCGATGCCGTGCGCCGCGCGCACGAGGCGATGTGGCGCGCGACCGAGGCCGGTATCGCCGCCGCCCATCCGGGCGCGACGACCGACGACCTGCACCGCGCCATGTCGGCCGTCATCGAGCAGGCGGGCTCGATCGGCAACAGTGTCGGGCGTCTCGGCCACGGCCTCGGCATGCAGCTGACCGAGCCGCCCTCGCACATGCCCGGCGACGGCACGGTGCTCGAGGCGGGCATGGTCATCACCATCGAGCCGGGCATGGAATACGCCCCCGGCCGCATGATCGTGCACGAGGAGAACATCGTCATCCGCCCCGGCGGCGCCGAGCTGCTGACCCGCCGCGCCCCGCGCGACCTGCCGGTCCTGTGAGGATGCCTTGCGCCGGGCAGGTGGCAGACTGAAACTGCCGGCACGGCACTGCCGCGGAGAGAGAGCATGACACCCAGCGCCGATACCGGCGAGGACCAGGACGCGCCCGTCCCTTACATTGCGCGCACGCGCAGCTACTACGCCGCACTCGGCTATGGCGCGCCCTATGCTTGGGCAAGTTTCGACGACGTGCCGTTCCAGCCCCTTTCGAAGCCGCTCGCGGCCTGCCGCGTCACCCTGGTGACGACCGCCGCGCCATACCAGCCCGACAAGGGCGATCAGGGGCCCGGCGCGCCCTACAATGCCGCAGCCAAGTTCTACCAGGTCTACTCGCTCGATGCCGCGACCGATCACGACCTGCGCATCTCGCACGTTGCGATCGATCGCGATCACACCACTGCCGAGGACCCCAACACCTATTTCCCCTTGCCGGCGCTGCGCCGCGCGGCGGCCGCGGGGCGCATCGGCGCCGTCGCGCCGCGCATCCACGGCCTGCCCACCAACCGCAGCCAGCGCACGACGGTTGAGACCGATTGCCCCGAACTCGTCGCCCGCTGCCGCGCTGACGGGGCCGACGCCGCGATTCTGGTGCCGAATTGCCCAGTCTGCCATCAGAGCGCGAGCCTCGCCGCCCGCGCGCTCGAAGAGGCGGGCATCGCCACCGTGGTGATGGGCTGCGCGCGGGACATCGTCGAACATGCGGGCGTGCCACGCCTGCTGTTCTCGGACTTTCCGCTGGGCAATGCCGCGGGCCTGCCGGGCGACGTGGCCTCGCAGGACCTGACGCTCGGCCTTGCACTCGATCTGCTAGAAAGCGCGCCCGGGCCGCGCACAACGCACCGCTCGCCACTGCGCTGGAGCGGGCGGCCCGGATGGAAGCAGGATTACTGCAACATCGCGCGCCTGCCGCCCGAGGAGATCGCGCGCCGCCGCGCCGAGTTCGATCGCGGGAAGCAGACGGCGAGCGCCCTGCGCGAGACGGCGGGCCGGGCGGACTGAGCGCAGCTCAGCCCCCGGCGGGTCCGCTGCCGGCCTCGCCTTCGACCTCGGCGCGCAGGGCGGTCTTGAGCACCTTGCCGTAGTTGTTCTTGGGCAGGGCGTCGACCACCCGGTAGGCCTTGGGCCGCTTGAAGCGCGCGATGCGTTCGAGGCAGTGGCGGTCGAGCGCGCCCGTGTCCAGCGCCCGGCCGGGCTCGGGAACCACGAAGGCGATGACCTCCTCGCCCCAGTCCGGATGGCGCCGGCCGATCACCGCCGCCTCGGCCACGTCGGCATGCTCCAGCAGCACCTCCTCGACCTCGCGGGGATAGATGTTCGAGCCGCCCGAGATGATGACGTCCTTCGAGCGGTCGGTCAGCGTGAGGAAGCCGTCCGCGTCCAGCCGGCCGACATCGCCGGTCCACAGCCAGCCATCGCGGATCGCCCTGTCCGTTGCCTCGGGGTTACGCCAGTATCCCGCCATCACCTGCGGGCCGCGCACCAGGATCTCGCCCGTCTCGCCCGCGGGCAGCCGGTGCCCCGTCTCGTCGGCGATGGCGATCTCGGCGCAGCTCTGCGCGACGCCGACCGAGCCCAGGCGCTCGCGCCAGCGCGGATGCGCACGATCCGCCACCATCGCCCGCGACAGGGCCGAGATCGTCATCGGCGCCTCGCCCTGGCCATAGATCTGCACGAAGCGCGGCCCCATGACCGTGATCGCCTCCTCGATATCGGCCAGGTACATTGGCGCTCCGCCATAGACGATGGTCTTGATGCCCTCGCCGGTCAGGCCGCGCTCGCGGGCCCGCTGCACCAGCCGGCGCACGATGGTGGGGGCCGCGAACATCGAGATCCCGTCGATGCGGGGCGCGAGGTCGAGGATCTCGTCGGGATCGACGCCGCCCGAGGGGGGCACCACGTGGCGCGCGCCCATGCGGGTATGCACGAAGGTGTAGAGCCCCTGTCCGTGCGACATCGGCGCGGCGTAGAAGGCGGCGTCCGACGGTGCCACGGTGTCGACATCGATCGGGTAACAAAGCGACGCGGCGATCAGGTTGCCATGGGTGATCATCACCCCCTTGGGCCGTCCCGTCGTGCCCGAGGTGTAGAAGAGCCACGCCAGGTCCCCGTCCCCGCGAGGCGCCGGCGTCGCCGATCCCTCGGTTGCCCGCATCCCGTGCCATTCACCGGTGTCGGCCCCGATCAGCCGCAGCCCGGGCGCGGCCGCCGCCAGCGGGCCCGCCGTGTCCGCCGCGACGACGCAGGCCCGTGCCTGCGCGTTGTCGAGGATCCACGCCGCCTCGGCCGGATGCAGCTTGGCATTGATCGGAACCGCCGCCGCGCCCGCCCAGAGGATGCCGTAGAGCGCCTCGAGATACTCGGTCCGATTCGCCATGAAGATCCCGACGCGATCACCCGGCGCGATGCCGAAACGCGCATCCAGTGCCGCCGCGACGCCTGACGCGCGCCGCGCGAAGGCCGCGTAGTCCGCCAGCACCTCGGTGCCGGTCAGCAGGGCAGGGGCGCCGGGAGCGAGGCGCGCGCTCGCCTCGAGCCAGCGGGCGATGTTCATCAGGTTGGCTCCCGAAAGCAGTCGATGATGGCTGACCACCCTGCCGGGATCGGCACCGGCGTCAAGCCGTGATGCCGATGGCCTGTCTTGCGCCCGCGCCCGGCGGCCCTCAGGGCCAGGGAAGGCTTGCCGGCGGGTCGAGGGTGATCTCCTCGAGCCCCTCGCAGGGCGCGCCGTCGCGCTCGATCAGCAGGAATTCCTGGCTTTGGGTCAGGATCAGAAGCGGGTGGTGCCAGATGCCGGGATCGTACTGGACGCCCTGGTCGCCGAAGGCATGGAAGAGCCGGCAGTCCTCGGCCTTGGGGCGCTCGCCATGGGCCACGACCAGCACCCAGTCCTCGGTGGTCATCGGAATCAGCGTCCGGGTCGACTTCGGGTGCCGCTCGAGCCGTTCGAGCATGCGGTTGGGCCAGCGCCGCGCGCGGATGATCGACACGATCGCACTTGCGCCTTCGCCAGGGTCGATCCGCGCGAGCCGATGATAAAGGGTGGCGTGGCCGTCGCCGAGGCTGCACCGCTCGGCGTCCTCGGTCTCGATCAACGTACCGAAGGGCGCAAAGCTCTCGGGGAGCAAAGGTTCCGGCTTTAGAAGCATGCACGACACCCGGAAAACACATACGAACCGTTAATAAATACCACAGCACCCCGTGTCTTGCGTGCATCTTTCTGCGTCGGAGATGGGTTTCCGACCGTATCACTCGCCCAAACTGTGCCCTGGAAGTGACGCCCGTGGCGTCAGACGCGCGCTTGCGCCAGCGCCTCAAGCCTCAGCCGGGCAATTCGGTGAACCTGCGCCAGCGCCTCGCGGAACTCGTCCTCCGGCGGGTTGCCGAAACGCGCGCGAAACCGCTCGAGGATCGCCTGCCTGTCGAGGCCGCGTACCGCGACGATGAACGGAAATCCGAAGCGCGCGGTGTAGGCGCCGTTCAGCCGGGTGAACTCGTCGAATTCGGCGGGCGAGCATTGATCGAGCCCCGCGCCCGCTTGCTCCGATGTCGAGGCGGCCGTCAGCCCGCCGCTCATGGCGAGCCGTCCCGCGAGATCGGGGTGCGCCCGCAGCAGCTCGAGCTGCCGTGCACGCGGCGCGCCGTCCACGACCGCGGCCATCGCCTCGGCAAGGCGCGCCACCTCGTCGGTCGCGTGCCCGGCGTCCCACACCGCCGCGGCGATCCAAGGCGACTCCTCGTAGACGCCGCCATAACGTGCGAGGAAGCCGGCACGATCGAGCGCCGAGGGTGGCATGGTGCGGAACGTCGCCCGGGCCATCGACACGCGTGCCTCAGCGGCCGGGCAGGGCGGCGCGGTGGGGGGGCGCCGCCGTCGGACGCGTGGGCGGGAATCGGTCGGTGTTCGGTCTCATTCCTGGTCGCCCTTCAGATCCGCGGCGGCGCGAAACCTGCCCCGTGCCCGCCCGCCATGCCACGAACAGCTTGCCCGCGGAACGCTTTCGCTGTCGAGATGGGGGCGAGATTTCGGGGGACTGAGCGCATGGCCGGACTTCTGGGCGATTGGCTGAGCTTATTGCTGCGCTGGGCGCACATCGTGGCGGCGATCGGCTGGATCGGCTCGTCCTTCTATTTTATGTGGCTCGATGCAAGCCTCAAGCGGCGCGCCGGCATGGATACCGGCGTCAAGGGCGAGAACTGGACCGTCCATGGCGGCGGCTTCTACCACACGCAAAAATACATGGTCGCGCCCGACGCGATGCCGGACGACCTGCACTGGTTCAAGTGGGAGAGCTACTCGACCTGGCTCAGCGGCTTCGCCCTTCTCGCGGTCACCTATTACTGGCATGCCTCCAGCCTCCTGATCGATCCCGCGGTCGCCGACCTGGTGCCCTGGCAGGCCGTGCTCCTGTCGATGATCTCGCTCGCGGCGGGCTGGGTTCTTTACGACTGGCTGTGCGACAGCCGCCTGCGTGATCGCCCGGTGGCGGTCTTCGCCATCCTCTTCGCGGCGCTCGTGCTGATGTCCTGGGGTTTCGCGCAGGTCTTCTCGGCGCGCGCGGCCTTTTTGCATGTCGGCGCCGTGATCGCGACGATCATGTCGGCCAACGTGTTCCTCGTGATCATTCCCAACCAGAAGATCGTCGTTGCCGATCTCAAGGCCGGGCGCACGCCGGACCCGGTCTACGGCCAGATCGCCAAGCTGCGCTCGACCCACAACAACTATCTCACGCTGCCGGTCATCTTCATGATGATCTCGAACCACTACCCCTTCACCTACGGACACCCCTATGCGCCGGTGATCGTCGCCGGGGTCCTCGTGCTCGGGGTGGTGGTGCGCAACTGGTTCAACCTCTACGAGGGGGGCGCGCAGGGGCTCGCGATCCGCTGGCAATGGCCGCTTGCCGCCGCGCTGGTCGCGGGGCTCGCGCTCTTCTCGGCGTGGCGGCCCGACCGGGTCGCGTTGGCCGCTGAGGTCGGCGGCGCCGAGGCGCTCGGCATCGCGCAGGCTCACTGCGTCGCCTGCCACGCCGCCCGCCCCACCGCCGAGGGGTTCACCGAAGCGCCGGCCGGTGTCACGCTGGAGACGATCGCTGATCTGCGCCGGCACGCCGCCCAGGTCCGGCTCCAGGCGATCCTCAGCGACGCGATGCCGCTCGGCAACCCGACCGGCATGACGCCGGACGAGCGCGCCCGCCTTGGTGCCTGGATCGACGCGGGGATGCCGGACTGAGCCCTGCCGCGACATGGCGCGCATGGCTCGACACGGTGCCGCATGGTAATCCTGACCGTGGTGGAAGGCCGTGAAGCTGCCCCTCTCGTGTGCGGGCATCATTGGCGTGACGGAGCGGGCGAATGCGTTGGATGGTCAATGTCGTGACCCTGGGCGCACTGCTCGCGCCCCTTGCCGCATGCGAGGCGTCCAAGGGCACCGACATCCGTGTGTTCACGGGACGGCGCATCGAGATCGGCTACCGCGAGGATGGCTCGCCCTACCGCCGGATCACCTTCGACCGCTGCGAGCGGCCCGATCAGATCCGGCTGGGCTCGCCCACGGGTCATCTGCTCGAGCTGGCCTTCATGCTGCCCGACGGCTCGATCGAAGAGGTCGATGAACCCACCCTTCGCCTGATCGAGCGCGACGCGGTGCAGATCCGGATATTCGACAACCGCGTCGAGGTCGTGGACCCTGACGAGCCCATGCCCCACCTGCCGCTCTATGGCATGTCACCACCCAGCGCCGCACCGCTGGACGCCCCGGATGCGCCGCCCTGTCCGGCCCGCCCCTGAGGCCGCGCGCCGCTCGGGTCGCCGCATCGCAGTTTTTGCTTTACGCCCAGCCGTCCCGCGCGCAAGGCTCGGCTCGTCCGGCAACGCGGCGGCGGTCACGCGACAACCCGCAGCCGCCACGCCCGGCACCCTTGTGCCGCGGATCACGAGAAGGCAGCCGAGCCATGAACGTCCACGACCCCAGCGCCGCCCCGTCCACCGATCCCGCCGCGGAACTCGCCGCCACCACCGCCCGCCCCTTCGGCGAGGCGATGTCGATGCCGAAGGGCGTCTATACCTCCGACGCCTTTCTCGCGCGCGAGCTCGAGCACGTCTTCCGGCGCGACTGGATCTGCGTGGGGCGCGCCTCGGCGCTGGCCAGGCCCGGCGACTACCTCACCTACGACCTCGCGGGCGAGCCGGTGATGGTCGTCCGCGACGCCGACGGTCGGCTGCGCGCGCAATCGAACGTCTGCCGCCACCGCATGTCGGTGCTGCTCGAGGGGCGCGGCAATGTCGCCCGCATCACCTGCCCGTATCACGGCTGGGTCTACAATCTCGACGGCCATCTGCGCGGCGCGCCCTACATGGCCGGCAACACCGCTTTCCGGCGCGACGAGATCTGCCTGCCGCAGATCCGGTGCGAGGAATGGCTGGGCTGGGTGATGGTCACCCTCGACCCCGACGCCCCGCCGGTCGCCGAGCGCCTCGCCGGCCTCGCCGCCGAGCTCGAGCCCTTCGGCATGGAGCATTACATCGAGGACTTCCAGGAGACCTTCGTCTGGGACACCAACTGGAAGATCCTGGCCGAGAACTTCATGGAGAGCTACCACCTCCCCGTCTGCCATGCCGCGACCATCGGCGGGCTTTCGGACATCGAGGCCTCGGCCCTGCCGCCGGGCGCGCCGGCCTACAACATCCACACGATCCAGAAGGACCCGTCCTTCACGCTTTCGGTGGCGCATCCCACCAACACGCGCCTGAAGGGCGAGTGGCGGCTCAGGACCGCGATCATGGCGATCTATCCGTCGCTGCTGATCACGCTCAGCCCTGGCTATTTCTGGTACCTCTCGCTCCACCCGCGCGGCGTCGGCAAGGTGCATGTCACCTTCGGCGGCGGGCTCGCGCCCGAGTTCATGGCCGACCCCGCCTCGGCCGAGCATTTCAAGGAGCTCAGGAAGCTCCTCGAGCATGTGAACGACGAGGACAAGGGTTGCACCGAGCGGGTCTATCGCGGCGTCAGCGCTACGCTCTCGGCTCCGGGGCCGCTCTCGCCGATGGAGCGCCCGCTCTACGATTTCGCCCGCTACCTCGCCGAAAGGGTTGCCTGATGGCGCACACCCGCATCCGCCCGTTCAACACCCGCGAGACCTACCCCGAGCAGCGCCTCGACAACGACCTTGCCCACGGGGTGGTGGCGCGCGGGCGCACGGTCTTCCTGCGCGGCGCCTGCCCGCAGGACCTCGACACGGCCGAGAACGTGGGCGTCGGCGACCCGGTGGCGCAGGCACATCGCGTCATGCAGAACATCCGCCAGCTGATCGGCGAGGCCGGGGGCGAGATGGAGCACCTTTGCAAGCTCGTCGTCTATCTCACCGACGTGCGCCACCGCGAGGCGGTCTACCGCGCCATGGGCGAGTATATCCGCGGTGTGCACCCGGTCTGCACCGGCCTCGTGGTCGTGGCGCTGGCCCGGCCCGAATGGCTGGTCGAGATCGACGCCACCGCCGTGATCCCGGACTGAGGGCCGAAGCATGACCTTCTCGATCGTCGCGCGCTGCGCGCAAACGGGCATGTTCGGCGTCGCGATCTCGTCGTCCTCGCCCGCTGTGGCGGCGCGTTGCGCCCATGCTCGCGCCGGGGTCGGCGCGGTCGCCAGCCAGAACGTCACCGACCCGCGCCTCGGGCCGCGCGCGCTCGACCTGATGGCGCTGGGCGCAAGTGCGCCCGAGGCCGTGACCGTGATCCGCCAGACCGCCGCCGCCCCGGCCTTCCGGCAGGTTCTGGCTGTCGACGCGGCCGGGCGCACCGCCATCCATTCCGGCCCGCGCGCCCTCGGAACCTGGGCCGAGGCCTCGGGACGCGACTGCGCCGCGGGCGGGAACCTGCTGGCCGACGCGGATGTGCCCTCGGCCATGGTCGCGGGGTTCGAGGCCGCAACGGGCCATCTGGGCGAGCGGCTGATCGCGGCGATGCAGGCGGGCCTCGCGGCGGGGGGCGAGGCGGGGCCGGTCCATTCCGCCGGGCTCCTGTTGGTGCGCGAGGTCGATTGGCCGGTCGCGGATCTCAGGGTCGACTGGACCGAGGACTGCCCGATCGCTGCGCTGGCCGGGCTCTGGGTGCTCTATGCCCCACAGCTCGATGCCTATGTGACCCGCGCGCTTAATCCCGAGGACGCCCCCTCCTACGGCGTGCCCGGCGACGAATAGGGAGAGACCATGCGGACCGTCCATACCGAGCGCCATCGCCTTCGCGCCTCGCAGACCGAGCTTTACGGCGGGGAACTCGTGCGCCCCTTCGAATGCCCCGAGCGCGTCGAGCACATCCTCGCGCGCATCGCCGAGGTAGGCCTCGGCCCGGTCGAGGAGCCGCGCGCCTTCGGGCTCGACCCGGTCCTGCGCATCCACGAGGCGGGCTTCGTCCAGTTCCTCGAAACCGCCTGGGCCGACTGGAGGGCCGCGGGCTACAAGGGCGAGGCGATCCCGACCTCGTGGCCGTCGCGGCGCATGCCGCGCATGGTGGTGCCCGACGAGATCGATGGCCGCATCGGCTACTATGCCCTGGCGGGCGAGACCTCGATCTCGGGCGGCACCTGGGAGGCGGCGCAGGCCGCGGCCGATGTCGCGCTCAGCGCGCAGGCGATCGTCGCCGGGGGCACGCGCGCGGCCTTCGCGCTCTGCCGCCCGCCCGGCCATCACGCGGCGCAGGACATGTATGGCGGCTACTGCTTCCTCAACAACGCGGCGATCGCGGCCCAGGCCTTCCGCGACCAGGGCGCGGCGCGGGTCGCGATCCTCGATGTCGACTTCCACCACGGCAACGGGACGCAGGCGATCTTCTACGACCGCGCGGACGTGCTGTTCCTGTCGCTGCATGGCGACCCGCAATTCGCCTTCCCCTACTACCTGGGCGGCGCCGACGAGACCGGCGAAGGACCCGGCGAGGGGTTCAACGTCAACTATGCGCTCCCACCCGGCTGCGACTTCGCCCGGTGGTCGGCCGCGCTCGACGACGCCTGCGCGCGGATCAAGGCCTATGGCGCCGAGGCGCTCGTCGTCTCGCTGGGCGTCGACACCTTCGAGAAGGACCCGATCAGCTTCTTCAAGCTGGGCTCGGACGACTTCACCCGCTATGGCGCGCGGATCGAGAAGGTCGGGCTTCCCACGCTCTTCGTGATGGAGGGGGGCTACGCGGTGGCCGAGGTGGGGATCAACACGGTCAACGTGCTGAGCGGTTTCGAGGGCGGGTGATCGCGCAAACCGCGGCCCGCCTCCACCGCAGCCCCGGGCCCGACCCGGGGCCCCGGTAGCCTTCGGGAATGGACCACCCCGCCGACCCGAGCCGCGAAGCACTCACCGTAAGCGCGCGCCGCCACGCCCCGTGCGAAGAAACACCCGTCACGCTTTCTGGTTCCTATAAAGTGAAATTAAATCAATCACTTATATACGGTTTCACGCGTGAAAGCCCCGTCAGCCCCCCACCATCAGCGGCATCAGCACCACCTCGCTGTCCGGGCGGATCGGCGTGAACCAGGCGTCCTTGTAGACGAAGCCGTCGATCGCGACCGAGACGCCCCGCTCAACCTGGGGGCGGAGGCCCGGATAGGCCTCCACCAGCTTGTCCAGCATCTCCTTGGTCGTCGCCGCTTCGACCTCGATCTCGGCGCGGCCCTCGGTGAAGCCGCGCAACGAGCCCCAGATGGCGACCTTGACCACGGGGGACGCCTTACTCGGCCGCCGCCTTCGGGCGCGCCGCGTCCAGCGCCGCGAGGATCCGCGGCGGCGACATCGGCAGCTCGGTCAGGCGCACCCCCGCCGCGCGGCTCACCGCATTCGCGATCGCGGCCAGCGGCGGCACGATCGAGGTCTCGCCCACGCCGCGCACGCCATAGGGATGGCCGGGGTTGGGGATCTCGAGGATCACGGTGTCGATCATCGGCAAGTCCGAGGCCACCGGCACGCGGTAGTCGAGGAAGCCCGCATTTTGCAGCCGCCCGTCCTCGCCGTAGATGTACTCCTCGTTGAGCGCCCAGCCGATGCCCTGCACCGCGCCGCCTTGCATCTGGCCCTCGACATAGTCGGGGTGCACCGCCTTGCCGGCGTCCTGGAACACGGTGTAGCGCAGCACTTTGGTGGCGCCGGTCTCGGGGTCGACCTCGACATCCACCAGGTGCACGCCGAAGCTGACCCCGGCGCCGTCGGCATTGACCTCGTGGTGGCCCGCGATCGGTCCGCCGGTCTGGGACGACACCGCCGCGATCTCGGCCAGCGTCATCGGCGGGAAATCTCCTGCGTTGGGGCCCGAGGGCTTGGCGCAGCCGTCCTCCCAGGTCACCGCCTCGGCGTCGATACCCCAGATCATCGCCGCACGCCGGCACATCTCCGCCTTGGCGGCCTGCGCGGCCTTGATGGTCGCGAGGCCGACGGCGAAGGTCACGCGGCTGCCGTCGGTCACCTCGTTGTAGCCCAGCGAGGCGGTGTCGACGACCTGGGTGCGCACCTTGTCGAAGGGCACGCCCAGTTCCTCGGCCGCCATCATGCCGATCGAGGCGCGCGAGCCGCCGATATCCGGGTTGCCCTCGGTCACGCTGACGGTGCCGTCCATGTTCACGTTCAGGGTGACACAGGTGTCGCCGCCGAAGTTGAACCAGAAGCCGCAGCTCACACCCCGTCCCTGGCCGGGCCCGAGCGGCGCCGCGTAGTGCGGATGCGCCTTCGCCGCGGCAAGGCAGGCCGACAGCCCGATATCCGTGAAGGTCACGCCATAGGACGCCTTGGTCCCCGCCTTGGCGGCGTTCTTGAGCCGCACGTCGAGCGGATCGAGCCCCAGGTGCTGGCACAGCTCGTCGACCACGCTCTCGACGGCATAGATCGCCATCGGCGCGCCGGGGGCGCGGTAGGCCGCCTGCTTGGGCCGGTTGGTCATCGCGTTCCAGCCCTGGGTCCGCACGGCCTCGAGGTCATAGGCGGCAAAGGCCGCCATCGCACCCATCTCGACCGTGCCGCAGGGAAACGCGCCGCCCTGGTAGCGCAGCTTCGCATGGCCCGCCGTGATGCGGCCATCCTTGGTCATGCCGATCCTGACATCCATCGAGGACGAGCAGGTCGGGCCCGAGGCCCGCAGCACGTCCGAGCGGCTCATCACGATCTTGACCGGGCGCCCGGATTTCTTGGCCAGCATCAGGGCCACCGGCTCGATGAAGACCGTGGTCTTGCCGCCGAAGCCGCCGCCGATCTCGGAAGGCGTGACCCGCAGCTGGCTCGCCTCCATGTCCATGATGGCCGAGCAGACCCTGCGGACCATGTACTGGCCCTGCGTGCAGCACCAGAGATCGGCCTTTCCGTCGGTCGTGAAGGTCGCCAGGCAGGCGTGGGGCTCGATATAGCCCTGATGCGTCGCTTCGGTCTTGAAGCTGCGCTCGATCACATGGTCGGCCCTCGTGAAGCCGGCTTCGATGTCCCCGTGCCCGAACTCGCAATAGCTGGTGACGTTCTCGGAGAAACCCTCGCCCACCGTCTCGGCCTGCCGTCCGCGCTCGATGACCGGGGCATCCGGCTTCATCGCCTCGTCGACATCGGTGACATGGGGCAGCACCTCGTAGTCGACCTTGATGAGCTTCAGCGCGGCCTTTGCCGCGGCCTCGCTGATCGCGGCAACCGCGGCGACCGCATGGCCATCGTAGAGCGCCTTGTTGAACGCCATGCAGTTGACGAGGATATCGCGCATGTCCTCGTCATCCGGCAGGGTGAAGTCGGCATGGGTGATGACGGCCTTCACGCCCGGTGCCGCTTCGGCCGCCGATGTGTCGATCGAGCGGATGCGCGCATGAGGGTGGGGGCTGCGCAGGATCTTGCCCACCAGCATCCCGGGTGCCGTGAGGTCGGCGCCGTAGAGCGCCTTGCCGGTCACCTTGTCGACGCCGTCGGGCCGCAGCGGCCGGGTGCCGACGACCTTGAACTCGCGCTTGGCGGTGGTCTGCTTGTCGAGCGCCATGGTGTCAGGCCCTCCTCAATTCGGCGGCGGCGTCCATCACCGCGCGGATGATCTTGTCGTAGCCAGTGCAGCGGCACAGGTTTCCCGCGAGCCAGTAGCGGACCTCGGTCTCGCTCGGATCGGGGTTTTTCTCCAGCAGCGCCTTGGTCGCCACGAGGATGCCGGGCGTGCAGACACCGCACTGGAGGGCCGCATGCTCGATGAATTTCTTCTGCAGCGGGTGGAGCGCCTCGCCCTCGGCCATGCCTTCGATGGTCGCGATCTCGCGCCCCTCGGCCTCGGCCGCCAGCACGAGGCACGAGCAGACGAGCCGCCCGTCGAGGGTGACCGAGCAGGCGCCGCAGTCGCCGGTGCCGCAGCCTTCCTTCGAGCCGGTCAGGCCAAGGCGGTTTCTCAGCGCGTCGAGCAGCGTCTCGTCCGGCTCGCAGAGGAAGTCCACCTCGTCGCCGTTGACGCTGGTGGTGACGTGGATCCGGCTCATGCTCAACCTCTCGCGCGTTCTGCTGCAATCACGGCGGCGCGGCGGGCGAGGACGCCCGCCACCTTCTTTCGGAACGCGACGGTTCCGCGCTTGTCGTCGATCGGCTTGGCCGCGGCCGAGCAGGCGGCCGCCAGGGCGTCGAGCGCCGCGTCATCAAGCTTCGAGCCGATCAGGGCGGCGGCCGCGTCCGGCACCAGCAAGACCGTGGGCGCCACCGCGCCCAGCGCGACGCGCGCGGCGGTGCAGGTGCCGTCGCCGCCAATCGTCAGGCTCACCCCGGCCGAGCACACCGCGATGTCCATCTCGGTGCGAGGAATGAAGCGCAGATAGGCGTCGGCGGAGCCGGCGGGCCGTGCCGGCAGGAAGATCGAGACGATGAACTCGCCCTTGGCAAGCGTGGTCTTTCCCGGCCCGGCCGGGATCTGTGCGACCGGGACGTCGCGCTCGCCTGCGGGGCCCGCAACGCGGGCGACCGCGTCGGCGGCAACCATCGCGGGGACCGAGTCGGCCGCGGGCGAGGCGTTGCACAGATTTCCCGCCAGCGTCGCGCGGCCCTGCACCTGCGTGGATCCGATCAGTTCCATCCCCTCGACGACGCCGGGCCAGAGCGCGCGCACGCCCGCATCTTCGCCAAGTTCGGCACCCGAGACTGCCGCGCCGATCCGGAAGCCGCCATCCTCGGCCCGGATCTCGCGCATGCCGTCGATGCGCTTGATGTCGACCACGAGATCCGGCTCGACCAGCCCGGATCTGAGCTGGACCAGCACGTCCGTTCCTCCGGCCAGCACGCGCGTCGTGCCCGGCTCGGCCGCCAGCATGCGGACGGCCTCAGCGACGCTTGCCGCAACCTCAAAGCGCATTCAGGTTCCTCCGGTATTCGTTCCGCGGGGCGGCGGTTCCGGGCCCCGATGGGCTGGCCAACCCCGGCATCGTGATCGGATGGACTGTAGACGCCGCGCATGTGCGCCGCCAAGCCGTCCGGCGACAGTTGTGGCGCGCCTCGGGACGCATTTCAACCACCGCCGAGATGCGCTCAGCCGAAGAGGACTGGGTGATATATTTACAAAACTAGAAACGTAGTTATATTCACCTCATGAACGAATCGGATGTCTCCACCGCTCTCGCTGCGCTCGGGCATGACGCCCGGCTCGGAATCTTCCGTCTGCTGGTCCGTGCTGGTCCCGATGGGCTCAATATCGGGGATATCGGCAGGCATCTTGACCTCGCGCCGTCGACGCTTGCCCATCACCTCGGGACGCTGGTCGCGGCCGGGCTAGTGGTGCAGGAACGCCAGGGGCGCGAGGTGATCAACCGCGCCGATTTCGAGGCGATGCGCCGCGTGCTCGATTTCGTCTCGGCCGAGTGCTGCTCGGGCGTGCGGCTCGCGTCGGAGGATGCCGCGTGATGACCGCGCCGGCTTCATTTTTCCCAGATACCACCAAAAAACCGGGAGTATCGTCATGACGACAATCGCCGCCCGACTTCGCCGACTCGGGACCGAGGCAGGATTTGCCGGAATCAGGATCGACCGGGTCTGGGGCGCGATGCTTGCCATCCTGCTCGCCGTGGCGGTGCTTGACCCGGAACAGGCAGGATCGAGCCTGCGCTTCGTGGTGGACGCGCTCGTCTCGACGGCGCCATATCTCGCCGCTTCCATTGCCATCGCGGCCTATGCGGGGGCGACCGGAGCGGATGCGTTGGTGGCGCGCGCCTTCTCGGGGCGCATCGGGGCGATGATCTTCCTCGCGGCGCTGTTCGGTGGGCTGTCGCCGTTCTGCTCCTGCGGGGTGATTCCCCTGATCGCGGCGCTGCTCGCGATGGGAGTGCCGCTTGCGCCGGTGATGGCGTTCTGGCTGGCCTCGCCGGTGATCGATCCCGCGCAGTTCGTGCTCACGGCCGGAACGATCGGAACCGAGTTCGCCGTCGCCAAGACGGCCGCGGCGGTGGGGTTGGGGCTCTTCGGCGGCTTCGGCACGCTCTGGCTGGGGCGAGCCGGCTTTCTCTCGGATCCCCTGCGGCCCGGGGTCGGGAACGGCGGCTGCGGCGGGGCGAAGATGCGCAACCCCAAGCCGCCGGTCTGGGCCTTCTGGAACGAGCCCGAGCGGATCGCGAAGTTCCGGGCCGAGGGCATGAAGGCAACGCTGTTCCTGGTGAAATGGCTCGCGCTGGCCTTCCTGCTCGAGAGCCTGATGCTGGTCTGGCTCCCGGCCGAGACGGTCGCGGCCGCGGTCGGTGGCGAGGGGCTGTGGCCGATCGTGGTGGCGACGCTGGTCGGCGTGCCGGCCTACCTCAACGGCTATGCCGCGCTGCCGCTGGTCTCGGGGCTGATGGCGCAGGGCATGGCGCCGGGGGCGGGGCTTTCGTTCCTCGTCGCGGGGGGCGTGTCGTCGCTGCCGGCGGCCATCGCGGTCTTCGCGCTGGTCAAGCGGCCCGTCTTCGCCCTCTATCTGGGCTTCGCGCTCTCGGGCTCGCTAATCGCGGGGATCGCGTTCCAGGCGATCCAGTAACGCGGACCCGTCCCCGGTCCGGCGATCCGGTCTTGCGCGCGCCGCCGCCCATGGGCAGCCTGCGCGCGGGACCCAGACCGGGAGATGGAGTGAATGCAGACCGCGCGCTTCCCGCATGACACCGCCTTGCGCGAGAGGCTCGCGGCAAATCTCGGCCGGCATCGCGGGCAGGACTGCGACGACCCCACGCTCAGGCGGGCTGCCGTCTCGGTCGTTCTGGTGCCCGGCAAAGCAGCCGGATCGACGCTTCTTCTCACGCGCCGCGCGCCGCGCCTGAGGGCCCATTCGGGGCAGTACGCGCTACCCGGCGGCAAGCTCGACCCGGACGAGAGCCCGCGAGACGCGGCGCTGCGGGAACTGGCCGAGGAGCTTGGCGTCGCCGCGGCGCCCGGCGACATCCTCGGGCGGCTCGATGACCTGCCGACGCGGGCGGGTTATGTCATCCGGCCCTTCGTGATCTGGCTGGCCGCGGCACCGGTCCTGCGCCCGGCGCCCGATGAGATCGCGGCGGTGCATCGCGTGCCGCTGGAGGACCTCTTTGCCGGGCGCGGGCGGGGCGGGAACCGGGACATCGCGGCCGGCAGCGAGGACGAGGCCGGCGTGTTCTCGCTCTTCATACCGGCCTTGGGGCACGATCTCTTCGCGCCGACGGCGGCGATCCTCGATCATTTCCGCGAGGTGGCACTGCTGGGCCGGTCGAGCCCGGTCGTCAGGTTCGGCGAGCCCGCCTTCGCACGACGCTAGTGCTGCGCCGGGCATTCACGCGTGAAAATGAACCTAAGCATCTAAAATGTATATGTTTTTCATTCATCCCGAGTGCTTCACGCCCTGTCAGGTGCGCAGCGCGGCCCGGATCATCCGCTCGAGCCCGTCGAGAAAGCGCGAACGGTCGGCCTTGCCGAAGCCCTTGCCGCCGCCACCGGCGGCCAGCGGGTTGGCCGCACGGATGTCTGCCATGAGATCCCGCATCGCAAGCTGCGCGCCGATATTCGCCTGCGTGAAGGCCTCGCCATTGTGGCGGATCGCGGCGGCCCCGGCCTCGATGCAGCGCGCCGCCAGCGGGATGTCGCCGGTGACGACGACGTCGCCTGGGCCCGCGCGCTCGGCGATCCAGCGGTCGGCCTCGTCAGGGCCCTCGGAGACGATGACCGTCGAGACCAGCGGATGCGGGTTGGGCCGGATCCCGCCATTCGAGACGACGACGACCGCCACGCCGTGGCGCTCGGCCACGCGCAGGGCCTCGTCCCGCACGGGGCAGGCGTCGGCGTCGATGTAGAGCGTCGTCACGGGCGCAGTCCCGCGGGGCACCGGGTGCGAGCGGGATGGTCGCGCTCAGCCATGACTGACGAACCCGAAGGCCGCGAGCCCGTCGAGCACGAACTGCACCGAGAGCGCGGCGAGCAGCATGCCGAGGAGCCGCGTCACCACCAGCACGCCAGTGCGTCGGAGCACGCGTTCGAGCGCGCCGCACATCAGCAGCGAAACCAGCGTGAGCGCCAGCACGGCCGCCATCACGCCCAGCACCATCGCCTGGCCGGCGACGTCGCCCTCGTGCGCGCCCATCAGCAGGATGATCGTCGCGATCGCGCCGGGACCGGCGATCAGCGGTGTCGCGAGCGGGAAGACGGAGGGGTCGGCAGCGCCCCCTTCGGCGTCGTGCCCCCGCTTCTCGCGCCGCTCGGTGCGCCGCTCGAACAGCATGTCGAGCGCCGTGAGAAAGAGCAGCAGGCCCCCCGCGATGCGGAAGGCGGGCATCGAGATGCCGACGAAGGAAAGCACCGCATCGCCCGCCAGCGCGAACAGCACGAGCACGGCGGCCGCGATCCCGATGCCCCGCATGGCGAGACGGCGCCGCGCCGGGGCAGGGGTGCCCGCGGTCAGGGCGAGGAAGATCGGTGCAAGCCCGATCGGGTCGATCACGACGAGCAGCGTGACCAGCGCGTTGATCGCGGCGTCGAGCATGACCGGATCCATCGATCAGACCTCCACGCCGGTGCCGGCCGCCTCGGCCTCGGCCGCTTCGAGCCGTTCGCCGGCAGCGAGCCAGAGCGCCTCGGCGCGGGCCTGGGCCTCGACGATCTCGGCCCGCTTGATCTGGAGCGCCTCGATCCGGTCGGGCGGCCCGTCATAGAGACCGGGATCGGCAAGGCGCTCGTCGATCTT
The DNA here is from genome assembly GCF_016623495.1 of Thermohalobaculum xanthum. GTDB lineage: Bacteria > Pseudomonadota > Alphaproteobacteria > Rhodobacterales > Rhodobacteraceae > Thermohalobaculum > Thermohalobaculum xanthum. The sequence goes on along the minus strand of NZ_JAEHHL010000002.1, from coordinate 250,205 downwards.
GGCCAGCATCGCCTCGATCTTCTCGATGCGCTCCTCGCAGGCCCTGAGATCGGCGCGCAGCGGCGCCAGCGCCTTGCGCGACTCGGCCTTGGACTGTCGCGCGGCACGGGGCTGCGGTGCGCCCGCGCCGGACGTGCTGCCCGAGGTCCCCGGGGCCGCGTCGGGCCGACCCAGCAGCAGGCGGCGATAGTCGTCCATGTCGCCGTCATAGGGGGCGACGCGCCCGTCCCGAACCAGCCAGAGCCGGTCGGCCGCGAGCTCGACCAGGTGGGCGTCGTGGGTGATCAGGATGACCGCGCCGGAATAGTCGTTCAGCGCCTCGACCAGCGCGTGGCGGCTCTCGATGTCGAGGTGGTTGGTGGGCTCGTCGAGGATCATCAGGTGCGGCGCGTCGATCGCGGCGAGCGCGAGCAGGAGTCGCGCCTTCTGCCCGCCCGAGAGCGCGCTGACCGGGTTCTCGGCGATGTCGCCGCCGATGCCGCCGGACGCCAGCCGCGCGCGCAGCCGGGCAGGGGGCTCGTCGGGCCGCAGGCGGCGGATATGGTCGATCGCGCTTTCCGAGGCAGACAGTTCGTCCTGCTGGTGCTGGGCGAAATAGCCAATCCTGAGCTTGCCCGAGACCTGGCGCCGCCCCGACATCGGCGCGAGGCGCCCGGCGATCAGCTTGGCCAGCGTCGACTTGCCCTGGCCGTTGGCGCCGAGCAGCGCGATCCGGTCGTCCTGGTCGATGCGCAGGTTCAGCCGCGACAGCACCGCCTGCCCGCCGTAGCCGGCGGTGGCGTCCTCGATCAGCATCAGCGGTGGCGGCAGCTCCTCGGGGTTGGGCAGGCGGATCGGGGCGACGGCGCCGTCGATCTCGGCGGCGATCGGCTCCATCTTCTCGATCATCTTGATGCGGGCCTGGGCCTGCTTGGCCTTCGACGCCTTGTACCGGAAGCGGTCGACAAAGCTTTGCAGATGGGCGCGCCGCGCGTCCTGCTTCTTGGCCATCGCGGCCTGCAGGGCCAGCTTCTCGCGCCGCACCCGGTCGAAGGTGTCGTAGCCGCCGCCATAGAGGGTGAGCGTGCGGTTGTTGAGATGCAGGATCTGGTTGACCGCTCGGTTCAGCAGGCCCCGGTCGTGGCTGATCAGCAGAAGGGTGTAGGGGTAGCGCGCAAGGTAGCTCTCGAGCCAGAGCGCGCCCTCGAGGTCGAGATAGTTGGTCGGCTCGTCGAGCAGCAGCAGGTCGGGTGCAGAGAACAAAACGGCCGCGAGCGCCACGCGCATCCGCCAGCCGCCCGAGAACTCGGCCGAGGCGCGGGCCTGCGCGGCATGGTCGAAGCCCAGCCCGGCGAGGATCGAGGCGGCGCGCGCCTCGGCCGAGTGGGCGTCGATATCGGTGAGGCGGGTCTGGATCTCGGCGATGCGGGCGGGGTCGGTTGCGGTCTCGGCCTCGGCCATCAGGGCCGCGCGCTCGGTATCGGCGGCGAGCACCGTCTCGATCAGCGTACGTGAATCGCCCGGCGCTTCCTGCGCGACGCCGCCGATACGGGCGCGCGAGGGCAGCGAGATGGTGCCCGCGTCGGGAGAAAGCTCGCCCCGGATCAGTCGGAAGAGCGTGGTCTTGCCGGTGCCGTTGCGGCCCACGAGCCCGACCCGCGCGCCGCCGGGGACGCGCGCCGAGGCGCCCTCGAACAGAGGGACGCCCGCCATCGAGAAGCCGAGATCGCTGATCGTGAGCATGGCCCCGCGCCTAGCAGAGCGCGCGGCGCCCGTCCAGCGCGCCGAGCGCGGGCCGCGCGCCGCTCAGAACGGGCGCCACCACGAGATCTGGAAGCCCAGCCCCTCGTCGGTGTCGAGCACGTTGTAGCTGAGGCCGATCTGCAGCGTCACCGCGTTCACCGGGCCCTGCGGTTTCTTGGTGTTGCGCCCGACATCGGGGCCAAAACTGTAGGCGAAGGAGGGCGCGATGCTGAGGCTTGCCTCGGTTCCCTCCGAAAGCGGCGCCGTGCCGTAGAAACCCAGCATCGCCATGCAGCAATCCCAGGGGCGGACGCCACCCGCAAGTTGGCCGCGCAGCTCGTCGGCGGTGCCTTCGCTGCGCCAGGTCCAGCCCCCGGCGGCGCCCAGCCAGGCGCTGCCCCAGCCGCCCCACCAGCTGGTGCCGTAAAGCGCGCTGAAGCCGAATTCGGGGGTCGAATCAGGGTTCGAGGCGGCGACGGCCTCGGAGACCAGTGACTCGGCCGGGAGGGAGCCGGCGAGCTCGACCGAGACGACGTTGCCGCGGTCGTCACGGTGCAGACGCTGGCGGACCAGGAGCCCCGCGCCCAGCGTCGCGTCGGTCAGCTCGACCGCCGAGACCTCGGCATAAACCCGCGCGCCCACCGTGAGGCTGTCGAGGAGCCCGACCTCGGCGAGGATCTGGGTGAAGCTGTCATCGCGATCTGGGCTGCCGCCGGTGAAGGCGCCGACGGGCGCGACCTTCCGGCCCGAAGACATGATGATCTGGCCGCGGCCGGATTCATGCGTCCAGGGGCCACCCTGAGCGGCGTTCGGCGCGAAAAGCGCAAGCCCCCCGCTGAGCAGGACGACGAATAGGCACAGCGCACGCGACATCCCCACCTCTGGCACGCGATCGGCCAGAGGCTAGGCGGGTTATGGTTAAGGCAACCTTAGCGTCGTGTTAACTCGTGCGCCGGCGACGCGGCGTTCACGCGCCCTCTTGCAACACGCCCGTGAAGGCCCGAGGGTGGGCGCGCGACGAGGCAGGGGAGTCACGGGCATGGCCGACCAGGTGGCGGTTTTCGACGGGCATAACGACACGCTGCTGAAGCTGGAGGTGGCCGAGCGCCTGGGGCGCGTGCGTGACTTCGGAGCGGGCGAGCCGAGCCTCGACATCGACCTGCCGAGGGCGCGCGAGGCGGGCTTCGCCGGCGGGCTCTTCGCGATCTACACGCCCTCGCGGGTGAACGCGCTGGACCAGCCCTATGACCGCGACGACCCGATGAACTTCGCGCCGGTCGCGCAGCGCGACGCGCTGGACTTCACTCTGGCGATGTTCGCGCGGCTGACGCGGCTTGCGCGCGAGCTGCCGCAGGAGGTGGCGATCTGCACCGACACCGCGATGGTGCGTGCGGCCATGGCCGAGGGGCGGCTGGCGGTGGTTCCGCATGTCGAGGGGGCCGAGTGCATCGACCCGGGGCTGAACGCGCTCGAGGTGCTCTACGCCGCGGGCCTGCGCTCGCTGGGCCTGGTCTGGTCGCGGCCCAATGCCTTCGGCCATGGTGCGCCGATGGACCGCCAGCCCGTGCTCGAGCCGGGCGAGGGCCTGACCGAGCTGGGCGAGATCCTTGTCCAGGCCTGCGAGCGGCTGGGCATCCTCGTCGATCTGTCGCACCTGACCGAGGCAGGGTTCTGGGATGTCGCGCGGATCAGCACCAAGCCGCTGGTGGCCTCGCACTCGAACGCCCACGCGGTCTCGCCCAATGCGCGCAACCTGACCGACCGCCAGCTCGATGCGATCCGGGAATCGGGCGGACTCGTGGGGCTCAATTTCCACGTCGCCTTCCTGCGCGAGGATTGCCGGCTCGATCACGAGACGCCGATCACGACCATGCTGCGCCATCTCGATCACCTGATCGAGCGGGTGGGCGAAGGCGGCGTGGCGCTCGGCTCGGACTACGACGGCTGCGAGCTCCCGCGCGAGATCGGCGACGTCACCGGGCTGCCGCGGCTGGTGGCGGCGATGCGCCAAGCCGGCTACGGCGAGACGCTGATCAACCGCATCTGCCGCGAGAACTGGCTGGACGTTCTATCCCGAACGATCGGCTGACGGGTCGCCCGCGGCGCCTTGCGCGGCGGGCCAACTCGCGTCTTGACGAGGCATCCGCCGGGCCTTAATCAGGCGCACGCCTTGGCGAGGTAGCTCAGCTGGTTAGAGCGCAGGACTCATAATCCTGAGGTCGAGGGTTCGAGTCCCTCCCTCGCTACCAAGGGTTCCCCAGACAAACCAACAGTGAAACAACGGCTTGCGACCTCCGCTGGCGACTGGCTGTGCGACGTGGCCGAGGGCTTTGGCGCCCTGAGTATGGGCGAACCAGAAGAGCCTCATCTTGCGCACCCAGTCGCCGAAGGGCGCGTCGATTACGTTCTCAACCGTCGGGCCCTGGACGGTCAACGGCGAAGCGTCGGGCTCGACGATCTCGGTGCGAAGCCCGCGCTCGCGGGCGATGGCGCGGGCCGACGCGACCTGAACGCGTTGTGCAGCTAGTGGCCCTTGATCCTGACCCGGCGCTGCACGGCCACGTCTCGCTGGCTGGCGCCGTTCACCAGGCGATCGAATTCCGCGTATCAGGCGCTGCTGGGCGCGCCGCGGGCTGCCCGATCGGGGTTGAAGGGACATTCATTTGTCGAGCGAGGCGGCGTCCAGCGCAGTCCGCTTAATGCTACCGGACAGGGTCAGGCGTTCCCGCGGGTCGAGCACGGCTCGCACGTCCACCTGTCGGCGCCGGAGGTGGTCCATGACCTGCCGGTGCACCGCGCGCCTATCGGTGCGGGCGCCCGCCCCGGTGTCTTCTAGCGCGGATGCGTCGGCTGGCCGCGCTGGCGGGGCGCCGCCATGCCGGGTACATGATCGTTGATGCTCGAGACGCTTGATCTGCCGGCGCTTGTCGCCGTGTTCCTGTGCGCGGCGCTGGTCGTCGCGGTCTCGGGGACGCGACTCGCGCGTGCCGCCGACCGGCTGGCCGACATGACGGGTATGGGCGAGGCGCTGGTGGGCGGCGTGCTGCTTGGCATGGCGACGTCGCTCTCGGGCACGGTCGTCTCGGTCGCCTCGGCGCTCGACGGGCGCGCGTCGCTGGCCTTCTCGAACGGCATCGGCGGAATCGCGGCGCAGACCGCATTCCTGGCGGTCGCCGACATCCTTTACCGGCGCGCCAATCTCGAGCACGCCGCGGCCGAACTGACCCATGTCCTGCAGGCGGCACTTCTGGCACTGATGCTGAGCCTGCCGGTGCTTGCCTTCGCGGGGCCCGAGGTGAGCGTGCTGGGCGTCCATCCGGTCTCGCTGCTGCTGCCCGTCATCTATGTGCTGGGGACCCGCAGCGGCGCGCGCACGCGGTCTATGCCGATGTGGCACCCGGTGACGACACCCGAGACGAGAAAGGACCTGCCCGAGGAAGGCCATGGCGGGATGCGCGGGATCAGGCCGGTGGCGCTCGAGTTCGCGGCGCTGGCGCTGGTGATGAGCTTGGCCGGGTGGGTGATCGCGCAGACAGGGGGTGAGATCGCTGACCGCACGCAGCTGAGCGAAGCCACCATCGGCGCGCTGATGACGGCGCTGGCGACGTCTTTGCCGGAACTGGTGACCACCCTGGCCGCCGTGCGGCGCGGCGCGGTGCAGCTTGCGGTCGGTGCGATCATCGGCGGCAACACCTTCGACGTGCTGTTCCTCACTTTGGCCGACATCGCCTATCGCGACGGCTCGATCTACCACGCCATCGGCCGGGCGGACCTGTTCTGGCTGGGTGTCGGGATCGCCATGACGTCGATCCTGCTGCTGGGGCTGATCATCCGCCAGAAACGGGGCATCGGCGGCATCGGCTTCGAGAGCGCCGGGCTTCTGGCGGTCTATGCCTGCGCCATCCTGCTGCAGACGGTCGTCGGCGCCTGAGCGCCGAGGGGCGTGCGGCAATGTGCTCGGCTAGCCGGCCTCGCGCAGCAACCGCTCGACCAGGCCGCGATAGCCCGAACCGAACAGGCGCAGATGCACCAGCGCGGGCCACAGCTGGTAGATCGGCCGGCGCCGGGCGAGGTCGGGCTCGGAAGCGGCGTATCCCTCCCAGAACGCATCGCCCGGCGCGCCGAAGAGCGCGAGCATGGCCAGATCGACCTCGGCATGGCCGTGATAGCAGGCCGGGTCGATCAGCCCGGTGATCCGTCCGCTCGCGCCGAGGACGTTGCCCGACCACAGGTCGCCGTGCAGCAGGCTGGCCGCCGGACGCGCGGGTAGCCGCTCGCCCATCCGCGCGGCCAGCGCCTCGAGCCTGCGCGCGATCTCGGCGGGGAGCTCTTCCAGCCCCGAGAGCAGTCGATGCTCGGCCCAGAAAGACGGCCAGTGGTCGGAGGGCTGATTGTCGATCGCGACGGGGCCGAAGGCGTGGTCCTCGGGCCAGCCGTAATGCGGGCCGATCCGCGCGTGCAGCTTCCGCAGGACGCGGCCAAGGTCGCGCCAGGCGCTGGCCGGGCCGCCCCGGTCTTCCAGCGCCTCGATCAGCAGCAGATCCGGCCCCACCCCCAGGACACGCGGAGCGGGCGCGCCGGCGTCGCGGATCGCCGCGAGCATCCGGGCCTCGGCTGCGGCGCGCGGGCCGGTCTTGGCCACGGCCGTCGCGCCGGATGCGAGGTGGAGGAAGTGGACCTCGTACAGGTCACCGCCATGGAGCCGGGTGGTTCGCACCACGCGCTCGCCCAGCAACGAAGCGGCGCGCTGCGGAAGCGAGTTCATGCGGGGCTCAGGAGCGCCCTCACCAGCCCCGCGGCACCGGCCCGGACCTCGGCCCAGGTCACTTCGAACCCCTCGGCGCTTCCGTAATAGGGGTCGGCCACGTCCTCGCCGCCGCGTCCGGGAACGTGGTCGAGAAGGAGGCTCAGGCTTGCCCGCGCCTGGCCGGGCCGCAGCCGCCGCAGATCCCGCAGGTTGCTGCCGTCGAGCGCGATGACATGGCTGAACTGGTGGAAGTCGGCGGCCGTCACCTGCCGCGCGCGCAGGTGTCCGATCTCGACACCATGCGCCCGGGCGACGGTTTGCGCCCGGGGGTCCGGCGGCTCGCCGGCATGCCAGCCCCCCATGCCGGCCGAGTCCACGATGGCTTGCAGACCCTGGCGCTCGGCCTCGGCGCGGAAGGCGGCCTCGGCCAGCGGCGAGCGGCAGATATTGCCGAGGCAGACGAAGAGCACGGCGGGGTCGGGATGCATTGCGGTCGGGCCTGCCTCGCTGATGGAACCGGCGCAGGATGCGCCGGTGTGCGGCAAGGCTGCAACCCTTGCCGTCATGGCATGCGGGCGCGTGCTTCGCGCCCCAGTGCGCGAGAGGGAGCCCCGCCCGGCAGCCGGACGGGGCCGGACGTGAGGCCCCTCAGACTTCGGTGCCCAGCGGCAGATCACGCAGCCGTTGGCCGGTGGCCGCGAAGATCGCGTTGCCGATTGCAGGTGCGACCGGCGGCACGCCGGGCTCGCCGATACCCGAGGCATGGACCGAGAACGGGTGCGGCACGATGTGGACATCGACCCGCTCGGGGAAGTTGTCGGACCGCACGACGTCGTAGTCGTAGAAATTGGACTGCTGGACCCGCCCGTTCTCGTAGGTGATCCCCGAGTGGAGGGCCAGGGTCATGCCCATGACCGCCGAGCCCTCCATCTGGCTGCGTATGCGCTCGGGGTTCGCGGCGAAGCCGCAGTCCACGGCGAAATGCATCTCGGGCACACGGATCACGCGATCGACCACCTTCACCCGCGCGGCCACCGCGACATAGGTCACGAAGCTGCGATGCACCGCGAGGCCAATCCCTTCGCCCTCGGGCAGCGATGCACCCCAGCCTGCCGCATCGGCGGCGACCTCGACCACATGCGCAAGGCGCCCGGTGTCGATCGGGTATTCCTCGTAGGGCTCGCCATAGTTCCAGAAGTCCTCGGGCATCCCGGCGGTCGCGATGTCGACCTTGCGCGGCGGGCCGATCAGTTCGAGCAGCATCTCCTTGTGGTCGCGGCCCAGCTCGTCGGCCAACTCGGCGATGAAGCTCTGCACCGCCCAGGCGCGCGGCACGTTCGAGACCGAGCGGAACCAGCCGATCCGCGCATGGGCCATCGCCTTCGCGTTGTCGCAGCGGATGTTCGGGACATCCCACGGCGCATCGACATGGCCCATGCCGTGCTCGATGAAGAACTGGTAGCCGCTGTCCGGCGCGAAGGTCGAGAGGATCGACGGCGCGACCGAGGTGTGATGCCAGCCCGTCACCTTGCCCTTGCCGTCCATTGCCACCCTGAGCCGTTCGACCGAGGTGGTGTGCATGAAGCTGTGACGGATGTCGTCCTCGCGCGACCACTGCACCCGCACCGGCGCGCCGACGGCTTGCGAGAGCCGCGCCGCCTCGATCGCGAAGTCCCATTTCGACTTCCGCCCGAAGCCGCCGCCCAGCAGCGTGACGTTGACCTTCACGTTCTCGATCGGGATGCCGAGATCCTTGGCCAGGTCTTCGCGTGCGCCATAGGGGCTTTGCACCGGAAGCCAGACCTCGCAGGCGTCCGCGGTGACATTTGCGACAGCGACCGGCGGCTCCATTGGAATATGCGCCATATGGGTCTGGAAATAGGCGCGTTCGAAGGTCTTTGCCGCCGCCGCGAAGGCCGCGGGCGTGTCGCCCTGCTCGCGGAAGATGTTGTCGGGGGCTTGCGAGGCCGCGTCCATCGCAGCGCGGTAGGATCCCGACTCGTACCCGGCGTTGGGGCCGTCCTCCCACTCAATCTTGAGTTTCTCGCGGCCTTGCTCGGCCGCCCAGGTGTTCGTCGCGACGACCGCGAGCCCGCCGAGCGGCAGGAAGTTGACCGGGGCCTCGGCCCCCGCCAGTTCGATCACCTGCTCGACGCCCGGGACGGCAAGCGTCTCGGTCGCGTCATAGCTTTTCACCTTGCCGCCGAGGACGGGCGGGCGGGCGATGACCGCCGTCTTCATGCCGTCGAGGATGACATCTGCGCCGTAGATCGCCGCGCCGGTCGTGATGTCGCGCAGGTCGGTGATCTGGACCTCGCCCTTGCCGATGTAGCGGAACGCGGCCTCGTCCTTGAAGGTCAACTCCTCGAAGGCGGGGACCGGTTCGACCATTGCCGCCTCGGCCAGCTCACCGAAGCCCGCGCGCTGTCCGCCGGGGCCCTGGGCCTCGTGGAGTCCGACCGTGACCGCCGAGGGCTCGACGCCCCAGGACTTGGCGGCGGCGCGGCGCAGCATTTCGCGCACCGCGGCTCCCATCTGGCGCATCGACTGCACGTGGTGGCGCAGCGAGCGCGATCCGTCGGTGTCCTGGTTGCCGTATCGCGGCTCGTCGCCCGGGGCCTGGACGATCTTCACGCGGTTCCAGTCGGCGTCCATCTCGTCGGCCAGCACCATCGGAAGCGAGGTCCGCGAGCCCTGGCCCATCTCCGAGCGGTGAGCGACGATCGTGACGGTCCCGTCCGGGTCGATCGACACGAAGACGAGCGGGTCGGTCACCAGCCCGCGGGGCATCTCGAGCCCGCCCGTGGGGTAGGGCTCGAACGCCGTTGCCGGACGCGCGAAGAGGCCGAGCGCGAAGCCGGCGAGCGCGCCCTTGAGGACGTCGCGCCGGTCCACACGCATGATGATGCTTTGCCGGGCCGCGTCGCGCGCGCCGGGCCGCAGATGTTCGGGAAGATGGTTCAGCATGGCTCAGATCCCCGTGGCGGCGTGACGGACGGCGGCAACGATCCGCTGGTAGCAGCCGCAGCGGCAGACGTTGCCGCGCATACCTTCAAGGATCTCGGCGTCTGTGATGTCGGGCTTCGCGGCAATCAGGCTCGCGGCCTGCATGATCTGCCCAGCCTGGCAGAAGCCGCATTGCGGCACGTTGAGTTCGCGCCAGGCGCGCTGGACCGGGTGCTCGCCCTCGGGGTCGAGGCCCTCGATCGTGGTGACGGTCTTGCCGTCGACCTCGTCCAGCGTGACCAAGCAAGCGCGCACCGCCTCGCCGTCGACATGGACCGTGCAGGCACCGCACAGCCCGACGCCGCAGCCGTACTTGGTTCCGGTGAGGCCGGCGAGATCGCGCACCGCCCAGAGCAATGGCATCTCGGGTGGCGCGTCGAGCGTCTGCTGCGCGCCGTTCAGCGTGAAGGTGGTGGGCATGAATTCTCCTCCATCGAGCCCGGGAGCCGGGTCTTGGGATTGTGCTGGCGGTGAGCAGGCCGGTCGTCGAAATCGCTGGGCCCGAACGCGTGAAATACGCCGTGAAAAATCTACCGTGAGGCGTGACGATTCTCAGTATGCATCATAGCACGTGCCGGCTCGGGGATCGCGTGCCGAGAGTTCGCCCGGCGCCGCGGCGGCAGGAGAACGCAAAACAAGCAAGGGTTCGCCGGGCCGGCCGGAACAGAAAACCCGCCGCGGGGCTGCCGCGGCGGGGGGCTGTGTCTGTTGGATCGCGTGGCGCTTGGGCGTCAGGCGAAGAGGTCGTCGATGTTGCCGACCCACTCGGTGCCATCGTAGTAGGCGGCGTCGATCGAGAAGGCGACCTTCTCCTTCTTGCCGTAGCAATCCTCGGCCAGGCTTGTGAGACCGATGTACTCGCCTTCGCCGCGGGCGTTCTTCTTCAGGTTGTCGATGGAGTATTCGAGGTCGAAGTTGTTGCCCGCCTTGGTCGAGAAGCCACCGAAGGTCCAGTCGTCTTCCCACTCGCCGTCACCGTCGAGGTCATACTTATTGTCGAGCGGGTTGCCAAAGTAGTCGTTGAACAGGTCCTTCAGCGTCTCGTCGCTGATCATCATGTCGAACGTCGACGTCGAGTCGGCGGTCGTGTTGACGTGCTCCCAGAAATCGTCGAACTCGTCGATCTTGAGCTTCAGGCAGCCGTCATCGGGGTCGCCGCTGGTGAAGTAGAACACCATGTTCGAGATGTCCTTGTCGCTGTCGAAATCGACGACAAGGCTGGCGGTGGCCGATGTCTGCGAGATGTCGACGCCGTCATCGGGCGAGTCTTCCTCGGGGATCCTCAGGTTGAGGGTGATCGTCTTGACGCCCTCGGCGCCGATGACGGCGCTCAGCGACGCCGACTCGCCATCCTCGCTGAAGAGTTCCGCATCCTCGTTGATGATGTCGTCGACGGTGTCATCGCTGAAGCTGTCGAGGCCGCCGTCCTGCCCGGGCGGAAGCGTCGAGCGAATCTCGACCCCATCGCTGTCAAGGATGTAGAGGTTGCCCTGCTCGGGCTGGGCGCCCGTGGACGTCGGGCCCACATCGCCCGACCAGAAGCCTTCGGTCGCCGCATCGTTCAGCAGGACCGACGTGTCGAGGGTGGCCTCGTCGCTCTCGCCATCGTTGATGATCGTCTCGATCGTCAGCGTCTCGCCGTCGGGATCGTTATGGTCGCCGATCACCTCGAGCTCGATCTGGTACGACAGCGTCGCCGCGTCGAGGTCGTAGCCGGTCGTGTCGACGGACGAGAGGTCGAGGACGATCGAATCCTCCGTGTCCATGTTGTCGTCTTCGACACGGGGGATCGTGAGATCCTGGAAATATTCGTCGGGCGATCCGTTCCAGTCGCCGTCCGTCATAATGGCGGAGCCACTGGCAGTGGAGTTTAGTCCAATGTTTACAGGCATTTTACGCTTTCTCGTCATGCGGCAGCGGAAACCGCCACCCGATGCGTGATGATACGTTCGAAGCTGCGAGGCGGTCCCGTGAAACCCGTTCAACGGGTTCCTGAGGCATTCCCCACAACCACAGGTAGAATACGCAACAACTTTTCCCGTGTCACCTAGAATGCTGTGAGAGATGCGGGGCGCGCCCGCGCATCGCCGCGCATCGGCGCGTTTGCCGGCGAATTGGCACAACGCGGTAGACGCTGCGGACTCGGTGAGGCATGATGCAACCTTGGCGTGTGTTAAGATCGCGAGGTCCCCGCGATGATTGTGACGATCCGTCCCTCGGACCCTCACGGAGAACCCTACGAAGCCCCGTCCGTCAGGCCTGAGCCTGAGGAGATCGCGTCCGCCGCGGGACGTGCCTCGCATGTTCCCGAACCGGGGGAGCGATCGTTGGCGCGTGCGGCCCTCGTGGCCGCGGGAACCTTCCTCGCCGCGGCCGTGATACCGGGCGGCATCTTTTTTGCCTCGGCGGTACGCGGGCAGACCGTCGAGAGCACCATACCCGAGAACGCGAGCGCGATGGCCGAGGCGCCCGTGATCACCGCTGACGAAATGCCGGTTCGGGCCAACCCCGATTACCGCTGGCGCTATCGCGCGTCGCGGTTCCGCTGGGACATCGGCCGCGACACATCGGCGGCTGGGGTCGATGGCAGATGGGTCAGGGTGCCCGACGCGTCGCCGCGGGGCGCCGTGGTGCCCGCGCAACTCGTCGCGCCGCAGCCCGAGCCGGTGACGGCCCGTGTCGCCGCGGCGCCGGCCGACCTTTCGACCGAGATCGGTCTCGCGGCGCCCGCGTCGATGATAGACGCGCCGACGGCGCGCCCCCCGGCGCTGCCGCGCGTCGCCTCGCTCTCGGATACGACGGATAGCAGCGCGCTTTATTCGGCGCCGCCGCCGCCGCGCATCGACGACGGAAAGCGGGTCGCCGCGCTGCCGGCGGCCGTGGCACCAGTTGCCGGGGCCGAACCCCAGCGCGAGGCGCCTGCCGCACCCGCCGCGCCGGCGCCGGTCGCCGAGCCTGTTGTGCCAAAGACCGATCCGAGCGCAGGCACCACGACGGCGGCACTGCCGGCAGATGCGGTGCGCAATGATCCCGGCGATCCCGGGGCTCCGGCAGGCGGCGTTGGCGGTATGCCCGAAGCCGGTGATGATGCACGGGTTGGAGCCCTTTCCCCGGCGTTCAAAGATGCGCCGCTTCCTCTGTCGCGGCCCGACGCCTCGGTACCGGTCAGAATCCAGGTTGGCGTCTTCGGCGTTCCGTCGAATGCGACCCGAATGCTCGCCCGGCTCCAGGAGGCCGGCTTCGTGGCCCGGAGTGTTCCGGTGACGATGGGCGGACGCAGCCTGACGAGCGTCATTGCGGGGCCCTTCGACAACGCAGGCGAATTCGCTCGGGCCATGGACCTGATCCAGAGCTACGGCATCACCGACGCCTATGCATTCTATCGCTGAGGGCGGCCCGCCGGCGCCGGTGGCGTTCGTCCGGCCCCGGCGCGCCGCGCGCACCGGACGATCCGCTGTCGCGCGGGCGATGCGAAACTGTTATCCTCGCACAGGAGCTTGGACCAGCTCGCCGGTAGGGGTGCCGGTGGGTCCATGCGCATCAAGGGGCGAGGGCGATGGACACAGGGTTGCTGCGACTCCTGGCACGTGGATACCTGCCCGCCGCGACGGTGGGGCTCTACGTCGCCGTGGCGTGGTCGGAATTGCTGATCGGTTTGCTGATCGCGTGGCTCGGCGGCGCCGTTGCCGTGCTTGTCTTGGCGATGCTGGAGACGCCGTATCCCCGGACGCACAGTCCTGCCGCTGACTACGGCGCGGCGCGGCGGCGCGTCGAGGCGTCGTCCTGACGAGCGCGCCGCGGCCGGGTGCCCTGCGGTGAGGGTTCGAACCGATGGATCGCGTCGCGGCGGTCTGGCATGAGTAGAAGGCGAGCGCTTGGCGGCGGTATTGACCGAACAGCCTGATCGGTCCGCTCGCGCAGGGTGACGCGTCATGCAGAAAAGTGCCGATTGCATTTTCGTCCTGTCAACGAAGTCGGCCGGCTCGAGCGTCCTACAGGAAACGATCTTCCGCCGCACGGGATTCCAGGTCGCGCCCCGCACGCGCCACTTCGAGAACGAAACGCTCTACTGGACGAAAGCCGCCTCGGTGCTGGGGCTCGATCAGATCGCGCTGCCGATGAGCGAGGTTCCGATCCCCGCCCGCCGGGCCGAGCACGAGTTGCGCAAGTTCCTGGCCGAAAACGGCGCGGGTCTTCCGGCAGGCGTCCCGAGCGAGGCGGCGCTCTTCGAAGGCTTCCGAAAACTTTGCCAGGCCCAGGGCGGGCTGATGCTCGAAAAGTCGCCGCACCATCTCTACCAGGCCGAAGTGATCCGGCTGATGGAGCGGTTCGCCGACGCCTCGCCGTCGGTCAGGGTCCGTTTCATCGGACTGATCCGCAACCCTCTCGACACGCTCTATTCATCTTGGAAGCGCTTTGGCGTGCCGCCAGGCGACGAGGAGCGCTGCTGGAGGGTCGCGTATGAGAACTTGCGCGAGCTTGCTGCGCGGCGGCCCGACGATGTTCGCATCCTGAGATACGAGGATGTCGTCTCGGGCGAGGCCGACGTGGGCGCCGTGCTGGAGGAACTGGGGATCGATCTGAGCGAGGACGCGCCGGCGCCGGTACTGCATGCCCGGTCGGTCGCCAAGTGGCGCAAGGACCCGTATTTCGGGCATCTGCTGGGCGCCGAGACGATCCGGATTGCGCGGTCCTTCGGCTACGATCTGCCGGAGCTCGAGGGGCGCGCGCCGCGGCGGGTTTGGCGCAACGCGGCCCGCTACCACATCTTGCGGCTCTACGGTCTGTTGCCCGAGGCCTTACGGAAATCCCTGAGCACGGCGCGCCGGAACTTCGCGCGGCGCGGCTGAGCGGGCCGCCGCGTCCCGCGCCGGCCGACGAACGCGCGCAAGCCATCGATTCGATGTTTCGGGCGTGACGGCCGCGCGCGGTGCGCGTTCTTTCATCCGCGCCATCTGGTGCGGCAGGTCGCGCCGTCGGGCGCGACGAAACGGACGCAAGCTTGTCACAAGTTGGCAGGGCGTTCTCGCATCACACCGTAAAGCAACGAGCCTTCGACGTCGGCCCGTGGGCCGAGGCGGCCTCATCTGCATCATATCGGGACACACCTCCCGCCGAGGTTGCAAGATTGCGCCAGAGATCGCCCACAAGGTTGCATATCGGGCGAAAATGCGTGACCCTATACACGTTAAACGTGTGCAGGGGTGGGTCGTCGGTGGAGTCGAGATGGACCGCGTCATAGTCTCTAAGTCTGAACCTCCCACATTGCGGGATTTTCGCCATCGGCGCCTTGGCCTCGTGCTCGGCGCGGGGTTGCTGGCGGCGCTCGGTGTCGGTGCAGGGCAGGCCAACGCCTTCTCCTGGTTCTGGGAGAAGGTCCCGGCAGGCATCAACGAGGGGTCGCGCTATCGCGCACTTGAAGTGGTGAGCGCGGCGTATCCCGGCAAGAAAGATCGCGGCCGCGCCGAGAACCGCGTGCGCATCGTCCTGGAGCGCTGGCGGCCGGAAATCGAGGCTGCGGCGCGTGAGGCGCGGATCTCGGAGGCCCTGATCGCCGCCGTCGTGGTCGTCGAATCCGGCGGCAATCCACATGCCGTCAGCCCCGCCGGTGCAATGGGCCTTGGGCAATTGATGCCCGGAACCGCCCGGCGCTACGGCGTGAAGGACCCCTTCGACCCGAAGGCGAACCTGATGGGCTCGGCGCGCTACCTGTCAGACCTCGTGGACATGTTCCGCAACGACATCGTCCTTGCACTGGCCGCCTACAACGCCGGCGAACATGCGGTCGAGCGGCACTCGGGGGTGCCGCCCTACGCGGAGACGCGGGCCTACGTGCCCAAGGTGCTGACCGCGTTCGATGTTGCCGGGCAGTTTTGCGCAACACCGCCGCGAAGCGCGCGCCGCCAGTGCCAGTTGCCGGACCAACTGGCGCAGTTGGCTGCAAATTGATGAAAGAGAGCGGGTAAAACAAAAACTCGATAACAATGTGTGGCGTGCTCGAGGGATGTCGTTTGACTTGTCTTCGCGTTGAAGGACTGAGGCATGAGTAATCGAATAAAGAGAGCAATATTTCCAGTGGCGGGTATGGGGACGCGATTCCTGCCGGTCACAAAATCGGTTCCGAAGGAAATGCTGCCGCTGGTCGACCGTCCGCTTATTCAGTACGCGGTCGATGAAGCACGCGCGGCGGGGATCGAGCAGATCATCTTGGTGACCGCGCCGGGAAAGGCGTCGCTTGAGCATTATTTCGACCGCGCCGCCGCGCTGGAGGCCGCGCTCGAGGCCAAGGGTAGTGTCGGTTGCCTCGAGGACGTCATGTCCACGGTGCTCGCGCCGGGCAAGCTGGCGACCGTCCGCCAGGTCGACCCGCTTGGCCTAGGCCACGCGGTCTGGTGCGCGCGGGAGCTGTGCGGCGACGAGCCGGTGGCGGTCCTGCTTCCCGACGACGTGATCTCGTCGCAGACGCCCTGCCTGCAGCAGATGGTCGAGGCACATGCCAAGTGCGGAGGCACGATGGTGGCGACGATGCGGTTGCCGCGCGCCGAGGTCTCGTCCTACGGCGTCATAGACCCGATGCGCGGTATTTCCGGCGGCGATGCCGAACCGCTCGTCGCGGTCCGCGGCCTTGTCGAGAAGCCCGCCGCAGCCGACGCGCCCTCGGATCTCGCAGTGATCGGGCGCTATATCCTCGCGCCCGCCGTCTTCGACCAGCTGGACCAGGTCCGGCCGGGCGCGGGCGGCGAGATCCAGTTGACGGACGCCATCGCGGCCGCCGCTGCCGCGGGAGAGCCGGTCTTCGGCTTCCGGTTCGAGGGTCGGCGGTTCGATTGCGGCTCGAAGGCAGGCTTCATCGAAGCGTCCGTCGCCTTCGCCCTTCAGCGACCCGAGCTGCGTGACCGCCTAAAGGCATTCCTGCGTCGAGAACTTCATGCGCCCGAGGGCGCGGTGCTGGCGGCGGAATGATCCGACGCCGGATTTGTACATGCCGCCCTGACGGCGTCGAGTTGTGAACAAAGGTTGGGTTATGTCGAGCTGGGACATTCATTACGGGCAGTCCACTCACCACGGAAGGGTGGAGAGCGCCATCGGCTCGCCGCATGCGGACATTTATTCAATGCGCCGCACCGTGGTTTCGATGATGATACTTGCCGACTTGGTTGCGCTGACGATTTCATTCGCTCTGGCCGCGGTCCTGACGCAGGTCGTTAGCTTGGAGCTGGGGACCGAAGCCTTCGACGCGATAGGCTTCATGGTCGACCGCGCGCCGCATCTGTGCACGCTGAGCCTGTTGCTGGTCGGGGTCTTCGCATTTGGCGGGCTGTACGGTCGGGGCGGCTGGGAACTCGAGGAAGTGCGCCGGATCGTCCTCGCCGTGGCATTGATCGCCCTATTCGACGCGAGCCTGCAGTACCTGCAGAAAGATCACAGCTCGCGGCTCTGGTTCGCCTTTGCCTGGCCGCTCGCGGCGATGATGATCATCGGCTCGCGCATGGTCTTGCGTTCGGTAAAGTCGGTCGAACAGGCGATGGCGTCGCATGTGTTGCTGATCGGGCAAGGCGTGCGTGAAGCCGACTTCGTCAATGACGCGCGCGAGAGCCGCTCGGGCGCGGTCAGTGTGCTCGACTGCGCGCCCGTCACCTGGCTTTCCCGCCTGGGGCCCGACGAGATCCGCGCGCGCATTCGCTGGGTCGGCGCTGTGAACCGGATCCATGCCAGCCGTGTCGAGTTGGTCCTCGCGCCGGATGTCGCTGAAAGCGCCGACGCGCAGCACCTGGTCGACACGCTGAACATGATGGGCCACCCGTTCTCGGTGGTTCTAAACTACCATGGCATTGCGCGCCGCGGGCTGCGGACGCATGGCGTGATCGGCGCCGATATCGTTCTCGCAGAAGTCGCCTCGTCCGATGGGCGGCCCTTCGAGCGCATGTTCAAACGATCGATCGATCTGCTCTCATCGGTTCTGCTGCTTGCACTTCTTTCTCCGTTGCTGGTCGGCATCTCGATCCTCCTGCTGCTCGAGGGTGGACCCGTGCTGTTCCGGCAGACCCGCGTGGGGTATCGCGGGAAGCGCTTCTCGTGCCTGAAGTTCCGCACGATGCTGCGGGACGCGGAGCGACGGCTCGAGCATGTGCTGGCCACCGATCCGGCGGCCGCCAAGGAATGGGCGATGTACCAGAAGCTGTCCGACGACCCCCGCATCACCCGGCTGGGGCACATGCTGCGCACGACGTCGCTCGACGAGTTGCCTCAGCTCATCAACGTGCTCAAGGGCGACATGAGCCTGGTCGGGCCCCGGCCGATTGTCGCCCCCGAGGTGCCCGGCTACGAGGCCGACCACGCGTATCTTAAGAGCGCCGATGCCGCCTATTACTGCAGCTTCAAGCCGGGCATCACCGGGCTGTGGCAGGTTTCGGGACGGGCGCACACCAGCCACGACGAGCGCATCCGGCTGGACGCTTGGTATGTGCGCAACTGGTCTGTCTGGCTGGACCTGGTCATCCTTCTGAAGACCTTCCGGGCGGTCATCGCGCGGACCGGGGCGTAATTTTGCAGCATCCCCGTGCGGCGTTTGCGCCGCACGGGGCGATTTGGCGGCGAGATCTGCCTCAACGGTTGTGATTCCAGTTGTAAGCCGCCCAAATCGTTCTCATTCTAGATGTGCCGTGTCCGACCGGAGGAGTCGACGAGCGATGCGTGCCGCGAGCGCGAACCGCAGGGCGGCGAAATGCGGGCCGGGGAGTGCAGCCGGCCCCGGCAAGGTGGAGCGGAAGCGCGTGCGAGGGTGTGATGATCCGCGTCTATCGTAAGATCCTGTCGTTGCTCGGACCGCGCGAGAAGCGCCGATTCGCGCTCGTGATCTGCATGGTGCTGATCATGGGACTGTTCGAGGCTGGCGGGGTTGCCTCGGTCTTCCCCTTCCTCAAGGTCCTTTCCGACCCGGGCGTGATCGGGCGCAACGAGATCCTGTCCGGGCTCTACGAGGCGGGCGGGTTCCAGAATTCCAACAGCTTCCTGATGGCGCTGGGGGCCGGCGTCTTCTGCATCATCCTCGTCGGCATGGCCGTGAAGATGGCGACGCTCTACGCGGTGACGCGTTTTGGCCAGATGCGCAGCTACACGCTGAGCTATCGCCTACTGCGGTACTATCTGTGTCAAAACTATGTCTGGTTCCTGACGCATCACAGCGCGCATCTGGGGAAGAATATCCTCTCTGAGGTGGACGAGGTCGTGAATAACGCGATCCTTCCCGCCGTGCGGACCATCAGTTACGTCGTAATCGCGATCGCGATGACATTGGTGCTGCTTGTCGCGGATCCGCTGATGGCCCTGTCGGTAGCGGGGGTCATCGGTGGATTCTACGGGCTCATCTATCTCTTTTCGCGGGGCCGGCTCGCACGGCTCGGGACCGAAGCCGTGCTTGCCAATCGCGACCGGTTTCACGTCGTGAGCGAAACCTTCGGCGGCATCAAGCACGTCAAGCTGCACGGCATGGAGGGTGAGTTTCTCGACCGCTTTCGAGCGCCCGCAAAGCGGCTTGCGCGCAACCGCGCCGCGCGCGAACTGATTGGCGAACTGCCCCGTCACGTCCTCGAGGCGGTGCTGCTTGGCGGCATTCTTCTGGTCGTTCTCCTAAAGCTGGCAGAGAGCAATGGCGACCTGGGGAACGTGCTGCCGATCATCGGCCTCTATGCGTTCGCGGGCATCCGCCTGTTCCCGATCACGCAGCACATCTATCGCGGCGTGAGCAAGATGCGTGCGGCGCATGCGGCGCTCGACGCGATCTATCACAGCCTTCGTTCGCTGCCCGGAGTGGCGGTTCTGCCGCAGCGGAACTCCTCCGGAGCCGACGTCCCACCAATGCGCATCGATGACGGGATTGAACTGCGGCGCGTCACCTTCCGCTATCCGGGTTCCGACCGGGACGCGATCCGGGATCTTACGCTATCGATCCGTGCCAACACCACGGTCGCCTTCGTCGGCAGCACGGGGTCGGGAAAGACAACCCTCGTTGACATCATTCTCGGGCTGCTGAAGCCCGATTCCGGCCAATTGCTGGTCGATGGTGCCGAGGTTGATGCTGACGCGCTGCAGGCCTGGCAGAAATGCATCGGTTATGTGCCACAGCACATCTTCCTCACCGATGATACGGTCGCCGGAAACATTGCTTTTGGGGTCCCGGCAGGACGGATCGACCGGGGCGCGGTCGAGCGCGCGGCGCGCGTGGCGCGGCTTCATGACTTCGTGCTCAAGGAATTGCCGGGCGGCTACGACACCCAGATCGGCGAGAACGGCATCCGGCTGTCGGGCGGGCAGCGCCAGCGCATCGGTATCGCGCGGGCGCTTTATCACGACCCCGAAATGATCGTTCTGGACGAGGCGACGTCGGCGCTTGACAACATCACCGAGCGCGCGGTGATGGAAGCCGTGCACAATCTCACCAGCAGCAAGACAATCATCCTGATCGCGCATCGGCTGAGCACGGTCCGCGAATGCGAGAAGATATTCCTGATCAACAGGGGACAGCTGAGCGCCGAGGGTTCGTTCGACGAGTTGCTGTCGCAAAACGAGTCGTTCCGAAAGATGTGTGGCGAGCTCACAGCATGATCCGCGCGCGTGCTCACGCCGTCCTTCCTGCCTACCGCGGCAACCGCGTCGGCTGACATGCACGTGATCTTCCCCTTCACCGGAGATGGCCTTGGCGGCAGCCATGTATCGGCCATGACCCTGATCGAGGGCTTGCTGGCACAGGGCGACGTTTCCGCGACGATCGTGGCCGGCGAGACGACGCAGGTTGCGGACGAGGTCAGACGGCGCGGGCTGCCGTTCTTTCCCTCGGGTGAGGGTCCCATCCGCCGGCGCGATGTCGTGCGCTACGTGGGAGGTGTCCTTCACCGGCGCAGGCGGCTCGCTGCCCTTCAGAGCGGGACGCCGGCAGTCGTGCACTACAATGACCTCGAGGCTGCATTTGCATGGCAGCCGGCGGCGCGGCTCCTTGGGTTGCGGAGCGTCTATCACCATCGCGCGCTACCAAGAATGAATGCGGTAAAGCGCAGCCTGCTGAGAACGATGGATCATACGATCACGATCTCGGATGTCTGCCGCGGCAACCTCGGCTTCCTGCCCGATCGCGAGGTAACCGTCATTACCAACCCGATCAAGGTCGAGACTGACGTCCTTGCGGCGACGGATCGGCGCCAGTTGCACACCGAGTTCGGTCTGCCCGGGGACGCAGCCGTGTTCGGGTTCCTGGGCAACCTGGCAGACCGGAAGCGGCCGGACTTCTTCATCGACGCGGCGCAGGAGATCGCGGCGCGCATGCCCAATGCCGTCTTCGTCATGTTCGGCCGGGACAGGGAATTCAGCCGCGAGCAGCTCGAGGCGCAGGCGCGTGCGCTTGGCATCGGGGACAAGGTTCGGGTCGCGGGGTTCCGCTCGCCGATCGAGGGCAATCTCGCGCTCATCGACCTGCTGCTTGCCCCGGCGATCGACGAGCCATTCGGCAGGACCCCTGTCGAAGCGGCGCTTTGCGGGATCCCCTATGTCGTCACGGACGACGCGGGTCAGGGCGAGATCGTGCGCCGCTGGGGCGGAGGCGCTGCTGTCCCGAAGCTGGCGCTCCCGTCCGAGTTCGCCGATGTCGCCGTGCGGGTGATGCAGTCGCGCGATGCGTTCAGGCTGCCGCAAGAGAAACGTGAGGGCCTTCGGGCCGATGTCTCGCCCGCCGCGCATGCGGCGCGGGTCAGGGCGATCTATGATGCGATTTGCGCCGGGCCAGCCGCCCGCGATGCCGTCGCCTAACCGCCTTTCCTGATCAGTCCGGAGACGCGAAACGGGAGGCCGGAGGCGAGGGCGTCGACGAAGCGGGGCTTCTGGAAGTGGCCGTTGAGCGCAACCCTTGGCAAGTTGTGAGGTGTTGCCGCGTGACGCGGACCAAGCATGGCGGGCCGCGTTGTGACTGCCAGCGCGAGCCCCGCGTCGCGCGTGGCGTCGAACTCGCGCGCGCCAGCTGTGCTGAGAAAGCCGTAGGGATAGGCGAAGGCGCACGGCTCTCGCCCTGTCCACTCACGAAGCCGCCCGCAAGACTCCGCGATCTCGTCGCGCAGCTGCTTGGCACCGACCTGAGCGAGAGCGACATGGCTGACGGTATGCGGCTCGAGCCGCGCGAGGGGATGCGCGGAAAGGCGTCGCAGTTCGGCCTCGGTCATGATCAGTTGGTCCGTGATGACGAGCGGATCGATGCCGGCGCCTCGCGCTGCGGCATTCAAGCCCTCGATCGCTGCGAGTTGCGATGGACCGGTCATCACCGGGAAAAGCGCATCGAAGAGGGCGGATTTCTGCGCGTGCGTCGCCGTCCGGAAGCGCTGGGCGCCATCCCCGAAATCGATCGACACCTCGGGCGCTGCGCGCAGGAGCCGCTCGGCGGTTTCCCACCAGAGCGTGAACCGGCGCTCGACGAAGCCGCTGGTCACGAAGACTGTGAAGGGGACACCGTGCTTCTCGAAAACCGGAAGCGCTTCCTCGAGGTTGTTGCGATATCCGTCGTCGAGCGTCACCGCGAAGACCGGATCGCCCGGATCGTTGTTCGTCACCGCGGCCGGGATCTCGGCGAGATCGACCGGCCGAAGGCCAAGGGCCTTGAGCCGGGCAAGCGCCGCATCGAGGAATGACGGCGTGATCGAGAGCAGCGCGTTGGGGTCGAATGATTGGGGCCGGTGCCGCCTTACGTGATGAAGCATGAAGACGAGCCCGAGCCCCGCCGTCTGCGGGGCCAGGCCGGTACGCGATGCGAGGGCCGAGACCTCGAGGCCGCCGGCTATCACGAGCCGCCTGAGGGCCGCGCGTGCCACGGCCGCGGCGGGAGGTCTGAGGTCAAGGGTCATGCTTCGGTTCGTCGGCCGTGCGGCCGCCTGTGGTCGGATGCGCGGTGTTTGGCGATGCGGCATCGCCGGTCGTGAAAGCCATGTCGGGTCGATGCCCACGGTTGATCCTACGGTCGGGAAATCCGTGGTGCCAAGCGGTTTCCGGCCGCGATTCCCCATCATCCACAACCAGTTCCGTGCCGCTTGCGGGTGTTCGGTCGGAGTCTTGGGTTGCTGGTAGAGCGAGGATCGGCGATAGTTTTTTGCGCTACGCCATAGGTTTGTTTCGGGCGTGGCGTTGGCGAGGGAAGTGTATCATGTCGCAGGACGATGCGGGCGTGCCGATCTCCGTCATTGTCCCCGTCTGGAACGACCCGGAGCGGCTTCGGCTCTGTCTCGAAGCGCTCGGTACGCAGACCCTTGGCAGGGAGAAGTTCGAGGTCATCGTCGTCGACAACGCGTCGACCGACGACACCCCCGAGGTCGCCCGGTCTTTCGACTGGGTGCGCGTGCTGACCGAGCCGAAGAAGGGCTCTTATTCGGCTCGGAATACGGGCCTCAAGCATGCGCGCGGGACCTTCATCGCGTTCACGGATTCCGATTGCATTCCCGCGGCGGGTTGGCTGGAGGCCGGATTGGCACGGCTTCAGGCCGAGCCGGGCATCGGTGTGGTCGGGGGGAAGATCACGCTGTTCGCCACCGACGCGGCATCTTCGCGCGCCTGCATAAACTACGAGAAGCTGTTCGCCTTCAATCAGAAGACGTTCATCGAGAAATGGGGCGTGGCGGCTACCGCGAACCTGTTCTGTGCAAAAGCGCTGATCGAGGCGGTGGACGGATTCGACGCGTCACTGATGTCGGGCGGAGACTCCGATCTGACGCGTCGCATCACCGCGCAGGGTCACAGGCTCGTCTATCTCGACGAGGCCGAGGTCAAGCATCCCACGCGCGGGACGATGCGCGAGGTCGTCCGAAAGCATCTTCGCGTGAAGAGTGGCGTGTGGGACCGGAGCAAGAACCCGATCAAGTTCCTTACGCTCCCGGTGCATGCGACCAGATCGACAGCTGCGCGCAGCTTGCGCGTCCTTCGCTCGCATGGCGAGTCGCCGGTCGAGAAGATCGAGGTGATCGGGCTCCTTGTCTCGCTCTATGGTCTAACGCTCTTCGAGTACTCGCGAAGGCTTTTGGGCGGGGCAGCCCGCCGGTCCTGACGTGTCCGGCCGCGCAGGGCGATCGGGCGCAGAACGTCCGTTTCCATGACCGGCCGTTACCGCCGTGGAGGCCGGCAGGCGAGGCGCAGCATCTAACGCGCGGCTGCTCGGACAGGGTCGAATCAGTCTGCCCGCCGTAGGCCCTTGAGCCGCCGAAGTGCCCGTTCGATCGCAGATGCGGGCGAGATCATGAGGTCCAATTTTTCCAGGGCGAAAAAACGCCGCACCGTTCCGCCCGAAAATGTGGCATCGGCTTAGATTTGCCCGGTGTTCCGCAGCCACAGAGCGCGCATCGTCGGCAGATTTTTTCATGCGGGCAGTTGCGGCGCGAGCGCTGCTGAGGCATTCTCCCTTAAGTTGAACGCGAGTGTGGTCGGTCATCCCTATAGGTGCAATCTCGCACGCGGGGACAGCCGTATGAGTCTGTCAAGTTCGCTTAGAAAGCGCAGCCAATGGTTGCAGTTTGCTCATGTTGGTCCGGCCAAGACTCGGGAACTGGTGCGTGTACTCCCGAAGGGCGGATCCGCAGACGAAATTTCGTCGAGCCGTTTGCGAGTTCCTTCGGGAGTTTCGCGCGGCGCCAGAGATACATCTATGAATCCAGATATCTACCGCCACCGCGCGACATCGTTTCGCGCGTGGAGGGGGATTTGCGCGAGCTGTGCGCGTCTTCCCGGCCATGTCGCCGCCGGGCGCGCCTGCGCACAGCCCCCGCGCGGGTTGCGAGCGCAGCCTGCGCGCCCCTCGATTCTCGCTGCCGAGTGGAAAGCGAGCGCCGCGCTGGCGCCTCGCGTCGTCGGCGACGGGTCACGGTTTCGCCGACGCGGTGGTCACTGCGGGCAGGCGTAAAAAGCTCTGACGGTTGGAGGTCATGATGGCGGATTTCGTCGAAAAAACTCTCGTGCGGGCTGACGGCGAGGACATCAGCAACATCACCCACATGGAGTTTGGTCCCGACGGCCTGCTTTACGCATCGAGCCTCATGGGCGTGATCTATGCCTTCGACATCGAGCAGGACAATGATGGCAATTACGTTGCCACAGTGGTTCACGAGATCGACCTGCTGGGATCGATCCAGAACCACAATGACGACGGGACGCCGATCTCGCTCGAAGGTCGCTTCGTCATGGGCTTCGACATCGCCGGGACCGCCCAGGACCCGGTGATCTACGTGACCTCGAACGACCCCCGGATCGATACCTTCGCCGACTCGAACTCGGGCATCCTGTCGATGCTGTCGATGGACGCGTCGGGAACCTGGGAGAAGGTCGACCTCGTCCGCGGGTTGCCGCGATCGCAACACGATCACCTGCTCAACGACGTCGAGTACCTAATCGACGACGAGGGCAATCCCTATCTGCTGGTCAGCACCGGCGGCAACACGAATGCTGGCGCGCCGGCGGCGCCGCTCGAGTACCTGCCCGAATACCTATATTCAGGCGCCATCCTGAAGATCGATCTGGCCGCCATATTCGAGATGAGCATCAAGACCGATGCCTATGGCATGGACTATTACTACAACCTGCCGACCCTTGATGACCCGACCCGGTCGGGTGTGAACGAAGGCGTCGACGCGAGCATCGAGCTCTTCGGCGGCAATGGTGGCCTCAACCAGGCCAAGTTCGACCCCGATGGCCCCGTGAGCTTCTATGCGACAGGTCTGCGCAACGCCGTCGAGATTCTGCAGACCGAGAACGGCTCGCTGTTCACATTCGACAACGGCGGCAACCCCAGCTGGGGCGGCACGGTCGTCACGACGACCGACTCGAACGGCAACGTCATCGCGACCAACCTGCCCGAGCAGGGCGACACGCCGACCAGCAACCAGGACCAGCTGCACCTGATCGTCGAGGGCGCGTATTTCGGGCATCCCAACCCGTTCCGGGCGAGCGGCTCGCTCGCGGGGCTCTACGAGCAGGATGGGAGCGGTACCCCTCTGGCGCAACTGCCATCGGATTTCGACAGCCTGATCCCGCAGTTCATGCTGGATATCCAGGAGGCCTATTTCCTCAAGGAAGGCACGCAGGACGGCGCGATCGCGCTTTCGTCGAAATCGACCAACGGCATCGCGGAGTACACCTTCGCCGGCGCGTTCGACGGAGACCTCGTCGGGGACATTCTGGCCGTGCGCTACGGCACGCAGAGCATGATCCGCATCCAGCTGGTTGATAACGACGGCGATGGTGTCGCCGATAGCGGCTTCAAGGTCGAGGAATATTCGCTTGGGGTCGGCGGACCGATCGACGTCATGGCCCCGCGTCCGGACGAGCCTTTCCACGGGCTGATTTTTGTCTCGGGCCTGACCGGGACCGGATCTATCCGGATTCTCGAACCTGGCGACGGGTCGGTCGGGAATGAGGACCCCACCGATCGTGACGGCGATGGCATTGCCGACGTGATCGATGCGTTTGCTTACGATGCGACGAATGGTCAGAGCACGACGCTGGCGGCAGGGCAGACCTTGTTCTGGGACTTTGAGTCGACGACGCCGGAGTCCGAGTTGCCCGGGCAGCAGCAGGGTTTCCGCGTCGGCATCACCGGCTTCATGACCAACGGGGACGACCTGCCCGAGACGCTGAGCCTCGACCGGTTTGATCCCGAGATCCTGGGTGGTGACGATGTCGTCCTGGGCGGCACCGCGAACACGATCCTGATCGGCGCGACGCCGGACGGAAGCGCCGAGGGAGGCGTGAACAACCAGTATCACGGCTTCCAGTCGGGCTTCCTGCCGCAGTCGGAAATGTTCACGCTGACCGTCGAGACCTGGAACCCGTTCCGCAGCATCCCGCTGGCGGATCGCGGGCCCGATCAGAAGGTTGGCGCCGCGCTCAGCGCGGGCAACCAGGACGACTTCCTGTCGCTCATGATCGGCGACGGCTACATCGAACTTGTCTACGAGGCTGACGGCGTCGAGGCGCTGCGCGTGCGGCAAACCAACGCGTCGCTTGCGAACGTCGATATCTCGACCTTCCTGACCGACCTGATCTTCGAGGTCGACGCGACCTCGGGCATCGTCGTCGCCCGCTACGAGGCGCAGACGCTCGACGGTCTCGTCACCGGGAGCTTCGACCCGGTGCAGCTCTATGGCGACCTTCTCGACGCCATCCAGGGCGAGTATCGCGTGGGCGGCAAGCTCAGCGCGCCGGCATGGACGCTGCTGTCGACGTCGGGGAACGATGAGCCGTTCGAGGCGAACTGGGGCAGCGTCACGCTGGAGGGCCAATCGAAGCCCGCCGCGACGGGCGAGGTCACCGTCAACGTCGCGGCCGACTCGACCTTCACCAGCGGGTCGTTCACCGTGACGAATACGGGCACGCAGGACATCACGCAGCTGGTACTGACGATCGACGACGCCTTCGTCGACGATATCTTCTGGGACACCGATGGGACGGGTGACGCTGGCACGCCGAAGGCCTTCACAGTCGACAGCGCGGGCGGCACCGGCGTGGTGGACGCCAGCGGGTTCGCCATCAACCCGCTGCCGGCAGGCGGCTACCAGACGCTGATCATCAATCTTCCGGACTTCAATCCCGGCGAGACCTTCACCTTCAGCATTGACGTCGACCCGCGCAGCGCCTCGGGCTTCGGTTCGGGCAGCCCGCAGGGCGCGATCTCGGGCCTCGAACTCACTGGAACGATGGTCACCGCGGTGTTCGCAGACGGCACCTCGGCCACCGGCGAGCTGTTCGGCACGGGGTTGAGTTCGTCCAAGGCGATCGTGAACGATGCTTTGGCGGCGCCGGTGACTATGACGCTTGGCACGCTCTCAAACGGCCAGCGCGGCTTCGTCGCCGATGCCTCGCAGGTGCTTCAGCTGCAAGGCGAGCCGAATGCGCGGGTGGCGGTCCTGATCGGCCAGGGCGACACTCTGCCGGACGACGCCAGCGGTGTCGGGCTTCTGCCGAGCGCGCTCGATTTCAACTCGATCGAGGGGCTGAGCATCCAGTACGTGACGCTCAACAGCTCGGGCTTCGGCTCGCTCAATCTCTCGCTGATCGATCCCGATCCGAACGATCCCAATGACGGCGTCTACCGGCTGATGGCGGCTGTCGTCGACGGCTCGAACAATATCGCCGGCCGCGTGGGGGCCGGGATCACGGTGACTGTCGGCAGCGGCGGCGACAACGAGGCGCCAATTGCCGCGAATGACAATGACGCGATCTTCACGAGCGAGATCGCCACCGGGAACGTCCTTTCCAACGACAGCGATCCGGACGGCGACGGTCTCACGGTTTCGAAGGTGAACGGCGCCGCCTCGTCGGTCGGGCAGACGGTGACGCTGCCCTCGGGCGCGCTTCTCACGCTCAACGCGAACGGGTCCTATTCCTACAATACCAATGGCCAGTTCTCAGGCCTCGCACCTGGCGAGCAGACGATCGACACCTTTACCTACGAAGTGTCGGACGGCAACGGCGGTTTCGACACTGCGACCGTGCGAATCACCGTGACCGGCGAGGTCGAGAAAGGTGCCCTGATCACCGCCATCAATGTGGGCGGCGGAGGATATGCCGCTGTCGACACCAACATCTTCTACTCGGCTGATCCAGGTGTGTCGGGCGGGCTGATCTCCTATCGCAACCGGACGGACGTTTCTGTTCCGGGCACGCAGGACGACCCGCTCTACCAGCAGTATGGGTTCGGCAGCTTCTCCTACGACATCGCGGTGCCCGAGGATGGCGTCTACATCGTCGAGCTTGGCTTTATCGAGCCTTGGGCCACGGGCACGGGGCAGCGGGTATTCGACGTCGCGCTCGAGGGTGTCGCCGCAGGCAGCTTCGACAACATAGATCTCTACGCGGTCGGCGGTGGGACGGTGGGCCCGATCAAGCTGACACAGGTCGTGACGGTCTCTGACGGGGTGCTCGATCTCGACTTCACGCCCATCGCGAACAACGCGATTCTCAGCTCGATAGAAGTTTATTCGATCTCGGATGACCCGCCTCCGCCGCCGCCTCCGCCGCCGCCCGACCCGGACCTCGTGCTGGTCAAGGCCGTGAATTTCGGTGGCGGAAGCTACACGGCGCAGGACGGCACTTTCTTCGAAGCCGATCCGGGTCCGGTCGCTTCTGGGCCGACGGCGACGCGGTACAAGCCGGAGCTGTCCTTCGCGGGAACCGAGGACGACTTCCTTCTCGAGACCTACCGCTTCGCGGATGGGCAGGCCGGAGGGACGGGCTTTAGCTATGACTTCGTGCTCGATGCTGGCGACTATCTGGTCCAGCTCATGTTTGCCGAGCCTTGGGCCACGTCGAGCGGTCAGCGCCAGTTTGATGTCGCGTTCGAGGGCGTCGTGCCCACCGCGTTCAACAACATTGATGTCTTTGCGACTGCAGGGGCGCTCAACCTCTACACCGTCGAGTACACCGTGACGGTCTCGGACGGCGTGCTGGATCTGGATTTCCTCTCGGAGGCCGGTTTCAACAACGCCATCGCGCAGGCCGTGGCGATCTACCGGATCAACGACGGCGGCAATATCCTTACGCCGGATGTTGCGTCGACCAACGAGGACGAGAACGTCCTGATCGACGTCCTCGCGAACGACGATCCTGCCGCAACGCTCAAGAGCGTCGGCTCCGCGTTGAACGGCAGCGTGTCGATCGAATCGGGGCAGATCCGCTACACGCCCGATGCCGACTTCTTCGGCACGGATTCGTTCATCTACACCGCGACCAAGGACGGGACGGACTACTCAACCACTGTTTCGGTCAACGTCGCGCCGGTGAACGACGATCCCGAGAACGTTGCCCTAACCGGTTCGACGGTCAGCGAGTCGGCGCCGGCGGGAACCGTGGTCGGCAGCCTGTCGGCCTTCGACCCCGATGGCGACAACCTAGTCTTCTCGATTTCGGATCCGCGCTTTGCTGTCAACGGCACCAACGTGGTGGTTGCACCGGGCGCGGACCTCTCGGTCGGTGCGGATACGGCTGTACCCGTCACGATCACGGCGGACGACCAGAACGGTGGAATCGCCACACTCGACACCTCGATCACCATCACCGATTCGCCCACCGGCTCGCCGACCCTGGTTGCCGCGTACAATGTGGGTGGAGGCGCGTTCTTGGCTTCGACCGGCATCAATTACGCGGCCGATCCGGGTGCAACCGCCGGCGAGCTTCGCAATCGGTCGGGGAACGCGATCTCGAACACGGTCGATGATGTGCTCTACCAGACCTATCGCTTCGGAGCTGACTTCTCCTACGCGATCGACCTGCCGACCGCTGGTGAGTACATCGTCACTCTGGAGCTGATGGAGCCGTGGTTTACCTCCAGCGGCGAGCGGATCTTCGATGTTGCGCTCGAGGGCTCGGTGACAGGTGATTTCGATGACATCGACGTCTTTGCGTTGACGGCAAGCTCGTTCGAGGCGCTCACGCTGTCGAACACCGTCACCGTGTCCGACGGCACGCTGAACATCGATTTCACGGCTTCGGCCAACAACGCGATCATAAGTGGAATCTCGATCTACGCTCTGGATGATCTGGTAGTGTAAGGCCGGAACGGAGCTCCGGTAGAGGGTTCGCTCCCGCCCGTTACCGCACGAACTGGGCAGATCCCGCTCGAGCGGGGCCTGCCATAGCGTGACAACCCGGCAGCGCCGCCATGAATGTGGCTGCCTCGGTGAATAGGAGGCTTGGGGCCGCGGCGCGTTGAAGTATGCTGTGTGTGTGCGTGGACTACGGAGACTTGTGACGTGAATTCTCGCTTTCCGAAGTTGGGCGCCTTGGCCATCTCGCAGGGTGGGTGAGGCGCGAGGATGTGGTCCGCGGTCGTCGCCTCGATGTGCCTTGCCTATTTGGTTGTGCTCACGACTGCAATTCGACGAGCGGGAGACAGGCATCTCGCCTTCGTCGTTGGCGCCTTGGGGTTAAGGTATCTCCTCACCGCTTTTCCCAATCTTGTGGGCACCCCTCTGCCCGGCGGCGTGACGCCGATCGCGCTCTCGAGCCTTGCGGTCTGCGCGCTCGGTCTTCTGGTGATCGACAAGCGGCTGCTGCAGCTCCGCGCGCTGCTTCCGCTTTATCTCTTTCTCGCCGCCGTTCTTCTCTCGGGGGTCGCCAACGGGAAGGTTGGAGGCACGGTCACCGTGCTGACGAAATTCGTCTACCTTGCCGTCATCCAGCTTTCCCTCTTGCACGCGCTGAACCAGCTTGGCCCGCGGCGCGTCTTCGGCTCGGTTCTTCTCGTATTCACGCTCCCGCTGGGACTCCAGGCGGCCTCGATCGCGCTCGGCCGCGATGCGCAGAGCTTCGCCGGTTCGGTCGATGATGCGGTCGGAGAGCTCGATCCGCAGGAGATCAACTTCATCGGCTCATACGGCCACGAGAGCGGCTTCTCGATGATCCTGCTGGCCATGATGCTGTGCCTCGCCTTCTGGCAGTCGCGCCGCGTGGTGGTGTTCTGGGGCCTGGTTGCGGCCTGCATCTTGGGCGTCCTGTTCGCGAACTATCGCACCACCATGCTTGGCGTCCTTCCGATCCTGCTGGCGATCATCCTCGTGCGTTACTCCGGAGCCTTCGTGGCCAGACAGCGCGCCTTCTCGATGACGCTTGCCTTTCTTGTTGCCACGGTCGTGGGCGCTGTCGTCATCGGGTCGAGCGACCTTGCATCGCGTTTCACGGATCTGATCGCGATCGACCTGGGGAGCTTCTCGCGCTCGCCCAACATGCTGACAACTGCCGACCGCGACCTCATGTCGGGGCGCCTCTATATCTGGAGCCAGTACCTCACGGCCTTCAGAAACGCGGACTTCGGCAACCAGGCCATTGGTTTCGGCCCCGAGAGTTGGCGCGGCGTCTTTCGCCTTTATGCGCACAACACCTTCGTCTCGTTCCTCTACGAATTCGGGTATCTCGGGATGGCCGCGTTCCTGTTCTACTGGGGCACGAACATTGCCGCGAGCCTGGCGATCCGTGACGGGCTGGCGCGGCTCGTGGTCTTCGCCGCCTATGTCGGGTTCACGATCATGAACCTCGCGACGATGCCGATCTGGCAGATCGAGGGCCTGATCTGCCTCGCGATCCTGAATGGCTCGCTGATGCATTTCGGCGGCCGTGCGGCTTCGGGCAGAGCAGGCCCCAAGGCGACGGCCAGGCGGCAGCCACCGTCCGGGGCGGGGCCACATGCGACCATGATCCTCGACCTGGGAGGCTCGCGCGATGGCGGACGCGGCTGAGGGAAAGCGCGTCAAGCTGTGCGTCACGGGCTTGCGCGGGCTGCCGGGCGTGATGGGCGGCGTCGAGACGCACAGCGAGCAGCTCTATCCGCGGATCGCGTCGATGGGCGATGCGCTGGAGATCGTCGTCCTCGGACGCAGGGGCTATGTCGAGGACGGGCGGCGCGAATGGCGCGGCGTCGTGGTCCAGCCGCTCTGGGCGGTGCGCAACAAGTATCTGGAGACGCTGCTTCATACCGCGGCCTCGATCTTCCACGCGCGGTTTCGCGAGCATGCCGATGTCATTCACATCCACGCCGTCGGCTCGGGCCTGCTGACGCCGCTCGCGCGGATGCTGGGGATGCGGGTTCTCGCGACCCATCACGGTCAGGACTACAAGCGGGAGAAATGGAACGCGGTCGCCAAGTTCGCGCTGCGGACGGGCGAGGCGCTCTCGGCTCTGTCGGCCAACCGGATCATCACGGTGAGCGCGAGTTCGGCGCGCGCGCTGGCGGCACGCTTCCCGTCGCGGAGCAAGGCGATCCTGCACATTCCCAACGGGGCGTCGCTGCCCGAGCCAACCCGGCCCGTCGCCGAGATCCTCGCGGAATTCGGGCTCACACCCGGCGGATACATCTTGGCCGTGGGGCGGCTCGATCGCGGCAAGCGGTTTCAGGACCTGATCGCGGCACATGCCAAGGTGCCGGACGCGCCGCCGCTGCTGATTGCCGGCGGCGCCGACCACGAGGATCGGTTCACGCGCGATCTGACCGCGAAGGCATCCGAGCGTGTGATCTTTGCAGGCAGGCGCAGTCTCGAGGATCTCGGGGCGCTGTATCGAGCCTGCGGCCTTTTCGTTCTGCCTTCGGCACATGAGGGGCTTCCGATTTCGGCGCTCGAGGCCCTGGTCGCGGGCGCGCCGATGCTGCTCAGCGATATCGGGCCCAACCTCGATCTGGGTCTGCCGCCGGAATGTTACTTTCGCATGGGAGCCGTGGACGAGCTTGCCGGGAAGCTGGCCCAGCGTGATTCGCATTTGGGCTACGAGGTGTTCCGGCCAAAGTCGAACGATCTGGTCCGGCAATACGATTGGAACGAGGTCGCCAGCCGCACCCGCGACGTGATCATGGAACTCGCGATCCGTGATGGATCCGGCCCGAGACCGCGCGCATGACCGAAAAGCGTGTCGCCGTCATCATCAACTCGCTGGTCGGGGGAGGTGCCGAGCGCGTGCTCTCGGTGCTGCTGCATCGCATCGCCGAGTGGCAGGCCGACGGGGGCGGACCGGCGGCGCTGAACGGGGTGAAGCTGCACCTCGTTCTCCTCGACCGGGTGGACGAGAAATACGAGACCCCCGAGGCAATCCCGCGCACGAACCTCGATTGCGGCGAGGGGATGCTGACCAGCGTGCTCAGGCTTTGGCGCTGCCTGAGGCGGCTCAAGCCGTCCCTCACGGTCAGCTTCCTGACCCGGGCCAATTGCGCGAGCATCATCGCGGCCCGGTCCCAGGGCTTTCCCTGCGTCGTGTCCGAGCGCGTGCACACGACCCACCACCTGGGCTCGGGCGCGCGGGCCCAGGTCCTGCGCCGGATGGTGCGGCTCCTCTATCCCCGCGCCGATTGCGTGATCGCGGTCGCCGATGGTGTGCGCGCGGACCTTGTGGACAACTACGGCGTCCATGCGGATCGGGTCGCGGTGATCCCAAACCCCTATGACATCGATGGAATCCGGCAGCGCGCGCAGGCCGAGCCTGAATGGCGGCCGCCCGGCGGCCGGCCCTACCTGCTTGCGGTCGGCAGGCTCACCGCGGCGAAGAACTTTCCAATGCTGATACGGGCCTTCGCCGCGGCGCAGCTGGACTGCGACCTCGCCATTCTGGGCGAGGGGGAGGAGCGCGATGCCTTGCACGCGCTTGCCGCAAGCCTTGGGGTTTCCGGTCGCGTGCATCTTCCGGGTTTCGCGCGCAACCCGTACCCGATCTTCGCCCGGTCCGCGGGTTTCGTCTTGTCCTCGAATGTCGAGGGGTTCCCCAACGCCCTGGCCGAGGCGATGGTGCTGGGATGCCGCGTGGTCGCGACCGATTGCCCGTCGGGCCCGTCCGAGCTTCTCGGCGCGCATGCGCGTCAAGGGGCGGGGGTCGTCAGGACCGGGCGCGGTCTCCTCGTTCCGGTGGATGATGCCGACGCGATGCGGAGTGCGCTCGAGCAACTCGTCATGCGCGAGGACGCGGCCGACATCGGCGCGGCGGCGGCCCGGCGCATGGAAGATTTCCGCGTCGACAGCATCGCCGCGCATTACATCGAGGTCATCGAGCGCGCCTGCCGCGAGGCGGGCCGCCGCTGACGCCTCGGCGGGTGACGCGATCGCCTCGGCTTAAGCCGCGTCTTCCGGTTCCTGCGAGAAATCCTTGCCCTTCGCGCCATTTTCGTGGACGCTCGCATATGTGGTGCTGGCAATGTTCTTTCGCCTAAAACGGGTAAATCGGTGGAGCCACGACTGTTCGTTCTGTGCTTTCATGCTCCAAGTGTTTGCTTGGCGCTAGCTGCGTTGGTGTGTGTCGGCAGCTTGGGCATCAGCTCCGGCGAGCCTTCTCCCGCACGCCCCACGCAAGTTGTTCAGGACGCCGGACCGGTCGCGCGGGTGACGTATTCCGGGTGGATCGATCCGAAGGGCGGATACCTCAACACCGCGCGACGGCTCACGGCCTCGGCGCTGTCGTCGACGGGAGAGGCGCGCGTGGGCTACGCGCTTGGCGCAGCAGATGCCGCGCGCCGCAGCCTGGCTTTTGGACCAGCCAATGCCTACGCCTGGGTGACGCTTGCGTGGGCCGAGTACGCCGCCGGCAACAAGGCGGGCGCATGGGACGCTCTCGAGATGTCCTGGCGGTGGGCGCCGGAGTCCGGGAACCTCTCGTTCATGCGGCTGCTGCTCTCGTTGAACTGGTGGCCCGAGGCCGATGCCGGCGAGCGTGTGCGGATCGTCGAAGAAGCACGGATGGCGCGTGTGACGCATCGTGCGGCCTTTATCGACGAGATGCAGCGCAACCCGAGGCTCTGGACCGTCTGGCGGCTGATCTACGAGATCGACTATCCGAAGGAGCAGGAGAAATGAGACGTGCCTTCGGTTTGACTAAAAAAGATCCTTTTTTGCGGGTATTTATGGCGGCTTCGCCGGTCGCGCGCGCGGAACGACGCTGTCGTATCCGGCGCGTCGCGCGAGTCGGGCGAACCGGGGGCGGCGATTGCGGCGGTCGTGCCGGATCATAGAGATTACTGGGGGGTGGAAGGATGAGAATGATCGGATCGCGCCTTGGCGGCGCTTTGCTCGCAGTGTCGTTCTTCGCGGTGACGCCGGCGATGGCTGCCGAGCGGGCACCCGAGGTGACCCAGGCCGATGCCGAGGAAGCGTCGAGGGCGGTCGCGTATTACTGCAAGGTGGTCTCTGAGCGGATCTCCGGGATCATCTCGGACCAATGGGCGACGCAGGACCTTCAGGACCTGGCCAGCGTCTGGCGTGATCTCAACTGCCACCATGTGTTTGGCGTAGATGAGCGTGTCCGCCTTCGGGTGCGTTGAGGCGAGGGGAATGCGATGACGACGCGGCACGAGTTTCCGACGACGCCGACGCAGCAGCCGGGTGCGGAAGAGACGAACGAGTTCTTCGACCTGCGAAGTGCGCTGCGTCTGCTGTGGGTTCGCAAGTGGATGCTCATCATCCCGGTCCTGTTCTGCGTGGGCCTCGCGGCGGTCGTCCTGCAAAAGGTTCCGCGCCTCTACACCGCGACGGCGGAAGTGATGCTGAACACGCGCCAGACCAACGTCGTCGATATCGAGACGGTGGTCACCGGCATCCCCGCGGATTCGAAGTTTGTCGATGGCGAGATCGCGGTCATCACCTCGGCCCAGTTGATGTCACGGGTCGTCGAGAAGCTGCGTCTCGATCGCGACCCCGAGTTCAACTCGTCCCTGCGACCGACGCCGTTCCTCAGCGAGTGGATCGATAGCGTCAAGGCATCGCTGCCCGAGAAGTTGCGGCTCGCGCTCGGGTTCGAGGAGGTCGACGCCCTCGCGAACCCGGCCGAACAGGCCGAGCGTGAGCGCTTGTCGGTGGTTCGCGCGCTTCAGAGGGCGGTCGATGTCCGGCAACGCGGGCTGTCGGTCGTCATCCTGATCGGGATGGAGTCCGAAGATCCGCGCAAGGCCGCGCTGATCGCCAACACCGTGGCGGACCAGTATCTCGTGGACCAGCTCGAAGCGAAGTTCGAGGCGACGCAGCGCGCCACCTCGTGGCTCAACGAGCGCGTGAGCGAGTTGCGAGAGCGCGTCGAGGCGTCCGAGGCGGCCATCGAGGCCTTCAAGGAACAACAGACCGTCAGCAACGAGCAGGGCGTCGACATCACCACGCAGCAGCTTGCCGAGCTCAATTCACAGCTGATCACGGCGCGTGGCGCGGTCGCCGAGGCACGTGCGCGCTATGCACAGGTCGATCGCCGGATCCAGGAGGGGGGCATAAACGCGGCCGCGAATGTCCTGTCCTCGCCGCTGATCCTGACCCTGCGCCAGCAGCGCGCCGAGCTCCAGCGCCGCCGCGCCGAGCTCTCGAACCGCTATGGCAACCGACATCCGACGATGATCAACCTCGAGGCCGAGATCAGCGACGTGTCGTCTGCCGTCGTTGCCGAGGTTCGCAAGATCGTCGAGGGCCTGCGCAACGACGTCGCGGTTGCCGAAGCGCGCGAAGCCGCGCTGGTCGACAGCCTCGAGGCGCTGGAGGGCCGTTCGCTCAACCTGGCGCGCAGCTCGGTCGAGTTGCGTCAGCTCGAACGCGAGGCGGCGGCCGACAGGCTGATCTACGAGAACTTCCTCAACCGCTTCCGCGAAACGTCCGAGCAGGACGGCCTGCTGCAGCCCGACGCGCGCATCATCGCGAGCGCCGAGCCCCCCTCGGTGCCTTCATCGCCGCAGAGCAAGCTGGTACTTGCGGTCGCAGGTGCGGGCGGGTTGCTCGGCGGGCTTGCGCTGATCTTCCTGGTCGAGATGCTGAACCGAACCTTCCGGCTTCCCGAGGAGGTCGAGGCCGCGACGGGCGCCTCGGTGCTTGCCTATATCCCGAGCCTGGGGCGCAGGCACCGTCACCGGCAGATCCTCAACTACGCGCTGCAGAAGCCGAACTCGGCCCTGTCCGAGAGCATCCGGAACCTGCGTACGGCGCTTTTCCTCGCAAATGTCGATGCGCCTCCGAAGGTGGTGATGGTCACATCGTCGCTTTCGGGCGAGGGCAAGTCGATCACGTCGATGCTGCTGGCGCGTGCCAGCGCGCAGATGCGCAAGTCCTCGGTGATCGTCGACTGCGACATCCGGCGGCCCATGATGCAGACCGCCTTCGGTCTCGAGCATCGCGATGCCGATCTGATCTCGGTGCTGCAGGACCGTACGAGCCTCGACGACGCGATCGTCTACGACAAGGAGAACGACGTCCACCTCGTGCCGGTGATGCAGCGGTCGCCGCAGGCGGCGGATATCCTTTCCTCGCAGCGTTTCGCCAACCTGATCGAGGAACTGCGCGGCCGCTTTGATTTCGTCGTGCTCGACGTGCCGCCGGTGCTGCTGGTTTCGGATGCCTGCGTCGTCGGCAAGTATGCCGATCTCTCGATCTACGTGATCGCCTGGGACTCGACGCGGCGCGAGGCTGCCACGCAGGGCATCCGCCTGCTCAGGAGCCTGGGGATCCGGGTAGCCGGTGCAGTTCTGACCTTCGTCAATCGCGACCGCGCCTCGCGGCATGCATCGTCGATGCAGTCGGCCTTCGCGTATTACGGCAACGACGACTACTACGTGAACTGAGCACGGCGCGTGACCTTCTTCGGGCGATGGCACTGTGCCGTGCCGACCCCGAGGATCATCGCGATCAGCGCGGCGGTTGCCGGCATCTCTGGCCCGAAGTCGATCAGGGAATGCACCCCTGCGGCCGCCAGGGTCGCGAGCGCGAAGGCGGGGATCGCCCGCCCGCGCGAGCGATGCCACACGCCGTGAAGCAATCGCACCGCGATGACGCCGAGCGCGAAGAACATCAGCGCCGCCG
Source organism: Thermohalobaculum xanthum (assembly GCF_016623495.1). Classification (GTDB taxonomy): domain Bacteria; phylum Pseudomonadota; class Alphaproteobacteria; order Rhodobacterales; family Rhodobacteraceae; genus Thermohalobaculum; species Thermohalobaculum xanthum. Next base: position 212,426 of record NZ_JAEHHL010000002.1, on the reverse strand, counting down.
CGGGCAATCCCAGTTCGAACGCCGATTGCAGGAAGGTGTTGTGGGCCCGGTCCCATTCCGAAGCGCCGAAATCGGCGGTCAGGAACTGCCGGAAGCCGTCCTGGAAAGCGCCAAGGCCATGGCCGAGGAGCGGGCGCGACGCGATCCCCTCGATGAGCAGCCCGTAGATCCCCCAGCGGGCATCCTGCGACGGGTCCTCTAGGGCGATACGCCCCGCCAGCCCCTCGGCGCCCGCCGATGAGACGTGCGAGGTGACCCAGAGGCCGATCAGCAGAAGCACGGCAGGCAAGCCGACCGACCAGGCGAGCATCTTGCCGACGGAGCCGCGCTCGTAGGTGATGAGGGCGATCATCACGCACATGCCAACGGCGGCGGCGAAGGTGCCGCCGCGGGATTCGGTCATCACCACCGTCACCGCCAGGACGATGCCGGCCAGCACGAGAAACCAGCCATGCGAGATCACGACATCGGCCACGCGGATCGGCGCGGCCGACATGTTGGGGGGCAGGTGGCTCAGCTCGCGCCTGACGATGAGGCCGACGCCGGCCGTTGCCGCGAGCATGCCGAGACCGGCGTAGAGCGCATAGGCATTGCGGCTGATGAAGCTGGATGTCACCACGCCGGGATAGGCGGATGGGCCCGTGATCGGATTGACGCCCGCCCAGAGCGCGGCGAGACCGTAAAGCGCTGTAAGCAGGACCCAAACGGCGATCATCGTGACGAAGGCGCGCGCCCGTCCGCGCCGAGCGCCGGCGCGATACCCGATCCAGAAGATGCATGCGTATGTGATCAGCCGCAGAGCCCCCTGGGCCGTGGCGACGGGGTCGACCGAGATGCGTCCGGGCGACACCATTGCCGCCTCCCACGCCGGATGGCTCCAGCCGGGGATGAGCGCCGGCAGGCACTGGACGATCGCCCATGCGACGACCAGCGACCACGCCACGAGAATGGTGACGAGGAATGCCCGGTCGGTTCGGTCCGGTGGCGCGGCGAGGTCGTAGACCAGCTGCACCGCAAAGAGCGAGAGCACCGCGAGCGAGAGCGCGATCCAGGCGGTCGGCCGATTACCCGCCAGTGCGAAGGCCGTAACGCAGATGATTGCCAGGGTGAGCCAGAACACGATCCCCTGGATCGCGGCCGAGCGGTGTTTCGGGGCGGACTCCGTGAGTTGCACGGCGTCGGCGTCGAGCTCCTGGGAAACCATGACGTCAGTTCCCGTCCGCGTCCGAAATGGCGGTGATCGTCGAGAAGGCCATCCAGACCGTTTCTCCCGCTTCATCGCCCTCGAGGACCCTGAAATGGCCCCAGCGCCCGTCATTCTCGATCATGTGCAGCGGCACGTTCCGCTTGAGCGTGAACTTGATCGCGTTATCGGTGCTCGGTCCCGAGCGCGCGTTCGCGAGGCTTACGCTCACGACATGCGTCGGGTCCTGCTCCGTCACGGGGCCCACGACAGGTGCGTCGTTCGTGGACTGGATGGCGGCAAGCAAGGTGTCGTGCGCGGAAGTGTCGTCGGCCGCCTCTTCCAGCGGTCGCTTCGGCGGCTCGGGCGGCAGGGCATCTGAGGCCGTGGCCGCGTCGGCCGAAGCAGTGCGAACCGGCTCGTCCCCGGGTTCTGACGCCATGTCGTCGGTCGAGGCCGTGGCAGCGGTCGCCTCGGCAGTCTCGGCGGGGGCACTGGCCTCGGCGGGCGCTTCGGCGGTCGCGATAACTTTTCCGGCGGGGCCCAGGGGAAGCTTCACGCCATCGACCTCGAGGGCCGTAAGGCGCCAGCACTCGGGGCGGCCCGCGAGCTCGTAACAGGTATATTCCGCCTCGCCGAACGCCGGTCTAAGCGCACCGTTGCTTTGAACCATGGCGCGGAAGTCGCGCGTCTTGGGCGCCGCGGCCTTTCCGACGACGATGCCGGAAAAGGCGAACACCTTGTGGTCAGTGAGCATTGCGGTCAGCGCAACAGTGGACGATTTGCGGGCTGCATCCTCGACCAGCCTTGCCCTTGCCTCGTCGCTGTCGAAAGTCAGCCACCACCCCACTAAGCCAAGCGCCGAAATTGCAAGAATGGCGATGGAAAGGTTACGCACGCGGTCTCTCCTTCACTCGCGAAAAAGATGTTCCATTTTGTAACAGTTTACGCCGGTCCCCTCCGCATGCCGCGCCAATCTCGCCGGTGCAACCGCGGCATTTGCGGATTCGGGTCACACCTATGACAAAGAAAGCCGGCGACTCGTAATTGAAGCATCGCATGTTGGATCGCCTTAGGGTAGATTAAACGGTAAATTTTCCCGCTTAACGGGCTGCGTATCGGAGAATGAGGATGAATCGGTTCGTTGTTTTCGCTGTTGTCGCAACTTTGCCCTGGCTGGTTACGCCAGGCACGGTGCCTGCCGCCATCGACCAGACTTTACCAAAGGGCGTCGCATCGTCGCTTCTCGACGCTTCCGATGCGCGTGGCGTCGCGGATCTCGTCCTCAAGAGCCCGCGGTTTGCGGGCACGATCATGCGACGCGCGGGTGACATGGGTGTCGCGACTGCGCCTGATGTCGTCGGAAGCGCCGTCGAGCCCTCCACGCGCCCGGACATGTTGCGTAAACTCGTCTTTTCGGCGGCCGAGGGCTTTCCTGAGGAAGCCGATGTCATCGCTGCATCGGCCTATCGCGCGATCGGCGCGCCTGACCGCCGCGAGATGGCGGGTCTCATTGGTGCCGCGGCGATCGACGGCATCGAAGCCTCGGGGCGCGACCCCGAGTTCATCCGCATCATGGCGATCAAGATCCACGCGGCGCTGCAGGAGTTGATGCTCGATTTCGATCCGAACCTGGCGGTTGAAATTGCCATGGCAACCGATGATCCGGACGACACATTCGACGACTTTACGAAAACTCCGATTGACGACGTTGTCGATGCAGGTGACGATCTGTCACCGGCTGTCGAGTTCGAACTTCCCGACGAGGAGCAGAACAACGCAAGCCCGAACTGAGTAGAAAGCGTCAAGCAGCGACAATGTGAAGAAATGAAGAATTACGCAGCCCTGTTCCTCATCCTCTGCATCGTCCCTGGTACAGCGTTCTCGGAAGGTCGAGACGACCGAGATCGGCGAGAGGGCGTCCGCGCCGGAAGCTTCGTGTTCAAGCCCGAGGTGAAGGTCAGCGAGAGCTTCGAGTCGAACTATCTTCTTCTCGATACGAACGAGGTGGATACGTTCATCACCGAGATTGCGCCCGCGCTGGTGATCGAATCCGACTTCAACCGTCATGCGCTGCGCCTGACCTCCTTTGGCGCATTCGGGTTCTACTCCGCAGACGGTGACGACAATTATACGGACTATGGCACGCGGCTCGATGGCGTGATCGACGTGACGCGCGATCATCGCCTGATCATGCGCGCCGGATATGCCCGCCTTCACGAGGATCGCGGTGAAGACGATGTGCCGGGTAACGCGCTCGAGCCCGTGAAGTACCAGGACTGGGAGACCAATCTCTCGGCTGACCTGAACTTCGGGCGTTTCCGCTTCGAGCCATTCGTCTTCGCAGAATATCTCGACTTCGAGAGCGTGCCGCTGGTCGGCGGCGGGTTCAGCAACCAGAACGACCGAGACCGGTACGAGTATGGCGGCGGCGTCGAGGTCGGTTACGCGGTGTTGAGCGGCTACGAGGCCTTCATTCGCGGTGGATACAAGGGCATTCACTACAAGGAGATACCTGACGACAACGGCTTCGACCGAGACTCGGACGGCTTCCAGGTGCTGGGCGGCCTGAAGGTCGACCTCACGCGGCTTATCGAGGCGTCGATCGGTCTCGGCTGGGAGAACCGCAACTACGATGACCCGGCTTTCGAGGATTTCTCCGGGTTCTCGGCGAACGCGCGCGCGCGCTGGGACATCACGCAGCGGACGTCGTTGTTCGCGACGGTCGAGCGCGTCGTCGAGGAGACGACGGTCAACAATGCGTCAGGCAAGGTGGATTTCGGCGGATCGATCGGCGTCGAGCATGAACTGCTCCGCACGCTCGGCGTCTTCGCGGGCCTCGGCTACTATGACCGCGACTTCGAGGGCATTCCGCGCAACGACGATATCTTCTTCGCGCGGGCGGGCGCAGAGTGGGATGTGTGGCGCTATGCCGCCCTGGGTCTCGACTACGAGTTCGAGCACCGCGATTCCAACCAGGCGGGGCTCGATTACGGAAATCACACGGTGTCGCTTTCTGTGAGGTTCTTCTACTGAGTAAACGGAGCTTGGAACATGCGTGACCAGCACGCCGCGACAAGCGCCATACGTTGTTTGCTGATCGGGGTGGTCGTCCTGCTGATCACCGCCGGGCAGGCTCTGGCCCAGAGTTCGGGTTACGAGCTTGGACGAGGCGACCGCCTCAGGATCAATGTATTTGGCGAGCCCGACCTTTCTGGCGAGTTCGAGATCGACGGATCCGGCGCCTTGTCCTTGCCGCTCATCGGGGTCGTGCAGGGCGGTGGCCTCACCTCGCGCGAGCTCGAGTCCGAGATCGCCCGGAGGTTCAGCGAAGGCTATCTCAAGAACCCGCAGGTGAGCATCGAGGTTCTCAACTACCGGCCGTTCTACATTCTTGGCGAGGTCAAGACGCCGGGCAGTTATCCATATCGCGAGGGGATGACGCTTCTCAATGCGGCCGCGTTGGCGGGAGGTTTCACCTACCGCGCCGACGCCGACGATATTCGCGTCAAGCGCGACGGGCGCGAGGAGGCCAAGATGCCGCCCGACACCGTCGTGCAGCCCGGCGACGTGATCCGGGTGACCGAACGCATCTTCTGAGATCGACAGCACCACGGCCAGCGGCATTGCGACCCGCGCATGCGGGTGCAACCGATGTCATTTGCGGCAGACGAGGTCTCCGCCGTCATTCGCGACATCGCCATCGCAGGGCAGGCGAAGACGGGTCTCGAAGACGCGCCCGTCGTCATCGCGGCAGCTGGCGATCAGGATGTCGTCCTGCACGACCCGAGGGTCGGTGCAGCTGTCGCGATAGCTGCCACGCGGGACCGTGAAGCCCTCGGGCGCGCCGATGAAACCGCAGACGAGCTGCCCGTCCTCGACGCGGATGACGTCGCCGCACGGGACCGTCAGCTTGGAGGCCACCCAGCGATTGCGTCGGTCGCGGCACTCAGCCACCAGCAACGTCTCGTCCACCACATGCTCGTTCCGGCACTGCGTGCGATAAGGCCCATCTGGAACGGTGATGCGGCCGTCGTCATCGTCGCAGACGAGCCAGCCGTCGCGATTGACGACCTTGCCCCAGCAGGGGAGCGAGACGGTCGTCCGGAAATATTCGCCTGCCTCGTTGCGGCACTCGGCCACCAGCCTCCGGTCGTCGGGCATCCTCGGGTCCTTGCAGGTGTCCCGGTAGGAGCCCCGCGGAAGCCCATCGTCCTCGGGAAGGATGTCCGGGACAGCCGAACAGCCATGCGCCGCCAGCGCAGCAGCAGCGACAGACGCGACGAGGAACCCGGATCGGCGGCGTGCGCGTATCATGATGTCTCGCGTCCTGTGTTCCCTTCCTGGCGGGGGATCGCGCATCACTTCGCGCAAGTGGCTGTGAATGCGCGGCTTCCCCTCGGGAAGAGTAGCAGATCGCCAGAACTTCGCGAGGAAAAGCCGCGCATTCTGAGGCCGTTACCTGGGCGTCGCGTCGCTGCGCGCCGGTGTCATGCCTCGATGACCGAGATCCTGTATCCGGGGCGTACGCCGATCGTGTCGGTCCCGAAGCCCGTTGCAGCCATGGGCTTGCTGGTCAGCGGATCCGCGTCCGCGCCTCCCCCGGGCGCGACGACCGTGTAGCGGAAGTTCACGTCCGCCTCGATGATCGCCACCGTCGCGTCCTCGGGGGCGGGGGGTGAACTGACCGGCAGGGGTCCGACCACGAGGCTGCTGAAGCCCAATTCGGGCTCGTTCGCAACCGGCAGTTCGTTGTATCGCACGTCCTTGGTGGCGCCGTCGTGCCACCAGATCTTCAGGGTTCCGGGCATGAATGCCTCCTCACTTTTACCGGGCACATTTCCGCGCGAGGCGGTGTTTGCGCGTCACATCGTCGTGCGAACAGCGGCGGGCAGGCTGCCCGCCGCTGTCAGGTCCGAGCGTGGAAGGATCATGTCGGGGCGCGACGCGTCTTTCCGCTCGCCGACCCGAGCCGCCCCGGTGAGGGAGCGGCCACCGGCATAGCTGTCGCAGATCTCGGTTGAAGAAGCGTTAACCGGCGGCGGCTTCCGTCACGCCCCGCCCACGCGCTCGCGCAGACGCGCGACGTCGAGGATCCGCAAACTGCGGCCCTTGCGATCCAGAAGGCCGAGATCCTTGAGCTTCGACATGTCGCGCCCGACCGACTCGCGCTGCGAGAAGATGATGGTCGCGAGCTCCTGCTGCGTCGGCAGCGGGTCGACGACGGCCGTTCCCGGGCGCGCCGGATCCGGGGTCGAGAGGCGCAGGAGTTCCACGATCAGGCGCTGCTCGGCGTTCAGCGTCGTGACATCGGTCACCCGTTCGGACAGGTGCCGGATCCGGTCGATGAGGTATTGCAGAAAGGCGCGCGTCACGTCGCGGTTCGAATAGAGAACCTCGTTGAAGCGCTGTGCCGTCATGCGCGCGAGCCGCGAGTCATCGATGGCGACGACATTCGTCGAGCGTGGCCGGCCGTCGATCGCCGCGAAGATCCCGAAGGATTCACCAGGCGCAAGGTCCGACAGCATCACTTCCTTGCCCTGGTTGGTATAGGTGGCGGCGCGCGCGCGACCCGAAAGGATGAAGAAGACGTCATCGTCCGTGTCGTCCGCGCTCACGACCATCGTGCCGGCCGAATAGCTTGCTTCCGTCCACGCGGCAGCGAGTGCTGCGCGTCCCGTAACGCCGCAACGATCGAGCGTGCTGCCCTCAGGAAAGTCGCTGGCTTCGGTCGGCATTGCCTCCCCTCGTGAACTCTTGTCCACAATCCCTAGCCCCTTGATTGCGCAGTTCTTGAACCTCTGCAACCGTTTGGATGGTTTGCAGTGTCGCAGCCGCGGGGATGGGTCGGCGGCGGGATGTAAGACTCGTCACATCCGGCCGCGGCGAATCTGGGATAGCAAGGCTCCGTGAGCACATTCCCGCTCGGCTGTGGCGGCCGCGGGGACGTGGTGTCAGGGGTGGTTGCGTAGACTTTGTGAAGTTGTGGGTTTTGCGTGAATTCCACGAGCGGGCGGCTTTCTCCGGAGCCGCCCGTTTAATTTTGCCTCACGCGGCTCCGACCAGCGTCTTGAGTTCGCGCGCGCTGTCGGCGACCCCCTCGGGGGTGGGAGACTGACCGCTCTCGAGCCAGCGCTTGCCCTGCATATACGCCTTCGGGTCGTTCATCGCGTCGACGGCGAGGAAGCGCTGGCCCTCGAAGTACCAGATCGATTCCGCTCCGGCGCGCGACCCGGGACGGCGCACCGTCCGGGTGTAACCGAGGTTGAGGCCCGCGATCTGAAGCCGGGCCGCGTACTGGTCCGACCAGAACCAGGGCACCGGGATGTAGGGCAGGGTCGCGCCGTGAATCGCCGCGGCCGCGTGCTCTGCCATGTCGATGGCGTTCTGCACGGACTCGAGCCGGACCCGGCCGCCGCGCCAGGGGAACGAGGCGCAATCGCCCGCGGCGAAGATCGCGGGATCAGAAGTCCGGCACTGATGATCGACCGCTATGCCGTTCTCGATCCGCAATCCGGTGCGCTCGGCAAGGTGGGTCGCCGGATCGATGCCGATGCCGACGATCACGAAGTCGACGTCAATCGTCTCGCCATCCGCCAGCACTGCACGGGCCACGCGCCCGCCGTCACCCTCGAGCCGATCGAGGCCGGTGCCCTCGCGGATGTCGACACCGTTCGAGCGATGCAGCTTTCGGAAGAAATCCGCCGTCTCGGGCGCGGCGACGCGGCCGAGGATCCTCGGTGCGGCCTCGATAAGCGTGACGCCGAGGCCCTTTTGCGCGGCGACCGCGGCGGCCTCGAGCCCGATATAGCCGCCGCCCACGACCAGCACACGACGCCCTTCGCGGAACTCCGGGCGCATCGCATCGACGTCGGCCAGCGACCTGATGGTGTAGACGCCGGCGAGATCGCCGCCGATGGCGGCCGGAAGCCGGCGCGGCACGGCGCCCGTGGTGAGGGCGACGACGTCATAGCCGATGCTGCGCTGGTTCGTGATCACCGCGCGCGCGGCGCGGTCGATGCTCTCGACGCGCTCGCCCGCTACGAGCGCGATGTTGGCCTCGTCATAAAAGTTCCGGGGCTTGAGATGGAGGCGATCGACCGTCATCTCGCCCAGCAGATACTTCTTGGACAGGGGCGGGCGCTGGTAGGGGATCTCGGTCTCGTCGCCGATCAGCGTGATTGGACCCGTATGGCCCAGATCCCTGAGCTTGGCAGCGAGCGAATAGCCAGCCTGTCCCGCGCCGACGACGACGACTCTGCGGCCCATCATTTCCTCCCTGGTTCTTTGTATACCAGATGCCAGAAAAGCGGGAAGGATGCAATCCTTCCGCGTGGAATCTCCGCGGAGATGACCACAGCCCGCCCTGGCGATCGAGTCCCCCAGCGACGCCTTTTGGCTGCAAATGGCCGCAAATGACACCGCCGCGCCCGGCGATGCGGGCGCGGCGGAATGTTGTGTCGCGGGATGTGGCCGTCAGGGCCGGCACATCACCCCGCCGTCAGGAGCGGCGTCGACTTCCCTCCGGTCAGGCGCGGCTTGTCGGGCGGGAGGATCTGGAGGTCGAGCGCGTCGTCCTTGACGCCGACCCGCACGATGCCGCCCTTCGCCAGGCGGCCGAACAGCAGTTCCTCGGCCAGCGGCTTCTTGATGTGCTCCTGGATCACGCGGCCAAGCGGCCGGGCGCCCATCGTGGCGTCGTAGCCCTTGTCCGCCAGCCACTCGGCCGCGGGCTTGGTCAGTTCGATCGACACGCCGCGGTCCATGAGCTGCGCCTCGAGCTGCAGGACGAATTTCTCGACCACCTGCAGGATGACCTTGCGCGGCAGCGCGCCGAACGAGATTACCGCATCGAGCCGGTTTCGGAACTCGGGGCTGAACATCCGCTCGATCGCCGCCTGGTCCTCGCCCTCGCGCCGGTCGCGGCCGAAGCCGATGGCGGCCTTTGCCTGCTCCTGTGCGCCGGCATTCGACGTCATGATCAGGATCACGTTGCGGAAGTTCACCTGCTTGCCGTTATGGTCCGTCAGCCTGCCGTGATCCATGATCTGCAGCAGGATGTTGAACACGTCGGGATGCGCCTTCTCGATCTCGTCGAGCAGCAGCACACAGTGCGGGTGCTGATCGACGCCATCGGTCAGCAGGCCGCCCTGGTCGAAGCCGACATAGCCCGGGGGCGCACCGATCAGGCGGCTGACCGAGTGCTTCTCCATGTATTCCGACATGTCGAAGCGCAGCATCTCGACCCCGAGCGTCGAGGCGAGTTGCTTGGCGACCTCGGTCTTGCCCACGCCGGTGGGGCCCGCGAATAGGTAGCAGCCGATCGGCTTCTCGGGCTCGCGCAGGCCCGCGCGGCTGAGCTTGATGGCCGAGGCCAGGGCGTCGATCGCGGGCTCCTGCCCGAAGACGACCCGCTTGAGCGCGCCTTCAAGGTCGCGCAGCGTTTCGGCGTCGTTCTTCGACACGGTCTTCGGCGGGATGCGCGCGATCTTCGAGACCACTGCCTCGATTTCCTTGGGCGTGATCGTCTTGCGCCGCTTGCCGGCCGGCAGCAGGTGCTGGGCCGCGCCTGCCTCGTCGATCACGTCGATCGCCTTGTCGGGCAGCTTGCGGTCGTTGATGTAGCGCGCCGAGAGGTCGACCGCCGACTTGATCGCGTCGTTGGTGTACTTGACCTCGTGGTGCTCCTCGAAGAACGGCTTGAGGCCCTTGAGGATCTTGACCGTGTCCTCGACCGTGGGCTCGTTCACGTCGATCTTCTGGAAGCGGCGGCTCAGCGCGCGGTCCTTCTCGAAGTGCTGGCGGAACTCGTTATAGGTGGTCGAGCCCATGCAGCGCAGCGTTCCCGACTGGAGCGCGGGTTTTAGCAGGTTCGAGGCATCCATCGCGCCGCCCGTCGTTGCGCCGGCGCCGATCACCGTATGGATCTCGTCGATGAAGAGGATGGCGTCGGGGTGCTCCTCGAGCTCCTTGATCACCGATTTCAGGCGCTCCTCGAAGTCGCCGCGATAGCGTGTCCCCGCAAGCAGGGCACCCATGTCGAGCGAGTAGATCGTCGCGCCCTCGAGCACCTCGGGCACGTCGCCAAGGATGATCTTGCGTGCCAGCCCTTCCGCGATCGCGGTCTTGCCGACACCGGGATCGCCGACCAGCAGGGGGTTGTTCTTGCGCCGGCGGCACAGCACCTGGATGCAGCGCTCGACCTCCAGCTCGCGACCGATCAGCGGATCGACCCGGCCCTCGCGCGCCTTGGCGTTGAGATCGACGCAGAACTTGCCGAGCGAGGTTTCCTCGGGCTTCTCGTCGCGCGCGCTGGCACGTGCGCCCTGCTGCTCGGACTCGGATTCCTCGGCGCCGCGCACCGCGCGCGTCTCGCCGAAAGCGGGGTCTTTCGCCACGCCGTGGCTGAGGAAGTTCACAGCGTCATAGCGGGTCATGTCCTGCTCCTGCAGGAAGAACGCCGCGTGGCTCTCGCGCTCGTTGAAGATCGCGACGAGCACGTTCGCGCCCGTGACCTCCGAGCGTCCGGAGGACTGGACATGGATCGCCGCGCGCTGGATCACGCGCTGGAATCCTGTCGATGGCGTCGCCTCTGCGTCGTCGCCGTCGAACACAAGCGTTTCAAGATCGGTGTCGATGAAGCGCGTGAGCGTGGAACGCAACTCGCCAAGATCGACCGAACAGGCTCGCATGACGCGTGCCGCATCGGGCTCGTCGATAAGCGCCAGCAGCAGGTGCTCGAGCGTTGCAAGCTCATGCCGCCGGGCGTTCGCGAGCCCGATCGCGCGGTGGATCGCGTCTTCGAGCGTTGCGGTCAGTGAGGGCATCGAACTCTCCTATGGGGCCGGCTTCAGTCATGCCCCCGGGGTCCGCGCGCATCGCGGATCACCCGGCAGGCATGCGCATAAGAACTATCTTGGACCTCGGAGGCTTGGGATCAAGCGCAACTTCGCCGATGCAGCGAATTCTGCGCGATCACTCTTTCTCCATCGTGCATTGCAGCGGGTGCTGGTTCGATCTGGCACAGTCCATGACTTGCGTGACCTTGGTCTCGGCGATCTCGAACGGATACACGCCGACGACCGCAACACCCTTGTTGTGCACGGTCAGCATGATGTCCACGGCGCGGCCGTGGTCCATGTTGAAGAAACGCTGCAGGACATAGACGACGAACTCCATCGGCGTATAGTCGTCGTTGAGCATGAGCACCTTGTAGAGCGACGGGCGCTTGGTCTTGGGCTTCGCCTTGACCGCGATGCCGGTCTTGCCCCGGCCGCCGTCGTCCCCGTCATCCCCGTCGTCCCCCTCCGACGCTGCACGCACCTGGGCCGCACCGATGCCTTGGGGCAGGCTGTCGGCGGCATGTTCGAGGAGGTCTGCGTCAGGCGTCATCAGGTCCGTCTCGCGGGAGTCGATCGATCCGGACCACCATGCGGCCCGGGGTCGCGCCCCCAGCATATATTCGCGATCCCGGAATAGGAAAGGGGGGCCGGAGCCCCCCTTGGATCGTGTCCAGCCAGTGTGGCCTGGATCAGGCGCTGAGGCCCTTGAACGCGCCCATGGCGGCGGTGACACGCGCGCTCATCGGCTCGGCCGCGTCCTTCGAGGCCGCGGTGAGGATCTCGTTCACCTTGGTGGCCTGGGCGACAAAGCCCTCGAACGCGCTCTTGCCAAAGGCGGTCTGCTTCTCGACCAGCTCGCTGATCGACTTGCAAGCGGTCATGTCCTTGGCGGCGGCGAGACCATCCTCGTAGGCCTTCTTCGAGTAGGCCAGCATCTCGGCGTTGACCGTCTCGAGCGCCTTGGCGGCGATCTTCGACGAGGTCACCAGCGCCTCGACGTTCTCCTGACCGAAGGCGGCGGCGTCCTCGACGCCCTTCGCAACCTTCTCGACGTTCTGCTCGATCGACTTCTGCGCCTCGGCGGCGAACTCTTCGACCTTCTTGGTTTCGGCTTTCGTCATATCGCGTCTCCTTGCGACGCCGCACCTATCGTGCGGGCTTGTGCCATTCCTTGCCGGGGCTTCCGGCTTGCCGCGAGAGATAGTCGATTTGCTGCGCCGCGTCAAGAATGATGCTGCGCCGCACAACGATCGCGTGACGTAACGTCACATCGTTCGTGCGCGACTGTCGTTAACGCTTCATTTTTCAAAATGGGACAAAAGGGATTCTCAAGTTAGTCGCAGTCTGTTACGCTGCTTTCCAGAAGCAGGTGGCATAAGCGGCCAGTGAGAGTCGCGCCGAGGCAGAGTTCAGTGAGGCGGGGGTGGCAATGAGACTCCTCGGGCGGGGGATCGTATTCGTGGCGTTGTGCGTCGTGACGGTCGTGGTGGCGACCGGTGCGCAGGCTGCGCCGTATGCGGCAATCGTGATGGACATGCGCAACGGCGCCGTGCTCCACGAAGATCACGCAAACCGGGTGCAGCACCCGGCATCACTTACCAAGATGATGACACTCTATCTCGCCTTCGAGGCGGTCGAGAGCGGTCAGTTCGGGCTCGACGAGACGGTGCGGGTCTCGCGCACGGCGTCGCGACAGCCTCCGTCGAAGCTGTATCTCAAGCAGGGCTCGCGCGTCTCGATCCGCAGCCTGATCCGCGCGGCCGCGATCAAGTCCGCGAACGACGCGGCCATGGCGCTGGCCGAGGCGATCGGTGGCTCGCAGGCCGGCTTTGCCAACCTGATGAACGAAAAGGCGCGCGCCCTGGGCATGCGCAACACCCACTTCAAGAACCCGCACGGGCTCACCCAGAAGGGGCACGTGACCACCGCACATGACATGGCGATCCTGGCGCGGCATCTCTATTTCGATTTCCCGGAATACTACAACGTGTTCAGCAAGCGCACCGACATCGCCGCCGGCAAGCGCATCTGGACAACCAACCGTCTGCTCGGCAGCTATCGCGGCGCCGAGGGGATGAAGACCGGCTACACCCGCGCCGCGGGCTACAACCTCGTCGCCGTTGCCGCACGTGGCAACGAGAGGGTCATCGCCGTCGTGATGGGCGGGCGCAGCTCGCGCTGGCGGAACCAGAAGGTGGCGGAACTTCTCGACCTCGGCTTCAGGAAGGCGCCGACCCAGGTGGCGATCGTTCGGCCGCAGGCGGTCGCGACGTCCACCAGGGTGGCCGAGGCGCCCGTGCCCGAGCCGAAACCCGATCTCGCGCCGACCGGTCTCGCGGCGCTGTCCGATGCGTTTACCAGCCAGGCAGTGGCGGCGACCCGGCCAAGCGCGCCGATCCGCGTTGCCGGCAACATCGGCACGCGCAACGCGCCGGTTCGCGCGGGCCTGCCGCGCGTGAAGCCGGGAAGCGGGGCGACGCGGGTCGCGCTGAGGGATCCCAAGCCGATGCCCCTTGCCCGGCCTGACTGGTCGGTGACCCTGGGCGAGTATCGCGACCAGGCCGAGGCGGTGGCGATCGCGGCCTCGGTCTCGCTGGCCGACATCTCGGCGCTGCAGGGCGTGGCGCCGAGGATCCAGGAAGTGAACGGCTCGCGCGGCAAGCTCTATAAGGTCGAAGTGACCGGGCTTGCGCCGCACGACGCCGAGACGACCTGCTCGGCCCTTCGTGCCCATGGAACGACCTGCGCGGCGGTGAGCCCGCAGAACTGACCGAGGCGCCAATAGGCGCCGGGATCTCCCTGTCGACTGGCCCCCGTCATCTTGGCGGGGGTTTTCTTATCCGGGTCTGGGCCACAGCGTCCGGGTCGGGCTTCGCGGCGCAGGTGTCGGTGTGGATCGTGGGGTGGTTCGCGGCTGGTCATGCGCCGGGGGCAAGGGCGACCCGGGCGCATCCGGCGCCTCGGTGTCCGCTCAGACCAACGCGTCGACGCCGGGCAGGTTCAGCGCCTTCACCATGTCGCGCACCTCCTGCCGGGCGGCGACATGACTCATGGTGATGCTGATCGCACCGCCCTGCTTGAGGTCGAGCAGGGTCAGACCGTTGAGGAAGAGCTCGCGGAAGATCACGCGCTCCGAGAACCCGGGAGCGATGCGGAAGCCGATCCGCCGCGAGAGCTCCTCGATGACCTTGCCGACCTTGCGCTTGTTGCGCGACTCGAGCATCGAGATGCGATTGCGCAGCACGACCCAGTCCATCGGCAAGCGCCCCGACGCGGCACGCCGCTGGCGCGCCGACCAGACCATCTCGGCATAGATCGAGGGCCCGGTGACCTTGCCCGTGGCCGGATCGACGCGCCCGAGCAGGTCGAAATCCACAAGGCTGTCATTGATCGGGGTGATCAGCGTGTCGGCCGCGACATGGGCAGCCTCGCTCAGCGTCGTCACGGCACCGGGCGTGTCCACGACGACGAAGCCGCAGGTCTCGGAGAGTTGCGCGATCGCGCCCGCGAGCGCTGCGCGCTCCTCCTCGGCCGCCTGCTCGCGCAGCGCGGCGCGGCTTGCCGAGATCGTGATCCGCTCGGGCATCAGGAGGGGCTTGCCGACGCGCTGGCCCAGCGCCTCGCGGTTCTGCAGGTAGCGAAAGAAGCTTTGCTGGCGCAGGTCGAGGTCCAGCGCGCCCACCCGGTGTCCCGCCCGCGCGAGCGCCACGAAAAGGTGCATCGCGGCGGTCGATTTCCCCGCGCCACCCTTCTCGTTGCCCAGGACGATGACGTGGGCTTGCCCGGTCATCCCGCTCCGTGCTCCATCACGCGACCCTCACGGATACAGACAAAAAACGCGCCCCGTCGGGGAGGGGGCGCGCCATCGTAGCTGACCGGCCGGCCGGAATGGGCCGTTCCGGAGCAGAACTCAGAAGCCGAAGCCTTCGAACTTCTTCTTGAAGCGCGACACACGCCCGCCAGTGTCCATAAGGCGCTGCGAGCCGCCGGTCCATGCCGGATGCGCGCTGGGGTCGATGTCCAGCGTCAGGGTGTCGCCTTCCTTGCCCCAGGTGGTCCGCATCTGCACGACCGAGCCGTCGGTCAGGGCCACGTTGACCACGTGGTATTCGGGATGGATATCGGCCTTCATCAACTCGCTCCTCGGGCACGATCGGGCGGCGCGGCCCGGATTGTCGGAAAACGACCCCGCGCCGACAGGGCATTGCCCCGCCGCTGCGCGCCGGCCGGTGTCGCGCGGTGTATAGATGAAGCCCCCCCGCGCGGCAATACCCCAAACGCCGGCCGGCGCGCGGCGGGCATCGGGATTTCGTGCCGCCGTGGCAGGGGAGTCTTAACCGCAGCCGTGCTAGGCCGGTTGCCAAGCAGAATGCGCGAGACGAGGTGCGGAATGGCCCTGACCAGCAATCACCCTCAAACCCTTCCGCACGCCCCCGTGCAGCATCGGTCACGGCCGAACGGTGCGGCGCTCGCGTTCGGGGGTGAACCGTGGGGGCGGGGGCGCATCTCAGGGGACACGCCGGCCCTCCGCAGCGTGCCCGGCAAACCCCAGCCGAGCCGGCACGCGTTGCTCGGCGCATTCGCCTGCGGCGCGATCATTCCCGTCTTCCAGCCCCAGGTGTCACTTCGCGGCGGGGCGCTTCTGGGACTCGAGGCTCTGGCGCGGTGGCGCCTGCCGTCTGGTGAACTCGCGGGGCCTGCGGGTTTTTTCGGCGCCGCGACGCGGCTCGGCCTCATCGGCCTGATCGACGAGACCATTCTCGCCGGCGCGCTCGGTCAGCTGCGCTCCTGGCGGCGGGCGGGGCTCGTGGTCGCGAGGGTGTCGGTCAACCTGTCGGCCGCGGCATTGCGCGATCCCGGCTACCCCGACCTCCTCAGCTTCCATCTCGACATGCACGATCTCGCGCCCACCGATCTCGCCGTCGAGATCGTCGAGTCGGTCCTGATCGAGGACGACGAGGACGTCGCCATCCGCAATGTTCGCGCCATGGCGCGGGCCGGGATCGCGGTCGAGCTGGATGATTTCGGCTCCGGCCATACCTCGGTGACCAACCTGCTCAGGCTCGATCTGCAGGCGATCAAGCTCGACCGGGCGCTGGTAAGGCGCATGGGTGAGGACGGGCGCGGCGAGGCCGTGATTCGCGCTGTTACCACGATGACCGCGGAACTCGGGCTCGGCACCATCGCCGAGGGGGCTGAAAGCGCCGTTGACGTCGCGCGCCTCGCCGCCCTTGGTTGCGATGCGGTGCAGGGATACGCGATTGCTCGGCCAATGACAGGAGAGGAAGCCGCGCTCTGGCTTGCGGCGGGGCAGGACGGCTCGCGATTGGCCGAGGCCGGCGTCCGTGCCTGAGAGGCGGCGGCCTCAGTCGAAGCGGTAGAAGGCCTCGTAGATCGGCGCCAGCGTCGATTCGTCGAAGAGCGACGATACCGATGTGTCGTTCCCGACATTCAGGATCGCCTGGGCGAACAGCGGCGCGATCGAGACCACGCGGATGTTGCGCGCTGCCTTCACCGCCTCGGTCGGTTCGATCGAGTCCGTGATCACCAGCGTTTCCATCGCCGAGCCGGTGACGCGCTCGATCGCGGGCCCGGAAAGCACGCCGTGGCTGATATAGGCGTGGACCTCCTCGGCCCCCTCTTGCTTGAGCAGTTCGGCGGCCTTCACCAGCGTGCCGGCGGTGTCGCAGATGTCGTCGACGATCACGCAGGTCCGCCCGGCCACCTCACCGATCACGGTCATGTTCTCGACCTCGCCGGGCCGCGAGCGGCGCTTGTCGACGATCGCGAGCGTCGCACCGATCCGCTTGGCGAGATCGCGGGCGCGGACCACGCCGCCCACGTCGGGCGAGACGACCGTCAGGTTCTCCCGCCCCGCCAGGTGGTGCTTGATGTCGAGCGCGAAGACCGGCGCTGCGTAAAGGTTGTCGGTCGGGATGTCGAAGAAGCCCTGAATCTGCCCGGCATGCAGATCCATGGTCAGCACGCGCTCCAGCCCGGCTTCGGTCATCAGGTTGGCGACCAGCTTGGCCGTGATCGGCGTGCGCGCCGCCGTCTTCCGGTCCTGCCGGGCATAGCCGAAATATGGGGTGACCGCCGTGATCCGCCGCGCCGAGGCTCGCCTCAGCGCGTCCGTCATGATCAGCAGTTCCATCAGGTTGTCATTGGCGGGGTTCGAAGTCGGCTGGATGATGAAGACATCCTCGCCGCGGACGTTGTCGAAGATCTCGACGAAGATCTCCTTGTCGTTGAAGCGCTCGACCCGCGCGTTGGTCAGGCCGATGCGGTCTCCGCGATAGACCGAGATCCGCCGTGCGATGGCCTCGGCCAGCGGCCTGTTCGCGTTGCCCGCGATGATCTTCATCCTGCGCTCGTCCGATTTCATGGAATCCTGCCCCCAAACGACGCGCGTTTCTTAAGCCAAATGGTCGCCGGCTGCAAAGCGCCTTTAACCGATCCGTCACGAACTCCCCTTGCGTTGCGCCCTGATGCCGCAGCAATCGCCCTGCTCGAGCGCTTCGCTCACATTCTCGTGGCCCTGCTTGCCCGACACGCCGATCCGGCCTAGCCAGTGGCCGACCTCGCCATCCCGCATCGACACGAATGCGGCCAGAAAACACCCAAGCAGACCCGTCGGAGGGCAAACGACATGCGCCGGATCACCTACTACTTCTCGGTCCTCAGCCCCTTCACCTATCTCGCCGGTGACCGGCTCGAGCGGATCGCCGCGCGCCACGGCGCCGGGATCGACTACCGGCCGATGGACATCATGAAGGTCTTCGCTGCGATGGGCACGCCGCCGGTGCCGCAGCGTCATCCCGCGCGCCAGGAATATCGCGCGCAGGACCTGCGGCGGCTTGCGGCGCGCGCGGGGATGGCGCTCAACCTGAGGCCCGCGCACTGGCCGACCGATGCTGCGCCCGCCTCGGCCGCGGTGATCGCGGTGGCGGACAAGGGTGGTGATGCCGGGGCGCTTGCCCGCCGCTTCCTGGCCGAAGTCTGGGCCAACGAGCGCGACATCGCCGAGCCCGAGGTCGTCGCGGAGGCGCTTGCCGGCGTCGGCGAGGACGCCGCGAGCCTTGCGTCGGCAATCGAGACGGCCGCCGCAGCCTATGCCCGGAACACGGAAGCCGCGATCGCGGACGGTGCGTTCGGCGCGCCCTTCTACATTATCGAGGACCAGCGCTTCTGGGGCGCTGACCGGCTCGACGATCTCGACTGGTGGCTGGGGCGCTGAGCGTGCCCCAACCTCAGCGCCGCATCACGGGCCGACCCATTCGATCTGGCAGATCTCGGCCGATTTGCCGTCGAGATTCCAGACCCGGCCGAAGTCGCGCACCTTGCCCTTGATCGCGTGGGCGATGGTCACGTCCGGACCCATCCAGTAGCGCGTGTTGGTGACTTTCAGCTCCTGCTCGGGGTCGGCCCCGTCGATCGGCGCAATGGCACCCTGGATCCGACGCCCGACCGTCAGGTGCCGAACCTTCCCCTCGGTCGTGAAGCTGATCTCCTCGCGAATCGAGCCGAGATACTCGCTGACAAGCAGGCGGAACAGCCCGGTGGTGCCGCGCGCCTGACCCGAGAAGATCTTCTCGAGCGCCGCGAACTGGGCGTCGTCGGCGCGGTCGTCGAAATAGCCGGCGGCCTTCCAGTCGCCCTCGCTCATCGAGCCCGGGATGTCGAGGAGCATCGCGACGTTGAGTCCGCCGAGGTCGGTGTCACCCCATTTGCCCTCGTCGATCCGCACGGCCATCCACGCCTTGCACGATCCCTGCGTCGGCGGGTGCGCGCCCAGGCTCACGACGCAGGGGCAGAACACCGTGCAGTTGCAGTTGAGGATCAGTTCGCCCTTGATCGACCAGGGCTCGATGGCCGCCTTCGTCGCCGTATCCAGCATATTCCTCTCCCAGGCCCGCTTGTTGCAATTGTCAGATGTTTGCGTCGACGATCAGCGCGGCGCCGGCAAACGCCAGCGCGACTCCGATCACCCGTCCCGCCCGGTCGGCACCGGGCAGGGTCTTCTCCGCCAGCATCAGGGCGCCCAGACCGGCCATCCAGATCAGGTTCATGGCGCCCGCGACCAGCATCAGCCCCATCAGCGCCCAACAGCAGCCGATGCAGATCAGGCCGTGGCGAAGCCCCATGCCGGTCGCGCCGAGCGGCCCCTCGCGCCACTGTGCCATGAAGAAGGCCAGCGGGTTGCGGCACAGCGTCAGACAGGCCGCCTTGAGCGGCGTGAGCTGATAGGCCCCGGCAAGCACCAGCAGCGCACCGGCCAGCGTGCCCGTGGCGCCGGCCGTCGCGTTGGTGGCGGCGCCCGCGATGGCAATCTGCGCGCCTGCCGCGACAAGCCCGAAGCCGCCCCAGGCCGCGACATAGCCGCCCGCGAATCCCGCCAGGCACAACAGCCGCCCGCGCTCGATCCGACGAGACAGTCGGGCATAGAGGTCGATGGCCGGGGCCGCTGTCGGCAGCATCATCGCCACGCTCATCAGCAGCCACATCGCCGCGACGGCGGGATATTGCGCCAGCGCGGGCGCCTCGAGCGCCATGCACAACTCGGCCAGCGCCGCGAGGGGCGACGACTGGACCGCCGGATCCATCGCAGCGAGCGCAAGCCAGCCCGCGCCGGCCGCGAGGCCAACGCCGAGCCAGGCCATCAGCCGGGGCCGCTGCGACAGGTGCACGGCACTCATGACACGTGCCTCCGCCCGATGGTGGCCTGTGCCTCGGCAATCAGGCGGCCGGTATAGTCGGACAGATGCGCGAGTTCTTGCGCCAGTCCTGCCGCGTCGCGCCGTTCGAGCATCGAGGCCACGCGTGCGTGGCGCGCCGCGACCTCGGCCCGGTCGCGACCGCGCCAGGTGAGCATGTTCAGAAGCGGCTGCATGGCCTCGATCACGCCGGCCATCTGGAAGCTGATCAGAGGGTTCCCGGCCGCGTTCGCGAGATTGCGGTGGAACCTGACATCCGAGGCGCAGAACTCCTCGTCGGTGGTCGAGGGCGCACGCTGCACGTCAATCTCGGCGCGCATCGCGGCGATCTGGTCAGGGGTGCGTCGCTCGCAGGCAAGCGGCGCGATCGCCGACAGCAGGGTGAGGCGCGCCTCGGTCACCGCCTCGGGCGCGATGCGGTTCACACCCATCAGCATGATCGCCGTCGACACCAGCTGATCCTGCGCCTCTTCGAGACCGTAGCGGTTCACGAAACTGCCGCCCGTGGCGCCTCGGCGCGTGCGGATCAGGTTCTGCGCGGCAAGCGTCTTGAGCGCCTCGCGCACCGTGGGCCGCGAGACGCCGAAGCGGGCTGCAAGCTCCTGCTCGCCGGGCAAACGCTCGTCCGCGCCGATCCGTCCCTCGAGGATGAGCTCGCGGATCTTTCCGGCGATGGTCTCGCCGGCACCGGCCGGCTTGTCCTTGTCTGACGTCATGTCTTGCCTGCTCTGCGCCGGTTCGGCGCTCGGTATGGGCGACCTTGCCAAACTTCCTATTGTTTGACAATTTGAAATCCGACTCGTCGGGCGATCGGACGCTCGGCGCCGGACCAGGAGGAGCCCCCCATGAGCTTTCGTGCCCTGATCGTCGACAAGGCCGAGGACGGCACCGTCAGCCAGAAAATCGAGACCATCGGCGAGGATCGCCTGCCCGAGGCGGATGTCACCGTAGCCGTCGAATACTCGACCCTCAACTACAAGGATGGGCTCTGCCTCACCGGCGGCGGCGGCCTCGTGCGCAAGTATCCCCATGTTCCGGGGATCGACTTCGCCGGAACGGTCGAGGCATCCGACAATCCCGCCTTCAAGCCCGGCGACAAGGTCCTGCTGACCGGATGGCGCGTGGGCGAGGCCTGGTGGGGCGGCTATGCCGAGAAGGCGCGCGTCAAGGCCGAGTGGCTGACGCCGATGCCGGACGGGCTCGATGCGCGGCGCGCGATGGCGGTCGGCACCGCCGGTTTCACGGCGATGCTCGCGATCATGGAACTCGAGGCGCATGGCCTGAAGCCGGGGCAGGGCCCCGTGCTGGTGACCGGTGCTGCCGGTGGCGTCGGTTCGGTCGCGACCGCGATCCTTGCCAAGCTTGGCTACGAGGTCGCCGGCGTGACCGGCCGGCCCGAAACGGCGGATTACCTGCACTCGCTCGGGGCCAAGACGATCGTGCCGCGCGAGGACCTGGCCGAGCCATCCGGTCGTCCGCTCGAGAGCGAGACCTGGGCAGGTTGCGTCGATGCGGTGGGCGGCAAGATGCTGGCCAAGGTGCTGACGCAAATGAAGTATGGCACTTCGGTTGCCGCTGTCGGCCTTGCCGGTGGCGCCGGGCTTCCGACCACCGTAATCCCGTTCCTTCTTCGCGGAGTGAACCTACTTGGCATCGATTCGGTCATGCGTCCGCAGGCCGACCGCGTGGCGGCCTGGAAGCGGATCGCCTCCGATCTGCCGATGGACCTGCTCGACAGCATGATCCAGCCCGCGACGCTCGCCGAGCTGCCCGCCCTCGGGCCGGCCATCCTCAAGGGCCAGGTCAAGGGCCGGGTCGTCGTCGACGTTCGCGCCTGACCGCTTGACAGCGTCATGAGCGCTCGGTAGCCAACTGCGGTCTGCGCGGTTTCGCGCGGGCTGCCCTGAGCCGGAAAGCCGGTTCGGCGGCTCGGCTGGAAGACCTGCCAGGATGGGGTATGCCCCTTTCCGGGCGGGCTCCCCGGGACGGCGAAATTGCTTTGGAAGGCTCAGTTCATGACCACTCTCGATCTCGACTTCGTGCGGGCGCAGTTCCCCGCTTTCACCGAGCCCGCGCTTGCGGGCTGGGCGTTCTTTGAGAACGCCGGCGGCTCGTATCCCGCGCGGCAGGTGGTCGACCGGCTGAGCTATTTCTACGGCCGCTGCAAGGTGCAGCCCTACGCGCCCTATCCCGCCTCCGAGGAGGCGGGCGCGATGATGGACGAAAGTTACGCCCGCATCGCCGCGATGCTGAACGTCGCCGAGGACGAGGTGCATTTCGGTCCCTCGACCAGCCAGAACACCTATGTGCTGGCGCATGCCTTCCGCGCCCGCATGGCCGATGGCGACGAGGTGGTGGTCACCAATCAGGATCACGAGGCGAATTCCGGCGCCTGGCGCCGGCTGGCCGACACCGGTATCGTCGTGCGCGAGTGGAAAGTCGATCCCGAGACCGGGCATCTGAACCCGGATGACCTCGATCCGCTTTTGTCTGACAAAACGCGCATCGTTGCCTTCCCGCACGCGTCGAACATCGTCGCCGAGATCAATCCGGTGGCCCAGATCTGCAAAAAGGTCAGACAATCTGGCGCGGTCTCGGTCGTGGACGGCGTCTCCTACGCGCCGCATGGGCTGCCCGACATCGCCGCGCTGGGCGCCGACATCTACCTCTTTTCCAGCTACAAGACCTATGGCCCGCACCAGGGCGTGATGGCCGTGCGCCGCGAGATCGCCGATCGTCTCCCGAACGAGAGCCACTGGTTCAACGCCGCTCATATCCGCAAGAAGCTGGTCCCCGCAGGTCCCGACCACGCCCAGATCGCCGCGCTTGCAGGCATCGCGCATTACACCGATGCGGTCCACGACCATCACTTCGCCGACCGTCCCGGCGCGGCGGAACGAGCGCGCCGCGTGCACGACCTCTTCCGCGCGCAGGAACAGCGGCTCACCGCGCCTCTGATCGACTATCTCAAGGCGCGCAACGACGTGCGCGTCCTTGGGCCCACCGATCCCGCGCGGCGCGCGCCCACCGTCGCGATTGCCCACGCGCGGCCCGGCGAGGACCTCGCCAGGGCGCTTGCGCCGCACCGGATCATGGCTGGCGGCGGCGATTTCTACGCGGTGCGCCTGATCGAAGCCCTCGGCATCGATCCCGATCACGGCGTCCTGCGCCTCTCCTTCCTGCATTACACCGCACCCTCCGAGGTCGAGCGCGCGATCGCGGCTCTCGACCGGGTGCTGTCGGAGACCTGATGCGATGCGTGTGATCGGCGGCAGGTTTCGTGGCGCCCGCATCGCCGCGCCCGGCGCCGCCGGCGGGGGCGAGGCGCATCTGCGCCCGACCTCCGACCGCGTGCGCGAGTCGCTCTTCAACCTGCTCGCCCATGGCGGCTACGCCGACCCGCCGGTGCCCGAGGGCGCGCGCGTGCTCGACCTCTTCGCCGGCACTGGGGCGCTTGGGGTCGAGGCGCTCTCGCGCGGTGCGGCGCGTGCCGTGTTCATCGACGACCACGGGCCCTCGCGCGCGCTGATCCGCGACACGGTCGAGAGGCTGGGCCTTGCGGGCGTCACAAAGATCTGGCGGCGCGACGCCACCGACCTGGGGCCCTGCCGCGGCGAACCCTTCGATCTGATCTTTGCCGATCCGCCCTACGGCACGGATCTCGGCCTGCGTGCGCTCGAATCGGCCCGCCGCGGCGGCTGGCTCGCGCCCGGCGCGCTGATCGTGCTCGAGGGGCGGGTCAGCGACCCGCTGCCCGATGCCGCGTGGCTCGCACCCCTCGATCAGAGGCAGTATGGCGAGACCCGCATCGCGCTCTACCGCGCCGCCTGACCCCTTGGCGCGCGTCGGCGGTGGCGCTACGACAACGGCAACGACAGCCCCCGCAGGCCAGAGGAGAGCACCATGAAGATCGGATCGGACACCCCTGCCATCGTGACCGGAGGGGCGAGCGGTCTCGGCGCGGCCTGCGTCGCGGCACTTCGCGTGAAGGGTGCGCCCGTCACCATCTTCGACATGTCCGAGGCCGAGGGCGCGCGGGTCGCTGCCGAGACCGGCGCGAAGTTCATTCCCACCGACGTGACCAGCGACGACAGCGTCGCGAACGCGCTCGCCGAGGCAGCCGACGCCCATGGCGTCGCGCGGATCGCGATTTCCTGCGCCGGTATCGCGCCCGCGATGAAGACGGCGGGGTCCAAGGGCCCGCACGACATGGGGCTCTTCTCCAAGGTTGTGGCGGTCAACCTGATCGGCACCATGCGGGTGATGGCGCTGGCCGCCCAGGCGATGCGCGAGGCCGCGCCCCTCGATCCCGACGGCGCGCGCGGGGTGATCGTGAACACCGCCTCGGTCGCGGCCTACGAGGGGCAGATGGGCCAGGCCGCCTATGCCGCCTCGAAGGGCGGAGTGGCGGCGCTCACCCTGCCGGCGGCGCGCGATCTCGCCCGCGATGGCATCCGCGTGTGTGCCATCGCGCCCGGCATCTTCGGTACCCCGATGCTCCGCGGCCTGCCCGACGAGGTGCAGGACAGCCTCGCCGCCCAGGTGCCCTTCCCGGTCCGCCTCGGCGATCCGGCGGAATTCGCGCGACTGGCCTGTTTCATCGTCGAGACAGGCTATATGAACGGCGAGGTGATCCGCCTCGACGGCGCCATCCGCATGGGCGCCCGCTGAGGCCCCGCACGCCAACACCAATCCAAGGGAGAGGACCCATGACCATCGAAGTCGGCGACTCGCTGCCGGACGGCAAGCTCTTCGAGATGACCCCCGACGGCCCCAAGGCCGTTGCCGTATCCGACGTGTTCGGCGGCCGCACCGTCGCGCTCTTCGCGGTGCCGGGCGCCTTCACCCCGACCTGCCACAACAAGCATATGCCCAGCTTCGTCGACAACGCGGCGGCGCTGAAGGCCAAGGGCGTCGACGAGATCGTCTGCCTCACGGTCAACGACCCCTTCGTCGCGCGCGCCTGGGGCGAGGCGACGGGCGCCGACAAGGCCGGTATCCGCGTGATGTGCGATGCCGACGCCGGGCTCGTGACCGCGATGGGGCTTAGCTTCGACGGCTCGGGCGCCGGGCTCGGCCAGCGCGCGCAGCGTTTCTCGGCCGTCGTGCGCAACGGCAAGCTCACCGCGCTGAACGTCGAGGATGCGCCCTCGAAGGCCGAGGCGACCAAGGCCGAGGTCCTGTTGGGCCAGCTCTGATCCGGCCTGATGCCCGAGACTGGGGCCGCGTGGCTGACGCTTCGCGGCCCTTTGCTTGTCAGCCGCCGCGCTTGAACGGCGTGAACTGGGCCAGCTCGGCCCCCTCCATGGCGACCGCCGCGCGCTCCTGCTCGAGATAGCGGGCGACTGCGGTCCGGAAGCCCGGATCCGGGATCCAGTGCAGCGAATGCGTCGTCACCGGCTCGTAGCCGCGCGCGAGCTTGTGCGCCCCCTGCGCGCCGGCCTCGACGCGGCCCAGCCCATGCGCCAACGCGAAGTCGATGGCCTGGTAGTAGCACGCCTCGAAATGCAGGAACGGGTGGTCCTCGCGGCAGCCCCAGTAGCGGCCGTAAAGTGTGTCCGCTCCGATGAAGTTCAGCGCGCCGGCGATCCAGCGCCCGTCTCGCTCGGCCAGCACCAGCAGGATCTCCCTGGCCATCGCACCATGCACGATGTCGAAGAACTCGCGCGTGAGATAGGGGCTGCCCCATTTGCGCGAGCCCGTGTCCTGGTAGAACAGCCAGAAGGCATCCCAGTGCTCGGGCCGGATGTCCTCGCCGCTGAACCAGCTGATCCTGACCCCGGCGTCGAGGGCGCGGGCCCGTTCTCGCTTGAGCTGCTTGCGCTTGCGAGAGGCGAGCGCGTCGAGGAAATCGGCGAAATCGCGATAGCCCCGGTCGATCCAGTGGAACTGCTGGTCCGTCCGCTGCAGCAGGCCGTGCCGCGCACCAAGCTGTGACTCGGCCTCGGTGCAGAAGGTGACGTGCAGCGACGACAGCCCGTTCGAATCCGCCAGTCGTCTGGCGGTGTCGATCAGCGCGCCCTGCATCGCCTCGGTCCCGAGCGCCGCATCGGGCCGCACCATCATGCGCGGCCCGGTGGCGGGCGTGAACGGCACCGAGGACTGCAGCTTGGGATAATACTCGCCGCCCGCGCGGTGCCAGGCGTTCGCCCAGGCGTGATCGAAGACGTACTCGCCCTGGCTGTGGCCTTTCAGATAGAGCGGCATCACCGCCTCGATCCGGCCATCGACCTGCGCCACCAGGTGATGCGGCGCCCAGCCCGTGGCGGGCGTGGCCGAGCCCGATGCCTCCAGCGCATCCAGAAAGGCATGGGTCACGAAGGGGTTGGGTGCCCGGCCGCCGGCGCGCGCCGGCGCGGCGCAAGCGTCCCACTCGATCGCAGGAATGCCGGCGATCCCGCGCGCGATCTCGATCTCGACGCGGGCCTGTCCTTGCGGCGGCGGAGTGGGTCGGTTCATGCCGGTCAAGTTGGTCGGGGGCGGGCGACGATCAAGGCCCGCGCCCCTCACGTCTCGCGGAAGGCGCGGTTGAAATAGTCGGTGAGCGGTTTCATCAGGTAGGCGATCGGCGTGCGTGCCCCGGTCTGGATGAATACCTCGACCGGCATGCCCGCCATCAGCTCGCGCCCTTCGAGGCGCTCGATCTCGCCCTCGTCGAGTAGCGCCTCGCCGCGGTAGTAGCTGCGCCGCGCCTGTTCGTCGACGTGCACGTCGGGCGAGATCCGCGCGACCGAGCCGTTCAGCTCGGGCGTCGTGCGGCTGCTGAAGGCGGGGAAGCGGACCACCGCCTCCATCCCCGGCGCAATCTCGTCGATGTTGGTCGGGTCGATCTCGACATCGATCACCAGGGTCTCGTCCGTCGGCACGATGTAGAGCACGGGCTCCGCGGGCCGGATCACCGCTTTCACGGCGAAGACCGACAGCTCGTAGACGATGCCCGCGCGGGGCGCGCGGATGTCCAGCCGGTCGAGACGCTCCCTCAGCGCGATCCGGCGCTCCTTGAGCTCCAGCTCGCGAAAGCCCAGGTCGCGCAGCTGCGTGATCGCCTCCTCGCGCCGCAGCGTGCCCAGCTTGAGCCGCTCCAGTCCGATCTCGGAGATCTGCGCCTTGAGTTGCGCGATCCGCGCGATGAACTCGCCTTCCTGTCCTTTCAGGCGGGCGGCCTCGCGCTCGAGCGCAAGCACCCGGTTGGCCTGGGCCAGCCCCTGGGCGAACAGCTTGCGCTGCCCGGTCAGCTCCTCGTCGATGAACTCGTGCTGGCGCTTGAGGGACTCAAGCTGCGCATCGGTGCCGGTGATCTGCTCCGAGATCTGGATCTGGCGCTCGGCCAGCAGGTTGCGCTCGCCCTGCATGGTTTCTCGCCGTGCACGGAACAGGCGGCGCTGCCCCTCGATGAGGCTCGCCACCTCGGGCCGCCGCGCGGCCGCCTCGATCAGTTCGGGATCGAACGCGATCTTGTCGGCGTCGGTCTGCTCGGCTTCGAGCCTCCCGCGCCGGGCCATGATCTCGAAAAGCTGGCTCTCGAGCACCGCGAGTTCGGAATTGAGCGTCGTCGCATCGAGCCTGATCAGCGTGGCGCCCGCCTCGACCAGGTCGCCTTCGCGCACGAGGATCTCGCCGACCACGCCACCGTCCGGATGCTGCACCACCTGGCGCTGGGCCTCGACGCGCAGGCGCCCCGGCGCGATTACCGCGCCGTGCAACTCGGCCGTCGCGGCCCAGCCGCCCATGCCGCCCGCCAGCAGCAGGATCGCAACCATGCCCGCGCGGACCTGGGTTTTGACTCCCCAGCGCGACGGGCTTTCGCCGTCGGTAGGCGGCGGGAGTGCTTCGTTCATGGCTTCTCCTCCCGAACGGGAAGGCTCAGCACCGCGTTGGGCTTGGCGGGCTTCGTTATCACCTCGGGCTTGGCGACGGCCTCGGTCTCCGGCGCGGCGCTCGCTCCGTCATCCTTGGAACCCAGCTTGAGCTCTGCCTTGGGGGCCACCTTGGGTTCCGCCTTGGCCTCGACCCTGGGCTCCACTTCAGGTTCAGCCTTGGGTTCCACCTTTGGCTCAGCCTTGGGTTCCACCTTCGGCTCAGGCTTGGATTCCACCTTCGGCTCGGGTTTCGGCTCGGGCTTCGGCTGCGCGGCGGCCGTACCGGCCGGGCCTGCGCCGACGCGCAGCACGGGCGTCATCATCGCGGGCCGCCCCATGCTGGCGCTCACGTGCCCCGCCGGCCTGGCTGCAGGACGCGTCACCCCGGGGGCACCAGCGCCGTTCCCCCCCGCGACCGCGCCAGCACCATTGCCTGCGTCGGGGCCGTTGGCGCCGCCCGGTCGCGCGGCACCGGATGCCGCGAGCCCGTCGGCGCCGCCTTTCTGCTGCGCCTTGATCGTGGCGCCGGGGGGGCTCAGCTCCTTCGCCCCGGCGACGATCTGTTCGTGGTTCTTGGTCCGACGGCGCAGCACCTCATCGCGCGGCCCGAGGTCGACCTGCTGTCCCTTGTCGATCACCAGCAGCAAGTCGCAGGCCGCGATCGCGCTGGGGCGGTGGGCCATGACGATCACGCTTCGCCCGCGCGCCTTGGCCTCGCGGATCGAGGTCACCAGCGCTTGCTCGCCCTGCGCGTCGAGATTGGCGTTCGGCTCGTCCAGGATCAGCACGGCGGGGTCGCCATAGAACGCGCGCGCAAGCGCCACGCGCTGGCGCTGCCCGCCCGAGAGCCGCTGGCCGCCTGCGCCGATCTCCGTGTCGTAGCCCTGGACCAGCGCCAGCAGAAGATCGTGTGCGCCCGCGCGTTGCGCTGCCTCGATCACCGCCTCGTCGTTCGGCTGAAGCGAGAGGCGCGCAATGTTCTGCGCCACCGTGCCCGGAAGCAGCCCGACCTCCTGCGGCAGATAGCCGATATGCTGGCCCAGCTCGTCCGTGTTCCACTGGTCGAGAGCCGCTCCGTCGATCCGCACCTTGCCCGCCGCCGCCGGCCAGACGCCGGCAAGCACCTTCGCCAGCGTGGTCTTCCCCGCGCCCGACGGCCCGATCACGCCCAAAGCCTGACCGGGCTCGAGCCGGAAGGTGATGCCGCGCAACACAGGCACGCTCTCGCCCGGTGCCACGACGGCGACGCCGTTGACCTCGACATGGCCCTTCGGCGCGGGCAGGCGGGTCTTCACCGCCTCGGGCGGCGATTTCTCGAGCAGCTTGGACAGCTGGCGCCAGCCCAGCAGCGCGCGCTGCGCCAGCGGCCACTGCCCGATCGCCTGATCAATGGGCGCAAGCGCGCGGCCCATCAGGATCGAGGCCGCGATCATCATGCCGGGCGAAATCTCCTGCTGCAGGACCAGGTAGGCGCCCATGCCCAGCATCAGCGACTGAAGGTAGAAGCGCAGCGTCTTGGCGGCGGTCGAGTAGGTCGCGGTGCAATCCGACGCCACGATCTGGGCTTCGAGCGCTTCCTCGCGCATCCCCTTCCAGCGTGCCAGCCCTGCGCGCGTCATGCCCAGGCCCTGCACCGCCTCGGCGTTCTGCCTCAGTTGCTCGCCCAGCGCGTCCGCGATGCTGGCGCTCATCTGGCTTTGTTCCGTGGCAGCGCGCGAACGCATCTGGTTGAGCGCGGTCAGCGCGACCAGGATCAGCCCGCCCGCGACGGCGGTCCAGCCCAGGTAGGTGTGGAAAAGGAATATCGCGCCCAGATAGATCGGGACCCAGGGCACGTCGAACAGCGCGAATGGGGCGGGGCCGGACAGAATCTGACGCAGCGCATCGAGGTCGCGCGCGGCGGTGTTGGGCCGCGCCCGTTCCTGCGGTGCCACGGCGCGGCGAAGTGCGGCGGTGAAGACGCGCGAGTCGAAGGTTGACTGGAAGGCGGCGCCGACGCGCGACAGAACCCGCCCGCGGAGATAGTCCAGCACGCCCATGAAGCCGAACAGGATCGTTATGAGCACGATCAGGGCTACGAGCGTCGCTTCCGAGCGGCTCGAAAGCACGCGGTCATAGACCTGCAGCATGAAAAGCGGCCCCGTCAGCATCAGCAAATTGACGAAGGCACTGAAAACGCCGACTGCTGCAAAATGCCCGCGAAAACGCGCCAGCGCCGCCCGGAGCTCGTCGCGCCCGCTATTTTCCGTCACGTCGTTACCCATCCACTCATCAGCCGTCCCGCGAACGCCAGACGGCTCTACACGAACCAGCTTCCCGATCCTACGTCCGAATGGCCCTCGCGCAAAGGAGACTCTGCTGAAGGCGCGTGACACGAGGGCAACGGAAAGCGCGGATGCAGCGTTAGAGGGTTTGGTGCGCGTCGCATGGGCTGCTATCTCGCGGTGGCGGCGCCGCGCGCCGCGGAACGAATCGCTGGAGAGGACTGAATCATGATCGGACGTCGCGGCTTCATGGGGCTTGCGGGCGCAGTGGCGCTTACGGTGGCTGTGGCA
Source organism: Thermohalobaculum xanthum (assembly GCF_016623495.1). Lineage (GTDB taxonomy): Bacteria > Pseudomonadota > Alphaproteobacteria > Rhodobacterales > Rhodobacteraceae > Thermohalobaculum > Thermohalobaculum xanthum. The sequence goes on along the minus strand of NZ_JAEHHL010000002.1, from coordinate 182,273 downwards.
GGCTCGTTCGCCCCGCGCCCCGCGCATGCGCTTGCCGAGGACGAGGCCCGCGCAGTCGTGCAGAGCGCGGTTGACGAGGTTCTCGCCCTGGTCAAGGGCAGCGGCGGAACGGACGAAAAGGCCGCGAGCCTACAGTCCATCATGGAGCGCAGGGCGGCGCTGCCGCAGATCGCGCGCTTCGCCGCCGGGCGCGTCTGGCGCGAGATGTCGGACGACCAGCAGGCCCGCTACGTCGCGGCGTTCAGCGGCTACGTCTCGCGGATCTACGCCCGGCGGTTCCAGGAATACTCGGGCGAGACGGTCTCGCTCTCGCGGTCGATCGACGCCGGCAAGAAGGGCATCCTGGTGCAGAGCTCGGTCAGCCAGCCGGGCGGCGGACAGCCGATCCCGGTCGACTGGCTGGTCTCCGACCGCGGCGGCGATGGCGCGCGCATCATCGACATCGTGATCGAAGGGGTGTCGATGGCCACGACCCAGCGCGAGGAGATCGGCGCGATGTTCGACAGCCGCGGCGGCGATGTCGAGAAGCTGATCGAGGCGCTCAAGACGGCCTGAGCCCGCGCGGGCGCAGGGCCCATGGCTGCCCCCCAGCGGGGCAGCTGATGACCGGCGGTGCCAGGGGCGCAGGTGCGCTCAGGGACCGCCCGTCGAACCAGGTGCGCGGCTCTCGAGATACTTCCAGATCCCCGCGCCGCGGGCGACCTGGCGCCCGCCCGACCACAGCTCGCACTGCATGAACGACAGGCCCCGCACCCGGCGCATCTGCTCGGCGCGGGCCAGCAGACGCTCGCCGCGCTTGGCGGCGGCCAGGAAATGGCAGTCGAGATCGATCGTGGCGCAGGGATGCCCCCCGCCCGACTCGAAGGTCGCGGCCCCCATCGCCACGTCCGCCACGAACAGGATGACGCCGCCATGGCAGACGCCGCCCACGTTGATGTGGCGCGGCTCGATGTCGAGCGCCGCGTGCCAGACCGTCTCGCCGGCGCGTGCGATCTGCACCGGTCCGACATGGGCATTGAAGCCCTCGCCCCGGACCCTGCGCCAGGGCAGGCTCTCGTCGAATTCCATTCCCCGCTCCTCTCTCGGCCAACGGGCGGATCGCCTAGCATGATCCGGCGGGCCCGTCACGGTCCCCTGTTCGCCGCGCCAGGCCCTCGGATCATTGCGATCCATGCGACTTGCGCAGCCCCTTGGCGTCTGTGATGCTTGCAGGCGCAATCGGCGCGGCGGATCGGGGACAGCCGGACAGCCGGCGCAACTTGGCGCGGAGAGCCGGCGCGTATGGAAAAAAACTTCTTCCGTTTCGTCTGGCGTTACTCGAAGCGCGAGCAGATCTTCATCCTCGTCCTCACCGTCCTTTCCTTCCCCCTGGTCTATGTGTCGCTGGAACTTCCCAAGCTGATCGTGAACGACGCGATCAGCGGGCGGGACTTTCCGCGCGAGGTCTTCGGCATCGAGTTCGGCCAGATCCCCTACCTCCTGCTCCTCTGCGCGGCCTTCCTGGGGATGGTCGTTCTGATCAACGGCGTGAAGTGGGTGATGAACATCGCCATCGGGATGACCGGCGAGCGCATGCTCCGCCGTCTGCGCTACCAGCTGATCGAGCAGGTCATGCGGTTCCCGATGTCGCGCATGCGTTCGACCAAGCCCGGCGAGGTGGTGCAGGCCCTGATGGGCGAGATCGAGCCGCTCGGCGGCTTCATCGGCGAGGTGATCGCGACCCCCGCATTCCAGGGCGGACTGCTCTGCGTCTACATCGTCTTCATCTTCATCCAGGATCCGCTGCTGGGCTTCGCGGCGATCTCGCTCTACCCCATGCAGGCCTGGCTCATCCCCTGGATGCAGGCCAAGGTCGTGCGTCTGAACAAGGAGCGCGCGGGCAACAACCGGATGCTTGCGGACACGCTGGCCGAGAGCGTGGGCCAGATGCCCGAGATCCAGACCAATGACACCGCGCGCTGGCACCTGGCGCAGGTATCGGGCAAGCTCTTCCAGAACACGCTGATCCGGATGCAGATCTTCCGGCGCAAGTTCACCATCAAGTTCCTCAACAACTTCCTCAACCAGCTCACGCCGTTCTTCTTCTACTCGATCGGCGGGTATCTCGTGATCGAGGGCGAACTCGATTTCGGCGCGATGGTCGCGGTGCTCGCCGCCTACAAGGATCTCGCGGGCCCGTGGAAGGAGGTGCTCGCCTACATCCAGCGCTGGAGCGATTTCAACGGCCGTTATTCCTTCGTCGTCGACAACTTCATGGGGCCCGATGTCGGGCCGAGCGAGCGGATCTGGGATCTCGAGGGGCGCGCGTCGCCGCTACATGGCGATCTGGTGCTCGAGAGCGTCGAGGGCGGGCCGGGCACGGGCGGCCTCCACGCGGCCGGGATCACGCTCCCACAGGGGTCGCGCGTTGCGGTCCTCGGCGGCGAGCACGGCGCGCGCGAGGCGCTGTTGCGGATCATGGCCGGGCTCGCGGTGCCGCATTCGGGCAAGGTGAGGCTCGGCGGACAGAGCCTCGCCGACGCCACGCTGCCCCAGCTTGGCCGCAGCCTCGCCTTCGTCACCTCCGAGCCGGGGATCATCAATCGCTCGATGCGCGACAACCTGCTCTACGGCCTCTTTGCCAGGACGCCCAACGCGTCGGACGACGAGACCGCGCAGATGATGTCGCGCGAGGCGCGCGCGACCGGCAACATCGAGGCCGACGCCGAAGGCGACTGGGTCGACTACGAGGCCGCCGGGGTGAAGAACGCCGACGAGCTTTCCGCGCGGCTGATCGACCTGACCGAGCGCTTCGGCCTTGGCGCCGAGCTTTATGCCGGGGCGCTCGAGGCGCGCATCCCGCCCGATTCCGCCTCGGACTGGACCGAGCCCGTCCTCGCGGCCCGCGCGCAGCTTGCCGCCTCCGGGGCTGGGGCGGGGCTCTCGGATGTCCTCGAGCCCTGGGATCGCGACAAGTTCAACGAGAACGCAACGGTGCTCGAGAACCTGCTCTTCGCGCTGCCGACCGACGCCACGGACGCAATCCCGGATCTGATCCGCCGCAAGGACGTCGCCGAGCTGCTCGAGAAATCCGGCGGCATGGCCGAGCTCGAGAGTGTCGGCTGGCGCATCGCGTCGGAATTCGCCGAACTGGTTGAGGCGGTCACTCCGGACTCGGCGGTGCTCGACGGCTTCCCGGGCTATCCGCGGGTCGAGATCCTCGCGGCCGGCGAGTTGAGCACGCAGTACCGGATGAACTCGCACGACAAGCTGCCCGCGGCCGCACGGCGCACGCTGGCCTCGCTCGCCGCGCGCTTCGTGCCCCAGCGAGACCGGCTCGACGTGCTCGACGCCGACGGCCGCGCACGCATCCTCGCCTGCCGCGCCAGCGTCCTCGATCTTCTCGGCGATCGCGAGGATATCGTGCGGTTCGACGAGGATCGCTTCAGCCCGGCCCTGCCGGTGTCGCAGAACATCATCGGCGCCAAGCGCCGCTTCGACCGCAAGGCGCGCTGGCGTCAGCTCGATCTTGCGCTCGAGGAGGCAACGCGCGAGGCGGGCCTGCGCGACGCGCTGATGCGCCTGGGCCTCGATGCGCCGGCCGGGGCGGGTGGCGCGGCCATGACCGCCGTGGCCCGGCGCCGGGCGGGCCTGATCCGCGCCATCATCAAGCGGCCGACGGTCCTCATCCTCGACGGTGTCGGCGGCGGCGCGGGCGAGGGCGACGCCACACTGCGCGCCGCGCTTCGTGACGAGCTGCCCGAGGCCACGCTGATCTGGGCCGCCGACGCGGCAGATGCGGCGGCCGACGCGGATCATATCCTGATCATCGACGACGAAGGCGCCGTCCGCCTCAGCGAGGCCGTGGCGGAACCCTCGGGCGGCTCGAAAGATTTAACCGACGACGCGACCGGCGCCGATGCCGGCGTGTTCGACACCGCTTCCGCGACCGGCGCGGATGCCCCCGACGGGGCGCCCGATGCGCCCGCGGAACCAGACCGGAGAGCAGGCGAATGAGTCTCAACGCCGCCGTCACCGCCCTGCGCGACGCAGCCCCGTTCCGCCGGATCGACGAGCGTCGGCTCAAGGTCATCGCGATGATGGGCGAGACGCTGAGTTTCAGCCCCGGCGAGCGCCTGTTCGAGCGCGGCGAGCCGGGTGACGCGGCCTTCGTCGTGATCGACGGCGCGGTTGACGTCCTGCTCGGTGCGCCGGGGCAGGAGACGACGATTGCCACCCTCGGCAAGGGCGAGATCTTCGGCGAGATCGCGGCACTTTGCGACCAGACCCGCACGACCGCCATCGCCGCGCGGGGCGCGCTCAGCGTCCTGCGGCTCGAGAAATCGGTGCTGCGGAACCTGATCCACGAGTTCCCGGACCTGGCCCTCGAGTTCCTGCGCGTGATCGCATCGCGCCTCGAGGCGACGAATGTCCAACTCGGCGAGGCGCGGCAAAAGCTCAGGCAGATCGAAGGCTGAGCACCGGGCGGCCGCGGCTTAGTGCGGCGCCGGATAGCGCGCGAGGGCCCCGTCGTCACCCGCGCGCAGGTTCCTGCCGCGCATCAGATCGGCCAGCCGCCGCATCTGCGCGACGTCGCCCGGCAGCGCGTACCAGAAGGTCGGGTGCAGTTCCTGGTTGAGGATGATGTCCACGTCGGGCCAGTCAGGCTCGGTCAGCAGCCGCACCCAGTCGAGCGAGCCCCAGCCGATCGGCAGGTGCAGGTCGCCCGACCCGTAGGCCACCGCCTCGGTCGGCAGCGCGACCGCCGTCGGATGCAGCACGCCAAAACAGTCGTTGAGGTGGATGTGGTGGACCAGCGGAGCAAGCGTCCGGACCTCGCTCATCAGGTCGGCCCCCTCGCGATGGCATTGCAGCGCGGAATGGGCGAAATCGATCGTGGCCCGCACCGCGGGGTGCCCGATCTCCACAAGCTCGTGCGCCAGCTTCGAGGGCAGGGCGGTCTGCCGGCCGTCAAAGCTCCATATGGTCTCGACGCAGAGCTCGACCTCATGTGTCCGGGCGACGTCGCCAAGCCGCGCAAGGCTCTCGCGCTGGCGCCCGTAGGCGGCTTCCAGCGTGTCCGGGTCGTCCGCCTTGGCCATGCCGCAGTGCAGGACCATGCGCCGCGCGCCGAGCCGTGCCGAGACCTCGATATTCGCCCTGGCCACCGCTTCGTGCATGGGCAGCCGGTCCGGTTCGTCCATCAGGTTGATCGAAAGCATGCCGTGAGTCGTTCGCTCGATGGCGCGGCCCTCGAAGGCGGCGGCGAAGCGGCGCAACGCGGGCTCGATCGGCCGGCAATTGGCGATCAGACGCGTGCAGAACAGCGGGATCTCGACCGAATCCACCTCCAGCGCCTCGGCCTCGTCGAGCCAGGATGCCGGGTCGGAAAGCTCGAAATCGGAGGGCCACAACGTGTAGCCGATACGGTAAGCGGTGCGACTCCGGCGCGCAGACACGTCTGAAAATTCCTTCATTTGCCGGGCTTTGCCCCGGTTCTGCAAATGGCGCCCGTCGCGCAGGCTCCCCCTTGAATCCATAGGACCCGAGCGTAAACGCGGGGTCAACACCGAATGATCACGCCGGATTCCGCGCGGACCTTTGCACCGGAAGGCTGCTGGACGCATACGGCCCCCTTGACCTTCCAGCTGCTGGAAGGCCTACCTCCCACCCGAACACGCCCGCAAAGGCCGCGGGCAATCCGAGAGATGCATGGCACGCGAGCACATCCAGATGACCACCGCGCCCTCCACCGTTACCCTTGATCCCGTCTGCGGCATGACAGTCGATCCCGACGCGGGCAAGCCGACGCTCGACCACGAGGGCCACACCTACCACTTCTGCAATCCGCGATGCCGCGACAAGTTCGAGGCCGCGCCCGCCGACTACATCACCGCGAAGGACCCTGTCTGCGGCATGAAGGTCGAGCGCGCCACCGCCCGCCACGTGGCCAGGCACGCGGGCGAGCGGTTCTACTTCTGCTCGTCGGGCTGCCACGACAAGTTCGAGGCCCAGCCCGACAAGTATCTCGGCGAGCGCCCCGCGCCCGAGCCGATGCCCGCGGGCACCAAATACATCTGCCCGATGGATCCCGAGATCGTCGAGGACAAGCCCGGCGACTGCCCGATCTGCGGCATGGCGCTCGAGCCCGACGTCCCGACCGGCGACGCGGGGCCGAACCCCGAGCTTGTCGATTTCCGCCGCCGCTTTGCCATCGGCGCGGCTCTGACGGTGCCGGTGCTGGTCCTCGCCATGGGGCCGATGCTCGGCCTTCCCGTGCGCGACTGGCTTGGCGAGCGCTTCGCGCTCTGGGCCGAGCTGATCCTGGCGACGCCGGTGATCCTCTGGTCGGGCTGGCCGTTCCTCGTGCGCGGCGCGAAGTCGTTCCGCTCGATGAACCTCAACATGTTCAGCCTGATCGGCATGGGCGTGGCCGCGGCCTATGCTTTCAGCGTCACCGCCGTGATCGCGCCCGGCATCTTCCCCGCGGGCTTTCGCCACGCCGGGGGGCATGTCCCGGTCTATTTCGAGGCAGGCGCGGTGATCGTCGTCCTCGTCCTGCTTGGCCAGATCCTCGAGCTGCGGGCGCGGGAGAAGACCGGCGCGGCGATCCGCGCGCTCCTCGATCTCGCCGCGAAGACCGCGCGGCGGATCGACGACGCAGGCAACGAGACCGAGGTCCCGCTCGAGGAGGTCAGGGTCGGCGACCGCCTCCGCGTGCGCCCGGGCGAGAAGATCCCGGTCGACGGCGCGGTGGTCGAAGGCCGCTCGTCGGTCGATGAATCGATGCTGACGGGTGAACCCGTCCCGGTCGAGAAGGTCGCGGGTGACGAGGTCACAGGCGCCACGCTGAACCAGAAGGGCAGTCTCGTGATGGAGGCGCGGCGCGTCGGCAAGGACACGATGCTGAGCCAGATCGTCGAGATGGTGGCGCAGGCACAGCGCTCGCGCGCGCCGATCCAGAAGCTGGCCGACCAGGTGGCCGGCTATTTCGTGCCGGCCGTGATCGCGGTGGCCGTGCTTGCCTTCATCGGGTGGGCGATCTGGGGCCCGCAGCCGCCACTCGCCTATGCGCTCGTCGCAGCCGTTTCGGTGCTGATCATCGCCTGCCCCTGCGCGCTCGGCCTCGCGACGCCGATGTCGGTGATGACCGCGACCGGGCGCGGCGCCAGGGCCGGCGTCCTCATCAAGAACGCCGAGGCACTCGAGCGCTTCGCCAAGGTCGACACCCTGATCGTCGACAAGACCGGCACGCTGACCGAGGGCAAGCCCAGGCTGGTCGCCGTGATGGCAGGTGCGGGACATGACGAGGGCGAGGTCCTGCGCCTCGCCGCCAGCCTCGAGCGCGGCTCCGAGCATCCGCTGGCCGAGGCGATCGTTTCGGGCGCCGAGGAGCGGGGCGTGACATTCGCGAAGGCCGAAGACTTCGAGGCCGTCACCGGCAAGGGCGTGACGGGCCAGGTCGACGGCAGGTCGGTCGCGCTGGGCAACGCCAGGCTGCTCGAGGAACTCGGCATCGATCCGGGCGAGACCTCGGCCGAGGCCGATGCCCGCCGCGACCAGGGCGAGACGGTGATGTTCGTCGTCGTCGATGGCGCGGTCGCGGGCCTCGTCAGCGTGGCCGACCCGGTCAAGCAGACCACGCCCGATGCGCTCAGGGACCTTCACGCCCTCGGTTTCCGCATCGTAATGGCCACCGGCGACAACGCGCGTACGGCGCGGGCCGTGGCGGGCCGCCTCGGCATCGACGAGGTCCGGGCCGACGTGCTTCCCGAGGACAAGGCGCGCATCATCCGCGAGATGCAGGACCAGGGGCACCGGGTCGCCATGGCGGGTGACGGCGTGAACGACGCGCCGGCGCTTGCGCAGGCCGATGTCGGCATCGCCATGGGCACCGGGGCCGACGTGGCGATCGAGAGCGCGGGGCTCACGCTGGTGAAGGGCGACCTTGGCGGCATCGTGCGCGCCCGCAGGCTGGCCGAGGCGACGATGAGCAACATCCGCCAGAACCTGTTCTTCGCGCTGGTCTACAACGCGGCCGGGGTGCCGGTGGCGGCGGGGATCCTCTATCCTTTCCTCGGAGTCCTGATCTCGCCCATGTTCGCGGCGGCGGCGATGAGCCTCTCGTCGGTCTCGGTCATCACCAACGCCCTCCGGCTCGGCCGGATCAAGCTCTGATGAAGGAGGGAGCCATGCCCCGCAGGACCTTTTCGATCGCGCCCCTTGCATTTGCACTTGCCACCTTCGCGGCGCCTGGCCTCGCCGCCGCGCAGGCGGTCGAGGTGATGAAGTCGCCGACCTGCGGCTGCTGCACGGCCTGGGCCGAGCACATGCAGCATGCGGGCTTCGACGTCGCCCTGCGCGACACACCCGACGACATGCTGGCCCAGGCCAAGGCACGGCTCGGCATCACCATCGCCACGGCGTCGTGCCACACCGCGATGGTCGAGGGCTACGTGATCGAGGGCCATGTCCCGGCCGAGGACGTGCGGCGCCTGCTGGCCGAGCGGCCCGACGCGGTGGGTCTCAGCGTGCCGGGCATGCCGATCGGCTCGCCGGGGATGGAGATGGGCGATGCCGCCGAGCCCTACGAGGTGCTGCTTCTGCGCCGCGACGGCGGCACCGAGGTCTTCGCCCGCCACGGCACGAACTGAGCGCGCCGCGCGCCGCCGAACCCTGCGGCTCAGGCCGCGGCGCGGCGGCGCTCCCAGGCCAGCGCATGGCGCACGATCTCGTCGAGGTCGTCATGCCGGGGCCGCCAGCCCAGCACATCGCGGATGCGGCCCGCATCGGCCACGAGCGAGGCCATGTCGCCCGGCCGGCGCGGGCCCTCGGTGACCGCGATCGGCTGCCCCGCCGCCCGGCCCACGGCGGTGACGACCTCGCGGACCGAATGCCCCCGTCCGTATCCGCAATTGAGCGTCTGGCTACCCCCGCCACCGCGCAGATGGTCGAGCGCGGCGAGATGCGCGTCGATCAGGTCGCTCACATGGATGTAATCGCGCACGCAGGTCCCGTCAGGCGTGGGGTAGTCCGTCCCGAAGACCGTGATCCCCGCGCGCTGCCCGGTCGCGGCCTCGCAGGCCACCTTGATCAGGTGCGTGGCGCGCGGCGTCGACTGCCCCGCGCGGCCGGCGGGATCGGCCCCCGCGACGTTGAAATAGCGCAGGCAGACATGCGGCAGGCCATGGGCCGCGTCGGCATCGCGCAGCATGGTCTCGGTCATCAGCTTGGAGGCGCCGTAGGGGCTCTCGGGCAGGGTCGGCGCGTCCTCGGCCACCGGCCGGCCCTCGCCTGAACCATAGACCGCCGCGGTCGAGGAGAAGATGAAGGCCCCGAGCCCTGCCGCCACCGCCTCCGAGATCAGCGCGTGCGAGCCGATGGTGTTGTTGGCGTAATAGGCCAGCGGGTTCGCCACCGAGTCCGGCACAACCGTCGAGCCCGCGAAATGCACGATTGCATCGACGCCCCGCCGCGGGATCAGGTCGCGCACCAGCGCGCGGTCCGCGACATCACCCACCACCAGCGGCACGTCGCCGGGCACGGCCTCGCGCCGTCCGGTGGCCAGCGTGTCGAGCACCACGACATCCTCGCCCCTGTCGCGCAGGGCCAGCACCATGTGGCTGCCGATGTAGCCCGCGCCACCCGTCACAAGAACCGTCATGCCCGCCCTCACGCCACGCCCAACCCGGAGCCTCCTGAATACCCCGCGCAGGGGTCGGGTTTCAACTGGCGGGCGACCCGGCATGGCCCGCGGATGCGCGCCCGGCCGGGGATCGCGCGATCCGGCACGCCGCTTGCAGGGTTCTGCGTGCGCCACGCCGCGCGCCGGGGACCGCCCGGTCGCCGGGGCGCGCCCCGATTTGACGGAGACGCCGCCCGTGACCTTGCTTGCCCCCGGCCTTCCAGATGCCCCGCATCCGCCACGGCGCCAGCCGCGCGCCGAGGGCGCGGTACGCGTGGCGGTCGAGGCGTCCGGGCAGGGGCAGGGCGAGCGCCCCGGCGCCGCGCTGCGGGTCCGGGGCCCGTCAAGCCGGCTTGCCGACCTCTATCAGTCCGGCTCGGCGCGCTGCCTCCTGCCGCAGGGCGAGCCCGCGGCCACGGCCGTCCTGATCAACACGGCGGGCGGCATCACCGGGGGCGACCGGTTCGCGTGGCATGCCCGCACCGGAGCGGGGGCCGAGCTCGTCCTCGCCACCCAGACGGCCGAACGCGCCTATCGCGCCCAGCCGGGCGAGGTCGGCCGCGTCGACGTCACGCTCGAACTCAGCCCCGGCGCCCGGCTCGACTGGCTGGCGCAGGAGACGATCCTCTTCGACGGCTCGGCGCTCGAGCGCTGCCTCCGCGTCGAGATGGCCGAGGATGCGCATCTGCTGGTCGTCGAGCCCGTCGTCCTGGGCCGCGCCGCGATGGGCGAGCAGGTAACGCAGGCGCATTTCGCGGATCGCTGGGAGATCAGGCGCGGCGGCCGGCTGATCCGCGCCGAGGCCACGCGACTCTCGGGCCCGGTTGCCGAGATCGCCGCGCGCCCCGCCGTGCTGGCGGGACAGCGCGCCTTCGCGACCATCCTCTATGCCGCGCCCGATGCTGAGCGGAAACTCAGCATGGCGCGTGAGTTTCTGCCGAAGAATTGTGCAGGTGCCTCATACTTGCGCGAAACCCTGTCGATCAGGCTTGCCGCACCGGATGGCGCGCACTTACGGTCCGCACTGAGGCACCTGCTGGCCGGGCTGCGTGACCGGCCGCTGCCCCGGGTCTGGACGATGTGAGGAGGCCCCCTCGATGATGCTGACCCCCCGCGAGAAGGACAAGCTCCTGGTCTCGATGGCGGCCGAGATCGCCCGCCGCCGCCTTGCGCGCGGCGTGCGGCTCAACCACCCCGAGGCGGTGGCGCTGATCACCGACTTCGTGGTCGAGGGCGCCCGCGACGGCTGTTCGGTGGCCGAACTCATGGCCGCCGGCGCCCATGTCATCTCGCGCGCGCAGGTCATGGAGGGCGTCGCCGAGATGATCCACGAGGTCCAGGTCGAGGCGACCTTCCCCGACGGCACCAAGCTCGTGACCGTCCACCACCCGATCCGCTGATCGACCTGCCGGAGCCCGCGATGCGTCATCACGTCCAGTCCGATCCCACCCCAGCCCCCGTCGCATTCACCGTCGTCGCGCGGAGCACGGGCCAATGATCCCCGGCGAGATCATCCCCGCCGAGGGCGAGATCATCCTCAACGACGGGCGCGAAGCGATCACCCTGACCGTCGCCAACACCGGCGACCGCCCGGTTCAGGTCGGCAGCCACTACCATTTCTCCGAGACCAACGAGGCGCTGAGCTTCGACCGCGCGGCCGCCCACGGCATGTGCCTCGACATTGCGGCGGGGACGGCGGTGCGCTTCGAGCCGGGGCAGGAACGCGAGGTGACGCTGGTGCCGCTTTCGGGCGCGCGGAATGTCTATGGGTTCAATCAGAAAGTGATGGGGGCGCTGTGATGGCGGCCCGGTCCCGAGCGCTGCCCGAGGGGCACGCCCCATGCCCCTGACCCTCGAAGGCTCCTGCCGCTGCGGCGCCGTCAGCTACGCGGTCGCAAGCAGCGCGCCTTACCCCTACCAGCTCTGCTACTGCTCGGCCTGCCGCAAGAGCGGGGGTGCGGGCTATGCCATAAACCTCCTTGCCGATGCCGCGACGCTCGAGGTGACGGGGCGCGAGCATGTCGCGGTCTACCGCGCGGTCATCGACACGCCCCCCTACAACGGCGCCGAGGGCGGCTGCCGCCGGCACTTCTGCCGCCACTGCGGCTCGATGCTCTGGATCCACGACCCGGAATGGCCCGAGCTTCTGCACCCCTTCGCATCCAGCGTCGACACGCCGCTGCCGGTGCCGCCCGCCCGCGTGCACCTGATGCTCGGCTCCAGGGCCCCCTGGGTCGAGCCCGACGTCCGGCCCGGCGACCAGTGCTTCGACCGCTACCCCGAACAGTCGATCGAGGACTGGCATAAGGCCCGCGGGCTCTGGATCGACTGAGGCGCCGATGACCGGTATCAGGAAGGTCCGCACACCCGACGAGATCAACGCCGCCCGCGATCTGGCGCGCGACTTCGTCGCCTTCCTGCACCAGCGCTATCCCGAGATGCAGGCCGAAATCGACGACTATCTCACCCGGCAGGACTTCGAAGGGCAGCTTCGCGCCTTCGCCGCTCATTTCGGCCCGCCGGGCGGCGAATGCCTCATCGCCGACCACCGCGGCCAGCCCGCCGGCGTCGTCATGCTCAAGGCGCTCGACGGCCCTGCCTGCGAGATGAACCGGCTCTTCGTGCGGCCCGAGGCGCGCGGCGCGGGGCTCGGCCGCGCCCTTTGCGAGGCACTATTCCGCGAGGCGTATGCCCTCGGATACCGCGAGATACGCCTGTCGGCGCTCTATCGGCATGTCGAGGCGCTTGCGCTCTACCGCGCGCTCGGCTTCGTCGAGTGCCGTCCGTTCGAACGTGGCGGCGATGGCGGCGACGACCGCATCATCTTCATGAGCCGCCGTCTCGATGACACCGGCGCCGGGCGTCATGACCCGCAAGGCGGGGGGGACTGAGAATGCGCGCCCCGGTCTCGCACACGTCCTGCACTGCCTTGGCCCCCGGGCTCAGCGCGGCGTCCGCCCCGCGAGGCTCACGGGGTGGATTTCGGCGGCAAGGTCCGCAGCCATGCGACAATGGCCTGGGCGTCGCGCTCGGTCATCTCGCTGTAGAAGGCCACGCCCATCGGCGGCAGCAGCCGCGTGCCGTCGGGGCGCTGCCCGGTGCGGATGATGTCGACCACTTCTGCGTCGCTCAGGCGCGCCAGGGCGTGCTCGGCCGGCGTCAGGTTGGCCGAGACCGACACCCCCCAGGGCCCCGGAAACTCGCGCCCGCCCGCCCCCATGCTGTTCTCGAAATCGAAATGCCCGCCGATCATCGGCGTGTGGCACTCGGTGCAATGGGCGACCGGGCCCGCGAGATAGGCGCCATAGGCCACGGGGTCGTCCTCGGACGGCCGCTCGATATGGACCACGGGCGGGCCGTAACTCGGCGGCAGGGGGATGTTGTAGGTCGAGCGCGGAACCTCGTTCTCGACCGGTGGCAGGGTGCGCAGATAGGCGACGATCGCCATGAGGTCCTCGTCCGCGATGCCGCGGTAGAGCTCGATCGGCATGGGCGGTCCGATGACGCTGCCGTCGGGCCGGATCCCCTCGCGGATCGCGCGCGCAAGCTCGGCGTCGCTCCAGCTTGCGACGCGGCTTGCGGGGGTGATGTTCGGCGCCCAGGCGTCGAACTCCGGCAGCTTGATCACGAAGCGTCCGGCCAGTTCCTGGTCCGGGACCGGCACGCCGTCCGGACCAAGCGGCGAGTGGCAGTTGCCGCAGGCCGCAACGGCGCCGACCAGGTAGGCGCCACGCTCGAGCGGCGTTTCGGCATCCGCGTCGGTCTGGCTTGCGCCCAGCAGTGCGGTCGAGAGCATCGCGGCGAGGAGCGGGGCGAGGCGTCGCATGGTGTTCAACCTCCACGAGGCGCTGACACTGCGGTCGCTGCCGCCGCGATGCGCCGGGTACGGGCACCGTCACCCGGGCACGGCGCCGAGATCGATATCAGGTGCCCGCATGAGGCGAGCCGTCAAGCCGGATTCGTGCGCTGCGTGACGGCGCGTCCTGGCGGGCAGTCATCCCGCTATCCGGGTTGGCGATGCATGTCTGGCGCCATGGGTTTTGTGAAAAACGTTTTCAATCAATCAATTGACCCCGTTTTCACGCGTGAAAAGCGGCGCTTTCGCGCCTTTGCGCAGCCAGAGGATTGAGCCCATGCCCACCCCGATCTCCCGCGCTTCCTATGCCGCCATGTTCGGCCCCACCACCGGCGACCGCGTGCGCCTCGCGGACACCGAGCTCTTCATCGAGGTCGAGCGCGACCTCACCGGACCCTATGGCGAGGAGGTGAAGTTCGGTGGCGGCAAGGTGATCCGCGACGGCATGGGCCAGAGCCAGGCAACCCGCGCCGAGGGCGCGGTCGATACGGTCATCACCAATGCGCTGGTCGTCGATCACACCGGCGTCTTCAAGGCCGATATCGGGCTGCACGACGGCCGCATCGCCGCCATCGGCAAGGCCGGGAACCCCGACACGCAGCCGGGCGTGACCATCGTCATCGGCCCCGGCACCGAGGCGATCGCCGGCGAGGGCAAGATCCTCACGGCCGGCGGCTTCGACAGCCACATCCACTACATCTGCCCCCAGCAGATCGAGGACGCGCTGCACTCGGGCGTGACGACGATGCTGGGCGGCGGCACCGGTCCCGCCCACGGCACGCTCGCCACCACCTGCACGCCGGGGCCGTGGCATATCGGGCGGATGCTGATGGCCGCCGACGCCTTCCCGATGAACCTCGCCTTTGCCGGCAAGGGGAATGCCTCGCTCCCCGCCGCGCTCGAAGAGCAGGTCAAGGCAGGGGCCTGCGCGCTCAAGCTGCACGAGGACTGGGGCACGACGCCGGGCTCCATCGATTGCTGTCTCTCGGTAGCCGACGCGATGGACGTGCAGGTGATGATCCATACCGACACGCTCAACGAGTCGGGCTTCGTCGAGAACACGATCAGGGCACTCAAGGGCCGGACGATCCACGCCTTCCATACCGAGGGAGCGGGCGGGGGCCATGCGCCCGACATCATCAAGGTCTGCGGAGAGGACTACGTCATCCCCTCGTCGACCAATCCGACGCGTCCTTTCACGGTCAACACGATCGATGAGCATCTCGACATGCTGATGGTGTGCCATCACCTGTCCAAGTCGATCCCCGAGGACGTGGCCTTCGCCGAGAGCCGCATCCGGCGCGAGACCATCGCGGCCGAGGACATCCTCCACGACATGGGCGCCTTCTCGATCATCGCCTCCGACAGCCAGGCGATGGGCCGTGTCGGCGAGGTCATCATCCGCACCTGGCAGACCGCCCACAAGATGAAGGTCCAGCGCGGCCGCCTGCCCGAGGAGACGGGCGACAACGACAATTTCCGTGTCCGCCGCTATGTCGCGAAATACACGATCAACCCCGCGATCACGCACGGGATCAGCCACGAGATCGGCTCGGTCGAGGTCGGCAAGCGCGCGGATCTGGTGCTGTGGAACCCGGCCTTCTTCGGCGTGAAGCCCGAGATGGTGCTGATCGGCGGCACCATCGCCTGCGCCCAGATGGGGGATCCGAACGCCTCGATCCCGACCCCCCAGCCGGTCTATACCCGGCCGATGTGGGGCGCATTCGGCCGCTCGCGCACCGCCTCGGCCGTGACCTTCGTCAGCGAGGCCGCGCAGGCCGACGGCATCGGCGCGCGGCTCGGCCTCGCGAAGGAGACGCTGGCGGTCAGGGGAACGCGCGCGATCGGCAAGCGGGACATGGTGCTGAACGCCGCGACCCCCGAGATCGAGGTCCACCCCGAGACCTACGAGGTGCGCGCGAATGGCGAGCTGCTGACCTGCGACCCGGCCGTCGAGCTTCCGATGGCCCAGCGGTACTTCCTGTTCTGATGCGCGCGACCCGGACAAGCGATGCGGATGGCGAGCCCGCCGGGGTCGTGACCCTTGCCTATGACGAGCGCTACCGTCGCAGGGGCCTGCTTCGGACCGATGCGGGCGAGGAGATCCTGCTCGATCTCGCCGAGGCGGTCGAGTTGCGCGATGGCGCCGCGCTGGTGCTCGAGGACGGGCGCCAGGTTCTGATCCGCGCCGCGCCCGAGCGGCTCACCGAGGTGCGCGGCGCGGATCCGCACCATCTGCTCCGGCTTTGCTGGCACCTGGGCAACCGCCATCTTCCCGTGCAGGTCGAGGCGGACAGGCTGCTGATCCGCCACGACCATGTGCTCGAGGAGATGCTGATCCGGCTCGGTGCCACGCTGCAATCGGTGACCGAGCCGTTCCAGCCCGAGGGTGGGGCCTATGGCCATGGCCGCACGCATGGTCATAGTCACAGTCATGACCCGCATGACGACCCCAACGCCCATATCCCCGCGAGGCATGGAGAGAGCTGAAGATCATGTTCTTTGACCCCAACACACGCGGTCAGTCGGCACGACACAGGCGTATCTACGCCGCCTACGAAGTCCTCTACACTGCCGTTGACTTCTCGGCCGCGGCGTTCTTCGTCGTCGGCAGCGTTCTCTTTCTCAACGAAGCTACGGTCCGGACGGGAACCTGGCTCTTCATTATCGGCAGCATCTGCTTCGCCGCAAAGCCGTCGATCCGGCTGATCCGCGAGGTGCACTTCTGGCAGATCGGCCGCACCGACATCCTAGCCGAGCGCGCAGATGACTGAGGCGCTGCTGAAGCTGGCGACCTGGCTGAGCCCGTCCTATCCGGTCGGGGCCTTTACCTATTCTCACGGTTTCGAGGCGGCGATCGGCGACGGCGCGATCCACGACGCCGAGACACTTGCGGCATGGATCGCCGACACGCTGGAGCACGGGGCGGGGCGGACGGACGCGATCCTTCTCGCCCATGCCTGGCGCGATCCGGTAGACGAGCAGGTCGCGGAGCTCGCCCGGGCACTCGCGCCCTCGTCCGAGCGCCTGCTCGAGGCCGAGGCGCAGGGCAATGCCTTCGCCGCGACGACGGCGGCAGCCTGGGGCCCGGATCTGCCCGCCGCCCCCTATCCTGTGGCAATTGGCAGGGCTGCGGCGCAGCATGGCCTTCCGCTGGAGGATACAGCCGCCCTCTACCTGCACGCATTCGCGTCCAATCTCGTCTCGGCGGGCATCCGCCTGATCCCGCTGGGCCAGACCGAGGGGCAGGGGGTCGTCGCCCGTCTTGCCCCCCTGATCCGCCGGATCGCGGCCGAGGCGATCGGCGCCTCGCTCGACGACATCGGTTCCGCCTGCTTCATCGGCGATATCGCCGCGATGCGCCACGAAACCCAAAGCGTGAGGCTCTTCCGCTCATGACATCCCCCCACGGCCCCCTCCGCGTCGGCATCGGCGGCCCGGTCGGCGCGGGCAAGACCACCCTGACCGACCGGCTCTGCAAGCATCTGCGCGCGCGCTTTTCGCTCGCGGCGATAACGAACGACATCTACACGCGCGAGGATGCCGAGTTCCTGATGCGCAGCCAGGCGCTGCCGCTCGATCGCATCGTCGGGGTCGAGACGGGCGGCTGCCCGCACACTGCGATCCGCGAGGACGCCTCGATCAACCTCGCCGCCGTCGCGGACCTGCGCGCCCGGCATCCCGACCTCGACCTGGTGCTGATCGAGTCGGGGGGCGACAACCTCGCGGCCACCTTCAGCCCGGAGCTCGCCGACCTGACGGTCTATGTCATCGACGTCGCGGCGGGCGAGGAGATCCCCCGGAAGGGCGGCCCAGGCATCACGCGCTCGGACCTGCTGGTCATCAACAAGACCGATCTCGCGCCCCATGTCGGCGCCTCGCTCGAGGTGATGGAGCGCGATGCCCGGCGCATGCGGGGCGAGCGGCCCTTTGTCTTCACCCGGCTCCGCGCGGGCGAGGGCGTGGCCGAGATCGCGGCCTTCATCGAGCGCCAGGGCGGGCTCACCCCGTCTCGCGCCGCCTGAAGCCGGCGCGACGTCAGAGCCCCGCGAGGAACTCGGTCATGAGGCGGCCAAGCTGTTCGGGGGCCTCGGCCTGCGGGATGTGGCCGGCGCCGCGCAGCAGGTGGAACTTGCCGCCGGGGATCATCTCGACCGTCTCGCGCACGAGGTCGGGCGGCGTGGCGTCGTCCTCGACGCCGCCGACGCCCATGCAGGGAAGCCGCAAGCGCGGCGTGCTCTCGCGCAGGTCGCAGTCGCGGATCGACTCCATTGTCCCGAGATAGCCCTCGGCCGGGGTTCGGGTCACCATGTTGCGCCACAGGGCGACCCGCTCGGGGTCGTCGCGGAGCGTCTTCCCGGTGAACCAGCGCTGCATCGTGGCGTCGGCCACAGCCTCCATGCCGCTCTGCTCGACGGCGGCGATCCGCCCGTCCCAGATCTCGTCGGTGCCGATCTTTGCGGCCGTGTCGCAAAGGATGATTGCGCGCACCAGATCGGGGCGCTCGGCCGCCAGTCCCTGGGCGATCAGTCCGCCGACCGAGAGACCGCACACCACCGCGCCGCTCACGCCAAGATGATCGAGCAGCCCCGCAAGATCCGCGACGTGATCCCCCATGCCCCAGGGGCGAGGCGGGCAGGCCGAGAGCCCATGGCCGCGCTTGTCGTAGCGGATGACACGCCAGCCCGCCGGCAGGTGGTGGAGCAACGGTTCCCAGGCGCGCAAATCGGTGCCAAGCGAATTCGAGAACACCAGCGCCGGCGCATCGTTTGGCCCGGTGTCGTGGAAATGGATCAGGGTCCCGTTGGCCGTGAGTGCGCGCATGTCGATCCTCCGTTCGTCACGCGCGTCATCCCAGCAGATCGAACGGCGCCTGCATAGCCCGATCAGCGTGCCGGAGCGGTGGCGCCGGGGTCCTTCACGACCTGCATCGCGACATATGTCGAGGTATGCGCGACATGGGGAAGGCCCGAGATCTTCTCGCCCAGCACCCGGCGGTAGGCGGCGATTGAGCTGGTGCGCACCTTGAGCAGGTAGTCGAAACCGCCGGCGATCATGTGGCATTCCTCGATCTCGGGCGTGCGTCCCACTGCGGCGTTGAAGGCGTCGAGCGCACTGGCCTTGGTGTCGGTGAGCTTGACCTCGACGAAGGCCACGTGGCCAAGGCCAAGGCGCTCGGGGTCGATCACCGCGCGGTAGCCGAGAATGATGCCGCGGGCCTCAAGGCGGCGCATGCGCGTGTGGCAGGGTGTCTTGGAGATGCCCACGCGCTCGGCCAGTTCCGTCACGGTCAGCCGGCCGTTTGCAGCAAGCTCGCTCAGGATGCGGCGATCGATCTGGTCGATTTCACCCGCATCTGCGGCGTTGCTATCCGAATAGACTGTCTTTAGCTTTATCATTGGTCTGATCTCCTGGAATTGCCGCATTTTCGGACGGAATGACGGAAATGCCAATGCTATGATGCCGCCGACCAGGCAAGCGGCCGACTCGCGCCGCCAGGAGAGAGTTATGTCCAGCATCGACCGCGACCTCGACGCCATCCGCTCGGCCATGCGCGCCGACATTCTGCCCGACGAGACGAGCGTGATCCGTCGCCTGATCGCGACCGCGGCGCTGACGACGGACGATCGCGCTGCCATCTCGGGCGAGGCGGCGCAACTGGTGCGCGATGTGCGGGCTGCCTCGGATCCCGGCCTGATGCAGAGCTTCCTGGCCGAGTACGGCTTGTCGACGCGCGAGGGCGTGGCGCTGATGTGCCTGGCCGAGGCGCTCTTGCGGGTGCCGGACGACGAGACCATCGACGCGCTGATCGAGGACAAGATCGCACCCTCGGACTGGGGCAAGCACCTCGGCCACTCGTCCTCGTCGCTGGTGAACGCCTCGACCTGGGCGCTGATGCTGACGGGGCGGGTCCTGGGCGAGGAAGAAGGTGGCATTGCCGGTATCCTTCACGGCGCGGTGCGCCGGCTCGGCGAGCCGGTGATCCGGGTCGCCGTAGGCCAGGCGATGCGCGAGATGGGACGGCAGTTCGTGCTCGGCCGCGACATCGCGGAGGCGTTGAAGCGCGCGAGCGGGATGGAGGCGAAGGGCTACACCTACTCCTACGACATGCTGGGCGAGGCCGCGCGGACCGAGCGTGATGCGCGTGCCTACCATCTGAGCTATTCGCGCGCGATCTCGGCGATTGCGCCGGCCTGCGCTTCGGACGACATCCGCGCCAATCCCGGCATCTCGGTCAAGCTCTCGGCGCTGCATCCGCGCTACGAGATGGCGCAGCGGGCGCGGGTCATGGACGAACTGGTGAGCCGCACCCGCGCGCTCGCGCTGCTCGCGCGCTCGGCCAACATGGGTCTCAACATCGACGCCGAAGAGGCCGACCGGCTCGACCTCTCTCTCGACGTGATCGAGGCGGTGCTGTCGGACCCCGCATTGCGCAAGTGGGACGGGTTCGGGGTCGTCGTGCAGGCCTACGGGCCGCGCGCGGCGCATGTGCTCGACTGGCTCTACGCGCTGGCGACACGGCTCGACCGGCGGATCATGGTGCGGCTCGTGAAGGGCGCCTACTGGGACGCCGAGATCAAGCGCGCGCAGGTGTTGGGCCTCGATGGCTTCCCCGTCTTCACGCGCAAGGTGGCCACCGACGTCAGCTACATCGCCTGCGCACGCAAGCTGCTGGGGATGTCGGACCGGATCTATCCGCAGTTCGCGACCCACAACGCGCATACGGTGGCGGCCATTCTCCACATGGCGGGGGACCAGCCGTTCGAGTTCCAGCGGCTTCACGGCATGGGCGAGGTGCTGCACGACGCGGTCAAGGCGCGCCACGACACGCGCTGCCGCATCTATGCGCCGGTGGGCGCGCACCGCGACCTGCTGGCCTACCTCGTGCGGCGGCTCCTCGAGAACGGCGCGAACTCGTCCTTCGTCAACCAGATCGTCGACGAAAGCGTGAGCCCCGAGGAAATCGCGCGCGATCCGATCGCGACGGCCGAGGCTCTGGCCGACATGGCCAATCCGGCGATTGCGCAGGCGCCGGAACTTTACGGGGCTGGGCGGCGCAACGCAACGGGCTGGGATCTGACGGACCCGCTCGAACTCGCCGCGCTCGATGCGGCGCGCGCGCCCTTCCGTGACCATCAGTGGTCCGCAGGCCCGATGATCGCGGGGGCGGTGACCGGCGTGGAGGAACGCGCGGTCTTCAACCCGGCGGACCAGTCCGACAAGGTCGGTCGTGTTCGCGACGCCACGGCAGAAGATGTCGAGACCGCACTGAATGCGGCTCCGCAGGGCTTTGCCGAGTGGTCGGCGCGTGACGCGGCGAGCCGGGCTGACACGCTTCGCCGCGCGGCCGACCTTTACGAGCAGCACGCCGCCGACTTCTTCGCCCTCGCGGCGCGCGAGGCGGGCAAGACCCTTGCCGACTGCGTGGCGGAGCTGCGCGAGGCGGTCGACTTCCTGCGCTACTACGCATCCGAGGCCGAGCGGCTGGAGGCCAGTGATCTCGAAGCACGCGGGGTTTTCGCCTGCATCAGCCCGTGGAACTTCCCGCTGGCGATCTTCACCGGTCAGATCGCCGCGGCGCTCGCGGCGGGCAATGCGGTGATCGCCAAGCCCGCCGAGCAGACGCCCCTGATTGCGGCGCGCGCGGTCGCGCTGCTGCACGAGGCGGGCGTGCCGTTGACCGCACTGCAGCTCTTGCCGGGCGACGGCCCCACGGTGGGTGGCCGGCTCTCGGCCGATCCGCGGATCGCGGGCGTCTGCTTCACCGGGTCGACGGAGACCGCAAAGCGCATCGATCGAGCGATGGCCGAGCACTTGGCGCCCGATGCCGTCCTGATCGCCGAGACGGGCGGGCTCAACGCCATGATCGTCGATTCGACCGCGCTGCCCGAGCAGGCGGTGCGCGACATCATCGCCTCGTCGTTCCAGAGCGCGGGGCAGCGCTGCTCGGCACTCAGATGCCTGTACCTTCAGGAGGATGTGTCGACCCGGGTGCTGGAGATGCTGACCGGCGCGATGGACGAGCTGATCCTGGGAGATCCGTGG
Organism: Thermohalobaculum xanthum; assembly: GCF_016623495.1. Lineage (GTDB taxonomy): Bacteria > Pseudomonadota > Alphaproteobacteria > Rhodobacterales > Rhodobacteraceae > Thermohalobaculum > Thermohalobaculum xanthum. Next base: position 160,707 of record NZ_JAEHHL010000002.1, on the reverse strand, counting down.
AGCCTGTCGACCGATGTGGGCCCCGTCATCGATGCCGAGGCGCAGGCAGGCATCGACGCCCATGTCGCCGCCGCGCGGGCCGAGGGGCACGTCCTCAAGGCGCTCGACGTGCCGCGGGATGGGACGTTCGTGGCGCCCACGATCATCCGCGTCGGCGGGATCGCGGATCTCGAGCGCGAGATCTTCGGCCCGGTCCTGCATGTCGCGACATTCCGCGCCGACGAGATCGACCGTGTGATCGACGACATCAACGCGACCGGGTACGGGCTGACCTTCGGCCTGCACACGCGGATCGACGACAGGGTGCAGCATGTCATCGATCGCATTCGGGCCGGCAACATGTATGTGAACCGCAACCAGATTGGCGCGATCGTGGGCTCGCAGCCCTTCGGCGGGGAAGGGCTGTCGGGAACGGGGCCAAAAGCCGGTGGCCCGCATTACGTGTCTCGGTTCATGCGTCCCAAGGTCTCGGCGGAGGAAGCGAGTGGTGCAAGCCAGGCCCCAGGTGGCTCGAACGGGACCCCGCCGATCGATGCGGGGCTGGTCGAGGCCGCTCTCGCCCAACTCAAGCCCGCCGAGGCGAGTGGCGAGGCTGAAAGCCTGCCCGGGCCCACGGGCGAATCGAACCGGCTCTCGCTCCATCCCCGCGGGCGCGTGTTGTGCCTTGGGCCCGATCCCGCCTCGGCCCGCCTGCAGGCCGAACGCGCGGTTGCGGTCGGTAACGCGGCGCTGATCGTCTGTCCGGGCGCGAAAGGTCAGAAAGGGGCAGTGTCGGCAATCGATGGCCGGTTGGATGCTTCGGCTCTGACCGTGCTGCGCGGCATCGATGCGATTTGCAGCGATGCGCAGGGCGCCGAGCTTGCCGCGATCCGGCGCGCCCTCGCCGCGCGGGAGGGGCCGATCCTTCCGGTGCTGAGCGCGTCGGACGCTCCATCGCGCTATCAGCTAGAGCGGCATGTCTGTGTGGACACGACCGCGGCGGGAGGGAACGCGTCACTGATGGCCGAGGCGGCTGCAGTCGCCTGAGGGCGGCAATCAGCTTCTACCGAAGGCAGCGAATGCCATGACGAGCGCCCGGGTCCCCGCCCGGGCGTGAGGATCAGCCTCGGTCGAGGCCGATGTCAGGGGCGTCCTCGGCCTTCATGCCCACGACGTGATAGCCGCAGTCGACGTGGTGGCATTCGCCAGTCACACCGGACGAAAGGTCCGACAGCAGGTAGAAGCCGGCCTTGCCCACATCCTCCTGGCTGACGTTGCGGCGCAGGGGCGCGTTCAACTCGTTCCACTTCAGGATATAGCGGAAGTCGCCGATGCCCGACGCGGCGAGCGTCTTGATAGGACCCGCCGAGAGCGCGTTGACCCGGACGCCCTGCTTGCCGAGGTCCGCCGCCATGTAGCGCACCGATGCCTCGAGAGCGGCCTTCGCGACGCCCATGACGTTGTAGTGGGGCATCACGCGCTCGGCGCCGTAATAGGTGAGCGTGAGGAGCGAGCCGCCGTCGGGCATCATCTTCTCGGCGCGCTGGGCGAGGGCGGTGAAGGAATAGCAGGAGATGTTCATCGACATCTCGAAGTTCTCGGGGCTCGTGTCGACATAGCGGCCCTTGAGCTCGGACTTGTCGGCATAAGCGATCGCGTGAAGCAGGAAGTCGAGCTTGCCCCAACGCGCCCGAAGTTCGTCGAAGACGGCATCCATCGACGCCGCGTCGGTGACATCGCAGGGCAGCACGATCTCGGAACCCACCGATTCGGCGAGCGGCTCGACGCGCTTCTTGAGCGCGTCACCCTGATAGGTGAAGGCGAGATCCGCGCCCTGGTCGCGGCAGACCTTGGCGATCCCCCAGGCGATCGACTTGTCGTTCGCGACGCCCATGATGAGTCCGCGCTTGCCTGCCATCAGTCCCGACATGATCTCTCTCTCGTCTCAGCCCGGCCCACCGTGCCGCGGGCTTAGGGCAAAAACAACGGGTGGGCAAGTCGGACCGAGCGTCCGGGGGTTCCGCGTGGCCCGGCGGCGCGCTAGGAATGCGGGCCGGGAGAAGCGTGCGGAGAGTTGCGATGGTTGAGCTTTCTACGGGTGGCAGGCTGTCCGGGATTTTCGCGGGCGAGGATCCCTATGCGCTGGCGCAGGCCTGGCTGACCGAAGCCGAGGCCTCGGAGCCCGAGGACGCGAACGCGGTTGCGCTCGCCACCGCGGATGCGCGCGGCCTTCCGAACGTGCGCATGGTCCTTCTCAAGGAGATCGAGCCGAACCAGACCCGCGGCGGCTTCGTCTTCTACACGAACACCGAGAGCGCGAAGGGATCCGAGCTCAAGGCGAACCCGCAGGCGGCGATGGTGCTGCACTGGAAATCGCTTCGCCGCCAGATCCGCCTGCGCGGCCCGGTCGAGGCGGTGAGCCCGCAGCAGGCTGACGCCTATTACAACTCGCGCGCATACCAGAGCCGCATCGGCGCCTGGGCAAGCCGGCAGTCACGGCCGCTGGCAAGCCGCCGTGCGCTGATGGCCGAGGTCGCCAAGATTGCCGCCCGACACCCGGTCAAGCCACCGCGGCCGCCACACTGGAACGGCTATCGCATCCGGCCGCTCGAGATCGAGTTCTGGGCGAACGGTGATTTCCGGCTGCATGACCGGTTCCGCTGGACACGCATGCGGACCGATGCCACGGCGTGGACGGTGCAGCGTCTCAATCCCTGAGAGGCGTCAGGGCCGTGCCGTTCCACCTCGCCTGAACGCGGCCGCAATGCGGGGATCGCGGGCTTGATCCTGCTGCGGTTCCCGGATCAGATGGCCCCGGTATCGGCTGGTCCGATTCAGCAGCGCTGACGTGAGATGCAATGCCTGACAACCGCGAACGCAAGACGCTGCTCCTGACCGGCGCGAGCCGCGGCATCGGGCATGCAACGGTAAAGCGCTTCTCGTCGGCCGGCTGGCGGGTGATCACCTGCTCGAGGCACCCCTTTCCCGAGGAGTGTCCTTGGTCGGCGGGCGAGGACGATCACATCGAGGTCGATCTCAGCGATCCGAACTCGACCATCGATGCCGTGGCCGAGATCAAGAGCAGGCTCACGGATGGCAAGCTTCACGCCTTGGTGAACAATGCCGGCATCTCGCCCAAGGGACCCGAAGGCGAGCGCCTCGACACGATCACGACCGACCTGCGGACCTGGGGCCACGTCTTTCACGTCAACTTCTTTGCGTCAGTCGTACTGGCGCGCGGTCTGTTCGATGAGCTCAAGGCCGCTCAGGGTGCCATCGTCAACGTGACCTCGATCGCGGGCAGCCGCGTGCATCCCTTTGCGGGGGCGGCCTACGCGACGTCGAAGGCGGCGCTGGCCGCGCTGACGCGCGAGATGGCGCATGACTACGGCCCCCACGGGATCCGCGTGAACGCGATTGCGCCGGGCGAGATCGAGACGGCGATCCTGAGCCCCGGCACGGCGAAGCTGGCCGAGACACTGCCGCTCCGCCGCCTTGGCAAGCCCGAAGAGGTCGCCCGGACGATTTATTACCTTTGCACGCCCGAGTCCTCATACGTCACGGGTGTCGAGATCGAGATCAATGGTGGACAGCACGTCTGAGTAACGCGTTTCGGGGGGAATCATGATCGACCTCTACACCTGGACCACGCCGAACGGTCGGAAGGTCTCAATCATGCTCGAGGAACTGGGCGTTCCCTACAACGTCAAGCCGATTGACATCACCAAGGACGAGCAGTTCCAGCCTTCGTTCCTGATGATCAGCCCGAACAACAGGATCCCGGCGCTCTTTGATCACGAAACCGGACAGACGCTGATGGAGTCCGGCGCCATCCTCCTTTATCTTGCCGAGAAGCATGGCCGCTTCATCGGCGAGGGCGCTCAGCGCTGGCGCGCGATCGAGTGGCTGATGTGGCAGATGGGCGGGTTGGGGCCGATGGCCGGCCAGGCGCATCATTTCCTCAAGTTCAACCCGGGCAAGGCGCCCTATGCCGAAGAGCGGTACGGCGCCGAGACACGCCGGCTCTACGGGGTTCTGGATCGCCGGCTCTCGGGGCGGGACTTCATCGCCGACGACTACTCCATTGCCGACATCGCTGCCTGGCCCTGGATTTCGCGCTTCGAGTGGCAGGGGATCGATCTCGGCGAGTTCCCAAGTGTCCGCGACTGGTATCGCCGGATCGCGGAGCGACCTGCCGTGGCCCGCGGCTACGCCGTGCCCAAGGACGCGGGGCCGATTCCGATGCCGTGACCCCGTTGTCGCGGGCGAGGCAACTCGGTGTTTGGTGCGTCGCACAATTTTCTTTCGAGTTCGCCGTGCGCCGCGCAGGATTGTGCCATGATGCCAATTTGCGCGGCCCGTGCTGATCGATAGTTAGGCATTTATTCCCAGTAGGTTGCAATTCCCGCAAGGCCGCCATGCGATCGTATCGCTTGCGCGGATCGCTCTGGTATACCAATTAGCGGATGCAGCAATAATTTCGCACCTGCAGGAGAGAGCGATGACCGCGAGCAGCATGACCTCCAGCCATGGCCTGAGCCTGTCGGCTCTTGCCAGCCCCTTCAAGTCGATCGCCAAGTTCTTCGAAGCCGTGCGGCGCGCGCAGGCTGCCACGCAGGATTTCGAGCGCTTGAACTCGATGACCGACGCGAGCCTTGCGCAGCGTGGCCTTCACCGGGCCGACATCGCACGCGCCGTGATGGAGCGCCACTACAGCTGACGGCACTGCGAACCGCGCGCCGGATGGCGTGCGGTTCGTGCTTCAGAGTTCAATGACCACCGAGCCCAGCTTTCCGCCCGCCTCGACCGCCCGATGGGCGGCAGCAGTCTCACTCAAGGCGTGAACCTCGGCGACCGCATGGTCGAGGTCGCCTCGCTCCATCCACCGGGACAGATCGGCCTCGCCGCGGCGACGGGTCTCCGGGTCGAGGAGGTAGATCAGCGCCATCCATACCCGCACGTTTCGGAACATCAGCGGGTAGAATGGGAGCTCGGGTGTCATCCTCCCGGCCGAGGCGTAGGTCGCAATAGTGCCGCCCTCAGCAATCATCCGGACGGTTGCATCGAGATTGGCACCGAAGTCGACCTCGACAATCCGGTCCGCGCCGCGGCCACCGGTCAGGTCCAGGACGCGCGCGGCCACGTCTTCCTCGCGATAGTTGATCACGTGATCCGCCGGTCCGGCATGGGCAGCCTTCTCGGGCCCCGAGACAGTCGTGATCACCCGCGCGCCGGCAAGACGCGCGATCTGGATCGCATAGCGCCCGACGGTGCCGGCTCCCCCTGTAACCAGGACCGTCTTTCCCTCGACCGGTCCGTCACCAAGCACCGTGGCCCAGGCCGTCATGGCCGGGATGCCGAGACAGGCCCCTTCGAGGAAGCCGGTTCCATCGGGCAAGCGAACGACCTGATCCGCGGGAAGCGCGACCATCTCGGCACCGGTGCCCATCTGGCGTCGCCACTGGCCGTTCCAGATCCAGACCCGCTCGCCCACCCGGCTTGCAGAGACGCCGTCCCCAACGGCGACGATCTCGCCGGCACCGTCGGAATGCGGCACGATGAACTCCCAGTCCATCGTTGCACCGGGCCGCGCACCGGCACGAAGCTTCACGTCAGACGGGTTCACGCCCGAGGCACGGAGCGCGACAAGCACTTCGCCGGCGGCAGGCTCGGGCGTCGGCAGGTCCACGAGTTCGAGAACCTCGTCCGCCGGGCCGAACCGGCGATAGATGATGGCGCGCATCGTGTCCCCCTGTTGTGTGCCCTGCGCCTCGCCTGGCGCAGGGCTGTTTCGGATCCGTCTGCGGGACATAGGTGCCGAGATCGGCAAGGATGACAAGGACGTTCCGGTTTTTGGCCGAGGCGTCTTCGTTCACTTGGGGCGTCGACGCTGCCGTTACGCGTGTGGCGCGCCCGAGGCGCCCTCGTCGCTGTCGCGTGCGCCCGCTTTCAGTGCCCTCAGCTTGAGCCGGGTGATCTGGTTGCGATGGCGCTCGAGCACCTCGAAGCGCATGCCATGGAAGGCGAAGACCTGTCCCTCGGTCGGGATTGTCTGCGCCTCGTGGATCAGCAGGCCCGCGATCGTGGTGGCCTCGTCGTCGGGCAAGGACCACTCGCAGGCGCGGTTGAGGTCGCGGATCGTCATCGAGCCCTGGACAATGAACGAGCCATCCGGATTGCGGCTGATGCCCTCGCGCTCGATGTCGTGCTCGTCGGCAATATCGCCAACGATTTCCTCGAGAATGTCCTCGAGCGTGATCAGGCCCTGCAGCACGCCATATTCATCGACCACCAGGGCGAAATGCGACTTGCGCTTGAGGAAGGCGCGCAGCTGGTCGTCGAGCGGGCGGGTATCCGGCACGAACCACGGCTTCATCGCCACCGCCATGACGTCCAGCGTCGCGAGCGCGTCGGCCATGGTCCCCTTGGCGCGGATCTGACGGTTCAGCGCCCGCAGCAGGTCCTTGGCATGCAGGACGCCGACGATGTTCTCGGGTTCGCTCCGCCAGAGGGGAATTCGCGTATGCGACGAGCCGAGGCAAAACTCGACGATTTCTTCGGCCGAGCAGTCGGCCGAAATCGACGAGATGTCGCGGCGGTGGCGCATGACTTCGGCGACCTCGCGGTCGCGCAGGTCGAGGGCTGCGAGAAGCCGGTCGCGCTCGGCCTTGTCCACGCCGCCCTCGCTCGCATGCAGCGCAATGGTGCCGCGGATCACCTCGTATGGCGCAAGGAAATGTGCGTCGGGATCGGTCTTGACACCCATCACGGCGAGCGCGCCACGCACCAGTAGCCGAATGAATCCGACCACCGGCGCAAAGACCCGGACGAAGACCGCGATGATCGGTGCGACCTTGACCGCCGCGCGCTCGGGGCCGCTGATGGCGTAGGTCTTCGGCAGAACCTCGGCAAAGACGAGCACGAGGAAGGTCATCACCAGCGTTGCCCAGGCCACGCCGGCCTCGCCGAACAGCGCCGTGAAGATCGACGTCGCCAACGAGGCGGCGAGGATGTTCACCAGGTTGTTGCCAAGCAGGATCGAGCCGATGAGCCGTTCGTTGTCCTCGGTCAGCCGCAGCGCGGTGTCTGCACCGCGCGTTCCCTGCGCCGCCAGCGCATGCATGGTCGCGCGATTTGTTGCGGTCAGCGCGGTCTCGCTGCCCGAGAAGAAGGCCGAAAGGCCGAGCAGCACCAGAATGATGCCGCTCGTCCAGAGGATTGCGGGGTCCATCAGGGCGGTCCTTGCACTACAGACGTGTTCTGCGAACAGTTATGGGCGTGCCGCTGGGAAGGAACAAGGTGGGTGATGGACGCTGTTGTCGACTTCGGGGCCTTCCCGGGCGATGTCGTGGCCTTTGGCGGAGCCGTGTCGAACGCTCATGCCGTCTCGGGGATGCTGGCGGATCTGGCGCTGCGCGGCCTCGCCGGCTTGCCGATGGTGTCGACCGGGGATCATTGCGCCTACTGCGCCGAGCCGATGCGGACCCTCGCGCTCCTGCGCGGAGCCGGGATGCACTCGATTGCCGGCAACTGCGAGGAGAGCCTGGGGGCAGGAGGCGATGATTGCGGTTGCGGCTTTGTCCCTGGCACGGCGTGCGACCTTGCGTCGGGCGCGTGGTTCTCCCATGCAGCGTCCGAGGTCGACGACGCGGCGCGCGCCTGGATGCGCGGTCTTCCGCGCCTTGCCGTATTCCGCGCGCATGGCCGCCGGTGGGGCGTGCTCCATGGCGGCGCGAGCGCCGTGAACCGCTATCTCTGGCCGGTCGACCCGGATGCCATGCTTCGCGACGAGATCGCGCTGCTCGAGCGCGCGGCGGGACGGGTGGACGCCGTCCTGGCGGGCCACTGCGGGCTTCCTTTCACACGCGAGATCGACGGCCGGCTCTGGCTCAACACGGGCGCGCTGGGAATGCCGCCAAATGACGGGGATGCCCGGGTCTCCTACGCCGTGATCGAGGCAGGCGCGCCCAGGATCATCCGTTTCGATTACGACTGGCCTGGCGCACAGGCAGCGATGCACGCCGCGGGCCTCACTCAGGGTTACGATCGATGCCTCGAAACCGGCTGGTGGCCAAGCGAAGACGTGCTGCCCGCCGCCTTGCGCCGTGGGGCTCGCCGGGTCCTCAGCGATTGACGAGGATCAGGGTGCGTTCCTCGCCGTTGCGCGAGAGGCGCATCGTGTCCGCGCCGATCGTGCTCACCTGCCACCCCTCGACCGTGTCACCGATCTTCAGGCGCTCGTAGCGGCCGTTGGGCAGGCGCAAGAGCGCCTGCCGCCCGGTTTCGAGATTGAGGACCCCGATTAGCGCCATCCGGTCGAGCGGGATGCCCTGCTCGACCGCGGCGCGCTGCACCTTCTTCGGCGCCGAGCGGCCGATCGGGGGCAGGGCGGGTACCGTCGACACGGCGCCGCCCGTTTGCGGCGATGGCCGAATGGGGGCGCCAAGGTTGTCCGGGCGCTCCTGAGGAGGTGGCGCTGCCGCCGCCGCCCGCTCCGTCGGGGGATCAGCATCTTCTGCGGCTGCCGGCTCGGCCTCCGGCGCGGCTGCCTCAGGCACGGACCCGGTGCCATCCTGCGCCGCGGTCTCAGCCTCGCTCTCGGGCTCCGGTTGCTCCGCATCGGACTTCTGGCCCCGGAGGCGGGGAAGGAGCGACGTCGGCGGCGCAAGGCTCGACACCGTGTCGTCGTCATCCGTGCTTGCCACGTCCTCGCTGTCGGGCCCCGACGCGTCAGGCGACTGTTCGGATACGGGGGCTTCGTCCTCGGCCGCATCGTCCGTTCCCGGTCTCCGGCGCGGTGCCGTGCTCTCGACCGGGGCCTGCGGGCCCGCTTCGATCTCGGCACGCGCCACGTCGCTCGCAGGCGCGTCGGTCTCGCGCCCGGGAGCGTCCGTCGAACCCTCGGTCGTGGCAAGCGCGCGCGCCGCCAGCGACGGCGATTCACCATTCCGCGCTGCCGGCGCCTGTTTCCAGAGCGTGCCTCGGCCGTTCTTGACTTCCGTGTCTTGCGCGTCGTCGGGCGGGGCGACGGTTTCCTCCTGCAAGCCCTCGATCGCGGTGCGGAGGTCCGCGAAGACCTCCAGTGCGGGGGGCTCGGCCGGAAGAGGTGTCTCCCCCAGTGATGACGGCGCCGTGCTCGGCGGCGGTGCGGCCAGTGACGGCAAGGGCAGCGCGTGAGGCGGGGATCCACGCGCCACTTCCACGGAAGCCAGATCGTCCGGGGACGCCGCCTCCGCGGGTTGCGGCAGCTCTGGCGCAGGTTCTGCGGGCGAGATCGCCGGTTCGGCCTCGCTCTCGATCGCCGCGACCTCTCGCGGCTCGCCTTCCGTTGATGCCCGGTCCTCCGGCGTCTCGACCTGCGGGACCGCCCCGGCGGATGTCGATGGAGGCTCATTCACCGGCTCGAGCCGGTCCTGCGCGCTTGACGGCGCCTGCGGTGCAGTAGCCAGCTGCTCCGGCGCCTCGGTTTTCCACGGCGCGCTGAAGATGACCGCGCCGGAAAGGAGCGCCAGCACAACCAGCGCGCCCGACCGCCGGCGCGCGCCCGACGCCCCGTTATCGTGCTGTTCCGCCTTACCCGACACGGCGTTCGTACGCGAAGAAGCTGGGGCTGCCTTGGGCGCGCCATCCTTAGGCGCGCCATCCTTATCGGTCGTGGGCTCGGGTTCAGCCCTCGCGATGGTTGGCTCGTGCGCGACGGCCGCCACCTCGGCCGGATCGTCCGGCATGTCGGTCGAGACGTCCTCGGGATCCTGCCTGCCGGCCGCTGCTACGTCGCTCTCGGGCCGCGTCAGGAACAGAGGCCCCTCGGGAGGGAACGCCGCGGCTTCGACATGCGTCGAGACCGCGATCGGGTGGAACCCCCAGCCCTCGGCATAGGCGCAAGCTTCGCGGCAGCTTTGCGCGAATGCGGACACGACGACCGAAACGCCGTCAGCCCCCGCGGGAGCGATGTCGATCGCAAGATCCCCGGGTCGCTGGCCGGTCGCCTCCGCCGCGTCCTGGCGGGCCTCGGTAAGCCGGGCGGCCGGATCCTCGGGCAGGGCGATATGGCGAATTAGCACCTGTGCGGGCGGGAGCCAGAGCGTGACGCGCGGTTTTGCCTTCCCGGGGCCTCCTCCCGCCGCGCGCAAGAGGCTCGATACGCCGCTGACCGTGCCGTCCGGTCCGATCGTCGCCCGGGCCAGTTCGCGCCAGCCGAGCGGCTCGCGACGCATCAGTGCGACTGCATCTGCGCCGAGATCGAGAACGAGATCGCAGCCTGGCGCACGAGCCGGCGAAACGGTAGGAGACGCGTCGCCGGACGACTGATCGCCGTCTTCTTCCGCGCGGGGCCCGGCTTGCTTGTCGCCGCTGCGCGGGCCGGGATCGATGCGGCCCTGCCGAACGGGGCCGGGCGCCGGCCGGGCACGCGATCTCGTGCGCGCCGGACGTCTCGTCCGCTTGCGCTTGCCCCCGTCCGTCAAGTGTGTGTCTCCGTTGCTCTCTGAAATGTCACACAACAATAGCCGCAAGCCTGCATGCGCGGGAAGAGACAGATGCCAACCGCGCGCGCTACGCGCTTTCAGGCGAACCATCTCGCACTGCGGCGCGGCGCGCCCGCCGCTTGCGAAACACGTGCGCTCGGTGCATAGATCGACCGGGCGGAAGGCCGTGCCGACCGCAAGCGAAGACGGAGGAATATTTGATGGCATCCCCCCTTTCCAACCGGGTTCTGTCCGAGGCGCTGCCCGGCGATGAAGGCACGGCATTGCGCGTGAAGCAGGTGCTTCTGGTTGCATTCGGCGTCGCGGCCCTTGCCGTTGCGGCCAAGATCAAGGTGCCGTTCTGGCCGGTTCCGATCACGATGCAGACCTTCGTCGTGCTGACCATCGGCGCGGCTTACGGCCTTCGGCTTGGTGTGGGGACCGTGCTTGCCTATCTCGTGATCGGTGCGCTCGGCTTCGACGTCTTCACCTCCTCGTCGGCCGAGGCGAACGGCATCTCCTACATGATGGGCAGCACCGGCGGCTATCTTGTCGGCTTTGCGCTGGCGGCGGGCCTTCTGGGCGTGCTGGCGCGCGCCGGCTGGGATCGCAGCGTCGGGCGCATGGCGCTGGCGCTGCTGCTTGGCAACATCGCCATCTATGTCCCGGGCCTCCTGTGGCTTGGACAGCTCTATGGATGGGAGAAGCCGATCCTCGAATGGGGCCTCTATCCCTTCCTCGCCGGTGACGCGCTGAAGCTCGCGCTGGCCGCGCTGCTTCTGCCCGCTGCTTGGCGGATGGTGGGCGACGCCCGCCGCTGAGCGCCGGAACGCGTGGCCCGCACGTGGCGGGCCGCGCGACCCTGATCCCCGCCATGCTGCCCATTGTCCATCATCCGGACTATCAGGCGCCGCTCCGGCCGGGGCACAGTTTCCCGATGTCGAAATACGGCTACCTGCGCGACGCGCTGACGCGACGCGGGCTGCTGGCGCCTGGCCGCTACATCGCGCCGGCGCCCGCGACGGCGGCACAGGTGGCGCTGGCGCATGAGCCGGGCTATGTCGCGCGCGTGTTCGAAGGGCGCCTCACGGCGGCCGAGGTGCGCCGCATCGGCCTGCCGGGCAACGACGCCGTGGCGCGCCGCGCGCGGCTGTCCGGGGCGGGGACGCTGCTTGCAGCGTGGCTTGCGCTCGAGCATGGCATCGCCGCCAACTCGGCCGGGGGGTCGCATCATGCCGGCCCCGATGGCGGTGCGGGGTTCTGCGTCTTCAACGACGTCGCCATCGCCATCCGAAACCTGCGCGCCCAGGGCTTGCCCGGGCGGATCCTCGTGATCGACGCCGACGTTCACCAGGGCGATGGCACCGCGCGGATCTTTGCGAACGATCCCGGCGTCTTCTGCCTGTCGATCCATGCCGCCAAGAATTATCCGGTGCGCAAGGCGGCCTCCGACCTCGATGTCGGTTTGCCGGACCGAACCGGCGACGGCGCTTACCTCGTGGCGCTCGAGGCGGCGGTGAACCAGGCGATCGCGGCCTGCTCGCCCGCGCTCGTCTTCTACAATGCCGGCGTCGATGTCTGGGAGGGGGACCGGCTGGGTCGCCTTGCCGTGTCATTGGCGGGGCTCAGGGCGCGCGAGCGGCTGGTTCTCGAAAGCGTGCGCACGCAGGGCCTTCCGCTGGTCGTGGTGATCGGCGGCGGCTACGACAGCGATCCCGAGCGACTGGCCGAGCGGCATGCGCTGGTGTTCGAGGAAGCGGCCCGCCTGGTGGCCTGAGCAGCCCTACTGCGCGGCCTTCAGCCGGTTCGCCTCCGCCCGCTTCAGCGCCAGCGACCAGAAGATCGTGCCAAAGGCGACGAGCCCGATCAGGATGGTCGCGATCGCGTTGATCTCGGGCGTGACGCCCAGACGGACGGACGAGAAGATCTTCATCGGCAGCGTCGTCGAGCCCGGCCCCGAGGTGAAGCTCGCGATCACGAGGTCGTCGAGCGAGAGCGTGAAGCTCAGCAGCCATCCCGAGATCACGCCCGGCATGATCAGCGGCAGCGTGATGCGGCGGAAAACGGTGGCAGGTCTCGCCCCGAGATCCTCGGCCGCTTCCTCGACCGAGCTGTCGAACCCCGAAAGCCGGGCCTGGATCACGATTGCCACGTAGCACATCGAGAAGGTGGCATGAGCGAAGACGATCGTGAGAAAACCCCGGTCGAGCGAGACCGAGATGAAGGCGAGCAGGAGCGAAAGCCCGGTGATCACCTCGGGCATCACCAGCGGGGCCAGCACCATGCCCGAGAAGAGCGTCCGCCCAAGGAAGCGGGGCACGCGGGCCAGCGAGTAGCCGGCCATCACTCCCAGCACGGTGGCGAGCGTCGAGGCCGTGGCCGCGACGGTGACCGAGATCCAGGCCGCATCGAGCAGCGCCGTGTTCGACCAGAGCTCGACATACCAGCGCGTCGAGAAGCCGCCCCAGACCGTCACCAGCTTCGAGGCGTTGAAGGAGTAGAGCATCAGGATGAGGATGGGGGCGTAGAGGAACGCGAAGCCCAGCACCATCGCGATCTTGAGGAAAAGGCCGGGTCCCCTGCGCATCAGCCCGTCCCCTCGCGCCGCGCATAGCGTTGGAAGATCACGATCGGCACCACCAGCACCAGCAGCAGCAGGACGGCGACGGAGGAGGCCAGCGGCCAGTCGCGGTTCTGGAAGAACTCGTTCCACAGGGTGCGGCCGATCATCTGGGTCGACGAGCCGCCCAGAAGTTCCGGGATCACGAACTCGCCCACCGCCGGAATGAAGACGAGAAAGCATCCCGCCGCGATGCCCGGCATGCTCAGGGGCAGCGTGACCCGCCAGAACGTCGTGAGAGGCCGCGCCCCGAGATCAGCGGCTGCCTCGAGCAGGCTCTCGTCCAGCTTCTCGAGCGTCGAGTAGAGCGGGAGGATCATGAAGGGCAGGTAGCTGTAGACGATGCCGATATAGACCGCCGTCGGCGTGAAGTGGATCTGCAGCGGCTCGGAGATCACGCCGGTCCACAGCAGGAACGCGTTGAGGATCCCCTCGGTCTTGAGGATCCCCACCCAGGCGTAGACGCGGATCAGGAACGAGGTCCAGAACGGCAGGATCACCAGCGTGAGCAGCGCGCCGCGCCAGTTCCGCGACGACCGGGCGATGCCGTAGGCCATCGGGTAGCCGATCAGCAGTGCAATGAGCGTCGAGATCGCGGCGATCTTGAGCGAGTTGAGGTAGGAATTGAGATATAGAGGGTCGTCGAACAGGAAGCTGTAGTTTCCAAGGTTCGGCGTCGAAAGGTGATCGAGCGCAGCCCCGACCGAGTCCCACACTGGAACGTAGGGCGGCAGTGCGATCGCGTTCGTGCTGATCGAAATCTTGAGGACGATCAGGAAGGGCGCGAGGAAGAAGGCGAGAAGCCAGAGATAGGGGATCAGGATCGCAAGTCGCTGACCCCAGCCCGAATGTCCGACTGCCCGTCCCGCCATGCTCAGACCTGTTCTCATCCGCCCCTGAAACGGCGCGACGCTCTGAGCCTAGAGCGGTGCTATATGCGCTTGCAAGCCCGTTTCGCAGCGCGGCATTTAGACCTTGCAAGGCCCTTGGCGAGCGTTAAGCTTCCGCGGAATCGAGCCAGGAAAGGCTCGAAAAAACTCTGAGAGGTGATCATGACTCGTCTTCTTACCGGCACCGCGCTGGTTGCTCTGCTGGCACTCCCCGCGGCGGCGCAAGACAAGGTTGTCAACGTCTACAACTGGTCGGACTACATCGACGAGGAGATCCTGGCCGAGTTCACCGAGGAGACGGGTATCAAGGTCGTCTACGACGTCTTCGACTCGAACGACATTCTCGAGACGAAGCTCCTCGCGGGATCCTCGGGCTACGACGTGGTCGTGCCCTCGGGCAGCTTCCTCCAGCGCCAGATCCAGGCGGGCGTGTTCCAGAAGCTCGACAAGGCGAAGCTGCCGAACCTCGAGAACATGTGGGACCGGATCGCCGCGCGCACCGCGAAGTATGACCCGGGCAACGAGTACTCGATCAACTACATGTGGGGCACGACCGGCATTGGCTACAATGTCGATGCGGTGAAGGAGCGCCTCGGCACGGACACGATCGACTCGTGGGAAGTGATCTTCAACCCCGAGATCATCGCGAAATTCGCTGACTGCGGCGTTCACATGCTGGACGCGTCCGACGAGATGATCCCGGCCGCGCTCAACTACCTGGGCAAGGACCCCGACTCGAAGGACGTTGATGACATCCGCGAGGCGGCGGCGGTGATCGCCAAGATCCGCCCCTCGATCACCAGCTTCAACTCGTCGCCCTATATCAACGCGCTGGCGGATGGCGACGCCTGCATCGCCGTCGGCTGGTCGGGCGACATCCTTCAGGCGCGCGACCGTGCCGCCGAGGCCGGCAACAACGTCACCGTCGAATACGCGATCCCCAAGGAGGGGGCGCTGATGTGGTTCGACCAGATGGCGATCCCGGCCGACGCGCCGCATCCCGAGGAAGCGCTCGTCTTCCTCGATTACATGATGCGCGCCGAAGTGGCCGCAAAGGCGTCGAACTACGTCTACTACGCCAATGGCAACATGGCGTCGCAGCCTTTGCTGAACGAGGACGTGATTGGCGATCCGGCGATCTATCCCTCGCCCGAGACGGTCGAGAAGCTCTATGTCACCACGCCCTACGGGCCCAGCGAGCAGCGCGTCGTGACCCGCGAGTGGACGCGGATCAAGACCGGCTCGTGACCTGATTGCGCGCATCGTCCTGCTGGGGCGGTGCGCGCTTCGTCAATCCCTGAGTGGAGGCTGCCCGTGGCGGTTGCCGAGAAACGCGAGACGCCCGTCAAGCAGTGGCGTGACCCTGCGGCGGTGCCGCATCTGAGGATGGTCGACCTTGTGAAGCGTTTCGGCGACACGGTGGCGGTCGATCACGTGTCGCTCGACATCTATGGCGGCGAGTTCTTCGCCCTGCTTGGTCCCTCGGGCTGCGGCAAGACCACGCTCCTGCGCATGCTTGCGGGCTTCGAGACGCCCGATGCCGGCCAGATCCTGCTGGGTGGCGAGGATCTCTCGCGCATCGCGCCCTACGAGCGGCCGGTGAACATGATGTTCCAGAGCTATGCGCTGTTCCCGCACATGACGGTCGAGCAGAACATCGCCTTCGGCCTGCAGATGGAGAAGATGCCGCGCCCCAGGATCCGCGAGCGGGTCGAGGAGATGCTGGCCCTAACCCGGCTCGAGAAGTTCGCCCGCCGCAGGCCCGACCAGCTTTCGGGCGGCCAGCGTCAGCGCGTCGCCCTGGCCAGGGCGCTGGCGAAGAAGCCCAAGCTCCTGCTGCTCGACGAGCCATTGGGCGCGCTGGACCGGAAGCTGCGCGAGGCCACGCAGTTCGAGCTGGTCAACATCCAGGAATCGCTGGGCCTGACCTTCGTCATCGTGACCCATGACCAAGAAGAGGCGATGACCGTCTCGACCCGGCTGGCGGTGATGCGCGACGGCAAGGTGGCGCAGGTTGGCGAGCCGCAGGAGGTCTACGAGGCGCCGTCGTCGCGCTACGTGGCCGACTTCATCGGTGACGTGAACATTCTGGCCGGCAGGGTCGGCGAGGGTGGCGCGATCGAGTTGGAGGCCGGCGGCACGGCGCGCTGCGCCTCGGCGACCACGCGGCGCGCCGGGAGCGCGGTCGCTCTGGCGCTGCGGCCCGAGAAGATGTCGCTCGCCCTTGTCGAGGAGAGCGGCGAGCGCGGCGACAACACCCTGATCGGGCGGGTCGAGGACATCGCCTACCTGGGCGACATGTCGATCTACCACGTCCGCGTCGCCCCGGACACGCGGATCAAGGTCGCCCGCACCAACCGCTTCCGCGCGGCCGAGCGCGAGATCACCTGGGACGACGAGGTGAAGCTGGCCTGGGACGCCTCGGCGCTGGTGCTGCTCCAGGACTGATCCGGCCGCCGTCCGTGCCTGCGCGATGGCTTTCACGCGTGAAAGCGCGATCAAGCCCTTGACTTAAAACAATAACCGATCACGTGATAACTATCCCGCGGGGACGCTGATGCCGCCCCCGCGACGCGGTGCGTTCAGCCCCTCGCTTCGGGCGAGCGGACGCCGCGCTCGTCGAGGCCCGGTGCGTGGCCCGACACCTGCGGGCGGCCGACGCGCAGCCGGCCCCCTAGAGCGGTGCGGCCCATGCGGCCAAGCCGCGCCGCGCGCAGGCTTCGGCGCAGCGTGTGGTCGGTAACGCCGTCGCTGGACATCACCAGGCGGACCAGCGGGTCAGCCAGCAGCTCGTCGACCGGCTGCTTGCGCGACCGCCCGGCGCAGTGCTGGTCGCCCGCGAGCGCTGCGCAAAGCGCGCCCCACTGAACGGTGAGCGTCTCGGCCCCCGGCTCGGCGCCGAGGCGCAAAAGGACCTCGGTTTCGGGCGCCTGCGGCGTCTCGGCGCCGTCCCGGCGGCGCTGGCGCCATTCGATCCAGTAGACGCCCGCGGGCAGCACGCGGTTGCCGCAGGGAAATCGCACGGGGCGCGAGAACGTGATCGTGGTCTTCCTGAGTTCGTCCGCCATGAATCACCCGTCCTGGAGTTCAAAGGCTTGAGAAAACTCGAAAAAACGAGATCTGGAGAAAGCACCACTCAACGCTTCGAGTATGTTGTCTTGGGTGCCCGGCTGCAAGAGGGATTCAGGGGGCGACCAGTATTTTCCTGTTCACAGGCTTTACTTGTGGATTAAAGAAAATTTCAAAGAAAATTCATTGACTCAGGCGGAGAATCGACACCGCGAGGGCGCCGCCGCAATCCGCCCCCCGTGAAGAACGGGGCGTATCACTCTGATACAACTCGCGAGCGCGGCGGCGGTTCCGGGGTGGCCGGCCGTGCCGTGCCGACAGCCGTGCCCATCACCGCGCCGGCCAACACGGCACAGGGGGCCAAACCGCGTGCCGCCACGCGCGCCGCGCCGCGCGATCCGTGCTAGGCTTCGCGCCGCGAGGGTCGGCGCGCGGCCCACGGCCGCTGCGCGCGTTCAGGCGAAGGAGCGTGGCCGATGAGCGAGGTCCGGTTCAGGTCGGGCGAGACGATCTTCGAGGAAGGCTCGAACGGCACCGAGTGCTACAAGATCCTGTCGGGCGCCGCCGAGGTGCGGGTGCGCGGCAAGGGGCGCGAGCACTGGGGCATGACCATGGTCGCCGCGACCTGCGGCCCGGGCGAGTTCATCGGCGAGATGAGCGCCTTCGACGGCGCGCCGCGATCGGCCACCGTCGTCGCGGTCGAGGACATGACCTGCAAGGTCTATTCCGGCGAGGCGTTCCTGAAGCTGCTCGAGACGGACCACGAGGAGGCACTGGAATACCTGCGCGTGCTGGTGCAGCGGCTCAAGCAGAGCAATGTCAGCATGTCCTGGGGCACGCGGACCGGCTGAGGCCGCGCCGGACGCAGGGGGCAGGCATGAGAAAGGCCGGCGCAGAGATGCGCCGGCCTTGAAGGCTGCCGGAGGCGCGGCGCGATGAGGCGCGCGCCGTCGCGGCGGTATGTCAGTCGGCGAGCTGCAGGTTGCCGGCCGACTGGCGGCCGTCGCGGCCGGTCTCGAGGTCGAAGGTCACCTTCTGGCCGTCATCGAGACGGTCGATGCCCGCACGCTCGAGCGCCGAGATGTGCACGAACACGTCCTTCGCGCCGCCCTCGGGCTGAATGAAACCGAAACCCTTGGTGGCGTTGAACCACTTCACAGTGCCGTTGGCCATGTGAGTATCTCCTTTGTGATCGCTGCCCGCGATATGCGGCAGCCCGGCGCAGTCATGACAAGATCGAGTGACTGAAGCCGGTTAGGGAGACAGCAGTTCGATAGAGATAACGTCGCAGAGCCGATATGGCCGTTTCCGGCCCCAAATGCAAGGCAATCCCGCGTGGGCGCGCGTGAAGGGGACCGGCATCCGGGATATGATCGGCTCACGGGGAGGCCGCGATCCGGGCGGACCGGCCCCGGACCGAAGGGGAATTTTGCCATGAGGAATTTTCAGATGATCCTGGGCGGCTGCGCGGTCGCCCTTCTTGCCGCCTGCCAGTCGGGCGGCGAGCCCGCGGCACCGTTGCCGGCGGCCGAGGTCGCGGCCGCCAAGCAGCAGTGGGGCGGCAAGTGGGTCGGCAGCTGGGGCGACGGCTGCATGGGCTCGATCGAGGTGAGCGAGGTCACGGGCACGTCGGCCAAGGTCCTCTATTCATGGTGGAACTGCGGCGAGCGACCGCCGGGGAGCCAGATGGACCCGGGCTCGCCGATCTCGGGCGACACGCTCACGGTCGATGCGGGCTGGGCGCGCGTCACCTACGTGATGACCGGGCCCAACACGCTGCAGGCCAACTACACCTCGCGCCGCGGCGATGCACGGGCGACCTTCATCCGGCAGCTGGACTGAGGGCGGCGCTCGCGCGCAGGGCACGGCGCGGGGCAGGGTGCGGGGCAGGGTGACGGCGGCCCCGGCCCCGCTCGGCGCCGTTCGGGGCGGCGCTTCCGCCCTGTGGAAAACGTTCATTCCTCGCTGGGCGGCACGTTGACGGGCCGGGCGGCGCGGCTAGTTCGCCCGTCCATCTGTCCATTGTCGGAATGAACAAGGAGACCCCAGATGATCCGTGCCCTTCTCGTGGCCGGCGCGCTCGCGCTCGCCGCCTGCAGCCAGACGCCCAGCATGCAGGCCGCGGCGCCGCAGCCCGACATCGTCGACACCGCGGTCGCGGCGGACGACTTCAACACCCTGGTCGCGGCGGTGCAGGCGGCGGGCCTGGTCGATACGCTGAAGTCGGACGGGCCGTTCACGGTCTTCGCCCCCACCGACGCGGCCTTCGCCAAGCTGCCCGACGGCACGGTCGAAGCGCTGCTAAAGCCCGAGAACAAGGACCAGCTTGTCGCGGTGCTGACCTACCACGTGGTGCCGGGCAAGGTGATGTCGGCTGACATCGCGGGCCAGAAGCTGTCGGCCAAGACCGTGCAGGGATCGGCCGTCGCCATCGACGCGACCGGCGGCGGCGTCGTGGTCGACGAGGCCATCGTGACGACGGCCGACATCGAGGCCTCGAACGGCGTGATCCACGTCATCGACACGGTGATCCTGCCTTAAGGGTGGGGTGAGGATCGGGCGGGGCTTTCGGGCCTCGCCCGGTGGCGGAGCGGTTGGCCGCAGCCATCCGTCCGCCTTGAAGTCCGAGCGGGTGGGAGGAGGCAGAAGTGTCGGGCGTCGCGCAGGACGGATGGTTGGGCGGCTCGGTCGGAGCCGGCTTTCACTTCCGTTAAGCGCGCTGTCGACGTTATGTCAATTTAAGCAGTATCTCATCGAATAATAATCGCATCTCTTCTTCAGTTAATAATTGCGAGTTTTTTCCAATTAACTCGGATAGCTTAATATTTCGATTATTTTGCTCGCCGGCGATGAAAAAGCCATAGGAACAGCTCGCAGAATGGTAAGGTATTTTTCTCTCCACAACAACGCTCCCCTCGTTCTCCCCAATCAAGCACTTGGTGGGGGAGATTGGGAGGCAGACTGCTGTTAATTCATCTGGATTAGTCAGAAATGGTCTCCAAATTCCATTTTCTTCGACCGTAATTATGCTGTCTGGAAGAATAAAAATAGGATAATCTGCCTCAACCAATCTGAAAGAAAGATTAGAATATCGCTTAACACGCGGCTCCGGCGCTAGTTCCTCTTCTAAGAGCGTAATTTGCGCATTTCTTATCGAGTAATTGAGTGATTTTTTAATCTCAGAAAAGGATATTTCAAATCTATTCGAAATAATTGGGGCGTACTCAGTAATAAACTTTATAATTATAGATTTAATAAGTGGTTTCATAGTGACTATATTTGATGTAGTTAGCCCATTTTCTTTCAATATGTTTGTGATAACGTGTGGATTTCTCTCAAGGTGAGTTTCCAGCAATCGCATAAGAGTTTTGGGGCAGCTAAACCATTTGGCAGCCTCGTCCATAAGGGCGTCGGTAGAGTTGAGGAGGTTATTGCGAAAAGTCTTCGTTCTAATCTCGAAATGGACGATTAATTTCGGGATAAATTCGCAATATATAGGGCCGGAAGGATGGCATGATATTAATCGCAGGGCGGAGTGAATGCTATCTTCATAATGAGTGATTGCGTCATCTAGAGATGATGCGCCTTCGAAAGTGTAAAAATCTCTCTCAGCGCCAATATTTATGGTGTTTGTAAAAAAGTATCTCCCATCACGAAAAAATGTATGAACGTAGTTCTCGTTCTTTCGACGCGTTGAAAATCCACGCTGAAGGAGTTGTGGAATGAAATGTTGCTTTCTTCCGGCCAACAGGCGCTACCTCGCAAACTTCTTATACTTGATCCGCTTCGGCTCGACTGCGTCCGGCCCCAGCCGGCGGATCTTGTCTTCCTCGTAGGCCTGGAAGTTGCCCTCGAACCACTCGACCTTTGCCTCGCCCTCGAAGGCAAGGATATGCGTGCACAGGCGGTCGAGGAAGAAGCGGTCGTGGCTGATCACCACGGCGCAGCCGGCGAAGTTCTCGAGCGCGTCCTCGAGCGCGCGCAGCGTCTCGACGTCGAGGTCGTTGGTGGGCTCGTCGAGCAGCAGCACGTTGCCGCCGGATTTCAGCAGCTTGGCCATGTGGACGCGGTTGCGCTCACCGCCCGAGAGCAGCGAGACCTTCTTCTGCTGGTCGCCGCCCTTGAAGTTGAAGGCGCCGCAATAGGCGCGCGAGGGCACCTCGGCGTCGCCCAGCTCGATGATGTCGAGGCCGTCCGAGATCACCTCCCACACGGTCTTCGAGGGGTCGAGGTCGTCGCGGCTCTGGTCGACGTAGGACAGCTTGACGGTGTCGCCGAACTCGATGCTGCCGGCGTCGGGTTCTTCCCGTCCCGTCAGCATGCGGAACAGCGTCGACTTGCCCGCGCCGTTCGGCCCGATCACGCCCACGATGCCGCCCGGCGGCAGCGAGAACGACAGGTCGTCGATCAGCAGCCGGTCGCCATAGCCCTTGCGCAACCCGTTGATCTCGATGACTTTCGAGCCGAGGCGGGGGCCGTTGGGGATGATGATCTGGGCCTTGCCGACGCGCTCGCGCTCGGTGTGGCTGGCAAGCTCGTTATAGGCGTTGATGCGGGCCTTCGACTTGGCCTGCCGGGCGCGGGGGCTCTGGCGGATCCATTCGAGCTCGGCCGCCAGCGTCTTCTGGCGGGCCTTGTCCTCGCGGGCCTCCTGCTCGAGCCGCTTGGCCTTCTGCTCGAGCCAGGCCGAGTAGTTGCCCTCGTAGGGGATGCCCCGGCCGCGGTCGAGCTCGAGGATCCAGCCGGTGATGTCGTCGAGGAAGTAGCGGTCGTGGGTCACGATCAGGATCGTGCCCTTGTACTCGATCAGGTGCTTCTGCAGCCAGGCGATGGTCTCGGCGTCGAGATGGTTGGTGGGCTCGTCGAGCAGCAGCATCTCGGGCGCCTCGAGCAGCAGCCGGCACAGCGCGACGCGGCGGCGCTCGCCGCCCGAGAGGGTCTTGACCTGCGCGCTGTCGGGCGGGCAGCGCAGGGCCTCCATCGCCACGTCGATCTGCGCGTCGAGGTCCCACAGGTTCTCGGCGTCGATCTGGTCCTGGAGGGTGGTCATCTCCTCCATCAGCGCGTCGGAATAGTCCTCGGCCACCTTCATGGCGACCTCGTTGAAGCGGTCGAGCTTGGCCTTCTTGGCGGCGACGCCCAGCATCACGTTGCCGCGCACATCAAGGCTCTCGTCGAGCTGGGGCTCCTGCGGCAGGTAGCCCACGCGCACGCCCTCGGCCGCCCAGGCCTCGCCCTGGAAGTCCTTGTCGATGCCCGACATGATGCGCAGCAGCGTGGATTTACCCGCGCCGTTGACGCCGACCACGCCGATCTTCACCCCCGGCAGGAACGAGAGGCGGATGTTCTCGAAGCACTTCTTCCCGCCCGGATAGGTCTTGGAGACGCCATCCATGTGGTAGACATACTGGTAGCTGGCCATTCTCGATCCTCGACGGGTGCTGGGTGAACGCGCGCCTTATAGTGTAGGGGGGCGGCGCGGTTCAAGCGGCACCGGGGCGCGCCCGGCGCTGCCACGGGAGAAGCCGTCGGTGATGCCCTTAGGGCGGGCCTGCGGCGGCCTAGCGGGCCCGCCCGGCAAGGGCGTCGATCATGTCGTCCGAGAGCCCGAACTCGCTGCGCGCGGCCTCGATCACCCGAGGGTCGATCGTCGGTGGCGAGAGGTCGACGCCGCGGCCCAGCCGGCTGGCGATCTGGGTCAGCGCCGTGATGCGGGCGTGCTTCTTGTCGTTGGCGGCGATCAGCGTCCAGGGCGCGTGGCGGGTCGAGGTGCGTTCGAGCATGTCGTTGATCGCCGCCTCGTAATCCTGCCAGCGGCCGCGGTTGCGGAAGTCGTCATAGGTCAGCTTCCAGCGCTTCATCGGGTCGACGAGCCGCCGCTCGAACCGCCTGAGCTGCTCGTCGGGCGTGACGTGGAAGAACAGCTTCACGATGCGCGTGCCGTCGTCGGTCAGCATCCGCTCGAAGTCGTTGATCTCGCGGTAGGCGGCCTTCCAGCGGGAGGCGGGGGTGAGGTTCTCGACCCTCTCGACCAGGACCCGGCCATACCAGGAGCGGTCGAAGACGGAAATCGCGCCATTGGGCGGCAGGCGTTCGATGAAGCGCGTGAGGAAGTGGCGTTGCAGGTAGTACTTTCGCGGCGCGCTGATCGGCCAGACCTTGAAGCTGCGCGGGTCGAGCACCGCAGCGATCCGGCGGATCGCCCCGCCCTTGCCGGCGGCGTCCCAGCCCTCGAACACGACGACCGCCGAGTTGCCCGAGAAGAGATAGGCGTGCTGGATGCGCTGAAGCCGCTTCTGAACCCGCGCGAGCTTCTTCTCGTAGGTTTCGCGGTCGAGGCTCGGGCTCATGTCGAGGCGGTCGAGCGGGCGCTTCTTTTCCGTGGAGTTGCCGGTCTTCACGCGCGTCCTCCCACGATTTCTGGTCCGGGCAAGGGTCGGGGATCCGGTAGCGGGGCGCAACGCGTGCAAGCGCCGCAGCTTTCGCCCGGATGTGATCTCCCAAGTGCCGCAAATGGGCTGGCGCGACGCGGGATTTCGGGGAAGACTGGCGCGGCCGCGTCGCAAGCGGCGCAAACGTGACCGATGTCGGCCGGGGGCGGCTGCGTCACAGCGGACACGACCGAAAAGACCCCCGCAGGGAGTATCCTCATGAATGAACTCGACCGTCGCCAGCTTCTGAAGCTCGGGGCCGCGGGCGCCGCGCTTGTGGCGGCGCCCCGGGCCATGGCCCAGACGCCGAAGCAGGGCGGCACGATGCGCATCGGCAGGGCGCATGGCTCGACCACGGACAACCTGGATCCCGGCGTCTGGGAGAACGACTTCACCATCGGCCAAGGCTTCATCTATAACAACTACCTGACCGAGATCGACCAGAACAACGGACTGGCGCCCGAGCTGGCCGAAAGCTGGGAGGCGAGCCCCGACGCCAAGCAGTGGGTCTTCAAGATCCGCAAGGGCGTGACCTTCCACAACGGCAAGGACGTGACGCCCGACGACGTGGTGGCCTCGATCAACTATCACCGCGGGCCGGACTCGAAGTCGGCCGCTGCCGGAATCGTGAGCCAGATCGAAGATATCAAGGCCGACGGCGACAACGTGGTGGTGGTGCTGTCGGGCGGCAACGCCGACTTTCCCTACATCGTCTCGGACTATCACCTCGCGATCATGCCCGCCGCCGACGGCAAGATCGACTGGACGCAGGGCATCGGCTGCGGTCCCTACAAGATCACCTCGTTCGAGCCCGGCGTGCGCGGCACCTACGAGAAGCACAAGGACTACTGGAAGTCGGATCGCGCGCATTTTGATGCGGTCGAGCAGATCGCGATCGTGGATGCGGCGGCGCGCACCAACGCGCTGCTGACGGGCGAGGTCGACGTGATCGACCGCGTCGACCTGAAGACGGTCGCGCGGCTCAAGCGTGCCCCGGGCGTGGCGGTCGAGCAGACCAACGGCAATCAGCACTACACACTGCCGATGCTGTCGACGCAGGCGCCCTTCGACAACAACGAGATCCGGCTGGCGCTGAAGTATGCGCTGGACCGCGAGGAGCTTCTGCAGAAGATCCTGCAGGGCTACGGCACCCTGGGCAATGACCATCCGATCGGCCCGGCCAACACCTACCTGGCCACCGACCTCGAGCAGCGCGCCTATGATGCCGACAAGGCGAAGTTCCACCTCAAGCAGGCGGGCCTCGACAACCTCACGGTGGATCTGCACATGTCCGAGGCGGCCTTCGCCGGCGCGGTCGACGCAGGCATCCTCTACTCGGAGACCGCTGCGAAGGCCGGCATCACCATCAACGTGGTGCGCGAGCCCTCGGACGGCTACTGGTCCGACGTCTGGATGAAGAAGGGCTGGTGCGGCTCGTACTGGGGCGGCCGCCCGACCGAGGACTGGATGTTCAGCCAGGTCTACCAGTCGGGTGCGGACTGGAACGAGGCGTTCTGGTCGAACGAGCGCTTCGACAAGCTCCTCAAGGAGGGGCGTGCCGAGCTCGATTCCGACAAGCGGCGCGACATCTATCGCGAGATGCAGATGATCTGCCGTGACGAGGGCGGCTCGGTGATCCCGATGTTCTCGTCCTACGTCTTCGCGCGGTCCACCAAGCTGGATCACGGCGCGATGGCGTCGAACTGGGACATGGACGGTCACAAGCTGGTCGAGCGCTGGTGGTTCGCCTGACGGCAGCCTGACGGCAAAGAGGGGGCCGCGCCGGGGATGGCGCGGCCCTTTTCGCGGCAGCGCCACGATGTGCCGGCACCGGCGAGCCGGCCGGAGTGATGGTTTGGCCGCCGGGGATTTTCCGGCTTCCGCCGCCCGGTCCCGACAGCGCGCGTCCGGTCGTGCCCGGGCTTGACAGGGTGGCTGCGCCTCGCGCCACTAGGCGTCCTTGCGTCACAGAGCGGAAAGCGGCCGATCTCGTGCCACCGAGCGACCCAATCGCCTTCCCCGGCCAGCGGATCGGCCTTCTCGGCGGCTCGTTCGACCCGCCACACGAGGGGCATCTTCATATCACCCGCTGGGCGCTGCGCGCGCTTGCGCTGGACCGCGTGTGGTGGCTGGTCTCGCCCGGCAATCCGTTGAAGACCCGCGGCCCGGCGGAGCTTGCGCGTCGCGTGGCGGCAGCGCGGGCGCTGGTGCGGGACCCGCGGGTGCTGGTCACGGATATCGAGGCGCGCCTTGGCAGCCGCTACACCGCCGACACGCTGGAGCGGCTGAGCGCGCGCTATCCCGGCGTGCGCTTCGTCTGGCTGATGGGGGCGGACAACCTCGCGAGCTTTCACCGCTGGGAGCGGTGGGACGAGATCATCACGCGCCATCCGGTCGGCGTCATGGCCCGGCCCGGCGAGCAGCTCAGGGCCGGGCTCTCGCCGGCCGCGCGGCGTTTCGCGCGGCTGCGGTGGCCGCCCTCGGCGGCGGCGGGGCTGGGCCGGGACGGGGGCCCCGGCTGGGTGCTGCTGACCGGCCCGATGTCGGAGGCGTCATCGACCGGCATCCGGGCGCGCGGTCACTGGCCATGACTGCCGCCGCGATCTGAGGCGATCGCGCCGGGTGGCGCTTGCGCGGTGATGGGCACTCTGGGAGACTCGGTTCAGCGAAGCCGGTGGCGGAGACAGAATGACGACTGGAATTCGACGGCGGGCGGTTCTTGCGGGGCTGCTCGCCACGGCGCTGGCGCGTGGCGCCCTTGCGTTCGAGGCGCCGCTGCCAAGGCCGCGGCCGGGCGGCGCCCGGGGGGTGCCGGCGGTCGTGACGCTGCCGCAGGCGCCAAGCGGCGTCAGTTCGTGGCTGGTCGTCGACCTTGACCGCGGCACTATTCTGGACGCGCATGAGGCGCGCGTCCCGCAGGCGCCTGCCTCGGTCGCCAAGCTGCCGACCGCGGCCTACGCGCTCGAGCGGCTGGGCCCCGGACACCGGTTCGAGACGCGGCTTGCCATGCGTGGGCGCGTCGTGGGTGACCGGATCGAGGGGGACCTCGTGCTGGCCGGCGGCTGGGACCCCGAGCTGGACACCGACGCGCTGCTGCCGCTGGTGATGGCGTTGCAGAGGGCGGGCGTGCGGCGGATCACGGGGCGGTTCCTGGTCGATCCGGGGCACGCGCCCGAGATCGCCGCGATCGACCCGTCACAGCCCGAGGACGCGGCCTACAACCCCGCGATCTCGGGGCTAAACCTCAATTTCAACCGGGTGCGCGTCGAATGGCCGGACAAGGCAGGGCCTTCGGACATCCGCGTCAGCGCTAGGGCGCTGCGGCTCGATCCGGGGGTCAAGGGCGTGCGCGTCGTCGCCTCGGACGCACCGGACCTGAACGTCTTCGCCTATTCGACGCAAGGCGATTCCGAGGTCTGGCAGATCGCGGGGCGCGAGTTGAAGCGCCGGGGCGGACGCTGGCTGCCGGTGCGCCAGCCCGCGGCTTATGCCGGCGAGGTGTTCGCGGCGCTCTGCGCGACGCAGGGGATCGCGCTGCCCGAGGCCGTGCCGGGCGCCTCCGGACCGCAGGACGTTATCCTCGCCACGCAGCGCAGCGCGCCGCTGGTCGGGATACTCGAGGGCATGCTGCATCATTCGACCAACCTGACCGCCGAGGTGGTGGGGCAGGCGTCGAGCGGTGAGCTGGGCAGCCCCATGGGCTCCGCCGCGGCGATGAACCGGTGGGCCGGGGCGTTCGCGGGTTTCCCGGTCGACGATCCGGGCTTTGCCTTCGCCAATCACTCGGGCCTGACCACGCGCTCGCGCGTCTCGGCCGAGCGGATGGTGGCCTTCCTGCGCGCGGCGACGACCCGGCCCGTGCCGGAGGGGGCCGAGCGGACCGATCCGCGCCTGCCAGGAGGCGTTGCGCGGCTGCTGCGTCCCTATAACGTCGCGACCAAGGGCGACGGCCTCGACCACGACAAGCTGCTGATCGTGGCCAAGACGGGGACGATGGACTTCGTGCGCGGTCTTGCGGGTTATGTCATCACGCCCGGCGGCCGGCGGCTGGCCTTCGCGGTGTTCTCGAACGATCTCGACCGGCGCTCGGGCGGGGTGTCACACATCGACCGGGCCTGGATGGGACGCGCACGGGGCTTCGAGAAGGTGCTGCTGCAAAACTGGATCGCGATGGCGGACGGTGGCAAGCCCGGGTCGCGCGGCTAGCCCGTGATCTCGGCCGGCGGCAGCGCGGGACCGACCGGGTCGAGGAAATCGGCCGACGGGATCGACTCGGCGGCGAGCGCGCGCTTCACGGCGGGGCGCGTGCCGAGATGCGCGAGGAGCGCGCCTACGCGCCCCGTCGGCGCCGCGCCAAGCGTCGCGGGGCCGGCGCTCGGGTAGAGCCGCGCCCAGCGCAGGCAGGCCGCGAGATAGAGATCGGTCAGCAACGGCGCTGGGCCCGCCGGCCAGTTACCGGATTCCATGGCTCCCTCGACCAGCGCGACATGCTCGGCGACGCGGCGCGACAGGCCGGCGCGCAGCTCGGGCACCGTCGCCTCGCTGACATAGCGGTGCGTGTAGAACGCCGCACGAAGATCTGCGTGCAGCGTGTTCGAGATCCAGAACAGCCAGCGCAGGAAGGCGGCCCGGGTGGCCGGGTCGCGGGCATCAGGCCCCTCGGGCCCGAGCCGGCCCGTACGGTCGGCGAGGTGCAGCAGGATCGCGCCGGTCTCGAACAGCACGAGGGGGCCGTCCTCGAGCACCGGGATCAGGCCCTGGGGATTGAGCCGCAGGTAGGACGGGCTTCGGTGCGCGCCGGCCGAGCGGTCGAGCCGGACCGCCTCGAAGGGCAGGCCAAGTTCCTCGAGCGCGAGGCGGACGACCAGGTTGGCGCTGTCGGGCGACCAGTGAAGCCTGAGCGTCACGCGCTTTCCCGCGGCTCGAGCCGCTGGTGCCGGGCCCGGGCGCCGCGCTCGATCGCGGCCGAGGTGAGCCGGTCGACGCCGAGGTCGTAGCGCAGGATCTCGAGCAGGCGCAACTCGGTCATCTCGACCTTGCCGTCGGCGGCCGAGACGTCGCAGGCCAGCGCGTAGGCGGTCTCGTGCAGGTGATCGGGCAGGGCCTGGTCGACGAGGCCGACCAGCGCGTCGATGCCGTCCTCGTCCTCGAACAGCTCGTGCACGAGGCCGATCACGTTGCTCACCCGGTCGCGGTCATAGCCCTGGAACACCGGCAGGATGTCGATGATCGAGAAGATCCACGCGAGCTCCCGGTCCGAGACGCGTTCATCGGCGGCTGAGACGGCGATCATCACGGCCACGAGGGCGTCCTGTGGGCTGAGGGAGTCGATGGTCATGGGGCCTCGCTCGGGGGATGGTAACAGGGTGTCGCGAGCCGGAGAGTAGGGTGTGCCGGACGCCCGCACAATATCTTGGGGCGCAAAGCTGCCATCTCGCCGCGGTTTGCGCGCTCGAACGCAGTTGACCGCGGATGCGCCCGGCACTAGCACTCGGCGCCGGACCCAACCGGGCCGAACCCATCTTGAAGGTGAACGAAATGACGACACTGCGTGACTTCGCCCTGAACGCCAAGGCCTGGCCGTTCGAAGAGGCGCGCAAACTCGTCAAACGCTTCGAGAAGCGCCCGCCCGAGAAAGGCTATGTGCTGTTCGAGACCGGCTATGGGCCGTCGGGGCTGCCGCATATCGGCACCTTCGGCGAGGTCGCGCGCACGACGATGATCCGGCACGCCTTCGAGACCATCTCGGACATCCCGACCAAGCTTCTGTGCTTCTCGGACGACCTGGACGGGATGCGTAAGGTCCCCGACAACGTGCCCCAGCCCGAGATGCTGCGCGAGAACCTGCAGCGGCCGCTGACCTCGGTGCCCGACCCGTTCGGCGAGTACGAGAGCTTCGGCCACCACAACAACGCGATGCTGCGCCGGTTCCTCGACACCTTCGGCTTCGAGTACGAGTTCGCCTCGGCGACCGACTACTACAAGTCCGGCAGGTTCGACGAGATCCTGCTGCGCGCGGCCGAGAAGTACGACGACATCATGGCCATCATGCTGCCCAGCCTGCGCGAGGAGCGGCAGAAGACCTATTCGTGCTTCCTGCCGATCTCGCCCACCAGCGGGCGCGTGCTTTATGTGCCCATGAAGGAGGTGAACGCCAAGGACGGGACCATCACCTTCGAGGGCGAGGACGGGCGCGACATGACGCTGCCGGTCACCGGGGGCAACGTGAAGCTGCAGTGGAAGCCCGACTTCGGGGCGCGCTGGGCGGCGCTGGGGGTCGATTTCGAGATGTACGGCAAGGACCACGCCTCGAACACGCCGATCTATGACGGGATCTGCAAGGTGCTGGGGGGCACGCCGCCCGAGCATTACATCTATGAACTGTTCCTCGACGAGAACGGAGAGAAGATCTCGAAGTCGAAGGGCAACGGGCTCACGATCGACGAGTGGCTCACCTATGCCTCGACCGAGAGCCTCGGCTACTTCATGTACCAGAAGCCGCGTACCGCGAAGCGGCTGTTCTTCGACGTGATCCCGCGGGCGGTGGACGAGTATCACCAGCAGCTTCGCGCGTACGAGACGCAGGACGAGGCCAAGCAGATCGAGAACCCGGTGTGGCACATCCATTCGGGCAACCCACCGCAATCGGACCTGGCCGTCACCTTCGCGATGCTGCTCAACCTCGCCTCGGCGGCCTCGGCGCGCGACAAGGACGTGCTGTGGGGCTTCATCCGGCGCTATGCGCCCGAGGCCAGCCCCGAGACGCATCCCGGGCTCGACGCCGCGGCCGGCCACGCGGTGCGCTACTTCGAGGACCGCGTCGCGCCCTTCAAGCGCTACCGCCTGCCCGACGCGAAGGAACGCGCGGCACTTGCCGACCTGCGGGGAAGGCTGGCCGCGCACGAGGGCGCGCGCGATGCCGAGACGCTGCAGGACATCGTCTTCGCAGTCGGAAACGAGCACGCCTTCGAGCCGTTGCGCGACTGGTTCAAGGCGATCTACGAGGTGCTTCTGGGCGCCGAGCAGGGACCGCGCTTTGGCGGTTTCGTCGCGATCTACGGCGTCGACGAGACCATCGCGCTGATCGACCGGGCGCTCGAGGGCGCGCTGGTGGACGGACCGGCATGAGCGAGGCCTTGGTCTGGGGCGGGCTTGTCGTCGTCTTCGGCGGCGTGATCTGGGGGCGGATCGTCCTGTCGGCGGCCGTCGAATGCATTGCCTCGCGCTTCCCCGAGGTGTTCCGCATGCTGTCGGACTACGGGACGCCGATCCTCAAGAACTTCTCGTCCGAGGAGAAGAGGGTAAGCCGGGGGCTCGCGGCCAAGATGCTGACGGGTTCGCTGCCGCCGGATCTGCGGCGAGACCCGCAATATGCAGCGATCGAGCGCAGCTGGCGGCTGTCGGTGCTGGCGATCGTGGCGGGCTTCGGGCTGGTCTGGCTGGGCTTTCGCATGGCGATGCCGGCCTGAGGACGCCGACCGGGCCGCGACCCGCGGCCCGGATCCTCCGCGCAGGACCCTCGACAGACGCCGCGCAAGGCCGCAGGCTTGCTCAATGCGGATCCGTCTCCTCCCCGCCGCGCTCGTGCTCGTCGTCGCCGTGGTCCTGCCGGCGTCGCGTGCGTCTGCGTCCGACTTCGCCGTCGATGTCGAGCTGGTGCTTGCGGTCGATGTCTCGCGCTCGATGACCTTGCGCGAGCTCGAAATCCAGCGGCGGGGGTATGCCGCGGCGCTGGCGAGCCGCGAGGTCGTCGAGGCCATCGAGACCGGCGGCTACGGCCGCATCGCGCTCACTTACGTCGAGTGGGCGGGCACGGCTTTGCAGAATGTCGTCATCGACTGGACGCTGATCGCCGGGCGCACGGACGCCGAGGCCTTCGCGGCGCGGCTCACGGCTTCGGCTCCGACCTCGATGCAGCGCACCTCGATCTCGGGCGCGCTCGACTTCGCCGTCCGGCGCTTCGACGGCAACGGCTATGACGGGTTGCGCCGGGTCATCGACGTGTCTGGCGACGGGCCGAACAACCAGGGGCGGCCGGTCACGCGGGCGCGCGACGACGCAGTCGCGCAGGGCATCGTGATCAATGGCTTGCCGCTGATGACGCGCGAGGGGCTTGGCACCCAGTGGCATCTCGACGATCTCGACATCTATTACCGCGAGTGCGTGATCGGCGGTCCCACTGCCTTCATGCTGCCGGTCGTCGAGTGGGAACATTTCCAGCAGGCCGTGCGCAACAAGCTGGTGCTCGAGCTTGCCGGCTGGCCGGTTCCGGACCCGCCGGCCGCCTTGCTGCCGGCCTCCGAGAGCGGCTATGATTGCCTGATCGGCGAGAAGATCTGGGACAACCTCTACGGCGACTGGAACTGAGAGGCCGTAGCGCGGTGCTCGCCGTCCCGGGGGTTGCCCCGGCACCTACGCCGCTCGGGTCGCGAAGGGATTGATGCGCGGCTGGAAATCGGCGCAGTGGCGCAGTGTCAGGAAAGTGCTGCAATGCGACGTCTGATCCGCTTCCTTGCCTACCTCGTCGCCGCGCTTGCGGCCGCCGCGGCCGCTGCGGTGGCGCTGGTCGTCTTCATGCCGCGCGACCAGGTCGCGGCGATCGTCTCGCGCGAGGTCGAGCGTGCGACCGGCCGTCAACTGGTGATCGAGGGCGAGTTGTCGCCGTCGGTCTGGCCGGTCCTGGGCGTGTCGACCGGACCGATCCGCCTGGGCAATGCCGAGTGGGCACACGCGCCCGAGATGGTCACCGCCGCGGGGGTCGAGATCGGGGTCGATCTCGCCTCGCTGGTCGCGGGCGATATCCGGGTCGAGCGCCTGCGCCTTCTGGACCCGGTGATCGCGCTCGAGATCGCCGAGGACGGCCGGAACAACTGGTCCTTCGGCCAGGGGGCGGGTGGCGAGAGCGCCGGCGACGCCACCGGCGCGGCCGATGCTGCTGCGACGTCGCCAAAGGGTGACGCCGAAAGGCTGCGCATGGTCGCGCTGCCCGCCGCCGAGATCGTCAACGGCCGCGTGAGCTTCAGCGACGCCCGGACCGGACGGGTTCTCGCGGTCGACACGCTCGATCTGGGCGCCGAGTTCGAGGCGCTGGACCAGCCGGTGACGGTGAAGGCGAGCGGCGTTTGGCAGGGGCGCAAGGCGCAGGTGGACCTGCGGCTGGAGACGCCGCAGGCGGTAATGGATGGGCGCGAGGCGGCGGTCGACGCCCGGATCGAAGGAGAACTGGGAACGGTATCCTTCACCGGAACCGTGGCCGGTCTCGACGACCCGCTGCCGCGCGTGTCGGGCTTCTACGAGCTCGACGCGCCCGATCCGGGGCTGATCATGTCGGCGCTGGGCCGTGCGCCCGATCCCGCGCTGGCGCCACTGGGGGCGGTGCGGCTGGACGGCAAGGCGACGAGCGGCGACGCCGGCCTCGATGTCAGCGCGAAGGGGCGGGCCGTCTGGCGCGCGCGCCCCGTCCTGGTCGATCTGGAGTTCAGCACGCCCGAGCCGGCGGCCGATGCGCCGCGGGGCGACCTGACCCTTTCCGCGCAGAGCGAGGGCATCGGCAGCCTGAGTTATGCGGGGCCTGTCACGCTGGGCGCCGATGGTCCGGAGCTCGACGGGCGGCTCGAGGCCGATCTCGCCTTCCCCGGGTCGGCCCTGAGCTGGGCGCTCGGTGCTGCGCAGATGCCCGAGCTCGCCGAGCTTGGCGCCGTCTCGGCAAGGACGCATCTGGGGCTGTCTCAGAGCGCGCTGCGCATCGACGGCGACGCAAGCGCCGTCTGGCGTGGCCGGAAGATCGCCTTCGACATCGACGCCGAGAGCGGCGCCGAATGGTCCCGCGGCGGTGCCGTGAAGGTTGGCCTGTCGGCCAACGCCCCGGGAATGATCGAGGCGCGCGCGGAAGGGCGGTTCACGCCCGGCAAGGAGCCCTCGTTCAACGGCCCGGTGAAAGTCTCCACTCCGGACCTTCGCAGCCTTCTTGCGTGGGCCGCCGGCGAGGCCCCGGATGCCCCGGCGGGGACGCTGGGCCCCGCCCGCCTTGCCGGGACGGTCGAGATGGGCGGCAATCGCCTCGACATCCGCGACCTCGACGCGGGTCTGGACAGCACCGAGGCCAGAGGCAGCGTCACGATGGCACTGGGTGCGACGCCACCGACCCTGACGGCCTCGCTGACGGCGGGCGATCTCGACCTCACGCCTTTCATGGGCGGGTCAGGGGGCGGCGGCGGCGGCGCGGGAACCGGATCGGGCGGCGCGGCGCCTTCGCGCACCGATGGATGGAGCAGCGAGCCCTTCGATCTCTCCGGCCTGAACGGGGTGAACGCCACCGTCAGCATCGATGCGGCCTCGATCAAGGCCGGCGAATTGCGGGCCGGCCGGAGCCAGCTGCGGATCAGCCTGCAGAGCGGCCAGCTGAACCTCGAGATCCGCCGGCTAGACCTTTACGGCGGCGGCGTGAGTGGATCGGCCGCCTTCGGCGGGCGGGAGATGGCGCGACTGGCGACCGATCTCGATATCAGCGGCGTCGATCTGCGCCCGTTGCTGAGCGCGCTGGGGGTGACCGACCGGCTTGAGGGCCGCGGCGCGCTGCGCCTTCAGGCGCAGGGGCAAGGGCGCTCGATGGCAGAGTTGATGCGCAGCCTTGGCGGCAAGGGCGCGCTCAACCTGGCGGATGGCGCGGTCCTTGGGATCAACCTCGCGGCCATCGCCCAGAACCTGACGGGTCGCAATACGGCCGAGCGCACCGATTTTTCCTCGGTGAGCGGCAGCTTCACGATCGACAAGGGTGTCCTTTCGAACAGCGACTTCGCCTTTCTGGGGCCGCTGCTGCGGGTCACGGGGGCCGGCACCGTCGATCTTGGCGCGCAGCGCCAAGATTTCATCCTCACGCCGAAGGCGGTCGCGTCGCTGGTGGGGCAGGGCGGGGTGCTCGGTGCCGCGGGCTTCACGATCTTCCCGGTCCGCGTGACCGGCACATGGAGTAATCCCAAAGTCGCCCCTGATCTGGCTGGTGCGATCGGGCGCATCGCCACCTCGCCCGTGGGCGTGGCGGACGGGCTGCAGGAGGTGGTGACTGGCGTGTCGGTCACCGAGCTTCCCAGCGAGATCATCAGAACGCTGACTGGGCGCGAGCCGGCATCGTCGGGCACCGATGCCGGCACAGGCGGCACCGCCGGGGAGACGAAGCCGCGCGGCCTCGTCGGCGGGCTTCTGGGCGGGCTGGTCGGGGCGCTGGATCCGCGCCGCGGAAAGGACGCCGAGGCGCCCCAGACGCCGGCAACTGCCGCGACGGCGCCGGCCGAAGCCCTCCCGCCGGAGCTGGCCGCCGATCCGGTGCCCATCGGTGGCAGTGCACTCGCTCCGCCGGCAGCACCGCTGCCGGCGACCAAGGGAAGTCCCGCGGCGGATATCGAGGGCGCTGCCACCAGCAGCGGCGCGGCCGAGCCCGAGGCCACCGCCAACGGTAGCGGCCCGGAACCCGTGCCGGCGCAGGACGAGCCCGCGGCCGAGCCGCCGCGTCATCAAAGCCTGGAGGAAGAGGCGGTCAAGAAGCTGGGCAACATCCTGCGCGGATTCGGCAAGAACTGAGCCCGCCCGGGCCTTGCGACACGTCCCGGAGCCGAGCCCTACAGAGCAGCAGCGCACCGGTGATCGGTGTGCGGGAGTGCCCTCGGTAGGTCTTCAAGTGCTTGGGAAATATGGTGGGCGCGGCTGGGATTGAACCAGCGACCCCTACGATGTCAACGTAGTGCTCTCCCACTGAGCTACGCGCCCTGTCCATCGGGGTGGGAAGGCGTATAATCCCGCCCGGTTCGGCGCGCAACCCCCTATTGGCCTGAGCGAAAGGGGATGCGCAGGAGGGGCGGAGGCACTAGAGTGGCGCCATGAGCGAGCGTGAACCCTTTGTCCTGTTGGAGCCGGCAGCCCTGCTTTCGGGCGTGGTCTTCAGTTCGCCCCACAGCGGGCGCGACTATCCGCCTGAACTGGTTCTCCGCTCGCGCCTCGGGATGCCCGCGTTGCGCGCGTCCGAGGACGTCCTTGTCGACCAGCTGTTCGGCGATGCGCCGCAGAGCGGGGCACCACTGCTCAGTGCGACCGCGCCGCGCGCCTGGCTCGACCTCAATCGCGCACCAGCCGAGTTCGATCCTGCCCTGATCGAGGGCGTTCGGCCGCAGGGGCTGAACCAGCGCGTCGCGGCGGGTCTTGGCGTGGTGCCGCGCGTGGTCTCGGAAGGCGCCGAGATCTACAACGGCAAGATCAGCTTCGCCGAGGCCGAGGAGCGGATCGCGCGCATTCATGTTCCCTACCATCAGCGGCTCGAGTCGCTGCTCCAGCGGGCGCGCGAGCGTTTTGGTGCGGCGGTTCTGTTCGACTGTCACTCGATGCCGACCGAGGCGTTGCGGGCGGCGCCCAGGGTGCATGGTCGCACGCCCGAGGTCGTTCTGGGCGATCGGTTCGGTGCCTCGGCGGGCCGCACGGTGATGGCCGCGACGCAGGCCGCGTTCGAGCGCGCAGGCTTCGTCGTCGCGCGCAACGCCCCCTTCGCGGGCGGATATATCACTCAGCGCTATGGGCGGCCTGCGCGCGGCTTCCACGCCGTCCAGATCGAGATCGATCGTGGGCTTTACCTCGACCAGAAGGCGCTCGAGCCGCTCGACAGCTTCGACGCGCTGCGCCAGCGTCTCGCCACCGTCGTGGCCGAGCTCGTGCGGATCTCGCCCGAGCTCGGGGCCATGGCGGCCGAGTGACGCAAGCGCCTTTTCGGCCTCGCTCGACGACTCGGCTTGGCGGGCTTTCCCCCTAGGATCACACAAAAAAAAGGCCGGGTTGCCCCGGCCCAAGTCTAAGGGAGGAAACGCCCAGGAAGGGCGGCGATGCCGAAGCACCGCTGTCAATGACGTTAAGTGTGCACCGCAACAAAGACAAGAGTGCGCGTGCGAAATATCGCTGAATTTCGAAGAAAAACGAAGATCTCGCGGGTCGGTTCGGCATGCATGCCACAGACGCCGAAACTTTGGGCAATGTGCCTGCGCGGTTGATGCTTTGGCGGGCCGCGGGAAAACCACCCGAGGCGCGACTCAGCGCAGGCCGCGGCCGCGGATGATGGCGTCCCTGCCGAACCGGGCGCGAATCTGGTCGGTCGCCCGCTCGGCGCGGTCGGTCGGGCTGTCCGCGACGGTGAAGAGGGCGTCGTCCTCGCGCGTCACGGACTCGGGCTCGAGCGCGCCGATGCCGACCCCGATCAGGCGGAACGGCGCGTGGTCCATCGCGCCCGCGAGCAGCGGCTCGGCCGCGCGGAAGATGGTCTCGGCGAGGTTGGTCGGACGCTCGAGCCGCATCTGCCGGGTGATCTGGCGGAAATCCGCGCCCTTGAGCTTGACCGTCACCCCGTGCCCGACGATGCCCTTGGCCTTGGCGCGGTCGGAGGTGCGCAGCGCGAGGCGCCACAGGTGGCCGGTCAGCGCGTCCGCGTCGGCGATATCGTCGTCGAAGGTGATCTCGGAGGAGATGCTCTTGGGCGCCTCGTTCGGGCTGACGCGGCGGCGGTCGATGCCCTGGGCGAGCTCCCACAGCCGCTGGCCGGCGCTGCCGTAGCGGGCGGTGAGATGCACGGGATCGGCGGCGGCAAGATCGGCATTGCGGCGCAGCCCGTCGGCCTCGAGCTTCGCCGCCATGGCCGCCCCCACCCCCCAGATCGAGCGCACCGGGCGCGGCGCGAGGAAGGCGCGCGTCTCGGCCCGGCCGATGACCGAGAAGCCGCGCGGCTTGTCGAGGTCCGAGGCCAGCTTGGCGAGGTACTTGTTGTGGCTGAGCCCGACCGAGACGGTGACCCCGACCTCGTCCTCGATCTGCTGCGCGAGCCGGGCCATCGAGAGCGCGGGCGGCGCGCCGAAGAGCCGCTGCGTGCCCGAGAGGTCGAGGAAGGCCTCGTCCAGCGACAGGGGCTCGACGAGGGGCGTCAGCGCCTCCATCCGGGCGCGGATCTGGCGGCTCACGGCGGCGTAATGCTCCATCCGCGGGCGGAGCACCACGGCGTCGGGGCAGAGCTCGATCGCGCGGAACATCGGCATGGCCGAGCGCACCCCCGCGATCCGGGCGATGTAGCAGCAGGTCGAGACCACGCCGCGCCGCCCGCCGCCGACGATCAGCGGCCGATCCGCGAGCGCGGGGTCGTCGCGCTTCTCGACCGAGGCATAGAAGGCGTCGCAATCCATGTGGGCGATCGAGAGGCTGCCCAGCTCGGCATGCGCCAGCACCCGCCGCCGCCCGCAGGCCGGGCAGCGTGGGCCGGGGTCATGGTCGAACCAACTCAGACAGTCGCGGCAAAGGGCCTCCATGCAGCCCAGACTAGCAGGTTGCCGGGCGGGGAGGGAGAGGGCTGCGGGGAGGGGCTTTCACGCGTGCAAGGGAAGATAAGCTATTGAATATAAGATAAAATATCCGCGACAGCGCAGAGAATGAATCCCAAGTGGTGCGCCTTGGACGAGGCGCGCTGCTCGTCCTGAGCCTTGGGGCCGGGGGCGTTGCGCCCGGGGCGCGGGCAGCGCGCGGTCAGGCGATCTCGGCGAGGATGGCCTCGGCGGCGGCCTTCGGGTCCGGCGCGGCCCAGACCGGGCGGCCGACGACGATGTGATCGGCGCCGGCGGCCAGCGCCGCGGCGGGGGTGGCGACACGCTTCTGGTCGCCCAGCGCGGCGCCGGCGGGGCGCACGCCGGGGGTGACGATCAGCCGGCCCGCGGCCTCGGGCAGGGCGCGGATGAGGGCGGCTTCCTGCGGGCTGGCGATCACGCCGTCGGCGCCGGCGGCCAGCGCGCGGCGGGCGCGCTCGAGCGTGATCTCGGCGGTCTCGCCCGGCTGGATCAGCATGTCATCGAGGTCGCCCCG
This sequence comes from Thermohalobaculum xanthum, assembly GCF_016623495.1. Classification (GTDB taxonomy): domain Bacteria; phylum Pseudomonadota; class Alphaproteobacteria; order Rhodobacterales; family Rhodobacteraceae; genus Thermohalobaculum; species Thermohalobaculum xanthum. The sequence goes on along the minus strand of NZ_JAEHHL010000002.1, from coordinate 122,378 downwards.
GTCGAGCGAGGTCAGCACCGTCACCGCGAGGATGCGGGTCGGCGCGTCGCCTCGCCCCCGGATCGCCGCGCGCACCACGTGGGGGTCGCCATGGACGGTGAGGAAGTCGAGCCCGAAGCCCGCGAGCCCGCGCACCGCCGCCTCGACCGTGGCGCCGATGTCGAAGAGCTTGAGGTCGAGGAAGACTCGCTTGCCGCGCGACTTGAGCTCGGAGGCGAGCGCAAGCCCTCCGCCGGTCAGCATGCCAAGCCCGATCTTGTAGAACGACACCGCGTCGCCAAGGCGGTCGGCCATCTCCTCGCCGGCTAGGGCGTTGGGGACGTCGAGCGCGACGATCAGGCGGTCGTCGGCGGTGTGGGCGGCCGGCTGGCGGGCTGGGACGGTCATGGCGGGCTCCTTTCGCGGGCTGTGAGGGTCTGATGCCAGCCGGGCGCGGTGCTGGCAAGAGCGCCGGCGGGGCTTGACGCAGGACAAGGCGCGGCTGTGGCGGATGCGATTGCATGCGACCGGGCCGATTGCCACGCCGGGGCCGCTTGCGGAAGCGTTGCACAAACACCACATTCGTGTCGGCGGGCAGGCTTCGGATGTCCGCGGATCCAGGCGAGGCCTGGCGTGCCGATCACGGGCGCCGGGCAGATCGTGCCAGAGGGAGCAGTGCATGAATCTCGACAAGTTCACCGACCGGGCCAAGGGGTTCCTCAACGCGGCCCAGACCATCGCGATGCGCGAGGGGCACCAGCGGCTGACGCCCGAACACCTGCTGAAGGCGCTTCTCGACGACCAGAAGGGGCTGGCGACCAACCTGATCACCGCCGCCGGCGGAGACGCGCGGGCGGCCAAGGCGGGTGCGGACGCCGCCGTGGCGCGGATCCCGAAAGTGTCGGGCGGCGACGGCCAGATCTACATGGACCAGGCGCTGGCACGGCTTCTGGACGAGGCCGGGCGCGTGGCCGAGAAGGCGGGCGACAGCTTCGTCGCGGCCGAGCGCCTTCTGACTGCGCTGTCGCTGGCCAAGGGGACCGAGGCGGCCAAGGTGCTGGAGAGCGCGGCCGTTAAGCCCCAGCCGCTCGAGCACGCCATCGCCGAGATGCGCAAGGGCCGCACCGCCGATTCGGCAAGCGCCGAGGAAGGCTATGACGCGCTGAAGAAATACGCGCGCGATCTCACCGCCGCCGCGCGCGAGGGCAAGATCGACCCGGTGATCGGCCGCGACGAGGAAATCCGGCGCACGGTGCAGGTGCTGAGCCGCCGGACCAAGAACAACCCCGTCCTGATCGGCGAGCCGGGCGTCGGCAAGACCGCCATCGCCGAGGGGCTGGCGATCCGCATCGTCAATGGCGACGTGCCCGAGAGCCTCAAGGACAAGGCGCTGATGGCGCTCGACATGGGCAGCCTGATCGCCGGCGCGAAATACCGTGGCGAGTTCGAGGAGCGGCTGAAGGCCGTCCTGTCCGAGATCCAGGCGGCGGCCGGGGGCATCATCCTGTTCATCGACGAGATGCACACCCTGGTCGGTGCCGGCAAGGCGGACGGGGCGATGGACGCCTCGAACCTGCTCAAGCCCGCGCTGGCGCGCGGCGAGCTGCACTGCGTCGGCGCGACCACGCTGGACGAGTACCGCAAGCACGTCGAGAAGGACGCGGCGCTGGCGCGGCGCTTCCAGCCTGTCTTTGTGAGCGAGCCGACGGTCGAGGACACGATCTCGATCCTGCGCGGCATCAAGGAGAAGTACGAGGTCCACCACGGCGTGCGGATCACGGATTCGGCGCTGGTGGCCGCCGCCACGCTCTCGAACCGCTACATCACCGACCGCTTCCTGCCCGACAAGGCGATCGACCTGATGGACGAGGCGACGAGCCGCCTGCGCATGGAGGTCGACAGCAAGCCCGAGGAGCTCGACGCGCTCGACCGCGAGATCATGCAAAAGCAGATCGAGGCCGAGGCGCTGAAGAAGGAAACGGACGACGCCTCGAAGGACCGGCTCGAGAAGCTGACCAAGGAACTGGCCAACCTGCAGGAGCAGTCAGACGAGCTGACCGCGCGCTGGGAGGCCGAGCGCTCGAAGCTGGGCACGGCGCGCGAGCTGAAGGAGAAGCTCGATGAGGCGCGCAACCAGCTGGAGATCGCCAAGCGCCAGGGCGACCTGGGCAAGGCGGGCGAGCTGGCCTATGGCGTCATCCCCGACCTGGAGAAGAGCCTGGCCGAGGCCGAGGGCGCCGAGGATTCGGACGTCCTGGTCGAGGAGGCGGTCACGCCCGAGCATGTCGCCGGCGTCGTCAGCCGCTGGACCGGCATCCCGGTCGACAAGATGCTGGAGGGCGAGCGCGAGAAGCTGCTTGCGATGGAAGACACCATCGGCGCCCGCGTGATCGGGCAGGAGCAGGCGGTCACCGCCGTGTCGAACGCCGTGCGCCGGGCGCGCGCGGGCCTGAGCGACCCGAACCGGCCGATCGGCTCGTTCCTGTTCCTCGGGCCGACCGGCGTGGGCAAGACCGAGCTGACGAAGGCGCTGGCCGGCTTCCTGTTCGACGACGACCAGGCCATGGCCCGGATCGACATGTCCGAGTTCATGGAGAAGCATTCGGTCGCTCGCCTGATCGGCGCCCCCCCGGGCTATGTCGGCTATGACGAGGGCGGCGTCCTGACCGAGGCGGTGCGGCGGCGCCCCTACCAGGTGGTGCTGTTCGACGAGGTCGAGAAGGCGCACCCGGATGTCTTCAACGTGCTGTTGCAGGTCCTGGACGAGGGCCGGCTGACGGACGGGCAGGGGCGGACGGTGGATTTCCGCAACACGCTGATCATCCTGACCTCGAACCTCGGGGCGCAGTACCTGACGGCGCTGCCGGACGGGGCGCATGCCAAGGATGCCGAGCCGCAGGTGATGGCCGAGGTGCGGGCGCATTTCCGGCCCGAGTTCCTCAACCGGCTGGACGAGATCGTGCTGTTCGACCGGCTGTCGCGCGATCACATGGCGGGGATCGTCAAGATCCAGGTGGCCGAGCTGCAGCGGCGGCTCGAGCCGCGCAAGATCACGCTGGACCTGGACGACGCCGCGCTGGCCTGGCTGGGCGACAAGGGCTACGACCCGGTCTATGGCGCGCGCCCGCTGAAGCGGGTGGTGCAGAAGGCGCTGCAGGATCCGCTGGCCGAGCTGATCCTAGGCGGCGTGCTCAAGGACGGCGAGACGCTCAAGGTCTCGGCCGGGCCGGACGGGCTGATCCTGGGCGATCGGGCGGAAGCGCCGCGCGCCCACGCGACGGTGCACTGAGCGCCGCCTAAGGCGCAAACGGATCGAGGCCCCGGAGGCAGCTCCGGGGCCTATCTCGTTTGGCGGGGGGTGGTTCAGGCCCGGGGTGACGGGGTCGCGCGCCTCAGAGCCGGTCGCGCAGGGAATACCAGGTCATCGCGAGCGCGAGCAGGGGCGCGCGGAACCACTCGCCGCCCGGAAAGGCGGGGATCGGCAGCCGCGCCATCGCATCCCAGCGCTCGCTCTGGCCGGCGATCGCCTCGGCCGCGATCAGCCCGCCCATGGTGGCCATGTGGATGCCCGAGCCCGACCAGCCCGAAATCGCAAGCGTCTGCGGATCCACCCGCTGGAAGATCGGCATGCGGGGCGCGGTGATCGCGAGCGTTCCGCCCCAGGCGTGGGTCAGGGCGGCATCGGAAAGCTGGGGGAAGATCTCGAGCATCTTCGAGCGCACGAGCCCCGCGATGTCCGAGGGGAAGCGCGCGCCATAGCTCTCGCCCCCGCCCCAGAGCAGGCGGTGGTCGGGTGTCATGCGGTAGTAGTTGAGCACGAACTTCGTGTCCGAGACGGCGTAGGGCCCCTTGATGATCTGGGCCGCACGGTCCTGGCCCAGCGGTTCGGTCACGGCGATGAAGTTGTTGATCGGCATCGAGCGTGCCTGCACCGCGGGCACGAGACCGTCGAGATAGCCGTTCATCGCCAGGATCACGTGGTCGGCCGTAACCGCGCCGTCTTCCGTCTCAACCCGTCCCGGCGAGACGCGCGTGACGCGGCTGAGCTCATGGAGCCGCGCGCCCGCCGCCGCGGCGGCATGGCCGATGCCCAGTGCAAGGCGTAGCGGGTGGAGATGGGCGTACATCCCCTCGTAGAGCCCGCCGTGGTAGCGCCCGGTGCCGAGCCAGTCGGCCATCGCGGCCCGATCAATCACCTTGAGGTCGTCGCGGCCGTAGTGGCGGCTGACATGATCGGCGTATTCGGCCATCTCGGTGGCGTGGCCGGGTTTCCACGCAGCCTCGAGCCCGCCATCGGTCAGGTTGCAATCGATGCCGTGGCGCGCGATCAGCTCGCGCACCAGCCGGTTGGCAGCGATCGCGATGTCCCAGACCTTGCGCGCATCGTCGCGGCCGATCTTCGCCTCGTAGGCGCGGATGTCCTGGCGTGGACCGGTGCCAAGCTGGCCGCCGTTGCGGCCCGAGGCGCCCCAGCCGATGCGGTTGGCCTCGAGCAGCACGACGGAGTAGCCGCGCTCGGCCAGGTGCAGCGCCGCCGAGAGCCCGGCATAGCCGCCGCCAACGACGCAGACATCGGCGCGCGCCTCGCCTGCGAGCGCCGGGTGGTCGGGCATCGGGCCCGCGGTGTCGGCATACCAGCTGCGCGGGTGCTGGCCGGGGCGGTCATTGGCGGTGAGGTAGCTGGTCATGGTCGGCTCGCGCTGTCGGCGGGTGCGGCATGGCGGCCGTGGCCGCCCGCTCTTGCGCCGGGTGGGGGCGCCGCCGCCTTGGCGCGCCGCGCCGTCCGGGTGACGGTCAAAGCGCCCCTTCGCGGGTGAGGTGGTCGGCCAGCCGATCGAAGGTCTTGCGCGCGCGTGCCACCAGCTCGTCGCACTCCTCGCGGCTGATCACCAGCGGCGGCGCGATCACCATGGTGTCGCCCACCGCACGCATCACCAGCCCGTTCTCGACCGAGAGGTTGCGGCACAGCGTGCCGGTGGTGCCGGCGTCGGGGAAGCGCTCGATCGGTTCCTTGCGGCGTACCAGCTCGGCGGCGCCGATCAGGCCGGTCATGCGGGCCTCGCCGATCAGCGGGTGATCGCCCAGGCTCGCCCATTTCGCCTGCATGTAGGGGCCAATGTCGTCGCGCACGCGCTCGACCAGCTTCTCCTCCTGCATGATGCGCAGGTTGGCGAGGCCGGCGGCGCAGGCGGCGGGATGCCCCGAATAGGTGTAGCCGTGGTAGAACTCGCCCGCCTTGGCGATCACGACGTCGGCCACGCGGTCCGAGATCATGACGCCGCCCATCGGGACGTAGCCCGAGGTCATGCCCTTGGCGATGGACATGAGGTCGGGTTCGATCCCGAAGGTGTCCGAGCCGAACCAGTTGCCGGTGCGGCCGAAGCCGCAGATGACCTCGTCGGCAACCAGCAGGATGTCGTGCTTGCGGCAGATGCGCGAGATCTCGGGCCAGTAGCTGGCGGGCGGGATGACGACGCCGCCGGCGCCCTGGATCGGTTCGGCGATGAAGGCGGCGATGTTGTCGGCGCCGACCTCGCGGATCTTGTCCTCGAGCTCGCGGGCGCGGGCGCGGCCGAACTCGTCGGGCGTCATGCCGGTCTCGCGCCCCTCGCCGAACCAGTAGGGCTGGCCGATATGGTGGATGCCCTCGATCGGCAGGTCCGACTGGCCGTGCATCGCCGACATGCCGCCGAACGAGGCGCCGACCACGGTCGAGCCGTGATAGCCGTTGCGCCGGGCGATGAACTGCTTCTTCGAGGGCTTGTCCATGCAATCCCAGTAGACCCGGGCGAGGCGGAACACCGTGTCGTTCGATTCCGAGCCGGAATTGGTGAAGAACACGCGGTTGAGATGCGCGGGCGCCACGGCGGTCACGGCTTCAGCGAACTCGGCCGCCGATGGGTGGGTGCACTGGAAGAAGGTGTTGTAATAGGGCAGGTCTTGCAGCTGGCGGGTCACCGCCTCGACGATCTCGGGCCGGCCATAGCCCACGGCGACGCACCAGAGCCCGGCCATGCCGTCGAGGATGCGGTTGCCCTCCGAGTCGCGCAGCCACACACCCTCGGCCCCGGTGAACACGCGCGCGCCCTTGGCGTTGAGCTCGGCCGTGTCGGTGAAGGGGTGCCAGTGATGGGCCGCGTCCATCTTGCGGTAGTCTTCGGTCGAACGCAGGTTCACGGGCGCGGTCATTCGGTCACCTCGGAGGCGGGAGTGGACGGGAGAATCGGTGACCGCATTTTGTGATCACAAACCCCGCCAGTCAAGGCGCCGAAGTAGGCGTGGCGCGCAAGTCGGCCTTGCGCGCCCGCGGGCTCAGTCGCGGCGCCCTATGCGGCGCAGGACGTCGCCGATGTCGCCGCGATTGACGCCGATGTCGCGCAGCACGCGGTCGTCGAGGCCCTCGAGGATCCTGGCGGTGCGCCGCCGCCACCAGGCGGTGTGGAGCGCGTTCAGGAGCCGGGCGAGCCCGGCGGCAAGGCGGCGGCCGACGGGAGCCGCGGCGGCACCGAGACGGGGGGCGATGGTGGTCATGTCGGATCTCCTTGGTCGATGGGTTTCCGGGGCTTGCCCGACTCGCTGCCGGGCTTGGGAAACACCATGCGCCAGGTCCACTGACAGCGTTGTGTCAGCACCGCGAACGGCTCCTGACAGCATGGTGTCAGGAGTGCTAGCCTAGTCTTCGTGGCCGTGCAGATGCCGCCTCGGAGACCCGATCCCATGCGCCGTGCAGACCGCCTCTTCGAGATCATCCAGCACCTGCGCCGCAGGCAGACCACCACCGCCCGCGAGCTGGGCGAGGCGCTGGAGGTGTCCGAGCGCACGATCTATCGCGACATCCGCGACCTGATCGCGAGCGGCGTGCCGATCGAGGGCGAGGCGGGCGTCGGCTATGTGCTCAGGCCCGGCTACGACCTGCCGCCGCTGATGTTCACCGAGCAGGAGATCGAGGCGCTGGTCCTGGGCGCGCGCATCGTCGAGACCTGGGGCGATGCCGAGCTTGCCGCGGCTGCAGGGGACGCGGCGGCGAAGATCGAGGCGGTGGTGCCCGAGCGGCTGCGCGGCTACATGGCGAACACGGCGCTGCTGGCGCCGTCGTCCTACCGGATGGAGCCGATCGGCTTCGATCTTGCCGAACTGCGCCACGCGGTGCGCCGCCAGCGCAAGGTGCGCTTCGCCTATACCGACGTGCTGGGGCAGGGATCCGCGCGCGTCGTCAGGCCGTTGTCGCTGGCCTTCTTCGGGCCGGTCTGGGTGCTGGCGGCCTGGTGCGAGCTGCGCCAGGACTTCCGCACATTCCGGCTCGACCGGATACACGAGTTCGAGGCGCTGACCGACGGGTTCAAGGCCGAGCCGGGCAAGACCCTGCACGACTTCCTGCGGCGGCCGCAGACCTGGACGCGGAGCTCGCTGACCGCCGTCGAGGACGGGAGCGGCAACCACTGAGGCCGGCCGCGCTTCAACGGCCGGGCGGTGCGGCCTCCCGCGCCAGCATCATGCCCTGCTCGACGTCCGAGCGGATGGCAGCGGCCAGCGCCTCCGCGTCGCGCGCGGCCAGGGCGTCGAGCGCGGCCTCATGGTAATCGACCAGCGCGCCTGTTCCTGTGCGGCCGTAGACGCGGCGCATCACCGGCGAGGTCTGGAGCCAGACGCTCTCGACCAGCGCCATCAGCGCCGGTGCCTCGGCCCGCGAATAAAGCAGGCCGTGGAAGGCGTTGTTCGCCCGGACATAGCCCGCCGCGTCGCCGGCTTCGAGACACGAGCCCAGCCGCTCGTCGATGGCGCGAAGCTGGGAGATCAGGGCCTTGTCGATGCGTGGCAGGGCACGCACGGCCAGTTCGGGCTCGAGCAGCGAGCGAGCGCGGAACAGCTCGTCGAGCGCGTCGGCATCGGGCAGCGGCACCTGCACGCGGCCCGTGTCGGTCATCGCCAGCGCGCGCTCGGCGACCAGCCGGCGCACGGCCTCGCGCGCCGGCGTCATCGACACGCCGAGCCGCTCGGCCACGCCGCGCAGCGTGAGCGAGGCTCCGGGCGCCAGCTCGCCGTCGAGGATCTGGCTGCGCAGCGCGCGGTAGACCGCCTCGTGGGCCGGAACCGGGGCATCCGTGCTGGGCGCGTTCATCGGCGTGAGGTCCCTTGATCTTCCCGGCACGATGTGATCACAATTCGCGCCGATGTCAAATGCCGGAACCTGATGAATGACCGACCCCTTCCGCAAGGACTATGCCTTCCTCGCCGAGGATGCGAAGGCCGTCACCCATGACGAGCCGTTCTATTCGGGCGCGTTGAGCTTCTGCCGGCGGCGCTATGCGCGCGATCTTGCGGGCGTCGATCTCGCGGTGATGGGCGTGCCCTTCGACACCTCGGTCACCGGGCGGTCGGGCTGCCGTTTCGGGCCGCGGGCGGTGCGCGCGGCCTCGACCAACATCGCCTGGAGCCGGGCCTGGCCCTCGGCCGTCGACCCGTTCGAGCAGTTGGCCGTGGTCGACTGGGGCGACATCTGGTGGGATGCGGGCTACCCCGCCGAGGTGCCCGGTCGCATCGAGGCGGCGATCTCCCACGTGATCGGGCAGGGGCCGGCGGCGCTGCTGATCGGCGGCGATCATTTCACCACCTACCCATCGCTCAGGGCACATGCGGCCAAGCATGGCGCGCCGCTGTCGCTGATCCATTTCGACGCGCATTCGGACACCTGGGGCTCGGACGAGAGCGGGCGCATTGACCATGGCACGATGTTCCGCCGCGCCGTCGAGGACGGCATTCTCGATCCGGCGACCTCGATCCAGGTCGGGCTGAGGACCACGAACGACGAGCCGATGGGCTTCGAGATCCGTGACGCCAACTGGGTGCTGCGCCGCAGCCCCGAGGAGGTGGCGGCCGAGATCCGCAAGGTCGTGGGCGACCGGCCCTGCTATCTGACCTTCGACATCGACTATCTCGACCCGGCCTTCGCGCCGGGCACGGGCACCCCCGTCTGCGGCGGCCCCTCGACCTGGCACGCGAAGGAGACGCTGCGCGCGTTGGGCGGGATCGACCTCAAGGGCATGGACATGGTCGAGGTGTCACCCGCCTATGACCATGCCGAGATCACCGCGCTTGCCGGCGCGACACTGGCGCTGGAGATGATCTGTCTCTATGCGCGGACCCGAGGATAATCATGACCTTTGCCGAGCAACTGGCCGCGTTCCGTGACGAGTTCCCGCGGATCGAGGTGGCCGAGGTCTATGTGACCGACCTCAACGGCGTCCCGCGCGGCAAGCTGGTTCCGATCGACATGCTGGCCAAGATGGGCGACGGCGGCATGAAGCTGCCGATCTCGACGCTGGGGCTCGACATCTTCGGGGCGGACGTGCCCAAGAACGCCATCGCGCTGGAAGTGGGCGACCCCGACGGCGTCCTGCGGCCGCTGCCCGAGACGTTGGCGCCGATGCTGTGGGCCAAGCGACCGACGGCGCAGATGCAGTGCATGATGCTGAACGAGACCGGCGACGCGGTCTGCGACTACGACCCGCGCGGCGTTCTGGCCCGCGTGGTCGAGAGGGCCGTGGCGATGAAGCTCACGCCGGTCATGGCGCTGGAGCTGGAGTTCTACCTGATCGATCCCGAGCATCCGCTGCCGCCCAAGAACCCGGTGGCGGGCGGGCGGCTGAGCCGCGCGCAGCTCTATGACATGTCGGTGATCCGGGCCTTCGAGCCGGTGCTGTCCGAGATCACCGAGGCGGCGCAGGCGCTCGGCGCGCCGGCCGAGACCGCGATCTGCGAGTTCGGCGCGGGCCAGTTCGAGATGAACCTGCGCCATGTCGAGGACGCGCTGGAGGCCTGCGATCACATGGTCGCGCTCAAGCGCGCGATCCGCGGCGTGGCGCGCGCGCATTCGATGGACGCAAGCTTCATGCCCAAGCCCTTCGGCGACATGGCGGGGTCGGGCCAGCATATCCATCTGAGCCTGCTGGACGAGACCGGGCGCAACATCTTCGACGGCGGGGGCAAGGCGCCAAACCAGACCGTGCGCCACGCAGTGGCGGGGATGCTGGAAAGCATGGCCGACACGATGCTGCTCTATGCGCCGCACCACAACAGCTATCGCCGGCTTCTGCCGGGTTCCTACGCGCCGGTGGTCAAGGCCTGGGGCATCGACAACCGCGGCACCGCGGTGCGTGTGCCCGAGACATCGGGCAAGGGCGCGCGGATCGAGCATCGCGTCTCGGGCTCGGACGCCAATGCCTACCTGATGGCCGCGGCGGTGCTGGCCGGCGCGCTCGACGGCATCCAGCGGGGCCTCGAGCCGCCCGAGCCGACCTACGGCGAGGCGAGCGAGGAACATGGCGAGCTGCTGCCGATCTCGTGGGTCATGGCCGAGCAGGCCTTCGCCAATTCGGACTTCGTCGAGGGCTGGCTCGGCGCCGAGTTCCAGCGCATCTATGCCACGATCAAGCGGCAGGAGCGCACGACCCTGATGGGCCGCGTCTCGGACGTCGAGTACGACGCCTATCTGCGCACGGTCTGAGCGGCGGCCTTCCGCGCAGGATCAGGCGCGGTAGAGCGGCATCTCCCCCACGCGCTGACGGGCCTCGTCGAGGCCCGCGCGGTTGAGGAGGCCCGAGGTCGTGTCCACCACCGAGACGACCGAGGCCGAGTTCACCGCCGCCTCGAGCATCGCGTCCTGCGGCGACGCCCCTTCGGTCAGCGCGGCGGCGATGGTCGAGGTGTAGCTGTCGCCCGCGCCGGCGGTGCCGGCGACCTCGGCTGGGGCCGAGGGGCGCCAGAACACGCCCTCGGGCGCCGCTAGCCAGGCGCCGTCGGTGCCGTCGGTGAGGCACACCCAGCGCGGCCCGGCGGCTTGCACCTCGTGCAGGAAGCGCAGCAGTCCCATCTCGAAGCCGCCGAAGCTGAGGCCGCGCCTGAGCAGTGCGGGCGCGTCGGCCCGGGGCACCGGGTCGGGCCCTTCCGAGCGGGCGGCGAAGGCGGGGACCAGCGCCTCGGCCTCGACGCGGTTGACCGAGAGCAGGTCGATCTTGGCAAGCGCGCCGATGAAGGCAGCTGTGCGCGAGGTGAGTTGCCGGATGCCGGGGTTCGAGATCACCGTAGCGCCCGAGCGCTTCGCCGCCGCGACGATGGCGGGGAAGCAGTCGGCCGAGCCCGACGAGAGGGGCGCGACATAGACCATCTTGTAGCCCGCGAAGCCGCTCTCGGGCAGGTCGTCGGGGGTGAGGTTCTCGTTTGCGCCGCGCTGCACGAAGATCGAGGCGTTGCGGTCATGGCTCGCGATCATCACCGAGGTGCCGGTCGCGGCGCCGGGGTCGGTGATCAGCCGGTCTTGGCCGACGCCGTAGCGGTCGAGATGCTCGCGCACCGCGTCGGCGTTGAGATCGTCGCCGACCCGGGCAAGCACCTCGGTCCGCCAGCCGCGCCGCGCGAGACTGACGGCGGTGTTGCAGGCGCCGCCGCCGACATGGTCGGTGATGGACTCCGCCGGGACCTTGCGGCCGGACTCGACCATCAGGAAGGACTTGCCCTCGTTGGTGAAGGTCATGCGCTCGATGTTCTCGGCGGCGACGATGCAGATGATGTCGATGGTCGCCGAGCCGACGTGAAGGGATTTCATTCTGAGCGCTCTCCGATGGTCCGCCTGCGCGGTTGCTTATGAGCATTCGGAATCATGTCGGCGGCAGGGTATACATCGGCTCGCCGCGACCAAAGATGTTCTCGCGATGATACTTTAGAAATTCCGGATGTGGGTCATCGCGACGATTTTCGGGGCGCCGCAGGCGACGATCAGGCCTGATGAGACGAGCCGAAACGTCACTTGGCACCTTGTTTTCCGACACCAGGATCGAGAAATCCTCGGTGATCGTGATCAGTCCCCGGTCGAACATCCAGTGCACCGTGTGAGACAGCGCAAGGCCGTTACGCACGGTATCTGGCCCCGAATGTGTAACAGGTCTGATATGCGCGGCCTCGACCTCGGGCCGTCCGAACCCATTGGCGAGGGCGAAATCCGAGATCGCGCATCGATTGCCGTAGGCGCGGAGCACCTGCTTGCGGAAGTTTGCGTCTCGCTCGGCGCGGCGCGTCAGGCGCTCGATCATCGGTCGCTCAAAGAGCGCAGCCTCGTCCGAGAAACCATGTTCCCTTTCCCAGCGTTCCGGCGAGGCATCTATGCCGTGGGCTGCGATGGCGGCGAATTCGTCATCCGCCAGGAGGCGGACTGCACGTTGCACGTTGCCGCCGCGAGCGATGCTTCCGTCAGGGGCACGGAGCGAGCGCTCGATGACACGACCGTCGAGTACGCGGTCGACCGGTCGAGCGAACTCGACGTAACTTGAGGGGTCGATGTGGGCCATGAACATCTCGGGGTGCGACGTGCTCGGGCCTACATCAGTCACGCGCGCCGTCGCAAAATATCTGAGCCGTCCCTGGTTTCCCTCGGCAGATCTCGGCTCGTAATAGACGATCCAGTCGCCTTTCGTTTTCTCGACGTCCCTCAGATAGCGCTTTGGGAACTCATAACGCTCCCACGGCGTGTCATCATAGATCGAGTCTGCCTTGTGCTGAAAAACGGCTTTGGTCATCGCGTTAGATCAAACGTCGTCGCGCGCGAGATCAAGCTGATTTGTCGGCCGCTATGTTATCGGCGAACGCAGTGTTCTCGGGGATGACATTTGCGAACGAGGCAGGTGTGCGTCGTTTGCTTGGAACCCTCACGAATCAAGATCTCGGCGGCTCGAGCGCTGGGGCGGAGCCTTCCGCGCCATCGCGGCTACGTGGCGATACCCGGGAAGCGGTTCACGTAATCTCCGGTGATGCCTTGATCATTTAAACCGCAAGGCGTCGGCTGAAAATGCTAGGGGCGCCCTCGCGGGCGCCCCCGGTTTTTTCGCGATCCGGCCGCCCTTACTCGGCCGCGATCGGATCCTCGCCCGTCTTGCGGACCCGGCAGGCCGAGAACTTGAACTCGGGGATCTTGCCGTAGGGGTCGAGCTGCGGGTTCGTCAGGGTGTTCGCCGCCGCCTCGACATAGGCGAAGGGCACGAAGACCATGTCCTCGGCCACGGCGCGGTCGGCGCGGGCCATGATGTCGATGGCGCCGCGGCGGGTCTCGATGCGGATCATCTCGCCCGGCTCCACGCCCAGCTTGCGCAGGGTCTTGGGATGGAGCGAGGCGTTGGCCTCGGGCTCGGCCCAGTCGAGCACGGTGGCGCGGCGGGTCATCGAGCCGGTGTGCCAGTGCTCGAGCTGCCGGCCCGTGGTCAGGATCATCGGGAACTTCTGGTCCGGCACCTCGGCGGGCGGGGTGACGCGCGCCGGGGTGAACTTCGCCCGGCCGCCGGGCCGCGGGAAGCCATCGCCGAACACCACCGCCTGGCCCGGATCCTCGGGGCTGAGCGAGGGATAGGTGACCGCGCCCTCTTCCTCGAGTCGGCCCCACGAGATGTTGCGCAGGGACTGCATCCCCATCTTCATCTCCTTGAAGACTTCGGAGGGGTGCGTGTACTTCCAGTCGAGGCCGAGGCGCTTGGCCATCTGCACCACGATCCACCAGTCTTCCCTGGCGTCGCCCGGCGGGTTCAGCGCCTTGCGGCCCATCTGCACCTGGCGGTTGGTGTTGGTCACCGTGCCGGTCTTCTCGGGCCAGGCCGAGGCGGGCAGGATCACGTCGGCGAAGTTCGCGGTCTCGGTCAGGAAGATGTCCTGCACCACGAGGTGGTCGAGATGCGCGAGCGCCTTGCGGGCATGCTCGACATCGGGGTCGGACATCGCCGGGTTCTCGCCCAGGATGTACATGCCCTTGATCTCGCCGCGGTAGATCGCGTCGATGATCTCGACCACGGTCAGGCCGGGCTCGGGGTTGACTTCCATCTGCCAGATCGAGCGGAACAGCTCGCGCGCGCCCTCTTCCTTCACCGACTGGTAGTCGGGCAGGACCATCGGGATCAGGCCCGCGTCCGAGGCGCCCTGCACGTTGTTCTGGCCGCGCAGCGGGTGCAGGCCCGAGCCGGGCCGGCCGACATGGCCGCACAGCAGCGCGAGCGAGATCAGGCAGCGCGAGTTGTCGGTGCCGTGGATGTGCTGGCTGATGCCCATGCCCCAGAAGATCATCCCGGCCTTGGCGTTGGCGAAGGTCCGGGCGACGTCGCGCAGGACATCGGCCTCGATGCCGCAGATCGGCGCCATCTTCTCGGGCGCGTAGTCCTTGAGATGGTCGCGGAGCTGGAAGAAGCCCTCGGTGAAGCCCTGCACGTAGTTGCGGTCGTAGAGCTTCTCCTCGACGATCACGTGCATGATGGCGTTGAGCATCGCCACGTCGGTGCCCGGGCGGAACTGGAGCATGTGGCTCGCGTGCCGCTTGAGCGCCTGGGCCCGCGGGTCCATGACGATCAGCTTGCCGCCGCGCTTGGCGAACTGCTTGAAGTAGGTCGCGGCGACGGGGTGGTTCTCGGTCGGGTTGCAGCCGATCACGATGGCGCAGTCGGCGTTCTCGATCTCATTGAAGGTCGCGGTCACGGCGCCCGAGCCCACGTTCTCCATCAGCGCCGCCACCGACGAGGCGTGGCAAAGCCGGGTGCAGTGGTCGACGTTGTTGTGGCCGAAGCCGGTGCGGATCAGCTTCTGGAAGAGATAGGCTTCCTCGTTCGAGCACTTGGCCGAGCCGAAGCCCGCGACCGCCTTGCCGCCGAAGAAGCCGCGCAGCTTGGCGAGGCCCGCGGCCGCGGCGTCGAGCGCCTCGTCCCAGGTCGCCTCGCGGAAATGCGTCCAGGGGTTGGCCGGGTCGACGTTGAGGCCCTTGTCGGGTGCGTCGGGACGGCGGATCAGCGGCTTGGTCAGCCGGTGCGGATGGCGGACGTAGTCGAAGCCGAAGCGGCCCTTGACGCAGAGCCGGTTCTCGTTCGCGGGACCGTCGATGCCGTCGACCCAGGCGATCTTGTCGTCCTTGATCTTGAAGCTGAGCTGGCAGCCCACGCCACAATAGGGGCAGACCGACTGGACCTCGCGGTCATAGTCGAGCGACGAGCCCTTCTGCGCCTCGTCCACCGCGGTGGCGGGCATGAGCGCGCCGGTGGGGCAGGCCTGGACGCACTCGCCGCAGGCGACGCAGGTCGAGGCGCCCATCGGGTCGTCGAAGTCGAAGGTGATCTTGGCGTCGTGGCCGCGGCCCGACATGCCGATCACGTCGTTCACCTGGACCTCGCGGCAGGCCCGGACGCACAGGTTGCAGTGGATGCAGGCGTCGAGATTGACCTTCATCGCGACGTGGCTGGCGTCGAGCAGGGGCACGCGCTCGGCTTCGATCTTCGGGAAGCGGCTGGCGGTCACGCCCTGGCGGTCGGCCATGTCCCAAAGGTGGCTGTCGCGGTCATGGGCGTCGTTGCGCGCGGGCTGGTCGGCGACCAGCAGCTCCATGACCATCTTGCGGGCCTTGTCGGCGCGCTCGGAGCCGGTGCTGACCTTCATGCCGGGGCTCGGCATGCGCACGCAGGAGGCCGCGAGCGTGCGCTCGCCGTCGATCTCGACCATGCAGGCACGGCAGTTGCCGTCCGAGCGGTAGCCCGGCGTGTCCTTGTGGCACAGATGCGGGATCAGCGTGCCCTCGCGCTTGGCGACCTGCCAGATGCTCTCGCCCGGCTGGGCCGTGACCTCGCGGCCGTCGAGCGTGAAGGTGATCGCTTCCATCTTTCCGCCGTCAGCCATGTCAGATTTCCTCCGGGAAGTGCTTGATCGTCAGCCGGATCGGGTTCGGCGCCGCCTGGCCAAGGCCGCAGATCGAGGCGTCGACCATCGCCTGGCTGAGCTCCTCGAGGAGCCCGGTGTCCCACTTGTCGGCTTCCATCAGCTTGACCGCCTTCTCGCAGCCGACGCGGCAGGGCGTGCACTGGCCGCAGCTTTCGTCCTCGAAGAACTTCAGCATGTTGAGCGCGGCGTCGCGGGCCGAGTCCTTGTCCGACAATACCACGACCGCGGCCGAGCCGATGAAGCTGCCATGCGGCTGGAGCGTGTCGAAGTCGAGGGGGACGTCGGCCATCGAGGCGGGCAGGAGGCCCGATGACGGGCCGCCCGGCTGGTAGGCCTTGAAGGCGTGGCCGTCGAGCATGCCGCCCGCGGCCTCGATGATGTCGGTGATCGTGGAGCCCGCGGGCAGCAGGTGCACGCCCGGGTTCTTCACCCGGCCCGAGACCGAGTAAGAGCGCAGCCCCTTGCGGCCGTTCTTCTCGACCGACGACAGGATCTCGGGGCCCTCGCGGCAGATGCGGGCGACCCAGTGGAGCGTCTCGACGTTGTGAACCAGCGTCGGGCGGTCGAAGATGCCGACCTGCGCGACGTAAGGAGGCCGGTGGCGGGGCAGACCGCGCTTGCCCTCGATCGACTCGATCATCGCCGACTCTTCGCCGCAGATATAGGCCCCGGCGCCGCGGCGCAGGTCGATGTAGCCGGGCTCGACGATGCCGGCCTCCTCGAGCGCCGAGATCTCGCGGCGCAGGATCTCGAGCACCGCCGGATACTCGTCGCGCATGTAGATGAAGGCCTTCTCGGCCTCGACCGCCCAGGCGGCGATCAGCATGCCTTCGAGGAAGGGGTGCGGCGTGCGCTCGAGGTAGAAGCGGTCCTTGAAGGTGCCGGGCTCGCCCTCGTCGCCGTTGACGGCGAGGTAGCGCGGCCCCGGCTCGGCCCGCACGAAGGACCACTTGCGGCCCGACGGGAAGCCGGCGCCGCCGAGGCCGCGGAGGCCCGAGGCGAGCACCTTCTCCTGCACCTCGTCGGGCGTGGCCGAGCCTGCGCGGAGCGCCTTCAGCGTCTCGTAGCCACCCTCGGCGGCATAGGCGGAATAGGTCTCGTAATCCGGCAGATGCGCGTGGGTGTCGCCGGCCGCGATTGCCGCCTCGACCTTCTCGGGGGTGGCGTGGTCGATGTGGTTATGGCCGATCTCGAGCACCGGGGCGGTGTCGCAACGGCCCATGCAGGGCGCGCGCAGCACGCGGACCTGGGCGGGGTTCATGCCGTCCTGCAGCGCCTTGAGCAGCTGCTGGGCACCTGCCAGCTCGCAGGAAAGCGAGTCGCAGACGCGGATGGTGAGCGCGGGCGGCGGGGTCTCGCCCTCCTTCACCGGGTCGAAATGGGCATAGAAGGTCGCGACCTCCCAGACCTCGGCCTGGGCGAGGCGCATCTCCTCGGCCAGCGCCCTCAGATGCGCCGACGACAGGTGCCCGTACTTGTCCTGGATCAGGTGCAGGAACTCGATCAGCAGGTCGCGCCGGCGCGGGCGGTCGCCCAGCAGCGCCCGCACATCGGCCAGCGCGCCGTCGTCGAACTGGCGGCCCTTGGGCGTCCTGCGTCCCTTGCCCTTACCCGATTTCCAGACCCCGGGCTTGTCGTCCAGCGGTGCCATCAGCGCCCCCGATGAAGTTTTCCGTTTTCGTGGTATACCACAGAAACCCCAGAACGCCCCGGGCGTTCAAGAGGCTTTTGTCAATCGCTTGATAATTTCCGCTTATGAAGCGGAGGCCGACAGCACGGAAGCGACGCGCAAGGTAGCAGATACGGCAGGAGGCTCGAATCCGGTCTCGGGCGTGAGCAGCGCGACGGTGCGGCGGATCTCGGGTTCGACCAGCGGAAGGGTCAGGAAACCGGGTCCGAAGTAGCGCGTGTCGGTTGCGTTGGCCGGCGCGATGGTGGCCGAATCACTGTCGGCCACATAGCTGAACAGCGCCGAGAGGTCGTCGGTCTCGAACACGGCGCGGGGCATGACGCCGGCCTCGCGGAAGGCGGCGTCGATGATCTGGCGGTTCTTCATGTTCGGGGTGAGCAGCGCGAGCGGGTGGTCGGCGGCCTCGCGCCAGGTGATCGCGCCGCGCGCGGGCGTGCCGAGCGCTACGGGCAGCACCAGCACGTAGGATTCGCGGTAGAGGGGCAGCGCCTTGAAGCGGGTGGCGGCGCGGTCTTCGAGATAGGAGAGGCCGAGGTCGAAGTTCCCGGCGCCGAGGCCGGTCTCGATCTCGGCGAACGAGGCCGAGCGGATCTCGGGCACGACGCGAGGATGCTTGCGCTTGACCGCCGCGGCCAGCCGGGTGGCCTGGCCCAGCGCGGTGGGGATCACCCCCATCACCACCCGGCCCGCCACCACGCCACGGGCGTTGGTCATCTCCTGCAGCATGGCGTCGTTCTCGGCGAGGATGCGGCGCGCCCATTTGAGCAGGATCTCGCCTTCCTCGGTGAACCCGCCGAAGCGCGAGCCTCGGCGCACCAGCGCCATGCCGATCACCGTCTCGAGATTGGCGATGCGCGAGGAGAGCGCGGGCTGCGAGATCCCGCAGGCCTCGGCGGCGCGGGTGAAGTGGCGGTGCTTGGCCAGCGCCGCGAGGATCTCGAGATCGCGCAGTTCGACTTTCATCGGGGCCTTGTCGATGGTTCCGACGCCACTTTGCAGCATGGCGGGACAGTTGCAACGCCGCTGCGCGGTGCCGGGCGGTCAGACGAGGCCGGCGACACCGGCGAGCAGGCTGAGGCCGAGGGCCGTGAAGAAGACGCCGACGCCCGCGTTGATCCAGCGTCCGGCGCGGGCATAGGCCTCGGCCGCGCGGCGCGTCGAGAACGCCAGGGCGTAGCCCAGGTGCACGGTCGCGGCGACCACCGCGGCGCCCAGCGCCATCACCGCGATGCCCTGCGCCTTCGCCTGCGCGGCGGGGAAGATCGAGATCAGCACGATCCAGGTGGTCAGCGCCTTGGGGTTGGTGGCGAGGATTCCCAGCGTCACGGCGAACGCCTGCCGCGCGCTCATCATGCGCGACCGGCCGATCTGCGCCGACCAGTGCCAGGCGCGATGCAGGTAGCGGCTGCCGAACCAGACCAGGAGCCCGCCGCCCAGCGCGGTGAGCGAAGCCTCGACCCAGGGCGCGCGCTCGAACAGGAAGGCCGCGCCGAGGATCAGGGCGAGCGCCCAGGCCAGCACGCCGAGCGCCACCGCGGGCACGACCGCGAGCGCCACCGAGCGGCCTGAGCCAAGCGCGATGGCGATGGTGTTGAACACGTTCGGGCCGGGCGAGAGCACGTTGGCCGCGAACACCGCCCAGGCGGTCAGGATCTCGGTCCAGGGGATCATGGCGGCCTGGGCGGGCAGGGGGTTATTCCTTCGGCGCGGTCTCGGACATGGCGGGCGTGGCGGCGAAGGCCTCGTACCAGGCGGCGAGCTTTGGCGCGCCGGCGCGCCAGCCGAGGTCACCGAAGCGGAAGTCGACATAGCCGAGCGCGCAGCCAATGGCGATGTGATCGGCCCGCACCGGGCCCGACAGCGCGGCGAAGCCGTGCTCGAGCGTCTCGATCGCGCGGCGCATCTTGACGGTCTGCGCCTCGACCCAGGCGGGCATGCGGATCTCCTCGGGCCGCAGGCGCTTCTCGTAGACCGCGAGGATGCCCGCATCGAGGATGCCGTCGGCCAGCGCCTCGCGCGTCAGCACGCCCCAGATGCTGTCGTCGGCGGGGTAGAGGCCGGTGCCGGCGACGTGGTCGAGGTAGCGGCAGATGACCCGGCTGTCGAAGATCGCCTCGCCCGCATCGGTGATCAGGCACGGCACCTTGCCAAGCGGGTTGGCCGAGACCGTGCCCGCGTTCGGGGCGAGCGGCGTGCCGCCGCCGGCGACCAACTCGACGCGGCCGGCGATGCCGCCCAGATGCAGGATGACCATGGCCTTGCGGACATAGGGCGAGGTCGGTGAGTGATAGAGCTTCATCGTCACAGTCTCCGTTCCGTCTGGTCGGGGGTGCCGTCGTCGCCGTCGCGGGACGGCTTGAACAGACGGGCGAGGATCATCGATGTGCGCGGCGTGTAGCTGTAGGCCGATTGCGGTGCCGGCGCGCGGCGTCGCGTCATGCGGTAGAGGGCGAAGAGCATCAGCGCAAGATGGGCCGCGGCAACGAACAGGAACAGCGCGTCGGGCCCGTAGGCCGAGATCAGCCAGGCCGAGATCAGCGGGCTGAAGATCGCGCCGACCGAGAAGTAGAAGAGCAGCGCCGCCGAGAGCTCGACGATGAAATCAGCCGGCGCGAAGTCGTTGGCATAGGCCGCGGCGACGGAATAGATGGGGTAGGCCGTCGCCCCGAAGATCGCCGCGCCGGCAAACAGCAGCATCGGCGAGCCCGCCGGCATCAGCAGCGACATCCACAGGCATCCGAGAACCGCCAGCGCCGAGAGGCCCATCAGTACCGCCCGCCGGTCGATCTTGTCGGCCACCCAGCCGACCGGGAACTGCGCGATCACGCCGCCAACGATCGCGGCGGAAAGGAAGATGGCGATCTCGTCCTGCGAAAGGCCCTTCTCGAACCCGTAGAGCGGGCCGACCATGCGGAAGGCCGAGCCGGTCATCGCCGCCACGATCACCCCCACCACCGCCGAGGGCGAGAGGCGTAGCGCCGCAAGGGGCCGCAGCCGCGGGGCCTTGGGCGTCTCGGGCGCAACGCGGCGGGTGAGCGCGAGCGGCAGCAGGCAGATGACGCAGAACACCGCGACGATGTTGTAGGCGACGTAGCTTGCCGGGTCGAGCACGGCGATCATCGCCTGGGCCGAGACCTGCCCCAGCAGATCGACCACGCGGAAGACGCCGTAGATGCGCCCGCGGTTGTGGTTCTCGACCTTCGCCTGGAGCCATGATTCGACCACCGTGTAGGCCGACGCGATGGCGATGCCGGTGAGCGCCCTGAGCCCGGCCCAGAACCACGGTCCCTCCAGCACGGGGTGCAGGAGCGCGCCCGTCGCCCCGATCGCCGCCGCCGCGGCAAAGCAGCGCGAATGGCCCACCGTGCCGATCAGGCGTGGCGTGATGAAGCAGCCGATGAAGAAGCCGAGGAAATGTGCCGAGCCCAGAAGGCCGATCTCCTCGGTCGTGAACCCGCGCGCGACCCCGGCCAGCGCGTCGAGCGGCGCGAGCGACCCCGAGCCCATCTGCACCAGAAAGATCGAGATGAAGAGCGATGTGAATGAAATCAGGGCGGTCATGCGCGTGCGTATGCAGTCTCTGGCGGGGTCACGGCATCAGTTGCGGGCGCGACCGGAGAAATCAGGGGCGGACCGGCGGCCGGGCCGTCCTTGCGCCCCTTGTGGCATGAAGTTGCCGGTGCGTCATCGGCCAAGATGCGGCGGGTCAGAGATTCGTGACTGCCATCCGCCCGGGCAGGCGCGGTGCTGCGGCGATCCGCGCGCCTTGCGGGCAGGCGCCCGAGATTGATATCACCAGCGGCGACCGAACCGGACCTGGGAGGGGTGCGTGCGAGCGGCGAGAGGATCGAACGGCGCAGCCAGCGCAGACGACCTGCGTGACAGGGCGAAATCGGCCCGCCTCGGCCCGCTGAGCGGGTTGATGCCATATCTCCTGCCCTACAAGCGGCATATCGGGCTGGTGATCCTCGCGCTGGTCGCGGCGGCGGGCTTCACCCTGGCGGTGCCGGTGGCCTTCGGTCGCGTGATCGACGTGATCATGCGCGGCGACAGCGATCTGATTGATCGCTATTTCCTCGCGCTGCTGGGCGTCGCGGCGCTGCTTGCCATTGCAACGGCCATGCGCTTCTACATGGTCACCTGGCTGGGCGAGAGGGTGATCGCGGATCTGCGCAAGGCGGTCTTCGGCCATGTCGCGGGCATGGCCCCGGCGTTCTACGAGAAGGTCATGACGACCGAGGTGCTGAGCCGCCTCACCGCCGACACAGCGATCATCCAGTCGGTGGTGGGCTCGACCGCCTCGATCGCGCTTCGCAATATCCTGCTGCTGTTCGGCGGCATCGGCATGCTGCTGTGGACCTCGCCCAAGCTGACGGGGATGACGCTGCTGATCGTGCCCGTGGTGGTGTTTCCGATCCTCGTGCTGGGCCGCCGTGTGCGCCGCCTGTCTCGGCTGAGCCAGGACATGGTGGCCGAAAGCGCGACCCATGCCGGCGAGATGCTGCAGGCTGCCCAGACCGTGCAGGCCATGAACTACGACGGCGAGGCGCGGCGGGTGTTCTCGGGCAAGGTCGAGGCCGCGTTCGACGCGGCGCGCGCGCGGATCGGGGCGCGCTCGCTGCTGACCGTGCTGGTCATATTCTTCATCTTCGCCGGCATCGTCGGCGTCATCTGGATCGGCGCGCGGGACGTCATCGCCGGTCGCATGAGCCCCGGCGAGATGACCCAGTTCGTGCTGTTCGCGGTGTTCACCGCGGGCGCCGTCGGTGCCTTGTCCGAGGTCTGGGGCGAGTTGCAGCGCGCAGCGGGTGCGACCGAGCGGCTGGCGGAGCTGATGGCCATGCCAAACCCGGTGGCCGAGCCGGCCGACCCGCTGCCCGCGCCCGACCCGGCCGAGGGCCGCATCGAGTTCGACCATGTCCGCTTCGTCTACCAGTCGCGCAGCGAGACGCCGGCGCTGGACGATCTGTCGCTGAGCGTCGAGCCGGGCCAGACGGTGGCGCTGGTCGGCCCCTCGGGTGCCGGCAAGACGACGGTGCTGCAGCTCTTGCTGCGGTTCTACGACCCCGAGTCGGGTGAAATCCGTATCGACGGCACGCCGATCGACCGGCTGCGGCTGAGCGACCTGCGCCGCCTGATCGCGCTGGTGCCGCAGGAGCCCGTGATCTTCGCCGACAGCGTGTCCGCCAATATCCGGTTCGGCCGCCCCGATGCGTCGGACGCCGAGGTCGAGGCCGCGGCCAAGGCCGCCGCGGCGCATGACTTCATCACCCGCCTTCCGGACGGATACGGCACCTGGCTTGGCGAGCGCGGCGTCCTGCTCTCGGGCGGGCAGAAGCAGCGCATTGCCATCGCTCGCGCGATCCTGCGCGACGCGCCGATCCTGCTGCTGGACGAGGCGACATCGGCGCTCGACGCCGAGAGCGAGCGGGCGGTGCAGGCCGCGGTCGAGCGGCTGTCTCAGGGGCGCACCACGCTGGTCATCGCGCACCGTCTGGCGACGGTGAAGCGCGCCGACCGCATCCTGGTGCTGGAGGAGGGGCGACTCGTCGCCTCGGGCACGCATGACGAGCTGGTGGCGGGCGGCGGGCTCTACGCCCGGCTCGCGCGGCTGCAGTTCACCGAAGGTCTGGCGGCCGAGTAGGGCGCGCGTGCCGGCGCGGAAGCCGGCGGGGAAATCAGTCGAAGATATCGAGGATGTCGTCGAGATCGTCGAGGACGCGGCCGAGCCGCGCGATCAGTCCGGGCTTGCGCTTGCCCTTCTTGCGCCTGACGGCGCGGTCCTTGGCCTGATGGGCGCCCGGCCTCTCGGCCGGGTGGGGGACGGCAGGTCGCCGACCGGGTGCATCCCGCGCCCCGAGAATTTCCAGCACGCGGATCGGGGCGCCGCAGCCATGGCAGACAAGCCGCTCGCGCCGCCCGCCGGACGGCAGGATCGAGCGCGATCCGCAATAGCAGCAGGTTGCGATCCGATCAGGCGGCTGTCCCTTGCGTCCCATGCGCGACAGATATCCTGCGCGTGCCGCCTTGCCCACCCCGGCGCCCGACCGGCGTGACGGCGCGGCGCGGCTTGCCGGGGGGGCGACCTCATGTATTCATGAAGGGACAACTCGGGAAGAACGCGAGGAACGCGGAGCGGCGCGCCGGTCGTGATGCGACGAGGGAGGAGAGATGACGGAAGACCACGTCGTCTGGGCGACGCTCGAGGACAAGCAGGATATCGAGGCAGTGCCGACCGACACGCGCTGGGTCGATGGCACGGTCTATGGCATGCTGTGCGAGACCGCAGGGCGGCATCCTTCGCGCCCAGCGGTCAGTTTCCAGCTGCGGGGCGAGGCGGATGCCGCGGCCGAGACGCTGGACTGGGCGACGCTGATGGCCCAGGTGACGCAGGCCGCCAACCTCTTTCGCCGGCTCGGCGTGGGCGACCGCGACGCCGTGGCCTATGTGCTGCCGAACGCGACCGAGACGGTGCTCACGCTGCTGGGCGGCGTGACCGCGGGTGTCGTCAGCCCGGTCAACCCGCTGCTCGAGACAGCGCAGATCGCCGCGATCCTGCGCGAGTCCGGGGCCAAGGTCGTCGTCACCCTCGCCCCCTTCGTGAAGACCGATGTCGCCCAAAAGGTGCATGCCGCGGTGGCCGAGGCACCGGACGTCGAGACCGTGCTCGAGGTCGATCTCAAGCGCTACCTGAAGCCGCCGCTGTCCTGGCTCATCCCCCTGCTGCGGCCGCGGGTCGAGCGCCGCCACAACGCCCGCGTCCTCGATTTCCGGGCCGAGCTGGCGAAGGAGCGCGGCGACCGGCTGGACTTCGACGAGAACCCCGATCCCGGGCGGATCGCCGCGACCTTCCATACCGGCGGGACCACCGGGCATCCCAAGATCGCGCGCCATTGCCAGCGCGGCATGGTCTATAATGGCCGCGTCGGCGCGTTGTGCCTGATCGGTCACGAGGACGTGCTGATCTGCCCGCTGCCGCTGTTCCATGTGCTCGCGGCCTACCCGGTGACGATGACCGCGCTCGCATCGGGCGCTCACCTGGTGCTGCCGACGCCCGCGGGCTTCCGGGGCGAGGGTGTAATGGACAATTTCTGGAAGCTGGTCGCGCGCTGGCGCGTGAGCTTCATGGTGATGGTGCCGACGGCTGCCTCGGCGCTGATGCAGCGGCCCATCGATGCGGACGTCTCGAGCCTGAAATACGCGCTCTGCGGCTCGGCGCCCCTGCCGGTCGAGCTGTTCCGCCGCTTCGAGGAGGCGACCGGCGTGATGATCCTCGAGGGCTATGGCATGACCGAGGCGACCTGCCTGGTGTCGCTCAACCCGCCCGATGGCGAGCGCAAGATCGGCTCGGTCGGCCTGCCGATCCCCTATACCGAGGTCTCGATCCTGATATGCGGCCCGGGCGCCAGCATCGTGCGGGACTGCGGGGTCGACGAGATCGGCGAGATCTGCATCCGCTCGCCCGGCGTCTTTCCCGGCTACAAGGACGAGACGCGCAATGCCGAGCTGTTCGCGCAGCCGGGCGACTGGCTCAGGACCGGCGACCTGGGGCGGATCGACGGGGACGGCTATATCTGGATCACCGGGCGCGCGAAGGACCTGATCATCCGTGGCGGCCACAACATCGACCCCGCGCTGATCGAGGAGGCCCTGGCCGGCCATCCGGCCGTCGCCTTCGTCGGCGCCATCGGCCAGCCCGACGCGCATTCGGGCGAGGTGCCCTGCGCCTATATCGAGCTTGCCATGGGCGCGCAGGCGACCGAGGCCGAACTCCTTGAATTCGCCGCGAGCCGGATCGCCGAGAAGGCCGCGGTTCCCAAGTCGATCGAGATCCTCGACGAGCTTCCCAAGACCGCCGTGGGCAAGATCTTCAAGCCCGACCTGCGCAAGCGGGCGACGGCGCGCATCTACACGCGCGCCCTGCTGGCCGCCGGGATCCGGGCCGAGGTGACGGTCGTCGAGGATCCCAGGCTTGGCTTGACCGCCGAGATCGCGGTCGAGGGGCCGAACGCAGACGCCGAGGCGATCGAGAAGGTGCTGGGCGCCTTCGCCCGGCCGTGGCGGATGAAGCCGTGACGATGTGACCGGGCCTCAACGCCCCCCGGTGATGTCGAGGATGGCGCCGTTGGCGTAGGCGGCGGCGTCCGAGAGCAGCCAGACGATCGACTCGGCGACCTCGTCAGCCGAGCCTGCACGGCCCAGCGGGGTCGCGGCGCCCAGACGCGCTGCGCGGTCCGGCTGGCCGCCGCTTGCGTGGATGTCGGTCTCGATCAGTCCCGGGCGCACCGCGTTGACCCTGATTCCCCGGGGGCCCAGTTCCTTCGACAGCCCGATGGTCATTGCATCAAGCGCCGCCTTGGCGCCGGCATAGTCGACGTATTCGTTGGGCGAGCCCAACCGTGCCGCGGCGGAGGAGACGACGACCATCGCGCCGCCGCGTCCGCCGCGGTCGGTCGACATCCGGCGCGCGGCCTCGCGTGCGGTCAGGTAGCTGCCGAGGACATTGATGTCGAAGACCCGCTGCAGCCGTTCGAGCGACATCTCGGCCAGCGGGAGCGAGGGCGCCACGACGCCGGCATTGACCACGACACCGTCGAGACCGCCGAGCCCGTCGAGCGCGGTGTCGAACATCGCGGCAACCGCCGCCTCGTCCGTCACGTCGCCCTGCACCGTCAGCGCGCGCGACCCGCGTGCCTCGACCTCGCGCGCCGCCGACCGTGCCGCCGCCGCGTCGCTGGCATAGTTGATCGCGACCGACCAGCCCCGGTCTGCCGCAAGAAGGGCCGTGGCGCGGCCAATGCCGCGCGAGGCGCCGGTGATCAGGATATTCTTCATGGCCGGCGATCGTGACGGCGACTTGCAGCAGGGGTCAAGCGCGCGGCGCGCCAACGAGGTATGCAGCTGGCGCCGTGCCTGCGGGCGAGCATTTGACTTGCGGCGAAAACCCTGTATAGAGCGCGCCATCGCCGCCGCCCGTTGGGGCGGTGGTCACGTTCTGGCGTCCGCGGCCCGCGCAAGCGGGATCCTGTCGCTTCGGGAATGAGCCCGGGGAGAGGAGGCCGCCTTGCATATTGACCGAAGGAGAAGGCCGTGACCAAGCGCACGTCCGCCAAATACAAGATCGACCGTCGTCTTGGCGAGAACATCTGGGGCCGCCCGAAGAGCCCAGTGAACCGCCGCGAATACGGCCCCGGCCAGCATGGCCAGCGCCGCAAGGGCAAGCTTTCCGACTTCGGTACGCAGCTGCGCGCCAAGCAGAAGCTCAAGGGCTATTACGGCGACCTGACCGAGAAGCAGTTTCGCCGCATCTATGCCGAGGCCGAGCGCCGCCGCGGCGACACCGGCGACATCCTTGTCGGCCTGCTCGAGCAGCGCCTCGACGCGGTGGTCTACCGCGCGAAGTTCGTGCCGACGATGTTCGCCGCGCGCCAGTTCGTGAACCACGGCCACGTGATGGTGAACGGCAAGCGCTGCAACATCGCCTCGGCCCGCGTGGGCGAGGGCGACGTGATCACCATCTCGGACAAGGCGCGCAACATGGCGCTGGTCATCGAGGCCTCGCAGTCG
The DNA here is from genome assembly GCF_016623495.1 of Thermohalobaculum xanthum. Taxonomy (GTDB): domain Bacteria; phylum Pseudomonadota; class Alphaproteobacteria; order Rhodobacterales; family Rhodobacteraceae; genus Thermohalobaculum; species Thermohalobaculum xanthum. The sequence goes on along the minus strand of NZ_JAEHHL010000002.1, from coordinate 95,413 downwards.
GCCGAGCGCGACGTGCCGGATTACCTCGAGGTCGACCACTCGAAGGGCACCGCGACCTTCGTGCGCGTGCCCAGCCTTTCGGACGTGCCCTACCCGGTGCAGATGGAACCGAACCTGGTCGTCGAGTTCTACGCCCAGAACTGACGTCCCCTCGGACCGCCGAATTCGATCAAGGGCCGCCCCGACGGGCGGCCCTTCTTCCATTCCGGAGGGCTGCTAGGCGTTGGCGCCCGAGGCGGTGCCGTCCATGCCCTTGCCGTTGAACCCTTCGAGAATGCCGACGGCGATCTCGGCATAGGCATGCTTCCACGCATAAGCGGCGTCGGGGCTCAGCCGGTCGCCCAGCACCTCCTCGATCGTGTGGCAAAGCGCGGTGCCGAAGGGTTGGAAATGCTCGTAGGTCACGCCGAGGGCCGCATGGCCCGTGCCGAGCCGGCGCAGGCGTCCGCGAAGCTCGTCGGGGGCGTCGAGCAACTGGATGATCGCGGTGATCGCCGTCATCAGCTTCATGCCCTGCTCGCCGATGTCGCCGCGGAACATGGCGCGCAACTCGGGCGCGATCTCGAACAGCCTTTCATAGAAGATGATCGAGGCATCTTCGATCCGTGGCTCGAGCAGGGCATAGCTCTCGCGGATCAGGGCGATCTCCTGGTCGGTGAGAGGCATCACGAGGCGCCTTTCATTCCTTCAGATCTTGTTTTCCCTTATCATTTTCAGCGCGCTCGCGCCTTGACCCTGCTCAATGCCCGCGATTTTCTGATGCGGAGCCGACGCCCTCGGGGGTCGGGACTGTCGGGCAGACGTCGCGGAGGCGTCAAACAAGTGTCACATCGGATCACTAGCGTCGCGCGCGGCACCAACCCCCAGAGGACGATCCGATGATCCGCGACGATTCCTTCGCCAACAAGGCCGAGGCCTTCGAGGCCGCCGACGACATCCCCACCCATGACCGGCTGAGCGAGACCCTCGGCGACGTGATCAACCGCCGCTACGGCCGGCGCGACGTGCTGCGCGGTGCGCTGGGTGTGGGGGCGGCGACGGCGCTGTTCGGCTCGACCGCCATGCTCGCTGCCACCGAGGCGCGGGCGGCTGGGGCGGGTGCTTCGCGCTATGCATTCGACGAGATCGAGGCGGGCGTCGACGAGAAGCATCATGTCGCGCCGGGCTACCGCGCCGAGATCCTGCTGCGCTGGGGAGACCCCATCACCGCTGACGCGCCCGCCTTCGACCCGATGAACCAGAACGCCGCGGCGCAGAAGAAGCAGTTCGGCTACAACAACGATTATGTCGGCTTCGTGCCCCTCGACGCCGAGGGCAGGCGCGGCGTCTTGTGCGTGAACCACGAATACACCAACGAGGAAATGATGTTCCCCGGCCTCGGCCGGCAGGACAAGGCGGACTTCGCCGGGATGACGCGCGAGCTGGCCGAGATCGAGATGGCCGCCCATGGCGGCACCGTGGTCGAGATCGCCCGCGACGCTGACGGGCGATGGTCGGTGGTGCTGGACAGCCCGCTGAACCGTCGCATCACGGCGCTGGACACGGAAATGGCGATCGACGGCCCGGCGGCCGGGACCGACCGCATGCGCACCAAGGCCGATCCGACCGGCACGCGCGTGATCGGCACGCTCAACAACTGCGCGGGCGGCATTACCCCCTGGGGCACCTACCTGATGGCCGAGGAGAACTTCCACGGCTATTTCTGGACGACCAATCTCGGCTTCGACGGCAAGCCGGACCTCTCGGGCAATTCCGACGCGGCCAGGCACAAGCGCTATGGCGCCCCGGGCATGTGGTACAACTGGGGCCAGTACGACGAGCGCTTCGACATCGACAAGGAGCCGAACGAGATCAACCGTTTCGGCTGGATCGTCGAGGTTGATCCGATGGATCCCGCGGCGCTGCCGGTCAAGCACACGGCGATGGGCCGCTTCCGCCATGAAGGGGCGGAGATGATCCAGAACCCCGATGGGCGGGTGGTGGTCTATTCGGGCGACGATGCGCGCTTCGACTACCTCTATCGTTTCGTCTCGGCTGGCAAGGTCAGCGGCGACAAGGCCGCCGACATGCGGCTTCTTTCGGAGGGCGAGCTGTCGGTCGCGCGGTTCAACGACGACGGCACGGTCGACTGGCTGCCGCTGGTGCAGGGGCAGGGGCCGCTGACCGCCGAGAACGGCTTCGCCAGCCAAGCCGACGTGGTGATCGACGCGCGGCTCGCGTCCGATCTTCTGGGCGCGACGCCGATGGACCGGCCCGAGGACGTCCAGCCCGCCGGCGACAAGGTATACGTCCTGCTGACCAACAACACCAGGCGCAAGGCCGACCAGGTCGACGCCGCCAACCCGCGGGCCGAGAACGCCTTCGGCCATATCGTCGAGCTTACCGTTCCGGGCGGTGACCATGCCGCGCCCAAGGCGGGCTGGGAGATCCTGGTCAAGTGCGGCGATCCGGCTGTCGCCGAGGTCGGTGCGCTGTGGAACCCCGAGACCTCGGCCAATGGCTGGTTCGCCTCGCCCGACAACTGTGCGATCGACGCCGATGGCCGGCTGTGGGTCTCGACCGATCAGGGCAGTGGCTGGAGCAAGACGGGCAAGGCCGACGGGCTCTATGCCCTCGAGGCCGAGGGCACCGGGCGAGGCACCTCGAAGCTGTTCTTCCGCTGCCCCATCGGGGCGGAGCTGTGTGGTCCGTACTTCACTCCGGATCAGCAGACCCTGTTCCTGGCGGTGCAACACCCCGCGACCGACGGTGCGCGCGACTACGCGCCGTTCGGGCGGGACTCGACCTTCGAGGATCCGGCGACGCGCTGGCCGGATTTCGAGGCCAACATGCCGCCGCGCCCCTCGGTGGTCGTGGTGACGCGCGAAGGCGGCGGACGCATCGCCTCCTGACGGGGGGCGCCAGCGGGCGCCAGGAGGTCCCGGGCGGGCGCGCGGCCATCAGGCCGGCGCCCGTCCTTCCATTTCGGCAAGGGCCGCAGCGACGGCGGAGGCCCGGTCGGCATGCACCCGCCGGGCGCCCACGGCATCGAGCACGCCGAGCCCGCTGAGCGTCGCCTGCGCGGTCCCCGACAGCGCCGCGACATGGCAGACCGCGCCGGCCTCGCGCGCGGCGAGAACGAGCTCCTCGATCGCCATCGCGGCAGAGGTGTCGATGTGCGCGGCCTCGGTGAAGTCGAAGACCACCGCCCGCGTCCCCGTGACCGCCCGCGCCAGCGAGCGGGTGAGCTGGCGCGCCGAGGCATAGGAGAAACGCCCGCGCAGCCGGATCAGCTGCACGGCGCCCGAGCTGCCGCTCAGCGCGGCCTCGGTCTCGGTCGACAGGGGGGCGACCCCGGGCGAGGGCAGGGCGATGGCCTCGACGCCCTTCATCTCCTCGACCTCCATCCAGCGCGCGGTGGCGAAACCGGCAACGATCAGCCCGACCGCGACGGCGGTGATCAGGTCGACGAACACCGTCAGCCCCAGCGTGATCAGCATCACCGCCACCTTGTCGCGCGGGGCATGGCGCAGGCGCCTCAGATAGCCCCAGTCGATGATGTCCCAGCCGACCTTGAGGAGGATGCCGGCGAGTGCGGCGTGCGGCACGCGCTCGGCCAGCGGGCCGAGGCCGAACGCGAGCGCCAGCAGCACCAGCGCATGCAGCGCCCCCGAAACGGGTGTCGTGCCACCGGCGCGGACATTCACCACCGTGCGCATCGTGGCGCCGGCGCCCGGAAGGCCGCCGATCAGCCCGGCGGCGAGGTTGCCGATGCCCTGACCGATCAATTCGCGGTCGCTGTGGTGGCGCGTGCGAGTGATCGAGTCGGCGACAAGCGAGGTCAGCAGGCTGTCGATCGAGCCGAGCAGCGCGAGCACCAGCGCGGCCTGCAGCACCTGAGGCAGGTCCTCGACGACGATGACCGGCATGACGAGGTGGGGGAGGCCGCGCGGCACCTCGCCGATGACGGGTGCGCCGCCGAGCGCGACCAGCCCCATCAACAGTCCGACGGCCAGCGCCGCGAGCGGCGCGGGCACGAGGCGCCCGGCGTTGCGCGGCCAGGCGATCATCACGAAGAGGCTGGCAATGCCGATCGCGAGCGCCTCGGCGTTGAGGGTCGCGGGGATCGCGGGCCATGCGGCGATTGCGCCAAGCGGCCCGCCCGGTGCCGGCGGCAGGCCGAAGAACGGCATGGTCTGGATCAGGATGATGATGACGCCGATCCCCGACATGAAGCCCGAGACGACCGAGTAGGGCGTGTAGGAGACGAAACGCCCCAGCCGCGCCATGCCGAAGCCGATCTGGAGCAGCCCGCCCAGCATGACGATGGTGAAGGCTTCGGCCAGGTTGTGGGAATACTGCGCGACGACCGCGCCCATCACGACGGTCATCGGGCCGGTCGGGCCAGATACCTGCGCCCGCGTGCCGCCGAACACCGCAGCGAAGAAGCCGACCGCGATCGCGCCCCAGAGCCCGGCCACTGCCCCCGCGCCCGAGGCGACGCCGAAGGCAAGCGCCAGCGGCAGCGCGACCACCGCCGCCGTCAGCCCGCCAAAGATGTCGCCCCGCAAGCTTTGGGCCGATAGCGGGCTCATGCAGCACCCCCCACGCGCCAGACACAGCGGCATGCGAGCCTACTTCGGGGGCGCGACGCCGGGCAAGCGCGCCAGTGACGGCGATTGTTCCAGGTGCGGGTTGTTGCGCCGCGTGAATAACTGTCTTGCGATGTTTGGCGCTGGTGCGGGCCGGGAGAACAGGCTACGGCTACCGCATTCGCTGGAGATTTCCCTGCATGCCGCAGCCCGCTGTCCCCGTCGGAGCCGTCGACCATCTGCCGCGCTGGCGGCGGCCCGAGACCCTGTTGATGCTGATGGCCATCGCCTCGCCGCTGGCGTTCGCGACATGGATGGCGTTGCTCAACAACTTCGTGGTCGAGAAGGCCGCCTTCGACGGGTTCGACATCGGCGTGCTGCACGTCGCGCGCGAGATCCCCGGCTTCCTCGCCTTCCTCGTGGTCTGGATCCTGCTGATCATGCGCGAGCAACTGCTCGCCTACCTGTCGCTGATCCTGCTGGGGCTGGGCACCGCGATCACGGGCGAGTTCCCCAGCTTCTGGGGGCTGATGATCACGACCACGCTCTCGTCGGTCGGGTTCCACTACTTCGAGACGATCAACCAGTCGCTGCAGCTCCAGTGGCTGCCGAAAGAGCACGCGCCGCGGGCGATCGGCCGCATCGTTGCCGCGGGGTCCTTCGGCTCGCTGGTGGTGTTCGGCCTGATCATCTTCGCCTGGCGCGAGCTGGGGCTGAGCTACTCGACGGTCTACTGGGCGGCGGGGCTGGCCTGCGCCGCGATCGCGGCGTTCTGCTGGATCGCCTTTCCGCGTTTCGAGGCGCCCGTCATCCAGAACAAGCAGATGGTGCTGCGGCGGCGCTACTGGCTCTACTACGCGCTGATCTTCATCGGCGGTGCGCGGCGGCAGATCTTCGTCGTCTTCGCGCCCTTCATGATGGTCGAGCGCTTCGACCTGAAGGTGCACGAGGTCACCGGGCTGATGCTGGTCAACTACATCGCCGTGATGCTGTTCGCGCCCTACGCCGGCAGGCTGATCCAGCGCCTGGGCGAGTCGACGGCGCTGAAGCTCGAATATGTCGGCCTGCTCACGGTGTTCTCGCTCTATGCCGGGATCTACTTCTTCGAATGGAGCGTGTGGCTGGCGATGGCGCTCTATGTCGCGGACCACATGCTGTTCTCGCTCGCGATCGCGCACAAGACCTACTTCCAGAAGATCGCGGACCCTGCCGACCAGGCGCCGACGGCCGCGGTGGCGTTCACGATCAACCATATTGCCGCCGTGACCCTGCCCGCGCCACTGGGCCTGCTGTGGCTGGCGCAACCCGGCGCGGTCTTTGCGCTGGCTGCGGCGCTGGCAATCGTGTCGCTGGGGCTTGCCTTCCTGGTTCCGCGCCACCCCCAGGCCGGGAACGAGACGCTGTGGCGGCCGCGTCCGTCGGCGATGGCCCAGCCCGGCGAGTGAGCGCCCCCGGGACTTCCGCTCTGGCTCGCAAGAGGCTAAGTAGCGGCAGGAATCGCGCGGACGAGGACCCTAATGCCCAAGATCACCTATATCGAGCACAGCGGCACCGAGCACACCGTCGACGTGGCCGAGGGGCTCACCGTCATGGAAGGGGCGGTGACGAACAACATCCCCGGCATCGATGCCGATTGCGGCGGCGCCTGTGCGTGCTCGACCTGCCATGTCTATGTGGATCCTGCATGGGTGGATCGCCTGCCGCCGCGCGAGGAGATGGAGAGCGACATGCTCGACTTCGCCTACGAGCCGCAGGACAACTCGCGGCTCACCTGCCAGCTCAAAGTGACGGGGGATCTGGACGGGCTGGTGGTCAGGATGCCGGAAAAGCAGATTTGAGGCCGGCTCGCGCGATCGCGGGGCGCCTGGTGCCGGGCCCAAGGGTCCGGAGGCCCGGGGCGACCGATGGTCGGCAGCCGCTGGCGACGCGCTCCCCGGCGCGTCGGGAGGAACGCGAATGAGCCGTCCTGTCATTGGCGTCACCGCCTATCGGCACATGATCGACGACACCTTCCTCGCCCAGATCTGCGGCGAGCGCACGCCCGAGGCGGTGGCGGCGGTGGCGGGCGGGCTGCCGCTGATCCTGCCTGGAATGCCGGATGCGGCCTCGACCGGCGAGCTGGTCGACCTGCTGGACGGGCTGGTGCTGACGGGCGCGCGCCCGAACGTGCATCCCGAATGCTATGGCGAGGCCGAGACCGAGGCGCATGGTCCGTTCGACCGGGGACGCGACGGCGTGACCTTGCCGCTGATCCGCGCGATGACCGAGGCCGGCAAGCCGGTCTTCGGCATCTGCCGCGGCATCCAGGAAATGAACGTGGCCTACGGCGGCACATTGCATCCCGAGATCCGTGACCTGCCGGGGCGCATGAACCACCGCATGCCCAAGGGCGAGAAGGATCACGGTGTGATCTTCGCCAAGCGCCACCGCGTCCACTTTCGCGAAGGCGGCGCGTTTCATCGCCTGCTGGGCATCACCGAGGCGGAGACGAACTCGCTGCATGGCCAGGCGGTCTGGAGCCCGGGTGGCCGCATCGTGCTCGAGGGCCATGCCGATGATGGCACGGTCGAGGCCATCTCGATCGACGGGGCGCGGGCCTTTGCCCTAGGGGTGCAGTGGCATGCCGAATACGACGCCGTGCAGGACCCGCTCAATCGAGCGCTGTTCGAGGCGTTCGGTGCGGATGCGCGCGCGGCCCGCGATGCGCGATCTGGACGGCGCGGCGCCGCCTGAGCCGGCGGCCGCCGGGTCTTAGCCTGCCTCGGCGGCGAGGGCGTCGGCGAGAACGGCGTAGAGGTCGTCGACCCGGATCGGCTTGGCGAGATAGCCATCCATACCCGATGACAGGTAGCGCGCCCGGTCGGTGTCGCGGGCATGCGCGGTCAGCGCGATGATCCGCGCCGGGTGGCCGAGCGCGCGGATCTGGCGCGCGGCTTCGAGCCCGTCCATCACCGGCATCTGGATGTCCATCAGCACGAGATCCGCGGGCGCGGTCTGCATCGCCTCGACCGCCTGGGCGCCATCCGACGTGATGGTCACGTTGGCCCCCGTGGGGGCGAGCATGGCGCGCAGCAGGGCCTGGTTGGTCCGCACATCCTCGGCGATCAGGATGCGTCGGCCGCCGAAGGCGGGGATGGAAGATCCGTGTCCCGCCTCGCAGGACGCCTCGGGCTCGGCGAGATCACAGAGCGCGTCGATCACGCGCCGCCAGTGGCAGCGCTGCGGGACGATGCGCTCGACGCCCGGGAAGCTTGCCGACTTGGTGTCCTCGGGATCGACGAGAACGATCCGCGGCACGGGGCCCGGCGGGGCCTGCAACCGCCGCAGAACCAGCACGGGGTCGGCGCCCAGGGCCTGCTTGCCGACCAGCATGAGGTCGTAAGGCTTGCCCTCGCGCCGGGCAGCCGACAACGCATCGAGCGCCGCGTCTTCCGACGCAACGACCTGCGTCACGAGTCCGAGCGCCGCGAGCGAGCGCTCGACCCGGCGCCGGTCGAAGGCCGTGCGGCGAAAGACGAGCAGGCGCCGCCCCTGCATCGCCTTGCCCCAGTGCGACGCGAGCGGGCTGGACGAGGGCGCAGCGCGGCTGGTGAAGCGAAGACCGAGCCGGAGAACGCCATCGGGATCCGCCGATGGCCCGATGATCTCCGCGCCCAGCGCATCAGCCGCCTGAAGCAGGTCGGGATGGAAGCTGGCGGGTTCGGTCCCATCCGATCGCGCGGCACGGCGCGCCACCTCGATCAGGATCGGGACCGGCTCGGCACGGCTGTCGACGGGGAGCGGTGCGTCGTTGTCCTGCCAGATCGCGACCGCGTCACCGTCGCCGTTCGGCGCCTGCGCAAGCCATGCGCAAAGGGCGCTCACCCCCGCGCGCAGAGACGGCGCGCCGGTCACGATGCGGTGCGGCAGACGCAGGTCCACATGCGCGTCGACAAGGCGCAGCGCCTCGGCGCCGAGACCGGATCTCAGGCATTCGCGTAGCACTGTGTCTGGCGTGCTTCCCTGCGCCATGTCACCCCATGCGAGAAACGGGTGCTTTGGAACATAGGCTGCCAAGATGGTTAAAAAATGGTTTCCAAGGCGTCAGACAATGGCCGCTCTACCCCAACTGCGGCGCCGGGATGGCCGCTGCCATCCGTCACAGCCAGTCCTGCAGGATCGGGATCAATGGCAGATCCGCGGGCGGCATCTGATAGCTGCGCAACTCGCCCTTGCGCACCCATGCAAGGCGCTGCCCCTCGCGGGCCGTGACCGTTCCTTGCCATTTGCGGCAGGCATAGAGCGGCATCAGCAGGTGGAAGCCGTCATAGGCATGGCTGGCGAAGGTCAGCGGGGCGAGGCAGCTGGCCCAGGTGTCGATCCCCAGTTCCTCGTGCAGTTCGCGGATCAGGCAGGCTTCCGGCGTCTCGCCGGGCTCGACCTTGCCGCCCGGGAACTCCCACAGGCCCGCCATCGACTTGCCGGCGGGGCGCTCGGCCAGCAGGACGCGGCCGTCCGGGTCGATCAGCGCGACCGCCGCTACGAGGACGACGGGCTTGGCGCCCGGATCAGGAGCGGTAGTCGGCATTGATCTCGATGTAGCGCTTGGTCAGGTCGCAGGTCCAGACGCTCGCCTCGGCGGTTCCGACGCCGACGTCGACATGCACGTCGATCTCCTGGCGCTTCATGTAGGCGGCTCCATCGGCCTCGCGGTAGGCAGGCGATACCCAGCCCTTCTCGGCCACGAGGATGTCGCCGAAGCGGATTGACAGGCGATCGCGATCAGCCTTCTCGCCCGACTTGCCGACGGCCATCACGATACGGCCCCAGTTCGGATCTTCGCCCGCGACCGCGGTCTTGACGAGCGGCGAGTTGGCGATGGCGAGCCCGATGCGCCGGGCCGCCGCGACGCTTTCGGCGCCCGCAACGGTGATGCGCACGAGCTTGGTGGCGCCCTCGCCGTCCTTGACGACCTGGATCGCGAGATCGCGCATCACGTCCTCGAGCGCCGCGGCGAAGGCCGGCAGGCGTGGATCTGTCTTGTCCGTGATCGGCGCCATCGCGGCCTTGCCTGTCGCGCCCACGAGGAGCGTGTCCGAGGTCGAGGTGTCGCCATCCACCGTGATGGCGTTGAAACTGCGATCGGTCAGTTCGCGCACCAGCGCTTGCAGCAGAGGCTGCGCGATCGAGCAGTCGGTGAAGATGAAGACGAGCATGGTGCCCATGTCGGGCGCGATCATCCCCGAGCCCTTGGCAAAGCCCGAGATGGTCACCCGAGCGCCGTCGATGTCGGCGCGGGCGACCGCACCCTTCGGGAAGGTGTCGGTTGTCATGATGGCGCGCGCGGCGGGCTCCATCGCGTCGGGCGAGAGCGCGGCGACGAGTTCGTCGAGCTTGGCGGTGATGCGCTCGTGCGGGAGCGGCTCGCCGATGACCCCGGTCGACGCCATGAAGCAGTTGCCCGGCGCGGTGCCGAGGGCCTTGCCCGCCGCCTCCATCACGCGCTCGACGGCCTCGCGACCGTTTCGCCCGGTGAAGGCGTTGGAGTTACCGGAGTTCACGACGATCCCGAGGGGACCCTCGGCGGCGGCGGAGAGGGCGGCGATCCGCTCCTCGCACCACAGCACCGGGGCCGAGCGCGTCGACGAGCGGGTGAAGGTGCCGGCCATGACCGAGCCTGGTGCGAGCTCGGCCAGCATCACGTCGAGCCGCCCCTTGTACCGCACCCCGGCCTGGCCCGCGGCGAGGCGCACGCCGGCGATCGCCGGAAGGTCCGGGAAGCTGGCGGGCGCCAGCGGCGAGACGGGTGCAGGCTTCTTCTTGCCCGTCGCGGCCTCGAGGGCCGCGATCTCGGCGGTCAGAGCTTCAAGCTCGCGGCGTTTCGCGTCGAGCCGCGCTGCCGCGTCATCCCCGGTGGTCATCCCCGTCTCTCCCCTCTGGGTCCCGCAGGCGCTCAGTTCGCGCCGTTCTCGGGCAATGGCGCGATCAGGTCGTCGGCGCGGATCGCGGCCGCCGGCACGGGCGGCTCGGCCACGGTCACGGTCGTTCCGGCGCGCAGTTCCTCCATGATCTCGGCCTGCGCGGCCTGGACCGCCTCGCCGGCCAGCTCCTCGCGGACCTCCTCGAAGGTGGGCACGGGCTTCTCGCGGCGCTCGAAGACCTTGATCAGGTGCCAGCCGAAGGGGGACTCGACAGGGCCGGCGATCTGGCCGGGCTCGGTCGCGAAGGCGGCGTCGGAGAATTGCGGGACCATGTCGCCCTTCACGAACCAGCCAAGCTCGCCGCCGCGGCTGGCCGTGCCGTCGGTGCCGTGCTCGGCCGCGAGCGCCGCGAAATCGGCGCCGTTGTCGAGCTGCGCGAGCAGGTCCTTCGCCTTCTCCTCGGTCTCGACCAGGATATGCGCCGCGCGGACCTCGTCTTCGGGTTCGGTGGTCGCATACTGGGTGTCATAGAGAGCAAGCAGACGTTCCTCGGTCATGCGCTTCTCAAGCTCGACGCGCAGCCAGGCGTCGGCCAGTACCGCGCGGATCTGGTTGCGGATCGAGAGCGCCACGTCGAGGCGTTCATCCATCCCGGCGTCGCGGGCGGCCTTCTCGAGCAGGGTCTGTTCGATGAGCTGGTCGAGCAGGCCCTGGCTGAGGATCTCGTCGGGCAGGTACTGATACTGCTCGGGCAGATCGCGCCGCAGCGAGATGACCTCGCCCAGCGTGATCTCGCGATCTCCGACGGTGGCGAGAACGCTGGCGGCGCTTATATCGGCATCCTCCGCGGTCTCGGGCGCCGGGGCGGGCTGGGCGGCCTGCGGCTCGGCCGACGGCTCCGCCGCCTGATCAGTAGTCTGCGAGAGCGCCGGCGCGGCAAGGGCGAAGACCGCGAGCGCCCCCGCGGTCAGGAAGCGGGTCGAGGCGACGGAACGCATGGTGCGGACCTCCTTTGGCGGCGGGGGCAGGGGCGTTGACACTGCCCTGCCACCCCAATACATCACGGGCGGGCTTGCCGCACGGCTCGGCTGGCACAGTTACGGCGCAGGGCACGGCCCGGCAAGCCACGGTACGAAATATTTTTCGCGACGCTCCCACGGCTTCGCGGGTGTGCCTGCGAAACAGGCAGCTTCGACGGGGGCTGCAAGGGAGACGGAGTTCCATGCTTGGACTGAACAGTCTCGCGCGCAAGGTCTTCGGCACGACCAATGACCGGAAGGTGAAGGCCGCGCGCCGGGTAGTGGCTGCGATCAACGCGCTCGAGCCCGAATACGAGGCGCTTTCGGACGACGACATCCGCGCCCGCACCCAGAGCTTCCGCGACCGGCATGCCGCCGGCGAGAGCCTCGATGATCTTCTGCCCGAGGCCTTCGCCAATGTGCGCGAGGCCGCGAAACGCGCGCTGGGCTTGCGCCCCTTCGACGTGCAGCTTCTGGGCGGCATCGTGCTGCACGAGGGCAAGATCGCCGAGATGAAGACCGGCGAGGGTAAGACGCTGGTCGCGACCATGCCGGTCTATCTGAACGCGCTGACCGGCAAGGGCGTGCATGTCGTCACCGTCAACGACTACCTCGCCCGCCGCGACGCCGAGTGGATGGGGAAGGTCTACAACTTCCTCGGGCTCAGCGTGGGCGTCATCGTTCCGGGCATCGACGATGCGGCGCGCAAGGCGGCCTATGCCTGCGACGTGACCTACGCCACGAACAACGAGCTGGGCTTCGACTACCTGCGCGACAACATGAAATTCTCGCTCGACGAGATGGTTCAGCGCGGCCACGCCTATGCGATCGTGGACGAGGTCGACTCGATCCTGGTCGACGAGGCGCGCACGCCGCTGATCATCTCGGGCCCGACGCAGGACCAGTCGGAGCTCTATGTCGCGCTCGACAAGGTGATCCCGCAGCTTGGCGAGGACGCCTACGAGAAGGACGAGAAGCAGCGCTCGGTCGCCCTGACGGACGAGGGCAACGAGGCGGTCGAGCAGATCCTGCGCGAGACCGGCCTGCTGGGCGAAGGCACGAGCCTCTACGATCCGGGCTCGGTCACGCTGGTGCATCACGTCAACCAGGCGCTGCGTGCGCATATCCTGTTCCAGAAGGACCGCGATTACATCGTCAAGGGCGGCAAGGTCGTCATCATCGACGAGTTCACCGGCCGCATGATGGAGGGCCGCCGCTACGGCGACGGGCTGCATCAGGCGCTGGAGGCCAAGGAAAGCGTCGCGATCCAGCCCGAGAACGTCACGCTCGCCTCGATCACCTTCCAGAACTACTTCCGCCTCTATGGCAAGCTTGCGGGCATGACCGGCACGGCGCTGACCGAGGCCGAGGAGTTCATGTCGATCTACGGGCTCGATGTCGTCGAGATCCCGACCAACGTGGCCGTGGCCCGCGTCGACGAGGACGACCAGGTGTTCCGGACGGCGCCAGAAAAGACGGCGGCGATCATCGAGGCGATCAAGGACGCGCGCGAGCGGAAACAGCCCGTGCTGGTCGGTACCACCTCGATCGAGAAATCCGAGCATCTCTCGGCCGAACTCAAGCGGCTCGGTATCCCGCACCAGGTGCTGAACGCGCGGTATCACGAGCAGGAAGCGCATATCATCGCCCAGGCCGGCCGGCCCGGCGCGGTCACGATCGCGACGAACATGGCGGGCCGCGGCACGGACATCAAGCTGGGCGGCAACGCCGAGATGATGATCGACGACGCGCTGCAGGGCGTCGAGGGCGACGAGGCTCGCGCCGAGATCGCGGCCCGCATCGAGGCCGAAGTCGAGAAGGGCAGGCAGGAGGCGCTGGCCGCCGGCGGCCTGTGGGTCATCGGCACCGAGCGCCACGAGAGCCGGCGCATCGACAATCAGCTGCGCGGCCGTTCGGGCCGCCAGGGCGACCCGGGACGCTCGACCTTCTTCCTCAGCCTTCAGGACGACCTGATGCGCATCTTCGGGTCGGACCGGCTCGACTCGATGCTGCAGCGTCTCGGGCTGCAGGAGGGCGAGGCGATCATTCACCCCTGGGTGAACAAGGCGATCGAGAAGGCGCAGAAGCGGGTCGAGGCGCGCAACTTCGACATCCGCAAGAACATCCTGAAATACGACGACGTGATGAACGATCAGCGCAAGGCGATCTTCGAGCAGCGTCTCGACATCATGGAGGCCGACGACGTCTCGGAAACCGTGCGCGACATGCGTCACGCCGTGATCGAGGAGATCGTCGCGCGTCATATCCCGAAGCGCGCCTATGCCGACCAGTGGGATACCGACGGCCTCGAGGAAGAGGTGCAGCGCATTCTCGCCCACCCGTTCCCGGTGAAGGAATGGGCGGACGAGGAAGGCGTCGACGACGAGACCATTTCCGAGCGCCTGATCGAGGAGACCGACCGGCTCTACGACGCGAAGGTCGCCGAGATCGAGCGCCAGCATGGTGACGGCGTGATGCGGCAGGAGGAGAAGCGCGAGCTTCTGCGCATCCTGGACCATCACTGGCGCGAGCACATCATCATGCTCGACCACCTGCGCTCGGTCATCGGCTTCCGCGGATATGCGCAGCGGGATCCGCTGAACGAGTACAAGTCCGAGGCGTTCCAGCTGTTCGACGAGCTTCTCAATCAGCTTCGGCGTGACGTGACGGCGCGGCTGTCTGCGCTGCGTCCGCTGACCGAGGAGGAGCTGGCCGAGCGCCAGCGCATGATCGCCGAGTTCGAGGCCCGCATGCGGGCCGAGGCGGAGCGCGCCGCCGCGCAGCAGGCGCTGGGCGCAGCCGTGCGCTCGGGCGCGACCGCGGGTGTCGCGGCGGGGGCCGGCGAGGCGGCGGCGGAGGGCGACGTCGCCCTTGCCGTGGACCCTGAAGACGTCGAGAGCTGGGGCAAGGTCAGTCGCAACGCACCCTGTCCCTGCGGCTCGGGCAAGAAATACAAGCACTGCCACGGCAAGCTGAACTGACGTCTCGGCCGGAGGCCGAACGCCAGGCGTGATCGGGGCGCGGCGGGCGATCTGCCCGTCGCGCCCTTAAGCTTCCGTCACGCGGCGTCCCGCGGGACGCTCTGCAGCGCCTGCCACAGCTTGATGGGCGTGTAGGGCGTCTCGAGCGGGGTGCGGTAGCCCGCGCGCCACAGCGCATCGAGCACCGCGAGCGCGGTCGCGGGGATACCACCCACCGATCCCGATTCGCCGCAGCCCTTCACGCCAAGTGGGTTGGTGCGCGCGGGAACCTCCTCGAAGGCGACGTCGAACATCGGCACGTCGGCGGCGCGCGGCATGCAGTAGTCCATGAAGCTGCCGTTGAGGGGCTGGCCGGTCTCGGGGTCCCAGCGAGCCTCCTCGCCGATCACCTGGCCGATGCCCTGCACGATCCCGCCATGCACCTGTCCGGCAACGAGCTCCGGGTTCACGAGGCGGCCGAAATCGTCGATGACGGTATAGCGCAGGATCTCGAGCGCGCCGGTGTCGGGGTCGATCTCGACCTCGCAGATATGGGCGCCGTTGGGGAAGGTCGAGCTGGACTCGATCTTGATCTGCCCGTCGGCCTCGATCGCCTCGCCGCCGGAGGCAAGCTCGACGAGGCCGACGGAAAGATCGGTGCCCGCGACGCGGAAGATGCCGCCCTCGCCGGGCAGGAATTCAAGATCGGCGGCTGCCGCCTCGAGCTTGTCGGCGGCGCGCGCGCGTGCCGCCTCGATCAGGTTGTCCGAGCCGAGGATCAGCACCTGGCTTGCCATGATCAGCGAGCGCGAGCCGCCGGTGCCGCCGCCCGAGGGCAGGGCGTCGGAATCGCCGGGCATGACCTTGATCGAGTCGATCGGGAGGCCGAGGCGCTCATGCGCAATCTGCGCCCAGGCGGTCTCGTGCCCCTGGCCCGAGGACTGCGTGCCGACCCAGATGCGCAGGATGCCGTCGCCGCCCAGCTCCATCCGGGTGTTTTCGGTCGGCTGGCCGCCGGTGCGCTCGAAGTAATAGGCGACGCCGAGGCCGCGGAGGCGGCCCTGCGCCCGGGCGTCGGCTGCCCTGGCCTCGAAGCCGGCGTGATCGGCGGCCGCAAGGGCGCGGTCGAGCACGGTATGGGTGTCGAGGCTGTCGAAGACGAAGCCGCCCGGCGAGCGGTGCGGGACGCGGTCGGCGGTGAGCAGGTTGCGACGGCGGATCTCGACGGGGTCGATGCCGATCTGCCGGGCGGCGGCTTCCATCAGCCGCTCGGTCGCGTAGATCGTCTCGGGGCGCCCGGCGCCGCGATAGGCGTCCGCCGGCGGCGTGTTGAGGAAGGCGCCCTGAACCTCGGCATAGGTCGCGCCGACATCGTACATTCCGCCGAGCAGGGCGGCGGAGAACACCGTGTGCACCCCGGCGCCGTAGCTCGAGTAATAGGCACCGAGCCCCGAGATGGTGCGCATCCGCATCGCGAGGCAGCGGCCGTCGGCGTCGAAGGCGCCCTCGACCAGGCCACGCATGTCGCGCCCCTGCGCGTCCGACAGGAAGCTTTCCGATCGCGACCCCACCCATTTCACGGGGCGCTCGAGATCGGCGGCGGCCAGCGCGCAGAGCGCGTATTCCGGGTGATCCATCAGCTTCATGCCGAACGCGCCCCCGACATCGCCGACATGCACCCGGACGCGGTCGGGCTCGACGCGCAGCGCGCGCGATCTTGGTCCGCATCCCGTGGGCACCCTGGCTGCCGACCCAGGCCTCCCAGCGGCCGGTAGCGCGGTCGAACGCGACATTGATCGCGCGCGGTTCGAGCGAGTTGACGACGATGCGCTGGTTGAGCACGGGCGTCGAGACCGTGTGGGCGGCCTTGGCGAAGGCCGCCTCCGTCGCCGCCGCGTCGCCGCAGCTCCAGGTATAGGCGAGGTTTCCGGGCGCTTCCTGATGCAGCTGCGGCGCCCCGGGCGCCAGCGCGGCCTCGGGGTCCACGACCGCGGGCAGGTCGTCGATGTCGATCTCGGCGAGATCGGCTGCATCCTCCGCGGCCTCGCGGCTCTCGGCCACGACGAAGGCGATCGGCTGGCCGACATAGCGCACGACACCATCGGCAAGATGCGGCAGAACGACCGGCGCGGGCGCGGGCGACAGCGGAAACTCGTTGGCAAGCGGCGCAAGCCGATCCGCGACGTCGGCATGCGTCCAGGCGAGCATCACGCCCGGCGCTTCGCGCAACGCGGAAATGTCGATATTCGTTATAACTCCGTGAGATACAGTGCTTCTGATCACGAATGCATGAAGCTGTTCCGGCAAATCCAGATCATCCACGTAGGATCCGTTGCCGGTCAGCAGCCGCGTGTCCTCGAGCCGCCTTACCGGCTGGCCGACGCCAAATTTCATGACTGTCCTCATGTGAAGTTTTATGGCACAGTAATCGCGGGGACGAGTGCGTCAAGCCACACTCTTGTGGTGTATGCGCTGTTAAGGTATGAGGTACACTTCGGGTTTCAACTGCGTGTTTTCGCTCGCAAATCCGCGTTGGTAGAGTGAGCGGGGCGAATCAGGGGTGGTTACGCAGTGTTTAAAGACGACAGGATGATTTCGGTCCTGAGCGGGATTGTGCTGATGCTTGCAGTCGGCACGCTCGTGCAGCGCGGTGACGTGGTGGCCGAGTTTCTCTCGGGCGAGCCAGAGCCGACCGTGCTTGCGAAGGACGTGATCTCGGTCGATGCCGACACCCTCACGCGCCTCGACGTTCTTGCCAACGATACCGGACTCTCCGATCGCGACGCCAGCAAGCTGGTCGTTCTTGCCCAGCCGGAATGCGGGCGCGTCTTCGTGCAGAATGGCGCGCTGCAGTATCTTGGCGATCGCAGCTGTGCCGCCGCACAGAAGGTTCTCTATGGTCTTGCCGGGATCGATACCGAAGCGCATGGCGAGGTCGAGATCACGCTGCGCGGCGTGAAGCCCGCCGCGGACAAGAACGAGCCCGAAGCACCCTCGAACGTGGTTGCCCTGCGCCAGGTCGAAACGACACCCGCCACCCCTCGGGCATCGGCTTCTCCGACACGTGATCCGGTTCCGTCGGCGAGCGCGCCCGCCTCGCTCGCGCGCGAGCCCGCGCCCACGCGCCCGGTCGCCGGGTCGCAGGGCATCGGTCGCGCCGCGGGCGGAGACGGTGCGGGCGATGCGCCGGCAAGGCCGGGCATCGCCGGGGCCGACGCGCCGGTTGCGACCGGAGTGCCCAGCGTTGACGCGCCATCGTCGCCCGGTGCCGGCGCCCCGTCGCTGCCATCCCAAGTGCCTGCCGATAGGCCGGTCGCCACCCCGTCCGAGCCGCCTTCGCCCGCCCCCGCCCGGCCCGGTTCCGGGCCGCAGCTTGCCTTGCGTGCGCCCGAGAGCCCGGGCCTTCCGTCGACGGCCAATCCGACCGTGCCTCGGGACCGCGCTTCCGTGAGCGCTGCCTCCGATCCCTCGGTGTCGCCCGCTGCGCCGGGGCTCGCCGCGCTTTCCGAGCCGTCGGCGCCCGGTGCGCCCGCGGGCATCGGCAGCGATCTCGCGCCGCCCCGCATCGGTGGAGACTCGGCCGTCGCGGGCCTCGGCGGCGCCGAAGCCGCGCCCGAGCGCGAGCTTCCCGGCGATCTGGGGCAGGGCGTTGCAACCTTCGCGCTGGCGCGTGTCGAGGTTCCGGACGCGGTGGCGGCGCCCTCTCGTGCCCAGGCGAGCGATCTCACGGTCGATCCCGGTGCACGCGACGGCGCGCTCAGCGCCCCGCGCGTTGCGCCCGAGATCGATGCGACCGACGGGCAGCGCATCACCATCCTCGAGCCCTCGGCCGGCCTGGGCGAGATCCTGACCTTCGGCGACCCCTTGACGCTGCGGCCGATCGATACCTCGCTGCCGTCGCTGGCGACGCCGTCCGACGCGGCCGGCGGCTCGGCGCCCGACCTGCGGCAGGCGGCCGTCGAGCCTTCGGGCGCCGCCCTGCAAGGCGCAGGCGCCACGGCTCAGCCGGGTTCGCTGCCGCAGCCGGATCAGATCGCGGCGCTGCCGCGCGTCGACCAGACCTGCGCCGTTCCTCCGTCGATCACGCTGGATATCCGTCCGGCCGGCGAGACCGAGCTCGTGATCACCTCGCCCTGCCATGCCGACTCGATCGCGCAGCTCTCCTACGAGGGGATCGATCTGGGGATCCGGATCGACCGCAGCGGGCAGGGCGCGCTGTCGGTGCTCGGCTTCCGCAGTTCGTCAGAGGCGCTGCTCGCCTTCGACGACGGCGAGACGCTGGAGTTCAGCCTCCCCTTCACCGGGACCGATCGGGTCGAGCGCGTGGCGCTTTCCTGGGATGCGCCGGTGCTGCTCGAGCTTCATGCGCTCGAATTCGGCGCGGGGCTTGGCACCGAGGGGCATGTCAGCCCGGCCGCGCCCGGCGATTTCCGCGAGGTTCGGCGTCGGGGCGGCGGATATCTCACGAGCTATGCGCCGGTCGAGGGGGTCGGGCAGAGCGTGCAGATCTATTCTTACTGGCTGCGTCGGGGTGGCGACGCCGGTGTGGTGAAGCTGTATATCGATTTCGCAAGCCGGCATCGCGAGCGGCAGGAAGGCACATGTGGCAACGGACCGCTCTCGCGGCCGGCGTTCACGGTCATCCGTTCCTCGCGTGGCCGGAGCGAGCAGCCGGTCAGCCGCCGGCTTGCCTCGATCGAGTGTTCGCGGGTCGATACGATGCAGAATCACCTGATTGAAGCGGCCGTGCGCGACATCATCATCTCGCAGCGCTGAGGCGCTTAGGGAGACGGATCGCGCAGGCTTAAGGGAGCCGAGGACGGGGGAATCCATGAAGAAGACGATGATGAGGCTTGCCGCGACCGTTGCGGCGGTCACCTGCCTTGCGGCAAGCCTCCCGGGTGCGGGGTTTGCGCAGCAACGCCCGGTGGTGACGCTCAAGTCTCTGGACGGGTTCACCCAGTTGCGCGGTGAACTGGTCGATTTCGACGGCTCGACCTACACGATCTCTACCCCGCTCGGCACGCTCCAGGTCGATGCGCTTCAGGTGCGCTGCGAGGGCGACCAATGTCCGAAGGACGAGATGTTCGGCGCAGCCTTCGCGATCGCCGGTTCGAACACGATCGGTGATGCGCTGATGCCGGCACTGATCGAGGGCTATGCCTTCTCGATGGATGCCGACATGGAGAACGAGCTCGGCGCCGTCGAGAACGAGAGCGTGCTGCGCATCAAGTCCCCGGACGGGCGCGAGATGGCGGCGATCGATGTCAAGGCGCATGGCTCGAACAATGCGTTCCAGGCGCTCGCGGACAACGCCGCCTCGATCGCGATGTCGTCGCGCGTCGCGCGTGACGCCGAGGTCGCGGCGCTCGCCGCCGCCGGCATTCCCGATCCGCGCGACGGCGTCGGCGAGCACATCGTTGCGCTCGACGCCCTGACGATCGTGGTGCATCCGGACAACCCGGTGCAGTCGCTGAGCACCGAGGACATCGCCGCGATCTTCGGCGGCGACGTGACCAACTGGTCCGAGGTCGGCGGCCCGGACATGCCGATCAACGTCAACGCCCTCGGCGATGACAGCGGCACCATGGACACCTTCAACCTGCTGGTCCTGCGGCCTTCGGGCTATGCCGTGGCGCCGTCGGTGCGTCGCTTCGACGACAATGCGGCGCTTTCGGATGCGGTCTCGTCGGATCCGGCGGGGATCGGGATCACCAGCCTCGCCTATACCCGCGCGGCGCGCGTGCTCGCGGTTCGGCAGGAGTGCGGGATCGTCTCGTCTCCGACCAGCTTCTCGATCAAGACGGAAGAATATCCGCTCGTCCGCCGTCTCTATCTCTACGAGAACCCGAAGAACCTGCCGGCACATGCCCGCAACCTGATCCGCTTTGCCCAGTCGGACGATGCCCAGCCGATCATCGAGGAATCGGGCTTCGTCAGCCTGTCGACCGAGAGCCGCAAGCTGGCGGACGAGGGCGAGCGCATCCTCTACTCGATCGCGTCGGACGAGGAGTTCTCGCTCCCGCTGATGCGCGAGATGATCGCCGAACTGCGCGACGCGCAGCGCCTGAGCTTCGCGTTCCGCTTCACGCCGGGCTCGAGCCGGCTCGACCCGAAGTCGCTGGCCGACGTCAAGCGGCTGGCAGAAATGATCGCGCGCGGGGAGTTCGCCGGACGCGAGGTCCTTCTGGTCGGCTTCACCGACGCCATCGGGCAGTTCGACCTGAACCGGGGCCTCGCGGTGCGACGCGCGCAGGGTGTTCTCGACGAGATTGCCCTCGCGGCAGGGCCCGCCGCGCTGGCCACGACCCGTGTGACCGTGCAGGGCTTTGGCGAGCTGACGCCGGTGGGATGCAACGAGACTTTCCAGGGCCGTTTTGCGAACCGCCGCGTCGAGGTCTGGGTGCGCGACCAGCGCGGCTGACATTCCTTGCACCCTGCGTCATCATGCGGCCCCGCGCAGCCTTGCGCGGGGCCGCAATCCGTTGATGATGACGCAGAACACAACAATTGGGAGACCTCGCCATGCCTCGTGACGTCGTGATCCTCGACGGCGCCCGCACCGCCATCGGAACCTTTGGCGGCGCGCTTGCCGGCATCGCGCCGATCGAAACCGCGCGCATTGCCGCCACGGCCGCCTTGGAGCGCGCAGGCGTCGAGGGCGACCAGATCGGTCATGTCGTCTTCGGTCACGTCATCAATACCGAGCCGCGCGACATGTACCTGAGCCGCGTCGCGGCGATCGGCGCGGGGATTCCGGATACGACGCCCGCGATGAACGTGAACCGGCTTTGCGGGTCGGGCGCGCAGGCGATCGTCTCGGCGGCACAGGCGGTCCAGCTTGGCGACGCCGATTTCGCGCTGGCAGGCGGGGCCGAGGCGATGTCGCGCAGCCCGCACGCGATGCAGGTCGCGCGAACCGGTCAGAAGATGGGCGACACCGCGATGATCGACATGATGATCGGTGCGCTGAGCTGCCCCTTCGGAACCGGCCACATGGGGGTGACCGCCGAGAACGTGGCGTCCGAACACCAGATCTCGCGCGACGAGCAGGACGCCTTCGCGCTTGAGAGCCAGAAGCGGGCCGGCGTCGCGATCTCGGAGGGCCGCTTCAAGGGCCAGATCGTTCCGGTGACGGTCAAGACGCGCAAGGGCGAGATCGTGTTCGACACCGACGAGCACGCCAAGCCGTCGACCACCGCCGAGGATCTCGCCAAGCTGCGCGCCGTGTTCAAGAAGGATGGCACGGTCACGGCCGGCAACGCGTCGGGCATCAACGACGGCGCAGCCGCAGTCGTGCTGGCCGACGCCGAGACGGCTGACAAGCGCGGCCTGAAGCCGCGTGCGCGCCTGCTTGGGTACGCCCATGCTGGCGTGCGGCCCGAGGTGATGGGCCTGGGACCGATCCCCGCGGTCTCCAAGCTTCTCGAGAAGCTGGGAATGTCGGTGGGTGACTTCGATGTGATCGAATCGAACGAGGCCTTCGCCGCGCAGGCCTGCGCCGTGAACAAGGGGCTGGGCTTCGATACCGCCAAGGTGAACCCCAATGGCGGTGCGATCGCGCTGGGTCACCCGATCGGTGCGACGGGTGCGATCATCACGCTCAAGTGCCTTGCCGAGCTCGAGCGCACCGGGGCCCGGCGCGGGCTGGTCACCATGTGCATCGGCGGCGGGCAGGGCATCGCCCTCGCCGTCGAGCGGATCTGACGCGCGCGCGAGGGGGCGGCCGGGTTATCCGGTCGCCTCGTCCATCTCCGCAGGCTGAGCCGATGCGCGAAAGCCGAAGAGTTCGGTGGGCACCGGAAACTCGTCCGGATCGAGCCTGCCCGCGGGCGTCCACGACCCGGGCGCCAGTTCAGCGAAGGCGGCTGTCGCAAGGACGGGCTGGCCGGTTCGCGCGGTCGCTTTCTCGACCCTGTGAACCTCGTTGACGACATGGCCGATGGCCGAGAAGGCAAGCCGTCCCGGCACGCCGATATTGCCGAACTTGATCTCGCCCACGGACAGGCCGACGCCGAAGCGGAATGGCGGGACGCGCGGATCGGGCGTTGCCTCAGCGCCCAGCCGCATCGCCTCGCGCGCCGCCTCTTCCGCCCTGGCAGCGGCATCGCGGGGGCACTGCCCGTCGATCGGGAAGATTGCGAGGACGCCGTCGCCTATGAAGTTCAACACTTCGCCGCCACGGTCGATGACGGGCTGGGCCGTGCACTCGAAATAGCGGTTCAGCAGGGCCAGGTAGCTGTCGGCATCCATCGCTTCCGAGTGACGGGTCGATCCCCGCAGATCCGAGAACCAGACGATGGCGCGGATCACGGCACCGTCGCCACGCCGGATGTTTCCGGCCAGAACGCGGCTCCCGGCCGTCGGGCCAAGATAGGCCGCCGCGAGGTTGCTCATGACGCGCTTCTGGATTGCCGAGCGGCAGGCGACCGCCAGGACCCGCTGGATGCGCTGCAACGCCTCGAGATCATCGTCGTTGAACCCGGACGTGCTGCGCGTGGCCCAACTCGCCATCATGCCCGTCGGCCCATGACTATAGTTCGCAACGTCCGCGATGCGAAAGCGCGTCGCCGTCAGCAAGTAGTCGCTGTAGCCCTTGTCCGAAAGCTCGCGCAGGACATCGAAATCGACCAATGCGCCGTCGCCGCTCAATCGGCGGCGCATGACCGGCTGGCCGGTCGTCTGGGCATGATGAAACGGACTGGCCAGATACTGCGCGCTGCCCGCGGACGAATGGTAATACTGCTCGAGCTTGGCGCCCTCGTCGGTTCGCCAGAAGATCTGCTCGGCGCGGAACAGGGGGTGCAGCGTCGGCCAGCTCAGGACGGCGCGGTCAAGCGGCAGGCCCAGCCCGCGAAGCCGCTCGCAAAGCTGTTCGAAAAGCTCGAGGATATCGGGATCGCGGAGCGCCTCGGCGATCAGCCAGTCCTCGACCCTGCGGATCAGCGGCTCATGCGACATTGCCGAGTGATAGCCGCAATCCGTCGCCCGATCCAGCGGGCCGCGCGCCGATCCCTCAGCTGCCCGCAAAGCGCGCGGCCATCTCGGCGCGCTGATCCTCGGTGATCTTGCTGAACAGGTTGTCCGGAACGGTGAAGGGATGCCCCGCCGGCAGGGTGCCGAGCGCCCCTGGCACATCGTCGGGCCAGCGCTCGGAGTCCGCCTCGCTCCCCAGCGCCTCGAGCATCGCGTCCGAGGCGTCCGGGATGAAGGGTCGCGACAGGATCGCGTAGAGCCGGATGAGGTTGAGCGCGAAGCGGATGATCGCGGCCGCACGCGCCGGGTCCTCCTTCACCACGGTCCAGGGCGCCGCGGTCTGGAGGTATTCGTTGCCCGCGACCCAGATCGCCCGCAGCTCGGAGGCCGCCTTGCGGATCTCCATCGCCTCCCAGTGGCTCTCGTAGACCTGCAGCCGGCGCGCGAGCTCGGCGGTCAGCGCGGCCTCGGCCGCGCCCGTCCCGCCACCCTCGGGCACCGTCTCGCCGAATTTCGACCGGCAGAACTTCGTCACGCGGCTGACGAAGTTGCCCAGAACGTCAGCGAGGTCCTTGTTCACGCCGATCTGGAAACTCTCCCAGGTGAAATCGCTGTCCGACCCCTCGGGGGCATTCGACAGGAGCCACCAGCGCCAGTAGTCGGACGGCAGGATCTCGAGCGCCTGATCCATGAAGACGCCGCGGCCCTGGCTCGTCGAGAACTTTCCACCGTCATAGGTCAGCCAGTTGAAACCCTTGATGTAGTCGACCAGCTTCCACGGCTCGGCCCCGTCGAAGTTCGCGCCCATCAGCGTCGCCGGGAAGCTGAGGGTGTGGAAGGGGATGTTGTCCTTCGCCATGAACTCGACATAGCGCACGTCGCCCGCGCCCTTGTCCTCGCGCCACCAGCTCTCCCAGGCCGCGTCACCCTGGCCGGTCGCGTCCGCCCATTCTGCCGTCGCGGCGATGTACTCGATGGGGGCGTCGAACCAGACGTAGAAGACCTTGCCCTCCATGCCCGGCCAATCCGCGTCGCCACGCCTTACCGGAATGCCCCAGTCGAGGTCGCGCGTGATCGAGCGGTCCTGCAGCCCCTCGCCGTCATTGAGCCACTTCTTCGCGATCGATGTGGTCAGGATCGGCCAGTCGGTCTTGGTGTCGATCCATGCCGCGAGCTTCTCGCGCATCTGGCTCTGGCGCAGATAGAGATGCTTGGTCTCGCGCACCTCGAGTTCCGTCGAGCCCGAGATTGCCGAGCGCGGGTCGATCAGGTCGGTCGGGTCGAGCTGTTTCGTGCAGTTCTCGCACTG
Organism: Thermohalobaculum xanthum; assembly: GCF_016623495.1. Classification (GTDB taxonomy): domain Bacteria; phylum Pseudomonadota; class Alphaproteobacteria; order Rhodobacterales; family Rhodobacteraceae; genus Thermohalobaculum; species Thermohalobaculum xanthum. The sequence continues at coordinate 70,678 of NZ_JAEHHL010000002.1, read as the reverse complement.
GTCACCACGGGCGCGGTCGTAGCCGCAGTTCGGGCAGGTCCCCTCGACATAGCGGTCGGGCAGGAAGCGGCCGTCCGCCGGCGAGTAGATCTGGCGCTCCATCACTTCCTCGATCAGCCCCGCATCGGCGAGCCGGCCCGCGAAGTGCTGCGTCAGGCGATGATTGCGCGCCGAGGACGAGCGTCCGAAGAAGTCGAAGCTCAGACGGAAACCCTCGCCCAGGCGCTTCTGTACCTCGTGCATCTCGGCACAATAGCTGGCGACCGACTGGCCCGCCTTCGCGGCCGCCAACTCGGCCGGCGTCCCGTGCTCGTCCGTCGCGCAGATGTAGAGGACCTCGTGGCCGCGTGCGCGCATGTAGCGGGAATAGGCACAAGCCGGCAGCATCGAGCCCACCAGGTTGCCCAGATGCTTGACACCGTTGATGTAGGGAAGCGCCGAGGTGACGAGGATGCGGGCCATGCGGGTCTCCGGTCTGATGCGCGCCTTCTATATCCGTCGTGGCCGCCGCCGCAAAGCCCCCGGCGACGCAGCCGGGCCATGGCGATCTGCGGCTCGCCGCTGCCGCACCCGCCGCGACGAAATGGAGCGGCATATCGCGTCAACCGCGACGAAATGGAGCGCATGGCGCGCTCGCGGGCTTTGTTAGCCTCGTGAGACGGCGCGGTTCTCACCAACGGATTTCGGCATGGCGCGAAACTCCCGACCGGCAAGCTTTCTGACTCGGATGGCCGTGGCCATGATGGCGGGGCTCCTGCTTGGCATCCTGGCGCTGGCGCTCGTGCCGGTATTCATGCCCGAGCTCGACCCGATGGTGCGGTGGGGGTTCTTCCTTTGGTATCCTACGCTTGCCGCGGTGATCGCGCTGGCCGGCGCGGTCGGGGGTGGAGAGGGCGCGTCCCGGCATGTTCCCTGGTGGATCAGGGGCGGCCTGATCGGGGCGTGGATGAATTTCGTCGCGACCCTGCTTGCCCCCGATGTCATGCGCGATTTCATGCATGTGGCATTCGGCCCGGACGGAATCATTGCCTCGCCCTTCTGGTTCGTCGCCGAAGGGGCTGCGGCAGGGCTGCTGATCGGTTATCTGGTGATGCGCTTCGGCGGCGAAGGCCGTCAGATGGCCGACGATTGAGGCAGCCCCTGCGGCCATGCGCGTTTCGGTGTGGAAGCGCAAGGCGCTCAGAGGACATTGGAGACGTGACGGCATGGCGGAACCATCGGGCGTTGACCCGCTCCTGATCGATGCAGCGGTCTTTCTCGGCGCCTCGGTCGTGTCGGTCACGCTGTTCCGACGCATCGGGCTCGGGGCGATCCTGGGATACCTCGCGGCAGGCGCGATCGTCGGGCCGCATGTGCTCGGCCTGATCGAAGGGGCCGAACGCGTCCTCCATTTCGCCGAGTTCGGCGTCGTGCTCCTGCTCTTCGTCATCGGGCTTGAACTCAGGCCGGCGCGGCTGTGGCGCATGCGGGCCGAGATCTTCGGGCTCGGGTTTGCACAGGTCATGCTGACCGGGCTTGCGATCGGCACGGCGTTGGTGTGGAGCGGGGTGCTCGAGGCGCCCGGCGCCATCGCGCTCGGAGCGGCGCTCGCGCTGTCGTCGACCGCCTTCGGCGTGCAGATCCTGCGCGATCGCGGCGAGTTCACGAGGCCGCATGGCGACCGTGCCTTCGCCATCCTGCTGTTCCAGGACCTCGCCATCGTGCCGATCCTCGCCCTGGTGGCGTTCCTCGGTCCCGGCGGCGGCGTGGCGGAAGACGGATGGCTGCAATTCGCGAAGGCCGTGGGCGCGCTTGTCGCGGTCGTTCTGGCCGGGCGTTACGGTTTGCGGCCGCTGTTTGCGCTGATCGCGCGGGTGCGCGCTGAGGAGATCTTCACCGCGGCGGCGCTGATGATCGTCGTTGGCGCGTCGCTGCTGATGCAGTTGGCGGGGCTCTCGATGGCGATGGGCGCCTTCATCGCCGGCGTCCTTCTGGCCGAAAGCGAGTTTCGCCACCAACTTGAGACGGATATCGAGCCGTTCCGCGGCCTGTTTCTGGGCCTCTTCTTCATGGGCGTCGGGATGAGCGTCAACTGGGCGGTCGTCCTCGACAACTGGTGGGTCGCGGTGGCGGGCGCGTTTGGCCTTTACATTCTCAAGGCGCTGATCCTGCTTGTCCTGACCCGCGTGGCGTCGTCGTCCTGGGCGGATGCGCTGCGCATTTCGGCGCTGCTTGGCCAGGGCGGCGAGTTTGGCTTCGTCGTCCTCGGTGTCGGCGCGGTCGCCGGTCTCTGGCCGCCGATGATGGGCGCGCTGGTCGCCGCGATCGTGACGCTGAGCCTGGCGCTCACGCCCGTGGCGGTGCTGCTTTGCGATCGGGTTCTGGTTCGGCGGCGACCTCAGGACATGAGCGATATCAACCACATGGACGAGGCGGCGGCAGCCCCGGTGGTGGTTGCGGGATTCGGTCGGTTTGGCCAGGTGGTCGCGCGCATCCTGAAACAGCGGGGCTACGACGTCACGCTGATCGACAACGACCCCGACCGGATCCGCATTGCCCGGACCTTCGGCAACAAGGTGTTCTTCGGCGATCTGCGTCGCGCCGACATGCTGCGGGCGATCCGCGCGGGCGAGGCGCGCGCGATCTTCATCTGCGGCGACGACCCGGAGGCGAACGCCATCGCCATGAAGAAGCTGCGCACGCGGTTGCCGGATCTTCCGATCTTCTGCCGCGCCGCCGACCGGTTCGAGGAGCTGCGGCTGATCCAGCTCGGCGCGACTGGGGTGGTGCGCGAGACCTTCGAGTCCGGCATCGCGCTGGCACGCGCCGCGCTGGATGTGCTGGGCGACGGCGCCGTCGCCGACGAGGTGATCGAGGAGTTCCGGCGCCGGGACGCCGAACTCCTGCGCCTGCAGGGCGAATTCGGAGCCGAGGCGGGTTACGCCCGAATGCGCGAAAGCTACAGCCTCGAAGACAAGCGATAGCCGGGCTTCTGGTCCCCGCTAGAGGCGACGCCCCATCGTCATCAGACAGTCGGCATAGCCAAGCCCGTGGTAGAGCGCGCGCGCCTGGTCGTTCGAGGGCAGCGCGCTGATCTCGGCCCGGTGGATTCCGGCCGCGCGCAGGCGCGACTCCGCCTCGGCGATCAGCGCACGCGCGATCCCGCGTCCGCGGAATGCGGGCTCGACCCAGAGGTCGCTGAGATGCCCGACGAGACGCGCCTCGGCCGGCACATAGGTGCCAAGCTCCTCGTTGATGCCGGTGACCAGGAACCCGACCGCCTCGCCCGCGGCCTCCGCCACCAGGACCGAGCCGCCCGGACGCATCCCGGCCCAGGCGACGAGGGCGTCGATGTGGCTCGCGGCCATCTCGGGGCCCGGCGTGCGGTTCGGCTCGGTCGCGCGCTCGAATTCCTGCAGGGCGGCCATGAAGGCGGCGAGACGGGGCTTGTCGCCCGCGTCGGCCGCGCGGATCGTGATGTCCTCAGTGCTCGTCATCCGCGGCGCGCATCAGGGCGGCGAGCGAGGCCGTCTCCATCCCCGGCGTCCCGCCCGCGGCGAGCGCCGCCGCGGCGCCCTCGCGCGCTTTCGCGCCCCGGTTCTGGTTGAACTTGAAGGTGCTCTCGACCCCCGTCACGGAAAGCTCCCAGGGGACGATCGTGCGCATCATCCGCGCCATCAGGTCCTGGTCCATCTTGGCCGAGGTCCACGGCGTCTTCGGCAGCAGGGCATGCTCGAAGCGCGCCGACAGCCGGTCGACATGGCCGCGCATGTCGATTTCGGGTGCGAGCCTCAAGGTCCCGCGCAGATGGACCGCAAGGTAGTTCCACGTCGGAACCTTGTCGGCCTCGCCATACCAGTCGGGCGAGATATAGCCGTCCGGGCCCGAGACGATCAGCAGCGCATCGAGGGGACCTTTGGCCAGCGCCCGCGCGAGCGCGGTCGAGCGCACGAAATGCCCTTCGGCACGGCCGTCGGCGAGCAGGAAGGGCACGTGGCTGGCCAGAGGCCCGTCCGGCCCCTTGGCGGTGATGATGCCGAAGCCGCGCGCCGAGGCGAAGTCGAGCGCCTCGGCTTCGCTGCGTTTGCGGAAAGCCGGATTGGGGTGCATGGGATCAGACCGCGACTGCCGTTGTGAGGATTGGAACCGAGGAATAGAAGAACTCGCCTGCGGCGTCGGCCCGGTCAAGTGCCGCGAGCCATGACGCCGGGCGCGCCTGCGCGCCGCTTTCCTCGGCCGCCACTGCAAGAAGGCGCGACATCCAGAGCGCGACCGTGTCCTCGCCCAGTCCCGAATTGACGACGGGCACGGGAACCTGGCGCGTGGCCGAAAAGCCTGCCGCCGCCAGCATCGGGCCAAGCTGGGCGGGCAGGTTCGGCCACGGCACTTCCGCGCGCCAGGCGGCAACCACGGGGTTTGTCAGCTCCGGCTCGGGTCCGTGCCAGAAGTCGGCGTCCCAGTTGGTGGCGAGAACCACGAGCCGAGCACCTGCCTTCATCACCCGCCTGAGCTCGAAAAGCGCCGCGCGCGGGTCGTCGAGATATTCCAGCACATGTTCTGCAACGGCGGCGTCGAACACCGCGTCGGGCCATTCGAGCCCGGCGATACTGCCGACCGCTGCCCGAACCCCTGGCACGCCGTCGCATTCGCGCTCGGCCGCGGCGATCTGATCGGGTGAGATGTCGACCCCGGCTGCGAGCCCATGCGCCCCCACCGAGAGGCCGATCTCGCGGAGCAGGAGGCCCGCTCCGCAGCCGATCTCGAGGATGCGTTCGCCGCGCCGGGGCGACAGTTCGTGCAGAACCGCCATGCGCCGCGCGGCGAGGTCGCGCGTGGCGGCCATGCGCTGCTGGATTTCGGCGCGGGTTCCGGTGAAGTCCATCATGGCCAGCGGGTTTAGACCTGGCCGGCGGACCTGTCCAGCGGCGGTGTATGTGCGTGGCGGGCCGTCAGTTCTCGCTCGGGGGATCGTCGGCACCGGCCTCCGCGGTCGCGCTGTCATCGGGCGCATAGGCACGCACCACGCGCGTGGTCGCATCGATGCGTAACACCTCGCGGCGCAGCCGGACCCATTGCTCGCCCGCCGGGGGTTCCGGCAGATCGTGAAGGCGCCAGTCGAGGATCACGAGTGGCACGCCGGGCGCGATCGCCGCGCCCACCGCGGGCGTCGCATCGGGTGCCGAGGCGCCGCGCGCGGGCAGGCGGCGGATCGAGCCGCGCGGGTCGAGCGGCTCGGGCGGTGTCACTTCGGGCGGCGGAGGCTCCGGAAAGGGCACGGGGACATAGACGGTCTCGGGCTCGCTCCGGTCGCGCTCGACGAAGAACGGAAAGAAGAGGCCATGGGGACGGTAGCGATGCGGCGGGCGCGGCCGGTGATCGGGGCGCCATGGGGGCCTTGGCTTGCCGCGACGTGGACCGTCGTGCGGCTTGGGTGCGATGCTGTGGGGTGCGCTGGGACCAAGCCCGCCCACCCCGCCGGGCCTGAGCCCGATGATCCCCGCGAATGCAGCATTCGCGATGAGCAGCGAGATGGCGGAAGCGGCGATGCCGGCCGTGATCGGTCGCATTGTGATCTCCCAATGCCTAACCCTGCATATAGGGCGGCACGGCGTGCGTCGAAAGCCATCTGAAGCGGACCCCCGCGGCACGCGCTTGACAGGATGTGCATGGCAGTGATGCCCTCAAGCAGGAGCCACGGCCCTTACGCCTTGCTCAAGGCTGGCCGAGAACGGAGCCCGCAATGGCCGAGACACCGCCTTCCATCGAGCGCGATCCCGCGCTGGCAACTCGGCTCGACGAGGCTTGGGCGGCGCGCGGCGAGGCATATTCGCCGCGCACGCATCTGCTGGATGGGCAGGGGCGTGCGCGCTTCGTCAATCGGCTGATCCTCGAGGCCTCGCCTTACCTGCTGCAGCACGCGCACAACCCGGTGGACTGGCACGCTTGGTCCGATGAGACGCTGGCCGAAGCGGCCGAGCGCGACCTGCCGATCTTCCTGAGCGTTGGCTACGCGACCTGCCACTGGTGCCACGTGATGGAGGAGGAGAGCTTCGACAATCTCGAGGTCGCGGCGATGCTGAACCGGTATTTCGTGCCGGTGAAGCTCGATCGCGAGGAGCGCCCCGATCTCGACCAGATCTTCATCACCGCCACCCAGCTGCAGCAGGGTCACGCGGGGTGGCCGAACTCGGTATTCCTGATGCCTGATGGGCGTCCGTTCCACACCGGGACCTATTTTCCCCGGGCGCAGTTCATCGCCCTCCTGCGTGCGGTTGCCGAGGCGTGGCAGGGCGAGCGGCGCGCGCAGGTCGAGAGCGTCGCGGGTCAGCTCGCCGAGGCCATCAACCGCCAGCAACCCGCGGCAGGAGCGGCGCCCGCTGAGCTTTCGCCTTCGATCTTCAACGTCGTCACCGGGCAGCTTGCCGGCATGTTCAACGAGGACGAGGGCGGGTTCTCGCGCAGCCAGCAGTTCCCGCAGGAGGGGTTCATTCTCTTCCTCATGGACCAGTGGCGGCGGACGGGCGATGCGGTGGCGCGCGAGATGGCGGTGCGAAGTCTCGATGCCATCGTCGCGGGTGGGATCCACGACCATGCGGGCGGCGGTTTCCACCGCTACACGGTCGACCAGAACTGGCGCACGCCCCATTTCGAGAAGATGCTCTACAACCAGGCGCAGATCGGGCGGGCGCTGGTCGAGGGCTGGGAGATGACGGGCCGTCTGGCCTGGCGCCGCGCGGCTGAGCGCTGCTTCGACTACGTGCTCCGCGACATGACCGACCCGGAGGGCGCGTTCTATGCGGCCGAGGATGCCGACAGCCTCGACGCGCAGGGGCGGCGCGAGGAGGGCGCGTTCTACGTCTGGCGGAGCGAAGAGGCGGCGGCGGCGCTCGGCGCCGACGCCGATTGGGCACTGTCGGCGCTTGGGCTGGATCAGCGGCCCACGGTCGAGGCGGGGGCGGTCGCGCATCTCGATCCGGACGAGAGCGTGGATTTCGAGCGTCTCGACGCGGTCCTCGAGCATCTGCGTGTCGCGCGTGAGGGTCGCGCCCGCCCGGTGCGCGACGAGAAGGTGATCGCCGGGTGGAACGGCCTGATGATCCGGGCGCTGGCCGAGGCCGCCGAGGCCTTCGGCCGCCCGGAGCTTGCCGATCACGCTGCCCGCGCGGCCGAGGCGCTTTGGCGCCGGCTCTGGGATGGCCGGCGTCTCAAGCGGCTTTGGGCCGAGGATCGTGCGATCGGTGCGGCCGCGCTCGAGGATTACGCATGGCTCGGACTTGGTTTCCTCGCGCTTTCGGATGCCGGGAGCGGGCAGGTGTGGCTCGACCGCGCGGCCAGCCTGGCCGAGGCGGCCGCGGATGCTTTTTCAGACCCGTCGGGCCGCCTGAGAATGGCCGAGGCCGACGGACCGTTCGGGCCGATCTTCGATTCATCGGACGGGGCAACGCCGGCGGGGGAGAGCTCGGCGGCCGAACTTTTCGCGCGCCTGTCCCTGCGGTCGCAGCAGCCGGCATGGGTGGCGCGGGCGGGGCGTCTGATCGGTGCGCTGGCAGGGACGGTTCAGCAAGTGCCGCTCCTGCGCCCCGATGCGCTGGTCGCCGCGCGCGTGCTGGCCGAGGGCGAGAGCGAGTTGCGCCGGACGCTTCCCGGAGGCGTGATCCGCGCCCGCATGCGTGAAGCTGGCCGGCGTCTCGAGCTCGAGATTGCGCCGGGCTGGCACCTCACCGCGGCGGACCCCGGCGACGCGGAGATGGTAGGGGCTGCGATCACCGGCGCGGCGGCCAAATGGCCGCCCTCGCACGCGCTGGAGGCAGGGTTCTCCGGCCGACCCGTGCAGGTTCATGACGCTTGTGTCGAGGTTGCGCTGGCGCCCGAGGACGCGGTGGTGACCCTCAGGCTGCAGGCCTGCTCGAATCGCGTCTGCCTTGCGCCGGTCGAGACCGCCTTCCGCTTGCACTGAGACGGACGAGCGTCAAATCTAAGATCATGATGCAGCACTCCAGCCTTGCGCTCGCCGCACTGTTCCTCGGCCTTTCTCTCGGGCAGGCTCGCGCCGATGATCCCGTGACTCCCCAGGACTTCTCGGACTACGCGACTGGCTGGACGCTCTATTACGAGGAGGATGGCGAGCCCGCGGGCGCCGAGCACTTTCGTCCGGATGGGCGCGTGCGCTGGCGCGACGAGAGCGGCGAATGCGTCGATGGCGTCTGGCGCGCGCACAGGGGCATGGCCTGTTTCTATTATGGCCCAGGCACGGACGTGTTGTGCTGGTCGATGCATCGCGCCGGTCCCGGCGGTAACATTGTCGCCCGCCTTACGGGCGACAGCGAGGACGCCGGAATGGAACTGGAAATTATCCGCCGCGACCGCAGGCCGCTGCTCTGCAAGGGCGAAGGCGCCGCCAGCTGACGGACCTTCAGCCGCCCGCACAAGTCGCGTCGCTAGCTGCGTATGTGGCGTCGCGTTGCGGACCGAGCGAGGTGCCGAGGCGATAGACGTCGGCAAACTCGGCAACCGCGCCGTCGCCCTGCGGAAAGCGGAGGAAATATCCAAGGTAGACCGGTATCGGGTCGGCCTGCACGTCGAAGGTCCGGCGCCCGTTCGCGTGGCGGTGAACTTCGTCGAGGTCGATGTCGAGCACCCAGCCGATCAGCTCGTCCCAGCGTTGCACCCGGATGCAGCCATGCGACAGCGCCCGGGCCTCGCGCTCGAACAGGCTGCGGCGGTTGGTGTCGTGAAGGTAGATCAGGAAGCCTTCCCCCAGCCGGATCGCCGCGAGGCCAAGCGGGTTCTTCCGTCCAGGCGGCCAGATCTTGTCGGCGTACTCGCCGCTCGCGATCATCGAAGGCGTGGGCCGCCAGCGCGGCCGGAATCGCACGGCACTGACATGTGTTTCGACCACCGGCGTCGGGTTCCGCGGGCTACCGACAATCACGCGGCTCCGAAGCTCGGGCATCCCGTCGCGGAAGGCGATGAGCTCGAAGGCCGGGATGTTCACCACGATTGCCTTGCCGCGCGCGGGCAGCCTGAGGGGGACGCCCAGCCGATCGAGTTCCTGTTGGAAGGGACTGGCGACAGGGGGTGCTTTGACCTCGGCGGCGGGGGGCAGATTTGCGGTCTCCTGGTCCGTGCTGCACCCGGGGCCGAGAAGCACAAGCATACAGAGCAACACCGCCATCCGGAGCGAAAGACCGGACAGCGCACGGAGCGACCACCGGATCGCACGGAGGTACGCATTCGGTCGGGGCCGGCGCACTCCGGATGCACGATTATCTGCCATTCGCGCGCCCGGTCAGAGGATCTCGGCCACCGCTTCTGGCGGGCGGCCGATACGGCCGCCCTTCGCGCTGAACACCACCGGCCGTTCGATCAGGACGGGATCATCGGCCATCGCGGCGATGATCGCGGCCTCGTCGCTGTCCTTGCCGAGGCCGCGCGCGCGGGCCGCGGGCTCGGACCGGCGGAGCAAGGCGGCGGCCGGAAGACCGAGCCGCTTCAGAGCGTCACGGAGCTGGGCGTCGGTCGGCGTTGTCTTGAGGTATTCGACGATAGTGGGCTCGATCCCGCGCTCGCGGATCAGGGCCAGCGTCTCCCGCGATTTCGAACAGCGCGGATTGTGCCAGATCGTGACTGTCATTCGAGGCCCTCGAGCAGCGTGATCGTTGCAATGCCCGCACCTTCCCGCAGCTTGCGCGCCGCCTGGTACTCGGCCGAGTGGTAGCACGCTTGCGCGGCTGCAAGACTGGGGAACTCGCAGATGACGTGGCGAGACCTGCCGAGCGCGGATTCGGCCTCCTCCTGTGCGCCGCCGCGCGCGAGGAAGCGCCCGCCATGTTCGGCAAAGGCGGGGCGCGCCGCCTCGACATACTGCTGCCATTTCGCCGCGTCATCGACCCGCACGCTTGCGATCCAGTAACCCTTGGGCATTCCTGATCTCCCTTTGTGTTGTTTCTGCAGGACCGCTCAGAATAGCGACCCCTGTCGGCCACCCGATGATCCACCGGACTTGCCGCGCGGGCGCGATGCGGCGCCACTTCCCTCGGTGACGGCGCTCGCGCGTCCGTCGCGGAACTCGATCGCGATCCGCGTTCCGCCCGACAGGCTGGCCGCGTCGGTGACGACGTCTCCATCCTCGCCGCGAACCACGGCAAACCCTCGGGCAAGCGTCTGGCGATAGCCCAGCGAGCCCAGCAGCCGTGTCTGCGCGGACAGCCGGTCGGACGCGCTGGCGAGTTTGCGCCGCGCCGCTGGCACCAGGCGCGTGGCCCAACCGTCCAGGCGCTCGCGTCCGCGCTCGACCCGGCCCGCGAGATGCGCCACGCCCAGCCGGCCGCTCCGGCGCGTGAGCTCGATCCGTGCCACCGCGACCGCGCGGTTCAGCGCCGCTGGCAGGCGGGTCGCGACCAGCGCGAGCTGCTGGCGCCGTGCCTTGGTCAGTTCGGCGGGGCGCGGAAGACGCGCGGCGGCAAGGTCGAGCCGCTGGCGGCGCACCTCGATGATCTCGGACGGGCGGGGCAGGGCGCGCGCGACGTCGCGCAGCCGCTGGCCTTTCTGCTTGAGCATCTGTGCCAGCGCGGATTTCCGCCGGGCATCGCGGTCCGCGAGCATCGCGACCAGTTCGGCCCGGACGGGCACGGCCATTTCCGCAGCCGCGCTCGGGGTGGGCGCACGGCGGTCGGCGGCATGGTCGATCAGCGTCGTGTCCGTCTCGTGCCCCACGGCCGAGATGACCGGGATGCGACAGTCATGCACCGCGCGCACCACGGCCTCGTCGTTGAAGCCCCAGAGATCCTCGACCGAGCCGCCGCCGCGCGCCACGATCAGAACCTCCGGACGCGGCACGCTGCCACCCGGCGCCAGCGCGTCGAAGCCCCGGATCGCCGCGGCTACCTGCGGCGCCGATTGCGGCCCCTGCACCGCCACCGGCCAGACCAGGACATGCACGGGGAAACGGTCGGCCAGGCGGTGGAGGATGTCGCGGATCACCGCGCCGGTCGGCGAGGTCACGACGCCGATCACACGCGGCAGGTAGGGCAGGGGGCGCTTGGCTGCGGGGTCGAAGAGCCCCTCGGCCGCGAGTTGCTTGCGCAGCCGTTCGAGCCGTGCGAGCAGGGCGCCCTCGCCGGCATAGGCGAGGTTCTCGATGACCAGCTGATACTTCGATTGGCCGGCAAAGGTGGTGATGCGGCCCGTCGCGATCACCTCGTCGCCTTCCTGCGGCCGGATATCGAGCCCCCCGATCGCGGATTTCCAGATCACGCCGGCCAGCACCGCGTTCTCGTCCTTGAGGTCGAGATAGCAATGGCCGTTGCGGTGGAAGGTGACGCGACCAAGCTCGCCCCGCACCCGCACGCGGCCATATGTCGTCTCGAGCGTTCGCTTGATGCCGCGAGACAGCTCGGAGACCGTCAGCTCGGGCGCATTGGTGCCTTCCGGCGTGTCGTCGATCAGACTCATCGGGCGAGCGGTTCCTTGACTGTGGTTCGCGCCAAGCTGACCCCGGGCGGCGGATGCGCGCAAGGGGGGGAGCCGGGGAATCGTATACTTTGCCCTTCCGCGCGCGCGTGCTAGGGGACCCGCGAGACGGGCAGGCGGGAGCGGCAAGATGAAGGTTCTGGTTCTTGGCGGCGGTGGGCGCGAGCACGCCCTTGCGTGGAAGGTGGCGCAGAGCCCACTGGTCACGTCGGTTGTCGCCGCGCCGGGGAATGCCGGGATTTCCGAGGTCGCGACCTGTATCGCGCTCGATCCCGAGGATGGCGCCGCGATCGTCGATTACTGCAAGGCGAACGGCGTCGGCCTCGTCATCGTCGGCCCCGAGGCGCCTCTGGCCGCGGGGGTGGCGGATAATCTCGCGGGTGCCGGCGTCCCGGTCTTTGGCCCGTCTGCGGCCGCGGCGCGGCTCGAGGCCTCGAAGGCCTTCACCAAGGAAGTCTGCGACGCCTGCGGCGCGCCGACTGCCGCCTGGGCGCGGTTCTCGGACGCCGCCGCCGCCAAGGCGTATCTCGCGCGGACGGGTGCGCCGGTCGTGGTCAAGGCTGATGGTCTTGCCGCCGGAAAGGGCGTCGTCGTCGCCACGACGCTGGCCGAGGCCGAGGCGGCTGTCGACGACATGCTGGGCGGCGCCTTTGGCAGCGCCGGCGCCGAGGTCGTGATCGAGGAGTTCATGCCTGGCGAGGAGGCCTCGTTCTTCGTCCTCACCGATGGCGAGACCGTGCTCCCGCTGGCAACGGCGCAGGACCACAAGCGCGCCTTCGATGGCGACGAGGGGCCGAACACCGGCGGGATGGGCGCCTACTCGCCGGCGCCGGTGGTGACGCCCGAGGTCGAGGAGAAAGCGCTCAGCCGCATCGTGCGGCCGGTGATCGCCGAAATGGCCCGCAGGGGAACCCCCTACCGCGGCGTCCTCTATGCCGGGTTGATGATCGAGGCGGGCGAGCCGCGCCTTGTCGAATTCAACGTCCGCTTCGGCGACCCGGAATGCCAGGTCCTGATGATGCGCCTCGCATCCGACATCGTCCCGGCGCTCATGGCCTGCGCGCAGGGCGGGCTCGCCGATGTCAGCCTCGAATGGCACGCGGATCCCGCCCTGACCGTCGTCATGGCCGCCCGCGGCTATCCGGGCAGCTACGCGAAGGGGAGCGAGATTCGCGGGCTCGATGATGCAGGCCGCGTCGATGGCGTCACGGTGTTTCACGCCGGCACCCGGGCTTCGGACGGGCGCGTCCTCGCCAATGGCGGTCGGGTGCTCAACGTCACCGCGGCGGGACCCAGCGTTACGCAGGCGCGCGAGCGAGCCTATCGCGCGGTTGATCTCATCGACTGGCCCGAGGGGTTCTGCCGTCGCGACATCGCGTGGCGCGCGCTTACGCGAACCGAGGCGTGACGACAGTGGCGGTCGCCCGCACCGCGATGGCCGGTTCACGCGGTGCTCGCGGAAACGTGGCCGCCGCGTCTGTCGTGGGACGTGCGTGACACTTGCCCGGAAATTCGCGCCGCTACATCTTCGTTTGAAGTTCGAGATCGAGGGAGACCCGCAGATGACACGCCTTGCAACCTGCCTGCTCGCGGCAGCCTTCCTCGCAGCCGCGCTCCCCGCGGCCGCCCAGGAGAAGGACGATTACTACTACCCGCCGATCGGCTCCGAGGAGGTGTTCGAGCGCGACCTGACGGGGACGCCGCCCGCCGAGCGCGCGATCCGGGTGAACTTCATCACCCAGATCACCAAGGCACAGCTCGAATCGCCCAAGATCCCGCGTTTCGCGATCTTCGCCAAGGGCGGGGAGGCCGAACACATGATCATTGTCGCGCTCGATGACGAGGTTTTCGCGACCCTTTACCGCGCGCGCGCGGTCATGGCCCAGTTGACGGCGAATGCGCGGTCGACCGATTTCTTCCAGCGCACGAACCTCGCAACCTCGGCAACGTGGTTCGACCTGGCAAAGATCCTCGGGTTCAGGGACATCGTGATCTCGGACGGTCGCACATGGTCGCACCGCGTCGTCCTGAAATAATCGGCTCATTTCTGACACGCGAGATTGTCCCCCGGCCGCTGGCAGGCTAATTGGGCCGCCATGACGGATCATGATCTCTCGCATACCACGCTCGGCAAGGATGCAGCCATCGCGGCGCGTCCCGAGGATGCGCGGCTGGACCCGGTGCCGAACCCGCACCCCGACGACAACTATGTCGCGCGCTTCACCTGTCCAGAGTTCACCTCGCTCTGCCCGGTGACCGGGCAGCCCGATTTCGCGCATCTCGTGATCGACTACGTGCCCGACCGCTGGCTGGTCGAGTCGAAGTCGCTGAAGCTGTTCCTCTTCAGCTTTCGCAACCACGGCGCGTTCCACGAGGGGTGCACCGTCGAAATCGGCAAACGGATCGTCGCCGCGGTGTCGCCGCGATACCTCAGAATCGCGGGATACTGGTATCCGCGCGGGGGGATTCCGATCGACGTGTTCTGGCAGACGGGGGCGCCGCCCGAGGGTCTTTGGTTGCCTGAAACCGGTGTCGCTCCGTATCGGGGCCGGGGATGAGACAGGCGCCGTGGGCGGCGGGGTTTTCGAGGAGAGGTAGGGGATGACGGGGAAACGGATCGACGGCAAGGCCTTCGCAGCGAATGTGCGGGGTCAGGTGGCCGAGCATGTCGCCAGGCTCAAGGCCGAGCACGGGATTACGCCCGGCCTGGCCGTGGTGCTGGTGGGCGAGGACCCCGCAAGCCAGGTCTATGTCCGCAACAAGGGCAAGCAGACCGTCGAGGTCGGCATGAACTCGGTCGAGCACCGGCTCGATGCGTCGACCTCCGAGGCCGAGCTTCTCGCGCTGATCGAGCGGCTGAACGCCGATCCGGCGATCAACGGCATCCTGGTGCAGTTGCCGCTTCCCGGGCACCTCAACAGCGATCTGGTGATCAACACGATCGATCCGGCGAAGGACGTCGACGGTTTCCACATCTCGAATGTCGGCCTGCTCGGCACCGGCCAGAAGTCGATGGTTCCGTGCACGCCGCTGGGCTGCCTGATGCTGTTGCGCGATCACTTCGGCAGCCTCTCTGGACGCTCGGCCGTCGTGCTCGGCCGGTCCAACATCGTGGGCAAGCCGATGTTCAACCTGCTGCTGCGCGACAGCTGCACGGTGACAGTCGCGCACAGCCGCACCCGCGACATCGAGGCGGTCTGCCGCCAGGCCGACATCGTGGTCGCGGCCGTCGGCCGGCCCGAGATGGTCACCGGCGACTGGCTGAAGCCGGGCGCGGTCGTCATCGACGTGGGCATCAACCGCGTTCCCGCACCGGAGCTGGGCGAGGGCCGGCACAAGATTGTCGGCGACTGCGAGTTCGAGAGCTGCGCCAAGGTGGCCGGAGCGATCACGCCCGTGCCGGGGGGCGTCGGGCCGATGACCATCGCCTGCCTGCTCGCGAACACGTTGACGGCATGCTGCCGCGAGAACGGCCTGCCCGAGCCCGAGGGGTTGACAGCCTGAGCGCAAGGCGCCGGACAGCCGGCTCGTGGGCCGGCCGCTTCCCTTGACGGCGTCAGTCGATCCCCGGGCGTCCGTGCGGGAAGCGGGGGATGCCGTCGTCAGGTAACGGAAGGCGCGCCTCGGCGGTGAAGATGTGCGCCTCGATTACCATGCCGTCGATCCGATCGAGCGCGCCGACCCCGATGTCGACGGTGTCGCCCGTCAGCAACCGCCAGAACAGATACCCGCCGCAGTCGCGGCAGTAGCCGCGCTCGGCGGATGGCGTTGCACGCACCCAGGCCAGCCGATCGCCCGTGACGCGGACCGCATCGCGCGCCGCGGTCACGGCCACCCAGAACGCACTGCCGCTCTGCCGCTGGCACGCGCGGCAATGGCAGGCCACCGGCCCTTCGGTCAGCGCGTCGACCTCGAAGCGAATGGCGCCGCAGAGGCACCGGCCGGTCAGGGGCTCAGCCATCGTCATCCGCGTCGAGCTCGCGCCGCATGATCGGCCGCTTGTCCGACCGCCGGGCGACCTCGTGGAAGCCGGCTGCGAGGAACGCGGGGGCAAGGCCCGTCCAGGCGAAGGTTCCGGGGTAGCGGGTGTCCCCCGGATCGACCGGATAGCCCTCGAGGCAGCGGGCGCCATGCCGGCGCGCGAATCCGGCGGCGGCATCGAGCAGCGCCACGGTCAGCCCCTTGCGACGGGCCTGCCGGGCGATGAAGAAGCAGGTGACCGACCAGGCATCGCGGTCATCGACCGGGGCGAGGATGCGCGAGCCAGCGAGCCGGGGGAACTCGGACCGCGGCGCGACCGAGATCCACCCGGAAGGCGTGTCGTCGAGATAGGCCAGCAGTCCCGGCGCGCGACCCCCGGTTACCCGCGCGCGCATCGCATCGCGGTTCGCGTCACCCTTTCCTGCCTTGAACGTCTTGGCCGGGACGCGCCACAGCATGCACCAGCACCCCTCGGCGCCGCCGCGCGGCCCCATCAGCGTCTCGAAGTCGCCAAGGCGCTCGGGGGTGAGCGGGTGGATCGCCGACGTGGTCATGTCCGGTCCTTCAGCCCCGGCATCACCATGAACGTGCCGAGCGTCGTCGCCACATGCCTCTCGGTGCCACCATCGACGGCGAAGACGTCCGAGCGGGCGACCATCAGGCTGCGCCCGGCGCGCTCGACCCGGCCATGGGCGCGCAACAAGTCGCCGCCGGCAGGAGCGAGCAGGTTGATCTTGAGCTCGACCGTCAACACGCCGTCATCAGGACCCATCAGGGTCTGGCTGGCATAGCCTGCCGCGGAATCCGCGATGGACCAGCATGCGCCCGCGTGGACATAGCCGTGCTGCTGTTCCAGCTCCGCGCGCACCGGCATCTCGATGACCACGTCGCCCGGCGCGACATGCGCCAGTCGCGCGCCGATCAGGGTCATGAATCTCTGCTTCGCGAAGGAGGCGTGGACCCGCGCAACGAAATCTGCGTCCCTGATCTGCCAGCTCGGCTTGTCCATCGTGCTCCCCAGCTGACGCCGCCAGCATCGCAAGGCGGCCCTCGGGAAGAAGTGTTAGCGGGCGCGGGGAGGACTGCCAAGCACATGTGAGCCGGCGCCCGACGGGGCCGGCTCAAGTGCAAACGGCGGCGCGTCGCCGCGCCGCCATCAGTCTTTTGCCGCGGTGCCCGCCCTCAGCCGGCGGCCGTTACCGCGCGGCGGGCCATCACGCCCGCCAGATGTGCGCGATACTCGGGCGTACCATGCAGGTCGCCGATCATCCCGTCGGCGCCAAGGGCGACGCCGTCGAGGGCGCCGGCCGAGAAGTTCGCGCTCAGGGCCTTTTCCGCCTCGGGCCAGCGGAAGACGCCGCTCTCGGATGCGCCAGTGACGGCTACGCGCACGGCACCGAGGAACTTCGCGACGAAGACGCCGGTGAGGGCAAAGCGCGAGGCCGGCTGCACGAACTTCATGTAGGCAGCCTTCTCCGGCACGGGAAAGTCGACCGAGGTGATCAACTCGCCTTCTCCCAGCGCCGTTTCGAACATGCCCTGGAAGTAGTCGTCCGCGGCGATGGCGCGGCCGGCCGAGGTGTGCACCGTCGCGCCAAGTCCAAGCACCGCGGCGGGATAGCAGGCCGAGGGGTCATTGTTGGCGAGGCTGCCGCCAAGGGTTCCACGGTTTCTCACCTGCGGGTCGCCGATATGGGCCGCGAGATGGGCGAGTGCGGGGATCAGTCGCTGCACATCCGCCGAGTCGGCGACCTCGGCGTGACGCGTGCCTGCGCCGATCGCTACCATGCCGTCCTTCAGGCAGATGCCCTTGATCTCGGCGATGCCATTGAGGTCAACCAGCGTCGTCGGGCTGGCGAGCCGCTGCTTCAGCGTCGGGATCAAGGTCTGGCCGCCGGCCAGCGCCTTCGCGTCCTCGTCCTTCATCGCCTCGATCGCCTCGGCGAGGCTGGCGGGGCGGGCGTAGTCGAATGCATACATGTTCGTCTTCCCTGTCTTGCGCTCCCCGGCCTTGACCGGGCCGGGGCGATCCCTCTCCCGGCGGGGAGGGGGCGGGCGGGGGCGCCGTGCGCCCCCGATGCATACTCAGTTCCGCGCGGCCCGGATCGCCTCCCAGACGCGGCGCGGCGTCAGCGGCATGTCGATATGCGTGACCCCGTGGGCCGAGAGCGCATCGATCACCGCATTGACGATTGCGGGGGGAGAGCCGATGGCGCCGGCCTCGCCGCAGCCTTTCACGCCAAGCGGATTGTGCGTGCAGGGCGTGTTGCAGGAGTGATCAACCACGAACATCGGCAAGTCGGCCGCCCGGGGCATGGCGTAGTCCATGTAGCTGGCCGAGAGGAGCTGACCGTTCTCATCATAGCTGCAGCCCTCCAGAATCGCCTGTCCGATGCCCTGGGCGAGGCCGCCATGAACCTGGCCCTCGACGATCATCGGGTTCACGACGTTGCCGAAATCGTCCGCCGCGACAAAGCTCTGGACCTCGACCACCCCGGTGTCCGGATCCACTTCGACCTCGCAGACATAGGTGCCCGCGGGATAGGTGAAGTTCGCCGGGTCGTAGAACGAGGTTTCCTCCAGCCCCGGTTCCACATCGTCGATCGGGTACTTGTGCGGGACATAGGCGGTCAGCGCCACCGAGCCCCAGTCGATCGCCTTGTCGGTCCCCGCCACGGTGAACTGGCCATTGGCAAAGGTGATGTCGGCCTCGGACGCCTCGAGCAGGTGCGCCGCGATCTTCTTGGCCTTGGTGATGATCTTCTCGACCGACTTGACGATGGCCGATCCACCGACCGCCAGCGAGCGCGATCCGTAGGTTCCCATGCCGAAGGGGATGCGGCTGGTATCTCCGTGGACGATGTCGACATTCGCCTCCTCGCAGCCCAGCATGTCGGCCACGACCTGGGCAAAGGTCGTCTCGTGCCCCTGTCCGTGCGAGTGGCTGCCGGTGAAGACCGAGACATTGCCGGTCGGGTTCACGCGCACGGTGGCGGCCTCATAGAGGCCTGCTCGCGCGCCGAGGGCGCCGACGAGGCTGGAAGGTGCGATGCCGCAGGCCTCGATATAGTTCGCAATGCCCAGACCCCGGAGCTTGCCCCGCGCGGCGCTATCCGCCTTGCGCTCGGCAAAGCCCCGCACGTCGGCCAGTTCCAGCGCCTTGTCGAGCGTCGCGTCGTAGTTGCCGGTGTCGTAGATCACGGCGACAGGTGTCTGGTAAGGATACTGGTCAGGTTTCACGAAGTTACGCCGGCGCAGTTCGACCGGGTCGATCCCCATCTCGCGCGCCGCCTTGTCGATCGTGCGTTCGAGCTGGTAGGTCGCCTCGGGCCGGCCCGCGCCGCGATAGGCGTCGACCGGGACCGTGTTGGTGAACACGGCCTTCACATTGGTGAAGATCAGCGGCGTCTTGTAGTTCCCCGCCAGCAGCGTGCCGTGCAGCCACGTCGGGATGCAGGGCGCGAAGGTCGAGAGATAGGCGCCCATGTTCGCCAGGGTCGAGGAGCGCAGCGCCAGGAAGTTGCCCTCCTGATCCATCGCCAGTTCGACCTTGGTGACATGGTCGCGGCCATGCGCATCCGACATGAAGGCTTCCGAGCGGTCGGCGTTCCACTTCACGGGGCGCCCCACCCGCTTCGAGACCCAGGTGATGAAGGCTTCCTCGGCGTAGTGATAGATCTTGGAGCCGAAGCCGCCGCCCACATCGGGTGCCACGACCCGAAGCTTGTGCTCGGGGATCGAGAGGACGAAGGCGCCCATCAGCAGGCGGATCACGTGCGGGTTCTGGCTGGTGGTCCAGAGGGTGTATTCGTCCCGCCCCGCATCGTATTCGCCGACGGCCGCGCGCGGCTCCATCGCGTTCGGGACGAGGCGGTTGTTCACCAGCTCCAGCGTCGTGACGTGGTGGGCGTTCCGGATCGCCTCGTCCACGGCCGCCTTGTTCTCGGCCACGAACTCCCAATCGTAGCAGATGTTGTCGGGCGCGACGTCATGCAGGACGGTGCCGCCCTTGATCGCCTCGCGCATGTCGACGACGGCGGGGAGTTCGTCGATCTCGAGCTCGACCAGCTCGGCCGCGTCGCGCCCGGCTGCGAGGCTGTCGGCGATGATGGCGACGATCGGGTCACCGACATGGCGCACCTTGCCCTCGGCGAGGATCGGGTGCTTCGGCTCCTTCATCGGGGCGCCGTCCTTGTCGGTGACTTCCCAGCCACAGGGAATACCGCCGAGGCCTTCGAGGTCCTTCGACGTGAAGACGCCGACGACGCCCTTGGCGTCCCGGGCAGCCGAGACGTCGAGCGAGGTGATCGTTCCATGCGCCACGTTCGAGCGCAGGAAATAGCAAAACGCCTGACCGGGCCGGTTGATATCGTCGGTGTACTGACCCTTACCGGTCAGGAACCGCACGTCCTCGCGCCGCTTCGAGCTGGCGCCGATGCCGTGATCCTTGGGCATGTCGTCTCTCCCTGATCTGTTATTGGCCTGCGCCGTGTCGTTATTCCGCGGCGACCTGCTCGCCGCGCAGCGTGGCCGCGGCGGCCATGATCGACTTCACGATGTTGTGGTAGCCGGTGCAGCGGCAGATGTTGCCCTCGAGCCATTCGCGGACGTCTCGTTCGGTCGGATTCTGATTGCGCGACAGAAGGTCGGCGGCGGACATCACCATGCCCGGCGTGCAGAACCCGCATTGCAGGCCATGATGCTCCTGGAACGCGGCCTGGATCACGCCCAGAGAGCCGTCGGCATTCGCCATGCCCTCGATGGTGCGCACCTCGGCGCCCTCGCAGCCCAGCGCGAAGATCGTGCAGGCCTTCACGCTCTCGCCGTTCACGTGGACGACGCAGGCGCCGCATTGCGAGGTATCGCAGCCGACATGCGTGCCGGTGAGGCCGAGCCCCTCGCGGAGGAACTGCACGAGCAGCGTGCGTCCCTCGACGTCGCCCGAGACGGCCTTGCCGTTCACGGTCATGGAAACCTTTGTCATTTCGGATAGTCCTCCCATAAAGCTCCGTTCGCCCGAAGGGACGTGACCGTCCCCGGGCGGAAATCTGACCTTGCTTAACCAACCAGCCGCTTGAGCCAGCTCTTCTTCTTCGCCTCGGGCGCCGCATCGTCGCCGTCGTCCGCTTCCTCGGGCTCGGCAGGCCCCTCGATCGCGGTCTGGAAGCGGTTGAAGAAGTCGTCCGCCATCTTCTTCGCGAAACCGTCGATGAGCCGTGATCCGAGTTGCGCAAGCTTGCCGCCGACCTTCGCCTCGGCCTCGTAGACCAGAAGGGTGGCTGGCCCGGACTTGCCCTCGGGCGGTTCGGCGTCGCTGAGATTGACCTTCGCGCCCCCCTTGGCGAAGCCCGCCGCGCCGCCCTTGCCCTCGCCGGTGATCGTGTAGCCCTCGCCCTCCACGATATCCGACAAGCTTACCTCGCCTTTGAAGGTGGCTTTCACCGGTCCGACCTTCTGCGTGGCGACGGCCGAGAACGAGGTGTCCGATGTCTTCTCGAGGCTGTCGCAGCCCGGAATGCATGCTTTCAGCACCTCGGGATCGTTCAGTGCCGCCCAGACATCGGCACGCGGCGCGGCGATCAGCCGTTCGCCCGACATGTTCATGAGATCCGGTCCTCTCCCTGGTCCGGCCCGCTTCAGGCCGCTCGTTTCTTGCGGGGATCGTGCGGCAGGATTTCGCGCATGTCCACCGTCTCGACGGGTCCATTGCGCGCTATCGCGCGATCGTGGTTGCTGGTTTTTTATTGATTGACGAGTCAATCAACTTTGCGCCAAATCCGGGAAGATGAACGGAGCGACGCATGCCAAAGCTTGGAATGGAGCCGATCCGCCGCCGCGCCCTGATCGAGGCCGCGGTCGAGGCGATCGGGGACCGCGGCGGCCTTGACGTGACGATGGGGCAGATCGCGCGGCGCGCCGGCGTCTCGCCGGCGCTCGCCCATCACTACTTCGGCGCGAAGGAGCAACTCTTCCTCGCCACCATGCGCCATCTGCTCGGACAGTTCGGCCGCGCGGTGTCCATGGCTCTCGCGCCCGAGCACGATCCGCGCCGGCGTCTCTCGCTGATCGTGGCCGAGAGCTTCGCCCCGGCACAGTTCGCGCCGGCGACCGTTTCGGCATGGCTCGCCTTCTATGTTCATGCGCAGAACGAGCAGGGCGCGCGGCGGCTGCTGCGCGTCTATGCGCGCCGTCTGCACTCGAACCTTGTCCACGATCTGCGCCACCTCGCTGGCGCCGAGGCTGCGCGCATCGCCGAGGGCGTCGCGGCGCTGATCGATGGCCTCTACATCCGCCGCGCGCTGGCCGTCGATGCCACTGCGCCCGCGCATGCCCCCGAAACCGCGATCGCGCTGGTCGAGGACTATCTCGACACGCAGCTTGCCCGGAGCCGCACATGACCCGCCCGAACATCCTGATCCTGATGGTCGATCAGCTGAACGGCACGCTGTTTCCCGACGGTCCGGCGCCCTGGCTGCACACGCCGAACCTGCGCCGGCTGGCCGAACGATCGGCCCGCTTCGTCAACTCCTACACCGCGTCGCCGCTCTGCGCCCCGGGGCGGGCAAGCTTCATGTCCGGCCAGCTGCCGCGGCGAACGCGCGTCTATGACAACGCCGCCGAGTTCGCCTCGGCAATCCCGACCTATGCGCATCACGTGCGGCGCGCGGGCTACGCGACCTGCCTGTCCGGCAAGATGCATTTCGTCGGGCCCGACCAGCTGCACGGCTTCGAGCAGCGGCTGACCACCGATATCTATCCTGCCGATTTCGGCTGGACCCCCGACTATCGCAAGCCGGGCGAGCGGATCGAGTGGTGGTATCACAATCTCGGTGCGGTCCCAGCGGCGGGCATCGCCGAGATTTCCAACCAGATGGACTATGACGATGACGTGGCCTTTCAGGCCGAGCGCCAGCTTTGGGACTACGCCCGCGCCGAGGACGGCCGCCCGTGGTGTCTGACCGTCAGCTTCACGCATCCGCACGACCCTTACGTGGCGCGCCGCCGGTTCTGGGACCTCTACGAGGATTGCGCGCATCTCGACCCCGAAGTGCCCGCCATCCCCTATGATCAGCAGGACGCCCACTCGAAGCGGATCTTCGACGCCAACGACTGGCGCAGCTACGAGATCACGCCCGAAATGATCAGGCGGGCGCGGCGCGCCTACTTCGCCAATATCTCGTATCTGGACGAGAAGATCGGCGGCATCCTCGACGTGCTCGAGCGCGGGCAGATGGCCGAGAACACCGTGATCCTCTTTGTCTCGGACCACGGCGACATGCTGGGCGAGCGCGGGCTCTGGTTCAAGATGAGCTTCTTCGAAGGCTCGTCGCGCGTGCCGATGATGATCGCGGGGCCGGGGATCGCGCCCGCGCGGATCGACGCGCCTGTCTCGACCGTCGATGTCTGTCCGACGCTGGCCGACCTCGCCGGCGTTTCGATGGAAGAGGTCGCGCCCTGGACGGACGGCGAAAGCCTTCTTCGATTGGCGAATGGTGCCGAACGCACTGCGCCGGTGGCCATCGAATACGCGGCCGAGGCGTCCTATGCACCGATGGTTTCGCTGCGCTATGGCCGATGGAAATACAACCGCTGTGCGCTCGACCCCGACCAGCTCTTCGATCTCGAGGCGGACCCGCAGGAGCTTACGAACCTCGCCGATGTGCCCGAGCATCAGGGCACTCTGGCGATGCTCCGAGCCAAGTCCGAGGCGCGCTGGGACCTCGCCGCCTATGACGCCGAGGTGCGCGAGAGCCAGGCCCGGCGATGGGTCGTGTACGAGGCGTTGCGCAAGGGCGCCTATTACCCTTGGGACTTCCAGCCGCTTCGCGCGGCGTCCGAGCAGTACATGCGCAATCACATGGACCTCAACGTCGTGGATGGGGGCAAGCGCTTCCCGAAAGGCGAGTAAGATGATCACTGTATGGGGCAGGGCGACGTCATCGAACGTCCAGATCGTGATGTGGGCATTGGGCGAGCTGGGGCTCGAGGCAAACCGCATCGATGTCGGCGGCGCCTATGGCGGGACCGATACAGCCGAATACCGCGCCCTGAACCCGAATGGGCTGGTCCCGACCTTCCGGGACGACGAGGTGACGTTGTGGGAGAGCGCCGCGATCCTGCGCTACCTCGCGGCGCGGCATGGCGATGAAGCCTTCTGGCCCCGCGACCCCGTGCGTCGCGCCGCGCTCGACATGTGGGCTGAATGGATGAAGACGACCTTCATCCCGGCCTTCAACTACGGCGTCTTCTGGCCTCTGGTACGCGTCCGCGAGGCCGAGCGCGACCCGGCGGCGATCGCGGCCACGATCGAAAAGGTCAAGCCGCTGGCGGCCATGCTCGACGCGCGGATCGGAGAGGGGCCCTATCTGGGCGGCGAGGCGCTGAGCTTCGCGGACATCATGGTCGGGCACCAGCTCTACCGCTACGACACGCTCGAATTCGACAAGGCCGCGACGCCCAATCTCGATGCCTATTACCAACGTCTGACCGCGCGGCCGGCCTATGCCCGGCACGCGATGGTCAGCTACGAGCCGCTGAGAGTGAAGTGATGGAAGCTGATTTCGTCATCGTCGGCTCCGGCTCCGCCGGCTCGGCGCTTGCGGCGCGGCTGTCCGAGAACGGGCAACACTCGGTCATCGTGCTTGAGTTCGGCGGCACCGACTGGGGGCCGCTGATCCGCATGCCGGGGGCGCTGAGCTACCCGATGAACCTGCCGCGCTACGACTGGGGCTTCGTGTCCGAGCCCGAGCCGCATCTGGGTGGGCGGCGGCTCGCCTGTCCGCGCGGCAAGGTGATCGGGGGGTCGTCGTCGATCAACGGGATGGTCTATGTGCGGGGCCATCCGCGCGACTTCGACCACTGGGCCGAGCAGGGGGCCGATGGCTGGGCCTGGCCCGACGTCGCGCCCTACTACCAGCGGATGGAGGACTGGCACGACGGTGGCCATGGCGGCAACGGCGACTGGCGCGGTCGGGGCGGCCCGCTGCATGTCACGCGCGGCAGCCGCGAGAACCCGCTGGTCCGCGCCTTCGAGGATGCGGGCGTCGCCGCCGGGTTCGAGCGGACCCACGACTACAACGGCGAGAAGCAGGAAGGCTTCGGCCCGATGGACCGCACCATCTGGCAGGGCGAGCGCTGGTCGGCGGCGGATGCCTATCTCAAGCCCGCGCTCCGGCGGCAGAACTGCACGCTCCACCGCTGTCTCGCCCGCCGCGTGGTGATCGAGCACGGCCGCGCGACCGGCGTCGAGGTCGAGCGCGGCGGCAGGATCGAGGTCGTGCGCGCCCGGCGCGAGGTGATCCTCGCGGCCTCCTCGATCAACTCGCCCAAGCTGCTGATGCTCTCGGGCATCGGGCCGGGCGACCATCTGGCCGAGCACGGGATCGAGGTCGTCGCCGACCGATCCGGCGTGGGCCGGAACCTGCAGGACCACCTCGAGCTCTATATCCAGCAGGCCTCGACGCAGCCGATCACGCTGTTCCGCTACTGGAACCTCGCGGGCAAGGCGTATGTCGGTGCGCGTTGGCTCTTCACCCGGACCGGGCCGGGCGCGTCGAACCAGTTCGAGGCGGCGGGCTTCGTCCGCTCGCGCGCGGGCGTCGACTATCCCGATATCCAGTTCCATTTCCTGCCGCTCGCGGTGCGCTACGACGGCAAGGTGGCGGCGGTCGGGCATGGCTTCCAGGCGCATGTCGGGCCGATGCGCTCGCTTTCGCGCGGCTCGGTGACGCTGCGCTCGGGCGACGCGCGCGAGGCGCCAAGCATCCGCTTCAACTACATGTCGGAGGCGCAGGACTGGGAGGACTTCCGCCATTGTATCCGGATCACGCGCGAGATCTTTGCCGCGCCGCCCTTCGATGCCTATCGCGGAGACGAGATCCAGCCGGGGCCCGAAGTGCAGACGGATGACGAGCTTGACGCCTTCATTCGCGAGCATGTCGAGAGCGCCTATCACCCCTGCGGCACCTGCCGGATGGGGCGCGCCGACGACCCGCTGGCGGTCGTCGACCCCGAGGCCCGCGTGATCGGGGTCGAGGGGTTGCGCGTGGCCGACAGCTCGATCTTCCCGCGGATCACCAACGGCAACCTCAACGCGCCCTCGATCATGGTGGGCGAGAAGGCCGCCGACCACATCCTCGGCCGCCCGCCATTGCCGCGCGACAATCGCCAGCCCTGGATCAATCCCAGGTGGGAGGTGTCGGACAGGTGAGGGAGTGTCGTTCGTCTTATGCAGATGATGCGAGGCCGCGGAACGGCGCGCTTGAAGTGCCGCTTTAACCGCGCTTGAATCCCTTTCCATTGCGGCTGCTTTTGCCTGGCTGATCCGAACAGGACTTCGATTGAAACTCCGGCACGTCTTCCTGGTGCTAGCAGCGACGGTCTCGGCGTTTGCCGTTGCGGCGTTCATGCTGACCCAAGAGGGCGGAGATATTCCTGAGAGCTACGCGGGCCGCCCGATGGTCCCGATCAATCCCTCCACCGCGACGATGGAGCCGGTGAGGGTATAGATCGGGGAAATTCGCATGGCGATCCCCCGCCGTTACCTCGATGCGCCGATCGAGAAGGACGATCAGGCCGAAACGTTCCTGACCGAGGACGGGTTCTACCGGACCACAGGGGTCTTCATGATCACCGAGCTGCCGGACCTGACGCCCCGAACACCGGAATCCTTCGAGGAATGGCGGAAACACGCCGGTTGGAAGAACAGCCACTGGATCAATGTGCTGCTGCAGCGGAACAGAAAGATTGGCACGGCAGGTCCATCGGACGCGAAGTTCAAGACCTATTCTCGCATGCGCGAGTCGATGGACGAGTTCGAGCGCAAGGGGATGCTTCACGGTCTCGAGTGGCTCTCGCATCCGTCCGGCATTGACAGCTTTGTGAAGTTCGAGGACCGGAAGCGGACCGTCTTCATAAGCTGCTCGCGGCCGAACCACGTGCCGATGCCGTCGTGCAGCCAGTTCATCGCGCCGCGCCCGACGCTGAACGTCAAAGTCACCTATAGCGCCGAGTATCTGCCCCGCTGGCAGGAGATCGAGACGAAAGTCCGTGCACGAATCGAGGAGTTCATCGCGGCGGCGGGATGAGCCTGCGTCACCTCCTCGGCCCTCCGCCATTGCCGCGCGACAATCGCCAGCCCTGGATCAATCCAAGGTGGGAGGTGTCGGACAGGTGAGGGAGTGCTGTTCGTCTTCTGTAGATGATGCGAGGCCGCGGAACGGCGCGCTTGAAGTGCCGCTTTAACCGCGCTTGAATCCCTTTCCATTGCGGCTGCTGTTGCCTGACTGATCCGAACTGAGAGTTGAACGACACTGCGGCACGTCATTCCGGCTCCCGCAGCGACCGTGGCCATCATGTTTGGTGGCGCGGTGCTCATGCGGCAGACCGCGCCGGTGCATGATGTCGGAGAAGAGCGATGCATTCTTGCCTGAAACATATTCTGGCGGCGCTCATTTGCGGAAGCATCCTGCTCCCCGTTCCGGCGGCGTCGGATGGCGAAGTTTCGTACGAACTCGCAGATGGCCGCAGGGTTTCGCCGCTCGAAAGCTTCCGCGAATGCGATGTCTGCCCCGAGATGATCGTGATGCCGCCGGGCGCGTTCCTGATGGGCGCCGAACCCGGGGAGTCGCGCAACCCGTTCGACATTTACGGGGAAAACGCCAAAGTGCGGATGCGCGGGCCCGACGAGATCAACATCATCCCATTCGAGCATCCCCGCCACCGGGTGGAGATGGAAATCCCCTATGCCATGGCCCGCAACGAACTGACCCATGCGGACTGGATGGCTTGCGTGGAGGATGGCGGGTGCACACACACCCCGGATCACAGAGTTCTGACGCTTGAAGAAGGATACGTGGCCCTCGGGCCGGATCACCCCGTGATCAATGTCTCCTACCTCGACGCACTCGAGTACGTGGCCTGGCTCAACGGCCGTGCGGGGGCAGATGTCTATCGCCTGCCGACCGAAGCCGAATGGGAATATGCGGCCCGTTCGGGCACGCAGACGCGGTTCGCGCAGGGAGACGAGCTGACCGCCGATCAAGCCAATTTTTCGCGGAAGGCGACCGAGAACCTCCGAAAGATCGAGATGCCGCATCTGACGAACCGAAGAAGGCAAGTCCCCGTGCATGAGCTCGACGCCGCCAACGCCTGGGGACTGCGCCACATGTCCGGCAATGTGCGCGAGCTCACGCTGTCCTGCTGGACAGAGGAACATCTCGGGCTGGCGAGTGACAGCGCCTATCTGCGGCTGGCGCAATCTCAGAACAATTGCTGGCGCGTTGCAAAAGGCGGGGCATTTACGACCGCGATGGATGGCGTGCGCCCAGCGGCGCGCGGCCGCCAATTAGAAACATATCGAGCCAACTACACAGGATTCCGTCTTGCTCGAGAAATGAAGAAGGAGGAAAGAAGCCGGCGGGAATAACAGCCGCCGGATCAACATGCTGCCGCAGCACGGTAAAGCCGCCGTATCACGCCCCTCAGGCAAGACCTTCGCGGACCGATCGCGCATGCGCGACAATCGCCCGCCCTGGATCAATCCCAAGTGGGAGGTGTCGAACAGGTGAGGGAGTTGCGCTGACGACGGTCAGCATTCTTGCTACCGTCCGCGCCGGATTGATCGCGGAGGGTGGCAATGACCGATGACCTGATCTTCTACACCAACCCCATGTCACGGGGGCGGATCGTCCGCTGGATGCTGGAAGAGGTGGGCGTGCCATACCGCACCGAGATCATCGAGTACGGCCCGGCCATGAAGTCTCCCGACTATCTCGCGATCAATCCGATGGGAAAGGTGCCTGCAATCCGTCGCGGCGACACTGTGGTGACGGAATGCGCCGCCATCTGCGCATGGCTGGCTGATGCCTATCCCGACACTGGCCTGGCGCCCGCCCAGGCTGATCGCGCCGCCTATTATCGCTGGCTGTTCTTCGCTGCAGGTCCGCTGGAAGCTGCTGTCACGAGCCGTGCCCTGGAGGTCGAGGTGCCGGTCGAGCGGGAGCGGATGGTTGGCTATGGCAATTTCGGCGCCGTGATGGACACGCTTGAACACGCTGTCTCGGCCAGCGACTACATTGCCGGCCCCGAATTTTCGGCGGCGGATGTCTATGTCGGCTCGCATGTTGGCTGGGGGCTGGCATTCGGGACGATCGAGCAGCGACCGGCATTCGAGACCTATTTCGCCCGCCTTTCCAAGCGGGAAGCATATCGCTGCGCTCTCGCCATGGACGAGGCGGTTGCACCGCCCCAGGCAGGCTGAGAGAGCGGACTGCGTCTCTCACCGCCGGATTGCATAAGGCAGCACGTCCCGCGCATTCGCGTCGATGCTGAGGCGTTTCTCCACCGGCGGGACCGACCGTTGATGGCAGGCGCGGCGCTCGCAGATCCGGCAGGAGATTCCGATCGGCTCGTAGGCGGCGGCGTTGGTCGTGTCGAGGTCGTCGGCATAGACAAGCTGATCCGCGTAGCGCACCTCGCAGCCGAGCCCGATTGCGTAACGCCGTGTCGGTGCTCGGAAATGCCCGCCAGGCTTGATCACGTCGGTGGCGAGGCAGAGGTATCGCACCCCGTCCGGCGTCTCGGCCAGCTGGCGCAGGATGCGCCCGGGCGTCTCGAAGGCTCGGTGGACGTTCCAGAGCGGGCACGCCCCCCCGAACCGCGCGAATTGCAGCGGCGTCGAGGAGTGGCGCTTGGTGATCGTCCCCGCCTGGTCGACGCGCACGAAGAAGAACGGCACTCCGCGCGCGCCCGGCCGCTGGAGGGTCGAGAGACGGTGGCCCACCTGTTCGAGCGAGCAGCCGAAGCGTCCCGCCAGCGCCTCGAGATCGTGCCGCAACTCCCGCGCCGCGGAGAGGAAGGCGCCATAGGGCAGGATGGCCGCCCCCGCGAAGTAGTTGGCGATGCCGATGCGGGCGATGGCGCGGGCCTCGTCCGTCCGGAAGCGGGCGAGATCGAGCGTCGCCTCGATCAGCCCGGCATGGGCGATCAGCGCGACCTGGTGGGCGAGGTGGAAGGCCTGCGTCGCCGGCGTCTGGTCGGGCGAGAGGGTCAGGGTGCGGCTTGCGTCGTCATAGCGGCGGATCAGCCGACCCTCGTAGCGGGTCGAGATGCCGTGGCGCTCGGCCAGCCAGCGGGCGCCGTTCGCGATCTTGTCGCGCCCGTCGAACCCCGCCGTGCGGGCGAACTGCTCGGCCGCGCGGTCGACCGCGTCGAGGTAGTTGTCGACATAGTGGAAGAAGTCGCGCACCTCCTCCCACGGCAGGGGCGAGAAACCGGCATCCGGCCGCTCGAGCGCCTCGTCGATGCTGGCGAGCCGCTCCTGCGCCCGGCTGTAGGCGCGATGCAGTGTCAGGAAGGCATGCGCCATGCCGGGGGCGTTGGTGGCGAGGATCTGAAGCTCGGCGCGGCTCGGCGCATCGGCAAAGACCGGGTCGGCCATTGCCTCGCGCAGGTCTGCGATCAGGCGGTCGCCCTCGTCCATCGAGAAGACCGAGACGTCGAGGCCGAACTTCTCGGCCAGTCCCTGCACCACGTCGCGGCTGATGGGCCGGTGGTTGTTCTCCATCTGGTTGAGGTAGGAGGTGGAGACGCCGAGGCTGCGGCCAAGTGCCGCCTGCGTCATGCCCAGGCCGCGCCGGATCTCGCCAAGCCGCGCGCCTGCAAAGGTTTTTCGCGCCGTCATCGCTGTGTTTTCCCGTCGTGATCAGGCCATGTTCGCAGTTTCGCAAAAGATGTTCGCATTTTCTATGGATTTCGCAATCCCGGCGCGGCATCCCCGCAGCACGGCCCAGGCCTGAGGGAGAGAAAAGAGATGAAGGACATCCTCGCCGAGCTCGAAAACCGCCGTGCTCAAGCCCGATTGGGCGGGGGCAAGAAGCGGATCGAGGCACAGCACGCCAAGGGGAAACTCACGGCGCGCGAGCGGATCGAGCTGCTGCTCGACGAGGGGTCCTTCGAAGAATTCGACACTTTCGTCGCGCATCGCTGCACCGATTTCGGCATGACCGAGACCACCTATTCGGGTGACGGCGTGGTCACCGGCTGGGGCACGGTCAACGGCCGCCAGGTCTATGTCTTCAGCCAGGACTTCACCGTCTTCGGCGGCTCGCTCAGCGAGACCCATGCCCAGAAGATCTGCAAGATCATGGACATGGCGATGCGCAATGGCGCGCCGGTAATCGGGCTCAACGACTCGGGCGGCGCGCGCATCCAGGAGGGTGTGGCCTCGCTTGCGGGCTATGCCGACGTGTTCCAGCGCAACATCATGGCGTCGGGCGTCGTGCCGCAGATCAGCGTGATCATGGGGCCTTGCGCCGGCGGCGCGGTCTACAGCCCGGCGATGACCGACTTCATCTTCATGGTGCGCGACACCTCCTACATGTTCGTCACCGGCCCCGACGTGGTGAAGACGGTGACCAACGAGATCGTCACCGCCGAGGAACTGGGCGGGGCCAAGACCCACACCACCAAGTCATCGGTCGCCGACGGCGCGTTCGAGAACGACGTCGAGGCGCTGGCCGAGATCCGGCGGCTGGTCGATTTCCTGCCCCTCTCGAACCGCGAGAAGCCCCCCGTGCGGCCCTTCTTCGACGATCCCGCCCGCGTCGAGGACAGCCTCGACAGCCTCGTGCCCGAGAACCCGAACATGCCCTACGACATGAAGGAGCTGATCCTGAAGGTCGCGGACGAGGGCGATTTCTACGAGATCCAGAGAGACTACGCCGGCAACATCATCACCGGCTTCATCCGCCTCGAGGGCGAGACCGTGGGCGTGGTGGCGAACCAGCCGATGGTGCTGGCGGGCTGCCTCGACATCGACAGCTCGCGCAAGGCCGCGCGCTTCGTGCGCTTCTGCGACTGCTTCTCGATCCCGATCCTGACCTTCGTCGACGTGCCGGGCTTCCTGCCGGGCACGGGGCAGGAATACGGCGGCGTCATCAAGCACGGCGCCAAGCTGCTGTTCGCCTATGGCGAGGCGACGGTGCCGAAGGTGACCGTGATCACCCGCAAGGCCTATGGCGGGGCCTATGACGTCATGGCGTCGAAGCACCTGCGGGGCGACATCAACTATGCCTGGCCCACGGCCGAGATCGCGGTGATGGGGGCAAAGGGCGCGGTCGAGATCCTCTACCGCTCGGAACTGGGCGACCCCGAGAAGATCGCGCAGCGTACCAAGGACTACGAGGACCGCTTCGCCAACCCCTTCGTCGCGGCCGAGAAGGGCTTCATCGACGAGGTGATCATGCCGCACTCGACGCGGCGGCGGGTTGCGCGGGCCTTCGCGGCGCTGCGCGGCAAGGAACTCGAGAACCCATGGAAGAAGCACGACAACATCCCGCTCTGACGGAACCGGATAATGCGTGACCCCGCTACATTCCACGCCCAGTTCGGGGGCAAGGCCCGGTGGCGGCCGCGGCTGGCTGATTGCTGGCCGGTCGGCCTTCTCAGCGCGGCGGGCGCTGGGCAGGTCGCGCTCGCACATTTTCCGGGGGCCCCATGAGCGCGCCCCTCTTCCACATGATCGCAGGCGGCCCCCGCCCGGTTGCGCCCTTCAGCCACGCGGTGGAGGCCGATGGCTGGGTCTTCCTGACGGGACAGATGCCGACCGACCCGGCCGCACCCGACGCGCCGCTGCCCGCGGGGATCGAGGCCCAGACGCGGCGGGTGATGGAGAACCTGCGCGTCGTGCTTGGCGGCCTGGGGCTCGACCTCTCGCACGTGATCCAGTGCCGCTGCTACCTCACCGAGTTCGAGCGCGACTACGCGGCGTTCAACGCGGTCTACCAGTCCTTCTTCCCGCCCGACCGGCGCCCAGCGCGCACCACCGTGGGCGTGACGGCCCTCGCGGTCGGCGCGCTGGTCGAGATCGACATGGTGGCACGGCGCCCGGCAGAGGGGGCGGCATGATGGCGTCGCTCCGTCACACCATGCTTGACGCTCTCTCGGGGGACACCACATCCCCCTCATGCAGCCGCGACCGGGAGAGCCGTGATGACGCCCGAGAGCCGAGAGAAATACCGGCGGGATCCCTACTGGCTGGTGAAGTATGTCGCGGTGTCGGCCGGCGACGGTGTCGCGGCCGGCTGGATCTTCCTGCTAATCCTGCTCACCCTCGATATCGGGGGGCTCGGCCGGCTGGTGCACGGCGCGGCGGAAGGGGTGACGGCGCTCTTCATCCTCCTCGCCTCCTTCGCGGTGACCTTCGGCTTCGTCGGCATCGCGTGGCGCGTGATGGTGCTTCTGCCCGACGACAAGTAAGCCTCGCCGCGGCGCCCGGTCGCCCGGCAGCTCCCTCGATACCTCCGACCACGCTCCGCTTCGTGCTCATGCGCACGTGGTGGCGGCTCGCATGCCCGCCCGCCGGCCGCATGCCCGGGCCCCAGGTGCGCGCGGGTGCGGAGCACACGACAGAACACAAGAAGGATAGGGACGCATGTTCGACAAGATCCTGATCGCGAACCGGGGGGAGATCGCCTGCCGCGTCATCAAGACCGCGCGCAAGATGGGGATCAGGACGGTCGCCGTCTATTCCGACGCGGACAAGGACGCGCTGCATGTCCGCATGGCGGACGAGGCCGTGCATATCGGCCCGCCCCAGGCGAACCAGTCCTATATCGTGATCGACAAGATCATGGCGGCGATCAAGGCGACGGGCGCGCAGGCGGTCCATCCGGGCTATGGCTTCCTGTCCGAGCGCGCCGAGTTCGCGCAGGCGCTGGCCGCCGCGGGCGTCGAGTTCATCGGTCCGCCGGTCGGCGCGATCGAGGCGATGGGCGACAAGATCACCTCGAAGAAACTGGCGGCCGAGGCGGGCGTCTCGACCGTGCCCGGCTACATGGGCCTGATCGGGGACGCCGACGAGGCGGTGAAGATCAGCCGCGAGATCGGCTATCCGGTGATGATCAAGGCCAGCGCCGGCGGCGGCGGCAAGGGCATGCGCATCGCCTGGAACGACCAGGAAGTGGTCGAGGGCTTCCAGTCGTCGAAGAACGAGGCCGCGTCCTCGTTCGGCGACGACCGCATCTTCATCGAGAAATTCGTGACCAGCCCCCGGCATATCGAGATCCAGGTGCTGGGCGACAAGCACGGCAACTGCCTCTACCTGGGCGAGCGCGAATGCTCGATCCAGCGGCGGAACCAGAAGGTGATCGAGGAGGCGCCGTCGCCCTTCCTCGACCCCGAGACGCGCAAGGCCATGGGCGAGCAGGCCGTGGCGCTGGCCAAGGCGGTCGACTACTGCTCGGCCGGGACGGTCGAGTTCATCGTGGATGGCGAGAAGAACTTCTACTTCCTCGAGATGAACACCCGCCTTCAGGTCGAGCATCCGGTGACCGAGCTGATCACCCGCATCGACCTCGTGGAGCAGATGATCCGGGTCGCGGCGGGCGAGAAGCTGGCCTTCGGGCAGGAGGACATCGACCTCGACGGCTGGGCGATCGAGAGCCGGCTCTATGCCGAGGACCCGTACCGGAACTTCCTGCCCTCGATCGGGCGGCTGACGCGCTATCGCCCGCCCGAGGAGCACAGCCACCTGACCAGCGTCGTGCGTAACGATACCGGCGTCTACGAGGGCGGCGAGATCTCGATGTATTACGACCCGATGATCGCCAAGCTTTGCACCTGGGCGCCGGATCGCGAGCGCGCCATCGAGGCGATGCGTGACGCTGTCGACGCCTTCGAGGTCGAGGGGATCGGCCACAACCTGCCGTTCCTTTCGGCGGTCATGGATCATCCGCGCTTCATCGAAGGCCGGCTGACGACCGCGTTCATCGCCGATGAGTTCCCCGACGGCTTCTCGGGCGTGACCTTGCCGGGCTCGACGCTGCGGCGCGTGGCTGCGGTGGCGGCGGCGATGAAGCTGATCGTCGAGCGGCGCGCGGCGCGGATTTCGGGTACGATGTCGAACCACGAACGCGCCGTCGGCACCCGCTGGGTGGTCTCGGCGCAGGGCGAGGAATTCGACGTCGCCATCGAGAACGGCGGCGAGGAGGCGACGGTCCGGTTCGCGGACGACGAAGGCCTGGGCGTGCGCCTTGACTGGACGCCGGGCGACACCGTCGCACGCGCCAATATCGGTGGCGATGCCATGGCGCTGAAGGTGGAGTTGCGGACCGAGGGCTTCCGCATCCGCTATCGCGGTTCGGATCTGGATGTGAAGGTCCGCACGCCGCGCGCCGCCGAGCTTGCGCGGCTGATGCCCGAGAAACTGCCGCCCGACACCTCGAAGATGCTGCTCTGCCCGATGCCGGGGGTCGTGGTGAAGATCAATGTGGCCGAGGGCGACGAGGTCCAGGACGGCCAGGCGCTCTGCACGGTCGAGGCGATGAAGATGGAGAACGTGCTGCGCGCCGAGCGCAAGGCCAAGGTTTCCAAGATCAACGCGAAGCCCGGACAGAGCCTCGCGGTCGACGAAGTCATCATGGAGTTCGAGTGACGCCATGACTCAGGCGGCGGGAGCCCTGGCTGATGGAAATCGTGCTGCATCTCGGCGTGCACCGAACCGGCACGACCTCGACGCAGGCCGCGCTGGACGCGCGGGCGGGCCTGCTCGCCGCCCAGGGCATCCGCGCCATCACGCCTCGGGACATCCGGCCGCCGCCGAAGGGCGGCGGTATTGCGCAGCTCAGGCGCTCCGCGCCGGCGCGGGCGCTCTCGGCGCGGATGGCCGCCCGGGATGCCGAGCGGCAGGGCGTGCGGCTCCTGGTGCTGTCGGACGAGAACCTGCTCGGCCCGGCTGCCTGGCTCTTTCCACGGCCTCGCGCGGCTTCGGTCGGGCTGCCGCCGATGCCAAGGACGCGCGCGCTCTATCCGGAGGCCGGATGGCGGCTGCGACTTCTTGCGCTGGCGCTGAGGCCCTGGCCGGTCAGGGCGGTCGTGACGTTTCGGGGTTACGCGGAATGGAGCGAGAGCCTTTTCGCCCATGTCTGCCGTCACCGCCCGGTGGCCGGGTTCGACGTGGCGAAACCGCGAATCTTCTCGGCGACGGGGCGATGGCCACACCTGATCGGCGAGATCGTGTCAGCATTCCCGGTGGCGGATGCAGCGCGCTACGAAGATCTTGCGGGGGACGAGCACGCGATGCTCGCGCGCCTTGTCGGGGCCGAGGCGGCGCGACTCTGCATGCGTGGGGCAGCGAAGTGGCGCAATCGCTCGATGCCGGCCGAGGCGGTCGAGGCGCTAGTCGCGCGCTGGCGCCGCCCGGATGCGCCGGAGCAGGCGGAGCGCGAGGCGATCGTGGCAGAGCACTCCCGCCCGGACGCCCCGCGTTTTGCGCCCTGGACGCGGGACGAGCGCGAGCAACTGACTGCGCTATACGAGGACGACATGGCGGCAATCGCGGGGATGGGTCTCGAAACGCGGGCCCGGCGCGAGGCCGAATGATGGCGGCGGCACCTGGGCGGGTCATGGCCGGTGCGCCGGCCTGCAATTCAGGGGATGCCTTGGCCGCGCGGCGCCGAGGCCGCGAACTGGAGGAAAAGCGATGAGCGACAAGACCGGGACCTGGCGCAAGCTCGCCGAGAAGGAACTCAAGGGCCGCAGCCCCGACGCGCTCACCTGGGAAACGGCCGAGGGGATCGCGGTCAAGCCGCTCTATACCGAGGACGACATCGCCGATGTCGGGCATCTTGGCGGCGTGCCGGGCGTCGCGCCCTTCACGCGCGGCGTCAGGGCGACGATGTATGCCGGCCGTCCGTGGACGATTCGCCAGTACGCGGGCTTCTCGACCGCCGAGGAGTCGAACGCCTTCTATCGCAAGGCGCTGGCGGCGGGGCAGCAGGGCGTCTCGGTCGCCTTCGATCTCGCGACGCATCGCGGCTATGACAGCGACCATCCCCGCGTCGAGGGCGATGTGGGCAAGGCCGGCGTCGCCATCGACTCGGTCGAGGACATGAAGATCCTGTTCGACGGCATTCCGCTAAAGGACATCTCGGTCTCGATGACGATGAACGGCGCTGTGATCCCGGTGCTGGCGAACTTCATCGTCGCGGGCGAGGAGCAGGGCGCGAGCCGGGCCGAGCTTTCCGGGACCATCCAGAACGACATCCTCAAGGAGTTCATGGTCCGCAACACCTACATCTATCCGCCCGAGCCAAGCATGAGGATCGTGGCCGACATCATCGAGTACACGGCCAACGAGATGCCACGGTTCAACTCGATCTCGATCTCGGGCTACCACATGCAGGAGGCGGGTGCGAACCTCGTGCAGGAACTCGCCTTCACCCTGGCCGACGGCAAGGAATACGTGAAGGCGGCGATCGAGCGCGGCATGGATGTCGACGCCTTCGCCGGGCGGCTCAGCTTCTTCTTCGCCATCGGCATGAACTTTTTCATGGAGGCGGCGAAACTGCGGGCGGCGCGCACGCTCTGGGCGCGGATCATGTCCGAGTTCGAGCCGAAGAAGCCACAGAGCCTGATGCTGCGCACCCACTGCCAGACCTCGGGCGTCAGCCTGCAGGAGCAGGATCCCTACAACAACATCGTCCGCACGGCCTACGAGGCGCTGGCCGCCGTGCTCGGCGGCACGCAGAGCCTTCATACCAACTCGTTCGACGAGGCCATTGCCTTGCCGACCGAGTTCTCGGCCCGGATTGCCCGGAACACGCAGCTTATCCTGCAGCACGAGACGGGCGTGACGAAGGTCGTCGATCCCCTGGCCGGCAGCTACTATGTCGAGGCGCTGACCGACCAGTTGTGCGCCGAGGCGTGGAAGCTGATCGAGGAGATCGATGGGCTCGGCGGCATGACCAAGGCGGTCGCGAGCGGCATGCCGAAGCTCAGGATCGAGGAGGCAGCCGCCCGCCGCCAGGCCGCCGTGGACCGCGGCGACGAGGTGATCGTCGGGGTGAACAAGTACCGCCTGCCGAAGGAAGACGCCATCGACATCCTCGATGTCGACAACGTGCGCGTCCGCGAGGCGCAGGTCGGTCGTCTGGCGCGCATCCGTGACGGGCGCGACGCCGAAGCCTGCGCGCGCGCGCTGGCCGAGATCGAACGCCGCGCGCGCGAGGGCGGCAACCTGCTCGAGGCCGCCGTCGAGGCGGCCCGGGTCCGTGCAACGGTGGGGGAGATTTCGGACGCCATGGAAAAGGTCTTCGGGCGCCATCGCGCCGAGGTGCAGACGCTGTCGGGGGTCTATGGTGCCGCCTATGAGGGCGACGAGGGTTTCGCCGCCATCCAGAAGGACGTCGAGGCCTTCGCCGAGGAAGAGGGCCGTCGTCCCCGCATGCTGGTGGTCAAGATGGGCCAGGACGGCCATGACCGTGGCGCCAAGGTGATCGCGACGGCCTTTGCCGATATCGGCTTCGATGTCGATGTGGGCCCGCTGTTCCAGACGCCCGAGGAAGCCGCCCAGGACGCCATCGACAACGACGTCCACGTCATCGGTATCAGCTCGCAGGCGGCGGGGCACAAGACCCTCGCGCCCAAGCTTATCGAGGCGCTGAAGGCGCAGGGGGCCGAGGACATCATCGTCATCTGCGGTGGCGTGATCCCGGCGCAGGATTACGATTACCTCAAGGCCAAGGGCGTGCGCGCGATCTTCGGCCCCGGCACCAACATCCCCGAGGCGGCGAAGAACATCCTCGGCCTGATCCGTGCCACGCGCCGGCCGCGCGCCGCCGAGTGATCCCGATGCCGAAGGCTCGCAGTCTCCGGCAAGGGCGCCCGCCGCGCGCCCGGCGGTCAGAAGCAGTAGCCCAGCGCTTCGATCTCCTTGGGATACCAGCTGGCGATCAGCGCGCGGCTTTCGGGCGTGTACTCGTCGCGGTAGCTCCGGCATGGGACGCGATGGCCCGCGCGGGCGCGGGGGAGGTCGATGCGCTCGCGCACGCCGATCTCGAACAGAAGCTTCGGCAGGGCCGTCTCGATCTCCTCGTAGCGCAGCACGCGGTCGACCATGATGCTGTCGCCGTCGGCGTAGATGCCCCAGTTGTTGAGCCGGACATATTCAGTCGCCCGGTAGAGTCGGCTGCGGATGTGCCGGTCGAACTCGAAGACGGGCGCGGCCCGCTTCCGCTGGCGCTGATAGTAAAGCGAAACCTGCCTGTCCCACGGGTTCGGGTCCACGGCAAAGGTGAAGTAGCTGTCGAAGATGTCCTTGCCGAGCACACGGCGAATCTGGCGCGCCGTCGCGTGCGGGTGGAGCCCGAACAGCTCCGGCAGTCGCCGCGTGAGCGCGCCATGATGGACCGGCGAGAAGCGCGCCCATCGGGGGCGCGCCGCACCATGCCCGTCGGCACTGTCGTCGCCAAGTGCCGCGCGCAGCGCGACCTCGATGGACGTGCCTGCGGTCTTCTCCGTTCGGACGAAGATCAAGCGGAAATCGTGCGAGATGTACATCCGTTTGCTTATGTGATGGACAACTCTCGGGTTCGATACATCAAGACTATAACAGAACGGCGACATGCGCGATGCATTCGAGGGCGCGCGAGCTGGCAAGGCAAGGGGCGTAGACGATGAGGATTGCGGTGATCGGTGCCGGCGGGGTCGGCGGCATGCTGGCGGCGCGGCTCGGCGCGGCGGGGCACGAGATCTCGTTGCTGGCGCGCGGCTCTCACCTTGCCGCGATCCGCGAGGCCGGGCTGCGCCTGGTGACTCCAGCCGAAACGGTCGAACTGCGCCCTGCCGTCGTCTCGGATCGCGGCGAGGACCTGCCCGAGGCGGACCTCGTGATCGTGGCCGTGAAGGCGCAGGATCTCGACGGCGCGGCGGACCAGATGGCGCGCGCAATGGCGGGGGGTGCGCCGGCGCTTCCGTTCCTGAACGGTGTCGAGGCCACCGACCGGCTGGCTGCCCGTTTCGGGGCCGACCGCGTGCTCATCGGGATCGCCCGCATCTCGGCTCACATCGAGGCGCCGGGCGTCGTGCGGCAGGTCACGCCCGGCGCCACCTACACGATCGGCACAGCGGCGGGGCGCCAGGACGACGAGCAGGTTCGGGAGATCCGCGCCACCTTCCACGCCGCGGGGATCACCGTTCCCGAGAGCGCGGATGTGCGCGTCGATCTGTGGACCAAGTTCGCCGCGCTCTCCGCCTTCTCGGGCGTGACGGCCGGCGCGCGCTGCACTGCCGGCGCGCTCAAGACCACGCCCGCGCTCGAGGCGCTCTATCTGCGTCTTGCCGGCGAGGTGACCGAACTGGGCCGGGCCGAGGGCATCGCGTTGCGCGACGACCTGCCGCGTCGCATGCTGGATTTCGCGCGCGGTCTCCCGGACGAGATGCGCGCCTCGCTTGCGCATGATCTCGACGCCGGCAAGGCGCTCGAGATCGACTGGCTCGCCGGGGCGGTGCCGCGTCTCGGTGCGCGCCACGGTCTTGCCGCGCCGGCATCCGAGACGGTCGCGGCCCTGCTCGAGCCGTGGAAGCACGGCGCGCGCGGCGGGGGGAAGTGACAAGGCAGAACGCACGCGCGCCGCATTGGCGATGACGGGCGCATGGACGTAACGGCGGGCACGAGATCCGACTGAACGCCACGGGGAGGGCGACGCAACAATGGAAAAGACCACCGAGGACGCGCTGCGAGAGGCCGCGCTCAGGTATCACGAAGAGCCGGTGCCGGGGAAGCTGGCGATCCGGGTGACCAAGCCGATGGCGACCCAGCGCGATCTCAGCCTCGCCTACAGCCCGGGCGTGGCCGAAGCCTGCCTGCGCATCCGCGACGAGGCCGACGACGCCTACCGCTACACCGGCAAGGGCAACCGCGTGGCGGTCATCTCGAACGGCACGGCGGTTCTCGGGCTCGGCAACATCGGCGCCGCCGCCTCCAAGCCGGTGATGGAAGGCAAGGTCGCGCTGTTCAAGAAGTTCGCCAACATCGACGGCTTCGACATCGAGGTGAACGAGAGCGACCCCGAGAAGCTGGCCGAGATCGTGATCTCGCTCGAGCCGACCTTCGGGGCGGTCAATCTCGAGGACATCAAGGCCCCGGAATGCTTCATCGTCGAGCGCATCTGCAAGGAGCGCATGGGGATCCCCGTCTTCCACGACGACCAGCACGGGACCGCCATCGTGGTCGCCGCGGCCGCGATCAACGCGCTCCAGATCGCGGGCAAGACGTTCGGCAAGCTCAAGATCGTCTCGACCGGCGGCGGTGCGGCCGGCATCGCATGCCTCAACCTGCTGTGCGATCTCGGCGTCAAGCGCAAGAACATCTGGCTCTACGACATCAATGGCCTCGTGCATGCGGGGCGCGACGATCTCGACGAGACCAAGCGCTCCTATGCGCGCCCCAAGGCCGACAAGACCATGACCGAGGCTCTGAATGGCGCCGATCTCTTCCTCGGTCTCTCGGCTCCCGGATTGCTGAGCGGCGAGATGATCAAGCCGATGGCCAAGAACCCGATCATCTTCGCTCTCGCCAACCCGCGGCCCGAGATCTTTCCCGACGAGGCGACCGAGGCCCGGTCCGACGCGATCGTCGCGACAGGACGCTCGGACTATCCCAACCAGGTCAACAACGTGCTCTGCTTCCCGTTCATCTTCCGGGGCGCGCTCGATGTCGGCGCGACCCAGATCAACGAGGAGATGAAGATCGCCTGCGCGCATGCGATCGCCGATCTGGCCCGGCAGACTTCCTCGGCCGAGGCGGCGGCGGTCTACCGCGGCGAGCGCATGGTGTTCGGGCGCGACTACCTGATCCCGAAACCCTTCGATCCGCGCCTCCTCGGCCAGATTGCCGCTGCGGTCGCCAAGGCGGCGACCGAAACCGGCGTCGCGCGCAAGCCGCTCGCGGACCCGGTGGGATACCGCGCTAAGCTCGATGGATCGGTCTTCCGCTCGACCATGCTGATGAAGCCGGTGTTCGAGGCGGCGCGTTCGTCGTCGCGCCGGCTGGTCTTTGCCGAGGGCGAGGACGAGCGCGTGCTGCGCGCAGCGCAGTCGGTCATGCAGGAGGGGGTCGACCGGCCGATCCTGATCGGTCGCCCCGACGTCATGGCCGCGCGGATCGAGCGCGAGGGCCTCGCGATCCGGCCGGGCACCGACTTCGAGATCTGCGACCCGAACAACGATCCGCGCTATCGCGACTACTGGCAGACCTATCACGCGCTGATGGAGCGCCGCGGGGTCACGCCTGAACTCGCGCGCACGATCATCCGCACGAACACCACGGCCATCGCCGCGGTGATGGTGCATCGCGGCGACGCCGACAGCATGATCTGCGGCACGTTCGGGCAGTATCTGTGGCATCTGCGTTATGTCAGCGAGGTCCTGTCCGGCGGCCCCGAGATGCTCCGCCCCGTGGGGGCTCTCAGCCCCGTCATCCTCGAGCAGGGCGTCATCTTCATCGCCGACAGCCAGGTGAACCATGACCCCACGCCCGAGCAGGTGGCCGAAGTCGCCGTGGGTGCCGCGCGCCACATCCGGCGCTTCGGCATCGTTCCCAAGGTGGCGCTGCTCAGCCACTCGGTCTTCGGCAGCCTAGACACCGAGTCGGCACGCAAGATGCGCCGCGCGCTCCAGATGCTCGACGAGTGCGAGGTCGACTTCGAGTACGAGGGCGAGATGCATGCCGATCATGCGCTCGATCCCGACCTCCGGGCGCGGATCTTTCCGAACTCGCGGCTGACCGGCCAGGCGAACTGCCTGATCTTCGCCAATGTCGACGCGGCCTCGGGCGCGCGCAACATCCTCAAGCAGCTTGCCGGGGGGCTCGAGGTCGGCCCGATCCTGATGGGTATGGGCAACAAGGCACATATCGTGAGCCCGTCGGTGACAGCGCGAGGGCTTCTTAACATCGCGGCCCTCGCGGGCACGCCGGTGCAGCACTACGCCTGAGGCGCGCGGCGGGCGGACGACCCGCCGGCCTGCGCCTGAACGGATCGAGAGAGAGGGCCCGCGCCGAACGCCCGGCGCGGCAGGAGCGACGCAACAGGGATGGGCGCCGAGCGATCACGCCATCTGGGAGGGACGTTGAATGACGACATACGCCGAAATCTATGCGGGCTGGAAAGCCGATCCCGAAGCCTTCTGGATGGAAGCGGCCGAAGCCGTCGACTGGATCGAGAAGCCGACGCGCGCGCTTGATGACTCCGCCGCCCCCTTCTACCGCTGGTTCGCCGACGGTGTCTGCAACACCTGCTGGAACGCCGTCGACCGCCACGTCGAGGCCGGACGCGGCAACCAGCCCGCGATCATCCACGACAGCCCCATCACCGGCACCAAGCATGTGGTGACCTATGCCGAGCTGCGCGACCGCGTGGCCAGCCTGGCCGGCGCGCTCAAGGCCAAGGGTGTCGCCAAGGGTGACCGCGTGATCATCTACATGCCCATGGTCCCAGAGGCGGTCGAGGCGATGCTTGCCTGCGCCCGGATCGGGGCGATCCACTCGGTTGTCTTCGGCGGCTTCGCCGCGCACGAGCTTGCCGTCCGGATCGACGACGCGACACCCAAGGCGATCATTGCAGCCTCCTGCGGGCTCGAGCCCGGCCGGGTGGTGCATTACAAGCCGCTGATCGACGCGGCCATTGAGCAGTCGAAACACAAGCCCGATTTCTGCGTGATCCTCCAGCGCGAGCAGGAAGTCGCGAAGATGATCGAAGGCCGCGATTTCGACTGGCATGGCTTCCAGTACGGGGTCGAGCCCGCGGCCTGCGAGCCGGTTGGCGGTGCGGATCCACTCTACATCCTCTACACCTCGGGCACGACGGGCCAGCCCAAGGGAGTGTTGCGGCCCAATGCCGGCCACATGGTCGCGCTCCTGTGGACCATGCGGAACATCTACGACATCGCGCCGGGCGAGGTCTTCTGGGCGGCCTCGGATGTGGGCTGGGTCGTGGGCCACAGCTACATCGTCTACGCGCCGCTGCTGCTGGGGGCCACGACCATCGTGTTCGAGGGCAAGCCCGTCGGCACGCCCGATGCGGGGACGTTCTGGCGCGTGATCTCCGAGCACGGGGTCAAGGCGCTCTTCACGGCGCCCACCGCCTTCCGCGCGATCAAGCGCGACGACCCCAAGGGCGAGTACGTGTCGAAATACCCGATGCCCTCGCTCAAGACCCTGTTCCTGGCCGGCGAGCGCGCCGACCCC
Organism: Thermohalobaculum xanthum; assembly: GCF_016623495.1. Classification (GTDB taxonomy): domain Bacteria; phylum Pseudomonadota; class Alphaproteobacteria; order Rhodobacterales; family Rhodobacteraceae; genus Thermohalobaculum; species Thermohalobaculum xanthum. The sequence continues at coordinate 27,219 of NZ_JAEHHL010000002.1, read as the reverse complement.
GCCACGATCGAATGGGCCGAGCAACAGCTCAAGGTTCCGGTGATCGATCACTGGTGGCAGACCGAGACCGGCTATGCCATCGCCGCGAACCCGGTGGGGATCGAACTGATGCCGGTCAAGCTGGGCTCGCCTACCGTTGCGATGCCCGGCTACGACGTGCGCATCCTCGACGAGGCGGGGCACGAGGTGCCGCGCGGGACACTTGGCGCGATCGCGGTCAAGCTGCCGCTTCCGCCGGGGACGCTGCCGACGCTGTGGAACGCGGACGACCGATTCAAGAAGAGCTATCTGACCACCTTCCCCGGCTACTACGAGACGGGGGATGCCGGCATGATGGACGACGATGGCTACCTCTACATCATGGCCCGCACCGACGACGTCATCAACGTGGCCGGCCACCGGCTGTCGACAGGCGCGATGGAAGAGGTGCTGGCGAGCCACCCCGACGTCGCCGAATGTGCCGTCATCGGTGTCGCCGACGATCTGAAGGGCCAGCTCCCCATGGGCTTCCTCTGCCTCAACAAGGGCTGCAACCGGCCGCATGACGAGATCGTCAAGGAATGCGTCAAGCTGGTGCGGGACGAGATCGGCCCGGTCGCCGCGTTCAAGCTGGCAACCGTGGTCGATCGCCTGCCGAAGACGCGGTCGGGCAAGATCCTGCGCGCCACCATGGTCAAGATCGCGAATGGCGACGACGTCAAGACGCCGGCGACGATCGACGACCCGGTGATCCTCGACGAGATTCGAGGCGCCCTGACAGGGCTCGGCTATCCCGCAGCGGGCTGATTCCCGCACCCGCGCGAGCCGCGCGGGTGCGACTCCTCATGATTACCGCTGACTCGCCATTCTTCTGCCGCATAGCAGAATATCAAATGGTTGCGTTGAGTTTTGCCGCATTTGCGGTGCGGGCGCGTCGGCGCTTCGCAAATTGATAAGGGTAATCGTTTAAGCCTAGCACCGGCAGTGCCCGAGGGGAGGGGTAGTGCCGCACTCGCATTCTTCGAACGAGGCGAAGTGTCGGAGGGCTTGAGCGTGGCACAGTGGGGCCGAGGAAGACTGACCATCGTGATCGCTGCGGCGTTGTCCGTGACGGTCGCCCTGCTGAGCGGGCCGCGCGCACTGGCCAGCGGCATACTCGTGCGCGACCTCCTGGCGACGCCACCGATCGAGACGCAGTTGTCGATGGAACAGCTCGAAGCGCTCGAGCCCCATGTCATCGCGACCCGGACCGAGTTCACCGACGGCGAGGTGCGCTTCGAAGGGCCGCTCGTGACCGATTTGCTGAGGTTTGTCGGCGATCGCGCGTGGTCCTCGGCCAAGATCACCGCGGCGAACGATTACGCCATCGATATCCCGGTGAGCGATTTCAAGGCTTACGGCGTTATCCTTGCGAGACGCATGAACGGGCGCGAGTTGTCTCGGCGCGACAAGGGCCCGTTCTGGCTGATGTATCCGCTGGATGACTTCAAGGAACTCCAGGATCCCGTCTACAACAATCGCCTCATCTGGCAGGTCGTGAAGATCGAACTGAAGTGAAGCAATCCTTCAGCATAACCCGGACGCTGTTCCTTTTCGCGCTGCTCGGCGCGTTGGTCGCGGCCGGTATCGCGCTGCGGGCACAACAGCAAAGCTCGGAAGGCCTCGAGCGGGCCTCGCAGGAAAGCCTGTTCTGGAGCGCCGTCCAGGTCGAGGTCGAGCTGTCGCGATTTGCCGCGACGCTGGGTCAGTTCGCCCTCGGCCCCGACGGAACCAGCGGCGAGACGGTCAACGAGCGTTTCGACATCCTCTGGAGCCGCGTGCTCCTGTTCCAGGAGGGCGATGTGGGCAGGCGCCTCGCGGCGCTCGATCACTCCGGGGTCGTCGATCGCCTCTTTGAGGAAATGAAGAGGCACGAGGATGCGATCGTCTCGATCGACGACGAGCCGCCCGCCAAAGTGCGCGCCGTTCTGCAGGATTTTCTCGGGTATGGGGACGAGCTCCGGGCCCTTTCGATCCGGGTGATTCGCGCCGAGGAAAATCGTCTGGCCGAGGTGCGCGGCAATGTCCGAAACAGCAGCTACCTTGCCCTTGCCGCAGTGGGTGCCGTGCTGGCGATCGTGCTGACGCTGGTCCTGCTGCTGCTGATCGAGAGCCGGCGCTACCGCGCCATGGCGCAGGCCAGCGCCGCGCTGGCCGAGCGGGCCGAGGCCGCGTCGCGCATGAAGTCGCGCTTCCTCACGATGATGAGCCACGAGTTGCGGACCCCGATGAACGGCGTGATGGGAATGCTCGCGCTGGTGCGGCAGACGCAGCTTTCCGATGCGCAGAGCCGACTGATCGAACAGGCCCAGCGCTCGGGCACGCAGATGGTGACCCTGCTCAGCGACATGCTCGACCTCTCGGATCTGCAATCCGAAAAGCAGGTGATCGGCAGCGAGACCTTCGCGCTCACCGATCTCTGCGCCGAGCTCAAGCGCCATCTTGCGCCGCGAATCGAGCGGGCAGGGCTGGCGGTGCGCTGCGAGGTGGCGTCGGACGTTCCGCCCAGGGTTGTCGGTGATTTCGTCCGGCTGCGTCAGGCGCTGATCCACCTTCTGTCGCACATGATCGAGATTGTGGGCAGCCCGGAGCTCGTGTTGCGCATCGGGCATGACGATGGCTGGCTCTCGGTCGAGATCGACGCGGCCGTGCATGGCCGCGAGCAGGCCGGCTGGCAGCCCGAGGAGATGCTCGGCCGCGGGCGCATCGACTATGGAAGCTTCGCCTCGGATTCGCTGGCACCGATGATCGCGCAGGGCCTGATCGAGCTGATGGGCGGCCAGATCGTCGTCGAGCGGCCGACCGACGGCCGCGCCTCGGTCCGGGTCAGCGTGCCGGCGGCCAGGCACTCGGACGAGCCGCGCACCGTGCGCATCGACGTGCAATCCCGCACACTCGCAGCCGTCCTCGGCGCGCTCGTGCAGGCCGAGGGCTGGCACATGCATGGCTCCGGCGCCAGCGAGAAGAATGTCGACGCCGTGATCTACGCGGCCGACGATCCCAGCGAGGTCGAAACCATCCTCCGCATGCGCGCCCGCTTTCCCAGTGCACGGATCATCGCCGCCGGCGCGCCGTCCCACCCCGAGATCTTCGATGCGGTCTGCCCACTCCCGGTGAACCGCGCCGCTCTCGTACGCGCGCTCGAGGCAAACCGCACGACAGGCTGGGCGGTCTCTTGACCGCGCGCCACGACTCGAACACCTTCCGCACCGCAACCCGATGCATGCGCGCAGCCCACGCGCGCCCCGCGGAGATTTGACGTGCTTGATGGACTGAGGATCCTCCTTGCCGAGGACAACCCCACCAACCAGATGGTCGCCGTGCAGATGCTCGAGACGCTCGGCGCCCACGTCACCATCGCGAGTGACGGGGAGGAGGCCCTCGAGATCCTCAAGGCATCGAATTTCGACATCATCCTCATCGACATCGAGATGCCGCGGAAGAACGGCATCGAGGTCGTGCGCGAACTGCGCGCGCCCTGGAGCCGGCATTCGGACGTGCCGGTCATCGCGCTCACGGCCTATGTGATGCGCGAGCACCGCCAGGCCATCGACGCCGCCGGCGCAGACGGCGTCATCGCCAAGCCGATCATCTCGATCACCGAGTTCGGAAAACAGATCCTTGCCTTCGCCGGGCCAAAGCTGCGGCAGCGCGGCGAGCGCCCTGGCTCGGGAGCGCCCGGGGGGAATGATCGCCGTGCGCCCGACGCGCCGGATGCGGCCGGGTCCGGCGCCGGGCTTGACGCCGCGACCACCGCGCCGGTGATCGATACCGAGACGCTCGCGATGCTTGGGCAGGCGGTCGGCCCCGATGCGCTTGCCGAGATCCTCGACAAGGCGCAGGCCGACCTGAAGGACGCCGCGGTGATGCTGTCGCGTGGCCTCGCCGAGGATGACGATGCCGCGATTCGAGGCGCGCTCCACATCCTCACCGGGCTTGCCGGATCCGTCGGGGCAGGGCAGCTCGACGAGGCCGCCCGCGCGCTCCAGAACGCCGTGACCGCGGGTGACGCCGCACAGGTCTCGATGCTTGGTGGCGGCATGCCATCCGTCATCGACGCGGCTCTGCGTGGCCTCGAATCCGCGCGCGCCCTGTGACGCCAGCCATGCAGACCGCGCGCCACCGCTCGCGGCCGTAAGGCCTGCAAACGCCGCATCTGGGCCGGGCGTGCGAAAAAATCCGCATCCGGGAGGGCGCCCCAGCCTTCCCCGAGCGCTGCAGCGCGCTATCATCGGAGTTTATCGGCTGTACAGAGGGCGCGAACGTGTCTGAAGGCAAGGTCAAGTCCGCGGGTCAGGTCCGCTCGCTCACGCGGGCCCTCTCGTTGCTTCGCTATCTGGCGGTCAGCAGCGACGGCATGTCGCTCACCGAGCTCTCCGAAGCCGCCGGCCTTCCGCCATCGACCACGCATCGCTTGCTCACCACGCTCGAGTCCGAGCGCTTCGTTCGCCCCGACCCGCAAGGCGGCGTCTGGCGCATTGGCGTCGCCGCGTTCTTCGTTGGGTCCGCCTTTGCGCGCAGCCGCGACAAGCTTGGCCTGGCGCGGCCCTATCTGCGCAGGCTGATGGAAATGTCGGGCGAGACGGCGAACCTCTTCGTCGAATCCGATGGCGAGGCGGTCTGCATCGGCCAGATCGAATCGCGGCACGCGATGCGCGCGATCACCGGGGTCGGCGGCCGCGTGGCACTTCACGCCTCGGCTGTCGGCAAGGCGCTTCTGGCGCATATGGATCCGATGCGCCGCAGCCGCATCCTTTCGACCATGCCGCTCGAGCGGGCGACCGCGAACTCGGTGACCGAGCGTGGCCGGCTCGAGGCGATCCTCAACGAGGTCAGCGCCGTCGGTTATGCGATTGACAACGAGGAACACGCCTTGGGCCTGCGCTGCGTCGCGGCCCCGATCTTTGACGAGTACGGCCAGGCGGTCGCCGCAGTCTCGGTCTCAGGCCCCTCTGCCCGGATCCCGACCGAGCGCCTGGCCACGCTTGGCCGAATGACCGCCCAGGCGGCGGCCGAGGCGACCCGCGATTACGGCGGCGCGCCCCCGGTTGCCGCACAGTGACCAACCGGCTCTGCCGCCCGCAACGGGCTGCCGGAAAAGTGACGGAAAGCTCTGGACGGAACAAAGTGCCTTTGCTATATGCCCGGCACTCGACGAAACGGCTGTTCCGGCGTAGCTCAGTTGGTAGAGCATCGGACTGTTAATCCGCGGGTCGCAGGTTCGAGTCCTGCCGCCGGAGCCAACCGTTTCAATATGTTAAAACGAAAATGGCCGCCTTGTGGGGCGGCTATTTCCGTTCCTGGGTGTTTCTGGGGTGTAATTCTGCGGAGCTTGCCGTGCGGCGTTTTGGCGCTGTCGGATGGGGGGTGCTTATGACGATCTCGTCAAGAAAGAGCCCAATACAAAGGGCGGCTGCGGATCTCTTGACCTAAATCGGAGTGTCCTGCTCAAGCGTTCGCGGAGTGATCTCGGTCGGAGCTTAGAATATCGGCTTGGAAACCCCTTGAAGACGCAAGTTTAGGTTTTGAGCGCAGCGCTTGCAGTAAAAGGTTGGAAAGAGGTAGTTCGCTGCGTCCTCCATTGATGTTGGCTCAGAGGGCGACAATGCAGACACGCGAGAACTAGCTTGAAAATGTTGATACTGTTTGGTGGCTATTGACTGACAATTCCCTTTAAACCCGAACGTCGAATTTTTCGCGCTTCAGTCAAATTGACACCTCCTTCGCGGTTCAGCTGTTTTTTGGTCGATCCGTTCCACGTAGGCGGGGCTGCCTTAGGCTCCTTTCATCCGTACTGCAGAGGGCGAAGCGCCAAACCAGGACCGGAAGGCCCGCCGGAAGGAATTGACCTCGTCGTAGCCAAGCGCCGCGGCGATCTCGTTAAGCGGTCGACTGGTCTCGGTAACGAGCGCCCTCGCACGTGCGCTGAGGATGCTCTGTCGCAGCGTCCGGAATTCTGCCCCCTCGACCGCCAGCCGGCGCTGAAGGCTGCGCGGGCCGAGACCAAGGCGCGCGGCGACCTTCTCTAACGAAGTGTCGCCGAGCCGAAGCTGCACTTCGATCGCTTCGCGCACGACCCCGGTCGCTGTGCTCGGCGGCTGATTGCAGAGGAGTTCGCGGAGATCGGCTGCCACGACCACTTCACGCGCCGGGCGTGGTGCGAGGTTCGCTCGCGTGAGATCCTTCGGTCGCAGCGCGATCCCCGGAAGATCGCAGCCAAAGTGAACTGGCGCCCCAAAAAGCACCGAGAGAGTTTGTGCCGTCGGTGGCCGCGCGCCCGGCAGCTCGACCCACTCGGGATACCAGCCGGACCCGAGAAAGCGTCGGCAAAGATCCGTGAGGATGAGGGGAAGCCCCTCGTCGATGTGGCGGCTGCCGACGACTGATCGGATGCCGGACTCGTAGCTCAGGACGAGACGATCGCCCGAGGGCCGAAGGCCGGCCTTGGCATGGCTTAAGACCGTCCGAAGCGCCGCGATGCCACGCGCAAAGGCACTGTCGAGCCTCGGCGCGTCAAGAACGTAACCGGCGTAGATCCCGAGATCCTCGTAACTGTAGCGGGCGGCAACCATGGCGCCGAGATGTCGCTCGCCGAGCGTGCGCGCCATCGCCTCCATCACTTCGGCCTGAATGCGATAGGGCAGGAAGAGCGGTGGGCCGTCGAGGATGTCGGGGCTGAGCCCCACTCGCTGCCATCCGACATCGACGGCGCGTCGTGAATAGAGCTCGGCCGCAATCCGGTTCATCGGGCCGAAGACCCGGCTGTTCTGGAGGGCGATCATCCGCGCCGCACTCCGTTTGTCGTAAACTGATCAGCGAGCCTGAAGGAACTTTTGCGCGAAGACAATGTTTCGCGTTGGAAAAAATGCCGGCATTCCTTGCGCTTGCAACCCATACTCGTCGGAGAGCGCGAACCATCGCTCGCTCACCGGTCGAGGCATCCATTGACACATGTCAAAATGCAGCTCCCCCGCGATCGCTTATACTTCAACGCGTTCAGAGCCGCACGACGCGAGGGATGCCAAGGGGCCGCGCCATGCGAGCGCGACCATAACGGGAGGATAACAGCATGACATCAATGCGGACGACGACGACTGTTGCGGCGCTCGCACTGATGGCGGCGGGCGCAGCCTCGTCCGCTGCCGCCGAGGGCGGCTGGATGACCGACGGTGTCAGCGGCTGCGAGGTCTGGAGCGTCGAGACCCCGGCCCCGGACGAGGGTGTCTCGTGGTCGGGTGCCTGCCAAGATCGCAAGGCCGCAGGCCATGGCGTTCTGGTCTTCTGGGACGGCGGCGGGATCATCGGTCGCTATACCGGCCAGATGGAGGATGGCAAGCCCGACGGGGAGGGGCGCCTCTTTCTCCGCGCGGAAGCGGGCGGCTTCAACGAGTTTCTCGGACACTTCGAGGAGGGAAAGCCGGTCGGCAAGGGCTTCGTGCGGACGGCCGGCGGGGCGCGGTTCATCGGGGAATTGATCGACGGCGTCGATCACGGCGAGGGCGTCGTGCTGTTGCCGAACGGCTGGCTGATGAAGGGCGAGTTCAAGGACGGCAAGGGCGTCGGCACCGTCGTCGTCGACTACACCGCCGAGGATGGCGAGCACTATCTGGGCCAGGTCAATGATGGGAAGCGGCATGGCTTTGGCATCCTCCGGGACGCGGAAGACCACTTCTACGCTGGGCAGTTCGCCGATGGCATGCCCGACGGCCCCGGACTCTACAGGGGATCGGGCGGCGATCTTTATACTGGCGGCTTCGCTGGCGGAAAGCGGAACGGCTTCGGCACCACGATCGACGTGGCCGGAAACGTGATCCAGGGCCGCTTCGTCGACGGCGAGCCGGACGGCACGATCCTTGTGACCCAACCGGATGGAACCCAGACCGTCATCGAATGGAAGGCAGGAGGGATACAATGACCATCGTCCCGATTTCGAAGACCGTGCAACGCAGGTGCCTCACCGTCGCCCTGGCCGCAGCGCTCGGCCTGATGGCGGCGCCAAATGCCACGCTGGCGGGTCCCGTCTCGAAAGGAGCCACTTGGGGGGCCGTGGGCGGCGCCGTTATCGGCGGGGTGGCCGGCGGGAGGCCTCTCGCTGGGGCCGCGGCGGGCGCGGCGACCGGCGCGATCATCGGCCAGATTCACAAGAAGACGAAATAGGCAGCTGGGCTAGGCCTCGCCGCAGCGAAGCGAGGGGATGTCACATGCGACGTTTGTCGAGGCAGGCCATCACCGCGGCGATCGTGATCGCAGGTGCGCTGACGGCCGAGGGTGCCCGCGCGGCCGAGGGCGCTTCGAGCCATTACCTTCCCGGCACGGCTGGTGACTTCGCGATCGCGCTATCTCCGGCACCCGGCTTCCAGATTGCCGACATCGCCTGGTTTCAGAGTGGCAGCGTCGGTGCGGCCGTCCTGCAAGGGCAGGTCGATCTCGACCTCTCGGCGGACGTATTCCTCAATCTTGCGATCGGAACCTATACATGGGGCCTCCCCGTACCGGGCCTAACCTACACGGTCGGCGCGGTCGTGCCCTTCGGCTATGCGAGCATAGATGCGACGCTGCGCGGCCCGCTCGGAAACACGTTCCGGACAAGCGACGACAGCTTCGACCTGAGCGACATCGCCTTCGTCCCCTTCCAGTTGAACTGGAACACCGGGAACTTCCACTTCAAGCTCGCCCAGGCGGTAATCGCACCGACGGGCGGCTACGACGTCTCGCGCCTCGCCAATCTCGGCCGGAACTACTGGAGCTTCGACTCCGTCGGCGCCGTCACATGGCTAGACCAGGAATGGGGCACCGAGGTCTCGATCGCGCCCGGGATCATGGTGAATACCCGCAACGACGCCACGGACTATAAGACGGGCGCCGAGTTCCACATGGACTTCACCGTCAACCAGTTCCTGTCGCAGACCTTTGCGATTGGACTGAAGGGCTACTGGTACGACCAGGTCACGGGCGACAGTGGCAGCGGCGCGCGGCTCGGCAGCTTCAAGTCCGAGTCGGTCGGCCTCGGTCCGGGGTTCCTCTGGTCACCGGCCTTCGCCGGCGGACGGCTCAACATCTACGGCAAGTGGATGCACGACATCCACGCGAAGAACCGCCTGAAATCGGATTACGGCACGCTCGGGATCGCCTGGAAGTTCTGAAACGCCGAACCGCAGCGTCGCGCCCGGGACCTCCCACGCCCGAGCTTCACAAGGAAAGGAGCGCTTCATGCCGGTCTTTCGCCCCCTCGTGCTGTCGGCCTTCGCGGCTCACCTCGCCGCACTGTCGCTCCCGGCGACGGCGGGAAACCCGGACCGGACGCTCGATGCGCTAGCCGAGAGCCTGGAGATCCCCGTTACCATCGACAACTTCGTGCGCGCCGCCACCGACATCGAGCTCGGGAAATATGTCTCGCTCGCCGGTGGTGTGAACCGGTTCTTCCATTTCCGCACCCCGACGCGGGTCGAGAGGCAGCCGACGATCCGGATGAACCGCGACACGCTCTACAGCACCGCAGTGATCGACATCCGCGAGGGCGCGACGCTGACCCTGCCAGACGTCGGAGACCGCTACATGACAGCGATGGTCGTGAACCAGGATCACTACATCAACGAGGTCTTCTTCGGGGGCGGGACCTACACGCTCGACATGGCGAGCTTCGACACGCCCTATGTCATCGTCTTCCTGCGCGTCCTCGTCGATGCCTCGGACCCCGAGGATGTCGCGGCCGTGAACGTGATCCAGGACCGGATGACGGTCGAGGCCGGCTCGGCCGAGCCCTTCGTCGTTCCCGACTACGACGAGGAAAGCTTCGAGGGCCTGCTCCGCGCCACGATCGAGATCGGACGCTTCGCGCCCGACAGCTTCCGCGTCTTCGGCAGGAAGGAGGACGTGGAGCCGGTGCGCCATTTCCTCGGCACCGCGGTCGGCTGGGGCGGCCTGCCCGAGACCGAGGCCTTCTACCTGAACGCCGAGCCCGGCCTGCCCGTCGGCACCTACAGGATTGACGTGCCCGCCGACGTGCCCGTGGGCGCCTTCTGGTCCGTAAGCCTCTACAACGCCGAAGGCTTCTTCGAGCCGAACCCGCTCGGCGCCTATTCGGTCAACTCGGTGAACGGGACGCCAAACGACGACGGCAGCATCACGGTGCATCTCGGCGGCTGCGATGACGGCCGCGTCAACTGCCTGCCGATCATGGAGGGCTGGAACTACACGGTCCGTCTCTACCGGCCAGAACCCGCGATCCTCGACGGCAGCTGGGTCTTCCCGGCCGCACGGCCCGCCGACGCGCGATGACGTCGAACCATCCACCAAGGGAGAGAGTGATGCCTTCCAGACCGAACCGCCGCGACGTGCTCGTCTCCGCGACCGCGCTCGCTTCCGCTTCCGCAGCCTCGGGCGGGTTCTTCGCGGCTCCGGCCTCGGCAGAGGTCGCTGGCACGCGGGACCTGTCCTCCTCGACCGCGCAGATCGACGCCTATATGGGCGCGCCGGTCGAGCTCGTGACCGCGCCGAACGGGGCGATCACCAACAAGCGGCTGCTCGACGGGATCGACAAGGTCGGGTGGGTCGAGCCGACGATCGAGCAGCCAGCCGAGGGGATCTGGGTCTTCGGCGGCTACGGGCTCGCGCCCATGGCGGTCATCGACACGCCCGAGGGGTTGATCGCCTTCGACACCGGCGACACCAAGCATGACGGCGAACTGATGTTCGCGGCGCTCCGCACCGTCAGCGACAAGCCGGTCAAGGCGATCATCTACGGCCATTCACACACCTGCTTCGGCGCCGGAGTTCTCGCCGAGGGCCGCGACGACCTGACGATCATCGGCCACCCCGACCTGAACGCGGTCGTGGCCGCGAACGCGGGCGGCGCGCCCGCCTTCTACCCGGAGATCGGGCCCTACCTGACCGCGCGGATGTTCATCCAGTTCAACGGGTTCATGCCGAAATCCGGCCCGGATGCCTATGTCGTGCCGACGAACCTCGAGTCGCCCGAATTCGCGTTCATTCCGGTGAACACGCCGGTCAAGGACGGGCAGGAGATGACCGTGCTCGGCCAGAAGATGCAGTTCTTCACGAAATATGGATCGGACGACAAGGTCCACACCACGGTCTGGCTGCCGGACCGGCGCATCCTCTTCACCACGATGCTGTGGTCGAGCCCGCCGCAGCTCTACTCGCTGCGCGGCGACGTGTTCCGCGACCCGCGCGACTGGATCGCGGGCCTGAAGTTCAACCGCGACCTGCAACCCGACGTCCTCGTCTCCGCGGCCTGCCGCCCCCTCGTCGGAAGGGAGACGATCCAGCGCATCCTCGAGGGCTACCTCGACGGCGCGAGTTTCGTCCTCGACCAGAGCCTGCGGGGCATCCTCGGGGGCAAGGGTCCGGACGAACTCCGGCACCTCGTCAGGTTTCCCGACTACCTGAACGAGATTCCCCACAACCTTCAAAACTATGGGGAGATCTCGACCTACACGCCCGCGATCCACTACCAGTGCATCGGCTGGTACGACAACGATGCGGCGACCCTCAAGTCGGTGTCGCCCGAGGACGAGGCCGCACGCATCGTGCCGCTCATGGGCGGTCGCGACGCCGTGCTCTCTGCGGCGCGAGAGGCACTCGCGAGGAAGGAATACGCCTGGGCCGCGCAGCTCGTGAACTACCTCTACCGCCTCGACCCGCAGGACGCCGACGTCCGGCAGGTCAAGGCCGACGCGCTGCGCCAGATGGCCTATGTCTCGACCGGCGCCAACGACCGCGCGCACCTGATGTCCCAGGCCCTCGCGCTTGAGGGAAAGGTCACGATCCCGCGGATCATCCCGCCGGCGCCCGAGGTCATCGCCGCATCGCCCGCGACCTATGTCGATTACTTCCGCGTCCGGATCGACCCGGAGCGGAGCGGCGGCACGGACAGGGTGCTGCGCCTCGACTTCACCGACGGCAGCACGGCCGCGCTCCATATCCGCCGGGCGGTGGCGGAGTTCGTCGCGTCGCCCGACAGCCATTACCGTCCGGCCGACGTGACGATCGCGCTCTCGGGGGCCGCGTGGGCGAAGCTCTATCTCAGTGTCGCAAGCGTTCCCGATCTGGCGGCGGCCGGCGAGATCGACATCACTGGCGACGCAGCCGAGGCCGCACACCTGATCGATCTCTTCGACCGATACGTGCCCGAACGGGCGGTCGTCGTCCCGCCGGCGGCCTTCTCGCCGCAACGATGAAGCGAGAGGTAAACATGAAGGTCCTCCTCACCCTCGCGATCTCGACCAACCTCACGCTCGCGGGCTCAGCCATTGCGCAGGAGGCCCTCGACCTCGACGACCTCGCGCAGGAACTCGCCAATCCGCTCGCTTCGCTGGTGTCGATCCCGTTGCAGATGAACTGGGACCGTAATATCGGCCCGCAGGACGCAGGTGACCGCCTGACGACCAACATCCAGCCGGTCATCCCGTTCGGCGTGACCGAGGACTGGAACCTGATCACGCGGACGATCGTCCCCGTGACCTGGCAGGAGGACATCTTTCCTGGCGCAGGCTCGCAGTTCGGACTCGGCGACATGTCGACGAGCCTGTTCCTCTCGCCCTCGAAGATCACCGAAGGCGGCTTCACCTGGGGCGTCGGCCCGATCCTGCTGCTGCCGACCGCGACCGACGATCTCCTCGGCGCCGAGAAATGGGGCGCGGGCCCGACCGCGGTAGGGCTCGTCCAGCGGGGGCCCTGGACTGCGGGCGCCCTCGTCAACCATGTCTGGTCGTTCGCTGGGGATGGCGACCGCTCGGATATCAACCGCACCTTCATGCAGCCCTTCGCTGCATACACGACCGATACGGCCTGGACGTTCTCGATCCAGAGCGAGAGTGCCTATGACTGGACCGCGAACGACTGGGCGGTGCCGGTCAATGTCTCGGCCAGCAAGATGCTGCTGCTCGGCGGCCTGCCCGTCAGCCTCCAGGGGGGCGTTGGATACTGGGCGACCGCGCCCGACAACGGGCCCGAGGGTTTCCGGTTCCGCCTCCAGTTCACCCTCCTGTTCCCGCGATGAGGAGATCGAGATGAGACGCTCCGCCTGCCCGATCATGACCCGCCTCTCCGCCGCCGCGATTGCCCTCGGCCTCTGCCTGCCGGGCCTCGCGGCGGCCGAGGAGGTCACGCTCGAAAACCTCGTGCGCGCCGAGTCCGATCACATGTTCCGGCTCAACATGGCCACCCATGGCATCGGCATCGGAGAGTTCATCCATTTCCGTGAGCCCGTGTCCGCCGACGCGCCGCAGCCCGTGATCCGGGCGAACCAGGACACGCTCTATTCGGCCGTCGTGCTCGACCTGTCCGAGCCCGCGACGGTCACGCTGCCCGAGATCGGGGGGCGCTTCCAGTCCATGCTGGTCATCAGCCAGGATCACTACGGGTTCGTGGAGGCATCTCCCGGAACCTACACGCTGACGGAGGAGGATGTCGGCACGCGTTTCGCCATGATCCTCTTCCGCACCTTCGTCGACGCGGCCGCGTCGGATGACCTTGCCGCCGCCCACGCGGCGCAGGACGGCATCGCGGTGACGGGCGGCGGTCCGGGGCCGTTCGAGGCGCCGGACTGGGATCTCGACAGCCTGGCCGAGGCGCGAAACGCGCTGAACGATCTCGCAAGCGCCATCGGCTTCGACGCGGCCCGCGCCTTCGGCCGAAAGGACGAGGTCGACCCCATAGACCACATGGTCGGCGCCCTCGCGGGCTGGGCCGGACAGCCGGCCCGAACAGCAAGCGCGATCATCGACAGCGTCGCGGCGAACGACGGCGACACCCCGCACGCGGTCACCGTGAAGGACGTGCCGGTCGACGCCTTCTGGTCCATCACAGTATACAACGCCGACGGCTATCTCGAGCCAAATGCGCTCGGCCGGAATAGCTACAACAACACCTCGGCGACGCCGAACGACGATGGCTCCTACACCATCCATTTCGGCGGCTGCGAGGATGGCCGCATCAACTGCATTCCGATCACGCCAGGCTGGAACTACACTGTGCGTCTCTATGAACCTCGATCAGAGATTCTCGATGGAAGCTGGACGTTCCCGGAAATCACGCGGCTGCATTAGTCGAGCGAGATGAACGAGACGTTTGGAGCCCGTTGCGGGATGACTGAGGCGCGCGCGTTTACCGCTGATGGCTGCGGCGCAGGACATTTCCGTAAAGATCTTTTTTTGGCGTACGCTCGCACAAATTCGCGGCGAACGGTTCAACCGTATCTGGTCCTATGAGTTTGTGCATAACCGGAGCCACGACAGGAATTCGTTTAAGGGGGGGCAGGGAAGCCGGGTCCTGACCCGTGAAACTTATCCAATGTGAGTGCGAATTCTCGGGCACGTTTCCGGAAGGAGAGGAGTGCCCAGAGGTTCATTTTGGACTAACCTTCAATCGGGAGCATTCAGACCGGGCCGCCTAGTATCAATGACAAGTAGTGCGAACCTTAGCAGAAATTGATGCCTCAACAGTCAAACGGAGAACGGCGCCGTCGCCGCACCGGCGGTAGAAATGGGCACGATCTCATGAAGACGGTTTTCTGTTTCGTAGGGACTCTCGTCCTGATTGTTCTTTTTCAGACGCCCGCACCGGCGCAACTTCCCGACCCTAGCGGAGAGATCGCTGGCCAGCAAAGTGCCTCCCAACTTCCAAATACGCCCATGCATCCTCGCCCCACTAAATGGGGCGAGCCGACCAAAGTCGGCGCCGCAATCTATGTCCTCGACGTCGATACGGTCGATTCTGCGAACCAGAGCTTCTCGGCCGGCATCTATTACGCGGCGACGTGGCGCGATCCGTCCCTTGCCCATGCGGGCCCTGGACCTAAGGTCGTTCCCACGAGTGCTGTATGGACTCCGCGTCTCGGCATCGTCAACCAGCAGCAAGCATGGAACGCCTTGCCGTCGTTTGTCGAGGTCTTGCCGGACGGAACAGTCGTGCTGCGGCAGAAGACGTGGGGCTGGTTCTCGCAACCCTTCGACCTTCGGGAGTTTCCCCTTGATCGGCAAAAGCTGACAATTCACATGGTCGCCGCCGGCCTGTTTGAGTCCGAGGTACATATGGTTCCCGCTTCTGGGCCGCATGGCCGCCGCTCCGGGATTGCCGAGACCTTCTCGCTTCCCGATTTCCGGGTCGTGGATTGGATG
Source organism: Thermohalobaculum xanthum (assembly GCF_016623495.1). GTDB lineage: Bacteria > Pseudomonadota > Alphaproteobacteria > Rhodobacterales > Rhodobacteraceae > Thermohalobaculum > Thermohalobaculum xanthum. Next base: position 12,061 of record NZ_JAEHHL010000002.1, on the reverse strand, counting down.
GCAGAGCCCCGCGGCTACTTCCCGGTCAAAGGGGAGGTCGGAACCGCGGGTTTCATTCTTGAACTCACGGTCGAGCGCATCCCGAACTATTATTTTTGGAAGTTGATCGTCCCACTCTGTCTTATTGTCGCTATGTCGTGGGTGCCGCGCTGGATTGATTCGAAGGAAGTTGGCACAAGCATAGGCATCGCGGCGACGGGCTTTCTTACGCTCGTCGCCTATTTATTCGCGACTGCCGTGCTCTTGCCCAAGGTTCCTTATTTCACGCGGATCGATCAGTTCATCCTGCTGTCGACGCTCTTGGTGTTTTTCAGCCTAGTACAGACCGTCTTACATTCATACATTGCCAAGCACAGTACGGTGGCACGCGTCGAGCGCATTAACTACTGGTCCCGACCTCTTTATCCGATCTCATTGCTCATTGTGCTCACGGTCTCGTTCGCGCTCTGACGACTTGCTCGCGTCGTTCGATACGCCTCCCGAGTGGCCGCTGAGGCCTCATTTGCGTGGCTATCCCACCATGCCACAGCACCGATTTATTCAACAGAATCGGTTCGAAGCGGTCATTCGATGCGACGATTAGCTGTGGCACCTACGGGCCGAGAGCGACGCCGGCGCAACGGTCGGCTGCGGACGGAGAGCGGTGATCCGCTGCTCCGATCATGAACGGCGCCTCCGCGGACGAAGCCGACAATGGACGGTCGGCCGCTTCCGGCCCATTGCTGCCATCGGGGCCTCGCGCCGCCAAGGTCCGCTGCGAGCCCAAAGCCGACGAACGCGTCCCTTTGCGCACTTTAAAGCATCCTTCGATTGCCTTCACGTTTCTTGATCGCCGCGCGAGATGAACAGCTTGCTTTGATCATGATCAATGCGTCTAACCCAGGATATTTGCAGCCTGTGTCAGGGTATCTTTTGCAGGCGGGAATACCATGAAAGCTGTTTTGCAAGGTTTGGGGCTGTCTGTACTTTTTGCGAGTGCAGCATTGGCGCAAGGCTACGTGGGCGACGTCGCGATCCAGGAGGACGACGTGAAGCTTGGCGCGCGTCAGTATTCGCCCTTCCTCGACCAGTCCTACCCGAACCGCGTGTTCTGGGGCGACACGCACCTGCATACATCTTACTCGACCGACGCCGGCATGATCGGCAACACCCTCGGCCCGGACGAGGCGTTCCGCTTCGCGCGCGGCGAGAAGGTGCGCGCGTCCATGGGCGAGTACGCGCAGCTGATCCGGCCGCTGGATTTCCTCGTCGTCGCGGATCATGCCGAGAACCTTGGCCTCGCGCCGATGATCGCGGAGTCGAATCCCGGCCTGCTCGCCAACGACTGGGGCCGCAAGCTGCATGACATGGTCAAGGGCGGCGATCCGATCGCGGCCTATATCGAGTGGGGTGCCGCGCTCAACGAGGCGGTCGACATGATCCAGGACGACACCCTGCAGCGCACGATGTGGAACCGCATCGTCGACAGCGCCGAGCGCCACAACGCGCCCGGCGTCTTTTCGGCGATCCACGGGTTCGAATGGTCCTCGGGGCCGGACGCGAACAACCTGCATCGGGTCGTTATGTTCCGCGACGACGCCGACAGGGTCGAGGGCCTGGTGCCCTTTTCCACCTATAACAGCACGGATCCGGAGGATCTGTGGGACTGGATGGAGGCCTATGAAGCCGACACCGGCGGGCGCGTCATGGCCTTTGCCCATAACGGAAACCTCTCCAACGGGCTGATGTTCGACGATGTGCGGATGAACGGCGAGCCGATTGATATTGCCTACGCCGAGCGACGAACGCGGTGGGAGCCGCTCTACGAGGTCACCCAGATCAAGGGCGACGGCGAGACCCACCCGGCCCTGAGCCCGAACGACGAGTTCGCCGATTACTACACTTGGGATCGCGGCAATTTCGGCACCGAGCTTAAGACACCGGACATGCTGCCGCGGGAATACGCGCGGCAGGCGCTGGCGCGGGGCCTGAAATACGAGGCGGAGATCGGCGCCAACCCCTTCAAGTTCGGCCTGATCGGCGCGACGGACAGCCACACGTCGCTTGCCACGACTCGAGAGGACAATTTCTTCGGCAAGGCGAGCATCGTGGAGCCGGGCACCGGCGCGGCGCGCTACAAGGATTTCATCGTCCAGCCGGTCATTCTGGGCGAGGACATCGCGATCCGGCACTACGAGACGCTTGCCTCCGGCCTCGCCGCCGCATGGGCGCGGGAGAACACGCGCGAGGCGATCTGGGATGCGTTCAAGCGCAAGGAGGTTTACGCCACCACAGGCTCGCGCATCACCGTGCGCGTCTTCGCCGGCTGGGACTTCGAGGCTGGAGAGGTTCACCGCCCCGACTTCGCCGAGACGGGCTATGCCCGCGGCGTGCCGATGGGCGGCGACCTGTTCGCGGGACCCGAGGGCGCCGCGCCCACGCTGATGATCCGCGCCTTGCGCGACCCGGACGGGGCGAACCTGGACCGGATCCAGGTCGTCAAGGGCTGGGTCGGGGCCGATGGCGAGCCGCAGACCAAGGTGTTCGACGTGGCCTGGTCGGGCGACCGCGCCCTGGGTGCGGACGGCAAGCTGCCGCCCGTGGGCAGCACGGTGCAGGGCGCGGATTTCACCAACACGATCGGCGCGGCCGCGCTTGGCGGCCACTGGGTCGACCCCGAATTCGACCCCGCGCAGCGTGCCTACTATTATGTACGCGTACTGGAGATCCCGACGCCCTCCTGGCTCGCCTACGATCAGGCGTTCTACGGCAATATCGACCTGCCAGAGGACGCGGTGATGGCCCAGCAGGACCGCGCCTACACGTCGCCGATCTGGTACACGCCCGGAAGCTGAACTTGGAGCCGGCAGAAATGTCGGCTTCGTCCGCAGAGCGGTCGTTGGTGCGCCGTGCAGCGAACGACTGCTCTGAGCCCCGAACGGTCATTCGCCGCGGTGCCCTTGACGACCATTGTGGGAGGGCAGTTGTCCTTCGCCGCAGCGAGGACGGATGACCGCTAAGGGCCGAGATCGACGCCGACACGACGGCCGGATTGGGCGGGAAGCAGACGTTCGCTGCGCGTAATGCGAAGGTCGGCTGGGCCTACGAGAGCGTCCTCCGACCAAATCCACCAAATAATCAACTCTCGAGCCAAAACCGACATGGACGGATCGGCGCCGCTGTAAGATCCACATTCTTGAGTGTGTCCCGTTTGCGCTCAAGTAATTCTCGGCGCCATGATAGGATTAATAAGGCTTGAATCCTTCAGGTTTCGGGAGAGGCTCGTGGGACCGCGAAGCACAGCCGACGGCATTCAGGGACGGGTCGATGCCGCGAAACCCGGATCCACGCCGACGGACACGAACACCGACCCTGACGACTCGCGACAGCGGCTCGAAGCCCGCATGAACGAGCTCTCTGAAGCGCTTGAGAAGACAACCCGCGAGCTTCAGCTGTCGCGCGACATCCAGGGAGCCACATCAGAGGTCCTGAAGCTCATCAGCCGCTCTGCCGGTGCTCTCCCACAGGTGCTTGAAATGCTCCTGAAAACGGCGTCACGGCTGGGCCACGCCGATATCGGCACACTCCGCCATCGTGACGGCGATATCTACCGACTGGCGGCCACCTACGGCTGCAAGGCGGAATGGAAGGCAGATTTCGAACGGTATTCAGAGAAGCCGGACCGCGGCTCGGTCTACGGGCGCACCATGATCGAGGGGTGTACGGTGCATATTCCGGACGTGCTGCGCGACAAGGAGTTCACCCGCCACGAGGCTCAGAAACTAATGGGCTTTCACTCGGCACTCGGCGTCCCCCTGATGCGTGGGAGCGACCCAATTGGCGCCCTAATCCTCTTCCGCTTCGAGCGGGGCTCCTTCACTCCCGAGCAGATCGCGATGGTCGAGACATTCGCCGACCAGGCAGTGATCGCGATCGAGAATGCCAGATTGTTTGCCGAGATTCGGGAGAAGAGCCGGCAGGTGGAAGATCAGGCAGGCCAGCTTGCAGATTGGAACAAGACCCTGGAGACGCGGGTTGCAGATCAAGTCGATCAGATTGGCCGCATGTCCAAGCTGACCCGGTTCCTCTCTCCCAAGATCAGCAACCTGATCATGGCCGGAGAGGCCGACGATCCGTTGAAGACGCGACGCTCGGAGATCACGGTCGTCTACGTGGATCTGCGCGGGTTCACTGCGTTCACCGAGACGGCCGATCCCGAGGAGGTCATGCAGGTCCTGCGCGAGTATCACGTGGAGCTCGGGCGTGCGATCACGGCTTATGACGGCACGATCGAGCACTTCGCCGGTGACGGCGCGATGGTCCTGTTCAACGCTCCCGTCCCGATTGAAGAGCATGAACTTCAGGCAATCCGGATGGCGATCGACATCCGGGATTCCGTCGGCGCGCTCGCCTTGGGTTGGCGGAAGCGCGGATGGGACTTGGGATGTGGTGCCGGCATAGCTGGCGGCTACGCCACCTTGGGCACGATCGGCTTCGAAGAGCGGCTCGATTACAGCGCGATCGGTACTGTCTGCAATTTGGCCGCTCGACTGTGCGACGAAGCGGCAGACGGGCAGATCCTGATTTCGCCGAGAGTGCTCGTGAAGGTGGAGGAGCGTATCGAGGTCGCATCCATCGGTGTGTTGGATCTTAAGGGCTTCCAAAGGCCTGTTTCAGTTCATAACGTCGTGGGATTGTGCGGCTCAAACGACGCATAGAATCCGCTGACCCCTTATCTCCACCTGATGGGCGCTAAAACTGTAAGTCCCCACTCCGCCGGAGTGGCGAGTTCACAGCCGTTGTCCCACGGGCGTGCTCGCGGCAATGCCTTTGAAGCTTCGCGACCGGCGGGATACGGCAGGACACTGGAAGATGGAGCCGCCCAGCAGGAGTTCCCGCGAGAGATAGATTCATCGAGTGCGGTAACCGCGGGAGTGGTATCTTTCGCCGGCGGCGAGGGCGACCTCTGAAGGAGGTTCTTATGGCTACCTTCTTACTCCAATTCTCCTACTCGAGCGCATCGACAAAGGCTCTCATCGACAAGCCCCAGAACCGCCGAAAATTGACGGAAAAGATGATTTCGTCGGCTGGCGGAAGCGTGAAGGAAATGTATTTTTGCTTCGGAGATTTTGACGGCCTGGCAATCTGTGAATTCCCGTCGAATGTCGAGGCGGCCTCTGTGGCGCTTGCAGTCGGTGCGAGCGGCGCATGCTCGAAATTCAAGACGACGGTCTTGATGACGATGGAAGAGTCCCAAGAGGCGATGAAGAAGGCGGGGAAGGTCAGAAAGGCCTATTCACCACCGACCGCCTGATTTCGAGGCTCCCGAACGGCCATTAGAGAAGCCTTAGCAGTAATCTGAGCGTGTCCGCATCGGGCTTGGCACGCCCAATCTCCCTCTGGCCCGCCGTGGGGATTCTCGCAAGGCGAGTGACTGCAAGACTTATCAACTCGGTCAGTGAGTGCTTTGCTCCTCCTTCGTCAGCGCGAAGTGGGAAGCAAGGCACGCTGATAAATAGCAGAATTTTCTGCAATTGTCTCAATTTGATACATGTAAACTGCCGTTTTCTTAGGCAAATGAAGATTTCCTATTTGGTTCAAGGTCGAAGCGTTCAGCCAACGTCGATGTGCACAGGCTTCTCCACAGAATCTGTGGATACGCCGCGTGTGCAAGATGGAGGGCAATGACCTGACTTCACAGCACAGACGAAATTTCGCCCGTTACTCAAGCTCTGCTCTACCGCTCGACATCAGTCTGGGGCCGAGAGCGTCGCCGGCACGACAGCCGGGAGCGGAAAGCGGCACTTCGCTGCGCGGCTATTGAACGTCCTCCTTGCGCCCATGCGGGCGCGCGCGGCGCCCGCATGGGCGGTCGTCGTTGGCAAGCGAAGCATTCTTCAGTACAGCGGGCACTGCATCGGCTGCCGGCAGTTCACCTTCGGGACCGTCTGGCCGAAATCGCCGAGACCGCGGAATAAGACCGAACCGATCGCGAGTGAGACAGCCAGGCCGAGCCAGGAAATTCGCGTCCCGATCCTTTGCGACATCTATCCTCCTTGGTTCGCGGCTGCCGTGTAGAACTGCGCTCCAACAAAGTTATTCGAGTCCCAAAGCTTATCGAGTGGGTCACTTCAGCGGCATGGTGTAGGTAACGGCCGTCCCAGTCACGCAGTCCGCTCCGGTGGCATCGGCGACCCGTGTTTCGAGCTTGCAGATCGGCTTGTCCTCGCGCACCTCCGTGACTGTCACGGTGGCGGTGATGGTCTCGCCGACCCGCACGGCCTTGAGGAAGCGCCAGTGGGTCTCGAGGAACACCGTGCCGGGCCCGGGCAGGTCCTCGGCCACCGTCGCGTTCAGGAGCCCCGTCGTGACGCCGCCCTGCACGACAATCCCGCCGAAGGGGGTGGCTGCCGCCAGCGCCTCGTCGAAGTGCAACGGATTGCGGTCGCCGGTCATCTCCGCAAAGCGCTCGACATCCGTCGCCGTCGTGGTGCGCGTGCGGTTGGCGGTGGCGCCGACATCAGGCTTTCCGGCGATCGTGCGTTCCCAAATTGGCTTCGTATCGGTCATCACTTTCTCCTCAGGCAACCAGCCGTGGCGTCTCGGTGCGCATCATGTGGGCGTGCTCGTGCTTCATCGCTGCGCTCAACTGGGCGTGCAACTCCTTCAGACTTTCGAAGGTCCAGCCGAATCCGGCGATTTCGTCGGTCAGGGCAAACAGGTGGCGGGAGAGGTGATCTCGCGCCTCCTGGTAGGGCCCAAGTTTATCGGGGCCGGACCGAATTACGGCTTCCGCCAGCAGCTCGGCGTCGCGCAGCGCGTCGGTGATGCCGTGCGCCGTGATCGGGTCCTTGAAGTAGCCCGCGTCCCCAACGAGCGCCCATCCGGGCCCGTGGGCCTGGCGCATGTGGCCGGGCGCACCAACATATCGGCGAAGCTCGATCTCGGCGTTCCCGGCGACAGCCTCGCCGATTCCAGGATCGAAGCTGGCCACCAGCCGCCGGTGCCCGGCCTCCGCGTCGGTGCCAACGACGTCACGATAACGGGCGCGCGGGACGAAGGCACAGACGCAATGGGCACCGTCGTTCGTCGGGATGACGGCCATGTGCGCCCCCGGGCGGAAATACCAGCGGTAGCCGCGGTCCGGGATGCCAGGGAAATAGCCGAATATGCCGGCCGAACTGTTCTCGGTGGCCGAGAGCAGCCGCGAACCAACGAGCCCAGCAAGCGTGGACTGACGCCCGTCCGCGCCAATCACGAGAGCCGAGTGCTCCTCGTGAAGCTGGCCTACCGAGGAGCGGAGGATCGCTCCCGAGACCCGCCCCGCATCGTCCCGCACGAGACCCTCGAGGGAGGTGGCATATCGGACCTCGGCGCCAGCCGCCATGGCGGCGTCGGCGAGCGCTCGGTCGAGCACCGTCCGGCGCGGCGCGCAGAGCGCGTCGACCCCGTCGCCAGGCTTGATTTCGACCGCGACCTCCTCGCCGCCGTAGACGAAGGTTGTCGTCCTGACCGCCGGCGTGCCGGCAGCACGGATCGCCCCGAGAATACCCCAGCGATGAAGGAGGGCGACCCCGGTGCGCATCAGGGCGTGGGTCGAGAGCGTGTCGCTGCCATAGGCGCCGCGGTCCACGACCAGGACCCTCGCCCCGGCGCGGGCCAGCAACATCGCCGTTGCCGCCCCGGCGCAGCGGGCGCCGATCACGATGGCGTCCCAGCGCCGCTCTTGCTTGCTGCGATCCGGCATCGTGTTTTCTCCTCTCATGCCGCCCGGCGGCCGAGGCCGGCCAGGACGTGGTCCGCCAGGTCGCGGGCATCCGCGCCGGCGCCATCGATCAGTGTGGATTTGCGCCGCCGCATGAACGGCAGCCCCATGACAGTGAGCCCGGGCAAGACGATCCCGCCGTCGTGGACGAGGCGCCCCTTCCGGTCGAAGACCGGTGCGTCGAGCCAGCTGAAGTCGGGCCGGAAGCCAGTCGCCCAGACGATCGAGGCGATCTCGCCACCGGCAAGGTCGAGTTCGAGGCGCGGCGAGGCGGGCACCCGGGTGGGCTCGAACCGCTCCGGTTCTATCGCTCCGTCGAGCCCCTGGCGCATTGCCCAGTCGTCGATCAGGGCGAGCAGGCGGTTCATCTTGAGGTCGGCCATCGCGCAGTGGTTCGCGAGCGCCCCGGAGAACTGGGCCCTGCCGTCGCGGATGCCGACGAGGCGGCCGACAACCTCAACCCCGAGCGCGCCGAGCGCGTTGAGGTCGAGCATGCCGGGCATGCCGGCGAGCTGGAGCGAAGGCGTCCGGCGAACGCGCGCGAGATCGTCGACCTCGTCATAGCGCTGGTCGAGCAGACCGACCGCCTCCATCCACCACTTGATGTCACGGCCGCGGTAGCGGCGCGGGACCCGAACATGCTCGCCGACCGAAAGGACGACGGGGCGGCCGGAAAGCCTGATCTCACGCGCGAGTTGCACGCCGGTCGCGGACCCGCCAACGACGAGAACACCGCCCTCCGGCAGGTCCGAGGGCCGACGGTAGTCGACCGGTGTCGCCATGCTGATGCCGGGCGGCACCCCGGCCGCGCAGCCGGGCACCGTGGCGATGTTGCAGGCGCCGGTCGCCATGACGAGCGACCGGCACATGAAGTTGCCGGCCGTGGTCTCGATCCGCCAGCCCGCGCCACCGGGGCTGACCCGTCGGACCGAGACCCCGGTCATCACCGGCGCCTCGATTCGCCCGGCATAGGCCGACAGCCGGCCTATGATCTCGGGCATCGACATGTAGCCGTCCGGGTCGGGGCCATCATAGGCTTGGCCCGGCAGTCGGCTCATCCAGTTGGGGGTGAGCAGACGCAGCGAGTCCCATCTTTCCGTGCGCCAGGTGTTAGCGACCTCGCCGCGCTCGAGAACGACATGCTCCACCGAGCGTGCCGTGAGCTCGGCGCTCATCGCGAGGCCACATTGGCCGGCGCCGATGATGATGGTCGACAGACAGCGCATTGGACTCATTCCCTGGCTGGAGAGGGCCGCCTCAGGCGACGGACACCTCGACGTTGGTGGGGTTGGTCACGATGTCGAACACGGCCGACCGCTTCTGCGACTGGGCGATCACCGCGCGGATCTCGTCATCGGTCGCGTCGGCATCGACATGGAACGTCACCCGGATGGCGCTGAAGCCGTTGCGGACATCCGGGTCGATGCCGAGGATGCCGGCAATGTCCATGTCGCCCTCGACGGTCGCACGGACAGAGCGGAGCTGAATGCCGCGGCGCTGCGCGACCGCGGCCACACCGGCGCTAAGGCAGCCCGCGAGCCCGGAGAGCACGATCTCGACCGGCGTCGGAGCCTTGTCCTCTGCGGCAAAGACCGTCGGATGATCCGAGTCGATGGTGAAGCTCTGCGCGCGCGCCTGCTCGGCGCCGAGGCCGTGGAAGCCGGACACGGTCGAGCGGCTGTGCGTGCCGTTCATCCATTCGCACTCTGCCCTCCAGGTGAACTGTCCGGCCTCGGGGGCGGCCTCGAGCGCTTCGCGCGCGCCCATCAGCGCAGCCACGTTGACGCCGTTGTCGGCGGTCTCGAATCTCGTCTGAATGGTCATCAGGGCCTTCCTTCTGATCTGGATTGGAGCCGTCGGAGCGGTTCAGTGATCCATCCGGCGGCAATGCGGCGACCCTACGCCGGCGCCAGACTCCGCGCTTGCGGACAGGCTGGAGAGTCGCTGGAGATTTCGTGGAGATTGGAGGCGCACGGGTGGTGGCGCTTCCCCCGGACCCGTTCCCGGGGTATTTTCGTGACGCGTGACGACACGCTCCGTCAGGAGTTTGACAACATGCGCTACTCGTTCGGAGAGTTCACTCTGGATCCGGGCCGGCTGGAGCTCGCCCGCGGGGGGATGCAGCTTCCCCTCGAGCCGCAGGTCTTTGACGTGCTCCACCACCTCGTCGAGCATCGCGACCGCGTGGTCAGCGCGCAGGAACTGGTCGACACCGTCTGGGGCGGACGCATCGTGTCGGACGCGGCCATCACGAGCCGCGTCCGCGACGTGCGCCGGGCGCTCGGCGATGACGGCAATACGCAGCGCTGGATCCGCACGATCCGGGGACGCGGTTTCCGCTTCATGGGCGAGGTGCTCGAGCACACGCCATCGGGAGTTGCGCTGGCAAATGTGGCCGGGGCCGCACAGGGCGATCCCGGGATCTCCGAGCGGATCGTGACAGAGGTGCTGTTCCGCCCCGCGATCGCGGTGCTTCCGTTCGAAGACCACTCTGAGGCGTCGGACAGGTCATATCTCGCCGACGGGCTGACCGACGAGGTGATCGGCGCGCTCTGCGCGTGGCGCTGGTTTCCGGTGATCGCCCGCAACACGTCGAACCTCTTCCGGGGGTCGAGCCTGCCGGCGGCCGAGATCGGGCGACGCTGCGGCGCGCGTTACCTGCTCCAGGGCTCGATGATCTGCGACAGCGGCCGTGTCCGGCTCTCGGTGAGCCTCGTCGATGCCGAGGGGGACGTGCTCGTCTGGAGCAGCCGGATCACGCGGCAACTCGACGATCTGCTGACGCTTGAAGACGAGATTGCCACGGAGACTGTCGCCCGACTCGAGCCAGAGATTCAGGGCGCAGAGATGCGGCGGGTGCTTCGCAAAGCATCGACGGACCTGACGGCCTGGGACCTCGCAATGCGTGCGAAGTGGCACGTGTTCCGGGGCCAGGACGGCGATTTCCGGGCAGCCGAGAACCTTGCGGCCGAGGCCGCAGAGCGCGAGCCGGGCTGGTATCTCCCCTACACGCTGATCGCGCAATCCCGCTTCCAGGCTGCGATGTCGGGGTTTTCGGGGTCGGACACGCGGGTCGCCTTCTCGGGAACGCTCGCGGCGGCTCGCCAGGCGCTGGAGATCGACCGAGGTGCGTGGCTTGCGCATGCCCTGACCGGGGTGGGCGAGCTCTGGACCAATTTCAACCACGACCGCGCGCTCGAGCATGTGTACCGCGCCATCGAGCTAAACCCGAGTGCGGCGCAGAACTATCATTTCGGAGGTTGCATCACGGGCTTCGCGGGTGACCCCGCGACGGCGAGGATCCATCAGAGCCGGATCGCCAAGCTCGATGCGGTTTATCCTTACGCGGCGGTCATCGAGTCTGACCTCGGCCTCTGGCATCTGCTTGATGGTGACTACGACCAGGCCGAGTCGCACTTGGTACGTGCGGAAACTTTGGATCCGCAGTATCCACGCGCTCTGCAGCGTCGGATCGCGCTGGCGGGCCTACAAGGCCGGCGGGACGTCGCGCAGCGAGCGCAGCAGCAGCTCCGGGCCCTCGGTTCGACGCTCGATATCGAGGCGATCCTGGCGTCGTATCCTTTCCGCAAGGAGGAGCATCGCGCGCTCCTCCGCGCGGGTTTCCTTCGTTCGGGTCTCAATGCCTGAGCGCAACGCTGAACGCGCAATCTTCGATATAACTATAACTGCCAATTCCTGATCGAGCGCGGACTACAGCGCGCAAGGACTCGAAGCAGTCGTTCGTCGCGGCGAACGGGGAGGGCGGATTTCGTCCGGAAGCTGCCAACCGCTAAATGTCGGCTTCGTCCGCGTAGCGGTCATTGGTGCGGCATACAGCGAATGACCGCTCTCCTCCCTTTCCGGACGTTCATGCTCAACGCGGTGAAGGTCCGGTTCGAGCCCGGGGCAGTCGTCGGTTCAACGCGCAGCGGCTGACGTGACGGACAGAGAGCGGACATTTGGTGCGAACTCGTATCTGCAAGTACATTATGCGAAAGCAGCTATTTTGAATAGTCAGATCAAATTTAAGCAGGCGGCGCAGCGACATGGTGCCCGCCAGTCTTCAGAGAAAATAGTTCTCTTTAAGATAGGCGTGCAATCCGCGAATCTCATTTCTAGCCAATCTAGTCGAAACCCGACTTCTGCTTAATGCAAGAGCTCTAAGAGCATATTAGAGCCGATTGGCAATGCCACCTTTCAATGAATAGATGTTACCATGTTCAGGCCGTTGGGCAGCAGCGTTTCCCGGGCATGGTCAAAATGAAGGTTCCTTAAGAATGAAAAAGACCGCTCTGGACACCACGGACATTCGCATCC
>NZ_JAEHHL010000019.1 GCF_016623495.1 Thermohalobaculum xanthum | reverse complement strand
GCAACGACTTCGGCAACTTCGAGGACATGAGCATCTCGGGCTACAAGTGGCTCGATGCCAATGGCAACAGCATCTGGGATCTGTCGGAGGACGCCGAACCGGGCGAATGGACCATCATCCTCGACAATGACGACAACCCCGACAACGGGTTCATCGCCTCGGCCACCACCGATCCGGTGACAGGCTACTACGAATTCACCGGCATAGGGCCGGACGAGTTCGGAGACGATCCCGATGGCATCCTGCATGTCTACGAGGTCACCCAGCCCGAGGCCACGCAGACCTACGGCAACTTCAGCTTCGACATCGAAAGCGGCCTGGTGATCTCGGGTGACATGTTCGAGACCGAAGAGGGCAACTTCGGCAACGAGATCATGATGGAGACCGCCAACCGGACGCCCGGCTTCTGGCAGTCCAAGCTCGGCTTCTCGCTCTACAACGGCGTCGTGGGCGACGAGGGCGACGCCAATGGGGATGGTGTCCCCGAGGGCAACAAGGACTTCGAGAAAGAGGGCTGGTCGGCCTTCGATCTGCTCGATGCCTACGGGACCGACGTTCTGGGCGCTGGCGAGAAGACCGGTGATGGAACCGGCGGCGGCTCGGACGGCGTGAAGGACTTCCTCCTGTGGGACAGCAGCTGGTCCAGCGGCGACGGCACGCGGGATGTCGGGGAGGATATCTACATCTCGCTCGATGAGCTCTACGGCTGGGTCAGCGGTCGCGACCGTGCGACCTTCGGGGACACCCTCGAACGCGATGTCGCGGCGGCTCTCCTCAACACGCTCAACAACTTCGGGCTTGGGGACGACGGCACCGGGACGCCGACCGCGCCAGAGAGCAGCATCATCGATGCCTATGAAGATGCGATCTACTTCATCTTCTACGGACCCGGCGGGACCAAGAAGGATCAAAAATCCGCCTGGAACGAGTATGGCTCGGACGCGCACGGGGTGCTCTCGGACTTCAACGAGAGAGACGAGGACGGCGGCACTTTGACGTTCGCAAAGACCACGATGGAGAGCGAGAGCTTCATGAGCACGCTCATCCAGACCTTCGGCGGCAGCGGGGACGACCTGCTCGGCGGCTGACCGACCAGCCGATCGCATTCATCACCGTGGGGGCCCGCACATGTTGCGGGCCCCCGGCGTTTCTGGCGTTCGCGCAACGCCCGGCGAACGCCGCTATCGTCCGCCACCAGGCGGGCGAGCGTCGCAACACACCAACGTGATCCGGCAGTTATGGACTGATCGGTTCCCAATCGATATCTGCACCGCGCCGCACTGCACGACATCGATTTCCCGATGAGGAGAACTGCCATGAGAACCCGTCGCAACACGCTCGTCGCGCTCGCCGTGGCGGCTGGCATCAGCCTGCCGGTCACAGCCTCGGTTTTCGCCCAGGTCACCGACACGCCGCCGACCCCGGCCGAAATCCCCTTGCACGTGCCCGCCGTCGATTACCGTGTCGAGTGGGTTCAGCTCGGCTCCTTCTCGGTGCTTGGCGAGAACCCCGCTGACGGCGCCGCCGAGATCCACAGCGTCTACACCACGCGCGAGGCGGTAGAGGCCTATCTTCGCGATGGCGAGTTCCCGCAAGGTGCCGTCATCGTGAAGGATGTCTGGAGCACAAGGACCGAGGAGCTCACGACCGGCACCGCGAGCTACGCGGGGGAACTCGAGGGCCGCTTCGTCATGGTGCGCGATACGGAAGGCACTCTGGGGGCCTCGCCCCGGGTTGGCGACGGATGGGGCTGGGCCTTCTACCCGGGAGACGAGACGAACATGACGGTGACGGGCGATTACGAGGTCGATTGCCTTGCCTGTCACGAGCCGGCCCGCGACCAGGGGCTGCTCTACCTGCAGGGATATCCCGTGCTGCGCCGCTGACGCGCGGCGACCCGCGGGATGGCCGGCTCGGGCGGGTTCACTGCGGTCATCGCCAAGAGCTCTGCCGAGGCTGACGACCATTGTAGGCGCTCGCGGGATCACGCTCGGAGCGAATCCCGCCCGGGCGGCATGCATCGACGGCGCGCCGCCCGGCGACGTTCTCAGATCGCGTCTGACGCGTTCCGGAACAGCGCCTCGGGATCGATGCCACGCCTTGCGGCGGTCTCGCGCACGGCCTCCTGCACCATGGGGCTGCGCCGCAGGAGGCGCCGGAACCGCGTCTCGTCGAGCACAAGGAGCGTCGAAGGGGCGATCGCGCGCGCCTCGGCGCGCCGTGTCTTCTTCATGAGCAGCGCCATCTGCCCGAACATCTCGCCGCGCCCGAGCCGCCAGGTCTGGCCCGCGTTCTCGAGCTCGACCGCACCCGAGGCGATGAAGAACACGCTCTTGGCCGGGCTGTCCTTGCGGATGATGACCTCGCCAGCGTCGGCATAGCGCGTCCGCAGGGCCTTGCCGAGCCGTCTCAGCGCACGCTCGTCGAGGTCCGAAAAGAGCGGGAACTGCTGCACCAGCTCGGCGCGTTGCAAGGTAAGGTCGAGATGCGGCCGCTCGTCGGCCTCGGCGCGGCGAAGCGCGATGTCCTGCATCAGGGCGAGATGCAGCTCGGAGCCGATCAGGCCATCCTCGCGCATGGCGGTGTATTCGCGCTCCTCGAGCCTCAAGGCGGTGCGTCGAATGAAGCGGCGCTCCAGCTCCTCGGCGTAGCCCGGATATTGCAGGCGCAGCCCCTCGAGCGCCGTCTCGACGGTCTCGACCCTGCGGGCGAGCAGCTCGTGCAGAAGGTCGCCGACCCTGCGGCCATGAATGCGCCTGATGCGACCGTCGATGAAGTTGCCGAGGTCGCGCAGGATGAGCCGTTGCGAGAGCAGAAGCTCGAACCGGTCGGCCATCATCCGGGCAAGTGGCGCGGACAGGCCGAAGCGATTGTGGAGGAGCACGGCGAGGCGGAAGAGGCGGCCGTAGCCCACGCTCTCGCGCGCCGCGCGGCGATAGCCGCTGCGGCCACCGGAGCGGGTCGCCTCGATCAGCCGGTCGGCGTCGGAAAGGACCTGCTCGGCGAGCCGCGTCGAGATCGTCCGCTCGCGGACGCGCGCGATGATGGTGTCGCGCTCGGCGCCCGCGAGCGCGATCAGGCCCAGGGTGATGCGGTCCCGGTCAAGGATCTCCTCGCTGTCTTCCGCGGCGCGGACGACGTCTTCGAGCCGCTCGCCAAAACGCTTGGCCTCGGACCGGATGATCTCGTGCGTCAGTTCGTAGTTCTCGGTGGTGCGCGCAACATCCTCGCGCACGGTTTGGAGGGCGACCGCGACCACCTGCCTCGACAGCGCCTGGTCGATGGGCGAGAGCCGGTCGAGCCCGAGCCAGCCGATCACCATCCGCAGCGTGGTGCCCTGCACCATCAGCGTGAACAGCGTGAACCCGGTCGCGAGAATGCCGACGAGGCGCTTGACCTCGACCGGGACACGGAAGCTCTCGGTCACGGCGAGCGCGAGCGCGAGGGTTACGGCGCCCCGCAAGCCGCC
This sequence comes from Thermohalobaculum xanthum, assembly GCF_016623495.1. Taxonomy (GTDB): domain Bacteria; phylum Pseudomonadota; class Alphaproteobacteria; order Rhodobacterales; family Rhodobacteraceae; genus Thermohalobaculum; species Thermohalobaculum xanthum. The sequence continues at coordinate 16,936 of NZ_JAEHHL010000019.1, read as the reverse complement.
CCAGAGAATGGCGACGCGGTATGGCCGCTCGACCGCCGGCGACAGCCGCAATGCGGTCAGCAGCGGCAGAAGGCCGAACAGGATCGCCGCCCGCGCCGCGACGGCGGCAAGGATCACGACCGCAATCAGGGCGAAATCCTCGAGTTGAACGTCCCCCAGCAGCCGCGGGATCAGCAGCGCGGCGATGATGAAGATCAGGGCTCCGGCCCAGTGCGCGAGCAGGTCCCACAGCTCGCGCAGGCTGGTCCAGGCCTGCGGCGGCAAGCGGCCGGGTCCCGTGATGTTGAGCGTGAGCCCCGCCGCCACGACCGCGATCACGCCCGAGGCGCCCACGCTCTGCTCGGCCAGGATGAAGGCGAGATAGGGCAGCGCGACCGAGATCGAGAGCTGGGCCAGCTCGTAGCGCGCGACGAGCGCCATGACCCACACGCCGATGCGTGCCGCCAGCCAGCCCGTGACGGCGCCACCGACGATCAGCAGCGGAAACTGGGCGAGAGCGTCGTGCAGGCTGGGATCGGGCACACCCAGCATCACGAAGCCCATGAAAAGGCCGAACAGCGCGATCGCGGCCGCGTCGTTCAGCAGGCTTTCGCCCTCGATGATCCGCGCGAGCCTTCGCGGCGCCGAGATCGAGCGGAAGATGCTGACCACCGCCGACGGGTCGGTGGTCGAAACGATCGAGCCGATCAGAAGGCAGGCGACCAGCGGCAGCGCGCTCGCCCAGGACAGGGCGTAGCCGACAGAGAGTGTCGCCACGATCACCGCGACGACGGCGAGCACCAGGATCGGCACCCAGTCGTCGAGCATGCGCCGCAGGTTCATGCCGAGCGTGGCCTGGAACAGAAGCGTCGGCAGGAAGACGTAGAGGAACACGTTCGATCGGATGGGAAGGCCGAGGATCGCCTCGGCGACCGGGTTCAGCGCATCGGTCAGCTCGGTCCGCAGGAAGAAGATCGCGCCGACGCCGATGAGCACGCCAAGCACCGCGAGGATCACGCTGTAGGGCAACCGCAGACGAGCCGCCAACGGCTCGGCTGCCCCGATCACGAGGAACAGAGAGGCGATGACAGCAGTGATGACAACTATGTCCATGGCTCTGAAATAACTGCCGAATCGGCCTGCGGGGAATCCGCTCCAGCATAGCTGCGCCGAAGTCGTGCGAAAACGGTGTACGACCGCGGCGGGTCATCGTCCTGCCGCCGGTGAAGCCGCCGCTTCGGGGGCACAGCGAAACGCGCGCGGCCCGGGTTCGGAACGCGCAACGGCCGGAAAAGGTTCAGTCACCCGTTGGCCCGGCGCGCGCGGCCGTCAGCGAGGGGGCCGAAAGGAAAGACGATATCCCGTCCCCTGCCTCGGCGAAACCTTGCCGCCCCGCCGGCGCTTCAGCTCACTGGCGTCGCGAATGGGCGCGGCATCGGACATGCCGCTCCTCCCCGGTCAGCGAAACAGCGGTATGGCGGCGCCCGCCTCATGCGCCGCGTCCTCGACCGCCATCTGCAGCGATCTCGCGATGCGCTCGGCGCGCTCGATCACATGGGCCGCGCCCTCTGGCGAGCACACCTCGCGCGCCGTCTCGCGAAACAGGACGAGCCAGCGCTCGAAATGCGCACCGGTCACGGGCAGCGGCGTGTGCGCCGGCACGGGCCGGCCATGGTAGCGCCCGGTCATGAGCGCGACCGAGGACCAGAACGCGACCATCCGCTCGAGATGCGGTGCCCAGTCCTTGACATGCGCCTCGAAGATCGGGCCGAGGACCTGGTCGCGGCGCACCTTTGCGTAGAAGCGATCCACCAGCGCACGCAGGACATTCTCGTCGAGGCCCGTCCGGGCGCTCAGCGCGGCGGTCATCTCGGGTCGGGCCGAGACGATGTTGGAACTCGGTTCAGCGGATACTGCCATCGGGGGTCTCGTGGGTTTGCGGTTGCAATCCGGTGTAGTCGTGATAATAGGTATTGTAAATACCGATTCAAAGGAAACGACCGCTAACATGCGTCTCACCTCCTTCACCGACTATGGCCTGCGGATGCTGATGCGGATGGCGAGCGCGCCGGAACGCGCCTACTCCACCGCCGAGCTTGCCGAGGAATTCGCCCTCTCGCGCAACCACCTGGCAAAGATCATGCAGCGCCTGGCCCGGGGCGGCTTCATCGAGACCCGCCGAGGCGGAGGCGGCGGCGCCGTACTGTCCCGCCCCGCGCATCAGATCAGCCTCGGCGCGATCGTCCGGTTGTTGGAGGAAGGACAGCCCCTGGTCGAGTGTTTCGCTGCCAACGGAGGCGACTGCACCATCGACGGGCGCTGCCGTCTGAAGGCGCGGCTGCGCTCGGCCGAGGCCGCCTTCCTGGCCGATCTCGACCGCTCGACCCTCGCCGACATTGCATTGCCGGCAGAAGCCGCGGCGTGACATGCGCAGGCACGGCACCAGCATGGTCGGAACGCTGACGCGCTCGGAACGGCGCATCGGGATCGTGCTGTCGGTGTCTCTCGGGCTGCTCGGCCTTGGCATGGCGGCCGGCGCCCGGCATGGCGTCATGGCCGTTCACGGCATGATGGCCCTCGGGCTTGGACTTGCGCTGATCTTCCATATCGGCGGTGCGCTATATGACGAACCCGAGCCGGCGCCGGGCCGGTCGGGACGCTATTACGACGCCCCGACCCGGTTCGGGATCGGGATGACGCTGCTCTGGGCCATCGTTGGCATGGCCGCGGGGGTCTGGGTCGCGGCGCTCCTCTACTGGCCCGAAGCGACCCCGCCATGGCCATGGACCAGCTTCGGCCGCCTGCGACCCGTGCACACGACCGGCGTGATCTTCGGGTTTGGCGGCAATGCCCTGATCGCAACGTCGTTCCACGTGCTTCAGCGCACGTCGCGGGCGCGGCTGGCCGACGCGCTGAGCCCCTGGGTCGTGCTGATCGGCTACAATCTGTTCTGCGCATGGGCCGTGACCGGCTACCTGATGGGCAGCACCCAGTCGAAGGAATACGCCGAGGCCGAATGGTACGCGGACCTGTGGCTCGTCGTCGTCTGGTCGGTCTATTTCACGCTCTATATCCGGACCCTCGCGCGCCGGAACGAGCCGCACATCTACGTCGCCAACTGGTATTACCTCGCCTTCATCCTGGTCGTGGCGATGCTGCATGTCGTCAACAACCTCGCCCTGCCCGTCAGCCTGGGTGCGGCCGACAGCTTCACCATCTGGTCGGGCGTGCAGGACGCGATGATCCAGTGGTGGTACGGGCACAACGCCGTCGCGTTCTTTCTGACGGCTGGCTTCCTCGGGATGCTCTACTACTTCCTCCCGGTGCGGTCCGGACGGCCGATCTGGTCTTACCGGCTGTCGATCGTCAGCTTCTGGGGCATCGTCTTCTTCTACATCTGGGTGGGATCGCACCACCTGCACTACACCGCCCTGCCCTACTGGGCGCAGACGCTGGGAATGACCTTCTCGGTCATGCTCCTGGTCCCGTCCTGGGCGTCGGCCGGCAACGCCATCGCCACGCTTAACGGCGCCTGGCACAAGGTGCGCGACGACGCCACCCTGCGCTTCATGTTCGTCGCGGCAGTCTTCTACGGGCTGTCGACCTTCGAGGGATCGTTCCTCGCCATCCGGCCAGTGAACTCGCTCTCGCACTACACCGACTGGACGGTCGGGCATGTCCATGCCGGAACGCTCGGCTGGGTGGCGATGATCGTGTTCGGCGCGATCTACACGCTGGTGCCGCAGCTGGCGGGGCGCGAGACGATGGCGTGGCCGCGCGCGATCGAGTGGCATTTCTGGTCCGCCGTCGGTGGCACGCTGGTCTACGTCATCGCGATGTGGAACGCCGGGATCACGCAGGGGCTGATGTGGCGCACCTATGACGAGAGCGGCGCGCTGTCCTACAGCTTCATCGAGTCGGTGCGCACCATGGCGCCCTATTACCTGCTGCGCACCCTCGGCGGGGCGATGTTCCTGGGTGGCGCGGTCATCTGCGCGCTGAACTGCCGGGCGACGATGCGCGCAGCCGGCGGGCGTGAAGACGCGGCAGACCACCCGCTTAGCCTTCATCCGGCGGAATGATCGATGCTGCGGCTCCACTACAACCTCGAAAAGGTCTCCATGGGGCTGGTCGCGGCCATCATGGTCGCGGCCTCGATCGGCGGCATCGTCGAGATCGCGCCGCTCTTCACCATCGACGAGACCGTGACCCTGCCCGACGACCTGCGCCCGCACACGCCCCTGGAGCTGGCGGGCCGCGAGATCTATGTCCGCGAAGGCTGCTATGCCTGCCATAGCCAGATGGTGCGCAGCCTCGCCGACGAACTGGACCGCTACGGGCCCTACTCGCTGGCCGCCGAAAGCGCCTATGACCACCCGATGCTGTGGGGATCGAAGCGCACCGGCCCCGATCTCGCGCGGCTTGGGGAAAAATACTCGGATGCGTGGCACGTGGCGCATCTGCGCGACCCGCGCGCGGTCGTGCCCGCCTCGATCATGCCCGCCTATCCGTGGCTGGGCCGGCCGCTCGACACCCGCCTGCTCGAGGCGCAGCTTGCGACCCTCGCCCGGCTTGGCGTGCCCTATGACGACGCGATGATCGCCAACGCGGAGGCCGATGCGCTGGCGCAAAGCCGCCCCGCCTCGGATGGCGCAGCCGCCGTGGTCGCGCGATACGGCGAGCGCATCGCGATGCGCGCCTTCGACGGCGACGCCGAACGCCTTACCGAGATGGATGCGGTGGTGGCCTACCTGCAATCGCTGGGGACGCTGACCAACGCGCCATACCAGATCATCGGCGGGGGCGAGCAATGAGCCATGACATGCTCGTCCTGATCGCCAAGACCTTCGGGCCGCTCTGGATGATGGGATTCTTCCTGGTCGTGGTGATCCGCGCCTACAGCCCGCGCCGGCGTGCGGCGCAGGAGCGGGCCGCGCGGTCCATCCTGACTAGCGGCGACGCTGGGGATACAGGATGAGCGCCCCCCGCCCGTATAATGCCCCCGACACCGACGCCCCGACCGGTCACCGCGAGGTCGACCCCGTCACCGGCTATGACACGACCGGCCACGACTGGAACGGGATCCGGGAGCTGAACACGCCCTTCCCGAGGATCGTTGTCTGGGCGCTGGGCCTCACCTTCCTCTACTCGGTCGTCACGTGGGTTCTGCTGCCCGCATGGCCGACCGGGCATACCTACACGCGCGGCCTGCTGGGCCTTGATCAGAGCGAGGCGGCGGTCGAGCGGCTGCGCGAGGTCGATGCCGTGCGGCAGGGCTGGCTGGCCCGCTTCGACGACCCGGACTTCACGGCGCTCGCGGCGGATCGCGACTTGATGGCGTGGGCCACACCGGCCGCCGACCGGCTCTACCAGGACAACTGCGCCGCGTGCCACGGATTCGCGGGCGGCGGCGGCCCGGGCTTTCCGGATCTTCGTGACACAGCTTGGCTCTGGGGCGGTGACCCGGAAACAGTGGCCGAAACCCTGCGCCATGGCATCAACGCCCCGGATCCCGACACGCGCATCGCCGAGATGCCCGCGTTCGATTGGCTGGACCGCTCCGAGCGCCGCGAGCTGGCTGCATATGTCGCGGCCCTGCCGACCGGCGATGCGACGCATGACAGCCCGGCGGGCTTCCTGTTCGCGGAGAACTGCGAAGCCTGTCATGGTGCGCAGGGCGGTGGCGGGCTGATGAACGGCGCCCCGTCGCTGGCCGACGCCGCCGTGATCTACGGCCAGGACCCCGGCACGGTGATGGAGACGCTGCGGGTCGGTCGAAGGGGCGTGATGCCTGCCTGGGGCGACCGGCTGAGCGCGGCGGAAATCAACCTGCTCGCGTCCTACGTCTCGCGCGTGTCGGAGAACGGCAAGGGAGGCAGGGAATGACCCCGCGGGCACAGAAGCGACTGGCGCTTGCTGGGATGGCGCTGGTCATCGCCGTGTTCATCGGCGCGAACCTCCATCTGGTGACTGCTGCGGTGCAGTCACAGCCCGGCTGCGTTCTGGTCGAGGGCGCAGCGATGCCCGCCCGGTACGCCTGCTAAGGGGACGGAAGATGCTCGAACCCCTGCCCGCATTGCGATCGCCCCGGCCCGCGGAAAGTCCGCTTGCGCGCGGCCTCTCGCACCGCGCGGCGCTCGGCTGGCTTTCCGCGGGCTGGCGCGATCTTCGCGATGCGCCGGGGCCGAGCCTGGCCTATGGCGTGCTGGTGATGCTTCTGTCCTACGGCGTCCTCGCGGCACTGGCGATGTCGGGACTGTTATACCTCGCGCTGCCGGCGATCTCAGGCTTCCTGATCGTCGGGCCATTCGTGGCGATGGGCCTCTACGAGAAGAGCCGGCGCCGCGCCATTGGCCAGCCGACGACACTTGCACAGATGATGCTGGTGCGTCCGGCATCGGGCGGGCAGCTGGCCTATGCGGGCCTGCTGCTTGGCTTGCTCGTCCTGTTCTGGCTGCGCGCGGCGGACCTGCTCTACGCCTTGTTCTTCGGCCTCGAGCCCTTCCCGGGTGCCGGCACTGCCTTCGTCAACGTCCTGACGACGGCGCGTGGCGGCGCTCTTCTTCTGGTCGGCACCGTGGTCGGCGGCCTCTTTGCCGCCTTCGCCTTCGCGCTGAGCCTGTTTTCGGTGCCGATGCTGATGGTCGAGCGGCGCGACGCGCTTAGCGCGATGGGGCTGAGTTTCGCCATGACGACCCACAACCTTCGCGCCTGCCTTTCATGGGGCGCGATCGTCGCCGCGGGAATCGCGCTCTCGGCGGCGACGGGGCTGGTCGCGCTTGCCGTCGTCGTTCCGGTTCTGGGGCATGGCACCTGGCACGCCTACCAGGCGATCGCAGTGGCGAGCGGCGCACCGACACGCCCCGGCAGGCCCGAGCACCGCGCGTGATAGCCATCCCCCACCCCTCACCGAAAGGAGACGACGATGACAAGCTGGCTGCCTTCCCTGAAGACGAACACGGCTGAAGAGGGCTACGAGCTTGCCGTCAAGCTTTCGCGCATGGCAGTCAAGCTGACCCAACCGGACGCCGAGGCGCGCGAGCGGATGCGCGGCCAGTATGCCGAGGACGCGGATGCCCTGATCGTCGCGAGCCACGTCGTGGCGACGAACTTCGCCACCGTCGCCGCGGCCAACGGATACTGGAGAGACGCACCATGAGCGACGTCACGATCGAGACCGAGGGCTTTTCGGTGGACGCCCTGCTGATCGGCGACGCCTTCGGCATCGCCCCCATGTCGGTGCCCGAGCGCATGCGGACGTCGCAGATCACAAGCCGGTGCGAGACCGGTGTCGGCGAGGACGCAGGCCGCTTTCGCCTAACGTTCTTCTACGAGGGCAAGGCGTTTCGCCTGACGGTGGATTCCGACGGCGTGATCCTCACGCGGTCGACCTTCCCGGTTCGCGTCGCGCAGGCGCCCGGGCGCTGACGGCGCCTTCCCGGACGGCGGTGATCTCGGTCCCCAAGTGGCCGCGGACAAAGCTGTTTGCCGACGGCGGCATTTCATTCAATGATCCGTCGGACGGGGAAGTGGGCCCGACGCCCGGGCGCCGTGAACCTCACCAAGGGCGGGCAGTGATCCGCGGTGCAGGCCGGACGGCGGCGCCGGTACGCGTCCGGTCAGGGCGCGTGGTCACATACCCGGACTTGCCGTGTCCGGCGAAGGCCTCGGCGAGCCGCAGAAGGACGCGAGAATGACGAGCGAGAAAGTGGACACGCTGGTAGTCGGCGCAGGCCAGGCCGGGGTGGCCATGAGCGAGCACCTGAGCAACTGTGGCGTGCCGCATCTCGTGCTGGAGCGCGATCGCATCGCTGCGCGCTGGCGCTCGGACCGCTGGGACTCGCTGGTTGCGAACGGGCCGGCCTGGCACGACCGCTTTCCCGGCCTCGAGTTCCCCGGCCTCGATCCCGACGCGTTTCCCGGCAAGGAGCGCGTCGCGGACTATTTCGTCGAATATGCACAACGGATCAAAGCCCCGATCCGCTGCGGTGTCGAGGTCAGGAAGGTCATGCGCAACCGCGCGGGCCCGGGATTCACGGTCGAGACCTCGGACGGCGTGATCGAGGCTGCGCGGGTCGTCTGCGCGACCGGGCCGTTCCAGCGCCCTGTCATTCCGCCCATCGCGCCTGACGATGCGGCGCTGATGCAGATCCACTCGGCCCAGTACCGGAGGCCCGCCCAGTTGCCCGATGGGGCGGTGCTGGTCGTGGGCGCGGGCTCGTCCGGTGCACAGATCGCCGACGAGCTGCTGCAGGCAGGCAGGACAGTCTACCTCTCGGTCGGCCCGCACGATCGCCCGCCGCGCAGCTATCGCAACCGCGATTTCGTGTGGTGGCTGGGCGTGCTCGGACTGTGGGACATCGAGGCGCAGGCGCCGGGCACCGAACACGTCACCATCGCGGTAAGCGGTGCTAGTGGCGGCAAGACCGTGGATTTTCGCGCGCTCGCCCATCAGGGCATGATGCTGGTCGGCAGGACCGAGGGGTTCCGCGACGGCAAGGTGAGGTTCCAGCCCGACCTGGCGGCGAACCTCGCGCGAGGCGACGCATATTACCTGTCGCTGCTCGACGCCGCCGACGCCTATGTCGAACGCAATCGCCTCGACCTTCCCGAGGAGCCCGAAGCCCGCATCATCCCGCCGGACCCGGATTGCGTGACGAAACCCGTGCTCGAGGTTGACCTGGCCGGGGCCGGCATCGCCTCGATCATCTGGGCCACCGGCTTTGCCCTTGATTTCAGCTGGCTTCAGGTCGACGCGTTCGACGAACGCGGAAAGCCCAAACACCAGCGCGGCGTGTCCTGCGAGCCGGGGGTGTATTTTCTCGGCCTGCCATGGCTGACGCGGCGCGGGTCTTCCTTCATCTGGGGCGTCTGGCACGACGCCAAGCACATCGCGGACCACATCGCGACGCAGCGCAAATACCTCGCGTATCGTGACGCCGGCGAGCGCGCCTCCGGGGACGCGTAGCGCTTTTTGCGGATCCCGGCGCGCGACGTCCGCGGCTGCCGACATTGCCGGGGATCGTGCATCGGGGGCCTGGGTGGTGTCCGAGCCCCGGATGGTCCGGGGCTCGATGCGTCTCGGATGCTTGGCGTCTCAGAGATCCTCGACGGAAGTGGAGCGGATTCCGGGCCAGGCGGCGAACGCACCCGCGATGACCTCATGCTTGTTCTCGAGATATTTCTCGAAGATGGCCGCGTTCACGAAGAGGTAGAGCTTGCCGTCGACGATATCGGCGAAGCGGACATCGCCGTCGAGCTTCTTGCCGACAAAGACGCCAAAGGCGCAGAAGCCACCGAACTGCGGCAGGTAGGCCTCGGGATCGGCCTCAAAGCGCTGCTGCGCCTCGACCGAGGCGAAGTAGTAGTCCACGCCATCGTGCAGGGCGCTGTGGGCGGCGTCGCCAAGCCTGGGGGCCTCGTCCGCGAACATGGAGACCGGATCGACACCGTGCATCCCGAGCGGGTTTCCGGTGAGCGTCAAACCGTTGACGACGTTGTATTCATCCGCGGCGAACACCGCCGGGGGAGCACCGAGCGTCGCCGACAGCAGGATGGCGGAGATGACGAGAGGGGTTTTCATGGCTGAGATCCTCGTAGGTCCAAGGGAGATGTCAGTCTTCGGCCCCGCCGTCAGGCGGAGCGGGCGATCCGTTCGACGGCCTCCTCCGTCCACCAGACGGCGTTTGCGACCATCCTGAAATTGATGATGGCGGCGAGGTAGCCATCGCCCTCGGGCACCTTGGCCCCGGCGGTCGCATCGCGTACCACGGCGACCTCGTAGCCGAGTTCGAGCAGCTCGTAGAGATGCGCCTGCGTGCAGAGGTTTGCAGACATGCCGGCAAGGATCACCTTGTCGATGCCACGCTTGCGCAGCTGCAGGTTGAGGTCGTTCTGCGCCGGGCTGTAGACCTTGTGGGGCGAGCAGACGATGGTCTCGCCGTCCTCTATGTACTTCTTGTATTGGGGCATCCAGTCGGCGCCCGAGCCCTCGAAATTCTCGAGCGAGAGCGGACCGAGACGATCGAACATCCCGATCGCGTGCATGGTCTTCTCGAGCGTGCCCTCGAAGTTCCACTTGTGGTCGTGCGGATAGTAGTAGTGCGGCGAGATGAACACCGGCATCCCAGCGGCCTTCGCGGCGACGAACAGCCGCTCGATGTTGTCGACCGTTCCCTGCTCGGTGACGCTTTCTCCGACAACGCCCCAGGTCACGCCCTTCTCGGAGAGAAAATCGATCTGGGGATCGGTGACGACGAGGGCGGTGCGTCCCGGCTCGATCGCCATGTCGATCTGGGGCAAGCCCGGGTTCTCGGGATCGGCGTAGAGCGCGCGCGCCTCGTCGGTGGCCGCGACGGCGGCACCACTGGCGGCCGCTGCGGCCGCGCCGACCGCACCGGCGAGCACCCGGCGGCGCGCGAGGTCGACCGTCTCGTGGGTGATCCCGCAGCCGCATTCATGATCGTGCTTCTTGTCCATTTGAAAGCTCCTTCGCTTCGGATGAGACAGCGTGATCATCGTGCCGCGCTGCCAGGTCGGCGGTCTCGCAAGCCCTTGCCGGAAGGCAATTCCTTCCCGATCGCGGACGCCATCGCACCGCGGGAAACGAGGGGCTGCGTCCGCTCTCCTCGAGGTCGGCACCGGTTCAGCGGCGCCGGGTTTCGGATATCTTCAGGCTCGTCCGGTCAGGAGATGGCGCCCCCGGCCGGGCAAGCAGCGTGCCGGCCTAGAGGCCCAGGTCCGACAAACCGGGATGCCCGGCGGGGCGCGAGCCCAGCGGCCAGTGGAACAGGCGTTCCTCGTCCGTGATGGGCAGGTCGTTGATCGATGCGACGCGGCGGCGCATCAGGCCGTCCGGCGCGAACTCCCAGTTCTCGTTTCCGAACGAGCGAAACCACGAGCCGCTGTCATCGCGCCACTCATAGGCGAAGCGCACGGCAATCCGGTTGCCCTCGAAGGCCCAGAGCTCCTTGATCAGGCGGTAGTCCAGTTCCCGATCCCACTTCCGGGTGAGAAACCGCACGATCTGGTCGCGGCCCTCGATGAACTCGGCGCGATTGCGCCACTTGCTGTCGGGCGTGTAGGCCAGCGCGACATTGGCCGGGGACCGGGTGTTCCAGCCGTCTTCGGCCTTGCGGACCTTCTCCTTTGCCGTGTCTTCGTTGAACGGCGGCAGTGGCGGGCGCGTCATTGCTTGGCTCCTTTGGAAAAATGGGCGCCCTGGCAGGAAGCGGGAGGGGGCTGGCCAGGGCGCCCAGGTGCCGGAGGCGGGTCAGGCGCCTCCGTGGTTCGGAATGGTGCTCCCGATCGTCACCCCACCAACTGCGCGGATCTGGGCCTTGCGGAGTTTGGCCCCGACCAGAACACAAACGGCGGGGCCGGAGCACATTTCTTCGCGACGAACCGTCACGATGGAATGAAGAGCCATCGATACGGAAGGCACGGCATTTGCCCACAGGGAGGTCAGCTCGGGCATGTCGGCTCTCCTTCTCCGGAACACCTATGGTGAACAGATCGGTAAACACTCATATAGGTGTACAGATCGGTATCTGTATTTCAAGGGAATTCTGTTTCAAGCGAAATCGCCGCCAGAGTTTCCATATTTCGTTATTTATTTCATCGCCTTACCGCCGACGGCTTGCGTATCCTCGGCAGGCAAAGGCATACTGATCAGTAATTATTGAGGACGAATCATGCGGCAAACAAAGCGCGACGAACTGGTCCGGAAGGCGCTCGAAATCTTCTATCGGAACGGGTTTCACGCCACCGGCATGGACATGCTGGTGGCCGAGACGGGCATCTCGAAGACGTCGATGTACAAGCACTTCCGCACCAAGGAAGAGCTGATCCTTGCCGCCCTGAGGCTGAGGGACGAGAACTTCCGGAACTGGCTGTTCCGTCGGATCGACGAACTCGCAGAAACGCCGCGAGACAAGCTTCTGGCGATCTTCGACGCCCTTGGTGAGTGGTTCGCGATGCGCGAATTCCGGGGCTGCATGTTCATCAAGGCCAGCGCCGAATACCAGGAGCGCGAGCACCCGATCCATGCTCAGTCGGCCGAGCACAAACGCCTGCTCTTTGATCACGTCAAGCGTATCTGCGCGCAGGCCGGCGCGCCTTCGCCTGACGATCTGGCCCGCCAGCTTCTCATTCTGAAGGAGGGGGCGATCGTGATGGCGGTGCTGGGCAAGGCCTCCGACGCCGCACGTGACGCCAGGATGGCGGCGGAAAGCCTTCTCGCCGCCGCGTTCGCTGGCCGTTGAGCCCGCCGCGCCGCGCCGAGGGCGCATTCAACGAACGCATCCCGTTGCGAGGGCATCCTGCCACGTGTTGCGGTCCGGATCACGGGACGCGCGACTGCACGCGCTCGCGGTTATCGCGGCGGACATTGTAGATTCTGTGGGTGACGCTCGATGAGGATCTGCCGCTGCGACGACGAGAAGCAGCCTCGAGCGAGAACGCCGCCGCGGGGGCCCAGCAATCATTGACCGGCGTGTGATCACCGGTGCGGATCGGCCTGCCTCCGGGCTTGGAGCGCCGCGAAAGAGATCCGGCGTCAGCGCACCTTGACTGCGGATCCGCCGGGCCCGAGCACCATCACGTCGCTCGCGGCGACCGAGAACTCGCCGATCTCGCCTAGCGCGGGTGGCGGCCGATCCGGCCTGTTGAAGGTGTCGAGGAAGAGCGGCGCGGAGCCAAGGCGGGTCTCGATCCGGATCACCGAACCGAGGAAATGCACGTCCTCGATCCGCCCGCGGAAGACGAGGTCGCGTCCGTCGGCCCGGCCGACACCGATCACCTCCGGTCGCATGGCGAGCGTCACCGGGCCCGGCGGAACGGGGCGGCCGAGCGCGATCTCGACATCGCCCGTGCGGAGCACGCCGTCGCCCGCCTCTCCGGCCACCGCGTCGATCACGTTCAGCCGTCCCACGAACTCGGCCACGAACCGGGTGGCGGGCCTCGAATAGATCTCGAAGGGCGGCCCGACCTGCTGGGCCACCCCCTCGCTCATCACCACCACGCGGTCCGAGAGGGAGAGCGCCTCCTCCTGGTCGTGGGTCACGAAGATCGTCGTGATTCCGAGGCGGCGCTGGATCTCGCGGATCTGGTCGCGCAGGCTCACCCTGATCTTCGCGTCGAGGGCCGAGAGCGGCTCGTCGAGGAGAAGGACCTGGGGCTCCACGGCAAGCGCGCGGGCGAGCGCCACGCGCTGCTGCTGACCGCCCGAGAGCTGGAACGGATACCGCCCGCCAAACTCGGCGAGACCGACGAGCGAGAGCATCTCGGCGACGCGGGCTTCGCGCTCGGCCCGCCCGACCCGCTTGACCCGCAGCCCGAAGGCGATGTTCTGGCTGACCGTGAGGTTCGGGAACAGCGCATAGGCCTGGAAGACCATACCGATGTTGCGCTGGTTCGGCCTCAGCCCGGTGACGTCCCGCCCGTCGATCCGGATCGCACCCGAGCTCGGCGTCTCGAACCCCGCCACCATGCGAAGCACCGTCGTCTTGCCGCAGCCCGAGGGGCCGAGGAGCGACACGAACTCGCCCTTTTCTATCGCGAGATCGAACCTGCGCACGACCGGGGTTGCACCGAAGGACTTGTCGAGGGCTTCGAGTTCGAGGAACGCCATCACGACCTCCGGGCGCGGCTATGGGGGGACAGGTGGGTGGCGAGCTGGATCAGGCCCATGCAGAACCACGTGATCGCGAAGGCGATGACCGCGAGCGCTGCCGGCTCGTAGGCGCGGTTGGCGCCGATGAGCTGGAGATAAGGCCCGAAGGCCGGGCGGTTGAGCAGCGCCGCCATCACGAACTCGCCGATAACGATTGCGAAGGTGAGGAAGGCGCCGGAGAGCACGGCGACGAGGACGTTCGGCAGGATCACCCGGCCGAGGATCGTGCCCCAGCCTGCCCCGAGACTCTGTGCCGCCTCCGTCAGGGTGCGCACATCGATGGCGCGCAGGCCCGTGTCTACGGCGCGGTACATGTAGGGCAGCGAGAGCGTGGCGTAGCCCATCATCAGGAGCACATTCGTCCCCGTCGCGGTCCCGGTCAGCGGCAGCACGGAGGAGGTGTTGAAGAGGCGGATGTAGCCGAACACGATCACGATCGGTGGAATGACGAGGGGCAGTAACGTGATGAACTCGACGAGCGGGCGCAGCCGCGGATAGCGCATCCGTACCCAGTAGGCGGTCGGCACCACGATCAAGATCCCGACCGCAATGGTGAAAAGCGCCATCACCACCGAATAGGAGAAGGTCTCGCGGAAACGGGGATCCTCGAACACCCAGCGATAGGCGTCGAAGGAGTATTCGCCGCGCCGCTTCCTCAGGCTGAACTCAACCGTGCCGATCAGCGGCAGCGCGAAGTAGATGATGCCGACGGCCAGCGCCGCCCAGGACCAGACCCTTGCCCTCATCGCGTCCACCGCTCGGTCCGGGCGCGGAGCCAGACATAGATCCCGTTCGCGATGCCCGTCACCACGATCATGCCGAAAGCGAGGGCGTAGCCGAGATGCGGGTCCTGCAGCACGTCACCGCGGATCTGCGCGAAGAGGACGATCGGCACGATCGAGAGCGACGAGCCGGTCAGCGCATAGGCCGTCGCGACGGCGCCAAAGGAGTTGGCGAAAAGGAGCGCGAAGGTGCCGAGGAGCGATGGCAACAGGATCGGCAGCGCCACGATGCGCCAGTACTGCGCGCCGCTTGCTCCGAGGATGTCCGCGGCCTCGCGCCACTCGCGCTTCATCCCGTCGAGTGCCGGTGTGATGATCAGGACCATCAGCGGTATCTGGAAGAAGAGATAGACGAGCGTGAGCCCCCAGAAGCTGAGGAGGTTGAAGCCGAGCGCGTAGATGTTCACGCCGAACCATTCACGCATCAGCACCGTCACGAGGCCGACACGGCCGAGCGTCGCGAGAAAGGCGAAGGAGAGCGGCACGCCCGCAAAGTTCGAGGCCACGCCCGAGAAGGTCATGACCGGGCCCCGAATCCAGTGCGGCAGCTTGCCGAGCGTCACCGCGGCCGCGATCGCGAAGCCGATCACGCAGCCGAGAAAGGCCGAGGCGACCGAGATGCGGATCGAGATCCAGTAGGCCGACAGGATCGACGGCTGGAACAGGTTCACGATGTTCGCAAGCGTCGGCGTCCCGTCCGCGGTGCGGAATGCGCCGACCACGATGTACATGGTTGGCAGGATCAGAAACAGGGTCGCGAAGATGGCAAAGGGCAGCAGGCCGAGCCATGCGAGCGGCAGGCCGGTGCGCTTGCGCCTTTGGGGCGGGGTCAGGGATGCGTCTTCCGCGGCCATCAGGATGGATGGAGAGGCGCGCCCCACCCGGTCGGCCCGGATGGGGCGCGCGCCCCGGTCACTGCACGTTCGCGCCGACCACGGCGTCCCAGCCGCCGGTCACGGCCGCCTTGTTGCCCGCCTGCTGGTCGAGGGTCGGGAAGACCGCCTTCTCATAGGCCTCGGCCGGCGGCAGCGCGTCTAGGAGCGCCTGCGGAATGACTCCCCGCGCGGCGAGGTCGTTGAAGCGGATAGGATGGCAATAGCCCGCGAGCCAGCCGAGCTGGCCCTCGTCCGAGTAGAGATACTCCATCCACAGCTTCGCCGCGTTCGGCTGCGGCGCGTATGCCGAGATTGCCTGGACATAGACACCCGCGACGACACCCGATTTCGGAACTACGATCTCGAGCGGCGGATTGCCGGCCAGTGTGTCGCGCCACGCAAGCCCGTTGTAGTCCCAGGCGATGACGATCGGCGTCGCGCCCTGCGCGATGGTGCCGGCCTTGCCGATCACCGGCACGAAGTTGCCTGCGTCGTTCAGCGCCTTGAAGAACTCGAGCCCCTTCTGGCCCGAGGCTTCGCCAGCCTCGCCGCCCTGCGCGAGCCCGGCGGCCATGACCGCGAGGATCGCCTGGTTCGACGCACGCGGATCGCCCGCGAGCGCGACCGCGTTCGCATACTCGGGCTTGAGCAGGTCGCTCCAGTCCTGCGGCACATTCTCGACGAGGTCAGTATTCACCACGAAGGAGAGCACGCCATAGTAGTCGCCATACCAGTGGCCATCGGAATCCTTGGCCTCGGCCGGGATCGTGTCCCAGGTCGCGACCTTGTAGGCCTGCGTCAGACCCTCGTCCTTGGCCTGCGGGCCGAAAGCGAAGCCGATGTCGAGGACGTCCGGCGCCTGCGGGCCCGTGTTGTCCTTGTTGGCGCGAACTGCTTCGAGTTCGTCAGCCGAGCCCGCATCCGGGTTGAGTTCGTTCACCGTGATCTGCGGATACTTGGCCTTGAACGCGGCGATCACGTCACCGTACCCACACCAGCTGTGCGGCAGGGCGATGGTCGAGAGCATGCCCTCCTTGGCCGCAGCCGCAGCAAGCTCGTCGAGACTCTGCGCATGCGCGGGGAGGCCGGCCCCCGACGCGAGGATGGCGGCGCATGCAAGCGCCTTGCTAATTTTCATGGTTTACCCCCCATAGGACCAAGCGCTTGGCTCCCCGTAGGAAATGGCATGCGGCAGCCACGCGACGGTTGTATCTGAGCCGAGAACTCCGCTCCTTTCAACGCCAAAGCGCGGCGCCACGAAAAACGCACGCAAGTCGCGCGCTGGCGGACCGGTCGTTGCGCGCAGATCCCCCTTGGGGGTATCGGATTTATTCGGTTCTGAGATGCGTCACGCGCGTTCGTAGCGTCCAAGAACGAACGATCACGGCAAGGCGGCATACTCCAAGAAGCGTCGCGATTTGGTCGGACGGGCGCAGTTCAGGCGCTCGGACCGAGTTGGGCGGGTCTGACCCGGTTCAAGCCGCTTCATTCTCGCGCTGCCGATCCAAGCTTGTGGTCCTTGGAATGGCACTGTCAGAGCAAACTAGGTTGAGCGGGCAAAGCCACCTCCCTACCCTCGCGGCATGAACAAACCCACTCCATTCCGCTATTTCAAGACCAGCCCCGAA
>NZ_JAEHHL010000018.1 GCF_016623495.1 Thermohalobaculum xanthum | reverse complement strand
CGCTTAGGAACGTCGAGGACCTGCTGCACGAACGCGGCATCGACGTCAGCCACGAGACGATCCGGTTCTGGTGGCATCGGTTCGGGCCGATGTTCGCAGCTGAGATCAGGCGCAGGCGCATCGACAGACTGCGCGCCTTCTCGAACTGTCGATGGCACGTCGACGAGGTCTTCGTGAAGATTAACGGCGAGCGACACTACCTGTGGCGGGCGGTAGACCACGAGGGCGAGATGCTCGAAGCCATCGTCACCAAGCGCCGCAACAAGAAATCGGCATTGAAATTCCTCCGGAAATTGATGCGCCGCTACGGCCGGTCGCAGGAGATCGTTACCGACCGGCTGCCATCGTACCGTGCAGCGCTACGCGAGCTTGGTGGGGAAGATCTCCAGTCGACGGGGCGATGGCTGAACAACCGTGTCGAGAACTCACACCTGCCACTGCGAAGACGGGAGCGCGCGATGCTCCGCTTCCGGCGAATGCGAAGTCTGCAGACCTTCGCCGCTGTCCATTCTTCCGTCCACAACCACTTCAACCAGGAACGCAGCCTCTCCAGCAGGAACATCTTCAAGCTCAAGAGAACCGCCGCTCTCGAGGAATGGCGGCAGCTCTGTTCCGCCTAGGTTCCTGCGATTGCGGGCAAACTGAGACTGGTTCGCATTAGTCTGCCAGCACCCGACCGCCTGCAGGCGCTGCGCGACCGGCTGAAGAAGCCGCTGATCGTCCGCTCGGCCTATCGCAGCCCCGAGCACAACCGCGCCGTCGGCGGCGCGCCGGCCTCGAAGCACATGGACGGCACCGCCTTCGACATCGCCATGGCGAACCACGATCCGGGCGCCTTCGAGGCCGCGGCGCGGGCGGTCGGCTTCCAGGGCTTCGGCACCTATCCGCGCTCCGGGTTCATGCATATCGATCTCGGCCCCGTCCGGCGCTGGGGCGAGCCGTTCCCGGCGCGGCCGACGCCATTCGCCACCGAGCCCCCGCCGGCGCGCGAGCGGCTCGCGACAAGTCGCACCATGAAGGGCGGCGGCACGGCCGGGGTCGCGACGATCGGCGCGGCCGGCGTCGAGGTCGCCGAGGAGATCCTGGCCGAAACGCAGGGCGCGCTCGAGCAGCTGGTGCCCTACCTCGACGGCCTGCGCTGGGCCTTCATCGCGCTCGCGATCGCCGGGATCGGGCTCGCGATCTATGCCCGGCTCGACGACTGGAAGAAGGCGCGGCGATGATCGGCGGGCTCGTCAGCCTCGTCGCCGGATCGCGGCTCGCCGCCCGGGCGATGGCCTGGGCCGCCCTCGCCGGCGCCCTCCTTCTGTTCCTGCTGAACCTCCGCCGCGCCGGCGAGCGCGCGGGCCGGCTGGCCCAACGCCTCGAGACCATGGAGAGAACCAATGAAGTTCAGCGCCGCATGTTGGAGGCTGCCGCGGATCGGCCTCGCGATCGCGATGATCTCGCTCGCCGGCTGCGCGACGGGCGGTTCTGAGGCCCCGGCAGTCTGCGTCTGTCCGCCGGTGGTGGAATACGATCAGGGGTTTCGGGAGCGGGCGGCGGCGGAGTTGGAGCTGCTACCGGAGGGATCGGCCATCGAAGACTTGTTGAGCGAATACGTCGTCCTGCGAGCTCAGCTCCGAGGATGCAGTCGGTGACCATCGTCGGCCTCGATCTGCCGTTTATCCTTTAGCGATGCGCGGCGGGAAGATGGGGATCGGTCAAGTCAAGTCCAAAGACGGATAGCCGCAATTCACTGCACTGTTCAGCCTCAATGGCCTTGGCCTGTTCGCTGAGATACCCGATGAGTTCCGCAAATCGTATCCGCTTTCTCGTATCTTTATTTATCCAGTACTTCTTCTTTCCATCATACGTGAGCAAGAGGCACCCCGCCTTGCACAACTCATGTCGCAAGTATTGCCCAACGAGCTGATTGCGCAGCGCACGCTCAAGATCGGAAACCGACCAGCGCGCGTCCGCTATCTTCACCTCGATCACCGCCTTTTGATCCCCACGCACGGCAGAGAGCCGAATATCCGTTCGCTTCTGTTCGGCAACCTCATCCTCTCTCGTCACCGTATATGCTGCGTTTGATCGAGCGTCGAGGCGCCACGCCAGCGTTCGTTGCATCTCTGCCTCGTCTGTGATGCTTCGGAGCGTTCTGCGGTCCGTGAAGTCGTAATGTGCCAAGTCATGCGCAAGGTCTTCGAGACGGTCCAACATCACCGTGAACAGCCCATCCCTATCATGCGGAGGCAATTCATAGCGGCTATCGAGGTCCGCAATGGCCGTGGCTTCATAGGGCGGAAACTCTGCATCAAGGGCAGTGCGCTGGCGTGCCAAGAGCCGCAAACGATCGGGGAAGTGCGCGAAATCGGGTTCGGCGGCAAGTTCGAGAACGACGCGCCGCGCCTCAGGCCCCGGGGTATCTAAGAGAGTGGAGAGCAGGAAGTTCCGTGCGGTTTCCGCTTGGTCGCGGGTGTCGGGCGAGTACATCCCCTCATGGGTATGATCGTCCTCCCGCCGGATGAACGCATATGCACTGCGCACGAGGTTACCGAGAGCGCGGGCGCGCTTGCCAGGATCCTTGATCTCGAACAGGACCGCTTCGCGTTCGCCGAACAAGCCAGCGAAGGTTGCGATCGCGCGCGCGCGCACTTCCGGATGGTTGTCGGAAGCCAAGCTCTGCGCCACGACTTCAGTGCCCCGTTCCGCGTCCAGCCGAAATAGACCCCGGAGCCAGACGAGTGCCAATGGCCCGGTGGGTTCGGCCGCGTAGCGCGTCTCGCACTCCTGAGCGACGCATTGACGATTCGTTTCGCCGGCGACTTCGCCGAGGATACGCAGCACGTGTTCCAAGTGATGGGCCCACCTTGGGCCTGATTCCTCAGAGAAGCGGCTCGGCCACGCGCGCAGAACTGCAAGGAGACGCGGGAGGAGCAGGCGCTTCAGGGCTTCCTCAGCGTAGGCCAGATCCTGAAGCATCGGGAGAGTTGTAGGATCTCCCCCGCTGGTAATCTCCACGGTCAGCTCACCGCCGATCACTTCGTCCACTGCCACAGGGTGCGCCGCAACCAAATCATAGACGAAGGAGGCAAAGCCGTTCAGTTCCAAGGTCGCATAAGCGGACGCAAGGCGAGCTTCACAATGCGATAGGGCAACGGCCCAACTCGGCGTGTCGGCTTCAGCCGACACGCCGCACAGTCCGTAGATCCAACTATAGGGCGTGGTGTTACGCTCCTCCTCTGGCCGCGCACTTGGGAGTTGCGGCGTGACAGTTCGCCAATGGGATTTGAATGCCTCCTCGGCCCGCTCGGCCACTTCGGACCCGAAGGCCTGAAGTAAGGCTGCCTTGTCCCACACATCATAGCGGCCTCCGCTTCCTCCCCGCGAGCGAAGCCAAGAATAGAGATTAGCAATAGTTGTCGACTGCTTCGCGGGAGAGAAAGCCTCGGCAGGGTCAGCGAGCAATTTCTGACGCCAGATTTGCCAATCTTTGAGACGTTGAGCCTCACGCGCCGCCCGCTTGCGTTTTTCCTTATCTGACTTTCGCTTTAGCGCTTCCGACTGCATGTTCCGTGGCGGGGGGGAGGTCCGGGTCTTCAGGAGTTCCTCCAGAATGGCGTCCCCATTCACCAGTGCACGCAGCGCATCCCGTTCCGCTGCTACCCTTCCACGCTGATGCCAGAGTTGGATGAGCGCATGAAGCGCAACGGTACGTCGTTCCGGTTTGGTATCATCGACGACAGCCGCCTCGAGCCAAAGCCGGTCATTTTCTGTGAGGTGGCCGATGAGACTCTCATTTTCGGCATTGAAGTACCGATGCCAATCGTCCCTCGTCGGCCTGATCTCGTCCATGAAGGCGAGTTCCGCCCAGAAGGCGGCGCTCCGGAGCTCGGCTTTGCTTTCAGTATGCGCTCGCAATTTGCCGATGGGTTCACGGCGACCGGTTTCATCTCCGCCAAAGCGCGAGGCAATGACGCAGGCCCGGATCAGCGCCGGATCAACACTCGTTGTAGTCGCGCCCAGCTGTCGCTCGCACAGCTTTGCGAGCGCGGCCGCGAGGTGATCGAATTTACTTCGTATGCAGTCATTCTGGGGTATTGCCCTGCGCCCACGCCAGATGAGGTCAGCCATCCGATCGCGCAGTTTACCAGCAAGTGCCGAAGATTGGTCGAGTGCTTCCACGATCTCGCGGGTAGCCCAGGCAAATCCGCCGATGGTTCGCTTCGGTTCACGAGACCGCTCCATCAACTCGATCAGCTCATCGACGTCGACGAAGGCGGGAAAGAGCTTTGTGGCCAGGCCGTGGACCACCCTGTCTGGCCAAGATTCTGGGCGTGCGAGAACGTCCTCAGCGATTTCGCGAACGATTTGCTCCTTGCCGCACGCGATCAGCGCTCGAACCGCGGCAATTCGGTGGTAGTCGTCCCAGTCGACATTCAACGCCGCACTATGCGCCAGGTCGGCGCAGCTCTCGATCGGACCCTGCCGGATCACTTCGATCAAGAGCCCTCGAACGTCACTGTTGATCGGTCCATCACCCCAGAGCTTTCGCACGTTGGGCGCCAGCTCGGGGTGCGATAGTCGACGAATCTCATCTACGGGAAGGTCCAGGCCGCGCCAGCCGCCTTCACCATAGGCGTCAACGAAGGCGTTCAGGAGCTGGGCGCGCGCGCTGATGCTAAGTGACTCTGGGTCCCCGAGCGAGAGCAGTGCTTCTGGTTCGCGCCTTGTAAGCTCTTGCCGCACAGAATCGTCCCAGAGCGCCAACCACGCAGCGATGGCCCGCATTGAAGGAAAGACCACCTTGACGCCGTAGCGCTCTGCAAACAGAAGGCGGAACAGCGCCTTGGTGGACATTCCCTTCTCGCGAAGTGTTTTCAAGCGTTGAGCCGCGAGGTACTCTTGCACCGAACGATGGTGGAACCGAACGCGCCCGTACGTAGCAGGATCAAAGAGTGCCCGTCGGAGAAGTGCCTGGCGCTCGTCTTCTGTCCAATCCCGAAGGTTCGCGGCGGGATCGAGCACGCCCTCGTCGCGCGAACGATCGATTGGTTGGTCTGGGGTCCGAAGAATACGCGTGCGGGTGAGCGCGAGCGCAAGCGCCAAGCGCTCGGCGCCAACCTGGGCTTGGGCATCGGTAAGGACGCCTCGGTCACGACGGGCCGGATCGTCCTTCAGCTTGGCGGTGACATTGGCCTCGTGCTGTTGAGCGCGGGTGCCAAGCCGTCCTGAACTCCTCCACGTCTCTATGAGCTCGCCCAGATCAAGGGGACGACGCGCGAAGGTCCAAGCGTTCTGTCGACTTACCTCCGACAGAAAGGCGGTCGCGTCGTGTACGCCGGACTGTTCGGAATAGAGTCTGATCTGCCGATCGCTCATCGGCAGCATAGTTACGGTGCGGATCGCGCTTGATGCTTCGGGCTCATCTGCGTCGCCTTGGGAGGCGGCTTCACCCCGATCTCGCCTCAGGGTTTCAATGAACGCGTCCTCGGCCGTCTGCGACGACGCTCCCGCGCTCCGTTCGGGCACAGGTAGTCGCTCCTCCACGATCGCCAGATCGAGATTTGCGCGCCAGTCGGTTGGGCGACATGAGATGACGACCCGAGCCCGACCAAGATGCGCACTGATGGATTTCGACAGTCGCAAGAGTGCCCGATCGAGCTTGCCCTCTGTCAGCTTCAATTCATCGACCGCATCGAGAAAGAACCAGGCAGGCGCATCGCCGTCCGCCCTCCAAGCTTCGAACCTCGCTTCATCCGTGGTCGATAGGAGGTCGTGCAGCGGGTCGCGGTCGAGGGACTCAAGGGCCACGAAGAACGCGAACCGCCCTTCTCTCGATAACCGTTTCGCTTGCTCGACCATCTCTCGGGTCTTGCCGGCACCCGCTTCTGCGAGGAGGACCACGCGGCTGTGCCGCAGCAGATCTGCCCAACCGACATCGGGCCCCAAATCATGCTCTCTGAGGGACGCGAGGAGGTCTGAATCTTCTAGCTCTTTTGGCGTGAGGTCGCGAAACCGCCGCCCAAGGTCGATAAAGGGTGTCATGCCTTGACGAGTATCAAGAACTTGTCGCGACGTCTTTAGGCCGAACGCCTCTGACGTGGAAATCTGTCAGGACGATCTACGCAGCGTTAGAAAAAGGTCTCACC
Organism: Thermohalobaculum xanthum; assembly: GCF_016623495.1. Lineage (GTDB taxonomy): Bacteria > Pseudomonadota > Alphaproteobacteria > Rhodobacterales > Rhodobacteraceae > Thermohalobaculum > Thermohalobaculum xanthum. The sequence goes on along the minus strand of NZ_JAEHHL010000018.1, from coordinate 182 downwards.
GATGCAGAGGATGGGGTGTTCCTCGCAGCACCCTTCTCGCGCCCAGGTTTCGGCCGTTTTGTTGACCTGGTGTTGACCTGGCGGGCGCGTATCTGGATACCCCACGGGGCGTGGGGCGTAAGGTATTGTGCTGTATGGGATATTTGGTTGCGGGGGCAGGATTTGAACCTGCGACCTTCAGG
>NZ_JAEHHL010000017.1 GCF_016623495.1 Thermohalobaculum xanthum | reverse complement strand
GGTATCGCAAGGACACCGGCCGGTCGGGCGCGGATCGCGACGACTTCGACGACGCGGCCGATTTCGTCGGCTGGTACATGGCCAAGTCACGCTCGAGCAACGGGCTCGACATGAACGACGCCTTCAACCACTACCTCGCCTACCACGAGGGGCACACGGGCTACCGCCGCGGCAGCTGGCGCTCGAAGTCGTGGCTGGTCGGCGCAGCCAACCAGGTGGCGTTGCAGGCCAACCGCTACCGCTCGCAGCTGCAGGGCTGCTGAGACTCAGCGCCACAGCCCGCGCCAGAACCGGCGCAGGGCACCACGCTGTTCCTCGATCTCGTCGATCACCGGGTCCACCTTGCGCCGGAAGGTCATTTGCGCAAGCCGCCACAGCGTGATCAGAGCGAGCGTCAGCACGGTTACGAAGACGATGTTGAACCAGGGCGTCAGCTCCTGATCGGGGCCTTCGGCGCGCTCGAGGTCGACCGCGTTGGGGAACCACGAGAAATACGGCATGCGCCAGCCGTAATGGGTCACGATCACCCAGCGCGGATCGTCCTCGGTCGACTTGAGGTTCTGGGCGCGCGCCGCCACGTCGGCGCTGTCGAACTTGAGATACCACGGGAAGGACCAGCCGGTGTCCTCGTTGCGGTAGACGCGCTCGTGCCCGTCGGGCGTGATGGTGTTGATCCGCATCTGGTCGCGGGTGACCAGCACCTCCTTGCCCTGCGGGTCGGTGCGCTCCTCGGCGACACGCACCACGTCGGTGTCGAGCACCCGCACGATGTCGCGCGACGGCAGGCTGTAGGCGAGGATGCCGGCATAGGCGCAAAGGATCAGGATGCCGAGCGTCCATCGGACATAGGTCATTGCGGGGGCTCCGTCGCCGGGGCGTTTCGGGTCAGTTGATGAAGAAGGCAAGCGCCGCGATCACGATGAGCGGCAGGAACACCACCCCGATGAGCAACCGCTTCTCGATCGAGCGCTCGTATTTCGCGAGGCCCCGGTCGACGAAGTCCTCCATGGTCAGCGGCTGGCTCGGGTCCTCGGTATACTCCTCCTCGAGCGAGCGGCGTCGCGCCCAGCGCATGTACCAGTCGAGCGCCACGTAGAGCCCGAGCAGCAGCCCGAAGAGCACGACGCTGGCAAGCACGATCCTGAGCATCGGCACGATCCTCCCTCTCCCGCAGATATAGCCTTCCCGTCCATCCCGTTCAAAGGCGCGGACGCCGCAGGGCAAGCGAGACGAGGTTCGAGAGCTTGGAAACGTCCGAGCCGGCCGGGGCGATCGAGCCGCAGGAGGCGGGAACGCTGTCGGGGCGCTCGAGCAGGCAGAAATCGAAGCTACCCATGTCGAGATTCATCGCCATCCGCGGCCCGAGATCGGCGATCACGTCGCGCGCGGCCTGCGCCAGCGTCACCGGCCAGCGGCTCTGCCACAGGCCGATGCCGTGGGCGTCCTCGACGATCAGGCGGCGGATATGGGCGGGGGCGTTCTCGACCTCGCCGACGTCGCTGCGCCCGTCGACCACCAGCAGGTGGCTCTGGATCAGCGAGACCCGGGCCTCGACCGCGTCGCGCAGGAACCGCGCCCGCGTCTCGAAGGCGGTGAGATCGTAGACCTGCCCGCCCAGCGGAACCGCCGCGCGGTGGGCGATGCGGGCCGATCCCCCGTTCGGCTCGATCACGAGGATGCCGTCCATCCGCGCAAGGTGGCGGCCGACCAGCACGCCCCGGCGGATGAACAGGCCGACCGGCTCGGGGTGGCCGCCCTCGCGGGGCTCGCGCGCGGTATAGGCGCCAGTGACGGTCAGGCGCTCCTCGTCGTCCACCGGCGGCGCCAGCGGCAGATCCTCGGGCAGCAGGTGCAGCGCGTAGGACGCATCGCCCCAGCAGGAATGCCACAGCAGTTCCGGAGTCGCTTCGGGGCAGGCTTGCGCCCGCCCCGCCATGACCGCCAGCAGCGCCGCCAGGAACCCGGCGGCGAGCGGCGCGCGCCTCATTGCGGGGACATGCCGCGCAGCTTCTCCGATCGCCGGCGCAGCATCTCGACGGTGGCGAGCAGCGCGATCGAGATGATCACCAGGATGGTCGCGACCGCCAGGATGGTCGGACTGATCTGCTCGCGGATGCCCGAGAACATCTGGCGCGGGATGGTGCGCTGCTCGGCGGTCGCCATTTGCAGCACGACGACGACCTCGTCGAACGAGGTGATGAAGGCGAACAACGCGCCCGAGATGACCCCGGGCAGGATCAGCGGCATCTGCACCTTGAAGAAGGTGCGCACCGGATCCGCCCCCATCGACTGCGCCGCGCGCACCAGGCTCTGGTCGAAGCTCGCCAGCGTCGCGGTCACGGTGATGATCACGAAGGGCGTGCCCAGGGCCGCGTGAGCCAGGATCAGGCCGCCATAGGTGAAGGCCAGCTGCCATCGGTCCTCGGGCGGCTGGTCACCCTCGACGACCCAGTTGGCCGGGTTGAAGTCGAGGCTGAAGAACGAGAACATCGACGCCCCGGTGATCACCAGCGGGATGATCATCGGCGAGATCAGGATCGACATGATCACCTTGGAGAACGGCATCTCGGAGCGCGAGAGCCCGATCGCCGCCAGCGTGCCCAGAGCGGTGGCGATGAGCGTCGCGAAGATGCCGATGAAGAAGCTGTTCTTCACCGCGCGCACCCACTGCGCGTTTTGCCAGACATCGGCCCACCAGCCCTCGGTGGCGCTTGGGTTGGCCATGCCGTTCTCGAGGATGTCCCAGTACCAGCGGGTGGAAAACGCGCCTTCCTGGAAGGTCAGCATCTCGTTGGTGAAGCTGAAATAGGGCTGGGCGTTGAAGCTGAGCGGCAGCACCACCAGGATCGGCGTGATCAGGAAGATGAAGATCAGGCCGCAGATCACCCGGAAGCTGTAGTACCAGACCCGCTCGCCCGTCGAGGCATATGGAGGAAGTCCCGACATCGCCTCACCCCAGCTTCATGTTGTCGATGCCCACGATCCGGTCGTAGAGCCAGTAGAAGAAGAGCACGATGATCAGCAGCACCCCGCCCAGCGCCGCCGCCAGCGACCAGTTGAGCGAGCGGCGCATGTGGAAGTCGATGAAGTTCGAGATCATCTGGCCGTCCTGGCCACCAACCAGCGCGGGCGTGATGTAGTAGCCGATCGCGAGGATGAAGACGAGCAGCGCTCCCGCCCCGATGCCGGGAATGGTCTGCGGGAAGTAGACGCGCCAGAACGCCGTCCAGTTGGTCGCTCCCATCGACTTGGCCGCCCGCAGGTAGGAGGGCGGCACGGTCTTCATCACCGAGTAAAGCGGCAGGATCATGAACGGCAGCAGGATATGCGTCATCGCGATGATCGTGCCGAGCTTGTTGTAGATCATCGAGAAGCGCTCGTCGCCATAGCCCCACCGCTGGGCGCTGGCGGCCAGCGCCTCGGCATGCGAGCGCGCGCCGCTCTCGCCGCCCTGCTCGAAGGCCGCGAGGATCTCGGCGCCGCAGCGCGTGAGCGTGCCGGGCGGGCTGGCGCCGAACTTCTCGACCGCGGCGGGGATCGAGCCGAGCGCGGCGTTCACGTCGATGCCGCACAGGCTCGAGACGGTCAGGTCCTTGTAGTCGTTGAACAGCATCGAGATCTGCAGGATCACCTGGTTCAACCCGGTGAACACCATCAGGTCGTTCATCACGCCCTGCCCCTGCAACATCGCGATCCAGGCCGTCGTGCGCACCAGGATCGAGGTCCAGAACGGCAGCAGAACCAGGATCATCAGCAGGTTCGCCTTGCGCACCGGCAGCTCGGCCAGCAGCCACGCGACCGGATAGCCAAGCACGAAGCACGAGATCGTCACGATGAGCGAGATCTCCATGGTGCGCACGAACAGCGCGACATGGATGCGCCGCTCGGCGTCCTGGCGCGTGATCGAGCCGTCGCCGGCATACTGGAAGTCGAGCGCGGCGAGGTAGTAGGCCGGCGTCCACGAGGTCGCGGCAACCTTGATCGCCCGCCATACCTCCTGCTTGCCCCAGTCCTTGTCGGCATCGACCAGCGCCTCGAGGAAGGGCGGCTCCATCCTCTCGGCCTTGCGCGCCGAGGAGGTGAACATCGAGCGCGCGCCCGAAAACTCCTGGTTCACGCGGGTGGCCACGCGGCCGATCTCCCGATTGTCGCGGGTCAGGATCAGGTCCTTGACCATCGCCTCGGCCATCTCCTCGGTCACCGGGCTCTGGCCGTCCCAGGCCTGCAGGATCGGGGTCGAGTTCGGCATCCGGTCGGCATAGACCGGGTTATGCATCCCCTGGATCATGAAATAGACGATCGGGATGATGAAGACAGCGAGGATGAAGGCGAGCAGCGGTGCCACCAGGCCCAGCGCCCGCATCCGGCTGACGAAAAGCGCCTGTTCCAGCTTGCGGCGAAGCGGTGTTCCGTCAGCCGCCAGCAGCGGGGCGTTCTTCGTCGTCTCGGTCGTCGTCTCGGCCATGGGTCCTCCCGTCGCCGCCGGCGACGCTCAGGCACGCAGAAAGGGCAAAACCAAATCGGGGGTCGGGACCGCGGCGATGCCGCGGCCCCGGTCTTGCGTCACTGGGCGAGCCAGGCGTTGAAGCGCTCGTTCAGCTCGTCCTGGTTGTCGGCCCAGAACTCGAAGTCGTTCTGCAGCGCGTTCTTGAAGTTCTCGGGCGCCGTCGGCATCTGCGGGCCCATGTCGAGATCTGGCTTGGTCGCATAGGAGCCGACCAGCGGCGCCGAAGACTTGCGCGCCGGGCCGTAGGAGATCCAGGACGCCTGCGCGGCGAGCTGCTCGGTCTCGGTCGAGAACGCGAGGAAGTCGAGCGCGAGGTCCTTGTTCGGCGCGCCTTTCGGGATCACCCACAGGTCGAGATCCCAGACCTGGCCGTCCCAGACGATCTCGAACGGCTTGTTCTCGGCGGCGACGGCGTTGAAGACGCGGCCGTTATAGGCCGTGGTCATCACCACCTCGCCATCGGCCAGCAGCTGCGGCGGCTGGGCGCCGGCTTCCCACCAGACGACTTCCGACTTGATCTGGTCGAGCTTGGCGAAGGCGCGGTCGACGCCCTCATCGGTGCTCAGCACGTCATAGACCTCGGACGCCGGGACGCCATCGGCGATCAGCGCGAATTCGAGGTTCGCCTTGGGCGTCTTGCGCAGGCCGCGCTTGCCGGGGAACTTCGCGAGGTCGAAGAAGTCGGCCATCGTGGTCGGGCCGCTCGGCAGCTTGGACTTGTCATAGGCGTAGATCGTCGACCACACGATGGTTGCGACCGCGCATTCGGTCAGCGTGCCCTCGATGAAGTCGTCCTCGGCCGGCGTGCCGTCCGGGGCAGCCGTGAGGATCGACTTGTCGATCGGCTCGAGCAGGCCCTCGTCGCAGCCGCGCACGGCGTCCGACAGTTCGACATCGACGATGTCCCAGGTGACGTTGCCGGCCTCGACCTGCGCCTTCACCTCGGCCAGACCGCCATTGTAGTCCTCGGAGATGATCTGCACGCCCGTCTTGGCGATGAAGGGCTTGTGGTAGGCCTCGACCTGGCTCTTGCTGTAGGCGCCACCCCACGAGACCACGGTAATCTGACCGGCTGCCTGCGCGGCGCCGGCAAGGGCGATCGCACTCACGGCACCGATCAGCACATTCTTGAGCTTCATCTTGTGACTCCCTGATTTCTTCTTACCCGTTCTGATTGAGACCCGCCGCGCCCGGGCCGTGCGCGGACGGAATGACGTCAGGCCGCGTCGAGCGCGCGGCAGTCGTCCACGACCCAGCCGATCGGCGTTTCCTCGCCGACCTGCAGCACCGCATGGGCATGGTTGTTCGGGACCTTGACGATGAACTCGTCGTCGCCCGCGACTTCCATGCGACAGCGGATATGGTCGCCCAGATAGATCAACTCGACGACACGGCCCTTGAGCGCGGTCTCGCCGGCCTCGGGGCCGAGGATGACGCGCTCGGGACGGATCGACAGCAGCGTCGGCTTTCCGATCCCGCCGCAGTTCACCGCGAGCGCCTTGACCTTCGGCCCGTTGTCGAGCGCGATGACCGCGTGGCTGCCCTCGATGTTCTCGACCCGGCCGCGCAGCTTGTTGTTCTCGCCGATGAACTGGGCGACGAAGGCGTTCTCGGGTTTCTCGTAGAGTGTGGCGGGACCCGCGAGCTGCTGGATCACCCCGTCGTTGAAGACCGCGATGCGGTCCGACATGGTCAGCGCTTCGGACTGGTCGTGGGTGACGTAGACCACGGTCACGCCCAGCCGCTCGTGCAGATGCTTGATCTCGTACTGCATGTGCTCGCGCAGCTGCTTGTCGAGCGCGCCGAGCGGCTCGTCCATCAGCACCAGCTCGGGCTCGAAGACCAGCGCGCGCGCCAGCGCGATGCGCTGCTGCTGCCCGCCCGAGAGCTGCGCCGGACGCCGCCCCCCGAAGGCCTTCATCTGCACCATGTCGAGCGCACGGCCGACTTTCGTCTCGATATCGGCCTTCGACAGCTTGCGCACCTCGAGCGGGAAGGCGAGGTTCTCGGCCACCGTCATGTGCGGGAACAGCGCATAGTTCTGGAAAACCATCCCGATGCCACGCTTGTGCGGCGGGATGTTGTTGATGGCCTTGCCGTCGAGCCTGATGTCACCATGGGTCGCGGTCTCGAAGCCCGCGAGCATCATCAGGCAAGTCGTCTTGCCCGAGCCCGATGGCCCCAGCATGGTCAGGAACTCGCCCCGGCCGATGTTGAGGTTTAGATCTTTCACGACGAGCGTCTCGCCGTCGTAACTTTTCTGCACACGCTCGAATTCGACGAACGCGTCAGCGGCTTTGTCCGCGGTCATGTCCATACCCTGCGACGTGGCGCGCATGCTCGCGCCTTGAGGTCGAGAAAAGCAAGGATCGGGCTTGGGCACAAGCCTTTGCTGTGCCTGATCCTGCGTCAAATGCGAACAATTCGTGACACTGCGCGACGGATGCTGCCACAGGAAGCAGCAAGTGCCGCCATGCTGGGCAGCAAAAACGACCCCCGCGCGCGGGTCCTGACGAAAAATGGCGGACCGGCACGGGCCGGTCCGCCAGGATGCGGGAAGGCCGGGCCCTCAGTCGGCGAGGACCCGGATCGGCAGCCGGGGCGCGGCATCGACCACCAAGTCTCCGCCGCAGTCATGCACGAAGCTGAGCGCGATCGCGGCCCGTCCGGCCGGAACCGCCGCCGGCACCCGCACACCGAAGGCGAGATCGCCCTCGGGCTCGAGCACCGGCGGGGCGCCGATCGTCGCCTCGGCCTGGAACCAGCGCCCCGCCGCGTCGACGACGAAGGCATCAAGCTCGAGCGGCACGCAGCTTCGCCCGGTCGGGCGGACCGGGTCGAGGCGGACCTCGCTCCATTCGCCCGGCCGTGCGTCGGTCGCGCCGTGCCGCTCGCCGGGAAAGCCGAGGACGGGCCCTGCCCGCCCCGCCCCGCCCGGCGCGCCTGCACCGTGCCCGGCCAGCGCCCCGGCGGCCGCGAGCTGCCCGGTCAGCTGCTCGACCCCCGCGGCGATCCCGTCGATCGCCGCGGGCAGTGCCGCGAGCCGCTCCCAGGTGTCCCGCGCCCAGACGAGCGCACCGGTCAGAAACACGATCATCACCCACTGATCCCTGATCTTGCGCAGCATCGCCCAGATTTCCCGGACCGCCGCCTTCCCTGCAGTGTCGGCTGTCATGCTTGCCCCCTTCCGGCGCCGCCGGGCGGGCTGATTGCCGGATGCGGCTTCGCGCGTCCGTGGCACCGTTCGTTTGTTGTTTTGTTGATTGTCGGGAGCGGAGCCGACGGCACCGCAGCCAGAGGCACCGACGCGCTCCGGCGAGCCTGCGGGAGTGAGCGGATCCTTGCCGCCCGGTCCCCGACCGCATGCCCAGACTAGCGGGCCTTTCCCAAGGAAGGATTAACGGCGGGGCGTCATCTCCGGGGTGCAAGGCTGCCTTGCACCGGCCCCGCTTGCCGCGCGGCCCTGCGGCAGGGTATCGCAGCGGGAGCTTTTCATCACGCCCTCCCCGGCCTTATCCGCATGTCCGCCAGCGTCGACCCAATGCACCCGACCCAGCCGCCCTCCGCCACGCATGACGCGGCGGCAGACGCCGTGGCGCCCGACAGCGCGCGCGCCTGGTGGAGGCTTGCGCTGTCCTTCGCGATGGCGGCGATCGGGGGAGTGGGGCTGTGGTCCGCGGTGGTCGTGCTGCCGGTGATCGAGGCCGAGTTCGGCATCGACCGTGGTGGCGCATCGCTGCCCTACACCGTGACGCTGATCGGCTTTGCCGCCGGCGGCGTGCTGATGGGCCGGCTGGCCGACCGCTTCGGCATCGCGGTGCCGCTGGGACTGGGCGCGGTGATGCTGGGTCTTGGCTACGCGGCGGCGGGGCTTGCGCAAAGCTACACGCAATTCCTGATCGCCCAGGCGGTGCTGATCGGCATGCTGGGCAGCTCGCCCAGCTTCGGCCCGCTGGTCGCCGACGTCTCTCACTGGTTCCGGCGCCGGCGCGGCATCGCCGTGGCGATCGCGGCGTCGGGCAGCTATGCCGCCGGCGCGATCTGGCCGCCACTGATCCAGTGGGCGACCGAGCTCTGGGGCTGGCGCTCCGCCCATATGGGGGTCGGCGCGTTCTGCCTGGTCACGCTGCTGCCGCTGTCGCTGATGATGCGCCGCCGCCCGGTGATCGAGGACGCCCCCGCGCCGGCGCCGGGCCAGCGCACAACGCGCCGCGCGGTGATGCCGCCGGCGCGGCTGCAGGCCCTGCTCCTGCTGGCGGGTGTTGCGTGCTGCGTGGCGATGTCGATGCCGCAGGTTCACCTTGTGGCCTATTGCGTCGACCTCGGCTACGGACCCGCGGTCGGCGCCGAGATGCTGTCAATGATGCTGGCGCTGGGCATCGCCAGCCGCCTGGCCTCGGGCTTCATCGCCGACCGCATCGGCGGGCTTGGCACGCTGATCCTGGGCTCGGCGCTGCAGGCGGTGGCGCTGACATTCTTCCTGCCGTTCGACGGCATCGTCTCGCTCTACCTCGTGGCCGCGCTGTTCGGCCTCAGCCAGGGCGGTATCGTGCCGAGCTACGCGCTGATCGTTCGCGACCATTTCCCCGCGCGAGAGGCCGGGCGGCGCGTCAGCGCGGTGCTGATGGCCACCGTTCTGGGCATGGCACTGGGCGGTTGGATGTCGGGCGAGATCTACGACCTCACCGGCAGCTACATGGCCGCCTTCCTGAACGGGATCGCCTGGAACCTGCTCAACCTCGGGATCGCGCTTTGGTTGCTGTTGGCCGGGCGCGGGGGTGCTGCGCTGCGCCCGCGGGCGGCGGCCGCCTGATCGCATGCCCGACCTCTCCGCCATTTTGGCCGTGATTGCGGGCTTCCTGATGGGCGGCGCCGTCAAGGGCGCACTGGGCCTGGGCATGCCCGTGGTGGCGCTGCCGATCCTCGCGCCACTGATCGGGCTGAAGAGCGCGGTGGCGGTGATGGTCCTGCCCTCGATCCTGTCGAACATCTGGCAGGCGCTGGCGGGCCCGGCGCTGGGCGAACTGGCCCGGCGCCTGTGGCCGTTCCTGCTCGCCTCGCAGGTCGGCATCTGGATCGGCGTCGGCGTGCTCGCGGATGCCGACACCGACGCGCTCGAGATGGTGCTCGGCGGGATGCTCGCGGCCTATTCGGCCTTCGCGCTGCTCACCCCGCAGCTGCCTCCGCCCGGCCGCCGCGAAAGCTGGATGTCGCCGCTGGCGGGCGGCACGGGCGGGATGCTGTTCGGCATGACCGGCCTCTTCATCGTGCCGGGGATCCTTTATCTGCAGACCCTGGGCCTGGGGCGCGATCGCTTCGTGCAGGCGCTGGGCTTGACCTTCCTGACGATCAGCACCGGGCTTGCGGTCGCGCTCGGCAATCACGGGCTGGTGTCGTCCGAGGTCATTACCCTGTCGGCCGGCGCGGTGATCCCTGCCTTCGCCGGACTGTGGCTGGGCCAGCGCGTGCGCAACCGGATCTCGGAGGCGCTGTTCCGACGGATCTTCTTCGTCGCGCTCCTGGTGGTGGGCGTCACCATGATCGCCAAGGCGCTGGGCTAGGCGACGGCCGGTCAAGGTTCCGTTTGGCCGCATCGCGCTCGGCGCGTAGGATGGCCAGCGATTTCAGCCCTTGATTGCAGCCGCGAAAAGGAGCCCGCCCCATGGCTTATTTCGACCTCGGCAGTTACGGCCGGAAAGTATCCACGTCGTCCCCCGAAGCGCAGCTTTGGTTCGATCGCGGGCTCAACTGGCTCTACGGCTTCAACCATGGCGAGGCGATCAGGTGCTTTGCCAAGGCGACCGAGCACGACCCGGAATGCGCGATGGCCCACTGGGGCATCAGCTATGCATCGGGCCCGAACTACAACCTGCCCTGGCATCTCTATGACCCGAATGGCCGCCAGATTGCCCTCGCCGCATCCTATGACGCGATGCAGATGGCGCTGGCCCATGCCGGGGGCGCCACCCCGGTCGAGCAGGCGCTGATCCAGGCGCTGCCCGCGCGCTATCCCCAGCGCGAGGCGATCGAGGACATGGCGCCCTGGGACAAGGCCTACACGAACGAGATGCGCAAGATCTTCGAATCCTGGCCCGACGATCTCGACGTGCGCACGGTCTTCGTCGAGTCGATCATGAACGAGACACCGTGGAAGATGTGGAACCTGTCCACCGGCAAGCCCGCCGAGGGCGCGGGCACCGAGGAGGCGATGGCCGCGCTCGAGCATGCCTTCAGCCGCATCCCCGCGTCATGGGACCATCCGGGACTGCTGCATCTCTATGTCCACCTGATGGAGATGTCGCCCTTCCCGCAACGGGCGCTGCGCGCCGGCGACCGGCTGCGTGCGATCATGCCGGACTCGGGCCACCTGATCCACATGCCCACGCATCTCGACGTCCTGTGCGGCTTCTATCGGGATGTGCTGGTCTACAACCAGAAGGCCCTCGAGCCAGACCGGCGCTTCCTCGCCTACGCCGAGCATCCGGGCATCTACCTGATCTACGTGATCCACAATTTCCACTTCGCGATCTACGGCGCGATGTTCCTGGGCCAGTACACGCCCGCCATCGCCGCGGCCGAGGAGCTGATCGCCACGGTGCCCGAGGCGGTGCTGCGCATCGAGTCGCCACCCATGGCCGATTTCCTCGAGGCGTACCTGACGATGAAGCAGCATGTGCTCGTGCGCTTCGGCAAGTGGCGCGAGATCATCGCGCAGGACCTGCCCAAGGATCAGGAGCTCTACTGCTCGAACGTCGCGATGATGCACTACGCCAGGGCGGTCGCGCATTCCGCGCTGGGCAATGTCGCCGAGGCCGAGACCGAAAAGGCCCAGTTCATGGCGGCCAAGACCCGTGTCCCCGACAGCCGCCGGGTTCACAACAACACGGTCGTGGACCTGCTCGGCGTCGCCGAGGAGATGCTGATGGGCGAGCTCGAATACCGCAAGGGCAACCACGACGCCGCCTTCGCGCATCTGCGCCGGTCGGTCGCGCTCGACGACGCGCTGCCCTATGACGAGCCTTGGGGCTGGATGCAGCCCACGCGCCACGCGCTGGGCGCCCTGCTGCTCGAGCAGGGCCGCGTCGACGAGGCCGAGGCCGTCTATCGCGCCGACCTGGGGCTCGACGGGACGCTCAGCCGGGCCTGCCAGCACCCGGACAACCTGTGGTCCCTGCACGGGCTGCACGAGTGCCTGACCCGCCGCGGCGACACGGTCGAGGCGCCGCTGATCAAGCAGCGGCTCGACCTCGCGGTGGCGCGCGCCGAGGTGCCGGTCAAGGCGTCGTGCTTCTGCCGCCGCACGGCGATGGCCGCCGAATAGCCGCTCGGCGCACGCCGTCAGCCAGCCAGCAGGCGCGGCAGGAACAGCGCGACGCCGGGCGCCAGCAGGATCAGCGCGACGCGCAGCAGTTCGGCGCCGAAGAACGGCATGACGCCCAGGAAGGTCTCGCGCATCGCGATGCCGCCCGAGAGCTGGGCGATGATGAAGACGTTGAGCCCCACGGGCGGCGTGATCAGCCCAAGCTCGACCACGATCAGCGCGAGCACCCCGAACCAGATCTTGAGCTCACCCGCGTCCATGCCGAAGGCCGAGGTCGCCGCGGTGGCATAGTCGCCCCCGTTCAGCTCGACCAGCGTCGGCCAGAAGAACGGCACCACCACAAGGATCATCGCAAGGCTCTCCATGAAGCAGCCAAGCACGATCAGCGCGAGCAGCATGACCACCAGCACCGTCAGCGGATCGAGGCCCGAGCCACCGGCCCACTCGGCCAGGGCGGCGGGCAGGCCCGCGCGGGTGAAGAAGCCCTTCAGCACCTCGGCGCCGAACAGGATGAAGGTGATCATGCCCGCGGTCACCGCGGTTTCGCGCAGGGCATCGGCCGTCCCGCCGAGGCCAAGCCGCCGCTCGCCGGGCCGCAGCATCGCGTAGGCGGCGATCACGAAGACCCCGAAGGCCGCCGCCGGCGTTGGCGTGAAGAGCCCTGCCCCAAGGCCCAGGATAATCACCCCGAAGATCAGCACGACGGGCAGAAGCCGCCGGTAGGCCACCACCCGCTCGGCCCGGGGCAGCGGCGTCGGAAGCGGTGCGAGGCCCGGCGACAGCCGGACCCTGAGCCAGATGACCGCGACGAAGCCCGCAACCGCGATCAGGCCGGGGATCAGCGCCGCGCGGAACATCTCGATGATCGAGGCCTCGACGATGATCGCGTAGATAACCAGCGCCACCGAGGGCGGGATCAGGATACCCAGCGTCCCCCCCGCCGCCAGCGTCCCGGTGGCCAGCCGCGGGCTGTAGCCCAGCGCGTCGAGCTGCGGCAGCGCCACGCGGCCCATGGTCGAGGCGGTGGCAAGCGACGAGCCGCAGACCGCGCCGAAGCCCGCGCAGGCGCCGGCCGCGGCCATCGCGACCCCGCCTCGCACCCGGCCCAGCGCCGCGCTCATGCCCCTGAACAGGTCGCCCGACAGGTCGGCACGGGCGGCCAGCAACCCCATCAGCACGAAAAGCGGCACGACCGACAGGTCGTAATTCGCGACGTTCTGCCAGAGCAGCGTCTTGAACTGCAGCAGATACGGCTCGAAGCGCAGATAGGGCACCACCAGCGACAGCACGTAATTGCCGCCGATGCCGACGGCGACCATGGCCAGCCCCACCGGCATCCGCAGCGCCAGCAGCAGGAACAGGACGCCAAGCCCCGCAATTCCGATGGTGTGCGGATCGCTCATCAGGGATCCACGGGCCGCGCGATCGCCTGGCTCGCCGCCACCGCCGCCCACAGCGCCAGCGAGGCCAGTCCAGGCAGGTAGAATGGCCATTCCGGCCAGCCCAGGATCGGTGACAACACGCCGTCAGCGCGGGTCTCGGCCATCCCCTGCGCCGCCATCACCAGCAGGAACACGGCAAGCGCGACCGTGAGCGCGAGCCACAGGCGGTCGAGCAGGCGCTGCAGGCCGGCGGGCATGCCCGACACGAACAGGTCGACGGCCACGTGCCCGCGCCGCGCCTGGCACCAGGGCAGCAGCATCAGCGCCGCCGCCGACACCGCCAGGCGCACGAAATCCTCGTAGCCCGGCAGGCCGGCGACCGACCCGCCCCACAGCGCCGCCACGCGATGCGCGGCGAAGAGCGCAATGTTCGCCGTCGTCACCAGCACGATCGCGGCCAGCACCACCCCGCCGAGAATCGCCCAGCCGGCGGCGAGACGGTGGATGACGACGTCCAGCCCCGACGCCGCGGTCGGGCCGCCGTCGCTCACGCCTCAGTTCCCATGGGCAGCCATCGACTTGCGGGCCTCGTCGACCAGCGCCTGCCCGTCAATGCCAGTGGCGGTGATCTCCTCGACCCAGCGGTCGGTGACCGACGAGGCCCGGGCGATCAGCTCCTCGTAGACCGCGCCGTCCAGCTCCACCACCTGGCCGCCGGGCGAGTCCGCCTGCAGTGCCTTGCCCGGCGCCTCGACGTCATCCCAGACCTTGCCAATCTCGGCCGCGAGATTTGCCCCTGAATTGGCGTCGATGATCGCCCGCAGGTCCTCGGGCAAGCTTTCGTAGCGCGCCTTGTTCATCGCGAGCAGGAACACCGCGGTGCCGAAGCGCAGCCCCTCGGGCCCCTCGACCGAGGCCGCGGTCAGCTCCTGCAGCTTGAGCGGGGGCACGATCTCGAAGGGCACCAGCGCGCCGTCGACCACCTTCTTGGCCAGCGCCTGCGGCAGCTCGGGCACCGGCATGCCGACCGGCTCGGCACCCCAGGCCTCGATCATCCAGGCCCCGGTGCGCGACGGCGTCCTGAGCTTCTTGCCGGCAAGGTCGTCGGCCGAGGCGATCGGCCCGTCGACCATGTGCAGCGCGTTGCCGGCATGGCTGTGGATCAGCAGCGGATGGACATCGGCGAAATCGGGCGCCAGCGCCGGCATCATGTCCTGGATCGCCAGCGTGGTCTGCGCGGCCGAGCCCTGGTGGATGCCCGGCAGCTCGAACACCTCGACCCGGGGGAACACGCCGGGCGTGTAGCCGGGCAGCGTCCAGACGATGTCGACGACCCCGTCGCGCACCTGGCGGTAGAGTTCGGGCGGCTTGCCGCCGAGCGCCATGGCCGGAAAGATCTCGACCTTGATCCGGCCCTGCGAGGCTTCCTCGACGCGCTTGGCCCAGGGCTCGATCAGCTTGGTCTGGGCAGGCGCCTTGGGGCCCAGGAAATGCTGCACGGTCAGCGTCACCTCCTGCGCCGCGGCAGGGAGAGCAACGAGCGCACCGATCACGACGGCGCTCAGGCGGGCATAGGCTTTCATCCGGTCCTCCCATTGGGTGGCGAGCCGCGTCCTTCGCGCGGTGCCTGTGGTTGCGCAGGGCTCAGTATGGCAGCCCCACGTAATTCTCGGCCAGCACGGCCTGCGCCGCAGCCGAGGTGAACAGGTAGTCGAGCTCAGCCTCCTGCATGCGCGCGCCGAAGGGGCCCGTCTCGGGGAAGCGGTGAAGCAGCGAGGTCATCCACCACGAGAAGCGCTCGGCCTTCCAGACCCGGGCCAGCGCGCGCTCGGAATACGCCGCGAGCCCGCGCTCGTCGCCCTCGCGGTAGAAGCCGATGAGCGCATCCGACAGATAGCGCACGTCCGAGGCCGCGAGGTTCAGCCCCTTGGCGCCCGTCGGCGGCACGATATGCGCCGCGTCGCCCGCCAGGAACAGCCGGCCCCAGCGCATCGGCTCGGCGACGTAGGATCTGAGCGGCGCGATCGACTTCTCGATCGATGGCCCCGTCACCAGCGCGTCAGCCACCTCGCGCGGCAGCCGAGCGCGCAGCGTGGACCAGAACCGGTCGTCCGACCAGTCGTCGGCCCTGTCGTCCAGCGGCACCTGCACGTAGTAGCGGCTGAGGCTGCGAGAGCGCATCGAGCACAGCGCGAAGCCGTCGGCGTGGCGCGCATAGATCAGTTCCTCGGCCACCGGCGGGGTGCGCGACAGCACGCCCAGCCAGCCGAAGGGATAGACGCGCTCGAACTCGGTCAGTCGCGCGGCCGGGATCGAGCGGCGCGAGACGCCGTGGAACCCGTCGCAGCCGACGACGAAATCGCAGTCCAGCCGTCGGGGCTCGTCGCCCTCTCGCCAGGTAAGGCCAGGCGCATCGGTGTCCGCGCCATGGATCGTGACGTCCTCGGCGTCGTGGATGACCGTCCCGCCCGCCGCATCGCGCGCGTCATAGAGGTCGCGCGTCACCTCGGTCTGGCCGTAGAGCGTGACGCCGTGCCCGGCCGAGGCCGCGAGGTCCACCCGGTGAAGCGCGTCGCGATGCGCGATGCTGAAGCCGTGATGCACCTCGGCCTCGCGGTCGAGGCGGCCGGCAACCCCCGCCTCGCGCAACAGCTCGACCGCGCCATGCTCGAGCACGCCCGCGCGGATGCGGCCCAGAACATGCGCGCGCGAGCGCCGCTCGAGCACCACGCTCTCGATCCCGGCGCGGTGCAGCAACTGCGCGAGCAGCAGGCCGGACGGCCCCCCTCCGATGATGCCCACGGGCATGCGCATGCTCTCCCCCCCGGCGGCTGCGGGCCCAGGTTGCCCGCCCGTCTCTCGATCTTGGGCCGCTGGATATTTGTGATCGCCGCGCCCCGGGAAGGCAAGCGCCGCACGGGAAGCCCCGCGCAATCGAGCGCCGCGCCTTGGCGCTCAGCGGCGCGCCACGCATTCGAGCGGCGCGCCGAGACCGCTGACCGTGAGCCCGTCGCTCCTGCGCGTCACCCGAAGCCGCGACTGTCCGCCGGCGTCCCAGGCGACGTCGAGCCGCGCGCCATCGGCCTCGAAGAGGCCCGCGCGGTAGTCGCCCGTGCCGATCACCTCGATGCTGCCCAGCCGGGTGATCACCAGGCGCGTCTCGCCGCAGTCCCATTCGCCGACGATGTCGCCAGCCACCGCGCCGGCCGCCTGCGCGAAGGCCGGCAAGGCGGCGCCGGCCGCGAACATCCATGCGAGCGCGAAACTGCGCATGCCGCGTTCCCTTCCGAGGTCGAACCGGGGCGCAGCTTAGCCTCCCGCGAGCCCGCGGCAAACACCTGCCGCGCAGCCACGCGGATGTGGCCCGCGCGCGCGACCGCAGCATGGCAAGTTGCGGCTGGACAATCGTCGCCGGGTCGCGGCAGTGTCTAACCCGCGCCGCGATCGCGGCCGCTACAACCAGACATCAACAGGGAGACCGTCATGCTGATCACTCTGCCATCGCGTATGGCCAGATCGGCGGCGCTCGGCGTGCTCACGGCTGTGCTAGCGCTGTCGCCCGTCGCAGGCGTCGCGGAGACGCCGGCCGACACGCTCGTGATTGCCGACAAGATCGACGACATCGTGTCGCTTGACCCCGCCGAGAGCTTCGAGTTCTCGGGCAACGACCTGCTCAACAACGCCTACGACACGCTGGTCGAACTCGACCCGTCGGACCTGGGCCCGCTGGTGCCGGGCATCGCCGAGAGCTGGTCACTGGCCGATGACGGCGTCACCTACACCTTCAAGATCAAGTCGGGGCTCAAGTTCCACTCGGGCAACCCGGTGCGCGCCGAGGATGCGGCTTGGTCGATCCAGCGCGCCGTCAAGCTCGACAAGACCCCGTCCTTCATCCTCACCCAGTTCGGCTTCAACGCCGACAATGTCGAGGAGAAGGTGCGCGCCGAGGGTGACACGCTGATCATCGTCACCGACAAGCCCTACGCGCCGTCGTTCTTCTACAACTGCCTCACCGCCGTCGTCGCCTCGGTCGTCGACAAGGAGATGGCCCTGTCGCACGAGGCGGACGGCGACCTCGGCTACGAGTGGCTGAAGACCAACACCGCCGGCTCGGGCGCCTACAACCTGCGCTCGTACAAGCCGTCCGAGAGCTATGTGCTCGAGGCGGTGCCGGGCTACTGGCGCGGCGAACCGGCGATGAAGCGCGTCTTCGTGCGCCACGTGGCCGAGCCCTCGACCCAGCGCCTGCTGCTCGAGAAGGGCGACATCGACATCGCCCGCAAGCTCACCCCCACCGATGTCGAGGGCGTGTCGTCGAACCCCGACATCAAGATCAACGAGGAGGTGCGCGGGCGCATCTACTACCTCGCCATGAACCAGAAGGATCCGCGGCTGGCGAACCCCAAGCTGGTCGAGGCGCTGAAGTACCTCATCGACTACAAGGGGATGACGGACAGCTTCCTGAAGGGCAGCTACACCGTCCACCAGGCGTTCCTGCCGCGCGGCTTCCTTGGCGCGCTCGAGGAGACGCCCTACTCGCTCGACATCGAGAAGGCCAAGGCCCTGATCGCCGAGTCGGGCGTGACCGACCTCAACTTCACCTTCCACGTCCGCAACGACCAGGAGCGGCTGGAGATGGCCCAGTCGATGCAGAACACCTTTGCCAAGGCCGGCATCAACATCGAGTTCACGACCGGCACCGGCAAGGAAGTGTTGGGTGACTATCGCGCCCGCACGCATCAGCTGATTCTCGAGGCGTGGGGCCCGGACTATCCCGATCCCCACACCAACGCCGACACCTTCGCCCGCAACCCGGACAACTCGGACGAGGCCAAGCTGACCGGCGTCCTCGCATGGCGCAACTCGTGGCCGGCGGCCGAGGTGAACGACCTCACCAATGCCGCGGTGCTCGAGAAGGACACCGCCAAACGCGAGCAGATGTATCTCGAGATCCAGCGGATCCATCAGCAGGCCGCGCCGTTCGCCGAGATGTTCCAGCGCATCGAGCCCGTGGCCATGCGCAAGAACGTCGAGGGCTTCTCGGCCGGCGGCTCGATCCACTCGGCCTTCTACTGGGCAACGACGAAGTGACGGACATGCGGGCGGCCGGCGACCCCGGCCGCCCGCGACACCGATGACAGACACCGCATCCATCCCCCGCCGCAACGGCTCGTCGGCCGCCCTCCGCCTCGGCTGGCGCGCGGCCAAGCTCGTGCTCACGCTGGCCATCACCTTCCTGGGGCTGCTCGCGATCACCTTCGTGATCGGGCGGGTGATCCCGATCGACCCCGTCCTCGCGGTGCTGGGCGAGCGCGCGACCGCCGCGCAATACGACGCCGCACGCGAGGCGATGGGGCTCAACGACCCGATCTGGGTGCAGTTCGCTCTCTATGTGCGCGACGCGCTCGACGGCAATTTCGGCACCTCGCTGATGACCGCGAGACCGGTTCTCGAGGACGTGACGCGCGTCTTCCCCGCGACCCTCGAACTTGCCACCATCGCCACGATCCTGGGCGTCATCTTCGGAGTTCCGGCCGGCGTGATCGCCGCCACCAAGCCCGGCAGCCTGACCGACCAGCTCGTTCGCCTGATCGGGCTGATGGGCTACTCGATGCCCGTCTTCTGGCTGGGGCTGATGGGGCTTCTGGTGTTCTACGGCGAGCTCGGCTGGGTCGGCGGCCCTGGCCGCCTCGATACCACCTACGAGTTCATGTACGAGCTCGACGTGCCGACCCGCACCGGCATGATCCTCATCGACACCGCGCTGGCGGGCCAGTGGGAGATCTTTGCCAATGCCTTCTCGCACATCGTCCTGCCGGCCAGCGTGCTCGGGTACTACTCGATGGCCTATATCAGCCGGATGACGCGCAGCTTCATGATCGACCAGCTGGGGCAGGAATACGTCACCACCGCGCGGGTCAAGGGCATGCCGGAATGGCGCGTCGTCTGGGTGCATGCGCTCAGGAACGTCCTCGTCCCCCTGATCACCGTGATCGCGTTGTCCTACGCCAACCTGCTCGAGGGTTCCGTGCTCACCGAGACCGTCTTCGCCTGGCCGGGCCTGGGGCTCTACATCACCAACGCGCTCTTCTCGGCCGACATGGCGGCGGTGATGGGCGGCACGATCGTGGTGGGCTCGGCCTTCATCCTGCTCAACATGCTGTCCGACCTGCTCTACCGGCTGGTCGACCCGAGGGCGCGGTCATGACCGGCTGGCGCGCCTGGCTTCTCGACCCCGCGCCGCGCTCGCCGCTGCAGGCCCGCCTCGGGCAGGCCTGGCTCGGCTGGCTCAGGCTGTCGCGCAACCCGCTGGCGCTGATCGGGCTCCTGATCATCGTGGCGCTGCTGGTCGCGGCGGCGCTCGCGCCGCTGCTCGCGACGCATGACCCCTATGTCCAGAACCTGGCTGGCCGCCTGCAGCCACCGCTCTCGCCGGATCACTGGCTGGGCACGGACGAGTTCGGCCGCGACATCTGGAGCCGCCTGGTCTACGGCGCCCGCATCACGCTCTACATCGTCGCGCTGGTCACCGTCACCGCGCCGGTGGTGGGGCTGATCATCGGGACCGTCTCGGGCTATTTCGGCGGCATCGTCGACACGGTGCTGATGCGCCTGACCGACATCTTCCTCGCCTTCCCGCGGCTGATCCTTGCGCTCGCCTTCGTCGCGGCGCTGGGGCCCGGGGTCGAGAACGCGGTGCTGGCCATCGCCCTCACCGCCTGGCCGCCCTATGCGCGCGTCGCCCGGGCCGAGACGCTGACCGTGCGCGGCGCCGACTACATCGCCGCGATCCGCCTCCAGGGCGCGGGATCGGGGAGGATCATCTTCGGCCATGTCGCGCCGATGTGCCTGCCCTCGGTGATCGTGCGCGTGACCCTCGACATGGCGGGCATCATCCTGACGGCGGCGGGGCTCGGTTTCCTCGGCCTCGGCGCCCAGCCGCCGCTACCGGAATGGGGGCTGATGATCTCGTCGGGCCGCAAGTTCCTGTTCGAGCAGTGGTGGGTCGCGACCATGCCAGGCCTCGCGATCTTCATCGTCTCGCTCGGCTTCAACCTGCTGGGCGACGGGCTCCGCGACGTGCTCGACCCGCGGGGGTCCTCGAAATGAGCCTGCTCGAGATCGAGGACCTGCGCGTCACCTTCGCGACCGAGGCCGGCCCGGTCGAGGCGGTGCGCGGCGTCTCGTTCAGCCTCTCGCGCGAGCGGCTCGGCATCGTGGGCGAATCGGGCTCGGGCAAGACGATGACCGGCCGCTCAGTCCTGCGCCTGATCCGCGCGCCCGGCCGGATCGAGGCACGGCGCATGAGCTTCGACGGGATCGACCTCGCCCGCATCCCCGAGCGCGAGATGCGTGCCCTGCGCGGCCGGCGCATCGCCATGGTGATGCAGGATCCGAAATACTCGCTCAATCCGGTGATGCGGGTCGGCCGCCAGTTGACCGAGGGGCTGCGCCTGCGCGACGGCATGTCGGCCCGCGCCGCGCGCGCCAAGGCGCTCGAGGCGCTCGAGGCGGTGCAGATCCGCGACCCCGAGCGCGTCCTCGAGGCCTACCCGCACGAGTTGTCCGGCGGCATGGGCCAGCGCGTGATGATCGCGATGATGCTGATCCCCGAGCCCGACCTGCTGATCGCGGACGAGCCGACCTCGGCGCTCGACGTCACCGTCCAGGCCGAGGTCCTGCGCATCCTCGACGGGCTGGTGCGCGAGCGCGGCATGGGCCTGATGTTCATCAGCCACGACCTCAACCTCGTATCGCGCTTCTGCGACCGCGTGCTGGTGATGTATCGCGGGCGCATCGTCGAGGAGATCGAGGCAAACCGCCTGTCGCAGGCGCAGCACCCCTACACTCGCGGCCTGCTCAACTGCCTGCCGACGATCGGCGGACCGCGCCAGCCGCTGCCCACGCTCACGCGCGACGCGGCCTGGCTGGAGTGATCGCATGGCGCTGATCGAGATCGACGACCTGCACGTCACCTTCGACGCCAAGGGCCGCCACGTCCACGCGGTGCGCGGCGTCAGCCTCGCGGTCGCGGCACGCGCCTCCTACGGGCTGGTCGGCGAATCCGGCTCGGGCAAGTCGACCATCCTGCGCGCGATCTGCGGCATGGCCCCGGTCACGGGGGGCGAGATCCGGATCGATGGCCGCGCCATTCCCGCCCGGCGCGACCGCGCCTTCGCGCGCCGGGTGCAGATGGTGTTCCAGGACCCTTATGCCTCGCTGCACCCGCGCCACACCATCGACCGCACGCTGGGCGAGCCGCTTCGGATCCACGGGGTCGCCCGCGGCACCGAGCGGGGCCGGCGCATCCTGCGCGCGCTCGAGGATGTCGGCCTCGATCCCGCCTTCCGCTTCCGCTTCCCGCACCAACTGTCGGGCGGGCAGCGCCAGCGCGTGGCCATCGCCCGCGCGCTGATGCTCGAGCCCGAGATCCTGCTGCTCGACGAGCCCACCTCGGCGCTCGACGCCTCGGTGCAGGCCGAGGCGCTCAACCTGCTCTCGCGGCTCAGGGCCGAGCGCGGCCTGACCTTCCTGATGGTCAGCCACGACCTCGCGGTGATCGACCACATGTGCGACCGGCTGACGGTGATGAAGGAAGGCCGCGCGGTCGAGGCGCTGGACCACGCCCAGCTTGCCCGGCACGACATGAAGGCGGACTACACGCGCGAGCTGTTCGCCGCCACCACGGAACGCATCGCCGCCGCCGAGTGACGCCGCGGCACCGGCCTCAGCGCCGCGACATCGCCGCGACCAGCTCGACATGGCTCGACCACCGGAACTGGTCGACGGGCTGCACCCAATCGATGCGATAGCCGCCGTCGACCAGGATGCGCGCGTCGCGCGCGAAGGTCGCGGGGTTGCAGCTCACCATGGCGAGGCGCGGCACCCCGGCCCCGGCCAGCCGCTCGGCCTGCGCATTCGCCCCGGCGCGCGGGGGGTCCATCACCACCGCCGCAAAACGTCCGAGCTCGGCCGCCAGCAGGGGCCGGTGAAATAGGTTGCGCCGCTCGGTGGTGACGCGCCGCAGCCCCTGCGCCTGCCGCCAAGCAGCGTCGAGCGCGGCCAGCGCCGGGCCCTCGGCCTCGACCGCGTGGACCTCGGCCGTCTCGGCCAGACGCAGGGCGAAGGTGCCGCATCCGGCAAAGAGATCGGCGATCCGCGGCGCGTCGCCCACCGCCTCGCGCACGGCGGCGGCAAGCGCGTCCTCGCCCTCGCGCGTCGCCTGCAGGAATCCGCCGGGGGGCGGGATCACGCGGGCGCGGCCCATCGTCTGCGCCGGATCCTTGAGGGTGACGACCACCTCGCCCGCCACCGCGAGCCGCGCAAGCCCCGCCCGCGCCGCGACACCGGCCAGCAGCGCCCGCCCCGGCCCGTCGAGCGGCTTGACGCCCTCGACCGCGGCGTCGACCCCGCCCTCCGAGGCGGTCAGGGTGATGCGCACCTCGCCCTTGCGGCTCGCCGCGCGCTCCACCAGCTCGTTTAGCGCCGGGATCGCGGCGGGCAGGCTGGGGTTCGCCACCGGGCATTCGGTGATCGAGACCAGCGCCTCGCTCTGGCCCTCGTGAAAGCCGACGCACGAACCCTTGCGCGTGCGCCGCGCCGACAGGGTGATGCGGCGGCGGCTGGCGGGCGGCGAGGTCCGGGTGGTGCGGATCTCGACATCGGCGATGCCGCGCGAGGCCAGCGCCGCGGCCACCATCTCGCGCTTCCAGCCGGCGACGAAATCGTCCGAGGCGTGCTGCAGCGCGCAGCCGCCACAAGTGCTGAAATGGCTGCAGACCGGCGCGATCCGGTCGGGCGCGGGCTCGAGCACCGCGGCAAGCCGCGCGCGCGTGCCCTGGCGGATCACCCGAACGCGCTCGCCCGGCAGGGTGAAGGGCACGAACAGCGTGCCGCCCTCGGCGACGCCGTCGCCCTGCGCGCCCAGCCGGTCGATCGTCACCTCGTCGCCCATTCCCACCCTCGTCTCGCCCGTCACCGCGACCGCATCCTCGCGCAAGGCGGCGGCAGGACGTGGCCGGCCCGGCCGTCAGTGCGGTTTCGATGCGGCGATCAGGAATTCCCGGTTGCCATCGGCGCCGGTTATAGGGCTCTCGGCCTCGCCGGTCACCTGCCAGCCTTGCGCCGCCAGCCAGTCGCTGATGCGGGCGCGCACGGCCTCGTGGACCGCCGGGTCTCGGACGATGCCGCCCTTGCCAACTGCCTCGCGCCCGGCCTCGAACTGCGGCTTGATCAGCGCGACCAGGACCGCGCCCGGCTTGGCCAGCGCCAGCGCGCCGGGCAGCGCCTTCTTAAGCGAGATGAAGGCCACGTCCGACACGATCCAGTCGACCGGCGGAACCGCGCCAGCAGGGATGGCGCGCGCGTTCACGCCTTCGAGGTTCACGACACGCGGGTCCGAGGCGAGGCGCGGATGCAGCTGCCCGTGGCCGACATCGACGGCAAAGACCCGCGCGGCCCCGCGCGCCAGCAGCACCTCGGTAAACCCGCCCGTCGAGGCCCCGACATCGAGCGCGTCGCCATGCGGCACCAGCCCGAAGTGATCGAGGGCATGGAGCAGCTTCAGCGCCGCGCGGCTGACCCATGGCAGAGGATCACCCGCCACCTCGACCTGCGCGCCCGCGGGCACCTTCTGCGCCGGCTTGGCGGCCGGCCGGCCATCGATCGTGACCGCCCCCGCGGCGATCAATGCCTGCGCGCGGGCGCGGCTGGAGGCCAGGCCGAGGTCGACGATATGCTGGTCGAGGCGCGACGTCTTTTGACCTTCGACTGCAACCATTCGACCATCAATCTTCGCACAAAATCGTCGATGCGTCGGACCGTTCAGCCCGCCAGAGTTGCTCTTGGCGGACGATCTCATCGCCCCACATTTTCACGACCGCGTCAATAATTGGTACAAAAGCTACACTTGGTCCATTCTTTCTTCGAAGAATTAGCAACTCATTCGAAGACACGTTTTCGCAGCATTCGAGCATCTCATCGCCGACATCGTCCAACGATACTGACAACAAAGACCCGGGAGAATCTGCATTGGCTTTGGTAGATTGGACGTAAAGGTGCTTATACGCAAGGCTAATTGAATATATGTCTCGAAATTCTGGGCACATGGCGATGAGGATGTCGGTATATTTACCAACGCTTCCTAAAGAATTGGCGGATCTTGGAAAGTGCCGTTTTGAAAACTCAAAAACATGGTCTGCAAGATGGTAACAGCTTACAGCTGCGTTGAACGCGAGGCGGAGGGATGTCGGATCGCGTTTAAAATCAGAGTAGTTCTCATAAACAAAGAAGTCCCAGTACTGCCTAGGCTTCATCCCCATCGTCTCGATCCCAGATCAACGCGAATACGGCAAACACCTCACGCCCGCGCAGCTGTCTCCGCATGCCCCAGCGCGGCAAGTGCCGTGCGCACGATGTCGGGGGTGCAAAGGCCCGCGGTCTCGTACATCTTCGCCGGGCTGTCCTGGTCCAGGAAAACGTCAGGCAGCACCATCGGCCGCACCTTGAGGCCGTGCTCCAACATCCCCTCGTTGGCCAGCAGGTGCAGCACATGGCTGCCGAACCCGCCGACCGAGCCTTCCTCGATGGTGATCAGCGCCTCGTGGTTGCGCGCGAGGTTCAGGATCAGGTCACGGTCGAGCGGCTTTGCGAAGCGGGCATCGGCCACGGTGGTCGGCAGCCCGTGGGCATCGAGTTCCTCGGCTGCGCGCATGGCCTCCTGCAGCCGTGTGCCGAGGCTGAGAATGGCGATCTTGCCGCCCTGCTTCACGATCCGGCCCTTGCCGATCGGCAGGGGCACGCCGCGCTCGGGCATGTCGACGCCAACGCCCTCGCCACGCGGGAAGCGGAAGGCGATCGGGCCCTCGTCATAGTCCCGTGCCGTGGCGACCATGTGGACCAGCTCGGCCTCGTCCGAGGCCGCCATCACCACGAAGCCCGGCAGGCACGAGAGATAAGTCACGTCGAAGCTGCCGGCATGGGTTGACCCGTCGGCCCCGACCAGCCCCGCGCGATCGATCGGGAACCGTACCGGCAGCCCCTGGATCGCGACGTCATGGACCACCTGGTCGTAGCCGCGCTGCAGGAAGGTCGAGTAGATCGCGCAGAACGGCTTCATCCCCGACGCCGCCAGTCCGGCGGCGAAGGTCACGGCGTGCTGCTCGGCGATGCCGACATCGAAGGTGCGCGCCGGAAAGCGCTTCTGGAACAGGTCGACGCCCGTCCCGTCCGGCATGGCGGCGGTGATGGCGACGATCCTGTCGT
Organism: Thermohalobaculum xanthum; assembly: GCF_016623495.1. Classification (GTDB taxonomy): domain Bacteria; phylum Pseudomonadota; class Alphaproteobacteria; order Rhodobacterales; family Rhodobacteraceae; genus Thermohalobaculum; species Thermohalobaculum xanthum. The sequence continues at coordinate 14,461 of NZ_JAEHHL010000017.1, read as the reverse complement.
CGGTCTCGGCCTCCTTGATCAGGCTCTGCGCGAAGACCTTGGTGTAGGACGGCGCGTTCGACGGCGCCTTCTTCTGCTCGCCCGTGACCACGTCGAACTTGGCGCGGGCATGTCCCTTGTCGGGCGCGTTCTCGGCGGGCGCGTAGCCCTTGCCCTTCTTGGTGATCGCGTGGATCAGCACCGGCCCGTCGGCATAGTCGCGGACGTTGCGCAGCACCGGCAGCACCTGGTCGAGGTCGTGGCCGTCGATCGGGCCGATATAGGTGAAGCCCAGTTCCTCGAAGAGCGTGCCGCCCACGGTCATGCCCTTGGCGAACTCCTCCATCCGGCGCGCGCCCTCGCGGAACGGGGCGGGCAGCAGCTCGAGCGCCTTCTTCGCCGCCTCGCGGAAGTCGTGGTAGCTCTTGCCCGACAGCAGCCGCGAGAGGTAGGCCGACATCGCGCCCACGGGGGGCGCGATCGACATCTCGTTGTCGTTGAGGATGACGATCAGCTTGTTCTTGAGGTGCCCGGCGTTGTTCATCGCCTCGTAGGCCATGCCCGCCGTGATCGAGCCGTCGCCGATCACCGCGATCACGTCGCCCACGTCCTTGGCACCAAGGTCGCGGCCAACCGCGAAGCCCAGCCCCGCCGATATCGAGGTCGAGCTGTGCGCGGCGCCGAAGGGGTCGTAGGGGCTCTCGGCCCTCTTGGTGAAGCCCGACAGCCCTCCGCCCGTCCGCAGCGTGCGGATGCGGTCGCGCCGCCCGGTCAGGATCTTGTGCGGGTAGCACTGGTGGCCGACATCCCAGATCAGCTTGTCGCGCGGCGTGTCGAAGACGGCGTGGATCGCCACCGTCAGTTCGACGACACCGAGCCCGGCGCCGAGGTGGCCGCCGGTGACCGAAACCGCGGAAATCGTCTCGGCCCTGAGTTCATCGGCCAGACGCTTGAGGTCCGCGTCCGAATAGCGCTTCAGGTCGTCCGGGCTGTGAACCTGGTCGAGAAGGGGCGTCTGTGGCCGGTCGCTCAAGAATCGTCTCCCGTATGCGGATGCGGCGCGCGCGCCGAAGCTCACGCGCTCTCTAGTCGCAAATCGCCCCAAATGACAATGCCAGCCGCGTTACCCGGCATCGAAGGGCGCGGTGCCGCTCGCCTGATCACCCGAGGCACTCGCGACGATTTTCTCAACCTTCAGTTCTGCGTCACGCAACTTTCCCTCGCAGTGCGCGCGCAGGGCTTCGCCGCGCTCGTAGAGGGCAATCGACTCGTCGAGCGGCACCTGACCGCCTTCAAGGCTCTGGACGACACGCTCGAGTTCCTTGAGCGCGTCCTCGAAGCTCATCTCGGCGATCTTCGGCTCACTCATCTCTCACCCCTCCGCGTGCGCGATCAACTCGTGCAGATGCGCGCTCAGGCTCTCGGCAAGCCCGTCGAGATCATACCCTCCCTCGAGCGTCGAGACCACGCGCCCGCCGCAGCACTCCTGCGCGGCCTTGCAGATCTCGCGCGTCACCCAGGCAAAGTCGCTGTCGAGCCAGTTGAGGTTCGCCAGCGGGTCGTTCACATGGGCATCGAAGCCCGCCGAGATCATCACCAGCTCGGGCTTGAACGCCCGAAGCGCCGGCAGGATCTGGCGCTCGTAGGCGTCGCGCATGTCCTTGCCGCCAGACATAGGCCTCAGAGGCGTGTTGACGATATTGCCGACGCCGGTTTCATGCGCCGCGCCTGTGCCGGGATAGAGCGGCATCTGGTGCGACGACGCGAAGAAGACCCGTCCGTCATCCCAGAAGATGTCCTGCGTGCCGTTGCCGTGATGCACGTCGAAATCGACGATCGCGACCTTCTTGAGCCCGAGCACATCGGTCGCGTGACGGGCCCCGACGGCGACGTTGTTGAACAGGCAGAAACCCATCGCGCGCTCGCGCTCGGCGTGATGCCCGCAGGGGCGCACGGCGCAGAACGCGGCCTTGGCCTTGCCCGCCACCACCGCCTCGACGGCGTCGATGTTCGACCCCGCCGCGCGCCGTGCCGCCTCGAGGCTGCCCGGGGACATGTGCGTGTCGGGATCGAGGCTGACCGAGCCCGAGGTCGGCGCCGCGCGCTTGATCCCCTCGACATAGGCGTCCGTGTGCGTGCGCTTGAGGGCGTCGTCGCTCGCGGCCGAGGCTTCCCGGCGCGGCAGGGCATCGAACTCGGCGCGGTGCAGCACGCGCTCGACGGTTTCGATGCGGGCCACGCGCTCGGGGTGACCCGGCGGCGTGACATGCTGGTGGCTGGATGGATGTGTGACGATAAGGACGCTCATGGCGCGACACTAGACGGCCCGTACCATCTGCGCAAATGCGCCGTGGCGCCCCCGCCCCGCGCCGGTCTCGCGACACGTCGCCGCGTCATGCCGCCGGGGCATAATGCCGTCCATTCCACTGCCAAAGCGCGCTGCCGCGCCGCCCGGTCACGAGGATGTCCCGCACGCCCCGCGTGCGCCCCGCGGCCACGTCGACCTCGAATGCCAGAAGCCGCGCGACCGGACGCCAGCCGGTTCCCTCGCGGAAATAGATGTCGAACGAGCAGCCCGCCGTTCCGCAATAGAGCGACGAGGTGTTGTTCCAGATCACGTCGAGGTCGCCGTCGCCGTCGAGATCCACCTCGGCGAAGCGCACATCGGCCAGTTGCTCGGACCGCGTCTCGGTGAGTGCCACGAGCGAAGGGTCGTGGTCCGACTGGCGGTATGTCGTGTCTGGCACCTGCGGCACGGCAGGCGGCGGCGCGAGCGGATCGCTCGTGGTCTCGCCCGGTATCGTCCCCGTCGCATTGGTGTCGGTCTGCGGCAGATCCCCTTTCGCCGGCGCGCGGGCGACGTCGGTCGTCTTCGGGGCCGGGCGCCGAGGCAATGCTGCGATCTCTGCATCCAGGCTCCGTGCGAAATCCTGGTCGATCTGGCCCGTGACCTGAAGGCCCCGCATGCGCTGGTAATCCATCACCGCGTTGCGGGTTCTCGGCCCATAGATGCCGTCCACCGGCCCGGGCTTGAAACCCAGCCTGGCAAGGCCCGACTGCGCATCTGCCACCGGCATCGCGTGTTGCGAGGTCCCGGATGGAACCTCTCCGCGCATCCCCGGCGCGCAGGCCGCGAGGGGAAGGCCGACAAGGACAAGCGCGATCGCCGCATTCTTGAGGATGTTTCGCATGGCGCGCATTCCACCGGTTCTCGAATCTTTAATCAAGCCCGGACGATATCGGCCACGGCTAAGAAACGGGTTTCTCTCGTCTCGGGCCGGCCCCATCGACACAACCTGTGGGTGACTCCCTTGCCGGTCGATCGCCTTTTGCCGCAAGTCGTTGCACGAGTCGGCCCACTCGCGCCCGTTCCGACGGCGGCGCCTCCTGGCGCGGACGGCCACAGCGGTCAGTCGGGCGTGAGCATGTAGCCTGCGCCGCGCACGGTCTGCAGATACCGCGGCGCCTTGGGGTCCGACTCGATCTTGCGCCGGAGTCGCGTGATCTGGACATCCACCGCCCGCTCCTGGACCTCGCCGTTCTGACCGCCCAGTTCCGCCGCGAGCCGAGCGCGGGTGATCGCCTCGTTCGGCTGGCGCGCGAACACCCGCATCAACGCCTGTTCGGTGGTCGTGAGGCGCACCAACTGGTCTTCGCAGGTCAACTCGCCGCGCACGATATCGTAGCGGAAAGGTCCGAGCGCGAGGATGCGCGGCGGCGCCTCGGCCTCGGGTTGCGGCACGGCGCGGCGCAGGATCGCGGCGATCCGGAGCAAGAGCTCGCGCGGCTCGAAGGGTTTGGCGAGATAGTCGTCGGCGCCCGCCTCAAGCCCGTCGATGCGGTCGCTCGTCTCGGCCCGGGCCGTCAGCATCAGGACCGGAGCGTCGATGTTCTCGCGCATCCGCCGCAAAAAGCTCACGCCGTCCTCGCCGGGCATCATGACATCGACCACAAGGAGATCGAACGCCAGGTTGACGAGGATCCGCTCGGCATGTGCCGCGTCCCGCGCCGACGTGACGAGATAGCCGTTGCGCATCAGGAACCGCTTGAGCAGATCGCGGATCCGCTGGTCGTCATCGACCACAAGAATATGCGGCGGCTGCTCGGGCGCCTCCATCACCGGCCCTCCCGCCCGACCAGCGAGAGGACCGCGTCTCGGCCGCCCTCGTCGATCATCCGCTCGAGGACCTTCCGAAAGCCGGCGACGGCATCGGGCCCGGCCTCGGAGAAGGCGCGCCTGAGCCGCTCGCGCTGCGGCGCCGAGAGCGACCGTTCCAGTTCCTCGCCCTTGGGCGTCAGATTGAGATGCCGCTGCCTCCTGTCCGCCTGGCCGGTGGTCTGCACCACGAGATCGTCCTCGATCAGCTGGCGCAGGACGCGGTTGAGCGACTGCTTGGTGACGCCGAGGATATCGAGCAGCCCCGCGACCGTGATCCCCGGCCGGCGCTTGATGAAGTGGATGGCGCGGTGATGGGCGCGCCCGTAGCCACGCTCGGCGAGCACGGCGTCCGGATCCGACGTGAAATCGCGGTACGCGAAGAACAGGAGCTCGATACCCTGCCGCAATTGCTCGTCGGTCAGGAACAGCAACTGCTCCGGCCGGCTCGGTGTCTGGGTCGCTCCGCCCGGCACGCCGTGAAGCCCCGGACCACCCCTATCCCGGTTCATAAACCTTTGCCTCACAGTTTACGTCAGCCTTATTGACTGATTGTTAGCGCAATGTTACGCACACCGCAAGGAGCGCGAGCATTTCCTGCTCGTTTGAAGCCTTCATGCGAAAGAATCGTTCCCGTGGCAAGCCCGCGGGCCAGGACCTCGAGGAGACCACCAAGATGGCGACTGCCAGTGCCTATGACGACCGCGACGGGTTCATCTGGATGGATGGCGACCTGATCGAGTGGCGCTCGGCGAAGGTGCATGTGCTTACGCATGCGATGCATTATGCCTCGGCGGTATTCGAGGGCGAGCGGGCCTATGGCGGGCGCATCTTCAAGTCCGAGGCGCATTCGCAGCGCCTTCTGGAAAGCGGCGCCGCGATGGACATGCCGATTCCCTACTCGGTCGACCAGATCGAGAAGGCCAAGGCCGACACGATGCGGGCCAACGGGCTGAGCGACGCCTATGTCCGCGTGCTGGCGTGGCGCGGCTCGGGCCCCGACATGGGGGTCGCGGCGGCGCGCAACCCGGTGCGCATGGCGGTCGCGACCTGGGAATGGGGCGCCTATTACGGCGACGCCAAGATGAAGGGCGCCAAGCTCGACATCTCGAAGTGGAAGCGCCCCAGCCCCGAAACGATCCCGAGCCACGCGAAGGCGGCCGGCCTCTACATGATCTGCACCATGTCGAAGCACGCGGCCGAGGCGAAGGGCTGCTCGGACGCGCTGATGATGGACTACCGCGGTTATGTCGCCGAGGCGACGGGCGCCAACGTGTTCTTCGTTAGGGACGGCAAGGTCCACACCCCGATGCCGGACTGCTTCCTTAACGGGATCACGCGCCAGACCGTGATCGGCATGATGAAGGACAAGGGCATCGAGGTGGTCGAGCGCCACATCATGCCCGACGAGCTCGAGGGCTTCGAGCAGTGCTGGCTGACCGGCACCGCCGCCGAGGTCACGCCGGTGGGCGAGATCGGGCCCTACCGCTTCGAGGTCGGCGCGCTGACCCGGGACATCGCCACGAGCTACGAACAGCTGGTGCGCGGCAACCACTGAGCCTGACCGGCGCTTGGAAACCGGCCCCCGCGCCCCGGGCGCGGGGGCCTTTTCACGCGTGAAATTCAAGTTATCGTATTGAAAAGCTTGTCTTTCACATACCCGCGGCAGCCTTTCGCCGTATCGAGACGCGCCATGACGCGCTTGGCCGTGTTCTCCTCGAATGACCGGCACAGCCTCTCCTGCGGCCCCCGCAGGCAGACACCGCTCCGGTAGCGCAGCAGGTCGCGCCGCCAGCAGGCATCGTCGGGCAGAGGCGGCAGATCGGCCACGGCCGACGGATCGAGCGCGACAATCTGCTGGCCGAGCGCTTCGAGATCCGGCCCCTCGGCGCGCACGCGGGGGCCGGGCGTTGCGCCGCGGCATGCGCGAGCGCGCCCTGCACGCGCCTATGGCGCCGGGGCGGGCCGGCCTCGCGCAGGATCGGGCGGACCGATATCGGCTTCCCCTGAGGTTCGGCGATGCCCCCGATCAGCCCCTCCCTTGCGCCTGGCGCCGCCGGCGCGGCGCTTCTGCTGGTGCTCGAGGCGTCCGGAATACCCGTGCTGCGCGCGATCTCGGCCCACTGGCCCCTGTTCCTGCCGCCGCTGGTCATGATGCTGGGCATGGCCGGCGTGTTGGGGCGGGGCGTGGGCCTGCACAACATCTTCCGCGAGGACCCCGAACTCGCCAAGCGCTACCGCGCGACCCATGGAATCGGCATCTGGCGCTACAGCCCGGCGATCGCGGCGCAGGCAGCACTTTGCCTGTCCATGATGCATGCCTGGGGCTTCGCCTTTGCGCTGGGCGCCGGCGAGGGCCCCGATGGGCTGAAGGCTGCCGCGCCGTGGATCGTGGCCTGCACCTCGGCCTCGGCCGCACCGGCGCTGATCTGCGCCGTTCTGCCGCGCAGGGGCGGTCCAACGCACCAGCCGGGCGAGCGGACGCGCAGCCTGCTCGGCGCGGTGCTGGGCCAGGCCATGGCGCTGGCCGCGCTGGCATGCGCGGTTCGCATCGAGGCAGGACTTGCGGCGGCGTTCGGGACGAATGGGGCGTGGAGCGTGGCCGCCCTGGCCGTTCCCGGGGCGTTGGGCTGCGCGGTCGCGCTCGCCCATCCCAATCTTCTGCCCGCGCTTGCACTGGCATCGCTGGCGACCCTGATGAGCCTGGTCTACGCGGCGCTGGCCGTTCTGCCCGAGGCGGCGCGCCCCCTTGTGCTGGCGGGGCTTTTTGGCTGGATCGTGCTGGCCAATGGCGGCCTCGACCGCCTGCGGGGGCGCGAGCCCCGGCTGAAGTTCGAGATCCCCGGCATCGTGGATGCGCAGGGACAGAGCCGGTACGCCCTGGGCCGCCGGCTGGACCTGCGCCGTGTCTATGCCGAGCCGCTGTGGCCCGATGGCGTCGCGGCCTTTCGCGCCGGACAGCGCGCAGCAGCCCCGGCCCGACAGACCGAGCCTAGCGATCCGCGCCGCGCCCGGCCCGGGCTGATCGCGCCACTCGCCGCCCTCGATGCCTGGGCCGCGCGGGCGGCGCCGCGCCCCTTTGCGCCACCGCGCGAGGTGGCGCTTGCGCCAGAGGAGGGGATCGCCACTGCCCCCATCGAGCGGGCGCTGCGCGCGGTCCGCGAGCGGCCCGCGCAAGGGTCGCGTGCCGGCAAGCCCAAGCTGGTCCTGGTCGCGACCTCGGGCGGGGCCTACCGCGCGTCGTTCTGGACCGGCATCGTGCTCGACGCGCTGGGGGCGCTGGAGCGCGCGGGCGCGCTGCCCGGCTTCACGGCCAGCGTGCGGCTGATCACCGGCGCATCGGGCGGGATGGTGGGGGGCGCCTACTTCGCGGCGATGGCCCGGCCGGACGCCGCGCCGTCATCGGTCGTCGCGCGGCTCGAGTCCGACATCCTCGAGGTGCAGGACGCCGCCGGGCCGCATGCGCTCGGCTATCCGCAGGCGACCCGCTGCCCGATCCCGCGTGACAGCCTCTCGGCCGTGGCACAGCGGCTGGTGCAGCGCGATCTGCCGGGGCTGATGTGGCCGGGGGTGGCGCGCACCGACCGCGGGACGGTGCTCGAGGATCAGTGGGCGACGCTCGACCGGCCCTTCGTCGCCCTGCGGCAGGGCGAGGCCGAGGGCTGGCGCCCGTCGCTGATCCTGTCGCCGATGCTGACCGAGACGGGTCAGCCGCTGATGATCTCGAACCTCGATCTCGACCTGGTCCGGCGCGACGCCTATGGCGAGACGGTGCAGTTCTTCGACTGGTTCCCCGAGGCGCAGGAGAGCTTCCGCCTCAAGACCGCGGTGCGGCTCAACGCGGCCTTTCCCTATGTCGCCCCGGCGGCGGCGCTGCCGACCCTGCCATACCGGCGGGTGGTCGATGCGGGCTATTACGACAATTACGGCGTGGACCTGGCGGCGACCTACCTGGCGCGGCCCGAGATCCGCGACTGGATGCTGGCGAACACGTCGGGCGTGATCGTGCTGCAGCTGCGCGCCTTTCCCTTCGCGCTGCCGCTGACGGCCCAGCCGGGCGTGGCCGGGCGCGCGCTGCAGTGGCTGACGACGCCGGCCGAGGCGGTGATGGCGGCGCGCGGCGCGACCATGACCTTCCGCAACAGCCAGAGCCTGCGGCAGGTCCGGCTCGACTATCGCGACCGGGCCGCGCCCGACCTGCCGCCCGAGGCGCGCCCCGACTTCGTCGAGAGCCTGACCTTCGTGGTTGATTCGCGCACCAGCCTCAGCTGGTACCTGCCGGGGCACGAACTGGACGAGATGCGCGCGGCCTTTCGCGCGGCGCCGACGCAGGAGCTGCTCGGGCGCCTGGTCGGCGCGTGGTGGCGCTAGCCGTCGGTCAGGGCTGCAGCACGCGCACCGGCGAGCCTGCGGCCCAGGCCTCGATCGCCTCGACCGTCTGGCCGTAGAATATCTCCCAGGTCTGGCGGCTGACATAGCCGATATGGGGCGTGAGCAGCAGGCGGCCCGCCTCGATCAGCTCGCGGTCGCGGATCGGATCGGCGGCGGGCACGGGCTCGGCGTCGTAGACGTCGATGGCGGCGCCGCCAAGCCGCCCGGCCTCGAGCGCGGCGATCACCGCGCGGCTGTCGGCGATCGGCCCGCGCGAGGTGTTCACCAAAAGCGCGTCGGGCTTCATCCAGCCAAGCTCGGTGGGCCCGATCAGGCCGCGCGAGCGCTCGGAGAGCACCAAGTGGATCGAAACGACGTCCGAGCCGGACAGCAGGTCCCGCAGGCTGGGGGCATGCTCGACGCCGACCTCGGCGCAGCGCGCGGCGGTGAGGTTTTGCGACCAGGCGCTGATCTCCATGCCGAAGGGCCGGGCCAGCGCCGCCACCTGCGCGCCGAGCCGTCCGAGCCCGACCAGCCCGAGCCGCAGGCCCGAAAGGTCGCGCCCCAGCCCCACCTGCCAGCCGCCCGCCGCCATCGCGTTGGCCTCGCGCACCAGCCCGCGCGAGAGCGCGAGGATCAGCAGCATCGCCATCTCGGAGGTCGTGGTGCCGCGGCTTTCGGTGCCGCAGACGGTGATGCCGCGCGCGGCCGCGGCGGCGAGGTCGATCGACAGGTTGCGCGCCCCGGTGGTCACGATCAGCCGCAGGTTCGGCAGGGCCCCGAGCAGGCTGCCCGGGAGCGGCGTGCGCTCGCGCATCACCGCCAGGACATCGAAGGGGGCGAGGCGCTCGGCGAGGGCGTCGTGGCCTGTGATGGTGTCGCGGAACACGGTGATCTCGGCGCCCGACGCGGTCAGCCGCGACCAGTCGGCGCTTTGCAGCGCGACGCCCTGATAGTCGTCCAGAATCGCGATCTTCATGCCGCCCGTCTCCTCAGCCGCGTCTCGTCACGCAGCGAGGTATGACGCGTTGCGCACAAGACCGCCAGCCCGCCCGCGCGGGGTCTGGCGGCCGAGGCCGGTTCCGGCGTTAGGCCGAGGCAGGCCGTGCAGCGGGCCGGGGCCAGTGGCTGAACGCCGCGCGCAGATAGGCGCGGCTTTCCAGCGCCGCTTCCTCGACGATGGTCAGGAAAGTGGGCCAGGGCGCGAGGATGCGGCCCTCCATCTCGCCCTCGCCGATGCTGAGGATCGCGCCGAACTTCGCCGCCAGCTTCTGCATCCGGCGGTTCCCGACCATGCAGGTCATGAAGACCGAGCTGACATAGCGGTTGCGCGCGAGCACCAGCGCCTTGCGCATGAGCAGCGCACCAAGCCCCTGTCCCTGGAATTCCCGCTCGAGGCTCATGGCAAGCTCGGCCTCGGAGGAATAGGGCCTCGGATGGATCGAGAGCTCGACCGCGCCGCGCAGCACGCCGTCGACCTCGCAGCCGAGGACCTGGGTGTTCGGCCAGTCGATCAAGGCGCAATGGCGCCTGACCGCCTCGTCGCCGAGATCGCCGCAGAACCGCATGCGGCGGTCATGGCCCTCGAGCCGCAGCAGATGCGCCTCGAGCGAAGCCATGTCGCCCGGGCCGAGCCGGCGGATATCGACCTTCCGGTCGGGCGTCCGTGGTTGGCGGGCGCGATCGCCCGCGAGCACGCGCTCGGCCCTGGCGGCGCTATCGGGCCGTTCGCGCGAGACACCGCGCCGGCGCTGGATCGGGGGCCCGTCGAGGGCCGTCGGGGTGGAATTCATGGAAGACCTCCGTCGCATGATGCGTCACGTCCATCTTCCTCCCGCAGTCTTGGGTCTTGCCGCCCTCTTGCTGCACTGCAAAACGCAAGTGGGGCAAAAATCGCGCCGCTTCAAGAGAGCCTTTTGCCAATGCGAGATCGAAGCGATGCAGCTTTGCCACGCCGGCCCCAACCATGACCAGGGCCCGAAGCCCCGGTTTCGCGCGAGTGCGCGGTGGAATTGCGCGGGAAACCAATGTCTTGGGAATCGACCGAACCCCGGGTCGCTGACTTCGGACACGGATTGCGCAGGCTCGACACTTGTTGCAGCGCCGTCGAACGGTTATGTTGAATACCAGTTGCAGGGATGTAAGACGGTGGCCATCCCGGCCCCGGCAGCCCTACGACGGAGGGTAGTTCTGACTGCAGAGATTGTCATGAGTGCCGCGGGCACTCGCCCATCCGCCACCGCCATCGGCGGCATGACGGACACAACCGGGAGCGAGGCTCTCCTCTCCCTCATCGTCTCATCGCTCGATCAGGACAGCGCCGAGGAGATCGTCACCATCGATCTTGGCGGCAAGTCGTCGATCGCGGACCACATGGTGGTCTGCTCGGGCCGCTCGTCGCGCCATGTCGCGGCCGTGGCCGAGAAACTGATCGAACGGCTCAAGTCCGAGGCGGGCGTGATCGCCCGGGTCGAGGGCAAGGAGGCGGCAGACTGGGTGCTGATCGACGCGGGCGACGTGATCGTCCATGTCTTCCGGCCCGAGGTCCGCAGCTTCTACCAGATCGAGAAGATGTGGATGCCGGAAGCCGACAGGACCGCGCGCCGCATCTGACGGCGCGCGCATGAGGGTCATCATCGCCGCGGTCGGGCGCGCACGTCCCGGCCCCGAGGCGGAACTCACGCGCGACTACCTGGCGCGCGCGACGCAGGCAGGGCGCAGCATGGCGCTAGGCCCCTGCGATCTTGTGGAAATCGACGAACGCAAGGCCCGCGACCGCGCCGCGCAATCGGTGCGGCTGCTCGATGCGGCGCCTACGGGTGCGCACCTGATTGCGCTGGACGAGCGCGGCCGGACGATGACCAGCCCCGAATTCGCGGCGATGCTGGCGCGGCTGCGCGACAGCGGCACGTCGGATTGCGCCTTCCTTATCGGCGGCGCCGATGGTCATGATGAAAGCCTGCGCGGCCGCGCCGACCGGTTGCTGAGCTTCGGCCCGATGGTCTGGCCGCACATGCTGGCCCGCGCGATGCTGGCCGAGCAGATCTACCGCGCGGTCTCGATCCTCGCGGGCAGCCCCTATCATCGGGAGTGAACGATGCCTGCCATTCGCTTCTGGTTCGACCCCGCCTCGACCTATTCCTGGCTGACGGTGCTGCGCATCGGCGATGCGGCGCGCGACGCGGATGTCGAGGTGCACTGGCAGCCCTTCCTTCTGGGCCCGATCTTCCGCGCCCGCGGCTGGGAGACCTCGCCCTTCAATCTCGACCCGGCGAAGGGCGCGCATATGTGGCGCGATCTTTCGCGGCGTGCCGCGATGCTGGGCCAGACGGTATGCCGCCCGGACCCCTTCCCGGGCCACAGCCTGCGCGCCGCCCGGATCATGACCGCCGCGCGGACCGAGCCCTGGATGCCGGATTTCGCTGGCGCGCTGATGACCGCGGCCTTCGTGCGCGGCGCCGACATCGCCGCACCCGAGGTGCTGACCGGCGCGCTGGAGTCAGCCGGGGCGGCGCCCGGCGGATGGCTGGCGCGGGCCGAGGCCCCGGAGACGAAAGCCGCCCTGCGCGCCGCGACCGAGGAGGCAGCGGCGCGCGGCATCTTCGGCGCGCCGAGCTTTACGGTCGGGGACGAGCTTTTCTGGGGCGACGACCGGCTGGAGGACGCGCTGGCCTGGGCTTCCGGTCGGCATCCGCTGCAATCGGACGCATGGCTTGATGCGCCCGGGCCGAGGGTCTAGACCGCTGGACAGAAACCACGAGCAGGAAGGACGACCCATGGACCGCAAGCCCGTCATCCTGTGCATCCTGGATGGATGGGGTTTGTCCGATACCAGCCCGGCCAACGCGCCGGTCGAGGCCGCGACGCCGAATTTCGACCGGATCTGGCGCGACTGCCCGCATACGACGCTGTCGGCCTCGGGGCAGGATGTCGGCCTGCCGGCCGGGCAGATGGGCAACTCGGAAGTCGGCCACACCAATATCGGCGCGGGCCGCGTGGTCTGGATGGACCTGCCGCGGATCGACAGGGCGATCGACGATGGCAGCTTTGCCGAGAACCCCGCCTTCGACCGCTTCGCCCAGACGCTGCAGGCGAGCGGAGGGGCCGCGCATGTGATCGGGCTGATGAGCCCGGGCGGCGTGCATTCGCACCAGCACCATTTCGCCCGGACCGCGCGCCAGCTGGCCCGTCGCGGCCTACGGGTCAAGCTGCATCTCTTCCTCGACGGGCGCGACGTGCCGCCAAAATCGGCGCTGGGCCAGCTTGAGGCCTTCGAGGCCGAGCTGGGCGACGCGGCCGAGATCGCGACCGTCACCGGCCGTTTCTACGGGATGGACCGCGACCGGCGCTGGGACCGGGTCGAGGCGGCCTGGGCGGCGATCACCCGCGGCCAGGGCCACCGCGCCGAGAGCGCGCGCGCCGCGATCGAGGCTGCCTATGCGCGCGGCGAGAGCGACGAGTTCGTCGAACCGACGGTGATCGGCCGCTACCAGGGCGCGGCGGCCGAGGGCGACGGCGTCGTCTGCGTCAATTTCCGCGCGGACCGCGCGCGCGAGATCCTGATGGCACTGCTGGATCCCGAGTTCGACGGGTTCGCACGCGCGCCCCTGCCGCGCTTTGCGGCGGCGCTGGGGATGGTCGAGTATTCGGATCGGCTGAACCAGTTGATGGACGTGCTGTTTCCGTCGCAGGAGATCGTCAATACGCTGGGGCAATGGGCCGCGAAGCACGGCAAGCGGCAGTTCCGGCTGGCCGAGACCGAGAAATACCCGCACGTGACCTTCTTCTTGAACGGCGGGATCGAGACGCCCGAGGCCGGCGAGGAGCGCTACATGGCGCCCTCGCCCAAGGTGCGGACATACGACCTGGCGCCCGAGATGGCGGCGGCCGAGGTGACCGAGCAGTTCGTCGGGGCCATCCGCGCGGGATACGACCTGATCGTGGTCAACTATGCCAACCCCGACATGGTGGGCCATACCGGCAGCCTCGAGGCCGCGATGGCCGCCTGCGAGGCGGTCGACCGCGGGCTTGGCGCCGCTCTCGATGCGCTGGCCGAAACCGGCGGCGCGATGCTGGTGACCGCCGATCACGGCAACTGCGAGGTGATGGTCGATCCCGAGACCGGCGGCCCGCATACCGCGCATACCACGAACCCGGTGCCGCTGGTCCTGGTCGAGAGCGGCGGGGGCGGGCACGGCCTGGTCGCGGGCGGGCGGCTCGCGGATCTCGCGCCGACGCTGCTTGCGCTGATGGGACTGGCCCAGCCCGCCGAGATGACCGGCCGCTCGCTGCTGACGGGGCCCGGCACGTGAGGCTGGCGGGCGCGGCAGCCGGTCTTGCTCTCGCCCTGGCGCTGGCGCAGGCGCCCGGCATGCCGCGCGCCGCGGCCTCGGAGGGGGGCGCGGTGGTCGAGGCCGCGCAGGGCGATCTCGCCCGCGCCAGCAGCGCGCTAGAGAAGGCCGACACGCCGCGCGAGAAGCTCGAGGCGCTGGGGCACGCCGCTGCCGCAGCCGAGCGGGCGCTCGGCGCCTACCGGCTGCTCCTGCGCACGCTCGCGACCGAGGAGGCGGCGCTGGCCGCGGCGATGGACGAGGACCGCGCCGCCACGGCGCGGCTGGTCTCGGCGCTCGACAGCCTCTCGCGCGCGCCGCGCTCGGCGCTGCTGGCCTATCCCGGCGGGCCGGTCGAGGCGATCCGCGCGGCCAGCCTGATGGCGGCGATCGCGCCCGAGCTCGACCGACGGCGACTCGATCTCGCGCTGCGACTCGACCGGCTGGCCGAGTTGCGCGCGCGCGAGGAGGAGGCAAGGCGCTCGGCCGAGACCCTGCTGGCCGAGCTGCAGCGCCTGCGCGCCGACGCCTCGCGCGCCGTGCGCGAGCACCACGGCAAGGCGCCCAGCAACCGCGCGCTGGAGGCGCAGGCCGCCGCCGCGGCCGAGCGAGCGCGCGACCTCGC
>NZ_JAEHHL010000016.1 GCF_016623495.1 Thermohalobaculum xanthum | reverse complement strand
GTCGCGATCCGCGCCCGACCGGCCGGTGTCCTTGCGATACCAGTCCCAGGTCCCGTCGATCGCCTGGCTGTAGCCATAGGCCGACGACACCCGCCCCCAGGGGATGAAGCCCAGCGCGTATTGCTTGGGTGTCCTCGCGTCGGCGCGGTAGCTCGACTCGCGCCAGATGATCGCCATCTGCACCTCGATGGGCGCGCCCCAGCGCGCGGCAGACGCCATGGTCGCGTCGCGCCAGTCGGGGCGCTCGTCAAAGATCGCGCAAATGTCGTCCTGGCTGCGCGGCGGGCCCGAGGGCGTGGACGAGCACGACCCCAGCGCAAGCGCCAGTGCCACAAGACCCGCGATGCGGGCGGCCGAGAGGATGGGCTGCTCTGTTCTTGCCATTTGCGCGGCAGTTTAGCGCAATTTCCTCAGGCGGGGAATCCCCCGCCGCCATCGCGTCAGAGGAAGACGGCCAGGGCCACCGGTATCCCCGCCAGCGACAGGACGGTCGAGACGACGACAAGGCCCGCAACCGCGTCCGGGTCGCGCTTGTAGCGTGCGGCAAGCATGTAGTTGGTCACCGCGACCGGCATCACCAGCTGCAGGAACAGCACGCCGGTCGCGACCTCCGAGAGGCCCACCGCATGGGCCGTGCCCAGCGCCGCCGCGCCGCAGACCACGTATTTCAGGACCGAGATCAGCGCCGCGCGCCCGATATCGCCCACCCTGAGCCTTGCGATCGAGACGCCCAGCGTCAGCAGCATCATCGGGATCGCGATCTGCCCCGCCAGGCTCAGCGCGCTCATCAGCCAGTCCGGCAGGTCCCAGTCCATCACGGCAAAGAGCCCGCCAAGAACCGAGGCATAGACCAGCGGCTGCCGCAGCGCCTCGGACGGCCGCCCCACGCCCGCGACCATGTAGATGCCGATGGTGAACGAGAGGATCGCCATGACCGCGAAGACCACCATGGCCAGCGCAAGACCCGCATCGCCGAAGGCGAACAGCGCGACGGGAAGCCCGACATTGCCCGTGTTACCGAAGATCACGGGTGCAAGCCATGTCCGCTGCGACAGCCCGCCGAGGCGCAGCATCGGCACGAACACCACCGCTGCCGCGACATAGGCGGCAAGGCTTGCCACGGCGACGTCACGGAAGGCGGCGGGGTCGATCTCGGCCTTCACCAGCGTCGCGAACATGAGGCAGGGGACCGAGAAGGTGAGCGACAGCCGCGTCACGAAGTCGAGATCGAACGGCGCCTTGATCCGCGCCCAGACGAATCCCGCCAGCGCGAGCAGGAAGACGGGCGCGGTGATCGCAAAGATCTGGACGAGCATGACGAACCTTGATGCGGCTATGCGGCAGTGCAATATCGACAGAATGGCCGCGTGGCGCTAGACCACGCGCATGTATGAATCAAGGGAAATGGAGCCGATGCTCCGCGCGGTGGCGAAATTCAAGATCGGGCAGGTGGTGAAGCATCGCTTTTACCCCTTCCGCGGCGTTATCTTCGACGTCGATCCGATTTTCGCGAACACCGAGGAATGGTGGCATTCGATCCCCGAGGAGGTGCGTCCTCGCAAGGATCAGCCCTTCTACCACCTCTTTGCCGAGAACGACACGAGCTACTACGTGGCCTATGTGTCCGAGCAGAACCTGCTGCCCGACGACTCGGGCGAGCCGGTCGATCACCCCGAGATCGAGGACTATTTCGGGGCGCATGACGGCGCGAACTACGTCCTGCATCCCGAGAACAAGCACTGAGCCGCGCCGCGCCCTCGGCCCGGGCGCAGTCGCGCTCGGGCGGAGGGCGCCGGGGGCTCAATACCCGTGCGCCATGCCGTCCTTGCGCGGATCGGTGCCGCCGATCAGCAGACCCCGCTCGTGGTCGATCCAGATCGCCTGGCTGCCGCCGATGGCGACCTCGCGCGGGCCGGTGCGATGGCCCATCGCCTCGAGCGCGGTCCAGACCTCGCGGGCGTAGCCGCGCTCGATCCCCACGACCCCGTCCTGCCGGAACAGCCGCGGCGCGTCCTGCGCCGCCTGCACGTCCATGCCGTAGTCGAGGATGTTCGAGATCAGCCGTACATGGCCGTGCGGCTGGTAGGCGCCGCCCATCACGCCGAAGGGCATCACCACGCGGCCGTCCTGCTTCAGCATGCCCGGGATGATGGTGTGCAGCGGCCGCTTGCCGCCGGCGATCTCGTTCGGGTGGCCCGGCGTGAGGTTGAAGCCGGCCGCGCGGTTGTTGAAGTTGATGCCGAACTTCTCCGAGGCGAGGCACGACCCGAAGTCGTGATAGACCGAGTAGATCAGCGACACCGCCATGCGGTCGCGGTCGACGACGGTGATGTAGATCGTGTCCTTGTGCGGGTGGCCGATCGGGTCGGTGGGCCAGTCCATCGCCCGCGTGCGGTCGATCCTCCCGGCCATCTCCTTCGCCAGCTTGGGGGCGATGAAGTCCTCGATCCGCATCGTCATGTAGTCGGGGTCGGCGATCGCCTGGTCGCGCGCGGCATAGGCAAGCTTCGCCGCCTCGATCTCGAGATGCGCGCGGTCGGCGCCAAGCGGGTCCAGCGCTGTCAGGTCGAACTGCCCGAGGATCTGCGCCATCAGGATCGCGGTCGCGCCATGTCCGTTCGGCGGCAGCTCGACCAGTTCCGCGCCGCGATAGCCGCCGGAGATCGGGTCGACATAGACCGCCTCGCAGGCGGCGAAATCCTCGAGCGCATGCGCCGCGCCCAACGCCTGCAGCGAGCTGACCATGTCCTCGGCCACCTCGCCCTCGTAGAACGCCTTCGCGCCGTCCTTCGCGATCCGGCGCAGAACCTCGGCCTGGCCGGGGTGGCGGAAGAGGTCGCCCTCCTTCAGCGCCTTGTCGCCGTTCAGGTAATGGCGGCGCATCGCGCCGCGCATCCGGGGCTCGCCGCGCCCCCAGTCGAAGGCGGCGCGGGGCACCACGCGCAGGCCCTCCTCGGCATAGCGGATCGTGGGGGCGAGCAGGCGGTCGAGGCCAAGCTTGCCGTGATCGGCGGCAAGCCGCTCGAAGCCGCGCACCGCGCCGGGCACGACCACCGAGTTGGCGTCCTCGGGGTCCATCGCGCTCCAGCCCCGGGCGCGCAGCGCCTCGGCCGAGACCCCCTTGGGCGCCCGGCCCGAGGCGTTCATGCCGATCACCGTCTCGCTGCCCGCGGGCTTGACCAGCGCGAACATGTCGCCGCCGATCCCGGTCATCGCCGGCTCGCCAAGCCCCAGCAGCACCGCCCCGGCGATCGCCGCATCCACCGCGTTTCCGCCAGCCTCGAGCGTGTCGATGGCCACCTTCGCCGCCACCGGATGCGAGGTCGCGCAGATCGCGTTCGAGACATAGAGCGGAGAGCGGCCGGGAAGCTGGAAATCGCGCATGGCTGTGGGCACCTTGTCGGAGTGAGTGTGGTCAGCCGGCTTTACCGCCGACGCGCCGGCATTTCCAGTCTCCGTCGCGGCTTTCCGCGGGATGGCAGGTGTCGCGCTGGCGCGGCGCATGCCAAACGGCTTGCAAATGGCGCTCGGCAGGTGTCATCCTGATGTCATGGAGCTTGAGCCGCCATACCAGCTCACGCCCGCGCGCGACGCGGGCAGCGTTACCTTCGATCGGCACGAGCTTGCCGTGATTCTCAGGATCTACGGGCGGATGGTCGCGATCGGCGAATGGCGCGACTATGGCATCGATCACCTGCGCGACCGCGCCGTGTTCTCGATCTTCCGCCGCACCGCCGAGCGCCCGATCTACACGGTCGAGAAGCGTCCGCGCGACGCGGCCAAGCAGGGCGCCTACTCGGTGGTGGGCATGGACGGGCGCATCCTCAAGCGCGGACGCGACCTCGCGCAGGTGCTGCGCGTGCTCGAGCGCAAGCTGATCCGGGCGGTCGAGTTGACCTGAGCGCGGGTGCGCGAAACCATCGCGGAATCACAAGTAAATCAATGAGATGACCCCGTTTTCACGCGTGAAAGCGGGGCCGCGCGCTCAGCGGCGCTTGTCGCGCTTGGCCGCGCGGGCCTTGGCGATCTTGTCGCGCCCCAGCCGCCGCTTGGGTGTTCCCTTGCCCCGGCCGCGCGTCCCGCCCCGCGGGCGGGCCATGGGCTCGCCCTCGACCGCCAGCAGCTCGAGGATCAGCCCGCCGGTCACGGGATCGGCCTCGGCAAGGCGCACCCGAACGCGCTGGCCCAGGCCCAGCACGGTGCCGCTGCGCTCGCCGGTCAGGGTCTGGGTCTCGGGGTCATGGCGGAAATACTCGTTGCCCAGCGTCGAGATCGGGATCAGTCCGTCGGCGCCGCTCTCGGCCAGCTTGGCGAACAGCCCGAAGCGGGCGATGCCCGAGATCACGCCGTCGAACTCGGCCCCCTTGCGGTCGGCCAGGAAGGCGGCGAGGTAGCGGTCGTTGGTGTCGCGCTCGGCCTCCATCGAGACCCGCTCCGTCGTCGAGATGTGCTCGGCCGTCTCGGCCAGCGCCTCGGCCTCCTCGGGCGTCTGCCCGCCGTCGCCAAGCCTGAGCCCCGCGATCAGCGCGCGATGGACCACGAGGTCGGCATAGCGCCGGATCGGCGAGGTGAAATGCGCGTAGCGCCGCAGGTTCAGGCCGAAATGGGCGAAGTTCTCGGGCGAATAATAGGCCTGCGTCTGGCTGCGCAGGACGCCCATGTTGACCATCTCGGCATTCGGCGTGCCGGCGGCGGCGTGCAGCAGGCGGTTGAAATGCGCGGTCTTCAGCACCTGGCCCTTGGCCAGCGTCAGGCCGACCGTCTCGACCATCTCGCGCAGCGACTCGAGCTTCTCGGGGTTCGGCTCCTCGTGCACCCGGTAGAGCAGGGGGCGGCGCACGGCCTCCAGCGTCTCGGCTGCGGCGACATTGGCGAGGATCATGAACTCCTCGATCAGGCGGTGCGCGTCGAAGCGGTCGCGGAAATCGACGCTGACGACATTGCCGTCGTCGTCGAGCACGATGCGGCGCTCGGGCAGGTCGAGGTCGAGCGGCTGGCGCCGCTCGCGCGCTGCCGCCGCCGCGCGGTAGGCGGCAAAGAGCGGGCGCACCACGTCGTGCATCAGCGGCTCGGTCGCCGCATCCGGCTCGCCTTCCTCGGCGCGTTGCACCTGCGCGTAGGAGAGCGAAGCGCGCGAGCGCATCATCCCCCGCGTGAAGCTGTGCGCGATCTTGTTGCCCTCGGCGTCCAGCACCATGCGCAGGGCGATGCACGGCCGGTCGACGTCCTCGTGCAGCGAACACAGGTCGGCCGACAGCATCTCGGGCAGCATCGGCGCCACGCGGTCGGGAAAATAGGTCGAGTTGCCGCGCCGCCGTGCCTCGCGGTCGAGCGCCGATCCCGGGCGCACGTACCAGCCCACATCGGCGATCGCGACCCAGACGATGTGGCCGCCCTTGTTCTTGGGGTCGTCGTCGGGCATCGCCGCCACGGCGTCGTCGTGGTCGCGGGCGTCCGGCGGGTCGATCGTCACCAGCGGCAGGGCGCGCAGGTCCTCGCGCTTTGCCATGGAGGGCTCCTTCAGCCCGACCGTCTCGTCCAGCACCTCGTCGGGGAAGTCATAGCGGATGCCGTGCTGGTGCATGGCAATGAGCGAGATCGAGCGTGGCGCCATCGGGTCGCCCAGCCGGGCGGTGACCCGCCCGCGCGGCAGGCCGAAGCGCGGGTGGCCCTCCTGCACCGCTTCGACCAGTTCGCCATCCCTCGCGCCGCCCTCGGCGCCCTTGGGGATCATCCACTCGGTGTCGGCCTTCTTGTCGACCGGCACGATGCGCCCCGCCTCGGCCCCCTCGCGGAAGATGCCGAGCAGCCGCCGCGGCCCGTGCTGGAGGCGCTTGATGAGCCGCGCCTCGTAGGCCGGTCCCTCGCCCTCGGCGGGCTCGACGGGGTGGAGCTTGGCAAGGAAAAGGTCGCCCTCGCCAATCGCGGGGTCACCCTTGCGCGGCATGTAGAGGATCGGCGGCGACTCGCCCTCCCAGCCCTTGGGCGTGGCGAAGACGTCGCCGTTGCTGTCCGGGGCGCCGGCGACCAGCACGGTCACCGGCGGCAGGTGGCCCTTGCGGTTGACGCGACGGCGGCGCCGCTCGAGCACGCCTTCGTCCTCCATCTCGGCAAGCAGGCGCTTGAGCTCGACCCGGGCCGCGCCCTTGATGCCGAAGGCGCGCGCGATCTCGCGTTTGCCTCCGGCGCTGGGGTTCTCGGCCAGCCAGTCGAGGATCTGCTGTCGCGAGGGCAGCGTGGGCATGCGGGGGGATGGGGTTCGTGCCATGCGCCACCGCATATCACGCGCCGCGCGCGGGCGCGATGGGCAACCGGGGGCTCAGCCGCCAGTGGCGTCCGGGACCTGCGCCACGCTCTCGCGCGCGAAGGCCTCGATCTCGAGCGTCGCCGAGACATCGCGCGCGGGCGTGCCGAGCGCCGCCTCGGCGCCGGTGGCGAGGCGCGTGCCGGGCCAGGCATGGCCGCCGCCATCGATCACGAACTGCGACACCGGGGCGGCGCACCCCTCGTAGACGCGCGCGATAGCGCGGGTCCCGTCATCGGGCGCGAGATCGGGAATCCCGACCTCCCGCGCGGCACCGCAGCGGTTGCGATGCGCGATCAGCGCCGCTGTCTCGTCGGCCGCCATCACAGGGCTTGCGAGCCGGATCCCGCCCGGCAGCCCGGCGGGGCGGGACACGGCGCCGCCGGCAAAGGGCAGAACGGGGTCGGTGGTGGAGTGCATCATCAGGATGGGCACCGGTTGGCCGCCCTCGCAGCCCGCTCCTGCGGGCAGGCTCGCCATCACCGCGGCGGCGCCCGCCAGCAGATCGGGCCGGTTGCAGGCGAGCGTAAGCGCAAGCTGCCCGCCATCCGAGAACCCCGCGACCACGACCCGCTCGGGGTCGACCAGCGCCGAGGCCGCGAGCCGGTTGATCAGGGTTTCGAGCCGCCCAGCCTGGTCGATGGCGGGGTACATCCAGCCGCGCGGGCCGGCATCGGGCCAGGCGATGCTCCAGCCCTCGGCGCCGAGGCGGAAAGCCGCGAGATGGCGCAGCCGCGCGGCCGATCCCTCGGGACCATGGAGGACGACCAGCAGTGGCGCATTTGCCCGCCCGCTCAGTTCCATGGTCACGCCGGGGGGTGTCTCGGGCGGTGCCTCGGCCGTGCCGCAGGCCGCCGTGGCAAGCCCGAGCAGAAGGGACGCAGCCAGCCGCCGCGCCAGCCCGCGCCGCGCCAACCCGTGCCGCACCGTCGCGAGGGCAGGGGCCGTCTGCGCCTTGCGGGTTGCGGTCATCTCGCGGCGCTCCGCCCGTTCAACCCTTGCCGGCAGGCGAGCCCGCGGCGCCGGCGGATTTCTTTGTGGCGGGCTTCTTCGCGGCTGTCTTCTTCGCAGGGGCCTTCTTTGCTGGGGCCTTCTTCGCGCTTCCCTTCGCAGTCCTGCCGCCCTTGCCCTTGGACGCCCTTGCCGCGATCAGCGCGAGCGCCTCCTCCATCGTGATCGCCGCGGGGTCCGCGGTCTTGGGCAGGGTCGCGTTGACCTTCTCCCACTTCACGTAAGGCCCGTAGCGGCCGCTCATCACCGCAACCGGGCCGCCATCGGGATGGTCGCCCAGCTCGCGCAGCGGCTTCTTCGCGGCGGCCCCGCGCCCGCCGGGTCCGCGGCTCGCCTTCTCGGCAATCAGGGTGACGGCGCGGTTCATGCCGATCGTCAAAACATCCTCGCCCGCGGGGATGTTGGCGTAGATCCGTCCGTGCTTCACATAGGGGCCGAAGCGGCCGATCCCGGCCTCGACGGGCTCGCCGTCATCGGGATGCGGGCCCAGCACGCGCGGCAGGGCGAGCAGGTTCAGCGCCATCTCGAGCGTGAGGTCGGCGGGCGACACCCCCTTCGGCAGCGACGAGCGCTTGGGCTTGGGAGTGTCCTCGGTCGCCTCGCCCAGCTGCACATAGGGGCCGAAGCGGCCGCTGCGCAGGCTCACCTCGAGCCCGGTCTCGGGGTCGGTGCCCAGCACCCGCTCGCCATTCGCCTCGCCGTTCTCGGAGGGCGCGCCGAAGGGCCGGGTGTAGCGACATTCGGGGTAGTTCGAGCAGCCGATGAAGGCCGAGTTGTTCTTCGAGCTGGTCTTGATCGACAGCCGGCCGGCGCCGCAGACCGGGCACAGGCGCGGGTCCGAGCCGTCGCCCCTGTCGGGGAAGAGATGCGGGCCCAGCGCCTCGTTGATCTTCTCAAGGACGTCGGTGATGCGCAGCTCGGAGGTGTCGCTGACCGCCGCCGAGAAGTCGCGCCAGAAGCGTGCCAGCACGTCCTTCCAGTCGATCCGCCCGCCCGAGATGTCGTCAAGCTCCTCCTCGAGGCCGGCGGTGAAGTCGTACTCGACATAGCGCGGGAAGTAGTTGACCAGGAACGCCGTCACCAGGCGCCCCTTGTCCTCGGCGACCAGGCGGCCCTTCTCCTTGCGGACATAGTCGCGGTCCTCGATCGTCGAGATGATCGAGGCGTAGGTCGAGGGTCGGCCGATGCCGAGTTCCTCCATCCGCTTGACGAGCGTCGCCTCGGTGTAGCGCGGCGGGGGCTGGGTGAAGCTTTGCAGGGCCAGCACCGCGCCCTCGGCGTCGATCACGCCGGCCGGATGGCGGCGCAGGCCGCCCTCGACTCGGATCGCGGCGGGCTCGGTGCCGTCCGGGGCGGCCTTGTCGAAGGCCGCCACCAGCGTGGCGCCGGCGCGGCTCAGCCGGTCGCCTTGCGCGATCTGCGGCAGGCGGCGGTCGTCCTCGTCGCCCGAGGGCTCATCGCGGCCTTCCTCGTAGACCGCGAGGAAGCCGTCGAAGATCACGACCTGGCCGGTCGCCCGCAGCCCGGCACGGCCCCTTGCGTCGGCGATCTCGACCGTCGTGCGCTCGAAACGCGCGGCCTCCATCTGGCTGGCGACGGCGCGTTGCCAGATCAGCTCGTAGAGCCGTGCCTGGTCGCGGTCGAGCCGGATGTCACCCGGGGCGCGGTCCATCACCGTCGGACGGATGCATTCATGGGCTTCCTGCGCGTTCTTGGCCTTGGACTTGTAGATCCTGGGCTTCGCCGGCAGGTAGCGATCGCCGTAGCGCGACGCGATGGTCGCACGCGCGGCCGAGACCGCCTCGGGCGCCATGTCGACGCCGTCGGTCCGCATGTAGGTGATGTGCCCGGCCTCGTAGAGCGTCTGGGCCGTGCGCATCGTCTGCTGCGCGCCGAAGCCCAGCTTGCGGCTCGCCTCCTGCTGCAGGGTCGAGGTCATGAAGGGCGGGGCGGGGTTGCGCGTGGCGGGCTTGGCCTCGACCGAGGCGACCGAAAGCTCGGCACCGAGCACCGCCTTGACCGCCGCCGCTGCGGCATCCGCGTCGCCGAGGTCGAAACGGTCGAGTCGCCTGCCGTCTAGGCTGACGAGGCGCGCCTCGAAGGTTTCGCCCGACGGGGTCGCGAGCAGGGCGCGCACGCTCCAGTACTCGCGGGGGCGGAAGGCCTCGATCTCCATCTCGCGCTCGACGATCAGCCGCAGCGCGACCGACTGGACGCGGCCCGCCGAGCGTGCGCCCGGCAGCTTGCGCCACAGCACGGGCGAGAGGTTGAAGCCCACGAGGTAGTCCAGCGCGCGGCGCGCGAGATAGGCCTCGACCAGCTCCATGTCGATGTCGCGCGGCTTCTGCATCGCCTCGGTCACGGCGGACCGGGTGATGGCGTTGAACACGACCCGCTCGACCGGCGTGTCCTTCTTCACCGCGCGGCGCGCGCGCAGCGTCTCGAGCAGGTGCCACGAGATCGCCTCGCCCTCGCGGTCGGGGTCGGTGGCGAGGATCAGCCGGCCGTCCTCCTTCAGCGCCTCGGCGATGGCGCGGATGTGCTTCTGCGACTTGGGGTCGACCTCCCAGGTCATCTCGAATCCGTGGTCGGTATCGACCGAGCCGTCCTTGGCCGGCAGGTCGCGCACATGCCCATAAGAGGCGAGGACGGTAAAGTCCCTTCCCAGATATGCGTTGATTGTCTTGGCTTTAGCCGGGGACTCGACGACAACGACGGCCATGCGCTCTCCTTAACCGCAGGGTTTGCGGCGTGCGCGGGAACATGGTTCAGGGTCGGGAACCTGTCAACAGAGGCGGTGTCGCGCTGGCACGATCCGCCGCGGCCCGGCGGGGGGCACCGGTGCCGGGCCGCGGCGGGCGGCGCGGATCAACCCCCGTCGGCGCGGGCCACCAGCCCGCCCGGCAGAAGGTCGATGCGCCCCGCGAGGTCGAGCTCGAGCAGCGCGAGCGAAAGCTCGGACGGGCCCGAGCCCGTGATCCGCGCGATCTCGTCGATCTCGACCGGGCTCGCGCCCAGCAGGTCCAGGACCTGCTCGGCCAGCAGCCCGTCGCTCTCGCCTTCCTCCTCGTCGAAGTCGGCGAGCGCCTCGAATTCGTCGCGGCTCAGCTCGTCGGCGAAGCTGTCGGCATCGAAGCCCGCCCCGTCGAACAGGAACTCCGCGCCCTCCTCGGACAGCTGCAGGGCGCGCGGGGCGGTCAGCGCGTCGAGCACGTCCTCGGCCGTGCGGATCAGCGCGGCGCCCTCGCGGATCAGCTGGTTGCAGCCGCCCGAGCGCGGGTCCTCGGGCGCGCCGGGGCAGGCCATGACCTCGCGCCCCTGGTCGAGCGCGAAGCGCGCGGTGATGAGGCTGCCCGAACGCACCGCCGCCTCGATCAGCACGACGCCATGCGCCATGCCCGAGATCAGCCGGTTGCGGCGCGGGAAATGGCGGCTTGTTGGCTCGGTTCCGACCGGGCACTCGGCGACGAGCGCGCCGCCCGCGTCGATCATGCGATGCGCGAGCCCGGCGTTCTCCTCGGGGTAGACGCGGTCGATGCCCCCGGCCAGAACGCCGATCGTGCCGGTCTCGAGCGTGGCCTCGTGCGCCGCCGCGTCGATGCCGCGGGCAAGGCCCGAGACGACGACGCGGCCCGCAAGCCCCAGTTCGCGCGCCAGCCGCCGCGCGGTGCGCATCCCCAGCGCCGAGGCGTTGCGCGCCCCCACCACGGCGACCGCGGGGCGCTGGAAGAAGGCGGTCGCGCCCCGGATCCACAGGACCGGCGGGGGGCTGTCGATCGCTGCCAGGGTGGCGGGATAGTCCGCGTCCCCCAGCATCACCAGCCGCGCGCCGCAGGCCAGCCCCTGCTCGATCTCGGTTACGGCCTGGTCCTCGGCGCAGGCCCGGTAGGCGGCCGCCCGGCCGCCACGCCGCGCAAGCTCGGGCAGGTGCTCGAGCGCGCGCTGCGCCGATCCGTAGCGGCCGAGCAGGTGCAGGAAGGTGCGGGGGCCGACATTCTCGCTGCGCGTGAGGCGCAGGCGGGCAAGGCGTTCCGCCTCGGTCCCTGCGGCGGCGACGGTCCTGCCGGGGGCGCCGGCGGCGTGGGGCAACTGGACGAGATTCATGGCGCACTCCTCGATCGAGCCGAGGAAAGCAGCAGCGTGGTTAAGCTGTGGTTAACCGCGCGCCCCGTCAGGGGCGCCGGGCGCCGATCCGCGGCTCCTCGCCCGCGATGAGGCGGCGGATATTGGCGTGATGGCGCAGCCACACCAGCACGGCCAGCGCCGCGACCGTCAGCACCGCCTCGAGCCGCCCGAGCAGCCAGAACCAGACCGGCGCAAGCCCCGCCGCCGCAAGCGCCCCGACCGACGAGATGCGCGACAGCCGCGCCGCCACCAGCCAGGTGGCGCAGGCCATCAGGCCCGCCGGCAGGCTGAGCCCCAGGATCACGCCCAGGAAGGTCGCCACGCCCTTGCCGCCGCGGAACCGCAGCCAGGCCGGGAAGCAGTGCCCCAGCATCGCGCCGACGCCCGCCGCCTGTGCCGCCAGGTCGCCCCAGCCGAGGAACAGGACGACCGGGATCGTGCCCTTGAGGGCGTCGAGCACCAGCGTCAGCGCCGCCGCCAGCTTGTTGCCGGTCCGCAGCACGTTGGTCGCGCCGATATTTCCCGAGCCGATCTTGCGCAGGTCGCCCAGCCGGAACAGCCGCGCGACGATCACGCCAAAGGGGATCGATCCCGCCAGATAGCCGCAGGCCGCGGCCAGAGCGAGCCACGGCAGGGCCCGGTCGGGCGCCATGATGTCATGCAGCATCGCTGCCTCCGAACACGCGGTCCCCCGCGACCCAGGTGCCGATCACCCGGCCCTCCATGCGGTGCCGGTCGAACGGGGTGTTCTTCGACCGCGAGGCCAGCCGCTCGCGGTCGAGCAGGAAGGGCGCATTGGGGTCGAAGAGCACGAGATCCGCCGGCGCGCCGCGCGTCAACCGTCCCGACGGCAGGCCCAGGATCTCGGACGGCCGCAGCGATGCCGCGCGGAACAGCTGGACCAGCGAAAGCTGGCCGCCATGCACCAGCCGCATGCAGGCCGGCAGAAAGGTCTCGAGCCCGACCGCGCCGGGTGCGGCCTCCTCGAAGGGCAGGCGCTTGGCTTCCTCGTCCCAGGGCTCGTGCGACGAGACGATCACGTCGATCAGTCCCGAGGCCACCGCCTCGACCGCGGCCTGTCGGTCGTCCTCGGACCGCAGCGGCGGGTCGAACTTGAAGAAGCTGCGGTAGTCGGCGATGTCGAACTCGTTCAGCGTGAGATGGTGGATCGACACGCCTGCGGTGGCGCCGACGCCGGCCTCCTTGGCGCGCCTGAGCGGGTCGAGCCCGGTCGCGGTCGTCACCATGTCGGCGTGGTAGCGCGCCCCGGTGTTCTGGGCCAGCATCAGGTCGCGGGCCAGCGCGATGCGCTCGGCTACCGGGCCGACCGAGGGCAGGCCGAGGCGCGAGGCGAACTCGCCCGAGGTCGCGCAGGTCCCGCGCGACAGCGTGGGCTCCTGCGGGTGGTGGACCACCAGCGCGCCGGTCGAGGTGGCATAGAGCATCACCGCGCGCATGACCTTCGCGCTCTCGATCGTGTGGTCGGCATCGGTCAGCGCAATCGCGCCGGCATCGAGCAGGAAGCGCTGCTCGGTCATCTCGGTGCCGCGCAGCCCCTTGGTGAGCGCTCCCATGGCGTGCACGCGCACCGGCGCGGCCTCGCGGGCGCGGGCCAGCGCAAACTGCACTAGCGCGGGGTCGTCGAGCGGCGGGTTCGTGTCGGGCTGGGCCACGAAGGTGGTGACGCCGCCCGCCGCCGCCGCGGCGCCGGCGCTGCGATAGCTCTCGCGGTGGCGCGCGCCGGGCTCGCCGACGAAGACGCGCATGTCGACGATGCCGGGCGCCAGCACCTTCGCACCGCAGTCGATCACCGCGCCGTCGCCCGGCTCGGGGGCGTGGCCGAAGGCGACGTCCGCGATCGCGCCGTCCACCACGCGCAGGGCGCCCGGGCCGTCCTGGCCGGACAGCGGGTCGATCAGGCGGGCATTGACGAAGGTGAGGTTCATGCCATGCGCTCCGCCCTCAGGTTGCGCGCCAGCAGGTCCATCGCCGCCATGCGCACCGCCACCCCCATCTCGACCTGCTCGCGAATCACCGAGCGCTCGCAATCGGCGACCGCGGGGTCGATCTCGACGCCGCGGTTCATCGGGCCCGGATGCATCACGATGGCGTCGGGCCTGGCCAGCGCCAGCTTGTCCTCGGTCAGGCCATAGCGGTGGAAATACTCGCGCGTCGAAGGCACGGCCTGGCCCTCCAGCCGCTCGTTCTGAATGCGCAGCATCATCACCACGTCGCAGTCCTTGAGGCCCTCCTCCATCTCGGTGAAGACCTCGACGCCGAAGCGGTCGATGCCGGCTGGCAGCAGGGTGGGCGGCGCGATCACCCGCACCCGGTTCTCCATCTTGCCTAGGCACAGCATGTTCGAGCGCGCGACGCGCGAATTCGCGATGTCGCCGCAGATCGCGATGGTCAGCTTCTGGATGCGCCCCTTGTGGCGACGGATCGTCAGCGCGTCGAGCAGGGCCTGGGTCGGGTGCTCGTGCCGGCCGTCGCCCGCGTTCAGCACCGCACAGTTGACCTTCTCGCTGAGCAGCGCCACGGCGCCCGAGTTGTGGTGGCGCACCACCAAGAGGTCGGGCCGCATCGCGTTGAGTGTCGCCGCGGTGTCGATCAGCGTCTCGCCCTTGCGGACCGAGCTGGTGCCGACGCTCATGTTCATGACGTCCGCGCCCAGCCGCTTGCCGGCGATCTCGAAGCTCGCCTGCGTGCGCGTCGAGTTCTCGAAGAACAGGTTGATCTGGGTCAGGCCGCGCAGCGCGTCGGCATGCTTGTCGTGGCTCTGGTTCAGCCTTGCATAGTCCTCGGCCAGGTCGAGCACCGCGCGGATGTCGAAGGGGGACAGGTCGTGGATGCCCAGCAGGTGGCGATGGGGGAAGGCGCTCATCCGGGCTCCTCGTCGCTGGCGTCGGCGTCTTATGGCCGATGCCCCGAGGAGGCGCAAGACGGGCACTTGGCGCGAGGGGCAGGGCATGGCTAGGCTCGGCGCCGACCGATCCGAGGGATTCGACCGAAAGGCCCGCGATGAGCACGCCCAACCTGCCCGATGCCGTCTGTCTGTTCGAAGAGCCGCGCGCGCCCAATCCGCGCCGCGTGAACATCTTCATCGCCGAGAAGGGGATCGAGATCGAGCGCCACGTGCTCGATCTGATCGAGGGCGCACACAAGGCGCCGGACTACCTGAGCAAGGTGGGCGTGCCGCAGGTCCCCGCGCTCGAGCTCGAGGACGGAACCATCCTGACCGAGAGCCAGGCGATCTGCCGCTATCTCGAGGCGCTCTATCCCGAGCCCAACATGATGGGCGCGACCCCGTACGAGACGGCGGTGATCGACATGTGGCAGCGCCGGGTCGAGTTCGGCCTCTTCGCCGCCGTGACCGCCACCTTCCGCCACACGAACCCGCATATGAGCGCGCTCGAGGACCAGGTGCCGGAATGGGGCGAGATCAACCGCCGGCGCATTCCCGTCCATCTCCAGCGCCTCGACGCGCGGCTGGCCGAGAGCCCCTATGTCGCGGCCGAGCGCTTCACCGTGGCCGACATCACCGCCATCGTGGCGATCGACTTCTTGCGGATCGTGCGCGAGCGGGTGCCAGAAGAGCTGACAAACCTCGCCGACTGGATCGGGCGGGTGCGCGCGCGCCCCTCGTGCACGCTGCCGGGGAAAGCCGCATGACCAATCCGCTTCTCGACCGCTGGGACACGCCCTTCGGCCTCCCGCCCTTCGACGCCATCGAGCCCGCGCATTTCGCGCCCGCCTTCGAGGCGGCGATGGCCGAGCACCTGGCCGAGGTCGAGGCGATCGCGACCGACCCCGCCGCGCCCGATTTCACCAACACCATCGAGGCACTCGAACGCGCCGGGCGCGCGCTCTCGCAGGTGGGCGCGGTGTTCTGGAACCTCTGCGGCTCGCACACCAACCCCGAGCTGCAGGCGATCGAGCGCGAAATGGCCCCCCTGCTCTCGCAGCACCACTCGCGCGTGATGTTGGACGAGCGCCTGTTCCGCCGGGTCGAGGCAATCGCGCCCGAGCGGCTCGATGCCGAGTCCGCGCGCGTCCTCGACCTCTACACCAAGATGTTCGTGCGGGCCGGCGCGCGCCTCGACGTCGCCGGCAAGGCGCGGATGCGCGAGATCATGTCACGCCTCGCGACGCTGGGCACCGAGTTCTCGCAAAACGTCCTCAAGGACGAGAGCGACTGGGTGATGTTCCTTGGGCCCGACGACCTCGACGGCCTTCCCGGCTTTCTCGTCAAGGCCGCGCGGGCCGAGGCGGAGACCCGCGGCCGCGAGGGCTATGCCGTCACCCTCTCGCGCTCGTCGGTCGAGCCGTTCCTGACCTTCTCGACCCGGCGCGACCTGCGCGAGCGGGCCTGGCGCGCCTGGGTGGCGCGGGGCGAGGCGACGAACTGGCCGCTGGTGGCCGAGATGGTGCGCCTGCGCGTCGAGCGCGCGCGGCTCCTGGGCTTCCCCGACTTCGCCTCCTTCAAGCTCGCCGACCAGATGGCCAAGACGCCCGAGGCGGTGCGCGAGTTGCTGATGCGCGTCTGGAAGCCCGCCCGGGCCAAGGCCGCGGAGGAGGCCGCGTCGCTCGAGGCGCTGGCCGCCGCCGGGGGCGCCGAGATCGAGATCGCGCCCTGGGACTGGCGCCACTATGCCGAGGCGCTGCGCAAGCGCCTGCACGACCTCGACGAGGCCGAGACCAAGCCGTACCTGGCGCTCGACAGCGTCATCGCCGCCGCCTTCGACGTGGCCGGGCGGCTCTTCGGCCTTGGCTTCACGCCGGTCGAGGGGCTGACGCTGCACCACCCCGACGCGCGGGCATGGGAGGTGACGCGCGCCGATGGCAGCCATCTGGGCCTTTTCATCGGCGACTACTTCGCCCGCCCCTCGAAACGCTCGGGCGCGTGGATGAGCGCGCTGCGCGGCCAGCAGGGGCTGTGGGAGCCGGGGCGGCCGATCATCCTCAACACCTGCAACTTTGCCAAGGCCGACCCCGCGCTCCTGACCTGGGACGATGCGCGCACGCTGTTCCACGAGTTCGGCCATGCGCTGCACGGCCTGATGTCGGACGTGCGTTATCCCTTCATCGCCGGCACCTCGGTCGCGCGCGATTTCGTCGAACTGCCCAGCCAGCTCTACGAGCATTGGCTCTCGGTGCCCGACATCCTCGCGGCCCATGCCCGCCACGTCGAGACGGGCGAGCCGATGCCGGCCGACCTGATCGCGCGCATCAAGGGCGCCGAGACCTTCAACCAGGGCTTCGCGACGGTCGAATACGTGGCCTCGGCGCTGGTCGACCTGGAAATGCACACGCTGACCGACGCCGGCAACTTCGACCCCGAGAGCTTCCAGGCCGAGGTGCTCGAGCGCATCGGCATGCCGCCCGGGGTGGTGATGCGCCACGCCACGCCCCACTTCCAGCACGTCTTCGCGGGCGACGGCTATTCCGCCGGCTACTACAGCTACATGTGGTCCGAGGTGATGGACGCCGACGCCTTCCGCGCCTTCGAGGAAACCGGCGACCCATTCGACCCCGGGACCGCCGCGCGGCTGGCCCGGCACGTTCTTTCGGCCGGCGGCAGCCGCCCGCCCGAGGACGCCTACACCGCCTTTCGCGGCCAGCTGCCGGGGCCCGAGGCGCTGCTGGAGGGCAGGGGGCTGGTCGAGGCGGGCCAGGTGGCGAAGGCGGCCGCTTCGCACTAGCCGCTATCGCGCACGCTCATTCGGCACCGCCGCACCGGGCTTGTCGCGGCGCGGCTCTGGCAATCGGCGATTGCGGGCGCCGGATCATCCCGGCGCCCGCGATGTCTCAGTCGACGGGCTCGATCTCGGTCGGCTGCCACGACTTGTCGAAGAAGGGCTTGAGCGGGCTGTAGAGCCGCAGCAGCGTGACCCAGCCCTTGTTCGGGTCGGTCTGGATCCAGTTGCCGCGCGCCGCGCCGTCGGGCTGCTCGGGCGCGAACCAGATCGTGGTCGAGCCGTCTTCGGCCACCTCGGCCGCCGGCGAGGGATAGTTCTGCGAGCCCGCCCGCGGGTATTTCTGCGGCGTCTGCAGCATCGACCGCGTCTGGTTGTCGTAGAGCGTGAACGACCAGAATGCCGCTGCCGGGATGCCCTTGGGCAGCGTCACCTTGTAGGTCTTGGCGCCGTCGAAGAACTCGCCCTTGGCGTCCTTGGTGGCGAACAGGTACTGCGACCCGACGCCGGTCAGCCGCATCGCCATCGCCGGCGTGATGCCCGTGGCGTTGTAGAAGAACGAGGTCCGCGCATCGTTCTGCTTGTAGCCCGACGGGGGATAGGGCTTGGCTCCTTCGGCGGTGATCTCGGGCAGCGGCGTCTCGAACTTGTAGCCGCCCAGGAACAGCGGGTTCCACCAGTTCGAGTTCTCGTACCAGTACCAGTCCGGGTCGCGCGGATCGAAGCCGAGCGTGCGCCCCGTCGCATTGGCGAGCGCCACCGCCTCGGTCAGGATCCTCTTCATCCGCTCGTCCGGCGCGAAGTCGTGCCCCTTCCTGATGCCGATCGACGCGATGGGGCCCATCAGTTCGGGGTCGATCACGGCGGCCTGCTCGGCCTGCACCAGCCGGTTCAGCAGCTCGTAATAGCTGAAATCGTTGGGCGGGATGGTGTTGATCACGAGCCCGGTGCCCTCATGGAAGACCGGCGTCTTGGGCTCGGCGTTGCGGCCAAGCTCGACCCCGCCCTCGAGGTAGCGGGCGATCGGCATGCCGACGCCGCCCGCTGCGTAGGGATAGAGCTTCAGGTTGTCCTTGATCACCTTGACGGTGGGCGCGGGGTCGTCATTGGTCAGGAACGAACGGCCAAGGACGAGGACGCGGCTCGTTTCCGAGCGCCCGACATGGAAGCCGCCCTCGGGCAGGAAGCCGTCATAGCCGGGTCCGACCAGGAGGTACCTGCCGCCCTCGCCGCGGTCCGGGCCGGGGCGGCCGAAGTCGGTGACCCAGCGGAACCACATGTCGTCGATGGTGCCGAGCGCGTCCGGCGGGGTCTCGAGCACCATCGGTCCGTTCGAGAGATCGATGAAGCCGAGATAGTAGACCGTGTCGGCGTTCGCCGTCAGGAACAGCGAGCTCGAGTCCATCAGTTCCGAGAAGATCAGGATCTCGTTGTCCTTGATGCCCGCGGCCTGGAAGCCCTCGAGCGCCGCCTGGACGCTGACGCCCTTGAACGTGTCGGTGAAGGCGCGGAAGGCGTAGGTGAAATCGACGTTGTCGTAGACGGCCTTGGCCGTGTCCCCGCGCGGCGTGCCGTCCTTGAAGCTCAGGGTGCCGATCCGGGTCTCGACCGTGTCGGGCGTCGAGATCGACCTCAGCGCGTCGGGGGACACTTGGGCGAAGGCGGCGGGCGAGAAGGCCAGCAGGAAAGCCAGCAAACTGGCCGGGGCGCGAAATCCGGGCATTCGGTGTGATCCTTCAAATCGTTCGCAACAACGCCGCGAAGCGTAGCCGCTTGCGCCTTCGGAGTCTGCCGCGTCGTCAATGATCTTTTGTGACGGCAGGAGCGTCCGCGCTTGGCGCGGCTGGAGCGCAGGCCGCCCGCGGCGGCGAGGCATTGTGCGGCACGATCACGTTTGCGCCCCGTTCGGCGCTCCGTCATCCACATTTTCGGCTCGTGCTGCTACACTTCCGGGATCCCGCGGCATCCTCCGCCGATCGGGAGGATGGCCGGCACGCGCGGATGAGCGGCGCGAGACCGTGCAAGGAGGCTCCCATGATCATCCGACTTCACGCCGCCTCGGCGGCGTTGCTGCTGCTGTCCTCGACAGCCTGGGCCGGGGAATCCGAGATCGAAAGCGCCATGTCCGCCGGGCCAAGCTCGCTCGCCTCGAAGGCGACGATCCAGACCTGGGGCGGCGAGGTCCTGCGCGAGGGTTCGAACGGCTGGGTCTGCCTGCCCGACGTTCCCGACGACGGGGGCCCGAACCCGTGGTGCGCGGACAAGGCCTGGCTGAACGTGATCGCGGCGCTGGGGAAGGGCGAGAAACCGACCTACGACAAGCTTGGCATCGCCTACATGCTGGCGGGCGACGCGGCGATCAGCAATCTCAGGCCGGACGGAAAGAAGGAAGAGGGCGACTGGGTCGAGGGGGTCGGCGCGCATCTGATGATCATCGTGCCTGACCAGTCGCTGTTCGACAACATATCGACCGATCCGAAGAACGGCGGGCCATGGGTCATGTGGCCGGGCACGCCCTACGCCCACGTCATGATCCCGATCGATCCCTATCCGCCACAGTGAGGCGAAACCCGCGAGGACCCCGCGGCGGCGGAGGGGTTTGCCCTTCGCCGGGAGGCGTCGGCGCGATGCCTGGATCCATCAGGTCTTGCCCCCGTCCCGGTCACGGGGCGGGGGCGGCTGGCTGGCTCACATCGCCGCGAACTGGTCCAGCGTGTAGCGGAAGCGGTCGACGATCTCGTCGACATGGGCCTCGGTGGCGATGAAGGCCGGGGCGACGATGCCGGTGTCGCCCGTGAACTTCACGTGGCAGCCGTTCCAGAACATCGCCTTCTGCATCTCCTGCCCGCGGATGCCGGGGGCGGCGCCGGGATGGACCTCGATGCCCGACATCAGGCCGATCGTGCGGATGTCGCGGACCAGCTTGTGGCTGCGCAGGCCCATGACCGCCTTGGCGAAGTAGGGCGCAAGCTCGGCGGCCTTCTGGAACAGCCCCTCGCGCTCGTAGATGTCGAGTGCGGCGATGCCCGCGGCGCATGCCGCCGGGTGGCCGGAATAGGTGTAGCCGTGGAAGAACTCGATGGCGTTGTCGGGCGCCGCGTCGGTCACCGTCTCGTAGATCTCGTCTCGGCAGGCGACCGCGCCCATCGGGATGCAGCCGTTCGTCAGCGCCTTGGCCATGGTGCAGATGTCGGGCGTGACGCCGAAGAGCTGGCTCGCGAAAGGCGCGCCCAGCCGGCCGAATCCGGTGATGACCTCGTCGAACACCAGCAGGATGCCGTACTGGTCGCAGATCTCGCGGATCCGCTCGATATAGCCCACCGGCGGCACCAGCGTGCCGGTCGAGCCGGCCACGGGCTCGACGAACACCGCCGCGATGGTGGCGCCGCCATAGGTCATGCAGTGCCGCTCGAGGTCGTTCGCCAGCTCGACGCCGTCATGCTGCGGGCGGCCGTCGCAGAACAGCTCCTTGCCCGTCCATGTGTGGCGCATCATCACCACGTTCGGCATGACGACCGGGAAGGTCTCGCGGTTCTTGACCATGCCCGAGAGGCTGACGCCGCCCATGTTCACGCCGTGATAGGCGCGCTCGCGGCTGACGAAGCGCAGGCGCTGCCCCTCGCCATTGGCGCGGTGATAGGCCATTACCATCTTGAGCGCGGTATCGATCGCCTCCGAGCCCGAGTTGACGAAGAAGACGTGGTTCATCGGCTCGGGCAGCAGGTCGGCGACCTTGCGCGCCAGCTCGAACTGCCCGGCATGGCCCAGCTGGAAGGGCGCCGAGTAGCTGTTCTCGAGCAGCTGCGCATGCACCGCGTCGGCGATCTCGGGGCGGGCGTGGCCGGCGGGCGAGCAGAACAGCGCCGACGAGCCGTCGATCACCTTCCCGCCCTTGTGGTCGGTGTAATACATGCCCTCGCCCTTCACGATCAGGCGGGGGTTCTCCTTGAAATCGCGGTTGCCGGTGAACGGCATCCAGTGCTCTTCGAGCGAATTGGCGCGATCCGCGCTCCTGATGTCCATGTCGTGCATAGCGGCTCTCCGGCCAGAGTTGCGTTGACATAGCCTAGGGCCTTACGCTGGCCCCACGATAGGACCAGTTGAGGGCGATGCTCCGGGCCACGATGCGCGAGACGCTGTTCCACCTCGAACGTTCGCAACCCGCGACACTGCAGGCGCAGATCCGCGAGGTGCTGACGCGCGCCATCGCCGCGGGCCGCCTGCAGCCGGGCGAGCCGGTGCCCTCGACCCGCGCCATGGCCGGGCAACTGGGCGTGAGCCGCAACACCGTGACACTGGCCTACCAGGCGCTGGTCTCGGAAGGCTTCCTGATGGCGCGCGAGCGCTCGGGCTACTTCGTCGACGCGCAGGCCGTGGACGGGCTCAGTACCGGCCCCCAGGCGACCGAGCCGCGCCCGCAATCCGCCGAAGCCGGCATCGACTGGCGCGCCCGGATGGTCGAGCACTGCGCCGACGACCGGCTCGTGTTCCGGCCCGCCGACTGGCAGCGCCATCCCTTCCCCTTCGTCTACGGCCAGGTCGACGCGCAGGTCTTTCCCATCGCCGAATGGCGCGACTGCGTGCGCCAGGCGATGGGACGGCGCTGGCTCGACGCCTGGACACTTGACCGCTACTCCGAGGACGACGCGCTGCTGACCGAGGAGATCGCCCGCCGCATCCTGCCGCGCCGCGGCATCTCGGCCAGCCCGTCGCAGGTGCTGGTGACGCTGGGCGCGCAGAACGCGCTCTACCTGATCGCCGCGCTGCTGGTCGGGCGCAACACCCCGGTGGCGATGGAGGAGCCGGGCTACCCTGACCTGCGCCTGATGCTGGCGCGCAGGACCGACGCGCTGCGCCAGGTGTCGGTCGACCATGACGGCGTGATGGTCGGCGCGGCGCTCGAGGGCGCCTCGATCCTCTTTTGCACGCCGTCGCACCACTACCCGACGACGGTGACGATGAGCCTCGAGCGCCGGCGCGCGCTGCTCGACGCGGCGCGGCGCGAGAGCCTCGTGATCGTCGAGGACGACTACGAGTTCGAGGCCAACTACATCGGCGCGCCGCTGCCGGCGCTCAAGTCGCTCGACGAGGACGGGCGGGTGATCTACGTGGGCTCGTTCTCGAAATCGCTGATGCCGGGCTTGCGGCTGGGCTTCATCGCCGCCGACGAGGCGCTGATCGCCGAGCTCAGGGCGCTGCGCCGGCTCATGCTGCGCCACCCGCCTGGCAACAACCAGCGGGCCGCAGCACTGTTCCTCGCCAACGGGCATTTCGACGTGCTGGTGCGCCGCATCCACCGCACCTATCGCGAGCGCTGGCAGGTGATGTCCGAGGCGCTCGAGCGCCACCTGCCCGGCTGGGCGCGCAGCCCCGGCTTCGGCGGGTCGAGCTACTGGCTCACCGGGGCCGAGGGGCTCGACGCCGCGCAGCTCGCGCGCCGCGCGCTGGACGAGGGCGTGGTGATCGAGCCCGGCGAGCCTTTCTTCGCCCAGGCCGGTGCGGGGCGGCGCAACTTCCGGCTGGGCTTTTCCTCGATCCCGGCCGATCGGATCCCCGAGGGGATCGCGCGGCTGCGCGCGGCCTGCGACGCGCTGTGATTTCCGCGCCGGGGCCGGCTGGACCCGGAAATGCCGCCAACTGGCGCTAAAGGCCGCGCGGGCGCTCGGCTAGGTTCGGCCCGGTCGGAGCCAGGGCTCCATCGCGGATATCGGCGGGCCGGCGCCCATGCGCGGCCGCGGCAAGTGAAGGATCGTGCGCCATGAAGATGACCACCGAGGAAGCCTTCGTCAAAGTCCTGCAGATGCATGGGATCGAGCATGCCTTTGGCATCATCGGTTCGGCCTTCATGCCGATCTCGGACCTCTTCCCCCGCGCCGGGATCACGTTCTGGGACGTCGCGCATGAATGCAACGGCGGCTACATGGCCGACGGCTACACCCGCGCGACCGGCAAGATGGCGATGTGCATCGCCCAGAACGGCCCCGGCATCACCAACTTCGTCACCGCGGTTAAGACCGCCTACTGGAACCACAGCCCGATGCTGCTGGTCACGCCACAGGCGGCGAACAAGACCATCGGCCAGGGCGGCTTCCAGGAAATGGAGCAGATGCGCCTCTTCGCCGACTGCGTCTGCTACCAGGAAGAGGTGCGCGATCCGTCGCGGATCGCCGAGGTGCTGAACCGGGTGATCGAGAAATCCTGGCGCGGCTCGGCCCCTGCGCAGATCAACGTGCCGCGCGACTACTGGACCCAGGTGATCGACATCGAACTGCCGCAAGTCGTTCGCGTCGAGCGGCCCGCCGGCGGCGAGCAGGCGGTGGCCGAGGCAGCGAAGCTTCTGTCGGACGCGAAGTTTCCCGTGATCCTGTCGGGCGCGGGCGTGGTGCTGGCCGGCGCGATCCCCGACTGCGCCGCGCTGGCCGAGCGGCTGGATGCGCCGGTCTGCTGCAACTACCAGCACAACGACGCGTTCCCCGGCTCGCATCCGCTCTTCGCCGGGCCTCTGGGTTACAACGGCTCGAAGGCGGGGATGGAGCTGATCGCCAAGGCCGACGTGGTGCTGGCGCTGGGCACGCGGCTCAACCCGTTCTCGACCCTGCCGGGCTATGGCATCGACTACTGGCCGCGCGAGGCCAAGGTCATCCAGGTCGACCTCAACCCCGACCGGATCGGGCTGACCAAGCGTGTGACGGTCGGTATCTGCGGCGACGCCAAGCGCGTGGCGGGCCAGATCCTCGCCGCGCTTTCCCCCTCTGCCGGCGACACCGGCCGCGAGGAGCGGCGCGGGCTGGTCCACCAGACCCGCTCGCGCTGGCTGCAGACGCTGGCCTCGATGGATCACGAGGACGACGATCCTGGCACCAGCTGGAACGAGCGCGCCCGGACCCGCCAGCCCGACCGGATGAGCCCGCGCATGGCCTGGCGCGCGGTCCAGTCGGCGCTGCCGAAGGACGCCATCATCTCTACCGACATCGGCAACAACTGCGCGATCGGCAACGCCTATCCGACCTTCGAGGCCGGCCGCAAATATCTCGCCCCCGGCCTCTTCGGGCCCTGCGGCTACGGCTTCCCCGCAATCGTCGGCGCGAAGATCGGCTGCCCCGACGTGCCGGTGGTGGGTTTCGCCGGCGACGGCGCTTTCGGCATCTCGATGAACGAAATGACTGCGGTCGGGCGCGAGGAATGGCCGGGCATCACCATGGTCGTCTTCCGCAATTACCAGTGGGGCGCCGAGAAGCGGAACACCACGCTGTGGTACGACGACAACTTCGTCGGGACAGAACTGCATCCCACGCTGAGCTATGCAAAGGTCGCCGAGGCCTGCGGTCTCAAGGGCGTGCAGGTGCACACGATGGACGAGCTGAAGGACGCGCTCACCACCGCCTGCGAGGCCCAGAAGAGCGGCGTCACCACCTTCATCGAGGTCGTCCTCAACCAGGAACTGGGCGAACCCTTCCGCCGCGATGCCATGAAGAAGCCAGTGCAGGTTGCCGGTATCGACCCCGCCGACATGCGCCCGCAGACGGGCGCCTGAAAAGACCGGGAAATCGCCGCCGGTCGGCACGGAGAGGCGCATTGCCTCTCCGATAATCCTCCTGTTGCGCGAATTTTCGGCATAGCCGACGCGGCTTTGGCGCCAATCGTGGCGAATTGCCGGTGCAGCCGCACCGCTGGGCAGCGCGCCGCTTGACCTGCAACCAGAAGTCGTCTTCGCTGGGCCGAATAACAACTCGAACAGGGAGTTTCACGCATGAAGAAGGCTCTGCTGGGCACAGTTGCGGCCCTTTCGCTCGCGCTGCCGGCACTCCCCGCCGCCGCGCTCGACGAGATCACGGTGGCCTATTTCCTCGAATGGCCGATGCCGTTCCAGTACGCCAAGGTGCAAGGCGAGTACGACAAGGCGATGGGCGTCAAAGTCAACTGGGTGAGCTTCGACACCGGCACCGCGATGAGCGCGGCGATGGCCTCGGGCGACGTGCAGCTGGCGGTCAGCCAGGGCGTGCCGCCCTTCGTCGTCGCGACCAGCGCCGGCCAGGACCTGCAGATCGTCGATGTCGCGGTCAGCTACTCCGACAACGACAACTGCGTCGTGCGCTCGGCGCTCGAGATCGACAAGGCCAACGCCAAGGATCTCGAGGGCAAGAAGGTCGCTGTGCCGCTGGGCACGGCCGCGCATTACGGCTTCCTCAAGCAGATGAGCCATTTCGGCGTCGACATCGGCACGATGGAGATCGTCGACATGGCGCCGCCCGACGGCGCGGCGGCGCTCGCCCAGGGCGCGGTCGACATGTCCTGCGGCTGGGGCGGCGCGCTGCGCCGGATGAAGGAGCACGGCAACATCCTGCTCACCGGGGCCGAGAAGGAGGAACTGGGCATCCTCGTCTTCGACGTGACCTCGGCGCCGGCCGGATTCGTCGCCGAGTATCCCGACCTCGTCGCGAAGTTCCTTGCCGTCACGGCCGATGCCAATGCCCGGTGGAACAGCGGCAATGCCACGGCCGAGATGCTGCCCGTCATCGCCAAGGATGCGGGCATGGATGTCGACGCGACCAGCGCGACGATCGCGACCTTCTTCTTCCCCAACGTCGAGGACCAGCTCAGCGCGAAGTGGCTGGGAGGCGGCGCGCAGGAGTTCATGAAGGGCGTGGCCGACGTCTTCGTGCAGGCCGGCTCGATCGACAAGGCGCTCGACACCTACGACAACAACGTCAACACCGGCCCGCTGAAGGCCGCGGCTGGCATGTGACGCCTCCGGCCCGGCACCGGTCGGTGCCGGGCCCCTCTTACCGGACCGGGGGGCGCATGCGCGATCTCACCATCGATAACGTCTCGATGCGCTTCGACCTGCCCAATGGCACGTCCGTGCAGGCGCTGAAGAATGTCTCGATCGACCTCAAGGCGGGCGAGCTGCTGTCGGTGCTCGGCCCCTCGGGCTGCGGCAAGACCACGCTTCTCAACATCGTCGCGGGGTTCCTCGCGCCGACCGAGGGGCAGGTCCGGCTGGGCGACACCCCGGTGACGGGGCCGGGACCCGAGCGCGGCATGGTCTTCCAGCAGGGCGCGCTTTTCGAGTGGATGAGCGTGCGCGACAACGTCGCCTTCGGTCCGCGCATGAAGGGCCGGCGCGAGCGCGACTGGGCGCGCGACGTCGATCACCTGCTCGACGTCGTCGGCCTGCGCGACTTCAAGGAAAAGGCGATCTACGAGCTTTCCGGCGGCATGCAACAGCGCGTGGCGCTGGCGCGCTGCCTCGCCAACGAGCCCGACGTGATCCTGATGGACGAGCCGCTCGGCGCCCTCGACGCGCTCACGCGCGAGAAGATGCAGGGCCTCGTGCTCAAGCTCTGGAACGAGACCGGGCGCACCATCATCCTGATCACCCACTCGGTCGAGGAGGCGCTGCTGCTGGGCGAGCGGCTGATCGTCATGGCGCCGCGCCCGGGGCGGATCCACCGCGAATACCGCCTGCCATTCGCCGAGCGCGGCGTCTCGGCCGACCTGCGCAGCGTGAAGAAATCCGAAGGCTATGCCGAGACGCGCGAAGAGATCCTCTCGATGATCTGGGACATGGAGGAGGAGATCATGGGCCGCGTCGAGGCGGGCGCGGGCTGAGGGGGATGCCATGCTGATCCTGCTGATCTACGTCGCGATCTTCGTCGCCGCCTTCCTCGTCGTCCGCATGGGTATCCGGCGGCTGACCGAGCGGCACGACTTCACGTCGCTCAAGACCGTCACCTTCGGCGACGAGAGCGCAGTGCGCGCCGACCGCCTCGCCAGCGTCATCTCGGTGGTGACAATCTTCGTGCTGTGGGGCGCGTTCACGGGCTCGAAGCTCGTGCCGGTCCACGCGCCGGGCCCCTTCATCGGCGACACCGAGTTCTCATACACGGCCGAGCGCGCCGATGGCGAGCGCGACGACGCCACCGTGGCCGTGCGCGTCCACCGGGTGGGCGAGGACGTGATCCCGCGCGAGATCGCTCTGGGTGAGGGCTTTGCCAAGAACGACGTGCTGACCGTCGGCGCCTGGCGTTCCGACCTCGTCCGCGTCGACCGCAACGACGAGGCCGACGAGCGCGTGAAGGTCGTGGCCATCGACGGCCAGCCGATCGCGCCGGGCCAGAAGGTCAAGGTCGCCAATGGCAGCGTGACGCTGTCGGAACGCGGCACGCCCAACTTCACCCCGGACAAGGGCTGGCAGATGGAGCCGATCTGGCTGCCCTCGCCCGAGGCCGTGGTGGGCCGGCTCTTCGAGATCGCGGGCCATGGCTACCAGAACTCGACGCTGCTGCAGCACCTGGGCTGGTCGATGTTCCGCGTGATCGCGGGCTTCTTCTTCGGCGCGATGATCGGCATCCCGCTGGGCTATGCCATGGGGCTGTCCGACTGGTTCCGCGGCTGGTTCGACCCGATCGTCGAGTTCATGCGCCCGGTGCCGCCGCTCGCGCTCATCCCGCTGGTGATTATCTGGGCCGGGATCGGCGAGGTCGGCAAGATCATCCTGCTGTTTCTCGCGGCGCTCTGGATCATGACCATCGCGGCACGCTCGGGGGTCTCGGGGGTGAACCTCTCGAAGGTCCACGCGGCCTATTCGCTGGGCGCCTCGAAATGGCAGGTGCTGCGCCATGTCATCATCCCCAACTCGCTGCCCGACATCTTCACCGGCGCGCGCGTCGCAATGGGGGTGTGCTGGGGCACCGTCGTCGCGGCCGAACTGGTCGCGGCCGAGAAGGGCGCGGGCATGATGATCATGGTAGCCTCGAAGTTCCAGCTCACCGACATCGTGATCATGGGTATCATCCTGATCGGCGTGATCGGCTACGGCATCGACATCCTGATGCGCGTCGCCGAGCGGTGGCTGGTGCCGTGGAAGGGCAGGGGCTGACCC
Organism: Thermohalobaculum xanthum; assembly: GCF_016623495.1. Lineage (GTDB taxonomy): Bacteria > Pseudomonadota > Alphaproteobacteria > Rhodobacterales > Rhodobacteraceae > Thermohalobaculum > Thermohalobaculum xanthum. The sequence goes on along the minus strand of NZ_JAEHHL010000016.1, from coordinate 36,294 downwards.
CGAACGCGCGTGACATCGCAGCACCTTTGGGGCATGGCTTCGAGGATCGAGAGACGGGGGCGCTCGCGGCCGGGCCGCGGGCTGAGACGCACCCTTGGAACCTGACCCGGATAATGCCGGCGGAGGGAGTCGCTCGGACGCCTGCGCGTCGCAGGCCGGTCCGGCCTCCCCGCCATGGGAGGACGAGATGAAGGCGCAAGATCCCGGAACGCGGACGATTCCCAACGTCCTGAGCATCGCCGGCTCCGACCCCTCGGGCGGGGCGGGGATCCAGGCCGACATCAAGGCGTTCTCGGCCAACGGCGCCTACGGCATGGCGGCGCTGACGGCGCTCACGGCACAGAACACCCAAGGGGTCAGCGGCGTGCACCTCGTGCCGCCCGATTTCGTCGCGGCCCAGATCGACGCGGTCTTCGCCGATATCCGGGTCGATGCGGTCAAGATCGGGATGATCGCGACCGCGGGGATCGCCACCGCCGTGGCCGAGACGCTGGCCCGCCATGCGCCGCCGGTGGTGGTGGTGCTCGATCCGGTCATGGTCGCCAAGGGTGGCGCGAGCCTGCTGGCGCCCGACGCGGTGGAGGCCCTGCGCACCCGGCTCCTGCCGCTGGCCACCGTGGTCACGCCCAATCTGCCCGAGCTTGCCGCGCTGCTCGACCAGCCCGAGGCCACAGACCGCGACGCGATGGCGGCGCAGGCCGCGAGCCTGCTCGCGCGCGGGCCCGGGGCAGTGTTGGTCAAGGGCGGGCACCTTGCCGCGGCGGCCAGCCCCGATGCGCTCGTCACCGCTGAAGGCGTCGTCTGGCTCGAGGGGCCGCGGCACGAGACGCGCAACACGCATGGCACCGGTTGTACGCTCTCGGCCGCGCTTGCGGCGCTGCTTGCGCGCGGGCTCGATCTTCAGACCGCGGCGCGGACGGCAAAGGACTACGTGGCCGGTGCGATCGCCGCCTCGGACCGGCTCGACGTCGGGTGCGGGCACGGGCCGACGCATCATTTCCACGCGCTCTGGCCCGACACCTGAATTCGGGCGCCTGACCCGCATTGCCCGGTGGCGGGTCGGGCATGGCCACACCCGGCGCGCGCGGATCCCGCTCGCGCGCCCCGCGCCGATCCGCTAATGGATTCTGGCTCACCTTCCGGCCGCGCCGCGCTCGCCGGCCCGGCTCTCCCGCAAACGCATGGGGCAGACCGATGCCGTCACACCTGTTCACGCCGATCGCGCTGGGCGATCTCGAGCTTCCCAACCGGATCGTGGTCTCGCCGATGTGCCAGTACAGCGCCGAGGACGGGCGCATGACCGACTGGCACCTGATGCACCTGGGCCAGTTCGCGGTGTCGGGCTTCGGGCTCGTCGTCGTCGAGGCCACGGGCGTCGAGCCCGAGGGCCGCATCTCCCCGGGCTGCGTGGGCCTGTGGTCGGACGAGACCGAGGCGGCGATGGCTCGCATCGTCGACTTCTTCCGCGCGCGTGGCAGCGCCCGCCTTGGCATCCAGCTTGGCCATGCCGGGCGCAAGGCATCGGCTAACGTGCCGTGGATGGGGGGCGGGGCCCTGGCGCCAGGGGATGGCGCCTGGCAGGCCATCGCGCCCTCGGCCATCCCCTTCGGCCCCGGCTGGCCGGCGCCCGAGGCGATGAACGGCCAGGCGCTGGCACGCGTTCGCGCGGGCTTCGTGCAGGCGGCCGAGCGCGCGGCGCGGCTGGGGTTCGACGTGGTCGAGCTGCACGCGGCGCATGGCTACCTGTTGCACAGCTTCCTCTCGCCGCTGTCGAACGCGCGCGACGACGCCTATGGCGGCAGCCTCGAGAACCGCATGCGCTTCCCGCTCGAGATCTTCGACGCCGTGCGCGCGGTCTGGCCCGCGGGCAAGCCGCTGGGCATGCGGATCTCGGCGACCGACTGGGTCGAGGGCGGGTGGGATCTCGAAGGCTCGATCGCGCTCGCCGCGGCGCTCAAGGCGCGGGGCTGCGATTTCATCGATGTCTCGAGCGGCGGTCTCTCGCCCGCGCAGAAGATCGACGCGGTGCACGGCTACCAGACCCGCTTTGCTGCCGAGATCCGGCGCGCCACCGGGCTCGCGACCATCGCGGTCGGCCGCATCTCTGACCCGGTGCAGGCCGAGACGATCCTGGCGACCGGGCAGGCTGACATGGTGGCCCTGGCGCGCGGCGCGCTCCATGATCCGCGCTGGCCCTGGCACGCGGCCGAGCGCCTGGGCGACACGGCCAGCTATCCGCCGCAATACCTGCGCGCGCGGATCTGAGGCGGCGGGCCGCCGCGCGCCGGGTCATGGGGCGCGTGGGTTTTTCGCGCTGAATTATATTTCATATATTTTTCAATAAGTCGCTGTCAGTTTCACGCGTGAAAGGCCATGCAAGCCCTGTCATCGGGCCGCGATCCGCATTGTCGCGGATGGCCGACCGGCACAGTGTTGCACGGTGCGGCGCGCCGGGACCGCGACCGCCGGGAGGAGGCGCGATGACCGAACTGACCCAAGCCGACCGCGCGGCCTTCGCCGCCGACGCGCGCGCGATGCTCGCCGCGGCACGTTCCAGTTCGATGCGCCACTTCCGGCGCCCCTTCGCGGTCGAGGCGAAGGAAGACGAGAGCCCCGTGACCGTCGCCGACCGCGAGACCGAAGCCGCGATCCGGGCCGAGATCACGCGCCGTTTCCCGGGCCATGGCATCCTGGGCGAGGAATACGGCACCGACCGCCTCGACGCCGAGTTCCTCTGGCTGGTCGACCCAATCGACGGGACCAAGAGCTTCATCTCGGGCCATCCGATGTGGGGGACCCTGCTGGCGCTGCTCCATCGCGGCGCGCCGGTGGTCGGCCTCGTCGATGCCCCGGCGCTGGGCGAGCTGGCCTGGGGCGGCCCGGGTCTCGGCGCCTGGCTTGCCCGGCCACCCGCCCCGGACCGCGCGCTGCGCCTGCGCACCGACGTGGCGCCCGAGGCCGTGTTCATCGCGATCAACGAGATGCAGCGCATCCTCACCCACCAACCCGAGGCGCTCGACGCGCTGCTGGCCGAGGGGCGCTACCAGCGCGCGACGGCGGATTGCTACTCCTATGTCCAGCTCGCGGCCGGCTGGATCGACGGCCTGGTCGATTACGGCCTGCAGCCCTTCGATTACCTGCCGGTGCTGCCGATCGTCGAGGCGGCGGGCGGGGTGATGACCGACTGGGCGGGTGGGCCACTCGGGCTGCAGGGCGATGGCCGGATCGTCGCGGGCTCGCCGACCGTGCATGCCAGGCTTCTCGCGGTGCTCGCACCCTTCGTATGACGGGCGCGCGGGCAGGGGGCGTGCATCTGGTGCGGGCGGCGGGGGTCGAACCCGCACGGCGCAAGGCCTCCGGATTTTAAGTCCGGTATGTCTACCAGTTCCATCACGCCCGCGATGCGTCCCCGGCTCTACATCAGCCGCGCGGCGAAATTAAGCGCAAAGGCGCGGCGCGCAACCCCGGGCGGTCACTTCTGGAACACGAAGAAGGCACCACAGGCGATCAGCCCGAAGCCCAGCAGGTGGTTCCAGCGGAGCGCCTCGCCCAGATAGGTCACCGAGAACACCGCGAAGACCGTGAGGGTGATGACCTCCTGGATGGTCTTGAGCTCGGCCGTGCTGAAGACGCTGTGGCCGATGCGGTTGGCCGGGACCTGCAGGCAGTACTCGAAGAACGCGATGCCCCAGCTGATCAGGACGACCGTCGCCAGCGGCGCGGCCTTGAACTTCAGGTGGCCATACCAGGCGAAGGTCATGAAGACGTTTGACAGGGTGAGCAGGCCGATCGCGGTGATCTGGGGGCTCATTTACGGACTCGCGATGAAGGGGAGGCGCGGTTCGGGCGCGGGCGGGCGTGGCATGCGCCGGGCGCGCGGCGCGGGGCTCAGCCGCCGCGGCGGGGCGGAGGATCGGGCACCGGGTCGTAGCCCGAACCGCCGCCCGGCCGGCAGCGCAGCAGTCGGCGCACCGTGAGCCAGAACCCGCGCCATGCGCCATGCTTCTCCAGCGCCTCGAGCGCATAGGCCGAGCAGGTCGGCTGGAAGCGGCAGCTGTGCCCGAGCCAGGGGCTGAGGACGAGGCGGTAAGCCTGCACCGGCAAGGCGAGGAGCCGGGCAAGCGGGCTCATTCCCGCCCCCGCTCCCCGCCACCGCGCGGCGCATGCAGGCGCGCGAGCGCGGCTTCGAGGTCCGCGATCAGCGTCTCGAAGGGGCGCGCCGCGGTCGCGCCGGCCCGGCCGATCAGCACGTAGTCCCAGCCCGGACGCCCCAGCGCCGGGATCACCGCGCGCGCCGCCTCGCGCAGCCTGCGCTTGGCGCGGTTGCGCTCGACCGCGCCGCCAACCTTCTTCGAACAGGTATAGCCAACGCGGGGTGCGGCGGTGTCGGCGGGGCTTCGCCGGCGCGCCTGGACGATCACGCCCGGCATCGCCTGCTTGAGCGCGCGTGCGCAGGCAAGGAACTCGGCACGCTTCTTCAGCGTCTCGGGCGGCGCACCCGAAATACGCGGACCGCCGGCCACGGCGTCATGCCGGGCCGGCGGTTCGATGGTCTCGTTCTCGCTGTCCATGGCGCTTCCCAACGGGCGCGCGCCCCAGCGGAAAATCAGGCCGAAAGGCGCTTGCGGCCCTGCCGGCGGCGGCGCGCGACGATCTTGCGGCCGTTCGCGGTCGCCATGCGGGCGCGGAAACCGTGGCGGCGCTTCCGGACGAGCCTGCTCGGCTGGTAGGTGCGCTTCATTTTTTCCTCCAGTAACCGGCCCCGCTCTGGCGCTGGCGGCCGATGGTCTCGGTGAGCGTGCGGAGCCCGAACGCCCGAATGTCTCAGAGCCGTGGCCTATAGCGAATGGGGGTGTGCGAGTCAACGTCGCCCGATACGGCAAGCAGGCGGAGCCGGCGCGCTGCTGCCCGACAAGTCGTCGGCGGCGACGCCATCGGCGAGGTGCCGCAGACCGTAACAGTTCTCGCGATTCTTCAAGCCCGCGTGAGACCTGTGGAATGTCGCATCGCGTCTTCACAACTTCCGCGCAGACTGACGCCAACACCCTTGCAACGGAGAGGGGACATGTCCCTAGGTGAAACCGTGAAGAGCGAGCTTGAAACCCATGATACGCGACGGAGCGGGATCCTCCGCTGGCTCCCGCTCGCGCTGATCGCCGCGGGCGCGCTCGTCGCCTTCGTCTATGGCCGCGACTATCTGAGATTCGATGCCCTCTCGGAGAACCGGGATGCCCTGACGGCGTTCCGCGACCGGAACTTTGTGCTCGCCATCGCGATCTACATGGGGCTCTACATCGTCGCCGTCGCTTTCTCGATCCCGGGCGCGGTGTGGCTGACCATCGGCGGCGGCTTCCTGTTCGGCACGCCGCTTGCGACCTCGTTGACCGTGGTGGCAGCGACAGTGGGTGCGATCCTGATCTTCTGCGCCGCTCGCAGCTCGCTCGGCGCGCTGTTGCACGAGAAGGCGGGCGCATGGCTCACGCGTGTCGAGGCGGGCTTTCGCGAGGGCGAGGTCAGCTACCTTCTGATCATGCGGCTCGTGCCGGCGATCCCCTTCTTCGTCGCCAACCTTGCTCCCGCGTTTCTCGGCGTCAAGCTACGCACCTTTGCCTGGACGACGCTGGTCGGGATCATTCCCGGCACCGCGGTCTACGCCTCGGTCGGTGCCGGCCTCGGCTCGGTGCTCGAGCTGGGCGACAAGCCGGATCTCGGTGTGATCTTCACGCCCGGCGTGCTGGGGCCGCTTCTGGGGCTCGCCGCGCTTTCTGCGTTGCCGGTGGTCCTGCGCAGGCTGCGCGGCCGTGGCGTGTGACTGGCGCCCAAGCGGCGGACCCGAACGGATCATCGGAGTGAGACACATGTCGGACTGGATCGATACGGATCTGTGCGTGATCGGTGGTGGCTCGGGCGGGCTGTCGGTCGCGGCGGGCGCGGCGCAGATGGGCGCCTCGGTGGTGCTGATCGAGGGGCACCGCATGGGCGGCGATTGCCTGAACTACGGCTGCGTGCCGTCCAAGGCCCTGATCGCGGCCGCAAAGAAGGCGCATGCTCATCGCAGCTCGGCGCCGTTCGGCGTGACGGCGGACGAGCCGGCGGTCGACTACGCCGCGGCGATGGATCATGTGAAGCGCGCGATCGCGACCATCGCGCCCCATGACTCGGTCGAGCGGTTCGAGGGGCTCGGCGTCCGGGTCATCGAGGCGCGCGCAGCCTTCTGCAGCCCTTCCGAGGTCGAGGCCGGAGGTCATGTGATCCGCGCCCGCCGCTTCGTGGTGGCGACCGGCTCCTCGCCTTTCGTCCCTCCGATCCCCGGCCTCGACAGCGTGCCCTACCTGACCAACGAGACGCTGTGGGATCTGCGCGAGCGGCCCTCGCGGCTCATCGTCATCGGCGGCGGTCCGATCGGGCTGGAAATGGCGCAGGCGCACCGTCGCCTGGGCTGCGAGGTTGTCGTGCTCGAAGCGTTCAAGGCGCTGGCACGCGATGACGCCGAGATCGCCGCGATCGCGCTCGATCGCCTGCGTGCCGAGGGGATCGACATCCGCGAGGGCGCCAAGGCCACCGAGGTGTCGGGCAGCGCGGGCGCGATCCGGGTCGGGCTTGAGGGTGGCGACGCCGTCGAGGGATCGCATCTGCTGGTGGCCGTCGGTCGTCGCGCCAATGTCTCGGGGCTCGGTCTCGACAAGGCGGGTGTCGAGCATACCGACAAGGGCGTCACGGTGGATGGTGGGCTGCGCTCGGTCTCGAACCGGCGGGTCTACGCGATCGGCGACGTGGCGGGCGGGCTCCAGTTCACCCATGTCGCGAACTACCAGGCGGGCCTCGTGATCCGGAATGCGCTGTTCCGGCTGCCGGTGCGCAACCGCACCGACATCGTTCCCTGGGCGACCTATACCGACCCCGAGATCGCGCAGGTGGGCATGACCGAGGCGGAGGCGGCGGAAAGCCTGCCGCATGGCTGGGAGGTCCACCGCTTCGACTTTGCGGGCAACGACCGGGCCATCGCCGAGGGGCGGACCGAGGGGCTGATCAAGGTCGTCGTCGCGAAGGGCGGCAAGATCCGTGGTGCCTCGATCGTTGGCCCCCAGGCAGGCGAGTTGATCCTGCCTTGGGCACTGGCCATGTCGCAGGGCCTGAAGATCGGGGCGATGGCGGGGGTCATCGCGCCATACCCCACGCTCTCCGAGGTGTCGAAGCGGGTGGCGGGGGCCTATTACACGCCGCGGATCTTCGGTCGCCCCTGGATCAAACGTTTGATTCGACTTCTGGCCCGTCTGGGATAAGCTCAGCCTGCGGGCCTGGAACCCGTCGCGGCGGCCCGGAGGGTTGGGGCGCGGCGGGGCGTTTGGAAGATCATTAGCGGCATGTGAATGCAGGTGATGGCTGGCATATCCGGGCGTCTCCTGATCCTCACCGTGTTCGTCGTGATGCTGATCGAGGTGGCGATCTTCGTCCCTTCGGTCTCCCGCTTCCGGATGGACTACCTGCAGGAGCGCATCGTCCGCGCCGAGATCGCGGCGATGACGGTGATGGCCGCCCCCGACGGGTTCGTCGCGCGGGATCTGCAAGCCAGGTTGCTGCGCAATGCCGAGACGCTCAACGTGGCGGTCCGGGATGCCGGGGTGCGCATGCTCGTGCTCCCCGGCGAGCCGATCGAGACGATGGCCGAGACGTTCGATCTCAGGGATGCCGGCCCGTTGGAGCTGATCCACGATGCTCTCGCCTGTCTCTTCGTCGAGAAGGACGGCGAGGTGATACGGGTAATCGGGGAGACCGAGAACAAGGTCTTCGAGCACGTCGAGATCACGCTGCACGCCCAGCCCTTGCGCACGGCCATGATGGACTACGGCCTGCGCATCCTGCAGCTGTCGCTGGTCATCTCGCTGATCACCGCGGCGTGCATCTTCATCGTCGTGCGTCGCTTCGTCGTCGCGCCCCTGATGGGCGTCATCGGCAGCATGAAGGCGTTCCAGGCCAACCCCGAGGATTCCTCGCGCGTCATCACCCCCGGGAGCCGGCTGGGCGAGGTCGCCGAGGCCGAGCGGGCGCTCGCCGCCATGCAGCGCGACGTTCACATGGCACTGCGCGCGCGCGCGCCTCGCGTCGCTGGGCGAGGCGGTGGCAAAGGTGAACCACGACCTTCGGAACATCCTCGCCTCGGTGCAGCTGATGGCCGACCGGCTCGAAATGTCGAGCGATCCTCTGGTCGGACGTGTTCTGCCCAAGTTCATCGCGTCGCTCGACCGGGCGATCTCGCTGTGCCAGAACACCCTCGATTTCGGCCGTGCCGAGGAGCGCGCGCCCGAGCCGCGCCGCATCGCGCTGAAACCCCTGGTCGAGGAGGCGGCAGAGGCGGCGGGCCTGGCGGATGGTGCTGGCGATCCTGCGATCCGCCTGATTTGCGAGATCCCCGCCGATGCAGAGGTGACGGCGGACCCCGAGCACCTCTACCGCATCCTGCTCAACCTCATGCGCAATGCCGCCGAAGCCATCGCTACAACGAGCCGTCCGGGGGACGTTGCCGTGTCCTTAACGGAGGCAGATGGGGCGACCGTCCTGCGCCTGCGCGACACGGGGCCGGGCATGCCCGCGAGGGCGCGCGAGAACCTGTTCCGCCCGTTCCACGGCGGCGCGAGGCAGGGCGGTACCGGGCTGGGACTGGCGATAGCAGCCGAACTCGCCCGGGCAGGCGGAGGCCAGCTCGAACTTGTCGAGACCGGGCCCTCGGGTACCACCTTCGAGATCCGGCTGCCCGACTGATGCCTCTTGCGCCCGCTCGGGCAGAGATCATCTCGCGACGGCGCGAAGATGGGAAAATTGCTCCTTGCATTCGAACCCCGACCCGGATAAATCGCCCCCTGTCGCGTCGAGGCCCTGATCTCGACGGTCCGGAAGCACCGGTAGCTCAGCTGGATAGAGCACCAGACTACGAATCTGGGGGTCGGGAGTTCGAATCTTCCCCGGTGCGCCATTTCAATAAGTCCTGCAAGCTATGAACCCCGCTTGATGACGCTCCTCGCGGGGCTCCTTGGATGACGATCGAAAAGCAATACCGTTAGTCGCTAGGTGCTCCCATGTCGTCGCGAGATCGCCAATCCGCGGAGCATCCGTCTCCGAGCCTCAAGCTTTCAGACTCCGTCGGGTCCGATAGCTTGGATGCGCTTGCAGTCCTAGGGGATACCGCGCTTGATGCGGCGATTGAGTCGGGCGCACTGGATAGCATTCCCATACTCGGCCTGATCACGAGTGGAACGAGAGCGGCCAGGGAAATAAGAGATGCGCTCTATCTAAGAAAGATTGTGCGGCTCTTGAGGGAGTTGCAAACAGTTGACGCGGATGTTCGCAAGGATTTTATAAAAAATTTGGGCGATAAGGCTGAGCTTGAACGTTTTGGGGAAAACATCCTCCTCATCCTAGATCGAGCAGAAGACTCGGAGAAGCCGGCAATTGTCGGGCGGATCATTGCCGCACATATTGTGGGTCAAATCGCCTCGTATTCAAAGGCAATGAGGCTGGTTGCGATGGTGGATCGCGCCTATGTCGCGGACCTAGATTATCTGAAGGATTTCGCCCCGGGCGTGCAGCGTGATCGAGATGTGGCGGCATCACTGTCAGCAATTGGCTTTCTCTCGAATAGAGGCTTTGACGGTGGTGGTGCCAATCAAGAAACCAACCCGGGTGGTTATGTCTACGAACTCAACGAATATGGAGAAATGCTGCGTAGATATGGCCTACCTTCGGCGGTGTGAAGCGTCAGCTGGCCGCCGTGACGCGATGAGACGGCAGATGATCAATCACAATCTGCTGGGTCTCCGGCTCCCAGAAATAATATATCCGTAGGCAGCGCTCTGGCGCTCGCGTGTTGCCACCATTTTTGACGTGCCAGTCCACGAGGCGCTTCTGTCCATGCCAATGGGTATTATACTCATCCCCTCCACAGAGCGTGTTCCTGACGCCTTCTTCGATAGCGGCGTCACGGAGACTTCCTCCCCCGTCCATGAGGCGACTCCGAGCTTCCGTGGCTAGCCAAGTGACCGCTCTGGCAACCTGCTCAACATCCGCGAAATCCGGCTTCTTGACGAGACGCCTCGCAGAAGGCGTGAGAAGGACTCGGTCCGAGAATTCTGCGTCGATCCAGTCGAGAAATTCATCCCATGACGACGGCAGGGGTTGTGCTGGCTCTTTCTCTGCGCCGATCGCGTTGAGGCGCGTCTCGAGCGCGCGGAAGCGGTAGAGAAGGGATCGGAACTCCTTTTCGGATGATGCCGCCCGCTCTTCTGCTTCCGCGGCAAGCCCCACTGAGATTTCTATCTCCTTTTCCTTCTCGTTGAGTTGCTTCTCCAAGCTTTCGTTCAGCAGTCTTTGGACTTCGAGCTGCTCTGCATCTGGCGCCCGGCGTTCTCGAAGGCTCGTCACTTGGAGCTTGCGGCTCGCCGTTCGGACGAACGCGAAGTCGATTATCTCCCGTCCCAGACGGTTGGCCGTGATGCTTGTTGTAGCCGCGGTGCTGCGAAGCCACGTCCCGCAAGCTCGCCAATCATCTTCGGTCTTCAATCGTTCGGACAGGAAGAGTCGATGCCGATACGGATCATCAGCTTCGTTGAAACCAGGCATGTAAGCTCTGACTGCGCCTCCGAACACCGAGCGATACCTACCGAAGCGTCGGGTGAGAACCCAAGTAAGTTGCGAAGGCACGATGAAGATGCGAGCGATGCACGCCGTTGCTTTGGCAACAGCCTCTGCGTCGATGAGAGGCGTCGTCGTGTCTTCGGGAAGGGTTACGACGTAGACCGGCAAGCGGCGGTCGGGGTCGACGAGAAAGTCGCACAGGTCTTCTACCGAGCCTTCCGATCCGATCATCGTTGGCGAAGAGGTGATCTCACGACCGCCTCTTATAAGGCCAGGAGCGTCAATCCATTGGAGCACGAGTCCAGGAACGGCGGGCTGGAAAGCTAACTCGGACTCGGTGGTGCTTACTGTGAGGCGGGCGCTGACATGCGGCCGTTGGCCCGGCTGTGCGCCGACGACGACCTCGGTCGTCCAATTTCTCCCGGCTACCTCCCTATCCGGGTCGTCCGCTCGGAGAGCCCAGATATCTGCGCCATTGCCGGTGATGCGAACGGCAGAACTGTTACGCCCGCCTGCGAGGTAGTCGAACTCCTGAAATTCCCATGCTGCGCGAGGCAGCGGGCCACCCGCACGTTTCTTGGTCCAAGCAAGCACCGCGCGCCTTGCGGCTTCGAGGGAGGTGGCGTGATCGTCGCCATTGAGTTGAGCTGCAACTCTGAGTATCTCGATCTCGCGCAATGCCTTGGGCATCCGCGCGGCGAGAGGCGCAAGCGCGTCGGAAAAGACGTTGCTCATCAATTATCTCCAGTAGCAGCCCTCGTAGAATTCCGGCGACGGCCCCGCTTCGCCTTCGGCTCGGCCGCACGGGTGGCGCGGATGCGGGCGAGGAGGGCTTCGGCGGGTTCGTCGTTGGGGTCCTGGGGCACGAGTTCGCCGCGGAATGCCTTGGCAAGGAGGCGCTCGTCGAGGCGATCGAGGAGATGCGCGGCGCGAGAGGCTTCTTCGGCCATGCGGTCGATGTATGCGAAGGCAGTCTCGATTCGGCTCACAATCTCTGCCTGTTCAGTATCGTCAGGAGTTGGTATCGTGAAGTTTCGGCATTGAGACAGCGAAATATTGACCTGCCCTGCAGAACCTTTCGTTTCATGATATATTGATTCTACAGGAATTCCTGAGCGCAAGAAGTAATATAGCCACTTACTCGATATATTTGGCCCCGGGCGAAACACGGTGATAGCTTGATTAACATTCCACTCCGGGTATTCATTCGGAACAATTGCCACCTTGCCCAAGGGAGGGCCGACGATGTTCATCAAAACATCACCTGGCTGCGCGACGGATTTTCTCAACTCCGTTCGGTGAACTTGCTCTGAAACGAACTGTGATCGGTAGTCGAAATCAACAGTTTGATTGACGAGATTATACACCTTTAAGAACGGCACCCCTGCTTTCTCGGTAAAGCCTTTCTTGGGCGTTCCTCCACTCTGCACCAGGTCGCATAGGTCTTTCGCAGCTCCGTAACGCCAGTTCCTTGCTCCCACGGCCTGTCTCTGATCCGCCGTCAACTCACCCCGGAACGCCTTCGCTAGAATCGCCTGCTTTGCGCGGGCGGCGAGGATGGGGATGCGGGCGAGGTGGTGCCTCGCCGCCGTCGAGCGCGCTGAGAGCCGGTCCAGCTTGTCCACGATCCGCCGCTGCTCGGGAAGGGGCGGTATGGCGATTTCGGTCTGCTCGAATACCCCCTTCGTCACGTGGCGCAGGCCGACCCCGCCATGAGCCTTCCCGATCAGCTCATCAAGCCGCTGATTGATAGCAAGGCGAAAAAAGTCCTTCTCAAGGTTCTTCTCGTCGAACTCGACCTTAAAGATGTGCTGGTTTAGGACGGCATCACCACCGCGCCAGACGTGTGCGCCGAAAGATGTGCCGGGCGTGCCTGACCAAGCGAAAAGGAGTTCGCCTTCACCGATCAGAAATTTCTCCTGAACGTCTCCGTCATAGTGATTGAATGGTGCATCGGGGTTGTTGAGGTTCTGGATGCGGACAATCGGAAGTCCATTCTCCGTCCAGTCGCTGGGCTTGAAAGCCTTCCCGTTGACCAGATCGCAGAGGCTACCGATCTCGGCGCTTGCCCAACTCTCTGGCAATCCGTGATCGCTCATTCTGCTGCCTCGACCACCGCTGAGAGTTCTTCGCTCCCTTCCTCAAGCTCCTCCGCCAGCGCCTCGACTTCCCGGAGCGCCTCGCGCAGATGCCCGAGGATCGCCGCCGTGATGTCGTCGGGGTCCTGCAGCGCCTCCTCGGCCTCGTCCTCGCCGTCGCGGAGCCAGGAGATGTCGAGATTATCGCCGCGCGCCGCGATCTCCTCGCGTGTGAAGGAGCGCCAGCGCCCCGTCTCGCCCTGGTCCTGCCGCTCGGCCCCGCCGTGCTCGTCGTCGCCGAAAGCGGCCTTGAACTCGGCGAAGTCCTCGATCCGCAGGGGCCTCGTCTTGCCGTAGGAGGGCTGGCCCGCGCGCATGTCGTAGACCCAGACCGCCTCGGTGTTCGCCTTGTCGGTCTTGCCTCGTGTGAAGAAGAGGACGTTGGTCTTCACGCCCTGCGCGTAGAAGATGCCGGTCGGCAGGCGCAGGATGGTGTGGAGATCGCAGAGCTCCATCAGCCAGCTGCGCAGGCGCCGTCCGGTGTTGTCCTCGAAGAGCACGTTGTCGGGAAGCACGACTGCAGCGCGTCCACCGGATTTCATGGCGCGCACGATGTGCTCGACGAAGGCAAGCTGCTTGTTGGAGGTCTCCGCCGTCACCGAGAAGTCCGAGCGTGTCGGCCGACCGCCGCCCTTCTTGGTGCCGAACGGCGGATTGGTCAGGATGAGGTCGGCCTTCGCCAGCGCCTCGCCATCGGGCGAGAGCGTGTCGCCGCAGTCCACATTGCCCTCGATGCCGTGGAGCATGAGATTCATCAGGCAGAGACGGTGGGCGTCGGGCACGAGTTCGAGCCCGCTCAGGGCATGGTGGCGCTGGAAATACGCCTGCGCCTCGGTCAGCTCGAAGAGGTCGTCGGTTGCGTCCTTGATGTAGCGGTCGGCCGCGACAAGGAAGCCGCCGGTGCCAGCGGCGGGGTCTTCGATAGTCTCGCCCGGCTTTGGCTTCATCAGGCGGACCATGCAGTCGATGAGGGGGCGGGGAGTGAAGTATTGGCCGGCGCCGCTCTTCTTCTCTGCCGCGTTCTTTTCGAGCAGGCCCTCGTAGAGGTTGCCGAGCCCCTCCTCGCGCGCCGAATACCAATCGAGCTTGTCGATCGCGGAGGTGAGCGCCTTGAGGTTCGCCGGCTTCCTGAGCTTGGTCTGGGCGTCGGTGAAGATCGCGAGCACGGTCGGGTCGGTCGTCTTCTTGGTGTCGCCGAGATCGAGGAGGAGGTGGCGGTAGTATTCGAGCTGGTCGAGGCCCTGCTTGGCCGCGAGGCTGGTCCAGCCATAGCCGTGCGGCAGGCGCTCTTCGCGCCCGGTCTCCTGCATCATCTTGAGGAACAGGAGGTAGGTGAGCTCGGTGACGTATTCGTTGTAGGTGACGCCGTCGTCGCGGAGGATGTGGCAGAGCGACCAGAGCTTCTGGACGATGTCGCCTGTGGTTCTCGTGACCTCGTTCACGCGGTCTTCCTCCAGAGTTCTTCGTTGATATCGCTGATGATGCCTTCGAGTTGTCCGCCGAACACCTTGTTCAGGCGATTGAAGCCACCATGGTTGTCGAAGGGATCGCGATCCAGCGCCTCGCGGTCAACTACGATCTCGCGCTCGACCTGCTCGGCGATGCGCTTCAGCCACTTCCGCTGCGGGTCTGTCCAGGGGCGGCTTGCGTAGATGCGCTGCATGGCCTTGTTGACGCGCTCGGCGAAGGGAACGAGCGGATCGCCGATGGCGGCCTGCCGCACGAAGCCAATGATGGAGGCGGCGATGTCCTCGTTCTTCGCATCCTGCCAGGCACGCTTGAGGTTGGCCTCGGAGTAGCCGAGCCGATCTAGTTCTAGGCGAAGCTCGCGCAGCTGTTCGCGGGTCAGTTCGCGCGGGCGCTGGACCACGAGATTGAGGGCAGCGATCTTGTTGATGTTGCCGCGAACGAAAGCCGTGAAACCGTCAAGAAAGTCCTCGGGCTTCTCGGCGTCACCATAGCCACGGGTGACGGCGACGACCTCGTCGTCGTGGTGTGAGATCGGCAGGTGGAGCCCGCCGCTACCGTCCGGGTTCCAGTCGAGAATCTTCGCGAAGCCTCTGGGCTTCGATTTTACCCATTCCCGGGCGCTCTCCGCCGTGCCTTCCTGGAAGCGCTTAAGTGTGTCCTCCGGTTTCTCGCCCGTGGTAGCCTCGTAGCGCTGGCGCGCCTCGTCGTGCATGCGGCGTAGGCGCCGCCGAAGCTTCACGACGATCTGATCCAGAACCGACTGGCGGTGCTCCTCCGCCTCGGCCTTCGTGAGTTCCTCGAAGAGCTCTTCGAGGGCCACCTTCGGGTCGGTCACCACTGGCCGCATGTCGGTCAGGTTTTGGAGATGCGGATAGAGGTCGACAGCATCGAAGATGCGGAATGTCTCCTTGCCGATGTCGGGACACTGCCGCGTCGCACGACCGAGCATCTGTTCGTAGAGGATGCGGGAGTTAACGCGCCGCAGAAAGACGAGGCTCGTGATGCTGGGCACGTCGATGCCGGTGGTCAGCAGGTCGACGGTCACTGCGACCTTCGGTTGGCTGTCGTTGCGATAATGGCGGATCAGAGAGCCAACCCGATCGACGCTGCCGGTGATCTTCCTGACAGCGCCATCCTCAATCTCTCCATATGCCGCCGCGAAGGCTTTCTTGAGCTCGTCGACGACGATGTCGGCATGGGCGTCGGTGGCCGCGAAGACAAGCGTCTTGCCGTCCAGACCAGGGTCGATGTGCTTCGCGAGTTCCTCGGCCACCGTGCGGTTGAAGGGGACCGTGATGACCTTGCGGTTGAAGGACTCGACCTCGAAGCTGATCTCGTCGGGTAGGTGCGCGAGGTCGATCTCACCCGTCTTCGTGTGGAGAATTTCGACCTCCTCGCCGGCGCCGAAGGTTATCCCAGCCTGGGCGAGCGCCGTCTCGATCCTGATCGGCGGCTCATGGTCGATCAGGAAGCCGTCGATGACGGCCTCGCGGTAGGAATAGGTAAACACGGGGTCGCCGAATATCTCGACGGTGTGGAGCGCCGGCGTCGCCGTGAGGCCGATCTTCACCGCGTCGAAATGTTCGAGCACGCGCCGGTATTTCGAGATGTAGTCAGTCTCTGAGCGGAAGGAGAGCTCGTCATCCGACATCTCGCGATCGAGCAGGTAACCCCTGTGGCATTCGTCCACGACGATCAGGTCGTATTGGTCGATCGGTGGGACGGTGCCCGGCTCGTTCGCGAAGAGAACACGGTTCACCAATCCCTGGATCGTGCAGATGTGGACCTTGGTCTCCGTCTCAGGAACGGCGTCTCCGAGGTCTTTCAGGTCGAAGATATCTGCGAAAGCGCGGGGGCCGATCACCTTGGTCGTGCGAAACTCGCCTGCCGTCTGGTCTCCTAGAGCTGTGCGATCGACGACGAAGCAGACCCGCCGGAACCGCTTCACATTCAGCAGGCGATAGAGAAGGGCAATCGTGAGCTTGGTCTTGCCTGTGCCCGTCGCCATTGCAACCAGTAGCTCGCGCTTCCCTTCGCCGAGCGCTTCCTCGACCTTCTCGATCGCGGCTCGCTGATAGGGGCGCAGCGGGAAGCCAAAGTTGAACGGCTGGGTCTTGAGGGCTTCTTGTGCCGCTTCACGATCGGTTTCGAGTTCGGCCTTCAGACCTTCTGGTGTGAACCAGTCCGTCAGTGCGCGGCGCGTGTTGGTATTTCTTCGCGTGTCGCGGAACCAGATGCCGCTCTCGGTCTCCAACTGCTTGAGATAGGGGCGCCCGTTCGTCGCGAAGACGAAGGGCGCGCGGTAGTCGCCCCACGGACCTCCGACTGGCTCGGCGCCGCCATCGAGCCGGCATGCCTTCGCGTAGCGTTCGGCCTGGTCGATCGCGGCGGAGACGTTCTTGCGCCTTCGTTTCGCCTCGACGACCGCGACGAGCTTCGTATCGATGAAAAGGGCGTAGTCCGCAGGACCGTTTTCCGTCGGCCATTCGGCAATCGCCATGCTCCGGCCCTTTGAGGGTCGCGTGCCCCGCGCGAAATGAAGCGCTTCGCTGTCTGCTTCCCAGCCGCGATCTCGAAGCTGCTGGTCGATGATCGCACGCGTGGCAGCCTCGTCGAGGGTGATGCCTTCCGCCGCTGCCTCGGCAAGTTGCAGAAAATGCAGCTTTTGGGCGCCTGTCGCCTGCTCCGCTGCCGCCTGGAGCGATCTCAGCTGTTCGGCCAGCGCGTTTTTCGCGGTTTCAGCTTCCTCGGCAAGCTCGGCCCATGTTGCGCGCTCCTCGGCTTCGCGCCTTGCGCGTTCCTCCGCCGTCTCACGGGCCAGCGCAGCTGCCTCGGCTTCCTCCCTCGCACGCTCTTCGGCGCTCTTGCTCTCAACGAGCTGTTTCTGGAGACGCTCAAGTTCCTCCAGCAGCCTGGCCTCGGCAGCTGCCGGCTCCGATGGCGGCACGAACGGCCCCGCCTTGAAGGTCGGGTCGTTTTCGAATGTCTTGTGGAACCAGATCGCCAGCTGCCGGGTGATTTTCAGCGTCGTGAGCGCAAGGGCGTGATCATCTGCGTGGTTGTGCGCGGCATCGTTGCCGGCCTTCCGCACCTGATGGAAGAGATCGAGAGCGGCAGTGGGCACAGCCCGTTCGACTTTCAGCCGCCTCAGGAGATCGGCCTGGCTCTCGTCGGTCGAGCAGTAGAGGCCGATGCGTGCCGCCACTTCCTGGGCGAGAAGTTCAGCAAACTGCCTGAGTTTCAGGAGGCACGTGTTGGGGTCGTCACGGAAATTCCGCTCGGCAAGAGCGCCAAGGCGATCAAACTGCGGCTCATGAGCCTGCATGAAGCGGAAGTTGCGCGACTCGAGTTTCGTCATCCCCGAAGCGGGCCAGAAAATTGGTTAACGGTTGGTGAATGGAGCGTCATGTCGGAGGGAAACTTACACTACTTTAGGGAGACCGGAAGGGTCGGCTTTGCCGGGAGATAACTCGCGAGTTCCGGCGCGTGAGCCCCCGATCCATTCTCTAATAGCAGTGCCGAGGGTCAGCGCTGCGGGAAGAGACGGAGCCGGCGGCTCGGCGTCGATCGGCCGCGACGCTTCGGTTGGAGACGCTCATAGAGGAGCGCCTAAAGGAAGCCTGTATCATGCTCCTCGGACTTTCGGGCGACCGATCACAGGCCGGGAAGCACGAGCATCGACCATACGCTGCGCGCCAGAGTTGCAGATTACTTGATCGACGCGTCAGCCCGAGGGCATAGTCGATGGAGCAAAATCGAATGAGATATATCGTTTGCGAGGTATTATAATTGGAAAATGGAGATAATAAACGACAGGCGACTCGCCTACTTGGGTCGCTCTTGATTGGGATCATGATCGTGTCTTGCGGCGATGACGAAGTTAATATTTCGGTTCACGAAAAAGAACTCGTATGTCGCGCTACGATTGCCGCAATAATGGGCCGCCCAATTGAGATTATATCTGTGACCAGGTCGACGGCCTCAGAAATTAAGACGAGCTATGTTCGCGCGGGAGATCGTAAAGAGTGGCGAAACGCATGCAAGCTTGAAGGTAAGCGCGTGGTTTGGGCTACCGTGCAGCCAGATGGCTCTAAAGGGCGGTGGCGTGATGGCTCCCATGACGAGGTCGTAAACTTCAAGCTCACGCCCTCGGCAGTGGAAATCACCCAGAGGTTCTCGGATGGAAGCGAAATGGTCGATAGGTTTGAGAGATGAGAGCACGATTGACCAGCGCGGCACAGGCTCGGTGACGCGCATGAGTTCCAGACCCATTCGCTCGGAGACGCGCTCAGTTGCTGCTGTGCGCCGGGTGACGAACTGATATCTTGAGCCAGCGGCGAGCCACGCTGCCCCGCTTACGCACGATTACAGTGCTTCCTGAGCGTATCTCGTCGAATGACCCCGCACGGCGACGAACCCGGAGTCGTCCGAACAATGAATGAAGACGTGCCCGCGAATTTTCTTACTCGTCTCAAGCACGGCCCACCCCCGTCCGCAGGCGCCGTCTCGGTCGCTCTTTCCTTCCCACGAGAACTCGGCGCATGGCAGGCCGTCGCGCTGCCCGTAGCGAAACTCCAGCCATCCCTTCACGGACACGAAGGCGACCTCTCCGTCGGCGCGATCCTCGAACGTGATGTGCGCCTCCTCGAAGAGATCGAGGACGTCTTTGTCCTAGGTGTCCATTTCGGTGATCCGCCATCGGTCGAGGAAGACCGCTCCCGGTTCATTCACTGTTGGCATCGGAACCACTCGCCAAGTCGAAGAGCTCGAAACAGTCGTCGACGCCCGCCCGAGGCTCAATTTCTATCATGCCACCAACTTGCCTCAGAGCGTCCTCGATGGCTTCGCCGAAGTCCTCCAACAACGCAGTCGTCAGCGTCACCTTCGATATCTTCTCTCTCATGCTATCCCGGTCTTTCGTGGACTGCTGGATGACGAAGCCACGCCCCTGACGGTGAACGATGAGCACGCCACCGAAGGCACCGACAGCGGTTCCGCCTGCCGATCCCGTCCCGTTCGTTCTGAGCAGTGCGGCGAGCAGTTGGAGATGGGACCCGCTTTCGATGCCAGTCGGCGCGCTATCGGGGATTACGCGAAAGAGTGTCGGTGCATTGCCGTCGATCCTGACGCTCAAGAAGCGTTCTGTGCCTTGTCGCAAGGTTCGGACGGCGATGCCATCGGGAGTGATCGCCGGAGAGCCATCCACCCGCGCTGGCGCGCGTCGTAGCTCTGCCCTGATCCAGTGGTCGATGAGGTCTGACTTGTCCTTGCCAGCAGAGCGAGCCAGCCGGTCAAGCTGTGCGCCGCGCACACGGTGCAGTGAGAGATTCCATTGACGTGTCATTCGTTGCCATTCGCATTCTCGCCTGCTCTCCGTCAAATCGTTCGACGCCGCGCGCATCTTTGCGGGCCAGTCTCAGTTCTCTCTTATCGAGGAGTTTCGATGCCGAAACATGAAATACTTTCTCTAGACCCCGAGACCGTTGGTCCGCGCAAAAAGAGCGGTCGCCCCCGAGTCGATGTCTTCAACATTCCAGAAGGACGAGGATCACGTCCAGCGCGGCCGGCGATCCCAATCAAGCTCCGTCGGGCGATTTACCTCGCGCGCGTGAAAATCTGGAACAACGGGCCAAGCGAGAGTTGGCGCCCCATGGCGCTCGATCGCAAGAAGCAGGGAGAGCCTGACTGGAACCTGGCTCTCGGCGGAGAGATCGGGCTGGCCGCAATGGGCTTCATGAAGCTGCCGCGTAGCGACAAGGTGATGGGAGACGGGGTGGAGATCATCCAGTTCGATCTCGAGGCCAAGCGGTTTGTAATCTGGTTCCGAGGCCGGAGTTATGATTTCCCGGGCCATAAGCGGACGGGCCCGCTCGTCCCTCATGACGACGTTATGAAAACGACTCTTGCGTTTGCGATTGCTCGATACCTCGTGCACAAACAGGGGCGGCATCATTCCAAACTGCCGTCGCCACGCGAAATCGCGCAGGTCCTCTACCTGCTCTTTGGCGAGGAGGTTCCGCACGAGCGTATCCGCGCAAGACTTCCCGCCGTTTCGTTGGCGCTTCACAAGTTCTTCATATACTCGGGTTGGGTGCACTCGCACGACCATGCCCAACTGCGGAAGGCTCTCAACGCGATCTCCCGCCACTATCCAGTTCACCCTCACTCTAGTCGAGGCGTCGGGATGGGCTCCGGACCCTACGGGAGGAGGCGGTAGCGAAGCCGCCTGGGTTTTGAGAAGAGTTCTCCAGTTGACCTCAGGCGCAAGATATAGTGTTGCCATGAGGTCATCGGTATCCAAATCTTGTGCCGCCGACGCCTCCATCCCGTTGGGTGCCTTCTTTTATATTAATAGAGTAAGTGTAGTTTGAGTCTTTTGGATTCCTTTTAAGATTCAAAAATACGCCAAATTTAACGGTAAAAATTTGTTGTTTATGAAACTCGCTTCTGACAGGCTAGGTGAAGCGGAGGAAATCGGCGGCTGCCCCCGTTTCCTATCTTTCTCTGGCTGCGGCGAAGGTGGTGCGGTGTCCCTTTCCGATGCCGGCATTCACGCCCACGGGATGAGGAATGCGTGGCGCCTTCCTTGCAGTGATCTCATTGGTTCCCTCGTCGGGCAAAGTGAGGATTACCTTTTAATGTGAAACTTCTCACTTTTCACTTTCAAAAAGTGATGCTCGTGTTATCCTCGGCGCCGAAGACTCGCACAAAGAGCCTGGAAGGAGACGCCGCAATGATCCCGGTTTCGCACTCGTTTGCAGCCCGCCTCAGGAAGCTCCGTGAAGAACGGGGAATGTCTAAGACAGGTCTCGGAAAAGCTGTCGGCGTTTCGACTACGTGCGTGTGGAACTGGGAAGAGGGCAACACTGAGCCTCGGCCGCATAATCTTGCTGAGCTTGCGAGAGTTCTCAGAGTATCTGGCGCCTATCTCGAATTCGGCTCGGATCGCAACGCACCGGATGATGGTGCCGGGTGCAAAGTTTCTGCGGCACCCGAAGAAAGCCTTTCCAGCGTTATCAATGATGCCAAGCAAAGGATCGCAAAGCTGGCAGGGATCGGGCCAGAGCGGGTCAAGATTTCGTTGGACTACTAAACCGTCGCGATCGTGAGGCGATCAGTGCCTGGGCTTGAGCCGCAGAACCCATATGCCCGCAGGCACGCACAGGCCGCCGTGGAGCCCGTCGTCTCTCCTTGGGCGCGCAGGTCACCTCTTCGGATAGGCGCCGCTGTGGCGCGATCTCTGAGGCTCTATGGCGCTCTGGGAGGCGGCTTTTCGTCAGTCTCGCAGCCGGTTCAAATGGCCCTGCCACAAAGAAGCCGTACACCGGCCCGGCATTCGACATGCGCCGTTCGTGGAAACAACATGCCACCAAGTTGCTTGCTCCGCAGGTGGCGTGTTTTGCTCGTTTAGCGTTCTGCGGCTGCCCCTCAACCAATTGTTAGGGCAGTCGCGCTTACGTTCTCACAGAGTCTTTAACGGTTCATAAACGCCGCCGCTAATACCCAGAGGCAGCGTTTATGGTTTCGGTTGTGGCGTAACCCTGCGTCTGCGTGTGCGTCTACGTAGTGTGTGGCGAAAGTCTGCAAATCGACAACGCCAAATTGAACAGCGGGTTCCCCTCGCCGGTAATTTTGTTTTAAGACTTTTTTGCCGGTTCATATTTGTAAGGTGATGATCCACTCACCGGCGATCACGGTCGCTCTCGTGGGTGCAGAGTTCCACGATGCTCTCATCAAAAGCACCCTCCCTGCATCGCTGTCATGGCTCGTTGAAGCGCGCGCCACGGCGAGAGATTGCTTTCGCGCCACGCGGCGCACGCGCAGTTCGGCAGCGCAACTAGCTCTCAGCCTTCAATCAGCGGATTGCCGATCGCCTCCCAGGCATCCCGGAACGGCTCCTCCTCGTAATCGCGCGGTTCGAGCCAGTATGATGCGCGGCCATCCCTCCCGCTCATGGTCGCCCTCTTGCGGACCTCGCATGGGAGCATCACGAAGGCCGCGGGCGTGTTCGATGTCACTCTGTTCACGACAACCCAGAAGTCGCCCATGATGTTGTCGAGTGACGTGCCGAGTGGAACGGCGGCTCTCTGACTCAGCGCTTTTACCTGCACGCCAACGAAGTGAGAGGCATCGTGGTTGTAGGCAATGATGTCCACGCCGCGCGCGTTGCGAGCCGTGGGCATCACGTTCCAGCCGAGGAGCGAGAGGTGATAGCAGCAGTAGTAGAGCCCGACATTGCCGACCAGCAGCGGATCGAGGCGCTTCTTCTTCGGACGAGGCGCCTC
Organism: Thermohalobaculum xanthum; assembly: GCF_016623495.1. Taxonomy (GTDB): domain Bacteria; phylum Pseudomonadota; class Alphaproteobacteria; order Rhodobacterales; family Rhodobacteraceae; genus Thermohalobaculum; species Thermohalobaculum xanthum. The sequence goes on along the minus strand of NZ_JAEHHL010000016.1, from coordinate 13,772 downwards.
GTCGCGTCGGGTGCTCGTCGGTTCAATCTCGCTCGTCACGGGAGTTCTCCTTGCATCAGGGCGTGCTGCCTCGCGGTGTAGAATGACCTCAACGCCTCGAGCCCAGCGGCATCCAGAATTCTCCTCGCCTCGATCTCTTCGATTTCGAGCTCGGCTTGCGGGAACGTTGTCCACTTTGGTCGTTCCTCAACTGGCCTCGTCAGCCGGGCGAGGATCGTCTCTGCCACTTCCTCGATCCTTTCGCTGAACGCCTCGGGGTTCTCGATCATGGCCAGCCGACGCCCGAGTTGGACCAGCCGCGTGTCGGACAGCTGGCTGAGGATGTGAAGCCGTTCGTCCCAGCTGGCTTCATGGAAGCGCTCTAGCAGTGCCTGGTCCGCGCGCGTGTAGAAACCACCGTAGATGTTCTCCTCGGGGTGTTCGGATGCTTCGCTCTCCCAGCTGGCGGAGCGCCGAGCGAGGGCAGCGCCAACACGCTCATGGAAGTCAGGTCGTTCGGCCACGAGGCGCGCGCGGCGATGGGCCTCTCCTTCCGGTCCATCGACCTCGAACAGGAGCGGAAGCTTGTTCACCGCGAACGAGCGGATGACCTTTGGCATCGCGCCGACAGCAGCATCGAGTGCGCTGTCATCGGCTGCGATAAGCTCTGCCGGGTCTGCCAAGTCGAGGTCGAGGAAACCGACGCTGTTCGGGTTGTTTGCGTTCCTGCCGCAGTAGCATCCCGTGAATGCCCTAGGCGGCGCAGAGCCGAAACGATCGACGAGCCTGAGTGGCCTGCCGGTGGCGAGCAGGTCGTTGACGGTGTGCTTGTTGCGGTTGCGGAGCCCCGCTTCCCATACGCATGGCGCGCGATCTCTGATGAGCCGGGCGAGAAAGATCGTCGCTTCTACGTCCCCGAGCGCGTCATGCGCGTTGTGTGCCGTGAAGCCGTTGAGCGGGGCGAGCCGGTCGAGCCTGAAAAGGATGCGCCCGAGATCGTCCACGGGCCATTCGAGCGCCTCGGGCGCTTCGGTCCAGACCGCCCAGGCGAGGCGCATGATGTCGAGCCGGTCGTTCCCGTTGAACTGGGTCTCGTAAAGGTTCGGGCAAAGGTTCTGGTAAAAGGACTGGCGCAGGAATTCCTCGTCGAAGTTGAGCGTGTTGAAACCCGTCCATGTCGCCGGCGACCAGCGCAGGATGAGATCGCGGATCAATCTCGTGAACTCGAACCAGCTTGGGAGCGACGGGTCCGTCAGCGTCTCGGGCGTCACGCCGGTGACCACGAGTGCCATCGGCGATGGCAGGATGTGCGGCGCCAGCCGGCAGCGGATGTTCACGCGCTCGACGGGGTTCAGTTCGTCGTCGGTCAGGATGGCCGCGAATTGGAGCGGCTGGTCAAAGGCGGGCGAGATGCCGCTGGTCTCCAAGTCATAAACCGCAAACATTCATCTCACCGTCATGCACAAAATTGGTGGTGCGATCGCTGACCGGCGCTTCGCCTGGTTCTTCTAGGCGGCCGGTTTGTCGGCACACCAGCCGAGATAGAGGTAAACGCCGCTGCGATTGAGAGGTGCCGAGAGCCGGCCGGGAGAGGGGCACGGGGCTCCGAGCCAGGCTGCGAAGTTCGAGAAGTCATCGAACCAAGCGTGCGCTGGATCGAAGGAATGAACCAGCATGATCGCGTGTCGCGTTCCGAAGTGTTTCGCTTCAATGAGGGCGGCCGCGGTGCGGTGCAGCAGCTGGTATCGAAGCCGGGCCGTGCCAGCCGGGTTTGCCTCAAGCAACTCAATCAAGCCCGATAGCCTTGCGCGGCGGTTCGGGCTGGCATCATCCCATTCGCTCACCAGAGGGCCGAGCGTTTCATCGACCTTGCCTTCGATGCCGAGGACGAAACGTTCACCACGCGCCTCGCAAAGCGCGAGGAGGTCGGTCTGGCTCGCCTTTCCACGTCCTGGAATGGGTGTCGTTCTCTCGAAGTGCCCTTCGACAAGACGCGCTGCGGCGAATTCCGGTCGTTCGGAAATGACGCACATGACTGCGGGCGGAATTTTGTCAGCGTCCATCCAGGCATGCGCCAACTCGAACGCAGACCGTCCTTTGCGCCAATGCTTTTCACCGCCAGCAAGGGATGGAATGATGTCAGCGGGCGCGGCAATCTGGGTGCCGTCGCAAAAGAATTTGGCCATGCCGCTACGTTACTTCATGGCCTTGTCGAGCGGGAGCAGTTTCTCTGTGGATACGTCGCATTAATGCACTCGAGCTGCTGACGTCGCATCAGGCAACTTTGCATCGGAGGTGACGGCATGAACGATCGAGCATTTCTTGCGCCGCGCCGGTGCCTTCTCGAGCCGGTGGAAGCAATCTTCGAGGCGGCCCGGCTTCTTGATCAAGCTGCGAGTGCTCACGTTGCGGGAGACCGACGCACGGCCGATGCGTTGCTTCGAGCCGCGGACTTGCCCCTGATCGCGGAGTGGACAAAGAAGATTTGGGGCAAGTTCGATCAAGAGATTCATCGTTATCGAGAGGTGCCGGGCGCTCCTCCACTCTTAACAAAGGTGCAGAGAAAGAACGCTCGAATGCCTTCGGCCGAAGAGAGGCGGGCGCTCATTGCCCGAGATGGTCATCGGTGCCGATTTTGCGGCATTCCAGTAATCGAACCGCGAGTGCGGAAGGCGATCCAGAAGATTTATCCTGACTCTTGCAGATGGGGTGGCCGCGAAGCGGAGCAGCACGCGGCATTCCAGTGCATGTGGCTCCAGTTCGATCATCTTCTGCCGCACAGCCGAGGGGGCGACAACTCGCTTGAGAACGTGGTCATAACGTGCGCGCCGTGCAACTTTGGGCGGTGCGACTGGACCCTTGAAGAAACCGGCCTCATAGACCCAAGGACGCGGGCGCCCGAGACAATCGACTGGGATGGTCTCGAGCGTTTCTTGAGTTAGACGCGGGGCCTCCTTCACGACATTCAAATCCGTTCTCAAATGATCCCAACTAGCGACGTGGAGGTCCGATGTCGAAGGGTCCATTCTCCGAAAAAAACATCAAGAATGCCCGTGATCGCATTCCCTCGACTTCGACGAAGAGATTGCGGGAATGGCGCGAGCGAGCGAAGTCGGCTGACTCGGCTGGCCACCTGATGGATTTCATCGCGGCAATCGACGACGAACTCGAAGCCCGCCCAATCGACGTCGATGGTGACGCCGCGGAGGCGAACGCGACCTGGGCGCGTGAAGCCGCAGGAATGACGTTGGCCGATGCCGTCCGCTACGGCTTCGGACAAGCTCGTCCGCCCTCATCGAAGGAGCGGCTGCTCTTGAAGATTCTTGCGGAGCATCCCGGCATATCGGCCGAAGAATGCACGCGGCTCTTTAATAACGAGGGCATGGGGCTCTACCTCGGTCACCTCGTCTACGAGCGATATGGATGCTTTCGGCACCTCTTGCCGGGCCATAAGGATCAGTCGAGTGTGCTGGTCCGAAAGGAAAAAATTGCCGGGCGTCAGCATTACTGGCTCCGGCCTGAGGTAAAAGCGGCCCTAGAAGAACTTGATGTGGTTTAGGTGCAAGCCGACGCTGGACCGTTGTGCGAGCAATCTGATTTGCTGATCGCGTTTCCTGCCTGGACCAGGCCTTGATAGCTGTCGTTGTCTCTTGCAACATTCTCATGAGCACGCAGATGTGCTCGATGCGGATGCAGAAGGCCAACCGTAAGGAAAGCTCTCCCGCGAGCCGGCTGACTCGAGTGACCCCACTCAATAGACCGGTAGTCGTCTAGGACTTCCGCTTCCCATTCCCATGGAGGCGCGCCGCTCGCCTTTCCCTGGCGGGCGCTTCATTGCCCGGTCTTTATCAATAGAGTTAATTGGAAAATTACGCCCTGTCTCTGCATTCATGTATTGCGGTCTCTAAAATAATACCATCGAAGAAATCTCAAGCAGCAAGGAGAAATTCTAAGATGGCGAAAGAAATGACGGTGGCGGAGTTCATCTCTCTGGCTCTTGTCGAGTGTGGCAAGACCCAGAAGGAAATCGCCCGCGAGGTCGGCTTCGTGCGGCCCAACTTCATCAGCATGTTGAAGACGGGCGATGCGCAGGTTCCTCCGGCGCGCGTGCCCGAGCTTGCGGAGGCGCTGGGTGTATCTCGCTCGGAACTCATGCGGCGGGTCCTCGCGCAGGATCACCCGGAAATCTGGCGGGCGATCCGCGACAGCGGCTACGACCCGATCGAGCTGCACGAGGTGGAGTTGCTCGACAAGTTCCGCGCGGCGACGAGGGACGTGACGGAAGATGCGTTCGACGCCTTCGAGCACCAGCTGCTCGAGGCGACCTTCGAGATCATCGCTTGGCGCCGCCTTGGCCGGGCGGACTGAGAGGCCGCGGCTGAATGGACTGTGCTCGTCGGGATTGGCTGACGAGCAAGTTCACCCGCATCGCAGACATCACGACAGGATCATGAAGATGCCGAAGCCAACATTGCTCAAGGACTTCATCGCCGACGCAGTCGAGTGGTCGGGAAGATCAATCGAGGAGATCGCCGCAGATGCGGGGTTTAGAGAGACAGGAATTCTGCGTGAAGTGACGCGGGGCACCGCCCGCATCGCACCTGCCAAGGTTCCCGAGCTCGCCCGAGCACTCGGTGTGAACAGCCTGGTGCTGATGCGCCTTGTGATGGAGGAGGACTATCCCGAGGTCTGGGACACGATCCGCGATTGCGGGCATGAACCGCTCACGCTCACGGAGGTTGATCTCGTCAACAGGTTCCGCGACGCAACGGGCGAGGCGTTCGATGACGACTTTGACGAGGTGGAGATGGAACTCATCGATGCAGTGTTCGCGCAGATTGCACGGCGGCGGGGTCTTGGCCACTGAGAGGCCGCGGTCGAATGGACGGCGCTGGCGGAGAGTGTCTGCAATGCTGGTCCTCAATTTTCAGCACTCTCTAATGCATAAAGGCCGGCAGGGGGTGGCCTCAAGGCGGTCGCCGCAGCGGCGCCTCTGGCTACCTGTCCACGAAGGCCGAGGACGATGTCGCGTTCGTCAAGAAGCTCGAGAAGGAGTTCTTCGCGGCTTGAGCGCCTTTACGGTGGCGGCAGTGAGAGATCAGGCCGACATCGAAGGTCGTCTCGATTGTGTGCGAGATTAGGACGCAGAAATCACCAGGCGCTCTTCGGACCGGATGGTGTCGGCGGGCTCGCTGGCATGCGCGCTTCCACGTCGGGCCGAAGAGACGCGCCGACCGCGATTTTTTGGTGAATCTCACGGTTTGCTTCGAGCACGATGGCAATTCGCTCAGGCGAACTAGGATGCGTCGACCAAAGGTTCATGCCCTCCTCTCCGGCTTCGTCCTTGTCGAGCTTGGCGAAGAAGCGGGCGCCTACCTCGGGATCGTAACCCGCACGTGCCGCGATGTAGGAGCCGATCAAATCGGACTCCAGTTCGTAGGTCTGGCTGTAGGCATGTCCTCCCATTGCGCCGCCAGCGGCCATCGCGTTTCCGACCGCGTTCGGATCGCTTCGGTAGTAGGGATTATTATAGGCGGCACCGGCCTGCGCGACGCCCATCAGGACACCCATGAGGAGAGCGCCTGCCAACTGTTGCTGCTGCTTCTTCTCGATGTGCCCGGCGATGTGATGACCGGCTTCATGCCCCGCTATGAATGCAAGCTCGTCAGGGTTTCGGACGCTTGTGAGGAGCGCCCGGTTGAACGTGAGGACAGGACGATCGTCGACGTATCTCTGCGTAGCATTCACGGGCGCGGATGGGTCGGTGTTGACCCGGAATTCGTAGTCGCAGAAGGAGAACGGCTCATCCGGGTGCTCTTCGCGGCAGAACTGCTCGGCGACTGGCTCAATGTCCGCGGCGACCTGTATGTAAACTGCGACCGCATCCTCATCGGAGAGGTTGCGTGAAATGCCGCTGCCTCTTTCTTCGGTCAGGATTCGGTTCGCTTCGGCAAGATTGGCCTGGTCGATCTCAGGCATTTGATAGGTCGTGCCGCACGCTCCGAGGAGGGCGGACGAGGCAACAAAAATAAATAGAAGGCGCACGCTCAACTCCATTCTGCCACTCAGCAAAGCTCCGCCACCCGAGGGAACTCCTCCGGGTCGCACGATAAGTCTTCCGTCAGCGAGTCGCGAGCGTCGTTGCAAGCAGGCCGTCGCGCTTCACGTCGGCCATGAACTGCTCTGCTGCATCAAGGATGAGAAGATTCACCGATGGCGTGTAGTCCGACGGGTTGCCGAACTTTCCCGTCTTGCGCGGCTCTGGACGATACGTTTTGGAGAACATCTCGCGTTTGGTGCTCGCGTCAACCACGCGATAGGTGATGGCGTATGACCAGTCCACCGAGTAGCCGAGGTCGTCCGCCATGAGTTCAAGCACTTCGCCCTCGATCATGCGTCCGTTTCCTTCGGCGATGTCGACGCCCGCCTTTTGCATTTCGAGAGCGGTCGCTCGACGGACGTAGCTGGCCACGTCCTCGCCGATGTAAATCGAGCCGGCGGCCGTGTTCTGGAGTTGGTTCGGACTCAGCCCTCCCGTTCTCGCCGGGGCATAGTCGAAATCTCCCATGGAAGCCGACGCACCGGTGATCGAAATGAAGGACTGCGGGCGATACTCGACTGGGATCGTTCCAGAGCATCCGGCCAGAGCAAACGACACCAGCCCGCAGGCCAGAAATGGGAAACGCATTCTACAGGTCTCCATTCTACGATTAACCTTGGTGGTTCGGTGGATCACAGATCGAGGTTATTCGACAGAGCAAGCATGTCCCGCCGAATGGTTAACCGAGAGTAAACGTTTGCGTGACCCCAGGAGCTTCGGAAACGCTTTCGCCAAGGCATCAGGGTGGATCGGTAGCCTTGCAGTAGGTTATCACCCAGAACCTGACGACATCCTGCGTTTCGGTAAGATCATCCACCCTCAGGAACTGGTCGGCGATCCGGTCATGGCGCAATTGCGGAGACGCTGGCATGCGACGATTGCTTGTGACCGGGGTCATTCGGTGATCATGCGTCCGATGAAAGGAAAAATCACCGACCGTATGAATGAGAGGAGGGTGGCTTTTCCTCTCGCGAGCCTCATGGGCGCAATGCTCATGCTCTCCCTGCTGCGAGTTGATGTGCCACTATAGGAGCATCTCAGTTGGCTCACGGACCAAACCGCTTCGACTTGGAGGTGTCACGCCAGAGTCGATGTCTCTGATTCTGCAACTTTGACGAGAACCTCTGGAAGACAGCCAATCGGTGGCGTGATGGCCTTCGCCACGCCCAACGCTTCCGGCTTTATCGCTACCTTACTAGTCGTCGCGACCCGGTGAAGCCTTGGCGCTAGATTATGGGGTTTCATTGCCCAACCCAGATGCTTGCCCCGCCATGCGCTCGCACAATTGATGCGTGAGTCAATAATCGGCCTCAATCTTTTAACAGCCTGAGTCGGTAAAAGATGAGTGTTCAGTCTAGAGGTGCGTATGCGTTTTCCGGAGATGCGCGATATTGATCGCGCTGTGTCGAGTGCTTTTGAATTGGTCAGGGACTTCGCTGGGTCCGACATCGGAAAGAGACTTTCTCCGACCCAGCTGATTAGCGTCATTGCCATCGCGTCCGCGGAAGAGGCGGACCACCTGGGTATGCCGAGACAATTTACTACGGCGAAGCTGAGAGAGGTCGCCGACGCTCTTGATCACGGGTGCCTGCCTGCCCCAGCGAATATCCCAATCCGGGCGCCTGGCGCGCCCTCAGGGCCGTTTCGCTGTCAGGACTAACTCTCCGCTTCTCAGTTTAGAGCGACCCCGGCGTTGTCGCCGCCGGGGCCGACAATCACGAATGGCACAAAGTGATTGCACTCAAAGATTATGAAAATGCGCCGATCTTGGCGACATGGTCGGTCATCGCGAGAGTGCCCTCGTGAGCCTCAAGACCCCAGTGCTCAGAGGCTCGCTGGGCCGCGCGTAGGCCGGTATCTCGCGCCTCCACTACCAGGTTGTCAGAAACCCGTGAGTGGCTCCTTGGGGCGCTCTGGTGAGCTCTCTGAACCCGTCCAGTTGCACGCCGTAGATGTCGGCGGCCAACTCAGGATTTCTCGTGCTCGGTCTTCTTGTGCTCTTGCAGCTTACACCGCAGAACCGCATCACGTGCCTTTGCGGCGTCGTAAGGGTTTCCACGCGACGTCTTGAGGCCGAGTTCGTTGGCGCGTTCAGCTACACGAGGGTATGGGACGTGATCGCTGCCGGCCTCCGCGCACAACTTCTTGTAGAGTTGGTAGATTGGTTCTGCCCGCCTGAGGGCCAATCGTTTCTTCCCGCGAAGTGCCGCCTTCCGCGTTCCGGGAGAAGCGACATTCGTCGTGCATCTGAGCTTTCTGGTCTTGGCGCTTCTCAGGGCACGGGCACGTGAGAGAAGCAGTCTATCCTGTGCGGCTTTCGCGGTGTCGAAGATGCGCTGGGGCTCCATAGTCTTGAGAGCTTTCCCGGAGCGTCCGTCTACGACGGTGCGGGCGATGACGCTCACTAATTGAGGCCATTCCTTCATGGAGAAGCGCGCGATCAAGTCGAAGGCATCGGCAATTACGATCTGCGGGTCTCTATGGCCGTGGCTCTCTATGAGCTTCACGAGTTCGGGCAGCTGATCGATGCGCACAAGCCGTCGTGGCGCGAAGTCCAGCTCGATAGACTTATACATTAGGTTGAGCCGGTCCTTCGCGAGCCGCAGCACATCCATCTGTGCCTGAACCTCCCGGCGCTCGTGAGGAGCAACATTCTGGTGCCTTCTGCCTCGTGTCTGGAGAAGGTAGCCGATGGCAGGCTTGGGAGAATCGATTTCACTCATGTGTGTAGAAATCGATTCTCAAGGAAAGAACGTCAATGCATTTCGTCGGAATCTGTTGATCTTTCGTTGACGTTACGTTGACATTTGGCTGGATTTCACGCCGCCACGCGGAAAGAAGCATTTTCCCAACGCTCCGACTGGAAAAGCGCCCGACGCCAAGCGTCTGGGCGTCTATAATAGAGTTATCGTAAACATTCTAGGGAGTTAGATACGAATGAACCCCATCAAGGCCGTCGCTGACGCCGCCCACAGCTGGCTCGCATCCTGCGAGCGAAAAGGCCTCGAGCGCCAGACCATCAAAACGTATCGAAGCCAGTGGTCGAACCACATTGAGCCCCGCATCGGGAAGCGCATCCTCACCGATTTCCGAAAGGCTGACGTGCGGGATTTCATGGATCATCTGCTCGATGCCAGCGTCTCGCACGCGATGACGCGCAAGGTCATGAAGACCCTCGTTTCGATCCTCAATGAAGCTCTCGACCGCGAGTGGATCGACCGCAATGTCGCAGCCCAGGTAAAGATGCCGAAGCGCAGCCGACACGAGAAGGATGCCGTTGTGCCGACCAAAGCCGAGATCAGGCTCCTGATCGAGAAGGCACCCGAGCGTTGGCGCCCCCTCATCGTCACTGCGGCCTTCACGGGTATGCGGATTTCTGAACTTCGGGGCCTGACCTGGGCGAATGTAGATTTCGAGCGCCGCGTGATCCGTGTCACGCAGCGTGCCGACCGTCTTAATGAGATCGGTGCGCCCAAAAGTGCCGCTGGCCGGCGGGAGATTCCGATGATGCCGCTCGTGCGCGAGACGCTCATCGACTGGCGCGAGCGATGCCCGACGGGCGAACTCGCTCTCGTCTTCCCGAACGGGAAGGGAAAGATCGAGAGCTACGGGAATTTCCGCACGCGGGTCTTCAATCCGCTGATGATCGAGTGCGGGATCGTCGACAAGAACGGCAAGCCGCGCTTTGGCATCCACGCCCTTCGCCACGCCGCCGCCTCGTTGATGATCGAGCAGAACTGGCCGAGCAAGAAGGTCCAGGTCTTCCTCGGTCACAGCAATATCTCCGTCACGATGGATGTCTATGGCCACCTGTTCACAAGGGCTGAGGACGATGTCGCTCTCTTCGAGAAGCTCCAGGAGGAGTTCTTCGCGGCGTGACAGGCTTCACGTTGGCGGCGGTGAGAGGCCAGGCCGCCATCGAGGCTATAGGCCGTGTACTCATAAACGGGGAAGAAGTCTGCTTTGGGTCGGTCACCGGACACATTTGACGCCGCAGTCCATGTCTCAGCTGCGGACGAAGTTGCCATTCGGGGCAAAGCTTCAGGTGTCCGCTCGAGTCGCGATTGCCGACATCAAGGCTATGGCCACAAAGCACCAAAAAACGGAAGAATAGCCGACCGGAAAGAGCTGCCGACGCTCCGCGAATGCCATCCTGCCGCTCGATCTCGTAAGGCTTCATATTGGGGGACAAGTGCAATGTGGTCTCAGAACGAGTTGACCGAGCGGCTCAATCTCCATTTGCCGATCTTTCAGGCGCCGATGGGTGGCTACACAACGCCGGCGCTCGCTGCGGCAGTCAGCAACGCCGGCGGCTTGGGCGGCTTGGGGATGTGGGGGTTCTCGGCAGAAGACGCGGAACGGCGGATTGCCGGGTTTCGCCAGCAGGCTGGAGGAGCCTTGAATGTAAACTACCCGCTTTGGGAAGATCCGGGTGATTTGACCAACACCAGCCTCCCGATGCGCGAGCTCTTGCAGGCTTTCTACGACAAGGCGGAGCTCGGGCCGTTGCCCACACCCGTCGCTTCCGCTGGCGTCGTCAGTCCCGATCATCTGGCGATGCTCCAGAGGGTCAAACCGGAAGTCGTGAGCTTTCATTTCGGATTGCCGGACCCGGATATCATGGAAGCGATCAAGGCCGCCGGTATCTTCGTCCTCTGCAGCGCAACGACCGTCGCGGAAGCTCGATTGCTCGAAGCCCGAGGCGTCGATGGGATCATCGCTCAAGGAGCCGAGGCCGGCGGGCACAGGGGAACTTTTTCGGGTGTCGATATCAGCCTTCAACCAGGCCTCTTCTCGCTCCTCCCGCAAGTCGTCGATGCGGTAAGAGTTCCCGTGATCGCTGCCGGGGGAATTGCAGACGGACGCACCATCGCAGCGGCGTTGATGCTGGGCGCCAGCGCGGTTCAGCTGGGAACAGCTTTCCTCCGTTGCGACGAGGCAGATGTGCCGGACGCGTATCGCCTTGCCCTTTCGTCAGCGAACGACAACAGCACGCAGGTGACACGCGTTCTCTCGGGTAGGCCGGCACGGGCGATCAGAAACCGGCTCGTAGACGAACTGTCGGCCTCTTGCGCGGAGCCACTCCCGTTCCCTGCGCAGTTGGGCTTGACCGATCCTCTGGAGGCCAGCGGCGATCAAGAGCTTACGCCGATGTTCGCAGGTCAATCGGCCGCACTGTCGCGTGAACTGCCGGCGGCCGAGCTTCTGCGAACATTGGCGGAGGAAACCGGTCGGAGATTGGCGGCGTTTGATTGAGCCAAACTGAGTGTCCCGGACCGCGGTTGGAGATCGCTGAAGATCGAAATCTGGTTAGGCATGGGCAGAGCGCCACGCAGGGGACGCGTCACTTATGTCTACCGTCAGCGCCTATGGGCCATCTGAGTTGATTTCATAACGGAGGGTTTCTGGCTCATCGTAGTCGTCGAGGAACGAAGATGAGACAGAAATCCGTGACAAGAGAGACGCCATCGGAGCGGATTGTGATCGTGACGGTGTTCATGACGGAGGCTTGGGTCTCCAAGGAACCGGTTCACAGCCGATCATAACATGTGCCGGATTCTCACCCACGCCGATCCCTGAGCGCGAGCGACGAGCCGTCGCAAAGATCGCGCTTTGGTCGACCGCCGCTCGGGTCTACCGGCGGCGGTCGCTTCATCGTGGTCGAGCTTCGGGGTCAGACCGGGTCGATACCTGGCCGCGGCTTACCTCCCACCTCCTTGCGGCAGAGGTCGATCTCACAGCGCAACTTCTCAAGCTCGAGCTCGAGCTTCTTGACCTCCAGTTCCTTCAGCTTCACCGCATCGTCCGCACAAGCGGCACACTCGGAGACCTGTGCCTGCACGAAGACCGAATCCGTGCCGATGCAATAGACCTCCTCGAAGATCAGCCCCCCGCCGCCAGGATCCGCGAGCGCGTCGAGTTCGCGGATCACTCGAGCCTCCTCGTCGCCCGCGCCTCGTGCGGCAAGATCCGCAAGAACTTCATCCCGCGTCATCTCGCGAGATGACGGCGGATCAAGCTTCAACTCCACCGGTCGCCCGACGGGCGGCCCGCCCTGCCCAGCCTCACCGCCGCAAGCGAGTACAGCCTTCCTGTCGTCCGGAATGCTCCAACCAGGCGGGGTCGGGACAACGTCCGGCGCCATGCGTCCTGGCGCCCGGATCGCATCGGTGAAGGTGATGTCCGACCCACCGACGAGCCCCGCGGGCGGGGTGCAGTCATAGGTCTGCTCCACCAGAAACAGCTGGCGCCGGAACTTCTTCACGATCTGGAAATGGTGAAAGGTCACCGGCTGACAGGGGTTTGGATTCTTGACCTTGCGAACCGCGCGGAACTTGTTCTCCACCTCGGCCTTCAGGCTCATCGCTGTCTCAAACTTGCGCGAAACGGAGGCTGCGGTCTTCGACACCACCTCGCTCAGGCGGCGCTCCTTCGTCTCGACGCTGCGCTGGTAGTCCTGCACCGTCTTGCCGCCGATCCCGAAGATCTCGATTCCGCCGGAGTGGTTGAACTTCCCACTGACCTTCTCGGTCTTTCCCCATTCCTCGAGCAGCTTGACTTGCAGATCTGTCTCCACCTCCTCCTCAATCGAGGCTTGGGCGCTGAGAGAGGTGTCGAATTTGTGCTTGCGCACGACCTCCAGCTCCACCTCCTCGCCAGGCAAGAGCGTTACGGAGTGGAGGTGACGCCCGACGCCAATCCCCTCATCGCAAATGTGCCAGCGGTACTTGCGGGTGACCTTGCAGGCGCCTGAGGTAACCTGTCCCGGTGGCGTGAAAATGATCGTGTCGTGGGTGGAGAAGTATCGGTCGATGCAGCGCTCGCAATCGACGAACTGGACCGGCGGAATGCCGGCGGGACAAATCGATGTCATGGCAGTATCCCTTATGATCTGTAGCAGCAAAAATGGCTTGGTGACGGCTTGCGAAGCAACGCTCGCGCCGATGAGAAAGGATCTCAAACCGGCGTTTCTCTAAAGCCGACAACTGCTGCGCGCCGGCGGCAGTTCCGCATACTTTTCAGTCACAAACTCGCTGCTGATCGTAGTTTACCCGAAGGTACGGCAGACTTCGGTACAGTTCGTCACAATCTGGTCGCGTTCTGTCAGGGCAATCCCGCTTGAGGCGGGATGCCGGCCTCCCTACCCTCTGTCCGACGCCAGCGCCTATGGGCCATCTGAGTTGATTTCATAACGGAGGGTTTCTGGCTCATCGTAGTCGTCGAGGAACGAAGATGAGACAGAAATCCGTGACAAGAGAGACGCCATCGGAGCGGATTGTTAAGGACATCCGCCGCCGCACCCTGCTGTCATGCCGGCGACGCTCTCGGCTCTTAGCGGCCGTCCCTCATCGATGCAGCGAACGACTGCTCCGAGCCCACGGCTGACATCCATGCTTGATGCAGTGAATGTCCGCCTCGAGCCCTCGTGAGCAGTTCTTTCGGGTGCGGGGGATGTCAGCTTTAGCAACTAGTCGCGAACCTCCTGAAACCCGTCAGGCTTTGCCTTGGGGTTTTGACCGGACCAATCTTTTAATTTCCTTCTCTCTGGGCCTACGAATAGAAAGCAACTATTTTGAGCCGCGCATCTTTCCCAATTGCATGCTACGGCTGTTTTTTGGCGGATGATGCCTCAGGTAGCCGCCCAAGCCGCAGTGCCCACCGCGAGAACCGCTACTGCGACTTTTGCCGCGGC
>NZ_JAEHHL010000015.1 GCF_016623495.1 Thermohalobaculum xanthum | reverse complement strand
GCACCGTCGGCGCAGGCGTCGTCTCCAAAATCATCGAGTGAATGAAGGCATGAGGTCCCGGCCGGGGGGCTAACCCCCGGCCGCCCCATTCTCCCCTGCGAGGCGAAGATGCAAGGTCAGAACATCAGAATCCGGCTCAAGGCCTTCGATCACCGCGTGCTCGATGCCAGCACGGCCGAGATCGTGAACACGGCCAAGCGGACCGGCGCGCAGGTGCGCGGCCCGATCCCGCTGCCGAACAAGATCGAGAAATTCACTGTGCTCCGCGGCCCCCATATCGACAAGAAGAGCCGCGAGCAGTTCGAGATCCGTACCCACAAGCGTCTCCTGGACATTGTGGACCCGACGCCGCAGACGGTCGACGCGCTGATGAAGCTCGATCTGGCCGCCGGTGTCGATGTCGAGATCAAGATCTGAGGAGGCGACGGAAATGCGCTCCGGAGTGATCGCAAAGAAGCTGGGCATGACCCGGCTATTCATGGACGACGGACGGCAGGTGCCCGTGACCGTCCTCCAGATGGAAAACGTTCAGGTCGTCGCGCAGCGCACGGCCGACCGTGACGGCTACACCGCCGTCCAGCTCGGCGCGGGCGAGGCCAAGGCGAAGAACACCTCGAAGCCGATGCGTGGCCATTTCGCCAAGGCGAGCGTGGCGCCCAAGCGCCGGGTCGTCGAGTTCCGCGTGGCGCCCGAGAACCTGATCGAGGTGGGAGCGGAGATCACCGCCGATCATTTCGTGAGCGGGCAGCTCGTGGATGTCGCCGGCACCTCGATCGGCAAGGGCTTCGCCGGTGCGATGAAGCGGCACAACTTCGGTGGTCTTCGCGCCTCGCACGGCGTGTCGATCAGCCACCGCAGCCACGGCTCGACCGGCCAGTGCCAGGACCCGGGCAAGGTGTTCAAGGGCAAGAAGATGGCCGGCCACATGGGCGATGCGCGGGTGACCGTGCAGAACCTCGAGGTCGTGCGCACCGATGCCGAGCGTGGCCTGATCATGATCAAGGGCGCGGTTCCCGGATCGCGCGGCGGCTGGGTCACGGTGCGTGACGCGGTTAAGCGCCGTGCACCCGAGGGTCTGCCGCTTCCCGCCGCGATCCGCGCGGCTGAGGCTGCGGCTGCTGCCGAGGCCCCGGTCGAAGGGGGTGAGGAATGAAACTCGCAGTGATCAATCTCGATGCCGCCGCGGCGGGCGAGGTCGAGGTCTCGGACGAGATCTTCGGCGTCGAGCCTCGCGCGGACATCCTGCAGCGCGTGGTGCGCTGGCAGCTGGCGAAGCGCCAGGCCGGCACCCACAAGACCAAATCGCGTGGCGAGCTGAGCTACTCGACCAAGAAGATCTACCGCCAGAAGGGCACCGGCGGTGCCCGTCATGGCGACAAGGCGGTCGCGCAGTTCCGGCACGGCGGCACGGCGAA
Organism: Thermohalobaculum xanthum; assembly: GCF_016623495.1. GTDB lineage: Bacteria > Pseudomonadota > Alphaproteobacteria > Rhodobacterales > Rhodobacteraceae > Thermohalobaculum > Thermohalobaculum xanthum. The sequence continues at coordinate 74,851 of NZ_JAEHHL010000015.1, read as the reverse complement.
GGGCCCGCAGGTCCGCAGCCATGCCCACGAGCTGCCGAAGAAGGTCCGTGCGCTGGGCCTGAAGATGGCGCTCTCGGCCAAGGCGAAGGACGGTCAGCTGATCGTCGTCGACGAGGCCAAGCTCGCCGAGCCGAAGACCAAGGCGCTGGCCCTCAAGCTTGCCAAGCTTGGCTGGAGCAAGGCGCTCGTGATCGACGGGGCCGAGCTGGACGCGAACTTCGCGCGTGCGGCGCAGAACCTCGAGGCGGTCCACGTGCTCCCCGGCCAGGGCGCGAATGTCTATGACATCCTGCGCAAGCAGACGCTGGTGGTGACCAAGGCGGGCCTCGCTGCACTCGAAGCGCGTCTCGCGCCGAAGGAGGCATGACGATGACCGAGAAGACAGCTCTCTACGACGTCATCCGTCGCCCGATCATCACCGAGAAGTCGACCCTCGTGTCCGACGCGAACGCGGTGGTCTTCGAGGTGGCGATCGACTCGACCAAGCCGCTCATCAAGGAGGCGGTCGAGGCGCTGTTCAATGTGAAGGTGAAGGCCGTGAACACGACCGTCACCAAGGGCAAGGTCAAGCGTTTCCGCGGCAAGCCGGGGCGGCGCAAGGACGTCAAGAAAGCGTATGTGACCCTCGAGGAGGGGAACATGATCGACGTGACCACCGGTCTCTGACGATCGCGCACGACGGGTAACGAGCAAACGGAAGACAGCAAGATGGCGTTGAAAACCTATAAGCCGACGACGCCGGGCCAGCGCGGGCTGGTTCTGATCGACCGTTCCGGGCTCTGGAAGGGCCGTCCCGAGAAGACCCTCATCGAGGGTCTGACCGGGAAGGGTGGCCGGAACAACACCGGACGGATCACCGCGCGGCGGCGCGGCGGCGGCGCGAAGCGGCTTTACCGCATCGTGGACTTCAAGCGGACCAAGATCGATGTGCCGGCGACGGTGGAGCGGATCGAATACGACCCGAACCGCACCGCGTTCATCGCGCTCGTTCGCTACGAGGACGGCGAGCTGGCCTACATCCTGGCGCCGCAGCGCCTCGGGGTCGGCGACAAGGTCGTCGCGGGCAACAAGGTCGACGTGAAGCCGGGCAACGCGATGCCGTTCACCGGCATGCCGATCGGCACGATCGTGCACAATGTCGAGATGAAGCCCGGCAAGGGCGGCCAGATCGCGCGCGCGGCGGGCACCTACGCCCAGTTCGTGGGCCGCGATGGCGGCTATGCTCAGCTTCGCCTCAGCTCGGGCGAGCTGCGCATCGTGCGGCAGGAGTGCATGGCGACGGTTGGCGCGGTTTCGAACCCCGACAACTCGAACCAGAACCTGGGCAAGGCGGGGCGCACCCGGCACCTTGGCAAGCGCCCGGCAGTACGCGGCGTTGCGATGAACCCGATCGACCACCCGCATGGTGGTGGTGAGGGCCGCACCTCGGGCGGCCGTCATCCGGTCACGCCCTGGGGCAAGCCGACGAAGGGCCGCAAGACGCGGTCCAACAAGGCGACCGCGAAGTACATTCTGCGCTCGCGTCACGCGCGCAAGTCGAAGTAAGGAGACGAGGGCATGCCACGTTCCGTCTGGAAGGGTCCGTTCGTCGACTCCTTCGTTCTGAAGAAGGCCGCGAAGGCGCGTGAGTCGGGCCGCAACGAGGTCATCAAGATCTGGTCGCGCCGCTCGACGATCCTGCCGCAGTTCGTCGGTCTGACCTTCGGTGTCTACAACGGCCAGAAGCACATCCCGGTGAATGTCACCGAGGAGATGATCGGCCACAAGTTCGGCGAGTTCTCGCCGACCCGCACCTATTACGGCCACGCGGCCGACAAGAAAGCGAAGCGGAGGTAAGGCCATGGGTCAGGAAAAGAACCCCCGCCGCGTCGCCGAGAACGAGGCCATGGCGGTCAACCGCATGCTGCGCGTCAGCCCTCAGAAGCTGAACCTCGTGGCGCAGATGATCCGCGGCAAGTCGGCCGATCAGGCCCTGGCGATGCTGACCTTCTCGAAGAAGCGCATCGCGCAGGACGTGAAGAAGACGCTGCAGTCGGCGATCGCGAATGCCGAGAACAACCACGGGCTCGACGTTGACGAGCTGGTGGTGACCGAGGCCTTCGTTGGCAAGAACCTGGTGCTGAAGCGCGGGCGTCCGCGTGCGCGTGGCCGGTTTGGGCGGATCATGAAGCCGTTCAGCCAGCTCACGATCAAGGTTCGGCAGGTAGAGGAGCAGGCCTGATGGGACATAAAGTCAATCCGATCGGCCTTCGTGTCGGGATCAACCGGACCTGGGACAGCCGCTGGTACGCCGACCGCAAGGAGTACGGCCAGCTTCTGCACGAGGACCTCGCGATCCGCGAGTTCATCCGCAAGGAGTGCTCGCAGGCCGGCATCAGCCGCGTGGTGATCGAGCGCCCGCACAAGAAGTGCCGGGTCACGGTTCACACCGCTCGCCCGGGCGTCATCATCGGCAAGAAGGGCGCGGATATCGAGAAGCTGCGCTCGCGTCTTGCCGCACTGACCGCGAGCGAGCTGCATCTCAATATCGTCGAGATCCGTCGGCCGGAGCTCGACGCCCAGCTGGTGGCCGAGAACATCGCCCAGCAGCTCGAGCGTCGCGTGTCCTTCCGTCGTGCGATGAAGCGCGCGGTGCAGAACTCGATGCGCATGGGCGCCCAGGGGATCCGCATCAACTGCGCCGGCCGTCTTGGCGGCGCCGAGATCGCGCGGACCGAGTGGTATCGTGAGGGGCGCGTGCCGCTTCACACGCTGCGCGCCGACATCGACTACGCGCTGGCCGAGGCGAAAACCGCCTACGGCATCATCGGGATCAAGGTCTGGATCTTCAAGGGCGAGGTCATGGAGCACGATCCTGCGGCGCGTGACCGCCGTCAGCAGGAGCTGCAGGAAGGCGGCGCCGGGCGTCCCGGGCGCGATCGCGACCGCTGACGCAGGGCAGGGAGACGAGCAATGCTTTCGCCGAAACGAACGAAGTTCCGCAAGCAGCACAAGGGCCGTATTCACGGCGAGGCCAAGGGTGGCTTCGACCTGAACTTTGGCACCTTCGGGCTCAAGGCGGTTGAACCCGAGCGCATCACCGCGCGGCAGATCGAGGCGGCCCGCCGCGCGATGACCCGCCAGATGAAGCGCCAGGGCCGTATCTGGATCCGCATCTTCCCCGATGTGCCGGTCACGCAGAAGCCGACCGAAGTGCGTATGGGTAAGGGCAAGGGCTCGGTCGAGTACTGGGCGGCCAAGGTTAAGCCCGGCCGCATCATGTTCGAGATTGACGGCGTGCCCGAAGCTGTGGCAAGGGAGGCGCTCCGCCTCGCAGCCATGAAGCTGCCGATCAAGAGCCGGGTCGTCGTCCGCGAGGACTGGTGAGGAATTTTCGGTCCGCCCCCGCCTGACGGGCGAGGGGAGGGCCGGTTTTTGATGAATGATGCGGTGGCAGCGGCCCTGCGGTCGCGCCCCCGCATATCTGTCAAAGGAGACGTGCCATGAAGGCCACTGAGCTGCGCGAGAAGACGCCGGATCAGCTGCGCCAGGATCTCGAGACCCTGAAGAAGGAGGCGTTCAACCTCCGTTTTCAGGCCGCGACCGGCCAGCTTGAGAGCACCGCGCGCAAGCGCGCCGTCCGCCGCGACATCGCGCGGGTGAACACAATCCTGAACGAGAAGGCCCGCGCCGCGGCCGGGGCGGAGTAAGAGACATGCCGAAGCGAATCCTGCAGGGCACCGTCGTCAGCGACAAGAACGAGCAGACCGTCACGGTCCTGGTCGAGCGTCGCTTCACGCACCCGGTTCTGAAGAAGACCGTCCGCAGCTCGAAGAAGTACCGCGCCCACGATGCGGCCAACGAGTTCAAGGTCGGCGAGACCGTGCGCATTCAGGAGTGCGCGCCGGTGTCGAGAAGCAAGCGCTGGGAGGTCGTCGGCCGGGTCTGACCCCAAGCTGACATCCCAGCTGATCGAAACCGCGGGGCCATGAAGGGGTCCCCGCAGGTCGGGAGAGCAAAGCATGATCCAGATGCAAACCAATCTGGACGTCGCCGACAACTCCGGCGCGCGTCGGGTGCAGTGCATCAAGGTGCTCGGCGGTGCGAAGCGCAAGTACGCGGGCGTCGGCGACATCATCGTCGTCTCGGTGAAAGAGGCGATCCCCCGCGGCCGCGTGAAGAAGGGCGATGTGCGTAAGGCCGTCGTCGTGCGCACCGCGAAGGAAGTCCGGCGCGAGGATGGCACGACCATCCGTTTCGACCGCAACGCCGCGGTCATCCTCAACAACAACCTCGAGCCGGTCGGCACCCGTATCTTCGGGCCGGTCGTGCGCGAGCTGCGCGCCAAGAACTTCATGAAGATCATCTCGCTGGCGCCGGAGGTGCTGTGATGGCTGCGAAGCTCAAGAAGGGCGACCGCGTCGTGGTCCTGACGGGCCGTGACAAGGGCAAGGAGGGCGAGATCCTCCGCGTCATCCCGAAGGACGGCCGCGCCGTTGTGTCGGGCGTGAACATGGTGACCCGTCACCAGCGGCAGACCCAGAACAACCAGGGCGGCCGTATTCAGAAGGAAGCGGCGATCGACCTGTCGAACATCGCCATCGTGGACCCCAAGGAGGGCGGCCCGACCCGGGTTGGCTTCCGCGTCCTCGAGGACGGCACCAAGGTCCGCTTTGCCAAGAAGTCGGGGGAGGTCATCGATGGCTGACGGCTCCGCATATGTGCCCCGTCTCCGCGCTCTCTACGAGAGCCAGATCCGTCAGGCTCTGAAGGAGCAGTTCGGCTACAAGAACGACATGATGATCCCGCGGCTCGACAAGATCGTCCTCAACATGGGCGTCGGCGAGGCGGTGAGCGACTCGAAGAAGATCAAGTCGGCGCATGACGACCTGATGAAGATCGCCGCTCAGAAGCCGGTCATCACCAAGGCGAAGAAGTCGATCGCCGGTTTCAAGCTGCGCGAGGGCATGCCCCTCGGCGTCAAGGTGACGCTGCGCCGCGAGCGGATGTACGACTTCCTCGATCGCCTGATCACGGTTGCCATGCCGCGCATCCGCGACTTCCGCGGCGTGCCGGGCAAGAGCTTCGACGGCCGTGGCAACTTTGCCATGGGCATCAAGGAGCACATCGTGTTCCCCGAAATCGACTACGACAAGGTCGATGCCGTTCGGGGCATGGATATCGTGATCAGCACCACGGCGGGTACGGACGCCGAGGCGAAGGCGCTGCTCGCTGCCTTCAACATGCCGTTCCGGACCTGAGCGCGGGAGGAAGAGAGACATGGCAAAGAAGAGCATGGTCGAGCGCGACAAGAAGCGCACCCGCCTTGCCGCGCAGTATGCCGAGAAGCGCGCCGCGCTGAAGGCGATTGCGACTGACGACTCGAAGTCGATGGAAGAGCGCTTCAAGGCGCGCCTCAAGCTCGCGAAGCTGCCGCGGAACTCGTCGGCCAGCCGGATCCGCAACCGCTGCGAGGTGACGGGCCGTCCGCGTGCGTACTACCGCAAGCTCAAGATGAGCCGCATCGCCCTCCGTGACCTCGCCTCGCGTGGCGAGATCCCGGGCATGGTCAAGTCGAGCTGGTGAGGAGGGGACAAGAATGTCGATGAACGATCCTCTCGGCGATATGCTCGCCCGTATCCGCAACGCGAGCCTGCGCAACCGCTCGACGGTTCGCACGCCCGCCTCGAAGCTGCGCGGTTGGGTGCTCGACGTCCTCAAGGACGAGGGCTACATCCGCGGCTACGAGAAGGCGGACGGTCAGGGTGGCCATCCCGAGTTCGTAATCAGCCTGAAGTATTTCGACGGCCAGCCCGCGATCCGCGAGCTGCGGCGCATCTCGACCCCCGGTCGGCGCTCCTACTCGGCCTCGAAAGGGCTGCCGCATGTCCGTAACGGGCTCGGCGTTGCCATCGTATCGACCAGCCGCGGTGTCATGACCGACACGCGTGCCCGGGCCGAGAACGTCGGCGGCGAAGTGCTCTGCACCGTTTTCTGAGGAGGCGATCATGTCGCGTATCGGAAAGAGACCGGTCGAAGCACCGAAGGGCGCCGAATTCAAGGTTTCGGGCCAGATGGTGGAGTGCAAGGGGCCCAAGGGCGTCCGCAGCTTCACCGCGACCGACGACGTGGACATCGTTGCCGAGGGCAACGTCGTCACCGTCAAGCCGCGTGGCACGTCCAAGCGCGCGCGTCAGCAGTGGGGCATGACCCGCACGCAGATCGCGAACCTCGCGCAGGGCGTGACCGAGGGCTTCACGCGGGAGCTCGAGATCCAGGGTGTCGGTTACCGCGCCCAGGTGCAGGGCAAGACGCTCAAGCTCGCGCTCGGCTACAGCCACGATGTCGATTTCGCCATCCCCGATGGCATCGACATCCAGTGCCCGAAGCCGACGGAGATCATCGTGAGCGGCATCGATCAGCAGTTGGTCGGTGAAACCGCGGCGAAGATCCGCGACTGGCGCCGTCCCGAGCCCTACAAGGGCAAGGGCATCCGCTACAAGGGCGAGTTCATCTTCCGCAAGGAAGGCAAGAAGAAGTAAGGACGCAAGGATATGGCCAACAGCAAGCGTGAGCTTTTCCTGCGGCGCCGCCTGCGCGTCCGCAACAAGCTTCGGAAGGTATCGGACGACCGGCTGCGCATGAGCGTGCACCGTTCGTCGAAGAATATCTCGGTGCAGATCATCGACGACGTGGCGGGCCGCACCGTGGCCGCGGCTTCGTCGCTCGAGCCGTCGCTCGGCATCGCCGGCAAGAACAACGTCGAGGCGGCCAAGAAGGTCGGCGCGGCGCTGGCCGAGCGTGCCAAGGCGGCGGGCGTCGAGAACGTCTATTTCGATCGGGGCGGGTTCCTGTTCCACGGTAAGATCAAGGCCCTGGCCGATGCCGCCCGCGAGGGCGGGCTGAAGTTCTGAGGAGGCGAGAGAGATGGCAGAACGTGAAGGACGCCGCGAGCGTCGCGACCGCCGCGACGAGGATCGCGAGCCGGAATTTGCCGATCGCCTCGTCGCGATCAACCGTGTCTCGAAGACGGTGAAGGGCGGCAAGCGCTTCGGCTTCGCGGCGCTCGTCGTCGTCGGCGACCAGAAGGGCCGCGTGGGCTTCGGCTCGGGCAAGGCCAAGGAGGTCCCCGAGGCGATCCGCAAGGCGACCGAGGAAGCCAAGCGCTCGATGATCCGCGTGCCGCTCCGCGAGGGCCGGACGCTGCATCACGACGTGCAGGGCCGCTGGGGTGCCGGCAAGGTTGTCATGCGCTCGGCGCCTGCGGGTACCGGCATCATCGCGGGCGGCCCGTGCCGTGCCGTGTTCGAGATGCTGGGCGTGCAGGATGTCGTCGCCAAGTCGACCGGCAGCCAGAACCCCTACAACATGGTCCGCGCGACCTTCGACGGCCTGCGGAACGAGTTCTCGCCCCGCCAGGTCGCGGCGCGCCGCGGCAAGAAGGTTTCGGACATCCTGCCGGCCCGCGAGGGTCAGCCGGCCGAGACCGCGGACGCCTGAGGAGGTCTGAACCAATGGCAAAGACCATCGTCGTCAAGCAGATCGGCAGCCCGATCCGCCGCCCGGCCAAGCAGCGCGATACGCTGAAGGGCCTCGGGCTCAACAAGATGCATCGCACTCGCGAGCTCGAGGACACGCCCTCGGTGCGCGGCATGGTCGAGTCGATCCCGCATCTTGTGACCATCGTCGAAGAAAAAGGCTGAGGCCTTTACCAGGTGAGGGCGCCCCGCGGCGCCCTCGTCTCTTGTCGCCCCGACCGGGGCACGCACCTGCGGCGATCGGAGCACTTACGCTTCCGGCATGCGGGTCTTAATTGAAGCCGTGGCGGCGGGGACCGACGCATTGCCCCGTGCAGTCCGGTGAGAGAGGAGATGCGTCATGAAACTTCACGAACTGCGCGACAATCCGGGCGCCGCGAAAACCAAAAAGCGCGTTGCGCGCGGCCCCGGCTCGGGCAAGGGCAAGACCGCCGGCCGCGGCATTAAGGGCCAGAAGTCGCGCTCGGGCGTGGCGATCAAGGGGTTCGAGGGTGGCCAGATGCCGCTCCACCGCCGCCTGCCGAAGCGTGGCTTCACCAACAAGATGTTCACCAAGAACTTCGCCGTGGTGAATCTGGGCGCCATCCAGCGCTTCATCGATGACGATAAGATCGACGCGAAATCGGTGATCGACGAGGCCGTGCTGGTGAATTCGGGCCTGGTGCGCCGCAAGCGCGACGGCGTGCGGGTGCTTGCCAAGGGCGAGCTGACCTCGAAGGGTCTCAAGATTGACGTGACGGGCGCTTCCAAGGCCGCGATCGCCGCGGTCGAGGCGTCGGGCGGCACGCTCAGCGTCAAGGCTGCGGCCGAGGCCAGCGCCGAGTGATGGCGCGCGCGCGCCCCGGCCGAGGCGCGCCACCAAACGGATGAACGGCCGCTGCGGGGTGATCCCCGTGGCGGCCTTTGACCTGACAAGAGAGGCATCATGGCTTCCACCGCCGAGCAGTTGGCCGCGAACATGAGCTGGAAATCCTTCGGCCAGGCCAAGGATCTTCAAAGCCGCATCCTCTTTGCCATCAGTCTTCTGATCGTCTATCGCCTCGGCACCTTCATCCCCATGCCGGGGATCGACACGGTCCAGCTCCAGCAGTTCATGGAACAGACGCGCGGTGGCATCATCGGCGTCTTCAACATGTTTGCGGGCGGCGCCGTTGGCCGTATGGCGATCTTCGCGCTCGGGATCATGCCCTACATCTCGGCCTCGATCATCATGCAGCTGATGACGTCGATGGTTCCGTCGCTCGAGCAGCTCAAGAAAGAGGGCGAGACCGGGCGCAAGAAGATCAACCAGTACACGCGCTACGGCACCGTGCTGCTTGCGACCGTGCAGGCCTACGGCATCGCGGTCGGCCTTGAGGGGCAGGGCCTTGCGCTCGAGCCCGGCGCGTTCTTCCGTGCCTCGGCGGTGATCACGCTGGTCGGCGGCACGATGTTCCTGATGTGGCTGGGCGAGCAGATCACCTCGCGCGGCATCGGCAACGGCATTTCGCTGATCATCTTCACCGGCATCGTCGCCAACCTGCCCAGCGCCCTCGCGCAGTTCTTCGAGCTTGGCCGGACCGGCCAGCTCTCGACGATCGCGATCCTGGGCATCCTGATCCTCGCGGTCCTCGTGATCTACGCGGTGGTCTTCTTCGAGCGCGCCCAGCGCCGGATCCTGATCCAGTATCCAAAGCGCCAGGTCGGCAACAAGATGTATGGCGGCGAGAGCTCGCACCTGCCGCTCAAGCTCAACACGGCCGGCGTCATCCCGCCGATCTTCGCGTCGTCGCTGCTGCTTCTTCCGACCACGATCGCGAGCTTCGGCGCCCAGAGCGGCGACGTGGGCTGGCTCGGGGCGGTGGCGGCGTTGCTGGGCCACGGGCAGCCGCTGTTCCTCGCGCTGTACGCGGCGCTGATCGTCTTCTTCGTGTTCTTCTACACGGCAGTCGTGTTCAACCCCGACGATGTTGCGGACAATCTCAAGAAGCACGGCGGCTTCGTGCTCGGGATCCGGCCGGGCAAGAAGACCGCGGAGTATCTCGACTACGTACTGACGCGGCTCAGCGCCGTGGGGGCGATCTACCTGGTCGTGGTCTGCCTTCTTCCCGAGGTGATGATCGCCGAGCTGGCCGTGCCGTTCTACTTCGGCGGCACGTCGCTCCTGATCGTGGTTTCGGTCACGATGGACACCATGACGCAGGTGCAAAGCCACCTTCTCGCGCATCAGTATCAAGGCCTGATCGAGAAGTCGAAAATCCGGGGGCGGCGCCGGTAACGGGTGCCCCCCTCCTGCCAACTGAAGAACCGGAAGGGGGACTCCGACGTGAACATCATCCTCTTGGGCCCGCCGGGGGCGGGCAAGGGCACCCAGGCGCGGATCCTGATGGAGCGCGAGGGCATGGTGCAGCTCTCGACCGGCGACATGCTCCGCGCCGCGGTTGCCGCCGGCACTGAGGTCGGCAGGAAGGCCAAGGCGGTGATGGAGGCCGGACAGCTTGTCTCAGACGATATCGTCATCGGCGTCGTTTCGGACCGACTGGATGCCCCGGACGTGAAGCAGGGCGTCATCTTCGACGGTTTTCCCCGCACCGTCGCGCAGGCCGAGGCCCTCGACGCGCTGCTCGCCGAGAAAGGCATGGAGCTTGGTGCGGTGGTGAGCATGGAGGTCGATGACGAAGCGCTGGTCGATCGCGTATCGGGGCGGTTCACCTGCGCGAAATGCGGCGAGGGCTACCACGACACGCACAAGCGGCCGGCCAGGGAAGGCGTCTGTGACAAGTGCGGCTCGACCGAGTTCAAGCGCCGCGCCGACGACAATGCGGAGACTGTGCGTGAGCGGCTCAACGCCTACCACGCCGAGACCGCGCCGCTGATCGACTACTATCGGGCGCATGGCAAGTTGCGCACCGTGGACGGGATGGCCGACATCAACGATGTCACAGCGCAGATCGGCACGGCGATCGGCTGAGGGATGGGGCTGACGATACCCCGAAATCGGGGTTGACGCGGGGAGGCGCGTGCTTATAGTTCGCGCTTCCATTCACGGAATGAGAGTCGCCGCCGTCGACTTCACCTCTCGACGGCATGGGATGTGGCGAGCAACTCTCGGGATGAGACGGGGCCGGTCGCGAGGACTGGTCCTTTGGATTTTGGGCCCCCCGGACGCGGGTGGCGAACGACGGAGCTGGAGAAGTGGCGCGCATCGCTGGCGTTAACATTCCGACGAACAAGCGGGTGCACATCGCACTCACCTATATTCATGGCATCGGCCAGAGCACTGCGAAGCAGATCTGCGAAGCCGTCGGCATCGCCGATGCGCGCCGCGTGAACGAGCTTTCGGATGCCGAGGTTGTCGCGATCCGCGAGCATATCGACCAGAGCTTGCAGGTCGAGGGCGATCTGCGGCGCGAGGTTGCGGTCAATATCAAGCGTCTGATGGACCTCGGCTGCTATCGCGGCCTGCGCCATCGTCGCGGCCTGCCCGTTCGCGGCCAGCGCACCCACACCAATGCGCGCACGCGCAAGGGTCCCGCGAAGCCGATTGCCGGCAAGAAGAAGTAAGGAGCAGGGCAGATGGCTCGTGATCGTCGCGTTGCGCCGAAGCGCAAAGAGCGCAAGAACATCTCGGCTGGCGTCGCGCATGTGAACGCCTCATTCAACAACACCCTCATCACCATTGCCGACGCGCAGGGCAACACGATTTCGTGGTCCTCGGCCGGCTCGATGGGCTTCAAGGGATCGCGCAAGTCGACCCCCTATGCCGCGCAGGTCGCCGCCGAGGACGCGGGCCGCAAGGCGCAGGAGCACGGCGTGCGCACGCTCGAGGTCGAGGTTCAGGGTCCCGGATCGGGTCGCGAGTCGGCACTTCGTGCGCTGCAGTCGATCGGTTTCCAGGTCACCGCGATCCGCGACGTCACCCCGATTGCGCATAACGGCTGCCGGCCGCCGAAGCGCCGCCGCGTCTGACGGTACAATTTGTCGAGCAGGCGGGCCTGTTTCCCAATGTGGGGCAGGTCCGCAGGCTTTTCCTCGAGTGCGTGCGGGCTCCGGGTCGGCCCGTATGCGAGAATGGAGGAGGCACCATGACGATCCATAAGAACTGGCTAGAGCTGATCAAGCCGCACGGCCTCGTGATCAGCCCCGGTGCCGATGGCGACCGCGTCGCCACCGCCGTGGCCGAGCCGCTCGAGCGCGGCTTCGGTCTCACACTGGGCAATGCACTTCGGCGGGTTCTGCTGTCGTCGCTCCAGGGCGCGGCGGTTACCTCGGTGCAGATCGATGGCGTGCTGCACGAGTTTTCGTCGATCCCCGGCGTCCGCGAGGACGTCACCGACGTCGTGCTCAACGTCAAGGGCATCGCCGTGCGCATGGATGTCGAGGGGACCAAGAGGCTGCAGCTGTCGGCCACCGGTCCCGGCGTCGTGACCGCGGGTGACATCACCGAGGTCGCCGGCGTCGACATCATCAACAAGGACCACGTGATCTGCCATCTCGACGACGGCGCGTCGCTCCACATGGAGCTGACGGTCGGCACGGGCAAGGGCTATGTCTCGGCCGACAAGAACCGCCCCGAGGATGCGCCGATCGGCCTGATCCCGGTCGATGCGATCTACTCGCCGGTCAAGCGCGTGAGCTACAAGGTCGAGCCGACCCGCGAGGGCCAGGTTTTGGACTATGACAAGCTGTCGATCGTCGTCGAGACCGACGGCTCGCTTGGCCCCGAGGACGCGATCGCCTATGCCGCGCGCATCCTGCAGGACCAGCTCCAGATCTTCATCAACTTCGAGGAACCGAAGGAAGCCGGCCGCGACGAGGGCGAAGAGTCGCTCGAGTTCAACCCGCTTCTCCTCAAGAAGGTCGACGAGCTCGAACTGTCGGTCCGCTCGGCCAACTGCCTCAAGAACGACAACATCGTCTATATCGGCGATCTCATCCAGAAGACCGAGGCCGAGATGCTTCGCACGCCGAACTTCGGCCGGAAGTCGCTGAACGAGATCAAGGAAGTCCTCTCGACGATGGGGCTTCACCTCGGTATGGACGTACCCGACTGGCCGCCCGAAAACATCGAGGACATGGCCAAGAAGTTCGAGGATCAGTTCTGATCCTCCGACCGCGGGGGCGCATGCGTCCCCGCAGACCGAGCCCCGGGCATGGTGCCCCAAGGAGGCCGCTTCCACGCAAGGGCGGCCAGACAAAGCATAAGGACCAAGGAGAGACGACATGCGTCACGGTAGTGGACACCGCAAGCTGAACCGCACGGCCGAGCATCGCCGCGCGATGTTCGCAAACATGGCCTGCTCGCTGATCGAGCATGAGCAGATCAAGACGACCCTTCCCAAGGCGAAGGAGCTTCGGCCCTATGTCGAGAAGCTCATCACGCTCGCCAAGCGCGGCGACCTGCACGCCCGGCGCCTCGTGGCGTCGAAGCTGCAGCAGGACGCGGCGGTGAAGAAGCTCTTCGACACGCTCGGCGAGCGCTACAAGGACCGCCAGGGCGGCTATGCCCGCGTCCTCAAGGCCGGCTTCCGCTATGGCGACATGGCCCCGATGGCGATTATCGAGCTGGTCGACCGCGACGTCGACGCCAAGGGCGCGGCCGACCACGCGCGTGTCGCCGCCGAGGAGGCCGCCGCTGCCGAAGAGTGAGCGCAACAGCGTTCCGGTAGCTTGCGAGGCGGTCCCCCTGGGGCCGCCTTTTTGCTTGAGCAGCCCATGAACGCCGCGATTTCGCCATGCCCGGCGTCGGCGACACCCGCCTCGGGCTCTTGGCCTGCCACGGTGCTGCTCATAGATTGCAGGGCGCGGGATTGGACGAAAGATGGGACCCATGCGTGTTCGGGATGCTCTTGTTGCGGTGACGGTTCTGGCGGCCCTGTTCGGCTTGACGATGCCGGCGGGCGCGCAGCAGGTCCCGCAGACGCGGGCCGAGATCACGCTTTCCTTCGCGCCCGTGGTGAAAAAGGCCGCGCCGGCGGTGGTGAACATCTACACGCGCAAGGTCGTGACAGGGCGCGCCAGCCCGTTTGCCGGGGATCCGTTCTTCGAGCGGTTCTTCGGCGAATTCTTCGGCAGGCAGACGCCACAGCGCCGACGCGTCGAGAACTCGCTCGGTTCTGGCGTGATCGTCGATCCTGATGGCCTGGTGGTTTCGAACAACCACGTCGTCGGCGACGCCGACGAGATCACGGTCATCCTCCACGACCGCCGCGAGTTCGAGGCCCGCGTCATCTTCACCGACGAGGCCGCCGATCTGGCCGTGCTTGAGCTTGAAGGCGCGAGCGGATTGCCGACACTGGAGCTTCGTGACTCGGACACGCTCGAAGTAGGGGATCTTGTCCTCGCGATCGGGAACCCCTTCGGCGTCGGCCAGACCGTGACGAGTGGAATCATCTCGGGTCTGGCGCGTTCCGCTGGCAGCGCGGCGAGCCGGCAGGGCTATTTCATCCAGACGGACGCTGCGATCAATCCGGGCAACTCGGGCGGCGCGCTCGTCGACATGAAGGGGCGGCTGGTTGGCGTGAATACCGCAATCCTCAGCCGGACGGGCGGATCCATCGGAATCGGCTTTGCCGTCCCGGCCAACCTCGTCGGTCGGGTCATCGAGGCGGCGCTCAGCGGTGCCGAGGGGCTGGCCCGTCCCTGGCTGGGGATTGTGGGGCGGGAAGTGACCGGCGACCTCGCGGAGGCGCTGGGCCTAGCCGTTCCGTCGGGCGTCCTGATCGAGCAGATCCACCCTGAAGGCCCACTGTCCGAGGCCGGCCTCATTCCCGGCGACGTGATCCTTGGTATCGACGGCGTTCGGGTCAACACGCCGGGCGAACTCGATTTCCGCGCGGCAACGCGGGGGATCGGCCAGGAGGTCGACATCGAGTATCTCTCCCGCGGCCAGGAAAAGCTCGTCCGCCTGCAACTGGAGCCCGCACCCGAGAGCCCGCCGCGCGCGCGGATGGTCCTGGAAAGGTCTGGCCGTTTCACGGGGCTCGACATCGTCACCATCAACCCGGCGGTGATCGCCGAGGCGCGGCTTCCGATCTCCGCAAGCGGGGTGATGGTCATGGGCGCCAATGGCCCGGCCGCGAGGGTCGGATTGCGTCGGGGCGACGTCATCCGCTCGATCAACGGGCGAGAGATCTCGGGAAGCGCAGATCTTGCCGCCGAGCTCGCCAACGCGCGTGGCGAGATCGTCATCGAGGTGATCCGTGGCGGTCGCCGCGGCAACCTGACGGTTCGGGGCTGACCGCCATGCCCGACCTTTTCGGCGCCCAGGACGAGCCGCAAGCGCCGACGCGCGACGGACCGCGTCCGCTGGCGGACCGGATGCGTCCAAACCAGCTTGCCGATGTCGTCGGGCAGGATCATTTGCTGGGGCCCGAGGGTCCGATCGGGGCGATGCTTGCCGCCGGAGATCTCGGCTCCCTGATCCTCTGGGGGCCGCCGGGCGTTGGCAAGACGACGATCGCCCGGCTTCTGGCGGACGAGACGAAGCTCGCCTTCGTCCAGATCAGCGCGATCTTCGCCGGTGTCGCGGACCTGCGGAAGGTCTTCGATGCAGCGCGCGCACGGTATTCGACGGGGCAGGGGACGGTCCTCTTCGTCGACGAGATCCACCGCTTCAACAAGGCGCAACAGGATGCCTTCCTGCCCCTGATGGAGGCCGGCATCATCACGCTGGTGGGCGCGACGACCGAGAACCCGTCGTTCGAGCTCAATGCGGCGCTCCTGTCGCGTGCGCAGGTGCTGCGCCTTCAGGCGCTCGATGATGCGGCCCTCGGCGAACTTCTGGCGCGCGCCGAGGCTTCGGAAGGCACGCTGCCACTGACCGACGAGGCCCGCGCCGCACTGATCGGCATGGCCGAGGGCGATGGCCGGGCGCTCCTGAACCTCGCCGAACAGGCCTACCGCCTGGGCGCCGGCCCGCATGACGCCGCCACGATCGCAAAGCGCCTCAACCGGCGTGCGGCGCTCTATGACAAGACCGGCGATGGCCATTACGGCCTCATCTCGGCGCTTCACAAGTCCGTCCGGGGATCAGACCCGGATGCGTCGCTGTACTGGCTTGCGCGCATGCTCGAGGCGGGCGAGGACCCACGCTATCTTGCGCGCCGGATCACCCGCATGGCGGTCGAGGATATCGGCCTGGCCGACCCGGCCGCGGCGCAGCACTGTGTCATGGCGTGGGAGATCTACGAGCGCCTCGGCTCGCCCGAGGGGGAGCTCGCGCTCGCGCAGGCCGTGATCTACCTGGCGCTCGCGCCCAAGTCGAATGCGGCCTATTCGGCGTACAAGGCGGCGCGGCGCGCGGCGGCGGCGAGCGGATCGGCGCCACCGCCGGACCATATCCTCAACGCGCCGACCCGGATGATGAAGGAGATGGGCTTCGGCCGCGATTACGCCTATGACCATGACGCGCCCGACGCGTTCTCGGGTCAGAACTATTTTCCGGCCGGAATGGAGCGGTCCGAGTTCTACCACCCGGTCGAGCGCGGCTTCGAGCGCGAGATGCGTAAGCGTATCGAGTGGTTTGCACGTCTGCGGCGCGAAAGGGGGGGCGATTGATCGAGAAGCTGGTTCTTGTCGCGCTTGGCGGCGCTGTCGGCGCGAGCGCACGGTTTCTGGTGGTGAACGCGGCGCTCCGGGTTCTGGGCCCGGCGTTTCCGTGGGGCACCCTGATCGTGAACGTCCTGGGGTCGGTTGCAATGGGGATGGTGGTGACGCTCCTCGTCGAGCGGGTGCCCGCGGCGGGCGACCGCTTGGCGCCGCTGGTGATGACGGGTGTTCTCGGCGGCTTCACGACTTTTTCCGCCTTTTCCCTCGACGCCATTCAACTGATCGAGCGGGAGCGCTGGCTTGCCGTGACCGGCTATGTGACGTCCTCGGTCCTGCTGTCGATCATCGGCCTCGCGCTCGGCATGATGCTGACGCGGGCGGCAATTTCCTGAGCGAGGCAGCATGAGTGGTGTCCAGAATCTGGTCGTTGGTCAGGACGAGGCCGAGCAGCGTCTCGACCGCTGGCTGCGGCGTCAGTTTCCGCAGCTGAGCCAGGGGCGCATCGAGAAGATGTGCCGAAAGGGCGAGCTTCGCATCGATGGCGCCCGGGCCAAGGCGTCGAGCCGTGTCGCGCCCGGCCAGAGCGTACGGGTCCCGCCGCTGCCGGAGGCCGCGCCAGCCGCGCCTCCCGAGCCTGAGCCCGAGACGCATGTCACGAAGGCCGATCGGGAAGCCCTTCGACGCGCCGTGATCTATCGCGACGATCACATGCTGGTCCTCAACAAGCCCGCGGGTCTTGCCGTTCAGGGGGGGACCGGGCAGCACCTTCATCTTGGCGCGATGCTCGACGTGCTGCGGTTCGGACGCGACGACGACCCGCGCCTGGTGCATCGGCTTGATCGCGACACCTCGGGTCTTCTGGTTCTCGCGCGCACGGGCCAGGCGGCGGTGGCGCTCGCGCGTGCGTTCCGCTCGCGTGCCGTCGAAAAGACCTACGTGGCCCTGGTTGCCGGGACCCCGTCGCCCGGGATGGGGACGATCCGCTTCGCGCTGGCCAAGTCTCCGACCGGCGGGAAGGCTGCGCGCATGAAGACGTTGCATCCCGACGAGGTCGACGACGTCGAGGGCGCGCGCCATGCGGTGACCGATTATCGGGTCATCGAGCATGCAGGAAGCCGGGCGGCGTGGGTGGCGCTCAGGCCCGTCACGGGGCGCACACACCAGCTGCGCGCGCACATGGCAGCCATCGGGCACCCGATCGCCGGCGACGGAAAGTATGGTGGCAGCCGGCAGGAGAACCGCGGCGAGGGCTGGGGAGCGGGGTTGGGCCAGGCGCTGAGCCGCAAGCTCCACCTGCACGCGGCGCGTCTCGCGCTGCCGCATCCGGTGAGCGGCAAGCGGATGACGTTCTCCGCGCCGCTGCCGGATCATATGGCGCGCAGCTGGGAGTTTTTTGGCTGGGACTTCGCCGATTTGCCGGATCCCGTTTTTCCCGAGTGACCCGCGGGGCTCTGGTTGCGGCCTGCTGAGCAGGCCAGCCAAGCGCGGTATGCTGCTTCTGGCGCGAGTTGACGGCACCCAAGGCTGCGCATTTCGATCCTGTGCATGGTTGGCGGCACTAGTTTGGTCAGGCGCTAGTGGACGACCAGTTCGGCATGGAGCGCCCCGGCCGCGTGGATCGACTTGAGGATGTCGATCATGTCCCGCGGCCCTACCCCCAGCGCGTTCAGCCCACTCACGAGATCAGCGAGCGTGATGTTTGCCCTGACGACCCCCAGCCGGTTGCCGGCCTGCTCGTCGATCTGGAGGTCCGTCTGCGGCAGGATGATGCTTTCGCCATCCGCGAAGGGGTTCGGCTGGGAGACGACCGGCGCTTCCGTCACACGGATGGTGAGATTGCCTTGGGCAACCGCGACCTGGCTGATGCGAACGTCGGCCCCCAGCACGATCGTTCCCGACCGCTGATCGATCACCACGCGTGCCTTGCGCGAGGGCGTGACCGGCAATCCCTCGATCAGACTGATCAGCCGCGCCGGCGCGAGGCCGGAGCTCCCGACATCGAGCTCGACGGTTCCGCTGTCCTGCATGCGGGCGATGCCACGGCGCATTTGCGCGTTGATCACGCTCTCGATCCGCTCGGCAGTGGTGAAGTCGGGCTCGCGCAGTGCCAGGCGGATGTGATGCATCGTGTCGAAATCGAAGCCGACCTCGCGCTCTACGCGCGCGCCGCCCGGCAGAGACCCGGCCGTCGGGACCCCGATCTGCGTCGATGCGGCCTGGCCCTCGGCCGAAATGCCGCCGGCGAGGATGGGGCCCTGTGCGACCGCATAAATCTCGCCGTCCGCAGCGTTCAGTGGAGTCATGACGAGCGTGCCGCCCAGCAGGCTCTTGGCATCACCGATGGCCGAGACATTGACGTCGATGCGCGACCCGGCACGCGCGAATGGCGGCAGTGTCGCCGTCGCGATGACCGCCGCGACATTGCGCGAGCGAAAGTCCTCGCCGCTGACATTGACACCCAGCCGTTCCAGCAGGTTCTGCAACGCCTCCTCAGTGAAGGGGGCGTTGCGGATGCTGTCGCCGGTTCCGTTCAGGCCGACGATCAGGCCATATCCGACAAGATCGTTACCGCGCACCCCTTCGATCTCGACCAGGTCCTTGATGCGGGATCCTGCGGCCGACAGGGACGGCACGACCAGTACCACGAGCAGAAGCAGGATGAGGCGAGCACGCATTCTGCGGCCTGCCCAGGTTCAGCGCAGGAAGGCGCCGAGCGAGATGCCCGACAGCCTTGCCGTGGTTGCGAAGAGTGTCTCGATCTGCCCTTCGATGGCATTGAAGCGCAAAGCGGCTCCCACCGCATCTCCCCGGCTCAACTCGTCGAGGGCAATGGCGAACCCGGCTTCCTCGACCGCGTTGCGCGCCTTGGTCGTGGCGACCCGCTCCTGGATGGTTCCGACGCGCGCCTCGAGCTGTGCGATATCGCCCGCGCTGGCACGAAGCCCTGCGATCGCGCGCTCGGCCAGGACGTCTGCCTCCGCGCGGTCCAGCGGCAAGCTGCCGTCGAACGCCTTGGCAAGCGCGACGACATGGGCCATCGCCTCGCGGAGTTCGGGCGCGTCGGCGCGGACATCAAGTGAAACGACCTCACCCGCCGAGATGGCCGCGCGCGGCGATGATCCGGTGCCGCCGGTGTAGAGCGATCCGCTGAACACACCGGCGGGATCGCTGAAGCCCGCGAGGAGGCCGTTGTGAGCGAGCGCACCAGTCGGTGCCGCAGCAAGCAGCGCACCGCCGGCGGACAGGAACTCGGCGGCCGCCGCGAGCGGCGTCTTGTCCGGCTCGTCGCCCGAAAAAACGGACCGCCCTCCTGCCGAGAGGTTGAGTGCCGCGACCGCACGTTCCAATGCCGCCCTCGCCGTGTCGGACAGAGCGGATCGCGCTTCGGGCAGATTGCTCGCCATTGCCGTTTCGGCGCTGTTCGCGAGATCCGTCGCGATCTGGCGCAATTCACCAAGGCTTTGCGAGACGATGTCGGCGCGAAGCTCTGTCAGGGCAATGGTCTCGTTGTATGCGGCCAGCCGGTCGATTGCGCCCGACAGCGTCACCGTCTCGGCGACCCGACCAGAGAGCCGCTCGGCCAGGTCGGCGGGGCGCCCGGTGACGGCCTCGCTTTGCGCGTCATCGCCGCGCTCGCGCAGATCCGCGATCACCCGGCTGAGCGTCGTCATCCGCGGCTGCGAGAAAAAGCCCGTCTGGAAACCATTCATTGCTCAGATCCTCGTGAGTTCGTCCAGCATTCTCGCCGCGGCCTGGATCACCTGGGAATTGGCTGCGAACGCTTGTTCGATGCGCAGGAGATGAGCGAGTTCCGCATCTTCGTTGACCGCGCGTTCCCGACCCTCTTGTGCCGCGAGCGTCGTCCGTGCCGCCGAGAGGGCGCCCAACTCGGTTTCGCGGGCGACGCGGGTGCTCGCGGTCAGTTCCATGACGCCGGCGATGCGTCCGTCCAGGCTCAACTGGCCGCTCAGCCCGAGCACGTCCGATGCATCGGTCCGCTCGGCAAAGGCGTCGGAGAGCGCGCGCAGAAGCGTGTCGTTGCCGGACGGCCCCGGGGCTCCCGCACCCAGCCCGTCGCGCAAGCGCGCGGGGTCTCCTCCGGCGTTCGGATCGACCGCAGGATTAAGCGCGATGCGCCCAGAGAGACCGGTCAGGTTTGCCGGGTCGAACGCTGCTCCGGCATCGGTGAACAGCCCGGGCGCACCTGGCGGCGTCGTCGGATCCAGGCCCCCCAGATCGCCGCGCCGGATCAGGTCCATCGCAAGTGCGTCGAGTTTTGCCTGAAACGCAGGGACCTCCGCGTCACGCACGGCAAAAAGGCCGACAAGGCCCCCATCGGTAATCGACTGGGCGCGGCCGCTTCCCGGCGCAATGTCCACGCCTCCGAGCATCAGCCCGGAAAGAGCACCGGTGCCGCCAGCATAGCTCATCTGTGGCGAGATGACCGGCGTCGGCGTGAACTCGAGCAGGTGCGCGCGCGTGTCGACCAGGGTGAGCCCTTGTTCGGTTCTAAGCTCGATCCGGCCATCGTCGTGGCGCGTCTCGCGCACGGGAAGCGCCGCGGCCACGCGATCGATCTGACGCTCGCGTTCATCCTCGAGCGCGCCCGTCTCGCGCCCCGTTGCGGTAAAGACCTGGATCTGGCGATTGAGCCGGGCGATCTCGCCGAGCGCGGTGTTGATCCCCTCGACCTCGGCTGCAATGGCGGCATCGGCGCTGTTCCTGAGATCATTGGCTCGGTCCGAGATGGTCACGAAACTCGCCGCGAGATCAGCCGCCGCGATCGCGGCGGCGCTCTGCCGGGGCGCCGATTCCGGTGTGTCGGCAAGCGCCCCAAGCGCCGTTTCGAAGGACCGGAGACGATCGATCAGGCTTCCAGCCTCGCTGGTCTCGCCCAGAGCCGAGGCGAGTGTCCGCGCCGCGTCCGCGAGCACCTGGCCGCGTGCGGCCTCGGCATCGGCATGGCGCCGCATGGCCGTGAGTTCGGGATCCGTCGCGCGTTCGACCGAGACGACCCGCACGCCGCCGCCCACCCCGCCGGCGACCGAACCGAGCACCGTCGAACGCGCGGCATAGCCATCGGTGAGCTGGTTGGCCAGGTTGTCCGACACGACCTCGAGCATTCGGGAATTCGTGCCGAGCCCGCTGATGGCGCTCTGCAAGGCTGAGGAGATCGACATGGCATTCTCCGCGCTTGTTCAGCGCCTCAGCGCTTGAGGTTTGTGGTTTCCTGCAGCATCTCGTCGACGGTTCGGATCGTGGTGGCGTTCGACGAATAGGCGCGCTGGGTCTGGATGAGGTTCGTCAGCTCCTTGGCGATGTCGACCGTGCTCTGTTGCGAGGAGAAGCCGCTGATCCCGCCGACCGGGCCGGTGTTCGCGTCCCAAAGGAAGGGGCGACCCGATTCGGACGAGATCGTGAACGCCTGATTGTCCACGGCCGTCAGACCATTCGGGTTTGGCACGTCGACCACTGGGATCCGGTACAGGGCCAGCCTTTGCCCCGTATCGTAGACGCCCAAAAGGGTTCCATCGTTGTCGAGCTCGAGGCCGGTGAAGATCCCGGCGCGCGCGCCGTCTGAGGTGACCCCGGTCGGAGTGAAGCTGGCGGCAAGCTGGGTGAGGCCGCCCTCGACCCCCGCGGCCCCGACCACCACGTCGATCGGCCCCGCGCCGGTCGCGATCGTCGCGACCCCGTTCGCGGCCGAGTAGGTCGCGCCGCTCATCACGGTGACGGTATCCACGGCGCCTCGGCCGGCAGGCGAGTCATCGAAGGTGACCGACAGCTCGGCGATCGGGTTAGTGGCGCCAACTGCGCTGTCGTCGAAGCTCACGGTCCAGGTGTTGCTGCTTCCCGACGCCGGAACGATTGGCGTGAAGGTCACGGTAAGCCGGTTCTCGCGCCCGACCCCGTCGTAATAGGGGATCGTTGTGGTGAACGGCGCACCACTCGCGCCCGCGTCCGTCGCGGTCGCTGGCAGGTTCGCCCCCAGCTTGATCAGCGAGGTGGGCTCGGCCGCAATCTGGGCATTGCTCACCCGCACCGGCTCGAGGCTTGTCGGACCATCGCGAACCACCCCGGCGGCTACCTGGCCCGAGGCATCGGTCGGAAAACCGAGCAGTGCGAGGCCCGAACGGGTCACCAGAACACCCTCGTCGTTGAGCGAGAACGACCCGGTGCCGGTCAGCTGGAAGGGCCGCTGGCTCGCCGGCTGATCGACCGCCGTTGCGAGCGTGACGGGAAGCATGCCGCGCCCGGTGATCGCGATGTCGGTGGCGTTGGTCGTCCCGATCGGGGCGCCTGCCGTGGCGACATCGCGGTACGCGGCCGCCTGGACGCCGCCGGCAGAAAAGACGCTGCTCGACCCCGAGACGACGAGCGATGCGAAGTCGACATCGGCGCGGCGGAATCCCGGCGTCGAGGAATTCGCGATGTTGTCGGAAATTACCGCAAGGCGCGTCGAGTTCGCCTGAAGGCCGGCGACCGCGGCGCCGAGGGACGACGAAAGGCTCATGATTCTACCTCGCAACTCATTCTGATCAGGTTGTGTTGTCTCGGCCATACCGTGGCGAGAGTTGAGATCCGGCTAACGGCGCGTCTCGCGCAGCAGGACAACCGCGATGCGCCTGTTCTGCGCCGCCGACGGGTCAACGTCGAAGGGATCGGTGTCGGCCATGCCGCTCACCCGAGCGATCCGCGACCGAGCAAGCCCGAGCGTCGCCATCAGGCGCCGCGCGGCATTGGCGCGATCGGTGCTCAGCTCCCAGTTCGTGTATGCACCGCCGCCGCCGTAGGGCAGGGAGTCGGTGTGACCAACAATGGCAATGTCATTCGTCGTTTCCTCGACCAGCGGGACGAGGATGCTCAGCAGGGTGCGCAGCACGGCGCTGGGCTCGGACGAACCGGCTGGAAAGAGCGGGCGCTCGGACAGATCGACGATCTCGATGACAAGGCCCTCGGGCGTTACCCTCAGCCGGAAATGGCGGCGTATGGTCGGGTCATCGATCGCTTCGAGCGCCGCTTCGATCTGGCGCTCAAGTTCTTCCTCGGCCCGGGCGTCGTGAAGGGGGCGGGTGGGCTCGGGCGTTCGCGCCGCGAGGTCGTCGGACTGTGGTGCCTGCGACTGCTCGTGTGTCGGCCCGACTTCGGAGGCGCCATCAGGATCGGCCGAAGGATCGTTCGGACGCCGCCTGACGCCGTGATCCTTCATCGCCGCAAGACTGCTGGTGCTGAAAATGCTGTCACCTGACAGCATGCCCGTGCCGCCCGCCGAGGTCCGGCTGATCGGCAGGGTCGGATCGAAGTAGTCGGCGATTCCCTTGCGCTGTTCCTCGGAAGTCGCGTTCAGAAGCCACATCAGCAGGAAGAAGGCCATCATCGCCGTAACGAAATCGGCGTAGGCGACCTTCCATGCGCCGCCGTGATGCGCTGTCTCGCGCTTGATCGACCTGCGAATGATGAGTGGCTGCGCCGTCTCGCGATTGGACACTGATCCCTCCGGACTTTGCCGCGAGTTTGGCGCCGATCCCTTAGCGGGCCGTTAGTCGTCAGGGTTAACCGCATGGCAATCGCCGCCGTGCGAGACCCTCGGGAGAGAGCTTCCGGCACCATTCGTCGGTCGCATCGAGCTGGAGCGGGGACCGGGCAAGAGATGGCGGCACGAATCGAGGATCAGGTCAGCGTCCTGTCGCGCAAGTTGCGTGGGCCGAAAATGCGGCTTGGCGGGTTTCCGCCGATGGAACCACTCTGCTCGACCTTCGCGTCGATCGCTTCGATGCGTACCCGCGAGGCATTGCAACGGGAGATCGACGTGTCCTTATACGGATACGAGGTCATGCGGCACGGGGACTATCTGAAGGGCCTTCATGCGCCGTCTGCGATCTATGTTCTCAACTTCCCGGCGACCCAGGGGGCGGGACTGGTAAAGGCGCACCCGCGGCTTCTGGGAAAGCTGCTCGACATCTACCTCGGCGGCGACGGCAGCTTCGAGGAGGCGAATTTCGCGCGGGCGCTGACCTCGATCGACCTTGCTCTCTACGGACGCTTCGTCGAACTCGTTGCGCGCTGCTTCGACGAGGCGGTGAGGGAGCTTTGTGGTGCATCGGCGCTCGGCGTGGCGCGGCCGACCCGTTTCGAGCAGGCGCCCGGCACGGTACGGATCGCTCCGGACGCGTCCGACATGTTCCTGATCAAGCTCAATTTTCACGTCGGTGACGACAAGCTTGGGGCAGGGCTCGATTTCGTGCTGCCCGCCGCGACGCTCGAACCCCTGAAGGGCGCAATGATCGCGGCCCAGCGCGAATCCGACCCGGCTCAGGGCCTCTGGGCGGATCAGATGATGTCGCAGGTGCTGGCAATGCCGCTCAGCATGTGCGCGTCGATTTCGCTGGGCCGGTTCTCGCTTTCCGAGATAAGCGGCTTCCGCGAGGGCAATGTGCTGGAGCTTCCAGCCGGGGGGCTCGAGCACGTCGCGTTGCGCGCCGCCACCAGCGACGGGCCGGTAACGCTCTGCACGGGCAAGCTCGGTGCATGCGATCGGCAGAAGGCGATTCGGTTGTCCGGGCCGCCCGACGCGCGCTTTCTCGCCCCATTGCGGCGCGCTATGGAGGCACGCGAGCCCGCCGAGTGACGCGGTCTGCTTAGCGCACTTTGCGCCGCCGCCGGGGGCGGGCATACTCTCGGAGATCGGTGGACTCGGCGAGGGTAGATCATGCTGAAGGGCGCATTGCGCAGGCGCGCGGGAGCGATCGCGGTGGTGACGGCGTGCCTTGCGGTGGCACCGGCAGGCCTTGCCGGGGCAGAGCCCGCGAAGGTGCTTTTCGGTGCGGCATCAACGCCGAGTGCCGAGCCGCCGGCGCCGATCGGCGGCTATGCAGCGGGCTGCATCGGCGGCGCGGTCGAGCTGGCCGAAACCGGGCCAGGCTGGCAGGCGATGCGGCTCAGCCGGAACCGCAACTGGGGGCATCCCGAAGCGATCGCCTTCATCGAGCGGCTTTCGCACAGCGCGCGCGCAAATGGCTGGGCGGGGCTCTATATCGGCGACATCAGTCAACCGCGCGGGGGGCCGATGGTGTCGGGTCACCGCTCGCATCAGATCGGGCTCGACATCGATATCTGGCTGCGTCCCGCCAAGACCCTTGAACTTGCCCGGGCGGATCGCGAGCAGCTTTCGTCGATCAACGTGGTGCGGAGCGACCGGCGCGGCGTCACGGGCGACTGGACCCGGCAGCATCATAACATCCTGCGGGCAGCAGCGACCGACCCCGCCGTGGCGAGGATCTTCGTGAACGCCGCTATCAAGCAGGCTCTGTGCGACGCGGAGCCGGCCGATGCGGATCGTGACTGGCTTGCCCGGATCAGGCCCTGGTGGGGACATGACGCGCATTTCCACGTCCGCCTCGCCTGCCCGAATGGCGCCGGGGAATGCCAACCCCAGGATCCGGTTCCGGCGGGAGATGGCTGCGGCGACGAACTGGCCTGGTGGTTCTCGGACGAGGCTCTGAACCCGAAGCCGTCGGACAAGCCGACACGCCCGCGCGAGATCACCCTTGCCGACCTTCCGCAGGCATGCAGCGCCGTAATTGCGCGATGACGTCCTGGCGCATGCGCGCAGCCTGCCTCGTCCTCGCGCTCGTTCTCCTCACTATTCCCGGTCCGGGTCGCTCCGGAGGCCCACGCGCGGTCGAGATCCATGCCGAGCCGACGAGCGTGGTCGCCGATCGGCTTGACGGGCTGGTGCTGTCGGGGGCTTGGGAATTGACGGGAAACTTGCGCCGCTTCGGCGGGTTCTCCGGCCTGATTGTCGATGACGGTTCGCTGATTGCCGTCAGCGACCGTGGCGTCATGGTCACGGCACGATTTGCGCGCTCCGGATCCGACCTCTCGTTCAGCGATGGCCGGCTCGTTCGCCTGAAGGAGTCAGATGGAACCGACCCCGGGAACGAAGGGGGTGACGCCGAGGCGCTCACGCGCCTCGATGGCCAGATCTACGCGGCCTTCGAGCGCGACCACCGGATCGCGCCGTTGACACCCGACGGGGTGATGGGCGCCCCGATCACGGTGCCCGATTTCGAGCGGCTTCCGTCCAACGGTGGCATCGAGGCGCTCGCGGCAACCAGTGGGGTGCTGCTTGCGATGCCCGAGGTCTCCCGTGGTGGGCGCACGCCCCTCTATGTGCTTGATCCGGGCGGCCGCTTCATCGCGCGTGGGGCTATCGACACTCCACGCCCGCATGTCGTCACCGATGCCGCGGTGGGGCCCGACGGGATGCTCTATGTCACCCTCAGGGATTTCTCGCTGTTCACGGGGTTCAGCATTCGGGTCCGCCGGCACCGGCTGGCTGGTACGCCGCCGCTTCCCGTGGACGGAGCAGGCGACACCCTCGCGAGCTTTGGCGCCGGCACGGGGATCGACAATATCGAGGCAGTCGCGCTTTGGACCGATGGCGAGGGCGTTTTGCGCCTGTGGCTCCTGTCGGACGACAACTTCAACATTTTCCAGCGGACGCTGCTTCTCGAATTCGTGGTCACGCGCTGAGCGCTGCCCGCGCGCGTCACTCGGTGATGCCGAGTGCGCTCTTCACATGCGCCCATCCTTCCTCGGCGGTGTCGACGAAGTGGAAGAGGTCGAGATCTTCGGGCGCGATGGTCCCTGCATCGACCAGCGCCTGCCAGTTCACGATGTCGTCCCAGAAATCCGAGCCGAAGAGCAGCACGGGCAGGGGGCGCATGCGCTGGGTCTGGATCAGCGTCAGGGTCTCGAACAGCTCATCCAGCGTGCCGTAGCCTCCGGGGAAGACGGCGATCGCGCGCGCCCGCATCAGGAAATGCATCTTGCGGATGCCGAAATAGTGGAAATTGAAGCTCAGCTCGGGCGTCACGTAGTGATTGGGCTCCTGCTCATGCGGGAGGACGATGTTGAAGCCCATGCTGGGCGCGCCCGCTTCGTGCGCGCCGCGGTTGCCGGCCTCCATGACACCGGGGCCACCGCCGGTGACGACCACAAGCTCGCCGCCCCCGCGCCGGACGCACTCGCCGCCAACGAGCCGCGCGAAGTCCTGCGCCTCCTGGTAGAAGCGCTTGAGCCATTCCCGCTTGGGCGGCACCGCGTCACCGGGGCGCGGCACCCGCGCGCCGCCGAACAGGACCACGGTCGAGGTGATGCCCAGATCCCCCATCGCCAGCTCGGGCTTGAGGAGCTCCAGCTGCAGCCGCACCGGGCGCAGCTCGTCACGCCCCAGGAAGTCGGGGTCGGCGAAGGCGAGACGAAATGCCGGAGAGAGCGCCTGCGGGGTGCTGGCGACATGTCCTGCGCGGCTCTTGTCCTCGTCGGCCGAGGGAAAGACGCGCTGCGACGGGGTGGTCTTTCTCATGCTTTCCGCCTGACTTGCCTCGATGGATGGGCCGCCTCGGCGGGCAACCATTTTCCCACCTTCTAGATGGTTCCGGCATTCGCTGCATCCCCCTTCACGATCGATTTGCCCGGAATCCCGCGCGATCGCACGTGTAAGGGCGGCCGCGCGGATGACCATTGCCCGCACCCTCGGTCTTGCCTATAGCCTCTCCCGGACGACGCCCGCCGCGATGAAGGAGACGACGATGAGCCGTGCCGACCTCGAAGCCACCATCGATGCTGCCTGGGAGGCGCGCGCCGACGTGACCCCGGCCACCACGGGAGCCGTGCGCGACGCGGTCGAGAGCGCGCTGAGCCTGATGGACAAGGGTGAGCTTCGCGTCGCCGAGAAGCACCCCCGCGGCCACTGGGTGGTCAATCAATGGGCGAAGAAGGCCGTGCTCCTGAGCTTCCGCCTCAACGACATGGCGCCGATCGAGGGTGGCCCCGGGGGATCGACATGGTGGGACAAGGTACCCTCGAAGTTCGCCGGCTGGGGGGACAACCAGTGGCGCGACGCGGGCTTTCGGGCCGTTCCGCACTGCGTCGTGCGCCGCTCGGCATTCATCGCGCCCGGCGTGGTCCTCATGCCGTCCTTCGTCAATCTCGGCGCCTATGTCGATGAAGGCACGATGATCGATACCTGGGCCACCGTCGGGTCCTGCGCACAGATCGGCAAGCACTGCCACATCTCCGGCGGCGCCGGCATCGGCGGCGTGCTCGAGCCCTTGCAGGCGGGCCCCGTCATCATCGAGGACAACTGCTTCGTCGGCGCGCGCTCGGAAGTGGCCGAGGGCGTTATCGTGCGCGAGGGGTCGGTCCTCTCGATGGGCGTCTTCCTCGGGGCCTCGACCAAGATCATCGACCGCACCACCGGCGAGACCTTCATCGGAGAGGTGCCTCCCTATTCCGTGGTCGTTCCCGGCACGATGCCGGGCAAGGCGATGCCCGACGGAACCCCGGGGCCGGGCCTCTACTGTGCGGTGATCGTCAAGCGTGTCGACGAGCGCACACGGTCCAAGACCTCGATCAACGAGTTGCTGCGTGACTGACGCGCCCGAGCCCAAGCCCGCCAAGCCCAAGGCGCCCGAGCAGGTCTACATCCTGGTCGTGGAAGTCGGCCGGGTCGCGGGCGACGGCCTTCCCGAGGGTGCAACGGGCGCGGCCCTGATGTGCTACGCCTCGGGGAGGACCGAGCGCAACGCGGTCGACGAAACGGTTCGCGTGCTGAAAGAGGCGGGCCTGTCGCCGCTCGAGGTGGAAAGCTATGGCACGCGCGATGCGCCAGACGGGTTCGTTCCGGGGCCGGACGACCTCGACCTGATGGATCGCGCCCTTGCCGAGAATGCCGTGATCGTGGCTCAGGTGACGACCTTTACCGAGTGACCCTCAACCGCCCGGCACCGCGTTCGGCCCAGGGGCGGGCCAGCGCGCGAGCCATCGGCGAGAAAGCAACGCGCTCAGCTTCCAGATGGCGACTGAAAGCGCGATCCCGGCAAGCCCGTCCACCAGGTAGTGCCAGCCGAGATGGACCGAGGCCACAAGCATCACCAGGGTGAAGACGCCCATCGCGGCACCGAGCCACCGCGCGAGCCTGAAGCAGAACAGCGTCACCGTCATCGAGATGCACAGATGCATCGACGGAAAGGCCGAGATCCCGGTCGGGGGGTGGTTGGGGTCCGCATAGCCCTGCCAGAGCGCCTCCTGCACGTTCAACGCGAAGATCTCCATCACGTCGCCCTGCGCATGCAGGCGTGCCATCAGCGGCTCGAAATCCGCGATGCCGAAGAGGCGGTCCATGTAGACCGGCCCCGCGGAAGAGAACAGGATCGCGGCAACCGAGCCCGCAAGGATCCAGTTGAGAAAGAACGCGGTGAGAAAGGTCATCCGCAGGATGCTCGACAGCCGCATCACGCTGGCAGCGACATAGGTGATCAGCATGATGAAGAACCACGCCGAATAGCACAGGTCGAATACCTTCGTTGCCACGGCCGACGGGAGCAACGCATGGCTGAAGACCCATGGATCGGTGCCAAGGAACAACGATCGGTCGAGGCTCGCAAACAGGGGATCCCACGAGAACGGCACGATGTCGGGGATGGATTGCTTCACCGCGAGGAAGAGCGGTTGGAACGCGATGAAGAGCGTGAGCGCCGGCAACAATCGCAGGGCAATGATCTCGAGAAAGGGCGTGCGTCGGATCCAACGCCAGACGCGCTTGAACGGCCTCTCGCCCGTGTCAGTCAGCGCAAGCGCGACCGTGCCATAGAGCGCTCCCGCCACGACGAACAGCGGAAGGATGGTCTGAACGACGGTAAGGATGTTGGAGGTCTTAATCCCAACTTGCCCGACGACGGAGCCGAGGGAAAGCTTGGCAAGGACGCCATAGCTCAGAACGAAGGCTGCGGGCAGCGCCAGGCTGCGCAGGACTGCTCCGGCCGGATGTGCCAGACCATCGCGCACCCCGGGTCGCGTTCCTGTGATCCGGCTAAGGTGGTTCTCGGCCATATCGAACTGCCCTGCCACTTTTCACGAGCCGGTTCTTTCCTTTAAACCCGGTCACTGAGGCAAAACCATGACGCGCCGGCCTCCCGGCACCCTTCAACCCGCCGCCCGCGTCCGGGGCGCAGGAGATCCCGCAGATGAGCAACTGTCCCGATCCGGTCG
Organism: Thermohalobaculum xanthum; assembly: GCF_016623495.1. Lineage (GTDB taxonomy): Bacteria > Pseudomonadota > Alphaproteobacteria > Rhodobacterales > Rhodobacteraceae > Thermohalobaculum > Thermohalobaculum xanthum. Next base: position 44,747 of record NZ_JAEHHL010000015.1, on the reverse strand, counting down.
ATCTGACCGCCGCGCTGATCCGCTGTCCGTCGGTTACGCCGGCCGAAGGCGGTGCGATCTCGCTGCTCGAGAGTGTCCTCACGCCTCTCGGCTTCGCCTGCACGCGGGTCAGTCGCGGCGGCGTCGAGAACCTCTACGCACGCTGGGGACAGAGCGCGCCGGTCTTTGCCTTCGCGGGCCACACGGATGTTGTGCCCGTCGGGGACCAGGCTGCGTGGAGTGCCGATCCCTTCGGTGCCGAGATCCGCGACGGGATCATCTACGGCCGGGGCGCAACCGACATGAAATCGGGCGTGGCAGCCTTTGTCGCGGCCGCCGCCCGGATGGTCAGCGAAACGCCGCCCGACGGGTCGATCTCTCTGCTGATCACCGGTGACGAGGAAGGGGACGCCACCGACGGCACCGTCGCGATCCTCGACTGGATGGCCCAGTCGGGCGAGACGGCGGATTTCTGCATCGTCGGCGAGCCAACCTCGGTGGCCCGCCTCGGGGATGTGGTGAAGATCGGCCGGCGCGGATCGATGACGGGATACCTGCGCATCGCCGGACAGCAGGGACACAGCGCCTATCCCGAGCGCGCCGTGAACCCTCTGCCGGTCCTCGCACGGGTGTGCGCGCGGCTGGCCGATACGCCCCTCGATTTCGGGTCGGCGCATTTCCAGGCATCCACCTTGGCGCTGACCTCGATCGACGTGGGCAACCCGGCGAACAACGTGATCCCGGCCGAGGGCAGGGCGGTGTTCAACATCCGGTTCAACGACCTGCACAACTCGGACAGCGTGAAGGTCTGGGTCGAGGAGATATTGACCGACGAGGTCAAGAATACCGGCACCACGGCCGAGATCGAATGGAAGGTGTCGGGTGAGAGCTTCCTCACCGAACCCGGTGGCAATGTCGATCTGGTGAGCGAAGTGCTGACCCGCGCGACGCTCGAGCGTCCGATGCTCACCACAGGTGGGGGAACCTCGGATGCGCGCTTCATCAAGGCGCTCTGCCCGGTCGTCGAGTTCGGGCTGGTCGGCGACACGATGCACCAGGTCGACGAGCGCGTGCCTGTGGCCGATATCGCCAAGCTCTCGGAGCTTTATCTCGCGATCCTGCGGCGCTTCTTCAATCTCGGCTAGGCTGGCCGAAACAGCCTCCTGAAAATGCGAGCGCCGCCGGTCAAGCCAGACCGGCGGCGCTGCATTTCGGAAGGTTTCGGCGCGTCAGGCGGCTTTCGCCTCGAGCATCGCGTCGACTTTCGCCGCGGCGTTGGCGTGGTCGAGGCGCTCGACCGCTGCCACCTCACGGGTAAGCCGCTCGAGGGCGGCCTCATAGAGCTGGCGCTCCGAATAGGACTGTTCGGGCTGGTCGCCCGCGCGATACAGGTCACGGACCACCTCGGCGATCGAGATCAGATCGCCCGAGTTGATCTTCTGCTCATACTCCTGAGCACGCCGGGACCACATGGCCCGCTTGACCTTGGCGCGGCCCTTCAGCGTGGCCAGCGCCTTGGCGACGAGATCGGGGCTCGAGAGCGAGCGCATCCCGATCGACGTCGCCTTCGCGGTCGGCACGCGAAGGGTCATCTTGTCCTTTTCGAACGAGATGACGAAAAGCTCCATCCGCATACCGGCAATCTCCTGCTCTTCGATCGAGAGGATTTTGCCGACGCCATGTGCGGGGTAGACGACGTAGTCGTTCGCACGAAAAGCGTTCGCGGTCTCGCTAGACTTCTTGGACATGAGTTCTCCGGTCTTCATGGAGCCATGACGCGGGGGGGACGCGTCAGGGCAAAAGAAGGGCGCCACCAGGTCACTCCCCAAGGTGGTGCTGAAAGTCAAAGAAACAGTCGCACCAACAACCACTCCGATAGATGGCGCGTCCTAGCCTCTGCGACAAATATGTAACAAAAAATCGCCCGATTCTCCAGAGCCTGAGTGCATAGCGGCTCTGTGATTCACGCAACACACGGGAACAATGCATGAATCCAAGGTCATATTCGCGCGATCAGAACTGCTGACCGCGCGAATATGCCTGTCCGCAGCCCGGTGAACTTCGCGAATCCTGTCAGTCGCCAGTGCCGGGCGCCTCTGAGAAGAACTTTTCATACTTGCCCGATTCGCCATCAAATTCCTCGGCGTCGGGCAGCGGGTCCTTCTTCTGGGTGATGTTCGGCCAGGCCTCGGCGTACTGTTTGTTGACCTCGAGCCATTTCTCGAGGCCGGACTCGGTATCCGGCCGGATCGCGTCGGCTGGGCATTCAGGCTCGCAGACGCCGCAGTCGATGCACTCGTCGGGATGAATGACGAGCATGTTCTCACCCTCGTAGAAACAGTCGACCGGGCAGACCTCGACGCAGTCGGTGTACTTGCACTTGATGCAGTTGTCGGTGACCACATACGTCATCGAGGTCGGCTCCTGTATGGCTCAGTCGGCTCGGTCGGCTGTCGTGCAGCCCGCTATGTCCGAGTCTTTCGGTTGCGTTCTAGGCGCGCCGCCTGCGCGCTTCAAGATCCGTTGCGTCGCAGCATGTCGATTTCCCGACGCTCGCGCTTTGTCGGCCTGCCGCTTCCCTGGGGTCGCTCGCCGGGGGTGTGGTCGGCCTGAGTCTTGGGCGGCGTGTCCGCGGCCGGATCGAGATCGGTGTAGAGCGTGGCCGCCTCGACCGCGGGGCCGCGTCGGACGCCGGTCGCCTCGACCCGAATGACGCGGATGCGCGAGCCCTGGGGAAACGTCAGGACATCGCCGGGTTTCACCAGCTGAGCCGCTTTCGAGCAATGGTCTCCGTTGATCCGCAGCTTTCCCGACGCCGCAAGTTCGGCGGCCAGGCCCCGCGAACGCATGAAACGGGCGTACCAGAGCCACTTGTCGATGCGCTGCCGCGCATCCGCAGGTGCCCTCGCGTCGCCCGACGCCATGCCTCAGGGCTTCTTGAGCTGCTGCAGGATCGCGAAGGGGTTGTCGGGGTCGATTGGCTTGTCCTCGCGCCGCGGCCGCGGCGGCGCCGCCGAGTTGCGCGCCTCCTCGCCGCGCTGCGGGCGCTTGCCGCCGGGCCCTCCGCCGGGCTTTCCTTTCCGGCCCTTGCCCTGACCTGCGCCGCGAGGTTTGCCTCCGCGAGAGCCGTCGACACCGTCGGCCTGCTGTTCGTCCTTGCCGCCGCTCTGGGCGCCACGCCCGGCGCCGTCGCGCGCGTGCTGGTGTCCGTGGCCACCCCGGCCGGGACGCTGACGCGGGCGCAAGGTGAAGGTGTAGAAGATCTCGACTTCGGGCGTCGCTTCTGCGCTGGCCGCCTCGGCTGCATCGACGATTGTCTCGGCGGTGGCCTCGGCAGGCTCGGCGGCGGTCTCGTCTGCCACGGCAGCCGGCTCGGGGGCGGCGGTCGCCTCGCTGGCCTCGTCCGCCGGGGCTTGGGCCTCGACCGGGGAGGCTTCCTCGGGCCCGGTCGCGACAGGTTCGCCGTCGGCTGCCACGTCTTCCTGCTCGGCCGCCGCCGCCGGTGCCGGGGCATCCTGCGTCCGAACGGGTTTCGGCCGCTCGCCCCGCTCGGCCTGGAAGTTCAGGCCCTTCATGATCTCGGCGAACTGTTCGAGCGTGCAGCCGGTGATCGACAGCATGTCTGCGGTCGCCTCGAACCCGGCGCGTGCATCCATCGGCCGGATCATGTCGGCGAGCCGCTCGAGCATGTCGATGCGCACGGCTCGCGGCCCGCAGACGCGATAACCCGCCTTCTCGTAATAGCCTTGCGGCATTCCAGGGGCGACCGCGACGGTGACATATCCTGCGGGCGGAGCCGAGGGGAAGTCGTCCAGGCCTTCCCACAGGCTCCACAGGATGAGACGCATCCGTGTCGGAGCCGGCTTGAGCAGGGCAGGCATGAAGATGTTGTGCTGGCCGAAGCGCACGCCATGCTTGCGCAGGCTTGCCCGCTCCTCCTGGCCAAGGCCGCGGATGTCGTCCGCCATGATGCGGCGGGGCTGGATCCCGAGGCCTTCGGCCAGTTGGAACGCCACGCCGCGTGCAAGGCCGGTGACGGTCTCGTCCGCCTGCATCGCGAGCATGGGCTCGAACAGCGCATTGATCCTGCGCGAGAGCCAATGCGTCAGTCGCCGCTCGACCTTCTCGGCGACGGGTGCCTCGACCATGTCGTCGATGAAGACGCGGACCTTGGGCGAGAGCACCGAGTCGCCCTTCTCGAGGCGTCCGACGGCCTGGTCTCCCCACATCAGCCCGCCTTGTTCGGTGACGTCGATCTCGGTGTCCGGGCTCAGATAAAGCTTGTCGGCGCGGCGCGCGAACTCGCTCTGCAGCGCAGAGATCGATGCCGACTGCAGGGTTCGCAGCTCGTCGCCCGTGGCCGTCTGGTCCACGGTGAAACGGAATCCGTCGAGGCGGCCGATGAACTCTCCCTCGACCGTGACTTCGCCCTTGTCGTTCACCTCGGCCACGAGCCGCTCCTTCTGCTTAAGCCGGCGCATAAGTACCGAGGTGCGCCGGTCCACGAATCTCTGCGTCAGCCTTTGGTGCAGGGCATCCGAGAGGCGGTCCTCGACCGCCCGCGTCGCCTCGCGCCACTCGGCCGGATCCTCCAGCCAGTTGCCGCGGTTCGCGACATACGTCCAGGTCCGGATGAACGCCAGCCTCTTCGAGAGCGCGTCGATATCCCCGTCGACCCGGTCGATGCGCCGCACCTGACCCGAAATCCAGTCCGAGGGTATAACGCCTCTGCCCGACAGCAGGAACCTGTAAATCCGTCCCAGCAGCCCGGCGTGGTCGCCGCCGCTCGTCTTCCGGAAATCCGGGATCTGGCAGACATCCCACAACAGCCTCACCCGATCGGGCCGATCCGCGAGGCGTGCGGTCTCGGGATCCGCCTCGATCAGGCGAAGCGCGCTCAGGTCGTCGGCGTCGCGCGCACGGGTGAGGTCTTGCCTGCGCGGATTGACTTCGAGGCTGGTCACGAGCCGCGCAATGGTCCCAAAGTCGAGCGCGTGGTTGCGCCACATCAGCCGGTCGACCGGCCGGAACTCGTGGTTCTCGATCGCCTCCACGATCTCGGGCGAAAGCTCGCGTGCCTCGGCGGTGACGCCGAAGGTCCCGTCGGCCATGTGCCGACCGGCGCGCCCTGCGATCTGTGCCAGTTCGTTCGGCTCGAGGCCCCTGTGACGATGACCGTCGAACTTGGCAAGGCCCGCGAAGGCCACATGGTCGACATCCATGTTCAGGCCCATGCCGATCGCGTCGGTGGCCACCAGGTAATCGACATCGCCGTTCTGGTAGAGCGCGACCTGCGCGTTGCGCGTGCGCGGGCTCAGAGCACCCAGCACGACGGCCGCACCGCCGCGCTGCCGTCGGATCAACTCGGCGATCGCATAGACCTGATCGGCCGAGAAAGCGACGACCGCGGTCCGGGGCTTGAGGCGCGAGATCTTTCGCGCACCCGCGTAGCTCAGGGTCGAGAAGCGCTCACGGCCCATGAAACGCGCACCCGGCACGAGCCCGGCGATGCGGCCGCGCATGGTGTCCGAGCCCATGAACAGCGTCTCGTAGCGGCCGCGGGCGCGGAGCAGCCTGTCGGTGAAGACGTGGCCGCGATCGGGGTCGGCGCAGAGCTGGATCTCGTCGACTGCGACGAAGTCGGTGCCAAGATCGAGCGGCATCGCCTCGACGGTGCAGACGTGGTAGCGCGCGGTTGGCGGCGCGATCTTCTCCTCGCCGGTCAGCAAGGCGACGGCTCCCGGGCCGCGAAGGGCAACGATCCGGTCGTAGACCTCGCGCGCCAGCAACCGCAGCGGCAGACCGATCACACCATCGGCGCGCGACAGCATGCGCTCGATGGCGTAATGCGTCTTGCCGGTATTGGTGGGGCCCAGGATGGCCGTCACCGTCCGGCCGTCCGGCTCGTGCCCGATCTGGTTCATCCGCCCGCTCCTTGCACGCGCCGGGATGCAGCGTGCGCCCGCCGGCTACCTAGTCCGGGGGGCGCTCGGTCACAAGGGTGGTTTCGGTGTGACGCGGTTCAGATTGGCCGGCCGTCGACCTCGGGCGAAAGGCGCTTCACGCCTTCCTGCGCGCCCGGCATGTGGGGGTGGATCTCGAGGACGCGGCGGAACGCCTTGAGAGCACCGGCCTCGTTGCCCAGCCGGTCGAGGATGATGCCGAGCCCCGACAGCGCGCCGAAGTGCCGCGGCTCCAGCATCAGCACCCGCTCGATATCGGCGACCGACCGGCCGTAGTCGCGCCGAAGGAAGTGAACGGTTGCGCGCTGGTTCCAGGCCTCGGCAAAATCCGGTGCGAGCCGGATGAGGTCGTTCAGGAACACCAGCGCCGTGTCGAAGTCGTCGACCTCGATGGCCGCGAGGGCGCGATTCATCAGAACGTCCATCGACGGCGACCCCGATTGCCGCCACTGGCGCAGGATCTGTGCCTGCACGATTTCCCAGTTCGTGTTCTGCTCGTCGGCCAGCTGGTCGAAAAGAGCATCGAGTTGCGCCTTGCGCGCGGCCTCGCGTGCCTCGGGCAGGGCCGGCATCAATCCCTCGGGCAGGGCAGGGCTCTCGGGCATCGCCGCTTCCGCGCCACCGTCCGGCACCTCGCCGCTCCCGTCGACCTGCGCTTCGGCGCGCGGCATATGTGCCAGCATCAGGGCCAATGCCAGTGACGCGACGACAGGGCGTGTTGGGCGTGCTCTCATGATTGCCAATGATAGCCCTACCGCTTACCTCTGCAAGCGGCGCGGCGCGTGCCGCAGTTCACGATGGGGAGAGAGATGAGCAAGGATATCGACGCCGCGGCCGAAGCGCTGCGCGAGAAGTTCGCGGCAAGCGATTTCTCCGGCTCGGTGAAGTTCGAGGTCGAGGGCGAGGGCGTGATCCTCGTTCGCGACGGCGAGGTCAGCACGTCGGACGGAGACGCGGACGTGACGATCTCCGCCTCGCTCGACACCTTCCGCGCGATGTTCGAGGGGGATCTGTCGCCGACCAGCGCCTACATGACGGGCAAGATCCGCATCGACGGTGACATGGGCGCGGCGATGAAGCTCAGCCAGATCCTCTGAGCCGGTGGACGGGCAGGGCCCACAACTGCCGCCCGGAGGGGCGCCGTGGGAGCGGCTCCTGCATTTCCGCGCGGCCGACGGGCTGGGGCTGCGTGGGGCTGTCTGGAACGCGGGCGGGCGTCGCGGCCACGTGCTTCTGCTGCCGGGCCGGACCGAATTTCTCGAGAAGCTGTGCATCCCGGCCGCAGAACTGATCGCCCGCGACTTCGCGGTCGCGGCGCTCGACTGGCGCGGCCAGGGCCTCAGCGACCGCATGCTGCCCGACGGGCTCAAGGGGCATGTCGGTGACTTCGCCGAATACCGCAGCGATCTGGCGGCGTTCGTTGCCGTGCCCGAGGTTGCGGCGCTCGGCGGACCCCGGCTGGTTGCCGCCCATTCGATGGGCGGCTGCATCGCGATCGGGGCGGCCCTTCGCGGCGAGCTCGCGGCGGACGCGGTCATACTGTCGGCTCCGATGCTGGGAATCGCGCTCAGCCCCTTCGCCCGGGCGGCCGGTGCGGTGGTGGTGACGCTCGGCGCAGGCATGAGGCAGCATCACCTGTGGGCGCCTCTGCCCGCGCCGTCGAAGCCCTACGTGCTGCAGGGCTTCGCCCGGAACGTGCTTACGCAGGACGAGGCGGTTTTCGACTGGATCGTCCGTATCCTCAACGACGTGCCCGGTCTTCGGCTGGGGCAGGCGCCGACCATCGGCTGGCTCGATGCGGCGGGGGCGGAAATGCGGTTCATTGCATCGTCCAGAAAGAGGCTCGGCATGCCGACGCTCGCATTGATCGGCACGGACGAGAAGGTCGTCGACACAGGCGCGCTGCGCCGGCTAGCCGGGCCGCTGGGGATCGAGGTCGTCACCATCGAGGGCGCGCGCCACGAGCTTTTCCTCGAGGCGGCCCCGATGCGCGCCGCGGTCTGGCGGGCGATCGACCGCTTTCTGACGCTGCACGATATCTGACACGGGTTACGTCGCGGCCGAACCGATCCGCGGCGTCACGCCGGAGCGATTCCCGACAGCAGTTCGAGGGCTTCGGCATGCAGCGCGGGATGGGCCGCGGCCAAGACCCGTCCGCCCCATCGGCAATCCTCGCCGCGCCAGCCGGTCACGATGCCGCCGGCAGCCTCGATCAACGCCTTCGGAGCCGCGATGTCATAGGCCTTGAGGCCCGCTTCGATCACCAGGTCGACATGGCCCATCGCCAAAAGTGCGTAGGCGTAGCAATCGGTTCCGTAGCGGGTCAGCTGTGCCGCGCCGCGGACTGCGTCGAAGCCTCGACGCTCGGTTTCCGTGAAAAGCTCGGGCGCCGTCGTGAAGACGGTCGAATCGGCCAGAGCACGCCCGCGCCGGGTCGTGATCGCACGCACGGCCCCACGATGCTCGAGCACCGCGTGCGAAGCGCCAGGCGTGTTGAGCCCGACAAAGCGCTCGCCGGTGAAGGGTTGGTCGACGATACCGATGACACCGCGCGTGCCGTCGTCCAGCGCGATCAGCGTGCCCCAGACGGGCAGGCCCGAGATGAAGGCGCGCGTCCCGTCGATCGGATCGATCACCCATGTGAGACCCGAGCGCCCGGTCGTCGTGCCATGCTCCTCGCCGAGGATGGCGTCTTCGGGCCGTTCGCGCTGCAGGATCGATCGAATCGCGGCCTCGGCCTCGCGGTCGGCCGCCGTGACCGGGTCAAAGAGCCCGGCCGCGCCCTTGTCGTCTGTCGTGAGGTCTGCCGTGCGGAACCGGGGCAGGGTCACCTGCGCCGCGGCATCCGCAAGCGCCCGGGCCAGCCGCGAAAGTTCGTCGAGAGAGGAGGCGGCTGTCATTCGGACATGGCAAGCTGTGGCGTGCGCGACGGCGCAAAGCGGGTCCGAACCATCGGGACCGGATCCGCTTTTCGCAGTCGCAGCCCGGGGTCAATCAGGCGACGTCGCCCATCACGCGGGCCAGATCGAACAGACGGCGGCGCTGCGTTTCCGGCATCGAGTAGTAGGCCCGAACCAGTTCCAGCGCTTCCTTGTCCATCAGCATGTCGCCGACAACCTTGGCGTCTTCTCCCACGGCCTCGTCGATCCCCTCGAAGAAGAAGGCCACCGGCACCTCGAGCGCGTCGGCAATGTCCCAAAGCCGCGACGCCGAGATCCGGTTCGCGCCGGTCTCGTATTTCTGGATCTGCTGGAACTTGATCCCGACCTTGTTTGCAAGCTGCTGCTGGGTCATTCCGATCATCCAGCGACGCTGGCGCACACGTTGCCCGACATGCACATCAACAGGGTGTTTCATTCCTCGCCTCTCTGACATTCCACTGTGCTTATGGTTGTGCTTGGCAATCTGGGCGAATTTAGGCCCGGAACGCGAACTCGATAGACACAATTCCCGCGCGGCGGGAATCGTTCCATCTTCACGTCGTATACCGGACATCTCTCGCTCGATTCTCACACAGTGTCGCTCTCAAGACACTGTGAATGCTTGCAACCTTGAGTTGGATGCTTTTTTCGATTGCCTCAACGCTGACACAATTACAGATTGCATCGGGAATTTCAACACACTGTTTTGTCAACCTGCCTGGCGCGCCGCGCGCTTCCGCTCGTGGGGGTCCAGCAGGCGCTTGCGCAGGCGGATCGACCCCGGCGTCACCTCGACCAGCTCGTCGTCGTCGATATAGGCGATCGCCTGCTCCAGCGTCAGGCGCACCGGTGGCGTCAGCTTCACCGCCTCGTCCTTGCCGGCCGCGCGGATGTTGGTGAGCTGCTTGCCCTTGAGCGGGTTCACCTCGAGGTCGTTGTCCCGGCTGTGCTCGCCGATGATCATGCCCTCGTAGACCTTCTCGCCGGGGCCGATGAACAGCCGGCCGCGCTCCTCGAGGTTCCACAAGGCATAGGCGACCGAGTCGCCGCCTTCCATCGAGATCAGCACGCCCGCGCGGCGGCCGGGGATGGGTCCCTTCCAGGTCGCCCATTCGTGGAAGACGCGGTTGAGGACGCCGGTCCCGCGGGTGTCGGTCAGGAACTCGCCGTGATAGCCGATCAGGCCGCGGCTCGGCACATGGGCCACGATGCGCGTCTTGCCCTCGCCGGCCGAGCGCATCTCGACCAGTTCGCCGCGCCGCTGGGCCAGCTTGTCGACGACGACGCCCGAAAAGGCCTCGTCGACGTCCACGGTCACTTCCTCGACCGGCTCGAGCCGCTCGCCGCCTTCGTCGCGGATGATCACGCGCGGCCGCGAGACCGAAAGCTCGAAACCCTCGCGGCGCATGTTCTCGATGAGAACGCCCATCTGAAGCTCGCCGCGGCCCGACACCTCGAATGCCTCGCCGCCCGGCGTGTCGGCGACGCGGATCGCGACGTTCGATTCCGACTCGCGCATCAGGCGCTCGCGGATCACGCGCGACTGGACCTTGCTGCCCTCGCGGCCCGCGAGCGGGCTGTCGTTGATGCCGAAGGTCACGGTGATGGTGGGCGGGTCGATCGGCTGCGCCGGCAGCGCGTCGCTGACGCCCGTATCGCACAGCGTGTCGGCCACCGTCGCTCGGGTCATGCCGGCCAGCGCCACGATGTCGCCGGCCTCGGCCTCGTCCACGCCGGTGCGCGCAAGCCCCCGGAAGGCGAGGACCTTCGAGACGCGGAAGCGCTCGACCTCGGTCCCGTCGCGCGAGAGCGCCTTGACGGTCTGCCCCTGGCGCACGCGCCCGGTCTCGATCCGCCCCGTCAGCAGCCGCCCGAGGAAGGGATCGGCCTCGAGCGTCGTAGCCAGCATCGTGAAGGGCTCGTCGACATTGGCGATCTGGGCAGGGGCGGGCACATGCGCGACCACGCGATCGAACAGCGGGCCAAGCCCCTCGCGCGGGTCGTCGAGATCATCCGCGGCCCAGCCCGAGCGCCCCGAGGCGTAGAGCAGCGGGAAATCGAGCTGCGACTCGTCGGCGCCAAGCGCCGCGAACAGGTCGAAGACCTCCTCGTGCGCGCGGTCTGGCTCGGCATCGGGGCGGTCGACCTTGTTGAGGACGACGATGGGACGCAGGCCGAGGCGCAGCGCCTTCGACGTGACGAACTTCGTCTGCGGCATCGGGCCCTCGGCGGCATCGACCAGAAGCACCACGCCGTCGACCATCGACAGGATACGCTCGACCTCACCGCCGAAATCGGCGTGGCCGGGGGTGTCGACGATGTTGATCCGCGTCCCCTTCCATTCGACCGAGGTGCACTTGGCGAGGATGGTGATGCCGCGCTCGCGCTCGAGATCGTTGCTGTCCATCGCCCGCTCGGCGACCGCCTGGTTCTCGCGGAAGGCGCCGGACTGTTTCAGTAGTTGGTCGACCAGGGTTGTCTTGCCATGGTCGACATGGGCGATGATCGCGATGTTGCGCAGGTCCATTGAAGGGGCCCGTCCTTGGGTGGGCCGCGCGGCCGTTGCCGCCGGCTATGTTCCGGGAAATCTGGCGCTCATGTGGCCCAATTCGCCGCCCGGGGCAAGCCTTGGCGCGACGCGGTGCGTCAGTGGAGCATTCGGCGTGCCAGCCAGACCGCAAGTCCGGTCACGATGACGAGCAGGAAGATGAAGACATCGAAGGCCCAGGGCGCGCCCGCGAACGGGATCCCCGCGAGGTTCACGCCGAGAAGCCCGGTCAGGAAGGTCAGGGGCAGGAAGACCACCGACACGGCCGAGAGCGTGAGCATGATGCGGTTCGTGCGCTCGGTCATCGCGATGGTGATCTCCTCGGCGATGACCTGAGCGCGGCCACGCAGGGCGTCGAGGTCGGCACCGATGCGCCGGAAGGCTTCGGCCTCCTCGCGCAGGGCGCTCGGGTCGTCGAGCCACGCGGGCGGCTGCCGCGTGACCCCCTCGAGCGCCGTGGCCTGCGGCGCGATGAAGCGATGCAGCATGATCGCGTCCTGCCGGGCGTCCACCAGGTCGGCCCGGTCGCGGGTCTCGAGCTTGCCCGAAAAGCGCAGCGAGCGCTGCTCGAGCCGCGCGATGTCGTCCTCGAGCGCGTCGAGCACGGGCTCGGCGTCCTCGCGCAGCAACTCGACGAGCTTCAGGACGAAGGCGCCGACGCTTCGCGGCGCCGCGTTCGCTCGGAACTCCGAGATCAGCCGGTCGATGCTGGGAAGTCGCCGCAGTTCGAGCGAGACGACGCGCCGCGCGGTCACCACCAGTCGCAGCGAGATCATGTCCTCGGGCTCGGCGTTCTCCGAGCGGTTGATGCCGCGCAGGATCAGGAGCGTGGCGCCGCCCTCGCGCGCCACGCGCGGCTGGGTATCGCGCTCGAGCAGGGCCCAGGCGAAGGACTGCGGAATGTCGGGGTCGTCGAGCAGGGCGCGCTCGCTTTGCGCGCCACCCTTGAGATGCCGCCAGGAATACCGGGTCTCGCCCTCGCCGCTGTCGCCCTCGAAGATCACGTTTCCGCCCGCCGCGATCGCGGCCGGGTCCATCATGTCCGGTGCCACGGGCGGCGTGCCGGTATTCATCGCCGCGGGCCTGCTGGCGTGGTGTGATGGCGCAGTCGCATCGCCGCCCCCTCGTCTCCCGATCCTCCCGAAGCTATAGCAGAGCAGGACATGTTTCAGCGAGAGGGGGAAGCGATGCGCACCATGCGGCTGCACGAGATCGGCGGCGAGTTGCGGCTGGAAGAGGCCGTGGCGCCCAAGCCGGCGGCGGGCGAGGTCTTGATCCGCGTCGCCGCCTGCGGGGTCAACTTCGCCGACACCCTGATGGTGCGCGGGCAGTACCAGGAGAAACCCGCGCTGCCCTTCGCGCCGGGCATGGAGGTGGCGGGGACCGTCGAGGCGCTGGGCGGCGGGGTCGACGGTCCCCGGCCCGGGACGCGGGTGGCGGCAATGTGCGGCGTCGGCGGTTTTGCCGAGTTCGTCTGCGCGCCGGCGGCGGCCTGCGTGGTGATCCCGGACGACATGCCCGACACCCATGCGGCGGCGCTGCAGGTCGCCTACGGCACCTCGGAACTGGCGCTCAACCACCGGGCGCGGCTGAAGCCGGGCGAGCGCCTGCTGGTGCTGGGCGCCGCCGGCGGGGTGGGGCTGACCGCGGTCGAGATCGGCAAGCTGATGGGGGCCGAGGTGATCGCCTGCGCCCGCGGCGAGGCGCGGCTGGCCAAGGCGCGGGACAAGGGGGCCGATCACCTGATCGATCCCGAGGCCACCGACCTGCGCGAGGCCGTGCTGGCGCTGGGCGGCGCGGATGTCGTCTATGACCCCGTGGGCGGCGCGCAGTGGAAGGCGGCGATGCGGGCGGCCAATCCCGAGGCGCGGCTGCTGCCCATCGGCTTTGCCAGCGGCGAGGTGCCCCAGATCCCGGCCAACATCCTGCTGGTCAAGAACCTCGACGTGCTGGGGGTCTACTGGGGTGCCTATTACCGGTTCGCGCCCCGGGTTCTGGCCGAGAGCTTCGAGCGCATCCTGGGCTGGTACCGCGAGGGGCGGATTGAGCCGCATGTCTCGAACGTGCTCCCGCTGGACCGCGCGGGCGAGGCGTTGGCCCTGCTGAGGGGGCGGAAGGCGACGGGGAAGGTCGTCGTCACCCTGTGACCAGGGTGCTTTCACGCATGAAAACGCACTCAGTGGATTGATTGAAAAAGAAAAACCACGCGATCATGTTCGCGCGGCATGCAATGTCGGGGTTCTTGCGGCGCGGAGCGCGGCGGCTGCGGGTTACGCCGCAGGAGGAGCTGGCAGTCCACCCTCCACCTGCGCTGCACTCCTGCGGCGTCCCGCCTGCAGCCTGCCGACCCGCCGAGACGGGCAACCTGAAAACGCGATCAAGAACAAAAGGTTCCGGTGTTAGTTGAAGAAATTCATTCAAGATCCGCACGGATCCCTGCCTGTCAGAACGGCATCGAACTGCTCGAGCACCCAGTCGACTTCTTCCTCGGTGATCACCAGCGGCGGCGCGATGCGGATCGAATGGCTGTGCGTATCCTTGGCGAGGACACCGCGACCCTTTAGTGCCTCGCAGTAGCGCCGGGCGCCGCCGGCCTCGGGATGCAACTCGACCGCCAGCATCAGGCCGCGGCCGCGGACCTCGCGCACCGCGTTCGAGCGGATCGATTCGAGCCCGGCCTTGAAGCGCGCGCCCATCTTCGCGGCGTTCTCGATCATGCCCTCCTCGACCAGGACCCTTAGCGCGGCGCGGGCGATGGCGCAGGCGAGCGGGTTGCCGCCGAAGGTCGAGCCGTGCTGGCCCGGCTTGAGCACGCCCAGCACGTCCGAGTTCGAGAGCACCGCCGACACAGGGTAGAACCCGCCCGAGAGCGCCTTGCCGACCAGGGTCACGTCGGCCTCGATCCCCTCGTGCTGCTCGGCCAGGAGCTTGCCGGTGCGGCCGAGACCGGTCTGGATCTCGTCGAGGATGAGCGTCACGTTGTGCGCGGTGCAAAGTTCGCGCACGCGCGGGAAGTAGCCGGCGGGCGGAATGATGACGCCGGCCTCGCCCTGGATCGGCTCGACCAGGAAGGCGACGGTGTTCTCGGTGAGCGCGGCTTCGAAGGCCTTCGCATCGCCAAAGGGCACCACCTTGAAGCCCGGCGCGAAGGGACCGAAGCCGCCGCGCGCCTCGGGGTCGGTCGAGAAGCCGACGACGCCCAGGGTGCGGCCGTGGAAGTTCTGGTGGCAGACGATGATCTCGGCCTTGTTCTCGGGCACGCCCTTGACCTCGTAGCCCCATTTGCGCACGGCCTTGATCGCACTCTCGACCGCCTCGGCGCCCGAGTTCATGGGCAGCACCTTGTGCGAGCCGGTCAGCGCCGCGATCTCCTCGTAGAACAGCGCAAGCTGGTCGTTGCGGAAGGCGCGCGAGGTGAGGGTGAGCCGCCCGGCCTGCTCGGTCATCGCGCGCAGGATCTTGGGATGGCAATGGCCCTGGTTCACCGCCGAGTAGGCCGAGAGGCAGTCGAGATACTGCTTGCCCTCGACATCCCACAGCCAGACGCCGCGGCCGCGGCTGAGGACCACGTCGATCGGCTTGTAGTTATGCGCGCCGAGCTGGTCCTCGACGGCGAGGAAGTCTGCGGGATTCATCATCATGCGGTGTCCTCCCATTTTGTCAGTGGGCCACGATGCGGCGGCCGAAGAGCGAGGCGGCAAGATCGACTGCGAGGCGCGCAGTGCGGGCGCGTTCGTCCTCGAAGAGGTTGAGCTCGACGATGTCGAGGGCGGCCACCCGGCCGGAATCGCACAGCATCTCCATCGCCAGATGCGCCTCGCGCAGGTTGGCGCCGCCGGGCACCGGCGTGGAGACGCCGGGCGCGAGGCCCGGATCGATGAAGTCCATGTCGAGGCTGACATGGATCATCGCGTTCTCGGCCTCGGCGCGAGCGATGACCTGGCTGACGAGGCGGGCCATGCCGTGCTCGTCGACCCGGCGCATGTCCATCACCTCGATCCCATAGGCGCGCAGGCGGCGGGCTTCCTCGCGATCGACCGAGCGGATGCCGAGAAGGCAGAACTGGTCGGGACGCAGCTGGGCGCGCGGGCTGCCCCTGTAGAGGAAGCCGAGCCCGTCCTCGCCGGTCAGCGCGGCCACCGGCATACCGTGGATATTGCCGGAGGGCGAGGTGTCAGGCGTGTTGAAATCGGTGTGAGCGTCGAGCCAGAGCACGATCAGCGGCCGGCCCGCGGCCTCGGCGGTCAGGGCCGAGACATTGACCGAGCCCGCTGAGAGCGAGTGGTCGCCGCCCATGTAGACCGGCATCCGGCCGGCCGAGGTGGCGTTCAGCCCCGCGTCGATGACGCCACCGATCCAGGCCGCGACCTCCGCGCCGTTGCGCCCGGCGCCGTCCTCGATCATCGAGGCGCGCGGTGCGACATCGCCGGCGTCGCGCACGTCATGGCCAAGGGCCGAGAGAGCAGGGGCGATCCCCGCAAGCCGCAGGCCCGCGGGCCCCAGAGCCGCACCATCGCCGGCGCCGCCCGCGGCGAGCGGCACGCCAATCAGTTCCAGTCCTACATGCTGCATCTTCAGACCCCGAGTTTCATGGTTGGCGGGATATTCGCGGGTTCGGGTGTTGGCGAAAAGTTGGAAATTATGACAATCTGCGCGAGCGAATTGCCATTATGATAAGAACGGATGACCAGAATGTTCGATTCCCTCGACCGCGAGCTGATCGCGCTCCTGCGCAATGACGGGCGCGCGCCGGTGGCGAGCCTGGCCGCCGCGCTGGGGGTTTCGCGCGCGACGGTAAAGGCGCGGCTCGACAGGCTGATCGAGGAGGGCGTGGTGCTGGGGTTCACGGTCGTGCTGTCCGCGCCCCAGACGGATGCGATCCGCGCGATCATGCTGATCGAGGTGGCCGGCAAGGCGACCGAGGCGGTCGTGCGCCGGCTGCGCGGATTTCCCGAGATCCGGGTGCTGCACGCCACCAACGGGCGCTGGGACCTCGTGGCCGAGATCGAGACGCGCGATCTGCGGTCCTTCGACGCGCTGCTGCGGCGTGTGCGCGAGGTGGACGGGATCGGCGTGACCGAGACAAACCTTCTGCTGGCCGCGCGGAAGGGCGCCCCGGGCGCGGGCGCCTAGGGGCCGGGCCGAAAGGGGTGTTCGGGGACCTTCATTCCGCCGCCGTTGCCAGCGACTGGGCCCCGTAGGCCTGCCGGACCATCCCTGCCAGCGCGTCGAGCGGCAGCATCGAGAGCGCATGGGTCTGGTACATGTTGATCTGCGTCGTCGGCAGGTCGGGCAGGGCGCCGCCGTGGTTGATCGGCTCCATATGCGCGGTCACCGCGCCCTCGATCATCGCGTGGACGGCCAGATCGGCAGAGACCGAGGCCTCGACGGTGCGGGTCGAGCCGGTATCGACCGCCATCTCCCACGGGATGCCGGCGTCGTCGAGTGCCCTGAGTGCCCAGGGCTTGAAGAGGCAGGTGCGCTCGAAGGCAAGGCGCATCGGGCGGTGGCGCCACGCCGTGCCGCCCGGCGCGCCGACCCAGATGAGGCGCTGGGTGGCAAGGGTTTCGCCCTCGGCGTCGCACTCGTTCTCGGTGGTCAGGATCAGGTCGACCTTGCCGGCGTCCAGCATCTCCTTGAGCTTGCGGGTGTAGGACGAGATCATGTTGATCTTCATCCGCGGATACTCGCGATCGAAGCGCTTCAGGATCTGCGGCACATGCGGATAGACGATGTCCGTGGGCACGCCGAAGCGAAGTTCGCCCTCGTAGGCCTTGTCGGTCATCCGCGCGATCACCTCGTCGTTGAGCGACAGCAGGCGGCGGCCATAGCTGAGCAGTTGCTCGCCCTGCGGGGTCAGGCTGACGCCACGGCCGGTGCGGTCGAGCAGCGGCTGTCCCAGCGACTCCTCGAGCCGCTTGAGCTGCATCGACACGGCCGACTGCGTGAGGTTGAGCTGCGTCGCCGCACGGGTCACGCCGCCGGTGTCGGCGACGGTCACGAAGCTGCGCAGGGCGGTCAGGTCGAGGTTGCGGATCATCATCGCCATCCGTGATGGATTTCTCAACAAACATTCATTTTCATTATGTATAGGCCCTCTCTATATATCACTCACGATGATGGCGGTCCAGATTTGGATCATGGAAACGAATGAGGTACGCCATGAATGCCCTGACGCTTCTCTTCGCCCCGCGCGGCTTCCGGCAGGCTCGCCTGTCGCTGCCCCCGATCGAGCGCTGGCTGCGTGTCGCGGCCGAGCGGCGGCGCCTTGCCTCGCTCCCGGACGAGGTGCTGAAGGATATCGGCGTGAGCCGTGCCGAGGCGGACGCCGAGGCCAGCCGGCCGTTCTGGGACACCGAGTCCCGCTGATGATGCCCCCGGCAGTCCCCTCGGCTGACACGCTCAGTCGAGGGGATAGTCGGCCAGCGCCTCGTAGCTCGGCCCCTGCTTGCCGAGCCGCGAGCGGAAGAGGATGAAATCCTCGACCTCGAAGGGCTCGGATGAAAGCCCCGCCCTTGCCGCCGCAAAGCCGTGCAGCGCGGCAATGTCTTCCGCCCTCAGCCCGTTGCCAAGGCGTGCCAGCGTCACATGTGGCGTGTAGCGCCCACCGCGAACCTGGATGCCGGTGTGCCGAGCGGCCTGCAGCACCTTCGCGCGCAAATGCACAAGCGCCGGATCGGGCGCGATGCGTGCGTGCAGGATCGTGGGCTGCGCCCCACCGAACAGGTCCATCCCGTCGATCCTGAGCGAGAAGCGCGGCGCACGCAGCGATCCGAGCGCGTGGTGCATGTCCTCGATCACCGGCTCGGGCTGCTCGCCCAGGAAAGCGAGGGTGATGTGGAAATTCTCGGGCGGCACGGCGCGGCCGGCGGGAAGGCCGAGCTGCGCGGCGGCGAGCCGCGTGGCGACCTGGGGCGGGATCGCGATGCCGACGAAGGCGCGGATCATGGCCCGGTGCGCCCGATCAGTTCGATGACGCGCGGGCCGATTGCCTCGACCATGCGGGCGACGCCCTCGGCGTTGGGGTGGAGCCCGTCTTCCTGGAACAGCTCGCGCTCGCCGACCAGGCCCTCGAGGAAGAAGGGGTGGAGCAGCGCGCCATGGCGCGCCGCGAGTTCGGGGTACATCGCGTCGAAATCCGCCTTGTAGTCGGGACCATAGTTCAATGGCGCCTGCATTCCCGCCAGCAGAACGGGAAGGCCGCGCTGGACGAGGTCCTCGAGCATCGCCTCGAGATTGGCGCGGCTCGACTCGGGCGCGATGCCGCGCAGCATGTCGTTGCCGCCAAGCGCGATGATCACCGCGTCCGCGCCGTCGCCGAGCGCCCAGTCGAGCCGTGCGCGCCCCCCGGCGGTGGTGTCGCCCGAGACGCCCATGTTGACGACCTCGGCCTGCGGATGGCCGTTTTCGGCGAGCCAGGCGTCGAGCTGCGGCACGAAGCCCTCGGTCGGCGGCAGGCCGTAGCCGGCGGTCAGGCTGTCGCCGATGGCGACGATCCTGGGGCCGGTCGCCGGCCCGGCATCGGCGGGACGGGCGAGAAAAAGGGCAAGAAAGCAAAGCGCAAGACCGGCAAAATGCTTGCGCCACGCGCCTCGCGGTCCATATGAGCCGGTTAGGCGGCGAGGGATGGAAATCATGTCAGACACGGTGATCGGCCTTCGCGACGTCGCGCTGACCTTGCCAAGCATGGCCGGCGATGTCGAGATCCTGCGGGGGATCGATCTGACCGTCGCGCGTGGCGAGCATGTGGGCATCGTCGGGCCGTCGGGGTCGGGCAAGTCCTCGCTCCTGATGGTGATGGGTGGCCTCGAGCGCGCGACCGCGGGCGAGGTGCGGGTTCTCGACGCCGACCTGACCGCGCTGGGCGAGGATGCGCTGGCGCGGCTGCGCGGGCAGGGCATCGGCATCGTCTTCCAGTCCTTCCACCTGATCCCGACCATGACCGCCGTCGAGAACGTTGCAACGCCGCTCGAGATCTCGGGCGCGCGGGATGCCTTTGCCCGCGCCGAGGCGATGCTTGACCGGGTGGGGCTGGGCCACAGGCTTGCGCATTACCCGGCCGAGCTGTCGGGCGGCGAGCAGCAGCGCGTGGCGCTGGCGCGGGCGCTGGCGCCGCGGCCGCGGCTGGTGCTGGCCGACGAGCCGACCGGAAACCTGGACGGGCGCACCGGCGAGGCGGTGATCGAGCTTCTGTTCGGCCTCGCGGCCGAGGAGGGGGCGACGCTGGTGCTGGTCACCCACGCGCCCGAACTGGCCGGGCGCTGCACGCGGGTCGTGACCATGCGCGACGGGCGCATCGCAGGCGAGGAACGGCGCGAGGCCGCGGCGTGAGGGGCCTCGGCTTCGCGGCGCGCCTGGCTCGGCGCGAGTTGCGCGGCGGCCTGGCGGGGTTCCGCATCTTCCTTCTGTGCCTCGCGCTTGGCGTAGGCGGCATCGCCGCCGTGGGCTCGGTTGCTGCCGCCATCGGCGCGGGGCTCTCGGCCGAGGGGCGCACGATCCTGGGCGGCGATGTCGCGCTGACCTTCACCTATCGCGGTGCCTCGGAGGCCGAGCGCGACTTCATGGAGGGCATGGGTGATGTCGCGCAGGTGCACGACCTGCGCTCGATGCTGGGCACGATCGAGGGCGAGCGGGCGCTGGTGCAGGTCAAGGGCGTCGACGACGCCTATCCGCTTTATGGCAGCGTCGGGGTCGAAGGCGGCAGTCTGCCCGATGCGCTGGCCCGCCGCGACGGTGCCTGGGGCCTTGTGGCCGAGGCGGTTCTGGCCGAGCGGCTGGGCCTGCAGCCCGGCGATCGCGTGCGCCTGGGCGCGGGCGAGTTCGAATATCGCGGCGTCCTGAGCGACGAGCCCGACCGGCTGTCGGGCGGATTCGGGCTGGGGCCGCGGGTGATCGTGACCTCGGACGGCTTGCGCGACGCGGGGCTGCTGGGACCCGGCACGCTCTACGAGACGATCTATCGCCTGCGCACGCCGGAGAGCGCCGATCTTGCCGCCCTGCGCGCGGGATTCGAGGCGCGCTTCCCTGACGCAGGCGTGCGCTGGCGCGACCGAGAGCAGGCAGCGCCCGGGGTCGAGCGCTTCGTCACACGGGCCAGCGCCTTTCTCACCCTGGTGGGGCTGGCCGCGCTGGTGGTGGGCGGCGTCGGCGTCGGCGCGGCAGTCCGTGGCTACCTCACCCGCAAGCTGGGCGCGATCGCCACGCTGCGCACGCTTGGGGCCTCGTCTGGCACCGTCTTCGCGGCCTACCTGATCCAGATCGGCGCGATCGCGACGCTGGGCATCGCGCTCGGCGTGGCACTGGGCGCGGGGGCGGTGGCGCTGGCCGCGCCGCTGATGGCCGAGACCCTGCCGGTCCCCGCGCGCTTTGCCGCCTATCCCGTACCGCTGGCGCTGGCGGCGGTCTACGGCGCGGGCATCGCCGCGCTGTTCGCGCTGGGGCCGCTGATGTGGCTGCGCGACATTCGGCCCGCGGTGCTGTTCCGCGCGGCGGCGCGTGTGGCGGGGCGTGGACGCGGGGGGCCGGATGCCTGGCCGCATCGCGGCGCGCTGGTCGCGCTGGGTCTGATGGCTGCGGCGTTCGGCGCGATGGTCGTGTGGCTGTCGGGCGCGCCCAAGCTGGCGGCGGGCGTCATCGGCGCGATCGGGGCGGCGATGCTGCTGCTGCGCGGGGCCGGGTGGCTGGCGATGCATGGCGCGCGGGCGCTGGCGCATGGCCCGCTGGCGCGCAGCCGACCCGGGCTGCGGCTGGCGCTGGGCGCCATCGGCGCGCCGGGCGGGGGCACGCCCAACGTGGTGATGGCCCTTGGCCTTGGCCTGGGCGTGCTGGCCGCGATCGGCCAGATCGACGCGAACATGCAGAGGCTGATCCGCAGCGAGCTGCCGACGGATGCGCCGGCCTTCTTCTTCGTCGACATCCAGCCGGACCAGCTGGCGCCCTTCCGCACGCTGACCGACGCCACCGACGGCGTAAGCCGGGTGGCCACCGCGCCGATGCTGCGCGGCGTGATCAGCCATCTCGACGGCGTCCCGGCGGCCGAGGCCGAGATCGACCCTGCGGCCGCATGGGTGCTGCGCGGCGACCGGGGCGTCAGCTATGCCGCCGCGCCGCCCGCCGGCAGCGTGATCACCGAGGGCGCCTGGTGGGACGATGACCACGCGGGCGAGCCCCTGGTGAGCTTCGCCGCCGAGGAGGGGCGGGAGCTGGGTCTTTCCGTGGGCTCGACCCTGACGGTGAACGTGCTGGGCCGCCCGGTCACCGCGCGCGTCGCGAACTTGCGCGAGGTGGATTGGCGCGCGCTGGGCATCTCGTTCCTGATGGTGCTCTCGCCCAACGCGCTGGCCGGGGCGCCGCACACCCATATCGCGACCGTCTATGCCAGTCCGGAGGCCGAGGCCGGGCTGATGCGCGAGATCGGCCGCGACTTTCCCAATGTCACGGCGATCCGTGTGCGCGACCAGATCGAGCGGGTCTCGGACGGCCTGGCCACGCTGGGCGGCGCGACCCGCTGGGGCGCCCTGGCGGTGCTGCTGACGGGGCTTGCAGTGCTGGTCGGCGCCGCCGGGGCCGCGGCCGAGCGGCAGGTGGCCGAGGCGGCAGTCATGAAGGTGCTGGGTGCCGCGCGGCTGCGCATCCTCGCGAGCCTCGCGCTGCGCGCCGGTCTGCTGGGCGCGGTGGCGGGCCTGGTGGCGCTGATCTGGGGCACGGCGGCGGCCTGGGCGGTGTCGGTTTTCGTTCTGGACGCCGATTTCATCCTGCGGATCGGGCCGGCGGTCGCGATCATCCTTGCCGGCGCGGGGCTCAACCTGCTGGCGGGGCTTGCGTTTTCAGCGCGACCGCTGCGCCTTCGGCCGGCGCGGGTGCTGCGCATGGCGGCGGGGTGAGCGTGCCGGAAATGCTTGAAATGCAAGGGCAGATTTCCGATATCATCTGTCGGGATAAAGCGAGGCGGCCGGCGGCCGTCTCGAGACGTGCAACAGGAGCATAGGGTCAGAAACATGGTGAACCCGAACTACGCAGCAGGCCGCATCGCGACCGGCGCCCGCGTCGCGGAGATCGACGAGGGCCTGCGCGCATACATGAACAAGGTCTACGCGCTGATGGCGGGTGCGATGGTCATCACGGGCCTGGTGGCCTGGGTGATCGGCCATGATTTCCGCGAGGCGATAGTCGCCTCGCAGGGCGGCGAGGCCGCACCTTACCTGCTTGGCCCGGGCGCGATCGCGACGCTTTACGGCAGCCCGCTCAAGTGGGTGATCATGTTCGCCCCGCTGGCCTTCATCTTCGCTTTCTCGGCGATGCTGAACCGGATGAGCGCCTCGGCCGCACAGATGACCTTCTGGGCCTTCGGCGCGGTGATGGGCCTGTCGATGGCATGGATCTTCGCCGTCTTCACCGGCGAGTCGATCGCACGCACCTTCTTCATCACGGCGATCGCCTTCGGTGGCCTCTCGCTTTGGGGCTACACGACCAAGAAGGACCTGTCGGGCTGGGGATCGTTCCTGATCATGGGCGTGATCGGCCTGATCGTAGCCTCGATCGTGAACATCTTCCTCGCGAGCTCGGGGCTGCAGTGGGCGATCTCGATGCTTGGCGTGCTGCTGTTCGCGGGGCTGACGGCCTACGACACGCAGTCGATCAAGAACGAGTACCTGGGCATGCGCGCGACCCCGGGCGGCGAGGCCTGGCTGGAGAAGGGCGCGGTCATGGGCGCGCTGCGCCTCTACCTCGACTTCATCAACATGTTCATGTTCCTGCTGCAGTTCCTCGGCAACCGCGAGTGAACCGGGCGGCAGCCTGAACGGCCAAGGGCCGGGGAGCTTCCCCGGCCCTTTTCTTTTGTGCCCGCCCCGCGGCGGCGGGTTCGGCGCGGCTCGGCGCGGCCGAAAAGCGAAAGGGCGGCCCGTGGGCCGCCCTTCACTGTCCCCCGCGATTTGCTCGCGCGTCGGGCTTACTTGATCTTGCCTTCCTTGAACTCGACGTGCTTGCGCGCGACCGGGTCGTACTTCCGCACGGTCATCTTCTCGGTCATGGTGCGCGAGTTCTTCTTCGTCACGTAGAAGAAGCCCGTGCCGGCGGTCGAGTTGAGGCGGATTTTCACCGTGGTGGGCTTCGCCATCGTCGTCACTCCTCTGCGGGCCGCGCGCCGCGCGTCGCCCATTCCTTCCGGGCGCCGCCGCCCGCATGTCTTTTGCCGCGGGCAGCGCGGCCCGCGAAGTCGAGAGCCGTTCCTACCCGCCGGCGCGCCCAAGTCAAGGGGTTTTCCGTCGAACGAGCATGCGCGCGAGCACGAGAACGAGGAAACTGAGGGCAAAAACGGCGCTGGCGAGCGCCAGCCCGTCGGGGTCTACCGCGTCCATCGCGGCCCCCAGAACCGGCGGCGAGAAGAGCGCGCCGACGCCGTAGGCAAGCACCACTGCCGCGTTGGCCTGCGCCAGGCGCTGGCCCGTGTAGCGCGCACCGAGCCCCGTCAGCGCGACGAGGTAGAGCCCGGACGCAAGCCCGCCCCAAACCATCATCAGCGGCACGAGCGGGCCTAGCGCGCGCGCGCTGAGCATCATGCCCAGAGGCGCGGCGATCATCACCAGTGCGATCAGCATGAGCAGCCGCCGGCGGTCGAAGCGGTCGGCCGCCCAGCCCAGCGGGAACTGCATCAGCATCGCGCCCAGCGGGAAGGCGGCGAGCAGCAGCACGGCCTCGGCCTCCGGCAGGCCCGAACGCACGCCCCAGACCGAGAGCAGCGAGAGGGTGCCGTACTCGACCGCCGCGAACAGCACCACCGCCCAGATCATCGCCGGGTCGGAGGTGAAGAAGCGCAGCGTGTCGGCAAGGCGCGGCGGCGCCTCGTCCTCGATCGGCGGGGCGCTGGCCAGGCCCCAGACGATCGGCGCGAGCCCCGCGACCAGGATGCCGGCGGCCACGAGGAAGGGCAGCCATCCTTCCAGCCCGGTGAGGCTGAGCACCAGCGGGCCCGCCATGAAGCTGGCCGAGAGCGAGATGCCGTAGATCGCGATGATGCGGCCGCGGCTCGCCTCGGGCGCCGCGCCGACAATCCAGAACTCGGAGGCGAAGAAGAGCGCCGTTCCCGCGAAGCCATAGGCGAAGCGCAGCATCATCCA
This sequence comes from Thermohalobaculum xanthum, assembly GCF_016623495.1. Taxonomy (GTDB): domain Bacteria; phylum Pseudomonadota; class Alphaproteobacteria; order Rhodobacterales; family Rhodobacteraceae; genus Thermohalobaculum; species Thermohalobaculum xanthum. The sequence goes on along the minus strand of NZ_JAEHHL010000015.1, from coordinate 20,218 downwards.
CCAGGCGATCCCGTGATGGATGGGCACGGCGGCGAAGATCGCCGCCATGAACAATGCCGAGCCGATCATCAGCGGGCCGATGCCGACATGGCGCAGGATGCGGGGCATCAGCGGCGCGATCAGCACCATCGAGACCGCCGCCGCCATGGTGTTGAGCCCGATGACCGCGCCGCTCGCCCCCGCGCGCTCGAGCAGCAGGGCGAAGAGCGGGTAGCTCATCGTCATCGACAGGCCAAAGAGCGAGATCGCCGCGATCGGCGCGATCTGCCCCTTGAACGCTGCGACGTGCCTCGCGATGCCTTCGACCCCGGTCGTCATGGCCGGTCACAGGGGCTCGAAGAACGAGCGCCCACCCTCGTGGCGGAAGAAGGGTGCAGGGCGCGGGGCGGCGGGCGCCTCGAGCCGGGCATCGACCTCGGCCAGGACGACCTCGGTGATGAAGGGCAGGTCGAGCGCGCGCGCCTCGGGCAGGGTGAGCCAGCTCAGATGGCCGAGCTCGTGGTCGATGTCGTCGAAGGCGTCGGGGCCGTCGGCGAGCAGGCCGGCATCCGCCATGAAGAAACGCGCGTCGAAGCGGCGCGGGCGGCCCGGCGGCGTGATCGCGCGGAAGACGAAGCTGAGCGCGTCGGGCGCGGGCTCCCAGCCGCGCGAGAGGAAGTTGCGCCAGGGCTCGGGTGCGGCGTCGAGGACGGCGACGTCCGGAACGGCGCAAGTCCGGGCGAGGGCGAGGCCCGCCTCCTCCCACAGCTCACGGATCGCGGCGAGCGCGAGCGCGCCGGCGAGGCCCTCGGGCGCGCGGCTTTCCAGCCGCGCGGCCAGGGCCGCGGGCGGCGGGATGCGCTGGGCGAGCACGTGATCAGCGGGATCGACGGCGCCGCCGGGGAATACGAATTTCGAGGGCATGAAGGCCGCGGACTCGCCGCGCTGGCCCATCAGCACGCGTGGCGCTGCGCCACCGTCGCGGCGGATCAGGATGATCGTCGCCGCGTCGCGCAGCGCGTCCTTTGCCGGTTCCGTCATGTGCCAGGGTCCTGCCTGTGAGCCGCAGCCGCCGGTCGGCGGGCGCGGCTGCAGACTAGGGTGCCGGGCAGGTCGCTGTCCAGCCGCGCGGGCCGGTCAGTCGGGCTGGCCTTCGCCCTCGAAGCCGTGCATCCGCCAGGCCCACTGCATGGCGACCACCATGCCCTTGATCCGCGGCAGGAGCCACAGCGTCAGACCGAGCGCCAGCGTCGGCCACAACGCGAAATGCACCCACATCGGCGGTGCAAGCGAGAATTCGACCGAGAGCAGAAGCGTGCCGACCAGGTGGCCGACGATCACGATCGTCGCCCAGGCAGGCAGGTCGTCGGCCCGGTGGTGATGGAACGGCTCGCCGCATGCGACGCAGGAGGGCCGGACCGCGAGGTAGCTTGCGAACACGGGCCCGCCGCCGCAGTTCGGGCAACGCCGCTTCCAGCCGCGCAGCAGTGCGGGCAGGAGCGGGCGCTCGAGCGGCTGGGACCCGTGCAGGAAGCGGTCATGATCGTGGTTCATTTCACCCATGTAGCCCTCGCCGCTGGCCTTGGCATCCCCCGGCGCGGCGCCTGTGGCACCGTGTCGCCACAGGTCGCGGCCGCCCGGGAAAAATCTTGCCCGCGAGCGCCGCCAGCCGCGACGGAACCGGGACGGCGCGTCGTTTGCTTGCATGAGATCGGGGACGCGCTCTCCGGGATCTTGGGTACAGGACCGGACACGAGGTCGGAAGATGTCGATGCATTTCTTTCAGGTGAAATTTGACCGTGCAGCGCTGACGGTTGCAGCGATCCTGGTGGCCGGCACGGCGGCGCAGGCCCAGACGGCGAAGCCCGCCGACGGTGCGCGCGGCGAGTTTCGCGGCGAGCGGATCTTCGAGATGCTCGATGCCGACGGCGACGGCATGGTGAGCCTGGTCGAGATGGAGAGCGGCCAGACGCGGATGCTCGCCCGGCTCGATACCGACGGCAACGGGGTCCTGAGCGAGGCCGAGCTGCGCGCGCCGCAGGAGCGGCGCATGGCCAAAAGGTTTGCGCGCCTCGACGCCAACGGGGATGGTGTGGTCGACGCGGGTGAGTTCGCGCAGCGGGGCGCCAAGCGCTTCGCGCGGCTCGACACGAACGGCGACGGTGCCGTGTCGCGCGACGAGATGCGCGCAGGAGCGAAGCACCGTCTTGCACGGGAGTGACGCGCGCGGATCGGCATGCGCGGCCATTCCCAAGGGTGGCCGCGAGGGCAGGGGGTGCAGATCGTCCGGATGGCGGGCATGTTCGATGTGAGCGAGCACGAGGAGGAAGCCGCGTTGCTGGCCCGTTATGCGGCCGGCGACCAGGCCGCGGCGCGCGCGCTGACCGAGCAGTTCCTGCCCCTGGCGCTGCGCCAGGCCTGGCGTGTGCTGGGCAGCGAAGCCGAGGCCGAGGAGGTCGCGCAGGAAGCGATGCTCAAGCTTTGGCGGCAGGCGCCGTCATGGCGGGCCGGCGAGGCGCGGGTGTCGACCTGGCTCTACCGGGTGACGCAGAACCTGTGCATCGACCGCATCCGGCGGCGGCGCGCGACGGCCAATGTCGACGACCTGCCCGAGCCGGCGGACCCCGCCCCGGGCGTGCTGGAGCGGCTTTCGGCCAGCGACGACATGCGGCGGCTGGCGCGGGCCATCATGGCGTTGCCCCAGCGGCAGCGCGACGCCCTGGTGATGCGGCATTTCGACGGGGCGTCGAACCCGGATATTGCCGAGCGGCTGGACTGCTCGGTCGAGGCGGTGGAGAGCCTGCTCGCACGGGCGCGCCGCCAGTTGCAGAAGGAGCTCGCGCCCGAGGCGCCGGAGTGAAGAGATGACCGACGAGAAACGCAGCAGCAACGACATCACCGAGGCGGCGCTGGAGCAGGCCCTCGAGCGGCTCGCAGCCGCCGAGAACCGGGCGGCCCCGCGACCGGGCGACGCCCTGGTGGCGCGCGTTCTGGCGGACGCGGCGGCCGAGACGGCGCGCGCGTCGGCGGCTCTGTCCCGGCCCGCGGCGATGCGGACCGGCCGGGTTCGGGCCGGCGCGCGCGGCCGGGCGGGCGCGCGGCGCGGCCTGGGCGCATGGCTGGGCGGCGGCGCCGGTTTCGCGGCCGCGATGGCGGCGGGGCTCGCCTTCGGTTTCGTGACGGGGCTGGCAAACCCCGAGTCCGAACTCGTGCCCGGCGTGCTGGCCGCCGCCGGGGTCGACGAGGAGGTGATCGTCGTCTCGGACGCCAGCGCGTCCATGTTCGGCGCGGAGACGCCGTTTTGAGTGTTGCCTGACGTCGCCGGAATATTTGGCGCGCAGAGCCGATGGAGATGTGAATGAGTGCTGAAGCGATTGATGCGGGAGCCGGGACGCCGGGTGGCTGTCCACGCTGGATGCGGCTGCTTCTGGTCGCCTCGCTTTCAGGCAACCTGGCGGTGGTGGGACTGGTCGGCGGCTGGATGATGCGCAAGGACCACTGGCACGGCCACGACGCGGAAGGCCTCGACCCCCGCCAGGCGCGCTTGCTGCACTTGCTGCCCGAGGCGCGCCAGGACGAGGCGCGCGCGCTGATGCTGGCGGAAAGCGCGGGCATCGCGGCCGAGCGCGCGCAGATGACGCAGGCCCAGGGCGAGATCGTCGCCGTGCTGCGTTCGCCCGATTTCACGCCCGAGCGTCTGGGCGACGCGCTCGACCGGCGCAGCGCGTTCTCGGGCGCGGTGAACGGTCTGATCCATGCGCAGATCGTCACCATCGCAAGCCGCATGTCGCCCGACGAGCGCGCCGAGATGGCGGACCGCATCGAGGAAGCGACCCGGCGCTGGGCCAAGCGGCGCGGACATCGCTGACACACGCATCGCCTTCGCGCCTGACCCGCGCCATGCGGCGCCGGGACCCTCCGACAAGCACCGTTCCGATCCTTCCGCGCGCCGCCGGGGCTTGCCTCGGCCGGCGTGGCGGGGCATGTCACATTGCAAGCGGATGAGCGATGGAGCGCTGGATGGGCGTGGGAGTGATGGAGCGCGGCCAGGCCGAGGCGATGGCGGCGCGTGCGCTGGCCTGGCTCGCGACGGATGACGAGCGGCTGATGGGCTTTCTCGGCCAGACCGGCGCCGGGGTCGACGAGTTGCGGCGCCGGATCGCGGATCCCGAGTTCCTCGGCTTCGTGCTCGACCACCTGCTGTCGGACGAGGCGAGCCTCGTCGCGTTCTGTGCCGAGGACGGCATTCGACCCGAGGAGCCGATGCGCGCCCGTGCGGCGCTGCCCGGCGGCGCGCTGCCGAATTGGACCTGAGCCATGGGACTTGACGCGATCGAGGCGGGGATCGTCCCGGAAACGCTGACCGAACTGGGCGCGCTCGAGCTCGAGCGGGGGCGGCCGCTGGTCGCGCTCGACTGCGACGAGGTGCTGGTCGAGTTCTCGGCCCATGTCGCGCGCTGGCTGGTTCCGCTGGGATACGAGATGCGCCTCAGGAGCTATGCGCTCGAGGGCTCGATGTACCGCGCGGGCGATGACGTGCCCCTGTCCTTCGACGATTCGCTGGAGATGCTCGACCGCTTCTTCACCGAGGAGACCCGCCGCCAGCGCGCGCTGCCCGGTGCGATCGACGCGGTGCGGGCCCTTCAGGCCCGGGCGCAGGTCATCGTGCTGACCAACGTGCCGCGCCATGCGCGCGAGGACCGGCTGGTGAATCTTGCCGGGCTGGGTATCGACCTCCCCGTCGTCGTGAACGCGGGCGGCAAGGGCAGGGCGCTGGCCTGGCTGCAGGCCAGGACCGGGGCGCCGGTGGTGTTCGTCGACGACTCGTCGATCCAGATCGCCTCGGCCGCAAAGCACGCCCCCGATGTCGGGCGGATCTATTTTACCGGCTCGCCCTTCATCCGCGACGTCATGCCCGCGAGCGCCGAGGCGCATCTGACGGCGAGGGACTGGGACGAGGCGCTGGCGGGCGTCGAGCGGCTGCTGACCTCAGAGTGACCCGATCGCTTGCGCGAGACGTTGCCGAATCCCGCGTCGCCGCGCGATAACAGGACCATGTCGCTCCCGCCCTCGTTCCTCGATGAGTTGCGCGCCCGCCTCACGCTTTCGGACGTGGTGGGCCGCAAGGTCACGTGGGACCGGCGCAAGTCGAACCCGGGCAAGGGCGATTTCTGGGCGCCATGCCCGTTCCACCAGGAAAAGACGCCCTCGTTCCACGTCGATGACCGCAAGGGCTTCTATTACTGCTTCGGCTGCCAGGCGAAGGGCGACCTGATCACCTTCGTGAAGGAGAGCGAGAATCTCGACTTCATGGAGGCGGTCGAGCGGCTGGCCGCCGAGGCGGGGATGGAGATGCCGCGGCGCGAGGCCGATCCGCGCGCGGCCGAGCGGCGCGACCGCGCGAGCCGGATGATCGAGACGATGGAGGAGGCCGCGCGCCTCTTCGGCCTGGCGTTCCGTGCCGGCATGGGGCAGATGGCGCGCGATTATGCCGAGCGCCGGGGCCTGTCGGCCGAGACGCTCAAGCGCTTCGAGATCGGCTACGCGCCCGACAACCGCCACTACCTGACCCGGGCTTTCAGGGAGAAGGGAAGCCTCCGCGAGGCCGTCGCCGCGGGCCTCGTAATCGAGCCCGACGATGGCGGCGAGCCCTTCGACCGGTTCCGCGGGCGGCTGATGTTCCCGATCCGCGACCCGCGCGGGCGCTGCATCGCCTTCGGTGCGCGGGCACTGTTGCCCAGCCAGCAGGCAAAATACCTCAACAGCCCCGAAACCGAGCTGTTCCACAAGGGGCGCACGCTGTTCAACCACGGGCCCGCGCGCGAAGCGGCAGGCAAGACCGGCCGGCTGATCGTGGCCGAGGGCTATATGGACGTGATCGCGCTGGTCGCGGCCGGCTTCGAGCACGCGGTGGCGCCGCTGGGAACCGCGATCACCGAGGACCAGTTGCAGCTTCTGTGGCGCATGGCGCCCGAGCCGGTGATCGCGCTCGATGGCGACGCGGCGGGGCTGCGCGCGGCTTATCGGGTGATGGAGCTCGCGCTGCCGCACCTGGCGCCGGGGCGCTCGCTGAGGTTCTGCCTGATGCCGCCGGGGCGCGATCCGGACGACCTGATCCGCGAGGGCGGGCCGGCGGCGATGCAGGCGGTGCTCGACGCCGCCCTGCCGATGGTCGAGATGCTGTGGCGGCACGAGGTGGGCGAGGGCGCACTGGACACGCCCGAGGCGCGCGCGGGTTTCGACGGGCGGCTGCGCGCCGCGCTGGGACGCATCGCCGACCAGGCGGTGCGCGAGCATTACCGCGCCGACATCCGCCAGCGCCGTGCCGAGCTGTTTCGCCCGCAGCGCCCCGCGGCGGCGGCCAAGGCGCCGCGCAAGGCCGCGCGCGCGGGACAGGCGGCGGGCGGCGGGCGCGGCCGCCCCGCACCTTTCGAGGTCGGCGGTCCGCAGCCGGGGACGCGCAATTCGGACCTGGCCCGGGCGGGCACCCAGGCGGTGCAGCTGGCTGCGCGCATCCGCGAGGCGGCGATCCTTCTGATCGCCTGCCACAATCCCGGGGTGCTGGCGGCAATGGAGGCCGAGTTCGAGGCGATGACGCTGACCGCACCCGAGCATGCAGCGGTGCGCGAGGCGATGCTCGATGCGATGGCGGTGGGCGCGGCCGACGAACTTGCCGCGCATGTGGCCCAGCGCTGCGGCTTCGACCCGGTGGAATTCCTTGCCCGCGTGCCGCAGGCGCGCGCTCATCCCCTGGCGCGGCCGGGCCAGGCGCCCGAGCGCGTGCGCGAGGTGCTTGCCGAGGCGATAGGGCGCCACGCGGTCGCGTTGGCCTTCGAGGCGGAGCGGGCCGACGCCTGCCGCGATCTCGTCGAGGCCGAGGACGAGGCGTGGACGCACCGGCTTCGCCGGGCGGGCGCCGAGGTCGACCGTCTCGAGCGCGAGCTTCTGGGGCAGGCGCCGACCGCGGACGGCGAGCGGCCCAGCCCGATCCAGGAAATGCTTGATCGCGAGGTCTATCGGGCGAAAAAACGCTGATCCCGCCCTTTGAGTTCTCGGCTCTCTTGCCTACATTCCCGAATCAGCAGCATACGGCGAATCAGCGAATCCCGGCCCGTCAGGTCAGCGCCATGCAAGGCGCCCGCCCGTTCCGACTGATCGCGGCTGTCGAGCTCGGCTTATCCGGGAGGTTCCGCACCGGAGCGGAACCGCACAGCGAGGTATGAATGGCTTCCAAGGACGAAGAGCAGACTGAAACCACGGAGACCGAGGTTCAGGGCCCGATGCTCGACATGAGCCAGGCGGACATCAAGCGGATGGTCGCCAAGGCGAAGGCCAAGGGTTACATCACATATGACGAACTGAACCGCGTCCTGCCCTCGGACCAGTTCTCCTCCGAGCAGATCGAGGACGTGATGTCGCTCCTCTCGGAGATGGGCGTGAACGTGGTCGAGGAGGACGAGGAGTCCGAATCGGACGACGACGCCAAGGCCAAGACGCAGGAACGCGAGGTCGTCGCCGCCCAGACGCAGGGCAGCGAGGTCGATCGCACCGACGACCCCGTGCGCATGTACCTGCGCGAGATGGGCACGGTCGAGCTCTTGAGCCGCGAGGGCGAAATCGCCATCGCCAAGCGCATCGAGGCGGGCCGCGCCACCATGATCGGCGGCCTGTGCGAGAGCCCGCTGACCTTCCAGGCGATCACCATCTGGCTGCAAGAACTGAACGAAGAGAAGATCCTGCTGCGCGACGTGATCGACCTCGAGACCACCTTCGGCGCCGCGACCGAGGATTCCGAGATCGAAGAGGTCACGCCCGAGCGCGCCGCCCCCGCCTCCTCCGAGGCCGCGCCCGCATCGCGCGGCAATGGCAGCGACGAGGGGGACGAGGAACAGGCTGCCGAAGCCGGCGGCGAGGCCGAGGCCGACATCGACGACGATGAGGCACAGGCCAACCTGTCGCTTGCGGCGATGGAAGCGGCGCTCAAGCCGCGCGTGCTCGAAACCCTCGACCAGATCGCGGGCGACTATGCGCGCCTGCGCGACATGCAGGACAACCGCATCGGCGCGGCGCTGTCGGAGAGCGAGCGGTTCTCGGCCGGCCAGGAGCGCGAGTACCAGCGCCTGCGCAAGGAGATCGTGGAGCTCGTCAACTCGCTGCACCTGCACTCGAACCGGATCGAGACGCTGGTCGACCAGCTCTATGGCATCAACCGCAGGCTGATGACCCTGGAGGGCTCGCTGGCCAAGCTGGCCGACCGCTGCCAGGTCAACCGGCGCGACTTTATCAACGAGTATCGCGGCGCCGAGCTCGATCCGACCTGGATCGACCGGATCGCGGACCTGCCCGGTAAGGGCTGGGCGAAGCTGGTCGAGCGTGAGCGTCCGCAGCTCGAGTCGATCAGGAACGAAATCGCCGAGATCGGCCAGTTGGTCGGTGTCGACATCCCCGAGTTCCGCCGCATCGTCCACACCGTGCAGAAGGGCGAGAAGGAGGCCCGGCAGGCCAAGACCGAAATGGTCGAGGCGAACCTGCGCCTCGTCATCTCGATCGCCAAGAAGTACACGAACCGCGGCCTGCAATTCCTTGATCTCATTCAGGAAGGCAACATCGGCCTGATGAAGGCGGTGGACAAGTTCGAGTATCGGCGCGGCTACAAGTTCTCGACCTATGCGACCTGGTGGATCCGGCAGGCGATCACCCGCTCGATCGCCGATCAGGCCCGCACCATCCGCATCCCGGTCCACATGATCGAGACGATCAACAAGCTGGTCCGGACCGGCCGCCAGATGCTGCACGAGATCGGCCGCGAGCCGACGCCCGAGGAACTGGCCGCCAAGCTCCAGATGCCACTTGAGAAGGTGCGCAAGGTGATGAAGATCGCCAAGGAGCCGATCAGCCTCGAGACCCCGATCGGCGACGAGGAGGACAGCCAGCTGGGCGATTTCATCGAGGACAAGAACGCGGTCCTGCCGCTCGACAGTGCCATCCAGGCGAACCTCAAGGACACGACGACCCGGGTCCTCGCCTCGCTCACGCCCCGCGAGGAGCGGGTGCTGCGCATGCGCTTCGGGATCGGCATGAACACCGACCACACGCTGGAGGAGGTCGGACAGCAGTTCTCGGTCACGCGCGAGCGTATCCGTCAGATCGAGGCGAAGGCGCTGAGGAAGCTCAAGCACCCGTCTCGCTCGCGCAAGCTGCGGTCGTTCCTCGACAACTGAGGAACGGCGCGCCCGGCGCGGCCGGGCAGGAAAGACGCGGGCGGGTATGGAACGAATTATGCACCCGCCCGTTTCATTCTGCGTATCGAATCGGGCGCCCCCAGGTGGGGCGGCCGTTCGATGCGCGGGGGTGCGTCCCGGCCAGGCCGGGGGATTTGAGTGGGGGCATTCGGTCATGCGTGGCAACGCCATGCCCGCCGTTGGGAACGGCCGTGCCGCCGTGGCAGCCTTCTGGCGCCCGGCGAACAGGCCGCCATCGTGCGGCGGGCATCGCATTGCCGGCACGCCGCGCGCCCTTTGCCGAGCGCCCGGTCGGCGCCCGCCGGAGCGGGGGCTGAGAGCATGATGTTCGGCGGCGGGCTCGAGCAAAGACTTCGCAAGGAACTGGCGCGCCGCGAGCATTTCTCGATCCTGCTGCCGATGCCCGAGCCGGTCAGCGCGCCTGATCCCAAGGCATTCCGCGATGCGCTGCGCGCCGTCGTCGCCCATGCGGGCGCGACGGTCGAGTTGCATCCGCTTATGCGCAATGGCGTCCCCGCGCAGCGCAGCAGCGGGCTGGGCCGGCTCTTTCCGATCAAGGCGCCCGAGATGTCGGGCCACGACCTCTTCTTCGTCGTCGCGGATGTCGCCATCTGGATCGCGTTCCACGACCGGCCGATCGGTGATGCGGACGAGGTTGGCCGTTTCGTGAATCCCGAGGCCTGGCCTGGCGGCCGCACTGCGCTGTCATCGCACCGCGCGCATATCGAGATCTGCGACCTCGGCCTCATGGGGCGCAGGCAGATGTCGCCGCCGGATGCCGCCTTCAATCGCGCGGTGGCCGTGACGGCGGCCGCGGCGGCGGTGGTGCGCGCGGCGATGCCGCTCGCGTTGCTGTGGCTGCCGGCCCGCGGCGCACTTGCCCCGGCGGACTTCCGCGATCAGCTTGCCCGGGTGCTGGCGGGGCGCGCGCCGCTCGAACTGTGGATGCGGTGGTTCTTCCTGCGCGCGGGCGAGGGCGAGCGCCCGGGAGTGATCACCCGCGGGCTCATCCCCTTCATCGGCCGCGAGATCGAGGTGCGCCCCTCGCCGCGCCCCGAATCCGAGGCGTTGGCCCTGGCCTTCGCGACGGCCAGCTTCCTGATCGACCAGCGCGGCGCCGTGAAGGACGGACAACTCGTCACACCCGTTCCGGGCTTGAGCGCGCGCGTCCGTCTGGGCGAGAGTCGGGTGCGGCGCGGTCTCCAGGTGATCGAACTGACGATACCGTCGCCGCGAAAGGCGGGCTGACAACGGCCCGGGGCTCGGCGAGGCGTCAATGACGGTACAGGCAGCGACGCGCCATGCGCTGGTCGCAGGAGCGGGGATCGGCGGCACGGCCGCCGCACTGGCGCTGGCGCGACAAGGCTGGCGCGTCACGCTGGTCGAGCGGGCGAGGCAACTCGGCGAGGTTGGCGCCGGGTTGCAGGTCAGCCCGAATGCGGCGCGCTGCCTCGACGCCCTTGGGGTTCTCGACCGCGTTGCAGCCGAGGCGTTCCGCCCGCGCCGCGCCGTGCTGCGCGACGGTGTGACGGGCCGCGAGATCTTCTCGACGGCGTTGGGCGAAGGCGCCGAGATGCGCTGGGGCGCGCCATATCTCCACGTGCATCGCGCCGATCTGCTGGCGGCGCTGGCCGATGCCGCGGCGGGGGCGGGTGTTGAGCTCCGGCTTGGAACCACGGTGCAGGGCTGGGAGGACGGCGCCGGCGGCGTGAGCGTACGACTTGGTGATCGCAGTTCTCTCGACGCGGACGTCCTGGTCGCGGCGGATGGTGTGCGGACCGCGCTGCGCGAGGTGATGCACGGCCCCGCACCGGCGCGCTTCACCGGCCAGGTCGCGTGGCGCGCCCTCGTTCCCGCCTCCGAACTGCCGACGGGCCTGATCCCGCCCGATGCGACCGTGTGGGCGGGCTGGGGCCGTCATGTCGTGACCTATTATCTGCGTGGCGGGACACTCATCAATCTCGTTGCGGTCGAGGAGCGTGCGGACTGGGTCGAGGAAGGCTGGTCGGTTCCCGGCGACGCAGCGCGGCTGCGCGCGATCTTCGCCGGCTGGCATGGGGCCGTCAGCCGGCTGCTCGACAAGGTCGAGGCTCCGCTGCGCTGGGGCCTGTTCGACCGACCGCCGCCGCCGTCCTGGTCGAAAGGGCGGGTCGCGCTGCTGGGCGATGCGTGCCACCCGATGCTGCCGTTCATGGCGCAGGGCGCGGCGATGGCACTGGAGGATGCGGTAGTGCTGGCGGATTGTCTCGAAAGGCTTTCGCCCGAGGAGGCGCTGGCGCGCTACGAGGCCCGGCGTCGGCCGAGGGCAACCCGTGTGCAGGGCGTGAGCCGGGCCAATGCGGAGCTCTTTCATGCCGGCGGCGTTGGGCGCATCCTGCGCCACGGGGCGATCGGTGTCGCCAACCGCCTGATTCCCGGCGTCGTGACGGGGCGGCTTGACTGGCTCTACGGCCACGACGCGACGCGGGAGGATGCATGAGCGCCTGGGCAGACGGAATGCGCGAGACGCCGTTCTGGCACGAGGCCGCGCCGCCCGAGCCCGCTTCCGGGAGCGATGCACCGGACGAGGTCGATGTCGCCGTCGTGGGCGCGGGCTACACGGGCCTTTCCTGCGCGCTGGCGCTGGCCTCGGCGGGGCGGCGGGTCGTGGTTTTCGAGGCGGGCGCACCGGGCGCCGGAGCCTCGACGCGCAATGGCGGCATGATCGGCTGGGGCCATCGGGCCAAGATCGAGACGCTGGCGAAGTCCTACGGGCGCGAAGCGGCGGTCGAGATGCTGTCCGAAGCCCGCAACTCGCTCGATTTCACGCTGGCGATGATCGAGCACCTGCCGGGCAAGGCGATGTATCGCCGAACCGGCCGGTTCCTCGGCGCGGGTTCCGCCCGGCACTTCGACGCGCTTGCCCGCTGGGCCGAGGCCGAGGCGCCGGTCCTTGGCATGGAGGTCGAGGTGGTTCCGCGCGCCGTGCAGGGGCGGCACATCGCGACGGACCTCTACCACGGCGGGCTCTACCTGCCGCAGCATGGCGGCTTGCACCCCGCGCTGTTTCATGCGGGCTTGCTGGCCTCGGCGCGCGAGGCCGGGGCGGTGGTCGTCGACCATTGCCCGGTTACTGCGATCGCGGGGGCGCCCGGCGCCTGGCGGATCGGCCACGGCCGCGGCGAGACATGGGCGTCGGAGGTGGTCTATGCCGGGAACGGCTACACCGGGGGTGGCGCGGGACCGTTTCCCGATATCGCCCGGCGCCTTGTCCCGATCCCCTCGACCATCATCGCCACCGAGCCGATGGGCGAGAACCGGGTGGGCGCGCTGTTTCCCGGTGGGAACATGATCGTCGAAACCCGCGCGACACATGGATATTTTCGCCCGGACCCCTGGGGCGAACGGATCCTCTTCGGCGGCCGCGCCTCGCTCAACGTGCTGCCCGAGCGCGAGAGCGCGCGGCGGCTGAGGGACATGATGCTGAGCGTCTTTCCCGAGCTGGGCGAGGTTCGCCTGACCCATTCGTGGAAAGGCTTTGTCGCCTTCACCTTCGATGGTGTGCCGCATGCGGGCCAGCTTGGCGGTGTCTGGCATGCCTGTGGCTATAATGGCTCGGGCGTGGCGATGGCGCCTTACCTGGGCTGGAAGATCGCGCGGCGGATCCTGGGGCTCGAGGATGGAGCGACCGGCTTCGACAAGGCCGAGTTCCGTGCCCAGGCGCTGTATCGTGGCAACCCGTGGTTTCTCTCGGTGCTCGAGCTGTGGATGAAGCTGCAGGACCGGCGCGAGGGCGTGGCCGCGATCCGCCGCCGGAGCTGACGCCGGGCTCCGATGCGGCTCAGCTGCTCCGGTCGGGCCGGCTATCTTTCGTTCCGGACCCGCGGGCACCCTCGCCGCCGCTCCGGCCGAGGCCCCAGATGACCCATCCGAGCGCGAGCCCCGCAAGGAACGCGCCAATCAGGTGGACAAGAATTTCTCCGGCGAGATAGGTCACTCGAGAGCCTCCTTCAGGGTCGCGCCGGCGCCACGCTGACGGCGCTGGCGAGGTGCCGCTTTGGCGGCACCGGGGCGGCTTCCGGCCCAAGCCCGCCGGCTCGGTCATCTGCCGCGGCGTCATCACTTGGCGGTTGACGGTCTGCTTGCGGAACCGGGGCCGCCTTCGCCTCCGGCGCCGCGATCTCGGCATTGATCTCGCTGCTCCAGCCCTCGGCCAGCGCCGCTGCGAGCGCGGTCTCGATCTCGGCCGGGGATGCGCCGGGAAGCAGTGTCCCTTCGATCGTGAGCGTCTTCTCGGCGATCCGGGACTCGAGGCTGCCGAAGGCGGTGCTCGCCGCGGCGAGCGCGTCGATGGCCAGACGCCACGCGAGGGGATCGCCGGCTCCGCCCGAGGTCAGGCCGCCGTTCTCGGCGCCGCGCAGGCGCACCAGCGTCGCCTCGGGGCTGACGCCGTTTGGCAGGATCCCGCTGGCGATGAGATGGCCGCCCGACAGGCTGACTTCGGCCATCGCGGGCTGCGGCGCCTCGTCGAGCGCGAGATCGAGCGACCAGCCCGGGCCCGCGGCGGCGCGCAGGGCCGTGCGCGTGGTGGCGGCGCTGAAGCCCGGACGGAGGCGCCCTTCGAGTCGGATCCGGTCGGCCTCGACGGCGGCCCGCCCGGATTCGAGCCGAGGCAGCGCGAGCGCGAGCGCCGCGATCACGCCGTCCCAGCCGTCCGCGGTTGCGCGCCCGCCCGTCTCGATCGACGCGCCGGCGAGTTCAAGCTCGGGCATCGCTCGCGCCAGGGCGTCGGGGTCGAGCCCCTCGGGAAGACGACCCTCGACCAGCCGCGGCGTGTCGTCTCCCGTTTCCACGGTGACGATGAGCCGGGCTGCCGGCGTCGGGTCGGCCACGGTTATATTGGTCCGCACCGCGTTGCCCGCCCGCTCGCGCGCGGCGGTGGCGTTCTCGGGCGTTGCGGCGCGCCCCTCGAGATAGGCGTCCATCCCGTCCGCCCGGAACGTGCCGCTCTCGAGAAGCGCTAGGGCCTCGACGCCGCGTGTCACCATGGGCGGCCATGCGCGACCCGGCATGCCTTCGGCGATGGTGACCGCACCGGTCGCGGTGCCGCCGCCGAGCTTCGAGGCGGCCTCGACGAGGCGGCTCTGCACGCTCGGATTGGGCGCATGGCCCGAATAGCTCGCGCCATCCGGCCCCGTTTCCGCGTGGAAGCTGTAAGGGTCGGCGTGTGGCAGGAGGAGGTCAATCGTCGCTTGCCATTGCACGACGGGATCGTCCGCAAGGGCCCCGAGTATGCGGTCGCGGACGTCGTCGCTGGCGGCACGCCCGGTCAGCACGCCCTCGCGGTCGGTGATCTCGATCGCGCCATCTGCGAGGGCGCCAAGGGCCCTGAGGCCCGCGCGGACGCTTGCCATCCAGTCCGGGTCGGGAATGCCGGCGGCCAGTGTCAGGGCGCTTTGCAGGGACGTGCCCTTGGTGATCGCGCGCGCGGCGTCGAGGATCGCGCGCTCGGACGCGGCGTCGGGCGCGTCACCTTCGATGCGCAGGGGCTGGTCCTGGGGCCTGACGGCGGAGAATCGATAGGGACTGTGCGTCGGCAGGACGCGGATCCGGTTTTCGACGGCGCGGACGCCCGGAATCGCTCGCAGATGCGCCAGAAGGGAGTCGCGCGCTGCCTCGCTGTCGGCAAGGCCCGAGACGCTGAGCGCGCGGCCCCGCGTCGCGATGCGCATGGGGTGGGGGCTTTCAGTGGCCGCGATCGCTTCGGCCGATGCGTCGATCCGGCGCTCGATCTGGGGTGCCACCATTGCCAGCCCGTGCCAGATCAGCACGCTGAAACCCGCAAGGACTGCTATCGACAGGATCGGGCGCATCGAACTCCCTTACGCGCCGGCCTGGCCGGCATCCGCGAATGCCATGCGGGATGAACGTTCAGGCTCCGCTTTTCCGCCGCGGCGTGTCTTCATGCAAGCGAAACTCCCTGATCCCCGGAGGCGTCACCGCCAGGCGTCAGGGTGTCTGCACCGGCCGGGGTCGCCCGCGCCGCTGGCGCTCGCGGATCGCGATGTAAAGCGTCGAGGCGATGATGATCGTGCCGCCCACGATGGTCGGACCGTCCACCGCCTCGGAGAAGAGGATATAGCCCGCCCCACCCACGGTGACGAGGCGCAGATAGGTGAAAGGTGCAACGAAGCCCGCGTCGCCGACCGCATAGGCCCGGATGTCGGCATAGGTGCGCATCGACGAACCCGCGACCAGCGTGGCGATCGCCGCCCACTGCCAGGCCTCGACCGGGATGCTCCAGTGCGCCAGGGCGGGCGGGAGGGTGGCGATCGCGACGATCACCGAGGACGAGACGAAGACCCCTTCAGTGCCGTCGCGGTCGGTGATGAGGCGGCCCAGCATCAGGGCCCCGGCGAAGCACATCGACGACGCGACCGCGGCGATCATCGCGGGCTCGAAGCCGCCGAAGCCCGGGCGCAGGATGACCAGCGTGCCGATGAACCCTGCGGCCGTCGCCGCCCAGCGCCGTGGCCCGACCTGCTCGCCCAGAAGCGGGATCGCCAGGACGGTCGCGAAGACCGGGGCGAGGAAGAACAGGATCGTCGATGTCGCGAGCGGCAGCTTCCAGATCGCGTAGAAGCCCGTGTTGAGCGTCATGGCGAGCAGCAGGCCGCGGGCGATATGCAGCTTCCATGCGGTGATCCGCACGCGCCGCCGTGTCTGCGGGCCGCGCCAGAGGAAGGGCAGCACCGTGACCAGCGCGAGCGCCGAGCGCAGGAAGGCCAGCATCGTGGTGTGGACGTCGGCGGCGAGGATACGCACCGCCAGCGTCATGGCGGTCGCGCCCAGCACCGAGGCCAAGGCCCACATGGCCCCTTCGGCATTGCCGGACAGGGAGAGGTTTCGGATCATCATTGGTGGGTCTGCTCCGTTCGCGCGCCAACATCGGCCGGAACGCGGCCGGGCGCAAGTCGGTCCGCCGCATGCCTCCGTTCGAATCCGTGCATCGTCCATGAATGTGCGGTGTCGCGGGTTTCGTTCGGGCGCCGTCGTGGGTAATGCTGGTGCACAAGGCAACCTTGGGACCGGGGTGACAGCAGGATCATGCGGCGGCTTATCTTTCCGGCGGTGGCGCTTCTTGGGCTGGTCGCCTGTGGCGGCAGCAGCGGCGGCGGCGGCAAGTCGTCGATGACACCGGAATACCTGCGGATCTGCTCGGATCCGCAGAGCACGCCCGAGGAGGCGCTGCGCTTTTGTCAGCGCGCGCTGTCCGACCCTCGGCTGGATGCGCGCCAGCGTGCGCTGGTGCAGATGAACAGCGGGATCGCGCTCTACGCGCTCGGCCGGCATCGCGACGCGGTGTCTGCATTTTCCGAGGCGCTGAGCCTGAGCCCCGGCCTTGCCGGGGCACTGGTCGGCCGCGCGCAGGCGCAGGAGGCGCTGGGCGACCAGCGCGCCGCGATGGTCGATTACAGCGCCGCGATCACCGCTGATCCCAATGCACCGGAGGCCTGGTTCGGCCGCGCTGTCCTGCTGCGAAAGGCCGGGCGCCCGGCTGATGCCGTGCGCGATCTCGACCGGGCGCTGGCGCTGCGTCGCAACTGGGCGGCGGCGCATTTCGAGCGCGGCGCCGCGTATTACGCTCTGGGCCGCTATGGCGAGGCGGTGACCGACTTTTCGGCGGCTCTCTCGCAGAACCCCGACGATGCCGCGGCGCTGCTGAACCGGGGGCTCGCGCGAAGTGCGCAGGGCGCGTCCGGCGCGAGGTCGGATTTCGACCGTGCAATCAGGATCGCGCCCGAGTGGGGGCCGGCCTACGCCGCCCGGGCATCGTGGCACGAGGCCGAGGGGCGGATCGAGGCCGCCAATGCCGATTACCTGCGCGCCTACGAACTGGGGGTCACCGACCCCGCGCTGATCGAGCGCGTGCGCCGGATGTCGGGCGGCTGACCGGCTACCCCCCGAACAGGTGGGGAAGCCAGAGCGAGAGGGCAGGGAACGCCACCAGTAGCCCCAGCCGGACGATGTCGGCGGCGACAAAGGGCAGGATGCCGCGCCATATCTGCGAGAGGCTGAGCTCGCCGGCGGCGGCGTTGACGACGAAGAGGTTCATGCCCACGGGCGGCGTGATGAGCCCGACCTCGACCGTCGTGACCGCGAGGATGCCGAACCAGACCGGATCGAGCCCCGCCGCCTCGACCAGCGGGAAGAACACCGGCACGCTCAGCAGGATCATCGCGAGGCTTTCCATGAAGCAGCCGAGCACGAGATAAAAGACGAGGATCGCGAGGATCACCTGCAGCGGCGTGAGGCCAGCCGCCTCGACCGCCGCGGCCATGCCGAAGGAAAGCCGGCTCACCGAAAGGAAGAAGCCGAAAACCTCGGCGCCGATCAGGATGACGAAGAGGCTCGCGCTGAGCGCCGCCGTCTCGGCCAGCGCCTCGTTGAAGCCGCGCCAGCCGAGCCCGCGCCCGAGCGCAAGGACCAGCGCCAGCGCCGCCCCCGCGCCTCCGGCCTCGGTCGGCGTGAAGACCCCGCCGTAGAGCCCGCCCATCACCAGCCCGAACAGCACAGCGACGGGCAGCATGCGCCGCAGGGCGAGGCCGAGGCTCCCCTCGGGCCCCGCCTCGGCCCCCGTGCGCCAGGCGCGGGCCGCCAGCATCGCGGCGGCGGCATAGAGCGCGAAGCCGAGAAGGCCGGGGATCACGCCCGCGAGGAACATCGTGCCCACCGACTGCTCGGTGATCAGCGCGTAGAGCAGCAGCGCGACCGAGGGCGGGATCATGATCCCCAGCGTCCCGCCCGCCGCCAGCGAGCCGGCCGAGAGCCGGGCGTCATAGCCGTGCGCGCGCATCTCGGGATAGGCCACGCGCGTCATGGTCGAGGCGGTCGCGAGCGACGAGCCCGAGACCGCGGCGAAGGCGGCGCTTGCGCCGAGCCCCGCGACCGCCAGCCCTCCGCGCATGCGCCATGTCAGCCTGCGCGCGGCAAGGAACAGGTCGCGCGAGAGGCCGGCGCGCGCGACCATTGCCCCCATCAGGATGAACAGCGGGATGACCGTGAAGGAGTAGTTCGTCACCGTCTCGAGCGTGCCGCGCTCGAGGATGCGCAGCGCGGGCTCGACGCCGACCACGGCGGCGAACCCTCCGGCGCCGACCGCGATCATCGCGAGCCCGACCGGGCAGCCAAGCGCGATCAGTCCGATCAGCGCGGCCATGCCGGCCAGCCCGATCTGCTCGGGGCTCATGGGTGCATGTCCCGCCGCCCGCGTGCCAGTGCGTGCAGAAGCGCCGCAACCGCCACCAACGCCGCAGCCACCGCCGCCCAGCCGGTAACGGCGCCAAGGGGCAGGGCGAGGTCCTGCGTGGCGTCGCCGCGATTCCACTGAAGGCGTCCCTCGTCGGCAAGCAGCATCGCGACGATCGCGGCAAAGAGGCCGAATCCCGCTGCCCAGACACGCTCCAGCGCGCGCCCGAGCCGAGCGGGCAGCCTCGCGGCGAAGATCTCGACCCGCACAAGGCCGCCGACGGCGGCGCGCGGCAGGGCGGCCATGATCGTGATCATCAGGGCGTGGCTCGCGAGTTCGATCGAGCCGGGAAGCATCAACTCCGCAGCGCCGCCGGTCAGGCCGTAGGCCGCGCGGCTGATGACGGTCCAGGCGACGACCGCCAGCAGCGCCGCCAGGCCCAGCCGCGCCACGGCGTCGGTCGCGCCGAGCAGGCGGGCGAGCATGGCGGGCGTCCCGGGCTCAGCCGCCAAGCTCGGCCTTGCACTCGGCGACGTAGCCCTTCACGGCCTCGTGGGTCTCGGTGCCGGGCAGGCCCTGGGCGTCGAGGCTGGCGATGTAGGCCGCGGCGGCGCGGTCGGCGGCCGCCTGCCACGCGGCGCGCTCGTCGCCCTCGATCTGGTGCAGCGTGCCCGAGGCGAGGGTCTTCTCGCGCCCGGTCACGTCGCCCGCGTCATATCCGCGGCCGGCGATCAGCGCCCATTTCATCCCGGAATTCGCATCGACCACGGCCTTCAGGTCCTCGGGCAGGCGCTCGTAGGCGCCCTTGTTCATGGTGGCGACGAAGGCCAGCGCGTAGAAGCCGAACTCGGTGTGGTGGTCCGAGACCTCGTCGGCGCGGAAGCCCGCCACGGCCTCCCAGGGCAGCATGAAGCCGTCGATCGTGCCGCGCTCGGCCGACTCGTAGATGCGCGGGGCGGGCATGCCCACGGGCACGGCCCCGAGCTCCTCGAGGAGCCCGCCGATCACCACGGTCGGATGGCGGATCTGCAGGCCGTCGAGCTCGGCCAGCGTCGTCACCGGCTTGCTCACCGTGTGCAGGTGACCGGGGCCATGGGTGTGGACGAAGAGGACATGGGTGTCCGCGTACTCGGCGTCGAGCGCACCCGAATCATAGAGCTTCTGGAAGGCGCAGGAGCCGACCTCGGCCGTCTCGAACAGGCCCGGCAGCTCGACGATGTGGCTCAGCGGGAAGCGGCCGGCGGTGTAGCCCTGGACCGTCCAGGCGATGTCGGCGATGCCGTCGCGCGCATTGTCGTAACCCTGGGGCGCCTTGCCCAGTGTCTGGGCGGGGAAGACGGTGACGTCGATGCGCTCGCCCGACTGGGCTTCGACCTCGGCCGCCCATGCCTCGAAGAGCTCGGTGTTCTGCCAGCTGTTGGCGGGCATGAAATGCGCGAAGCTCAGGCTGGCATCCGCGCCATGCGCGAGGGCGGGGGCTGCGAGGGCTGCGGCAATCGTCAGGGCGCGGCGGAGCATCGGGAGCGTGTCCTTTCCTGGGTCACGGATTGGGGAGCGATCAAACACCCCCTGTGCGCGAAATCAAGACGGATGGCGACGCCATAGCGCGCTCTTCCGTCAATCGGAAACATTCACGGGAGATTCCGACTTGAACGCCGTGCCCAGAAACAGTATCCGGGCGCCCGGATCGGCATGGCCGCACCATGCGAAAACGAGGGACCGAGATCATGGGTAAGGCAAAGTTCGAGCGGAATAAGCCGCATGTGAA
>NZ_JAEHHL010000014.1 GCF_016623495.1 Thermohalobaculum xanthum | reverse complement strand
TGAAATCAACTCAGATGGCCCATAGGCGCTGACGTCGGACAAACGAAAGGCAGCACAGCGGACGAAGCAGCCGATAATGATAAGTGAGCGGCGCATTTGCTAAACCGTCAGTCTTCCGCACCGACCTTCTGTCAGGTACGACACTCGACCATACTGAGAGCCAGCAGATGTTCGGGATGGGGTCGTCCACCAAGTGACGACCCCAAAATTTCGGCGTCAGTCTTTGGCTCTTTGCATCGCAGCTTCCAGCTTTGCCTTGTCGGCGTCGCTGATCTGGGGTCGATCGACCTTAATGGTCAGCTTGTCGAGTTTCGCAGTCAACTTGAATGGTGGCGAATAGTCCGCGTCGTTGACACCGGTCAGAGTGTCCGAACCGATGTCGAAGCTTTCATCCCACTGGAGGATCATCGGCAGCGTGTTCTTCATGGCTTGCGTCTGTACGTCTTTCCCGTCGACCCTCAGGATTCCGGTACCGCCCTTTCCGACTCCATCGAAGCTGTTGAAGGCGAGCGTCCCCACACCCATCCCGTCGTACTTGAAGTCGAACTCGACCACGTGCTTGCCGGGGCTGAGCACTTCGGTCCCCTCCCACTTGAGGCGTTCGAGGTTGACCATGTTCCACAGGAAGACGGGCTTGCTGTCCTTCAGGTAGAAGCCGTAGCCGCCAAAACGGCCGCCAGAGGTCAGGATCATCCCCTCGGCCCCGCTTGCGGGCACTTCGATCTCTGCCGTTATGGTGTATGAGGCATTGAGGATCGAAGGCGAGTCGCCCTGCGGCAGTCCGACCATAGGCTTGGTATAGGTGAACTCACTCCGCCCCGCCGTGATGTTTGGACGTGGCGCAACGACGCGGGCGGCAAAGGACGCGTCAAGTGGAAAGACTTGGTACTTCTTGGCCTCCTCGGCGAAGAGCGCCCTCATCTCCTTGACCTTCTCCGGATTGGCGTCTGCAATGTCGTTGGTTTGGTTCATGTCCTTGCTAAGGTCATAGAGCTGAAACACCTGGTTGTTCAGGGGATCGGTGTTCGCCGGGCCGAAGGCGTCCCAAGGGGTGCGGTTCACTTCTGTGCTGAGGAGCCAGCCCTCGTGGTACAGCGCCCACTGACCCATCATCTCGAAATACTGGGTGGCGTGGCGGCTCGGAACGTCGGCGTTGGCCTTGTCGAACGTGTAGGCAAAGCTCGTTCCCTCGATCGGCGCCTGCTCGATTCCGTCGACCTCCTTGGGCGCGGGTATCCCGGTGACCTCGAGGATTGTCGGCACCACGTCGATCACATGCATGAATTGATCGCGCCGCCCGCCCTTGTCGGTGATCTTGGCAGGCCACGACACCACCATGTTCTGCCGGATGCCACCGAGCCGTGAAGCGTTCTGCTTGAACCAGTCGAACGGTGTGTCGAATGCCCAGGACCATCCTGCCGACATGTGGTTGTAGGTCTCTTCGGTGCCCCAGACGTCGTACCACTGCATCTGGGTCTCCGCGGGGATCATGTTGTGCCCATTGAAGAACGCCACTTCGTTCGGGGTACCCAGCGGTCCTCCCTCGGCGCTCGTCCCGTTGTCGCCGTTGATGTAGATGATCAACGTGTTGTCCCGTTCACCGATGTCCTCGACGGCCTGGATCAGGCGACCGATCTCGTGGTCGGAATAGGCGGCATAAGCGGCAAATACCTCGACCTGACGGATGAACAGTTTCTTCTCGACGTCAGTTAACTGGTCCCAAGGCTTGATGTGTTCGGAAGGCCAGGGTGTGAGCGTTGCATCCTGCGGCACAAGACCCATCTTCTTCTGGTTCTCGAATATTGTCTGGCGCAGTACCTCGTAGCCATCATCGAAGAGATGCATCGCCTCGATCTTCTCGACCCATTCCTTCGTGGGGTGATGCGGCGCATGCGTGGCGCCGGGTGCGTATTTGACGAAGAATGGCTTGGATGGATCGATCTGGTGCATGTCGGTGATCCAGTTGATCGCATCGTCTGCCATCGCGGTGATGAGGTTCCACTCTCCTTCATGTCCATCGAAGGGATAGATCTGCGTGGTGTTTCGGAACAGGTTCGGTTGCCACTGGTTCGCGTCGCCACCGACGAAGCCGTAGAAGTACTGAAAACCCATCCCCGTGGGCCACTGGTCGAACGGGCCGGACTGTGCTGCCTCGAAGGCGGGGGTATTGTGGTCCTTACCGAACCAAGAGGTATTGTAGCCATTGTCGAGCAGGATACGCCCGATCGTTGCCTTGTCCTCGGAGATGATGCTGTTGTAGCCGGGGTACCCCGTGGACTGCTCCGAGATCACGCCGAAACCCGCGGAGTGGTGGTTACGCCCGGTGATGAGCGCGGCACGTGTCGGCGAGCACAGGGACGTGGAGTGGATCTGCGTGTAGCTCAGTCCTTCCGTGGCGAGCTTGTCCATCGTCTCGGTCGGAATAACACCGCCAAAAGTACTCGGAACCGAGAACCCAGCGTCGTCGGTGATGATGAGGAGGACGTTCGGGGCTTCAGCAGGCGGTACGGCACGAGGAGGCCACCAGGGCGTGGACTTTAGCGCATCGTCCTCGATCTTGCCGCCAAAAGGCATTGGGGCGGGGGGAATTTGACTTCCGTCGAGGGTAATCGTGCCGCTCGGCGATCCGATGTCGCTCTGAGCGAAAACCGGATTGGCAAGCCCAAGCGGGAGGGCGACCGTGGCCAGGAACACGGCGATGACAACTCTTTGCATGTACTCCTCCAATCTTGCAGGTTCTGAAAAAGCGCCGCACCCAGCTTCGATGCATAAGTGCGGCTGGTCGCGTCGTGCCGCAGGTCTTGCGCGGATGGCCCAAAAGCTACCACATGGCTGCAAGCGGCGATTGCCTTTTGAGGACAGTTCCTATGTCCGAGCCACCAAAACAGCGTTCAGATCCCCTCGTCCCACTTCCCGGTCTACTCGCCGAGCTGGCGGTTCCGATAGAGGATGTCCTTGCGGGCACCGGTCTCGTCGAGGAAGCTTTGGTTCCCAACCGTTTTTTCGAGTTGAGTACTGTCCTGACGATCCTGGAGAATGCCGTCGCGCTTACGGGTCGTGAGGATTTCGGACTTCTACTCGGCGCAAAGAACACGACGTCCGTTCTGGGCCCGTTGTCTCACGTGGTTCGGGCCGCGCCAACTCTTGGAGAGGCCCTCCTGGATCTCTCGGCGTCGCAGGATCGGAATACCTCGGGGGCCGCCACCTATCTCCGCAGGCAGGCGAACGACATTTTTTTCGGCTACGGTGTCCACAGACCCGGCCTGATCATTTCTCCCATAACCCAAGACTTGGTCCTCGCAACACTCAACCGGATCGTCACCGAACTCACACGGGGCGCCATTCATCCGCGCGAGTACCTATCCATGCGACCAATGCCGCGCAGCCCCGGTCGATGGTCCAGCCTGGGTGCGGAGGTCCACTTCGGTGCGGCAGAGACAGGATTCTATCTTTCATTGGACGATATGGCTTTCCCTTTGCCCACTGCGGATCCGCAGTTGAGAGCCCGGGCGATGAAGGAAATGCTTTCGCAACCTGCACTCGACTCGGCCGAATGGACGCACCGGACAAGACGGGCGCTTCGCGCACTTTTGCTCGAAGGTAACTCGGGCATGCCAAAGGTGGCCCGGCATCTTGACATAGGACCCCGGTCCCTGCGCCGGGCGCTGGCGCGAGAGGGCACCTCCTTCGAGGAGGTTCGGGATGCCGTCCGGCTTGCGATCGCACGTGATCTTCTCTCGATGAGCAAGCTCACTATCGCTGACCTCGCCCTTACCCTCGACTTCTCGAACCCCAGCGCTTTCATCCGGGCATTCCGGCGCTGGACCGGAGAAACCCCAGCGGCCTGGAGGGATAGGAATGGCGGGGGACCGTCCGACCCGACAAGGGAGTGATTGGCGAAAGCCGGTTCGTCCTGGGCAAAGTCGGCGGTGGCGCAGAATTTGATCTTCCGCCAAACCAACGCTGGCCCGTTCCACTGCGATGATCGTCCGCTTCGGGTTCAGATCGGCCATTCGCTGCACGGATCACGAAAGGCCGCTCAGCGGACTAAGCTGCCATTCGCTATAAGACGACTAGCAACCTTTCTCGGCCGAGGCAGTACGAAGACTCACCGAGTTCAGCGGAACCAGCCGAAAATGCGCGCCTTCGCCGCTCTTTCGTAGAGCTGAGCCGCGTTCAACCCCTTGCTCGCCGCCAGTCCACGATTGCTGTGACCTCCTCGCCCTGGAACAGCACCCCCGTCGCGCTCAGCCGAAGCCCCTCGCCTCGAAATTCGACCCTGCGCCGCTGTTCGGTCCCGACCCAGTTCGGGCAGGAAGACTGAGTGACCTGATGGATCACGTGGTCAACGTGGTACTCGTAGGGACCAGCATAGCTGATCTGCGACTTTATCGCCGCCGAGTCCTCCTCCGCCCTCCCCCCGAAGGGATCGTTTACCGCGTAGAGCGCCCGGTCTGCCGCGCTCAGATGCACAAATACGAAGCCGTCGGGCGAATAGCTGATGTACCCCGTCGCTCGTTCACCCAGCGGATAGATCCGCCTTCCATCCGCTGTCTCGTTGTACCACGCCACCAGCTCCCAGGTGCCGGTAAGCGGTGTAATTCCGGTCATCTGTCCGCCCCGCAGGTGTCCCCGAAGCTACCAGACACCAGCACACGGCGGAAGAACCCAGCTCCCGACATTCCTTCTGAGCCGCTCCAGTCGCCAATATCAGCTAAGGGCTCGAAGCCGTCGAAATGCGCCGTCGTCGGGAATGACCGCACCTACCAGCAGCGGCCATCGAGCGTGTCCTCCGTGGGCGACCGGGGTGCGGACGGAGCGGCCATATGCGCTGTGGTGCGCTATAATTTGATGAGGACATATCACAGGTAGCGAGATCGCCGATGACCGCGCAGCTGAGCCCACTCGTGGCCACGTCATGGCTGGCCGAACATCTTGAGGATCCGGACCTGCGCATCATCGATGTTCGATGGAAGTTTCGCGAGGAGCACGGCAGGGGCATTGCATATGACGACCCAGAGGATTTTCGCCGCGAGCATATCCCGGGTGCGGTCCATGTCGGAATGGCGTCGGAGCTTTGCGATCCTCACAGTCCTTTGCCGGACATGATCGCAGGACCAGAGGACTTCGAGAAAACGATGGGACGGCTGGGCGTCGCGAACAGCTCCCATGTGGTGGTCTACGACGATTCCGGCATTCCGCTTGCCGCCGCGAGGCTGTGGTGGGCGCTCTCCTATTATGGTCACGACAAGGTCCACGTGCTGGATGGCGGACTGCAGCAGTGGAAACTTGAGGAGCGGCCTCTGGAGTCGGGCGACAATCGACCGCCGGCAGCAACGTTCCGCGCCGAACGCCGCGAACAGTGGATCGCCCGGAAGTCCGACGTTCTCGATGCGATAGGCGATCCCGGGGTAGTTCTGGTCGACTGCCTTCCAAACGACTTGTTTCGAGGAGCTGGAACGCATCTCTGGGGCGGGCGTTCGGGCCACATACCCGGCGCCGTGAATGTTCCGGCAATCTCGAACATCGATCCGGAACTTGCACTGGTCTCATACGCCGAGCGCGCGAGAAAATTGTCGGAACGGCGATCGTTTCGGTTCGCCGACCAAGACGATCTCCGTGCCCTTTATTCCGGTAAGGGCCTCTCGCCCGACAAGGAGGTCATAGCGTATTGCGGACGCGGACTGGCGGCATCGTGCGGACTGCTCGCTCTTCGCACGGCCGGGTTCGAGCGGTCGCGTCTCTATGACGGGTCATGGGCCGAGTGGAGTGCCGACGAAAACATGCCGATCGAGACGTCATGAGCGACGGCTTTGGGCTCGAACCGGACCTTCGCCGCATGAAGCACGAAAGTCTGGAAAGGGCCGGGAGCCGCCATCCGGCGAGGCCTAGCGAATGGCAGCTTCGTTCGCGCAGTGGGTGACCACTTCGAGCGGAGCTCGAAGCGTTTGAGGCAGTCCATCTGCATGGCACACAACCTCACCCTATGATCCTGCCCATAATGCGCCCTCGCTGAAAGTGGCAGTTAGAGCAGGGCGACGCCGAGAGACACCTCAGAGCCAAGCTTTCGACCTTAGGTCGATGATGATCCTGACCGACGGAGAGATCTCTCAGGTCAGAACGGAACGGGAAAATTCAAACCCCGGCAACCCGCATTCCGAGAATGCTACATAAATATTTGATATTAAATGGTTTTATGTTCGCTTGGCGACCCCGACAGGATTCGAACCTGTGACCTGTCGCTTAGGAGGCGACCGCTCTATCCTGCTGAGCTACGGGGTCCTGCGCGCAGGGGTAGTGGAAGCCGCGCTTGCGGTCAATCCATGGCACCCCCAACCTGGGGATCGCGAAAGGCCGAAAGCCCGACCGGGAGACGAAGATGACCTTGGCAAGACTGCTGCGTTCGGCGGCGCTCGCGCTTGGCGCCAGCGCGCTCGTCGCCTGCCAGACCACCGCCGGAAGCGGCGGCTTTTCCGGCACGAGCGCGCCCGAGACCTCGACGGTTCGCTCGGCGTCGGAACAGCGCGACGGCGACTCGAACCATTCGAAGATCGTCGCGCAGTATGGCGGCGAATACCGCAACGCGCAGGTGACGTCTTACGTCGAGCGCGTCGGACGGCGGGTCGCAGCCGTCTCCGAGCAGCCAAACGAGCGCTGGACCTTCACGGTTCTCGACACCCCCGTGGTCAACGCCTTCGCCACGCCGGGCGGTTATGTCTACGTCACGCGCGGGCTCCTGGCGCTGGCCGAGAACGAGGCGCAGCTTGCCGGCGTGATCGGGCACGAGATCGGCCATGTCACGGCCGGGCATGGCGGCGAGCGCCAGGACCGCTCGACCATTGCGGGGCTGGGGCTGCTGCTGGGCGCGATCGGCCTTTCGGTGATGGGCGCCGACCCCGCGTTGACCCGCGGCGCGCTCGAGCTGGGCCAGGTCGCGGCGGGCGGCATCGTCGCCAGCTATTCGCGGCAGGACGAGCTCGAGGCCGACCATCTCGGCATCAGGTACCTGGCGCGTGCGGGCTACGACCCCTATGCCCAGGCCGAGTTCCTCGACAACCTCGCGGCTTCCTCGGCCCTCGATGCGCGGGCAGCGGGCAAGAGCTACGATGCCAACCAGGTCGATTTCTTCGCGTCGCACCCCGCCACCGGGCCGCGCACGCGACAGGCGGTCGACACGGCCCGCGCCGAGGGCGCGATCTCGGGCGAAGGCGAGCTCGGGACCGACCGATACCTCGCGGCGATCAACGGCATGACCTATGGCCAGTCGCCCGAGCAGGGGATCGTCGAGGGCACCTCGTTCAGTCACCCGGTCCTCGGCTTCGCATTCGACGTGCCCGCGGGCTACCGCATCACCAACACGCCCTCGGCGGTCGTCGCGAGCGGCTCGGGCAACACGCGGATCGTCTTCGACGGGGCGAACGATCCCGGCGGCGCGCTGGACAACTATATCGCACGCCAGTGGGCGCCACAGATCGCGCGAGAGGTCCGGACCGGGCAGCTCCAGGGGCTGAGGCAGATCACCATCAACGGGCTGCCTGCGGCACAGGCAGTGCTGCCGGTGCAGCTGCAGAACGGGACATACAACGCGCTTCTCGTGGCCGTCAGGCTCGACGGCAAGCTCTACCGCTTCACCGGGCTCGCGCCGCGCGGCTCGAATGCTCTCGACGCCATGGCGCGCTCGGCGCAGACGTTCCGCCGGCTGAGTGACGCCGAGCGGCGGGCGATCAAGGCGCGGCGGATCGAGATAGTGACGGTTGGCGCCGGCGATACCGCGGAGAGCCTTGGCCGGCGCATGGCGGTCGATGCGCTGCCGGTCGAGCGGTTCCGCGTTCTCAACGGCCTGAGCAGCGGCGCCCAGCCCGCCCGCGGCGAGGAGGTCAAGCTCGTCCGGTGATCGGAACAAAAAGGACGCCCGGAGCGGAGGGGGCTCCGGGCGTCTGAGGGACTAGGGGGGCGTCAGAGGGTCGCCGCCAGTTCGCCGACGGCCCCGCCGTGAGCGCTTTCGAGACGCGCGCGCATCTTGCGCAGCGCCTGCGCCTCGAGTTGGCGCACCCGCTCCTTCGAGAGGCCGAGCTTCTCGCCGAGGCTCTCCAGCGTCTCGGGCTCGTCGGCCAGTTTGCGGGCGCCGATGATCATGCGCTCGCGCGGCGTCAGGGCGGTGAAGGCGTCGTTGAGCCAGCCGCGCGCCGTGCCAAGATCCCTGCGGCGGGTGACCACCTCGTCCGGGCGCGGGGCTTCATCCTCCAGCGTCTCGACCCACTCGCGGCCATCCTCGCCCGCCTGCTGGGCGTTGAGCGAGAAATCCGCGCCGGCAAGCCGCGCCTCCATCATCTCGACATCGCGCAGCGGCACGCCCAGCTCCTCGGCGATCTCGCGCCGCATGTCGGCGGGGGTCACCTCGCCGCCGTCATGCGCGAGCTCGGCCTCGATCCTCGCGCGCACGCGGCGCATGTTGAAGAACAGCGACTTCTGCGAGGATGTCGAGCCCGTGCGCACCAGCGACCAGTTGCGCATCACGTAATCCTGGATCGAGGCCTTGATCCACCAGACCGCGTAGGTCGAGAAGCGCACGCCCCTGTCGGGGTCAAACTTCGAGGCCGCCTTCATCAGCCCGACGCTCGCTTCCTGGATCAGATCCGACATGGGCGCGCCATAGCGTCGGTATTTCGCCGCCATCGAGATGGCGAGCCGCATGTAGGCCGTGACCAGGCGATGCAGCGCGGCCTCGTCGCGCTCGTCGCGCCACCGGCAGGCCAGCGCATGCTCGGTCGCGGCGTCAAGAAGCTCGGCGGACATGGCCTGACGGGCAACGTCGCCGGGGGAAACACTGGATGCAGTTGCCATGCGAGTCCTCTTCCCTGTCATCGTCCCCACCGTCTGGCGCGGCTCTGGAGACTGTTACGGGGGGCGGACGGGATCGGATCACTTCATGGCAGGATTTTCGAAGAATGGGCGGGCGGCGCGGGGCGCGCCCGCCGCAGGCCGTTTCAGACGGCGCCCGTGAACTCGCCGCGCGCCGGGTAATTCTTGGCGATGGCGAAATCGAGCGCACCGACCAGTTCCGAGAAATGCGGCCGGACGAAGGGCATGGTCTGGACCGAGCCGTAATAGAGCGTGCCCTCGGGCGTCACCATGAAGAGACCGGGCTCGGAGAAGAGCGCCGGCTCCTCGATGCCGATCGAGGTCTTGCCGCGCCCAGCCGAAAGGTAGAGCCCCCACTCGCGCGCGCCCTGCAGCGACAGGCTGTGCGCAAAGCGCAGCGCCTTGGCGCCGATCTTCTCGGCCATCGCCGCGGTGCGCTCCTCGCCGTCGGTCGAGATCGCGATCGTCGTGACGCCGCGCTCGGCGAAGTCCGCGGTCCGCTTCTCCAGCTCGGTGAGGTAGTTGGCGCAGATCGGGCAGTGCAAGCCGCGATAGAAGCACACGACCGTGCCGCGCTCCGAGGTCTCGGTCGCGAGGTCGAACACGCCGCCGCCCAGCATGGGCAGGCTCAGCGCCGGGACGGGCTTGCGGGGGATCAGCATGGAAACCTCCTTGATCTGCTGCGTGGCTCATGGTCTAGCAGGTCCTGAGATCAGGGAATTCCGATTTTTCTGACAGGAACGCCGACCGATGCCACGCCTCGACCGCCTCTCCACCCTGATCGCGCGATTCTCGCTCACGGTGACGCCCGCCCGCGAGGCCGTGGCCAATCTCGGGATCTGCCGCGCCGGCAAGGACGGTGCGATGCGCGTCTCGCTGACACCGCACGAGAGCGGGCGGCTCGGCCTCGGGTGCGACGCGATCACGGCGCGCCTCGACTGGGGCGGTGCATCGAACCCGCTCTTGGCCGCGTTGCCCGAAAGGGTCGAGATGACGGTCGAGACGGGCAGCGAGACCGCGTCCTTGCTTCGCGTCTTCGCGGCTGAAGCAAGCGAGATGCGCTGCGGTGCCGGGCCCGTGCTCGACCGCCTGGGCGAGGTGATCGTGATCCGGCTGCTGCGCGCCGAGATCGCCCGCGGCGCCGCCTCGCCGGGCCTGCTAGCGGGCCTCGCCGACCCGCGCCTCGGCCGCGCCATCGTCGCCATGCACGATGCCCCCGAGCGGGCCTGGACAGTCCCGGACCTTGCTGCCGAAGCGGCGCTCTCGCCCTCGCGCTTCGCCGAGCTTTTCGCGGGCACGGTGGGCCGGACGCCGCTTGCCTATCTGCGGGAGTGGCGGATGACGCTGGCGCGGCAGGACCTTGTTCGCGGCGACCGGGTGCAGGCCGTCGCGCATCGCTACGGCTATGCCTCGGCCGAGGCCCTCACGCGCGCCTTCCGCAAGATCCACGGCGAGTGCCCGATGCGGATCCGCCGCAGCGCCGCCTGAGCGCGGATCGCGCTCGCCGGGGACCGGGCACGGAAGGCACCGTCGTTCAGCGCCCCCGGGGTCGCGCCCGCGTCAACCATTCGCATCGCCCGGATAGCGGACGCCCGTGAGCACCAGCCCGTCCGGCGGCGCCACCGGACCACAGGCGGATCGGTCGCGCGCGGCCAGCGCCTCGGCCATGCGCTCGACCGGCCAGCGCCCGGCGCCGACGCGCTCGATCGTGCCGACGAGGCTGCGAACCTGATTGTGAAGGAAGCTGCGCGCACCGAGGTGGCACAGGATCTCGTCGCCCCGGCGCTCGACCCGGAAGTCATCGAGCGTCTTCACCGGCGAGGCCGACTGGCATTGGACCGAGCGGAAGGTGGTGAAGTCGTGCCGCCCGATCACCAGATCGGCGGCGGCCTGCATCGCCCCGGCGTCGAGCGGGTTCGACACGCGCCACGCACGCCCCGCATCCAGCGTCAGCGGCGCACGGCGGTTCACGATCCGGTAGGTGTAGTTCCGGTGTATGGCCGAGAACCGGGCATGAAAATCCTGGTCCACCCGCGCGGCGGCCAGGACAGCGACCGGCGCCGGCCGCAGGTGGTGGTTCAGCGCCTCGGCCAGCCGGAAGGGATCCCAGTTGCGACCGAGGTCGCAATGCGCGACCTGGCCGGTCGCATGCACCCCGGCATCCGTCCGCCCGGCGCCCTGCACCCGGTGTTCGCCCGGCTCGAGCGCCGCCAGCGCCGCCTCGATCGCGCCCTGCACCGAGGTCCCCTGCGCCTGGCGTTGCCAGCCGACGAAGGGGCCACCGTGATACTCGATCGTGAGGCGATAGCGCGGCATGATGCGCCTCTTGCTTCAATCGGCGGGGATGCGCAAGCGCGCTCGGAAAATCGGGGTGCGGCGTCTGCGGGTTTGCATGCCACGCGCAGCCGCACCATGTTTGAAGCCGTCCCGGCGGATTGGGAGCAAGGGCTTGGCACTTGGCGGATTCGGGCTCGGCGGCCTGGCCGACGACCTACTCGATGGGCTCGACCGGCTGCGCGAAGGCGCGGCCTCGGCGTTCGACCCCACCCTGAGGCTGGGCGTGACCGGCCTGTCCGGCGCGGGCAAGACGGTCTTCATCACCTCGCTGGTCGCCAGCCTCTTGGACCGCAACCGCATGCGGCTTCTGGGAGCCGAGGCCGAGGGGCGCATCGAGGCCGCGATGCTGCGCCCCCAGCCCGACCCGGACGTGCCGCGCTTCGCCATCGAGAACCACCTCTCGGCGCTGGCCGCGACGCCGCCGCGCTGGCCGGAATCGACCCGATCCGTGAGCCAGATCCGCGTCGCCATCCGGTTCCGGCCGGGCAGCTGGCTTTCCGGGCTGGCCGGCCCGGCGACGCTCAACCTCGACATCGTCGACTATCCCGGCGAGTGGCTTCTCGACCTGCCGCTGATCGAGCAGGAATACGACGACTGGGCCGCTGGCGCGCTGGCCGCGGCGCAAAGCCCGGCGCGCCGGGCGCATGCCGCCGGCTGGCACAAGGCCCTCGCCGCGGCCGAGCCCTCGGCGCCCCATGACGAGGCGGTGGCCGAGGCGCTTGCGGGCGCCTATCGCGACTATCTCTTCGCCTGCCGGCAGGCCGGCTTGTCGGCACTGGCGCCGGGGCGGTTCCTCATGCCGGGCGATCTCGCCGGATCGCCGGCACTGACCTTCGCCCCGCTGCCGCGGCCCGAGCGAGGCGCACGGGGCAGCCTTTATGCCGAGATGCATGACCGCTTCGACGCGTATCGCCGAGTCGTGGCCAAGCCGTTCTTCCGCAACCACTTCGCGCGCCTCGACCGCCAGGTTGTGCTGATCGACGCGCTGGGCGCGGTGGCGGGCGGGCCGCGCGCGCTGGCGGACCTGACGGCGACGATGAGCGAAACTCTGGCCGCGTTCCGCCACGGCCGGCCGGGATGGCTGGACCGCGTCACCGGTGCGCGCCGGATCGACCGCATCCTGTTCGTCGCCTCGAAGGCGGACCACCTGCATCACGCGCAGCATGGCCGGCTTGCCCGCCTCGTCGAGGCGATGCTGGCCGAGGCCGCCCGGCGGGCGGCGTTCCGCGGGGCCAAGACGCGCGGGATGGCGATCGCCGCGATCCGCGCGACGGCCGAGCAGGACGTGACCGAGAAGGGCAAGCGCGTGGGCCTGGTGCGCGGCACCCGCGCGAGCGACGGGCACGAGGTCGCGATCTATCCCGGCGCGCTGCCCGAGGACCCGGCCAGCCTGCTCGCGGCCGCCGGCGGCGCGATGCCGGGCGAGGCCCCGGCAAGCTGGCCCGACATGAGCTATGCCACCTTCCAGTTCGCGCCGCCGCGCTGGCCGCATGGCGAGGGACCGCCGCATTTGCGGCTCGACCAGGCGGTCGAGTTCCTGATCGGCGACAGGCTGGAGTGACGCAGATGACCGGCGAGCGCCGCGACCCCCTGATCATCGACCTCAGCGAGACGCCGCTGCCACCGGCACCGACGCCGGCCGAGGCTCCGCCGCCGCCCGACGGGGCGCCTGCCGCGGCCGAGCGGGCGCTGCGCGGGGTGGGGCGGCCGGGGCTTTCGGCCATGGGCCGGCTGTTCTGGATCTCGGCGCTGGGGCTCGTGGGCATCTGGGTCGCCACCGGGATCGAGGGCTTCCTGCGCGAGCTCTTCACGCGCTCGGACTGGCTGGGATGGGGCGCGACCGCGCTGGCGGCAGTGCTGGCGGTGACGCTCGCGGGCTTCATCATTCGCGAGCTCGCCGCGCTGGCGCGGGTTCAGCGGGTGGGCGAGATCCGGCGGCGGGCCACGCTTGCCGCGTCGGGGGCGGAGAAGGCGGACGACGTTCTCGACGCTCTGGCCCGGCTCTACCGCGGGCGCCCGGCAATGGACGAGCCGCTGGCCCGTGTCGACGCGGCCCGGCCCGACACGCCCGATGCCGCGGCGTTGCTGGCGGTGGCCGAGCGCACGCTGCTCGCGCCCCTGGACCAGCGGGCCGAGCGGGCGGTCGCGCGGGCGGCGCGCAAGGTCGCGGCGATCACTGCCGTGGTCCCCATGCCGGCCGCCGACGTGCTGGCGGTTCTGGTCGTCAACCTGGCGATGATCCGCGAGGTGGCCGAGATCTACGGCGGGCGGGCCGGCGCGCTGGGCTCGTGGCGACTGCTGCGCACCGTCGCGGCTCACCTGGTGGCGACCGGGGCGGTGGCCGCGACCGACGACCTGTTGGGGCCGATGGTCGGCGGCGGCGTGCTGGGCAAGCTGTCGCGCCGCTTCGGCGAGGCGGCGGTGAACGCGGCGCTGACCGCCCGCGTGGGCGTGGCCGCCGTCGAGGTCTGCCGCCCGCTGCCCTTCGCGGCCCGGCCGGCGCCGCGCGCCGCGGGACTGGTGCTGGACGCCCTGCGCGGCTGGCGCGAGACGCCCGAGAGCAGCGCCGGCGAGACGCCGACAGCACCGCGCCGCAAGGGGTGATCGCCAGGGCCGATCGCGATGCCGCGGGGGCCGAATGGGCCGGGTGCGGGCGATTTCACGCGTGAAATCGACGTCAATCTATTGATTTGAAAGAGCATCTCAGATTCCAGGCGCGAGTCGCGCGGGCGCCTGCCAGCCGGCACCGGCCGGCGGGCGCCACGCCTTGCGACCCGCTTCCTCGCGGGCCGGTCACACGCAGCGATCGAGCGCGAGCACGAACTGCGACCGGCGCCGGGCCTCGCGCACCAGCGACCCGCAGTCGTCGGCGGGATGGCTGAGAACAT
The DNA here is from genome assembly GCF_016623495.1 of Thermohalobaculum xanthum. Classification (GTDB taxonomy): domain Bacteria; phylum Pseudomonadota; class Alphaproteobacteria; order Rhodobacterales; family Rhodobacteraceae; genus Thermohalobaculum; species Thermohalobaculum xanthum. The sequence goes on along the minus strand of NZ_JAEHHL010000014.1, from coordinate 22,301 downwards.
CCTCGATCTCGGACCGGCGCATGCCGATGTCGTCGAGCATGCGGTCGTTCATCTGCAGCAGGCGGTGCAGGGCCGCGCGCTGGCGCTTGCGCTCGATCACGCGGAAGAAGAAGTTGGCGAGCAGGCTGAGCATTGGTCCTCTCCTCGGGTTGGGCGTCGACGGGACGCGATGCAGGGAAGATGGGGGGCACCACCAGTTTAGAGAAGCTTATTCTATTGACGTTCGGATTCAGGAATGCTGAAGTCATGCCATGAATCGCATCATGCCACTTCCGTCCTCCGCGCCGTCGCCGGCGGCAAGTCTCGACATCGACGTGCTGCGCAGCTTTGCCGCGATCGCCGACACCGGGACGATCACGCTGGCCGCGCCGCGGGTCGGCCGCACGCCGGCGGCATTGTCGATGCAGCTGCGCAAGCTCGAGGACACGCTGGGCCATGTCCTGTTCGAACGGCTGCCCGGCGGCATGCGCCTGACCGCGGCGGGCGAGCGGCTGATGCCGCATGCGCGCCGGCTGATCGAGGCCGAGCGCGCCGCGCTCGATGCCTTCCGCGCCCCCGATCTCGAGGGCGAGGTCTCGGTCGGGATCATCGACGACGTCGCCGGGGTGTGCCTTACACAGGTGCTGGCCGGCTTCGCCAAGTCGCACCCGCGCGTGCTGGTCAACGTCACCATGGGCCCATCGCTGGACCTCGCGCCCAAGCTCGACCGGGGCGAGATCGATCTCGCGGTCATGACCCCGGGCTGCGCCGTCAAGTGGCGCACGACCGACCGCACGCTCTACGAGGAGCCGCTGGTCTGGGTCGGGCGCGAGGGCGGCTCGGCCTGGCGGCAGCGGCCGCTGCCGCTGGCCATCGCGGCGCAGGGCTGCGCCTGGCGGCGGCAGGCGCTCGACGCCCTCGACCAGGCCGGGATCGAGTGGCGCGTGGCCTATATCTCGGAGTTCTACACGGCCCAGCGCGCGGCGGTCGCGGCCGATCTTGCCGTGGCGCCGATGCCCCGCAGCCTGGTCGAGCCCGGCTTCGTGCGGCTCGGCGCGAGCGAGCGCCTGCCCGACCCCGGCAGCGCGCGCTTCGCGCTGCGCGTCAGCAGCGATGCCGAGCCCGACGGCTGCATCGCGGCGCTGGCCGCCCGCATCGCCGAGACCTTCGGGGCCGGCGCGTGAGCGCCACGGGCGTGATGGCGGACCGGGTCGTCCTGGTGACCGGCGCCTCGGGCCTGCTCGGCGCGGCCAGCGTGGCGCAGATCCGCGCCGCGGGCGGCGTTGCCATCGCCACCGACAGGGCGCCCGGCGCGGGCATCGACCATGCCCTCGACGTGACCCGCGAGGCCGACTGGCAGCGCGTGATCGCGGCGATCGCCGAAGCGCATGGCCGGCTGGACGGGCTGGTGAACGCGGCCGGAATCATCCATGTCGGCATGCTGGCGGAAACCTCGTTCGAGGACTGGCGCCGCGTGATGGCGGTCAATGCCGACGGCACCTTCCTGGGCTGCAAGACCGCCTGGCCGCTGCTGCGGAAAAGCGCCGGCGCCTCGATCGTCAACCTCTCTTCCGTCTCGGGGCTGTCGGGCCACGCCCGGCTGGCCGCCTATACCGCGTCGAAGGGCGCGGTCAGGCTGCTGACCAAGTCGGTGGCGCTCGAGGGCGCGCGGCTCGACCCGCCGATCCGCTGCAACTCGGTCCATCCGGGTTTCGTCGAGGGGCCGATGGTGGACCAGATCGCGCAGGCCCTGCGCGACCCCGGCACCGCGCATGAGCGGATGCGCGCGGGCATCCCGATGCGCCGTTTCGCGCAGGCCGACGAGGTTGCAGCTGCGGTCGTCCACCTGCTTTCTCCCGCTTCGTCCTTCACCACCGGCGCGGAGCTGGTGATCGACGGCGGGCTGACGGCCTGAGCCAGGCAGCACCGGTCGCGCGGGGGTTGCGAATCCCCCGGCCCGGGCGTATATCAGCGCCAACATCGCGGCGGCCTCGCTGGACACGGCGAGACCCCCACCGGGAATCGTCAGGCGGGCCGCATGGCCCGCTTTTCGTTTCGAGCCCCGGAGGCAACGACGCCGATGACCAGCATGGTCGCCAAGGCACCGATGGATGAGCGCCTCGCCCAGATCGTCCAGCCGACGGTCGAGGCGATGGGCTTCGAGCTGGTGCGCCTTCGGTTCATGGGCGGCAAGCGCAAGACGCTGCAGATCATGGCCGAGCGCGCCGACGGCACCATGGAGGTCGAGGACTGCGCCAATCTGAGCCGCGCGCTCTCGGCGGTGCTCGATGTCGAGGACCCGATCTCGGACGCCTATGCGCTCGAGGTCTCGTCGCCCGGGATCGACCGGCCGCTGACGCGGCTGCACGACTTCGACCGCTGGGAGGGCTACGAGGCCAAGCTCGAGACCGCCGAGATGATCGACGGCCGCAAGCGCTTCAAGGGCATCCTGGCCGGGGTCGAGGGCGACGAGGTGCTGATCGAGATCGACGAGGGCACGATCGGCCTGAAATTCGACTGGCTGTCCGACGCCAAGCTGGTGCTGACCGACGAGCTGGTGGCCGAGAGCCTGAAGGCACGCAAGAACGCCTTCAACGAGCAGGATTTCGACGAAATCGAGACTGACGAGGAAGGGGTCACCCCCGAGACCGAGGAGGAAGAGGTTCCGATGCACAGGAAGGATGCCTGAGATGGTCAGTGCTAACCGTCTCGAGCTTCTCCAGATCGCCGACGCCGTCGCGCGGGAGAAGCTGATCGATCGCGAACTGGTGCTTGAGGCGATGGAAGACAGCCTCGGCAAGGCCGCGCGCTCGCGCTATGGCGCCGAATACGACATCCGCGCCTTCATCGACCGCAAGTCGGGCGAGATCAAGATGAGCCGCGCGCTCGAGGTCGTCGACGAGGTCGAGAACCACTTCACCGAGATCTCGGTCGAGGAAGCCCGCCTCAAGAACCCCGAGGCCGAGGTCGGCACCTTCATCACCGAGCCTCTGCCGCCGATGGATTTCGGCCGCATCGCCGCGCAGACCGCCAAGCAGGTCATCGTGCAGAAGGTGCGCGACGCCGAGCGCGAGCGCCAGTTCGAGGAATTCAAGGACCGCGTCGGCGAGATCATCAACGGCATCGTCAAGCGCGTCGAGTACGGCAACGTGATCGTCGACCTGGGCCGCGGCGAGGGCATCATCCGCCGCGACCAGCTGATCCCGCGCGAGGCCTATCGTGTCGGCGACCGGATCCGCGCCTATGTGCGCGACGTGCGCCGTGAGGCGCGCGGACCGCAGATCTTCCTGAGCCGCACCGCGCCCGAGTTCATGGCCAAGCTGTTCGCCATGGAGGTGCCCGAGATCTATGACGGCATCATCGAGATCAAGGCGGTCGCCCGCGACCCCGGCTCGCGCGCCAAGATCGGCGTGATCTCGTACGACAACTCGATCGACCCGGTCGGCGCCTGCGTCGGCATGAGGGGCTCGCGCGTGCAGGCCGTGGTGAACGAGCTGCAGGGCGAGAAGATCGACATCATCCCGTGGAACCAGGACGCGGCGACCTTCATCGTCAACGCGCTTCAGCCCGCCGAGGTGACCAAGGTCGTCATGGACGAGGATGCCCAGCGCATCGAGGTCGTGGTGCCCGACGAGCAGCTTTCCCAGGCCATCGGCCGGCGTGGCCAGAACGTGCGCCTGGCCTCGCAGCTGACCGGCTGGGACATCGACATCATGACGGAGGCCGAGGAATCGGAGCGCCGCCAGCAGGAGTTCAACGAGCGCACGGCGATGTTCATGGAGACGCTGAACGTCGACGAGATGGTGGCGCAGCTCCTGGTCTCGGAGGGCTTCACCTCGCTCGAGGAAGTCGCCTATGTCGAGCTCGAGGAGCTGACGGTGATCGACGGCTTCGACGAGGACACCGCCGAGGAGCTGCAGGCCCGCGCCCGCGAGAGCCTCGAGGAGGCGAATCAGAAGGCGCTCGAGGAGGCCCGCGGCCTGGGCGCCGAGGACGCCCTGATCGAGTTTGAGGGGCTGACGCCGCAGATGGTGCTGGCGCTCGCGAAGGAAGGCATCACCGACCTGGGCGAGTTCGCCAAATGCGCCGACTGGGAGCTAGCCGGCGGCTACACGACGATCGACGGCAAGCGGGTCAAGGATGACGGCATCCTCGAGCGCTTCGACGTCAGCCTCGAAGAGGCGCAGTACTTGGTGATGAAGGCGCGCGTCGAGCTTGGCATCGTCGACCCCGCCGATCTCGAACCCGCCGAGGTCGAGGTCGAGGAGGGCGCGGAAGAGGCGCCCGCCCCGGTGAGCGAGGCGGATGCGCTGTTCGGCGGCGAGGGGGCGACGACGCGGTGAGTCTGACGGTGGTCGAGGATGGAGACAAGGCGATGACCCGCGGCGGGCGAGGCTGGGCGCATGACGCGCCCGAGCGCCGCTGCATCGCCAGCGGCGAAAGCGGCCCGACCGGGCCGCTGATCCGCTTCGTCCTCGGCCCCGACGACAGCGTCGTGCCGGACCTCGCGGGCAAGCTGCCGGGCCGCGGCGCTTGGCTGAGCGCCGACCGAGCGGCCGTCGCGAAGGCGCTGAAGAAGAACCTCTTCGCCCGCGCCTTCCGCCGGCCGGTCAGGGTCGCGCCGGACCTCGCGGACCAGCTCGAGGCGCTTATCGCGCGGCGGCTGGTCGACCTGGTCGCGCTTGCGCGCAAGGCGGGGCAGGCGGTAGCGGGCTTCGAGAAGGTCCGCGCGCGCCTTGGCGAAGGCAGGGTCGGGGTGCTGGTGACGGCCTCGGACGCGGCCGCCGACGGACGCGCCAAGCTTGCGCGGATCGCGCCCGACCATGCCGGGCGGATCGACCTCCTCGACAGCGGGGAATTGGGTTTGGCTTTTGGGCGTGATTTTGCGATACATGCGGCGCTCGACGCCGGCGGCATCGCGGATCGTGCCCTGATCGAGGCAGGGCGGCTCGCGGGTTTCCGCACCCCTCCTGTGACGGACGAGGAAGCACGGGTCCCCGCGCGGGCTTCGGGTAAATTGACGGAAGAAGGGGCCTCGCGGCTCCCGGACAAGGTGATCGATGAGCGATAAGGACAACGACGGCAAGACGGGTGGGCGTGGGCGCGGAGGCCCGGGCGGCGGCGTGCGCGGCTCGGTGCGCCAGAGCTTCAGCCACGGCCGCAGCAAGGCCGTCGTCGTCGAGATGAAGCGGTCGAAGCGGATCGTGCCGCCGGCGGGTCCCGCCGCGGGCGCCGGCGCCGCGGGTGCGGGCAGCGCGGGCCAGGCGACAGCGACGCCGGCCGCTCCGGCCACGGCGCGGCCGGCGGGGGGCAAGCCCTCGACCGTCAAACTCAAGCCGCGCGGTGACGCCGCGCCGGCCGCCGCGCCCGCGCGCGGCACCGAGGGTGACACCCAGCAGCGGCCGCGCCAGCAGCGGCCGAAGATGCTCAACACCCTCTCCGAGGAAGAATACGCGCGCCGTCTCGAGGCCCTGAAGCAGGCCAAGGTCGACGACGAGCGCCGCCGCAAGGCCGAGGAAGAGGAAGCCAAGCGCCGCGCGGAGGAAGAGGCCAAGCGCCGCGCCGAGGAAGAAGCCCGGCGCAAGGCCGAGGAGGCGGAAGCCAAGCGCCGCGCCGAGGAAGAGGCCGCGGCCGAGGCCAAGCGCAAGGCCGAGGAGGCCGTCTCGGCCCCCGAGGCCGCGGCCGAGCCTGCGCCGGCCCCCGCCCCGTCGGCAGCCGCCGCCGCGCCCCGGGCCAAGCCCGCCGCGACTGCGCCGGAAGGCCCGGCGGGACGCGCGGTCGAGGAAGACGAGGGCCGCGGTCGTGGCCGTGGCGGTCCCGGCGCCGCGAAGAAGCCCGCGCCGTCGCGCCGCGCCGGCGACGAGAAGCGCCGCACTGGCAAGCTCACGATCTCCAAGCTCGGCGACGACGAGGGCGGGCGCCAGCGCTCGCTCGCGGCGATGCGCCGGCGCCAGGAGCGCGACAAGCGCCGCATGGGCGGCGGACAGGAGCCGCGCGAGAAGGTTCTGCGCGACGTGCGCCTGCCGGACGCGATCACCGTGCAGGAGCTGGCCAACCGCATGGCCGAGCGCGTCGCCGACGTCATCAAGGCCCTGATGAAGAACGGCATCATGGCCACCCAGAACCAGTCGATCGACCAGGACACGGCCGAGCTGATTGCCGAGGAATTCGGCCATCGCGTCATCCGCGTCTCGGAATCGGCCGTCGAGGAGGCGATCGAGACCGCCGAGGACAAGGCCGAGGACCTGACGCCGCGCGCGCCGATCGTGACCATCATGGGCCATGTCGACCACGGCAAGACGTCGCTGCTGGACGCGCTGCGCAAGACCAACGTGGTGGCGGGAGAGGCCGGCGGCATCACCCAGCACATCGGCGCCTACCAGATCATGACCGAGGACGGGCACAAGATCACCTTCCTCGACACGCCGGGCCACGCCGCCTTCACCTCGATGCGCGCCCGCGGTGCGAACGTGACCGACATCGTGATCCTGGTGGTCGCAGCCGACGACAGCGTCATGCCGCAAACGATCGAGGCCATCGCCCATGCCAAGGCGGCGGGCGTGCCGATGATCGTGGCGATCAACAAGATCGACAAGCCGGGCGCCGACCCGCAGAAGGTCCGCACCCAGCTGCTGCAGCACGAGGTCGTGGTCGAGGAGATGTCGGGCGACGTGCTCGACGTCGAGGTGTCGGCGATCAGCGGCAAGGGGCTCGACAAGCTGGTCGAGGCGATCGTCCTGCAGTCCGAGATTCTCGAACTGAAGGCGAACCCGGACCGCGCCGCCGAGGGCGCGGTGATCGAGGCCAAGCTCGATGTCGGCCGCGGACCCGTGGCGACCGTCCTGGTGCAGCGCGGCACCCTGAAGCTGGGCGACATCTTTGTCGTCGGCGAGCAGTGGGGCCGTGTGCGCGCCCTGATGAACGACCAGGGCGAGCGCGTCGAGGAAGCGGGCCCGTCCGAGCCGGTCGAGGTTCTCGGCCTGCAGGGCACGCCGGAGGCCGGCGACACGCTGAACGTGGTCGAGTCCGAGGCCAAGGCCCGCGAGATCGCTGACTACCGCCAGCGCAAGGCCCGCGAGAAGCAGGCGGCACAGGGTGCGCGCGCGACGCTCGACCAGCTTCTGGCCCAGGCCAAGACCGATGCGGACGTCAAGGAACTGCCGCTCGTCGTCAAGGCGGACGTGCAGGGCTCGGCCGAGGCGATCGTCCAGGCGCTCGAAAAGGTCGGCAACGACGAGGTGCGCGTGCGCGTGCTGCATTCGGGCGTGGGCGCGATCACGGAATCGGACGTGACGCTGGCCGATGCCTCGAACACGCCGATCATCGGCTTCAACGTCCGCGCCAATGCCCCGGCACGCGAGGCGGCGAACCAGAAGGGCGTCGAGATCCGCTACTACTCGATCATCTACGACCTCGTGGATGACGTGAAGCAGGCGGCGTCGGGCCTGCTCTCGCCCGAGGTGCGCGAGAAGTATCTGGGCTATGCCAAGATCAAGCAGGTCTTCAAGGTCTCGGGCGTCGGCAAGGTCGCGGGCTGCGAGGTCACCGACGGCGTCGCGCGGCGCGATGTCGGCGTGCGCCTGCTGCGCGACGATGTCGTGATCCACGAGGGCAAGCTCAAGACGCTCAAGCGCTTCAAGGACGAGGTCAAGGAAGTCCGCGCCGGCCAGGAATGCGGCATGGCCTTCGAGAACTACGAGGACATCCGCGAGGGCGACGTGATCGAGATCTTCGAGCGCGAAGAGGTCGAGCGCACGCTGTGACGGCACCGCCGCGCGGCTGTGCGCGGCCGGGAAGATCAGCCGCGGCGTCGCAAGGCGCCGCGGCGCGCGTTTGGAGCCCCGCGCGGCGGGAGAGGAGAGCAGGCCAATGGCGAAACGCGGACACGAGCGGGCCGAGGGCCCCAGCCAGCGCCAGCTTCGGGTCGGCGAGACGATCCGGCGCGCGCTGTCGGGCATCCTGCTGCGCGGCGAGCACCATGTGAGCGACCTCGAGAACGTGCCGATCACCGTGGGCGAGGTGCGCATCTCGCCCGATCTTCGGCAGGCGACGGTCTACGTCATGCCGCTGGGCGGGCGCGACGCGGCGGGGGCTCTGGCCGCGCTCAACCGCGCGCGGGCCGAGTTCCGCCACCTGGTCAGCCGCGAGATCACGCTCAAGTTCGCGCCGGACCTGCATTTCGCGCTGGACCGGACCTACGACCAGATGGACGACACGCGCCGGATGCTGTCGAACCCGGCCGTGAAGCGCGACCTCGACTGAGGCGCCGGGCGGGCCGGCCCCTGCCGCGTGTCATGCACGCGATGTTCACCTTTGTTCCCTCCCCTGTCCCTGCCGGTGACCGCGCGAGTCGCGCGCCGTCGGCGGCACGGGGGGAGCGGGCATGGCCGAGATCGTCCAGAGCGGATGCGTATTCTTCGGCCGCAGCGAGGGGGCACAGCTGGGCTATGCCATCTCGGTCGCGGGTGATGTCGATGGCGACGGCTGGGCCGACCTGATCCTCGGCGCCCCGGGCGCCTCGGTGCGCGACGCGGGCGGCGTGCTGGTCTCGGCCTCGGTGGGCGAGGCCGTGCTGCTGCGCGGCGGTCCGGGCGGCTTCGCGCCCGCGCTGCGCCTGGCCACGGCGGCCGGCGACCCGCGCGTCACCGTGTTCGAGGGCTCGCAGGCGCATGGCCGTGTGGGCGCGGCCGTGGCGGGCGGCGGCGACATCGACGGCGATGGCTTCGGCGACCTGCTGATCGGCGCGCCGTTCCGCGACCACGGCGCCGGCGTCGACGCCGGCAGCGCCTTCGCCGTATTCGGCGGCGCCGCGGCGCTCGAGGGGTGGAGCAGCGGCGCCCCCGGAACCGGCAGCGTCTCGCAGGAGATGAACGGCGGCACGCTTCGGTCCTATGCGGGCTTTTCCGTCGCGATGGTGGGCGATATCGACGGCGACGGCCGGGCCGACTCGGCCATCGGCCTGCCCGGCGCGAGCGTCGGCACGCGCTTCGGCGCCGGTGTCGTCGAGTTGCGGCTCGGGGGCAGCGGCGACCGCGATCTCGACACGGGCGGCGGCGGGCTTCGGATCATCGGCGGCGCCGCGCTCGATGCCGCCGGGGCCGCTCTCTCGTCGGCGGGGGATTTCAACGGCGACGGGATCGACGACCTGCTGATCGGCGCGCCCGAGGCGAACGGGGCCGCGGCGCAGTCGGGCGCCGCCTACATCGTGTTCGGCCGCGACGGCGGGTGGCAGGCCGATATCGACCTCGGCACGCTCGCGGCAGGCGATGGCGTCGTGCTGCGCGGCGCGGTCTCGGGCGACCTGGCCGGCGTGTCGGTCGCAGCCGCAGGCGACGTGAACGGCGACGGTATCGACGACGTCATCATCGGCGCGCCCGAGGCGGCGAACGGGCGGGGCTCGGCCTATGTCGTGTTCGGGCGGCGGGACGGCCTTGCCGCCGCCATCGACCTCGGCGCGCTCGATGGCGCGGCGGGTTTCCGGATCGACGGCGCCGCCGACGGCGGGGATCTTGGCACCTCGGTCGCCGGCGTGGGCGACGTCAATGGCGACGGCTTCGACGATCTGCTGGTCGGCATCCCGCGCGCGCCCGCGCCCGGCCGGATCGCCCCCGGCGGGGCCCTCTTGCTGTTCGGCTCAGAGAGCGGCCCTGGCGCGGTGGTGTCCGCGGACAGCGTCGCGCCCGGGCAGGGCTATCTCTTCCTCGGCGCGGGCAGCTTCGACGCGGCAGGCATCACCGTCGCCGCGGCGGGCGATATCAATGGCGACGGCTGGAACGACCTGCTGATCGGCGCGGACCTCGCGAATGACGGCGCGCGGGTGGATACGGGCGCGGTCTACCTCGTCCATGGCGGCCCCGGCATCCTCGCCGCGCTTGACGCGCTCGACGGCACGATCGACGGCAGGATCGAACTCGCGCGCGTCAGCACCGCCGTCAGCGTGGAGAGCGCCCTCGTGACGGCGCCGGTCGCGGCCGCTTCGCCGCCTCCGCCGGAGGAGGTCGACAACGACCCGGCGACGACGCCCGAGCTGCGCGGACCACACGAGATGATCGCCGCGAACGAAATCCTGACGGCCGAGCAGCGCGCACTGATGGCGAGCAAACCGAGCGCGGGAGACGACATAGCGGAGCCTGCGGATAGCCGCGCCGCCGGGCTTCGCGCGCGCCTCGCCGATCACTTCGACTTCGGCGACCCGAGCGCCGGCCCCTGGTCCGCGCCGGGCGGGGACGCCGCCTCGCCGGGGCTTGCGGCGCGCGACCCGGGGACGGGTGGCCCGTGGGCGCTGTTTGCCAGCAGCCCCGGCGACGGTCCGGCGTACGAGGCGCCATGGCAGATCATGCCCGATGCCGGGTTGGAGGGTTTCGACTTCGCGTGAGATCGCCGGCCGCGACCGCGCGCCGACGCCCGATCCTGCGGTCGGCGCTCAGTCGTGGGCGGTCATCGAAAAACGGTTGGTGGCGCGCACCAGCTCCGCCGAGATCCCGGGCTCGGACAGCGCATGACCGGCATCGTCGACGATGCGCAGCCCCGCCGCGGGCCATGCGCGCACCAGCTCGACCGCGGTGGCGGGCGGACAGATCATGTCGTAGCGGCCCTGGACAACGACGCCGGGCACATCGGCGATGCGATCCATGCGCGTATGGATCTGGCGGTCGTCCTCGAGCCAGCCGCCATGCTGGAAGTAATGGCACTCGATCCGCGCGAAGGCACGGGCATAGGCGCCATCGACGAAGCCCGCATTGACCGGGCGAAGCGCGGCGGTCGCCGTCTCCCACCGCACCCAGGGGCGCGCGAAGCGCAGCTGCTCGGCCTCGCTCGGGCCTGTCAGCCGGCGGTGATAGGCCGCGATCAGGTCGCCGCGCTCGGTTGGCGGGATCGGCTGGATAAAGTCCTCCCAGGCCTCGGGGAAGAAGCGCGCTGCGCCGCCGCCATAGAACCAGTCGAGCTCGCGCCGCGTCAGGGTGAAGATGCCACGCAGCACCAGCCCGGTGACGCGCCCAGGATGGGTCTGGGCGTAAAGCAGCGCAAGCGTCGAGCCCCACGAGCCGCCGAAGGCGAGCCAGCTCTCGACCCCCAGATGCGCGCGGATCGCCTCGATGTCCTGCACGAGATGCCAGGTGGTGTTCATCTCGAGCCCGCCATGCGGACGCGAGCGGCCCGCACCGCGTTGGTCGAACATCACCACGCGCCAGCGCTCCGGGTCGAAGAAGCGGCGCATGAAGGGGCTCGACCCGGCGCCGGGCCCGCCATGCAGCACGATCGCGGTGGGGCCCTGCCTGAGCCCCGAGATCTCGACATAGATCGAATGCCCGTCGCCGACGTCGAGGTGGAACCGGGTATGCGGCTCGACCGGTGTGTAGAGCCGGGTCTCGTCAGGCGTTCGCTGGCGGATGTTCACGCGGCGACAGCTCCCTGGGCCGTGGCGATCGGACGCAGCCGCCGACCCCCGTGGCGGCGAACGCAGGTTTGACCTATGTCAGCCGGTGAGCCCATGCAAGGCAAGCTGAAAAGGGAGGGCGCAACATGGCACAGGGCGCAAGCGTCGATTCCGCCGAGGTCGCCAAGTTCGAGGCGATCGCCGACGAGTGGTGGGACCCGAACGGCAAGTTCCGCCCGCTGCACATGCTGAACCCCTGCCGGCTGGGCTATGCCGTCGACCAGATCGCGGCCCAGCATGGCCGCGACCCGGCGGCACGGCGCCCGTTCGAGGGGCTCTCGATCCTCGACATCGGCTGCGGCGGCGGCCTGCTGGCCGAGCCGATGGCGCGCCTGGGTGCCCGCGTCACCGGCGTCGACCCCGCCGAGCGCAACATCCCCGTGGCCCGCATCCACGCCGCGCGCATGGAGCTCGATATCGACTACCGCGTGTCCACGGCCGAGGCCCTGGTCGAGGCGGGCGAGAGCTTCGATGCGGTTCTGAACATGGAGGTGGTCGAGCATGTGCCCGACCCGCAGGCCTATCTCGACGCCTGCTCGGCGCTGGTGAAGCCCGGCGGGATCATGATCTGCTCGACCATCAACCGCAATCCCAAGAGCTACATGATGGCCATCGTCGGCGCCGAACAGGTGATGCGCTGGCTGCCGCGCGGCACCCATGACTGGCGCAAGTTCATCACGCCCGACGAGCTATTCGACATGATCGGCAAGTCCGGCCTCACCCCGGTCGACCGCAAGGGCTTCCAGTTCAACCCGCTGACATGGAGCTGGCGCGTCTCGGAGCGCGACCTGTCGGTGAACTACGTGACCGCCGCGGTCAGGCCCGCCGTGGCCTGACCAGCGCGAGCCCCGCGAACAGAAGCCCGAGCGCCGCCCAGACCCAGGGCGAATGGCGCTCGCCCAGGACCATCATGCCGAGTGCCACGCCCGAGCCGGTGACCACGTAGGCGGTCTGCGCGGCGAAGACCGCGCCGCCATTGGCGATCAGCCAGACGAAGCCGAGATAGCAGCCGACATTCAGCACCGCCGAGGCAAGCAGCGCCCCTTCGCGCCAGCCGAAATCCGACAGGTCGGGGGTGGCGCCCAGCGCCAGCATGGTCGGGGCCACCATGAGCGTCGCCGCCAGCAGCAGGCCGCACATCGCCTGCACCGGGTCCGTTCCGGGCGGCATCCATCGCGCGATCACCACGTTCTCGGCCGAATACGAAAGCGCGACCAGCACCGGTAGCACCACCCAGGCCGCCTGTGAGGGGTCGGGCAGGCTCGCCTCGGGGCCGACCAGCAGCAGCATGGCGGCCAACCCGAGGCCGAGGCCGAGCACGCGCAGCGGCTCGGCCCGCTCGATCCGAAGCGGCAGCGCCAGCACCAGCGTCATCATCGGCACGGTCGAGAGCACGATCGACTGGACGCCGACCGGCAGATGCCTGATCCCCTCGTAGCTGAGGGTCGAGGGCAGCGCCGTGCCGAGCAAGCCGCAGACCGCGTAGAAGGCAAGATGCCTGCGCCCGAGCGGCAGGCGCCGGCCGGTCAGGCGCATCGCGATGGTGAGGATGACAAGCCCGATCAGCGCCTGCCAGAAGGTGACCCCGACCGGATGATGTCCTGCCGCCATGCCGATCTTCGCCAGGAGCTGGGTCGAGCCCCAGGCGGCGCCAATGCCAAGCATCGCCACCCAAAGCAGCGCTGGACGCGCGCCGGTGGCGGGGGCGGCGATGAGACCGGCAGACATGGCGGGTAACCTTGGACAGCGCCGCCGGGCCGCGGCGGAACCCTGAACCCTTCACCCACCTGCGGGCATGACGTCAACCCCGACATGCAGGCTCTGCGCGCCCGCACCCACCACGATGCCCGAGACCGGGCTGACATCCGAGTAGTCGCGGCCCCAGGCAAGGGTGATGTGGTCCTCGCCCGGGATCATGTTGTTGGTCGGATCGAACTCGACCCAGTCGAGCGCCGGGTCCCACACCGCCACCCAGGCATGGCTGGCATCGGCCCCGGCAAGCCGGGGCTGCCCCGCCGGGGGGATGGTTCGCAGATAGCCCGAGACGTAGCGCGCGGGCAGCCGGCGGGCGCGCAGCGCGGCCAGCATGACATGGGCGAAGTCCTGGCACACGCCGCGCCGCGCCGCGAAGCTCTCGGCCGGCAGCGTGTCGGCGGCGGTCGCGCCGGGCACGTAGTCGAACTCGGCATGGATCCGGGCCGAGAGAGCGGCCGCCGCGGCCAGCACCGGGCGGCCGGGCGCGAAGCAGTCGCGCGCCCAGTCCTCGATCTCCTCGTTTGCCGTCGTGAGCGCGGTGGGAAAGGCGAAGGGTGCGACATCGTCGGGCACCGGGCCCGCGGCCGCGCCGGTCGCGATGGCGCGGACGTCCTCCCAAGGGCTCGACGCCTCGAAGATGAACGCGGACGGCGACTGGCGCTCGACGCGGCTGATCGCGACGATCTCGAACCGCCCGTGGGGCCGGCTCACGGTCGCGGCATGGGCGAGATTGCCGAACATGTCGCGCTCGAGGACGATCTCGTCCGGGCGCGGGTCGAGGGAGATGCGGCTCGAGAGGACGCGCTGACCATTGGTGTCACGCGGCGTCAGCCGCAGGAGGTGCTGCGAGAAGGCCGCGCTCTCGACATAGTCGTAAACCGTGCGGTGGGTGACATCGTAGATCATGGCGTCTCGCCCAGGCGGCCCTGGCTCATCAGCGCGACCGGCGCCTCGGCATGCGCGAAATAGGCGCGCGCGAGCGTGTCCGAGACCTCGGCAAGCTCGCTGCGGCAGCGGGACATGAGCGCGCCAAGCGCCGGGCGCGCGCCGTTCGCGTCGGTGGCGGCCACGGCGTCTGCCTCGGTCAGCCGCACCTCGGTCAGCAGAGCGAGGGCGCGGCGGTGCTCGGGCCGGCGGTAGGGCGTCTCGGAGGGCAGCATCGACAGCACCTGCTCGAGCTGGGCGAGCTGGAAGCCGAGGCTGCGGGGGTTGGTCTCGTCGAGGATCAGCAGGTCCATCACCGCCGCCGGCGTCGGCACCATCATGTAGCGCGCGCGATAGGCCGCGGCGGAATCCGAATAGGTCAGCAGCGCGCGCAGGAAGCTTTCCTCGTTCTCGCGCTCGCGGCCGGCGATGCGGCCCACGATGCGGGCGATCTGGCTGCCGCGCTCGATCCGGCGGCCCATCTCGAGGAAGCGCCAGGCGAAGTTCCGGGTCAGGTTTTCCTGGGCCGATCCGGCGAAGGCCGCGAGGCTGCGCAGGGCGTCCTCGATCAACCGCGCGATCTCGCCCGAGGCGCGGAAATCGAGCCGCCCGCGCCAGCGCGGATCGGCGCAGAGCCGGTCGATGTAGCGCCAGCTTTCCTCGGAGATCGACAGCCGCGCGCGAGCCGCGCCCGAACGCAGATGCGCCAGCGTGGGCGCGAGCCCCTCGGGCTCGTCCGGGTCGCCGATCAGCCGTACCAGCGTCTCGCGCAGGCGGGCCGGCGCAGGCGCGCGGTCGTCCTCGCGGGCATGCACCGACAGGAGCGTCGTCAGCGCCGCGGGATCGGCGTCGATCCGGTTGCCCGAAAGGTAGCGCTGCAGGCAGACATTGAGGATGCGCAGCACCGACTCGGCGCGCTCGGCATTGCGGCCAAGCCAGAACACCTCGTCGGCCACGCGGCTCAGAAGCTCGCGCCCGGTGCGGCGCAGATGCCCGCCCGCGAGGCGCGCGGCCAGGAGGCTTGCGGCCTCGTCCTTCGCCGCGCTGCCGGGATCAGGCAGGACCCAGACGTCCTTGCCGAAGCCGAGTGCGGGCGGCGGGCAGCCGGGCTCGACCGTGGCGGCAACCCCGCCCGGCGCGACGGACCAGCTTTCGCCCGCCCAGCTTGCGAAGACGCGCATCATCCACTCGCGCGGCTCGAGGCCGTTGGCGCACCAGGCGGGCGTGGTGGCGAGCGGCGGGGTCGCCACGGCGGCGAAGCGCTCGCCCACGCGCTCGAGCGCGACGGCGAGCCGGTCGCGCTCGGCACCTGTCATCGCCGAGGGGTCCTCGGGCAGGAGCGGCGCGGCATCGGGGCTGGCGCCGCCGGTCAGCGGCTCGATCCGCCAGAAGGGCAGCTCCTCGAGCACCTGGGCGCGCGCCGCCGGGTCGCCCAGCCAGAGGCAGGGCGCGTCGGGGATCTCGAGCGGCTCGCCCAGCAGCCGCTCGCAGAGCCGGTGCGCGTAGGGCGCGAGGGCGCGGTAAGCCATCGCCGCGGTGCCGATCGCGTTGCCCATCACCAGCCCGCCCGCGCGGGCGGCAACGGTCAGGGCGGGCGCGCCGGGCGCAGCACTGCGCGGCCGGTGCAGCGCGTCGATCCGACGGTCGGGCACGCCGCGCAGCAGCACGTCGACCTTCTTCAGTCCGTCGAGGGTCTTCACGAAGGCGGCGCCGTCGCGCACCGTGAGATCGGCGGGCTCGACCAGCGTCGCGTTGAGATAGCGCGCCAGGTACGCATGGCTGAAATAGCGTGGGTCGCGCTCGCCCCCCGTAAGAAGGGCCAGCCGCCCCTCCCAACCGGTGAGGCTGTCGAGCAGGTCCTGGAAACGCGCGAAATGGCTCGCGATGCGGCGCGCGCCGCAATCGATGAAGGGCTCGGCGATGGCCTGGCTGGTGGCGATGCGGTTGGCGATCAGCCAGCCATCGCCCAGCGGCGCGTCGAGACGGTCGGCGAGGATCATCCAGCGCCCGTCCGCGCCGCGTGCGACATCGGCCTCGAACACCAGGGTGAAGCGCTCGGGCGGCTTCTCCCAGCCCGCGGCATGCGCGGCGAAGGCGTCCGAGCCGAACACGACGCCGGGCGGAAGCAGCCCCTCGCGGATCGTGCAGCGCGGCCCGTAGAGATCGGCGATCACGGCCTCGGCCAGCCGCGCGCGCTGCGCGAGCCCGCGCTCGAGCGTCGCCCAGTCCGAAGCGGAGAGAACCACCGGCAGCGGATCGACCGCGCCCGGCGCGGCCACCGTGCGCGCGGTGAAGGCGATGCCCGATTCGTCGCGCAGCCGGCCCAATTCGCTCGCGATGGCGTCGATCACGGGGGGGCCGGCCTCGGCAAGCCAGCCCGCGAGCCGCTCCCAGTGCGTCCGCACGCGGCCTGTCGCGTCGACGGCCTCGTCATGCCTGTCCGCGGCGGCCTTGTATGGCGGCGCGGGCGGCCGCAGACCGGCGTCACCACTCGCTCCCGCGGCCCGAGCGCCCTCGGCCATCATTCCTCACCCCCTGGGCCCGCCATCCACCGGGCGGCGTTGATTCTCTCAATACTGGCGCCTGAGGTCCAGCGTCAGTGGAAACTCGGGGCTCTTTCTCGGCGTCATGGGGCTGATTCGTCCCGGACTGTGGCCGATCGATTCGAATCGCGCCATGCGACGGCCCTCGGCCTCGAGATCGTTGACCGGCTGGGTCTCGAAACTGCGCCCGCCGGGATGCGCCACGTGATAGACGCAGCCGCCCAGCGACCGCGCCGACCAGGTATCCCACAGGTCGAACGTCAGCGGCGCGTGCACGTCGATGGTCGGATGCAGGCATTGCGCCGGGCGCCAGGCCCGGAAGCGCACGCCCGCGACATGCTCGTCGGCGCGATCGGTCGCGGTCAGCGGCACGTCCCAGCCGTTGCACAGCAGCTTGTAGCGGCCGGCGAGGTCGCCGTCGACCCTGAGCTGCACGCGTTCTAGCGAGCTGTCGACATAGCGCGCCGTGCCACCGATGGCCCCGGTTTCGCCCAGCACGTGCCAGGGTTCGAGCGCGGCGCGCAGTTCGAGCTTGACGCCCCGGCGCGCAACATCGCCCAGCAGAGGGAAGCGGAATTCGAACTGCGCCTTGAACCATTCCGGGTCGAAATGGATGCCGAGCCCGCCCGAGAGGTCGGCGAGTACGTCGAGGAAATCCTCCCAGACGTAGTGGGGCAGCATGAAGCGGTCGTGCAGCGCCGTGCCCCAGCGGACCGGCGGCAGGTCGTAGGGCCGGCGCCAGAACCAGGCGATCAGCGCGCGCAGCACCAGCGACTGGGCCATCGCCATGCGCGGATGCGGCGGCATCTCGAAGGCGCGGAACTCGACCAGGCCCAGCCGACCGGTCGGCCCGTCGGGCGAGTAGAGCTTGTCGATGCAGATCTCGGCCCGGTGCGTGTTGCCGGTCAGGTCGGTCATCAGGTCGCGCAGGATCCGGTCCACCAGCCAAGGCGGCGGCGCGCCGTCGGGTCCGGGGATCTGGCCGAGCGCGATCTCGAGCTCGTAGAGCACGTCCTGCCGCGCCTCGTCGATCCGGGGCGCCTGGCTGGTGGGCCCGATGAACACGCCCGAGAACAGGTAGCTGAGCGACGGGTGGCGCTGCCAGTAGCGGATCAGGCTCGCCAGCAGGTCGGGGCGGCGCAGGAAGGGGCTGTCCTCGGCGCTGGCGCCACCGACCACGATGTGGTTACCGCCGCCCGAGCCCACCATGCGCCCGTCATGCATGAACTTCACCGTGTCGAGCCCCTCGTGCCGCGCGGCGTCATAGAGCGTCTCGGTGATCCGGCACTGCTCCTCCCAGCTGGTGGCGGGCTGGATGTTCACCTCGATCACCCCCGGGTCGGGCGTCGCCTTGATGACATTGAGGCGCGGGTCCCAAGGCGGCGAGTAGCCGTCGAGATGGACCGGCTGGCCCGTCGCGGCCGCGGCCTCCTCGACCGCGGCGATCAGGTCGACATAGGACTCGGCATTGGGCACGGGGGGCATGAAGACGCAAAGCTTGCCGTCGCGCGGCTCGACCGTCACGGCGGTCCGGACATATTCGGTGTGGATCGCGCGGGCGGGGTCGTGCGGCGTGGCAGACGCAGTCACGTTCACCCAGGCCCCACCGGCGCCCGAGGCGGGGCGGTCCGACGGGCGGTCCCAATAGCGCGCGGCCTCGCCCGGGCGCTCGGCCTGCGGGCCGGGCGGAACACCGGCCGCCTCGTCGCGCGGCTGCATCCTGAGTGTCGAGACCGGAAGCGGCGGACGCTGCGCGAAGGGGTCGCGCTGGAACAGGAAGGGATAGTCGCCCTCGCCGAGGAAAGGCAGCGAGGTCAGCGGCAGGCGGTAGCCCGCGGCGCTGTCGCCCGGTGCGAGGTAGAGCCGCCCGCGCCGGGTCTTCCATTTCTCGGTCGCCCAGCGATGGATCCGGCGGTTCCGCGGCCCGTCGGCGGCCTGGCTCATCGCAAGCTGGCACGGGATGACGATGCAGGTGGGCGTGCCCAGGCCGCGCTCGAAGGCCTGTGCCATCTGGCGGCGCTCGAGCGGGTCTTCGAGCCGGTTGTTCGCCGGGTCGAGGTTCTGGGGCAGGCGGTGCTCCTGCAGCACGTAGGTGATCGGATCCTCCCATGCCGGCTCGGCCGCCTCGCGCGGGAGCTCGAGCGCCTCGGCCAGCGCGCCAGCGAAGCGCTCGGCATCCGCGATGGTCGCGTCCTGCCGGCGCTCGGTGGCGATCAGTTCGGGATCGTGCCACAGGGGCACGCCGTCGCGCCGCCAGTAGAGGGCGAAGGCCCAGCGCGGAAGCTGCTCGCCCGGATACCACTTGCCCTGGCCGTAATGCAGCACGCCGCCGGGCGCGAAGGCATCGCGGAGGCGGCGGATCAGCCGGTCGGCATAGTCGCGCTTGGTCGGGCCCACGGCGGCCGTGTTCCATTCGTCCGCGTCGCGGTCATGAGCCGAGACGAAGGTCGGCTCGCCGCCCATGGTCAGGCGCACGTCGCCCTCGTCCAGCATCCGGTCGACCTCGTGCCCGGCGGCGTCGATGCGCGCCCAGTGCTCGTCGGTGAAGGGCAGGGTGACGCGCGGCTCCTCGCGCACGCGCCGCACCTCCATCTGGTGATCGAAGCTGACCTCGCATTTCTCGAGCACGCCCGAGATCGGCGCCGCCGACTTGGGCGAGGGGGTCGCGGCGAGCGGGATGTGCCCCTCGCCGGCGAAGAGCCCCGAGGTCGGGTCGAGCCCGATCCAGCCCGCGCCGGGGACGTAGACCTCGCACCAGGCGTGCAGGTCGGTGAAGTCGGCCTCGGGCCCGCTGGGGCCGTCGACGGCCTTCACGTCGGGAGTCAGCTGGATCAGGTAACCCGACACGAAGCGCGCGGCGAGCCCGAGCCGGCGCAGCAGGTGGACGAGCAGCCACCCCGAGTCGCGGCACGACCCGGTGGCCTTCTGCAGCGTCTCCTCGGGCGTCTGGACACCCGGCTCCATGCGGATCGTGTAGCCGACGGCCTGTTGCACATGGCGGTTGACCTCGACCAGGAAATCGACGGTGTGCATCCGCTCGCGCGGGATCCCGGCCAGCATCGCCTCGAAGCGCGGGCCGTGCGGCGCGGTCTCGAGATAGGGGGCGAGGTCCTTCTTCACCTCGTCCTGGTAGGAGAACGGCACGTGGGAAGCGCTGTCCTCGAGGAAGAAGTCGAAGGGGTTCACCGCCGCCATGTCGGCGACCAGGTCGACCACCACCTCGAAGCTCTCGACCTTCTCGGGAAAGACGACGCGGGCGAGGTAGTTGCCGAACGGGTCCTGCTGCCAGTTGATGAAATGCGGCTCGGGCGAGATCTTCTGGCTGAAGGCGAGGATCTTGGTGCGCGAATGCGGCGCGGGGCGCAGGCGGATGACCTGGGGGCCAAGGGTGATGCGGCGGTCGTACCGATAGGTCGTGCGATGCGTGATCGCGGCGTTGATGCTCATTCGGCCGGCCTCCGATGCTGCGTTGCAATATGTTAGGGCCGCGCAGCACCGGAGTGTCAATGCGCGGGCGGGGCGCAGCGCTTGAAGACTTGCGTCTTTCGCGCTTTAGTCGGGGCGACGACGCCGTTTCCGGATGACGATGTTCCGTTTCCTCCACAGTTCCGACCTGCATCTTGGCAAGCGCTTCGGGCAGATGCCCGAGGAGTTCCGCGGGCAGCTGAGCGCGGCCCGGCGCGGCGCGCTGGCGCGGCTTGCCGATGCCGCGCGCAATGCGGGGGCCGAAGTCATCCTCGTCGCGGGAGACGTGTTCGACACCGCGACGCCGGCGCCCGCGACCCTGCGCCAGGCGCTGGCCGAGATGGCCGCCGACCCGGCGCTGCGCTGGGTGCTGCTGCCTGGCAACCACGACGCGCTGGCCGCGGACGAGCTTTGGGCCGAGATGGCGCACCGGGCGCCGCAGAATGTGACACTGGCGACCGCGCCCGCGCCGGTCGAGCTTGGGCCCGGCGTCGTGCTCCTGCCCGCGCCCTGCACCACGCGCCGCCCCGGGCGCGATCTGACGGCATGGATGGACGCCGCCGCGACGCCCGAGGGCGCGCTGCGCATCGGCCTTGCCCATGGCGCCGTGCAGGACTTCGGCGAGGAGGGCGCCGCCGACACGATCGCCCCCGACCGGGCCGAGACGGCGGGCCTCGATTACCTCGCGCTGGGCGATTGGCACGGGCAGATCCGCATCGGGCCGCGCACCTGGTATTGCGGCACGCCCGAGCCCGACCGCTTCAAGCACGACGCGCCGGGGCGGGCGCTGGCGGTTTCGATCGCGGGTCCCGGCGCCACGCCCGAGGTCGCGCCGGTCGAGACCGGGACCTTCTCGTGGCGGCGGATCCGCCTGGCACTGCTGCCGGCCGAGGACCCCCGCGCGCGGCTCGACGCCGCCTTGCCGGCAATGGCCGAGCGCCGCCGCACGCTGCTGCGGCTCGAGGCGGAGGGGCATGCGCGCCTGGCCGGACGCACCGCGCTGGCCGCCGCGGCCGACGAGGCGGCACCCGATTTCGCCTATTTCGAGTTCCGCGAGGACGGGCTTGCGATCGAGCCCGAGGCGGACGACCTCGACGCCATCGACCGTGGCGGCGCGCTGCGGCAGGCGGCCGAGGCGCTGATGGCCGACGCGAACGACATGGCGCTGGCGCCGGCCGAGCGCGCGGCGGCGGCCACCGCGCTTGCGCGCCTCTATGCCTATGCGGTCGAGGACGCATGAGGCTGCGCGCACTCAGGCTGTGGAACGTCCGGCGCTTTGCCGCGCGGGGCGTGGCGATCGAGGGCATCGCCGACGGCGTGAACGTGCTGGCCGCGCCGAACGAGGCCGGCAAGTCGACCGCCTTCGACGCGCTGCACGTGCTGTTCTTCACGCCGCATGGCTCGAACGCGCAGGCGGTGCGCGATCTGCGGCCCTACAGCGGCGGAAGCCCGCTGATCGAGGCTGATATCGAGACGGAAGCCGGAGCGTTCCGCATCTCCAAGCAATTCTTCGGCGGCCGCTTCGCGCGTGCAGCGGATCTCGGCTCGGGGAGGATCATCGCCCAGGCGGACGAGGCGGAGGCTTTCATCACGGGCCTCGTCAGCGGCGGCGCGGGCGGGCCCGCCGGTCTCTTATGGGTCCGGCAGGGCATCACCGGGATGGAAGGCGCGACCACGCGCGAACGCGACGAGGAAAAGCGCGCGCGCGAGGACGTGTTGACCTCGGTCGCGGGCGGCGAGGTCGAGGCATTGACCGGCGGCCGGCGGATGCTGCGGGTCGCGGACCGCTGCGCCGCCGCGCTCGACCAGCTCGTGACCGCGACCGGCCGGCCCAAGGCGGGCGGGCCCTATGCCGAGGCAGCGGCCGAGGTCGACCGCCTGGCCGAAGAGGAGGAAATCCTCGCCCGCGATCTGGCGGCGCTGGGCCGCGACCTCGAGACCCGCCGCGCGGCGCGTGCGCGGCTCGCCGACCTCGCCGACCCCGCCGACCGGGCCAAGCGCGAGGCCGCGGCGGCACGCACCACGAAGGCGCTGGAGGCGGCACGCGCGCATGCCGAGCGGCTCGGCGCGGCCGAGAGCGCCGAGAAGCTGGCCGAGGAACGGGCGCGGGCCGCCCGCGAGACGGCCGAACGGTTTGCCGCGGACCTCGACCGCGCCGCCCGGGCGGCGGAGTCGCTGTCGCGCGCCGAGGGACGCAA
>NZ_JAEHHL010000013.1 GCF_016623495.1 Thermohalobaculum xanthum | reverse complement strand
GGACCTCGACCGCGCCGCCCGGGCGGCGGAGTCGCTGTCGCGCGCCGAGGGACGCAAGGCCGAAACCGCGGCCGCGCGCGAGGCCGCCGCGGCCGCGCAGGCACGCGCCGAGGCCGAACTGCGCGAGGCGGAGACCGCCGCCGAGACCGCGGGCCGCAGCATGGAGGCCGCGCGCCGCGCGGCCCGGGCGGCCGAGGCGGCAAGCCGGTTGGCCGAGTTGCGCGCCCGGCTGGAACGCGCCGAGGAAGCCCGGCGCCGGGGCGAGCAGGCGGCGGCCGAGGCCCGGGGCCTGGCCGTGCCCGACGCCGAGCTGGCCGCGCTCGACGCGCTCGAACGCCGGATCACCGAGCTGAAGGCCGCCCTCGCGGCCTCGGCGCTCAGGCTCACCGTGAACTACGAGGCAGGCGCCGCAGGCCGGGTCCGCCTGGGCGACGTGGTGCTCGCGGATGGCGAGACGCGCGCGCTCGCGGGGCTCGTGACGCTCGATCTCGACGGGATCGGGCGGCTGACGCTGGCGCCGGGCGAGGACCGGGGTGCGGCCGAGATCGACGCCGCTCTCGAAACGGCCGAAGCTGAGCGGCGGGACGCGCTTGCGCGGCTTGGCGCCGAGGATCTCGCGGCGTTGCGCGCGCGCGCGGCGCGGGCGGCCGAGGCGCGCAGCACCGCCCGCAGCGCGAAAGCCGAGCTCGACGCCCATGCGCCCGAGGGGCTCGACGCGTTGCGGCTGGCGATCGGTCAGCTCGAGGACGCAACGGCGCCCTCGGACCCAGGCGAGAGCGCGGCCGACCCGCAGGCGGCCGAAGCCGCGCACGCGGCCGCCGTGACACGGCTGGGCGAGGCGCGCGCCGCCCGCGAGACCGCGCGCGCGCGCCACGAGGCAGCCCGCGAGGCCGACATCAACGCCAGCCACGAGCTGACCCGGGCGCGCGAGGGGCTGGACGCGCTCGACGAAACACTGGGCCCCGAGGATGGCCGCACCGCGCGGCTGGCGGCGTTGCGCGCGGCCGAATCCGAGACCGCCGACACCCATGCCAAAGCCCGCGCCGGCGCCGAAGCGCTGCGCGCCGACGCCCCCGATCTTGCCGCTGCCGAGGCCGCGGCGACCCGCGCAGCCTCGGCCCTCGCCCGTGCGCGCGAAGAGACCGAGCAGCTCGAGCGCGAGATCGCGGGGCTCACGGGCCGGATCACCGCCCGCGCCGAAGAGGCGATCGAGGAACGCCACGAGGAGACGCGCGGTCGGCTCGAGGCGGCGCGGGCGCATCTGGGCCACGTCGAGGCCGAGGTCGCGGCGCTCACGCGCCTCAGGCGCGCGCTCGACGAGGCCCGAACGGCGGCACGGGACCAGTATTTCGGCCCGGTGATGGCCGAGCTTAAGCCACTGCTGGCGATGCTGCTGGACGAGGCGTCGGTCGGCTTCGACGACACGACGCTGTTGCCCGAGACGCTGGGCCGTGACGGGCAGGACGAGGCCGTGGCCGCCCTGAGCGGCGGGACGCGCGAGCAGCTTGCGGTGCTCACGCGGCTTGCCTTCGCGCGGCTGCTCGCGCGCGGCGGGCAGCCCGTGCCGGTGATCCTCGACGACGCGCTGGTCTATTCGGACGATGCGCGCATCGAGAAGATGTTCGACGCCCTGCACCGGCAGGCGCGCGACCTGCAGATCATCGTCCTGACCTGCCGCGCCCGCGCCTTCGAGCGACTGGGCGGCCAGGGGCTGCGCATGACCGACTGGCGGCCGCAGGACTAGACGCATCCCCGCCGCCGCGCCTGATATTGCGCTGCATCAAGGCCGGCGCGCCGCCTCAGCGCTATCAGGACCTGTCAATGAGATTCGGAGGTCGTGATGCCCCAGCCCAGCACGCAGCCCGCGGGACTTTTGGTCGATGGGACCACGTCGCGGGCGCGCCCGCTTTTGCCGAGGATCCCGCTCCCGCCCGAGGCCGAGCTCGACAGCTACTCGATGACGGCGGCTGGCGAGATCATGGACCACGCGACCCGGGCCCTGATCGCCCGGATGACCGCCGGCCTCTCGCCCGCGGCGCTGTGGGCGACATGGGCGGACTGGGCGATCCACCTGGCGACCTCGCCCGGCAAGCAGAGCCAGCTGGCCTCGAAGGCCCTGCGCAAGGCGATCCGCCTCCAGCGCTACGCGGCAAGCTGCGCCTTCTCGCACGCTGCCGACGAGCCCTGCATCGAGCCGCTGGCGCAGGACCGCCGGTTTCGCCACGAGAGCTGGCAGAAGCCGCCCTTCAACCTGATCTACCAGAGCTTCCTGCTGACCCAGCAGTGGTGGCACAACGCGACCACCGGCGTCCGCGGCGTGACCCCGGGGCACGAACGCGCGGCGGAATTCGCGGCGCGCCAGGTGCTCGACATCTTCTCGCCGTCGAACTTCATCGCGACCAACCCGGAACTGCTGGAACGCACGCGCGACGAATTGGGCCAGAACCTGGTGCGCGGTGCGCAGAACCTGGTCGAGGACCTCGACCGCATGGCCGCCGGCAAGCCGCCCGTCGGCGCCGAGGACTTCCGCGTCGGCCTCGATGTCGCGGTGACGCCCGGCAAGGTCGTCTACCGCAACCGCCTGATCGAGCTGATCCAGTACGCGCCCGCGACCGACAAGGTCCGGCCCGAGCCGATCCTGATCGTGCCG
The DNA here is from genome assembly GCF_016623495.1 of Thermohalobaculum xanthum. Taxonomy (GTDB): domain Bacteria; phylum Pseudomonadota; class Alphaproteobacteria; order Rhodobacterales; family Rhodobacteraceae; genus Thermohalobaculum; species Thermohalobaculum xanthum. The sequence goes on along the minus strand of NZ_JAEHHL010000013.1, from coordinate 59,695 downwards.
GCCTGGATCATGAAATACTACATCCTCGACCTCAGCCCCGCGAACTCGATGGTGCGCTATCTCACCGAGCGGGGCTTCACGGTGTTCATGATCTCGTGGCGCAACCCGAGCCCCGAGGATCGCGACCTCGGCATGGAGGACTACCGCAAGCTGGGCCCGATGGCCGCCCTCGACGCCATCGGCGGCATCTGCCCCGGCCAGAAGGTCCATGCGGTGGGCTACTGCCTGGGCGGGACGCTGCTCTCGATCGCGGCGGCGGCGATGGCACGCGACGGCGACGACCGGCTGCAAAGCATCAGCTATTTCGCGGCGCAGAGCGATTTCTCGGAGGCAGGCGAGCTCATGCTCTTCATCAGCGAAAGCGAGGTCACCTTCCTCGAGGACATGATGTGGGAACAGGGCTTCCTCGACGCCAAGCAGATGGCGGGTGCCTTCCAGCTGCTGCATTCGAACGACCTGATCTGGTCGCGCATGCTGCGCGTCTACCTGATGGGCGAGCGCGACCCGATGAACGACCTGATGGCGTGGAACGCCGACACCACGCGCATGCCCTTCCGGATGCATTCGGAGTACCTGCGAAAGCTGTTCCTCGACAACGAGTTGTCGGCCGGAAAGTACGAGGTCGAGGGCCGCCCGGTCGCCTTGGGCGACATCCGCGTCCCGGTCTTCGCGGTCGGCACCGAGACCGACCACGTCGCGCCGTGGCGCTCGGTCTTCAAGGTGCACCAGCAGACCGATGGCGAGGTGACCTTCGTCCTCACCAAGGGCGGGCACAATGCGGGCGTGGTGTCGGAGCCGGGGCACCCCCGGCGGCATTACCGCATCGACATGCGCACGCACGACATGAACCATCGCTCGCCCGACGAATGGCTGCAGAAGGCCACGCTGCGCGAGGGATCGTGGTGGCCGGCATGGTGCGACTGGCTCGAGGCGCGCTCGGGCGAGCCGGCGACACCGCCGGGCTTGGGCTTCGCGGCGGAGCCGGGGCTTCCGGACGCGCCCGGCACCTATGTCCTCATGACGTGACAGATGCGAACGCCATGGCGCGGGCGCGGGCCGGGCGCTAGGATCTCCGCCGCTCACCCCAAGGTGCAGCGGGCGGCGGGAGAGGCGCAATGGCCGAGCCATGGACACTGACGGCAACCGGGATCGCGGTGCGGATCCGTGCGGGCACGCTGCGCAGCGAAGAGGCCGTGCTTTCCTGCTTCCACCGCATCGCGGCACGCGACGGCACGGTCCAGGCCTGGGAATGGCTCGATCTGGACGGCGCGATCTACGAGGCCCGCGCGCGTGACGCCGAGCCGCCGCGCGGGCCGCTGCATGGTGTCCCCGTCGCCGTGAAGGACATCATCGACACCGACGACATGCCCACCGGCTATGGCTCGACGATCTATGCCGGGCACCGGCCCCAGCGCGACGCCGATTGCGTCGAGCGCCTGAGGGCGGCCGGCGCGGTGATCCTGGGCAAGACGGTGACGACCGAGTTCGCGACCTACCGGCCGGGGAAGACGCGCAATCCGCACGACCCGGGGCGCACGCCCGGCGGGTCGTCGAGCGGCTCGGCGGCGGCGGTCGCCTCGGGCATGGCGCCGCTGGCGCTCGGCACGCAGACCGTGGGCTCGGTGATCCGGCCGGCATCCTTCTGCGGCGTCGTCGGGTTCAAGACGAGCAAGGGGCGCGTGCCGATGACCGGCGTGAAGCCGCTGGCGGCGGCGCTCGATTCGCTGGGCGTGTTCTCGCGCACGGTCGCCGATGCCGCGCTGTGGTTCACGTCCGTCACCGGCGAGGCGGTGCCCGAGCAGCATGGCTCGGCCGCGCGCGTCGGCCTGGTCCGCACGGCGCACTGGTCCGAAGCCGAGCCCGAGACCCGCGCCGCCGTGGAGCAGGTGGCCGCACGCCTCAAGTCGGCGGGTGGCGAGGTGGGCGAGCCCGATCTCCCGCCCGCCTTCGCGCGGCTCGCGGAGGCGCAGGACATCATCTTCGCAACCGGCGCGGTCGCGGCACTGGCGCAGGAGTGGAAGGAGCAGCGCCACACGCTGAGCCCCCAGCTCTGCGCCGTGCTCGAGCGCGGCGAGGCGGTCTCGGAGCAGGAACTGGCCGATGCGCGCGCCGTCGCCGAGTCATGCCACGCGACGATGGCGCGGCTGTTCGGAAACTATGACCTCATCCTCGCCCCGGCCGCGAAGGGCGAGGCGCCGCGCGGGCTCGAGACCACCGGCGACCCCCTGTTCAACCGGATGTGGACCCTGCTTCTGGGCCCCTGCGCGACCCTTCCCGCCGCGAGCGGGCCAAACGGCATGCCGGTTGGCGTGCAGTTCATCGGCGCCTTCCGCCGCGATGCCACTTTCCTGGGGCATCTTGGCTGGGCCGCGCATGTGCTGGGCCTCGACCACGGGGTCGAGCCGGTGTGACGCGCGCTCAGTCGGGCGCGAGGATCCCCTCGACCAGCTCCTGCACGCGGAGGGCCCCGGCGAAGTTCGGCAGGACGTGCGGCGCCCCGTCGAGCATCTTCACCACCTCGTCGAGCTGGAGCATGTAGGCGTCGAGGGCCGGGTTCTCGATCCCCGTCAGGGCGTCCTCCCACCCGTCGCCGGTCGAGGACGAGAGGCGGTAGAAATCGCCGAGCCGGTAAGAGCGCGCCTCGCCCCAGAGGGTGAACTCCACGAGAACGGGCCCCGCCCCCCCGACCGAACCCGCGAGCGTCACGGGGACGCCGCCGAACTCGAGCTGTGCCAGAATATGGGTCTCGGCATCCTCGTCGCCGCCCGGATAGGCCGCCGAGGCCGCGATCAGCTCGCCAGGGCCGAAGAGCGCATCGCTCAGGTAGAGGAAATGGGTCGCGACCTCGCGGGTGAAACCGCCCTCGGCCCGTCCCGCGAGCCATGTGGCCGAGGCCTGCCACCCGCGTGGCCAGCGCGTGAAATGCAGGCGGATGTCGGCGCCCGCGATGCGGCCAAGGCTGCCGTCTGCCAGCGCCTGGCGCATCACCCCCACCCCGCGCGCCGCGGCCAGCGAGAGATTGACGGCCTGCACCGCCCCGGCCTTCTGCGCCTGCGCGACCAGTGCGCGGCTGTCGTCGAGATCGACGCCGAGGGGCTTCTCGCAGAACACGGCCTTGCCCGCCGCCATCGCCGCGCGCGAGTAGACGCCGTGCGCCCGTGGCGGAACGCCGATATAGACGAGATCGACACCGCCCGAGGCGATCAGCGCCTCGGCACTGTCGGCGATCACGAGGCCCGGGAAATCCGCCACGGCCTGCGCGCAGACGGCGGGATCGCGATCCCATCCGCCGGCGATCCTGAGCCGCCCCTGTTTCGGCATGTTGGTCAGCATCCGCCGGCCGATCACGCCGAGGCCGATGATCGCGACATTGTAGGTCTGAGGCATCTTCCTGCTCGCTGTCTGCGCGTGGGGCCGTCTCACATTCCCAAATAGGCGCGGCGCACGCGCTCGTCGGCGAGCATCTCGTCGCCCGCGCCCTCGATCTCGATCCTGCCATGCTCGAGCACCCAGGCCCGGTCCGACAGCGCCAGCGCGTGGCGCACGTTCTGCTCGACCATGAGGACCGTCACCCCCTCGGCGCGGATCCTGCGGACGACGTCGAAGATCGTCTCGACCACGATGGGCGCGAGGCCGAGCGAGGGCTCGTCGAGCATCAGGACACGCGGCAGGCCCATCAGGCCGCGCCCGATCGCGCACATCTGCTGCTCGCCGCCCGAGAGGGTGCCGGCCCGCTGGTTCTCGCGCTCGCGCAGCCGCGGGAAGATCTCGAACACCTGTTCGAGCGTGCCGGCACGGGCCGACCTGGCGCGGGGATGGAGCGAGCCGAGTTCGAGGTTCTCGCGCACGCTCATCGACGGAAACAGCCTGCGGCCCTCGGGCACGAGGATGACGCCCGCCTCGACGCGCTTTTGCGGCGCGAGGCCGTCGATGCGCTCGCCCGCGACATGGATCTCGCCCTGCCAGGCCGGCAGGATGCCGGCGATCGCCCGCATCGTCGTGGTCTTGCCCGCGCCATTCGCGCCGACCACGGCGCCGATCATGCCCTCCTCGATCTCGAGGTCGAGGCCGTGGAGGATCGGCACGTCGCCATAGCCGGTGCGCAGCCCCGAGATCCTGAGCATGCTCATGACGCCGCCCCTCCGCCCGCCTCGGCGACGAAACTCTCGCCCAGATAGGCCTTGGTCACCTTGGCGTCCGAGACGATCTGGTCCGGCGCGCCCTCGGCGATCGCCTCGCCGTGATGGAGCACGTAGATCCGGTCGGAAAGGTTCATGATCACCTGCATCACATGCTCGACGATGACCATGGTGACGCCGGCGGCACGGACCCGGCCAAGCACCTCGATCATGCCCGCGACTTCCGAGGGTGTCAGGCCAGCCATCACCTCGTCGAGCAGCATGAGCTTCGGCTCGGTCGCGAGCGCCTTGGCAAGCTCGACCCGCTTGCGGCCGGCCACGGTCAGCTCGCGGCCCAGCTTGGCGGCCTGAGGCCCCAGCCCGACGAGCTCGATCACCTCGCTCGCCTTGGCGCGCGCGGCCGCGCGGTCGCGGTGATGATTGAAGGCACCGACCATCACGTTGTCGGTGACGGTCATCTCGGGGAAGGGCTTCACGATCTGGAAGGTGCGCGTCATGCCGCGCTTGCAGATGTCCGAGGGCTTGTGCCCGATGATGCTCTGCCCGTCGAAACGGATCTCGCCCTCGTCGGGCCGCAGGAAGCCCGAGATCAGGTTGAAGAAGGTCGTCTTTCCGGCGCCGTTGGGGCCGATCAGCCCCACGATCTCGCCCTGCTCGACGCGGAAGTCGACGGCGTTGACCGCCGTAAGGCCGCCGAAACGCCGGGTGACGCCCTTGGCTTCCATCAGGCTCATGCGCTCGCCTCCGCGCGGCGGCGTGCACGGGCCCGCAGCCCGGCGAGCCAGGGCAGCACGCCACCGGGCATCCCGAGAACAACGACCATCAGGAGGCAGCCATAGAGGATGATCGCAAGTCCCCCGCCGCCGCCCGCCGCCAGATAGTCGAGATAGGCGACGAACTTGTCGCCGAAGCTCATGTCGGCCGCGATCAGGGTCGAGAGCGAGGTTCCGGTGCCGCCGCCCTCGAAGATCACGCGCGTCGCCTCGCCCACGGGGATCAGGATGAAGGCGCCGACGATCGGCCCCATGACGGTGCCGGCCCCGCCGATCACCGCGCCCAGCAGGATCTCGACCGAGACGCGGCCCACGACCATGTCGTCGGGCACGATGTATTGCGTGTACTGCGCATAGAAGGTGCCGCCGAGCCCCGCCAGCGCGGCCGACAGCGCGATCGCCTGGACCTTGCAGCGCTTGGTCGGCACGCCGACGGCCTCGGCCGCGTCCTCGTCCTGTCGGATGGCGTGCAGGTAATAGCCAAAGCGCGACCGGGCGATCCATGCGACCAGCGCGATCGAGGCGAGCATCATCGCAAGGGCGATGTAGTAGTAGGGCTCCTTGCTGGTGAACTGGAACTCCCAGAAGGTGGGGTTGGGCGAGAACGGCAGCAGGATGCCATTGGCCGCGCCCACGAATTCCCAGTGCAGCAGGATCAGGCGCGTGATCTCGGCGAAGGCGACCGTCACCAGCGCGAAGAACGGCCCCTTGAGGCCGTAATGGAAGCTGATCAGCCCGAGCCCCGCGCCGACCAGCGCGGTGAAGACCGCCGCGACGAACATGCCCAGCCACGGTGTGAGGCCCAGATGGACGTAGCAGATCGTCGAGACATAGGCGCCGATGCCGAAGAACGCCGCATGGCCGATCGAGAGCTGGCCGGCGAAGCCGCCGATGATGTTCCAGGCCTGGCTCATGAAGGCGAAGAAGAAGATCAGCACGAAGATGTGCAGCAGCGCCGAGCCCGACAGCCCGCGCGGCATCACCGCGGTGACGAACTCGGATTCGGCGTAGGCGGGCAGGATCAGCAACCCGATAAGCACGGCGAGGTAGAACCAGTTGGCGCGCAGCGCTGCCATCTCAGGCCCCCTTTCCGCCGAAGAGCCCCTGCGGGCGGAACAGCAGGACAAGGATGAAGAGGACGTAGACCGCCAGATCCTTGAGCGAGGGCGAGGGCATCACCAGCGCGCCGACGCTTTCGACAACCCCGACGATCAGTGCCCCGGCCACCGCGCCGGGAATATTACCCAGCCCGCCGAGGACGACGATCACGAAGGCGACCAGCGTGAATTTCGGCCCGACCACCGGCGCCACGTAGAAGAACGGCGTCATCACGATGCCGGCGATCGCGACGCAGGCGATGCCGAGCCCGAAGGCGATCTTGTACATCCGCGCGATATCGATGCCGACAGCCTGCGCGCCCTCGTGTTCCTCGGCGCAGGCGCGCAGGGCTTTGCCGGTGTCGGTGCGCTGCAGGAAGACCCAGAGCGCCGCGCACATCCCCATCGAGATCGCGAAGGCGGCGAGGCGAGTGTAGCTGACCCGCGCGCCGGACAGATCGAACGTGGCCGAGCCATAATCGACCTTGAGGCTCTGGAAATCGGCCGAGAACAGGAACTGCGCGAGCGCCTGCATCAGGAGCGAGAGGCCCAGCGTCAGCAGGATCTGGATCGCGTGGCTCTTGCCGACGACGGGGCGGATCAGGACCCCCTGCACGGCCCAACCGATCGCGAAGAACAGTGGAAGCGCCATCACCGCGCTCAGGTAGGGGTCGATCCCGAAAAGGGCCGAGGCAAAGAACGCCCCGTACATGCCGAACATCAGGAACTCGCCATGGGCGAAGTTGATGATGTCCATCACCCCGAAGATCAGCGTCAGTCCCACGGCGACGAGGGCATAGACCCCGCCAATCATCAAGCCACTGATCAGGGCTTGCAGGTACACGTCCGACATGGCTCGGCTTCCGTCAGCTCAGACTGCGAGGGATACCAGCGCGCCCCGGCGGGGGCGCGCTGGCGCATCGTCGCATGGCGTGGCTCAGCGCGCGTCCCAGGCCGGAACCGGCCAAACCGGCTTGGTCGCGGCAACCTCGGGCGGCCACACGGTCTTGTGGACACCGTCGACGATCTGCAGAACCACCAGCTGCGCCTCAGGCGACTGGCCGCTCTCGCCGAAGCGGATGCAGTCATAGGGGAGGATGTTGTCGTCGCCGCAGATGCGGGTCTCGGCCAGGGCGTCACGCAGCTTGGCGCGGTCGGTCGAGCCGGCACGTTCGAGCGCATCACGCAGCACCATGGTGGACATGTAGGTCTCGGCCGCGTGGCCGTTCATCGGCACGCCGAACTTCTCCTCGAAGCGCTTGGCGATCTCGGCCGCGCCCGCCTTGTCGATGTCGACGTTCCACTCGCCGACCGTGAAGGTCAGGTCGGCATCCTTGGCAAGGTTGGTGATATAGGCCGGGTCGATATGGCCGGCCGAGGTGCCGACGATCGGGATGTTCACCCCCAGCTCCTTCATCGTCCGGGTGATCAGCACCGCGTCGTTGATATAGGACACCAGCAGCAGCGCGTCGGGGTTGAGGTCCTTCACCTGCGCGATGATCGAGGTCATGTCGGGCGTATCCTTGGGATACGAGATGTCGGCCAGCACCTCGAGGCCGTATTCCTTCGCCGCCTTCACCTGACCCTCGGCGGTCGAGGTGCCGAACAGCGTGTCCTCGTGCAGCAGCACGACGCTCTTGGCGGGATTGCCCGCGGCGGTCGACGTGTCGACGACGAAGCGGATCTGGTCGCGCGCGTACCACGACGCCAGCGGCGAGACCTTGAAGGTGTACTTGAAGCCGCGCCCCTCGGTGATCGAGTCGGCGATGGCGACCGGGTCGATATAGGGGACGCCAAGGCGCTCGGCCATCTGCGTCGTCGGGAAGGTCACGCCCGACTGATAGGCGCCCATGATCGCGACGACATCGCGCCGCGCCAGCTTCTCGACCTCCGAGATGCCGACATTCGGGTTGCCCTGGGTGTCACCGTCGACCATCACCAGCTTGGCGCCGCCCAGCGACTTGATCCCGCCCGCGGCGTTGATCTCCTCGATCGCAAGTTCGTGGCCGCGGCGGTTGTTGATCCCGATGGGAGCCACCGACCCCGAGAGCGGCAGGAGAATGCCTACGGGAATGTCGTCGGCGGCCATGGCCGGGCGCGGTGCGCCCATGCCGGCCGCGATGGCGAGTGCCGAGAGCGCCAGGACGGCAGACCTGCGTGAGATCGTCATGATGTCCTCCCCTTGGTGGTTGGGCCGTCCGGGCGGCCGCTTCATGTCGGGGCACAGCTTTCCGCAAGGGCAGCGAGCGGTCAACTGTTCTGGCCAATTTTTTGAAATTCGGTTTCACGGCGCCGGCGGAAGGGCGCCGGAACCGCGCGGCGGGTGATGGCCGATCAGCGGATCAGCGCCTCGACGCGCGAGCGCGGCTGCCCGCTTCGGTCGCAATGCGCAAGGGCGGCATCGAGCTTGGTGAAGACGTCCTCGTAGCCGCAGGCCACGCCGTCCGGGTCGACATAGGTGTAGCCGCCGGTCACGTGAAACAGGGTCACCATCTCCTCGACGCCCTCGGGCACGACCAGGGTATGGGTCTCGCCCGGCGGCTCGAACGCGTAACCGCCCTCGCGCGCCACCCAGTCATGCTCGAGGTAATGCCACGAGCCGCGCAGCGTGAAGGCGTGCACGGGCCCGGAATGCCGGTGGCGCGAGAGGATGCCGGATTTCCGGACCCTCAGGAGGTTGACGTAGTACCCGGCCGAGACGCAGAGCAGCAGCGGCCGGAACCAGACGTTCTCGGCCTGCGGCACCCAGTCCCCGGGGTCCGCATCGAGATCGAGCGCGCCGCCGATCAGGATGTCGGGCAGCATCGCGGTCGGCTGCGGGTGGCGATAGGCAATGGCGCGAGCGTCAGGGGTTCCGGACATCGATCTCCACTCCGCAACGGACAGGACAGGACAGGCGCGTCGCGGGGCTGCGTGCGCCGGGGCCCTAGATTGGCGCAGCGGGAATCGAGATGCCAGCCTGGCGACCGATCGGGTTGCCCTCGGCCCCGGTTCGGGCTCGGGCCTTCGCGCGAGACGGCGCGCTTACGCTTCTCGGCCCGGGAAACAGGCGGCAAGCCGCTCGACGATCTCGACCGGGGTCAGATGCGGGCGCTCCTCGGGGTAGTCGGAGAAGTCCTGGTCGAAGGGCGTTGCCGCGTCGAGACCGAGATACTCTTGCGCCAGACGCTCGTTCGACGCGGCGAACCGGGCGAGGAACTCCTCGGCCTGCGCGCGCGGCAGCAACGGCGTCCGGTCGCCTTCCTGGTCCGACAGGCAGCGCCAGAGCCGCTGGCGCAGGTCGGCATCGTTCCCGGCGCTCCCGGTGTTGAACAGCCGGATCACCTCGAGCGCCTGCCACGACGGCGAGACGTTGAGGGCGAGGTCCACGCCGCCTTCGACCCGCCCGACGCCCGCCGCGGCGCAAAAATCGTCGATGATGCTGCCGTTGAGCAGCGAGCGGCGGTCATAGACGCGCACCCTCAGCGCCTCGCGCCCGAAGGCGGCGCTCCAGTTGTCGGCGATCGCGGCGAAATCGAAATAGTAGTCACCCTTGCCCTTGCGCACCGAGAGCGGGTTCTTCTCGGCCGACCAGCCCCCCTTGAGGGCCGTGGAATGCATGCTCACGGCCATGCGGTCCTGTCGGCGGACATAGAGCACGATCTCGATCCGGTCGAAGATTGCGCCCAGCGCCTCGCGCACGGCGGCGATCCGACCCGGCAGGCGAAACTCGCTGTGAAAGAACTCGGACGAGATCACCGTCGTGGCGCAGTCCGGGGCCGCCCCGACCTCGGCGGCGAGCGCCTCGAAGATCCTGTGGTCGATCTCGCCTCGATCGCCGCGAATCGCCTGGCTGATGCCCTTGTGCACGAACAGCCCCGGCAGGCTTCCGGTCTCGGGGTAGAGCACGCCGGCCGCGCGGTACCCCTCACGGCTGCGGCCGAAATGCGCCTGGATGCTGGTCGTCCCGGTCTTTTCACTTCCGATATGAAGAACACAGCGCCGCATGGGCGGTCTCCCTGGCAGTGAGCAGTGCCGCCGAGGCGCCACCGCCGAAGCAATCCGGCTTTCGGGGGGTCACGGGCCGGCCACCGGTCGCGTCGCCCTCAGGCGGACATGAGATCAAGCGCGGCAATCCGTGCCGCGGCGCCGCCCTGCTGGTGGACGCGCAGCTCGAAGACCGCCTCGCTCAGCTCGGGGCCGATGGTCACCGGCAGCTCGACCGTGCGCGGCCCATCGAGCACGCCGGTAAGGTTCGCATGGGCGATCACCCGGTCGATGGTGGGCGAGTAGAGGTCGAACCCCAGCGCGACGCTGCCCGTCGCGTCCGGGGCCGGCGCTACCGTCCACAGCAGGCGGTAGTCGCCCGGGGTCATCCGCTTGTAGGGACCGAACATGGCCGCACCGCGCTGGTCCGACTGGACCTCGACCGCGCCGTCACGCTCGACCGCAAGGCCGAGCGCCAGCCGGAAGCCCGCCTCGGCAAAGGGCGAGCCGTAACGGCCGGGACGCAGGAAGCCATCGGACGCGTCGGCGAGCGAGCTGAAGGATTCGACCTCGCCGGCCGGGCGGGCGACCAGGGCGGGCGACGCCACCGGCTCGTCGGGACCCGCGAACAGTCCCGTCTCGCGACCCAGCACAGGCAGGATTCGCGCGTAGATCTGATCGACCCGATGCTCGAAGAACCGCACCGACATCTCGAAACGCGTCTCGCTCCGCGCGAGCCGCTGCTCGAGTTCGGCGACGCGCGCCTCCATGCGCGCCAGCTTTTTCTCGAGTTCCGAGACCTTTGCCCCGCCGCTGAAGACCGCCATCGTGCTCCGTCCGTCCAACATGTGCTTCATGCTCTCGCGATCTTTCGGCCGCGATCGTCCGTCCCCTGGGCAACGCCCGTATCAAGCCGGGTCTCGCCCGTGTCGCCGGCGCCGGCGATGCCGGCAATCAGCCGGTCGAGCCGCTGCCTCGTCGGCGCCGGCACCACGCGCTCTCGCGGCTGCGGCGCGGCGCGGCCGGACCAGCGAAGATACTGGCGGTGCAGCGCATCCGCGATCTCGTCTTCTTCCCGCCCGGGCAGGAAACTGATCGCCTCGTCGGCCTCGACCTCGCGAAACGCCTGGTAATCGGTCACGATCGACGGCACCGCGGACTGGCTTGCGCCCTTCAGCGTGCCGCTGGTCTCGCCGCAGGAGGGATACCTGAGATTGAGCTGGATGCTCGAGGTCGCCTGCAGCTGGCGGAAGGTTTCCGAGTCGACGAAATCGTGGAAAACGATCCGGTCGCCGAGGCCGAGTTCGGCCGCGGCGCCGCGCGGATCGTAGCTTCGCGGATCGGGCAGCGCCCCCACGACGCGCATCTCGATCGCGTCGAGCTCGTCGGGATCGAGCCGTGTCAGGAACCGGTGGAAGCCGCGGATCGCCTGGATCACGCGCTTGGGGCGCGACACCCATCCGAACACACCCACCACGAAGTGCGGCTCGGCCGGCGCGGCATCCGGCGTCCGTCGCGTCACCGGCGTCGCACTATGGGCCGGCCGTGGCGGCGCCAGCGGGTCGTAGTCGGGATGCGCGACCAGCCGGAAACGCGGAAGGTTCTCGGGCGCAAGCGTCGACTCGAGGGTGAGCTTGAGCGCGGCATAGAGGCTGTGCGTCCAGACCTCGTGCGCCTTCGTCAGCACATGGCCCAGCGCGTGGCTGGTGAAGTGAAAGATGTCGGACAGATACCCGTCGCGGAACTGCGACAGGAACACCGGGGTCATCGCGCCATACTGGGCCGCCAGCGATGCCTTGAGCGATTCCAGCGTGAAGCCGTGCTGATAGTGGAAGGCGAGGCTGTCGAGCAGCATCGCGCAGCACGGCTCGTGCACGACGGCGATCACGCGCCCACCCGGCAGCACCGTCAGATCGCGGAGCGCGGCGTGGATGTAGCCGTGATGCTCGTTGTTCGCGATGAAGAAGATGGCGGTGTCGCCCGGCGCCACGACATTGGGCAATGCACGGTAGGAAATGACGTCATACCCGCCGGGAACGGTGGCCGTCGTCATGTCGATGCGCCCGCTGTCGACGACGACCCGCACCCGCGTGCGCGGCACGCCCGCGCGCGCGAGGTCGCGCAGCATCAGGTTCGCATAGTCCGCCGTCCCTGTCCGCTGCGGCAGGATCGGCGTGTACAGGCTGATCATCCATCCCCTCCGCCTGCGGCATCCCGTGCCACCGGTGGACCGACGCGACGCGCCGGCAACGCTCGGGCAGAACCTGTCGCCACGCGGTCCCCGAGTAAAGCACGAAATCCGCGATCCGCCCAATTGGCGGCGGGCATGGCGGGTGCCGTGCCCGGCGATGGCCACGGGGCCACACATTCTTGCGCGTCCTGCGACCAGAGCGCGCATCTGACCCAGATCAATGCCGCCAGGGCAACACGGCGTCACAAGCGGGCCACGGCCTGGAGAGGGGAGTTCCGGGCCATCGAGATGACATACGAACGGAGAAGGACAATGAGAGGTTCAACCATCCTGACGGGCGCCGCCCTGCTGGCCGCCATGATCGCATCGCCCGCCGCAGCCGAAGGGCCGTTCGGCCTCGACCTCGAAGGCTCGTTCGGCGAGGTCGGATTCACCGACTACCGCCCGCCGATCACCAACCCGGTGTTCAACGAGACCCCCTTCATCACCACCGAGGTGAAGCCGTTCTACGCCTATCACGACATCCCGAACGACTTTCCGGCAGGCGCCGGCGATGGCGGCAACGTCAATGTCGTGGGCATCCAGGCGCGGCTTGCGATCACCGACCGGCTCGGCTTCATCGCCACGACCGACGGCTATTCCTGGATCGACTTCAAGAACAGCCTGCCTGATGCCGACGGTTGGAACGACATCGCCATCGGCCTGAAATACGCCGTGGTCAGCGACCCGGCGAACGGGCTGATCGTGACGCCCGGCCTGCGCTACACGATCCCGGTCGGCAACCTCGACACCGCGGGACTCGAGCTCAACGGGATCGACGGCGGCTATCTCAACCCGTTCGTCTCGGCCGCCAAGCTGTGGGACCGCACCCAGCTCCAGGGCATGATCGGTGCGCAGATCGCGCTCGGCGACACCGGAACCTCGACGTTCCTTGCCTCGCTGCACGGCGACTACGAGCTGTTCGACAACTTCTTCCCGGCGCTCGAGATGAACCTGTTCGTGCCGATCGACGGCGGCGACCAGATCCCGAGCTCGGCGGCGCCGCTCGACAAGCTCACGGGCGCGGACATCATCGACCTCGGATCGGCCAATCCCAACACGATCCTGACCATCGGCGGCGGCTTCCGCTATGCCGTCACCGAGAACGTCATGTTCGGCGTCGGCGCCGACGTGAACGTGCTGCAGGACAAGTACGACGCTTATGGCTGGCGCTTCCTGACGGATCTCGTGATCCATTTCTGAGCGCCTTGCGAGGCCGCGGGGCCGGGGCGGGCGACCGCCTCGGCCCTTTCCATTTCCGCGCGGGCTGCTAGGCTCGCGCCATGAGTTCCTCCGATGACGGGAAGAAGGACGCCGGCGGCTCGCTCGAGGCGGCCTATGCGTTGAAAACGCCGCAGGATTCGGTGCGGCTTTATGGCGAATGGGCGCGCGACTACGATCGCGACTTCGCCGAAAGCCATGGCTACATCTATCCGGCCGAGGTCGCCGCGCTGTTTCGCGCGCGGATGACGGACCGGAACGTGCCCGTCCTCGATATCGGGGCAGGCACGGGGCTCGTCGCCGCCGCCCTGCCGGGTATCCCGATCGACGGCGTCGACATCTCCGCCGAGATGCTCGAGGTCGCCGGCGCCAAGGGCCTCTACCGCAAGCGGATCGTCGCCGACCTGACCAGGCCCCTGCCCATGCCGGATCGCGACTATGGCGGGTTCATCAGCACCGGGACCTTCACCCATGGCCATGTCGGGCCCGGCTGCCTGCCCGAGCTGATGCGCGTGGCGGCACCCGGCGCCCTCTTCGCGCTGGGCATCAAGGAGGAGGCATTCGACGAGGCCGGGTTCGGCTCGGCCTTCGCGACGCTGGTGGCGAAGGAGGTCATTACCCCCGTCGACTTCGTGCTCGTCCCGGTCTATCGCGGCGCCGACCACGAGCATGCGGACGCGCAGGGGCTTGTCGCCATCTTCCGCCGGCGGGAAAGCGCCCCGCCGGCATCCTGACTGGTCCGCCCGGCCTCAGTAGCGGTAGTGGTCGGGCTTGAACGGGCCGACCGGCTTGACGCCGATATACTCGGCCTGCTGGTCCGAGAGCCTCGTGAGCTTCACGCCGAGCTTCTCGAGATGGAGCCGGGCCACCTTCTCGTCGAGATGCTTGGGCAGGACGTAGACCTTGTTCTCGTACTGCTCGCCCTTGGCGAACAGCTCGATCTGACCCAGTACCTGGTTGGTGAAGCTCGCCGACATCACGAAGCTGGGATGACCGGTCGCGTTGCCGAGGTTCAGGAGCCGCCCTTCGGAAAGCAGGATCATCCGCTTGCCGTCCGGGAACTCGACCATGTCGACCTGCGGCTTGATGTTCGTCCACTTGAAGTTCTTGAGGCCGGCGACCTGGATCTCGTTGTCGAAGTGGCCGATGTTGCCGACGATGCACATGTCCTTGAGCTTGCGCATGTGATCGACGGTCACGACGTCCTTGTTGCCGGTCGCGGTGATGACGATGTCGGCGCGCGGCGCGGCTTCCTCGAGGGTGACGACCTCGTAGCCGTCCATCGCGGCCTGCAGCGCGCAGATCGGGTCGATCTCGGTCACCAGCACGCGTGCGCCCGCGCCCTTGAGCGACGCGGCCGAGCCCTTGCCGACATCGCCGTAGCCGCAGACCACGGCCACCTTGCCGGCCATCATCACGTCGGTGCCACGGCGGATGCCGTCGACCAGGCTTTCCTTGCAGCCGTACTTGTTGTCGAACTTCGACTTGGTGACGCTGTCATTGACGTTGATCGCCGGGAACGGCAGGCGGCCCTTCTCCATCAGCTGGTAGAGCCGGTTGACGCCGGTCGTCGTCTCCTCGGTCACGCCCTTGATGGCGTGGCGCTGCTTCACGAACCAGCCGGGGCTCGCCTTCATGCGCTTGCGGATCTGGGCGAAGAGGTATTCCTCCTCCTCCGAGCCCGGGTTCGACAGGATGTCCTCGCCCTCCTCGGCGCGGGCGCCGAGCAGGATGTACATCGTCGCGTCCCCGCCATCGTCGAGGATCATGTTCGAGGGCTGCCCGTCCGGCCACTGGAAGATCGCGTCGGTGTAGGTCCAGTAATCCTCGAGTGTCTCGCCCTTGACCGCGAAGACCGGGACGCCGGCGGCGGCGATGGCGGCGGCGGCATGGTCCTGGGTCGAGAAGATGTTGCACGACGCCCAGCGCACCTCGGCGCCCAGCGCGACCAGCGTCTCGATCAGGACGGCGGTCTGGATCGTCATGTGCAGCGAACCGGTGATCCGCGCGCCCTTGAGGGGCTTCGCGTCGCCGAACTCGGCGCGGCAGGCGATCAGGCCCGGCATCTCGGTCTCGGCGATCTCGATCTCCTTGCGGCCGAAATCGGCGAGCGCGATGTCCTTGACGACGTAATCGGCGGTCATGGGAGCTCCTGGGGTTCTGTCGGTCTCACGGTCAGCGGCTCACCTAGCATCAGGCCCCAGTTTCGGCAATGCGCTGTCACGCGCCGCGCGCCGGGCCGTGACAATTCCCGCACAAGCAGCGCGGCCGGGCACCAAGTTAGCGCCGCCCCGGTGGTGTAGGTCCAGAGCCGGCTCGGCGGCGTGCATGGCGTGCTCGAGATCTGACGCGCCACCGCCGCGTGCCGCCATTTACTTGCCTCCCGCCAGCCGCTAGGCAGTCCGCGCGGCTGAGACGGGGAGAGTGATGGCGGCACGCGCTTGGCAGCGGATGCTTTCGGGACGGCGGCTCGACCTGCTCGACCCATCGCCGCTGGATGTCGAGATCGAGGACATCGCTCATGGCCTGGCCCGCGTCGCACGCTGGAACGGCCAGACCACGGGCGACCATCCTTTCACCGTGGCCGAGCACTCGCTGCTGGTCGAGCGCATCTTCGGTGAACTGAAACCGAAGGCGCTCGCGGCCGAGCGGCTGACGGCCCTGCTGCACGACGCGCCGGAATACGTGATCGGAGACATGATCTCGCCCTTCAAGGCCGCGCTCGGACTCGATTACAAGGCATTCGAGAGCCGCCTGATGGCCGCCGTCCACATCCGTTTCGGGCTGGCCCCGGCGACACCGGAAAAGCTCGAGAAGCAGATCAAGCGCGCCGACCGACTGTCCGCCTGGTTCGAGGCGACCCAGCTCGCGGGTTTCAGCCCGAGCGAGGCCGCGAAGCATTTTCCCCGGCCGCGCGCCGCATGGGCCGAGCAGGTCAAGCTCGCGCCGCGCCCGATCAACGAGGTGCAGGACGCGTTTCTCGCCCGTTTCGATGTGCTCTCGAAGGCAGTGGCCGCCGCGGGACAATGAGGCAAGACAGGCGGCTGTCCGGCGCTTACGACTGCGGCGTGTCGCCGTTGTCCTCGTCGGCGAAGGGCAGGCGCAGCGCAATGGTGAAGCGGCTGCCATGCGGCGCCTCGGACTCGACGCGGATCGCGCCGCCCATCGCCTGGATCAACCGCGCGCTGATCGCGAGGCCAAGGCCCACGCCGCCCACGCGCCCTGCAGCACCGTCCCGGATCTGGTAGAACTCGCCGAAGATCGCCTCGCGCTGGTCGGCGGGAATGCCGATGCCGGTGTCCGCCACCCACAGCGAGAGATACGCGGCATTGGGCCCGAGCTCGGTCGCAAGGCCCAGGGTGACAGTGCCGCGCTCGGTGAACTTGATGGCATTGGTCAGCAGGTTCAGCACGATCTGCTTGAGCCGGACGGCATCGCCAAGCAGCGCCGGCAAGGGTACGGCGGCCCCCTCGCGCCGCAGCTCGAGCCCCTTTTCGCGCGCCGGCTGCTCGACCATGGCGATGCACTCGTCGAGAAGTTCGGGCAACGAGAAGGGCTCGACCTTGATATCCGACGTCTCGGCCGTGATGCGGCTGACATCGAGGGCATCGTCGATGAGGCGAAGGAGCATCCGGCCCGAGGTCGAGATCAGCCCGACCTGCGCCTGCTCGCGTTCGCCAAGCTCCGCCCGCTCGAGCAGCGCCGAGACGCCGAGAATACCGTTGAGCGCGTTGCGCATCTCGTGGCTGAGGCGCGCAACGAAGGAGCTCTTGCGCCGGCTCGCCTCCTCCGCCTCGCGGCGCGCGTCCTCGACCTCGCGCCGACGGCGCAGGTCCGTCGTGACATCCCGAAGCGTCAGCACCGACGCGCCGCCGCCCGGGAGCATCGCCTTGTTCACGTCGACCGTGCGGCCGTCGAACATGTTGCGCACCACGCGGCTGCGCGAGGGATCCGAGAGGAACCGGTAGCGGCGGTCGATCTCGGTCTTGCGCCCGGCCTCGCTGAGGCCGTCGAGATCGGCGAAGTGCCGCGCAAGCTCCGAGAAATGCACGCCCCAGTGTACCGCGCCACGAGGTACGCCCATGAGATCGAGGAAGCGGTCGTTGAACGCGATGAACCGGCACGAGGCGTCGACCAGCGCGACGCCGTCGGTGATGTTGGCGAGAATCGAGGCCATGAGCGCGCGCTGGCGCTCGAGCTCGCGCTCGCGCTCGTCGGCCTCGGTCAGTTCGACATGGATGCTGATCATCCCGCCATCGGGCAGGTCGCGCCGGGTGATGCGGATCAGCCTGCCATTGCGAAGGCGCCGCGTCTCGACGCGGTTCTCGGGCGTGCGCCAGCCGGCGAGCCGGCGTGCCACCTCGGCATCGACGCCGCGGGAGCCGGTGTCCAACATGCCACGTCCCGTCAGGGTCCTGAGCACGTTCTCGAGCGTGTCGCCGGCCTTGATCTCGTCTGCGTCAAGTTCGAAGAGCCGCGCATAAGCGCGATTGAAGGCGACGACACGAAGATCGGCGTCGAACAGCATGATGCCGTCGGAAAGGTCATCGAACACCTCGCCGAGGGTCACGAGATTCCGTCCCTCAACATGCTGATCCATTCGGAAGCTCATCCACTCACACGCACAATGCAGGCCCCGAGGCCTGCGATCGGATCGACGCGCGCCAATCTCCACCCTTCAGCATGATCACACGCGGAGATTACCAGAATACTCACACTTCACCACCATTGCGCAGCCGGGCCTTGCCATTCGCGGCCGGATCGCACAAAACCCCGCGCAAAATTATGTCCGGAGTGCGACCAATGACGCCCATTAAACTGCTGATCCTGCCCGGTGACGGCATCGGCCCCGAAGTGATGCTCGAGGTCCGCAAGGTGATTGACTGGTTCGCCAGCAATCGCGGCCTCGCCTTCGAGATCGACGAGGACCTGGTCGGCGGTGCCTCCTACGACGTGCATGGCACGCCGCTCACCGACGCGGTGATGGACAAGGCGCAGTCGGTCGACGCGGTGCTTCTGGGCGCGGTCGGCGGGCCGAAATACGACGTGCTCGACTTCAGCGTGAAGCCCGAGCGCGGGCTGCTGCGCCTGCGCAAGGAGATGGACCTCTACGCCAACCTGCGCCCGGCGCAGTGCTTCGACGCGCTGGCCGAGTTCTCGTCGCTCAAGCGCGACGTGGTCGCGGGCCTCGACATCATGATCATCCGCGAGCTGACCTCGGGCATCTATTTCGGCGAGCCGCGCGGCATCGTCACCGAGGGCAACGAGCGCGTCGGCATCAACACCCAGCGCTACACCGAGGCCGAGATCGCCCGCGTCGCCCGCTCGGCCTTCGAGCTCGCGCGCAAGCGCGGCAACAAGGTCTGCTCGATGGAGAAGGCCAACGTGATGGAGTCGGGCGTGCTCTGGCGCCAGGTCGTCCAGGAGGTGCACGACACCGAATACGCCGATGTCGAGCTTTCCCACATGTATGCCGACGCGGGCGCGATGCAGCTGGTGCGCTGGCCCAAGCAGTTCGACGTGATCGTCACCGACAACCTGTTCGGCGACCTTCTGTCGGACGCGGCGGCGATGCTGACCGGCTCGCTGGGGATGCTGCCCTCGGCCTCGCTCGGCGCGCCGATGGAGAACGGCCGGCCCAAGGCGCTCTACGAGCCGGTGCACGGCTCGGCGCCCGACATCGCCGGGCAGGGCAAGGCCAACCCCATCGCCTGCGTCCTGAGCTTCGCCATGGCGCTGCGCTACTCCTTCGACCTCGGGGACGAGGCGGACCTGCTCGAGGCCTCGGTCAACGACGTCCTGGCCAAGGGCTTGCGCACGCCGGATCTCGGTGCGGGCGAGGGCACCCGCACGGTGGGCACCGCCGAGATGGGCGACGCCATCGTCGAGGCGCTGAGCGAGCGCCAGTCGGCCTGAGCTTCCAGCCCCCTTTTCACGCGTGAAAAGGGGGTTACCACCCTGATAAAAAACATTTTTCATACAAGGCATCGAAGTCACGGCGCGAGATCGACCTCGACCGTGGCGCCGCCCCAGCCATGCACGCTGTCGCGTGCCTCGACACTGACGCGGCTCACGCCGGCGGGGATAACGACACCGGACAGCGAGCGGGTGAAGGGTTGCTCGTTCACGTGGGGGTGCGCGAGTTCGCGCGTATCGTAGACCGTGCCGTCGGGGCCGACCACGCGCCAGGCGTCGGCATAATGGTCCCAGCCCTCATCTGCATGAGCGACGGTGACGTCGAACCGCCAGGACGCGCCGCTGCGCACCGCCGTCGCGCCAACGACATCGGCCTGGCCCGCCGCGG
Organism: Thermohalobaculum xanthum; assembly: GCF_016623495.1. Taxonomy (GTDB): domain Bacteria; phylum Pseudomonadota; class Alphaproteobacteria; order Rhodobacterales; family Rhodobacteraceae; genus Thermohalobaculum; species Thermohalobaculum xanthum. Next base: position 39,965 of record NZ_JAEHHL010000013.1, on the reverse strand, counting down.
CGAGTGACGGCAGGGCCGCGAGCGTCATGATCAGAAGCAGGCGAAGGTTCATCGGGCTCTCTCTTGGCTGGGCGTGGCCACCATGCGACGAAAGATTGCCGCATGGAGCTTTAAACGGCAGTTAACCATGCACGGGCACCTGATGCGACAGCGTCCTGTGCCATTGCGGGTGATCCCATGCTTGCGCGCGTCCACACGGTTGCGTTCCTGGGCGTCGAGGCGAGGCCGGTCGAGGTCCAGTGCGTGGTCTCGCCGGGTCTGCCGGCCTTCCAGATCGTCGGGCTGCCGGACAAGGCGGTCTCGGAATCGCGCGAGCGGGTGCGCGCGGCGTTGACCGCCTGCGGGCTGGCCCTGCCACCGCAGCGGATCACGGTGAACCTGTCGCCGGCAGACCTGCCCAAGGCCGGGTCGCATTTCGACCTGCCGATCGCGCTGGCGCTGATGGCGGCGCTGGAGGTGATCCCCAGGGACGAGGCCGAGGCCGTGCTGGCGCTGGGCGAGCTGTCGCTCGACGGGCAGATCCGGGCGGTCCAGGGGGCGCTGCCGGCGGCGCTCGCAGCCGCCGAGATGGACAAGGCGCTGGTCTGCGCCGCGGCCTCGGGGCCCGAGGCGGCCTGGGTCGGCGCGGCCGAGATCCTGGCGCCCGACAGCCTGCTGGCGCTGACCAACCATTTCCGCGGGCGGACGGCGCTGATCCCGCCGGAGCCCGGCACCGTCAGCGCCCGGCGCAACGGCACCGACCTACTGGACGTGAAGGGGCAGGAGGGCGCGCGCCGCGCGCTGGAGGTTGCCGCCGCAGGAAACCACAACATCCTGATGGTGGGCGAGCCGGGCTCGGGCAAGTCGATGCTGGCGACACGCCTCACCTCGATCATGCCGCCGCTCACCCCGCGCGAAGCGCTGGAGGTGTCGATCATCCATTCGCTGGCAGCCGAGCCCGGCGACGGCGGGATGATGCGCGAGCGGCCCTACCGCTCGCCGCATCACTCGGCCTCGATGGCCGCGATGGTCGGCGGCGGACGCAACGCCAAGCCCGGCGAGATCAGCCTGGCCCACCGGGGCGTGCTGTTCCTCGACGAACTGCCCGAGTTCGCCCGCCCCGTGCTCGAGGCCCTGCGCCAGCCGATCGAGACCGGCGAGGCGGTGGTGGCCCGGGCCGAGGCCCATGTGAAATACCCCGCGCGCTTCCTGCTGGCGGCAGCGATGAACCCGTGCCGCTGCGGCTATCTGGGCGACGCCGCGCGGTCCTGCTCGCGCGCGCCGAAATGCGGCGCGGACTACATGGCGCGCCTGTCGGGGCCGCTGATCGACCGCTTCGACATCCGCATCGAGGTGCCGCCGGTGACGCCCGAGGTGCTGGCGCTGCCGACCCATGCCGAGGGCTCGGCCCGGGTCGCGGCGCGGGTGGCGCAGGCCCGCGCCGCCCAGGCCGGGCGCGGCACGGGGGACGCGCCGGTGACCAATGGCGAGCTGGATGGCGAGGCGCTGGAACGGGTCAGCCGGCCCGACGACGCGGGCCGGCAGCTTCTGCAGGCGGCGGCCGAGAAGCTGCGGCTTTCGGCCCGCGGCTATCACCGGGTGCTGCGGCTCGCGCGCACGATCGCCGATCTCGACGGCGCCGATGCCGTGCGCAAGCCCCATATCGCCGAGGCCGTGGGCTATCGCCGGGCGCTGAGCTGAGGCCCGGCACGCGAAAGGGGCCGCGCCCGGCGATGGGCGCGGCCCCGTATCTGGCGCGATGGCGGCCTCAGAAGCTGGACGAGCCCGCCGCAGTCGCCGCCGCGGTCACGGCATGGCCGGCGCGGCGCATCAACACCACGTGGAGCGTGCCGCCCAGCACGGCGCCGATCACCCAGCCGAAGCCCGACAGATCGCTCAGCGCCGGCACCCAGACCGTGGCGACCGAGAACACCGCCGAGATGCCGAAGGCGGCGATGGCAATGCGGTTCCAGCCGGCGTTGTAGTGATAGGCGCCCTCGGGGCTGGACGAGAACAGGTCCTGCAGCTCGACCTTCTGCTTGCGGATCAGGTAGTAGTCCGCCACCAGGATGCCGTAGAGCGGCGCGAGGAAGGCACCCAGCGTGTCGACGAAGCCGGCGATGCCTATCTCGGAGATCAGCGAGACCCACAGCGCGCCGATGAAGAAGGCGATCACCGCGGTCATGATCCCGCCGGTCTTCGCGCTGATCTTCGAGGGCGCGAGGTTCGCGAGGTCATAGGCCGGCGGGATGAAGTTCGCGACCAGGTTGATGCCGACCGTCGCCGCGAAGAAGGTGATCGCCGCGATCACGGTGAGCCAGATGTTGTCAACGCGCTCGACGATATCGGCCGGGTTGGTCAGCCGCTCGCCGAACAGCACGACGGTGCCCGCGGTGATGAAGAGCGCGATGAACGAGAAGAAGGCCATCGACACCGGCAGACCCCAGAAATTGCCGCGCCGCATCTGCGCTTCGGTCTTCACGAAGCGCGAGAAGTCGCCGAAGTTGATCACGACGGCGGCGAAATAGGCGATCATCGTGCCGGTGATGGCGAAGAAGGCGGCAACCGGTCCGCGCGGATCGGTGCTGGCACCGCCCTGGAAGATGTTGCCAAGCTCGGCCAGCAGGCCGTTGCCGGCCTTCCACCAGATCGCCAGCATCAGCGCGATCATCACCGCATAGACGAAGGGCCCCGCCCAGTTGAGGAAGCGCCCGACCCAGTCGATGCCCATCATGAAGAGGCCCAGCTGGAACACGCAGACGATGATGTACGAGACCCAGCCGACACCGGTCATGCCGAGGAACTCGGCGCCGCCCTCGATGCCCAGCACCGAGCGGATCAGGAGCGCCACGGCGGTCGAGGCGAAATAGGTCTGCACGCCATACCAGAAGATCGCGACGATGCCGCGCACCAGCGCCGGGAACTTGGCGCCCTCGACCCCCATCGCGGCGCGCGCCATGACCGGGTAGGGCACGCCATACTTGACCGAGGGCCTGCCGGTGAGGTTCACCAGCCACATGACGAAGGCGCCGGCGAGCACGATCGCCGTGAGGGTCCACCAGCCGTTGAGCCCGTAGCTGATGAACAGCGAGGCCGCGAGCGTGTAGCCGAACAGGCTCTGTATGTCGTTGTTCCAGACGTTGAAGATCTCGAAGGCGCCCCAGCGGCGACGCTCGGGCGGCAGCGGCGCGAGGTCCTCGTTCCAGAGGGCGCCATCCTTGGAAGTGATGTCATAGTGGTTGTGCGTCATCTCGGCCTCTCTGTGGGCGGCGCGACGGCGGCTTGCTGCGCTTCTGGCTGCCCCGTGGGTCAATGGCGTGATGTGAAAAGGTTGCAAATAAATTTCCAAAATGTCAATATATTTGGAAATGTCATTCCAATCTCACCATGCGACGCGACCGAAACCTGCCGCCGACCCGAGGGCCAGACATGAACAAGCCTCTGAAATCGCTGGTCGACATCATCCACCAGGCCTATGACGGGCTGAGCGGCCGCGAGCGGCAGGTGGCGGATTTCATCCTCGAATCACCGGGCGAGGTCAGCATGTACCCGGCCTCGGAACTGGCGCGGCTGGTCGGGGTCTCGAACTCGACGGTGACGCGGTTCGTCCAGCGCGCGGGGTTCGAGAGCTATGACGAGATGCGGCTGGCGGCGCGCGAGGCGCGCAACTGGGGCTCGCCGCTGTTCCTCGCGCCGCGCGAGGGCGAGGCGCGGCCCGGCAAGGGCGCAGACGCACTGATCGCCGAGTTCGCCGAGGCCGAGATGGCGGCGCTGCGCCACGGGCTCGAGCAGGTCTCGCCCGCGCTCCTCGACGAGATCGCCGGCGCCCTGTCGGGAGCGCGGCGGCTGGGCTTCCTGGGCTTTCGCAACAGCCATTACTTCGCCGCCTATGCGCGCTGGCAGTTCGTCCAGTTCCGGCCCGACACCCGGCTCCTGCCCGGCCCGGGCGAGACCCTGGCCGAGGGGCTGGCCGATTTCGGCCCCGAGGACGTGGTCGTGGTGGTAGGCGTACGCCGGGTCGTGGGCGCGCTGCCGCGTGCGCTGAAGGCGCTGGACGGGCGCGGGGTGCGGGTGTTGCTGATCACCGACCCCTCGGCGCGCGGCATGCCGGCGCTGGCGCGCTGGACCATCACCTGCCCGGTCGAGAACCCGCATGTGCTCGACTCCTATGCCGGCGTGCTGGCGGTACTGCGGCTCCTGGCGGTCGCGACCATGCGCCGGTCGGGCAAGGCCGGGCGCGAGCACCTGGAATGGATCGAGACGCAGCACGAGGCCCTGGGCGAGTTCGACTGAGCCCCGCGCCCGAACGCAGAAGGAGACCGCCATGACACGCTACCCCCGCGACCTGAGAGGTTACGGCCGGACGCCGCCCGACCCGCGCTGGCCCGGGGGCGCGCGCATCGCGCTGCAGGTGGTCGTCAACTACGAGGAGGGCGGCGAGAACTGCATCCTGCATGGCGACCCAGCCTCGGAGGCGTTCCTGTCCGAGATCGTGGGGGCGCAGGCCTGGCCGGGCATGCGCCACATGAACATGGAATCGATCTACGAGTACGGCGCCCGCGCCGGGTTCTGGCGGCTGTGGCGGACGCTGACGGCGCGCCGCGTCCCGGTCACGGTCTACGGCGTCGCCACGGCGCTGGCGCGCAGCCCCGAGCAGGTGGCCGCGATGCGCGAGGCAGACTGGGAGATCGCGAGCCACGGGCTGAAATGGATCGAGTACCGCGACTTCAGCCGCGCCGAGGAAAAGGCGCACATGGACGAGGCGATCCGCATCCACACCGAGGTCACCGGCGCCCGGCCACGGGGCTGGTATACCGGGCGCTGCTCGGAGAACACGCTCGATCTGGTGATGGAGGAGGGCGGCTTCGCCTATTGCGCGGACAACTACGCCGACGACCTGCCCTACTGGGTGCGGGGGCCCAAGGGGCCGTTCCTGATCGTGCCCTACACGCTCGACACCAACGACATGCGCTTTGCCACGCCGCAGGGCTTCAACTCGGGCGACCAGTTCTTCAGCTATCTCAGGGACAGCTTCGACGTGCTCTACGCCGAGGGCGAGGCGGGCGCGCCCAAGATGCTGTCGGTCGGGCTGCACTGCCGCCTTGCCGGGCGGCCGGGCCGGGCGGCCGCGCTGGCGCGGTTCCTCGACTACGCCGCCGGGCACGAGGGCGTCTGGTTCGCCCGGCGCATCGACATTGCGGAGCACTGGCACCGCGAGCACCCAGCGGAGAACCTCGATGCCTGAGGACCACACCCCCACCGACGCGAGCCAGCAACACGGAGCGAGCATGAGCGACAGGACCTACTACGCCCCGAGCGGCGGCCATCCCGGCCAGGCCGAGCTGCTGACCGGCCGGGCGGTGTTCACCGAGAGCTATGCCGTCCTGCCCAAGGGCGTGATGCGCGACATCGTCACCAGTCGCCTGCCGCACTGGGACGGAACCCGCGCCTGGATCATCGCCCGGCCGATGACGGGGTTTGCCGAGACCTTCTCGCAATACATCCTCGAGGTGCTGCCCGGCGGCGGCAGCGACCGGCCCGAGCCCGATCCGGGCGCCGAGGGCGCGCTGTTCGTCGTGGACGGCACGGTCAGCCTCAGCCTCGACGGCACGCAGCACCGGCTCGAGCCGGGTGGTTTCGCCTATATCCCCCCGGGCGCCGAGTGGCGGCTGAGAAACGACGGCGCGGCGCCGGCGCGGTTCCACTGGATCCGCAAGGCCTACGAGCCGGTCGAGGGCCTGCCCGTGCCGAAGCCGCTGGTCACCAGCGACGCCGCGGTCGCGCCCTCACCGATGCCGGGCACGAACGGCGCCTGGGCCACGACCCGCTTCGTCGACCCCGACGATCTTAGCCACGACATGCATGTCACCATCGTCACGCTGGAGCCCGGCGCCTGCATTCCCTTCCTCGAGACGCATGTGATGGAGCACGGGCTCTATGTGCTCGAGGGCAAGGGCGCCTACCGGCTCAACCGCGACTGGGTCGAGGTCGAGGCCGGCGATTTCATGTGGCTGCGCGCCTTCTGCCCGCAGGCCTGCTATGCCGGAGGGCCCGGCAGGTTTCGCTACCTCCTCTACAAGGACGTGAACCGCCACCCCAAGCTGAGGCCGGGGGCATGAGCGCGCGGGTCGACGAGCGGATCGCGATCCTGCCCCTGACGGCGGACGCCTTCGCGCCCTTCGGCGAGGTGCTGGAGATCGCGGGCCCGCCCGATTTCGCGTTCAACGCCGGGATGGCGCAGCGCTGGGCGGCGCGCGCCCTGCCCGAGGTGACGGGCGAGGGCGGGCGCGTCGCCATCAGCCTGGCCCGGGCCGAGCCCTACCGGCTGCCGTTGCAGCTGGACCTCGTCGAGCGCCACCCGCTGGGAAGCCAGGCCTTCATGCCGCTGTCGGCCGAGCCCTTCCTTGTCGTGGTCGCGGCCGACGAGGGCGGACGGCCCGGGCGGCCGCGCGCCTTCCTGACCAACGGCGCGCAGGGCGTGAACTATCGCCGCAACGTCTGGCATGGCGTGCTGACGCCGCTGGACCGGCCGCAGGACTTCCTGATCGTCGACCGGACCGGCCCCGGCGACAACCTTCAGGAGCACCACTTCGCCCGCCCCTGGCTGATCTGCACCGACGACGCCTGAGCCGCAGCCCGCGGATCAGCCGTGGCCGGGGGGCGGCGCGCCGCCGGTCAGCCGGGTGATATCGTCGGCCGCGCGGCGCACCCGGGCGCCGAGGCCTGCCAGCGCGCGGTCGCCGAAGCGCACCGCGGGGCCCGAGATCGAGACCCCGGCCACCGGCTCGCCATAGGCGTTGAAGATCGGCGCGGCGATGCAGCGCATGCCGTCGAAGCGTTCCTCGTCGTCGAGCGACCAGCCGCGGCGCCGCGTCTCCTCGAGATCGGCGCGCAGCGCGTCGGGGGTCGACAGCGTCTTGGCGGTGAAGGCCGGCAGGCCGCGCTGCGCCACGATCTGCTCGACCCGGCGCGGGGCGAACTCGGAGAGCAGCGCCTTGCCGATGCCCGAGGAATGCATGTGCACCCGCGTGCCCGCGCGGAAGAAGGCGCGGATCGGGTTCTGCGTGTCGACCTGGCTGAGAAACACCACCTCGCCGTCATCGGCGATGGCGAGGTTCGCGGTCTCGCCCGTCTCGTCGACCAGCCGGCGCATCACCTCGCGGCTGACATCGACCAGGTTCGAGCGCTGCACGAAGGCCGAGCCGATGCGGAACGCCTCGACCCCGATCATCCATTCCTGGGTGGCGTCGGCGAACTCGACGAGCCCATGCGCGGCGAGCGTGGCAAGGAGCCGGTGGGCCGAGGAGGGCGGCATCTCGGTCTGCGCGGCCAGGTCCGAGAGCGTGGCCTTGCCCCCGCGCGCCAGGGCGCGCAGCAGCACAACCGCGCGGTCGAGCGCCTTGACGGTGGCGCCCTGCGCCTCGGGCTCGACCGTCCGCGGCCGCCCGCGCGCCCGCCGCCGCACCTGTCGTTCCGCCATGCCAATCCCCTTCGTTTCCGCCCTGCCGGACGAGATTCATTTTCCAGCCCGGCCCCGCGACACGGGAATGGAAAAATGAATTTCCGTTATCATACAATGTATTTGGCATTTTTCACCGGCATTTTGGAAAACTTTTTCAGAAAAATTGCAAACCGGATCGATGGCGCGCATGGTCCCTGCAACCCGGCGAGGAGGATACGCCATGACTGCCAACCTGCCTGTCTTCAGCGGCCAGAACCCGGTCTTCATCCCGGGGCCCACGAACATCCCGGACCGCCTGCGCTATGCCATGAGCATCCAGACCACCGACCACCGCGCGCCCGATTTCGTCGAGCTTCTGGGCCCGCTGCTGGGCGATCTCAGGAAGGTGTTCAAGACTGCGACTGGCGAGGTCATCACCTTTCCCGCCAGCGGCACCGGCGGCTGGGAGGCGGCGATCACCAACACGCTCTCGCCCGGCGACAAGGTGCTGGTCGCGCGCTACGGCATGTTCTCGCACCGCTGGATCGACATGTGCCAGCGCCACAACCTCGATGTCGAGGTGATCGAGTGCGAATGGGGCTGTGGCGCGCCGGCCGATCGGTTCGGCGAACGGCTGGCCGCCGACACGGACCACGCGATCAAGGCCGTCCTCGTCACGCATAACGAGACCGCGACGGGCGTCGTCTCGGATGTCGGCGCGGTGCGCCGGGCGATGGACGCGGCCGGTCATCCGGCGATGCTCTATGTCGACTGCGTCTCGTCGCTGGCCTCGATGGATTTCCGGATGGACGAATGGGGCGTCGACCTCGCCGTCACCGGCAGCCAGAAGGGCTTCATGCTGGCCACCGGCATGGCCATCGTCGGCGTCTCGCGCCGCGCGATGGAGGCGACCAGGACCGCGACCTGCCCGCGCTGCTTCTTCGATTTCCGTGACATGGGGGGCGCGAACGCCAAAGGCGGCTTTCCCTACACGCCGCCCCTGCAGATCATGTACGGCCTGCGCGAGAGCCTGAAGATGCTGCTGGACGAGGGGCTCGACGAGGTCTTCGCCCGCCACCACCGCATCGCCGAGGGCGTGCGCGAGGCGATCCGGGCGTGGGGCCTCTCGCTCTGCGCCAAGAGCCCGGACCTCTACTCCGACACGGTCAGCTGCGTCTACGTGCCCGAGGGCTTCGACAGCAATCTCCTGACCAACCACGCCTTCGACACCTATGGCGTCTCGTTCGGGGTGGGGCTGGGCCCGATGTCGGGCAAGGCCTTCCGGATCGGGCATCTGGGCTCGCTCACGGACGTGATGGCGCTTTCAGGCATTGCCACGATCGAGATGGCGATGAAGGATCTGGGTTACCCGATCCGGCTGGGATCGGGCGTCGCGGCCGCGCAGGAATACTATCGCGCGACCGCCGGCGCCACGCGCAAGGCCGCGGCCTGAGGAGGCGAGCATGCAGATCCCGACCTTCGCCGACGTCGAGGCGGCCGCACGACGCGCGGCCCCCTACATCCACCGCACGCCGGTGCTGACCTCGAGCTTTCTCAACGCGCTCACGGGGGCCGAGCTGTTCTTCAAGTGCGAGAACTTCCAGAAGGCCGGCGCCTTCAAGGTGCGCGGAGCATGCAACGCGGTCTTCGGCCTCTCGGACGAGAATGCCGCGAAGGGCGTCGCGACCCATTCCTCGGGCAACCATGCGCTGTCGCTGAGCTATGCGGCGGGGCGGCGGGGCATTCCCTGCCACGTGGTGATGCCGCGCACCGCGCCGCAGGCCAAGAAGGACGCGGTGCGCGGCTATGGCGGCCAGATCACCGAATGCGAGCCCTCGACCTCGTCGCGCGAGGCGGTCTTTGCCGAGGTGGAGGCCCGCACCGGGGCCGAGTTCGTGCATCCCTACAACGACCCGCGCGTGATCGCGGGCCAGGGGACTTGCTCGCTGGAACTGAACGAGCAGGTGCCGGGGCTCGACGCGGTGATCGCGCCCATCGGCGGCGGGGGGATGGTGTCGGGCACCTGCCTGACGCTGTCGACGATCGCGCCGCAGGTGAAGATCTACGCCGCCGAGCCCGAGCAGGCCGACGACGCCTTCCGAAGCTTCAAGGCGGGCCAAATCATCGCCGACGACGCGCCGGTCACGGTGGCCGACGGGCTCAAGGTGCCGCTGAAGGAGTTGACCTGGCATTTCGTGTCGAACCATGTCACCGACATCCTGACCGCCAGCGAGCAGGAGATCGTCGACGCGACGAAGCTGACCTGGGCGCGCATGAAGATCGTGATGGAGGCGTCGAGCGCCGTGCCGCTCGCCACCATTCTCAAGAACCGGGAGGTGTTCGCGGGCAAGCGCGTCGGCGTCATCATCACCGGCGGAAACGTAGACCTGGACAAGCTGCCCTGGATCGAGGGCTGAGGAGGACGCCATGAACGCACCCGCGAAACTCGAGGGGCTCGAGGTCGGCTACGACATCCCCGCCCTGCCCGGCATGGACGAGGCCGACATCCAGACGCCCTGCCTGATCCTCGATCTCGACGCGCTCGAGCGCAACATCGTGAAGATGGGTGAATATGCCAGGGCGCACGGCATGCGCCACCGGGCGCATGGCAAGATGCACAAGTCGGTCGACGTGCTGAAGCTGCAGGAGCGGCTCGGCGGCGCCATCGGCGTGTGCTGCCAGAAGGTGTCCGAGGCCGAGGTCTTCGTGCGCGGCGGCATCAAGGACGTGCTGGTGTCGAACCAGGTGCGCGACCCGGCCAAGATCGACCGGCTGGCCCGCCTGCCCAAGCTGGGCAGCCGCATCATCGTCTGCGTCGACGACGCCGACAACGTGGCCGAACTGAGCAAAGCCGCCGAAAAGCATGGCACGACCATCGAGTGCTTCGTCGAGATCGACTGCGGCGCCGGGCGCTGCGGCGTGACCACCAGCGCTGACGTGGTCAAGATCGCCAAGGCGATCGACGCGGCCCCGGGGCTGAAATTCGCCGGCATCCAGGCCTACCAGGGCGCGATGCAGCACATCGACTCCTACGAGGAGCGCAAGGCCAAGCTCGACGCCGCCATTGCCATGGTGAAGGACGCGGTCGCAGCGCTCGAGACGGCAGGGCTCAAGCCCGAACTGGTCTCGGGCGGGGGCACCGGCAGCTATTATTTCGAGAGCGAGTCGGGCGTCTACAACGAGCTCCAGTGCGGCTCCTACGCCTTCATGGACGCCGATTACGGCCGCATCCACGACAAGGACGGCCGCCGCATCGACCAGGGCGAGTGGGAGAACGCGCTGTTCATCCTGACCAGCGTGATGAGCCACGCCAAGGCCGACAAGGCGATCTGCGATGCCGGGCTGAAGGCGCAGTCGGTCGATTCCGGCCTGCCCTTCGTCTATGGCCGCGACGACGTGAAATACATCAAGTGCTCGGACGAGCACGGCGTGATCGAGGACCCCAAGGGCGTGCTCGAGGTCAACGAGAAGCTTCGCCTCGTTCCCGGCCACTGCGACCCGACCTGCAACGTGCACGACTGGTATGTCGGCGTTCGCAACGGCAAGGTCGAGACCGTCTGGCCGGTCAGCGCGCGCGGAAAGGCCTACTGAGGCCAGCCGGAACGACATCGCCCTTCCCCGCGCGGGGAGGGGAAGGCGGGAGGGCGTCGCGCTCCCGCCCTTTTGCCCCCGACAAGATGAAGGACACGCCATGACCGATGACGGAATTCTCGTGGTCTCGGAAGATGCCTGCCGCGAGCTCGTCGGCCGCAAGGACGCCTTCGACGCGGTCGAGGCCGTCTTCGCTGCAATGGCCCGGGGCGATGCCTACAACTTCCCCGTCATCCGCGAGGCGATCGGCTATGCCGACGCGCTTTACGGCTTCAAGTCCGGCTTCGACCGGGCGGGGCTGGCGCTGGGACTGAAATCGGGCGGCTACTGGCCGGGCAACGCCGCGAAGGGGCTCACCAACCACCAGTCCACGGTGTTCCTGTTCGACCCCGACACCGGGCGGCTCAAGGCGCTGGTCGGCGGCAACTATCTCACGGCGGTGCGGACGGCTGCGGCAAGCTCGGTCTCGATCGCGCATCTCGCCCGGCCCGACGCCCGGGTCCTGGGCATGGTCGGCGCCGGCCACCAGTCGGCCTTCCAGCTGCGCGCGGCGGCCGAGCAGCGGAGCTTCGAGAAGGTCGTCGCCTGGAACTTCCATCCCGAGATGCTGCCGGCGCTGGGCAAGGTCGCGGCCGAGATCGGCCTGCCCTTCGAGGCCGTCGAGCGCGAGCGGCTGGGCGCCGAGGCGGACGTGATCATCACCATCACCTCGGCCTTCGAGCCGCTGATGATGAGGGACTGGATCAAGCCCGGCACGCATATCGCCTGCATGGGCACCGACACCAAGGGCAAGCAGGAGGTCGACGCCGCGCTGGTCGCCGCCGCCACGGTCTTCACCGACGAGGTCGCGCAGTCGATCAGCATCGGCGAGGCTCAGCATGCGGTCGCGCAGGGGCTGAAGGCCGAAGCCGACATCACGCCCATCGGCGCGGTGATCAACGGCGCGCATCCGGGGCGAAACTCGGAGGCCGAGATCACGCTGTTCGACGGAACCGGGGTGGGTCTGCAGGACCTCGCGGTCGCCTCGGTCGCCGCGGACCTGGCGAAGGCGGGCGGCCGGGCGCAGGTGGTGCGCCTCTGAGCCCTCAGCCCACGGGCTTCGACAGCCGCGCGACCAGCCAGAAGTAGAGCGGGCGCGGCAGCCAGGCCAGCACCTTGAGGATCAGGGCGAAGCGGCGGGGAAAGGCGATCTCGAAGCCGCCGCGCTCCATGCCCCGGCGCAGGCGGCGCGCGGCCTCGTCGGGCTGCATCAGGAAGGGCATCGGGAAATCGTTCTTCTCGGTCAGCCGCGTGGCGACGAAGCCCGGATTGCAGACCTGCACGTTGATGGGCAGGCCGCGCAGGTCGCAGCGCAGGTTCTCGGCCATGTGGATCAGGGCAGCCTTGGTCGCGCCGTAACCCCAGGCGTCGGGCAGGCCGCGATAGCCCGAGACCGAGCCCACGATCACCACATGTCCCGCCCGGCGCGCCACGAAGTCGGGCACGACGCATGCGAGCACGCGGAAGGCGCCGGCGAGGTTCACATCGACCATCTGCTCGAGCGCGGCGACATCGGGCGCGCGCGCCGACATCGGCTGGTAGGCACCCGCGTTGTAGATTACGCCATCAAGCACGCCGGCAGCCTTGAACGCCGCCTCGACCGCGCCCGCGTCGGTCACGTCGCAGGGCGCGACCGCGTGCCCCGCGCCGGGAAGCTCCGCCACGAGCCGGTCGAGCGCCCCGGCATCGCGCGCCGAGATGACGAGGGATGCACCCGTCCGCGCAAGCTCAAAGGCAAGCGCCCGGCCGATCCCGGCGCTTGCGCCCACGAGCCAGTAGCGTTTGCCGGACAGAGCGGTCATCGGGGCAGCTTGCGGAAAGTGACGATCAGCTCGCCCACCGTGACGCCGAACTTCGACATGCGCGCACGGTTGATCAGGGTCCCGTCCTCCGTGAGGTAGAACCAGTCCTCCATCGACACGGTGATCTCGTCGCCGCCCTCGCGCTTGAGGCGGAGGCGGTAGCGCATCGTCGCGGCGCTACCGGACTGGGCGCCCACGGCCTCGCCCTCGACGTCGTGCGCGGTGGCGGTGAAGTTCCGGTCGTCGGTGAAGGTGAGCGTCCAGGTGCGCTGCTCGGTGCGGCCGTCGCTGTAGACGAAATCCTCGGCCAGCGTGCCGGTGCTGCCCTCCCACTCGCCGACCATGTCGACGGTGAAGCGCAGTTCGGCCTCGCCCGAGCGCCCGAAGAAGATGCCCGAGGCCGCGAGCGGCCCATCGAGATACTCGCGCAGGTCCAGCCTGGGCGTCCCGGCCGCGTAGTCGTCAAGGCTTTGTCCGCCGCAGCCAGAGAGCGTGGCGGCGAGCGCAAGAGCGGCGGCAAGGCTAGGACGTGGCAAGGGATCTCTCCTTCTCGACGGGCAGGACCGCCAGCATCGCGATGGCGGCGAGCTTGAGGAAACAGGGCACCAGCGCATAGGCGGCCGAAAGGGCGTCGCGGCCTTGGGCATCGACCGCGCCCGGCTCGAAGCCGCCAAGCGCCAGCAGCGGCAGCGCCACGCCCGCGGCCAGCGCGAGCGCGGATTTCTGCAGGAAGGTCCAGAGGGCGAAGACGCGCGCGCCCCCGCCCTCGATCCGCGCGGCCAGCATCGCCGGGGCAAGCGTCATGTCGGCGCCGAGCGCCGCGCCCGAGGCCAGTGCCACGCCGTAGAAGGGCGCGACATCGCCGGGCCCCAGCGCATAGGCCCAGGCGAAAGCCGCGATCGAGAGCGACATGCCGAGCGCCAGCGTCCTCCGCCGCCCTGTCCGCGCCGCAAGCCGGGCCCAGAAAGGCGCGGCCGCCGCGGCCGCGGCGAAGAACACCAGCAGCATCGGTCCGGCATGGGGCTCGGCCTGCAGCACGCCGCCAACGAAGAACAGGAACAGCGTCGAGGTCACCGCGGTCGGCAGCGCGTTGACGAAGCCGAAGGCGAGCATCGCCCCCACCCCGGGCGTTTCCAGCGCCTGGCGGAAGCTGCTCGCAGCACCTTCGGCCGCGCTCTCGATCGCACCCGAGGCGCGCCAGCGACCGGCCATCGCGCCGGCGGCGACCGCGGCCACCACGACGAACAGAAGCGCGAAGCCGAGGAAGCCCGCCTTCGGCCCCAGCACCGCGCCAAGCACCGCCGGCGCCATCGCCGCGAGGCAGATGCCCACCAGGCCGCCCGCCTCGCGCCAGAGCGCCACGCGGGTGTGGCCGCCTCCGGCCGCGCGCGCGAGCGCGAGCCCGTGGTCGTAGAGCGCGATCTGCAGCGCGCTGAAGCCCGTGAAGGCGGCGACCAGCCCCAGCGCCAAGCGGACAGGGGCGTCACCCCAGCCGGGCGGCGCGAACAGCACGACGAAGCCCGCCGCGAGCAGCGCCGCCGCCGCCAGCGCCCAGACCTCGCGGTAGCGGCGGGTTCGGTCGGCCAGCCAGCCCAGCACCGGGTCCTGCACGCTGTCGAGCGCGCGCGCCGCCAGCAGCACCGCGCCCAGCGCCCCGAGCCCGAGACCCATCTCCTCGGCGTAATAGCGCGGCGCGTGGACATAGAGCGGCAGCCCGCCGAAGGCCAGTGCCGCCGCCATCAAGCCGCCGCGCGCGAGCTCGCCGCGCGCAAGGGCGGTGTCAGCCATCGCAGCGCCCGTCAAGCAGCGCCGTTCGTCCCTCGGGGTGTCGGGTCTTCTCGCCCAGCCAGATCGAGAGGAAGAGCTCCGCATCCTGCGTCAGCGCCCCGGCCTGCGCGCCGTTCACGAAGAAGATCACGCGGCCTGGCGCGTCGCGCCAGGCGGTGATGCGGTCGCCCGGCGCGACATCGCGGAAGGCCCGGGTCATCTCGGTGCGTGCCGCGCCGAAGCTGTTCTCGGGCCGATCCGAGATGCGCGCCATCTCCTCGACCGAGGCCGCGACCAGTTCGTCGCGCGAGAACTTCGACCGGTAGGTGAGCGAGAGGCCGTAAGAATCGCCCGGAAGCTCGCGCGCGTCCGTCCACAGCTCGGCGCGGTAGAAATCCCAGAACAGGAACCGGTAGTCGCTGCAGCCCGCAGGACGTTCGGCCTCGATGAGCGGTGCGAGCTCGCTGGGCGCGGCGAGGGCGGCCGGGGCAGCGGCGGCAACGGCAAGGGCGGCAAGGGCATGGCGGATCATGTCACGCGCTCCTCGGATGGCTCGGGGCGCGCGCGGTAGCGCACCCCCTTGAGAAAGAGCTTCAGGGCCTGCCAGTGGATCAGGGCGGTCGCCTTTGCGGCACCCAGCGGCCGGCGCGCCAGCGCGCGCAGAAGCTCGGCGTCGGTGAAGGGGCGCCGCGTGCCGGTCAGCGCGGTCGTGAGCCCGCCGCCGCGGCCGTCATCGTAGCTGATCCAGACGCCGATGCGCTCGGCGCCCAGCACGAAGCGGAAGCGATAGCGCCCCTCGATCCCGAAGAAGGGCGAGACGTGGAAGCGCTTCTCGGCCTCGACCCATTGGTCGGGCCGGATCGGCCCGCCATCGGCGGCGCGGCAGAGATAGCAGTGCCGGTCGCCGAAGGTGTTGTGCACCTCCGACAGCACCGCGACCAGCGCGCCGCCCGCATCCTGCATGAACCAGAAGCTGACCGGGTTGAAGGCATAGCCCCAGTAGCGCGGGTGGGTCAGCAGCGAGACCGTGGCAACCTCGCCCAGGCCTGCGTCGGCGGCGATGCCGCGCACCCAGGCGGCGCCGCCCTCGGCCGCGAAGCCGTGGTCCGACGGGCGCAGCGTCACGAGGTTGCGCCGCCCGAACGAGAAGAGCCTTGGCGTGCGCCCGCCCGAAAGCTGGTCTTCGGACAGCATCACGTAGTCCATGCCGTAGGCGAAGGCGTTCTTCACCGGCATGGTCCGCGCGTGCGTCACGCGCGCGGCGATGATGGCGGGGCTCAGCTCTGCCATGGCGGCGTGACACCGAGTTCGCTGGCCACCGTGACCGCGCTGCGAAGCCCGTCCTCGTGGAAGCCGTGCCGCGTCCAGGCCCCGCAGAACCACGTCCGGTTGCGGCCCTGGATGGTCGGCAGCTCGGCCTGAGCCGCCATGGCGTGAAGGTCGAACTGCGGGTGGTGGCAGACGTGCTGATCGAGGATCTTGTCCTCGGGGATCGGCCGCGCGGGGTTGAGCGAGACGAACAGCGGCGTCGTCTCGGGGATCCCCTGCAGGCTGTTCATCCAGTAGGTGACCGAGGCCGAGCTTTCCTGCGCCGTGCTCGACGCCTGGTAGACCCAGCTCGACCAGCAGGCCCGGCGCTTGGGCATCTGGCTCGCGTCGGTGTGCAGGATCGCGAGGTTGGGCTTGTAGCGCACGCGCTCGAGCACCCGGCGCTCGGCGGCATCGGCGTCGGCGAGCAGCGCGAGCGTCTGGTCGGAATGCCCGGCCAGGATGACCTGGTCGAAGCGCTCGGGCTCGGCCCCATCGGTCTTCACCAGCACGCCATGCCCGTCGCGCGTCACGGCGCGCACCGGCGCGCCGAGGCGCAGCTCGGCCGCCATGCTGGTGGCCATGCGGGCGACATACTCGCGCGAGCCGCCATCGACCGTCCACCACTGGTGTTGGCCGTTCAGCGACAGAAGGCCGTGGTTCTCGAAGAACCGCGCCAGCGCCAGCGCCGGGAAGTTGCGCATCTCCTCGCGCGGCGTCGACCAGATCGCACCGCTCATCGGCAGCAGGTAGTAGCGGGTGAACCACTCGCCCAGGCGCTGCGCCTCGATCAGCCCGTCGATGGTCATGCGCGGGTCGCTCTGCGCCACCGCCAGCGCGGTGCGGTTGAACACCATGATGTCGCGGATCATGCGCCAGAAGGCCGGCCGAAGCGCGTTGGCGCGCTGGGCGAGCGCGGCGTTGACGGTCTTGCAGCCATACTCGATCGCGCCATCGTCGACCGAGACGGCAAACGACATGTCGCTTTGCTTGGTCGGCACCGCCAGATGCTCGAACAGGCCCGTCAGGTGCGGGTAGTTCACGTGGTTGAAGACGATGAAGCCCGTGTCGACCGGCACGGGACCATCCGGCCCTGCAACCTCGATCGTGCGGGCATGCCCGCCGAGGCGCTTCTCGGCCTCGAACAGCACCACGTCGTGACTCCGCGACAGCAGCCACGCGGCCCCGAGGCCCGCGATCCCGCCCCCGACAACGGCCAGTCTTAGTCTTTCCATGCAACGCTTCTCCCGACGCGGTTTGATCGGTAAGTCCTACGCAGGCGGGCCGCGACCGGATCACCCGGCACGATGATTTCGTGCCGCCCATGTGCCTTCGGCTGCGGCACGGGGGCCGTCGGCGCCGGCGCCGGCGGCCCCTCAGGGAAGGGGAGAGGACGCGCAGAACCATTTCCGGCTGGCAGCCCAATCCGGTCGCGAAGATCAGCGCGCGCAAGACGGGCAGGCGGCGGCGCGGTCGGGGGCAAAGGACCCGGGGGTCAGCGCAGGACCAGCTCGACCCTGCGGTTCAGGGCGCGCCCCGCCTCGGTATCGTTCGCGGCGACCGGCGCGAGCCAGCCCGCGCCATGTGCCTCCATTCGATCCGGGGCGACGCCACGTTCGGCAAGGGCGGCCATCACCGCATCCGCCCGCGCGCGCGAGAGCTCGACATTGGCTGCCAGCGCGCCCTGGTTGTCGCTGTGGCCGACGATGGCGACGCGGATGTCGGAGTTGCGGCTCAGCAGCCGCGCCAGCATGTCGAGCGCCTCGTCCGAGCCGGGCGAGAGCCGCGCACCCCCGGTCTCGAACACCAGCCCCTCGACGGGGACATGACCCTTTGCCATCAGCCGGTCGAACAGGCTCTTCTCGTCCTGCGGCAGGATCAGCGTGTCGGTGGCAGCCTCGACGCCGGGAGACGGTGTCACGCGCAGGGCGCGCTCGCCCGGGCGCACGGTCACGGTCTGCACATAGACCTGGCCGAGCACGCGGCTGGCCAGAACCGAGACATAGACCGATCCGCCGTCCTCGGCCTCGCGCCGCATCGAGAGCTGCTGGAAGTCGGCCGTGTCGATCAGCATGGCGGGCGCGGGCAGAAGCGCGACCGCGAAGCGGAAGTCGAAGCCGCCACATTCCCCGGTGCGGCAGCTGAAGACCGGCATGAACCCCAGCGCGTCGAGCCGCTCGCGGTAGCCCGCGATCGTGTCGGCGGTGGTCGCGGCGGGGTCCTCGACGCGATAGGCCCGCATCACGACCTCGCCCTCGAGGCTCAGGGCATTGGGGCCCGCCGGCCCGTAGGCGCCGACCGGCAGGTCATAGCGGTCGAAGGGCTGGCTGCGGGTGCCGGTCTGGATCGCCCCCTCAGGCGCGCCGGGGTCGATCGAGGCGAGATCCTGTCCCGGCACGGGCTCCTGCGCGGCGGCGGGGACGGGGCCGGTCATGCCCAGCGCCAGCGCGATCAGCGGTGCGAGCCAGCCCCGCCACACGGCCTCAATCCCGTCCCCGCCAGTGGTATTCCGGGTTGGGCAGCATGCCGGTCGCGCTCGCCATCCGGTTCGACATGTTGAAGAAACCGGCGACCGCCGCAAGGTCCCAGATGTCGGCGTCGCTCAGGCCATGCTCGCGCAGGCGCGCGCGATCCTCCTCGGCGATCTCGGCGCTGGCGCGCGTCATCTTGACCGCGAAATCGACCATCGCCCGCTGGCGCGCATCGAGGGGTGCGTAGCGGTGGTTGAAGGCCATCGCCTCGCCCAGCGCAGGATCGCCGGAGAGCTCGCGCACCGCCGCGCCGTGGGCGACAAGGCAGTACCAGCAACGGTTCTCGGCCGAGACCGCGACCGCGATCATCTCGCGCTCGAGCTTGCTCAGCCCCGAGGGCGCCAGCATCAGGTCGTTATACATGAGCGAGAAGGCGCGCAGCTTCTCGGGCCGGTGAGCATAGGCGACCAGCACGTTCGGGATCAGGCCCAGCTTGTCCTGGCACTTGGCGAAGAGCTCGGCCACGTCTTCGGGCAGGGGATCGGGCAGCGGCAGGTCCAGGGCGGTGGGTCGTGGCAGGTCCATGCGGGGCTCCCGGTCGCTCAGTCCAGAACGCGGTAGTGGTAGCGGGCCGCGACCGTCATGCCCAGCCCCTCGTAGAGCGCGTGCGCCGCCGCGTTCGCCTCGGTCACGGCGAGGGCGAGCCAGGGCGCGTCGTGCTCGAGCGCAAAACGCGCCGCGCCGCGCAGAAGCGCGCCGCCCGCCCCCTTGCGCCGGAATACCTCGCCGACCTCGATCGCATGGATCATCGCGATGCCGTCGTCGATGGCGACGAAGGCCACGCCCGCGGGCCGGTCCTCGACCCGGGCGAGCAGGACCGCGCGGGGCCCGGCGGGGCGGTCCATGACCGCGCGCCGCCCCGGCCCGATGCCGCCCTCGGCCCAGATCTCGTCGACGATGCGCAACGGGGTCTCGACCCGGATCACCCGCGCGGTCTGGTCCGCGCCGTCGTCGATCGAGACCGCCGGGGCGCAGTAGATCACGACCGGGTCGATCACCGCGTAGCCGCGCGCATGCAGGGCGTCGTCCAGCGCCTCCTCGCCCGGTGTCACGCGAAACAGCGGCTGCTGCCCCCAGGCCGCGAGCCCCGAGACCGCGGCGCCGATGTCCGGCAGACTGCCCGCGGCCAGCGCCGAGGCGGCCGAGACGCGCTTGCCCCCGCCCACGCCGCGCCGCAGGCGCCAGCCCGCGACCTCGCGCTGCTCGGCCGCCGGCCAGGTCACGTCGACGGCATCCAGCAGGCGCTCGGCGTCGGGCGGCGTCGGCCCGTGATCCATCTTCTCGGCTCCCCGATCGGCGCGTCCTCAAGAGGTCAATAGGACGGCCATGCGCGCCGACGCAAGCGCCGCGCGCAGCGCTCAGCTCTGCTTGAGCAGCCGCGCCTTCTCGCGCGCCCAGTCGCGCTTCTTCTCGGTCTCGCGCTTGTCGGCCATCTTCTTGCCGCGGGCGATGCCGATCTCGATCTTGGCGACGCCGCGGTCGTTGAAATAGAGCTTGAGCGGCACCAGCGTCATGCCCTCGCGCCCGACGCCCTTGAACAGGCGCGCAAGCTCGCCGCGCTTGACCAGGAGCTTGCGGCGGCGGCGTTCCTCGTGGCCAAAGGCGCGGTCCTTCGACTGGCTGAAGGGCGGGATGTAGCTATTGATCAGCCACAGCTCGCCCCCCTCGATCGAGGCGTAGCTCTCGGCGATGTTGGCGCGGCCCTCGCGCAGCGCCTTGACCTCGGAGCCCTCGAGCACGATGCCGCATTCGAGGCTGTCCTCGATGAAGTAGTTGTGGCGCGCCTTGCGGTTCTCGGCCGCGATGCGCTGGGGTGCGGGTTTCTTCGCCGACATGCCCTCAGCCCTCCGCGCCCATGCGCACGCCACCGAGCGCGGCCATCTCGGCCGCGTCGGGCGCTTCCCACAGGCCCTCGACGAAATCGAACATCGCGCGCGTCACCTCGAAACCCGTTCCTTCCCCGCCCGCTCGGTTGCGCGCCTCGACCCGCGACCAGCGCAACTCGGGCGGCAGGTCGAGCCAGTGAAGCCGCACGGGGATGCCCTGCTCGCGCGCCCAGTCCGCGAAGGCGGCACGGTCGGCGCGCGTCGTGAACCCCGCATCGGCGACGGACGGCACGCCGAGCGCGGCCAACTGGCCGATCACCGCGCGCATCTGCGCCGTCGCCCGTTCGACCCGCTCCATGCCCCAGTCGGCATCCGCGCCGGGGACCGCGTCGGGCCAGTAGAGCCGGCCCATCCACTCGTCGATCGAGAAGAGCACCGCACCCTCGCGCGCGGCAAGCGCGGCCGCGTAAGTCGTCTTTCCCGCGCCGGTCGAACCGCAGACGAGATGCAGGAGCGCCTGCGCCTTGCCCTCGCCGCGCGGTGTCACCCGTTCAGGATCCCTGCATGCACCATCGCGCCGCGGATCCGCTGCTTCACGCCGTCGGTCGCGCCGAGCAGCGGAAGGCGCACCTCCTCGGTGCAGCGACCCAGAAGCGAGAGGCCATATTTCGCGCCGACGAGGCCGGGCTCGAGGAAGATCGCCACGTGCAGCGGCATCAGCGCGTCCTGCAGATCGAGCGCCCGGGCGTAGTCACCCTTCAGCGTCGCCTCCTGGAACTCGGCGCAAAGCCGCGGCGCCACGTTGGCCGTGACCGAGATGCAGCCCACGCCGCCATGGGCGTTGAAGCCCAGCGCCGAGGCGTCCTCGCCCGAGAGCTGGATGAACGCCTTGCCGCAGGTCTCGCGCTGCTTCGACACGCGCGCGACGTCGCCGGTGGCGTCCTTGACGCCGACGATGCGCGGCAGCCGCGCCAGCGTCCCCATCGTCTCGGGGCTCATGTCGACGACCGAGCGACCGGGAATGTTGTAGATGACGATCGGCAGGTCGGACGCGTCGTGGACGGCGGTAAAATGCGCGATCAGCCCGGCCTGGGTCGGCTTGTTGTAATAGGGCGTCACGACCAGCGCGCCGTCGGCCCCCACCTTCTCGGCAAAGCGGATCAGGCTCACGGCCTCGGCGGTGTTGTTCGAGCCCGCGCCGGCGATCACCGGCACCCGGCCCGCGGCGGTCTTGACCACGATCTCGATGACGCGCTGGTGCTCGTCATGGGTCAGGGTCGGGCTCTCGCCCGTCGTGCCGACGGGAACGAGGCCGTGGCTGCCCTCGGCGATCTGCCACTCGACCAGCGCCCCCAGCGATTTCTCGTCCACGCGCCCATCACGGAGGGGGGTCACGAGGGCTGGCATCGATCCCTTGAACATGGGGCGCTCACTCAAGATGGCGCCTCGCCGAAAGACGGCGCGGGCGCGGGTTTCCGGACGGATTTCGAGGTGCGCGACCCTATGCCCAAAGCCCCGCATTGACAAGAGACGACGCCCGCGCCCGGTGGGGCGTTGCCGCGCTGCCGCACGAAGGGCCAGAAGGCAGAATTTTGGAGTCCGGGCCGCGCGGGTCCTCGGCGCGTCGCGGGCTTCGTGCTATGATCGGCGCGAGGCAGAACGAAGCAGGCTATGGAGCACGGAGAATGGTGCGTGAAACGCCCGTCCGGAGCAGCAGAACGTCTATTCTTGCAAGATTTCTCATCGTCCCGGTTGCGCTTGCCGCGCTGATCGGACCCGTCACGGCGCAGGCCCTCGATCTGCAGGAGACCCGCGTGCAGGGCGAGGTCGTGCGCCGCGCCCTGGCACTGGGCGAGCGCGGCGACTGGGGCGGCGCCGAGGCCCTCGCGCATGGCACCCGCGATGTGGTGGTTCAGGACATCGTCCTGTGGCGCAAGCTGCGCGCGGGCGCGGGCAGCGTGCCCGAATACCAGTCCTTCGTCGCGCGGCGCGGGACCTGGCCGGGGCTCGACCACCTGGCCGAGGCGGTGCTGGGCAGCCGGCCCGGCGTGACCGATGACGGCGGCTCGCGTCTGACGCCGGCGGCGAACGCGCGCTGGAGCGAATTCTCGAGCCTTTGGAAAAAGCGCGACTACGATGCGGCCGAGGTCTATCTGGCGGGGGTCGGGCCCGCCGAGATGGGCAACCCCAAGCTCTGGGCCGAGCGGCGCGCGATCCTTGCCCGGCGGGCGGCGCGCGAGGGCCGCGGCCGACTGGCCTACGGGCTGGCCAGCGCCCATGGCCTGACGCCCGCGGACGGCTATGACTATTCCGACCACGAATGGCTGGCGGGCTGGATCGCGCTGCGCCAGCTGAACGACCCGGCCCTCGCCGCCGGGCATTTCCAGAGGTTCGAGGTCTCGGTCGAGACCCCGATCAGCCTTGGCCGGGGCGGCTACTGGCTTGGCCGCGCGCTCGAGGCGGCGGGCGACACCGCGGGCGCGCGCGCGGCCTACGAGCGCGCGGCGCGGCACCAGACCTCGTTCTACGGCCAGCTTGCGGCGGCCGCGATCGGGGTGCCGGGCGACCCGGCGATCACGGCCACCGACTTGCCCGACTGGCAGCGCAGCCCGGTCACGCGGTCGGACGACGTGCGCATGGCCGCGATCGTGCATTTCGCCGGCGAGGACGGTCTCGCCTTCCAGACCTTCACCCATCTTGCCGAGCATCTCGACGGGGGCGCGGCACTGGGCGCGCTGGCGGACCTCGCGCTCGAGCTCGACCGGCCGCACTACGCCGTGCGCATCGCCAAGAAGGCGACCCGCAAGGGAGAGGTGCTGATGCCGGCCTACTACCCCGTGACCGAGCTTGCCGCCTATGTCAGCGCGGTCGAGCCGGCGCTGGCGATGTCGATCGCGCGGCAGGAGACCGAGCTCAACCCCCGTGCGATCAGCCACGCCGGCGCGCGCGGCCTGATGCAGGTGATGCCCGCCACCGCAAAGAAGGTGGCCGGCTGGATCGGCGAGGACTATTCGCCCGAGCGCCTGACCGAGGACTGGCGTTACAACGCCCGGCTTGGCCAGACCTATCTGTCGCGCCGGATCGAGGAGTTCGGCGGCTCCTACGTGCTGGCGGCGGCGGCTTACAACGCCGGCAAGGGCCGGGTCGACGAGTGGATCGGCAAGTATGGCGACCCGCGCCTGCCCGGCACCGACATGATCGACTGGATCGAGAACATTCCCTTCTCGGAGACCCGCAACTACGTGCAGCGGGTCATCGAAGGCGTCTATGTCTACCGCGCCCGCCTGTCGGGCCAGGCGGGCGAGATGACGATCATCGCCGATCTGGCACGCGGGGTGCGCTGCGGGGCCCAGACGGTCACCTGCTGAGCCTCCACGAACGACCGAGCGGCGCGGGCGTGTGTCCCCGCGCCGTCTTGACGGGAGGCCCGGCGTCTCCTCGCCCATCCGCTCCAACCCGGTCGGCGCCGCGCGCGGCACAGCCGCGGGCGGCCGCCCGTGCACTCCGACGAGCCGAGGCTTCGGAAAGGGAATGTTGCCATTCGGCGCATTCGCATGGACGCTGTCTTGCGGGCTCGATGCTGTTCGACCCGGTGTTCGATTGCCGGATCGTCTCGCAGACTGCTTCGGAGGGATTTGCAGGGACAATGACGAGAGATCAAAGGATCGTCGCGCTCGGTGCCAGCAGCGGCGTTGCGGCAATGGTGGCCGCAGTCGTTTTCGGCTGCCGCCTCGTCCCGCCGCCGGCCGGCCTCGACGATCTGGCCGCGCGCCTTGGCTACACGCTTCGCATGAATGCGATCGCGGCATTGCCCTTGCTGGTCGGGATCATCGTTGTCGGAAACAACCGGTTCTTCAGCGACGCAATCAACCCGCTCCTGAACAAGGAAACGCCGGAAACACGCATCAATGCCCAGGTCGTCGAGAACACGCTGCAGCAATACGTGCTGTTCCTGGTCGGGACGCTTGCGCTCAGCACGGTGCTCGGCGCCGATCAGATGGCGGTCATTCCGGTCACCGTGACGATCTTCGTCGTCGCCCGGGTCGCGTTCTGGATCGGCTACAGGATCCATCCTCTCTACCGCGCCTTCGGCATGGCGGCGACCGGGTACATGAACCTCGGCATCATCGCCTACGTGGCATGGCACACCGTGGTGCAGCTCGATTAGGGCAGGCAGAGGCACGGACCCGGTGAGGGGCTGAAGCCGCCGCACGTCAACGCCTGAGGCAGAGCGCGGCGACGCAGCCGGGCCGGGAAGCTGCACCCGCCCGCGGATGTCCAAATGGCGCATCCCCGGGATGGCGCTTGGGGGTCGACTGGCGGCGAATTCCGGGCAGAATGGCGCGCTGCGGCAGGCGGGCCGCCGAGTACCGGACGAGCACATGACCGACATTGCCACCCGCGTTCACAACAGAAGCTGGAAGATCGACCCGATCGTCCGCTCGGTGATCGACACCGATTTCTACAAGCTGCTGATGGCGCAAAGCATTTTCCGCCACCACCCGCAGACGCGGGTGACCTTCTCGGTCATCAACCGCTCGGACGACGTGCCGCTGGCACGGCTGATCGACGAGGGCGAGCTGCGCGAGCAGCTCGATCACATCCGCACCCTGCGCCTCTCGCGCGGCGAGTCGACCTGGCTGCGCGGCAACACCTTCTACGGCCGGCGCTGGATGTTCGACCCGGATTTCCTCGACTGGTTCGAGGGCTTCCGCTTCCCCGAATACCATCTCGAGCGCCGCGGCGATCAGTACGAGCTGACATTCGAGGGCCGCTGGATCGAGACCACGATGTGGGAGGTCCCGGCGCTGGCCGTTCTGATGGAGCTGCGCTCGCGCGCGGTGCTGCGCGGCATGGGCAAGTTCGAGCTGCAGGTGCTCTATGCCCGCGCCATGACCCGCGTCTGGGAGAAGATCGAGCGCCTTCGCCGCCTGCCCAATGTCGCGGTCGCCGATTTCGGCACGCGGCGCAGGCACGGCTTCCTGTGGCAGGACTGGTGCGTGCAGGCGATGATGGAGGGCCTGGGCGAGCGCTTCACCGGCACCTCGAACTGCCTGATCGCACTGCGCCGCGAGGTCGAGGCGGTCGGCACCAACGCCCACGAGCTGCCGATGGTCTACGCGGCGCTGGCCGAGAGCGACGCGGCGCTGGCCGAGGCGCCCTACCAGGTCCTCGCCGACTGGCAGCAGGACTACATGGGCAATCTGCGCATCGTGCTGCCCGATACCTACGGCACCCGCGGCTTCCTCGAGCGCGCGCCCGACTGGATCGCCAACTGGACCGGCGTGCGCATCGACTCGGGCGACCCGGTCGAGAACGGCGAGTTCGTGATCGACTGGTGGAAGCGCCGCGGGCAGGATCCGTCAACCAAGCTGATGATCTTCTCGGACGGGCTCGACGTCGAGCTGATCGAGACGCTCTACCGGCGCTTCTCGGACCGCAGCCTGCTGGGCTTCGGCTGGGGCACGCTCCTGACCAACGATTTCCGCGGGCTGATCGGCGACGGGCGGCTCGACCCGTTCTCGCTGGTATGCAAGGTCGTTTCGGCCAACGGGCGCGAGACGGTCAAGCTGTCGGACAATCCGAACAAGGCGATGGGCTCGCCCGACGCGGTGGCGCGATACAAGCGCGTCTTCGGCGTCGGCGACCAGGTCGCGCACAGGCTGGTCGTCTGAGACCGCACCGCCCGGCACACGGGGCCGCAGCCGTGCCGGGGCCGGGTGCATGACGGAAAGGACCGCCGCAGAATGAGCACCGAGGCGAGGTTCCAGCGCCTGCTCGCGCTGGCGGCACTTATCCTGCTGATCGCCCTTGGCGCGATCCTGGCGCTGGCGCTTGACGAGACCCGGATCACCGGCGACGCGCTCTCCGGCAGGATCGAGGCCATGGGCGTCTGGGGGCCCGTGGCAGTCGTCGGGTTGATGGTGCTGCACTGCTTCATCCCGTTCCCGGCCGAGCTGCTGGCGCTGGCCGCCGGGGCGGCCTTCGGCACCACGCTGGGCACGGCGGTGATCTGGGTCGGCGCGATGATCGGCGCCGCGCTCTCGTTCGGACTTGCCCGCGCGCTGGGGCGCCCGGCGGTCGAGGCGCTTCTGCCCGCGCGCCACCGCGCCGCGCTCGACGACTGGGCGGCCGACCAGGGCGCGGTCACGCTGCTGGTCAGCCGCTTCATCCCGGTGATCGCCTTCAACCTGATCAACTACGCCGCCGGGCTCACGCGGGTCGGCTTCTGGACCTTCGCCTGGACCACCGGGCTTGGCATCCTGCCGCTCACGCTGGTGATGGTCCATATGGGCGCGGTGATGGCCGAGATGAGCTGGCCCATGCTGCTGGGCCTCTCGGCCGCTGGCATCGTCGCCATCGCGGGGCTGCATCTGCTGGGCCGTGGCCGCGGATGGTTCCGCCGGCGCTGAGCCGCGCGGCGACGCCTCGGCCGATCGTGATGCGCCGGGCCTTTTCATCGGCCCCCCCGGCGTGCAATCTGCGCCGCGCGACCGCAAGCCTGCGAGGGGGACGACGATGACCATCACGACCTGCGTCTTCGATGCCTACGGCACCTTGTTCGACGTCAACGCCGCGGCGCGCGAGGCGGCCGAGGAGCCCGGGCGCGACGCCTTCGCGGCGCAGTGGCAGAAGATCTCGGCCACCTGGCGCGAGAAGCAGCTGCAATACACCTGGCTGCGAGCAACCTATGGCGTGCACACGGATTTCTGGACCGTGACGATGCAGGGGCTCGACTACGCGCTCGAAGCCCACGGCATTGCCGATCCCGACCTGCGCGACCGGCTGCTGCAGCTCTACTGGGAGCTGGCGGCCTACCCCGAGGTGCCCTCGATGCTTGCGGCCCTCAAGGCCGCCGGGATGCGCACCGCCATCCTCTCGAACGGATCGCCCGAGATGCTGAACGGCGCGGTCGAGAGCGCCGGCATCGGCGACGTGCTCGATGCCGTGCTCTCGGTCGAGCAGGTGGGCGTGTTCAAGCCGCATCGGTCGACCTACGACCTGGTCGGCCAGGCCTTCGGTGGCCCGCGGCGCGAGGTGCTGTTCGTCTCGTCGAATTGCTGGGACGCCTGCGCTGCGACCGGCTACGGCTTCGTCACGGCCTGGGTGAACCGCCGGTCCGAGCCGGTCGACCGCCTGCCCTGGCGCCCGGTGCACGAGATGTCGGACCTGACCGGCATTCCGCGGCTCGCGGGGGCCGCATGAGCGCGGACGCGCCGCGCCGCTTCGCCTCGGCCGACGGACGCCGCATCGCCTATGACGTCGCCGGCGACGGGCCCGCGGTGCTGTGCCTGCCAGGCCTCACCCGCAGCATGCGCGACTTCGAGCCGATCGCCGCGCACCTGGCATCGCGCCACCGCGTGCTGCGCATGGACTATCGCGGACGCGGCGGCTCGGACTGGGCCGAGGCGCCCTGCGCGGAATACACGCCGATGGTCGAGGGCGGCGACGCCGCGCTCCTGCTCGCGCATCTCGGCATTGCCCGCACCGCCATCCTGGGAACCTCGCGCGGCGGGCTGATCGGCATGGGGCTCGCGGCCAAGGCGCCGGCGATGGTCTCGTGCCTGATCCTCAACGACGTGGGCCCCGTGATCGAGCCCGCCGGGATCGAGGCGATCCTGGGCTACCTGGGCCGCGACCCGGGCTTTCCCGATTTCGACGCCGCCGCCGCGGGCCTGCACCGCGCCCATGCCGCAAGCTTCCCCGACCTCGATCGCGCGGCCTGGCTTGCACAGGCCCGGCGGATCTTCCGCGACGAGGGCGGCCGGCCCGCGCTCGACTACGACCCGCGGCTGCGCGAGGCGGTCGAGGCCGCCCTGGCGGCAGGCCCCGCCGATCTCTGGCCGCTGTTCGACGAGATCGAGGTGCCGATCCTGGTGCTGCGCGGCGCGAACTCCGAGGTCCTCAGCCCCGCGACGCTGGCCCAGATGCAGGCGCGCAAGCCCGGCCTCGTCGCGGTCACCGTGCCCGACCGCGGCCATGTCCCCTTCCTCGACGAGCCGGTCGCGCTCGCCGCCATCGACACCTTTCTTGCGGAGCACGCGGCATGAGCGATGCCATCTCGATCGACGACATCCGCGCCGCCGCCCGGCGGCTCGAGGGGCATGCGCTGCGCACGCCGCTGCTCGAGAGCGCGCTGCTCAACCGCGCGGCCGGGCGCCGGGTTCTCGTCAAGGCCGAGTGCCTGCAGCGCACCGGCAGCTTCAAGTTCCGGGGCGGTTGGTCGGCGCTGACCGCGCTGCCCGAGGACGCCCGCCGTCGCGGCGTGATCGCCTATTCCTCGGGCAACCACGCGCAGGGCGTGGCGCATGCGGCCG
Organism: Thermohalobaculum xanthum; assembly: GCF_016623495.1. GTDB lineage: Bacteria > Pseudomonadota > Alphaproteobacteria > Rhodobacterales > Rhodobacteraceae > Thermohalobaculum > Thermohalobaculum xanthum. Next base: position 11,363 of record NZ_JAEHHL010000013.1, on the reverse strand, counting down.
AGCTGCTGGGCGTGCCCGCCGTGATCGTGATGCCGGCGGACGCGCCGGCGCTCAAGCTTGCCAACACCCGCGCCCATGGCGCCGAGGTCGTGACCTATGACCGCGCCGGCGGCGAAAGCCGCGAGGCCAAGGGCGAGGCGATCGCCTCCGAGCGCGGCCTGACCATCGTGCGCCCCTATGACGAGCCGATGGTGATCGCGGGCCAGGGCACGACCGGGCTCGAGATCGCGGCCCAGGCGCGCGACGCCGGAGTCACGCGGGCCGATGTGCTGGTCTGCACCGGCGGCGGCGGGCTCGCCTCGGGGATTTCGCTGGCGCTCGAGGCCGAGGCACCGGGGCTGCGCGTGCGCACCGCCGAGCCATCGGGCTTCGACGACTGGAAGCGCTCGCTCGCGGCCGGCGAGCGGCTCGGCAACCCGTCCGGCGCCACATCGATCTGCGACGCCATCGTGACGCCCTGCCCGGGCGAGCTGACCTGGCCGATCCTGTCGCGTCGCGCGGGCCCGGGGCTGTCGGTCACCGACGACGAGGCGCTGGCGGCGGTGGCCACCGCCTTCCTGCGGCTCAAGATCGTGGTCGAACCGGGCGGCGCTGTCGCGCTTGCCGCCGCGCTGTCGCGCGGTGACGAGATCGAGGGCGACGCGGTGATCGTGGTCGCGACCGGCGGCAATGTCGATCCGCCGATGTTCTCGCGCGCGCTGGCACGGCTCTGATCCGGCATGGGCTTCACCGTCGCCACGCTCAATGCCCAGAACCTGATCTCTCCGGGCAGGCCGTTCTACCATGGCGATGGGCTGAGCGCGGACGACTTCGACTGGAAGCTCGACTGGCTGGCCGACCAGCTGCTGGCAATGGACGCCGACTTGGTGGCGGTGCAGGAGGTGTTCGACGCCGCCGCCCTCGCCGCGCTGGCCGCCCGGGCCGACGCGCGCGCCGCGGCGCTGGCCGGAGGCGGTTATGGCGGCACCCTGTGGCGCGGGGGCCCGTGGCGACCCTATGGCGACGGCCTTCGATTCGCCCGCAATCTCAACGAGAACGAAACCCACCCGCGCCCCGGCCTCGCCGTGCTGTCGCGCCATCGCGTGCTCGACTCGGGGCATCTGCAGGACATCTCCGGCCGCCCGGTCTCGGTCGATTTCATGCAATTGCGGGCCGGGCTGGCGGGGGAATGGAGCCTGACGCGGCTGTCGCGCCCGATCCAGTGGGTGCGGCTGGACATCGAGGGGCGCGAGATCACGCTGTTCAACATCCATCTCAAGTCGCCCACGCCCGAGTTTCCCCATGGCGGCCCGGACGCGCCCGAGGGCGACCTGATGAACTACGACGCGGTCGGGCGCGGGCGCGGCGCGATCCGCGCGAGCCTGCGCCGGATGGGCGAGGCGCTGGCCGTCCGGCGCGAGGTGGTGACCGTGCTCGAGGCAGGCCATCCGGTGATCGTGGCGGGCGACGTGAACGCGCCGCACATGGGCGACGCCGCGCTGATCCTGGCGGGCGAGCGGCCCGACAGCGATTACACGACCGAGCCCCGCTTCGGCGCCGAGGGCACCTGGACCGCCGAGGAAGACCGCATCATCCGCGCGCGGATCGAGGGGCTGCGGCTCGACTCGGCCGAGGCCGTCGCCTCGGCCCGCGTGGGGCGCGCGGCCTTTCATACCTCGGCCTTCGGCGGTGTCTACCAGAGCCTCGACCGCCTGCTCCTATCGGCGCATTTCCGCGACGGCGACCCGCGCCAGATCGCCTGGCTGGGCCATCTGCGCGCGTTCAACGACCATCTCAACGACGGCGGCCTGCCGCGCGGGCGGTATGACGCGCTGGCCTCGGACCACGGCCAGCTGGTGGCGCGGATCGACTGGGTCTGAGGGGACCTACTCGGCCGCGCTCAGCTCGTCGCCGCCGAACTCGACCTCCTCGAGCCGGGTGGCGCGGGTCGCAGCGCGGTCGGCCGTGATGCGGACGCCGCGCAGGTCCTCGCCCGCCTGCGCGAGATGCCGCTCGAGATTGCCGACCCGATCGACCAGCCGCCCGATATCGCGCGTCAGCGCGCCCAGCTCGCGCCGGATCCGGCCGCTTTCCGCCGCGATCCGGGCGTCGCGCATCACCCCGCGCATCGTCGTCAGCATGGCCATCGTGGTGGTGGGCGAGACGATCCAGACGCGCCGCTCGAAACCCTGGCGGACGACCTCGGCATGGTTCGCGTGCAACTCGGCATAGACCGCCTCGGAGGGCAGGAACATCAGCGCCGATTCCGCGGTCTCGCCCTCGATGATGTAGCGCTCGGCGATATGCGCGACATGGGTCTGGACCGCCGCCCTCAGCGCCCGGGCGGCCTCGCGCTTCTCGCGCTCGGTACGGGCCGAGGCCAGCGCCTGGTAGGCCTCGAGCGGGAATTTCGAGTCGATCACCATCGGCCCCGGCGGATGCGACAGGTGCACCAGTGCATCGGCCCGCCGGCCGTTCGACAGCGTGGCCTGCAGCGCATAGGCGTCGGGCGGCAGGGCGTGGCGCAGGATCTCGGCCAGCTGCACCTCGCCAAAGGCGCCGCGCGCCTGCTTGTTCGACAGGATCTCCTGCAGGCCAAGCACGTTGCCCGAGAGCTGCTCGATCCGCCCCTGCGCCGCGTCGATCACCGAAAGCCGCGCCTGCAGCGCGCCGAGGCTCTTGGCCGTCTCGCTGGCCGAGCCTGAAAGCGTCGCGGAGACACGGCTCGACACCTCGCCCAGCCTGCGCTCCATCGTCTCCATCGCGCGGATCTGGGCGCCGGCCTGCGCCTCGGCCAGCTGCGCGAGCGCGCCCACCAGCTGCTGCTGACCCTGCCCCAACCGGTCAAGCGCCGGGCCAAGACCGCGCTGGCCGCCCCGCGCAAGGCGCGCGGTGACCAGTATGGCCAGAACGAGGAGCGCCAACGCCCCCGCCGCCAGATGCAGCGGATCGACCCCGGCAAGGGCCGCACGCATGGCGGCCACCAGCGCCTCCATCACCGGCGCCCGAACAGGCGCTCGATATCGGCGAGCGAGAGCACGACCGATGTCGGTCGCCCGTGGTTGCAGGTGGCCGAGCCGGGCGTCGCCTCCATCTCGCGCAAGAGCGCGTTCATCTCGTGCACGGTCAGCCGCCGGCCCGACCGGACCGAGCCGTGGCAGGCGATGCGCGAGAGCACCGCGTCGAGCCGCGCGCGCAGCGACCCCGCGCCGCCGCCGTCGGCGATCTCGTCGGCCACGTCGCGCATCAGGCCCGCCACGTCGCAATCGCCGAGGATCGCGGGCACCTCGCGCACGCAGACCGCGCCATCGCCGAAGGGCTCGACCACCAGGCCCAGCGCCTCCAGCGCCTCGGCGTGATCGGCAACCGGGCCCGCGCCGGCGCCGAGATCGACGATCTCGGGGATCAGCAGGCCCTGACGCTTCACGCCCGCATCCGCCATCTGGCGCTTGAGCCGCTCGTAGACCAGCCGCTCATGCGCGGCGTGCTGGTCGACGATGACCAAGCCGTCGCGGGTCTGGGCGAGGATGTAGTTCTCGTGGATCTGGGCGCGTGCCGCCCCCAGCGGAAAGTCCGGCGATCCCTCGGCGGCGGGCGTCTCCGCCTCGGGCTCGGGCACCTCGGCGCGCGCCGACCATCCGGCCTGCTCGGCGAAGCCTGCGAACTCGGCCGTGCCGCCAGCCGGCGCCTGCGCCGCGGTGCCCGCGGCAAGAAGGTCCGGCGCCGGCGGGCGCCATTCGCCGCCCCGCCATCCCGCGCGCGGGGCAGCCGAGCCTGCCGCGGGACGGAACGCCCCCAGCGCCGCGTCGGACAGCGTCGTCGCCGCGCGGTGCCCGGCCTCGGCCAGGGCATGGCGCAGCGCCGAGACGACCAGCCCCCGCACCACGCCCGATTCGCGGAACCGCACCTCGGCCTTGGCCGGGTGCACGTTCACGTCGACACGCTCGGGCGCGAGATCGACCCACAGCACCGCGACCGGGTGCTGGTCGCGCGACAGGAAGTCGCCATAGGCCGCGCGCAGGGCCCCGGCCAGCAGCTTGTCACGGACCGGGCGGCCATTGACGAACAGGTACTGGTGCACCGCCGCGCCCCGCGCATAGGTGGGCAGGCCGGCAAAGCCGGTGAGGCGCACGCCCTCGCGCTCGGCCTCGACGGCCAGCGCGTTCTGGGCGAACCCCTGGCCCAGCACCCGGTCGATCCGGGCGAGGCGCGCCTCCATCTCGCCGCCGCTCTCGGGCGCGAGGCTCAGGAGCGCCCGCCCCTCGCCGCCGCCGGTGACCTCGCGCAGCACGAAGCCGATGCCCGGCTCGGCCAGCGCCAGCCGGCGCAGCGTGTCCGAGGCGGCCTGCGTCTCGGCGCGCTCGGAGCGCAGGAACTTGAGCCGTGCGGGCGTGGCCGAGAACAGGTCGCGCACCTCGACCGTGGTGCCCTGGCCGCGCGCCGCCGGCCGGGGCCGGCCGATCTCGCCCGCGTTCACCGCGATCTCCCAGGCCGCGTCGGCGCCGAGGGCGCGCGAGCTCAGGCTCACCCGCGCCACCGCGCCGATCGAGGGCAGTGCCTCGCCGCGGAAGCCGAAGCTGGTGATGTGCACGAGGTCCGAGCCGTCGATCTTCGAGGTCGCGTGCCGCTCGAAGGCCAGCGCAAGCTCGTCCTCGGGAACGCCGATGCCGTCATCCGAGACCCGGATCAGCGTCTTGCCGCCATCGGCCAGCGCCACCTCGATCCGGCCCGCGCCCGCGTCGATCGCGTTCTCGACAAGCTCCTTCACCGCCGAAGCGGGGCGCTCGACCACCTCGCCCGCGGCGATGCGGTTGGCCGCGGCCTCCGAGAGGCGGCGAATCCGGGGCCTGGAACCCATGATGTTGCGTTGCGCCGTGTTCATGCCCCAATCCATAGCATGGGGCGGGGCGATTCTGAAACGGCTTCTCGCGCGCCGTCAGCCCAGGCAGTCGCGCAGGAACGCGGCCTCTCGGGCGCGGCTTTGCCGCGCGATCCCGAGGTCGAAACAGTCGAAGGCATGCACGCCGCCCGGGTAGATCGCGACCTCGGCCCGCCCGCCAGCGGCCTGCCAGCGCTGCCCCATGAACAGCGTGTCGTCGATCAGCGGATCGGCCGTGCCGCACTGGAACAGCGCTGGCGGCAGGCGCGCCGGCAGCGGCGCGAGCAGCGGCGACACGCCGGGGTCGGCTCGGTCGGCCGCGCCCAGCAGGTTCTGCGCGAACCAGTCGATCACCGGGGTCGACAGGATCAGGTAGCGCTGGCCCCAGTTGCGCGCCGAGGGCGTCATGCGCATGTCGAACACGCCATAGTTCAGCACGAGCCCCGCGATCCGGTCGGCCAGCCCGGCCGCGGCCAGCCGCAGGAAGGTGACCATGCTCAGATGGCCGCCGGCCGATTCGCCGCCGATCAGCACGGGGCCGGGGCGCGTCTCCAGCACCCAGCGCGCCGCCGCCTCGCAATCCTCGGCGCAGCCGGGCCAGCGGTTCTCGGGGCTCAGACGATACTCCGCCGACACGACGTCGAGCCCGGTCTCGCGCGCGATGCGCTGGTTGTAGCCGTCCGACTGGTCGGGGCACCCCAGCGTCCAGCCGCCGCCATGAATGTGCAGGTAGGTACCGCGCGCAGCACCAGGCGCGGGGCTCAGCCGCACCCGCCGCGCAGGCCCACCCGGCGCGCCGGGGATCTCTCGCCATTCCGAGCCCTCGAGCGGCCCGGCAGGCGGGAACAGGCCGCGCCCCTCGGCCCGTGCCTTGCGGGTCAGCTCGGGCGGCACCGTGTTGACGACCGGCACCAGCGCCAGCGCCTTTTCGAGCGCGTCGTTGAAGGCCGCGGTCTCGGGCGCGACGGCGGCGGGATCGAAGGGCGAGGGGGACACGGTCATGGCGGGCTCCGGATGTCACCGGGCGCGCGGCCCGGCCCCTGCCGTCATAGCGCCATGCACGGCACGCGCAAGCGCCGCGGGGCGCTCAGGTCCCGACGGCACGGCGCGGTCGCAGGAGCGCCGCCCGCGCCGAGGGCACGCGGCTCACCTCGACCCCGGTGAAGACATGGAGCGTGTTGAGGTCCTTGTCGATCACCGCGTGGTCCGACACCCAGCCGCCCATCACCAGGTAAGTGCGCAACAGCGGCGGCATGCGGCGCATCGCCAGCCGCAGGTCGGGCTTGAAGAAGCGCAAGGCACGCGCGAAGCGGAAGATCCGCGGGGACTTGGGCAGCGGCAGCCAGCGCCGCGGCGCCAGGTGCTTCTCGCGCAGCAGGGCAAAGGCGTCGCGGTACTCCTCGGCATCGACCCCGTGGAAGGACGAGCAGCCGAACAACAGCTCGACGCCCTCGCGCTCGACATGCGCGCTCATCGCCGCCCACGCGATGCGCAGGATGTTGGGATCGCGCCATTCGGGATGGATGCAGAAGCGGCCCATCTCGACCATCTTGCCGGGGAAGGCGCTGAGCCGCGACAGCTCGTAATACTGCGCCGAGTAGCTCCGCCCGATCTGCGAGCCATCGTCGAGCGGCAGCATCCGGAAGCAGCACACCAGCTGGCCGGACTTCACCTCCTCGACCATCAGGTGGCTGCAGATCGCATCGAAGCCGTCGGCATCGAGCCCCTCGGCCCCGCCGGCATACCCGCCGCCCGGCCCGCTGCCGAGCCCGCGGCCGGCAATGAAGGCAAGGTAGCGAAGCTGCTGGCAGCGGCGGATATCCGCCTCCGTCTCGGCGAAGCGTGCATTGTATTTGCCGATCCCGAACATGTGAACCTCCGGGGAGCTCGATCCCTGCTGCGCGGGTTACGCGCAGACCACCTGTGGCCCTATATATATGCACGGGCGCGACATCCGTATGACGCCTAGGCAGACATCACTGCACGGAGAACGCGGCATGGCCGGAAAGGTTCTGAAGCACGACGACGAATGGCGCGCGCAGCTCTCGCCCGAGGCCTATCGCGTCACGCGCCGCAAGGGCACCGAGCGGCCCTTCACCAACGACAATTTTCCCAAGCAGCCCGGCAAGTTCCACTGCGTCTGCTGCGGCACCGCGCTGTTCGACATGGCGCACAAGTTCGACAGCGGCACGGGCTGGCCCAGCTTCTGGCAGCCCGCCGCCGACAGCGCGGTCGCCGAGAATGAGGACCGCAGCTGGTTCATGCGCCGCACCGAGGTGGTCTGCGCCGCCTGCGACGCGCATCTGGGCCATGTCTTTCCCGACGGGCCCCGGCCGACGGGCCTGCGCTACTGCATCAACGGGGTCGCGCTCAGTTTCGAGCCCGAATGATCCGGACCACGCCGGGCATGCGCAGCCAGCCGTCGCGCACGTGAGGCGCGATGGCCTCGCGCAGCGCGTCGGCCGCGCGGGCGCGGGTGGCCGGCGCCTCGCTCGCCAGCCTGCGGGCAAGGGGGCCGATGTGCGTGAGCATGGTCACGCCGCGCTCGACAGGGTCCGCCTCGGCGCCGTCGCCGATCACCAGCTCGATATCGTGCTCGTCCTGCGTGACGCCCCCGAACCCGGCCTCGGTCAGGATCGCGTGCGGATAGGCGGGATCGGCCCAGGCGAAGGGGCCGGGCGCCGTCGGCGACTTGGGCTCGGCCGGGCCCAGCACCCGCGCGCCGACCTCGGCGGGGATCCGGGCCCAGGGGTTTCGCGCCATGTCGGACCAGACCGTCAGCACCACCCGCGCGCCGGGCTTCAGCGCCCGGCGCAGCCGCGCGAAGGCGGCGGGCGGATTGTCGAAGAACATGCAGCCGAACCGCGAGAACAGCGCGTCATGCCCGCCGCTGAGGTCGAACTGCGCCGCATCCCCCTCGTGGAAATGCACGCAGCCCATGCCGACGCGGGCGCGGGCGACGTCAAGCAGGTCGGGCGAGATGTCGAGCGCGGTGACCGCGCCTCCCGGCGTCACCGCCGCGGCGATGGCCTGGGTCATCGCGCCGGCGCCGCAGCCGAGGTCGATCACCCGCTCGCCCGGGTGGGCGTCCAGCGCCTTCAGCCCGATCTCGCCCGCGGGCGCAAGCTGGCGGTCGAGCGCCTGCACCCGGCGCGCCCATTCCAGCCCGACGCGGCCGGCCCATTCCGCTGCCTCGGCCATCTTTGCTCTCCCATCAGGCGACGATTCCGGCGATAGTCCGATCCTGCGATGACCCGTCCCCTGCTGACAATGCCACAAGCTGCATCCCGCGCGCCCGACTTCACCCGGATCGAGACCTGGGTCTTCGATCTCGACAACACGCTCTACCACCCCTCGGCGCGGCTGTTCGACCAGATCGACCGGCGGATGACGGATTTCATCATGGGCGCGCTGGGCGTCGCGCGGACCGAGGCCGACCGGCTGCGCCGCCTCTACTGGGAACGCTACGGCATCACGCTCAAGGGGCTGATCGACCATCACGGCGTCCATGCGCAGGACTTCCTCGACCACGTGCACGAGATCGACCTCTCGGGGCTGAAGCCCGACCCGGCGCTGCATGACGCGCTCGCCCGCCTGCCGGGGCGCAGGCTCGTGCACACAAACGGCGCGCGCGCCCATGCCGAGCGGGTGCTGAGCGCGCGCGGCCTCGACGGGCTGTTCGAGGGGATCTACGGCATCGAGGACAAGGGGCTGGAGCCCAAACCCTCGGCCGCCGCCTATGACCGGGTGCGCGAGCACGCCCGCTTCGACCCCGCCCGTGCCGCCATGGTCGAGGACGACGCCCGCAACCTCGCGGTGCCCAAGGCGCGCGGCATGGCGACGGTCTGGGTCTGTCATCACGAGGGCGAGAAGGCGCCCGAGCATGTGGACCGGCGTGTGACCTGCCTCACGCGGTTCCTGAGCGAGTTGCCGTGAACCCGGCCCCTAGGCCGAGCCGCGTCATGGAATTTAGTAAATGAAATATAATCAAATACTTGATCACGATTTTACGTGTGAAAGCGTTACTCACACCCCTCAGAACGCCTTGCGCGCGCTGAGCGCGGCCGAGATCGTGCCGTCGTCGAGATAGTCGAGCTCGCCCCCGACCGGCACGCCCTTGGCCAGCGACGTGACCTCGGCCCCGGTCCCTTCGAGATAGTCGGCCACGACATGCGCCGTGGTCTGCCCGTCCATCGTGGCGCCGACCGCGAGGATGACCTCGACAACGCCCTCGGCCCGGACGCGGGCGGCAAGCTCGGGGATGCGCAGGCTCTCGGGCGTTACGCCGTCGAGCGCCGAGAGCGTTCCGCCCAGCACGTGGTAGCGCCCCTTGAACACCCCCGCGCGCTCCAGCGCCCAGAGGTCGGCCACGTCCTCGACCACGCAAAGCCGCGTGGCGTCGCGCCGCGCGTCGGTGCAGATCCCGCAGCGCGGCCCGGTCGCGACATGGCCGCAGACCTCGCAGAGCGCGACCCGTTCCGCCACCTCGGCCATTGCCTGCGCCAGCGGAAGAAGCAGCCGCTCGCGCCTCTTCACCAGCGCCAGCGCCGCGCGCCGCGCCGAGCGGGGGCCGAGGCCCGGCAGCTTGGCCATAAGCTCGATCAGCCGCTCGATCTCGCTGCCGGGCCCGGTCATCCGCGCGCCCGCGCGACCACGCCGGTCAGGCAGCCAACCGCGCCCGCCGCCTTGCGCAGCTCGGCCGTGGGGGTCTCGGTCACCTCGACACCCAGGCCCTCGTAGAAGGCGCGGGCGGCGGGGCTGGCCGGCATCAGGATCCGGCGCGGGCCCAGGGTGACCACGTTCATCGCCGTGTTGGTGTCGGCCTCGCCCAGGTCCGGCAGGAACGCGACGCGAAAGCCGCGCGCGCGCAGCGCCACCACCGCCGCATGCGGCGTGCGCCGCGGCCAGGCCACGGCGAGATCGCGGTCGAGGATGCGCAACATGCCCATCAGGTGCATGGTGCCGAAGGGCAGGTCGACGGCGATGGTCTCGACCCCCATCTGGCCCAGGAGCCCCGCGATCTGGGCGATCGCGGCGTCGTTGGTGCGCAGGCCCCGCGCCACCAGCACGCAATGCGCGTCCAGCCACATCAGGTCCGCGCCCTCGAAGGTGGCCTCGCCCCTCAACGTCATCAGGACCGGCACCCGCGCGGCGGCAAGGCAGGCCGCGACCGCCACCTCCTCGCCCGCGCGCACGGTCGAGGCGGGCCGGGCAAGGATCGCGCCCTCGGGCGTCATCACGAAGAGATCGGCGCAGAACATCTGGTTGGGATGGGTGGCCGAGGGCGGCACCTCCAGCACCGTCACGCCCGCATCGCGATAGGCCTGGGCCATCCGCGCATGCTCGTCGGCCGCGCGGGCCAGATCGACCGGGGCCAGGAGCTGGTTGCGGTCGGCCTCGTTGCTGGCCGCCGCCAGCGCCGGGCCGGGAGCCGAGACGAGCACGCAGCCCAGCGGCGCCCATTCGTTGGCGATGCCGCATTCGGCCCAGTGGGTACCGATCTCGGCGGCATGGGGCGCGGTGCGCGGCGACCAGGCCTCGCCGCCATAGGCCGCGGTGCCGAAGCTCGTGCCCTCCGCCGCGCCCGGCATGTCCTCGGCCATCGGCGTCACGTCCCTGGGAACTTGAAGCCCGGCGGCAGGGGCAGCCCCTCGGTCAGCTTGGACAGCTCCTCCTGCGCCTGCTCCTTGGCCTTGCGCACGGCGTCGTTGACGGCGGCGACGATCAGGTCCTCGAGCACCTCCTTCTCCATCGAGCCGTCGATCAGCGAGGGGTCGACCTTCAGCCCCTTGACCTCGCCCTCGCCGGAGGCGGTGGCGCGCACCATGCCGGCGCCGGCCGTGCCTTCGGCCGTCATCTCGGCGATGCGGGACTGCGCCTCGGCCATGCGCTCCTGCATCTTCTGGGCCTCGCGCATCAGCTTGGCCATGTCGCCCAGTCCCTTGAGCATGTCAGCCCTCCTCTCCGAATGGGTCATCCGCATCGAGGATGTCGCCGTCGATGTCGACCGCGTCGTCCTCGGGCACGGGGGCGAGATAGTCGGGTTCGCCGGCCGGCGCCAGAGCCGAGAGCGGCCGCATCGCGCCGATCTTTGCGCCGGGGAAGGCGGCAAGCGCGGCCATGACCAGCGGGTGGCGCGCGGCCTCGGCCATCATTCCGGCCTCCTCCTCGGCGCGCCTCTCGGCCAGGGTCTGGCCGCCGGCCGCATCGCTGACCGCGACCGACCAGCGCCGGCCGGTCACCCGGTGCAGCATCTGCGCGAGGCGCCCGGCCAGATCGGCGGGTGCGCCCGGACGGGGGGTGAACTCGATCAGTCCCACCCGCAGGGTGACCGGGCTGAGGAAGCGCTCGATCTCGTCGAGCAGCTTGATGTCGCGCTCGCCCACCACCATCGCGGCGATGTCCTCGAGGCTCACGACCACCGCCTCGGCCTGCGCGGCCGGCGCCCGCTCGGCCCGCGGCGCGGCTGCCGCCACGGCGCCGCCGGCGACCGCGCGCAGGGGCG
>NZ_JAEHHL010000012.1 GCF_016623495.1 Thermohalobaculum xanthum | reverse complement strand
CGAAAACCTCCTCCGTGGCCCAAATCATCTGACAACGGACAGCCTCGACTTCAACGACATTCCGCAGATCGGGATCCCGGAGGAGTTCGACAGCGAGATCGAGGACGATTTCGCGACCGTTCGCGGATACTGGTACACCTCGTACAGCTTCTACCAGTATATCGACGAGATCGAGGGCGCGCCGGACAAGGGTTGGGGCGTGTTCGGAGAGGCGGCAATCTCTGATGGCAACCCGAACCCGGTGCGCGGCCACTGGTATCTCGGCCTCGGCGGCAACAGCTTCGTTCCGGGGCGCTCGGACGACCTCTGGGGTATCGCTATCGGCCAATACATTTTCAGCAACCCATTCAAGCGCTCTGCCGCGGCGGCCGGGCTTTTCGTCGAAACCGAGAGCTTGTTCGAGATCTACTACAACGTCGCCGTCGCGCCTTGGGCGCGTCTGTCGGCCAACCTTCAGGTCGTGAACCCGGCGCTCGCGGGAACCGAACCCGCTGTCTTCCTCGGATTGCGCGGGCAGTTGAAGTTCTAGCTTTCCGCTTTCCGGATGTCCGGACAGGCGGCGCGAGGGCCGCCATGCCGCGTAGTGATGCGCAAACGTCTGACCGTGACGCGGCTCCGGGCCTGCTTGAAAGCCGAAAGATGGAGCGGCGGTCGGTGTGTCGTCGTCGCCCGCCATGAAACGTGCGTATGTCTGCAACTCGCCAAAAACCCGCCGACGGCCTTACGACCGCATAGTCCGCGGAGCTGCTGTTGGCGCACCGCGCAGCGAATGACCACTCTCCGCCCTAAGCGCAACTTGCGGAGTTGGTCTGGATCGCCCACCCCGGTCGATTGTCGGAATTTCCTAGATCGTTTTTTGGCGCGTTCCAAACGTCCTTGTAAGGTATTGATTGACTTTGCGCGCAAGGCATGGTTCGTTCCTGTTTAAGTTATTGAAAAGATTGGAGAACGATATTCTTGGCGGGGTCGCCATTTTTGAAAAATATATTATTTATCAAATAGTTATCCGTCAAAAAAAGGTGGAACGCAGAACCTGGGACTCCCGACTTTCAGGCGGAAACTCGTACCGAGGTGTGCAGGGCCCTCATCGCGCTGCGTGCAAGCCGGCCTCGCGATCGGGGCGAGTCTCTGCCCTTCGGCGGCATGCACGTCGCGACCGGCCCGGTCCCGGCCCTGCGCTTTCCCGGCCAGCGGTACCAGGCGGGTGAGCCGGATCAGAGATCGCTCCGGTGGAGCGATCTCCCGGCGAACGGCCTGCATCAGAACTGGCACCGCGACTACGACCCCACCACCGGCCGCTACCTCCAGCCGCACCCGCTCGGGCTCGTGGACGCCGCGAGCGTGTATGGATATGCGCGGCAGTCGCCGATGCGGTACACGGATCCGACGGGTTTGGAAGCCGGGGTAATCGTATGGAGCGGCGCGGGATGGGGCAGATCCTCTTTTGGCCACGTGTCGGCTTTTGTGGATGACCGCGCCTATAGCTCCTCTCCTAACTGCCAGTGCGAGTTCGATAGGGACGAATATAATGAGCTAAACAGTTCCCGAGATGGGGCGGTATTCATTCTGAATTTGAACCCCATAGAATAAGTGCCGTTTTCACAGTGCTTTACTCGCCATCGTGTAGATTATAACGCGATATGGAACAACTGCACCGATCCGGTCGAGGAGTTCTTGAATGAACTGCGCTATCCCGTTGGCGATAATATTTTGCCGAACAGCTTGGCTGACTCCATAAGTGGCATTCAAGGTCTGGTTAAAGGAAGGCAAACTTTACCGCAATCCACACCGGCGACGGGTTCGAACGCACCATGGGTAAAGTGATGGCAAGGCGACGACTAATCATTTTGGGGGCGATCTCTGTTTCTCTCTGTGTGCTCGCAGCCTCCATGGTGCCGATCGTAATGTCCGGCCACTCCTACGCCGAAATGGATTGGGACGACAACGGAAGCGTGTCTCTCTCGGAGGTTCTCACGGCACCTGATGTTGGACGACGTTCAATTACACATGATGATAGTCAGTGTATTGAGTTTTATCATAAGAAGGATGGAACCACCATTCGGATTGACTGCGCTGACGCTAGGTAGGGCCGTTGGGCGGCTCTCACGTACGCGCCTGCAACCGGGCTGGCCTCTCGGGCTGGGTGATTAACGATTGTGGCATGCCGGCGGAGACGCTCCACATCGTCCACGACCTCGAGGGCAACCGGATCGCCGAGTACGAGGTCGGTGGTGGGCTCCTGCGCGAATATGTCTGGCTCGACGGCTACCCGCCCGAAGCTGGACGCGCCTGACTGCCTAGCCGACCCGAGCGGCGGCCTCACGGCGCGTTCCAAAGTTTTCTGCAACCCATTGACTGACATTTGTCGGAGGATATGGAGTGTTCCTGCTTAAGGTATTGAAAAAATTGAAAACCCATAACCCTGCCGGGGTCGCCAGCCCTGTTTCCACGATCCTTGTCCAGTCGGTCAACGCGTGGCGGGCGCTGTGGTTGCGTGCGCCGCGACCGGAACCATCCGGCACGACATCGTGGGCCTTCCACTTGCGTCCGCCGCGGATGTTCCTGTAATGTTCGCTCTTGCAGGAGGCGCGTATGGCCGAGCTTTTCGACGACCGACTTCCCGAGACGGCGCGCCGAGGGCGTGGCTCGGCGGTCAACCCCGCCGGACGCTACGAGCGGCTGACGACCGAGAGCTTCGATGATGGCTGGCCCGCCGGCGAGGAAGCCGCGCCGCTCAGGACCTCCGTCAGCGTCGACGCGTCGCGCTCGATCCTCGCGCGCAACACGTCGCCCGACGTGCCATTCGACCGTTCGATCAACCCGTATCGCGGTTGCGAGCATGGTTGCGTTTACTGTTTCGCCCGCCCGACGCATGCGCATCTTGGGCTTTCGCCCGGGCTGGATTTCGAAACGCGCCTGGTGATCAAGCCCCGGGCGCCAGACCTGCTCGAGCAGGCGCTGCGCCGGCCGGGTTATGACTGCCGGCCGATCGCGATCGGGACGAACACGGACCCCTATCAACCGATCGAGCGCGATCATCGCATCATGCGCCGGATCCTCGAAGTGCTCGAGGCTTATCGCCACCCGGTCACGATCACGACCAAGGGCGCCGCGATCACCGATGACCTCGATGTGCTGGGCCGGATGGGACGGGCAGGCCTCGCGCGCGTGACGGTCTCCCTGACAACGCTCGATCCGCGGGTCAGCCGAGCGATGGAGCCGCGGGCGGCCGCGCCCGGGCGCCGGATCGCCGCGATCAGGGCGCTTGCCCGCGCGGGCGTGCCGGTTGGCGTAAATATTGCGCCCGTGGTTCCCGGGCTGACATGCCACGAGCTCGAGAAACTGATGGAGGCCGGCGCCGAGGCCGGGGCGAGTTTCGCCGCCTGGATCGCGCTGCGCCTGCCGATGGAGGTATCCGGCCTGTTCCGCGAATGGCTGGAGCGTGCCTTTCCCGACCGCGCCGCCAAGATCATGGGGAGGGTGCGCGAGATGCATGGCGGGCGCGACTACGATCCCGCCTGGGGCCGCAGGCTCACGGGTGAAGGCGTCCATGCGCGCCTGATAGCACGGCGCTTCGAGGTAGCGCGCGATCGGCTTGGTCTGGGGCGCCGTCCGTCGCCGCTCAGATGCGAGTTGTTCTCGCCGCCACCCCGGGCCGGCGACCAGCTTGCTCTGTTCTGAGGCGCTTCCCCCGGGCGGAGCGGCCAAGTAAGGTCGGCGTCGTTCATTTCTCACCCTTGGGGGGCTCCATGCGCCGTTTCCTTCTCGCCGCAGCATTCGTCGCAGCCAGTGCAAGCGTCGCGCTTGCCAATCCCTGCGGCTTCTCCGAGACCGGCCGCGTCGTCATCAAGGGCTATCCCGTCGGCGCGACGGCGATCCCGAAGGACCAGGTCGACCGGCTGACGAGGTTCGCCGAGACCGCGAGCCACCGGTTCGCGATCTGCGTTCTCGCGCAGGTCGACAAGCAGGGCACCAAGGCCGCGAACGAAAAGGTCGCGAAGGGCCGGGCCGAGAAGGTTCGCGCCTTCCTGATCAAGCAGGGCGTGAAGCCCGATGCCATCAAGATCGCGCTCCAGGAAGAGGCGCTTACATTCTTCGGGCTTCTGCCTTCGGACCAGGACGACGATCGGCGCGTTGTCGTCACGCACGACTGAGATGCTCGACTTCTCGGCCGAACGGGCCGGCGCCTTGCCTTGCGCGGGAGTTGACGAGGCGGGGCGCGGTCCCTGGGCCGGGCCGGTGGTCGCGGCGGCCGTCGTCCTCGATCCCGGGCGCCTGCCCCAGGGACTCGGCGATTCCAAGAAGCTGACGGCGGCACGGCGCGTGTCGCTGTTCGAGGTCTTGGGGGCCTGCGCCGAGATCGGCGTCGGGCGGGCCGAGGTCGACGAGATCGACAGCCTCGGGATCCTGCGCGCCAATGACCTCGCGATGCGCCGCGCCCTGGCGGCGCTGCCTTTGGCGCCGGCGCGTGTCCTGATCGACGGAAACCGCGTGCCGCCGCAGCTGGGCTTTCCGGCCGAGGCGATCGTCCGCGGGGATGGCGCGGTGGCGTCGATCGCCGCGGCCTCGATCATCGCCAAGGTCACGCGCGACCGCATCATGGCAGAGCACGCCATCGAGTTCCCGCAATACGGGTGGGAACGGAATGCCGGATACGGCACCGCAGCCCACCGCGCGGCGTTGGCGCAACACGGTGTGACCCCGCTGCATAGACGGAGCTTCGCGCCCATCCACAAGATGTTGTGTGAAGGTAGTACATGAGGAAAATTCTTCAACACACTGATTCAAAAGACTATTGACGACGAATCATCTTTGACGCATGGTCCTTGCAACGCAGGTGCAAGGAGCACGGGGACGATGAGCAAGCTGCCGCTCGACACGGTTTTGGTGGGGGACTGTGTCTCGCATCTCGCGGCGCTGCCGGAGGGGTCGGCGGACCTGGTGTTCGCCGACCCACCCTATAACCTGCAACTCAGGGGCGATCTGCACCGGCCGAACAACAGCCTCGTCGATGCGGTCGACGACGACTGGGACAAGTTCGACAACTTCGCTGCATATGATGCCTTCACGCGGGCCTGGCTGAGCGAGGCGCGGCGTGTGCTCAAGCCCGATGGCGGGCTGTGGGTGATCGGCAGCTATCACAATATCTTCCGGGTCGGCGCGATCCTCCAGGACCTTGGCTTCTGGATCCTCAACGATGTCGTCTGGCGCAAGACCAACCCGATGCCGAACTTTCGCGGCAAGCGGTTCTGCAATGCGCATGAGACCCTGATCTGGGCGGCCAAGTCCGAGGACGCGAAGCCGACCTTCAACTACGAGGCGCTCAAGGAGCTCAACGAGGGGCTGCAGATGCGCTCGGACTGGGTGCTCCCGATCTGTTCGGGCGGCGAGCGCCTGAAGGATCCCGAGGGGCAGAAGGCGCATCCGACCCAAAAGCCCGAGGCGCTGCTTCATCGCGTGATCCTGGGGACGACCCATCCCGGCGACGTGATCGTCGATCCCTTCTTCGGCACCGGGACCACCGGATCGGTCGCGAAACGCCTTGGCCGCAAGTTCGTTGGCATCGAGCGTGAGGAGCGCTATGCGCGGGTCGCAAGGGCGCGTATCGACAGCGTGACCGTGCATGACCGCGAGAGCCTGAGCGTGACGTCCTCGAAGCGGTCCGAGCCGCGGGTGCCCTTCGGCCACCTGGTCGAGCGCAACCTGCTGCGCCCCGGCGAGGAACTCGTCTCGGTCAACGGACGTCACCGGGCCAAGGTCCGCGCCGACGGGACGCTGATCGCCGACCGCTACGCGGGGTCGATCCACAAGGTCGGCGCCGAACTGGAAGGGGCGCCGTCCTGCAACGGCTGGACCTACTGGCATTTCAAGCGGGATGGAAAGCCCGTCCCCATCGACTGGCTGCGCCAGCAGGTGCGCGCCGAGATGACGAGCTGACCGCAACGAGATTCGCAGTTCTCTGCCCGGCCGTTTGCCTGCGGCCACACCTAGCAAGGGCCCCTCGCGGGGCCCTTTTTTTCTCCGCTCTTCAGCGTGCGGGTTGGATGCGCCATGCCGAGACCGCTTGCGCCGGGACGCGCTTGACGGCAGATTTAGCCACTTCCTGCGGATGCGTTTCGCCGTAGGGCTTTTCGCCACACACGACGCGACCCCCGGTCTGTAGGCCGGGGGTCGCGCTCATTTGGCGGGACGTCAGTCGGACCCGGTCCTCTGCAGGTCTTCCAGTGCGAGGCGCAGGGCCTTCGCGAAGACGCTGGGCATGGCGCGAAGCGCGGCGTCCGGGGCCATCGCCTCGCCGCAGTCCGCTGGCAGCGCCCGTGCCTTCGCCGCCATGACTTTCAGGACGAGGTGGAAATGGGTGAAGGTGTGCCGCACCTCGCCGACGGGTCGCCAGTCGATGGCGAGAGGGGGCGCGGATCCGCCCGCCTCCGTCCAGTCGCTCGACGGAAGGGCGCGCATTCCGCCAAGCAGGCCGTCATCCGGGCGCGTCACGGTCAGCACGCGGCCCCGCGGGTCATGCGCGACATAAGCCACGCCGCGCCGCACGGGCTTCGCGGGCTTTGGCGCCCGCGCCGGCAGGTCGAGTTGCGTGCCGCTCGCGCGTGCGGCGCAGGGCGTTCGCCACGGGCAAAGGCCGCAGGCGGGATTGCGCGGCGTGCAGATCGTGGCGCCCAGGTCCATGACAGCCTGCGCGTAGTCCCCGGCGCGGCTTTGCGGCGTCAGCCGCTCGGCATGGGCACGCAGTTGCGGCTTGACGCCGGGCAGGGGTGCGGCCTCGGCAAAAAGCCGCGCCATGACGCGCTCGACATTGCCGTCCACGACGGTGGCGGGCCGGTCGAAAGCGATCGCGGCGATGGCGGCGGCGGTGTAGGCGCCGATGCCCGGAAGGGCGCGCAACTCTTTCTCGGTTTCGGGGAAGCGGCCGTCGAGATCGCGGCTGACCACGTTGGCGCAGGCGTGCAGGTTTCGGGCGCGCGCGTAGTAGCCAAGGCCGGCCCATTCGGCCAGCACGGCCTCGCGCGGCGCTCTGGCCAGCGCATGCACGTCGGGCCAGCGCGCGAGAAAGCGCAGGAAATGCCCGGTGGCCGCGGCGACGGTGGTCTGCTGAAGCATTACCTCGGACAGCCAGACCCGGAACGGATCGGGCCGGTGACCCGCGTCTCGCTCGGATGGCGAGACGCGCCATGGCATCGTGCGATGGTGGCGGTCGTACCACTCGAGAACCAGCGGTGCGAAAGCGCGCTCCTCCCGGTCGCACTGTTCACCGGGCGTTGTGGTCGGGGCTTGCAGTTTCTATCCTCCGTCTGAGCGAATCCGCGGACCTGGCGCTTGGCCGGTCGGTGACGGAGGGGGAGGATGGCGTCAGCGGTGCGAGGCGGCAAGGGCAGCGGCAGGGGATTGTCGTCCCGCGGGCGCGGGCGCGGCGGGTTTCGCGCGGCCGGAGCCGCCGTCACGCCCGGCGTTGTCCCGCTGGCCGAGAAGCAGGGCTTTGCCGAGTCCGCTGTCCTGTTGCGCTGGCCGGAGATCGTGGGCGCCGCGCTGTCAGCGCTCTGCCACCCGGTAAAGGTCAGCTACGGGCGTGGCGCCGAACTGGGCGCGACACTGCTGGTCCGCGCCGAGGGGCCGGCCGCGCTCGAGGTCGAGCACCGCGCGCCGCAGATCCTCGAGCGGATCAACGCGCATTACGGCTATCGCGCGATCGCGCGCATCAGGATCACGCAGGGCACCGGCCTCGCCGGCGAGGCGCAGCCGGGCTTCGCCGAGGGCGCGACCCCCTTCGATGCAGATGCGCCGTCGCCAGGCCGGGCGCGCCCGGCTCCCAATCCATGGCGTGGGGAGGCGCGCGAGCCCGCGCCGGTGACCTCAGACGCGCGCGCCCGGGCCGAGCAGCTTGCCCGGACCGTGCAGAACCCGGCGCTGCGCGACGCCCTCTCGCGGATGGGTGCCTTTGTATTGTCTCGGCCGGCGCGCCCGAAGCCGACGGAATGACAAGCCTTTGACGTGACATTGCGGATGCGCTCGCCTATGTCGCGAGATGACATCCGGGCCCCGGGACGGGGCGCGCGCGATACAGACGCACCGAGGAGTGATCGATGCCCCACCGCCCGAGCCGCCGCGACGTCATGACGGCCGCCACCGCGAGCATGCTCGTCCTAGCGCTGCCACGCGCTGCAGCGGCCGAGCCTTACATGGAGGACGTCGCGCTCGGTGCCGACGACGCGCCCGTGACGGTGATCGAATACGCGTCGTTCACCTGCCCGCACTGCGCGGCCTTCCACGTCAACACCTGGCCCGAGATCAAGAAGGCCTATGTCGACACCGGCAAGGTGCGGTTCATCCTGCGCGAGGTCTATTTCGATCGATATGGTCTGTGGGCCTCGATGGTGGCGCGCTGCGGCGGTGAGGCGGGCTTCTACCCGATGGCAGACCAGTTCCTGAAGAAGCAGGACCAGTGGAGCCGTTCCCAGGACATCGCCGCCGAGATCCAGAAGATCGGACGGCTCAACGGCCTGTCGGCCGAAGCGATCAATGCCTGCCTGTCGGACCAGGACTATGCCAAGGCGCTGATCGAGCGGTACCAGAACTTCGCCACGGCGGATGACGTGCGTTCGACCCCCAGCTTCCTGATCAACGGCGAGAAGCACACCGGCAACCTGTCGGCCGAGGAGTTCTCGGCGCTGCTCGACAAGCACCTCTGACGCCTGCGCCAAGCGCCGCGCCGTCCCGAGAGACGGCGCGGTGCTGTCAGCGCAGCAGTTCCGCCTCGAAGGGGAAGCGGCTCAGCACCTCGATGCCGGTCTGGGTGATCAATACCTGCTGTTCGAGCTTCACGCCCTCGGACCCGCCTTCCTCGCCGATATAGCTCTCGACGCAGATCGTCATGCCGGGCTCGATCACGCCGTCGTACCCGGCATCGGGGAAGTCGGCGCGATGGTAGAGATAGGGGTATTCCCCGGTCATCCCGCAGCCATGGGCCGAGAGGTAATAGCGGTTCGCGAAGTATTTCTCGGGGATTGCCCAGGCCCGTTCGGCATAGTCGCGAAAGGTCATGCCCGGCTGCAGGATGCCCATGTTGTGGTGCACCTGCTCGTACGCGACCTTGTAGAGTTCGCGCTGCCGGGCCGTGGGCCGGGACGGGCCGCAATGGAACGTCCGCGAGAAGTCCGAGTAGTATCCGTGGCATCCGACCACGTCGGTGTCGAGCGCGATGAGCTCGCCGTCCTCGATCACCTTCACGCCCGTCTCCTGGAACCAGGGGTTGGTCCGGCCCCCTGACGAGAGCAGCCGCGTCTCGCAGTAATCGCCGTTCTGCGCGATCACCGCCTGATGGAGCACGGACCACAGCGCGTTCTCGGAGATGCCGGGCCGGATCGCGGCGCGCAGCCGTGCGACGCCGATCTCGGTCGCGCGGAGGCTCGCATTCACGCATTTCATCTCCTCGGCCGACTTGATGGCGCGGGCCATCTCGACCGGGGCCTGTGCATCGACAAGGCGGAAGCCCTCGGCGGCCAGCGCGATCGTTGCCCCGGCGTTCAGCCGTTCCATGCCGACCGTAACGCCGGGGCCGACCGTCTCGCGCAGGGTTGCCGCCATCTCGCGGGCCCAGGCTGCCTCGCGCTCGGCGATCTTCTCACCGGCGGCGACGAAGCTCGCGGTCATCGCCGGGCGGACATCGGTGATCGTCTCGAACCCGTCCGCGAGGTGCATGCAGCCCGTGAACTCGTGGAGAATGGCCGCGTCCGCGGTCAGGAGCAGATAGCGCGAGGGAGCGTTTCGCGCCGTGAAGATCTGCATGTTCCGCGTGCCGGTGGCGTAGCGGATGTTCACCGGGTCGGTGAGGATGCACGCCGCGATGCCGCGCCGCGCCATCTCGGAGCGCACACGCCCGATCCGCCACGCGCGCACCGCGACAAGGTTAATCCCCTCGTCCTGGGGCGCGCGATCGAGAAGCGCGATCCCCGCGAGGTCCGAGCGCTCGGCGTGCCAATCGAGTTCAGCCATGGTCACCCTCGTTCATGACGCAAGTTCGTCAAAGCTGGGCGATTGATTAGCACAAGCCGCGATATCGCGACGACTTGACAAATTTTCCGGAAAAAACATTCCTTCAGGTTATGAAAAATCTTCGCCGCGCTCTTCCTCCGCTCGATGCCCTCCTGTTCTTCGAGGCCGCGGCGCGGCGGGGCGGGTTCACCGCAGCGGCGGGCGAGCTCAACGTGACGCAGGCGGCCGTCAGCAAGCGCGTGAAGGCGCTTGAGGAACGGCTTGGCGCGCCTCTCTTCCATCGCCGCGGCCGGGCCGTCACGCTGACCGCCGAGGGGCGGCTTCTACATGCAAGAACCGCGGAGGCGCTCGACTATCTTTCGGCGGCCTGCGCTGCCGTGGCGGATGCCGGGACGGCCTCGGTGACGGTCGCCGCGAATGTCGCGGTCTCGCATTACTGGCTGGGGCCGCGCATCACCGAGTACCAGCTTGGCGCCGATGCGGCGCCCGTCCGGCTCGTGTCGTCGGACCGCACGGAGGATCAGCTCGACGCATCCGTTTCGATGGCGGTGCACTATGGTCTCGCGCCGCCGCCCGGATGGGACGGGACGCCGCTCTTTGCCGAGGTATTGGTGCCCCTCGTGGCGCCGGGACGGGTCTCGGATGCGCGGCGAGGCCCGCTCCTCGACTACGAGCGGCAGGGCCCCGACTGGGTGAACTGGGGCGTTTGGCTGGCGCAGTCGCCGGGGACGGAATTCGAGGCCACGCCGGTACTTGGTCTCGGCAGCTATGTCCGCGCGATCGACGCGGCCGTCCAGGGCAAGGGGGTGGCGCTCGGGTCACCCGGCCTGCTGGCGGGCGAGATCGCGTCGGGCCGGCTGGTCCCCTTGCCGGGCACAGCCTTCGCCACGGGGCGGGGCTATCATCTCGTGACCCCGGCCGGGCGCGGGATCTCCGCCGCGGCCGAAGCGCTGCGCTTGATGCTCCTGGCGGATCGCGAGTAACGAGCTGTCTCTAGATCTAGTGTCGGCTGTGCGGATACCCCCCAGATCGCGCGGTCGCGCATTGACAGGCGCGGGCGACTCGCCCACGATTGCGCGATAACAAACGGCAGAGGCAGGCCGCGTGCAGTTTACCCGACTCAGGCTTCAGGGCTTCAAGTCCTTCGTCGACCCGACCGAGCTCGTCATTCGTGACGGGCTGACGGGCGTCGTCGGCCCGAACGGCTGTGGCAAGTCGAACCTGCTCGAAGCGCTGCGCTGG
Organism: Thermohalobaculum xanthum; assembly: GCF_016623495.1. Taxonomy (GTDB): domain Bacteria; phylum Pseudomonadota; class Alphaproteobacteria; order Rhodobacterales; family Rhodobacteraceae; genus Thermohalobaculum; species Thermohalobaculum xanthum. Next base: position 168,637 of record NZ_JAEHHL010000012.1, on the reverse strand, counting down.
GTCATGGGCGAGAACCGCGCCAAGGCGATGCGCGGCGACGGCATGGAAGACGTGATCTTCGCCGGGACCGCCTCGCGCCCGGCGCGCAACTCGGCCTCGGTCGACCTTGTGATCGACAACACGGACCGCCTCGCGCCGGCGACGTTCAACCACAGCGATTCCCTCGAGATCAGCCGCCGGATCACCCGGGACATCGGTTCGGCCTACACGCTCAACGGCAAGAACGTCCGCGCGCGCGATGTCCAGATGCTGTTCGCGGACGCCTCGACCGGCGCCCATAGCCCGGCACTGGTGCGCCAGGGCCAGATCAGCGAACTCATCAATGCCAAGCCAAAGGCGCGGCGCCGTATCCTCGAGGAAGCGGCGGGGATCTCGGGGCTCTATCAGCGTCGCCACGAGGCGGAGCTCAAGCTCAACGGGGCCGAGCAGAACCTTGCCCGCGTCGAGGATGTCCTCGAGGGGCTGGAGACCCAGCTTCGCAGCCTCGAGCGCCAGGCCGCTCAGGCCAAGCGTTATCGCGAGATCGCCGGGGAACTGCGCCGCGCCGAGGCGGTCCTGCTTTACCTGCGCTGGCAGCAGGCGGAATCGGCACGCCGCAAGGCCGAGGACGAGCTTGCCGAAGGCGTGCGCGCCGCCGCGCGGGCGGAGACCGAGGTCTCGGCCGCGCGCCGCACGCGCGAGGAGGCCGAGGAAGCGCTGCCCCCCCTGCGCGAGGAGGAGGCGATCGCAGCGGCGGTCCATCAGCGCCTGAGCATCGAGCGCGACCGGCTGGCCGAGGAGGAAGCCCGGGCACGGGCCGAGATCGAGCGGCTTGCCGCCCTCGCGCGCCAGATCGCCGCTGACCGCGAGCGCGAGGAGACGCTGGGGCGCGACGCGCATGCCACCATCGGGCGGCTGACCGAGGAAGAAACCGAGCTGTCGGCCGCGCATGAGGGGCATGATGCTCTGCAGGCGCAGGTGTCGGAGGCCGCGCGCGCGGCGGGCGAGAAGCTCGCGCAGCAGGAAACCGTCCTCGACCGGCTGACGGAGGAGGCGGCGCGCCTCGCGGCCCGCGCGGCGGCGGCCGAGCGCCGGCTTGCCGAGGCCCGTGGGAACCAGGCGCGCCTTCTGGCCGAGATCGAGCGCGCCGAGGCCGCGGAAGCCGCTCTCGCCGCCGAGATCGATGCCGCCGAGACGGTGCTGGCGCAGGCGGTCGAGGCCGAGGCCAGGGCTCGTGCGGCGGCCGAGGAGGCTGAGGCGGCGCTCGAGGCGGCGGAGGCGCGGCGCGCATCCGCACAATCGGCGGAAAGCGAGGCTCGCGGTCAGGCGTCCGAGACCGAGGGCGCCCTCTCGGCACTGTCGGCCGAAGTGCAGGGGCTGGAGCGGCTGCTGGCGCGCGATCGTGGCGACGGCGCGCAACTGCTCGATCAGGTAAGCGTCGCCGCGGGCTTCGAGGCGGCGCTCGGTGCCGCGCTCGGCGACGACCTTCGCGCCTCGTCGGTGGCGGATGCCGGGGCGACGGGATGGCTGGCGCTCGATCCTTATCCCGCGCCCGGGCCGCTTCCGGCCGGGGCCGCGCCGATCGCCCCGCACGTCAAGGCGCCGGCCGAACTGTCGCGCCGGCTGCAGCATGTCGGCGTCGTCGATCGGGCCGAGGGCGCGCGGCTCCAGCCGCTGCTCGCGCCCGGCCAGCGGCTCGTCAGTCGCGAAGGCGACCTCTGGCGCTGGGATGGTTATTGCCAGCGCGCCGAGGATGCTCCCTCGGCGGCAGCGCTGCGCCTGCAACAGAAGAACCGCCTCGCGGCACTGCGCGAGGCCGAGGCCGAAGCCCGGGCGGCGCGTGACGAGGCACGGGCCGCTCATGCCGGGGCGCGCGAGGCGCTCGACGCTGCAGCGCGCGCCGAGCAGGACACGCGCTCGCGCCGCCGGGCCGCGGACCAGTCGGTGGCCGAGACCGCGCGGGCGATGTCGAAGGCTGAAGCCGATCTCGAGATGCGGCGCGGTCGGCTCGAGACACAGCGCGGCAGCCTCGCGGCGCGGCGCGACGAGATGACGGCAGCCGCCGAGGCGCTGGCCGAGGCCGAGGGCGCGGTCGCGGAGCTCGACGATGTCGGCGAGGCCCGCGCCGCAGTCGAACGCCAGCGCGGCGAGGTGGATCTGGCACGGACCGCGATGCTGGCGGCGCGCGGGCGGGCGGACGAGATCCGGCGCGAGGCGCTGGCGCGCGAGAAGCGGCTGGCCGAGATCGCCCGCGAGCGGAAGGGCTGGCAGGATCGCCTCGACAATGCCTCGTCCCGGCTTGCCGATCTTGACCGGCGTGGTGCCGAGACGGCCGAGGCGCGCAAGGGCGCGGATGCGCTGCCGGACGAGATCGTCGCCAAGGCCGAGCGCCTGATGGACGAGATCGAGACGGCGGAAACCCGCCGGCGCGCGGCCTCCGACAAACTCTCCGCGGCCGAGACCGCGCTGCGTCGTGCCGAAGCGACCGAGCGCGAGGCCGAACGGGCGGCCTCGGACCGGCGTGAGGCACGCGCGCGCCTGCAGGCTGTGCTGGAGGGCGCCGGCGAGAAGGTGGAGGAGACATCCGCGCGGATCCGAGAGGACCTCGAGATCGAACCCGAGGCGCTCGCGGCGGAGCTTGCCGAGGTCGAGAACCTGCCGCCGGTGATGGCGGCCGAGACCGATGTCGCTCGGCTGCGCCGCCAGCGCGACGCGCTGGGAGCCGTCAACCTGCGGGCCGAGGAAGACGCGCGCGAGGTCGCCGCCGAGCGCGACAACCTCGCCCAGGAGAAGGCGGATCTCGACGCGGCCATCTCCAAGCTGCGCGGCGGCATCGCGGAGCTCAACCGCGAGGGACGCGAGCGGATCGTCAAAGCCTTCGACAGCGTCAACGAGAAGTTCGCGCGCCTGTTCCGGCATCTCTTCGGTGGTGGCGAGGCCAGGCTGGTCATGGTCGAGTCGGACGATCCGCTGGATGCGGGGCTTGAGATCCTCTGCCAGCCGCCGGGCAAGAAGCTCTCGACGCTGTCGCTCCTCTCCGGCGGCGAGCAGACCCTGACCGCGCTGAGCCTGATCTTCGCGGTGTTCCTGTCGAACCCCGCGCCGATCTGTGTCCTCGACGAGGTGGACGCGCCGCTCGACGATTCGAATGTGAGCCGCTTCTGCGACCTCTTGGACGAGATGTGCCGGGTCACGACGACGCGTTTCCTGATCATCACCCACCATGCGATCACGATGAGCCGGATGGACCGGCTGTTCGGTGTCACGATGGTGGAAAAGGGCGTCAGCCAGCTCGTTTCCGTCGACCTGGCGCGCGCGGCCGAGATGGTCGACGCCTGACCGCCACCAAAGCCCGATCCGCAGCCAAGCGGCGACCAGCAAACCACCCGGCAGCTTCCGCGCCTGTCATTGTTGGCGCGAGGTGCCCTCGCAAGCCGTGCCAGATCCGGTGCGCCGTCCGGTCGCATGATCAGAAATACGAGATATTTCAATATTTTATAGGGTTAGAGCCGAGACGAGACGCGGCTTGACTCAGGACAGACCCCTCCGTAATGTCCGCCGCAACTTCGCCGGGCTCGACGCTCCGGCGCTGGTGTCATGCGAGGAGCCGCCGATGGGCGTGCCGAAAGATCGTGGGAGCGCTCTCGACGATCTGGGCGGCCGGATCGATGCGGCGCGTAGTGCACAGCGTCCGAAGTCGGGCCGGGCCGAGGGCGAGATCCGTGCTGCCTCGATCGCGTGGCGCATGGTGACCGAACTGGTGGTCGGTGTGTTCATCGGCGCCGCGATCGGATGGGGGATCGACCGCCTCGCGGGAACATTGCCCCTGTTTCTGATCGTGTTTGGAATTCTGGGCTTCGCGGCCGGGGTGAAGACGATGCTTCGCTCGGCCGAGGAGATCAGGCGGAAGCAGGAGGCGAGCTCGTCCAAGGGCGCGCCTTCGAAGCACGAGAACCCAACCCCCTGATCGGGGAACAGACGCGAGGGCAGGACGTGGCGGCGGCAGAGCACGGTGAGCAGAGCTTCATCCACCCGATGGACCAGTTCGTGATCAAGCCGCTGTTTGGCGGCGGGGAGGTTCAGCTCCTCTCGATCACCAACTCGACCCTCTGGATGGCGATTTCCGTCCTCGGCATCACCGCGCTCACGGTCTGGGGAACCTCGGGCCGCGCGCTGGTGCCGACCCGGGTGCAGTCGGTTGCCGAGCTTCTCTACGGCTTCGTGCGCCAGATGGTCGAGGAGGTCGCGGGCGAAGGCTCGATGAAGTACTTCCCCTACATCTTCACGCTGTTCACCTTCATCCTCTTCTCGAACATGCTTGGCATGATCCCGGGGTCGTTCACGCCCACGGCGCATATCGCGGTCACGGTGACGCTGGCGCTGGCGGTATTCATCACGGTGACCGTGATCGGCTTCATGAAGCATGGCGCGCATTTCCTGACCTTCTTCTGGCCGCAGGAAGCGCCGGGCTGGCTGCGGCCGGTCCTTTGCGTGATCGAGCTCATCTCCTACTTTGTGCGGCCGGTCAGCCACTCGATCCGTCTTGGCGCCAACATGCTGGCGGGCCATGCGGTTCTGAAGGTCTTTGCCGGCCTTTTCGCGATGGTGATCGCCGGCGGGCTGGGCCCGATGGCGGTGGTTCCGCTCGCGGCGATGGTCGGCCTCACGGCCTTCGAGTTCCTGGTCGCCTTCATCCAGGCCTATGTCTTCGCGATCCTCACCTGCGTCTATCTGCACGACGCTCTGCACATGCACTGAGGATTCGCCCCGTACGTTCCCCGAAATTCAGCCAAACCAAGGAGTAAGGATCATGGAAGCTGAAGCTGCGGCCCTCCTGGGCAAGTACATCGGTGCCGGTCTTGCCTGTCTCGCCATGGCGGGCGCGGGCATCGGCGTGGGCCACGTGGCCGGCAACTTCCTGGCGGGCGCCCTGCGCAACCCCGCCGCCGCGAAGGAGCAGACGGCGACGCTGTTCATCGGCATGGCCTTTGCCGAAGCGCTCGGCATCTTCGGCCTCGTCGTCGCGATGCTCCTGCTCTTCGCCGTCTGATCCCTCCGGGATCTTCGGCTGGACAACCGAAGCGGCCCCTGGCTGGAGGGGCCGCTCGAAGAAGGCCCGGAAATAACCGGGCAGCGAATTCGCGGAGAACGTGATGGCGACCGAGACCGTCGGCGAACTCATCCACGAAGCGGCCGAGCCGCATGCGTCAGGCGGGCTGCCGCAACTCGACTTCGCGACTTGGCCGACCCAGATCTTCTGGCTCGCGGTCGCGCTGGTCGTGCTCTACTACCTGATGTCGCGCGTGGCCCTTCCGCGCATCTCGGAGACGCTGGAAGAGCGTGCCGACGCGATCGCGGACGACCTCGACAAGGCCGAGGAGTTCCGGCGCCGCGCCGCGGACGCCGAGAAGGCCTACGAGCAGGCGCTCGCCGAGGCGCGGTCGAAGGCGCAGGCGATCGCGGCCGAGACCAGGGCCGAGATCCAGACGCAGGTCGACGCGGCGCTGGCGAAGGCGGATGCCGAGATCTCGGCGCGCACCGCTGAATCCGAGAAGCGCATTCGCGAGATCCGCGACGAAGCGGCCGCGGCGGTGATCACTGTCGCGACCGATACCGCCGGGGCGCTGATCGATGCGGTGCTGCCCGAGGCGCAGGACGCGAAGGCGGTGGCATCCGCCGTGAAGGCCCGGGCCTGAGGGGAGACGACAGGGAATGTGGTACGCGAACAGCAATCTGGTCGTCGCGATCAGCTTCATCCTCTTCTTCGGCATCCTCTACTATGTCGGCGTGCACCGTAAGCTTGGCGCCGCGCTGGATGCGCGGTCCGAGCGCATCCGTGCGGATCTCGACCAGGCGCGCCGCCTGCGCGAGGAAGCCCAGAAGACCTTCGCCGAGTTCGAGCGCAAGCGTCTCGAGGTCGAGGGCCAGGCGTCGGAGATCATCGAGCACGCCAAGCTCGAAGCCGAGCGCGCCGCCGAGCGGGCGAAGCTTGACATCAAGGAGGCCGTGGATCGCCGCCTTCGTTCGGCCGACGAGCAGATCGCCATGGCCGAGGCCAGCGCCATCGCCGAGGTCCGGAACCGGGCGGTGCAGGTCGCGGTCGCGGCTGCCGCGGACGTGATGAAGAAGCGCATGCCCGACAAGAAGGCCGATGTGCTGGTCGGCGAGTCGATCGAGGCGGTCGGCAAGCGCCTGAACTGAAGCGCCCGATGACGATGTAAGAAGGGTCCGGATCGCCCGATCCGGGCCCTTTGTCATTCCAGTGGAATACCCGCGGCCCCTGGCCCTGGCGCGCGGCCCGTCGGGCGCTCGGGCCGGCGGCGCTCGTCGCTCACGATCCGTCCGTCGATCAGGTGAACGCGGCGGTCCATGCGCTCGGCCATGTCGGTGTCGTGCGTCACCGCAATCACGCTCTTGCCGTCTTGCCCCGCGATGTCCGAGAGGATCTCGAACACCTGCTCGGAGGCTGCGCTGTCGAGCGAGCCTGTCGGCTCGTCGGCGAGGATCAGCGGAGGGTCGTTTGCGAGGGCACGGGCCACGGCCACGCGCTGGCGCTGCCCGCCGGACAGCTGCTCGGGCCGCTTGCGCATGTGATCGGCAAGGCCAAGCCGGGTGAGGATATCCGCCGACCGCGCCTCGATCTCGCGCCCCGACAGCGCGCCGAGGCGGCGCATCGGGATTGCGACGTTGTCGATGACCGAGAACTCCGGCAGCAGGAAATGAAACTGGAAAACGAAGCCGATGCCCCTCAGCCGCAGGGCCGCGCGCTGGTCCGAGGTCATCGCATGCGTTTTCTCGCCGTTCAGGAGGATCTCGCCGCTCGTCGGCGCGTCGAGGATGCCCAGCAGATAGAGAAGCGACGACTTTCCCGAGCCCGAGGGGCCGGTGATTGCGACCAACTCGCCCGGGCCAACCGCAAGATCGACGTCTTCGACGAGCCGCACGGGAACGGTCAGCGGCAGGATCCGCGTCACCCCGCGCGCTTCGACCAGCGGCACGCTCATGTCGCGCCCCGGATAATGTCGACAGGATTGCCCTGCGCTGCCCTGCGTGCGGGAAGGTAGCCCGCAAGCGCGGCGGTCGCGAGCGCGAGCCCGACGGCGATCGCGTAATGGATCCAGTTCCATGTGACCGGAAGATGGGTGACCTCGGTTGCCTCGCGAAACTCGAACTCGATCGTGCCCATGTAGGCGGTGAGCGCCGCGCCGAGCCCGGCGCCCAGGGCGCCGCCGAGCCCTCCCATCAATGCCCCCTCGGCCATGAAGACCAGCCGCATGTCGCGGTCGCGGAAACCGATAGACTTCAGGATCGCGATGTCGCGGGCCTTCTCGTGGGTGATGATCGAGACGATGTTGAAGATGCCGAAGCCCGCGACGACGAGGATGGCGGCGACCACGGTGTACATGATGATGTTCCGCACCGCGAAGGCCTCGAGGATGCTTTCGTTGGCCTCCTGCCAGCTGACCGACTTGAGCGCGAGCAGTTCCTCGGCCCTCGCGGCCACGGCCGAGGCTGCGTCCGGATCGCCGAGCCGGATGCGGATGTCGTTGACCGCGTTCTGGCGCGCCGCGAGGACCTGCGCGCTCTTGAGCCGCACGTAGACCATCGTCTCGTCGGTAGCGACGACGCCCGTGTGAAAGAGCCCGACGATCTTGAAGTTGCGGGCCACGCCGGTCGACGCCGAAATCCGGATGCTGTCATTGAGACCGGCGCCGAGCCGTTCCGCCAGACTGTCGCCAATGACCGCGGCAAACCCGCCGCCGACGAGGTCGGAGAACTTGCCGCTGGTCATGTCCTGCGCGATCTTCGAGACACGAAGCTCGTCCTCCGGCTCGATGCCCAGGATCGAGACGCCCCGGTCGGTGCCGCCGTAGCGCGCCACGCCCGAGACGTTGAGCCCGGCCGAGATCGCGCCGGGCACCCATGACCGAAGCCCGGCCAAGGCCTCGACCGGGTTGAGGATGCCTCGCGGATCGTCCCGGGGTCGCAGCCCGTGGATCTCGACCGCTGCGTAGGCGCGCTCGGCGGGCTGGGTGCGGGGTGTTCGGGTCTCGTCGGTGATCTGCACATGCGGCATCGCGTCGATCAGGGTGGTGACGAACTCGTCCTGGCTGCCCTGCATCAGGGCGGCCATGGCGATCGCGAATCCCACGCCCAGCGTCACCCCGGCCACCGAGACGATGGTCTGCCGCGCCCGGCCACGGACATGGGTGAGCGCGATCTCGAGGAGGAGCCTCACTGTGTGGCCTCCCCCTCGATCCTGAGGCGATCGCCTTCGGCGAGGCCCGGCGGCACGGGCGAGACGACCTCCAGCCCCTCCTCGGCGCCGCGCACGATCTCGACGCTGCCGGCGCCCCGGATCCCGGTCTCGATCGCGATGCGGCGTGCGCGACGGTTCTCGATCGTGAAGATCGCCCCGCCCGTGACCGCCGGCGCTGGGGCAAGGATCGCGCTTGGGACGACGCGGACGACGATGTTCACGTCAACAGACATGCCGATGAACAGCGGCGTGTCGTCGGGCAGCGCAAGATAGACGCGATAGGTCTTGAGCTCGGGATCGCCCTTCGGGGTGATCGACGCGACCGTGGCAGGCAGGTCCCAGGCGGGAAAGGCATCGGCCAGGATCAGCGCGGCCTGGCCTTCCCGGACCCGCGGGATGTCTTCCTCGTTCACTTCTGCAACCACCTGCAGCGGTCGCGGCTGTCCGACCCAGGCGAGCGTCTGGCCAAGTTCGACGACCTCGCCAACCTCGCCGTCGAGGCGCAGCACCTGCCCCTCCATCGGCGCGCGGATCACCATCTCGGCCAACTGCGTCCGCGTCGCGCCAAGCGCGGCGCGGTATTCCGCCACCGTCGAGACACGCTCCTCGAGCGTCTCGCGCGTCGCCACGCGCCGCGCGAACAGGTCCTCGGCGCGCGTAAGCTCCTTCTCCGCGAAGTCGAGACGTGCCTCAAGCTCGGCAATCCGCGCCTTGAGTTCGCTCGCGTCGAGGCGGAAGAGCACCTCGCCCTCGAGCACCACGCGGCCCTCGCACCGGCAGGTCTGGACGATGCGGCCTCGCCTGAGTGGTGCGACCTCGGCCCAGCGCACGGGTTCGATCACGCCCGTTGCGTAGACCACCTCGGCGGCGTCGCCACGGGTCAGCCGCGCGGTCGTCACGCTCTGGGGACGCATGTTCCACGCCCAGACACCGCCCGCGACCAGCGTGGCCAGAACCAGAAATCGCAACAGGTTGCGGATCACCGCCCAGCTCTCTTTCCGACCTCGGCGCATCCACCAGCGCCCGCCGCAACGCGTTCGCGTCGGCTGGCTGCGGATACGGCAGTGCACATCGCGGAAAGCTTAGCATCACCGAGCCGGTCGCCCATGACCTCAATCAACAAAAAGGCCGGGCACGCACCGTGCCCGGCTTGAGTATCCGCGCGGCCCGCCGAGGGCCGTCACGACAGGGAACTCAGAGCGCGCCCTTGCCCATCTCGGCCGCGATGTGGTCGGCCTGCCTGATCGCCAGAGCCACGATCGTCAGCGTCGGGTTCTCGGCAGCACCGGTGGTGAACTGGGACCCGTCGGAGATGAACAGGTTGGCGATGTCGTGCGTCTGCCCCCACTTGTTCACGACGCCGTCCTGCGCACGCTCGGACATCCTGTTGGTGCCGAGATTGTGGGTCGAGGGATAGGGCGGCGTTGGGAAGGTGCGCGTCGCGCCCACGGCCTCGTAGACGGCCGTGCCTTGCCGATAGGCATGGTTGCGCATGGCGATGTCGTTGGGGTGGTCGTCGAAATGCACATCGACGACCGGCAGGCCGTACTTGTCCTTGACCTCGTGATTGATGGTCACGCGGTTGGTTTCCTGCGGCATGTCCTCGCCGACGATCCACATGCCGGCCATGTTCTCGTAGCTGTCGAGCGCCGTCGTGAACTCGCGCCCCCATGCCCCGGGATCGAGGAAGGCCGCCATGAAAGGCAGTCCGAGCCCAAGCGTCTCGAGCTCGTAGCCGCCGACGAAGCCGCGCGACGGGTCGTGCCGCGCCTCGTCCTGGATGATGCCGGCCATGGTGGTGCCGCGCCACATCCTCACGGGCTTGTCGAACACGGCGTAGACCGAGCCGGTGGTGTGGCGCATGTAGTTGCGCCCAACCTGGCCCGAGGAATTGGCCAGCCCGTCCGGGAACATCGACGACGCGGAATTGAGCAGGAGCCTCGGGCTTTCGAACGAGTTGCCGGCCACGCAGACGATGCGCGCCTTTTGCATCTGAAGATTGCCGTCGGCGTCGAAATACTCGACTCCGGTGACCTTGCCGTTCGCGTCGTGAAGGATCCGCGCCGCCTGGCAACGCTCGCGCACCTCGAGATTGCCCGTCGCCTCGCCGCGGGGAATGTCGGTGTAGGCGGCCGACCACTTGGCGCCCCACTTGCAACCCTGGAAGCAGAAGCCGGTCTGCTGGCAGGCGACACGGTTGTCGTAATCGGCCGAGTTGATCGCCATCCGGCCGGTATGGACCTCCTTGTAGCCGAGCGCCTTCGCGCCTGCCTCGAAGACCTTGTAGTTGTTGTTTCCGGGCAGGCCCTCGCGTCCTCCGGTCCGGGTAACGCCGAGCTTGGTCTCCGCCTTCTCGTACCATGGCGCCATTTCGGCCGCGTCGATCGGCCAGTCGAGCAGGCTTGCGCCCTGCACGTCGCCATAAGTGGTCTTGGCCTTCCACTCGTGCTCCTGGAAGCGGAGCGAGGCCCCGGCCCAGTGCACGGTGGTGCCGCCGACCGCCTTCACGATCCACGCGGGCAGACCCGAGAAGTCGCGCGCCACGCGCCAGTCGCCGCTGGTCGTTCGCGGGTCGAGCCAGGCAAGCTGCCCGAAGCTCTCCCACTCGTCGTTGATGTAGTCCTCGGGCAGATAGCGTCCGCCCGCCTCGAGCGCGACGACGGAGACCCCCTTCTGGGCAAGCTCGTTGCCGAGCACGCCGCCGCCGGCGCCGGTGCCGATGATCACGACGACGTTGTCGTCGTTCAGGTCGAATGGTGCAGTCATGATGTTCCCTCCCGACCCGTGGCTCAGAGCCAGTTGATGTCGTTGAAGCCGCGATCGAGATAGCCGCCCTGCGAGAACGACTCGCCCTCGTAGCCGAAGACAGGCCAGACCTCCTTGTTGTTGTAGAGGCCCGTCACCAGGCCCCCGCGGATGGTCTGGAAGAAGCCGCTCTGCTCCATCGAGCGAAGGATCTCGACGCGGTCGCGCTCCCATGGGGTCCCGAGGTAGCTCGGATGGCCCATGCCCTGCGCCGCGGCATCGAGCGCGGCGACGCCGGCCTCGATCGCGGGAGCGGCCTCGGGGGTGTCGTACCCCTTCACGGCGGCGGCGTAGAACTGGTCGGCCACGCGGTCGTGCGGGTAGATGTCGCGCGCCATCTGGACCAGCGTCGCCATGGTCGCGGGCTCGAGGGCGGTGGTTTCCATTGCCCATGCCTCGGTGGCATGAGTCACGAAATTCGAGCCGATCACCAGTGCAGCGCCGGCCTTGGCGCCCGACGCGAGAAGCTCGCGCCTGGTCATGGATCGCAGATCCGGTTTGCGTGTCATCGGGTTTCCTCCCTTCCCGTGCCCGGTCGTTGCCGGGCGGTCTATTGCGCCGCGGACGCGGCGTTATTCGTTGTCGCGGAGGGCGCCTTACTGGTAGCGCCCGGCCCGCTGAAGCACCTCGATCTGGTAGCCGTCGGGATCCGCGACGAAGAAGAAGCGCGCGATCGGGTCGGTTCCCGGCCCCCCGGGCGCGAAGGCGACAAGCTTTCTCGGCGCGAGGCCTTCGGCCTCGAAGCGGGCATGCTCGGCATCGAGGTCGTCAACGACGAAGGCAAGATGGCCGTACCCGTCACCGAGATCGTAGGGCTCGGCGCGTCCCTTGTTCACGGTCAGTTCGAGCTCGAAATCGTTCTCCGGGTTCCGGAGGTAGACGAGGGTGAAATTCTCGAAGTCGAGGCGATCCGCGATCTTCAGCCCGAAGGCCCGGTCGTAGAAATCGATCGACCGCGCCTCGTCGAGCACGCGGATCATGGAATGTATGGCCTTCGCCATCGGTCTCTCCCTGCTGTTCCTTCCGGCGCCATGCTAGCGCAGAGGGGGAGAGGCCGGGTGTTAGCCTGCTACTACTCGGCCGCGATGCGGTCGAGGCCGGGCGCCGTGCGCCCCAGTTGCACGAGGCAGGCGCAGCGCAGCAGCGAGGTGAAGTTCCTGACGTCGCCGTGCAGGTCGAGCACTTCCGAATGCAGGCGCGAAATGAACTGTGGCGCCGATACCCCCTCGCCTGCGGCGATTTCCTCGAGCACGCGCCAGAATGCGCGCTCGAGCCGGATCGAGGTCGAGAGCCCGTTGAGCCGGATCGAACGGGTCTCGCACTCGTAATTCGCGGGATCCTGGCCGGCAAAGATCTGGCACATGGGTGAGTCCTCCGCAGCGATTTTTTCTCATTCTCGGATGCACGGACCCGCGAAATCAACTTTCATGGTTCGGAGGATGCCGCTTCGAACTCGGAATCCACCGGAACCGCCATCGCGGTCGCCAGGGCATTGGTTTGCGACGCGAGGGCGATGATGGCCAGAAGCTCCGCCTCCATCTCGGCGCCCATGCCCTTCGCCCGGGCAGCCGCGGTGTGGGAGTGGACGCAGTAGCTGCATCCGTTCGCAACCGATACGGCGATGTAGATCATCTCGCGCGTGAGGGGATCGAGCGCGCCGGGGACCGTCATCACCGATTTCAGCTGTCCCCAGACGCGCTCGAGCATGGCGTCGTCGAGCGCCGCAAGAGAGCGCCAGAAATTGTTGACGAAGTCGCTCCCCCGGGTCGCGCGGATGTCGGCAAAGACGGCCGCGGCCCGAGGGGAGAGTTCGGCATCGCCGAGTGGTCTGACGGTCGGCATCAGACGAGCGCGAGAACCCGGGCGGGCCCGCCCGTGCCGCCGCGCACCTTCGGCGCTCCGACGAAGAGCGTTGCGCCCTTGGCGGGGAGGCGTTCGAGATTGGCAAGGCACTCGATGCCCCAGCGGTTCGTCGGAAGCCACGCGTAGTGCGTGGCGAAGTCGGCGCTGGGCCCGTGATCGAGGCTCAGCGTGTCCACCCCCATGCCGACCGCGGTGGTCTCTTCGATCAGCATTGCAGCCGCTTCGATATGGAAGCCGGGGAAGTGCATGACGCCAGAACTGTCGGCATTGCGGAAGCCGTCGCCCGAGGCCTTCGAGGCCCAGCCCGACAACATGGCGACGCAGCAACGATCGGGAAATTCGCCGTTCGCGTCCTTCCACGCCTTGAGGTCATCCGGCGTGACCTGGGCATCCGCGTCATTCGCCGCCTTTTCGCGGATATCGATCACGGCCAGTGGCACGATGAGATTGCCGACGGGGATCTCGGTGACGCTCTGACCGTTCTCCGAGAAGTGCAGGGGCGCGTCGACATGGGTGCCCGTATGTTCGTTGAGCGCAATGGTGTTGAGATTGAACTTGTGCTCGGCCCAGGTGAACTTCTGGCTGACAGTGATCCCGGGCTCGCCGAAATAGGTCGGAAAGTCATGGTGCAGTTCGTGGGTCAGGTCCTCGACGCCACGTGGCTCGGATGCCAGCGCCGGCTGGGCCGTTACGCTCGAGCCAAGAGCGATCGCGGCAGCCGCAGGTACAGCGCCGAGGACAGCGCGCCGGCTCAGCATCCGGCGTTTCACGCTTTCGGTCACACAATGGTGGCACATGAATGATCCTCCGTTCTCGTGAAAGTTTCCCCCGACAGCTCGCCCGGCGGCGAGGATTGCATTGTTTTCCCGTGCTGCAAAGACCGCGAAGCGAGGCCCCGCGCCAACCCGCTCTGGTGCTTTGGCGGACGCAGGTTTGAGGTCCGCAGGATTGAACCGGCGGCGGCGGCGCTGTTACCCTTCAACGCGGAACGAAGCCGCGACGGAGCCTCGAGATGTCGGCTGCACCGATGCAGCAAAATCAGGGATTGCCGGCCTATACGCGCGCCGAGCATATTGCCGACGCCGTCCTGCATGTGCTTGGCGTGATCTCCGCGCTGGTCGCGGTGCCGGTGCTGATCACGTTGGCCGCGGTCTGGCACGGCAATCTCTCGACCGTCCTCGCCGCCGCCATCTACGGCGTGTCGCTGATCGCGATGTTTGCCTTCTCGGCGGCCTATCATCTCGTGCATCACGCGGGCGCACGGGAGATCCTGCGGCGGTTCGATCACGCGGCGATCTATGTGAAGATCGCGGGCACCTACACGCCATTCGCCGTGCTGCTCGCCCGCGACGAGGCGGGGCCGATTCTCGCCGGCATCTGGACGGCGGCGCTGGTGGGGCTCGCGATCAAGGTCACCGCGCCGCGGCGGCTCGAGACCTTGTGCCTATTTCTCTACCTCGCCATGGGCTGGGCGGCGCTGTTCATCGGCGGGCCGATCATCGATGGCCTGAGCGATGCGGGGCTGGTGCTGATGATCACGGGTGGCGTGCTCTACACGCTGGGCGTGGTGTTCCACCTCTGGCACAGCCTGCCGTTCCAGAACGCGATCTGGCACGGGCTGGTGCTGGCGGCGAGCTTCGTCTTCTATGCCGCCGTCCTCGTCGAGGTCCGGGCCGCGGCCGTCTACTGACGGCGTCAGTCGCGCGGCTTGTCGGCCTCGTCGAACAGGATGCGCGCGGCGTCCCCCTCGAGGTCGTCATACTGGTTCGACCTGAGCGACCACAGGAACGCGGCCAGGCCGATCGCGCCCAGGAGCAGCGACACCGGGATCAGCAGGCCGAGGATGGTCATGGCCGGAACCCCCGGATTCTCAATGCGTTGAGCGTCACCACGATGGACGACCCGGACATCGACAGCGCAGCGATCAGCGGCGTGACGAAGCCGAACAGCGCCACCGGCACGGCGACGATGTTGTAGAGCGCGGAGAAGGCGAAATTCTCGAGCGCCCGCGCGCGTGCCGCGCCCGCAGTCTCGATCGCAAACCGCACCGGCGCCAGGCGATGACCGGTGAAGACTAGCCCCGCAGCCGCGCGGCTGACATCGGACGCGGCGACGGGCGACATCGATGCATGTGCCGCCGCAAGCGAGGGCGCGTCGTTGATCCCGTCGCCCACCATCAGGACCTTGACCCCGTTGCGGGCGAGGTCCTCGAGTGCCGCAAGCTTGTCGGCCGGGCTCATCCGGGCCCGGGTATCCTCGATGCCCGTCGCCGCCGCAGCGCGCGCGACCGGCCCCTCGGCGTCGCCCGAGAACATCGCCACGCGCAGGCCCCGCGACTTCAGCCAGTCGACCGTTTCGGCCGCATCCTCGCGCAGCTCGTCGGCGAAGGCGAATTTCACCGGCTCGGCGTCGCCTGCCCGCAGCCAGACAGCCGTGGTGTCGGCAGATCCTGCGCCGACCCAGTCGGCCCGCCCCAGGCGCAGCGTTATCGCGCCGCTGCGCCCTTCGACGCCGGCGCCAGGTATCTCGGTTGCAGTATCGATCTTCGCGGGTGTGATCCCGCGCAGCCGCGCCGCCTCCGCCAGCGCCTTCGCCAGCGGATGCCGCGAGGCCTCGGCCAGCGCGGCGGCCAGGGGCCAGGCCGGATCGTCGTCCGAGGGCGCGGCGATCAGCCCGGGCTGCCCAACGGTCAGTGTTCCGGTCTTGTCGAAGACGACCATCTGGACCTCGGCCAGTTGCTCGAGCACGGCGCCGTCCTTGAGGAAGATCCCCCGGCGGAACAGGCGCCCGCTCGCGGCCGCGTGCACGGCGGGCACCGCGAGGCCGAGCGCACAGGGACAGGTGATGATGAGCACCGCCGCCGCGATCATCACCGAGCGGTAGACATCGCCGCCGGTCGCCCACATCCAGCCGCCAAAAGCCACGCAGGACATCACATGCACGCCCCAGACATACTGCCGCGACGCCTTGTCCGCCCAGCGGTCGTAGCGGGTCTTGCCCAGTTCTGCCGCCTCGATCATCCGGGCGATCTCGGCCAGGAGCGTCGCCTCGCCGGTCGCGCTGACGCGGATGCGGAGCGGGCCCGAGATGTTGAGCATGCCCGCATGGACAGCGGCGCCCGCGGCCACGGGTTCGGGGTTCGTCTCGCCCGTGACCATCGAGCGGTCGAGGTCTGACTGACCCCACTCGAGCACGCCGTCGGCGGGAATACGCTCGCCGGGAAGCACCTCGACCAGCGCGCCGGTGGCGAGGTCGTCGATCGCGACGGCGGCGCGCCCGCCCTCGGGCAGGATCACGGTGGCCGCGCGGGCCGACAATGCGGTGAGCTCGGCCGCGGCCGATCGCGCCACCGCCCGCGTGCGGTGGTCCAGGTAACGCCCGACAAGCAGGAAGAAGACGAGGCTGATGCCGGCATCGAAATAGGCGTGCTCGCCCGAATGCGCCGTCTCGTAGAGCGAGACGCCGACCGCGAGCAGGACCGCGAGCGAGATCGGCACGTCCATGTTCACGCGGCCGCTGCGCAGCGAAAGGATCGCCGACCGGAAGAAGGGCACCCCGGCAAAGGCGATGGCGGGCAGCGCGATGAGCCCCGAGATCCAGTGCATCAGGTCCCGCGTGGCGGCGTCGGCACCCGACCAGACCGCGACCGAGAGCAGCATGACGTTCATCATCGCGAAGCCGGCAACGCCGAGCCTGGCCAGAAGATCGCGTCCGACCGTGTCGCGATCGATGTCGGCCATCGCCTTTGCGTCGAAGGGTTGCGCCTCGTAGCCCAGCGCGCGAAGCCGGGCGATGACAGCGTCGGCACTGGCCGAGGCCGGATCGAACAGCACCCGGACCCGCCGCATCGACAGGTTCACGCGCGCCGACGCGACGCCCGGAAGGTTGGTAAGCCCCGTTTCGATCGCCGACATGCAGGCCGCGCAGCGGATGGCCGGGACCATGAGGTCGAGCGCGACCGCGTCCTGCGTCGCAGGCCGCACCCAGCGTCCGGCGCCGGCCTCGGTCATGCGCTCGGCGGCCAGCTGCGCCGCAAGACCGGTCGGGCAGCAGCCCCCAGATCGCGTGACGGGGGCGATGTCGGCGCCCGTCTGCCCGGCCGCGTCGCGCATCAGGACGCTGCCTTCGCGAACAACTCGGCCTCGGCCTTGAAACTGCGCCCCTCGGCATCGCTGCCGTGGATCTCGACCCGCCAAAGGCCCTCGGCGAGGTCAACATCGGCGCGGTAGATCCCGGCGTCCTCGACGAGTTCAAGCCGGCGGTCTTCAGCCTGGCTCGCTGGGCGGCCGATGACGACGCTGACGGTCAGGCCCAGGACCGGATGCCCCTCGGCATCCACCATCCGAACTGCGAGACCCTCGCCGCTGATCGCCGCTTGCGCCTTCCAGCCGAGGGCACGCTGCTCGGACGCCCGCAGGTTCCATTCCTGGCTTGCAACGTAGGAGTTCTTCACGACGAGGCCGGGAAAGGTTCCGGTCGCGGCGAACAGCATGGTCAAATTGGCCGCCAGGATCACGCCGAAGGCCGCGACTGCAATCAGCAGGACCTTGCGCCCGGTGAGTTCCTTTGTCCGCATCGCTTCACTCTCCTCGACGGCATTGCCGCCGCACTCAGTCGGTGTTGGGGCCGCGGAAGGTCGTATCATAGTGCACGCGCTCGCGCGTCTCGAGGTCTTCCACCCAGAACCGGACCGGCACGCGCGCCGGAAGCGGGATCGTGGGAACAGCGTCGAGGAACACGCGCATGCGCCGGGCCTCGTCAGCCGCGACGTCGAAGACGGTGCTCTCCTCGCCTTGCAGCGCGAGGCCGAGGTTTGCCTCGGGCGACCGGACCGACAGTCGGAAGCGATGCGGATCGCCCTGCATGTTCTGCACCTTGATGTCGTAGGCGTTGCGAATCGTTCCGTCCGAAAGCGTCACGTAAACCGGGTTCCTGACCGGGTGCACCGCGAGATCGATTTCACTCCGCATGAAGAGCGCCACAACCATCACGATACCGATCGCCGACCACAGCACGGAATAGATGATTGTTCGCGGCCGCACAGCGCGGCGCCAGGCCGCGACCGGCGGGTTCCCGGCACGCTCCAGTTCCTCGTCCTTGAGGGTGCAGTAATCGATCAGCCCGCGCGGCTTGCCGACTTTCGCCATGATGTCGTCGCATGCGTCGATGCACAACGCGCAGGTGATGCAGCCGATCTGCTGGCCCTTGCGGATGTCCACGCCGGTCGGACAGACGGCGACGCAGGCATTGCAGTCGATGCAGTCGCCGAGCTTCTCGGCATCCTTGGACTTGCGGTGCTTTCCGCGTGGCTCGCCCCGCCAGTCCTTGTAGGTGACGATCAGCGAGTTCTCGTCCAGCATCGCGCCCTGGATGCGGGGCCAAGGGCACATGTAGATGCACACCTGCTCGCGCATGAAGCCGCCGAAGACGAAGGTCGTCGCGGTGAGGATCCCGACCGTCGCATAGGCCACGAAGGCTGCCTCACCGGTCACGAAATCGCGCGCCAGCGTCGGTGCGTCGGCGAAATAGAAAATCCAGGCGCCGCCCGTCGCGACAGAAATTGCCAGCCATATCAGCCACTTGACGGATCGCCGCGCGATCTTGTGCGCAGTCCATGGCGCGTTCCAAAGTCGCCATTGCGCGTTCCGGTCGCCGTCGACGAACCGCTCGACATGCTGGAAGAGGTCGACCCACACCGTTTGCGGGCAGGTGTATCCGCACCACGCGCGACCAAGCACCGAGGTGACGAGGAAGAGCCCCAGCCCCGCCATGATCAGCAGGCCCGCGACGTAGTAGAACTCCTGCGGCCAGATCTCGATCCAGAAGAAGTAGAAGCGCCGGTTGGCGAGGTCGACAAGCACGGCCTGGTCAGGCTGGTGAGGCCCGCGATCCCACCTGATCCAGGGCGTGACGTAATAGATGCCCAGCGTGACCAGCATGATCAGCCACTTCAGCCGGCGGTAGAAGCCCTTCGTCGCCTTCGGAAAGACGGGTTCGCGCGCGGCATAGAGGTTGCCCGCCCCGCCCGAGGCTGCACCCTTTGCTCCGCTCATGTCACTGCTCCTGTCCGGCCGGATTCGCGTGGCGCCACGTTTCGCAGGTGCGGAACGGGTTGGCATTGATCCGGATCAACCTAAAACATTCTTGGAGAATGACCCGAGTCGGGCGTATTATACCAGTTGGGAGTGGTGTTAGGATGCAAAGCGCATCCTTCGTGCGAGGGTGTTCGGAGTGATCGGGAATCATGTAGTCGGCAGTCGCCGGCGCTTTGAGGAATTCGACCAAGCGCCGAGCCTGCCATTGAGCTGGATCAGCCTGCTGATCGGTGCAGCGGTGGTGTCCGTCTCGCTGAGTGATCCCGTGATACGTCTGAGCGACCAGGTCCGTTCGAAGGGCCCCATCGTGGTGGCCAGCGACAACTCCGCTTCCCTGACCCTGGCATCGGTCCTGCCCGGTCCGCAGTTTCAGCCGATCGGCCCCAATGCGGTGCATGTGGTCCCTGCCACGCCCAAGGCCCCAGCGATCGAGCCGGAGCCGGTGGCGCCCAAGGTCGAGAAGGCGCCGGGTCCCGATCATGATGCCCATCTGATGGACTTCATGTTCGCGACTGCCCAGGCGCACGAAAAGGCGCTCGGCCTCGGGCGGGCGCAGCGTCGCGAGCTTCAGCAGCGCCTCGCGCTGATCGGGTATGACCCGCAAGGCTTCGACGGTCTTCTTGGGTCCATGAGCCGCAAGGCGATCATCGCCTGGCAGCGCGATTTCGGTTTCGTGGAAACGGGATATCTCGACGCGGAGCAGATCGAGTCGCTCAATGAACGCTCGGCCGTCGCATGGGCGGAATGGGAGAGCGAGCGTGCATGGGCCATCGCCTCGGCGACGCCCTCTCAGAACGCGCCGGACATGAGCGAGACACCCGAGAGCCGCGATTCGTGCGCCCGCGGCGACGATGGCCGGATCGTCGGCAAGCAGAGTTTCGGCTGCGATCTCAAGGGCGTGAAGGAAGGCTTCCAGCGGCTTTTCTCGAAGCTGGGCGACGCCGAAGCAACCCGCTCGACGCCGTTCGCCCCCACAGCCGTGGATCGCTGATCGCTGCGCGTCGGAATGGGGCGCGCCAGGATTTCAGGCCGCCCGCCGCATCAGTGCCGTCAGGGCGCCCGCGCCCATCAGGAAACCTCCGCCGACGCGGTTGATGAGCCTGAGGGCTTCGACCCGCCGGAAGCGCGCGCGCATTCCGCCGACCATGACCGCCCACAAGGCTATGTTGACGGCCGCAAGCGTCAGGAAGGTCACCTCGAGCAGCACGACCTGCGGCAGGAGCGGCGCCGCGGGATCCATGAACTGAGGCACGAAGGCGACGAAGAAGACGATGCTCTTCGGATTGAGCGCGGTCACCACGTAGGAGTTCCAGAACATGCGCCGCAGATCGCCCGGCACATGGCTGCCCCCGGGCAGCGCGAGCGGGCGGGGTGACGTGCGCCACAGGCGCAGCCCGAGCCAGATGAGGTATGCCGCTCCGAACAGCTTGAGCGCGGTGAAGAGGCTCGCAGACGTCGCCAGCACGGCGCCCGCACCCGCCAGGGAAATGCTCATTGCCGTGAAATCCCCAAGCGTGACGCCGGGAACCGTGGCAAGCGCGCTTCGCCGTCCGTAGCCCAGGGCATAGCTGACCACGAGCAACACCGTCGGCCCTGGGATCGCCAGCATGGCGGCCGAGGCGAGGGTAAACGCAATCCAGATCTCGAGGGTCATCCCGGCAGATCCCGCTTGGTGGTGCAGCCATCGCATCACGATGCATCAAGGTGCTCGCGGCGCCGGCACGAGAACCAATCGCGCAATCCGCCAGGTTGCGCAATGCAAAAGGCCGGTCGAGAGACCGGCCTTCTTTGCGCGCCTCTGCGGCAGACTTCTGGAGCGGGCGATGGGATTCGAACCCACGACCCCAACCTTGGCAAGGTTGTGCTCTACCCCTGAGCTACACCCGCGTTCCGAAAGTGGCGGGGTTATTGCAGATTTGATCTGGGGGCGCAAGGGCGTTTTGGTTGAAGGTCGACGCATCTCGGGCGGCCTTGCGAATGCTCTTCACGCCGCCCGTCAGATCGCCGCCCGGGCCGATCTCGTGGCGCGCCTTTGTGCAAATTCCCGAGCCGTTTGCACGCCTTCTCTCACGCTCCGGCAGCCACCCGCCATGCGATCGCGCGCCCGTCCTCTTGCCGTGCGGCGCCGACGTCACCGGGCGTTCAGATTTACCGGTCCGAAACCCGTCGCGCGCATGCTCCAAGCGCATCGCATGGGGAGCAGGCGGAGAATGAACGAACACCCTTCCACGCCCGGACAGTGCTTCGAGGAGGTGCGAACCCTGGCCGAGCGAGCCCTCGAGCTTGCGTGCCAGCATGCGACCCCCCCGGTTCCCGCGGCATTCGAGGTCTGGTTCGCATATGTCGGCGGGCATCACCCGATCATTCGCACGCGCATCGATCGTGCGATCGCCTGCGATGGGACCGTGACTGCGGCGTTGATCCACCGTCTTCACGCGGAGCATCTCGCGCCTGCGGGTGTCAGCGCGGGGGTCGAGCGGATCGGCGACCGGATGGACGGTGAACTCGTTCAGGCGGTCGGCTTGATCGAGGAGGGAATGGCCGCGAGCGACAGATATGCCGCGACGGTCCGCCGAATCGACTCCTCGGTTCACTCGCGGACCAGCGAGGCGGAGCTTCGCCGCCATGTTGCCGAGCTGCGCCAGGCAAACCGGGAGCATGTCGACCGGGTCTCGCAGTTCGGCGAGCGCGTGATGGGGCTCCGCGCGCAATTCACATCGATGCAAACCGAACTCCGCGAGTTGCGCCAGAGCGTCCTGATCGACCACGCGACGCAGCTTGCCAACCGGCGCCGCTTTGACGAGGCGCTCGAGACGCTGATCGCGCGTGCGCGCCGCGAAAGGGCGGATCTCGCCATCGTGCTTGCCGATATCGATCACTTCCGCCCCTTCAACGAGCGGTGGGGCAGGACGACCGGTGACCAGTTGCTGATGCGCTTTGCGGAGCTGCTTCGCCAGCGTCAGCGTGAAGGGGATCTCGCAGCGCGCGTCGGCGGCAACGAGTTCGCACTTCTCCTGCCTGCGCGTTCGCTCGCTGTCGCGCGCGCCATGGCGGACGACCTGCGAGAGCAGTTCAGCCGCCTGCAGCTTGTCCGGGCAGGCACGGGCGAGCGTGTTGCTAGCCTCACGGCATCCCTCGGGGTGACGACGCTGAGGCCGGGCGACACCACGCTCAAGCTTGTCGCGCGGCTCGAGGATTACGTGCTGAGAGCGAAGGAAGCCGGGCGAAACCAGATTTGGAGCGCCGAATAGCCGCCGGACGCGGAGGGGGGATGGGAGGCGATGGGATTGGCTGGTCGGAGTGGCAGGATTCGAACCTGCGGCCCCTGCCTCCCGAAGACAGTGCTCTACCAGGCTGAGCTACACTCCGAAAACCAGCGTCGCGGTGTATAGCGGCGACGCGTTGCCGGGGCAAGCAGCATTTGCTCTGTTTGGTGCTCTTGCCGGAGCCTTTGCGCCCGACTAATGTCGCGCCGCGTTGGGGCGTCGCCAAGTGGTAAGGCAGCGGTTTTTGGTACCGCCATTCGCAGGTTCGAATCCTGCCGCCCCAGCCAGCTCGACCATTCCGTGCAATATCGACCAGCTGCATGAAGTTGCGGCAGTCGAGTCGTAACAGCTCGACGAGCGGCGCGACGTAGGACCTGAGCGTTCGCGGCACCTCCAAAGACCCGAGATTCAGGTGTGCTCGGCCTGTGGCTGAACTAGATCGGCGTGGGCCGGATGGTAGCTGCGTATCCTCGGCCCCGATCCCGTCCGGATACGGCATGATTGCCCCGTCCAGCAGGTCCGCGCCATGCGGAGCGAGCCATCACGAAAGCTCCCGCGCCTCTTCCGGGGTCCCGGTGCGGAGCTGGACGAGGATGCGCCCTGATAGCGCCGTCAACATGCCGGTTTCCTCGATCAGCCGGTGTGTCGCCGCGTGGTTGTTAATGCAGATGACACATACGGGGCCGGCCGAAGCCGCCTCGGCAGCGGAACAGGCGCGACGCCCCGAGCGAGACCAAGAGTTCCGCTCGGTCGGGTGGCCGGTTCCAGACGATCGTGGTGTGCCCGGCCGAAACCATGGCGCGGGCGAGGGCCGAGCCCATCGCGCCAAGCCCGATCATGCTTACATCCGCCATGACTGTTCCCCGAGGGCATCCATTGCTCTCTCGAGCGGAACGCCATCGCGACTGGATCACGACGTGGCATTCCGGGAAACAGCCCCGTTCGGCATGCGGACGCGGACAACCGCAGCACGTTCGGTGCCAAGATTAGGCCCAAAACCCGCCGCCGATTTGACAAGGGCACTCTGTCGAATGGACACGCCACCAGCTCGCTTGCATATCGGTGGCGTGTACCGCTCGTGTTGCGTGCCGCGGCTGCCCTTGATCTCCTACGAGGGTGGCCGCGCGTTACAATGGCAGATGAGAGTTTAAGGTTTTGTTAACGCTGACTGCAGCCCTAGCCGCATTCCTCGATTTCCACCTTGTCGGAAACTTCGCTCCAGCGCTCCAGCACGCTATCGATGAAGGTTTCAAACCAGATGTCATCTCTGGACCAGCGGGGAACCGTTGAGACCCGCGGGATCTGCTTGTCGATCTCGTCGAAAAGGACGATTGAATTGTCGAGTTGCATTTCATCGCGATCTTTGTGCTTCCCCGCCTTTACGGCGTGCAGAAATATGATCTGCTCATAGCTCGCATATGCCATCAGCCATTCTGCGCCGGATTTTTTCGCGTCGATCTCCAACTTCTGGCGATACTTCATCCGAGAAGCGCGCAATCGCTTTATCGAGAAGTCTTCATTGAGAGAAGAGGCAGCCTCTTCCTGAGATTTCTCAGGCTCGGATGTAGCTTCATTTTCCATGGTCATGGATTGGCCCCTCCATCGCTCCAATGACGATGAGGTCCAACATGGCTCAGGTCAACGCGGCGGCCGGGAAAGTCGCCAAGACGAGCCCTCGCGCGTGCATGCGTGTTGCGCGCAGGACTCTCCAACGCTGATGTCAGGGAACGGAGAACGCCGCCGGATCGGGGTTTCCGCTCCGGAGCCGCCGACGATTACCACGCGCTTCGCCTCTTGGCGGCAAGCATCCGCTCGAAGCGATGCCGCCTGAGCAGGATCGCCTCATACTCCCAACGATGCCCCGGTCGCGGAGCAAGCTCGGTCCATTCCCATTCTCAGGATCGTCGTTTCCAGCGGACGGCCTTGGGCCGCGGGGACTTGGCCCAGTGAGCACCTGAGACCCGTCGAGGGGGTGCGGAGTATCTAGGTCTACCAGTTTTGTGCCGGTTGCTCGCAGTTGCGCAGTGCGACGGAAGGGCACTTCTGCCAAGGCAGACGCTCCGGCCGGATAGGCTTGGGTCAGCTCGTGGTCCTTTCCGGACCTTGGCGCTTGCGACAGCGAAGGTTTGCATCGAACTCGAGACGGGCATGCTTGCGGTCACAAGACCCCATCAAGCCCGGCCTTGCGGAGGCCCTCATACAGATGGGTGCGATCCGCGGGGTCAGCATAGGGATAGATACCCGGCAGGTATCTCGCGATCTCGGCGCCGGTGGATTCCGCCAGGTCGGACAGGATCACCTTCGCCTCCTCCGTCCGGCCGAGTTGACCAAGGCTTGCGAGCAGAACGACGCGGATTGGAGGCACTTTGCGCAGCGCATTCGCGCGCCCTGAATGATGTGCCGCCTCCTCGTAGTTTCCAAGATGGTAGTGGGCGAGCGCGACCCAGTTGAGGAACAGATAGGCCAGCGGGTCGTTCGGGCTGAGCCGGAGCGCGGTGTGAAGTGGATCGAGCGCCTCGGCAAAATGCCCGCTAATCACTCGCGACCAGCCGAGCGCCATGTGCCCGAGGGCAAAATTCGGATTGAGGTCAATCGCGCGCTGCGCCTCGGCCAGTGCCATCTCCGGGCGTCCGGCAAACATATACGCCGTGAAACTCGCATAGTACGAGTATGGGTCTCGATCATCGAGGGCCACCGCCCGCGCCGCGGCCGCCTGGAGCTCGGCGCCATCACGCTCGAAATCGCAACCGTGGCCAAAGAAGAACCGAGCATAGAGCGAGCGCGCCAGGGCCATGTGAGCGCGCGCGAAACTCGGGTCCAGCTCGATCGCCTTCCGCTGCCAGCGGATCGCCTCCGTGAACTGATCAGCTGTCATCTGCGGGTTGTGAAACCACATGCCACGCATATGGCATTCATAGGCATCGAGGTTGGCGGTTGGCTTCCGCGAAACACGCCGCCCCTCGCCCATCAGGATCTCGGGCTCGATGGCGCCGACCACCTGCTGCGTCAGCTCGTCCTGGATGTCGAAGATGTCGGCCAGGTTTCGATCGTAACGCTCGGCCCAGATATGGGCGGCAGTCTCGGCATCGATCAGTTGCCCCGTGACCCTCAGACGATCGGCAGCTTTTCGAACGCTGCCCTCCAGCACATAGCGCACACCCAGTTCGCGGGCGATCTGCTTCACGTCCATCGAGCGCCCCTTGTAGGCGAAGCTCGAGTTGCGGGC
Source organism: Thermohalobaculum xanthum (assembly GCF_016623495.1). Classification (GTDB taxonomy): domain Bacteria; phylum Pseudomonadota; class Alphaproteobacteria; order Rhodobacterales; family Rhodobacteraceae; genus Thermohalobaculum; species Thermohalobaculum xanthum. The sequence continues at coordinate 143,143 of NZ_JAEHHL010000012.1, read as the reverse complement.
GATGACGAAGAACCAGCGGTAGCGCGACAGCGCCGTGATGATGTCCTCGGTCAGGCCGTCGGCGAAGTATTCCTGATCTGCCTCGTCCGACATGTTGGCGAACGGCAGCACCGCGATCGATGGCTTGTCGGGTAGAGCGAGCGGGCCGCCAAGGGCGCCGGCCGCGACCGGATCCTGGCGCTGCCAGTCGACCCGGTGAACCGCAATCGAGCGGCTGATGTTCTTGAGGCTCCGCTCCCCGATGGCCGTGAGGCGGAACTCGAGCCTGCCATCGATCTGCTCGCGCAGCGGGCCGGAGACGCAGATGCCCGCGGGCTGGGCCACCTCCTGCAGCCGCGCCGCGACATTGACGCCATCACCGAGCAGATCAGCACCCTGAATCACCACGTCACCGAGATGCAGTCCGATCCGCCACTCGAGGCGACGGTCCGGGGCAAGATCCGCGTTTCGTCTGTGAAGCGCTCGCTGGATCGCGACGGCGGCGCGCACCGCCAGCACGGCGCTGGCAAACTCGGCAACGACGCTGTCGCCCGCCGTGCTGAAGATCCGCCCTTCATGCTCGGCGATCAGGTCGTCGATCGTCTTGCGATACAGCGTCAGGGCCGCCAGCGTCGCTTCCTCGTCAGACGCCACGAGACGACTGTAGCCAGCGACGTCGGCAGCAAGGATCACAGCGAGCTTGCGTTCCAATGGGCTGGAGGCTCCTGCGGCAGCGAACTCAACACATGCAGACTACGCCTGCAGAAAACGATGGAGAAGTCGGAAGAGGCCCCGGTCTGACCCTTGGAGGCCCCCAGGCATCCATCTCCATGGCATTCGGGATCACCACGTTGTCGCCCTCCGGCTTTCACAGAACGTCCATGGCAGCGGTTCAGCCACTGGTCGTCGCGCGTCTTGGCAGCCGCATAAGCCTCCTGGGCACAGGGCGGTCAGCTTGTTCAATCACGCCGGCTGGGCCGGCATGGACCGGAGCGACCAGGAGGCGCGCACCGACGGTGCGCGGCATTGGTCGAGCCCGTTCCACTGGCACATCCGGCAACCCTAAGCGCATCTCGGCGGCAGGATGCTTTGCTCACCGGCGATCACATGCCGTTTCCGGCGATTGGATATGTCGACCGTGATGGCGCGCGCTACCGGTATGTCGCTGCGAGTTGTCGGCTGAAGCCCTGAGCCGGCGCTGTGACGACGACGCTCAGGCGGGCACCCTGGGGCGAGCATGACGTGGTTCCACGCGGCCGCCCGCAACCAACAGGGTGCCGCAGGCGCTCACTGGCGCCTTGGCCCGGACGCGAGGCCCGCGCGCAAATGCTCGGCGATCTTCCTTGCAAAGCCAAGCGCATGCGTGTTTCGGACGGGGCGAGGGGGCTCGGTCTCGGGCGCCCGCTTGCAGATCTGCTCGGCCGCTTCGAAGAGCAGCCCCGCGTAGTCCTCAAGCCTCGAGACCAAGTCGGCTCGCAAGTCTGATCTTCGCGCTCTCGAGGCCGCTCGCGCTGCCGCTGCCGCAGCAAGCCTAAGCTCGAGTTCGACTTCTTTCTCAAGGGGATCGATATCGTTACGCGTGCTCACCTTGCCCCCCAATTCGTAATCGTCCGCAACTCGAGCGCCCGTATCTGAGCGACCTGCAACTCTAACGATATCGAGGTTAGCGCGATTCTCGGCGATGGCTCGTGAGTCTCGTGGTAAGGCCCACGCTCTTCGGAGAGGTGTGCTCGCGAGGCCACGAGGCATGTCCGCTGGCGCTCTCCAGCGCCGCAAGCTGCAGTCTCCGGACTTCGTCGTGGACATGATGGTCGCGCTCGGTCGGTGGACCATGAACGGCAATCAACACGCGCGGGCGATACCGTAGACCGCGGTCCAGGGGCGGCAGGAGCCGGCTCATGCAAACAAGCCGGGTCGGGCCGAACTACGCCAATTCAGTGCTGCTCGCGAAATCTCCATCGAACATCGATGGTGCGCAGGTCCGGATCCTCAAGATGTTCGGCCAGCCATGACCTGGCCACGAGCGGGATCAGACGCGGCGTCACAGGCGATCTCAGTGCCTGTGATATGTCCTCGCCAAACTACAGCACACCCCGGCACCCATGGCCGCCCCGTCCGCAGAGGCGCCGTTCATGGTCGGCGCCGCGAATGACCGCTCTCCAGCCTCTCGGGCCGGTGACGCTCTCGGTCGGCTGCGAGCATCCGATCTTGCCGCGGAGATGGGCCGATACTGGGAAGACGCGGACGCCGGGAGCACGCGTCCTCGCTCATCCCTTTGCGGCGATTGCCTGGACCTTCACCTTACCGCCGAAAGGCAGCCGCGCCGCCTGGTAGATGGTGCGCGCGGGCCGTCGTCCGGGTTCGAAGAGCGTCTCGTAGAGGGCGTTCACTTCCGGGAGATCGTCGAGATCGGCGAACGCCAGATCGACATAGACGATCTCCGTGCGCGAAAACCCTGCCGCCTCGGCAATCCGGAAGACGTGGGCGAACGCGATCTCAGCTTCTTCGCGCGCTGTGCCGGGGATATAGCCGCTCTCCCCGACCGAGAGTTGGCCGCTGATCCAGCAGGTGTTTCCGACGACGACCGCGTTGCTGATCGGCGACGGAGACACGGGCACTCCGTCGACTTCGACGATGTATTTTCGCGTCATCTCGATCCCCGGCTGAATTCGCCGCGCCAGTATGAGAGCCCTGCATGCAGGGGCAACGGATTTCGGCGATGAGGCGCGGCGGCGTTGTAACATTTCACAGAAACGCGGCAGGTTGGCTTACGAAAAAGGCCGGATTCCCACCCGTTACCACTGATCCGGGGCAAAGACTGCCCCCCGAGTGCACTCCGGGCCAGACGTTCTCGCCTCGTGCAGTTCACGTCTCGACCGAGCCCACGCCATACATCCTGTTTTCGACCCCGCCGCCGCAATCTGACGGTCGAGCCAAGTTGGCTTCGCGTAAGATCAACGGCGCTCGACCGCGCGCATTCCGGGAGCAGTTGTCCGGGCGTCAGAACCAAAGCGACAGAGCACCGGGTCGGGTTTCAAGGGTCGCCAGCAGCGGCATCCAGGGCATGACAGAAAAGGCGCAGGGCCCGGCGGCAGAGGGCGCGAAACCGCGACGCAATGCGAGCAGGCGCCCCCTGGCGCTGACTGCCGAGCTTGTGGCGCTGGTCGAGCGGCAGGTGCCCGATCCCGGGATCGAGGCAGGCTATGCCCCGCTCACCGACGATGATTTCGACAGCTTCGCGCACGCGCTCCTTGGCCAGAATGACGGCGCACCGATATGGCTCTTCGCTTATGGCTCCCTGATCTGGAAGCCGGATTTCGATCACGTCGACCATTTTGCTTGTCGGGCGATCGGGTGGCGACGGTCGTATTGCCTCCACGATCTCCGCTGGCGGGCCAGTCCCGACGCCCCGGGGCTGATCATGGCCCTGGATCGTGGCGGGAGCTGCAACGGGGTCGCCTATCGCCTCCCCAGCGGAAACGACCATGCGCAGCTGCTGCGTTTGCTGCGGCGCGAGACCGCCTACCAGGGCGATTTCGACTCGGTTCGATGGATCACCGTGCGCGGTCGGGAAAAGGCGGTGCGGGCGCTCGTGTTCTGGGCCGGGCCGCGGAAGGATCCATCGTACCTCAGGCTTCCACTGGAAGCTCAGGCGGTTCGTCTCGCCCGGGCTTCCGGGCATCTGGGCAGTGCAGCGGCGTACCTGCAAGAGACCGTGGTGCACCTGCAGTCGTTCGGCATCTATGACGCCTACCTCTGGACGCTGCAGGAGATGGTCGCAAGTGAGATCCGGCGATTGCATCATGCGGAGGATTGATCCCGAAATGCGCACCCCCATGACCCGTGCGAAACGTCCATCGGTCCCGCGGAGCTTCGTCTTCGCAGGCCTTCTCCTCGGCTACGCGAGCCCGGTTCTTGCCGAGCCGCTGCTCGGCGACGACGCCAGGACGATCCCGATCTTCGACGCACATGTGCATTACAGCGAGCCGGCCTGGGGCCCGTTCCCGCCCGAGACGGTGATCGCGCTCTTCGACAGGAACCGGGTGGCGATGGCGCTTGTGTCATCGACGCCGGACGAGGGCACGATCACGCTCTGGCAGCTCGCGCCATCGCGGGTCGTTCCGGAACTGCGCCCGTATCACGGCGACTGGGACAAGGCGGACTGGATGTCCAGTCCGGGAATGCTCGGATACCTCAACGAACGCCTGGCGGCCTATCCGCACGAGGGCATCGGCGAGTTCCATGTCACCGCTATGGAGGGCGTGAACACGGAGTTGCTGGCGGCGATCGCGCGCGAGGCCGCGGCGCGCGGCATCCCCGTTCACGTCCATTCGGAGGCAGGGCCGGTCGAGTTCTTCTTCGAGACCGAGCCCGGCATCACCGTGATCTGGGCGCATGCAGGAATGACCGCACAGCCGGACGAGATCGGGGCGATGATGGACCGCCATCCCCGGCTCTATGCAGACACCTCGATCCGGCACACCGACATCATCGCGGGCCGCGGGCTCGACCCGGGATGGGAGGCGTTGCTGATACGCCATTCCGACCGGTTTCTCGTGGGCTCTGACACCTGGGTGAACGCGCAGTGGGAGCGCTACGACCGGATAATCGCTGCAAGCCGGCTGTGGCTCGCGCGGCTGCCCCGAAGCGCCGCCGAGAGGATCGCCAACGGCAATGCCGAAGCGCTGTTCGGGCGCGAGATCAGCGAGCGGCTCATCGGCCGCAGGTGAGCGCCGAGGATCCGTTTGGCACGTTTCCACCATGGTGGTGTCGGATTCACGAAAGACGGGATCCTGCCAACCTGTCTAGCTCGGCGAAGACGCTCATTGGCAGGATCTCGCGATGGACTTTTCTGATCTCATCGACCTCGCACGCTATCCGATCGACCGCCGCGGCCCCGAGCTCGAGCAGAGGATTGCCGAGGTGCGCAAGGACCTGGCGCAGGACGGCTGCGCAGTGCTCCGCGGTTTCCTCACGCCGCGCGGCATCGCTGCCCTCGCCGAGGAGGCCGAGCGCAACGCCGTCCACGCCCACCGGACCTACACGCGCACCAACGCCTATTTTACCGGTGACGACCCCACCCTGCCCGAGACCCACCCCAAGCGACGGTTCTTCGACCGCTCCAACGCCTTCGTGCCGGCTGATCATTTCATGCCCGGTGGTGCACTCCGCACGGTCTATGACGCACCCGGCTTCGACGCCTTCGTCCGAGACTGCCTGCAGGAGAGGGCCTTCTTCCGCTATGCGGACCCGCTGGCCGACGCCATCGTCAACGTCGCCGAGGAAGGCCCGGGCTTTCCCTGGCATTTCGACACCAATAATTTCACGGTCACGCTGGCGATCCAGAACGCGGAAAGCGGAGGCGCATTCGAGTATGTGCCCGCGATCCGGGACGCACTGGGCCACGAGAATTTCGATGACGTTGCGCGCGTGCTCGACGGCACGTCAGACCGCGTCCGGACGCTGCACCTGCAACCCGGGGACCTTCAGCTCTTTCGCGGACGCTACAGCCTGCACCGGGTCGCGCCCCTCGCCGGCCCGCGCCCGCGCTATGTCGCGATCCTGTCCTATGTCGATCAGCCGGACATGGTGGCGACACCGGAGCGCGCGAAACAGCTCTATGGCAGGGTCCTGCCAATCCACTTCGAACGGGCTGGCCGGCGATCCGATACCCTCATCGATTGAAGGGGGAAGGCGCGGAACTTTACCGCCTCGTGAAGCCCGTGCCGCGGGCAGGCCTTTTCGGCGCTCGCCGGAGGATGGCCTTATGCCCGCCCGTCACTCTCTGTTGTCGGCTGTTCCGTTTCGGCTTCTGGCGCTGGCGCGACCAGATGGCGGATGTCGGGCGCGGTGCCGGGTGCCAGGAGCGCCCGGACCTGTTCTTGCAACAGCCGCTCCGCCCCGGTGACTCTTGCATGATGGCGCAGATGTTGTGTCCAGGAGGACTCGCTCCAGGCCTCGACAAAGCGCTCGGGATCGGCGGCATCCTGCATCAGCGACCAAGCGTATCCGCCGTTCCGCCGACGTGCCATCGCGAGCTCGTGCATCATGGCAAGAAACGCCGTCTGATCGGCGCGCTTCACCACATAGGTAACGTGGACAGCCATCCGCCGGTCTCCCGCCTCTCCCGGCAAAGTCCAAACGGGCTCGGGCCAGTGCATCGCCGGGCCGAGGTCCGGAGCCGCGCCCGTTGTCAGCTTGGCTCGCCAGCTCAGCGGTACCGCGACGATCGCACCGGCCGCTGCGATCAGCAGGGCGGTCGTGATCCCGGTTGCGGTGGCCACCTGCCCCCAGACCAGACTGCCGAGCGCCATCGTCCCCGAGAAAACCATCAGGAACAGCGACAGACCGCGCGCGCGCACCCAATCGGGAAGCGCGGTCTGGGTCGAGACCTGCAGGCTTGACAGCACCGCGATCCAGGCGAGACCGCCGACGGCCGCAGCACCGACCGCGACCGCGTGGCCCGGCGCCAGGGCGAAGGCGACCAGCGTCAATGCTGTCGCGACGCTGCCCGCGGCCACCATTCCGTCGGCGCCAAGGTGTCGGCGCGCAATCGGCAGAGCCGCGGCGCCCGAGACGGCGCCCGCGCCCACGGCGCCAAGGAGGAGCCCATAAAGCTCGGCGCCACCGCCGAGGACATCGCGCGCGATGAGAGGCAGCATCGCCCAGTAACACGAGGCGAAGAGGAAGAAGGCGGCCGCGCGCACGAGTGTGCGCTGCAGCGCCCGGCTGTTACACGCATAGCGCAGCCCGGCAAGCATTGCAGGGACCAGCGTTTCGGGTGGCACGCGGTCGCCCCCGGCCCGCTCGCCCCGCCACAGACCGAGCGCGACCAGGATGCCGAGGAAGCTCAGCGCGTTCACGAGGAAGGGAGCCCACAGGCCCAGCGCCACGATCAGGGCGCCTGCCACCGCGGGGCCAATGGCGCGGCTGACATTGATGCCGACACTGTTGAGCGAGACTGCGGACGGCAGATCCGCGCGCGGCACGAGGCCCGGGACCACGGCCTGCCAGGCCGGGGCGACGAAGGCGGCACCGGCCCCGAGCAGGAAGGTGAAGACGAGCAACAGGCTGGCGGTCATCGCGCCTGCCGCGACCAGCCTGGTCATCGCGGCCGCGGTCAGCGCCATGCCGAGATTGACCCGGATCAGCAGCCGCCGCCGGTCGGTGATGTCGGCAAGCGCCCCCGCCGGCAGCGCGAACAGGAAAACCGGCAGTGTTGTTGCGGCCTGCACGAGTGCGACCGTGGCCGGGCTTGGCGCGAGCTCGGTCATCAGCCAGCCCGCGCCAACATCGTTCATCCAGGTGCCCACGTTGGACGCAACCGTCGCGACCCACAGGATCGCGAACGCCCTGTGCCTGAGCGGGGCGAGCGCCGAGGGAGACGGTCGGTCCGACAGATCTTGGCCGTCGGTGTCGCTCATGTTTCGGTCTCCAGCACGTCGATCGTCATGAGCACCATCACGTCCACCCCCCGGGCACAAAGTGGCGCGCGGCGCCGGCAGTCCTGACTGACTGGCAGGCCCTGTGCCGGCGAAGCCGTCGAGAGGATGGGGACCGCATTACGTCCCAAAGCGGAACCCTCAGGCCGAGCAGCAGGAACAGCCCAGCGCACCCCAGAAACCTCCCTTGTCCGCGACCGGCAGCGGCGTTGTCCAGGCGATGGCGTGATCGTGGCCATGCAGGCCGCAGGTCGTCGAGCAGCCGCATGCGCCGGGCGCAACCCGCCGCACTCCCGCGCGTTCGGCGCGATCCGCAGGGCTTGGAATGGCGTTCACGGGTGACCACGACGGCGAAGCGGTCGGCATCGGAGGCGCGAGATCGGCATAGTCTGCCTCGCCATGCACGATCCTGCCACCGACCATGGTCATGACCGCGCTGATCCGCCGGATCTCCTCGGGCGGCACGCTCATGTAGTCGGCCGAGAGCACCGCGAGGTCGGCATACATGCCGGGCGCGAGCGTGCCCTTCACATCCGCCTCGCCCGAAAACCAGGCCGAACCATGGGTCCAGAGTCGAAGGGCATCCTCGCGCGACAGCACGTTCGCCTCGTCATAGAGCGGCATGCCGCCAACAGTCTTCCCGGTGGTCAGCCAGTAGAGACCGACCCAAGGGTCATAGCTCGACACGCGCGTTGCGTCGGTCCCGCCGCCGACCGGCACGCCCATCTCCAGCATGCGCCCGATGGGTGGTGTGGCCTGGGCCGCCTGCGCGCCATAGCGGTCGACGAAATATTCGCCCTGAAACGCCATGCGATGCTGGATCGCGATGCCCCCGCCGAGCGCCTTGATCCGCTCGATGTTCCTCGGCGTGACCGTCTCGGCGTGGTCGATGATGAACCGCGCCTCGAAGGCTTGGCGCCCGTTCACCCGCTCGAAGACCGAGAGGAAGCGGTCGATTGTCTCGTTGTAGGTCGCGTGGATGCGGAACGGCCACTTGTTCGCCGCCAGAAGCTCGACGATCGGCTCGAGCTCGCTCTCCATGGTGGGGGCGAGGTCGGGGCGCGGCTCGAGGAAGTTCTCGAAATCCGCCGCCGACCAGGTGAGGTTCTCGCCGCCGCCGTTCATCCGCAGCATGGCCGAGCCCGCCCCCGGCTCGGTCATCGCCACCCAGCGCTCGTAATCGGAAAGCTCTGCCCCTGCTTTCTGGGCAAACAGGTTGTAGGCGATCCGCACGGTCAGCAGATCCTCGTCATGGAGCGTCTGGATCACCGCGTAGTCGTCCGGATAGTTCTGCCCGCCGCCGCCCGCGTCGATCACGCTGGTGATGCCGAGGCGGTTCATCTCGCGCATGTAGTGGCGGGTCGAGTTGATCTGGTCCTCGAGCGGCAGCTTCGGCCCCATGGCGAGGGTCGAGTAGAGGATCAGCGCCGAGGGCCTCGCGATCAGCAGCCCGGTGGGGTTGCCCTGCACGTCGCGCTGGATCTGGCCGCCCGGCGGGTTCGGGGTGGTCCTGTTGAAGCCCAGGACCTTGATCGCCGCGCGGTTGATCAGCGCACGGCCGTAGAGATGCAGGATGAAGACCGGCGTGTCGGGGGCGGCGGCGTTGATCTCGTCCAGCGTCGGCATGCGCCGCTCGGCGAACTGGAACTCGGACCAGCCGCCGACCACCCGCACCCATTGCGGCGCGGGCGTGCGCTCGGCCTGCTCCTTCAGCATCCGGAGCGCGTCGGCGAGCGAGGGGACGTTCTCCCACCGCAGCTCCATGTTGAAGTTCAGGCCGCCCCGGATCAGGTGGGTGTGGCTGTCGTTGAGGCCGGGGATCACCCGCCGGCCGCCGGCATCGATGAACTTGGTGTTCGGACCCGCGAGGCGCGTGATCACGTCGGTTCTGCCGGTGGCGAGCACCTTTCCGTTCGAAATCGCGATCGCCTCCGCCTCCGGCCGGGCAGGGTCGAGCGTCGTGATGCGCGCATCGTGCAGGACGAGGTCGGGATGCGATGTCATGGTCTGGCTCCTCCCTCCCGAAGGGTTTCCTCCGGGCCACAGCGTCGCTGCGAGCCCGGCAAGAACGGCGCGGCGCGGGAGTGTCATCGTGCTTCCACCCTCAGAGTTCGGACATGCCGCCATCGACCACGTATTCGGAGCCGGTGACGTAGGACGCATCGGGCGAAAGAAGGAAGGCCGCGACCGCGGCCACCTCGTCGGGCGTGCCGAACCGGCCGAGCGGCACCTGCGCGAGGACCCGGGTGCCGAAATCCTCGATCTCGGCCGCGCTCATCCCGGTCCGCGCGAAGAAGCCCGTGCCGATCGGACCGGGGCTGACCGCATTGACGCGGATTCCGCGCGGCGCCAGCTCGCGGGCAAGGACGCGCACAAGGGTTCGCGCGGCCCCCTTGCACGAGGAATAGATCGCCGACGCGGGAAGCCCGAGATTGTTCACGATCGACGTGGTCACGACGATGCTGCCACCGTCCGCCATCATCGGCGCGAGGGCCTTCGTCTGCAGAAGCGGCCCCTTGACCAGAACGTCGTAATGGGTGTCGAACTCCTCGGGCGTCACCTGGTCGAGCGGATGGAACCGGCCGAAGCCGGCATTCAGGAAGGCGGCGTCGAGACGGCCGGCCACGTCCCGGACGGCCGCGGCAAGCCCGTCGGCGGCCGCGGGATCGCCCGCGTCGTTCAAGAGGAAGCTCGCCCCGGGCAGTTCGCCGCGCGCAGCCTCGATGCTCTCCGCGCGGCTTCCGGTGACAATGACGCGGCCGCCCTCGGACAACAGACGCCGCGCCGTCGCGAGACCGATGCCGCTCGTGCCGCCTGTGACGAGAACGGTCTTTCCGTCGAACCTCTGCATCGCGTGGTTTCCTTCCAAGGGGTCAGGGAACGCGGGAACCTGTCCCGGAGACGAGCGGGAACGCCCTCAGCCCGGCATCACCGGGGCGGCGACGGGGTCGAGCGTTGGCCCGTGCTCGACGCGCTCGGGCGCCTTGTGGACCATGGTGTAGGCGTAATCGACGCCCATGCCGTAAGCGCCGGAATGCTCCCTCACGATCGCCATCACGGCGTCATAGGTGTCGCGGTGCGCCCAGTCGCGCTGCCACTCCAGCATCACCTGCTGCCAGGTCACCGGCACGACACCGGCCTGGATCATGCGCTGCATGGAATAGTCATGCGCCTCCTTCGAGGTGCCGCCCGAGGCGTCGGCGACCATGTAGATCTCGTAGCCCCCCTCGGCCATCGCCGAGAAGGCGAAGGTGTTGTTGCAGACCTCGGTCCAGAGTCCGGAAACCACGACCTTCTTCTGGCCGTTCTTCGCCAGCGCATCGCGCACCTTCTGGTCGTCCCAGGAGTTCATCGAGGTGCGTTCGAGCAGCGGATGGTCGGGGAAGACGGCGAGCAGCTCGGGGTATGTGTGGCCCGAGAAGCTTTCCGTCTCGACCGTCGTGATCGTCGTCGGAATGCCGAACACCTTCGCCGACTTGGCGAGCGCGACGACATTGTTCTTCAGAACCTGTCGATCGATCGACTGGACGCCGAAAGCCATCTGCGGCTGCTGGTCGATGAAGATCATCTGGCAGTTCTTGGGCGTAAGCAGGTCAGGCTTCATGGTCATTGTCTGTTCCCTTTCGGTCGGCGGCACATGCGAGGGCGGCGAGCGCCGTCAGCTGCGCAGAAATTCGAGGAGGTCGGCGTTGAACTGGTTCCTGCTGGTATCCATCAGGGCATGGCCGCCGCCGGGATAGACCTTGAGCACGGCGCCCTCGATCAGCTTTGCCGAGGCACGCCCCGCCGCATCGATCGGCACGATCTGGTCGTCATCGCCATGCAGGATCAGCGTGGGGATGTCGAACTTCGCGAGATCGGCGGTAAAGTCGGTCTCCGAGAACGCCTTGATGCAGTCGAAGGTGTTCTTGTGCCCGGCCAGCATCCCCTGCATCCAGAACGAGTCGATCATGCCCTGGGAGACCTTGGCGCCGGGCCTGTTGAACCCGAAGAACGGGCCGGAGGCGAGGTCGCGATAGAGCTGCGAGCGATCGGCGAGGCTGGCCTGGCGCAACCCGTCGAAGACATCGAAGGGCAGACCGCCGGGATTGGCCTCGGTCTTCAGCATCAGGGGTGGCACGGCCCCGACCAGCACCGCCTTCGCCACCCGGCCCGTGCCATGGCGGCCGATATAGCGCGTGATCTCGCCACCCCCGGTCGAATGGCCGACAAGCACGATGTCACGCAGATCGAGCGCCTCGATCAGGGCTGCGAGATCATCGGCATAGGTATCCATCTCGTTGCCCTGCCAGGGCTGGCTCGACCGCCCGTGACCTCGGCGATCATGCCCGACGGCGCGGTAGCCGTTTTCGGCCACCAGCATCATCTGCGCTTCCCACGCGTCCGAACTGAGCGGCCAGCCATGGCTGAAGACGACCGGCTGCCCGCTGCCCCAGTCCTTGAAAAAGATTTCAGTGCCGTCCTTCATCCTGAGCGTGCTCATCGCTCATACTCCTTGATGTTTGTGGTCTCCCGGCAGCACGGTTCGGGTGAGGGATTGCCGACGACCGGATTTCCAGGACGCATCACGACCGGTCATTCGGGCTCCTCCGTCTCGGCGGCGGAGCCGTTCGCCCCGCTGCCTCCGAATGCCGCGCGAAGACTGGCGACAAGCTCGTCGGGTGTGACGGGCTTGGTGAGGTAGGCAACGACGCCCAGGGCGCGGGCGCGTTCGCGGCTCGTGCGATCGGGAAACGCAGTCACGACGATGGTAGGGATCGGACTGCCGATCGTGACGAGCCGCTGGCAAAGCTCGAGCCCGCCGACGCCCGGCATCCTGAGATCGGCGACAATGCACGCGACGGTAGACAGATCACGGGCTGAAAGAAGGTCCGTGCCACTTTCGTATTCGGCGACGTGGTGGCCGAGCGCGCGCAACAGACCAGCGATCGACTGCCGGGCAGAAGCGTCATCGTCGACAACCGCAACCAGCTCACCTGACAATGGCCGCCCTTTCCCTCGGTTCACGCGGTCGGGACGGCATCAACAAGCCGGCCTGACAACTGCGCGAGGATCGGCGCGGCGACAGGTTGGAAGCAATTGGACCGAGGTGTGTGGTCCCTACGCCTTTCGGGTATGGGCGCTCAGCCGGTCGGCCAAGCGGACCAGATCGGGAAGGGAACGCGCGTCCATCTTGCGCATGACATTCGCCCGGTGAACCTTCACGGTGACCTCGCTCAGGCCAAGATGCGCGGCGACCTGCTTGTTCGACTGCCCGTCCGCGACAAGCTCGAACACCTCGCGCTCCCGTTGGGTCAGCGAATTCACGCGCGAACCGATCTCGTCGACCAGCGTGGCTTCCTCGCGCCGCGCTTGGTCGATCTCGAGCGCCCGGCAGACGGCGTCGAGCAGGTCCTGATCGCGAAACGGCTTGGTGAGGAACTCGACCGCCCCGGCCTTCATGGCCGCGACCGACATGGGGACGTCGCCATAGCCGGTGACGAAGATCACGGGGAGCGGCGCGTCCGAGCCGGCGAGATGGCGCTGGACTTCCAGCCCGCTCGGCCCCGGCAGGCGGACATCGAGCACGACGCACCCGGGAATGTCCGGCCTTTCGCTCGAGATGAATTCGGCCGTCGAGCCGAAGGTCTGGACCTGATGGCCGACCGAGCGCAGCAGGCTCTCCATCGATGCGCGGATCGAGGGGTCGTCATCGACGACGAAGACAACGGATTCTTCGGGGGTGCTCAAGATCGTCCTCTCTCGTCGGCCTCGGGCAGGTCCTGCGCGGGGATCGTGAACTCGAAGCGGGCGCCGCGAGGTGTCACATCGGATACCGAGAGCCGCCCGCCATGCGCCTCGACGACCGCCCGGCAGAACATCAGGCCCATGCCCATCCCGCCCTGCTTGGTGGTGTAGAAGGGCTCGAAGACACGATCGCCAACCTCGGCAGGAACGCCCGGTCCCGAGTCCTGCACGACGATGCGAAGATCGCCGGCCGCGTCGCGATCAGTCGAGACGCGAAGCGTCTTCGGACCCTGGTGCTCGATCTGCATTGCCTGAATCGCGTTGCTGATCAGGTTCGTCACCACCTGCTGGAACTGGACCGGGTTGGCCCACACCTTCGGGGCAATCGGATCGAGTTGAAGCTCGACCGAGATCCCCGCCCGATGCGCGTCGCGGCGCCACTCGGCCATGCAATCCTCGACCAGCCGGTTCGGGTCGATCGCATGGCGCCTGTTCTCCCCCCGGTCGAAGACTGCCCGGATACCGCGGATAATGCGGCCGATGCGGTCGCCGTCATGCACGATGCGTTGCAGGGCTGCCCGGGTCTCGTCAAGTTCGGGCGGGTTCCTCTCCAGCCAGCGCAGACCGGCATTGGCGTTGGTGATCATGCTCGCGACCGGCTGGTTCACTTCGTGAGCAACCGATGCCGAGAGAGCCTCGAGGCTCGAGACACGGGCCTCTCGCGCGCGCCGCTCGGCTGTCAAGGCGCGTGCGAGACGGGCATGGAGGGCCGCCGTGTCGGCAAGCAGCGCGACAAGGACCACGGAGGACGATGCGAGGCCACATAGGCGGCCCGCCCACCATCCCACCGTGAAGCGCGTGCCGCCGCTGACATAGGCGAGAAGGATGATTTCGACGAGCCAGGTGGCCAGCGCGACCATCACCCAGATGTCGAGCCGATGCCGCTTTCCCGACCATAGCCACCCCATGGCAGCAAGGCAGAGCAGCACCGAAGCCATCGGAACATACTGCCAGAGCGCAGCCACGTGGCGCTCATCGACCATGAATCTGGGCAGGCTGTCCGCATTGGTGAATATCAGCCAGGTTGCCGATGCCGCCGCCAAGACCGCGGCGGCCGTGCAAGTCCAGATCAGGCGAAGCCTTGACGGGTCTCGGTGGTCGGCGGTATCCGCCGATCGCTTCATGATCGCATAGGCGAGCACGAAGGCCGGAAAAGCCAGGCGGCGGAGCGCACCGAACCAGGCCGTGCTCTGCAATCCGGGTGCCGAGAAACCCAACTCGGCGGCGATTTCCGGGAAGCTCAGCGTCCACGGCGCCATCGTCAGCCCCGCAAACAGATATCCCATGGCCAGGATGTGCAGCGGCGGCCATGCATGCACCGAGAACAGCGAGAAGAGAAGCACCGCGGTGACGACGTCGCACATCAGCACGGCCGTGGCGTAGGCGGGGAGCAAGATCCCGGAATGGGCCAGGGCATGGTTCGCGACGGGTGTGATGCCAAGCAGTGCCAGGACCAGGATCACGAGGAGAGAGATCGCGGCGCGCTCCCGCCTGCGGGACGCCTGATCAAGACGCACATCGGCTGCCGCCATGGGGATGTCCTCGGGAATTCGCGCGTCGGACATGCTTAACCCCGGTCAAGATCGGAATGGCGCAGCGGCTGTGCCGGGTTCGCCAGCGGTCAGAAACGTCAGAAGCATTCAATAAGTGTGAGCGGGCACATCATGGGTCCGTGGCGGTCGCACTGGCAATGCTTCTCTCCTGCGTGCGGCATCCGCCCAGCGGCTCGACATCGCGTCCCCGCTCTCGTCGTGTGACAGGTCTTGCCTGCCGTCGTCCCGGACCCGACCGGGCTCGATCGGGCTGCCGGTCAACTCGGCGGTGCCACTTTCCGACAACGCGTCTAGCGTGTCTTCGGTCACTGCCGTATCCTGCGCTCCCACGACCCGCATTCCAGGATGAGCGCGAAGCAGAACGCTGGGAGCCCGCTCGCGATGACGCCCCTCAAGGTCGATCGGCGCCTCGCCGCGATCCTCGCCGCGGATGTCGAGGGTTATTCGAAGTTCGTGGCCGAGGATGAAGAGAACACCCTCGCGGAGCTGCGGCAACTGCGCGAGAGCGTCATCGTTCCGATGATCACCGACCACGGTGGGCGACTCGTCAAGACAACGGGCGACGGCTTCCTTGCCGAGTTTGCTTCGGCCGTCGATGCGGTTCGGGCCGCGCTCGGTATGCAGGGGCTGCTCTCGACGCGAGACAGCGGGCTCGTGATGCGCATCGGCGTCAACGTTGGCGACATCGTCATCGAGGGCGACGACATCCTCGGGGACGGCGTCAACATCGCTGCGCGCCTGGAGGCGATCGCGGACCCCGGGGGCATCGCGGTGTCGGGCGCCGTGCACGATTACGTCCAAGGGCGGATCGACGAGGTTTTCGAGGATGGCGGCCGCTGCGAACTGAAGAACATCGAGCGCCCGATCCAGGTGTGGCGCTGGTGTCCAGAGGGGGCAGCGCCGTCGGCGCGGCGCCGGTCCGCTCAGCCGCTGCCACCCGACAAGCCCTCGATCGCCGTCCTGCCCTTTGACAACATGTCGGGCGACCCCGAGCAGGAGTATTTCGCCGACGGAGTGGTCGAGTCGATCACGGCGGCGCTCTGCCGAATCCGCGCGTTCTTCGTGATCGCGCGCAACTCGGCCTTCGCCTACAAGGGCCGGCACCTCAACGTCCGGGACATCGGGCGCGAGCTTGGCGTGGCTTATGTGCTCGAGGGTTCGGTCCAGCGGGCGGGTAACCGGGTGCGGATCACGGTTCAGCTGATCGAGACGGCGGATGGCGGTCACCTCTGGGCCGAGCGCTATGACGGGTCGGTCGACGACATCTTCGACCTCCAGGACCGGATCACCGAGCAGGTTGCAGGTGCGTTGCAGCCATCGATCCGCCAGGCCGAGATCGAGCGTGCACGCCGAAAGCGGCCGCAGGAGCTGGGTGCCTACGACTACACCATGAGGGCGATGCGACACGTCTGGACGCTCGAGAAGGACGCGGCGACAGCGGCGCTCGAGCTTCTCGACCAGGCGCTCGAGATCGATCCTGACTATCCCCTTGCGCTTGCCCTCGCCGCGTGGTGCTGGGCGCAGCGCTCGGTCTACAACTGGGTGCAGGACACCGCCGGGGCGCGCGCCAAGGCGCTGTCGCTGGCGGACCGGGCGGCCAGTCATTCGACCGATGATCCGCTGATCCTTGCCGTTCTCGGGGCGGTCAATACCTTCGCACGGAATTACGGGGTGGCCCGCGTCCTCCTCGAGCGCGCGGTCACGCTCGATCCCAACGCCGCCTGGGCGCTGTGCCGGCTCGGCTGGCTCGAGGTCTACACCGATCGGCCCGACGAGGCCGAGCAGCATTTCCGCAAGGCCTTGCGGCTCAGCCCGCTCGACCCGATGAACTTCAACAACTATGTCGGCCTCGCGAGCGCGCGGCAGGTCGTCGGCGATGATGCGGCTGCGGCCGATCTGTTCATCCGGGCGCTCGAGGAGCGGCCTAATGCGTTGTGGATCCACCGGAACCTGGCGGCCTCGTTGCTCGCGGCCGGGCGCGAGGCCGAAGCGCAGGCCTCGCGCGACGTGCTGCTCAAGGCCTATCCGGGCTTCACCACGCAAATGTTCCGCGAGGCGATGGTCTTCTCGCCCCGCGTCCTCGACAGGCTTTGCGCCCTGCTGCAGCGCCTCGGCGTGCCCGAGTGAGGCGCGAAGGCGCGCCTCAGCCCATCTGGTAGCCCGGCGTCGAGCGCGAGATCGCCAGTTCCTCGGCGCTCATGTCCTCCTCGATGCCTTCGAACAGCGGCGTGGTCATGTAGCGCTCGCCCGTGTCGGGCAACATGCACAGGATCACCGACCCGGGGGCAGCGCGCTCGGCGATCTGCAGCGAGACCGCGAAGGTCGAGCCGCCCGAGATGCCCGTGAAGATCCCCTCGCGCCGCGCAAGCTCGCGGGCCCATTTCACGCCTTCCGCACCGGGAACGGGAATGAGCTCGTCGTAATAGGCGTTGTCCACGCTCTCCTGCAGAACGAACGGGATGAAGTCGGGCGTCCAGCCCTGGATGGGATGCGGTTCGAAGGCCGGATGGCTGGCGGCCGGCGAGCCGTCGGCTGTTCGCTGCTGCGACACGCCGCTGCCGAGGAGCTGGGCGTTGGCCGGCTCACTGAGCACGATCCTGGTGTCGGGGCGCTTCTTGCGCAGGATTCGCGCGACGCCGCTCAGAGTGCCACCCGTGCCATAGCCGGTGACGAAGTAGTCGAGGCGCTGGCCCTCGAAATCTGCCATGATCTCGCGCGCCGTCGTGGCCTCGTGGATTGCGGCATTCGCTTCTGTTTCGAACTGGCGGGCAAGGAACCAGCCGTTGGCCTCGGCCAGTTCGACGGCCTTGCGATACATGCCGAACCCCTTCTCGGCCCGCGGGGTGAGCACGACCTTCGCGCCCAGCAGGCGCATGAGCTTGCGCCGCTCGATCGAGAAGCTGTCGGCCATGGTGACGACGAGGGGATAGCCCTTCTGCGCGCAGACCATGGCGAGGCCGATGCCGGTGTTGCCGCTTGTCGCCTCGACGACCGTCTGTCCGGGCTTCAGCCGGCCCTCGCGCTCGGCCGTCTCGATGATGCTCACGGCAAGGCGGTCCTTGACCGACCCGGCGGGATTGAAGGCTTCGGCCTTGACGTAGATCGTCACATGATCGGGCCCCAGATTGTTCACCCTGATGCAGGGCGTGTCGCCGATCGTGTCGAGCACGTTCGCGAACAGGCGCCCGCGGCCCTGGGTCGTCCGGATGCCGTTCCCGTCTTTCATGTCGCTCTCCCATTCGCTGGCGTGCGGTCAAGATGGGCCGAGCCTAACACGCGATTGCGCCATCGCGGCAGGTGATCGTTGCGCTCGCCGCATTTTCCTGACCGGGGCCAGGCAGGGCCACATGGATCTCGTCCCGGCGCCGGTGCGGCGACCCGTCAGCGGGGGCCGCCGCGCCACCCCGACTGCGTGCGGATGGCGCGGCGGCGCTTGGCTCAATTGCTCGGCGGCGTCGGCGGCAGGGGATCCGGCACCTTGTTGCGGACAGCCGGGAGCTGGCGCAGGTAGGCGTAGATCGCGCCCAGGTCCTCGTCCGTCATCTGGCCATAGACCGGCCAGGGCATCGGCGGAAGGATGGGCCGTCCCTGGCCGAGATGCCTCCCGGTCCGCATTGCCTGGACGAACTGCTCCTCGGAGTAGTCCCGCAGGATGCCCGTCTCCGGATCAGGCGTCAGGTTCGCGGTAAAGCTCACGCCCCAGGGACCCGCCCAAGCCGTGTTGGTCATCGATACCGCCGCGGCCCAGGGGCCTTCGAGCGTCGGGCCCACGGTGATCACCTCGCTCTCGGGGTGACCCGAGAGCATCCGGTCCATGTCCCATTCGGGGCCGTTATCGCCCATCTTGAAGGGGGTATGGCAGTCGTGGCAGGCGGAGGTGTTCACGAGGTACTCGCCCCGCTTCACCCGCTCCGGATCCGCGGCCTCCCCGGCGCCCGCCGTGCCGCACAGGACGGTGGCGAGGGCCAGGGCTGGCAATCCGAATTTCGTCATTGCTTGCTTCCTTCATTGTGCAGGGCCGTGGTGGAGACCTCCTCCATCCCGGCAATCCAGCGGTTGATCAGATCGACTGCGTCGGCATCCACCAGGGACGTGCCGAGGGGCGGCATCTGGAGCGACGGCCAGCGCGAGGCCATGCGCTGCGGCAAGGCGCTCAGTTCCGGACGCCCCGGTGCGATTCTGAGGGCCGTTCCGGGCGCGAGGCCCGGCGGTGGTGATTTCATCGGCTGGTCCACCGTCGTCGCCATCGGTGCGGCATGGGGGTCGGCAACCGATTGGCGCAGGTTCAGGCCGAGCTTTGCGAGCGGCCCATGGGCGTTGTGGCAATGGCCGCAATTCCCGTGGAGGTAACCAAGTGCCGCGCGCTCGACGCTGGAGGTGCCGGGTGCCGTAGCCTCGATCAGCTGCGCGTCGAGACCGTGGATGGCGCCACCCTCGACCAGGGCTGCGAGCGACGCGTTCCGATTCGGCTGTCTCGTTTCGTCGAGCGTCGCCGGCTCGTCGTCGGTCGCGAGCTGCCGCGCGCTGAAGCCCAGCACCGCGGCCGGTCCGGAAAGATGGCAGACTTGGCAGTCGTTCTTGCCGGGGATCGCGTGCGAGCCGCCACCCGTCAGGGCGAAGGCGTTCCGGCGACCCTTTTCGGAGACGAGATACGCGTCCCGCCCGTCTTCGCTCCAGGCATAGGTCGCGAACAGCCAGCTGCCATCCGGCAGGCGCTCCATGTACCGGGTCTCGACCCTTCGGTCGGCGAAGGCGAACTCCTTCCAGAGCCGGGTGCCGACCGGGAAGTCCCACACGTCCGGGTTCGAGGCATCGACCGCGCTGCCCTGCGGCAGCGAGATCCAACGCCGCTTCTCGGCGCCGTCGGTCCAGAGGGGATATTGCGGCGCGAACGCGATATGCGCCGGATCGACGGCAAGCGCCGCCGGATCGGCATAGAGTCCTGTCCCGGCCAGCGTGGCTGGCGCGCCGGCTGCGGCAGTGCTGGGCATGGTGCCAGCAACCGGCGACCCGGACGCGAGTAGGAACTGCAATACCCCCAGCCCGGCCGACAGACCTGTCGCGAACAGCGCGGGCCGCACCGAGGATCCAAGGTTGTAGACGAAGTCGAACATGGCGTGCGCCCCCTCCGAGGAGGCCCCTCCGGAATAAAGTTCCAAGCGCCCCCGACGGGTTTGGCCGGGGGCGGCGTCGATCTGGTTGCCTTGGGTCGTGTGCCGCCCGTCAGCCGGTTCGTCGCATCAGCTCCGACGTGGGCGATCCCTGCGTGGCCGTGCCTTGTGCGAGACCCCGCGAGCCGTTGCCGCTGGCCAGCCAGGCGGCCGCCTCGGGGCCGAGCTTCTCCACTGCAAGGGTCTCGTACTTCTCGCTTTCCTGTGCCGTGAGCACATCGCGCCAGCGGCCGTTCGTGCCCTTGTGGATGAAGGTCTCCGCTCCGCCGTCCCAGAGGATGCCGCCAAGCGGCGCGCTTCTGGCCGCATTGCGCTTCATGTGATCGAAGCTGCAGTGGTCCAGGATCGCGGGCCAACGGTCGGGATCCACCTCGATCTCCAGGAAACGCGCGATGCGCGCGATCTCGCCAGCCATGTCGGCCTTGAGGTCGGCGAAATGGACCAACAGGACGTTTGGCAGATCGCGGATCTCCCACCAGCTCCGGATACTCTCCCAGAACGGCCAGAACGGGTGGCCGTCGCGGTCGAGCCAGTCGTGATAATACCGTCGGATCGATGCGGGCGGCGGCGCGATCGGCTCGCCGACCAGCCCGGGCGTCTCGTTGAGCACGCGGTAGAACTCGGCATTGGCTCGAGCGTGGTGGTTGTACATGCTCCACAGCACGTCGCGTCCGTCGCGGCCGATATAGATGTACTTCGCCTCCGGCGAGAACACGAGCGCGTCGACGGGCAGGTGGGTCTTGAGGAACCGCCTGTGGGTCTGCGCCTCGACCATCGGCAGCTTTTGCTCCTTCGGGGGCACGCGCAGGTCGAGCCAGGGCGACAGTTCGGGCACGTTCACCTCCGCGTCGCCCGCGAAGATCAGCTGTCCGACGATCTGCTGCACCCATGTGGTGCCGGACTTGGCGTAGGTGCCGATGACGATGTCGTCAGGCCGGAACCTGAAGTCGTTCCAGATCGTCGAGTCGAAGTGGTGGTTGCGCACCTCCCGCGTCTTGCGCGGCCAGGTGGGGGTGTTCGGTTTCATTTCGGTTCTCTGGGCAATGTCTCGGCTTCAGCAGATCAAGGATGGAATCCAGGCGCCTTGCGCTGGTCCCGGCACGCCACGGGCGCGATGGGGTTGGTCACCGTCATGGTCCGGCGCGGCCGCCGGCGGGACGCCTCGGCTTGGCGGGTCCCGATGGCCACCCTGGCCGGGGCCGATGCAATGATCGAATGCTGCTGCGAGGTCATTTCCGTCACGCGCTTTGAATGCAAAGCGAAACCGGTGACCGGTCTCGGCGCGCAAGGAACTAGACCAATGCCAACGACGTGGCTCGGTAAGAATCCCCGCAAGAAATGCTAAGATTTTGCTAAGCGGTCAGCTTGCCACCGGCCACGGGGATATCCTCGAGCGAGAGGGTGCCGGGCACACACAGTCTC
Organism: Thermohalobaculum xanthum; assembly: GCF_016623495.1. Lineage (GTDB taxonomy): Bacteria > Pseudomonadota > Alphaproteobacteria > Rhodobacterales > Rhodobacteraceae > Thermohalobaculum > Thermohalobaculum xanthum. The sequence continues at coordinate 121,789 of NZ_JAEHHL010000012.1, read as the reverse complement.
AACCGGCCGCGGCCTGCCTTTTCCAGCCTGATCGGACAGTCGCGCTCGCAAAGGCGCCGCTGCAAGAGGACAAGCCGCGCCTCAAGGTTCTCCGCGAACTCGGGCAGCCTCAGCGCAGGGTCGAGCCGCAACTCGCGGTTGGTGAACTCGGTCCGTCCGGTCAGGTCGTACTCCGCGACGAGCTTCCAGAAGATCGCGCCGGCCACGCCCTTGATGAGGTAGTCGTGATCGACGAAGACGCTGTTGTCCGCGGCGTAGTGGCGGATGTGGATCGCCTGTGCGGCGGCAACGCTCGGGCGGCTCGGGCCCGGCTCGGCCCCGACCGCTTCGAGACCCGATCCCATCAATTCGCCGAGGCGCGCGGCGACGAGCGACAGCGCGTCCTCGTCATCGTATCGGAAACGCATCGGCTCGGGGCTCTCGGCGAAGAGGACGCCCGCGGTACGCCCGCCGACCATGACCGGAACGGCGATCTGGCTCTCGGGCGCAGGAAGGCCGGGATAGGGGATCTGGGTCGCTTCGGGCGCGCCGAGGCCGTGATCGAGCGCCTGATCGCGCAGCGTGGCGCCGTAGCTGTAGTCCGCGGACATGTGCCCGATGCGGATCGGCACACCCTCGCGCGCGGCGACGCCGATGACGCCATGACCGAGCGCGATTTCCGAGCCGATCCCTGACCGCGCATAGCCCATGGAGGCGACCGTGTAGAGCCGCTCCGCCGTCCCGTCGCGGACCAGGATGATCGCGTGCTCGATGCTGAAATAACGCCCCAGGCAGTCGAGCGTTCGGTCGAAGAGCGCGCCAAGCTCGCGCGCCTCGCCAAGCTCGTGCCAGCTGCGCCGCACCGCCGAGAGCAGGTTTCGCGGCGCGTCCGGCGGGGCCGTGACCGGCCCCGAGGCGACGCTCACCGAACGGACATGGAAGATGTCGGCGCCAAGCAGCTGAAACACGCCTTCCATGCCGCTATGCGACGCGATACCGGCGAGCTTCGCCTTCATGATCTCGAAGAGCGGGCCTTCGGACTGCGTCTCCTCGTAGAAGAGGTCGAGCCGGTAATCGGTCACGGTTTCGGGGTCCATCACCGAAACGCTGGCCATGCCGGTGCTGAGGATGTTGCGCCGGGTCTTGTTGAAGAACTGGTAGCTCAGCGCGACGCGCTCACAGTCGACGTAATGGACTTGCGAGACGAGCGAGACGTTGGGAACGCCGTCGCCGTCGCAGGTCGCGAGGATCGCCGGCACGACGCCCTCGAAGCAATTGCGGATCACGTCGAGCGAGGGTTCGATCATGGTGCCAGCGCGCTCCCCGCGCTCGGGCCGGGCGTCTGCACGAACGCGCTCTCGGGCAGGAACTCGATCGCGGCAAGCTCGTGCGGCTCGAAATGCGTGTACCCGGCCGAGAAGGCCTCGCTGTGGCCGACCGAGACCAGCTCGTCGCGGAAGGCGCTCGTTTGCATGAATGCTGCCGGTCCGTCGAGCGGGGCCGGGCGGAAGATCTCGGCGTGTGTGCCCTTGAGCTGGATCGAGCGGTGCGAATGGGGCTTGGTGAAGGTCGCGGCAACGGACGCCCCTGCGGCAATTGCCTTGAGGAAGGGCAGGTTCGGCTCCTCGCGGAGCATCACCCGGACCCGCCCGTCCGCGTCGATCCGACAGGCCAGGCCTCGGGCGACGACCGGCCGCCCCCCACCGTCGCAGCTCGCCAGCACGACGCTGATGCCGCTCTGGCAGAATTCCGCGAGCTCGGTGGTGAGCACGCCATTGGCAAGTGTCTCACCCTTCCAGCCGCGGCGTTCGGCCAGTTCCTCGGAGGGGCTCGAAGGTTGGTCAGCCCGCGGCATGCCATGAGTTCCCATTGCCGAGCGGCAGCACCGTGCGCTTGTTCAACCCGAAGAACCTACCACCGCGGGGCGGTTGCAGAAAGCAGGATCGGCGCTGCATGGCGTGCCCGGCATCGGCCCCGGGATCGGGTGCCGCGCTGCCCGGTGCATGCCGGAGAGACAGGGTCATGTGTGGCAATCGGCGCGGATAAGGTCGGACGCCTTCTCGCCGATCATCAGGGTCGATGCGTTCGTATTGGCGGATGGCATGGTCGGCATGATCGATGCGTCCGCGACGCGCAGCCCGTCGATCCCGTGGACCTTCAGGCGATGATCGACGACCGCAGTTTCATCCGTGGCGGGACCCATCCGGCAGGTTCCCATCATGTGGAAGGTCGTCGTGCCCCGGGCCTTGGCGGTTTCGAGCAGCTCGGCGTCCGTGCGCACGTCGTCGCCGGGGAAGATCTCGCCCGCGAAATAGGGCTCCATTGGCTTGCTGCGCAGGATCGCGCGGGCCAGTTTCAAGCCTGCCAGCAGAACCCGGCGGTCGCTTTCCTCGGCGAGGTAATTCGGCTGGATCACGGGTTTCTCGAACGGATCGGCGCTGCGGGCCAGGACATGTCCGAGGCTGTCGGGTCGCTGTTGCCAGGCGGCGATGGTCATTCCGGGACGGTCGTCGAGCTGGCTCTGGTGGCCTTCCTTGTAACTCGCCGGCATGAAGGTGATCTGGAGGTCATTGATATCGAGCGCGGGATGCGAGCGCGCAAAGGCGTAGCAGGCGGTCGCGGGCAGAGCGAGGATCGACGGCCTTCCAGCCAGCCATTTCGCGAGCTCGGCGACGAACTTCAGGCCATGGGCGCGCTCGTTGAAGGTCTCGGCGTTCCTGACGCGCGCGGTGAAGCGCGGCGTGTAGTGGTCGCGCAGGTTCCTTCCGACCCCGGGCAGCGCGTGAAGACACGGAATGCCGATGCTCCCGAGATGCTCGGGGTCCCCCACGCCCGAGAGCTGCAGAAGCTGGGGTGAGTTGATCACGCCGCCCGAGAGGATCACCTCGCGGCGGGCGCGGACCTCGTGCATCGCCCCGCCACGCCGGTAGCGGATCCCGATGGCGCGCCTGCCTTCGAAAAGGATCGCGCAGGCCTGGGCGTCGGTGCGGACGTCGAGGTTCGCGCGCTTCATCGCGGGTCTCAGGAAGGCGCGGGCCGAGCTCTGCCGCAGGCCGCGCGAGATCGTGCGCTGCGTATAGCTCACCCCTTCCTGCCGGACGCCGTTGTAGTCGGGGTTCTCGGGAATGCCGAGGCTGGCCGCGCCGGCGATGAAGGCATCGCACAGCGGATGCCGCCACGGGCTCGGCGTGATGCGCAGGGGGCCGCCGCGGCCGCGTCGCGCATCGGGGTCGGGGCCTTGCCAGTCCTCGAGCCGGCGGAACAGCGGCAAGACGTCGGCATACCCCCAGCCGGGATTGCCGCGCTCTGCCCAGTGATCGAAGTCGCCGGGCGTTCCGCGATTGAAGATGTTGCCGTTGATCGACGACGATCCGCCCAGCGTCTTGCCGCGGGGGACCGGCACGTGCCGGCCGCCCGTCCATTCCGACGGCTCGGTCTCATACATCCAGTTGAGCCGCGGGTTCTTCATGAGTTTCATCCAGCCGGCCGGGATGTGGATCATCGGGTGCCAGTCGGCGGGACCCGCCTCGAGCATGCAGACCGTGACGCTGGCATTCTCCGAAAGCCGCGACGCGATCACGCATCCGGCCGAGCCGGCACCAACGATCACGTAGTCGAAGACCGATGTCATGGATGGCCCGCCCCCCGTGCTTCTTCCCGTCGTTTCAGTAGCGTGGCGAGCCCGGGCTGGCCAAGGGGAAGTTCGCCGCGAATCCCTGACGTTGCGCGGCAGTGATCTGCCGGGTGGTCCTGCATCGGCACGCTGCAAGCATCCGCGTCTTCCGGCGTGCAAGGCCGATTCGAGATCGCGCCGCCGCGAGGGGAATTCCCGCCTTCGGCATGTGATGCAGCGGCATTGCGTCGATATGCGGCAGGCAATCCGGCGCGTTTTCTGACCGGCCAGGACCCGTTGCGTCTGTTTCCTGCTGAAATGCGACATGCAATCCTGCTAGACGCATAAATCCCAATCCCACTCAGGATTCGTCGAAAAGTACAAGGATCCCGACATGAAGATCGGAGCACCGAGAGAGTTGGAACCGGGCGAGGCGCGTGTCGCGCTGACGCCTGAAAGCGCCGGCCGGCTTCAGAAGCTGGGACACGAATGTCTCGTCGAGTCCGGTGCGGGTCTGGCCGCTTCGTTCTCCGACGACACCTATCGGGCCGCGGGCGTCAAGGTCGTCGACACCGCTGCCGAACTCTGGGCCGAGGCGGACGTGATCGCCAAGGTGCGCGCGCCCATGCCGCAGGAGCTCGACGCGGCACCCGATGGCAAGACGCTGATCAGCTTCGTCTGGCCCGCCCAGAACGAGGAGCTTCTGGCCAAGCTCAATGCCAAGCGCATGACCGTGCTCGCGATGGACATGGTCCCGCGCATCAGCCGCGCGCAGAAGATGGATGCGCTCTCGTCGATGGCCAACATCGCGGGTTACCGCGCGGTGATCGAGGCGGGAAACAATTTCGGCCGGTTCTTCACCGGCCAGGTCACCGCGGCGGGCAAGGTGCCCCCTGCGAAGGTGCTGGTCGTGGGAGCCGGCGTCGCGGGTCTCGCCGCCATCGGCACATCGGTTGCGCTTGGCGCGATGACCTATGCCTTTGACGTCCGTCCCGAGGTTGCCGAGCAGATCGAGTCGATGGGCGCCGAGTTCGTGTTCCTCGATTTCGAGGAGGACCAGACCGACGGTGCCGAGACCGGCGGCTACGCCAAGCCCTCGAGCCCCGAGTTCCGCGAGAAGCAGCTCGAGAAGTTCCGCGAGCTTGCGCCCGAGATGGACATCGTCATCACCACCGCGCTGATCCCCGGCCGGCCGGCCCCCAAGCTCTGGCTCGAGGACATGGTCAAGGCGATGAAGCCGGGCTCGGTCGTGGTGGACCTGGCGGCCGAGCGCGGCGGCAACTGCGACCTGACCGTGCCGGACCAGAAGGTGGTGTCCGAGAACGGTGTCACGATCGTCGGCTACACCGACTTCCCCAGCCGCATGGCGACGCAGGCCTCGAACCTCTACTCGACGAACATCCGTCACATGATGGACGACCTCACGCCCGAGAAGGACGGCGTCGTCGTCGTCAACATGGAGGACGACGTCATCCGCGGCGCCCTGGTGTGCCACGAGGGTGAGATCACCTTCCCGCCGCCGCCGCCGAAGGTCAAAGCGATCGCGGCGCAGCCGAAGAAGAAAGAGCCCGAGGAGACCCCCGAGCAGAAGGCTGCGCGCGAGCTGGCCGAGTTCAAGAAGGCAGCGAACCGGTCGACGGCCCTGCTCGGCGTCGGCGGTGGTCTTCTGCTGCTGGTCGGAACGGTCGCGCCCGCAAGCTTCATGCAGCACTTCATCGTGTTCGTGCTGGCCTGCTTTGTCGGGTTCCACGTGATCTGGAACGTCGCCCATTCGCTGCACACGCCGCTGATGGCGATCACGAACGCGATCTCGTCGATCATCATCCTTGGCGCGCTGCTGCAGATCGGATCGGCGAGCGGCGTGGTAACGGTGCTGGCGGCACTTTCGGTTCTCATGGCATCGGTGAACATCTTCGGCGGGTTCCTCGTGACCCGGCGGATGCTCGCCATGTTCCAGAAAAGCTGATCGGGGACAGGAATAATGAGCATCGGCCTCGTGACGGCCGCCTATGTCGTGGCGGCAATCCTCTTCATCCTCGCCCTCGGCGGCCTGAGTAATCAGGAGAAGGCCAAGCGCGCGATCTGGTACGGGATCATCGGCATGGCGCTCGCGGTCGGCGCGACCGTGTTCGGTCCCGGCGTCGGCGCCTACGTGGTCATCCTGCTGATGATCGTGATCGGCGGGGTCGGCGGTGCCTATGTCGCCGGCAAGGTCCAGATGACCCAGATGCCCGAACTGGTGGCGGGCTTTCACAGCCTCGTCGGGCTCGCGGCCGTCTTCATCGGCCTCAACGCCGACATCGAGATGGGTCGCGCGCTTTCGGCCGTCGCGTCGGGCACGACCGATCAGCTCGGCGGGTTTGCTGCGACCATCGCCAAGAAGACACCGGTCGAGCTCAGCATCCTGAAGGTCGAGCTGTTCCTGGGCATCTTCATCGGTGCGGTGACCTTCACCGGCTCGGTCGTGGCTTATGGCAAGCTCTCGGGCAAGATCAGCTCCAAGGCGTTGACGCTCCCCTTCCGTCACCAGATCAACCTCGGTGCGGTGGCGCTCTGCCTGCTTCTCGGGCTGCTCTACCTCAACGGCGCAGGTATCTGGACGATGCTGCTGGTGGCGGTGATCGCCGGCGCGATCGGCTGGCACCTGATCATGGCGATCGGCGGGGCGGACATGCCCGTGGTTGTCTCGATGCTCAACAGCTACTCGGGCTGGGCCGCGGCGGCGATCGGCTTCACGCTGGGCAACGACCTGCTGATCGTCACCGGCGCGCTGGTCGGTGCCTCGGGTGCGATCCTCAGCTACATCATGTGCCGCGGCATGAACCGCTCCTTCGTGTCGGTGATCCTGGGCGGCTGGGGCGGCGAGACCCAGGCGGCGGGCGAGATCGAGGGCGAGATGATCGCCGCCGATGCCGACCATGTCGCGAGCGCGCTGAACGATGCCGACAGCGTCATCATCGTTCCCGGCTACGGCATGGCGGTCGCGCAGGCACAGGGCTCGGTCTCCGAGCTGACCCGCAGGCTGCGCGCCCAGGGCAAGAAGGTGCGCTTCGCGATCCACCCGGTGGCCGGCCGCCTGCCCGGCCACATGAACGTGCTGCTCGCCGAGGCCAAGGTGCCCTACGACATCGTGCTCGAGATGGAGGAGATCAACGAGGATTTCCCGCAGACGGACGTGGTCATCGTGATCGGTGCGAACGACATCGTGAATCCGGCGGCGCAGGAGGACCCGGGCAGCCCGATCGCGGGAATGCCGGTGCTGGAAGTCTGGAAGGCACGCCAGGTTTTCGTCTGCAAGCGCGGTCAGGGCACCGGGTATTCGGGTATCGAGAACCCGCTGTTCTTCAAGGAGAACAGCCGCATGTTCTACGGTGACGCGAAGGCCTCGATGGATTCGCTGCTGCCGCTTCTCGCCTGACGCGGCGTCGCCCGTTCGGGCGAGGTGACGACGAAGGCCGGGGACCGCGTGCCCCGGCCTTTCTCGTTCGCGTCCCTCAGTGCCATGGCGATGCGTGACCCGCGCCTAGTCGTCCCAAGAGAGCAGCCAAAATGAAAGCCGGGCGGCCAGCAGGCCGCCCGGCGAAGGAAGCATCGAGGCTTGGTGCTCAGACGAAGTCGAAGGCCTCGACCGTCGGCGTCTCACCCGCCGTGAGCAGCCCCGCGGTCTCGAACGCAATCCCCGAGACGTCTTCGAGCGCGTGCCACAGTTCGTCGTCGGCGCTCTTCTCCTCCTGCGCGAGGAAATCGGCGGTCGCGACCGATCCGTCGTCCGAGAGATCGTTCAGCCGCAGGATCGCCGGATCTGCGCCGAAGAAGCTCGCGATCCCCGCCGAGACGAGCGGATCCAGCCCGACCGCCTCGTCGAAGGTGAACGAGCCGCCAGCATGGCTCACGCCCTGGTCCATCGTGAAGGCCTGTGCGCCGATGCCGCCCCAATCGATGACGCCCGAGGGGGCGGACGCGTCGAGCGCGACCCAGCCGACCACCTCGGCGCTGTGCACGCCGTCGCTGGCCTCTTCTTCCTGGATGGCGACCTCGAAGCCGGTCGTCGTGACGTTCTGCACCCGCGCGATTGCCCAGTCGGCGCCATTGTCGGTCTGCAGTTGGACGATCACCGTCGGCACCTCATCGAAGGCCTCGTCGAAGGTCACGGCGGCGAAGCTCGAGGTCGACCCGGCGGCGAGATCCACGGTCCCGACCTCGAGGCGCGTGCCGTCCTCGAGTGTCCAGTTACCCTCTTCGAGCGTGAGCATCGACACGCCCTCGGGGTTGTGCCAGCCGTCGAGATAGTCCGGCTCCTCGAGCCGCATGCTGGCGCCCGTCGAGGTGACGCTGCTGACGGTGATCGAGGCGGGCTGGAAGCCGTCTCGCGTCGTGGGCGTGAGGAACACGACCGGCGCCGCGAAGGTGGCACCGTCCTGGTAGTTGACCACCCGCTCGATGTGATTGACCGAGAGGCCCTGCACCGCGCCCATCGTCACCTGCTCGAGGATCGGCTCGTACTCGATCACCAGCCGGATGTCGTAGAGGTTTGCCGAGTCCTGGCGGTCACCCTTCAGGTAGACCGCCGTATCGAGGAAGTCCTGCTCGAGGATCACGCCATTGGGCGTGATGGCGGACAGGATAAGGCCCTCGGGCATCTCGTCACCCGCGTTCAGCGAGCCGTTCACCTGTTGCCAGCCCTCGTCAATGATCCCGTCGGCATCGACGTCAAGACGGCCGGGATCGATGGTCATCCAACCCAGACTGGTGCCAAGCGGCGAGGGGTCGGGGATCCCGTCGCCGTCCGCGTCCTCGCCCCAGTCGAGCAGGTTGAGCGTGGTCGTGGTCAGCTCGCCCGTCTCGTACTTGATGTTGTCCTTCTGGTAGGGGGGCGGCGTGTTCGGCGTCAGCGGCACCTCGAGGCCGGGAAGATCCTGTCCGAACTTGTTGGGCGTCAGGCGCCAGCGGGGGCCGGAGACCAGCGCTTCCTCGGTATACCCCTCGAGCGCGGCGTCCTCGGGGCTCCGGAAGCTCTCGTAGACGTTCTTGTATGGGTCGTCGGGGAACATGTCGTACGACCACTCGAACGGCTCGCGGTCGACGGTCGTGTACCAGGCGGCCGTGAAACCGGAGACGAGATCCGACGACTCGAAGGTCAGGTCCGCGTCCGCCGCCGCATCGGCCAGCGCCATGTCGCGCAGGACGGTGCCGATGGGCGTGCCCGACATGTCCTCGTTGCGGTAACCGACGAGGGCGCCATCGGGATCATAGACCGCCGTGCCGCCGGCCCCGAGGTCGATCTCGCCGGTCGGGGTCAGCTTGAAGTAGCTGGCCAGCAGATCGCCCTCGCCATTGTAGCTGTCGACGGGCGAGACCCAGAGCGTATTGGTCGCATCGTCCGGATCGGTCACGATGTAATGCGACGGTAACCGCCCGATCGCGGCCTCGTTCTCGTAGTCCTCGGGCCGGACCTGGTCGTTCGGATTGTTCGTGATGTCGTGGACGATGATCAGCTCGGCCCGGGTGATCTTGAAGCCTTCCGACCCGTTCTCGAGGATGTCCGCGATCCCGTTCTCGTCGAGATCCTCGGTCCACTCCTCGGGGAGCTCGAGGTTGACCTCCATGCGGATGTCGTTGGGCCGCTTTACCGCCTCGCCCCAGCGATAGAGCAGCTTGCCGTCGTCCTTCAGCGTGACCGAGTAATCGGTGCTGTAGGCGATGTCGTAGGTCACGCTCGACTCGTTCGGCTCGAGCAGATCGACGAGATCGGCCGGCGCGCCGAAGCCGTTGAGGAAGCTGTCGACCACATCCGCGGTGCCGTCATTGTCGAGGTCGATGCCGCCAACCTCGATCTTCTCGACGGTGCCGTCGCCATCAGTGTCGTAATCGAGCGTCACGGTGCGCGTGGTGAAGGCGTCGTTGATGCCATCACGGTCGAAGTCGATGTCGGAATGGAGCGTGTCGGTGCCACCCACGTTGTCGATGGCGCGCTGCAGCGCCTCGGTGAGTTCCTCGACATAGTACTCGTGAACGAGGCCCGGCTCGAGTGCACCGTCCGGCCCGGTCGGGCGCAGGTCGAGCATCTTGAGGTCGTTGTCGAGCGGCGCGATCGCGTCCGGATCGCCGGGGAAGGCCTGGTCCGAAAGGACGTCCGCCATCGTGTTGTAATGCTCGGTCGATGCTTTCACGGTCGCGCCGCCGAGGCCAAGCGACCATGTGCCGAGCGGGGCGCCCGAGCGGAACACGTCGGTTTCGGCATTCCTCAGCGCGAGGCCGATCACCGAGGTCGAGTCCGAGGGGTCGAAGATGTTGCCGGCGAAGCCTTCGGCATAGTCCCCGTCGAGCACCTTCTGGTCGGCACCCAGGAAGTCATTCACGTAGAAGCCGAACTCGCTGTCGATTCCGTAGAGTTCGTTGCCGTCCTTGTCGATGTAGGGCGTGACGACCGACCCTGTGAGATCGAGGAAACCGGGATCGTCCGCGAAGGTAAGTCCCGAGAATGTCCCGGTGATGTCATCGATGCTGAAGATATGGGTCGGCGAGTTGTAGACAGTCATTTCGCTCCTCCTGGCGAGCACGGAGATACCCGTCGGGCGCACGCTTACGCCTTGTTATGATTGGCCTTTGGCCTACAGGAGGAGTTCTACATATAGATAAATTTTAATTCGTTGATCCAAGTCAAAATCGCCCCACCATGCGTCGCGCGGTCGCCATGCGGCGCCCGGCCCCGCATGGTTGCGGGCCAACGCGCCGGGTAGGGGCGCCCGGCTGGAAAGGAGGCGACGGGCGGGGATCAGGCCTTGCGGGGAAGCCTCAGGACGCGCCGCGGTCGATATGATCCCGCAAGGCCGCTGCGGCGGCTTCCTCGTCCATCGAGGCGATCCAGACCTTCATCATCTCGTAGAACATCGCGAGAATGACCGGCCCGATGAAAAGGCCCGTGAGCCCCGAACTCAGCGTGCCTCCGACGACGCCGATGAGGATCACGACCATGGGTGTCGTAAGGCCCCGTGCCATCAGGACGGGCTTGAGCACGTTGTCGCAGAGCATCACGGGGATCATGTACACGGTGAACAGCAGTGCCGTGGTGGTCGCCTCCACGCTCCAGACGTAGATGATCGTCGGAAGGATGGCGATCATCGGGAACTGGATGATGGCCGCGCCCACGGTGAGGGCGGCGACCAGCCCCGCGAACGGTATGCCCACCGCGACGATGCCTATGGTCGCGAGCCCCCCCTGGATGATCGCCACGCCAATCACCCCGCGCGAGACGTTGCGGATCGTGGCGATCGCCGTCTCGAGGAACAATCGGCCGCGCGTCGAGGCGATCCGGCTGGCCAGCCGGTCACTTACCGCGCCCAGCGGCTCGGAATAGCTGAGCAGGGCCGCGGCAAAGATTACCGAGAGCGCGAATTCGATCACGCCGCGCGCCAGCCCGGCTCCTGAGCCCAGCAGGAAGACGCCGAACTCCTTGATCTGGGGCGCGAACTGCTCGGCGGTCTTCTCGAGATCGGCATGCGCTCCGTCCCAGAGCCGGTAGACCGTGTTGCCCACCAGCGGCCAGTCGCGGACAGTGGGATCGGCCGGCGGGATCTCGAGGCGCTCCTTGCCGAGCCTGTCCGCGAGCTCCAGCGTCGAACCGATGATCGAGTCGACGATGAGCACGGTCGGGCTGATCAGCAGCACCAGTCCGAGCAGGGCCAGCGCGGTCGCCGCCATTCCGCGGCGCCCTCCCAGACGGTCGCGCAGCCAGACGAAGACCGGGTGAAGCGCGACCGCGAGGATCAGCGCCCAGATCAGGATCGGCACGAACGGCGAAATGAGCCGGATCGAAAGCCAGGCGAACAGCGAGATCAGCCCGAGGGTGACAAAGATGTCGACGGAGTAGCGGAGCACCCGCTGACGTTCCTGATTGCCGTTCGACATGGCGCATCCCCAATTTTGCCGGCGTCGTGACGGCCGGTCTGATCGACGCGGCCCGCCCGCGTCCGGTCGTTGGCGGCGCCCTTGGCCGAAGGGCCGGTCAGGCCCGGGCCGATGGCGTCGATCCAGCTTCGGCCGCCGCCGCTTTCGTCAATGCATCCGCCGACACTCCTTCCGTGCCATGCGGTTCGTCGGCCGCGCGCACGACCACCTCGCGCCCGCCGAAGGCGATGCCCTCGTGCTCGAAGAGCTCGTTGATCTTCTGGTAGACAACCTTGCGGACCGCGAACTGGTCGCCGGGGCGCGTCTTGAACTTGACCCGCGTGATGATGCCGTACTCGTCCATCTGGTAGACGCCCTGGCTCTTGAGCGGCTCGACGAACTTCGTGCCGATGACGGGGTCTTCGAGCAGTTGCTGGCCGAGCTTCTTCACCAGCTTGCGCACGCGTTCCGTGTCGGTGCCGAAGCGGACGCGGATCGGCAGCTTCATGATCACCCAGTCACGCGAGAAGTTGGTGAGCTGCTTCACCTCGCCGAACGGAATGGTGTGCAGCGGGCCGGTGTGGTGGCGAAGCTGCATCGAACGGATCGAGATCCGCTCGACGGTTCCCTTCGCGCCGCCGGTGTCGATGTACTCACCGATCCTGAAGGCGTCATCGATCAGGAAGAAGACGCCCGAGAAGATATCGCGGACCAGCGTCTGCGCGCCGAAGCCGATGGCAATGCCGACCAGCCCGGCGCCGGCAAAGAGGGGCGCGATGTCCACGCCGATGGACGACAGCCCGACCATCGCGACGATGACGAGGATCGCGATCAGGATCGCATTGCGAAAGAGCGGCAGGATCGTCTCGAGCCGCGTGCCGCCGGCACCGCCCTCATCGCCATCCTCGCGCTCCTCAGCCGCTTGTCCGCCTAAACCTCGTTCCTCGGCGATGCGCTGGTCGAAGGCCGTCCGGATCGCGTCCCATCCGATCCACGCGCCGACCGAGATGATGAGCACAGTGAAGGCGGGGCGCATCTCGCCCGCGTCGCTGAAGATGTCGACCTCCCATTCACCGAGAACGACCGCGAGAGCGATTGCGCCCACGATGACCAGCGCGGAGCGCTCCGCCCATGCCCTGAAGGACGACGCGGTTTCACCCGCCAGCGGCGGCGGGAACAGCCGGTCGATCGCGAGGAGCGCGACGGCGTAGATGATGCCCGCGATGATGCCCGCGACCACGGGGGCGAGCAGGAGGCCGCCCACCTCGGCGCCCGACAGGCGGCCAAGGATCGTCGCGGCCACGGCGGCGATCGTGTAGCCGATGAACAGCAGATGCCAGTTTCGGGAAATCCACGGCGCCCTTGGGCCGCTCTCGCCGCGTGCCCTGCGATACCTGAGCGTCCATGCGGCCTGTCCGAACAGCCCCGCACCGAGAACGGTGGACAGGCTCGCGACCGCGTTCACCGCGCCCACCGGCGCGCCGATGCGCTCGAGCCAGGTTGCCAACATCACGACAAGGCCAATTGCGCCCACGCCAATCATCACGCGGCGATAGACCCGTTTCGACACCGCGTCTGGTATCGCGAAGACGCGGGTCGCGGGATCGTCGGGCGAAAGCATGAACCGGAGGAAGAGCAGCGCAAGTCGCATGACGACGAAGGTCTCGAAGACCGACAGCACCACCGACTCATGCCCCGGCAAATCGTCCACCGCGATCGCGGCGACGAAGAAGCCCGAGCCAAGCCCGACAGCGATGGCGACGGCGCGCAGTGCCGCCCGGCTCAGCGCATAGCGTATTCTCGCGCCCCGGTTGGACGAAAGCTCGGGGGCGTTGTGGATCAGGAGCCGCTCGAGCCGTGCCGCGGCAAGACGCTCGACGACAAGGCCGCCGAGGCCGGCGATGAAGGCGATCACGAGCGCGGGCCACAACCAGCCAGGATCGGAACGCCCCGACAGACCTTCGAGGATTGGCGGCAACGTCTCGGGCAGCGCCTTGACCTCGGCGATGCTCTGTCTGGCCTCGGCCAAGACGCGGCGCGACCATCCGGCCGCACGCTCGGCGAAAGGCGGCTGGCTAAGCGGTGCGGCCGCGGGGGGAGGCGCGGCGCCGATGATCACGACGGGGACGCCGGCGCTCTTCGCGGCCTCCATGATCTTTGCCGCGGCCTCGGAGGACGGAGCCGGCGGCGGGGTTTGCGCGGTCGCAGCGCCGAGCATGAAGAGAACCGCGAATGCGGCTGCAGCGGCGCGCCGGCAAGCTGATCTGCCGCGTGCCAGTGAGGGGCGCTGGAATAGGTTCATTCGCATCAGGGCCACGGCTCGAACTCGGGGGGGGTCGGGGACCAGCCGTCACCGGCAAGGCCGATCTCGTATCCAACGTCGTAGAGCGCCTTCATGTAGTCCCGGTCGAAGGCCTCTTGGGGCTCGCGGTCGAAGTCCGTCGGCACTGCGAGGACGTTGAGCTCGATGCCGTCACGCTCGGCGATCGCGTAGATCTTGTAGACATCGCCGGACCCCGCGCCGCCCAGCAGGCTGGAGAGCGCCGAGCCCGCGATCGACACCACGCGCGGCCGCACCGGGTCATATGGCTTGCGCAGCTTGTTGTTCATGATCACGTAGATCGAGCGATCGAAGCGCGCTCCCACGGCCTCGTCGACAAGCCGCATCGGCAGTTCGGGGCTGAAGAACATCACCTGCTGTGTCGCCCCGCCGTCGACATGCATCTCGTCGTAGGTCTTGCCGTCGGCCGTGACGACCGGGATCAGGACCGGGGGAAAGACGGCGGGGATCGCGGAAGACGCCTGGACGATGTCATGGATCAGGCGCTTGGCCATCGGATGCCCGCTCGCGGCGATCGCGCTGGCGTTCCAGAAGACCGGCCGCGCGGCATCAAGGTTCGTCGTGCCGATGAGCAGGGCGCGCCCGCGCTCGTACTCCTCGGCCAAGCGCTGGACCACCGTGTCGTCGATGTACCTCTCGATCAATCCGCGGTAGCCGCGTGTGTCCATCAACGCGGTGCCCCCGGTCAGGCCGGCGAAGATCGCCCGCTGCATCAGCTGGCTGGTTTCATAGGTGGTATAAACTTCAGTCAGCTCGTCATCGTAATCAGGGCCGAGAAAGGCGAAGACCGCGATGATCGCGCCGGTGGAAATCCCGGTCACGATCGTGAACTCGGGCCGGTCGCCGCGCGCACTCCAGCCATTGAGCACGCCCGCACCGAAGGCGCCATCCGGGCCGCCGCCCGAAAGTGCGAGACTGATTTCCCGGATCGGCTCGCCGGCGGCAATTGCGTCCTTGTGCGCCGCGCGCTGGAGCTTGGACCAGTTCGCGATCAGATCGTCGCGTGTTCCGGCCGAAAGTTCGTCACCCCAGTCCCTGACCCGGTTGCCGCCTTTCGACACGATGCCATAGGGCGCGGCGGTCTCGGCCTCGGACGCCGGCACGGGGCTGCGCGTGAGGACGGTCGTGCAGGCGCCTGCAAGCATCGCGACCACGGCGACGAACGCAAGCACCAGAGCGGCGCCTCCGCGCCGCCCAGGCGTCCGGGTATTTTCGAGGCGTGTCATTGGCGCATTTTCCCCCGGACTGCTGCGGCGCCCACGCGCCTTGGTGATGGCGCCCACGGACGTGGCGGCGGTCCGCCGAATTCCCTCACGGACGGCCAGTGTCAGTTCTTTTCAGGCATCTCCAGGGTCATGTCCTTCCAGAACGCCACACCGAACGCCTCCTCGCGCAGGCTGCCGTTCTGAACCTTGAAACTGGTCTCGGCCCTGCGCACGACGATCTTGCCGCTGCCCTTGGCGCCTTCCAGCCGGCCTTCCCCGCCAGTGATCTCGAAGATGCCGCTGCAGCCAACGAGGCGGAGCCCCGAGCACTCGAACCGCCCGAAGGCGATCGCTCCGTCCATCGCCACGATCTGGCATTCGCCCTTGCCGACCTGCTCGCCGGTGCTGATCGCGGCCGCGACGGTCCCCACGCAGATGATCCGTCCCGCCGGTACCGGCCCCTTCCCGGTGTCGATGGCGTAGGGGCCGCTGACCTCGCCCGCGAAGACATTCCGGTCGCTCGCGGACTGCACGACGGTGCCGTTCGCCTCCCACATCGATACGGCGTCAAATGTGACGGGCTCTGCGGCTGCGGATCCGATGCCGCCCGTCATCAGACCGATCGTGGCGAGGGCCAGTGCAGCAGTCTTTCGCGCGCTTCGCATGACGCTCTCCCTCAATCGAACGTGATGTAGACGGCGTCGCCGCCAAGCGAGAGGGCAAGCCCCTCGCGCTTCGCCTGCAGCCGCAGGCTGACGCCCGCGGAGTTCTCGAGGAACAACTCGCCCGTGCTCTTCGAGCCCGCCGCGACACCGTAGCGTCCCTGCACGTACGCGCCCGGGAAATCCTCGACCTTCTTCAGGCCGTAGACATCGCCGGTGGCCTCGATCTTCGACGCCCCGATCCCGCCGATGCCCAGGCCGCCGACCGAGAAGTCGTAGGTCTTGCCGTTGAAGTGGAGCTTGCCCCCGCCGACATTTCCGCTGAACAGGAATGCCACCTGAACCTGCGAGATCTCGACACGCGCGGTGACCTCGCGATCCTCGGCGGTCGCGCTGGTGGCAAGCACCAATGCTGCGATGCCGCCCGTCAAAAGCGCTCGGAGCCGAGCGGGCATCCGATCAGCGTCACGGAATCTCATCCGGCGGTCTCCCCCTTAATGAACCAGCACGAGTTGAGCCCATCTCGCCCCGTTCCCGCAACGATCTTCTTTGCCGAAATGTGTGGTGGAATGAGGCGTCGCGGTCCCGGTGCCATCATGCCTCGGGACCGGCGCCCGTCGGCTCGCTGCCGCGCCGCCGCGCACGGCGGCCCTCGAGCACGCCGGATTCGAGGATGATCTCGGAGACCTGGTGCTCGCGGCGGTAGGCCATGACATGCACACCCGCCACGCCCGGGATCTCCCGCATCCTCTGGATGAGCTCGATGCAGAGCTTCTTGCCTTCCTCGCCCGGCTTCTGCGCGCCTTCCATCCGGGCGATCACGCTGTCGGGAATGTGGATGCCTGGAACGTTCGAGCGCATCCAGCGCGCGGCCTTCGCCGAGGCGAGCGGCCCCACGCCCGCAAGGATGAAGACGCGCTTGTCGAGACCGAGGTCCCGGACCCGCGCCATGAACTTCTCGAAGAGCGGGATATCGAAGATGTAGTTGGTCTGGATGAACTCGGCGCCCGCATCGACCTTCTTCGCCAGACGTTCCGGGCGCCACTCATGCGGCTCGATGCAGGGGTTCTCGGCCGCGCCGAGGAACATGCGCGGTGGACGCGAGATCTTGCGCCCCGACAGGAAGACCCCGTCGTCACGCATCGTCCGGATGGTTCTCAGGAGCGAGAGCGAGTCGAAATCGAAGACGGGCTTCGCACCCGGCTGGTCGCCGACCCCGACGCCGTCGCCGGTCAGGCACAGCACGTTTCGCACCCCCATCGCAGCCGCGCCCAGCACGTCGCCCTGGATCGCGATGCGGTTCCGGTCGCGGCACGAGATCTGGTAGACGGTGCCGTATCCCGCGCGGGTCAGGAGCGCACTGATCCCGATCGAGGACATGTGGCAGTTGGCGCCCGACGCATCGGTGGCATTGATCGCGTCCGCCACCTCGCCGAGCGGCCGCGCCGCCTCGAACACGTCCGCCGGGTCCGCGCTGTCGGGCGGGTTCAGCTCGGCGGTCACCGCGAAGCGGCCGGAGCGCAGCACGCGCTCGAGCCGGCTGCTCGAGACATGGCCCGGTGGCGGCTCCTCGTAGGGCCGGACGAAATCGCCGTGGTCCTCGAACCCGCTCATTGGCGCTGCTCGCGGTTCACGGCGCTTGCGGGCTCGGTGGCGAGCGGGGCGACCGCGGGCTCGTTCGCGCGCGCGCCGGGGAAGGCCTGCGCGATCGTGGTGCGTGCAGCCTCCCGCGCCTCCCGCAACCGGGCGGCCTTCTCGCGGCTGACCCGCAGCCAGGAGGACGACCCCTTGAGGCTGCGGTCGACCGGGGGCAGCACCTCGCGGATCTTGTCGCCGCCCTTCATCCGCGAGGACCCGTCCCAGGCCAGCGCCCAGACACAACGCATCCAGGGCTTCACCTCGCAATAGCCGCCCGGGCGCACGCCGCCGCAGGGCCCGTTGCGCAGCTCCTTGGGACAATTCATCGGGCAGGACATGCCGGTCGACGACAGGACGCACTGTCCGCACATCTTGCAGTCGAAGAGCACGCCCTTCACGCCGCGCTCGACCAGTGCGATCGGCCGCTCGACGCGCTCGTAGCCGATCCGGGCGAAGACCGGGTCGCAGGCGATCATCAGCCGCTCGAGACGCTGGTAGATCCATTCGAACGCCGCCGCATGGCGGATCGCGAAGAGGCGGGCGCGGTACATGACAAAATGCCCTCCCGAGGCGCCGGCCGCGCGTCGTCCGGCATCGTCGAGCCTCCAATGCGGTGGCGCCGAGCGCAACAGCAAAAAACCTTGCGCCATGCGCTGTCGTGTGTCGCGGACCAGCGGCGCGCGCGCCGTTCAGCCGGTCCTCTTTGCCGCGTCGTTTGGTACCCCGCCAAGCGCCAAGTCCTGCGCGAAGCGTTCGCGGTAGGCGCGGATCTCCGGCGCGCGCGTCGTTGCGGGAACGAGGCGGCTGATCGGCGTCATCCCCGGCAGGAACGGCGCCTCGAGAAACTCGGCAACGCGTCTCAGCGTATGTTTGGGTCTTCGCGCGACCTGCGCGTAGTTGATCCTTATTAGTTTATCATCCGGGATCAGGCGCCCCACGGCATCGTCGAGCTGGCGCGTCCAGGCCGCGTAGCGGCGAAATTTGGCGCTGAGTGCCGCGAAATCATATGGCGGCATTGTCGCGGGTGCTTCCTTCAATGCTGATCGCGGGCCGGCTCGGTTCTCGTGGTGCCAGACCCCGAGCGCTTCCGCCACGTAGGAGCTCACAGCCGACTCGGTCTCCCGGCGTCCGACGCGAACAAAGCAAAATCCAGCATCGACCATCCAGCCGAGAAGGCGGTCGCCGGCGTCCCCCGCCGCCGGTTCGAAGAGGTACTGCGTAAGCAGCTTCGTGCCGACGACGCCTTCGTGTTCGATCTGTCCGAAGACCTCGCGCAACGCGCCGTCCGGGGCGCGTTTGCAGGCCAGTGCCGCGATCAGGGGTGCGCGAAAGTGCTCGGCCGGACGGCCGAGCCCCACAGACGCGAGCAGGGCACACAGGTGTTCCGACCCGGAACGCGGATTGGCAAGGATCGCATACCGCGTCCCCGCGCCCTCGAAGCGTTGTGCGAACCGATTGCGGTCCGCGCGGGTGATACCGCCAGCACGTGCGAACGCGACGCGATCGCGGCATGCAAGCCGCGGCACGATATCGCGCGTGAAGGAAAGACCTCCATGGCGCTCAGCAACCCTATCTTCGAGAGCCGGGTCATCCGGCGCGACCACGATACACAGCGCATCGTCCGATCGCCTCGCTTCTTCCGCCAGAGCGACGTCGAGATACGGGCCCGCTCGGTTGGGAAGCGGGGTGTTCGGCCCACGGAGGATCCGCAGCCGCCCCGGTATCGACCTGAGGGCAGCTTCCGCTCGCAGTTCAGCGAACGATACAAATGCCGGATCCTCGAAGAGTCCGCAGAAAGGGTCATCTGCCGGGGGCGCCGCGCACTCTCCGGGTCGCAGGATCACGCACCCCTCTCCCAAATAGAGGGAATCCGACGCGATCATGTTCGCATCGGCGACCTTCCATGTATGCGCCGTCTTATCGACACGGCGTTTCGCGGTGTGGAAGTGCCCGGGCAAGCCGCAAACCCGCAGTCCCGAGGCGATGGCTCGTCGGTAGAAATTGACGTCCTCTCCGAGCCTCAAGGTCTCGTCGAACCGAACCGTCGCGAACGCCCTGCGTCGCGCGCATAGGCTCGATCCGCTCCCGATCGCCTGACGATTGCCCGCGCCAAGGTCCCGGGCGATCTCCGGAGATGGTGGGTGCAGAAGGTAGGTCTGCCCAAGGCTCTCGAAGTGGAAGCAATAGGGGCTCATCGACACGATGTCCGCCTCCGACGCCAATAGGAAGCCGACCATGCAGCGGGTGTAATCGGCCGCGTACCTGTCGTCGGCGTCGAACCTGACGACAACATCTCCCTCGGCAAGGTCGATCGCCTTATTGAGATAGTGACCGATCGTCTTGCCCGGTGGCAGGACCAGATGGCGGACAGGAAAGCCGGTGGATGGATCCGGGCGGAGCGACGCCGGGTCGATGCCTTCGCCGTTGACGCAGAAGATGACTTCTGCGTCGGGCCAGCGCTGGCGGTTGATCTGGGCAAGTAGGTTGGACACATCCTGCGCCCGATGGATGGGGCAGATGAAGCTCACGCGTGGCGCGTCGCCCTCGCTGGGCCCGTCGTGGAGGATGCGCATTGTGAGATCGTCCGCCGCCGCGAGCAGCGGGTCACCGGCGGTCTGCCGCAGTCCGGCCGCCTCCAGCTTGCGCAACAGCCAGGACGGCGTGGGAAGCCCGCGTCCGGCGGCCTCGGGATCGAGCGTGTCGCCCAGCATCTTCAGCGGCCCGAGCAGCCGCGTATCGTGCGTTCCGAAGCTCAGGATCGCATCGAACGCTCTTAGCGCCATATCCTTGTCGGAAAGCGCAATGCTGGCCGAGAATGCACCGAGTGCCGCATCCGCAGTGTCACATTCCTGGCGGGCAATGTGCTCGAGGAGTGCGCTCGGCGGATCCAGCTGTACCGTGTCGAAGAGGCGCAAAAGCGCTGCCTTGTTCGGGAACGATGCCAGATCAATCCGGTCGGTGAAGGCGCGGGCGCGCTCCCGAGCGCTCTCCTGATCGCTTTGCATGACTTGCAGGCGCAAGTCCGCTTCAAGAGCCCGGAGATCGTCGGGGTCCAATGATAGCGCATGAGCCAGCGCCTCTCTCGCCACCCTCAGATCCCCGAGGCGCTCGTGGATTTGCGCGCGCAGGTGCCAGAAGATCCGGTTGGAGGGGGAATCGGTGCAGGCTCTTGCGCAGAGCGCATCCGCTTCCGCGAAGTTTCCGGTCTCGATCAGGGCCGTGATCAGCAGTCGGGCAGGCTCGGGCAGCCCGGGAAAGCGGCGGTACGCCATCCGGGCGAGACGCAGCGCGCTGTGGAGATCCCGGCGCGCGAGGTGCAAGGTGATGCGCAGTCGAAGGCTCTGGACCGGCTCATGGTTCGGCCGTTCGTCGCCGAGCACCGACAAGGCGCGAGCCACGTCGCCGGCGGAATTGTGAACCGACGCGTGCAGAACCCTGTGCCGCTGGTTCCTTGGCTCGAGCGCAACGGCGTTGCGTGACGCATCGAGCGCTCCGGGAATATCGTCACGCGCCCAGCGCAGTGCGGCGAGCACGTGCTGGAGCGCGGCATCCTGACCGTGTCCGTGTGCAAGCCGCGCCGTCATGCGTTCTGCGAGCGTGAAGTGCGATCGCCGCAAGAGGGCGCGGATCATCCTGTGCGCGACTTGGTGCGATCCTTTCAGCACATCCGCCGCCGTGCTCAGGCGGTACTTCGAGTAGCTTCTCGGCGTCATCCTGGTTCGACGGATCCAGAGTGCAGCATGCGTCGTGCGAGGCATTCGCGCGAGCATTACACATGCAGTTTCCATTCTTTTCTTCGGCGCCGCGCTGCGACGGATTGCTGCGCACGCTCTCGGCCCAGGGCAACAACGAAACCCGCGCAAGAATCATGCTCGACGATTCTTGCGCTCGTTTCAGCGGGACGCGCGGATGAGGCGGATCGGGCTCCGTTTCAGGGCCGGATCAGGCATGATCCGCTGATCTTTCGCGCGGCAAACTGTCCCCATCGCGCGGCATCGAGCGCCCATGCGAGTGAAGGATTCGATGCGCGCGCGTTGCCCTCGATCGGAGCAGTTCCTGAAAGCGTCTGAAAACATGAGAAAAATTGGAAATATGTAAATATTTTTCAATCCAGAGGATCAGAGGGAAAAAATTTTGACAAATTTTCCGCCCAATTTCAATTGATTACACGGCGTTTCACTTGTGTTAGGAAATTGCCGAAGCAGCGTCGCCGCGGGCAGAAACGATCGCATGCCCGACGGACGTCGCACAGGGGATGCGAAACGTTCTGGGAGGATTCGCGATGGCGGATGACGACATCTTTTCGGTGAGGCCGGAGATTGCTGCCTCGGCGCATGCCGATGCCGCGCGCTACGAGGAGATGTACAACGCCTCGGTCGCTGATCCCGAGGCGTTCTGGGCCGAGCACGGCAAGCGGCTCGACTGGATCAAGCCCTACACGAAGGTGAAGAACACCTCGTATGATTACCACAACGTCTCGATCAAATGGTTCGAGGACGGCACGCTCAACGTCTGCGCCAACTGCGTCGATCGCCACCTGAAGGACCGCGCGCACCAGACCGCGATCATCTGGGAGTCTGACGATCCCGGCGTCAGCCAGCACATCACCTACCAGGAACTCTACGAGCAGGTTTCGAAGTTCGGGAACGTCCTTCACAGCCTCGGCGTGAAGAAGGGCGACCGCGTCATCCTGTACTTGCCGATGATCCCCGCCGCGGCCTACGCGATGCTGGCCTGCGCGCGCATCGGTGCAATCCATTCCATCGTCTTCGCCGGGTTCAGCCCGGACGCCCTCGCGGATCGCATCAACGACTGTGGCGCGAAGCTCGTCGTCACGGCCGACGAGGCGCCGCGTGGCGGCCGCGCGACGCCACTGAAGGCCAATGTCGACAAGGCGCTGGCGCGCTGCGGGTCGGACGTGCGCTGCCTTGTCGTGCGCCGCACCGGCGGCGCCGTGCCGATGACCGAGGGTCGCGACGTCTGGTACCACGACGAGGTCGAGCGGGTGAGCGACCATTGCGCGCCCGTCGAGATGAGCGCCGAGGACCCGCTGTTCATCCTCTACACGTCGGGAAGCACCGGAAAGCCGAAGGGCGTGCTGCACACCTCGGGCGGCTACCTGCTCTACGCGTCGATGACGCACCAGTATGTGTTCGACTACCAAGAAGGTGACATCTACTGGTGCACGGCGGATGTGGGCTGGGTCACGGGGCACAGCTACATCGTCTATGGCCCGCTGGCGAATGGCGCGACGACGCTGATGTTCGAGGGCGTGCCGACCTATCCGGACGCCGGCCGCTTCTGGGAAGTCTGCGCCAAGCACAAGGTTAACATCTTCTACACCGCTCCGACCGCCATCCGCGCGCTGATGGGCCAGGGCGAGGAGTTCGTCGCCAAGCACGACCTCTCGTCGCTCCGGATCCTCGGCTCGGTCGGCGAGCCGATCAATCCCGAAGCCTGGCGCTGGTACCACCGCGTCGTGGGCCGCGAGAACTGCCCGATCGTCGACACCTGGTGGCAGACCGAGACGGGCGGCATCCTCATCACGCCGCTGCCCGGCGCCATCGCGCTCAAGCCGGGCTCGGCCACGCGGCCGTTCTTCGGCGTGCAGCCCTGCGTGCTCAACGATAGGGGCGAGGAGATCACCGAGACCGCCTGCGAGGGCGTGCTGGCGATCAAGGACAGCTGGCCGGGCCAGATGCGCACGGTCTACGGCGATCATGACCGCTTCGTCTCGACCTATTTCGAGATGTTCAAGGGCTACTACTTCTCGGGCGACGGCTGCCGCCGCGACAAGGACGGCTACTACTGGATCACCGGCCGTGTCGACGATGTCATCAACGTCTCGGGCCACCGCATGGGCACGGCCGAGGTCGAATCGGCGCTGGTCGCGCATCCCAAGGTCTCCGAGGCCGCGGTCGTCGGGTTCCCGCACGACATCAAGGGGCAGGGCATCTACTGCTACGTCACACTGATGTCTGGCGAGGAGCCGAGCGACGAGCTGCGCACGGAACTGCGCAACTGGGTGCGCAAGGAGATCGGCCCGATCGCCAGCCCCGACGTGATCCAGTGGGCGCCTGGCCTGCCCAAGACCCGGTCTGGCAAGATCATGCGCCGCATCCTGCGCAAGATCGCCGAGAACGACTTCGGCGCCCTGGGCGATACCTCGACGCTCGCCGACCCTTCGGTCGTCGACAACCTCATCGAGAACCGCGCGGTCAAGTGACCGTGTGAGCGGGGTGCGGGGCCATGCTCCCCGCCCCCGTGCGATCCCGCGGCAGGTCCGCGGCGGGATCGCGACGCGCAGGCCACGGGCGCCAGGTGTGCCCATCGCCCAAGAAAAAGAACGATGCGGGGGCAAGTCTCAAGCAAGAACCCGCAGCATCGCAGGGGAGCCGTAACGGCAGCCCGCCCCCCACCACGGGATGGCGGGATTCTGTAGGAGAGGAAATGAAAAGATGAACGACAAGGAAGCGGGCCTTGCCTACTGGCGGGCAAACATCAACCTCGTGAAGATATCGCTCGTCATCTGGGCGCTTTGTTCTTTCGGGTTCGCAATTCTGCTTCGTCCGATGCTGAGCGGCATCGCGGTCGGCGGAACTGATCTGGGCTTCTGGTTTGCCCAGCAGGGGTCGATCCTGGTCTTCCTCGCGCTGATCTTCATCTACGCGGTCAGGATGAACACCCTCGACCGCAAGTTCGGCGTCCACGAAGACTGAGCGCCGGGGGGAAATCATGGACCAACAAACACTCAACTTCATCTTCGTCGGCGCGACCTTCGCGATCTATATTGGCATCGCCTTCTGGGCGCGTGCCGGGTCGACCGGCGAGTTCTATGCCGCGGGCCGGGGCGTGCACCCGGTCACCAACGGCATGGCCACAGCGGCCGACTGGATGTCGGCCGCCTCGTTCATCTCGATGGCGGGCCTGATCGCCTTCGTCGGCTATGACAACTCGTCCTTCCTGATGGGCTGGACCGGCGGCTACGTGCTGCTGGCGATGCTGCTTGCGCCCTACCTGCGCAAGTTCGGCAAGTACACCGTGCCGGAATTCGTGGGCGACCGCTTCTACAGCACCTCGGCCCGCATGGTCGCGGTGGTCTGCCTCATCGTCGCGTCGCTGACCTACGTCATCGGCCAGATGACCGGCGTGGGCGTCACCTTCGCTCGCTTCCTCGAGGTGGAAAGCGACACCGGCCTCTATATCGGTGCGATCGTCGTGTTCTTCTACGCGGTTCTTGGCGGCATGAAGGGCATCACCTACACGCAGGTGGCCCAGTATGTCGTGCTGATCACCGCCTACACGATCCCGGCCATCTTCATCTCGCTCGAGCTGACCGGTGATTTCCTGCCGCAGATGGGTCTCTTCGGCACTCACGAGGCCTCGGGCACTCCGCTGCTCGCGCGGCTCGACCAGGTGCTGGCCGAGATCGGCTTCGCCAGCTACACCGGCCATCACACCAACACGCTGAACATGACCCTGTTCACGCTGTCGCTGATGATCGGTACCGCCGGCCTGCCGCACGTGATCGTGCGCTTCTTCACCGTGCCGAAGGTGGCGGATGCCCGCTGGTCGGCCGGCTGGGCGCTGGTGTTCATCGCGCTACTCTACACCGTGGCCCCGGCCGTGGGCGCGATGGCGCGGCTCAACATCGTCGACACGATCTACCCGAACGGCATCCAGGCCGATACCTCGCTGCGGTATGACGAAAAGCCGTCCTGGATGACGAACTGGGAAGTCACCGGTCTCCTCAAGTTCGAGGACAAGAACGGCGACGGCATGATCCAGTACTACAACGACAAGAACGAGGCGATGGCCGCCGCGGCAACCGAGCGTGGCTGGGCCGGCAACGAGCTCGTCACCTTCAACCGTGACATCCTCGTCCTTGCCAACCCGGAGATCGCGAACCTTCCGGGCTGGGTCATCGCCATCGTCGCGGCCGGTGGTCTTGCAGCGGCGCTCTCGACGGCGGCGGGTCTGTTGCTGGCGATATCGTCGGCGATCAGTCACGACCTCATCAAGGGCGCTCTGAACCCGTCTATCTCGGAAAAGGGCGAACTCCTGGCGGCGCGTATCGCGATGGCGATCGCGATCGGCGTGGCGACATGGCTCGGTCTGAATCCACCGGGATTTGCCGCACAAACCGTGGCGCTCGCCTTCGGTATCGCGGCGGCCTCGATCTTCCCCGTGCTGATGATGGGCATCTTCTCGACGCGCATCAACAACTCGGGCGCGATCGCGGGCATGCTGTCGGGCCTGATCTTCACGGTGGTCTACATCTTCATCTACAAGGGGTGGTTCTTCATCCCCGACACCAACTGGCTGCCTGACAACGCCGACAACTGGGTCTTCGGCATCTCGCCGCTGTCCATCGGCTCGATCGGCGCAGGCATCAACTTCCTGGTCGCCTACTTCGTCAGCCGTGCCACGGCCGACGTGCCCGAGGAGATCCGGGAGCTGGTCGAGAGCATCCGCATCCCGCGCGGCGCGGGCGAGGCGGTCGACCACTGACGACAGCCTGCCGTGCCCGGTGTTCCAAGCCGGGCACGGGCAAGAAACCAAAGCGGGCGGCGGCCTGGCCGCCGCCCGCAGCCACTTCCGGGCAAAGCGGGGTCCGTACCATGTCCTTCACGCTAGAACGGATCGAGCGGTTTCTCGCAGCCCATCATCCCTTCGATACGCTCTCGCCCGAGCTCGTCGCCGAATGCGCGCGCGAGGCGACATCGCACGAGGTCTCCGAGGGCGACACCATTTACAGCGCAGGCGACGCGCTGCCCGGCCTCTTCCTCATCCTGCGCGGTTCGGTCGAGCTGAGCGTGCCGGATGGCACGGCGATTTCGGTGCGCCGCACGGGCGAGATCTTCGCCCGAAGGGGTCTGATCGGTGATGGCACTGCGCCCGACGCGGCGAAGGCGCTCGAGGACGGTGATCTCCTCGTCGTGCCCGTGCCTCACTTCCGGCGAATGCTCGATGCTTCCGAGCCGTTCCGGAGCTTCTTCGAACGTGTCCGGATCCGCTCCGACGAGGCCCGAACCGGAGCGCGCGACGGCGGCCTCACGACCCTTCCGATTGGCGCCCTGATGACCGCCGAGCCGGTGACCGTGCCGCCCGGGATCGCGGTGCGCGATGCCGCGCGCATCATGGCCGAGCGTCACATCTCCTGCGTCCTGGTCGCCGAGGATGGCGGTCCGCTCGCGGGCATCCTCACCACGGGCGACCTGACGGGCCGCGTGCTGGCAAAGGGGCTCTCGCCCGATACGCCAGTGCGCGAGGTGATGACGGCCGATCCCGTCAGCCTTTCGCCCGAGGCCTTGGGGTTCGACGCCTTCCTGACGATGGCGGAGCGGCATATCGGTCATCTGCCGGTTACCGATG
This sequence comes from Thermohalobaculum xanthum, assembly GCF_016623495.1. Taxonomy (GTDB): domain Bacteria; phylum Pseudomonadota; class Alphaproteobacteria; order Rhodobacterales; family Rhodobacteraceae; genus Thermohalobaculum; species Thermohalobaculum xanthum. The sequence continues at coordinate 95,089 of NZ_JAEHHL010000012.1, read as the reverse complement.
GTGGCCGCCCCGTTGGCATCATCACCCGCACAAACCTGATCAATCGGCAGACCGTCTCGTCGATCTACATGGTGGGCGAGATCGCCCGGGCCGAGACCGTCGACCGGCTGGCCGAGACGGTGACCGCGATCCCGCAGCTTCTCGCCCAGCTCGTGGGCGGCGGTGCCGAGCCGCATGTCGTCACCCGCCTGATCACGGATATCGGCGACGCCGTGACGCGGCGGCTGCTGGTGATGGCCGAGCGCGACCTCGGCCCCGCGCCGTGCCCGTGGCTCTGGCTCGCCTGCGGCAGCCAGGGACGCCGCGAGCAGACGGGGGTGTCCGACCAGGACAACTGCCTGATCCTCGACGACAGCGCGACCGAGGCCGACGATGCCTATTTCGGCGCGCTCGCCAAGTTCGTCTCGGACGGGCTCGACGCCTGTGGCTACTACTACTGCCCCGGCGACATGATGGCGACCAATCCGCGATGGCGGCAGCCCCTGAAGGTCTGGCGCCAGTATTTCGACGGCTGGATCCGCAAGCCCGATCCGATGGCGCAGATGCTGTCCTCGGTGATGTTCGACCTGCGCCCGATCTCGGGCACGCGGAGCCTGTTCGACGGGCTCCAGGCCGAGACGCTGAGCGACGCCCGCGCGAACTCGATCTTCGTCGCGCACATGGTGTCCAACTCGCTCAAGCACACGCCGCCGCTGGGGCTCTTCCGGGGCTTCGCGCTGATCCGGTCGGGCGAACACAAGGACACCGTGGATCTCAAGCACAATGGCGTGGTGCCGGTCGTCGATCTCGGTCGGATCTACGCGCTCGTGGGCGCGCTCGAGCCGGTCAACACGCGCGAGCGCCTGATCGCTGCGCGCGAGGCGGGCGTCCTGTCGGAGTCCGGCGCGCATGACCTGCTCGACGCCTACGACTTCATTGCCAGCGTGCGTCTCGAGCACCAGGCACGGCAGGTCCGCGAGGGGCAGAAGCCCGACAACTTCATGGCGCCCGGGACGCTTTCCGAGCTCGAGCGGGGTCATCTCAAGGACGCCTTCATGGTGATCAAGACAATGCAGTCGGCGCTGGCACACAGCCGCGGCGCGCCGGGCTGAGGGGCAGGGGAGGCTCGATGCTGTTCACTCTGATCGGCGCGGTTGCGGTGGCGGCGGCCACGGCGCTCGTCATGTTCTTCGTGCGGCGCCACCTGTGGCGCGCCATGCCGCGCTGGGCGCTTCCGGCGGCGGCGGGCCTTGCGATGATCAGCTTCTCCATCTGGAACAGCTATGCCTGGTATGACCGGATCACCGGCCATCTGACCGATGGCGTGGTCGTGGCTGCGACCTTCCCGACCCGCAGCCCGATCGAGCCCTGGACTTATCTGTTCCCGCGGGTCCAGCACTTCGTGGCGGTGAACATGGCCGATCGCGCGCAGATCGCCGCGCATCCCGAATACGTTCTCGCCGAGGTCATCGAGTTCCAGCAGTTCCGGGACGTGGCGCGCAGCGTGCACCTGTTCGACTGCCGCAACCGCCGCATGGGCCGTCCGCCGGCCGAGGCGCCGCAATTCGATGCGGAGGGGACGATGACCGGCGTGGACTGGGCGCCGGCCGACGTCGGGACGCCACTGATCGACACCGTCTGCGGCAGCAGCTGAACCGGGGTCACCGCGAAGGAGAAAACACAATGGGCCGAAGCGTTCTCATCGTCGAGGACCACGAGAGCATGGCCCTTGTGCTCGATCACCTCGTCCGCCGCGAGGGCTGCGAGCCGCAGGCCGCGTCCTGCCCCGATGCCGCCGCGCAGGCGGTGGCCGCGTCGCCACCGGACCTCGTGGTGATCGATGCCGATCTTGCACGGCGCTCGGGTCTCGATCTGTGCCAGAGCCTGCGCGCCGACCCGCGGCTCGAGGGGCTGCGGATCATGGTCCTGAGCGCCCGCTGCGCGCGGCTCGACATCGAGCGCGCCTTCGCGCTTGGTGCGGATGCCTTCCTGCCCAAGCCCTTCGCGATCTCGGACATGCGCGCCACGCTGCGCGCGCTGCTCGAGCTCGACCCGCCGGCAGGGGGAGGCAAGCCGACGGAGGCGCATCATGGCTGAGCGCGAGCGGCTTGGGCTCAGGCTGCGGATCTTTCTCTTCTTCGCCCTGCTGCTCTGCGTCTCTGCTGTTGCCACCGGCGCAGGCATCTGGGTGGCGGCCGGGCGCATCGGCGATCATGCGCTCCCGCATCTCGTGCTCGGCGCCGGCGGCGCGTGGTTCGTGACCGCGCTCGTGATCCTGCTCGTCTGGCAGAAATTCGACGAGAACGTTGCCCGCCCAATCCTGGCGCTGAGCCACGAGCTCGAGCGCGAAAGCACCGAGAGCGCTGCGCGCGCAGGCGTCAACACCGCGCCCGCGCGGTATCTCGGGAAGCTCGGCCCCGCCATCGAGCGTGCCGTCGAGGCGCTGGGCCAGGAGCGCGCCGCGACCGCGGCCAAGATCGCCTCGGCGACCCGCGAGGCCGAGTCGGCCAAGGCGCGGCTCGAAAGCGTGCTGAGCGAGCTCAAGCAGGCCGTGATCATCTGCAACCGTCAGCATCTCATCCTGCTCTACAACACCGAGGCCGTCCGCCTGCTCGGTGTCGCCGAGAATGTCGGGCTCGGACGCCCGCTTTCGGCGCTCATGCTCGACGAGCCGATCCGCCATGCGCTGGAACGGGTCGAGGCGCGTTACCGGGCCGGTCGGCACCTGACCCATCCCGACGGCCTCTCGATCGCCGTGCTCACCGCGACCGCGACGGGCCAGCGCACCCTCGCGGGGCGGCTGGGTCTGATCGTGGACGGGGCTGGCGGTGACATCAGCGGCTTTGCGGTTTCGCTAGGCGACGTCACCCACCAGATCGAGGCCGCGAGCGCGCGCGACCGGCTGATCTGGGACACGATCGAATCGCTGACACCGGCGCTCTCGGCGCTCTCGGCGATCGGCGAGCTTTTCGATGAACCCGACGCTCCGCAGGGCGTGGGGCGCGCCGCCTTCGACGCCGCGATCACGGCCGAAAGCCGCCATGCGGCCGATGCGATCGCCAAGCTGGCCGAGCGTCATGCGGGGCTGAAGAGCGGCGTGTGGCCGATGGAGGACACCTTTTCGCCCACCCTCTTCGCCTGCATCGTCGGGCGCCTGCCGATGACCTTGCGCGGCAGCGTGAGCATCGAGGGCGAGGGCCTCTGGCTGCATGCCGAGACCTACAGCATCGTCGAACTGCTCGCTCATGTGATCCGGCGTCTCGCCCCCGAGGCCGGTCGGGTCTCGCTGCTGGCCGAGCGGCGCGGCGGAAACGTCTCGTTCGACCTGGTCTGGACGGGCGAGCTGATCAGTCTCGCCCGGCTCGAGAGCTGGCTGGCCGAGCCCCTCGAGCATACCCTGGGCCAGTTGACCGGGCGCGACGTGCTCGCCCGCCATCGCACGGGCTTCCTGCCCAACCGCGCGCCCGACGGGCGGGCGCGGCTGCGCCTTCCGCTCGGCTCCGCGATCCACGACCACGAGGGCGCGCCGGCGATGCCGCTGCCCAAGCGGCCCGAATTCTACGATTTCGACCTGATGAACCGCGCCCTGCCGGCGGATCTCGCGGGCCAGGACCTGCGGCACCTGAACTATGTCGTCTTCGATACCGAAACGACCGGCCTGAATCCCGGGCGAGGCGACCAGATCGTCCAAGTCGCGGGGGTGCGCATCGTCAACGGCCGGCTCCTGCGCGGCGAGGTGTTCGACGAGTTGGTCAATCCGGGCCGCCCGATCCCCGCCGCGTCGACCCGAATCCACCATATCACCGATGCCATGGTGGCCGACCGCCCGCCGGTCGAGCCCGTGCTGCGCCGCTTCCACACCTTCGCGAAGGGGGCGGTCCTGATCGCCCACAACGCCGCCTTCGACATGCGCTTCCTCGAGCTGCGCCAGGAGCAGGCCGGCGTGCGCTTCGACCATCCGGTGCTCGACACGGTGCTGCTGTCCGCGCTCATCAGCGATCCCGCGGACGAGCACACGCTCGACGCGCTGGCCGAGCGTTTCGGCATCACGCTCCTGCCCGAGGAGCGGCACACCGCGCTCGGCGACTCGATTGCGACGGGCGCCGTGTTCCTGCGGATGCTCGATCTGCTGGCGGCGCGCGGGATCCGGACGCTGGCCGATGCGCAGGAGGCCTCGGACACGATGGTCGCGCTCAGGCGGCGACAGAGCTACTGAGCCACCTCAGCGCATCGGATCGAGCGTGATCAGCCGCGCCCTGCAATCGCGCGCCCCGCGTCCCGGGCAGGAAATGGGCTCGAGGTCGCGGTCGAGGCAGATGCGCACTTCGCGAAACCGACCGTCGCGGCAGGTGATGCTGACCATGTCGTCGCCGAGCCCCGGGTTGATCTCGAGGAACGCCGCCTCGATCACTTCGGGGTCGATCTCGACGGCGCTGCGCAGGCGGCGCAACTCCACCGGCCGGGCGATCGACTCGAAGGCCCGCCGCGCCAGGTCGAAATAGGCCGCCGGGTCGAGACCCGAGCAGCGCCCGTGCTTGCGCCACTGGTACCAGGCAAGGCCGCCCGAGCCCATGATATCGGCCATCGCGGCGGTCTCGCGCCGCGAAGCGTCCCGCGTCGCGCTTCGGCAGAACTCGGGCCAGCCATCGACATGCTGCGGCCACAGCCCGTGCAGCAGGAAACCGATCTCTTCGCGCGGGTCGCACTGGTCCGCGTCGCGCGAGTCGCCCTCGGCGGCGCACCAGCCGGCGTTCCACGACAGCGCCAGCACATAGTGGTTGAACTCGCCCGCCCGGTCCTGAGCCGCGGCTGTCCCGCCTGCCTGCGCCAACAGCGCGAAAATCGCCAGGATATGCCCGGCAAACCGTCCCCACATCGCCCGATACCGCTTTATTTCCGTGATCGTGGCGACTATATAGCGCCCTTGGAATTTCCTCGAAACCGTCAGACGCGCCCCCGCGCCCGGTTCTCGGAGCGCCGGCGGAGCCGTTTTCCGAAGGCCGAAGCCGACGGCGAGAGAAGAGAAGGAGAGACGCCATGTCCGATCTGCCGCTGATGCCCAAGGCGACCGCCGTGTGGCTCGTGGATAACACGACGCTGACCTTCCGGCAGATCGCCGAGTTCTGCGGAATGCACGAGCTCGAGATCTCGGGGATCGCGGATGGCGAGGTGGCGCAGGGCATCAAGGGGTTCGACCCGGTCGCGAACCATCAGCTGACGGCCGAGGAGATCGCCCGCTGCGAGGGCGACCCCATCGCGCGCCTGCGGATGGTCAAGCGCGAGATCGCGCCGCCCGTCAAGCGCAAGGGACCGCGCTACACGCCGGTCTCGAAGCGCCAGGACCGCCCGGCCGCGATCGCGTGGCTGGTGCGCTACCACCCCGAGCTCGAGGACAGCCAGATCTCGCGCCTGATCGGCACCACCAAGCCGACGATCCTGTCGATCCGCGAGAAGACACACTGGAACTACAGCAACCTCCAGCCGGTCGACCCGGTGGCGCTGGGCCTGTGCCGACAGACCGAGCTCGACGAGGCGGTGCGCAAGGCGGCCGAGAAGCGCGCCAAGTCGAAGGAGCACGTGCCCTCGCCCGAGGAGCGCATGAGCCTGATGTCGACCGACGAGTCGCTGAGCTCGCAGGAGGAATCCGAGCTTCCCTCGGCGGTTCGTGGCTTCGAGAACTTCAGCCTCGACGACCCGCGCGGCCCCGACGAGGACGCCGAGAAGGAAGGCGGCTACGACAGCTCGGTCGATCCCGATTCCCTCTTCAACCTGCCGCGGCGCGGCAAGGACGAGGGGCGCGACGAGGACTGACCCGCGGTCGCCGGGCTGCCGGTGGCGGCGGCGCCGGCCCCCGTTACCGGATCGGCGAGGCGAGCGGGTCGAGCACGGTGCGCCCGCCATCGACCGAGATCACCTGCCCCGTGATGAAGCTTGCACGGTGCGAGGCGAGGAAGAGCGCGGCCTCGGCGGCCTCGTCCGCCTCGCCGATGCGGCCCAGCGGTGTAACCTTGATCATCTCGGCGCGCAGGTCCGCGCGCTCGCGCAGCGTCTCGCGCAGGCGCGCCGACATCACCGCCCCCAGCGCCACGCCGTTCACGCGGATGCCGTGCCGCGCGAGATCGGCCGCCATCGAGCGTGTCAGCTGGTCGAGGGCGGCGCATGACACCGAATAGGCGATCAGCTCGGGCACCGTGCGCTGCGCCGCGATCGACGAGACGTTGATGATGGCGCCGTCGAAGTCCTCCTCGCTTGCCCCCTGGTGGATCATGCGCTTGGCCACGGCCTGCGAGAGCATGAAGGTCGAGGTGACATTCGTGTCGAGGGCGGCGGCGAAATCCTCCCGCTTGAGCTCCTCGAAGGCGCCGGGGCGCGTGGCCCGAGGTTCGTTGACCAGGATGTCGATCCGGCCGAAGGCGTCGATCGTCGCGGCGATGAGGTTGGCCGCTCCCAGCTTGTCGGGCCGCGCGAGGTTGAAGCGCGCGAAGCTGTCGGTGACGTCGCGGACCGCGGCGCAGCTTTCGTCGAGGGCATCGCCCTCGGCATCGGCCAGCATGACCTCGGCCCCCGCCTCGGCCATCCGCCGCGCGATGGCGCGCCCGACCGTGCCTCCCGCGCCGGTCACGATCGCCACCCGGCCGTGAAGTTCCTCAACCATGTCCTTGGCCCCCCGAGGCCGCATCTCCCCGCGCGGCACAGTTGCCCGCCGTGCCGCGCTTGTCGATCGAAAACTGATCGCGGCGCCCGGGTTTGACAAAGCCCCGCACTGGCGGCAACGCTGGGACGAAAACCGGATCCTTGGGGGAGACGCCGCGCTTGAGCGAGACCGAGAACCATCGCGACGGCCGAGCATCGGCGGCGCAGGCCGGCGGCGCGGCGGCCAGCCCCTTCGACCAGGGCCTCGAGCGGCGCGAGGCCAATTTCCAGCCGCTCACGCCGCTCAGCCAGCTCGCACGCGCGGCCGAGGTGTTCCCCGAGCGCACCGCCATCATCCATGGCGACGAGCGCACGGACTACGCGACCTTCTATGCCCGGTCGCGGCGCCTGGCCTCGGCGCTGCGGCGCGCCGGTGTCCGCAAGGGCGACGTGGTCTCGGCGCTGCTGCTCAACACCCCGCCCATGCTCGAGGCGCATTACGGGGTGCCGATGTCGGGGGCGGTGCTGAACGCGATCAACACCCGGCTCGACGCCGCGGGGATCGCCTTCATCCTCGATCATTGCCACGCGCGCATCGTCCTGGTCGATGCCGAACTCGCGCCAGTCCTGGCCGATGCGCTGGGCCACATGGTGATGCCCAAGCCCCAGGTCATCGAGTATGTCGATCGCACCGCGGGGATCGCCACGACCCATATGGGCGTCGATTACGAGCACTTCGTCGCCGAGGGCGATCCCGGTTTCGCCTGGGAGATGCCGGGCGACGAGTGGGACGCGATCTCGCTCAACTATACCTCGGGGACCACGGGCGATCCCAAGGGCGTGGTCTATCACCACCGCGGCGCGGCGCTGCTGGCGATGGGCAACATCGTGCACGCGGCGCTGGCCGAGCCGCTGGTGTATCTGTGGACCCTGCCGATGTTCCACTGCAACGGCTGGTGCTTCCCCTGGTCGGTCTCGGTCGTCGGCGGCACCCATGTCTGCCTGCGTCAGGTCCGTGCCGAGCCGATCTACCGCGCCATCGCCGAGCACCGGGTCAACATGCTCTGCGGCGCACCGATCGTGATGCAGATCCTGCTGAACGCGGCCGAAGACGAGCGCGCGCCCTTCGACCACCGGGTCAGGTTCTGGACCGCCGCCGCGCCGCCGCCCGAGGCGGTGCTTGCCGCGATGGCCGATGCGGGCTTCGAGGTCACCCATGTCTACGGCCTGACCGAGGTCTACGGTCCCGCCGTCGTCAACGAGTGGAAGGCCGAGTGGGACGCGCTGCCCGGCCCCGCCCGCGCCGCGCGCAAGGCCCGCCAGGGCGTGCGCTATGGCGTGCTCGACGGGCTCGACGTGCTCGACCCCGCGACCATGGAGCCGGTCCCGGCCGACGGCGAGACGCTGGGCGAGGTCATGTTCCGCGGCAACGTCGTCTCGAAGGGCTACTTCCGCAACCCCGAGGCCACCGAGAAGGCCTTCGCCGGCGGCTGGTTCCATTCCGGCGACCTCGCGGTCAAGCACCCGGACGGCTACATCCAGCTCAAGGACCGCTCGAAGGACATCATCATCTCGGGCGGCGAGAACATCTCGTCGATCGAGGTCGAGGACGTGCTCTACAAGCACCCGGCCGTGGGCTTCGTCGCGGTCGTGGCCAAGCCCGACGAGAAATGGGGCGAGACCCCGCTCGCCTATGTCGAACTGAGGCCGGGGCGGCAGGCCACGGCGGCCGAGATCATCGCCTTCGCGCGCGAGAACCTCGCCCATTTCAAATGCCCGCGCGAGGTGGTGTTCTGCGAGCTGCCCAAGACCTCGACCGGCAAGATCCAGAAGTTCGAACTGCGGCGCATGGCGCGTGAAAGCTGAGGCTTTCACGCGTGAAAATGAGACCACGTATTTGATTTATATCGAGAATTCATGACCTCAAACGCGCGGGCCGTCCGTCCCCACCACCGCATCTTCCGGGTCGCGCGAGGCTAGGGGTCGGCATAGTCTGCGATGCGATCCCCCTGGCGGCAGTGACGCGGAGACGGTGATGCCCCTTGCCACGCTCGATACCCCGGTCGGCCGCCTCGCCGTCGAGGAGGTCGACGGCGCGATCGCGCGGGCCTTCTGGTCCGATCGCGAGGGTGCGGACGCGACGCCCCTGCTGGACGAGGCACGCGCGCAGCTCGCCGCCTTTTTCGACGGGCGGCTGCGCGACTTCGACCTTCCGCTGACGCCCGTTGACGACGCCTTCCACGCCGCGATGCGCGCGGCGATGCTGGCGATCCCCTATGGCGAGACCCGCACCTATGGCGACATCGCCCGCGCGCTGGGCACCTATGGCCAGCCGGTGGGCGCGGCCTGCGGTGCCAACCCGCTGCCGGTGATCGTGCCCTGCCACCGGGTGCTGTCGGCCACGGGGCTTGGGGGCTATTCCGGCCGGGGCGGGGTCGAGACCAAGATCGCGCTGCTCAAGCTGGAGGGCGGCTATCCGCTGCTGATCTGAAGGCGCGGCGCGCGGCGCCGGTGGCAGCGGCGGCCGTCTGCGGCGCGGCCCGGGGCTGTGCGTCGAGCGCGGCCCGCAGCCGCGCTGTCAGGTCGCTCGCGCTGACGACACCCGCCGGGGCGATGTCGACGCCGCCTGCCCGCAGCATGCGCGCGGTCCAGGTGTTGCAGGTGTTGAAAAGGTGGAAGCTGCCGCGCGCGGGATAGAAGCCGCTGCCTGCGCCGAGCCCCGGGGCGATACGGCGTGCGGGCGCGCCCTCGGGGCGCTCGAAATCGCCGGCGATGGCGGCGATCAGGGCGTCGAGCCCGCTGTTCGACAGCGGCACGCGCAGCACTTCGCGCCCTCCCGGCACCGGGGCGGGCGGGCCCGGGCTGGCCTCGACATGCATCACCGCCGGGGTGGGGACGAGGGCCGCGCCAAGGGCCATGCCGACCGTCGCCTCGGGCGCGGGGTAGTAGTCCCGGTCGCCCCAGCCGAAGGTCAGGTAGGCCGCATCGGGGAAATCCCCGGCCTCGGGCATCAGCCCGGTCGCGAGGATCGCCGCGCGCGGGACCACGATGCCGGTATGCCAGTTGTTGCTGACGACGTGCACGGCGCGGGTTGGCGGGCCGGCGTCGGGCGAGACCGCCGGGCCTGCTGTGCAGGCGGACAGCCCGAACAGGCCGAGCGCGAGCGCGATGCCGGCGCCGATGCCTGCGGCGGCCCTGCTGTCCGTCATCGCGACCTCCACCCCGCGCGCGCCCTCTGCCGGGGCTGCGGGGTCACGAGCGTCGGCAGGCGCCGCGGGGCTGTCAAGCCGCGGCGCGCGGGCGCTTCAGCCGCCCAGCACGATCAGCAGGTCCTTGGCGTCCACCTGGGTGCCGGCCGGGGCCACGACGCGCTCGACCACGCCGTCGCGCTCGGCGTGGATCGCGGTCTCCATCTTCATGGCCTCGAGCGTGAGCAGCAGGTCGCCCGCGTGGACATGCTGGCCCGCCACCACCGCGACCGAGCCGACGATCCCCGGCATGGGGGCCGCGACATGGTTGGGGTTGGCGGTGTCGGCTTTCTCGGCGCGCTTGGTCTCGGCGCCGAAGCGGCGGTCCTCGATGCGGATGGTGCGGGGCTGGCCGTTGAGCTCGAAGAACAGCTTGACCTCGCCCTTCTCGTTCGGCTCGGCGATCGCCTGGAGGCGGATCACCAGCGTCACGCCGGGACGCAGGTCGACCATGATCTCCTCGCCCGGCTGCATGCCGTAGAAGAAGGTCGGCGTCGGCAGCACGCGCACCGGGCCGAAGTCGCGCCGCTTGCCCATGTAGTCGAGATAGACCTTGGGATACATCAGGTACGAGCACAGGTCCTCGTCGTCGACCGTGTGGCCGTGCATCTCCGCCGAGGCCTCGGCGCGGCTGGCCTCGAGGTCGGCGGGCGGCATCAGGCTGCCGGGGCGCACGGTGATCGGTGCCGCGCCCTTGAGCACCTTCTTCTGCAGTGCCGGCGGGAAGCCGCCCACGGGCTGGCCGACCTCGCCCTTGAAGAAGGTGACCACCGAATCGGGGAAGGCCACGTCGATCTCGGGGTTCTCGACATCGGCGCGGGTGAGGCCGGCCGCGACCATCGTCAGCGCCATGTCGCCCACGGTCTTGGCGATGGGCGTGACCTTGATCACGTCGCCGAACATGGCGTTCACGTCGGCATAGGTGCGGGCGACCTCGTCCCAGCGGTCCTCGAGCCCCATCGAGCGGGCCTGGGCGCGCAGGTTGGTGACCTGGCCACCCGGCATCTCGTGCAGGTAGACCTCGGCGCCGCCCGCGCGCATGTCGGGCTCGAAGCCGGCATACTGGCGGCGCACGCCTTCCCAGTAGTGCGAGATCTCGCGGATGCGGTCGGGGTCGAGCCCGGTGTCGCGCTCGTGACCCCTGAGCGCCGCCACGATCGAGCCGAGCGGCGGCTGCGAGGTGAGGCCCGAGAAGGCGTCGACCGCGGCGTCGGCCGCGTCCACCCCGGCCTCGGCCGCCGCCAGCACCGCCGCGCCCGAGACGCCCGAGGTGTCGTGGGTATGGAAATGGATCGGGATCGAGATCTCGTCCTTCAGTGCCCGCACCAGCGCGCGGGCCGCGAAGGGCTTCACCAGCCCGCCCATGTCCTTGATGCACAGGATATGGGCGCCGGCACGCTCCAGCTCCTTCGACAGGTCGACATAGTATTTCAGCGAGTATTTGGCCCGGTTCGGGTCGTCGATGTCGCCGGTGTAGCAGAACGCGGCCTCGAGCACCTTGCCCGAGGCGAGCACCGCGTCCATCGAGACCCGCATGTTCTCGACCCAGTTGAGCGGGTCGAACACGCGGAAGACGTCCATGCCCGTCCCCGCGGCGGTCGCGACGAACTTCTCGACCACGTTGTCGGGCAGGTTGGTGTAGCCCACGCCGTTCGACGCGCGCAGCAGCATCTGGGTGAGCGTGTTGGGCATGCGCTCGCGCAGTTCGCGCAGGCGCTGCCAGGGGCATTCCTGCAAGAAGCGGTAGGCGACGTCGAAGGTCGCGCCGCCCCAGCATTCGACCGAGAAGAGCTGCGGCAGGTGATGGGCATAGGATTCGGCCACGCGGATCATGTCGAGCGAGCGCATCCGGGTAGCCAGCAGCGACTGGTGCCCGTCGCGCATCGCCGTGTCGGTCATCAGCAGGCGCTTCTCGGCCAGCATCGCGTCGGCCAGCGCCTTGGGACCCTTCTCGTCGAGCACCTGCTTCCAGCCGCGCGGCGGCATGCCCGCGGGGTGCTTCGGCGGCTGGGGCGTGCGGATCTCGGCCGAGGGGCGCGGTCGGCCCGCCACCTCGGGGTTGCCGTTGACCGTGACCTCGCCGATGTAGCGCAGGAGCCGCGTCGCCCGGTCGCGGCGGCGCTTGAACTCGAAGAGTTCGGGCGTCGTGTCGATGAACTTGGTGGTGTAGCTCAGGTCGAGGAAACTCGGGTGCTTGAGCAGGTTCTCGACAAAGACGATGTTGGTGGCCACGCCGCGGATGCGGAACTCGCGCAGGGCGCGGTCCATGCGGGCGATCGCCTCGCCCGGCGTCGGCGCCCAGGCGGTGACCTTCTCGAGCAGGCTGTCGTAGTAGCGGGTGATCACCGCGCCGGAATAGGCGGTGCCGCCGTCGAGCCGGATGCCGAAGCCGGTGGCGCCGCGATAGGCGGTGATCCGGCCGTAGTCGGGGATGAAGTTGTTGAGCGGGTCCTCGGTGGTCACGCGGCACTGCAGCGCGTGGCCGCGCAGGCCGATCTCCTCCTGCCGGGCGGCGCCGGTCGCCTCGGCCAGCGTCGCGCCCTCGGTGATGCGGATCTGGGCCTTGACGATGTCGATGCCGGTGACCTCCTCGGTCACGGTGTGCTCGACCTGGACGCGGGGGTTCACCTCGATGAAGAAGAACTCCTGCGTGTCCATGTCCATCAGGAACTCGACCGTGCCGGCGCACTGGTAGCTGGCGTGGCGGGCGATCTTCAGGCCCAGCTCGCAGATCTCGGCGCGCTTGGCGTCGTCGAGGTAAGGCGCCGGCGCGCGCTCGACGACCTTCTGGTTGCGCCGCTGCACGGTGCAGTCGCGCTCGTAGAGGTGGTAGATGTTGCAGTGGCGGTCGCCGAGGATCTGCACCTCGACGTGACGCGCGCGCTGGATCATGCGCTCGAGATAGCCCTCGCCGTTGCCGAAGGCGGCCTCGGCCTCGCGCCGGCCCTCCTTGACCTTGGCCTCGAGCTCCTTCGCCTCGAGGATCGGGCGCATGCCGCGCCCGCCGCCACCCCAGCTGGCCTTGAGCATCATCGGGTAGCCGATCTCCTCGGCCATGGCGTGGATCGCGTCCATGTTGCCCTCGGGGTCGGGCAGGACGGGGCTGGCGGGGATGACCGGCACGCCCGCGGCGATCGCGGCCTGGCGGGCCGAGGCCTTGTCGCCCAGCATCCGCATCGTGTCGGCGCTGGGACCGATGAAGGCGATGCCGGCGGCGGTGCAGGCGTCGACGAAGGCGGGGTTCTCGGACAGCAGGCCATAGCCGGGGTGGATCGCGTCGGCGCCGCATTCGACCGCGACGCGCACGATGTCCTCGATGTCGAGATAGGCCGCGACCGGTCCCTTGCCGGCGCCAACCTGGTAGGCCTCGTCCGCCTTGAAGCGGTGCAGCGCGAGCTTGTCTTCCTCGGCGAAGATCGCGACCGTCCGCTTGCCGAGCTCGTTCGCTGCGCGCAGGACGCGGATCGCGATCTCGCCGCGATTCGCCACCAGGATTTTCTCGAAAGTCGTCATCAATGCCCCCCGCAGCCTCGGGTCCAGACTGTCGCTCGTCTATAGACCCCAGCTTGTTCGCGCGCGCAACATAACATGCGCGTGACGGCGCGATTGACAGCATCCGCCTTCCGGCGCGCCGGATGCGACGCTACCCTGTGCGTGCCGCCGATCCCGGCCTGACAGGAGCGCCGATGCAGCTTGTTTATCTTCTGTGGCTGCTGGTGCTGATGCTCTGGCTCAACTGGCGATTCCTGGGCCTCGACCGGCTGACCGCGCGCATCCTGCGCTGGCTGAGAGGGCAGTGAGCATGCGCCCGCCAAGCCCGGCCGAGTGGTGGGTGATCGCCTTCAACCTCGGCTATCTCGCGCTCTTCACCACGCATTTCCTGGCGCGCGGCAATGCCGAGTTCCTCTGGTACATCGTGACGATGGCGGTGCTGATGGGGCTGGTCTGGTGGCTGTCGCGCCGCGTGCTCTTGCCGGTGCCGCTGATGTGGGCGCTGTCGCTTTGGGGGTTCGCGCACATGGCGGGGGGCGGCGTGCCGGTCGGCGAGACGGTGCTCTACGGCGTCACCCTGGTGCCGCTGGTCGCCGATGGCGACCTGACCCTGCTGCGCTATGATCAGGTGGTCCACGCCTATGGTTTTGCCGTGACGGCCTGGCTGGTATGGCGGCTGGCGATCGGCACGGTGCCAGCGATGCGCGGCACGCGCACCGTCCTGGTGCTGGCGGCGTTGTCGAGCATGGGGCTGGGTGCGACCAACGAGATCGTCGAGTTCGCGGCCGTCGTCGCGCTGCCGCAGACCGGGGTGGGCGGCTACTACAACACCGCGCTCGACCTGGTCTTCAACGCGATGGGCGCGGTGCTGGCGGTGCTGGCGATCGCCGCCGTCGAGCGAAACCGCGAAGGCTGAGGGGACGGAGGCGGTGCGAGACGGGGGCGCCGGGGGGACCGGCGCCCGCCGTGCGGGCAGGGTTCAGGCGGCGCGCTTGCCGCGCGCGGTGCCCGTCGCCCGGCCGCTGACATCGGCGCCGCCGGGGCCGCGGCGCGGGGGGCGGCCCTCGGGTAGTTCGGGCAGGGTTACCGGCGGCCCGGCATGGCCAAGGCGCCCGGCGATCCTCCACGCCACCGCCGCGGCGACGGCGACGGCGAGGGACGCGCCGGTGACCTGCGCGATGGTCCCCGGGCCCTGGTCCACGGCCAGCACCTGAGCATAGAACGAGAGCCCGAAGGCGAAGAGCGCGGTGAAGACCAGAGCGATCGCCTCGGTCGGACCGAAGCTCGCCTCGCCGGGCGTGGTGTCGAGCCGGGCGAACAGCGTCCGGCCCGCGCACAGCAGCATCAGCGCTGCGAACAGCAGCCCCGAGCCGTAGATCAGCAACATGGATGGTTCTCCACGGCCCTTCACGCCCCCGCGGGGCCGGCGGCTGCGCCGACGCGCCGCGGTGGACCGAGAACCGCGGCGCCAATCATCTGGTGCTTGCCGCACGGCTTTTGCAAGGGGCCGACGGGCCCGGCGTGCGGATTCGCCTGCGCGGCCACGGGCGTGCTAACCTCCGCGGCAGTCGGGTTTCTTCCGGAGGTGCCGGAGCATGCGCCGCATCGGTTCGATTGCGCGGGCCCTGGTCGCGGTCGCCACGTCCGCGGCGCTGGTGGCGGGCTGTGCGAGCCCGCGCACCAAGGCCGAGCACCGCGCCGCGCTGGACGCCTGCCTCGCCTCGCCCGACCCCTATGGTTCGCCCGCCTGCCAGCGCGAGCAGATCCTGCGCCAGCAGATGGACTACGAGCGGTCCGAGAACGCGTCGATTGCCATGGGCGCCTTCGCGCTCAGCCTGCTCGGCCTTGGCATCTGGGCGGTCGTCGACGACGACAACTGCTGCTACGGCGGCCGCTACTATTATTACCACTGATCCGCGGTGCGCGCCGAAGACGCGCGGGAAAAGCCCGGCATTGTGCTAGGCTGAGGCCCTGCTGGCACCCGGCGAGGGGCCCGCAACCTGCGCGCCTGTGAAAGGAAAAGACCGATGAGACCGATGATTGCCGCGGCGGCGCTCCTGGCGCTGTCGGCCTGCGCGAGCGACATGGGCATGCCTGGCGCGATGGACGGCATCGCCGACAGCAGCGCCCGCTTCGAGGCCGCCTTCAACGCCGGCGACGCCGATGCGCTGGCCGCGCTTTACACCGCCGACGCCGTGGCGCTGCCGCCCGGCGCCGCGCGGGTCGAAGGCCGCGACGCGATCAGGGACCTGTGGCAGGGCGTCTTCGATTCCGGGGTGTCGGATCTGAACCTGACGACCGAATCGATCAGGGACAACGGCGCCAACGCGACCGAGCTGGGCCGCCTGACGCTGACCGCGCCCGATGGCATCGGCGGACGCGTCACCGCATACGGCAAGTACATCGTGCTGTGGGAGCGTGACGGCGAGGGCGTGTGGCGCCTGAAATGGGATATCTGGAACACCCAGGAAGGGCCCGGCTGAGCGCCGGCCCCGCTAGGGGATTTCGGCGCGCCTCAGCCCAGCACGAAGACATGCAGGGCGACCGGCCCGTGGGCGCCGAGCTGCAGCGTCTGGCCGATATCGGCCGAGCGCGACGGCCCGGTGACCAGGTTCACGGTGCGCGGGTCGAGCCCGCGCGCGCGCCAGCCGGCCCACATGTCCTCGAACCCCGCGGCGATGTCGGCGGCGTCGATCACGACGAAATGCGTCTCGCCCAGGAAGGTCAGCGTCACCGGGTTCTCGGGGCCCGAGGCCAGAAGGAGCGTGCCGGTCTCGGCCATGCCCATGCGGGCGCGGCTGAGGGTGGCGGGCTCGTCGAGCCGCCCGGTGCCCGTGCTGCGCTCGACCGGCCCCCAGTCTCGGTCGAACAGGGGGTCGGCGCCGGTGCGGATCGCCGCCGGCAGGTTGCGCGCGCGCAGCTCGGCCGCCAGCGCGGCGGGCAGATCGTCGGCCGTGGCCAGGCGCGAGACGGTGGCGTCGGCGGCGCGGGCCTTGGCGATGAACTGCTCGACCCGCGCGTCGCCTTCGGCCCGGCCCTGCCGGGGGATCGGCGCGCCCTGGCCGCCCGCGAGCCGCGCCTCGACGCTTGCAGGGTCGCCGCCGCCGGTGGCCCGGCGGATGCGGGACAGGATCGTCTCGCGCGCGCTCATCGCTCGCCCCTCCACTGGCTCTGGAACGTGCGCCCCTGGGGCGCGGGGAAGTCGCGATGGGCGGTCCAGCCGCCACCCATCGGCAGCCGGGCGAGCCGGCCCTTGCCCATGGCGGCAAGCGCGAGGGCCCGCGCCGAGGCCGCCGTCACCAGCCGGTAGGCCCATGCCCGGGTGCCGAGGAAGCGCCACGCCGCCAGCCCCCAGCGCGCGGCCGAGGGCGTGAGGTTCTTCTCGAACTCCCGCTCGCGCCAGTGGCGCATCATCTTGGGCAGCGGAATGCGCATCGGGCAGACCGACTCGCAGCGCCCGCAGAAGGTCGAGGCGTTGGGCAGCTGCCCGCCCTTCTCGACCCCGATCAGCGAGGGGGTCAGCACCGCGCCCATCGGCCCGGGATAGACCCAGCCATAGGCGTGGCCGCCGACCGACTGGTAGACCGGGCAGTGGTTCATGCACGCGCCGCAGCGGATGCAGCGCAGCATCTCCTGGAACTCGGTGCCCAGCATGCCGGTGCGGCCGTTGTCGAGCAGCACCACGTGGTATTCCTCGGGCCCGTCAGGGTCCTCGGGCCGGCGCGGGCCGGACGAGAAGGTCGTGTAGACCGTGATCTCCTGCCCCGTGGCCGAGCGCGCCAGCACGCGCAGGACGGTCGAGGCGTCCTCGAGCGTCGGCACGATCTTCTCGATCGAGGCCATGACGATATGGACCCTCGGCAGCGACTGGCTGAGGTCGCCATTGCCCTCGTTGGTCACGATCACCGATTGGCCGGTCTCGGCGATCAGCATGTTGGCGCCGGTGATGCCGACCTCGGCGCCGAAATACTTCTCGCGCAGCACGCCGCGGGCCTCGGCCAGGAGCGAGGGCAGCTCGGCGAGGTTGCGCCCGGGGTCGAGGTGGGTGTGGGCCTTGCGGAACTCGGCCTCGACCTCGGGGACGGTCACATGCACCGCGGGGGCGATGATGTGGCTGGGCATCTCGTGGCGCAGCTGGATGATGTACTCGCCCAGGTCCGTCTCCTGCGCGCGCACGCCGTGTTCTTCGAGGAAGTCGTTGATCCCGCATTCCTCCGAGATCATCGACTTGCCCTTGTTCACGGTCTTCGCGCCCGCCTCGCGGCAGATGTCGAGCACGATGCGCTGGGCGTCCTCGGCCGTCTCGGCCCAGTGGACATGGCCGCCCGCGGCGGTGACCTTGGCCTCGTAGCGCTCGAGATACGCGTCGAGGTTCGCCAGCACGTGGTTCTTGAGGTCGCGCGCGGCGTCGCGGATGTCGTCGAATTCCGGCAGGGCGGCGCGGGCGGCGGCGCGCTTGGCGACGAAGCCCGCCTGGGCGTTGCCCATGGCCGCCTGGATGTTCTTGTTGGCAAGCGCCTCGCGGGCGTTCTGCTTGAATCGGGGCGTGGTGGGGGCGTGGGCGCTCATTTGCCGCCCTCCCCGATCGCCGGGGTGTCGGTGTCGCCGGCCAGCACCTCGACGACGTGGCGCGCCTTCACGGGCTTGCCCTCGCGGCTCAGCTTGCCCGCCATGTTCATCAGGCAGCCAAGATCGCCCGCCAGCAGAAGCTCCGCCCCCGTGGCGGCGATGTCTGCGGTCTTGTTCGACACCATCTTGTTCGAGATATCGGGATACTTGACGCAGAAGGTGCCGCCGAAGCCGCAGCAGATCTCGGGCTCGGCCATCTCGGCGAGGGTCAGCCCCTCGACCGAGGCGAGCAGCTTGCGCGGCTGGTCCTTGATGCCGAGCGAGCGCAGCCCCGAGCAACTGTCGTGATAGGTGGCCCTGGCCGGCACGCGCGCGCCAACGGCATCGATCTCCATCACGTCGGTCAGGAAGCTCACGATCTCGTGGGTCCGGCCGGCGAGGTCGCGCGCGGGCGCCTCCCATTCCGGGTCGCCGGCGAACATCTGGGGGTAATCCTTGATCACCGTCGCCGCGCAGCTGCCCGAGGGGGCGACGACGAAATCGAAGCCCGCCATCGCCTCGATCATCCGCCGGGCCAGCGCCCTGGCGCCGTCGCGATCGCCGGAATTGTAGTTGGGCTGGCCGCAGCAGGTCTGGACCGGGACATGCACGGTGCAGCCCGCCTGCTCGAGCAGCCTGACGGCGGCGAAGCCGACCGAGGGCCGCATCGTGTCGACGAGGCAGGTGACGAGGAGGGCAACGCGGGGCGTGCTCGGCGGCATTGGGAACTCCCTGTTCCGGTCAGTCGGGCGTACCACTTCGCGCGGCCCGGTCCGATGCGGCGATCTGCCCATGGATCGCGCGAAGCGGCGCGCGCGGCAAGCCCCCGTTCACAGACCGAGGAAGACCGCACCGCCCGCCGTGCCGCTGACGAAGATGAAGGTACCCGCCGCGATCGCGTAGCCCCCGGCCGCGCCGATCAGCCCGCCGAGCAGGACGCTGAGCGCGATCTCGGTGGGCGTGAGCTTGCGGATGTTGGGGTCGATGTCGGGCCGCGAGACCGCGCGCGGGTCGCGCCGGCAGACGATGCCCTGCCGCCGCTCGAGCGGGCTTGCGTCGATCTCGTCCGTGGCGACGCCCGTGAGCCCTGCGAGGCCGTCGAGGTCGCGCGGCGTCGGCAGCTGGCCCGAGAGTGTGGCCGCGTTGTCGTCGTAGACGGAAAGCTCGAGCCCGCCGAGCGAGAGCGGCGCCGCGCCTTGCCCGAGCGTGAGGTAGATCTCGCCGCAGTCGTAACCGGCGATCGATTCGACACGGTAGACCCCGGCGGGCAGCCGGTAGACCGCCAGCGCGCCGTCGGCGAAGATCAGCCGCGTCGGGCGGTGTTCGGCCCCGCGCCGGACGGTCAGCACCCCCAGGCGCTGGTCGTCGAGAAGCTCGGGCGGGGCGTTCGCGACGGTCACGCGCAGCGCGGCGAGCCGGCCGCCCGGCGGCGCGGTGAGCGGGGCGTCCTGCCCGCTTTCGTCTTCGGCGCTCTCGCCCGCCCCGCTCCCGGCCGGGGCGTTGATCGCCGTCTCGCTCGCGGCGGGCGGGGCCAGCCCCCTTGGCGGTGGTGCGCAGCCGCCAAGGGCAAGCGCCAGAACCATGACCGTTGCGACGAGGCGGCGGGCAATCATCTGTCCCTGGTCTCTTTGCGTGCTGGGCCGCGCGGCCCGGGGTGCCCCGGGGTTGGTCCCGGGCGGCTCCAGTGATGCATGGGCGCGGCCAGAGTGCAATCCGCGCGTGCGGCAGGGTGTGTCGTGGCGCGCGGATCCGTGCGGATGGGAGCGCGGCGCGCCCGTCGCCCCTTGCAAATGCCGCGGATTCGCGTATGAGGGCGGCTTCCGTGCCGCTTACACCCCTGGAGGATCGGCGCGGAAGGCATGTGAAACGTTATTCCTGGAGAGACACCCATGGCCCAGACGATTGTCCTGGATGCCACTGCGCGTGCCGGTGTGGGCAAAGGGGC
Organism: Thermohalobaculum xanthum; assembly: GCF_016623495.1. GTDB lineage: Bacteria > Pseudomonadota > Alphaproteobacteria > Rhodobacterales > Rhodobacteraceae > Thermohalobaculum > Thermohalobaculum xanthum. The sequence continues at coordinate 75,184 of NZ_JAEHHL010000012.1, read as the reverse complement.
TGCCCGCTCGACCCGTCGCGAAGGCATGGTACCCGGCGTGATCTATGGCGGCGGCGACGACCCCGTCACGATCAGCATGAAGCATAACGAGCTTCTGAAGCGGCTCAAGGCGGGCAAGTTCCTGTCGACGCTGATCAAGCTCAATGTCGATGGCAAGGAGCACACCGTGATCTGCCGCGCCGTGCAGCGCGACGTGGTGCGTGACCTGCCGATCCATGTCGACTTCCTGCGTCTCTCCGAGCGCTCGCGCATCAGCCTCTTCATCCCGGTCGAGTTCGTGAACCACGACCAGGCCCCCGGCCTGCGCCGCGGCGGCGTGCTGACGGTGGTGCGCCCCGATGTCGAGCTGAAGGTGCGCGCCGGGGACATCCCGGATCACCTGACGGTGGACCTGACCGGGCTCGATGTCGGCGATGTCGTCAAGATCTCGAACGTCGCGCTGCCCGAGGGCGCCACGCCGACCATCACCGACCGCGACTTCGTGATCGCCAACATCTCGGCGCCGTCGGCGCTGGTGTCGGAAGAGGACGAGGAAGCCGAGGCCGAAACCGAAGCCGAGGTCGAGGCCGAGGCCGAGGGCGACGAGGAGGAATAATCCTCCCCCGGCTCGTCGCGGCACGATCAGGAATTTTGCGCCCCGCCGGATCGCTCCGGCGGGGCGCTTCGCATTCAGGGCCTGGCCGCGCGCGGGATGCGCGGGCTCAGATCTCGCGGCCGATCAGCCGGTCGAGCGACAGGCGCCCGCCGCCGCGGATGGCGAAGAAGCCCGCGACCGTGGCCCACAGCACCGGGTATTCCCAGCCGCCCGAGGTCCAGAAGAAGCCGTTGGGAAGATGCACCGTCGCTGCCACCAGCAGCATCACGGCGATCGCCGCGGCGGCTGGGCGGGTGAGCAGGCCGAGTGCGAGCAGCAGCCCGCCGAAGGTCTCGACCGATCCCGCGCCGAGCGCGGCGAGCAGGCCGTTGGCGAAGCCGAGCTGGGTCTCGAAGAACTGGCCCGTGGCCTCGAGCCCGTAGCCGCCGAACCAGCCGAACAGCTTCTGGGCGCCATGCGGCACCAGGAAGGCGCCGGCGGCGATACGCAGCCCGGCCTCGGCCAGGTCCGAGGTGGCGGCGTAGACGGGGGCAAGCGAGGGGACGAGCGGGCGGGTCTGGGCAAGGCTGGTCATCGGATCTCTCCTGTGAATGCATGTCGTTGCGCAGAGAGATAGCGTGCATGGATAAATCAATAATCAGATAGTTTTCGAAAAGATTATTCTCAATAGGAGAATTTTCAGATCCATTCGCCCGGCGGCTGCCTGTGCCATCGCGTATCTGGACGCCCCGGGTTGCGGCGGCTATAAGGCGCGCCATGACGGAGTGGACGCCCCATCCGCGGCGAATTACGCGCCCGGCCCGCTGACAGGCGGCGCCGGGACCAAGGTGCAGGCGATATGCGCACCAAAAGATCCACACCCATGCTTTCAGCGCTCAGACGAGGCGTCCGATGACCGCCGACACGACCGACACGTCCTTGCCCGACTACAAGGACACCCTGTTCCTGCCCGAGACCGACTTCCCGATGCGCGCGGGCCTGCCCAAGCGCGAGCCCGAATGGCTCGAGCGCTGGGAGGAGATGCGGCTCTACCACCGCCTGCGCGAGACCGCCGCGGGCCGCCCGCCCTTCGTGCTGCATGACGGCCCGCCCTATGCCAACGGGCACCTGCATATCGGCCACGCGCTGAACAAGATCCTCAAGGACTTCGTCGTGCGCTCGCACCAGATGCTGGGCTTCGACAGCCGCTATGTTCCCGGCTGGGACTGCCACGGCCTGCCGATCGAGTGGAAGATCGAGGAGCAGTACCGCGCCAGGGGCAAGAACAAGGACGAGGTTCCGGTCAACGAGCTGCGCGCCGAGTGCCGCCGCTTCGCCGAGGGCTGGGTCGACATCCAGCGCGACGAGTTCAAGCGGCTGGGCGTCACCGGCGACTGGGACGACCCCTACCTGACCATGAGCTTCGACGCCGAGGCGGTGATCGCCGAGGAGTTCATGAAGTTCGTGATGAACGGCTCGCTCTACCAGGGCTCGAAGCCGGTGATGTGGTCGGTGGTCGAGAAGACCGCCCTGGCCGAGGCCGAGGTCGAGTATCACGACCATCAGAGCCACACGATCTGGGTGAAGTTCCCGGTGACGTCGGCCGCCTCGGACGACCTCGTGGGGCTGCCGGTCGTGATCTGGACGACCACCCCCTGGACGATCCCGCAGAACCGGGCGATCGCCTTCAACCCAGCGATCTCCTACGGCCTCTATCGCGTCAGTGCCGCGCCCGAGGAGAACTGGGCGCGGGCGGGCGACACATACCTGCTGGCGGACCGGCTGGCCGAGGAGGTCTTCCGCCAGGCCCGCGTCGAGGGCTTCGAGAAGCTCCGGGCGGTGACGGCCGACGAGCTTGCCGCGATCACTTGCGCGCATCCCCTGCGTGGCCTCGATGGCGCCGCAGGCGAGTGGGACTTAGACGTGCCGATGCTGGCGGGCGATCACGTCACGGATGATGCCGGCACCGGCTTCGTCCATACCGCGCCCAGCCACGGCGCGGACGACTACGAGGTCTTCCTGCGCTACCGGGGCCAGTTCCCCGACCTGAAGATGACCCACAACGTGCTCGAGGACGGCTCGTTCCGGCCCGACCTGCCGTTCTTCGGCGGCGCGGTAATCTTCACCGACAAGGGCAAGGAGGGCGACGCCAACAAGCGTGTCATCGACAAGCTGGCCGAGGCCGGCGCCCTCATCGCGCGCGGCCGGGTCAAGCATTCCTACCCGCACTCCTGGCGCTCGAAGGCGCCGCTCATCTTCCGCAACACCGCGCAGTGGTTCGTCGCCATCGACAAGCCGCTCGACGACGGCAAGTCCGAGCATGGCGAGACCATCCGCGCGCGCGCTCGCCTCGATCGACCATCTGGTGAACTGGGTGCCCCGCACCGGGCGCAACCGGCTCTACTCCATGATCGAGAACCGACCCGACTGGGTGCTGAGCCGCCAGCGCGCCTGGGGCGTGCCGCTGACCTGTTTCGTCCGTCGCGGCGCCAAGCCCGACGCCCCGGACTTCCTGCTGCGCGACGAGCGCGTGAACGCCCGCATCAGCGCCGCCTTCCGCGCTGAGGGGGCGGATGCGTGGTACGCGGAAGGCGCGGCCGAGCGGTTCCTGCGGCCCGATCACGACCCCGCCGACTGGATCAAGGTCGACGACATCCTCGATGTCTGGTTCGACTCGGGCTCGACTCATGCCTTCGTGCTGCGCGACCGGCCCGATGGGGCGTGGCCCGCGGATGTCTACCTCGAGGGCACCGACCAGCATCGCGGCTGGTTCCATTCCTCGATGCTGCAGGGCTGCGGCACGATGGGCCGCGCGCCCTACAAGGCAGTGGTCACCCACGGCTTCACGCTGGACGAGAAGGGCCAGAAGATGTCGAAGTCGCTGGGCAACACCGTTGCCCCGCAGGAGGTGATCAAGCAGTACGGCGCCGACATCCTGCGGCTGTGGGTGGCGCAGTCGGACTACACCGCCGACCTGCGCATCGGCCCCGAGATCCTCAAGGGCACCGCCGACAGCTATCGCCGGCTGCGCAACACGCTGCGATACATGCTGGCGGCGCTGTCGGGCTTCGACGAGGCCGAGCGGGTCGAGCCCGCCGACATGCCCGAGCTCGAGCGGCTCATCCTGCACCGCCTCGCGGTGCTCGATGCCGAGGTGCGCAAGGGCTATGCCGAGTTCGACTACCAGGGCGTGTTCCAGAAGCTCTTCACCTTCGCGACCTCGGACCTCTCGGCCTTCTGGTTCGACATCCGCAAGGACGCGCTCTATTGCGACGCGGCCTCGAGCCCGCGGCGGCGCGCCGCGCGCACGGTGATGGATGCGCTGTTCCGCCGGCTGACCACCTGGCTCGCGCCGATCCTGTGCTTCACCATGGAGGAGGTCTGGCTCGCGCGCTTCCCCGGCGAGGGCAGCTCGGTCCACCTGCAGGACTTCCCCGACACCCCGTCGGGCTGGCGCGACGACGCGCTGGCAGCGAAATGGGCGCGCATCCGCGCGGCCCGGCGCGTGGTCAACGGCGCGCTCGAGATCGCCCGGCGCGACAAGCTGATCGGCGCGCCGCTGGAGGCGGCGCCGGTGCTCTACATCGCCGACCCCGATACGCTGGCGGCGGTGCGCTCGATCGACATGGCCGAGGTCTGCATCACCTCGGCCCTGGAGCTGGCGGGCGACGAGCCCCCGGCCGAGGCGTTCCGCGCCGACGACCCCGCGATCGGCGTGGTGTTCGAGCGGGCCGAGGGCGAGAAATGCGCGCGCTGCTGGCGGGTGCTGCCCGATGTCGGGCATCACGCCAGCGCCGGCGTCTGCGGGCGCTGCGACGCGGTGCTGCGTGGCTGAAGTGCCGGGAACGCGGGCCCGCTCGGGCGCCATCGACAGGGGGCGGGCGGCACGGGCGCTGGTGCTCGTGGCGCTCGCGGTCCTTGCGCTCGACCGACTCAGCAAGTGGCTGGTGGTCGAGGCGCTGGATCTTGCCAACCTGCTGCGCATCGAGGTGGTCCCGCCCTTCCTCAACTTCGTGATGGCGTGGAACCGCGGCATCAATTTCGGGCTTGGCGCCAGCGGCTCGGACACCGCGCGCTGGGTGCTGGTCGGGCTCGCGGTCATCATCTCGGTGGGGCTTGCGGCCTGGGTGATCCGGCGCGGGCGGGTGGCGCTGGCGGCCTTCGGCGGGCTGGTGGTCGGCGGCGCGCTGGGGAATGCCTGGGACCGCGTGCAGTATGGCGCGGTCGCGGATTTCCTGAACATGAGCTGTTGCGGAATCGTGAACCCGTTTGCGTTCAACGTCGCGGACATCGCCATCTTCCTGGGCGCGGTCCTGATCGCATGGAAGGCCTGAAGCGCCCGGCGAGGCCCCGTCGGCGGGGGGCATTGCAGTGCCCGTGCCAAACGCGCAATATGCGCCCGAACGCGGCCCCCGGCCGCGCCGGGCCGAAAGGATCGGAAAGAGAGCCATGACCTTCAGGCGCAGACCGCCCCTCGGAGCCGCCCTTGCCGCGGCGCTGGCCGTTCTGGCCGGGTGCAACAGCTTCGGCGATCCGATCGAGGCGATCGGCGGCCGCCGTCCCGCGCCGGACGAATTCAAGGTGCTGCCGCGCAAGCCGCTGGTGGTGCCCGCAACGGTGGCGCAGCCCGGCGTGCAGCCCGGCCCGCTGCCCACGCCCGAGCCCGGCAAGCCGTCGCCGCTGGACCCCAATCCGCAGCGCGAGGCCGAGGTCGCACTGATGGGCAGGGAGGACGCCGGCCCGTGGCCGACGACCACGACCTCGCTGAGTGCGGGCGAAGCTGCGCTGCTCAGCGCCGCTGACGTGGCCGCGGGTGGCAGCGACATCCGTGTGCAGCTCGAGACCGACCGGCAGGCCGCGGCCGACGCCAAGGAAAACGAGCCTTACGAGCCGCCGACGCTGCTCGAGCTGTTCGGCTTCGGCGACGACGAGGAGGACGAGATCGACCCCGCGGTCGCGCTCGACGCCATCACCGAGTCGCAGCGCCTGCAGCGCGAGGGGCTCCTCGCGCCCAACGATCCGCTGGCGTCGGCCGCGACCGAAGGCGGCAACGAGATCTTCGAGACCGGTGCGCCGCCGAACAATCCGGACATCTATTACGAGTCGCTGGACCGGCGGCCGGCCAATCCGCTGACCGGAAACAACCCGCCGGCCTTCGACTGAGCGCCCGCGCATCCTATGTTAGCGGCGGGCCCGCGATGCGGGCCGGGAACACAGGGAGGATGCGCATGCATTCGGGCATGATCGCGCGCATGGTCGCGCTCGTCGCGTTGCTGCTGCCTGCCGTCGCGACGGCGGCGCAGCCGGTCAGCACGTTCCGGCTGGACAACGGCATGGAGGTGGTGGTGATCGAGGATCACCGCGCCCCGGTCGTCACCCACATGGTGTGGTACCGCGTCGGCGCCGCCGACGAGCCGGCGGGCCATTCGGGCATCGCCCATTTCTTCGAGCACCTGATGTTCAAGGGCACCCACCAGATCCCGGAAGGCGCCTTCTCGAAGGTCGTGGCCGAGAATGGCGGGCAGGACAACGCCTTCACCTCGTGGGACTACACCGGGTATTTCCAGCGCATCGCGGCCGACCGGCTGGGGCTGGTGATGGGGATGGAAGCCGACCGCATGCGCAACCTGGTGCTGAACGAGCGCCTGGTCGCGACCGAGCGCGACGTGATCCTCGAGGAGCGCAACAGCCGCACCGACAACGATCCCGGCTCGCTATTCCGCGAGCAGATGAACGCCGCGCTCTACATGAATCACCCCTATGGCGTGCCGATCATCGGCTGGCGCCACGAGATCGAGGAGCTGGGCCTGCCCGAGGCGCTGGAGTTCTATCGCCGCTACTACGCCCCGGACAACGCGATCCTGGTGGTGGCGGGCGACGTGAACCCCGAGGCGGTGCTTGAGCTCGCCAAGACCCATTACGGATCGATCGCGCCCTCGAACAACCCGCCAGACGCCCGCCCGCAGGAGCCGCCGCAGCTGGCCGCGCGCCGGCTCGAGATGCGCGACGCGCGGGTGCGCCAGCCCTATGTGATGCGCCAGTACCTGGTTCCGACCTACGAGGCGGAAGCCCCGGGGACGGCCGCCGCGCTGTCGGTGCTGGCCAACGTGCTGGGCAAGGGCATCACCTCGCGCTTCTCGCAGCAGATCGAGATCGCAGACCGGATCGCGGTGTCGACCGGCGCCTTCTACAACGACAGCGCCCGCGACCGGACGGCCTTCACGATCTACGGCGTGCCTGCCCCGGGCCACACGCTGGCCGAGGTCGAGGCCGCGCTCGACGCCGAGATCGCGCGCCTCGTGGCCGAGGGTCCGACCGAGGAGGAGCTGGACCGGATCAAGCGCAAGACGCGCACCGACCTGATCCACGCCCAGGACGACGTCGCGGGGCTCGCGCGGCTCTACGGCTCGGCGCTGGCGGTGGGGCTGACGGTCGAGGATGTCGAGGGCTGGCCCGACCTGATCGACGCGGTCACGGCCGAGGACGTGCGCGCGGCGGCCGAGAACTGGCTGCTGCCCGCGCACTCGGTCACCGGCTATCTGATGGGCACGGACGGGGAGGCCGGCTGATGGGCATGATGCAGCTTTTCACCCGCGCAGGCGCCGCGCTTGCCGTGGCGGCGGCGCTGGTCGCGGCGCCGGCGGCGGCGATCGAGATCGAGGAGGTCACGAGCCCCGGCGGCACCACCTTCTGGCTGGTCCAGGAACAGGCCGTGCCGCTGGTCGCCGTCGAGATCAGCTTCGCCGGGGGCGCGCGGCTCGACCCCGCAGACCGGCCGGGGCTTGCGAACATGATGGCGGCGTTGCTCGAGGAAGGGGCGGGCGATCTCGACGCCACCGCCTTCGCCAAGGCGGCGGACGAGCTGGCCGCGCGGTTCGGCTTCGGCGCCGGTCGAGACAACGTGACGGTGAGCGCGCGGATGCTGGCCGACGATCTTGATCGCTCGGCCGCGCTGCTGGCGCTGGCGCTGGCCGAGCCGCAGTTCGACGCGAACGCGGTCGAGCGCGTGCGCGCGCAGATCCTGTCCAAGCTCGCCTCGGACGAGACCGACCCCAACGCCGTGGCAGGCCGCCTTTGGTTCGCCCGCGCCTTCGACGGCCATCCCTACGCCCGGGACACCGACGGCACGCCCGAGTCGGTGAAGGCGATCACGCGCGACGAGCTTGCCGCGGCGCAGAAGCGGCTGATGACACGCGGGGCCGCGACCGTGGCGGTGGTCGGCGCGATCGACGCGGCGCGTGCCGGCGTGCTGATCGACACCATCCTCGCAGGCCTGGACGAGGGCGACCCCCCCGATGCCGCGCGCGCGCCCGAGACGCCGCCCGCGGGGGTCGAGATCGCCGAGCTCGACGTGCCGCAATCGGTGGCGATCTTCGGCCAGAAGGGGTTGCCGCGCGACCATCCCGACTTCATCCCGGCATATGTGATGAACCACATCCTGGGCGGCGGGGGCTTCTCGTCGCGGCTGATGGAGGAGGTGCGCGAGAAACGTGGGCTGGCCTATGGCGTCTATTCCTACCTGGCCAATTACGAGGACGCGGACCTGATCCTCGGCAGCGTGCAGACGGCGAATGACCGCATTGCCGAGAGCCTCGAGGTGATCCGCGCCGAGTGGCGCAGGATGGCCGAGGAGGGAGCCACGGCCGAGGACCTCGATGCCGCCAAGCGCTATCTCACCGGCGCCTTCGCCCTGCGCTTCGACTCGAACGCCAAGATCGCGCGTTTCCTGGTCGGCGCGCAGGAGGAGGATCTGGGGCTCGACTACATCAACATCCGCAACGACCTGATCGAGGCCGTCACGCTCGATGACATCCGGCGGGTGGCGAAGATCCTCGATCCCGACGGGCTCTCGATCGTGGTCGTGGGCAAGCCCGCGGGGCTCTGAGCCGCCGCGCCCACGCCATCCCGGCGGCGCCCCGTGGGGGCGCCGTCAGTCGCCCAGCGCCACGCCCTCGCGCCGGGGGTCGGCACCACCCTCCCAGCCATCGGCCGTGCGCGTGATGATGTGCAGGCCCGAGGTCATCTCGGCCTCCTCGACCGTGTGGCCCATGGCCTCGAGCCCCGCGACCAGCGCCGGGTCATGGGCGCCCGCCTCGAGCACGACCGCGTCCAGGTTGCGCTGCGAGACATGGCCGCGCGCCGCTGCCGCGGCCGGGTCGAGCCCGTGGTCGAGGATCGCGACCAGGGCGCCGGCCACGTATTCCGGGATGCGCGAGCCGCCGGGCGAGCCCGCGATCACCGCGGGCGTGTCGAGCTCGCCAAGGCGGTAGACGATGGTCGGCGCCATCGACGAGCGCGGCCGCTTGCCCGGCCCCGGCGCGTTGACGATCGGTGCGCCGTCCTTGCCGACGGGGCGGAACGAGAAGTCGGTCAGTTGGTTGTTGAGCAGGAATCCCCCCGCCATGCGGCCCGAGCCGAAGGCGGTCTCGATCGAGGCGGTGATCGAGAGCGCGAGCCCCTCGCCGTCCACCACCGACAGGTGCGTCGTCCCCGGCCGGCCGAGCTGGCGGTCGGGTGCGTGCAGCGCGCTCTCGCGCCACGGCGGCGTGCCGGCCTCGGCCTCGCCGGTGCTGGCCGCGAAGCGCGGGATCATCTTCGCGCGCCCGCGAAGGTAACCGTCGTCCATCAGGCCCCTGAGGGGCACGCGGATCTGGTCGGGATCGGCGAGGTAGCGCGCCCGGTCGGCATAGGCGAGCCGCGAGGCCTCGGCGAAATGGTGCCACAGGAGCGTGCCGTCGAGGCGCAGGCCCCGTGTCCCCGCGCGGTCCATCAGCCCCAGGATCTGCCCCACGGTGGTCGCGCCCGAGGATGGCGGACCCATGCCGCAGACCCGCCAGGCCTCGTGGTAGTCGATGCAGACGGGCGCGCGCTCGATCACCTCGTAGGCGGCGATGTCCTCGACGGTGAGCCCGCCGGGGCGCGGCTCGCGCGCCACCGACGCGACGATCTCGTCTGCAAGCGGGCCGCCGTAGAACGCGTCGGCGCCGTCGGAGGCAAGGCGCGCCAGCGTGTCGGCGAGCGCGGGCTGGCGCAGCAGCGTGCCCGCCGCGAGCGGCGCGCCATCGGGCAGGAATACCGCCGCGGCCTCGCTTGCGGCCAGCCGGTCGGCGAATGCCTGGACCGACGCGGCGAGGCGCGGGCTCACCGGGAAGCCGTCGCGCGCAAGGGCGGTCGCCGGGGCGAACAGCTCGGCCCAGGGCAGCCGGCCATAGCGCGCATGCAGCACCGCCATCAGCCGCGGCAGGCCAGGCACGCCGACGGAATGGCCCGAGGCGACGGCGTCGAGGAACCCGAGCGTCTCGCCGCCCTCGATGAAAAGCTCGGGCGTCGCGCTCATGGGCGCGGTCTCGCGCGCGTCGAAGCTGGTCAGGGCGCCCCCGCCATGGACCAGCGCGAAGGCGCCGCCGCCGAGGCCGCTCGACTGCGGCTCGACGACGTTGAGCACCAAGAGCGCCGCGATGGCGGCATCGGCGGCCGACCCGGCCCGGCGCAGCATCTCGAGCCCGGCCTCGGCCGCGAGCGGATGCGCGGCGGCAATCATGTGGCGGCTGGCACGCGCAAGCGGGGCGGCGATGCGTGGGCTCGCGGTCTCGGGGTCGGCGCGCGTCTGGGCTGCGGCGGGCAGCGCCGGGGCGGCAAGGCATAGGGCCAGGGCCACGCCGCACAGGCGGCGCAGGGCGGAGCGGGTGCGGCGCGTCGTCATCGACTTCCTCGCTGGGGCGGGAGGTAGGGAGCAGACAGTCTGAGGCGCGTTCGGAGGGCGATCAAGCGCGTCAAGAGGTGCGGCCTTTGCCATTTTGGCAAAAGTGAATGCGCGAATTCGTCAACTCGAAAACTGTTGAGATGAATGGTTCGGATCATATCTCCCGCGCTCCGACGGGGTCGGCGCCCGAGTGGCGCACTGGCCTCGCAACTGGCCGAGAAGGAGATCGCAGATGTCCGGCACCGACGCCCTCTTCCAGCCCATCAGCATTGGCGCGATCGACGCGCGCAACCGCGTGCTGATGGCACCGCTCACCCGCAACCGCGCGCAGGCCGACGCCACCCCGAAGGCGATGGCAGTCGACTACTACCGCCAGCGCGCCTCGTCCGGCCTGATCATTACCGAGGCCACGCAGGTCTCGGCCATGGGCAAGGGCTATATCGACACCCCCGGGATCCACGAGCCCGCCCATGTCGAGGCCTGGCGCAAGGTGACCGACGCCGTGCACGCGGCCGGCGGCAAGATCGTCCTGCAGATGTGGCATGTCGGCCGGATCAGCCATACCTCGCTGTTGCCGGGCGGGGCCGCGCCGGTCGCGCCCTCGGCGATCCGCGCGAGGACCCAGACCTTCACGCAGAACGGGTTCGAGGATGTCTCGGAGCCCCGTGCGCTCGGCACCGACGAGATCCCCGGGCTGGTGGCCGATTTCGTCCGCGCCGCCAAGAACGCCATCGCCGCCGGCTTCGACGGCGTCGAGGTCCACGCCGCCAATGGCTATCTGCTCGACCAGTTCCTGCGCGAGGGGATCAATCAGCGGACCGACGCCTATGGAGGTTCGGTCGAGAACCGGATCCGGCTGGTGGTCGAGGTGACCGAAGCGGTGGCGGCTGCGATCGGGGCCGAGCGGGTCGGTGTGCGCGTCTCGCCCTTCAGCAACTTCAACGATATCCCGACCGAGGGGGCGGAGGAAACCTTTGCGGCGCTCTATCCCGCGCTCGACCGGCTCTCGCTCGCATATCTCCACGTGGTCGAGGACGGCGAGGGCTCGCCCCAGACCGAGGCTGAGGCGCAGGCGCTCGAGAGACTGCGCCCGCTCTGGTCTGGCGTCTACGTCGCGAATGGCAAGTTCGATGCGGCGCGGGCGGCTGACTGGATCGGCCGGGGACGTGCCGACGCCGTCAGCTTTGGCCGCCCGTTCATTGCGAACCCGGACCTGCCCGAACGCTTCCAGCGTGGGGCTGCCCTCAACCAGCCCGACAAGGCGACGTTCTACGGCGGGGGCGCGAAGGGGTACACCGACTACCCGACGCTCGATCAGCAGGCCGCCTGAGCGTCAGCCATAACGACCAAGCCCCGGCCATTGGCCGGGGCTTTTTTGCATTGGCCGGTATCTCAGCCGCCCGTGACGCTCATGTGGCGGCCGACCTGGCCGTGCACCTCCTGGCGCGAATAGTCGAAATCATGGCCCTTCGGCTTTCGCGTGATCGCCTCGCGGATCGCCGCCTCCAGCACCGCGTCGTCGCCCGAGGCGCGCAGCACCGCGCGCAGGTCGGCATCGTCATCCTGGCCCAGGCACATGTAGAGCTGGCCGGTGCAGGTCAGCCGCACGCGGTTGCACGATTCGCAGAAGTTGTGGCTCAGCGGCGTGATGAAGCCGATGCGCTGCCCGGTCTCGGTAACCCGCGCATAGCGCGCCGGCCCGCCGGTGCGGTAATCGGTATCGGTCAGCGTCCAGCGCGCCTCGAGGTCGCGGCGCACGTCGTCGAGCGAGTAGAACTGGTCCAGCCGGTCCTCGCCGTCGAGCTCGCCCATCGGCATCACCTCGATGAAGGTGAGATCCATGCCGCGCTCGCCGCACCACTCGACCATCTGGTGGATCTCGTCGTCATTGGTGCCGCGTAGCGCCACGGCGTTGATCTTGACCGCGAGCCCGGCCTCCTGCGCCGCGTCGATGCCCTGCAGCACGTCCGAAAGCCGCCCCCACCGGGTGATGGCGCGGAACTTCGCCTCGTCGAGCGTGTCGAGCGAGACATTGACCCGCCGCACGCCGCAGTCACGCAATGCGCCGGCATGGCGCGCCAGCTGCGAGCCGTTGGTGGTGAGCGTGAGCTCGTCGAGCCCGGCGCCCAGGTGCCGGCCCATGCGTTCGAAGAACCACATGATGTTCTTGCGCACCAGCGGCTCGCCGCCGGTGATCCTCAGCTTGCGCACGCCCAGCCGCACGAAGGTTGAGCACAACCGGTCCAGTTCCTCCAGCGTGAGCAGGTCGCGCTTGGGCAGGAAGGTCATGTGCTCGGCCATGCAATAGACGCAGCGGAAATCGCAGCGGTCCGTGACCGACACCCGCAGATAGGTAATCGCCCGCTGGAACGGGTCGATCAGCGGCGGTGTCGCGACGGCGTCCATGTCTCCTCCCGGGCTTATCTGTCCGGAACTTAAGCCCGCGCCGCCGCTTCCGCAATTCCCGAGCGCAATGCTCGCGCTTTCACCGCGGGATGCGGGTTTCCGTCTGGCGGAAATTCGTGCTTCCCTTTGACAGCCGCGCACCGCGCCGCTTAGCTCGGCGCTTCCGCTTTTGGCCACACCCTCCCGGAGGTATCGATGATTCTGTACGGCCGCGACCTGTCGCCCTATGTCCGCCGCGTCGCGATCTGGTGCGCGCTGCAAGGCCGCGAGATCGAGCGCCGCCCGCTGGCCGCGACCGACCCCGAGGAATCGAAGGAGATCGCCAAGGTCCATCCCGGCACGCGGGTGCCGGCGCTGGTGCTTGACGATGGCACCGTGCTGGTCGACAGCTGGGCGATCTGCGACTGGCTGGACGAGGAGGCGGGCGACCGGCGGCTGGTGCCGGCCTCGGGGCTGGCGCGGCGCGAATGCCTGCGGCGCATCGGGCTGGCGACCGCCACGGCCGAGAAGGCGGTGGCCATGGTCTACGAGAAGAACCGCCGCCCCGAGGCGCTTCACTGGGCCGACTGGCAGGCGCGCGTGGCGGGGCAGGTGCGCGGCGCGCTCGGCGCGCTCGAGGCAATCGCCCCGGCCGACGGCTTCTTCGGCGGCGCTGCGCCAGACGGCTCGGACATCGCGACCGTCTGCGCCTACCAGTTCGTCGAGGCGACCAATCCCTGGCTGCTCGACCCCGGGTTTCCACGTCTCGCGGCCCTGGCCGGGCGCGCGATGCAGATCGACGCGGTGGCACAGACCCGCCCCTGACGAGGGGCGGGCGCGTCCGGGCGGGGGGAAGTGATGGATTTTTTATGTATGGACAAAAGAAGCGAATCTGGCTACATAACGTGACGCCGCTATGCGCCCCGATTCAGCGGGCCGCGCCGCGCGGCGGCATCCGCAGCGTCCCGACGACCCAGAGGAGAGCGCCATGACCAATCCCCGCCTCAACCGGCGCGATGTCTTTCCGCCCACCGGCCCCGAGATCAGCGCCAAGTCCTGGCTGACCGAGGCGCCGATGCGGATGTTGATGAACAACCTGCACCCCGACGTGGCCGAGAACCCGCACGAGCTGGTGGTCTATGGCGGCATCGGCCGTGCGGCGCGCACCTGGGACGATTTCGACCGCATCGTCGGCGCGCTGAAGGCGCTCGAGGCCGACGAGACGCTGGTCGTGCAGTCGGGCCGCCCGGTCGCCGTGGTCAAGACCCACGCCGACGCGCCGCGCGTTCTGATCGCCAATTCCAACATCGTGCCGCACTGGGCGAACTGGGAGCACTTCAACGATCTCGATCGCAAGGGCCTGATGATGTACGGCCAGATGACGGCCGGGTCCTGGATCTACATCGGCAGCCAGGGCATCGTTCAGGGCACCTACGAGACCTTCGCCGAGGCCGGGCGCCAGCATTACGGCGGCGATCTGAGGGGCAAGTGGATCCTGACCGCGGGGCTCGGCGGCATGGGCGGTGCCCAGCCGCTCGCGGCGGTGATGGCAGGGGCCTGCTGCCTCGCGGTCGAATGCGACGAGACCCGCGCCGATTTCCGCATCCGCACGCGCTATGTCGACGAGAAGACCCGCAGCCTTGACGAGGCGCTGGCGATGATCGAGCGCTGGACCAAGGCGGGCGAGGCCAAGTCGGTCGCGCTGATCGGCAACGCCGCCGACGTCTTCCCCGAGATCGTGCGCCGGATGAAGGCGGGCCTGCCGATGCCGAACGGCCGGCCCGACATCGTGACCGACCAGACCTCGGCCCACGACCCGGTCCATGGCTACCTGCCCCAGGACTGGAGCGTGGCCGAGTGGCGCGAGCGGCAGGAGAGCGACCCGAAGGCGGTCGAGCGCGCGGCGCGCGCCAGCATGCGCGTGCATGTCGCCGCGATGGTCGATTTCTGGAATGCCGGCGTCCCCACCCTCGACTACGGCAACAACATCCGCCAGGTCGCCAAGGAGGAGGGGCTCGAGAACGCCTTCGCCTTCCCCGGTTTCGTGCCCGCCTATATCCGCCCGCTGTTCTGCCGCGGCGTGGGGCCGTTCCGCTGGTGCGCGCTTTCGGGCGACCCCGAGGACATCTACCGCACCGATGAGGCGATGAAGCGGCTGTTCCCCGAGAACGAGCATCTCCACCGCTGGCTCGACATGGCGCGCGACCGCATCGCCTTCCAGGGCCTGCCCGCGCGGATCTGCTGGATCGGCCTGGGCGAGCGGCACCGCGCGGGGCTGATGTTCAACGAGATGGTGGCCAAGGGCGAGCTGAAGGCGCCGATCGTGATCGGCCGCGACCATCTCGACAGCGGCTCGGTCGCCAGCCCCAACCGCGAGACCGAGGCGATGAAGGACGGCTCGGACGCGGTCTCAGACTGGCCGCTGCTGAACGCGCTGGTCAACACCGCTTCGGGCGCGACCTGGGTCAGCCTGCATCACGGCGGCGGCGTCGGCATGGGCTTCAGCCAGCACGCCGGCATGGTGATCGTGGCCGACGGCACCGAGGCCGCGGCCCGGCGGCTCGAGCGGGTGCTGTGGAACGACCCGGCAAGCGGCGTCTGGCGCCACGCCGATGCGGGCTACGAGATGGCGCTTGACTGCGCACGTGAGCATGGGCTGCGCTTGCCCGCGATCCTCGGAAACTGAGGCCCGAAGCTCCGGCGACGGATCGCGGGGCGGATCATCACGACTGGCATGGAGGGACTGACGATGAAAAGGCGTGACTTCCTGAAGACGGCCGCGGCCGGGGGTGCTGCGGCGGCGGCGCTGGCGGCGCCGGCGATCGCGCAGGACAAGCGGCAGTGGAAGATGGTCACCGCGTGGCCCAAGAACCTGCCCGGGCCGGGCGTGGCCGCCCAGAACCTGGCCGACCGGATCACGGCGCTGTCGGGCGGCCGGATCGAGGTCAAGCTTTACGCCGCGGGCGAGATCGTCCCTGGCAACGGCGTCTTCGACGCGGTGGCCGAGGGCACGGCCGAACTCTATCACGCCGTCCCTGCCTACTGGGGCTCGAAGTCCAAGGGCATCCTGCTGTTCGGCTCGCAGCCCTTCGGCCTGAGGGCCGACGAGCAGGTCGGCTGGCTTGCCCATGGCGGCGGCCAGGCACTCTATGACGAGATGTATGGCCGCTTCGGCCTCAAGCCCTTCCTGTGCGGCAATTCCGGGCCGCAGTGGTTCGGCTGGTTCCGCGGCGAGATCAACTCGGCCGACGACCTGCGCGGCCTGCGCTACCGCACCACGGGGCTCGCGTCCGAGATGGCGGCGAAGCTGGGCATGGCGGTCCAGGCGATGGGCGGGCGCGACATGTTCCAGGCCCTGCAGTCGGGCGCGCTGGACGCGGGCGAGTTCATCGGCCCGTGGTCGGACAGCGCGCTGGGCTACCACCAGATCGTCAAGAATTACTACTGGCCCGGCGTGGGCGAGCCCTCGTCGGCCGAGGAATGCGCGGTCAACGCCAAGGTCTATGAGGAGTTGCCCGACGACCTGAAGGCCGCCGTGTCGCTGGCCTGCGAGAGCCTCTACAACCCTGTCTGGACCGAGTACACGACCAAGCACGCCCAGGCGCTGTCGCAACTGGTGGCAAGCGAGGGCGTGCAGGTGAAGAAGCTGCCCGACGAGGTGATCGTGGCCCTTGGCAACGCCGCCGGCGAGGTCATCACCGAGCTGCGCGAGGACAGCGACGAGCTGGTGCGCCGGATCACCGAGAGCTTCCTCGCCTACCGCGCCGCGATCGTCAGCTACATGCCCTATGCCGATAACGGGCAAATGAACGCCCGCGTGCTGGACTACAAGTACTGACCCGCTTGAAGCCGGCGCCGCTCGACCGGCGCCGGCACCCTTCCCGTTCCGGAGGCGAGGCATGATCCGGCTGGCCCGTCGGCTCGACGCCGTCAACCGCGCCGTTGGCGCCGTGGTGCGCTGGCTCGCGCTCATGATGGTGCTGGTGCAGTTCGCCATCGTGCTGCTGCGCTACGTCTTCGGCGTGAGCTTCGTCGCGCTCAACGAATCGGTGCTCTACATGCATGGCGCGCTGTTCATGCTGGGGGCGGGATACACGCTGCTGGTCGACGGGCATGTGCGCGTCGACATCTTCTACTCGAAGCTCGCGCCCCGGCGGCAGGCCCTGGTCGACGCGCTGGGTCATGTGCTGCTGCTGTTCCCCGCCATGGTGGTTCTGCTGGTCTGGTCCTGGCCCTCGGTCCGCAGTTCCTGGTCGATCCTCGAGGGGCCGATCTCGGTCGGCGGCATTCCCGCCTCGTTCCTGCTCAAGTCGCTCATCCCGGCCTTCTGCCTGCTGGTGATGATCCAGGCGCTGGCCTGCCTCGGGCGCGATCTCGCGCGCCTCGCCGGGAGGGAGGGCTGAGATGCATCTCGACCTCCTGATGATCGCGGCGCTGATCTGCGGGATCCTGCTGGGCTACCCGGTCTCGTTCACCATCGCGGGCATCGCCACCGGCTTTGCCGTCCTGGGCTGGGCGCTCGGCGCCTTCGATTTCTCGCTGCTGGGCGCGCTCGGCCAGCGGGTGTTCGGGCTTCTGACCAACGAGGTCCTGATCGCGATCCCGCTGTTCGTCTTCATGGGCGTGGTGCTCGAGAAGAGCCGCATCGCCGAGGACCTGCTCGAGACCATGGGCCGGCTGTTCGGGCGGCTGCGCGGCGGGCTCGGCGTGTCGGTGGTGCTGGTCGGGGCGCTGCTCGCGGCCTCGACCGGCATCGTCGGCGCCACCGTCATCGCCATGGGGATGATCGCGCTGCCCACCATGCTGCGCAGCGGCTATGACCCGCGGCTGGCCTCGGGGCTGGTGTGCACGGCGGGGACGCTGGGGCAGATCATTCCGCCCTCGACGCTGCTGATCATCCTCTCGGACGTGATCTCGAATGCCTACCAGCAGGCACAGTTCGCGCAGGGCAAGTTCACCATCGAGACGATCTCGGTCGGCCAGATCTTCGCCGCCGCGCTGATGCCGGGCCTGCTGCTGGTGGCGCTCTATATCCTCTACATCCTCGGGCGGGCGTGGCTGCGCCCGCAGGACGCGCCGCCGGTGGCCGCGCTCGAAGAGCGCCCCGGGCGGGTCGCGGTTCTGGGGACGCTCGCGCCCCCGCTTCTGCTGATCGTGGCAGTGCTGGGCTCGATCCTCGGCGGCATCGCCACGCCGACCGAGGCGGCCTCGGTCGGCGCCGTCGGCGCGATCCTGATGGCGGGGCTCAGGCTCGGCGTCGCGCGGCCGCTGATCCTGGGCGCGTCGGGCGCGCTCTTCCTGCTTGCGCTCGCCGCCGGGATCGTGCCGGTGCGCCTCCAGCGGCTCGACGCGGGCGGCCTCGACTGGGCGCTCGGCGCGGTCTACGCCGCGCTCGCGCTCGCGGGGTTCTGCGCCATCGGCGCGAGCCTGCGCCGCGGCCTGAGCGACGGGATGCTGGGGGCCGCGCTGACCTCGACCATGACGGTGACGGCGATGATCTTCGCCACCATCCTCACCGCCAGCATCTTCTCGCTGGTCTTCATCGGCCTCGGGGGCGACGAGACCATCGCCGCGATCCTGGGCGCGATGCCGGGCGGTCCGCTGGGCGCGCTGGTGTTCAGCATGGCGATCGTCTTCGTGCTGGGCTTCTTCCTCGACTTCGTCGAGATCTCGGTGATCGTCCTGCCGCTGATCGCGCCGGTGTTGATCACCATGGGGCACGACCCGATCTGGCTTGCGGTGCTGTTCGCGATCAACCTCCAGACCTCGTTCCTGACGCCGCCCTTCGGCTTCTCGCTGTTCTACCTGCGCGGCGCGGCGCCCAAGGAGATCTCGACCGGCCAGATCTATGCGGGCGTCGTGCCCTTCATCGGCCTGCAGGCAGCGGGCGTCGCGATCATCTGGGTCTTCCCCGGTATCGCGACCTGGCTCCAGGCGCTGCTCTACTGAGCGCCGTCGCAGGTGTGCCGGCGTATCGCGGGCGCGCGGCCCCGCGATGCGCAAGAGTGCCGCAGGGGCGCGTTCTGCACCAAGACAGCAGCGCGTATCGTGGCGCGCACGTGTTACCCTGTCCGGAATCGGTTTCCGGGCGCCGTGTCAGTAACCAATCGGCAAGAGTCGATGTCCAGCGAGTATGTCGGAAGCGTCGAAGTCAATGTCCTGCGGACTACCGGTGAGGTGGAGCAGGCACGGGAGGAGTGGGAGGCGATCTCGTCCTCGTCGTCGGGGCCCACGCCGCACCCCTGGAGCGATCACGGCTATTTCATCGAGCGCCTGGCCCGCCAGCCCGGTTTCGTCCGCCCGCATGTCCTGATGCTGCGCGAGGGCGATGCTCGCGGGCTGTTGCCGGCACGGATCGTCGAGGAGAGGGTGCCCTGGCGCGTCGGCGGCCGGCGGGCGATGTCGAGCCGGGCGCGGGTTCTGCGTGTCGCCAATGGCGGGCTGATCGGCCTGACCTCGCAGGCGAGCGCCGAGGCCGCGGTCGCCGCTCTCCTCGCGGCACTGTCACAGGGCGATGCCGACCTCGTCTACCTGCACGAGCTCAACGAGGCGTCGGCCCTCGCTGCCGCCGCGCGCGCGGCTCCGGGTCTCTCGCGTGATCCGTGCCCGCGGACGGCGCCCAGCTACACGATCGACCTGCCTGGCACCTACGAGGAATTCTTCCGGTCGCGCTCGGCCAACACGCGCAAGGCCATCAACCGCGCGCGAAACCTCACCAGCCGACATCTGGCCGAGCCCATCTACGTGCGCTACGACAGCGTCGACGGTCTGGACCGCGTCATGGCCGATTGCGAGGCCATCGCCGCCGGAACCTATCAGCGCGAGATCGGCGTGGGGTTCCACGACGACCCGCAGACCCGCGACTTCGTCGAATGGGCCCTGCGCCGGGGCTGGCTGCATGTCCACGTCCTCTATGACGGGGCGCGCCCCGTCGCATTCTCGCATATGCTGAGATACCGCGGCACGCTGCACCTGCGCGACACCGGTTTCGACACCGATTACGCGAACTGCAGGCCGGGGACCGCGCTGCTCGCCAACATGATCGAGGAGGCGTGCGCGTCATTCGTCTCGGAGAGGGTCGATTACGGCGCCATGGACGCCGACTACAAGCGCCAGTTTTCGAACGAGCGTATCGGGCTTGTCTCGATGTACCTCTTCTCCCCCTCGCTCAGGGGGCAGGCCATGCGTGCCAAGCGCGCGGCGACCGGCGCGGCGGACCGCCTGGCCCGTTCCGTTCTGGGGGCGGAACTGGGGCGGAAACTCTCGCGCCGGATCAAGGCGCTGCGACGCTAGCCGGCCGCGGCGTCAACACCCGCGCGGCCGGCTGGGTCACGGGATCGCCGCGATGCGGCCCGACCGGGTTCACGCGGGAGCTGGCGCGAGGGGAAAGTGGTGGGCGGTACTGGGCTCGAACCAGTGACCCCAGCGATGTGAACACTGTGCTCTACCAACTGAGCTAACCGCCCGTGGGGCGGACACATAGGCGTGCAGGGTCGCCTTCGTCAAGCGGATTCGGCTCGCGCGGGCTGCAGGCGCTCCAGCAGGTCGGCGATCTCGTCGAAATGCCCAACCACCGCCTCGGGCGCCAGCTCGTGCAGCGGCTCGGCCGCGAAGCCGAAGCTCACCAGCACGCAGGGTACGCCGGCGGCGCGGGCGGTGTCGCGATCGGTCGAGGTGTCGCCCAGCATCACCGAACGCTTGGGCAGCGCGCCGATGCGCCGTGCGGTCTCGCGGAAATGCTCCGGGTCGGGCTTGCGCACGGCCAGGCTGTCGGCGCCCAGCACCGCCTTGAACCGCTCAAGCACTCCCAGCCGCCCCAGCAGCACCACTGCCAGGCGCTCGGGCTTGTTGGTGCACACGCCAAGGCGCCAGCCCGCGTGCTCGAGCCGGTCGAGACAGGCCTCGGCGCCGTCATAGAGGCGGGTATGCTCGGCCAGCGCGGCGGAATAGGCGTCGAGCAGGTCTGGGTAGATCGCGTCCGTGAGGGCGACCGCCTCGGGCGCGTCGGGGTCGCGCCCGTCGCGTGCCAGCGAGCGGCGGATCATCGAGCGCGCGCCCCGGCCCGCGAACACGCGGTCCTGGGCCAACGTCAGAAGCGGCAGGCCGCGCGGGGCCAGTGCCACGTTGGCCGCGTTCAGAAGATCCTCGGCCGTGTCGGCCAGGGTTCCGTCCAGGTCGAAGATCGCGCCTCGCATCGGCCCATCCTGCATCGCGTCCCGGGTGCCACGCCGTCGCCGGCAGCAACGATCCGAAACAGTTTCTGATCCGCCCCCACTTTGCGGGCCACCTGTGGTCGGGATATAGAACCGGCATGTCAGCGTCCAGTCCCGCCCCCCGTTCCGACCCGCGGCCCGTCGCCGTCATCGTGCTTGCCGCGGGCAAGGGCACGCGGATGCGCTCGGCGCTGCCGAAGGTGCTTCACCCGATCGCCGGACGGCCGATGCTGGGCCACGCGCTTGCCGCCGCCGCGACGCTCGGGCCCCGCCGCGTTGCGGTCGTGGTCGGGCATGGCGCCGAGGCCGTGGGCGCCGCCGCCGGCGCCGTGCTGCCCGAGGCCCGCATCTTCCTGCAGTCCGAGCAGAAGGGAACCGCGCATGCCGTCCTGGCCGCGCGCGCGGCGCTCGAGGGTTTCGCCGGCGACGCGCTGATCCTTTACGGCGACACGCCCTTCATCTCGGCCGCCACGCTCGCGCGCCTCGTCGCCGCGCGCGCCGATGCCGACATCGCGGTCCTCGGCTTCGAGGCCGAGGAGCCCGGCCGCTACGGCCGGCTGGTGATGGACGCCGACGGCATGCTCGACCGGATCGTCGAGGCAAAGGACGCGACCGAGGCCGAGCTCGCGATCCGGCTGTGCAACTCGGGGGTGCTGGCGGCCGACGCGGCGACGCTGCTGCGCCTGCTCGACCGGGTCGGATGCGACAACGCGCAGGGCGAGTTCTACCTCACCGACGTGATCGGCCTCGCGCGCGGCGAGGGCCGCGCCTGCTGCGCCGTGCTGTGCGACGAGGCCGAGACCATGGGCATCAACGACCGCGCCGAGCTGGCCCGGGCCGAGGCGCTGTGGCAGGCCCGGGCGCGGCGCGAAGCGATGCTGGGTGGCGTCACCATGACCGCCCCCGAAACCGTGTTCCTGGCCTGGGACACCGTGCTGGGCCGCGATGTCACGATCGGCCCCAACGTGGTCTTCGCGCCCGGCGTCAGCGTCGCCGACGGGGCCGAGATCCGCGCCTTCTGCCATCTCGAGGGCGCCGTGGTGGGCGAGGGTGCGATCGTCGGCCCCTTCGCGCGGCTCAGGCCCGGCGCGCGCATCGGAGCCGGCGCCCATGTCGGCAACTTCGTCGAGATCAAGAATGCAAGCCTCGGGGCGGGGGCAAAGGCGAACCATCTCACCTATGTGGGCGACGCCTTGGTCGGCGCCGGCGCGAACCTGGGCGCGGGCACCATCACCTGCAATTACGACGGCTTCGACAAGCACCGGACCGAGATCGGCGAGGGCGCCTTCATCGGCGTGAACACGGCGCTGATCGCGCCGGTCAGCGTCGGCGCCAATGCCTACGTCGCGACCGGCACCGTGATCACGCGCGACGTGCCGGACGAGGCGCTGGCCATCGCCCGCGTGCCGCAGGAAAATCGCGAGGGCAGCGGCCGCCGGCTGCGCCAGACGCTGAAGGCCCGCAAGGACGCGCGCAACAGGAAAAATGCCGGCGACGGTAAGGCGTAAGGGGACGGTCAAGCATGTGCGGCATCATCGGCATCCTGGGGCAGCTAGAAGCGGCGCCCCGCATCCTCGACGCACTCAAGCGTCTGGAATACCGCGGCTACGACAGCGCCGGGCTGACCACGCTGCTCAACGGCAAGCCGATCCGCCGCCGCGCGGTCGGCAAGCTCTCGGCGCTGCGCCAGCTGGTCGCGGCCGACCCCGCGCCCGGCAGCACGGGGATCGGACATACCCGCTGGGCCACCCATGGCGCGCCAACGGTGGTCAATGCCCATCCCCATGCCGCGGGCCCGGTCCACGTCGTCCATAACGGCATCATCGAGAACTTCCGCGAGCTGAGGGAGGAGCTGACCGAGGCCGGCTGCCAGTTCGAGACCGAGACCGACACGGAGGTCGTGGCCCAGATGGTGGCGCATCTGATGGCCGGGGGCGCCGAGCCCTTCGAGGCGGTGAGCCGCACCCTCGACCGGGTCAGCGGGGCCTTCGCGCTGGCCTTCCTGTTCAAGGACCAACCCGACCTCCTCATCGCCGCGCGCCATGGCTCGCCACTGGCGATCGGCTGGGGCGAGGACGAGATGTTCGTGGGCTCGGACGCCATCGCGCTCTCGCCGATGACCTCCGAGATCACCTATCTCGAGGAAGGCGACCGGGCGATCCTCCACCGCTCGGGCGCGCAGATCTTCGATGCCGAGGGAAAGCCCGTCAAACGCGCCCGCCGCTTCGTCGCCGTCGAGCAGTCGATGGTCGAGAAGGCGGGCCACAAGCATTTCATGGCCAAGGAGATCCACGAGCAGCCCGGCGCCGTCGGGCTGGTGGTCGCGCGCAACGTGTCGGCCGACCGCTCGCGCATCGCCTCGCCCGCGGACGCGCTGCCCTGGGACCGCATCTCGCGCCTGATGCTGATCGCCTGCGGCACGGCCTCCTATGCCGGGCATATCGCAAAGTACTGGTTCGAGGGGCTCGCGGGCATTCCCGTCGAGCTCGATATCGCCTCGGAGTTCCGCTACCGCGACCACCCGCTGTTGGGCGACGAAGCCGCGGTCTTCATCAGCCAGTCGGGCGAGACCGCCGATACGCTGGCCGCGCTCAGGCATGTGACGGGGCGTGTGCAGGCCACCGCCGCGGTGGTCAACGTGGTCGAGAGCTCGATCGCGCGCGAAGCCGGGATCGTGCTGCCGATCCTAGCGGGGCCCGAGATCGGCGTCGCCTCGACCAAGGCCTTCACCTGCCAGCTCGCGACGCTGGCCGCCGCCGCGATCCTCGCGGCGCGGATGCGCGGACGGCTCGACAAGGCGGCCGAGGCGCGCATGGTCGCCGAATACATCGAGCTGCCACGCCTGCTGACGCTCGCGCTCGAGGACGAGGCGCGCGTCGCCGGTATTGCGCAGGACATCGCGGCGGCGCAGGACGTGCTCTATCTTGGCCGAGGCCCGATGTTCCCGATCGCCCTTGAGGGAGCGCTCAAGCTCAAGGAGATCAGCTATATCCATGCAGAGGGCTACGCCTCGGGCGAGCTCAAGCACGGGCCGATCGCGTTGGTGGACGAAAGCGTGCCGGTGATCGTCATGGCGCCGCGCGACGCGCTGTTCGAGAAGACCGTCTCCAACATGCAGGAGGTGATGGCCCGCGGCGGGCGCGTCGTGCTGGTCAGCGACGCTGCCGGCATCGAGGCCGCGGGCGACGGGGTGTGGCGCACAATCCGCATGCCCGACTGCGCCCCCTGGCTGGCGCCGGTGCTATACGCGGTGCCCGCGCAGCTTCTGGCCTACCACGCCGCCCTAGCCAAGGGGACTGACGTGGATCAGCCGAGAAATCTCGCCAAATCGGTTACGGTAGAGTAGACTACGGCAAAATCATAAAGAAGAGATCGACCCGATTGGGGAAGAGCGAGGGCGGACCTATGCTTCGGCAAGCATTGATGCTGGCGACAGGCCTCTTGGTTCTCGGCTGTGCCGAGAAGCCGAAGGAGGTCGTCCAGAAAGAACCCGAGATTACCACGAGGCCGGATTGCTACACCGTGGTGCTGTTCGACAAGCACCCGATCGTGCCGCCGGTCGCAGGCGTCCCGCTGGAACACGCGCGCTTCCTCGGCCAGTGGAATCGCGGGGCATGGAACGGCGAGTGGTGCCATGACCTGCGGATCACCGAGGTGACGCCCGACGGCCAGGTGCACTTGGTCGAGATGCACGCCCCCTACGAGCCCTGGGGCCAGCCGGCCTCGGCGTTCAAGCGCACCGGGCGGATCGACAAGGACGGGATCCTGACGCTGCGCTACGGCACCGAGTCGGTGCGCTACCGGATCGAGAACGGGCAACTGCACGCGCAGCGCTCGGGCGTGCTCGGCAACCTCGTCGCGGTGCTGGCGCAGGAGGGCGCGGCGGTCGTGCAGCAGAGCGCGACACCGCTGCCGCCGGTTCGCCCCACCAGCTCGCTGGCCTCTTCGACGACCGGCCAGAGCGCCTCCAAGGTCTCAGCACTCCAGTGAATTCCGGCGCGCGTCCCTCCGACGGGACGCGCCCTGCATCGCCGCGGCGGTGCGGGATCAGTTGCGGCCGGCGGTCTTGAGCCCCAGCAGCACCGCGGCGCCGATCAGGCAGGCGCCCGCGGCCCGGTCGAGCCAGGCCCGCATCGGTCCGCCCAGCCGCGCCGAGAGCCATCCCGCGCCCAGCCCGTAGGCCGCGAGGAAGCTCGCGTCGATGGCAACATAGGTGCCGCCAAGCACCAGCATCTGCAGCCAGAACCCGTCCCCGGGTGCGATGAACTGCGGGAACAGCGCGGCGAAGAAGACCACCGCCTTGGGGTTCGCGGCCGAGGTCACGAACCCACGCCACCATAGCTGTCGCAAGCCCGCCGGTCGCTCGCGCCCGGCTGCCACGCCCCGGAACGAGCGGCGGATCTGGCGCAGGCCCAGCCAGGCCAGATAGGCCACGCCTGCCCACTTGACCGCCGCGAAGCCCTGCTCGGACGCCGCCAGCACCGCCGCGAGGCCAAGGCCCGCGGCAAGCATCTGCAGGATGTTGGCCGAAAGATCCCCCGCCGCCGTGGCGGTCGAGCGGCGAAAGCCGTTCGCCATGGCCGTCGAGATCATCAGCAGGTGGCTGGGGCCCGGCGTGCTCATTAGCAGCAGCACCGTCGCGACATAGACCGACCATACCTCAAAGCTCATCCCCATCCCTCCCGCATGCGCGCGATCGCCCGGCGCAAGCGCGCCGCGGCAATCCTAGGCGGCCCGGCGCGCGCGTCCATCCCCGGCGGCGTTCCCGGCCGCGCCCTGGCGGTCACGTTCGCGTGCGCGCCTCAGCGGCGCAGGAAGGTGAGGTAATGCGGCCGGCGCCCTTCGCGCAGCGCCTTGGCCTCGTAGCGGGTGCCAGGCCAGTCGGACCAGGGCTCGTGGATCTCGCCGGCGCGCACTCGCTCGAAGCGGCCGTCGGCAGCAATGGCCTCGAGCGTATGGCGCACATAGTCCTCGATGTCGGTTGCCACGCGGAACTCGGCGCCCGGCCGCAGCACGCGCGCGAGCTGGTCAAGCTGGGGCGGGTTGACGAAGCGGCGCTTCCAGTGACGCTTCTTCGGCCAGGGGTCGGGGTAGAGCAGGAAGGCACGGCCGACCGAGCCCGCCGGCAGCACGTCCATCAGGTCGCGCGCATCGCCCGCCAGCACCCGCAGGTTGGTGACGCCCGCCCGCTCGATGGCGGCGAGCAGCATGGCGACGCCGTTGATGAAGGGCTCGCAGCCGATGATGCCCACATCGGGGTTCGCGGCGGCCTGAGCGATCATGTGCTCTCCGCCGCCGAAGCCGATCTCGAGCCAGACGTCGCGCGCGCCGGGGAACAGCGCGGCTAGGTCGATGGGCGCGCGCGCCGGGTTCTCTTCCCAGCCGACGCCGGGGGGCGCGAGCTCCTCGAGCCGCGTGTCGATCAGCGCGCGCTGGCCCTTGCGCAGCGTCTTGCCGTGGCGCCGGCCATAGAAGTTGCGCCAGGGCGCGCCGTCGTCGCGGAGGGGGATGTCGGAGTCGTCGCTCATCACGTTCCCGAAAACGAACGGCGCCCGGAGAGGTCCCCGGGCGCCGGAACTCAATTGCCCGCCGGCTGCCCGGTCAGAGCGCGCCCTTGAGCGCCGCGGCGAGGTCCAGCTTCTCCCACGAGAAGCCGCCATCCCCCTCGGGCTCGCGGCCGAAATGGCCGTAGGACGCCGTGCGCTGGTAGATCGGCCGGTTGAGGCCCAGCCGCGTGCGGATGCCGCGGGGCGTGAGGCTCATCACCTCGCGGATCGCCGCCTCGATCTTCGCGGGATCCTCGGTCTCGGTCCCGTGGCCGTCGACATAGAGCGCCAGCGGTTCGGCCACGCCGATCGCGTAGGCAAGCTGGATGGTGCATTTCGACGCGAGCCCCGCCGCGACCACGTTCTTCGCGATGTAGCGCGCGGCATAGGCGGCCGAGCGATCGACCTTGGTCGGGTCCTTGCCCGAGAACGCGCCGCCGCCATGCGGCGCGGCGCCGCCATAGGTGTCGACGATGATCTTGCGCCCGGTCAGGCCCGCGTCGCCGTCGGGCCCGCCGATCACGAAGCGCCCGGTCGGGTTCACGTGCCACACGGTCTTGGCGTCGATGAAGCCCTCGGGCAGGGCCTCGCGCACGAAGGGCTCGACCAGCTCGCGCATGTAGCCCGAGGTGATCTCGCGCCCGGCCGCGTCGCGCTCGAGATGCTGGCTCGACACCACGATGGTGTGGGCGCGCGCCGGCTTGCCGTCGCGGTATTCGATGGTGACCTGGCTCTTGGCGTCGGGGCCGAACAGCGAGGCCTGGTCGGAATGGCGCGCCTCGGCCATCAGCCGCAGGATGCGGTGCGAGTAGAGGATCGGCGCCGGCATCAGTTCGGGCGTCTCGTCTGTGGCGAAGCCGAACATGATGCCCTGGTCGCCCGCGCCCTCATCCTTGTTGTCCGAGGCGTCGACGCCCTGGGCGATGTCGGCCGACTGCTCGTGCACATAGCAGTCGATCGAGGCCGTCTTGAAGTGGAAGCCCTTCTGCATGTAGCCGATCTTGCGGATCGTGTCGCGCGCCGACTCGATCATCTCGGACTCCGAGACGGCGTTGTCGGGGCTCACCTTGATCTCGCCCATCAGCACCACCTTGTTGGTGGTTGCCGCGGTCTCGACGGCGATCCGCGCCTCGGGCTCGCGTGCCAGGATCATGTCGACGATCCCGTCCGAGATCTGGTCGCAGACCTTGTCGGGGTGCCCCTCGGAAACCGATTCCGAGGTGAAAAGATATTCGTTGCGCGCCATTTCCTGCTCCGCCTCAGTCCCTGACGGCCGGTCCCGGCCGATCCGGCCTGACGCCATTGCACGCCGCCGCTTCCGGGTCAACCTTGAACGGGGTCCGCGGGGCCCGGCGCCGGCCTGCCGCGCTCACGCGCCGCGCCGGCGCCGCAGCCGGGCGGCGAAGATCAGGAAAAGCACCGCGGCCAGGGCGGTCGCATCGCCGGTCACGGCATAGACCGTCGGCGCCAGCGGGGCGGGCAGGCGGTGGTCGAAGGCGCCCTCGTCGCCCAGCGCCAGCGACACCAGGACCCTGCCGTGAGGGTCGATCACGGCCGAGATGCCGGTGTTGGCCGCGCGGACGAAGGGCAGGCCCTGCTCGATGGCGCGGAACCGTGCCTGCGCCAGGTGCTGCTGAGGCCCGCCGAAATTGCCGAACCAGCCGTCATTGGTGACCTGCAGCAGCCAGCCCGGGCGCGCGCCCTCGGGCAGGATCTCGTGCGGGAAGATTGCCTCGTAGCAGATCAGCGGCCGGAATGGCGGCAGGGGCGCGACCTCGACGTTGCGCGCGCCTGGGCCGGGCAGGAAGCCGCCGCGGTCGGCAAGCTGGCGGATGCCGACATGGCGCAGGATCGGCTGCAGCGGCACATACTCGCCGAAGGGCACCAGGTGCGCCTTGTCGTAGCGCCCGCCGATCGCGGCGTCAGGCGTGATGGTCATCAGCGAGTTCGTCCAGTCGGTCCGCTCGCCGCGCTGCTGGCGGTTCAGCGCGCCCAGGATGACCGGCGCGCCGCCGGCCGCGGCAGCGATGCGCGCGCGCTCCTCGGGCCGCTCGGCCGGCAGGAAGGTCACCGCCGTCTCGGGCCAGATCACCGCGTCGGGCGGGCCCAGTGCCGGGTCCGCTGGAGCCGCCGTGGCGTCGAGCAGCCGCCGGTAGAACAGCGCCGCGTAGTCGGGGTTCCATTTCAGCCGCTGGGTGGCGTTGGGCTGCACCACCCGCAACACTGGTGCGTCCGGGGCATAGGAGGTCGCGTCCGGCACCCGCGCGGCGCCCCAGGCCCAGAGGGCGGGGATGATGCCCAGCACCAGCACCGTGACCACCGGGCCGGGGCCACGGCGCACGCCGGCAATGGCCACCAGCGGCAGCGCCGTGGCGGCATAGGTCAGCAGCGACAGGCCATGCGGCCCGATCACGCTGGCAGCCTGTGCCACCGGCGTCTCGGTCCAGATGAAGGCCGCAAGCCCCCAGGGCAGGCCGGTCAGAAGCGTGCTGCGGGCGAACTCGGCCAGGCTGATCGCGGCGGCAAGCAGGGCGACGCGCCACAGGCTGCCCTCGATCCAGCCGCGGCGCGCGAACCAGAAGGCCGCGGCCCAGAACAACCCCAGCCCCGCCGGCAGCAGGGTCACGGCAAAGGGCAGCATCCAGGCGAACTGCTCGGCATCCACCAGGAAGGCATGTCCGATCCAGAACAACCCCGTCACGAACATGCCGAAGCCCGCCGCCCAGCCGACCGCCGCGGCCTGCCGCGGGCGCGCGGTGCCGTCGACCAGCCAGACCAGAACGGGCATCGCCAGGAACCACAGGCCCGGCGCCGACACCGGCGCCTGGCCTCCGGTCAGCGCCATGCCGGCGACGAAGGCGGCAAGCATCCGCTGCCAGCCGCGCAGCCGCGCGACGGCGGCGGCGATCCGCCCGACCAGCGGCGGCGTTGCGGCGTCGGGCGTGGAGTCGCGCATCTGGTCAGCGTCCCGGATTTCGATGGGTCGTTTTTATCGTTTCAAGTCAGCAAGTTGACTTGGTTTTCACGCGTGAAAGGCGGCGCGGGCCCGCAGCGCGGCGGGCACCGGGGTCATTCGGCCGCCTTGCGCATCGCGCCCGCCGCCTGGGTCGCGCCGTGAAGGATCAGCCGCAGCCGCTTGATCCGGCGCGGGTCGGCGTCGACGACTTGGAACTCGTGCCCCGCCGGATGCGAGATGACCTCGGCCCGGGCGGGCACGCGTCCCGTCAGCATGAAGACGAGGCCGCCCAGCGTGTCGACATCCTCCTCCCAGTCGGGCAGGCGGAGCGAGACGCCCTCGGCCTCCTCGAACTCGGCGATGTCGGCGCGCGCGTCGATCAGGTAGACGCCCGGGCTCTCCTCGCGCCAGTGGGCGATCTCCTCCTCGTCGTGTTCGTCCTCGATGTCGCCGACGATCTGCTCGACCAGGTCCTCGATGGTCACCAGGCCATCGACGCCGCCGAACTCGTCGATCACCAGCGCCATGTGGACGCGCGAGCCCTGCATCTTCTGCAGGAGCGCCGCGATCCGCATCGAGGGCGGCACGAACAGCGCGGTGCGGATGTGCTTGCGCAGGTCGAAATCGGCGTCGGTCGCGGTCCGGCCGAGGCCGTAGGCGATCGCGAGATCCTTGAGGTGGACGAAGCCGAGCGGATCATCGAGCGTTTCGCGGAACACCGGCAGGCGCGAGAGCGAGCCTTCCTTGAACGCCTCGTCCACGGTGTCGAGTGTGCTGTCCACGCCGACCGCCACGATATCGGCGCGCGGCGTCATCACGTCCACGACGCGCAGGTCGCGCAGCCGCAGGATGTTCGCGATCATCGCGCGCTCGGCGTCCGAGAGCCCGGCCATGGCCGCACCGATGCCGGCGGCCGTGACGATCTCGCCGTCCTCGTAGCTGACGGGCGAAAACGCGTCGGCTGCCCGCCGCAGGAGGCGGCTTACAAAAGGTTCGGACCCGTTCTCGGGCCTGGATTGGTAAGGGTCTGTTTCGTCCGGCAATCGGCCCTCTTGCGAGGGCCCGGGACTCGAGCCTTCGTCCATCGCTCAGCTGACAGGCGGCTGCGCCGCGTCTCCTTCACTATAGGGGTCCGCAATACCGGCGGCGACAAGTTGCCGGCGCTCGATCCCCTCCATCAAAGCCGCATCCTGCTCGGATTCGTGATCGAATCCCAAGAGGTGCAGACACCCATGCAAGATCAGGTGGATCGCGTGATCTTTCAAGGGGATTGACGCATCTTCCGCCTCGCGCCGCATGGTTTGCAGCGCGATCGCCACATCACCGAGCGCGACGGGAGCGTCGGGACGGCCTGCCGGCGGCGCTGCGGGCGTCGCGCCGGCCGTCCCGGGCGCCAGGTCGAAAGCGGGCCAGGACAGCACGTTGGTGGGCTTGGGCTTGCCCCGGAAGTCGGCATTCAGCGCCGCGATGCGATCATCGTTGCAGGCCAGAAGCGCGATCTCGTAGCAATCGGCCGCGATGCCTGCGCCGTCGAGCGCCATGCGCGCCGCCCGCTCGGCAAGCGCCTCGATGTCTGGCACGGCATCGAGCCAGCCCTCTTCCTCGATGACGAGATCGACCAGCCGTCGCGGCGCGCCGTCGCCCGCGCTCATACGCCGCCCAGGCCCGCCCTGTCATAGGCGTCCACCACCTTCGCGACCATCGGGTGGCGGATCACATCGGCGGAGCTGAACCGCACGAAGCCGATGCCGTCCACGCCGTCCAGCACGCGCAGCGACTCGACCAGCCCCGAGGGCACGCCGCGCGGCAGGTCGATCTGGGTCGGGTCGCCCGTGATCGCCATCCGGCTGCCCTCGCCCATGCGGGTGAGGAACATCTTCATCTGCATGGTCGTGGTGTTCTGTGCCTCGTCGAGCACCACGAAGGCGTTCGAGAGCGTCCGGCCGCGCATGAAGGCGAGGGGCGCGATCTCGACCTTGCCCTCCTCGATCAGCTTCGGCAGCTGCTTGGACGGCAGCATGTCGCCCAGCGCGTCGTAGAGCGGGCGCATGTAGGGGTCCATCTTCTCCTTCTCGGTGCCGGGAAGGAAGCCGAGCCGCTCGCCCGCCTCGACGGCGGGGCGCGAGAGGATGATCTTCTCGACCTGGCCCTCGATGAACATCGAGACCGCCGCCGCAACCGCAAGATAGGTCTTGCCCGTGCCGGCAGGGCCGATCCCGAAGACCAGTTCGCGCTTGAACAGTTCGGCGACATAGCCGCGCTGCACCGCCGAGCGCGGCTCGATGACCTTGCGCCGGGTCCGGATCTCGATCCGCCCGCCGGGGAACATGTCGAGCTGTCTGGCGGTTGGCGCCTCGTCGGCCGTGCCGGCCGAAGGCGCGGCCTGCGCGCCCATGCGGATCAGCGCATCGACATCGCCCTTTTCGGCCGGGCGGCCCTGTTCGAGCCGGTCATAGAGCGCCTCGAGCGCGGCACCAGCCTCGCCGCGCGCGCTTTCCGTGCCATGCAGCACCAGCCGGTTGCCGCGCCGCATGATGACCACGTCGAAGCCCTGCTCGAACGCCGCGAGATTGCGGTCGAACGGGCCGCACAGGTCGATCAGTAACCGGTTGTCGGGAAATTCAAGGATCGTCTCGTCGTGAAGGATCTCGGCCGTGCGGGTGTCCCTGAGGGGCGAGCTGACCACGAGATGATGTCTCCGTTGCGTCTTCTGCACCCAAATCGTGGATCAGGCGCGGTCGGTCTGCAAGGAGAAATACGGGCCGCGGCGCACCGAACTACTTGATCAGGGGGAGCAGTGCCCTGAAGGCATCGGTGCCGGCGCAGCCGAGCCATTCGAACACGACCATCTCGGTTGTGACGATGCCGGCGCCGCATGCCTGCAGCCGGTCGAGGCAGGCCTTTTCGGACTCGAGCGTGCGCGACGAAGTGGCGTCGGTGACGACGAAGACCTCGAAGCCCTGCTCCATCATCTCGGCCGCCGTCTGCATGACGCAGATATGGGCCTCCATGCCCGCGATCACGGCTTGCCGGCGGCCGGTTGCGCGAAAGGCGGTGGCGAACCCCCGATCCTCCATGCATGAGAAATGCATCTTGGGCAGGATCTGCGCCTCGGCCGCGGCGGCAACCTTCGCGAGTTCGGGCACCGTCGTCCCGAGGCCCGTCGGGTACTGCTCGGTGAGAATGACCGGAACGCCCAGCTCGTGCGCCGCGGTGATCAGGGTCCGGGCGTTGCGGATCGTGCGCGCAGGCGCCTGCATCGCGGGCACCAGGCGTTCCTGCATGTCGATGACGACGAGGCAGGACTCGGCGGAGCGGATCAGCATTCCCATGTCTCCCGGGGGCGTTTGGCACTTGGTATACCAAGGTCGCGGGAGTTGGGGGCCCTGTCAAGGGCGTGCCGGAGGCCCCCGCCTCGCCGACCCGCTCACACCGCCGGCACGCGGTTCGCGGCGCCGTGGCGTGCCACCGGAACGCGGGAGGCGTGCGCGAGCACGAGCGCACCCACGACCCCCGACATGATCGAGCCGCCCAGCACGCCAAGCCTGACGGCGTTCTGGTACTCGGGCTCGGCGAAGGCCAGGGTGCCGATGAAAAGGCTCATGGTGAACCCGATGCCCGCCAGCAGCGCGATGCCGTAAAGCTGGAGCAACGTGGCGCCCTTCGGCGCGTCGGCAAGCCCCAGCCGGATGGCGCTCCAGGCGAAGCCGAACACGCCGATCTGCTTGCCGAGGAAGAGGCCGAGCGCGATCGCCAGGGTGAGCGGTGCGGTCAAGTCCGCGATGGTCAACCCGCCCAGCGGCACGCCCGCATTCGCGAAGGCGAAGATCGGCATCACGAAATAGGCGACGTAGGGGTGCAGGCCGTGCTCCATCGTCTTGAGCGGCGAGCGCCCCTCGCGATCCTTTCCGATGGGAATCGCGAAACCGAGCGCCACACCGGCAAGCGTTGCGTGAACGCCGGATTTCAGGACGCAGACCCAGAGGAAGATGCCGATCAGGACATAGGGTGCCTTGCGCTTGAACCCCGAGAGGTTGAGCCCGAGCAATGCCGCAAGCCCGATCGCGCCAAGCGCCAGCGCCGCGAGCGACAGGTTCGACGTGTAGAAGACCGCGATGATCGCGATGGCCGCGAGGTCGTCGACGACCGCGAGCGCCAGAAGGAAAGCCTTCAGCGCTGGCGGGACCCGGTTGCCGAAAAGCGAGAGCACGCCAAGGGCGAAGGCGATGTCGGTCGCGGCGGGAATCGCCCAGCCCACGGCCTCGGCCGAGTCGATGCCGACGATGCCGACGAAGACGATCGCGGGCACGACCATGCCGCCGACCGCGCCGTAGACGGGCAGCGCCGCCTTGCGCCATTCGGAGAGCGAGCCCTCGACGATCTCCTTCTTGATCTCGAGCGCGACGAGGAAGAAGAACACCGCCATCAGCGCGTCGTTGATCCAGAGCAGGATCGGCTTCGAGATTGCCGCATCCCCCACGCTGAGCGTGATGTAGGTCGTCAGGATCGCGTCATAGCTGGGCTTGAGAAACGCAATGTTCTCGGAAAGCACGCCAGCGAGCGCGGCAAGCGCGAGCAGCAACCCCGCGCGTGTCTCGTTCGACATGGTGGCCAGGCGCGAAACCATCTTCCCTCCGCGGATTAATCTCATCAGATCCGTCAGATAAGGCAGGGTTCCCTCGCGTCAAGCTTGGGCCGCGAGCCAGACGCGGGCGGGGCCGGTCGTCTCCCGGCGGAGCGGCGCGATGTGACGTGGGAGCGTCAGCCGACGAGGCGTCCCGCCAGCGAGTTCGGCCCCGTGGTCTCGATCGCGACGGGCACGATGCGGCCGAGCAGGCTCGCATCGGCGGCGAGATGCACCGCCTGAAGCCAGGGCGAGCGGCCGACCATCTGCCCGGCATGACGCCCGGGCTTCTCGATCAGGACCGGCATCTCGCGTCCGACGCATGATGCCTGAAAGGCGGTCTGCTGCTCGGCAAGGAGCGCCTGAAGCCGGGCCAGGCGCTCGGCCTTCACGGCCTCGGGGACCTGGTCGCTCTCCTCCGCCGCCGGCGTGCCGGGGCGCGCGGAATACTTGAAGGAATAGGCGCTGGCATAGCCGACCGACCGGACCAGCGTCATGGTGTCCTCGAAGTCCTGGTCGGTCTCGCCGGGAAAGCCGACGATGAAGTCGCCCGACAGCGCAATGTCGGGGCGGGCTGCGCGGATGCGCTCGACGAGGCGGCAGTAATCCTCGGCCGTATGGCGGCGGTTCATCGCCTTGAGGATACGGTCCGAGCCCGACTGCACCGGCAGATGGAGATAGGGCATCAGCTTGCCGACCTCGGCATGTGCCGCGATAAGCCCTTCGTCCATGTCGTTGGGATGCGAGGTGGTGTAGCGGATGCGTTCGAGCCCCTCGATCGTGGCGAGAGCGCGGACCAGCTCGCCGAGCCCCCAGCCGCCGCCATCGGGACCTTCGCCATGCCATGCGTTGACGTTCTGGCCCAGCAGCGTGATCTCGACCACGCCGCGCCCGACCAGACCGCGCGCCTCCGACAGGATGCGGGCCGCGGGGCGCGAGACCTCGGCGCCGCGGGTGTAGGGCACCACGCAGAAGGCGCAGAACTTGTCGCAGCCTTCCTGGACGGTGAGGAAGGCGGCCGGGGCCCGGCGGGCCCTTGGAGCCTCGGGCAGGTGGTCGAACTTGTCCTCCTGCGGGAACTCGGTGTCGATCTGCGGCCCGTCGCCGCGTGCCACGCGCTCGGCCATCGCGGGAAGCCGGTGATAGGCCTGAGGGCCGACGACCATGTCGACCACGGGCTGGCGGCGCATGATCTCGTCGCCCTCGGCCTGAGCCACGCAGCCCGCGACGGCGATTTGCATGCGCCCGCCCGCCGCGGCCTTGGCCGCGCGCAAGGGCTTGAGCCGGCCAAGGTCGGAGTAGACCTTCTCCGCCGCCTTCTCGCGAATGTGACAGGTGTTGAGGATCACCAGGTCGGCGTCGTCCGGAGTGTCGCCCTGCTCGTATCCCGCGGCTGCCAGCGCCGAGGCCATGCGCTCGCTGTCATAGACGTTCATCTGACAGCCATAGGTCTTGATCCAGAGCTTCTTCGGCGCGCTCATCTTCTCGTTCCTCGAACGGCCCGTCACAAAAGGCTACGGCGCGGGGATGTCCCCGCGCCGTCCTTATCCCAAGCGATGGATCCGCCGCAATGGCGGGGCGGCTCAGGCCTTGCGCTTGCGGCCCAGGCCGATCTTCTTGGCGAGCTGCTGGCGCTTGGCCGCGTAGTTCGGCGCCACCATCGGATAGTCGGGCGAGAGGCCCCACTTCGCGCGGTATTCCTCGGGCGTCATGTTGTACGCGGTCTTGAGGTGGCGCTTGAGCATCTTGAGCTTGCGGCCGTCCTCGAGGCAGATGATGTAGTCGTCGGTCACCGATCTCTTGATCGGAACCGCCGGCTTGAGTTCGACCTCCGGTTCCTTCTCGGGCTCGCCGAGACCGTTGAGGGTCGAATAGACGGTTTCGATCAGGCCGGGCAATTCCGCGCTTGGCACAGCGTTATTCGAAACATGCGCTGACACGATTTCCGCCGTCAGGCTCATCAGGTCGCTGTGAGTCACGTTGTCGTCCGTCATCCTGGCATTCCCTTGCGCTTCTTCGGCGAAAGATCAATTCGCTTCGGCTACTCCGTTCGACGGGCGGCCCAAAGGCGAACGATCAACAGTCTGTTCTTCCTATCCTTTGGGTCAAGTATAGGTTTGCTGGGACGAATGCAAATTAATTTGAGAGTCTTTTTACGCAATATTTCCAGGCGCCGGGCGGGCGACTGCACGCGTAAGTCAATCAATCCAGCGATGGACCATGCCCTCGACGTCTTGCATGCTGCCCGGCACGAGTTCGCGCGCAAGTAGACGGTTGAAGTTCACGGGCTTCGGATAGTCGAGGCGCAACGCCAGGTCGCGCCGAAATCCGAAGCGCCGGTAATAGGGCTCGTCGCCGACAAGTATAACACGCGTCCATCCCGACTTGCGCGCGAGATCGAGCGTTTCGCTGATCAGGAGAGCGCCGAGCCCTTCGCCCTGCAGTGTCGGGTGGACCGCCACAGGGCCTAGGAGGAGGGCCGGGAAGTGCCGCTCGCCGACGCGGACGGGCCAGTACCTGATCGCGCCCACCACGGCGTCGTATTCGTCGCGCGCGATAGTGCACAGGTCGGCGACCGGTGCCACACCTTCGCGCAGCTGGTAGGACGACAGCGCGCCGCGCCCGGGCGCGAAGCACAGATCGTAGAGGGCCTCGACCTCCCAGGCGTCGCTTTCGCGTTCTCTCAGCAGGCGGAACATGCGGCGGATCTGCGGCGTCGGGTCGGAGTGGCGGGTTGCGGGCGGGCTCTGGGCTCGCTACCACGCATCACCCGCACTTGCCAGAGGGAGCGCTGATCATGTTCTACCGCCCGGCCGATGGACACGGCCTTCCGCATGACCCGTTCAAGGCGATCGTCGTGCCCCGTCCCATCGGCTGGATCTCGACGCTGGATGCCGACGGGCGGCCGAACCTTGCCCCCTACAGCTTCTTCAATGGCTGCGGCGATCGCCCGCCCATGGTGATGTTCGCCCAGACCGGGGCCAAGGCGCCGGGCGAGCCGGTCAAGGATTCGGTCGCGAACATCCGGGCG
Source organism: Thermohalobaculum xanthum (assembly GCF_016623495.1). GTDB lineage: Bacteria > Pseudomonadota > Alphaproteobacteria > Rhodobacterales > Rhodobacteraceae > Thermohalobaculum > Thermohalobaculum xanthum. The sequence goes on along the minus strand of NZ_JAEHHL010000012.1, from coordinate 38,152 downwards.
ACGGGCGAGTTTGCCTGCAACGTCGTGGGAAGTGCGCTGACCGATGCCATGAATGCCTCGTCCGGGCATTATCCCGCCGGCGCCGACGAGTTCGAGATCGCGGGGCTCGCGAAGGCGGATTGCGAGGTGATCGGTGCGCCGCGTGTCGCGAACGCGCCGGCCGTGCTCGAATGCCGGACGGTCCGGATCATCGACGACCTCCCGGCCTGGCAGCCGGGCTGGCAGAACATCGTCGTGATCGGCGAGGTGGTCGGTATCCATATCGACGAGCGCTATCTGAAGAACGGGCTGCTTGACGTTCTGGCCTACAACCCGGTCGCGCGCATGGGCTACATGGATTACACGGCCGTCACCGACAAGTTCACGCTGCGGCGGCCGGGCTGAGGGGGCAGATGATGACACAGGCCATGATCGGGATCATCGGAGGAAGCGGGCTCTACGCGATCGACGGGCTCGAGGATGCCGAGTGGGTGAGCGTCGAGAGCCCCTGGGGGGCGCCGTCGGACCAGATCCTCCGAGGCCGGTTGGCCGGGACGCCGGTGGCGTTCCTGCCGCGCCACGGGCGGGGGCATCGCCATTCGCCGACCTCGATCAACTACCGCGCCAATATCGACGCCCTCAAGCGCATCGGGGTGACCGACATCCTCAGCTTCTCGGCCTGCGGGTCGTTCCGCGAGGAGATGGCGCCCGGCGATTTCGTGCTGGTCGATCAGTTCATCGACCGCACGTTCGGGCGCGAGAAGTCCTTTTTCGGAACCGGTTGCGTCGCCCATGTGTCGGTCGCCGAGCCCACATGCGCGCGGCTGCGCGCGGCGCTGGCCGCGACCGGCGTCGAGGGCCTCCATGACGGCGGCACCTACCTGGCGATGGAGGGGCCGCAGTTCTCGACGCTGGCCGAAAGCCGCCTCTACCGCGAGCAGTGGGGCTGCGACGTGATCGGCATGACCAACATGCCCGAGGCCAAGCTCGCCCGCGAGGCCGAGATCTGCTACGCGACCGTGGCCATGGTGACCGACTACGACAGCTGGCATCCCGATCACGGCGAGGTCGACATCACCTCGATCCTCAAGACGATGCACGACAATGTCGACAAGGCGAAGGCGATGATTTCGGCGGCCGTGCCCGGTCTGGGCGGCACCCGCGCGCCCTGTCCGCATGGCTGCGACAGGGCGCTCGAATACGCCATCATCACCGCGCCCGAGGCGCGCGATCCGGCGCTCCTCGCCCGGCTCGACGCCGTGGCGGGGCGGGTGCTGTGAGCCTCTTCACCCTGGCCGAGCTCGAGTCGGCGGCGGCGCTGGTCCACCGCCACATGCCGCCGACGCCGCAATACGCCTGGCCGCTGCTCGCCCGGCGGGTTGGCGCCGAGGTCTGGGTCAAGCACGAGAACCACACGCCCACCGGCGCCTTCAAGGTTCGCGGCGGCCTCGTCTATCTCGACGATCTCGCGCGCAGCGGCGGATGCCACGGCATCGTGACGGCGACACGCGGCAATCACGGCCAGTCGATCCCCTATGCCGCGCGCGCGCATGGCATCCCGGTGCGGGTCTATGTGCCGCACGGCAATTCGACCGAGAAAAATCGCGCCATGGAAGGCTGGGGTGCCGAGCTGCTGGTGCACGGGCGCGATTTCGAGGAGGCGCGCATCGAGGCCGTCCGCGTCGCCGAGACCGAGGGGCTGCACCTTGTGCCGCCTTTCCACCCGCTGCTCGTCCGCGGCGTGGCGACCTATGGGCTGGAGCTGTTCCGCGCGGTCTCCGGGCTCGAAGCGGTCTACGTTCCCATCGGCATGGGCTCGGGCATCTGCGGCCTGATCACGGCGCGCGACCTGCTCGGGCTGAAGACCGAGATCATCGGCGTCGTTTCGGATGCTGCGGACGCATATGCGCGGAGTTTCGAGGGAGGCCGGATCGTCGAGACCGCGAACGCCATCACCTTTGCCGACGGCATGGCCTGCCGCGTGCCGTGGCCCGAGCCGCTCGAGATCATCCGCGGCGGCGCTGCGCGCGTCGTGCGCGTGAGCGACGCCGAGGTAGCCGCCGCAATCGCGACCTACTTTGCCGATACGCACAACATCGCCGAAGGCGCGGGCGCGGCGCCGCTCGCGGCCCTCGTGCAGGAGCGCGACAGGATGCGCGGCAAGAAGGTCGGGGTCATCCTCTCGGGTGGAAACATCGACAGGGCGTGGTTCCGCACAGCCCTGGAGGGCGACGTGCCGCGCGCCGCCTGAGCGCCATCCGGCCCGGAAGGCGCTCCGGACTCAGGGAAAGATGGCCCCTCCCGACGGGCGCGTTCTGATCGCGTTTGCCCTGAACGACAGGATGGCCCGTCCGGCCGCGGCGAGGCTCACTGCGCCGGCGGCGCGGCGAGGGCCCGCCTCGCCTCGGCAAGCATCGGGTCGTCGGGGTTGGCAGCGAGCGCGCGGTCGATCACGCGCCGGGCTTCGCCGGGGTCGCCCAGCCCCGCGCGGATGCGGGCGATCATCACCCAGGCGTCGACCAGTTGCGGGTCGAGTTCGACCGCCTCGCGGAAGGCGGCCTCGGCCCCGCGCCAGTTCTGCGTGGTAAGACCCACCCCGCCAAGAACCATCTGGGTCTCGGGGAAATCGGCCCTGCCGAAGAGCGAGACGCGCCATTCCTCCATGGCGCCGCTCAACGCGCCGGTCGCGGCCAGCGGCAGACTGTCCGCTGGGAGGCTGAGCATGTCGCGCGCGGCGGTGATCCGCACGACGCGGGCGGGATCCGAGAGGAGCGGAGCGAGCCTCTCGGCCCGAGGCCCCGGCGCCGCGCCGCGCTGCACGGCAATTGCAGCGGTGCGCACCAGCGGATCGGGGTCCGCCAGAACGGGGCTGGCATCGGCCGCGATGCGCTCGTCCGTCGCTCGGGCAAGCAGATCGAGCGCGGTTGCGCGGACGATGCCGGGCATCGTTTCACTGGTCGCGATATCGAGGAGCAGCTCCGCGGCCGAGGCCGCGTCGGCTCGCGCCGCGGCGAAAGCCTCCGAGAAATGACGCCCGCGATGGTCGCTCTGCGGGAATCGCCGGGCGATCTCGGCCGCAGCCCAGTCCTGGCCTCGGCCTTCGTGGCAGTCGGTGCAGGCGTCGGGCGCGCCGGTCCCGGCGCCAAGATCGGGCCGCGGCACACGGAAGCTGTGATCGCGCCGCCCGTCGATCCCCATGTAGACCCGCTCGACCATGTGGCACGAGACGCAGAGTGCGCCGGGGGTGCCCGCCTCGTGGAAATGGTGCGCGGGGTCGTCGTAGAGCGCCTTTCGCAGGCTGGAAAAGCGGTCGTTGCCCGCGGGTGAGTGGCACTGCGTGCAGGTGGCGTTGCCGTCGACGCGCAGCGCCGCGCGGTGCGGGTCGTGGCAGTCCGAACAGCGCACGCCCTTGCCGTACATCTTCGACTGGAGGAACGAGCCATAGACATACACCTCGTCCTGGATCGTGCCGTCGGCGTGGTAGAGCCCCTCGGTCAGCAGCGCGAGGCGGTAGGCGTCGTGAAAGGGCGTACCCGGCAGGGGGCTGGCATCCGACAGCGGCTCGCGGCGCGAATGGCAGCCCGCGCATTGCTGGATCTCGGCCTCGGCATCGGCCCGCGGGAAGGGGGCGGTGAAGCCGCGGGCATCCGTGCCGGGCCAGCGCGACGGATCGTGGCCCGGCGGGTTGGCAGACCAGGCGAGGTGCGCCTCGCCGGGGCCGTGGCAGGCCTCGCAGCCGACGCCGATCTCGGCCTCGTGGCTCGCGTAGCGGCGGGTGGCGGGGTCGTAGGCCTTTTCGTAGCCCGTGGCATGGCACTCGGCGCAACGCGCGTTCCAGTTCTTGTAGGGCCCGGTCCAGTGCAGCCCGTCGCCCGGCGGCAGGTCCAGGTCGGGATAGAGGTGATACCAGCGGCCGCGCTCGGCATCCCAGGTAACGTCAAAGGACTGAAGACGCCCGGGCTCGGTCTCGAGCAGGTATTGCTGCAGCGGGGCGATCCCCGCGACACCGGCCACCGGGAAGCGGCGCAGCGCGCCGTCGGCGCCTTGGGTCTCGATCGCCGGGGCGCCGTTCTCGCGCGTGAAGCGGGTGCGCTGGCCGCGATGGACGAAGACGGCGTCGTCGAAGGCGCCCAGCAGGTGAGGCTCGCCCGGCAGCGTCCAGGCGAGATCGTGATGCGAGCCGCGCCAGGCCTCGGTCTCGGCCGCATGGCAGCCCGCGCAGCTTTCCGTTCCGACATAGGCGGGCGGCTCGGCCCGCGCCGGTATCCCTGCCAGCAGCGCGAGCCCGATCGCGGCGAGCCGCGCGCGGCCGACGGGGGAGATTCTCATCGCAAGCCCTCTCTCACTGCGGCGTCGCCCGGGGACGGGATCCCGCATGTCCGAGCCGGGATCACGCAAGCATGTCAGCGCCACCGAATCCACCGTCTTCGTCAGCCACCTCGATCGAAGGGCCGGAATGCGTCGACCCAGCCGGCTCCGATCCGCATGTCGGGGGTGGGGAAACCGCGAAGAGCGAGCCTGCTGCCCTGCGATCAGCTTGCATCAGCAGCCCAGGTCGCCGCGTCGGCTTGTGCGTCCGCGGGCCGCGTCCGGGCGCCGGCGCCTTCCCGCGAATCCCCGGTCGCGCCGCGCAGATCGCGTGCCGTCTGGTCCGTCCAGCGCCGAACCGCACGGCTCAGGCAGGCCTGGCTGGAATAGCCCAGCCGGGCCGAGATCATGCCGATCTGTTCGCTGCTCGCCTCGATCTCGGCGATCGCACGCCGTCGGCGGACATCGTCCAGCAACTCGCGGAACGAGGTCCCGTTCTCCGCGAGCACGCGTTGCAGCGTGCGGCGGCTGAGCATGATCGCCCGGGCCGCGTCGTCGATGGTTGGCGTCCCCTCGACCAGCATCTCGTCGAGGTACACGCCGACCGCCTCGACCAGCGACGCCTCCTCACCGAGCCTGAGCCATCTGAGCGGCATCCGGGGCGCAGGCCCCTTCAGGTCGAGCGGCGCCGGATAGGGACGGTCGAGCGACCCCTTGCGGAAATGGAGCGCAAGAACATTCGATCGCGCCTCCACGACCTCGTCGCACAGATGCGCTCGCAGTTGATCGAGCGAGGCCGGCGCCCAGGGCGCGATCTCGACACGCAAAAGCGCGGGCTCGCCCGGTGCCATCGGCGGAACCAGCGCCGCCATCAGCGAGGCGGTCATCTGCTGCGCGATATGCACGCCGCCCGGGTCGAACGGTCCGGTGAAGGACGTGTACACCACCGGGCAACCCCGTTCAGCGCCGATCGCAATGCGCTCGTGCGTGCAGAACCACGGCATCGCCCGCGCAATCCGCAGCAGCGCCTCGCGTGGTGTGCGCGAGCCGATCACGAGATTTCCGGTCACACCGAAATCCCTGAGGGTCTCGGCCACGAGGCTGCGGCAGCCCAGATCGATCAGTCCCTCGCGCTCGGCCACTTTGCCCAGGAACGTGAACAAGGGAGCGAGCGGCACCGGGGCTTCCGGCTGTTCCCACGGATAGCCGTCGACGTGCGCATCGGTCATCGCGCGCTCGACGGAAATTCCATGCGCGGCAATGCATTTCAGGAATGGTCTCAGTCCGGCGGCCCTGACGAGCGGAATTCTGCGGGACATGGTTGCCACCAATCAAACTATGGCGGCAACGGTAGCCATTCGTGGCGCGTAAAGCAAAACCAATGCCAGCCGAGCGACATACGGTTCGTCCGGATGGTTCATTTAGATGATTCATTCAGATGGTTCACTACGACTCGTACCGACAACCCAAGACCCCCGCAGACGCGCCCCGCCATGCGCGGGAGCGGATCTACTTCCGGAGAGAATGATGTCCGAAATCGAAACCTTCGGCCTGACCCGACGCCGCCTGCTTGCCGCGGGCGCGGGTGCGGTCGCCGTTGGCATGGGGGCCACGTCCCCCGGCCGCGCCGAGGACGGCAAGGCCGACTTCCTGTTCGTGCAGAGCGCGGCCGCGATGAGCTACGACGCCGCAACCGGTCGCCTGACGCTCAAGGGAGTAAGTCCCGTCACGGTGATGTTCACGGACCGTCCCGACCGTATCGCGGGCAACATGAGGACGGCCGATTTCGTGCCGTTCTGGAGCGAGGGCACCGACAGCTTCCTGACGGATCCGCCGAATGCCGACATCTCGATCCTCGAAGGAGAAAAGCTGATCGAGGCCGTCGTGGTGCTGCGTGACCCCGCGATCAGCGGCGACGAGCTTTCCTACACGGTCGAGGTGCTGGAGGGCGAGATGCCCGCGGCCGGTCAGAATGCATCGGTGTTCATCGACATCATCGGGATGCCGATGACCCCTCTCTCCTTCGCCGGAGCGCGGCGGAGGGCTTGGCGGCGTGCAGTGTACTACCGGTGATCATCCGCGCCGGGAGCCGGGGTGTGCGATCTTGGGGACCGCACCGCTTGGCGCGGCGCCAGACCACGGATCGAGGAGCGCAACGCCACCGATAGACGATCGATACGGCAAAATTCTCCGCCGAGGCGTCGCGGGCCTCGACGATTTTTAGGGAGACCAATCACGATGAACCGAACGACCTTGATTGCCTGCATTACCTCCGGATTTGCCGCCGTCGCCGCGCTGGCCGGGCCCGCGCAGGCGCAGCAGGGCGCGACCGCTCCGGGCGCGCCGAACGCGACCGTCACGCTCGACGGAAAGCAGTTGCCGCCGCCGGTGCCCGAGTTCGGCGGCGTGATCGAGAACGACGCATTGCAGTCCACGCCATGGTGGCCGCCGAGGGTGGTCCCGCCCGAGGGCGCGCCGAACGTGCTGCTCATCATCACCGATGACGCGGGCTTCGCCGTCCCCAGCACCTTCGGTGGCGTCATCCCGACCCCTGCCATGGACAAGCTTGCAGGTGAGGGATTGCGCTACACCCGGATGTTCTCGACCGCGCTCTGCTCGCCGACGCGCGCGGCCCTGATCACCGGGCGCAATCACCACTCGGCCGGCTTCGGCGTGATCTCCGAACAGGCGACCGGCTTCCCCGGCTATGACAGCATCATCGAGCCGGACAAGGCGACCATCGGCCGGATCCTGCTCGACAACGGCTACAACACCTCGTGGTTCGGCAAGGACCACAACACGCCGGCCTTCGAGGCGAGCCAGTCGGGCCCCTTCGACCAGTGGCCGACGGGGCTTGGGTTCGAGTATTTCTACGGTTTCGTCGGGGGTGACGCGAACCAGTGGCAGCCGAACCTGTTCCGCAACACGACCCAGATCTACCCCTTCGACGGCGCCGAGCCGGGAACCTGGAACCTGGTGACCGCGATGGCCGACGATGCCATCGACTGGATGACGCGGATGCACCAGACCAACCCGGGCAAGCCGTTCTTCATCAAGTATGCGCCCGGCGCCACGCATGCGCCGCATCATCCGACCAAGGAATGGGTCGAGAAGATCAGCAGCATGAAGCTGTTCGACGAGGGGTGGAACAAGCTGCGCGAGACGATCTTCGCGAACCAGAAGAAGCTGGGCGTCATTCCCCAGGATGCGGTCCTCTCGCCCTGGCCGAAGGACGTGCTCAAGGAATGGGACGACCTGACAGACGAGGAGAAGAAGCTCTTCATCCGGCAGGTCGAGGTCTTTGCCGCCTATGCCGCCTATAGCGACCACGAGATCGGCCGCGTGATCCAGGCCGTCGAGGATATCGGCGAGAAGGACAACACGCTGATCATCTACATCAATGGCGACAATGGCACGAGCGCCGAGGGCGGTCCGCTGGGTACGCCCAACGAGGTCGCCTTCTTCAACGGTATCAACATGATGCCGGTCGAGACCCAGATGAAATGGTATGACGTCTGGGGAACCGAGGCGACCTACAACCACATGTCGGCCGGCTGGTCATGGGCCTTCGACACGCCGTTCTCGTGGTTCAAGCAGAACGCATCGAAGCTCGGCGGCATCAACCAGAACATGGTCGTGTCGTGGCCCAAGGGGATCAAGGACAAGGGCGGCATCCGCGACCAGTTCGTGCATGTGATCGACGTGCTGCCGACCGTGCTGGAGGTCAGCGGCATCGCGGCGCCGCAGATCGTAGACGGCATTCCGCAGGCGCCCATCGAGGGCACGAGCTTTGCCTATACCTTCGATGCGGCGAACGCCGACGTGCCCTCGCGCCACAAGACCCAGTATTTCGAGATGATGGGCCAGTGGGCGCTCTACCACGAGGGCTGGTTCCTCAGCACCAAGGTCAACCGCGCACCCTGGGAGGCGTTTGGCGCCGCCAACCCCGATCCGCTGAACAACCAGGTGCTCGAACTCTATGACCTGAACTCGGACTTCAGCCAGACCGCGAACCTCGCGGACAAGCACCCCGACAAGGTCCAGCAACTGAGGGACCTGTTCATCCGCGAGGCCGCGAAATACCAGGTCTTCCCGATGGACGCCTCGGTGGCGGCGCGTGTCATCGCCCCGCGTCCGAACATCACGGCCGGCAGGTCCGAGTTCGTCTACACGCGGCCGATGGTCGGTCTGCCCCAGGGCGACTCGCCGCTTCTGCTGAATACCTCCTACACGATCACGGCCGAGATCGAGGTGCCGGAGGGTGGGGCCGAGGGCATGATCCTGACCTCGGGCGGCCGTTTTGCGGGATACGGTTTCTACCTGCTCGAAGGCAAGCCGACCTTCCTGTGGAACCTTGTCGATCTAGAGCGGATCAAGTGGCAGTCGCCCGAGGCGCTCGGCCCCGGCAAGCACGTGGTGGAGTTCGATTTCGCGTATGACGGCCTCGGCGTCGGCACGTTGCGCTACAACAGCATGAGCGGGCTGGGACGCAGTGGCACCGGCACCCTGAAGGTGGACGGCAAGGCAGTCGACACCAAGAAGATGGAGCACACGCTTCCCGTCATCCTGCAATGGGACGAGAGCTTCGATGTCGGCTCGGACACGCTGACCGGCGTGAACGATGCCGATTATCTGCCGCCCTTCGCGCTGACGGCGAAACTCGGGAAGCTCACGGTCAGGGTCGACCGGCCGCAGCTGTCTGAGGCCGATATCAAGAAGCTCGAGGCGGAGATGAACAAGGCCGCCGCGGCGCGTCAGTAACCTGACACTCACCAAACGGGCGGCGCTCGCGTGCCGCCCGATCGGATTGAAAAAGGAATGTCGTCGTCGGGCTCCCGGGCAAATCTACGCATTCGCCTTCGCGGGGCGGAGACGTGGCGCGGGCGTCGATGGGCGCGACAGCCGATGGGATATGATGGCAATCATGCTTTCTCGGAGACAACCATGTCGCACAAGATGATGATCGTGATCGGTACCCTCGTGGCAGGAGTTATCGGGGCAGGGACTGCCCAAGCAGCGGACGCGGCGGTGAACGCCGCGCTCGATGCGTGTCGCAACAGCGACGATTATTCGAGCCAGGCACAACGAAGCATGTGCGAGATGCATGTGCTGGCGATGCAAAGCTCGGTTGACGCCGCTCAGAAGCACGGGGAATGGACGCTCCACCTCGATTTCGACGACACGAATGACTCGCCGGAAGTTGCTTCAGCCAAGAAGGCGCTTGGCGATGCGCTCGATAACTGCGGTGACCAGGGCCTGAAGGGCGGCGAAATGGAGGCCTGCCGACTCAGCGCCTTCCACGCCTACCACGAGGCGCTCGGCAACTGAGTGAGCGGGGGGCGGCGGCACTCCCCCGCGTCTGGCTGTCGGTTCGCAGTCGTTCGGGGCCCGAACGACGCATGTGCCAGATCGCGCCTCGTTCGGCGGGCCGAGGCGGTATGTGCGACTCGTAGCGGCGACGACAGAAAGCATTTAATTAAGCGGAAGCGCGAAATCAGGAGAATCGCGCCGAGCCTCGGCACGCACTGAAAAACATTGCTCCTCGATCTGACATCTGAATGGAGAAAATTCGATGAAACACCTCGCCCTTGCACTCCCAGCCCTGCTCGCCGCCTTTGTTGCAGGCGCCGCCCAGGCTCAATCCGGCGCCGATATTGGCGTCCTGACCTGCAAACTCACGGATGTCGACAACATCGTCGTCTACACGAAGGAGACCTTCGCCTGCGAGTTCAAGCCGGCGAAGGGCAAAGAGGAATCCTATGTCGGCCAGATCAAGCAGGTCGGCATCGATCTTTCGATCGACAAGAATTTCGAGCTGGTCTGGGCAGTGCTGGCACCAACCGAGGTCGCCTACGAGCCCGGTTCGCTTCGCGGGACGTATGTTGGCACGGGCGCTGACGTCGCCCTGGGCGGCGGCGTCGGAGCGAAGGTCCTCGTCGGTGGTGGCGAGAACTCCTTCAGCCTTCAGCCCGTCAGTGTCGCGGGCATCGTCGGTGCGGGCGCATCGGTCGGGCTCCAGGAGTTCGAGCTGAAGTAAGGCTGCGAGGGAGGCACGACGGGCCCGGGGGCGCCTTCGGCCAGGCATTCCCCCGGGTCAGTGACGACGCCGGGTGATCGCTTCCTATCCGCGTGCCGGCCGTCCGGCTTGGGCGCGTTTGCGGATGGCGACGCGCCCGGTGCGCCGCGGCTCTTCACGCATGAGGAACGACGCGGGGCTGTTCGGCACGCTAGGGCCAGCGCCGGACCGATGGCATTGACGCAAATGGCCTCGGCCATTGCTCGCGCCTCGATCGCTGCCAGGGATTTCTTGGGCGTCGCCCCGGGCGGAGAAAGGATGCCGGTTGCGACGCTGACCAAGCCAAATTGCCCGTCGATCGCGTTCATCACGCGATCGACCGAACTCTGGTCCATTACATCGATGCCGTCTGCCGAGCGCGACAGGCCCGTGATCGCGACCGGCTTTGCCTCAGGTCAGTGTCAACAGCAGCATCACAATCGCCGAGACGATGCGAGCAAGATCCGCGTGGCTGGCGGGGCCCGTGTAGCGAGCGGCCGAGCGCCAGACACCGACCACCGCGACCAGGTTGTACGGCGCAGACAGGCCATAGCCCACGAACAATGCCGACCATGTTCGGTCGATTGTCATCAGGGACAGGAACAGCACGCTCGTCGTCAGGTTCACCACGAGCCCGATGCCGATCGCCCAAGTCCAGAATGCCTCGCCGAGGGACAATTCACCCGACCACAGAGAGCGCAGCTTTTTCATGGCGCATGCCTCGTTGAAACTGCGGGTCCTCGCGAGCGCACGCCAAGAGCCGGAATTGACCAGAGCATAAACGTGAAACGCTTCGCGAATGCCAGTGGCTGCGTGCCGGGCAAACGTCGCTCCCTCAATTCACCGGCGCTCTGCAACAACCAAAGCGGCGCCGCAGCGCCCGATTAGGCAGATGTGGCCAACGAGACGGGAGGCAGGGTCCGATCTGAGACGGGGTTTCTGCGCCTTCGCGCCTTGCAGCGTCACGCCCTCAGTCGAGCACGCGCGGCCAATTCGTGTCGCCCTTGGCGATGTTGCTCGGAATGTCCCCTTCCCACTGTGCCTGAACGCTCTTGGAGTAGTTCAGGTAGAGCTTGCCATCCACGATCTTCCAGGCTTCGGGATCGGTCGACGCCGTATAGCCTTGCGACACCGCCCAGGCGCAATAGCCGCCATACTGGGGGGCAAAGGCTTCCGGGGTGGCGGCGAAGCGGTCGCGGTTCTCGGCGCTCGAGAAGCGCCAGGTCGCTCCGTTCCAGTCATGCGTGAAGGCGGAGGAGCCCTCGACCGGTCGGCCCTCGTCGAAATAGGCGACCGGGTCATATCCGTTGATCGCCGTGCCGCCAAGGAATGACTGGTAGACCGGGTCCTTCGCCACCGAAGGCGTCGCGGAGGCGATCAGCAGGGTCAGGGCGGCCAGCAGGGCTGTCAGCAAACTGCGCATCATGGTCTCCGTCTGATATCGCGGATCATCAAGTAAATGCGACGCTCGCGCCGCTGCGCCAGCATCGGGCGTTACGTGACACGGGTTTGTGACCTGGCTCGATGTTCCCCGAGCGCAGACACTCTTTGGGCCGCTTAAGCCCGTGATGCCCTCGGAGGCGCCCCTCGGCGCAAAGCCGACTGCGTTGTGGGCGTGTTCGCTTCAGGTCGATGGATCACCGCCCTGAAACTGGTGCAATAGCCTGCGTCTGTTGTGCTAAGTGCCATGGGATGCCGAGCGATCAGACTCTTGTCTTCGTGCTCTTTGGCGCGATTTTCGTGCTCCTGGTCTGGGGGCGGTTCCGCTATGATCTCGTGGCTTTCGGCGCGCTGATCACGGCCGCGGCCCTGGGTCTCGTCCCTGCCGATGGCGTCTTCTCGGGCTTCGGGCATTCTGCCGTCGCCATCATCGCCCTGGTACTGATCGTCAGCCGCGGCCTTTCGTCGTCGGGGGCCATCGAACTCGTCGCCGCACGGCTGATCGACCCGGAACGGCCCTTGCCGCTGCACATCGCGATCATCGCGGCTGTGGGCGCCGGCTTGTCGGCGGTCATCAACAATGTGGCGGCGCTCGCCCTCCTGATGCCACTCGACATCGAGACAGCGAATAATGCGAAGCGAAGCCCCGGGCAGAGCCTGATGCCGCTCTCCTTCGCAACCATTCTTGGCGGCATGATCACCCTGATCGGAACGCCGCCGAACATCGTGATTTCGGAGTATCGCCAGTATGCGCTGGGCGATCCGTTCTCGATGTTCGATTTCGCGCCGGTGGGGCTCGCGGTAGCCGTCGCGGGGATCATTTATGTATCGGTGATCGGATGGCGGCTCCTGCCCGCGCGAACCTCGATCGCGGAGTACGAGCAAGAGGTTCGGCGCGGGAGGTACGTGGCCGAGCTGCGCGTTGGCGCGCAGCGCGGCGATGGCAAGATGATCGTGCAGGACCTGTATCCCAGAGCGGACGACGCCGACGTCCACATTCTGGGCCTCGTTCGTGGCGGCAAGCGGCGGCCCGGCCTCGGAGGCCGCGAAACACTGCGCCCGGGTGACTTCCTTGTCGTCGAGGGGGATCCGAAATCCATCGAAACCTTCATGGGGAAGGCGGGCCTCGACTTCGCCGGGTCGGAAAAGCACGAGGGCGGCGTCACCGCCCCGGGTCTGACGCTGGCCGAGGCGATCGTCCCCGAAGGCGCGCGGATCGAGAACCGCACCGCGCGCAGCCTCAACCTGCTGCACCGCCAGTCGGTCACCCTCCTTGGCGTTGCCCGCGAGGGCCGGGGGTTTCTGGATCGTGTCCGGCTTTTGACGATCCGAGCCGGAGACGTGCTGTTGCTGCTGGGAACGCCTGAGCGCGTGTCGGCGGCAATGGACTGGTTGGGCGTGTTGCCTATCGAGGGACGCAGGACCGAGGTGATCCAGCGCCGAAAGGCAGGAATGTCGATTGGTCTTTTCATCCTGGCCGTCGGGCTGGCGGTTGCCGGTGTGCTGCCGCTGGCTGTGGCACTGGCCGGCAGCGTGATCGGCTACGTGCTGCTGGGCCTCGTGAGCGGGCGGGATGTCTATGACTCGATCGAGTGGAAGGTGATCGTTCTTCTCGCCAGCCTCATTCCCCTGGCGGAGGCGTTCGAGCGCACCGGCGGAGCGGAGCTATTGGCAGGACAGATCGCGACATGGACCAGCGGATATCCGGCCTGGGTGACGCTCGCCGCGCTGATGGTCGTGACGATGACTTTGTCCGATTTCCTGAACAATGTGGCCACGACGCTGATCGCCGCCCCGATCGCCGTTTCGATCGCCGCGGCGACCGGCACCAACGCCGACACATACCTCATGGGCGTGGCGGTCGCGGCGTCGTGTGCATTCCTGACCCCGATCGGACACAAGAACAACACGATCATCCTCGGCCCCGGCGGCTACCGGTTCGGCGACTACTGGCGGATCGGCCTGCCTCTGGAGCTGCTCGTGATTGCCGTCTCGGTGCCCGCGCTCCTCATCGTGTGGCCGCTGTAGCATCCTCCGGACGATGCGCTGATCGCATCCCCTCCGGAGTTGTTTAGTTTTCGCGGCCGCGACTGATGCGTTTGTTTGCGCCGAGGCAAAGTCACGTCGCTGGCGGGAGGGCGGCATCCGCGGTATCGTCGGCAAATTCGCGGGCGTCGAGATTTCGCCGGTTCCATCGGTCGACATGCCGAGGCGCCGGTCGCGCAATTTCCGGAGGTCGTCATGAGGACGCGGATCTTCTTGCTCCTTGTCAGCGGCCTCGCGCTCGCGCCGATCGGCGCGCCAGCGATTGCCGGTGCCGTCACGCAGGCCGCGGCTTCGGACGCGACGCGCGCCTACCGGCCGCTGCAATACGACAATCTCGTCCTCAACTGGAACGAGGCGGTTCTCGCCGCCGTGCGGCAAAACCCGCCGCGACCGACCGTGACGGCGCGGAACCTCCACCTCGTGCACAGTGCGATCTACGACGCCTGGGCCGCCTATGATGAGGTCGCCATCGGATCAAGGTTTGGCCGGGCGCTACGACGGCCCGCGGTCGAGCGGAGCGAAGCCAGCAAGTCGATGGCGATGAGCCACGCCGCGCACCGTGTCGCGTCGGCGCTCTATCCGGGCCAACGCGCGCTCTTCGATGCATTGCATCGCGCGCTGGGTTTCAGCATCGACTGGGAGGATCAAGACGCGGCGAGCCCGGCGGGGGTCGGGAACCTTGCCGCGGACGCGGTGCTTGGCTTCTGGGCGACGGATGGCTCGAACTGGCAAGAAGATTTTCGCGACCCGACCGGCTACCAGCCCGCCAACCCGCCGGGGGCAGCCCCGGGTGCGGCCGGGTACGACCCGAACCGATGGCAGCCGCTCACTGTCCCGACCGGGAAGGCGCGCGATCCGTCCGGTCAGCCCGCCATCACCGCGGACCCCGCGTCCTATTCGGTGCAGAAATTTCTTACGCCGCACTGGGGCGAGGTCCGGCCCTTCGCGCTACCTTCCGGCGACGCGCTGAGGCCGCCAGGACCGCCCATCTTCGGCGATCCGCGTCCCTATGTGGATGCCCGCGGACGCACGACCACGAACCACGAGGCATGGCTTGAGCAATATGGCGAAGTCCTCGCCCTGCACGGCACCCTCGACGACTCGGCCATCGGCGCGCAGCGGCGATGCGTTGCCGAGTTCTGGGCGGACGGACCGCGGTCGGACACGCCGCCGGGGCACTGGAACCAGATCGCCCAGGGCATCGTCCTGCGCGAGGGATACGGGCTCGGCGAGGCCGCCAAGCTCTACTTCGCGCTCACCGGCGCACTGCATGACGCAGCGATCGCCGCCTGGGACGCCAAGCTCGGCTACGACTCGGGCCGGCCCGTGACCGCGATCCGCCATCACTGGGCCAACTCGACCGTGGTGTCGTGGGCCGGCCCCGGCAAGGGGGTGGCGGCAATCCCTGGCAGCGCGTGGCTTCCCTATCAGGAAGCGACCTTCGTGACGCCCCCATTCCCGGAATACGTTTCGGGCCACAGCACCTTCAGCATGGCTGCCGCCACGACGATCGCCCGCTTCGTCGGCAGCGACGTCTTTCACGACCCCCTGCATCCGACCTCGATCGTTCTCGATCTCGACGACGAGCCAGGCCCCGACACGCTGGGCCGCTTCGTGGACAAGGATCTGAGCTTCGAGCGGTATGATGGACCGCCGATGGTGCTGGAATGGCCCAGCCTGTTCGACGCGGCGCGCGAGGCTGGCGCATCGCGCCTTTATGGCGGCATCCATATCCAGGACGCCAATCTGCGGGGTCTGGAGATGGGGCGGGCGATTGGCGAGATGGCTCTCGATCGCGCGCGGCAGTTCTTCGACGGAAGCGCGACGATCGCCGAAACCGCCGTGCTGCCTGCACGACCCTGAGGGTTGCCGAAACATCCGCGGGTGTCCCGGCTGTGCCGGTCGGGTGCGTTTTTTCGGATGCATGCCGATCGTCCGACCGCTGCTGCCAGCCTCCGTCCGCACCCTCTCTCCGCCAATCGCCGCAGGCTTCGCTTATCAGACGTCCTTGACCATCAGCATCCACTCGGTCCCCGGGCTATCCCAGCCCGGGATCGAGACGATCGGGCGCCGCGCGACGGTCCTGTAGCCCTTCCGCTCATAAAGCCGGCGCGCGCCGGTGTTGCTGTCGGAGACGATCAGGCTCATCCGACCGGTTCCGGGACGAGATGCTCAACCGGGAGATCTTCTCCTCCCTCAGAGAAGCCCAGATCACCATCGAGGGCTGGCGGAAACACTACAACACGAAGCGGCCACACAGCGCCCTGGCATACCGGCCACCCGCACCAGAGGTCATCGTCCACATGGAAAACAGGCCGACAATGCACTAACACTCAAACCGGGCCAGTCGGATCAGGCTGCTCACAGAAGCCTCCGGATTGCTGAGGCACACCCAATTCTCCGTCGGCATCGGATCGTGATGCCGCGATCGCGCAGAGCAGATTTCCCGGTGACGCTGCTTCCAATATGCTTCCATTTCTAAGTCGCGGGTGCTCTTAACTCCAGTTCTAATCATAAGTATATGGTGTAGATAATCTTTTTGGTGAGCGGGGTGGGGATCGAACCCACGACCAGCTGATTAAAAGTCCCAAATTGGCTGATCAACAATGATAAACAGTGAAAATATATGTAAATAAAATCAGGACATTAAGAGAATTTCTCTGTCATCTGGGCACAGCACGTTTCATGGTTTATCACCTCTGATTGCACCAAATTTGCACCAAAAAATTGGTTCAGTTGGGGTGAGTTCGAATCCCGCCTCGAACGATCGATCCGGTTTCGGAGCACAAGGGAATGCTCCCCAAAATCGTGCACCAGATAGCCGCGTATCGAAGCTCCGGGAAGACCCGCTGCTGCAACACAACAGAGTTGCCACTCAGCGGACGGTGCGGCCATGGGGGCCGTGACATTGGCGCCGTGATTCAGGTTCTGCGCGAAGAACAACGACCGGCTTCGTCGACCTTGCGGATCTTCAAGCGGCCGAACTCGCCTACTCTGAAAGGCCGTAGCCAGCGTAGAACGCTGCCGCCTCCGTCGGGGGTGATCGTGGGGGATTCTTCTCGCTGACGGACTGTCCTATCAGGTCAAGCACCTATCGTGGCTGAGGTCAGAAGATCGAAAGAAAGAAGCCCGCGTCATATGGATTTCACGAACGCATCGTTCCGGGCATTTGTGATGACGGCAGACCTTGCGCCAGAGAGCTTTGAACGGCATCAGGTCAAATGGTAGTAGCCGATCCGGTAAGCTTGCAAAGAGGGGATCCGATCGCATGAGAAGTTGCCCAACCCCATAAGGTTGGATCTTGAAGCGACCATCTTTTATCACGCTGACGAGAAGAATGATCGAGCAAGGCAGCCAATAATGAACAGAAAAATGCAAAATAGCCACTTGGCTCCCCATCGGCAAACGCCAATGGCAATTGCTGAAATGTTGGACGCGAGTGGCGCGGCACAGACGAGACTTTTCGACGAAGCCCGCGAGGTGAGAGATACCTATTTTGGCCGAAGCGCAGTCGTTCGGGGCGTCATCGAGATCACGGACGTTTGCGTGAAGTCGTGTCTGTATTGTCCAATGCGAGTAGAGAACCGCTACAAGCGGTACTCTCAGAACGCCGGCGATGTCTTGGAAGCCGCGGAATCGGTTTATCAGGCGGGCGTCGGGGTAGTGGCTCTCCAAGGCGGCGAAACCCCCGCTTCGACGCGCCTTTCATTACGGCTGATACCGAAGATTCGGGAAGTGTTCGCTGGGAATGTCGAAGTGTTGCTCTGCCTAGGAAACAAAGACCGAGTCGAGTTGAAGGAGCTGAAACAGGCCGGCGCCGACAGCTACATTCTCAAACAGGAGACTTCAGACCCAGAGCTTCACCTCGAAATGTGTGGAGAAGATCTGGACACTCGCGTCGCCTGTGCAAAAGACCTCATTGACCTTGGCTTTAGGACCGGGGTGGGAGCAATTGTAGGGCTCCCCGGTCAAAGCCGGGCGTCGCTCGTGCGGGACGCAATCTTGCCCGGCGAACTCGGCGCACAGATGATGAGTGCCTCACCATTCATCCCGGCCGCAAATTCACCTCTCGCGGGTTCCCCCATGGGAGACTTGAACCTGACGCTCAACCTCATGGCCGTCATGCGGTTACTTAATCCACGAGCGTTGATTCCCGCGGTTAGCGCATTGGAAAAGCCCCAGTCTGGTGGGCAGGCGCTTGGCTTCAAGGCCGGTGCCAACGTAATCACGATCAATTTCACTCCCGAAAGAGACCGGAGCAAGTACGCGATCTACGGCGCCGATCGTTTCGTGGTTCGTCGCGAACATGCGCTGGCAACGTTGGAAAAGGCAGGCATCGAGCCGCTTTTCGGGAGGGAGGCGTTCGCATTCTGGCACCGGCCCGCCAACCTTAATGTTGGCGCCCTATAGACGTGATGCGTCGATCTGCACGCCAACCGAAGCGGCCTGGTGCGTTCGCTGCGAGGCGTCGAAACAAGATTGTCCAGTACCGATACTTCCAGAGTGTAAGAATATCGCTAGCTACAGGGTGAACTGGCGCTGGGGCATGGCCATGTACCTGCTGTATGCGATGATCGAGGAGGTTTTGGGAGATGCCGTGATTGGGAGCGTCGAGTATGACGCGCGGTCGTGCAGCGGCAATCTCAGAGTGCTCGAACCAACGGAAGATAAACTCGCGCCGCTCGTTCAGCGTATCTCCCCCTGAGCGGATCAGGTGCAGCGGAACTCCAGTCACCTTTCAACCGGCGCATGCTCTGCCTGAATGGCTTGGAAATGACAGTTCTCACGAGAAGATCATTTGTCGTTTTAGGGATCGCAGCGACGGTCCCGGCCCGTACGGTGCAGGCTCAGACGGTCGCGACAGACGTCGCGCGCGCCCACGTCAGCGCGACGATTGACGAAGTCTTGGCGCTTATCGTCGCTAATGCGCCGAGACACGAGACAGCCGCGCAGCTAAACCGCATCTTGATGGAAAAGGCCGCGCTGCCGCAGCTTGCGCGATTTTCTGCCGGGCGCAAATGGCGAGAAATGACGGATGCGCAGCACATCCAGTTCGTCGATGCCTTTTCGCGCTACATCGCGCGGATCTACGCCGGTTACTTCCGTGCGTTTGAAGGAACTGTCGAGGATCTGCGCACCTATGTTCATCTTGGCGACGCACGCGACATCGGCTCCAAGGGCATCATGGTGACTAGCGAGATTCGGCCGCTCAACGAGATCGCCATCTCCGTGAACTGGATCGTGTCCGAGCGCTCCGGCAAAGTCGCAATCTCGGATCTTGTTGTCGAAGGGATATCCTTGGCAGTCACGCAGCGAGAGGTAATCGGCAGCATGTTCGAAAAGCACCGGGGAGATGTAGATGCGGTGATATCGGAGCTCGATGGTCTGCAGCCGATTGATCGTCAGTGAGGGCCGGTTACTCGCGCTTTCCGGCAACCTTTGGCGCAGCCTGATCAGCACCTCGTCGCGCGGCGCTCATCATCACCACCTGGTCTGCCGCCGAGATCTTACCTGTATCACCTCTCGGGATCCGGTCGACGATGTGGACGTGCCGCGGCACGAAAACTGGATCCACATAACCAAGCATGTGAGCTCGGACTGCCTTTCGCAGAGCATGCAGGTCCGCTGGCTTCTCCCCGTTGGTCACGACGAACAGAGAAAGTTGATCGCCGTCGGCACCAGGTTCGCTCAATATGACGCCATCTCGCAGCCCCGGCATCAGCGAGAGCACAGCGTTCAGCCCGCCGAGGCTCTGCCGCTTTCCCGCGACCCGCACCATATCGCCTCGCCGGCCGAGGAGGCGAAAGCGACCGTCGGATTCAAGATCGATATCGTCCGCTAGGGCGATTGTAGCGTGCAGATGCGGCGCCGAGGCAAACCAGCGATCGCCGCGGCCAACGATCCGAAAGCCGTCCAGTGGCGTCCAGAGGTCCGTCTCAGCGCTCCGTCGCCGGGCAAGGGAGCCTGTTTCAGTGCTCCCATATATCTCGAAAACCTTTCGTGTCCCCGACGCTTCGAGGCGTCGTGCAACGTCGCGATGCAGAGGTGCGGTGGCCGAGATGATGCAGCGAATCTGCGGCAGCGTGACAATCGTTTCCTCAAGGAAACGTAGATGCGCCGGGCTTGTCACCAAGACGACATCGGACATGCCTTGGCCTGTCGCCTCGTCGACTGCGCGTTCGAGGTCGGCAGGAAAGAAGACCGTCGCATCGTGCAGGCAGTACCCATGGGCAATGCCAGCAAAGATCGCTGCCTCCAGCCCATACATATGCTGGTGCGGAGTTGTTCCCAGCATCACCGTATCGACTTGTTCAAGCCCAGCACTCGCGACAATTTCGGCCGTGAGCCGAGCTCCATCAGCGAGCGAACGCCAGTTCTTCAGATGCCGAACCGGCTTTCCAGTCGATCCCGACGTGAAGACGTGGACCTGGCCGGTCAATTTTGGCAACGCTTGATTTTCTGCATGTGCTTCGGAGTTTAGCCGCTCGAGACCGATATCTGACAGGGCTTTGACCGTGAGGGGGGAGCGCCAACCATCGAGTGCAGCGGCGACGGCAGCGGTGGCGCGTGACGGTGGCAGGACCGTTGTTTGTCCGTTTGCCATCGCGGCCGATAGCAGAACCGAGAAGTCGTAGCGAGCCTCTGCCATGTTGCAAATCGCATCGTGGCCGGCGAGGCAATGGCGGGCCGCTGCGACGTCCACGAGAAAGTCCGCGGCGCTAATGGCTCCGCCTGCTGTTACGCAAAACGGCTCCGCTAGTCCGGACGGAGAGCTCGTTGGGATCATGACATCTTCCCTAAACGGGACCATACATCGGGCCGTACCATCGTTTTCAGGGTCGTCCACCATGTCTCCGGGCGGTGGTAACGACGCGAGGCGTAGTAGTGTGAAAGCGCGAACCAGATAACTTGCGCCCCAATCAGTACCTCCAGCGCCAACGAGATGGCGGGCCTCACGGTCTCAAAGAAGATCCCGGCGAGGGCTAGCAGCGCTGTCCCGAATGCCATCACGCTCCACAGAAGGCACTGCCGTGCGACGAAGCGCTGAAACTTGGTGTCCACGACCGGAGCCATGCCGATAATATCGATTAGCGTGAGCAGTACGGGCCGGCGCCCTGGCATCAGCCCACGCGCAAACAGCACCGACAAAGCGAAATTGACGGGTGCGATCATGAGATACGGCATGTAGCGCAATGACGGGAAACTGTGTCGCAATACGAGCAGGCTGACAAAGAGCGACAGCGAGACCATGATCGCCGACGCCGTGCCAATGCGCATCAACAGGGCGCTGTAGGCAAACCAAGCGAAGGAAAAAAGAAAGACAATATCTAACGCCTTGTCCGACACCCACCCAGCCGTTCTTCCCGCCAATGCGGCGATCAGTACCCCGACAATGAGATAGCCGATCGATGACCGGTTCAAACTCACGTTGTCCTGTGCTCCCGGATGTACCGGCTGAGCTCATCGAGCGAAGAAAATATCTCCCGATTCCGCTCGTCGCCCGACCGGAGCTTGACGCCGTAGCGCTTCGAGATCGCGAACGAGAGTTCAAGCGCATCAATCGAGTCGAGCCCAAGCCCGTCAATGAAGAGCGGTGCGGCAGGGTCGATATCCTCGGGTGCAGTGTCATCGAGGACAAGCTCTTCGATGATCATCGACGCCACCTCCCTGCGAAACGCTTCGAAGCCACCGATGGCACTTGTGTCATCCATCCAGGTTCCTCCTCTCCCGCGAACCGGTCGCGGCGACGATGTAGCGAAACAGCCTGAACAGTGCAATGCGCGATCGGATCCGAATGTCGGGTCGAAAATCACCTGAAAGAAGCGAAATCATTGCGCTCTCAACACCTAGAATGTTCCTCGGGTTGACCATCATCTCTCGAAAACTCGGATCGTGAATCTGATAAATGAACCACGAGACGAAAGTCAGACGTCGTTCGATTTCCTGATGATATTGCGCAAGACGACGAGTTCTCGTCGAGGGGTCTGCGAGTATGTCGGTTATGGCGGAGGCCGCCTCTCTGGCGCTCGTCAATGCCAGATGAACTCCCGTCGAGAAGATCGGATCAATGAACCCGTACGCGTCGCCAACCTTGATGTGGCGCGAACCTGCGGCGGTCGTGGCGCGGTACGAGAAGTTGCCAGTGGCATGCATGGGTCCGATGCGTTCGGCCGATCCAAGGATCGACGCGATGTGCGGATGGCGAGCGCAATGCGCTTTGAAGAAGGCCTCGACGCCAGAGTCGCGCTTCTGGAGATGCTCGCCCGACGCGACGAAACCGATCGAGGTAACGTCATCACGCAAGGGAATCTGCCACATCCATCCCGGACGGGTAAGGTAGATCCGAATATTGCCGCCGCGCTCGCCCTCACTACGCGGGACGCCGCGGAAATGTCCGAAGATTGCAGCCGAAGTGTTGCGCGGGTCCGGACGCTTCTCCGACAGCATTTTTGAAATCAGAGTTGAGCGCCCGGAGGCATCAACAAGAAAGCTCGCCTCCCAGTCGATGATCTCGCCATCGGCTCCCTCGGTTCTGACCTTTGCGCTGTCGTCCTCCATCGAGACAATGTGGGCCATGGTCTGCTGCCGCGCCTCAACCCCGAGAGCAATCGCGCGCTCGAAAATGATCTGATCAAACTCGGACCGACGGACTTGATAGGCATGTGTTGGCCCGTCGAGAAGGGCGTTTCGAAAATCGAACACCGCTTCTCGGCTGCCATCCTCGCTGATGAACTCGGCTCCTGGCTTGAAGACGCCGATCCGGCGCACTTGGTCAAGCATGCCGAGTTCTTCGAGGAGCGGCAGGCTGCGCGGCAGCAACGACTCCCCGATATGAAAGCGTGGATGACGATCCTTCTCCACGAGAACAACGTGATGACCCTTTAATGCCAGGAAGGCCGCTGTAGCCGCCCCCCCGGGGCCGCCGCCGATCACCATGACATCGCAGCGCCGGACCGTGGCGACGCCATCCTCGGGAAGCGGCGCTGCGCCATCCATCAGCTTGTTCCTCCATCGACTGCAATCATCTGGCCCGAGATATAACCTGATGCCTCGGATGCTAAGAAGCCGACAATCGCGGCGACCTCTTCGGGGCGGCCGGGTCGTCCCGCAGGGCAGAGGCTCGCGAGTTGATCGAAGTTTTGGAGCGCCTCGGTCTCAGACGTCGCGATGAGCCCTGGCGCCACGACGTTCGCAGTAATACCTCGACTGCCATACTCCCGCGTCAAAGACTTCACGAGCGGCAGAAGACCTCCCTTCGCCGCAGCATAATTTGTCTGCCCGCGATTGCCGGTGATCGCCGTGAGAGACGAAATGGCGATGATGCGCCCCCAGCGTGTCCGCATCATCGGCAGCATCAATGGCTTCAATGCCGCGTAGAAGCCGTTGAGGTTGACGTCGATCACCGCGCGCCAGTCGTCTGGCTCCATCGCTGCGAAGGGCATATCTCGGTGGAGGCCGGCATTATGAACAAAGATTTGGATCGGCTCGGACTCAACGACTTCGCCGAGTCGCTTCTGCGTCTCTTCCACCCTTGTCAGGTCGAGGACAATCGTCTCAGCGCTACCGCCATCGCGGCGTATTCCGTCCGCCGTTTCCTCCGCTGCAGTGTGGTTTCGGCTCGCGTGGACGATCACGTGGTGTCCCTGCCGGGAAAGCTCGCGCGCGATCGCCGCGCCGATCGGACTAGATCCACCTGTGACGAACGCGCGTTTCAATCGTCCCTCCGCCGCATACTGAGTAGAAGCTCGCCAGACACGATGACGCCCTCTCCATCTACAACCTCGAAGCGGTAGCGCGCGCCGTTTTCATCGCCCTCGATCCGTTCTGCTCCGACCTCCAACCGTCCTTCGCTCTCGACCAAGTCGCGCGAGATGACGACGTCAGTGAGCGCGAGGATTAGACCTGTATGAGCGGCACCGACGGCGTGGAGTGAGGCGTGAATCGCCGCCGCCTGCGCGCCGATCTCGATCATGGTCGCACCATAGAGCATGCCCCCGAGCCGGAGGGGATAGGTAGGCGACCGATGATCGGTCGCAATGCACCGCACCCTGTCGAGGTCTGAGGCAAGTACCGACTCGATCAGGCGCATCGGTCCTGAATGGGGCATGCGGTCGAGGGCATCCTCAAGCATCGCCGACACTCAATGGCGTTACAGTCAAAGCCAGCTTACCTGGGAGGTCGAGAGTGACTGTTTCCCCCTTGGGCCAGAAGATCTGACGCAGGAGAGGAAGAAGGAACCGAACTGGGTTTCCGCTGTCGGTCAGCGACCGATGCGCACCAGAAAGCGAAGGGTCGGTTGCCGTCTCGTCTGCCACGACATCCAGATCGAGCGCCGCGAGGCTGTTCTCGCCCCTCTGCGGTGAAAGGGCGAACGCCGCCGCCATCGAGAGCTCAAGAGGGCGTTTCTCATGGAGCGGTGGCGGCAAGGGGGCATCGAATACGACAAGTCCCACCGGGCAGTCATCCATCAGAGCCTGCATGGTCGCCTTCAAAAGGCCAGCGCCCGCTGTGGCATCGTAAGCTGCGACACTTGTCATTCCGCCCTTTGCACCTGCGGCAATCGACCAGTTGCCCTGGGCGGCATTGTGCACCGCGTTCTGAAAACGGAGAGGCTGGATCATGATCGGATCGGCACGGAGTGCGAGCAGGATCTCGTTCAAAGTTCCGCCTTCGCCGGTCGAACTTGCAAATATCCAGCTACAATCTCTTGGAAGCAGGGGGCCAACTGCTTCGGCGGCCATGATCGCCAGGCGTGTCGTGTCGCTCAAGCGAAGTGCCTGCCGCCGCGCGAGGCAAGCAGGCATCGCTGTCCAGGTCTCCTCGACTTCGAACGGGGCCCCGTCAAAGTGTTCCTGAAGAGCGACGGCAGTCCGCAGTCCCGGTGCCGCGTAGCCAACGCCGTCAACGAAGAGCGTCGCCTTCATGAGAGTCCAAGTACGAGGGAGGAATTGCTGCCCCCGAACCCAAAGGCGTTGCAGACTGCGCGCCGTATTTCTCCTGAGGCTGATTGAATGCGGGGAACGAGTGCGAGTGCCGGATCGGGCGCCGATAAGCCGACTGTCCCAGGCACGATACCCGACTCCATCGCGTCGAGGCAGAGCACGGCCTCGACCGCACCAGCTGCCCCCAAGGTGTGTCCGATCATCCCCTTCAGAGAGGCCGACGGTGGCCCGAAAGGGAATATGCTCGCTACCGCCGCCGACTCTGCCAGATCATTGCTCTTCGTCGCGGTTCCATGGAGCTTAACGAACTCGATTTCCTCGGGATCGAGCGATGCACGCCCGAGTGCTTCGCGCATGGCCGCCTGAGCACCCTCGCCTTCCGGCGGCGGTGTAGACATGCTGACGGCATCCGATGTCTCGCCATAACCAAGCAGCCTTGGACCGTCTCCTTCCCTTTCGAGTAGGATGAAACCCGCACCCTCGCCGATCGACAAACCATCACGGCGCGCGTCAAAGGGGCGGCAGGGTTCTCGTGAAACGAGCTCCAGAGCTTCAAAGCCAAAGAGCGAAGTCAAACAAAGGCTGTCGACTCCGCCCGTCAGAACAGCATCGCAGAGCCCTAGACGGATCAGTTGCGCGCCATCGATAAGCGCCTTCGCGGCGGACGAGCAGGCCGTGGAGACCGTGTAGCCGATCCCCTCAATGCCAAGATACTCGGCAAGGAAGGACGTCACAGCATGATGGTCGTTGTGGTGCCGGAGCGAGTAGGCTGGATCGAGCGGTCCATTGCCGGACCAATTTCGGTAGACATTTTCCAGCTTCTCGACACCGGAAGTCGACGTGCCGATCACAAGCCCGACCCTTCGGCTGCCCCACCGCGATATCGCCGCCGCGACGCGACAAGAGAACCCCTCCGTTTCAAGGGCCGACACGGCCAGGCGCGTCGCTCGGTTCTCATAGGCAGCCATACGGCCAGGAAACAACTCATCTTCGATGCCGCCGACCCGTCCGATCCAGCAGGGAAAATCAACCCCTGGAAAATCACATGCAGTGAGCCCAGAACGCCCGCTAGACATCGCGTCGACATGTGCCTCACGCCCGCGTCCTACGCACGTTACGGCAACCCGCCCAGTGATGGCGAGTTGCTCCAGCGGGGGCATCTGGCTGAGTGTGGCCATCAATGTCGCGCGAAACCCCATTCTTGGCGAAGGAAAGACGCAAGCGCGGTTGCCGCCACGCCAAGTGATACAGTCATACCAATATCCCTGAGCATGTCGGAGCCGAAGAATGCCATGACAAGGAACGCAATGAGCGTTGTGCTCGCGCACATGCCAACCGAGCGCATCGCAGCTGCGGAAGCCTCGGGGCCCTCGCTCAATGTCAAGAAGATCCCATAGTCGATCCCTATCCCCACCACAAGGGCGAGGGCGACCAGAGTAAAAACGCCTAGTCCACCGCCGATGATAGTCACGAACGCCGCAGTGACAGCAGCAGCGGCGAGGCATGATGCCATCACTTCGGCGACCGGGCGAACACGCCGCAGAGCGAGCACAAGTACGACAGCACACGCCGCAATGCCGGCTAAGAAACAGACCGTGATCCGACCTGCCAAATGCTCCAGTCGGGCCGAAAGCGCAGCGCGCTCATCGATGAAGCTGACCCCTTCAAGCCCTTGAACAGCCGCCTCAATGCGATCCGCGTTTTCAACCTCCCAAAGCCTGACGCTGCCAACGAGGGCAGCGCCCTCGATGCGGATGGCGCCCGATGGCGCCAAAGGTTCGACAAGCGGCGCCACCTCAGCAGGGCCGAGCGCCGGACGATCGAGGGCGTGCCTGTAAGCTTCGACAATATCGCCCTGGAAGGACTCACGCAGTCCCGCTTGGCGCAACGCCTCGGAGGCTCGCGAAGCGAAGGCCTCGACATTAGGGAACACTGTGCCAGCGTCGGCTGGGAGCTTGTCTGCCAGCATCGCGAAACGACCAAGCGCTCCCTCTGCACGGGCCTCTCCTAAACGCTGTGTGAGCCGTCTCTGTTGCGCGAGAAGGTGGTCAAGTGTCGGTGCAGTGACGTCGATCCGATAACGACCTGACGGAAGGTCCATCATCCGATCGAGAGCATAGATAGACGCCATGACGGGCGTCGGCAGCTCGAGAAGGCCACGCGCGCCCGGTCCCGGCGAAGCGGCGATCACGGCGCCGGAGACAAGTCCTGTTGCGGCAAGCAACGCTAGTTTCCAACGCACTGGCGGGAACGTGGGTACGGCTAGACGATTCCAAGCGTGCCTCTGTTCACCCTCAATGCCGATTGCGACTGCCGCAAGCGCCGCACCACCAAGACCAGTTGAAACGAAGAGCCCGACTTGACCGATCGCGGGGATCCCTGAGCCCAAAAGCGAAAGAAACGCGATCGCTGTCGTCGATGCACCCAGCAGTACCAGGCGTCGCGCGCCCTCGACACCGCCACTCGTTCTCGCATGGGAGAGGAGGTGCAACGGGTAATCGATTGCAAGCCCCATGAGAGCCCCCCCGAAACCGAGGGCTATCACGTGGACGGTCCCGAATGCCGCCTGGACCGTCATTGCTGCCGCAGCAAACCCTATCGCGAGCGGAAGGAACACACGCAAAATCGAGGTGGCCGACCGGAGAACTGCTACCAACCAGATCAGAAGGAGCGCTCCACCAAGAACGGCGACGGTCTTTGAGCTATCCTCGATACCGGCGCTGATGGCGGCGGCAATGGAGCGTGGCCCGACGATGATCGCCTCCGCCCCCGCCATCTCGACCTGCTCGACAATGGACCAGTCGAGCGCCAGCTGTGCATCGACATCGAAGGGCATCGGTGAAAGCTGGATCGTTACGAGCGCGGCGGTGTCGTCGAGGGACTGCAGCACTCCGTCAATCATGGGGAGGCCGCCGCTAGCGGCAAAAACGAGCGCTTCGATCAGTCGACGGAAGCTGCCGGTTGGGTCGAGCAGATAGTAGTGAGCTAGCCCAGCCCCTCCAAAACTGGTCAGTTCCGACTTGCCCGCGATCAGTTCCCTTGCCATGGCGTCAGTCGTGAACGCCGATGAAGGCGGTGGCGACAGCGTGAACCGTTCCCTCCACAACCAGTCGGCAAGACCGGACGGAGGCGTTATGATCCCCGTCGATGCGTGAGCGACCATCGGCTCGCCACCGAGCGCATCGACCACCTCTCTCGCCACGGTGCTCCGCGACTCTCGATCGTCGTCGATGATCGCAAGTAGCATCGACCGGCCTTCGACGGTATCGAGGGCAGAGGCAATCGCCCCGTTATCCCCGACCAGTGCACGCGCGTCGGTATCGATCTCAATCGCCGCGACCGCCGCGGCCATAAGGCCCACAGCAAAAGTGAACGCGAGCAAAAGGCGCATCACAACGGCCTGTCGAATACAACGAGTCGTCGCACTCCGCCTGGTTCGCGGATCTCGATGCCTCTGAGCTGGCTACCGCACCCAATCAGAAAGATTGGCAAGTAGTCTGGATCGTCATGTACGGCGAGGCGAAGGCGCCAGAGCGGTTGCGCTTCCGTCATTACTGGCGAGTAGCGGGTTTCCAACGCCTCGGCATCCCCTGACATCACGTCGCGCAGTGCGGTGAGCATGCGCCGCGCTTCAGGCGGGATGGGGAGAAGGTTCCGCTGATCCTCGACATGCTTCCGCACCGATACGAAGTCCTCTCCAACCTCACTGATCTCCTCTCTGGGAGTGATTTGTTTCTTGACCAGCCGGCCGCTCGGCTCAATCCACATCAGTCCGCTTGCGCGCTCCGGCTCAGTTAACGCTGGATGGTGGATCTGTTCGCGATAGGAGACCGTGGCCTCCGGATCTATCCGGAGATTCTCAATTGCCGCGATGGCGCTCCCTGGCGCTGGGGCTGCGCACCCTCCAAACTCCCCCTCAGCGCCATATGTCGAAGAAGTTGAACCAGTTGTAAGGATGCCGGCGGCACATATCGCCCAGAGCGTCCGCATAGCGCTGCGCCAGTTCGCGGCATTTTTCATCCCGCTCCCGGCGTGGGACGGGCGATCCATCATGCAACTCCATGAACTCGATCTCATAAGCTCTCCGACCGACCCGAGGCGCGAAGCAGAGGATAATGGGCACCTTCGCCAGCATGGCGCTCATGTAGGGGGCGCGCGGGAATCGTGCACGATGCCCCAGGAAGTCCACCTCGACTTCTGCGCGCATGTTTCTTCGGTGTGCCCGGTCACCCAAATACGCGACGAAATTGCCCTCTTCCAGAGCATCGCAAACTGTCAGCATGGCGTCGATGCCATCCCGGAGAGGGATCACCTGCCTCGACAAGGCCGGGTTTATCCGCTGGAGCATTCGCGAGGTCATCTCAGCGTTATCCTCGAACATCAAGTAGCGGATCGAGAGACCGGGCAGCGTGCGGTCGAAAGCTCGCATCGCCTCGAAGCTGCCGAAGTGGGCGCCTAGAAGCACCGCCCCTCTCCGCTGCGCGTGAAGCGAGGCGACAAGAGACTCGTTGCGAGAGCGCAGATCGAATGCCGCGGCGCCATCAGAGAGCAGCCCAACCCTGTCGACGACAACATGGGCAAAGTTTCGCACCTGACGGTGGCGATCGGAAAAACTCGGTCTCCGACCGAGCGCCGCCGCAAGGTACATCTTGGAACCGGCGGCGGCGGCGCGGCTTGGGAACACAGTGAAGTAGAGCGAGACGAGCCAAATTAGCGGGTCGACGACCTGTGGCGGGGCGTTCTGAACGATGGCATGCATGGCGCGCAAAGCTACCTGGCTGCCACGCTCGCGATCGCGAACCCAATCTGGAACGGCGTTAGTCATAAGCCGGCCGGATCACGAGCCCTGCCGTCGCGAAGACACCGTCATGGTCCCGAAACTCGGCTCGATAGCTGGAACCGCGTCGAGCGACCGTCACTTCGAAAGCCATGTCGGGTCTTAAGGGTCGGTTGAACTTCATCCGATGTACTTGGACGATCTGCTTCCCACTCTCGTTCAAGCGTGCTGAGAGTGTGCCAAGAATTATTGCGCCTGGAGCAATCGGATTTCCAACGAAGTGCCCGTTGAAGAAGGGGCTATCCGCTGGAAATCCGTTTTCCAGTGTGAACCGTAGGACTTCCATAAGCTGGTGGCCGCTATTTTCAGCCAGCCTTCATGATGGCGATTTCAGCCTGAATGTCGTTCTGGAGGTTGGAGATCCAGGAGTTGTAGTTCGGGTGAATCTCGCCCCGGCTCGCATCGTAGTTTAGGTTACGCGACGATTTGTACTCGATCGAGAATTCCTCGGTGTCGAAAAGGACGTCGACCGTCGCGAAGTGCTTGTTGCGCACGGCGACATTCCCAACGAGGTGCCCGGGCCCCTCGTCAGTGAATGCCCAGCCCCTCTTTGCGCCGGCCCGAATTATCGCCGCACGGTAGTCATCGAGGGTGAAGCCTTGCGCAGTGGTACTCGGCGCTGCGGTGTAGGCAACGTCTTCGGCGTTATAAATCGGCGCAGCACGGCATCCGCCAATTGCCAGCGCCAGGGCAAGGATGGCTCCTGGCAGCAGAGATTTCATTTCATCCCCCAAATTCAAATACTTCCGCCCGGTGGGAGGCTATCGCACAGTGCGGAGCGCGATCAAGAGCCGGTTTGGCGAAATGCGGATCCGCCACAGCAGGTGCGTCACAGTGCGCGCGATTCTCAGGGTATCAGTGACTGGCCTGAAATGGCTAGGGCGTTGCTGGAAACCTTGGTAGCGGGCGCGGATGGGCACACGCACGACCCTTTTTCCAGCGGCCGCCGCCCGCAACAGGATCGCCGTCTCGAAGACGAAGTGCTCCCGTTCGTTCTCTGGAACGGGAACCTCCCTGATTATCGCCGCCGGATATAGCCGCAATCCGCATTGCGCATCGTTGACGGTTTGCCCCGCCGCCCAGCCAATGAAGAAGTCGCCGAACCGGATCGCCGCGCGACGGTTCATGGGCATCGATGACCGTTCCAGCGACCGGTCGCCGACAACAAGGGCTCCGGGAGCGGAGTCCGCTGCCACAAGAAAGGCCGGGATGTCGTCGGGGTCGTGTTGGCCATCGGCATCGAGCGTTATGACTCCGTCCGCACCACGAGAAACTGCGCGTTGGAGGCCCTCCGCGAGCCTCCATCCCTTTCCGCGGTTACGCTCGTGCCGGATGATCTCCACTGGCAAACCGTCCAGGGCTTTGGCAGTTGCATCAGTCGACCCGTCGTCGATCACGATAACATCGTGCAGATGCTGCAAAGTGCCCTCGACCACACCTCGGATGGTCTTCGCCTCGTTGTGCGCAGGAATCAGCACGGTCCAGTGCGGCCGGACCCGCGGTTCAGCTTGCATCAGCGCACCGCCTCGTACTCCGAGAAGCAGCCAAGAAGAACACGGTGCCTTACCTCGCGAAAGCCCGCTTCGCGCATGATCTCTGCAACCTCCTCGCGCCCAGTCATCTGCTCCATCGTCTCCCAGTAATACTTCATCAGCTTGTGCGCTTCCCGGTTTCTGCTGAAGACGAGCGTGAGTGAAGGGAGGATATGTTTGAAGTAAGCCTTGAAAAGGAAATGCCCGACGGGATTGTCAGGAATGGTGACGTCGAGCACCAGCGCCTTCCCGCCGTCCTTTAGGACCCTACGAAACTCGCGGAACGTCGCATCTAGGTCATCGACGTGACGCAGCGCAAATCCCATCGTCAGAAAATCGAAACTCTGATCCTCAACCGGAAGGCTCTCGGCCGTCGCCTGATGGTGAACACAGGGCACGGTCTTTCGCGACTCGGCAATCATCCCGGCCGACGGCTCCACGCAGACGACTTGGCTGGGGCTGTCGAGAAGCGATATTAGAGCCCGCGCCACTGGCCCAGTTCCTGAAGCGACGTCGACCACGCGCATATCGTGCCTGATCCCTGCCCGCTTCAGTACGTTCCGCCGGTAGATTTGCCCCGAGCCAAACCATCCCCACTTCGCGATACCCTCGTAATAGGGTGCGGTACGATCGAATATGTCGCGCAGGAACGCCTGCTTCTCGGCAGGCCCGGAATAATACTCACCCACGACATAGGGTTTGTGGCTCTTCATTGTTCTACCCCCTTCGGAAAATCGGGCATTTTGCTCGGTGCCTCAGAGCTCGATCCCGCCTC
The DNA here is from genome assembly GCF_016623495.1 of Thermohalobaculum xanthum. Classification (GTDB taxonomy): domain Bacteria; phylum Pseudomonadota; class Alphaproteobacteria; order Rhodobacterales; family Rhodobacteraceae; genus Thermohalobaculum; species Thermohalobaculum xanthum. The sequence continues at coordinate 6,237 of NZ_JAEHHL010000012.1, read as the reverse complement.
GAGCGCCGAGGTCTGCACAGCCTTTCAAGAAGTGCAAGCCATTGCAGTCCGCTGCACACAATTTTTGCTCCGGCCACCTCGGCACGTTAAGGGAGAGATCCGATCAATATGATGCGACTCAAGCAGGTATGGCGAATCTCGCGGACCTTTCAGTGGACCAGGATGCTAGTCACTTGGGCAGCTTGACGAGCGCGGCGCGAACTCGATTGTTCGAAGTCGCAATCCTGCTCTGGAGCCTGCCCTTCGGCCTTGTGATCCTCACCGTCTTTCAGCTGTGGCGGCCTCCAGTCGTCGTTCGCCGCGCTCTTCGACTCTGGTCGAGTGGGTTTATTGCGGCTGCGCGATGGATCGTTGGAGTGCGTTACGTGGTCGAGGGGAGCGAGAACATCCCGAACGTTCCTGCCATATTCGTGTGCAACCACCAATCCTACTGGGAATCGATCGCCCTGACGGCGCTGATCCCGGACATCAACGTAATTTCGAAAGCCGAGGCGCAACGGATCCCCGTGTTTGGCTGGGGCTTGAAGCACGCGCCAATGATCTTCGTTCATCGCGAGCGCCGCGGGACCAACCTGCGCCGCGTCCTTCGTGAGGCAAAGGCGACATTGCTCGAGGGGCGAAGCGTCTTGATCTTCCCCGAAGGTACGCGCGTGCAGCCCGGCGGCCGTCGAACCTTCCAGAGAGGTCTCGAAGCCCTCTATCATTCTGCCGGTGCGCCGGTGGTTCCCATCGTCCACAATGCTGGCCTGCTGTGGTTCGACGGGTTCCGAACAAAGAAGCAGGGCGTTGTCACGCTTCGGTACTGCTCGCCAATCGCACCTGGTCGGAACCCCGCTGTGGCGATGCAGGAACTCGAGCGTTTCATGAACGTTGAGAAGGATCGCCTCGTTGCCGCTGACCGGAGATGCGACTAGGCCGTTTGCTTTCCAAGGTGTGCACTTCGATTGCAGCGGCTCGTTGGTGGCCGGGCAGGTGAAACAAGAAAATGATGGAGGTCCAAGATGCCGTCTCTCCGCGCGAATGTTGTCGGGGTTGTCTTTTGCGCGGCCTTGCTGGGATGCTCGGGTGATAGCGCTGATTATGGTCTAGGACCGGCATGTGCAGGTGGCCTCGAGGCAGGCTACCGCGAGCTCAACCAGGCTGAAGCGGACGGCCTCAGCGGGAGCGTAAAATGGAGCAAGGCAGCCAGCCTTCTCGCGGCCGCCAAGGTGCAAGAGCAATTTGGAGAGTACCAGAATTGCGTTATCAAGGTGCGCGAGGCCCGGGCGTTCCTGCGTGAGATCGGATGATCTCTTACATCGCTGGGCGAATAATCTTGAACCGATTCAGCTTGTTGGCCGAAAAGAATCAACTTTTGACGCGCACGGCGCTTCCTGCGTCGAGCACTGATGGCGGCTATTAGCCGGGGCTGGCAGGTCAAGTTTGGGCGCTAACGGTCCGGATCTCGGGGGGAAGATCAAGTAAGGCCACCGGATCCATCTGGCGCACCGCACAGAGGCATCCTCGACGCCGCAAATTTCTCATGACAGTTCAGGGCCGAACGAGGCCGTAGTTTCTAAGCAGGGGATCGAGGCCCGGATCGGTGAGAAAGTCCAACGCTTTGCTCGCCAGGCTGCCTTCATGGCGATGAGCAGCCAGGAAGACCGACATATCGATGTCGGCTCCCAAGTCGGAGGGGAAGAGTGCAAGCACGTTGAGGCTCGGTGCAACGGCAACCGTCGTCAGGGGTGCGATGGCGAGGTCCACTTTTCCTTCCGCCGCCGCGCGCGATGGTGACTGCCCGATCCCCATCGGGACGAGCCTGGCCTCGATCTCTCTCCCGACGCCGAGCCGAGCGATGGCGTCGAGGAAGGTTCTTCCGCTCGTTCCTTCGGCGGTGTACGCGATCGAGTTCGCCCGACGGAGGAGGGCGATGATCCCTGCGGGAGAGGTCTCCGGCCCTTCTACCATCGGTTCCCGGCCAGCGATCGCGAGCGCGACCCGTCCGAAGGCTCGATGGCCGCTGGGAGAGACGAGCCCGTGGTCGATGAGTTTCGGCAGATACCACGGGTTCGTGATCCCAAGATCGAACGGCTCTCCCGCAAGAACGCGTTGCGGAATGATCGGGTTGAGCTCAAAGGTCGCCTCAATGGTGGTTCCAAGGCGCTGCTCCATCGTCGGGATCAGCCCCGGCATGAAGCTGTCGATCGCCCGGGGAATGAAGGCCCTGAGGGGTTCGCCATCGTGCGGGGCCATTCCGACGATCTCCCCTTACTGTGTCCGGTATCGCAGCACGCGCGCGGCTGCCATTCCTCTCAACTTCACTTAAAGCCTGCCGACGCGCCATACGCGTTCTCGTGGTTTGAGGGCAGGACTGAAGCGGTGTTGTCAGTCCAGCTTGCTTACCGTGTCGCCCACGGAGACCGTGCCATCGCGGATCACGCGCGCGTAGATCCCGCGAAGCCGGTTCTTTTTGCCCTCTCCAGTCATGAGGAAGACGCAGGCATCTCGACCGTAGCGGTCAATGAAGTCCTGGCAGCCGTTATGTGGGAGCTCGGTCACGACAAATTCGGCGCTGCCGATCGCGAAACGTGTGCCAGGCGGCATGTTCGTGGGCGTGAGGTCCATGTCTATGAAGAAGTTGTCGCCAGCAGGCGGCCAATTGGCCTTGTCGCCCGCGATAGCGCTGATGCAGCTCGCCATCATTATGCAGATCTGCGCCTCCGGATCGCCGACACCCTCTGCCGCCGCATGTCCGGTGCCCTCGCTCCAGTGATCGCCGGGCACGCCGTCGACCGCATTTACCCTGATATCGTGGGGCAGAATGCGCTCACCCCGGTCCGGCCGCATCACGATCATTTCGAGCGTACCGTTTTGCCTCGGTGCCGACAGGATGTCCGGTAACCGAGCCGTGAGTTCGGCGAGGCTCTTGAATTCGGTTGGGTCGATCGCAGGCTCTGGCATGGCGAAAAGTTACCAAGCGGCCCCGAATTTGGAACCAAAATCTGAAGTCAAGCGAAGGACTGCTTACGTCTCGTAGACGAGCTCGGGGAGCACGACACTCCACTGATCGCGCCTCAAATTGCCTTGGAACTCCTCAGCCGAATCTGTGCGAAACCGCGTGCTGATCGCGAATACGTGACCCTCCAAAAATCGCGCTTCCTGCGGAGGCTTGAATTTCTTCGCCAGTCGCCCGACCGGAACATCACTCTGATTGAGGATGAACCAGCGGTCCCCCGATTGCTTGAGCCGGAGGGGATCGCCTGTGCTCAAATCCTCGAGGGCCCTCAGCGTCGCACTCCCCTCTGGGAGTCGGCCCGCAAAGCCGAGGTCTACCTCTGAGAGGTTGAGCGTCTGATAGAGCTTGTTGCAGCCGGAGATATCGATCGGGTCTTGGCTCTTGGCGCGCATTAGAACTGCGGGGTCATCGAGCCCCTCAATAATCGGATGGCGCCGCGTCATTGAAATGAGCGCAAGGCTGCGCCGCGCGCGGGTCATTGCGACGTAGTAGAGTCGACGCGCCGCATCGGTATCCTCTCCGCGCGACTGACGATCCCAGCCGCCATCGAGAATGACGACATCATCGAACTCAAGACCCTTCGCTCGATGGGCTGAAAGGAGCAGGAGTCCGCTCTGACGCCGTCGCACCTCACGGCCCCATTCGGCGAACCATTCAATCACGTCCTTTCGGTCGGTTTCGCGTTCACCGAGCTCTTGACTGAACTCGGCGACGCCATCTCTGAGCACCGACCACCAGGGCCCAATAGTTTGGCGCTTGACCCAATCGGTGAGATCATTCGCTTTCAGGGCCGCACTCTCTCGAGCTTTCAGCCAGTCAATGAGGGACTGCATCTCACGCAGCCGCCAGAAATTTGGCGCGTCGGCATTCGCGGCCTGAACTGGAATGCCCTGCGCCTCGCAGTAACTTCGCACGGGCTCTAAATACCGCCATTCCCGCGCAATCACGGCCGCTCTCGCCCAGTCCCAGTGCGGCGCGATCCTCGAGAGACGTTCGAGTTCTCGAACAGTGAGCACCGCTTGTTCGGACTCGGTGGAGGCCTCTCTGAGGATCTGCACCCGGCCGCGCCCGACGGAGTCGAGCTTTTCCAGTTCTCCCCCCGCCGGTTCTTTCTTCCGAGCGCGGTTCACCACGATGTCGTGGCCGGTTTTCATCCGCCCCGCAGCGCGCGCAATCACGCGGTTTGATGCGCTGATGATATGAGCGGTCGATCGATAATTCTCGATCAAATGAACTGGCTGCGCCGTGTAGTCTTCCTCAAAGCGCCGGATAAATTCGACCGACGCACCCGCGAAGGCGTAGATGTTCTGGTCATCATCGCCGACGGCAAAGAGACTCAGTCGGCTGTCTTCGTCTTCGATCGAACGCCCGGCAACTGCCGCGATCAGGTCATACTCATCCTGCCCAATATCTTGATATTCATCGACGAGTATCCAGCGATACCCCTCGATCAGAGTCTCGCGTTGGGCGTCGGCTTCGTCTTTCGAGAGTCCATCGCCGCGCAGAAGCGCGACTGCCTGGCGCAAGATCTCGTCAAATGCTCCTGGCTCAAGCTTATCGGACTGTCTCGTAAAGCTTGCGCCCACCATGCGCATTGCGAGGCCATGGCAGGTGGAGACGGTCACACCGCGCGCGTCGTCACCAAGCAAAGCGAACAGCCGTTGTCGGATCTCTGTTGCCGCATGGCGGTTATAGACCAGCGCGAGAATGCCCCTTGGGTTCTCTCGTCGCACCCGAATGAGATAGGCGATGCGGTGAACCAGAACACGGGTTTTGCCTGAGCCCGGGCCCGCAAGGACAAGCACATTCGTTTGCTCGCGATCGTCCGCGACGATGCGGGATTGATTGGGGTTCTCGAGGGCTTCGACGATGGCGCGCCAGGACTCTGGTGTTGTCTGACGCCGCAGAGCCGCCGCCTGGCCGGGCAGCCATTTTTCGACAAAATTTTGCCGGTCGAATTTGAAGTAATCCTCTGACAGTCGCAGCGCTTCACGCATCGAGTTCAAGCCGCACTCCGCATAGCTCGCCATAATATGGGTCTGCAGCGTTTGCTCTTCGTAGTGCATGCGTAGGGGTTCGAAGTCGGCCTTTGTGAACTGCCGATTATCGGGCTCGAGATGAATGGTAATGGCTGGCTGAAAGATGGTGAGGCCTTTGCCAAGGGTGACGACGCCTTGCTCATGGAGCCACAGCAGAGCTCGGTCCAGCAGCTTCGAGGCATCGGTCACGTCTCGCGCAAGCTCGAGGTCACTTGAAAGCGCCGCCATCAGCGCGCCCAAGGTCGTCTCGACTTGGATATCCTTCCCCCGCGCGCCCGAAGGTGCAGCTCTTGCGAGCGTGCTTAGTAGAACCGCCGATCCCTTTCGCCGTAGCTCGGCTGTACGCGCAAGCTTGTCCCAACTCCTTTGAAGTCGAAGCCGAAGATGCTCGCTATTTTCCTTTCGTAATTGGAGGCTCCCAATGCCGTCCTCTTCATCTCGCCCATCGCGCGCAATCCCGCGGATGAGGCGTTCAACGATGTCGGGGCGAACGGTCGGATGCCCGCTGTCCCTCAGGTCCTGCGAAGCGATCTTCAGATTGAGCGTCGATGTGTTTCCGAGCTCCAGTTCCGGCGCAAACTCTCTGAGCTTCGCGATGAGGTCGGTCTCGAGAGCTGAGGCATCGACCAAGCGCTTTTCCGAAGAGTCCTCCACGCCCAGATGCACGAAAATGGTGATGGCTGTGTCATTCGACGCAATTCCTAGGGCTTCGAGATCAGCCAGCGCCTTCCGCAAACGGCTGGCCGATAACCCGGTCTCTCCACACAGCTCGTCTGTCGAGATGCCTTGATCTGGCGGTGCGTTGATGAGGCATTGCACAAGGGAGAGAAGATTGCTGCGATATCCTTCAGTAACGTTTGCGCCTCTGATTTTCGTCTCCGCATCCGCTAATGTGCGGATCCTCAGCGATGACGGGAATACCCGAACGCGGTTTTCCTCGCGCTTGAGCAGCACGGCTTCTTCGAGCCAAGAGACTGCGGTTTTGACGCGGGTATCATCGGTGGCCGAGTCTCGTTCGAACTCATGATCCAGCTCCTCTTTGACGATCTCGCCGGGTGTCGCGATCACCTCACCATTGCGCTTTGTGCGGCGATCGAGCCGCCGCAGCGACTTTAAGATCGCGCTAATCTCACGTTTGTTGAGGCGTGACCTAGCCGAGTGTCCGACGTCAGCGCCTATGGGCCATCTGAGTTGATTTCA
>NZ_JAEHHL010000011.1 GCF_016623495.1 Thermohalobaculum xanthum | reverse complement strand
GCGAATACTCGTACTGAACCTCAAGCAGACCGCGCGGGCAGGCCGCGCGATCGCACGACGCAACAGGAGGCACACGCGATGGAAACCGTTTCGGAAAATGCCAGCCATGGCGGCGTGCAGGGCGTCTACCGCCACCGTTCGGAGGCCTGCGCCTGTGACATGACCTTCGCCGTCTACCTGCCGCCCCAGGCGCAGCAGGGCCGTGTGCCGGTGGTCTGGTACCTCTCGGGCCTGACGTGCACGCATGAGAACGCGATGACCAAGGCCGCGCTGCAGGGCCATGCCGCGCTGCATGGCGTTGCCGTGATCTATCCCGACACCAGCCCGCGCGGCGAGGGCGTCGCGGATGACGACGCCTACGACCTCGGCCAGGGCGCAGGCTTCTATGTCAACGCGACCGAGGCGCCCTGGGCACCGCATTTCCGGATGTACGACTACGTCGTCGAGGAGCTGCCGGGACTGGTCGGCGCCAACTTCGCGATCGACATGGAGCGCCAGGGCGTCACCGGCCACTCGATGGGCGGTCATGGCGCACTGACGATCGCGATGCGCAACCCGGACCGGTTCCGCTCGGTTTCGGCCTTCGCGCCGATCGCGCATCCCAGCACCTCGGACTGGGGCCGCAAGCAGTTGGCCGCCTATCTGGGCGAGGATCGCGAGGGCTGGAAGGGGCACGATGCCTGCCTGCTGCTGGCCGAGCGCGGCTGGCACTCGGACCTGCTGATCGATCAGGGGGCCTCGGACCAGTTCATCGACCTGCTCAAGCCGGAATCGCTGGCCGCGGCGCTGGCCGCGACGCGCACGCCTTCGGTGTTCCGGATGCAGCCGGGCTACGACCACAGCTATTTCTTCGTCGAGACCTTCGGCGGCGATCATATCGCCTGGCACGCCGAGCGGTTGGGGGTATAAGCCGCGCCGCGCGCGCGGCCGCCGTTGCACGTGACCTTTGCCGTAACTGACCCGTGGAAGGGTGCGCGTCCGCGAATCAAGCCGGAGCGGACAAAATTCCGTGCTCCCGTTCCCGCCTGATGGAATGCGATCCGCCAAAGACCGCTGTTCGGCTTGACGAAAGCTGCCGTCCGGGAGCAGCATCCGAAACAAAAATAAACTTGCGTACCCGGAATCAGCAATTTCCAGTCTACACTGGTTCGCGTTTTCAGGTCCTGAAGCCGAACGCGCGTATTAGAGCGTCTCTGCCGTCGTCCGGCAGCGGGTTGGGACATCCGGATCCCGGGCGGCGGAGCCGCCTGCAAGAAGGTTAAAAGGGAGGAATGAAGATGAAGCGCATGCTGGCTTTCACAGCGGCGGTTGCGACGGCAATGGCGGGCCAAGCGCTCGCCAATGAGAGCGTGAAGTCCCTCACCAAGAATCCGAACGGCTGGGCCATACAGACGGGCGACTACGCGAACACGCGCTATTCGAACCTTGACCAGATCAATCGCGGCAATGTCGGCGACCTGCAGGTTGCCTGGACCTTCTCGACGGGCGTCCTGCGCGGCCACGAGGGCTCGCCCCTGGTGATCGGCGACACGATGTTCGTGCATACGCCCTTCCCCAACATCGTCTACGCGCTCGACCTGAACAACAACGGCGCGATCAAGTGGAAGTACGAGCCGAAGCAGGATCCGGACGTCATCCCCGTCATGTGTTGCGACACGGTCAACCGCGGCCTGGCCTATGCCGAGGGCAAGGTGTTCCTGCACCAGGCAGACACCACCGTGGTGGCGCTCAACGCCAACACCGGCGAGGTGGTGTGGTCCGCGGTGAACGGAGACCCGTCGAAGGGCGAAACCAACACCGCGACGGTCCTTCCCGTGAAGGACAAGATCATCGTCGGTATCTCGGGCGGCGAGTTCGGCGTCCGCGGCCATGTCACCGCCTACAACATAAACACCGGCGAGCAGGAATGGCGCGCCTATTCGATGGGCCCTGACAGCGACACGCTGATGGACCCGGAGAAGACCACCCATCTGGGCAAGCCGGTGGGCAAGGACTCGGGCACCGCGACTTGGGAAGGCGACCAGTGGCAGATCGGCGGCGGGACCACCTGGGGCTGGTACTCCTATGATCCCGATCTCGATCTCTTCTACTATGGCACCGGTAACCCATCGACCTGGAACCCGACGCAGCGCCCGGGCGACAACCGCTGGTCGATGACCATCTTCGCGCGCGACCCCGATGACGGGATGGCGAAGTGGGCCTACCAGATGACGCCCCATGACGAGTGGGACTTTGACGGCATCAACGAGATGATCCTCGTCGATCAGGAGATGGGCGGCGCGATGCGCAAGCTCCTCGTGCACTTCGACCGTAACGGGCTTGGCTACACGCTCGACCGCGAGAGCGGCGAGCTTCTGGTGGCCGAGAAGTATGACCCGGCGGTCAACTGGACGACCGGCGTCGACATGGACAAGAACTCGGCGAACTATGGCCGTCCGGCTGTCGTGGCGCAGTACTCGACCGAGCAGAATGGCGAGGACGTCAACACCACGGGCGTCTGCCCGGCGGCGCTTGGCTCGAAGGACCAGCAGCCGGCGGCCTTCTCGCCGCGGACCGGGCTGTTCTACGTGCCGACCAACCATGTCTGCATGGACTACGAGCCGTTCCGCGTGAGCTACACCGCTGGCCAGCCCTATGTCGGTGCGACGCTGTCGATGTATCCCGCGCCGAGCAGCCATGGCGGCATGGGCAACTTCATCGCCTGGGATGCAACGGAAGGCGAGATCGTCTGGTCGCTGCCCGAGAAGTTCTCGGTCTGGTCGGGCGCCCTGGCCACCGCGGGTGACGTGGTCTTCTACGGCACGCTCGAGGGCTTCCTCAAGGCCGTCGACGCGCGCTCGGGTCAGGAACTCTACAAGTTCAAGACCCCGTCGGGGATCATCGGCAACGTGATGACCTACAGCCACGACGGCAGGCAGTATGTCGCGGTGCTGTCGGGCATCGGCGGCTGGGCCGGCATCGGTCTCGCCGCGGGGCTCACCAACCCCAATGACGGGCTTGGCGCAGTCGGCGGCTATGCCGGTCTGAACAACTACACGGCGCTTGGTGGGCAGCTCACGGTCTTCGCGCTGCCGAACTGAGACGAGAAGCAAGGCGCGTAAAAGCGCCAGACAGGCAGGGCCCGGTGCCACGATGGTCTGATGACCGGCGCCGGGCCCGTTTTTGCCGGCATGCCGCAGGTTCGAACGGGCCGGAGCCCGGCGGGCCTGCGGCCGCCAGGAACCAAAGGAACGACAAGGCATGAACAACGTAACGCCCCGCGCGCTTGGGCTCGCGGTCTTCTGCGCCGCCGCGGTCGCGCTTGCCTCACCTGCACCGGCGCAGGACAACCTGACGGCCGTGAGCGAGGATGACGGCAAGTTCTTCACCGCCGACGATGTGCCGACCTTCAAGATCGAGGCCGACGGCACCGTCGACTGGTACACCTTCTCGGGCTTCCGCCGCTACCATGCCGAATGCCACGTCTGTCACGGCCCGGATGGCGAGGGGTCGACCTATGCGCCCGCACTGAAGAAGTCGGCGGTCGACATGGATTATTACGATTTCATCGATGTCGTAACGAATGGCCGCACGAAGGTCGGCGCCTCGCAGCAGTCGGTGATGCCGGCCTTCGGCACCAACCCGAACGTGATGTGCTACCTCGACGACATCTACATCTATCTCAAGGCCCATGGATCGGGCGCCATCCCGCGCGGGCGGCCGCCGAAGAAGGCCTCCAAGCCGGAGACGGCGCGGGAGTTCGAGAATGCCTGCATGGGCAACTGAGCGCCGGAGGGGCCGCGTCACGGGCGGCCTCGTCGCACTCGCGCTGCTCGCGGTGGCGCTCGCCGCGGGTGGCGCCCGCGCCCAAACGGCGGATCTGGTGTCCGCGACGCAACTGCGGGTTTGCTCGGACCCCGCCAATCTTCCCTTCTCGAACAAGGAGGGTGAGGGGTTCGAGAACCGGATCGCCGATCTGCTTGGCCGCGAACTGAGCCTGCCCGTCACCTATACGTGGTTTCCGCAGGCCACGGGCTTCATCCGCCGCACGCTCTATGACGGGCACTGCGACGTGGTGATCGGCTACGCGCAGGGCGACGAGATGGTGCTCAACACCAATCACTACTATACCTCGGCCTATGTGCTGCTGACGCGGCCCGATAGCGACCTCGCCGACGTGACCACGCTGGCGGACGCGCGGCTGCAGGGGCGGCGTATCGGCGTGATCGCGGGAACACCGCCGACCAGCCACATGAGCCGGCTGGGGCTGTTGGGGCATGCGAGGCCCTACGACCTGATGGTGGACCGCCGGTTCGACTCGCCCAACGAGGCCATGATCGCGGCGCTCCGGGCCGGCGAGATCGATGCGGCCGTCGCCTGGGGACCGATCGCCGGCTATCTCGCGGATCGCGCCGAGCCGGCCCTTGTCGTCACACCGCTGTTGCACGAGGAGGGCGCGCCTCGGCTCTTCTATCGCATCACCATGGGTGTGCGGCCGGGCGAGCTGGTCTGGAAGCGCAAGCTCAACAGCCTGATCCGCCGCAACCAGGCCGAGATCGATGCGATCCTGGCGGAGTACGGGGTCCCTCTGGTCGACGACATGGGCAAGGCGGTCAAGCAATGATCGCGGGGCCCGCGCGCGCCCTCGCGACGTGGCTCGCGATTGCCATGCTGGCGGCTGTGGCCCGTGCGGGCGACGTGGTGCCCGAACCCGAAGGCTATCGAGAGGACCAGTTCCGCGCGCCGGTGCCGGCGACACTCGAGGGCGGCACGGTGCTCGATACCGAGGCCGCCTTCGCGCTGTGGCGCGCGGGCGAGGCGGTGTTCATCGACGTGCTGCCGCGCGCGCCGAAGCCGGCGAACCTGCCCGCCGGCACGATCTGGCGCGACAAGCCGAGGATGTCGATCCCGGGCACGATCTGGTTGCCGAATGTCGGTTATGGCGGGCTCGCGCCAGAGACCGATACTTACTTCCGCGCCGGGCTCGATCGGGCGACCGGTGGGGACAAGGCCCGCCCGCTGGTGTTCTTCTGCCTCGCCGAGTGCTGGATGTCGTGGAACGCGGCCAAGCGCGCGATCCGCGAGTACGGGTATCGGGCCGTTTCCTGGTATCCCGACGGGACCGACGGCTGGGCCTTCGACGCGCATCCGCTGGAGGAGGTGGTCCCGGCCGAACCGTGACCACCCGCGGGGCGCCGCTATAGGGATCGGCTCAGACCAGCGCCCAGTTGCCGAGGACGTCGTCCTCCGATATGTCGGCCGTCGAGCCCAGGCCCGCGAACAGCACGGTGTCGATCCCGTCCGCGTCGTGGTCGTATACCACGCCCTCCGCGTTGACGAACAGCGACGAGGTGAAGTCGGAATAACTGGCAAGTTCGGTCACACCCGAGAAGTCGAGCAGGTCGGCCTCGCCGGGTGCGGCGAAGAGGTCGCCGATGAAGTCCGTGACCGTCACCGTGCCAAATCCCGTCTCGAACACGAAAAGATCCGAGCCCACGCCGCCGGTAAGGCTGTCGGTGCCGCCGCCGCCGTTCAGCGTGTCGCTGCCCCGCATGCCGATCAGCTGGTTGTCGCCGGCCGTGCCGATCAGCGTGTCGTCGCCGTCGCCCGCGACCACGTTCTCGATGGCCTCGGCGCCCGCGGCGATGAAGGTCCCCGCGCTCAGCGAGCTGGCCGTGCCGGCGGCAAGGTCGACCACGAGGTCATGGGTCATCGCTGCCATGTCGAGCCAATCGGTGCCCGAGGCATCGCTGATGACGTCGCGCGACAAGGTCGCGGCGAGCACGTCGAACACCTCGTCGGTGTAATGGTAGACATCGTCCGCGAGCGAGATGCCGTCGGCCCCGTCGATCGTGCCGTAGAAGGTGAAGGCGATGTCGCGCAGGGCGATGCCGTCGAGCTCCTGCCCGAAGTTGTCGACGTCGTAGGTCACGTCGCGCTCGGTCAGGGTCACCGTCCAGACACCGTTGGGGTCCTCGCCCTTGAAGGCATGGGCGCCGTAGGTCCAGGCCAGCACGTTGGTGGTGGGCGTGCCGAAGGCGGTGAACACCGGCATGTAGTCGGCGATGTCGGGCCGGGTCAGCGTCACCTCGGTGCCCGAGGGCGAGGTGATGGTCAGCTCGGCTTCCTGCAGCAGCATCGCCGCCAGCGTGATGCGGATGTCGACGGTGTCGAGTTCCATCGACGCGCCCGAGACGGTGAAGGTCGTGGTCATCGTCGAACCGTCGCCGCTGACCGAAAGCAGCGGCGACGTGGCCGGGTCGGCATTGGCGAAGCTGTGCGTGATCTCGCCCTCGTTCGCAGAGGTCTGCGCCGGCCCGAAGAGGTGCCAGACCTCGGCCATGCGCACCGCGTCATGCACGTTGATCGCGCCGAAGCCGTAGTCGTTCGAGTAATGCAGCCCGCCGCCGTTCCAGTTGTCGGCGCCGTTCCAGACTTTCGCGAAATACTCGATCCGCCGGGCTGCCGTGGTCTCGTAGGAGCCATTGTTGTCGAGGTCGACGGGCACGATCTCGATTGTCGTGTCGTCCACGCCCACGGGGCTGCCGATATGGCTGGCGGAGTACGCAAGAATGTCCTGCACGTCGCGCCAGCCAAGGTCCGGATTGGCTTCGAGCATCAGTCCCGCGACACCCGCCGCCGTGGGCGACGCGGACGACGTTCCGCCAAAGCCGCCGGGCCCCGAGGTGGACCAGTCACCCGAGACATAGCCGTTGAGCCCCTGGCGGTCGGTGGTCGGCACCCGCAGGTTGCCGATCGAGGTGTAGCCGCTGGACGGGGCCGAGATCAGCACGTTCGATCCGCGGTTCGAATAGAACGACACATCGCCATCGCTGTCGAAGGCGGCAACCGTGATCGAGTAGCGGCTGGCGTCGGAGACATTGCCGTTCGCATTGTCGGCCCAGTTGCCGGCAGACTTGAAGATCAGCGTGCCGAGGCCCCCGCGACCTGTTTCGACCGCCTTCTCGAAGCCCGCGACCGTGGCGGGGCCGACATTGCTGCCGACCACGCTGGGATCGTCGTCGAGGAAGATCGGCGCGCCGCCCCAGCTGTGGTTCACGATGTCGAACCGGAACTGCTGGTCGATTGCCTGGTAGAAGCCGTGGCCGGCGTCGGTGCCGGCGTCGTTCACGTAGGCCGGCCCGCTGAAGATGTTCACGCCGGTCAGGGTCGCGCCATACGCGATGCCAACCGTGCCCTCGCCATTCGCTTCGGCGGCGATGACGCCCGAGACGGCGGTGCCATGCACACCCGCGGTTGAAACCGCCGGATAGGCGTCGAGCGGCTCGCCGTTGATCAGGAGGTGCTTGTCCCAGTCGTAGTTGTCGTCGAGGTCGACATGGTCGTACTCGACCCCGTCGTCGAAGATGCCGTAGGAGACATTGGCGCCGCTGTAATCGGCCCAAACCGACTCGATGGCCGAGAAGTCGGTCCAGTCCGCCTGCACGCCACCCAGCGCCGCAAGGTGCCACATGTCGTCCAGGCTGGGCTCGTCCTGCGGCGGTGGCGGGGCCGGGTCGGCGACCGCGTCGACGCGCAGCAGGAAATTGTCGCGCGCGATATTGCCTGCCTCGTCCGAGGTTTCGGCGAAGAAGTAGTAGAGCTTGTCCGGCAGGGGCGCGTCGGGGGTGATCGACCAGTTGCCCGACGCATCCGCCGTGGTCGCGCCGTAGACGGTGGTGCCTTGACGCAAGGTCACGGTAGTGCCGGGTGCCGCGGTGCCGGTGAACTCGGGCGTCGTGTCGTCGGTCGTCGCGGCGTAATCGATCGGCAAGCCGCCTGCCAGCGCCTGCACGATCGTCACCGGATCAGGGGCGGTGGTGTCGATCTCGATCGCGAGGTTCGAGGTCGTGTCGTAGCTTTCCCAGATGATGATGCCGAACATCGCGTAGAGCGCGTTGACCGTCCCGATCCGTGCCTCGATCGAATGGACGCCATCCGCCAGCGAGGTGCCAATCTGGAGATCGACATAGCCCTGGTCGATGTCCGACTGCTCGAGGATGTGGATCAGCGTGTCCTCGGTCCCGTTGATGTAGAAGCCGAGATACTCGCCAGCCGCCACGCCCGCATCGAAGTAGACCCGCAGCACCGGGAGGGTCACGTTGGTGAGGTTGTCCGAGTCCGAAAGGCCGCTGTCGGAACCGGCCAGAAGGTCGAGCGTGGAGCCCCCCGCCGCGGCCGCGTCGAGGGTCGCGACCAGCGCGCCCGAGACCGAGGTGTTGCCCGATCCGTCGGAGACGGCCGCGCGCACCGATTTCGCACCCGGCGCGCCAAGGTCGACCCCGCTGAAGGTGACCGCGCCGTTGGCGATGTCGGTTGCGTCGACGACATGGCTTGCGACATCGCTGCCGTCGATCTGCAGGGTGACGGTATCCCCCGCCTCGACGCCCGAGATCAGCGCCACCGAGAACGAGGCGATGGCCGTGCCGGTGATGTCGTCGCCATCCGAGGTGCCCGTGTCGCTGATGGCGAGCAGGTCCGGCGTGCCCACCAGCGGGACGGTCTGGTCCGGATCGGTCGGTGGCTCGGCCTCGTCCACGCCGTTGATCGTGACCGTGAGCATATGCGTGGCGCTGCCGTCGGCCGAGGTGACCTCGAAGCTGTCGGTCAGCGGCGCGTCGCCCGCGTCCAGCGCCTGCACGGCCGCGTTGGCGTTGTTCAGCGCGTAGCTCCAGGTTCCGTCCGCCGCGACGGTGAAGCTGCCATAGCTCCCGGCCACATCGCTAACCGCCTGAAGCGCCGCCTCGCCGTCATCGCTGTCCGAGACAGAGAGCACGCCGCCGGTATTCAGGCTCGTGTCCTCGGTGACGCTGCCGCTGTCGGTCCCGCTGATCACCGCGACATCGTTCGTGCCGGTGACGGTAAAGGCGACCTCCCGGGTGGTTCCATCGTCCGAGGTGACGGTGAACCGGTCGACATGGGTCGCACCGTCGGCGAGATGCTGCACCGCCGCGTTCGCGACCGAGTAGGTGTAGCTGCCATCGGCTGCCAACACGAGCGTGCCGAGCGGGGCACCAACGGGCGCGACAGTGGTGGAGAACGTGTCCTCGCCGGTGTCCGCATCCGAGATCGCCAGCACGCCTGTCGCGGTCAGCGTGCTCGCAGTCTCGTCCTCGGTGACCGCGTCGTCGTTACCCGGATCGCCGGGCGACCCGATCACGGCCGCGTCGTTCGCGCCGGTCAGGGTGACCGTCACCGTCTCGGTCGCCGTGCCGCCATTGCGGTCGTCGATGGTGACGTCGTAGCGCTGGGTGAGGGTCTGCCCCTCGGGCAGCGATTCCAGCAACGCGTCATCGATCTCGAAGCTCCAGCCCCAGGTTCCCCCCAGGGGTGTTGACGCGAGGCTGAAGGTCCCGAGATAGCCGGGTTCCTGGCCGACGAAGCTCGCGCCATGGGTGGCGTTCCCATCGGCGTCGTCGAAGGCAATCGCCCCGGAGGTCGCGAGTGTCGCGGTTCCTTCGTCGACGGCGCCGTCGGCGCGCTCGGATACGCCGCCGGCCAGGGTCGAACTCGCGACCGAGATCGTCGGTGCGTCATTCGTGCCGTCGAGGGTCACGGTCACATCGACGCTGACGGTCGAGCCGTTGTTGTCGGTGATCTCGACCGTGTAGACTTCGGTGATCTGCTCGCCTGCGCCGAGGAACCGCAGGGCATCGGCAGTGACCTCGTAGTCCCAGATCACGACACCGCCCGCGCCGGTCGTGTCGTTCGTCTGGGACGTCACCGAGGCGCTGAGGCTGCCGAGCTGGTCGGAATGCGTGGTCGAGGAGAAGACCGCCGAGGCGCTGTGGACATTCCCCAGATCACTGTCCGAGAACGCGATTGCGCCGGTGTCGGTGATGCTGTCCGAATCCTGTGCCGCCGGATCATCGACCACGCCGCCCGCATCGTCGGCGGTATCGATGACGACAGGCGCGTTCGACGACGGCGCGGCAATGGTGAAGAACTTGGCGATGGCGTCCTTGATCTGGACCTTGCCCGAACGGGGATGGATCGTGGTGTACTGGGCGCCGATCTCGACGACGCCGCTCGGCAAGTCGGCGCCGGTGTATTCGAGCGTCCAGTTGCCCGAACTGTCGAGCGTGAATCGCCAGTCGCTATCAACACTTTGAAAGCTGCCGCCGTCATCCTCGGCGGCGCTGGCCTCGTCCGTAAGGGTTGTCGACGGATCCGCGTCGCCGAACTCGACTTCGTCAACCGTCCCGTCGCTGAGGGAGACGAGGAAAATGACCGTATCGACCGAGTCGGCAAGCGTCCCGTCGACCGTGAAACCGGTAGTGAGTGATGTGATCTCGTCGTCCGGCGCGCCGCCGATCTCATCGCTCTCGTCGCTGAGTCCGATGATCTCAAATTCAACAGTTTTCGTCGGCTTCGGCATTGCCGTTCCCCCCGCAGCCCGCAAGCTCGACGAGAATCGGCCGGAACAAACATGCCTCGAACAAAGACGCTGAGGTCTCACACGTTTCTCAGTTGGCTCTAGTGTGCTGTTCTTTGCCGGTTTGTGTCAAGTTAAGCGGGGGAATCGTTCGTTTTTCCTGATTTGAGATGGATACTTCTCCGCATGCGAGCAGCCTCGGTCATGGCGTGGTACGCGTCGCGGCGTCCGGGCCTGCCTCGCGCCGCGCTGGTCCCGAAGAATCGCTTCACCCGCGGGGGCGGGGCGTGTTGCCAACGCATCGCCTGCCGGGCATGCTGCGGACGCGAGAAGCCGTCGGCGGACGGGCGGCCCGCGCTGGGCGCGGCCCTGCGCCCGCGGCCAGCCGCCGGGCGGGGCGAGGGAGCGCGATCCAATGACCATGCGGATTTCTGTCTTCGGCAGTTGCCAATCCGACGTGCTTGCCCGTGCGCTGGAGGTGATGCTCGGGGGTGCCGAGGCGGAAGCCTGCATGCCGCAGCGCCTGGGACGGCTCGACGCCGAGGGCGTGTCGCGCCTGCTTGATGCGGATCTCGTTCTCGCGGCGCGCAATTTCGAGTTTCCCGCGCAAGCGAGGCCGGACCCCTCGCGCGTCGTCACCTACCCGACGGTGTTCTTCCGGGGCTTCCATCCCGACATGGCGCATCTGATCAAGGGCGGCGAGCAGCTCTCGACGGCGTTCGGTCCCTATCATTCCGCCATTGCCTACGCCGCTCACCGCCTGGGCTATTCCCGGGACGAGGCGGTCGATCTCTACTGTGACGCCGTGTTCGAGAAGCTGGGCTACTACGCGAAGTTCGATGAGGCCCGGCAGCAGCTTGCGGATGACAGCCGGCGCTGCGACCTGCCGCTCGAGGGCGAGGTCGATGGCTGGCTGCGCGGCGGCTGCTTCATGCACACCTACAACCACCCGAAATTCCGGGTGATCGGAACGGTTGCACGGCTCCTGCTCGACAAGCTCGGGATCGAACCCCGGATCGAGACCCCCGAGGACTTTGCCGAGGATCCGCTGCTGAACGGCGCGGTCTGGTCCGTCTATCCCGGGATCGCCGAGCGGCTGGGCCTGGCCGGTGCCTTCGCCTTTCGCGGACCCAAGCGCATGGGCGCGCGGTTCGGCGGGCTCGAGGATCTCGTCGCCGCGAGCTACGAGCTCTACGATCAGCCGAAGGCGCGCGACGCGACCCCGGTGGGTGTCGACCTCGAGGCCTGCGAGGCGGCCTTTGCCGCGTCGGGCGTGCGGGGAAAGGCGGGGCACGGCAAGAAATCCGCGGGACGCGGGACGCGGGTGCGCAATCCCTATGTCGGGTTGCCGCCGCACCAGTTCTGGCGCAAGGCAGTGAGCGAGCCACCGCTCGACGCGATCGACCCGGTCGTCGACGCGCCCTTCACCATCGCCCGCACCGACCGGCTGGGCAGCGCGGGCAGCTGCTTTGCGCAGCACATCGCGCGCACCCTGCAGCGTAGCGGCTACAACTACTTCGTGCCCGAGGCGGCGCCCGAAGGGATCACGGACGCCGAGGCCGCGCAAAAGAACTACGGCGTGTTCTCGGCCAGATACGGCAACATCTACACCGCGCGACAGCTGGTTCAGCTGTTCGACCGCGCGCATGGGCGCTTCGACCCGGCGGACCGGGCTTGGCTGAGGCCGGACGGGCGCTATGCCGACCCCTTCAGGCCGCAGATCGAGCCCGACGGCTTCGCCACCGAGGACGCGGTGGAAGAGGCGCGCGCGGCCCATCTCGCCGCCGTGCGCACGCTCTTCGCCGATGTCGACGTCTTCGTCTTTACCCTCGGGCTGACCGAGGCGTGGGAGGCGACGGCCGACGGCGCGGTCTTCCCGCTGGCGCCCGGCGTCGCGGCGGGGGCGCCGGATCCGGCGCGCTATCGTTTCGTCAACTTCACCGCCGCCGAGGTCGAGGCCGACATGCTGGGCTTCCTCGACCGCCTGCGCGAGGTGAACCCGTCATCGCGCGCGGTGATCACCGTCTCGCCCGTGCCGCTGGTTGCGACCTACGAGCCGCGCAGCGTCATCACCTCGACCTGCTACAGCAAGTCGGCGCTGCGCGTGGCCGCCGAGCAGATCTGCCGCGCCCGGCCGGGCATCGCCTATTACCCGTCCTACGAACTGATTACCGGCCAGTTCACCCGCGGGGCCTATTTCGAGGATGATCTGCGCAACGTGACACCGGATGGCGTCGCGCATGCGATGCGCCTGTTCGTGCAGTATTACGGCGAGCCCGAGCAGCCCGCGGAAGACGCCGAGCCGCCGGTCGACCCGCTGTTCAAGGTGATCTGCGACGAGGAGCGCCTCGACAGCGACGCCTGACCGGCGTCCACGGCCTCACTCGACGCCCAACTTTGCCTTGACCAGTGCCTGCACTGCCTGCGGGTTGGCCTTGCCGCCGGTGGCCTTCATGACCTGGCCCACGAACCAGCCTGCCATCGACGGCTTGGCCCGCGCCTGCTCGGCCTTGTCGGCATTGGCGGCGATGACCTCGTCGACCGCGGCCTCGATCGCGCCGGTGTCGGTGACCTGGCGCATGCCGCGCGCCTCGACGATCCCGGCGGGGTCGCCGCCCTCGGTGTAGACGATCTCGAACAGGTCCTTGGCGATCTTGCCCGAGATGTCGCCCGATCCGATCAGGTCGATGATGCTGCCCAGCTGCGCGGCCGAGACGGGGCTCTCCGAGATCCTGAGCCCTTCCTTGTTCAGCCGGCCGAACAGTTCGTTGATCACCCAGTTCGCCGCCTGCTTGCCGTCGCGGCCCCGGGCGACCTCCTCGAAAAAGTCGGCGTTCGCGCGCTCGGCCACCAGCACCGAGGCATCGTATTCCGTGATCCCGTAGGCACCGACCAGCCGGGCCTTCTTGTCGTCCGGCAGTTCGGGCAGGCTGTCGGCCACGCGGTCGACCAGCGCCTGCTCGATCTCGAGCGGCAGCAGGTCGGGGTCGGGGAAGTAGCGGTAGTCGTGCGCCTCCTCCTTCGAGCGCATCGAGCGCGTCTCGCCCTTGTTCGGGTCGTAGAGCCGCGTCTCCTGCACGACGGTGCCGCCATCCTCGAGGTTGGCGATCTGGCGGCGCGCCTCGTAGTCGATGGCCTGCTGGATGAAGCGCATCGAGTTCATGTTCTTGATCTCGCAGCGCGTACCGAACTCGGTCGATCCCACGGGCCGGACCGAGACGTTGACGTCGGCGCGCAGGCTGCCTTCCTGCATGTTGCCGTCGCAGGTGCCCAGATAGCGCATGATCTGCCTGAGCTTGCGGACGTATTCCGCCGCCTCCTCGGGCCCGCGGATGTCGGGCATCGAGACGATCTCCATCAGCGCGCAGCCGGTGCGGTTGAGATCGACGAAGGACATCTCGGGGTCCATGTCGTGCACCGACTTGCCGGCGTCCTGCTCGAGATGGATGCGTTCGATCCGCACCTTGCGCGCGACGCCGGGCGCGAGGTCGACCAGCACCTCGCCCTCGCCCACCACGGGATGCTTGTACTGGCTGATCTGGTAGCCCTGCGGCAGGTCCGGGTAGAAGTAGTTCTTGCGGTCGAAGACCGAGCGCAGGTTGATCTGCGCCTTCAGCCCCAGCCCGGTGCGCACCGCCTGCTCGACGCAGAAGGCGTTGATCACGGGCAGCATGCCGGGCATGGCGGCGTCCACCAGGCTAACATTGCTGTTGGGCTCGGCCCCGAATTCGGTCGAGGCGCCCGAGAACAGCTTGGACTTCGCCTGCACCTGGGCATGGACCTCCATGCCGATCACGATCTCCCAGTCGCCCTTGACGCCTGCGATGATCTTCGGCTCGGGCTCGCGGTAGGAAAGCTCGGTCATGGATGTCCTCGGCGCGCGCAGATGCGATGGAATGCGCGAGCGTTTTAGGGCGCGCTGGCGCCAATCGCAAGGGAGGGCGGGGCGCGCCGCGCGCCGCAAGAATCGGGCTGCGCGGGTGCGCGCCTCGCCCTAGGGTCATCCGCGCCGCGCGATCGGGCGTGGCGGTCGAAGCGAGGGTCGGGCGTGACGGGCATCGGACGGCGAGAATGGTTGCTTCTGGGGGCGCTTTCCATCCTCTGGGGCGGCTCGTTCCTGTTTGTCGGGATCGCGGTCAAGACGCTGCCGCCTCTCACGGTTGTCGCCGCGCGCGTCGCGCTGGCGGCGGCGGCGCTGTGGCTCTTCATCCTCGCGGGGCGGCGCGCGGTGCCGAAGAGCGGCGCGGTCTGGGCCTCGTTCCTCGGCATGGGGCTTCTGAACAACGCCATCCCCTTCAGCCTGATCGCCTTTGGCCAGACGCAGATCGCGGGCGGGCTCGCCTCGATCCTCAACGCGATGACGCCGATCTTCACGGTGCTGGTCGCGAACGCGCTGACCGCGGACGAGCGGCTTACGCCCTTGCGTGCCGCGGGCGTCGCGCTGGGCTTCGCGGGCGTCGTGGTGATGGTCGGGTGGGAGGCGCTGGGCGGCATCGGCGGGGCGACGATGGGCCAGCTCGCGATCCTGGGCGCGGCGCTTTCCTATGGATTGGCCAGCGTCTTCGGGCGGCGTTTCCGACGGCTCGGCGTCGATCCGGTGGCGACCGCGGCGGGGCAGGTCACGGCGTCCTCGGCGATCCTTCTGCCGCTGGCGCTGCTGATCGACCGGCCCTGGGCGCTGCCCGCCCCCGATGCCGGGACGATCGCTGCGGTGGTCGCGCTGGGGCTTCTGTCGACGGCGCTGGCCTATGTGCTGTTCTTCCGCGTGCTGGCGGCGGCGGGCGCGACGGCGATCTCGCTGGTGACCTTCCTGATTCCGCCCTCGGCGATCGTGCTTGGCTGGCTGGTGCTGGGCGAGCGCCTCGCGCCGCAGCATTTCGCCGGTCTCGGGCTGATCCTCGCGGGCCTCGCGGCGATCGACGGGCGGCTCGCGCGCCTGGCGGCCGGCCGCCGGGCAGCCTGAGCCGCAGCACGGCATTGCCGCACCCGAGCCTTGGCGCTATGCAGTCCGCACGGCCCCGTAGCTCAACTGGATAGAGCACCGGACTTCTAATCCGACGGCTGCAGGTTCGAGTCCTGCCGGGGTCGCCATCTTCCAAAAATATATTATTTATCAATTAGTTATGTGTCGAAAAAGATGGAACGCAGAACCTGGGACTCCCGACTTTCAGGCGGAAACTCGTACCGAGGTGTGCAGGGCCCTCATCGCGCTGCGTGCAAGCCGGCCTCGCGATCGGGGCGAGTCTCTGCCCTTCGGCGGCATGCACGTCGCGACCGTCTCGGTCCCGGCCCTGCACTTCCCCGGCCAGTGGTT
>NZ_JAEHHL010000010.1 GCF_016623495.1 Thermohalobaculum xanthum | reverse complement strand
ACCGTCTCGGTCCCGGCCCTGCACTTCCCCGGCCAGTGGTTCCAGGCGGGTGAGCCGGATCAGAGATCGCTCCGGTGGAGCGATCTCCCGGCGAACGGCCTCCACCAGAACTGGATGCGCGACTACGACCGCACCACCGGGCGCTACCTGCAGCCCGACCCGATCGGACTGATCGATGGGGCGAGTGCATATGGCTATGCGCGGCAGTCGCCCCTGAGGAAATTTGATCCAGAGGGGAGAGCGTGCAGATCTGTTTATAATCGAAAAGTAGGGGCGGTGGTGATCGAGTGTGATCCGGGAAGTACTTATGATCCAAGCGGCCTTAGCTCTGCTCTTTCAGGGGCTGTGAATAACACGGAGTTTCAGAGCTGCTTTTCTGCATGTGTGAAGGAAGCTGATCTGCCCGGCGATTTGGGTGACATCTGTACGTCGCGGCTATCGGAGCCGGATTGAAAAGTGTTCCGGCGTCGGCCGCTACGGAGGCAATCTGTCGATCTCTTGGTGTTGTTTTATCGTGCGAATCCAGCTGTCGGAGCCAATGTGGAATTGACTGAAGTACTCTATGCCCGAGTTGTCATTCATCCCCCGCCTGCTGATGCGGAGCGTGAGAGGCATTCTTCTCCACCGGAATCGCTTTCCTGGATTGTCGTTGGCGCCATTTTGGTATTTTCGATCGTCATCGCGATCTTGGCCACAAGGAAGTAGAAGGATCATGAAGCAGCATCTGAGCATGTTAACAATTCGTGGGAAACTCACCTGCACAATGGCTTCTATATTTGTAATTGAAAAAATTGAATATCTTTTCAATAAACTTGAGGTTCCCTACGCATTATTTTTGTCATTGCCAGTATCGATTTTTATAATTATTTGTATTTTATGGAGGCCTCTATATCTAAATAAATAAAAAAGCCGCGGTATCGTGAATTATGAACCATCGTTTCGAGTCATTCTCGGGGAGCACTGACCGCATCGCCGAATTCGACGCGGCCGGCGGGCTCCTGCGCGAATATGCCTGGCTCGACGACAAGCCCCTCGCGGTGATCGAGGACGGCCGGACCTTCCACGTCCGGCTCAGGACCAGATCGGCCGGCCGGTGTTCGCGACCGAGGTGATCGGCGGCCAGAGTCGCTCGAGACCTTCCGCATCGCCAGGACGGATGGCCGGGGCGCGATCGTATCGGTCCGATCGGGCGAGACCGAGGATGTCTCGATCTGCCATCTCTCGACGGGGCTCGGCTGCGGGCGGCTCAAGGTCGGCTCGTTCTCGCGCTCCGAGCGGATGGCGAAGTGGAACGAATGCCTGCGCATCGAGGACCAGATCGGCTCGGCAAGCTTCGTCGGCGACGCGCCCTTGTCCCGGACCTGGCGGGACAGGGCGCGGCGGGATGGCGCTGCCTCCCGGATCCGGCTGCACGCCTGAGACGTGGAACCACCATGCCCCCCGGCACTCACCAGGGCGCAGTCCCTTGCCGCAACGCGGGCGCAAGGCACCCGCCTATTCCAAGCGAAGCATGATCCGGGTGTGCGCCTGCGGGCTTCGCCTCATCGGCCGAAGCCGACTTCCGTGAGCCTGCGAGCAGATCATGTCGGGCTTCAGGCGTGTCGAGCGCTCGGTCGCTGACGATTCTTGACACCTCCACCGTGAAGCCATGCCGCCGAGGGGCGGTGTGGCAGGCCTGTGCACCCCCGAAAAACCCCGCAATGGTGCTGCAGCGGCCCATCGCGATCGCCGGAAGCCGACTTAAGGCTTGGCGGCTTCACCTGTCTGGGCTACGCAGCATCTGGAGTGAGACCCAAAATGTGGAGAGCAACGTGAGCGAGAAGCGCGAAAAGTTCCTGAGCATGAGCGAGAAGCGCAAGGAAAAGGCCGTGAAGGCGATTGCGGCGATCGGCAATCTCAGCACCCCCGCCTACGAGTGGGAGCGGGCCGAGGTCGAGCAGCTTCTCGCCGACCTGCAGGCGGAACTCGACAACACCCGCGGCCGCTTCGAGCGGACCCGTCGGTGGAAGGCCTGATTTCCTGAGGGCCATGCGCTCGGCTCCCGCCGGGCGTATCTCATCCTGTCCCGTCGATGCCGAGTGGCCGCAGGGCCGGGCGCGGTTTCGTGCCTGGTCCTGATCAGCCGCATCGATGCAGGGCGCCAAACGATGTTTCGCGCCCTGCTGCCGGTCGGGCAGGGATCCCTGTACGGATGGCGGCCGTCCTTCCAGCCTGCCAATGCGTAACAACGGGCGTCCCGGCGGGGCGCCCGACCCGCATCCCCCATGCCGCGCCGAAAGCCTCCAAGCCGCAGAGCGAATGGGGCGGAACCGCCGACACGGAGGCGCGCCCGTCAGCCAGGCGGTGCGGCGCAAGCTTCCCGCCATCCCTTGCCGTAGGAAGAATCGGCGCTGCCGGGGCCCCGCAAAGGGCTTTGCGCTCTGGCTTGCGACGCTGCAGACATATTACGCTGGCACGGCCTGATCGGCCCGTGTTGTCGGCGTTGCGGCAATGAGTGTCATAAAATTGTAATATTATGTTCACGACGCAGCAGAACTGATCCACTATCGGCGCGGCGGCATAAGCCTTCGAAAGGGAACCGTACTCATGATCCGTATCGCCTCTGCCATCGCAGCCGGCCTCGTGCTGGCAACAACGCCGGCCCTGGCCGAGTTCAAGCTCGACAGCCGCTACACCGACGCCGATGGCGATCTGATCGCCGACATCCCGTCCGACCCGGCGCAGCAGGTCGACCCCTCGACGCTGATCTTCGCCTACACGCCGGTCGAGGACCCCGCGGTCTACGCCGAGGTCTGGTCAGGCTTCCTCGCGCACATGGAGAACCTGACGGGCAAGAAGGTCCAGTTCTTCCCGGTCCAGTCGAACGCCGCCCAGATCGAGGCGATGCGTGCGGGCCGCCTGCATATCGCGGGCTTCAACACCGGCTCGAACCCGCTTGCCGTCGCCTGCGCGGGCTTCCGGCCCTTCACGATGATGGCCTCGGCCGACGGCTCGTTCGGCTACGAGATGGAGATCATCACCTATCCCGGCTCGGGCATCGAGAAGGTCGAGGACATCAAGGGCAAGAGCCTCGCCTTTACCTCCGAGACCTCGAATTCGGGCTTCAAGGCGCCCTCGGCGATCCTCAAGGCCGACTATGACATGGTCCCCGGCCGCGACTTCGAGGCGGTGTTCTCGGGCAAGCACGACAACTCGATCCTCGGCGTCGCGAACAAGGACTACCCGGCCGCGTCGATCGCCAACTCGGTGCGCAAGCGCATGGAGCAGCGCGAGGTGATCAAGCCCGAGCAGCTCAACATCATCTACACCTCGCAGACCTTCCCGACGACCGGCTACGGCATCGCCCACAACCTGACGCCCGCGCTGCAGGAGAAGATCCAGGAAGCCTTCTTCACCTTCCCCTGGGAGGGGTCGAAGCTGGCCGAGGAGTTCTCGAAGTCGGGCGAGGCGCAGTTCATCCCGATCACCTTCAAGGACAACTGGGCCGTGATCCGCAAGATCGACGACGCCAACGGGGTCTCGTACGACTGCCAGTGACAGGCGCCACTTGACTGCAAATCCGGGCGCGGGATTCTCCCCGCGCCCGCTTCGTTTATCTCCGACAGCCCCGAGGGCCGCATGCTTACCGTGGACGCGCTGACCAAGACCTACAAGACGGGCGACAAGGCGCTGAAGGCCGTGGCCTTCACCGTGCCCAAGGGGCAGGTCGTCGGGCTGATCGGCCCATCGGGTGCGGGCAAGTCCACGCTGATCCGATGCATCAACCGGCTGGTCGAGCCGACATCGGGCCGGGTGCTGCTGAACGATCTCGACATCACCGCGCTGCCGGGCTCGGGCCTGCGGCGGGCGCGGCGGCGGATCGGGATGATCTTCCAGGAATACGCCCTGGTCGAGCGGCTCACGGTGATGGAGAACGTGCTCTCGGGCCGGCTCGGATATGTGGGCTTCTGGAGCAGTTTCCTGCGCCGCTTCCCCGCGGAGGATATCGAGAGCGCCTTCCGGCTGCTCGACCGCGTGGGTCTGATGGAACATGCCGACAAGCGCGCCGACGCGCTCTCGGGCGGTCAGCGCCAGCGCGTCGGCATCGCGCGCGCCCTGGCGCAGGACCCCGAGCTTCTGCTGATCGACGAGCCGACCGCCTCGCTCGACCCCAAAACCTCGCGCCAGATCATGCGGCTGATCGTCGAGATATGCGACGAGCGCGGCCTGCCCGCGATCATCAACATCCACGACGTGCTGCTGGCCCAGCAGTTCACCCAGCGCATCATCGGCCTGAGGGCCGGCGAGGTCGTGTTCGACGGCCCGCCCGCAGCTCTGGACGAGGACGTGCTCACCCGCATCTACGGCGAGGAGGACTGGACCGCCATGCGCCGCTCGGCCGAGGAGGACGTCGCCGCCGAGCGCGACGCCGCCGAGCGCATGGCCGGCATGGTCTGAGGGGCAGCCGATGAGCGAGACGGTTTACCACCGCCACTGGCGCCGCCCGCCGACGATGATCCGCGACAGGCGGGTCAGGTATGCGCTCTATCTGGGGATCGTGCTCTATCTCGTCCTGGCCATCGGCTCGGTCGACGTCAACTGGGTGCGCGTCTGGGAGGGCTTCGACCGCGGCTGGCGCTTCGTGCTTGGCTTCCTCCAGCCCGATTTCACCAGCCGCTGGCGGGACATCAGCCAGGGCCTGGTCGAGAGCCTGACGATGACCATGACCGCGACGGTGGCGGGCGTGATCATCTCGGTGCCGATCGGGATCGGCGCCGCGCGCAACCTGGCGCCGCGCCCGGTCTATTACGCGTGCCGCGCGATCATCGCGCTCAGCCGCTCGCTGCAGGAGATCATCATCGCGATCCTGCTGGTCGCGATGTTCGGCTTCGGACCCTTTGCGGGGTTTCTGACGCTCAGCTTCGCCACCATCGGCTTTCTCTCGAAGCTGCTGGCCGAGGACATCGAGGACATCGACGAGGCGCAGGCCGAGGCGATCCGCTCGACCGGTGCGTCGTGGTTCCAGCTGGTGAACTACGCGGTGCAGCCGCAGGTGATGCCGCGGCTGATCGGCCTCGTGCTCTACCGCTTCGACATCAACTTCCGCGAATCCGCCGTGATCGGGATCGTCGGCGCGGGCGGCATCGGCGCCACGCTGAACACCGCCATCGACCGCTACGAGTATGACAGCGCGGGGGCGATCCTCCTCATCATCATCGGCATCGTGATGGTGGCCGAGTATTCGTCGAGCCATATCCGCAAATGGGTGCAGTGACATGCCGGTGATCGAGACCGCAGAAGGGCCCGCCTGGCGGCTGCGCACCCCGCGCGGCAGGCTGCTGCTCTGGCTTGGATGGTTCGCGCTGGTGGCGCTGACCGTCTGGTGCTGGCAGGTGATGACGAAAGACACGATCTGGGCCTTCGTCGCGGACGCCCCCAGCCAGGCCGCCGACATCGGCGCCCGCGCCTTCCCGCCGCGCTGGAGCTATGTCGAGAAGCTGTGGCTGCCGCTGTGGGACACGCTCAACATCGCGACGCTGGGCACCATGCTGGGCGTGATCATCGCGACGCCCGTCGCCTTCCTCGCCGCCCGCAACACCACGCCCAGTGCAATGGTCGCGCGCCCTGTCGCGCTTTTCATCATCGTCGCCTCGCGCTCGATCAACTCGTTGATCTGGGCGCTGCTCTTGGTGTCGATCCTCGGGCCGGGCCTGCTCGCCGGCATCATCGCGATCGCGCTGCGGTCGATCGGCTTCGTCGGCAAGCTGCTCTACGAGGCGATCGAGGAGACCGACGCCACCCAGATCGAGGCGATCGAGGCGACCGGGGCAAGCCCGCCGCAGGTGCTGATCTATGGGTACTGGCCGCAGATCGCGCCGGCCTTCTGGGGCATCTCGGTGTTTCGCTGGGACATCAACATCCGCGAGAGCGCGGTGCTGGGCCTCGTCGGGGCGGGCGGTCTCGGGCTGCAACTCCAGGCCTCGCTCAACGTGCTGGCATGGCCGCAGGTGACGATGATCCTGATCGTCATTCTCGCGACCGTGGTGTTCAGCGAGTGGGTCTCGGCCCGGGTGCGCCACGCGATCATCTGATTGGATCCGCCGGCGTGGCCAGCGCCTCGCGCGCGGGGCGCCGACGGTGCGGGGCCCCGTCGCGACGCTCAAGAATTGGTGAGCGAGCCTGATTTGAACGTGTTCAGGCCGTGTGGAAGCCTTCGCTGAAGCCCCCAGACAGTTAGGGGCGCCAGACAGGGGAGGCTTGCGCAACCATGATCAAGGCAGAACATCTGGCCGCGGCTGCCGCCCTGGTCGGAAGTCTCGCCGTTTCGGCTCCCGCGGCCCATGCGGCGTGCGATCCGGGCAAGGCGGCCTCGGAACTCACCGGCGCCGAGGCGCAGGCGGTCTACGACTGCATCGCCGCGGACCTGCACAAGGGTTACGCGACCGGCGACAAGCGCTGGATCGATGCCGGTTTCGTCAGGGATTACCGCGACTGGACGCGCGCCAGCAGCCTCCCGGCAGCGCCCGGCTTCCATGGCGAGCGCTTTCTCGTCACCTGGGTGAATCCGACCGGCGCGGACGCCTATCTCGACTATGCCGAGGACCCCATCATCCCGTCCGGCACGGTGATTGCGAAGGAATCCTTTGCGGTCGGCGACGACGGCAAGGTTCATGCAGGCCCTCTCTTCCTCATGCAGAAGGTCGAGGCCGGCGTCTCGCCCCAGACCGATGACTGGTATTACATGATGGTGGCACCGGACGGCGCGCCGGTGGCGGTCGAGGTCATGAGCGCCTGCAGCGAATGCCACCAGGCCAACTTCGCCCACCAGGGCGGGCTGGGTTATCCGGTCGAGGAGGCGCGGATCGCGCGCTGAGCGCGCACCGCTCCGAACTCCGCCCGGAAATCCCGGCCCGCCTCGGGGCCGGGAACCCATGGCGCCGGCCTGCCCGATGCCCCCCATGCTGCGGGGCGGGCCGGCGCCGCCAGCCCGACCGGTGCCGCGGTGGGCGCACCAGCGCTTGCTCGAACCTCCGTGCCGGGGCGGGAGGACGCGATGCGGATGACGATCATCTCTGCCCTTGGCCTCGTGGCGCTGCTGGCGGCAGCGACGCTCGCCACCGCCGCCGAGGCGCCGGCCGCGTGGCTGCGGGAATGGCCGCGCACAGATTTCACCCGCAGTGAGGTCGCCTTCGACGAGATCCGCTCGGGCGGCCCGCCGCGGGACGGCATTCCCTCGATCGACGCGCCCCGCTTCGCCGTGCTCGGGTCGATGGCCCGCCCGCCGCTGCCCAACGAGCCGGTCATGAGCCTCGAGATCGCGGGCGATGCGCGCGCCTACCCGCTCTCGGTGCTGATGTGGCACGAGATCGTCAACGACGAGGTCGGCGGCGTGCCCGTCGCGGTCACCTATTGCCCGCTCTGCAACTCCGGCATCGTCTTCCGCCGCGTCGTGGCGGGCGAGGTCACGACCTTCGGAACGACGGGCAAGCTCAGGCATTCGGACCTGGTGATGTACGACCGCGCGACCGAAAGCTGGTGGCAGCAGTTCGAGGGTCGCGCCATCCTCGGCGCCCGGGCGGGCGACGTGCTCGCGGCGCTGCCCGCACGGCTCGAGAGCTTTGCCCAGTTCGCCACGCGCCATCCCGACGGCACGGTACTGCTGCCGCCCGCGCCGGGTCTGCGTGACTACGGGCGGAACCCCTATGTGGGCTATGACCGCCTCGCCGTTCCCTTCCTCTATGACGGCACTTATGATGGGCCCGGTTCGCCCCTGATGCGCGTCGTGGCGGTCCCGGGGCGGGCCGAGGCCTGGAGCCTCGATCATCTTCGGGCGAGAGGCAGGCTGGAGGTCGACGATCTCGTGCTGACATTGCAACCCGGACAGGCCTCGGCGCTCGACAGCGCCCGGATCGCCGAAGGGCGCGACGTCGGCACCGTGACGGTCGAGCGCATCGGCCCCGGCGGCACGCGCGGGATCGTGGTCCATCACGTTCCCTTTGCCTTCGCCTTCCGCGCCTTCAACCCCGGCGCGCCCATCCATCATGTCCCCTGAGCCGAGCGCGCCGATCGGGCTTGTGCTGCCCGGCGGCGGCGCGCGGGCGGCCTACCAGGCGGGCGCGATCAGCGCGATCGCCGGCATGCTGCCCCCCGGCCGCTCGCCCTTTCATGTGATTGCGGGCCAGTCGGCCGGGGCGATCAACGCCGCGGGGCTTGCCTGCCGGGCGGGCGATTTCCGCGATGCGGCGGCGCGGATGGTCGCGGCGTGGTCGCGGCTGCGGGTCTCGGACGTGATGCGCACGGACCTGCCCTCGACCGGCCGGCGCGCGCTGATCTGGGCGCTCACGGCGGCAAGCGGGGGCTGGCTCGTCGAGAACCCGCGCTCGTTCTTCGACAATTCGCCGCTTGCCGAAATGCTCGCGCGCGAGATCGATTTTCGCGGCATCGAGACGGCCATCGCGCGCGGCGATCTTGGCGCGCTGGCGGTGACGGCTTCGGTCTATTCCGGCGAGAGCGGCCAGGCGGTCACCTTCTTCGCTGGCGGCCCGGAGAACCGCGAATGGGCCCGAATGCGGCGTTGCGGGTTGCGCGGCAGCATCGGGCCCGAGCACGTGATGGCCTCGGCCGCGCTGCCCTATCTCTTCCCGGCGCAGGAAATCGGCGGCCAGTTCTACGGCGACGGAGCGTTGCGGCTTACCGCGCCCCTGAGCCCGGCCATCCGCCTCGGCGCCCGGCGGCTTCTGGTGATTGCCGCGCGCGATCCCGAGGTGCCGGCCATCGGCCAGATGGCGCCCTCGGCCTATCCCAGCCTGGCCGAGATCGCGGGCCACATGCTCGACATCCTGTTCAACGACCATCTCGACACCGACCTCGAGCGGCTCACGCGCATCAACCGCACGCTGAGCCTGTTCGCGCCCGAGCAGCTGGCCGAGACCGAGCTCAGACCCGTCGAGGTGGTGGTGCTGCGGCCGTCGCGCGACCTGCGCGAGATCGCCGGGCGCCATGCCCGCGCGCTGCCCTGGACGATGCGCACGCTGCTGCGCGGCATCGGCGGGTGGGGGGGCGACTGGCGCCTGCCCAGTTACCTCAACTTCGACAGCGGCTATTGCGGCGAGCTGATCGCCCTTGGCCATGCGGATGCAATGGCCAACCGCGACGCCCTGATGGAACTGTTCCGCGATGCCGCGCCCGCCGGGGATTTGCCGCCGCAGGCAGCGCCACTATCATCGCCCGAAGTCTGAGAAGGGAGCGCCGATCATGTCCGATACCCCGATCGTTGCCCAGAAGGGCCCCTACCCAGTCGAGGTCGAGGAGGGAAAGACCTATTTCTGGTGCCGCTGCGGCCGGTCGGCGCGCCAGCCGTTCTGCGACGGCAGCCACAAGGTCACGGACCTCACGCCCCTGAAATACACGGCCGACAAGACCGGCAAGGTCTTCTTCTGCGGCTGCAAGTCGACCGCGAAGCCGCCGCTCTGTGACGGCAGCCACAACCGGCTCTGACGTCCGCTTCCGCGCGGGCCGGCGAGGCGCGTTCCGACCCTTTCGCGGCCGGGCGGGTTTCCCTATAAGGGCGCGCGGCATCAAGGGAGACCGTGCGCATGGCTAACGTTGTGGTTGTCGGCGCCCAGTGGGGCGACGAGGGCAAGGGCAAGATCGTCGACTGGCTCAGCGAGCGCGCGGACGTGATCTGCCGCTTCCAGGGCGGGCACAATGCCGGCCACACGCTGGTGATCGGCGGCGCGGTCTACAAGCTGTCGCTGCTGCCCTCGGGCATCGTGCGCGGCGGCAAGCTCTCAGTGATCGGCAATGGCGTGGTGCTCGACCCCTGGGCCCTTATCGCCGAGATCGAGCGGCTGGCCGCGCAGGGCGTCAGCGTCTCGCCCGAGAGCCTGATGATCGCCGAGAACGCGCCCCTCATCCTGCCGGTGCACCAGGACCTCGACCGGATCCGCGAGGAAGCTGCGGGCTCGGCCAAGATCGGCACCACCGGCCGCGGCATCGGCCCGGCCTACGAGGACAAGGTCGGCCGGCGCGCGATCCGCGTGGCCGATCTCGCCGACGAGCCCACGCTCGAATCGCGGCTCGACCGGCTGATGGCACATCACGAGCCGTTGCGCCGCGGCCTTGGTGCCGAGCCGGTGGATCGCGATGCGCTCAAGTCCAGGCTGATGGAGATCGCGCCGCGCATCCTGCCCTTCGCCGCGCCGGTCTGGCAGATCCTGGCCCAGAAGCGGCGCGAAGGGCGGCGCATCCTGTTCGAGGGCGCGCAGGGCGCGCTGCTCG
Source organism: Thermohalobaculum xanthum (assembly GCF_016623495.1). Classification (GTDB taxonomy): domain Bacteria; phylum Pseudomonadota; class Alphaproteobacteria; order Rhodobacterales; family Rhodobacteraceae; genus Thermohalobaculum; species Thermohalobaculum xanthum. The sequence goes on along the minus strand of NZ_JAEHHL010000010.1, from coordinate 162,043 downwards.
ACATCGACTTCGGCACCTATCCCTACGTGACATCGTCGAACACGCTGGCGGGCATGGCCTCGGTCGGCACGGGCCTCGGGCCGAACGCGGTCGATTTCGTGCTCGGGATCGTCAAGGCCTACACCACACGCGTGGGCTCGGGCCCGTTCCCGACCGAACTCACCGACGCGATCGGCCACCGGCTGGGCGAGCGGGGCCGCGAGTTCGGCACCGTGACCGGACGCCAGCGCCGCTGCGGCTGGTTCGACGCGGCGCTCGTGCGCCAGACCTGCCTCACCAGCGGCGTCTCGGGCATCGCGCTGACCAAGCTCGACGTGCTCGACGGGCTCGACGAGCTCAGGATCTGCACGGGCTACCGCCTCGATGGCGAGATCCTAGACCATCTGCCCACCGCCGCCGAGGCGCAGGCCCGCTGCGAGCCGGTCTACGAGACGCTTCCCGGCTGGCAGCAATCCACGCAAGGTGCGCGGCGCTGGCTCGACCTGCCGGCCGAGGCGATCAAGTACGTCAAGCGCGTCGAGGAGCTGATCGAGTGCCCGGTCGCGCTCCTGTCGACCAGCCCCGAGCGCGACGACACCATCCTCGTGACCGACCCCTTCGCGGACTGAGGCGGAGCGCGTGATCGCCATAATCCTTCCTCATTCCGCTGGTTAATGTGCGCCGGCGCCGTCGTGCCGTATCGTGACAGATGTGCATGATCCCGGGAGACCAGTTTTGAACGCTCGAATTTTCTTCCTGCCGGTCGCGGCAACCCTTGCTCTCGCCGGCTGCATGTCGGCGTCGGAACACCAGGCTGCCGTAGGCTCGACCAAGGCGACCGACAATCTCACCGCCGGCAAGGTCCAGCGCGAGATCCGCGTCGGCATGACCTCGGCCGAGGTGGTCGAGGTGCTGGGCTCGCCGAACCTGGTGACCACCGACGAGCAGCGCCGCGAGGTCTGGGTCTACGACAAGGTCGCGACCGAGCGCGTGGTCTCGACCAGCGGCGCCCGCGGTGGGCTCATCCTCTTCGGCGCAAGCCAGCAGGCCGGTGCCTCGTCGACGTCGCAGCGCACGCTGACCGTCGTGATCAAGTACGACACGGCCGGGCGCGTGCGCGACTTCGCCTATCGCCAGTCCGCGTTCTGAGGGGAAGATCAGCATGCGTAAGCCGATCGTTGCGGCCCTCGCGGCCGCAAGCGTGCTTCTTGCCGGCTGCGAGCAGGGCATTCCGCCCGAGGCGCTCGCCATCAGCCAGGTCTCGGTGGAGAAGCGCCAGCTCCAGACCCGGTATTTCGAGACCGAGGACGAATCGCTGCTGCTGAACGCCTCGGTCGCGGTGCTCCAGGATCTTGGCTTCACGCTCGAGGAATCCGAGACCGATCTGGGCGTGCTGCTTGCCACCAAGGACCGCGACGCCACCGAGGCGGGGCAGATCGCCGGCGCGATCCTGCTGGGCGTGCTCACCGGCGTCTACGTGCCGACCGACCGCAACCAGAAGATCCGGGTCTCGGTCGTCACCCGGCCGCTCGACGACGGGCGCGGACGCACGGCCGTGCGCGCGACCTTCCAGCGGCTGGTCTGGGACACGCAGGGCAACCTGAGCAAGATCGAGGGGCTCAACGAGCCCGAGCTGTATCAGGGCTTCTTCGAGAAGCTCGCGCAGTCCGTGTTCCTCGAGGCGCAAGAGATCTGAGGGGGAGTGGGGAGCATGAACAGAACCGCCATCATGGCCGCCGCGGCAATCGCGCTGATCGGCCTCGCCGGCTGCCAGACCAACTCGAAGGACCAGGTCCTCGCCTCGTCCGAGAGCCAGGTCGCCCTGCGCGCCATGCAGAGCCGCGCCTTCGACACCTCCGACAAGCTCCAGACCATGCGCGCGGTGATCGCCACGCTGCAGGACCTGGGCTTCGTGGTCGAGAAGGCCGATGACGTGCTGGGCACGGTCAGCGGCACCAAGCTCGACGGCTACCAGCTGCGCATGACTGTCACCGTCCGGCCGCGCGGCGAGACCCAGATGATCGTGCGCGCCAACGCGCAGTACAACATCACGCCGGTCGAGGATCCCGTGCCCTACCAGCAGTTCTTCGCGGCGCTGGAAAAGGCGATGTTCCTGAGCGCGCAGCAGGTCGACTGACCTGCGAGGGGGCGGCTGCGCGCCGCGGCCCGCGCCCGCCCCGGCAGCTGTCCCGGCATTGCCCTTCGCGAGACCTTCGGCCCGGCCCTTGGCATCACCTGCGGGCCGGGCTATGTCGGCCGCATGACCTACCGCAACCGAAAGCGTCTCGCGCTCGCCGTCCTCGTGCTTGGCCTGCCCGCCTACATCGTCGCCGCGGTGACGGTGGTGGGGCTGTTCGAGCGTCCGCCGCACTGGCTCGAGCTCGGCATCTATGTCGGGCTGGGCGTGCTCTGGGCGATCCCGCTCAGACGCGTCTTCCTCGGGGTCGGCAAACCGGATCCCGAGGCCGAGGGCGGCAGGGGCGGCGACGGCTGAGGCGCCTCAGCTCTCGCCACGCAACAGCGGCTCGAACTGCTCGACCAGTTCCCGGCTCAGCCCGAAATGCTCGTCATCGATGCGCCGCAGCGATCCGTTGCGCGCGAGCTTGCCGATCCCCTTGATCTGGGCCTCGAGCGTGCGGGGAAACTCGCCGGGGATCTCGTCGAACACCGACATCAGCTCGCGGCGGGTAAAGCGGGGCTGGCGGCGCACGATCGTCAGGAAGGCGGCAGCGCTCAGCAACGCGTCGAGCGCATCTTCCGTGCCGGCCTTGGCGGCGACATCGGCAGGTGTCATCCCCGCCACCGGGATGGCCGAGGCGGCAGACGCTCGCCGAGGTGCCGCGGGGTCCTCGGATTTGCCGTGAACCCGCGCGAGCAGGCTCTCGAACCGGTCCCCGAGACCCCCGGCCTCGCCGATCGGCGCGGGGCGCGGGACCGGCATCGGCTTCGGTTTCGCGCCGTCGCCATCCGATCCGCCCGCGCGGGAAAAGAGCGGCCGGCGCCCTTCGCCGGCGCCCGTCGTCTCGGGCTCTGCCTTCGCGGCGCTGTCGGCCTTGGCCGCGACCGGCGCGCCGAAGATGTTGACCACCCGGGCGCCGTCGCCTTCCGCCTCGGCGCCGGCTTTCTCCTTTTCCGCGGTCGCGACGGGCGCGCCGGCGTCCTCGGCTTGCGCCGCGCTGCCGGCCTCGGCGCCGCTCGGCGCGTCCTGCTCGAAAGGGTCGCCGCGCTCCTCGTAGCGGCGGCGCAGCGCCTCGATCCGGTCGTCGGCAGCGCGGGCGGCGGCGCTGGTCTCCGGCGTCTCGGCGTCATCGTCGGCCGGCTCGTCCGCAGGCGCCCCGGCCACGTCACTGGCGCTGTCGCCGGTCTTGTCCCTGATCGGCTCCGCGCGCATCGCGACCCGGCGGATCGCGTCGAGGCCGCCATCCGTCTCCTCGCCGCGATGCACCAGCACCAGCCCCGGCACCGCGCCCAGCGAGTCGGCGTCCACGCCGACACGTGCCGCCACCCGGTCGATCACCTTGAGAATCGTGTCCTCGTCGAACGCCGCCTCGCTGTTGAGCAAGTCCGGCGTGTCGGCGGCGACCCGCTGGGCGATGTGCAGCACGTCCTTAAGGACGGCAACCGGGTCATCGTATCCCTGGATCGAAACCGCGAAGTCGCCGAGGCAAACATCAAGCCGTTTCGCATTCCCGCGCATTCCACCGATCCCCCGCTGATTGCGCGGGCCAGAGTCGCGTATTTGCAGTGGGGGGTCAAGCGCCGCCCCGGCCGCAGGGCCCGCAATCGCCCGGGATTGACGCAGCAATCCGCGGCGTCCAAGGGTTCTGCGCATGAGTGATCTGCCATTCCGCTGCGCGGGCCCCGTCACGCTGGTCGGCAACGGGCCGTTCTCGGCCGAGATGCTGGCCGAGGCCCAGACCATCGCCCCCGACCTGATCGCCGCCGATCGCGGCGCGCATCGGCTCGCGGTGCTGCGCAAGACAGCGCGCGCGGTTATCGGCGACATGGATTCGCTGCCCGACCCCGCGGCCTTCGACGACGGCCGCACGCGGGTCATCCACCTGGCCGAGCAGGACACCACCGATTTCGAGAAGTGCCTCTACGCCACCGAGGCACCCTTCTATCTGGGGGTCGGGTTCACCGGCGGCCGCATCGACCACACTCTGGCCGTGTTCCACGCCATGCTGCGTTATCCCTCGAAGCCCGTGGTGCTGGTCGGCGAGGACGAGGCAATGGCGCTCGCGCCGGCGGGCCGCCTGCTGCGGCTGCGGCTCAGGCCCGGGGCGCGGGTCTCGATCTTTCCGCTCCTGCCGGTCACGGGCGGACCCTCGCGCGGGCTGGCCTGGCCGCTCGACGGGTTGCGGCTGGCGCCGGGCGAGCGGGTCGGCACCTCGAACGAGGCGGCGCATCCGCTGGTCGAGATGAAATTCGACGCCCCCGGCGCACTGGTGATGGTCGAGCGCCCCTTCCTCGCCGCGCTGGTACACGCCGTGGCCGCACCTCCACCCGGCTGAGCCCCGCGTCGCGAGCCTGTCAGCTCGCGCGCACGAGGCGCGCCACCAGCCGCCGCACGATCGGGGCGAACACGAAGGCCGCGGGGAAGGCCACGGGCCATGCCCGCAGCCAGGTGCCCAGCCAGATGACGTGGAAATCCGCCACCAGTCCCTGGGTGCTCAGCGTGGCGATGCCCGTTACCAGGAACGACATGACGCCCGAAAGGATCAGGGCGAACAGCAGCGGCGCAAGGCGTGACGGGATCATTGCGGCTCCACGGGGCGGTTCGACGGGACGGTTTCACGGGGAAGGTTCGCGGGCATATGCCGCCGCGCGTGGGTGGCGTCAATCTCCGTGGCGTTCACGAAACCGCGCGCCGCCGGTTGCATGCGCCGCTCAGCAGTCGGGCACGTTGACCGCGAGCCCCCCGAGCGAGGTTTCCTTATATTTCTCGCTCATGTCGCGCCCGGTCTCGCGCATCGTGCGCACGCAGGCGTCCAGTGACACAATATGCCCGCCATCGCCACGCAGCGCCAGCGAGGCGGCAGAGACCGCCTTGATGGCGCCGAGCCCGTTGCGCTCGATGCAGGGGACCTGCACCAGGCCCTTCACCGGGTCGCAGGTCATGCCCAGATGATGCTCGAGCGCGATCTCGGCCGCGTTCTCGACCTGCTCGGGGGTGCCGCCCATCGCCGCGCAAAGGCCCGCCGCCGCCATCGCCGAGGCCGAGCCGACCTCGGCCTGGCAGCCGCATTCCGCGCCCGAGATCGACGCGTTGTGCTTGATGATCCCGCCGATCGCCGCGCCGGTCAGGAACATCGTCCTCAGCCCGTCGCGGTTCGCCCCGACGATGTGGTCGAGGTAGTAGCGGCACACCGCCGGGACGACCCCGGCCGCGCCGTTGGTGGGCGAGGTCACGACCTGGCCGCCGGCCGCGTTCTCCTCGTTCACCGCCATGGCGTAGGTCGAGAGCCAGTCATTGGCGACATGCGGCATCTGGCGGTTGAGGCCGCGCTCGGCCACCAACTGGTCGTGGATGCTCTTGGCGCGCCGACGCACGTTGAGGCCACCGGGCAGGATGCCTTCGCACGCCATGCCGCGCTCGATGCAGGCGTTCATCACCTCCCAGATCCGGTCGAGGCCGCGGTCGAGGTCGATGCGCGACATCCGCGTCTCCTCGTTCGCGCGCTTCATCTGCGCGATGGGCAGGCCCGCGTCGCGCGCCATGGCCAGCATCGCCGCGGCGCTGTCGAAGGGATAGGGCACCTCGCGCGCCTGCGCGCCGGGGGCCGTGTCGTCCTCGGCCATCTCGCGGGCGGTTTTCACGAACCCGCCGCCGATCGAGTAATAGGTCTCGGTCTGGTAGAGATTGCCGCCCTCGTCCCAGGCCGACAGCACCATGCCGTTGGCGTGCAGCGGCAGCGCCGGGCCGTAGTCGAACACGAGGTCCGTCGCCGGGTCGAAGGCAAGCTCGCCCAGGCCCGGCGGGTTCACCCGGCCGCGCGCGCGGATCTCGGCCTCGGCCGCCTCGGCCTTGGCGGGATCGAGCGTGTCGGGGCGGAAGCCCGCCAGCCCCAGAATCACCGCCCGGTCGGTGGCATGGCCCTTTCCGGTGAAGGCCAGCGAGCCGTGCAGCCGGCAGCCCACCCGCGCAAGCTGCCCGGCGCCGGGGATCTTCTCGCCCTGCGCCAGCGCTTCGAGGAACTGCGCAGCCGCGACCATCGGCCCCATCGTGTGCGAGCTCGATGGACCGATGCCGATCTTGAAGATGTCGAAGACGCTGAGGAACATTCTCTCTCAATCCTGCGTTCACCGTCGCCGTTCTAGAAGTGGACCCGACGCCGGGCACGTTCAATCTCGACCGGGAATGGCTCTGGCGCGACCTCGTGCGGTGGGTATAGTGCCGCGCGACCCCGCATCCCGGCCGCGGCGCGATCTGGCCGCGCGCGTCCAAGACACGCCCAAGACACGACGGAGCCCATCGCCATGACCGACGCATCCGCCCCCACCGACCTCTCGCCGGCCGAGCGCGCCAAGCGCGCCGCGGCTGCGCGCGCCCTCAACTATGTCGAGACCGGCATGACGCTGGGGCTCGGCACCGGCTCAACCGCCGACTGGATGGTGCGTCTCCTGGCCGAACGGATGAAGGCCGAGGGGTTGCGCGTGATCGGTGTGCCGACCTCGACGCGCACGGCGGCGCAGGCCTCGGCGCTCGGCATCCCGCTCTCGACCCTCGATGACGCGGGCTGGCTCGATCTCACCATCGACGGCGCGGACGAGTTCGACGACGCCCGCCGGCTGATCAAGGGCGGCGGCGGCGCGCTGCTGCAGGAGAAGATCGTCGCCGCCGCCTCGGACCGCATGGTGGTGATCACCGACCCGTCCAAGCATGTCGAGCGGCTCGGCGCCTTTCCCCTGCCGGTCGAGGTCGTCCGATTCGGGCACGAGACCACGGCGCGGCTGATCGCCCGCGTGCTTGACGAGCATGGCCTCGGCGGGCGCCGCATCGCGCTGCGCGGCGGGCCGTCCGGCGCCTTCGTCAGCGACGAGGGGCACCACATCCTCGACCTCCATCTCGGCGCGATCCCCGAGCCGGAGCGCCTCAACACCGCGCTCAACGTGGTGCCGGGCGTGGTCGAGACCGGGCTCTTCTGCGGCATCGCCTCGGCGATCGTGGTCGGCTACGAGGACGGTACGGCCCGCGTGATCGGCGAGCAGTAAGGCAAATCACGCTTTCGCGAGCGCGTGCCGCATTCGTGCAATCGTGCCGGGGGCTGCCTATCTGAGGTGCCGCGCGGTCGGGACACGGTCGGCCACGGGCGGAACAAACGCAAAGAGGCACCCATGAGCGACTTCGATTTCGACCTCTTCGTCATCGGCGGCGGCTCGGGCGGCGTGCGGGCGGCGCGGGTTGCGGCGAACCACGGCGCACGCGTCGGCATCGCCGAGGAATACCGCTTCGGCGGCACCTGCGTGATCCGCGGCTGCGTGCCGAAGAAGCTCCTGGTCTACGCGTCCGCCTTCTCGGAGGCCTTCGAGGATGCCGCGGGCTTTGGCTGGGACGTGGCCCCGCCGACCTTCGACTGGGCCCGCCTGATCGCGAACAAGGACCGCGAGATCGCCCGCCTCGAGGAGATCTACGCCCGCAACCTCGACCTCGCCGGGGTCGAGATCTTCCGCTCGCGCGCCACCGTCGTCGACCCCCACACGGTCGAGCTGGCGACCCACGGCCGCCAGGTGCGGGCCAAGCACATCCTGATCGCCACCGGCGGGCGCCCCTTCGTGCCCGACTTTCCGGGCAGCCACCACGCCATCACCTCGAACGAGATGTTCGACCTGCCGCGCCTGCCCGAGCGCGCGGTGGTGATGGGCGGCGGCTACATCGCCTGCGAATTCGCCGGCATCCTGAACGGCCTGGGCGTCGCGGTGACGCTGGTCTATCGCGGTACGCAGCTGCTGCGCAGCTTCGATGCGGACCTCGGCGCCCATGTGACCGAGGAGATGCGCAAGAAGGGCATCGAAATCCTGACCGAGACCGACGTGGCCGGAATCGACAAGGATGGCGAGCGCCTCTCGGTCAGCCTCACGAACGGCGAGACGCGCGCGGCCGGCCTCGTGCTCGCCGCGACCGGCCGAGTGCCGAACACCGATGGCCTGGGTCTCGAGCGCGCGGGCCTCACGCTGGGCAGGAAGGGTGAGATCGCGGTCGACGCGTGGTCGCAGACGGCAGTGCCCTCGATCTTCGCCGTGGGCGACGTGACCGACCGGCTTCAGCTTACCCCCGTCGCGATCCGCGAGGGGCAGGCCTTTGCCGACACGATCTTCGGCGCGACGCCCACCAAGGCCGATCACGCCCTTGTGGCGACGGCGATCTTCACCCAGCCCGAGATCGGTACCGTCGGCCTTACCGAGGTGCAGGCCCGTGCCGAGGGGCCGGTCGAGGTCTACCGCTCGGCCTTCCGCCCGATGCTCCACACCCTGTCCGGCCGCGACGAGAGGATGCTGATGAAGCTCATCGTCGCGCGCGACACGCGGCGGGTGCTGGGCGTCCACATCTCGGGCCACGCGGCGGGCGAGATGATCCAGATGGCCGCCATCGCCGTGAAGATGGGCGCCACCAAGGAGGATTTCGACCGCACCGTCGCAGTTCACCCCACCGCGGCCGAGGAGCTGGTGACGATGAAGACGCCACTGCCCGAGCCCGCCACCGTCTGACGGCGCCCGGTGGGCCGGGTGCTGCGGGCAGGGCGGGCGCGGCCTTGAACGCGCCCTTCGCAGACCCACCTGTTGGGGGATGGCGCGCGGGGCCTAACTGCTGCTAGAACCGCGCGTGACAGCTTGCCCTCAGGGCAAATTCCCAACCGGAGGATATGCGAGAGCAATGCCTTTCAACAGCAATTCGGGTGGCGGTGGCGGCCCCTGGGGTGGAGGGGGCGGCAAGAACGGCGGCGGCCGCAACCCGTGGGGCAGCGGTGGCGGCGGCGGCGGCGGTGGAGGCGGCGGGCAGGGACCCGACCTCGATGACCTGCTGCGCAAGGGCCGCGACCAGCTCAAGGTGGTGCTCGGCGGCCGCGGCGGCCGCCCCGGCCGCGGTGGTGGCTTTGGCGGCGGCGGGCGGGGTCCGAACAGTGGCCTGAACAAGGCCATCCCGTTCATCATCCCCGTGGTGCTGGTTGCCGGCTGGGCCTTCCAGTCCTTCTACCGCGTCGATACCGGCGAGCAGTCGGTCGAGCTCTTCCTCGGTGAATTCAGCCAGATTGGCACCGAGGGTCTGAACTTCGCGCCCTGGCCCCTGGTGACCTACGAGGTGCTGCCGGTCGCGCGCGAGAACACGATCGACATCGGCGTCGCCGGCTCGCGCCGCGACGACCAGGGCCTGATGCTGACGGGCGACGAGAACGTGGTCGACATCGACTTCTCGGTGGTCTGGAACATCTCGCGCCCCGACTTCTTCCTGTTCAACCTCGCCGATCCCGCGCAGACCATCCGCGCGGTGTCCGAATCGGCGATGCGCGAGATCATCGGCCGTTCCGATCTCAAGCCGATCCTCAGCCGCGAGCGCGGCGCGATCTCGGCCGAGCTGCAGGAGCTGATCCAGCAGACGCTCGATAACTACCAGTCGGGCGTGAACATCGTGCGCGTGAACTTCGACCGCGCCGATCCGCCGGGCGAAGTGATCGAGGCGTTCCGCGACGTGCAGGCGGCCGCGCAGGATCGCCAGACCGAGGAGCGCCGGGCCGAGGCCTACGCCAACCAGACGCTGGCGGGCGCGCGCGGTGAGGCCGCGCAGGTCAGCCAGCAGGCCGAGGGCTACGCCGCGCGCGTGGTCAACGAGGCCAAGGGTGAGGCGGCGCGCTTCGTGTCGATCTACGAGGAATACCGCAACGCGCCCGACGTGACCCGCAAGCGGCTCTACATCGAGACGCTCGAACGCGTGCTCGGCAGCGTCGACAAGATCATCATCGACGAAGGCGTCGGCGGCTCGCAGGGCTCGGCGGGCGTCGTGCCCTACCTGCCGCTCAACGAGCTGCGCAAGGGAGGGTCGAACTGATGCGGATCATTCCAGTCATCGTGGTGATCCTCGCCGCGGTCGTCTTCGCGGGGCTCTCGGCGATCTACATCGTCGACGAGCGCCAGCAGGCCATCGTCCTGCAGTTCGGCGAGGTCAAGGACGTCAAGACCGACCCGGGCATCGGCTTCAAGGTCCCGCTGATCCAGGAGGTGGCCTATTACGAGGCCCGCATCCTGCCGCTCGACACCACGCCGCTCGAGGTGACGCCCGCGGACGAGCGGCGCCTCGTCGTCGACGCGTTCGCGCGCTGGCGCATCACCGATGTCGTGCGCTTCCGCCAGGCGGTGCAGACCGAGACGGCGGCGATCTCGCGGCTCGAGCGCATCCTCAACGCCTCGCTGCGCGAGGTGCTGGGCACCGTGACCTCGGACGCGATCATCTCGGCCGAGCGTACCTCGCTGATGCAGCGCATCGCCGCGGACGCCCGTCTCGCCGCGCGCGAGCTTGGCGTCGAGATCATCGACGTGCGCATCCGCCGCGCCGACCTGCCGGTCGAGAACCTGCGCGCCACCTACGACCGCATGAACGCCGAGCGGCAGCGCGAGGCCGCCGACGAGCGCGCCCGCGGCAAGGAGGCGGCGCAGCGCATCCGCGCCGAGGCCGACCGCCAGGCGGTCGAACTCGTCTCCGAGGCGAACCGCGAGGCCGAGATCGTCCGCGGCCGCGCCGATGCCGAGCGCAACAAGATCTTCGCCGACGCCTTCGGGCGCGACGAGGAGTTCTTCGCCTTCTACCGCTCGCTTTCGGCCTACGAGAAATCGCTCAGCGGCGAGAACTCGACGCTCGTGATCTCGCCCGACAGCGAATTCTTCGAGTATCTCAAGACGGAGAGGGGCGGGGCGCAGCGTTGAGAGTGACGGACCGGGCAGGGCGCGCGGGGGTCTGACATGGACATGCTCGCCGCCCTCGCCCTCGTTCTGGTGATCGAGGGCCTCGCGATCGCGATCTTCTCGGGCTCGCTGCCCGAACTTCTGGCGGCGATGCGCGAGACCACCGCGTCGCAGCGCAGGACCCTCGGGATCGTGATGGCGGTCTGTGGCGCCGTCGCCTATCTTGCGATCCGCGGATAGCCAGCGCGGTGCGGACCACGAACCGGATGATTGCGCCGCCGCCCGGGTTTTTCGCCGGCGGTACGACCAGAAGAGAGGCAAAGAGATGCTGGATTTGAGGATCGGAGCGGCCGCTGGCCGGGGTCTTGCTGCAGCCGCCGTCCTGGCTGCGGCCCTGCTCGGGGCGGGCGTTCCCGCCGGCGGGCCGGCCTGGGCACAGTCACGCGCTCCCGAGACCTTCGCCGATCTCGCCGAGAAGCTGAGTCCCGCCGTGGTGAACATCTCGACCTCGCAGACGGTCGACCAGCCCGACCGCGAGATCCCCGGCATCCCGCCGGGCACGCTGCCCGAGGATTTCCGCGACCTGTTCCGCGATTTCTTCGAGCGCGGCTTCCCGCAGGGCCCGCGCGAGGTCCAGTCGCTCGGCTCGGGCTTCGTCGTCTCGCCCGAGGGCTTCGTGGTGACCAACAATCACGTGATCGAGGATGCCGACGAGATCACCGTGAACTTCTCGGACGGCAAGTCGCTGCCGGCCGAACTGATCGGCAACGACCCCAAGACCGACATCGCGCTGCTCAAGGTCGAGCCCACCGCGCCGCTCACCTTCGTCGAGTTCGGCGATTCGGATGCGATCCGCGTGGGCGACTGGGTGCTGGCGATCGGCAACCCCTTCGGCCTCGGCGGCTCGGTCTCGGCCGGCATCGTCTCGGCGCGCAACCGCGACATCAACGCCGGGCCCTATGACGACTTCATCCAGACCGACGCGGCGATCAACCGGGGCAACTCGGGCGGGCCGCTGTTCAACATGGGCGGCAAGGTGATCGGCGTGAACACCGCGATCATCTCACCGACCGGCGGCTCGGTCGGCATCGGTTTCTCGGTGCCGTCGAACATCGTCGCGAACGTTGTGGCCCAGCTGCGCGAGCACGGCCAGACCCGGCGCGGCTGGCTGGGCGTCCACATCCAGACGGTCTCGGACGAGATCGCCGAGGCGCTGGGCCTCGAAAGCGCCAAGGGCGCGCTGGTCAGCGACGTGGCGCCCGACGGGCCCGCCGCCGCCGCGGGCATCAAGGCGGGCGATGTGATCGTCAATTTCGACGGGCGCGATGTGACCGAGATGCGCTCCCTGCCGCGCATGGTGGCCGACACCCCGGTCGGCAAGTCGGTCCGCGTGGTCATCTTCCGCGACGGCAAGACCCAGACCGTGAAGGTCGAGCTGGGCCTTCTGGAGGAACAGGCCGACGCCGCTCCGGGAATCGTCGAGCCCGACGAGCCGGCGCCGGCGACCGAGCTCGCGGGCGTCGGTCTGCGCCTTGCGCCGATCACCGACGTCGCACGCCAGCAATACGGCCTGCCCGAAAGCGTCGAGGGCGTGCTCGTGGCCGAGGTGGCCCGCGATTCGGAGGCCGCGCGCAAGGGCATCGCGCCCGGCGACGTGATCATCGAGGTGCAGCAGACGCCTGTCGCCACCCCGGCCGACGTCGCCGACCGGGTCGAGGACGCCAAGGCCGCGGGCCGCAAGTCGGCGCTCTTCCTGATCCAGACCGGCGCCGACATGCCGCGCTTCGTGCCGCTCGCCGTCGGCGACTGATCCGTCCGGCGCGCGCCGGACCCAATTCGTGATCGGGGCCGCTCCTGTCCGGGGCGGCCCCGTCCCTTCAACGGTCATGGCGCGGGCGCGCCGCATTCGGAGGACTCGATGGCACAGCTGTCGCAGCGGATCTCGGGCATCGTGGGGCAGGGCGGCGACGACGGCTGGTCGGTGTATTACCGCGCGCGCGAGCTTGCCGAGGCGGGCCATCCCATCGTCATGCTCACGGTGGGCGACCACGACATCAAGACGGACCCCGCCATCCTCGACGCGATGCGCGACAGCCAGCAGCGCGGCGATCTGGGCTACCCGCCGGTGACCGGCTCGGCGGCGCTGCGCCGCGCCATCGCCGAGCGGGTGAGCGCGCGCACCATGCATCCCGCCCGCCCGGCCGAGGTGCAGGTCGTGCCCGGCGGGCAGGCTGGCCTCTTCGCCGCGCTGGTCGCCACGCTCGACCCGGGGCAGTCCTGCGTCGTGCTCGATCCCTATTACGCGACCTATGTGCAGACCGTCCGCGCCGCGGGCGGGCGCGCCATCGTCGTGCCCACCGACGCCGAGGACGGCTTCCAGCCCGAGGCCGCGCGTATCGAGGCGGCGCTTGCGCCCGACACCCGCGCGATCCTGCTCAACACGCCCAACAACCCGACCGGCGCGGTCTACGCGCCCGACCTGCTCGAGGCGATCGCCGATCTGTGCCGCCGCCGCGACCTTTGGCTGATCTCGGACGAGGTCTATGACGTGCAGGTGCATGTCGGGCGCCACGCAAGCCCGCGCGACCTGCCCGGCATGGCCGGGCGCACGCTGGTCGTCAATTCGCTGTCCAAGAGCCACGCCATGACCGGCTCGCGCATCGGCTGGGTCCTTGGGCCCGAGGACGCGATCGCCCGCATGGGCGAGCTTGCGACCACCACCACCTATGGCGTGCCCGGATTCATCCAGGATGCCGCCGTGTTCGCGCTGACCCAGGGCGCGCAGATCGAGGAAGCCATCGCCCTGCGCTACCGCCGCCGCCGCGACGCGGTGCTCGAATCGCTCGGCAATGCCCGCGCGGTGCGGGCGAACGCGCCGGCGGGCGGGATGTACGTGATGCTCGACATCCGTCCCACGGGGCTCTCGGGCCTCGATTTCGCCCATCGCCTGCTCGATGCCGAGGGCATTGCGGTGATGCCGGGCGAAAGCTTCGGCACCGCCGCCGCGGGGCATTTGCGCGTGGCTCTCACCCGGCCCGAGGCGGTGCTGCGCGACGCGCTCGGGCGCCTGGTGGATTTCGCCCGCCGCATCGCCGCCTGAACCGGCCGGCCGGGCGCTCTCCACAACCCCCCGATCGCGCCGTGTCGCGCGTGACAGCCACGTGAACGTGGTTCCCCTGTCATTTCGCCCGAGGGGGCGCTAGGGTCGGGACAGGCGCGCGGTGCCACATTTCGGCGGCGCGAAGTGCCGGGCCCGTCCTGGCCGGCTCGCGGGTTTCGCCTGCGGCGTTCCGGCCTGCGGGGCCGGCAACAAGAAGCCCGCGCAGACAGCGGGCCGCGACGGTTTCGGCCTTCTGGGGGGAAGTCACGCCATGTCACTCAGCGTCAACGATCGGATCGCCGGCAGGTTCGAAGAGGTCCGCGCCATCGCCGCCGAGCGCCTCGAAAGTGCCGATGCCAAGGCCTTCACCAGCGTTCTCGAGGCATTCCTCTCGACCGTCGCGCGCGACGAGCTGCTCGAGCAACCGGCCGAGGAGATCTACGGCGCGACGCTCGCGCTCTGGAAGTTCTGCCAGAAGCGCTCGCCCGGCACCTGCAAGCTGCGCATCTACAACCCCCGCATCGCCGAGCACGGCTGGGAGTCGAGCCACACCATCATCGAGGCGCTGAACGACGACATGCCGTTCCTCGTCGACTCGCTCACCGTGCTGATCACCGAAAGGGGCCTCGGCATTCATGCCCTGGTGCACCCGGTGATCGCGGTGAAGCGCGACGCCAAGGGCAACCTGCTGGACGTCGCCAAGGCCGATGCCAAGGGAACGACGCCCGAGTCGATCATCCAGGTGCAGATCGACCAGGTGGCGGATGCCGAGACGCTGGCCCAGCTCGGCCAGGAGATCGAGACGATGTTCGCCGATGTGCGCGTCGCGGTCGAGGACTGGCGCACCATGCTTGACAAGCTGATCGAGGTCTCGGGCGAGCTGCGCGAGCGCGGGCCGAAGGCGCCGGCCGCGGCCAACGGGGAATGCTGCGACTTCCTCGACTGGCTGGCGAACAACCACTTCACCTTCCTCGGCTACCGCCATTTCCAGGTCGTCGCGCGCAAGTCGAAGATGGAACTCGAACCGGGCAGCGGGCTCGGGCTCATGCGCGATCCCGACTACACCGTCATCCGCGACAAGGAAGGCCGGTCGGCCCACTGGTCGCCGCAGCTCTCGGATTTCACCCAGGATCCCTCGCCGCTCTTGATCATCAAGGCGAACCGGCGCTCGAGCGTGCACCGCCCGGTCCATTTCGATGTCGTCGCGATCAAGCAGTTCGACGCCAAGGGCAAGTTGGTGGGCGAGCACGTCTTCATCGGCCTGTTCACCTCGGCCGCCTACAACCGAAGCCCGCGCGAGATCCCGCTCTTGCGCGCCAAGGTCGCCAGGGTGATCGAGCGCGCGAACCTCGCTCCGTCGAGCCATGACGGCAAGGCGCTGACCAACGTTCTCGAGACCTATCCGCGCGACGAGCTTTTCCAGGGGACCGAGGACCAGCTCTTCGAGAACGCGATGGGCGTGCTTCACCTGTCAACGCGGCCGCGCACCCGGCTGTTCCTGCGCTCGGACCGGTTCGGGCGCTTCGTCTCCTGCCTCGTCTACGTGGCGCGCGAGCGCTACAACACCGAACTGCGCGTGCGCCTTGGCAACATCCTCAGCGCCGGCCTCGACGGGCGCGTGGCGTCGTGGGAGCCCTCGTTCGGCGCCGAGGGGCTGGCGCGCGTGCATTTCGTCATTGCGCTGCATGCGGGCCGCGTGCCCGCCTACGATGCCGCCGCCCTCGAAGCCGAGATTGTCGAGGCGGTCCGCTCGTGGGGCGATATCCTGCTCGAGGAGCTGATCGACCATTTCGGCGAGGCGGCGGGCCACCGCCTTCACGCCCGGTATGGCAAGGGCTTCAGCGCCAGCTACCGCGAGGACGTCCCGGTCGCCGCCGCGATCGGCGACATCGAGAAGCTCGACACGCTGTCCGAGGAGGCGCCGCTCGCGCTCAGCTTCTACCGCAAGCTCGAGGACGACGAGCGCTCGGTGCGCTTCAAGATCTACCACCGGGGCGACCCGGTGCCGCTCTCGGACGCGCTGCCGGTGCTCGAGAACATGGGCTTCCGCATCCACAACGAGCATCCCTACCGGGTCGAGCTGGGCGAGATCGACAGCTGGATCCACGACTTCCACATGCTCTCGGCCGCCGGGGTCGAGATCGACCTCTCGCGCCTGCGCGCCAAGCTCGAGGACGCCTTCGACGCGGCCTGGCGGGGCGTTGTCGACGACGACCGGCTCAACCGCCTCGTGCTGCTCGCCGGCCTCAGCGCGCGCGAGACCGCGCTGCTGCGTGCCTACAGCCGCTTCCTGCGCCAGGTCCGCATCCCCTACTCGGTCGAGTACATGGAGGACGCGCTCGCCCAGTACCCGGCGATCGCGCGGCTTCTGGTCGACCTCTTCGCGGCGCAGTTCGACCCGTCGCGCAAGCTCGACGCTGCCGCCCGCGCCGCCGAGGCCGAGGCCGCGAGCGCCGCCATCGAGGCGGCACTCGAGGAAGTGCCGAGCCTCGACATCGACCAGATCCTGCGCCGCTTCCGCAATGCCATCACCTCGACGCTGCGCACCAACTACTACCAGCCCGACGCCGCGGGCGGGACCAAGCCCTATGTCTCGTTCAAGTTCGACTGCGCCGCGCTTGACGAGCTGCCGCTGCCGCGACCATGGCGCGAGATCTTTGTCTACGCGACCTGGGTCGAGGGTGTGCACCTGCGCGGCGGCCCGGTCGCGCGCGGCGGACTGCGCTGGTCCGACCGCAAGGAGGACTACCGCACCGAGGTGCTGGGCCTGGTCAAGGCCCAGCAGGTCAAGAACGCGGTGATCGTGCCGGTCGGCTCGAAGGGCGGCTTCCTGCCGCGCAAGCTGCCCGCGGGCGGCACGCGCGAGGAAATCCAGGCCGAGGCGATCCGCTGCTACAAGACCTTCCTGTGCGGCCTGCTCGACGTCACAGACAACCTCGTCGGCGGCGCGCTGGTGCCGCCCGCGGGCGTGGTGCGCCGCGACGACGACGATCCCTATCTCGTCGTCGCCGCCGACAAGGGGACGGCGACCTTCTCGGACATCGCCAACGGCGTGGCCGGGGATTACGGCTTCTGGCTGGCCGATGCCTTCGCCTCGGGCGGCTCGAACGGCTACGACCACAAGGGCATGGGCATCACCGCCAAGGGCGCGTGGGAGGCGGTCAAGCGCCATTTCCGCGAGCTGGGCCACGACACCCAGACCCAGCCCTTCGACGTGATCGGCGTGGGCGACATGTCGGGCGACGTGTTCGGCAACGGCATGCTGCTCTCGGACCAGATCCGGCTGATCGCGGCCTTCGATCACCGCGACATCTTCATAGATCCCGACCCGGATACCGCCGCCAGCTTCGCCGAGCGCAAGCGCCTGTTCGAGGCGCCGCGCACCAGTTGGAAGGACTACGACGCCTCGCTGATCTCGAAGGGCGGCGGCGTCTTTCCGCGCTCGGCCAAGTCGATCACGCTCACGCCCGAGATCAAGCGCGTGACCGGTCTCAAGGCCGACAAGGTCACGCCCTTCCAGCTGATGAAGGCGATCCTCTCGGCCAGGACCGACCTTCTGTGGTTCGGCGGCATCGGCACCTACATCAAGTCGTCCGGCGAGAGCCACGCCGACGCCGGCGACCGCACGAACGACCCGATCCGGGTCGATGCGCGCGAGGTCGGCGCGCGCGTGATCGGCGAGGGCGCCAATCTCGGCGTCACCCAGCTCGGCCGCATCGAGCTCGACCGCTGCGGCGTCAAGGTCAACACCGACGCGGTCGACAACTCGGCCGGGGTCGACTGCTCGGACCACGAGGTCAACATCAAGATCGCGCTCGGCGCCGTGGTCGAGGCGGGCGACATGACCGCCAAGCAGCGCAACACCCTGCTCGCGAAGATGACCGACGAGGTCGGTGACCTCGTGCTCGAGGACAACTACAACCAGACGCTGGCGCTCTCGATGGCCGAGGCGCGCGCGGCGACGCTGCTCGACGACCACGCCCGCTTCATGCGCGCGCTGGAGCAGCGGGGCCAGCTCAACCGCGAGATCGAGCTCCTGCCCAACGACGAGGCGCTGGCCGAGCTGCGCGCCCGCGGCCTGGGCCTCACCCGGCCCGAGATCGCGGTGCTGATCGCCTACGCCAAGATCGTCACCTTCGACCAGCTGGTGGCGTCGAGCCTGCCGGACGATGGCTACTGCACCCGCTTCCTGATCGAATACATGCCCACGCCGCTGCGCCAGAAATATCGCGAGGCGATCCTCGGCCACCGGCTGCGGCGCGAGATCATCGGCACGGTGCTGGCCAACGCGGTGGTGAACGAGGCCGGCCCCTCGCTGATCAACCGTATCAGCGACGAGACCGGGGCAGGGACCGCGATGATCGCGAAGGCCTTCGTCATCGGCCGCGACATCTTCGAGATCGAGGCGATCCGCGACGAGATCAACGCCCTCGACAACAAGGTCGCGGCCGCGGCGCAGAACACGATGCACCTCGCGCTCTCGGACATGATCGCCTCGCAAAGCCAGGCGATCCTTGCCCGCGCCAGCGACCGCAGCGTCGACGAGGTGATCGAGATCTACAAGCCGGGCGTGCTGCAGATCGCGGGCAACGTCGCAAGCCTGCTGCGCGACTTCTCGGGCAAGCGGATGCAGGAACGCGCCGCCGCCTTCGAGAGGGACGGCGTGCCCAAGGCGTTGGCCACGCGGATCAGCGGGCTCGAGTTCCTCGGCGGCGCGCTCGACATCGTCGACGTGGCCCGCTCGCGCAAGCGCGACGTGATCGAGGTGGCCGAGACCTACTTCGCCGCCGGCGCCCGCTTCGGCCTCGACTGGCTGCGCGCCAGCGCCCGCGGGCTCGAGACCTCGGACCACTGGGAGCGGGTTGCCGTCAGCCGCCTGGTCGCCGACCTGCGCTCGCAGCAGTCGCTGATCGCGGCCGCGGCCCTCGATGCCGAGAAGAAATGCTCCGGCAGCGCCTGCATCGACGGCTGGTGCGCCCTGCACGAGGAGGCGGTCACCCGCGCCGAGCGGCTGGTGCGCGAGTTGAACGAGGGCGGAACGCTGACCGTGGCCAAGCTCGCGGTCGCCTCGTCGCAGTTCCGCAGCATCACGGGCTAGGACTGTCGCTAGGATCGCGGCTTGGCGCGCCGCGTCGGTGCGGCTTCGGCTGGGTTCTCGGGCCAAGGATGCTTGGGATAGCGCGCGCGCATGTCCTTGCGGACATCCGCGTAGGAACTTGCCCAGAAGCCCGGGAGGTCGCGTGTCACCTGCACCGGCCGATGCGCCGGCGAGAGCAGTTCGAGCGAGAGCGCGACCGGTGGCTCGCCCACGCAAGGGTGGCGGGTGACGCCGAACAATTCCTGCACCCGGATCGAGACCGTCGGGATCTCGCGCCCGTAGTCGATCCGCGCCCGGCCGCCCAGCGGGGTCTCGAAATGGGTGGGTGCGGCGCGATCGACCTCGGCCGCCAGTTCCCACCCCAGCGCCGCACGCAGCACCGCCGCCACGTCGATCCGGGCGGCGTCCTCGACGCGGCGCATGCCGGCAAGATGCGGCGTCAGCCAGTCGTCGAGGCCCGCGAGCAGCCCGTGATCCGACCAGTCCGGCAGCCGCGCTGCCAGTCCGCCCGTGCCCTGTGCCGCCAGCCAGCGCACCTGGTCGCGCAGGCTCGCCGCCGCATCCGTCCAGTTCAGCACGGCAAGCCCTCGCTCGCGCAGCCCGTCGGCCAGCGCGTGGCCCAGCGCGTCGGCGGGGGCGTCGCGCAGTGGCTCCTCGCGCAGGACCACGGCGCCGAAGGTCTCGCGCCGCACGGCCTCGACGGCGCGGGCGCGGCGTGACCAGGCGATGTGCGCGTGCCAGCCGATCGCCGCCCCGTGCAGCGCGCGCAACTCGGCCTCGGCCAGCGCGGCACCGTGCCTGATCCGAGCGTCGCGGCCGCGGTCCTCGACCTCGGTGGCGACGATCAGAGCCGCCGCGCCCAGCGGGTCGCCGGCGGACAGTTCCGCCCCCCGGCCATTGGCCAGGAGGTAGCGCGGCGCCTCGCCCGCACGCCGCTTGCCGACCCGGTCGGGATAGGCCAGAGACAGCAGCGCCCCGGCCTCGGTCTTCGCCCTGGCCGCGTCGACCCGGCCGGAATCGAGCCGCCGCGCCTCGGCGCGAATGCGCTCGGCCGTACCGCGGTTGACGCGCATGGGATGCGCTGCCTCGAAGCGGCGCGGGTCGGTCACGGCCTCGATCCGCAGCCCCAAGTCGGCCGGCGCCGGCCCATCGGCGTGCAGCGGGTCGCGCTCGCCCAGGATCGCGGCCAGCAGCGCCGCCTCCGCGCCCAGCCCGCGTGCCCGCGCCGTCAGCCACATATGCGCAAGCCTTGGGTGCGCCGCGACGCCCGCCATCTCGCGGCCATGGGCCGTGATCGCGCCATCAGCGCCCAGCGCGCCCAGCCGTTCCAGCACCGCCCGCGCCTCGGCCAGCGCCGGCGCGGGCGGCGGGTCGGCGAAGGCCATCCCCGCGGGATCGGCAACGCCCCAGGCCGCGAGCTCCAGCGCCAGTCCCGCGAGATCGGCCTCGAGGATCTCGGGCGGCGCGAATGCCGGCAACGCCCCTTCCTCGCCCTTCGTCCACATCCGGTAGCAGACGCCGGGGCCAAGCCGCCCGGCACGGCCGCGGCGCTGCGCGGCCTCGGCGCGGCTGACCGGGACGGTGACGAGGCGCGACAGTCCCGTGGCCGGGCTGAACCGGCTGCGTCGCGAGCGGCCGCAATCGACCACGATGCGCACGCCCTCGACGGTCAGCGAGGTCTCGGCGATCGAGGTCGCCAGCACCACGCGCCGTCGCCCCGCGGCCTCGGGCATCAGCGCCGCGCGCTGGCGGGCGAAATCCATCGACCCGTGCAGCGGGCGCAGCGCCACGTCGGGCAGGCGCCCGGAAAGCCGGGCCTCGACCCGCGCGATCTCGCCCGCGCCGGGCAGGAACACCAGCGCGTCGCCCTGCGCCTCCTCGGCCATGGCGCGGGTCACGAGATCGGCCGCGGCATCCTCGATCCGCGTCCCGGGCCCGGCGGGGTGGTCGAGCCAGCGCGTCTCGACCGGGAACATCCGTCCCGCGCTCTCGATCACCGGCGCGCCACCCATCAGCGCCGCGAATCGGGCGGTGTCGAGCGTGGCCGACATCGCCACCAGCCGCAGCTCGGGCCGCAGCGCCGCCTGCACCTCGCGCGCCAGGGCGAGGCCGAGGTCGGAATGGATCGAGCGCTCGTGCACCTCGTCGAACACCACCGCCGCGACCCCCGGCAGCTCGGGGTCGGCCTGCAGCATCCGGGTCAGCACGCCCTCGGTCACGACTTCGATGCGGGTGGCGGCCGAGACCTTGCTCTCGCCCCTGATGCGATAGCCGACCCTCCGGCCGACGGGCTCGCCCGCCTCCTCGGCCATGCGCTCGGCCGCGGCGCGGGCCGCGAGGCGGCGGGGCTCGAGCATCACGATCCGGCCCGTCGCGGCCCAGGGCTGGCGGGCCAGAAGCGGCGGGACCCGCGTCGTCTTGCCCGCGCCGGGGGGCGCGGCCAGCACGGCGCAGCCGCCCCCGGCAAGCGCCGCGGCCAGCCTTGGCAGGACCTCGTCGATCGGCAGCGGGACATGCTCCATGCCCCGGCTCCTACACCGGGGGCGCGGCGGGGTCGAGATGTCGGCCTACTCGTCCCGCAGCTTGACCGCCGCGACGCCCAGCGGCGTGTCGCCCATCGCGCGGGTGACGTGCCAAAGCCCGTCCGCCCCTTGCGCGAACCACATCGTGAAGGGCCAGTCCGGCTTCCTCATCAGCTTGGGCTTGTAGCCCGCGACGCGGCGGTAGGCGGCGTCGCAGCGCAGCCCCTCGGGGTCCGCCTGCGGCGGGCCGATGTCGATGGCATAGCGCCGCCGGCCGTCGAAGATCTCGACCGACCGGTCGCAGATCTGCGCGCGCGACTGCAACGCCAGCCCCGAGAGCGCCGCCGTCAGCGGATCGAAGGCACCGGCCTGGGCGAAGGGATCGACCTGCCAGGGCTTGGGCGTGAAGGGCGGCTCGGCCTCGATCGCGGCGGGCCGGCCCGACTCGTAGGCCATCGCGACCTTCTGGGTCTTTCCGGGGCTGAAGCTGTCGGCCTCGAACCGCATCGGCGAGACGCCCGCGCGGTCCGACTGCCCCTCGCTGACGGCGGCGAAGCCCGCGCTCCAGAACGTGCCGACGATGCCGGCGGTCTGGCCTGCCGCCTCGGCCCGGTAGCGCGCGTCCTCCAGCTCGACGCGGATCGACATCTCGCCCCCGCGGATACCGCCCAGGTAGAGGTCGTAGATCCCGCCGAAGCTTCCCGGGTTGAGCGCGGCCATGGCGCCCGGGTGCGGTCCAACGCCGGCGGGCGCCGCCAGCGCCGCCGCCAGCCCGCCCGCGAGGGCAAGCGACCGGGTCGTCGGTCCGAGCATCCGCGCACTCCCGCTACAATTGCCAGCGGCCACCATGGCCGCTATCACGGCTCGCGCCTCTCATCGTCCTACGCAAGATAGCCCGGGTTCCGACGCATGCCACAGATCGATGTCGACGAGCTTGCCGAGCGCCTGATCGCGGGCGAGCGCCGCGCGCTGGCGCGGGCGATCACGCTGGCGGAGTCGACCCGGTCCGATCACCGCGCGGCGGCGCGCGCGCTGATGGCCAGGGCCGCACCCCATGCCGGGCGCGCGCGGCGCATCGGTCTTTCCGGCACGCCCGGCGTGGGCAAGTCCACCTTCATCGAGGCCTTCGGCATGATGCTGGTCGAGCAGGGCCTCAAGGTCGCGGTGCTGGCGGTCGATCCGACCTCGGCGCGCTCGGGCGGCTCGATCCTCGGCGACAAGACGCGGATGGACCGGCTCTCGCGCTCGCCCAGCGCCTTCATCCGGCCCTCGCCCGCGGGCCGCGAGCTTGGCGGCGTCGCCCGGCGCACGCGCGAGGCCATCCTCCTGGCCGAGGCCGCCGGCTTCGACGTCGTGATCGTCGAGACGGTGGGCGTCGGCCAGTCCGAGACCGTCGTCGCCGAAATGACCGACCTTTTCGTCCTGCTTCTGGCCCCCGCCGGCGGCGACGAGCTGCAGGGCGTCAAGCGCGGTATCATGGAAATTGCCGACCTCGTCGTCGTCAACAAGGCCGACGGGCCGCTGCGCGAGGTCGCAAGCCGCACCCGCGCGGATTACGCCGGCGCGCTCAGGCTAATGCGCGCGCGCGAGGGCGACGCGCCGGGTTTTCCCAAGGCGCTCACCGCCTCGGCGCTGACCGGCGACGGGCTTGGCACCGTGTGGGACGAGATCCGCGCCCTCGACGACTGGCGGCGCGACAGCGGCTGGCTCGACCGGCGCCGCGCGGGGCAGGCGGTGCGCTGGATGCGCTCGGCCCTCGAGCACGGCCTGATCGAGCGCCTCTATGCCGACCCCGCCGTGGCCGCGCGCATCGGCGCGCTCGAATCGGCGGTCACCGCCGGCCGCGTCGTGCCCGAGGATGCCGCGGACGAGTTGCTTGCGCTCTTTCTGGGTCCCGTGACGCCCGAGGACGGGTCTGACGGGGTGGAACAGGGCTGAATCGCGCCCCCGCGGGTTGACGGGAAGGCGCGAAGCGCGTAATGACGCGCTCTCGGATTTCGGCGGGTCAGGCTCGGCGCCGTTGGCGCGCGCGACCCGCAGCCTGGAATGAATGAGGAAGACCCATGTCGCGCCGCTGCGAACTGACCGGAAAGTCCGTGCTCTCGGGCCACAATGTCAGCCACTCGAACATCAAGACCAAGCGCCGCTTCCTGCCGAACCTGAACACGGTGACGCTGGAGAGCGAGTCGCTCGGCCGCTCGTTCCGTTTCCGCGTCGCCGCCTCGGCGCTGCGCACGGTCGACCACCGCGGCGGTCTCGACGCATTCCTGCGCAAGTCGCGCGACGAGGTGCTGAGCCCCAAGGCCCTCAAGGTCAAGCGCGACATCGAGGCCGCGGCCGCCACGGCCTGAGCCGGCGCAATCCTGCCCCGGCCACGGGGCGGTATAGTTTGAGCAAGGCGCGGTCCGGCGACGGATCGCGCCTTTCGCGTTCATTGCCACCCGCGCGGCACGCGGAGGCGCGAGCGCCCTCAGCCGGACAGCATGCCCTCGACCCATAGCGGCACGGTCTCGCTCGCTGGCCCCAGGATGTGGCGGTCGAACATCCCCGCGACCTCCGAGCGTTCGAGGTTGATCTCGATCGTCGGCACCCCGGCCCCCGCCGCCTCGGCAACGAAACCCGCCGCCGGATAGACCGCGCCCGAGGTGCCGATCGCCACGAAGAGCCCCGCGCGCTCCAGCCGCTCGCCGATCAGGTCGAGGTGATAGGGCATCTCGCCGAACCAGACCACGTCGGGCCGCACCAGCGCGCCGCGCCCGCAGGCGGGGCAGGTGTCCTCGCGGCTCATCGCGCCCGTCCAGCCCCAGCGATGGCCGCAGGAGGCGCAGAGCGCGCGCATGATCTCGCCATGCATGTGCACGACCTCCGGGCTGCCGCCGCGCTCGTGCAGGTCGTCGATGTTCTGGGTGACAAGCGTGACGGCGCCCGGCCACTCGCGCTGCAGCCGCGCGATGGCGCGATGCGCCGCATTCGGCGCGGCCATGCGCGCGTTCTCGCGCCGGGCATTGTAGAAGCCAAGGACAAGGTCGGGATCGCGGGCATAGCCCTGCGGCGTCGCGACATCCTCGAGATCGTATTGCGACCACAGCCCGCCCACGTCGCGGAACGTGCCAAGCCCGGACTCGGCCGAGATGCCCGCGCCGGTCAGGATCACGATCTCGTCGGCCATGCCGCTGCTCCCTCGCCATTCCGCGCGCGGCAGCATCGCCGAAAACGCTGCCGCGTCAAACCCGTCCCATCACGCCGGCGTGAGCTCCCCGGGACGTGACTTGCACCCGGCCGCGCCCTGGCCGAGCACGGAGTCGGTGCGCGCGCCGCTCTTCCAAGCCCGCCCTTCCCAAACCCCGCCCCGGATCTGCCACCCCCGGACAGGAAGCCCCGCCATGCCTCTCAAGCGCCTCAAGTCGCCGCCCGCCAGGTCGCCCTTCGCGCCGTCCTGGGAGATCCCGCTCTACCTCGAGAAGCTCGACGATGCCGGGCTTCTGGCGGCGATCCGCGAGACCGTGCTGGCCCGCGAGGCCGAGCTCAAGCGCAAGATCCCGGCCAGGCCCATCGCCGGGATTGCGGACGGCCTGACCTCGCGCTGGCACGGCTTCAACATCTTCACCTGGCCCGAGCCCCCGATGCGCGCCTTCCACGATTTCGTGCGCGGCAGCTACCGCGCCTATCTCGCGGCGCTGGGCGTGCCCCGCCAGAGGGTTTTCGTCCAGGGCTGGGCCAATGTCGTGCGCGGCGGCGAGAAATTCGCGCCGCACTGCCACGACCAGTCGCCCTACGCCTATCTCTCGGGCAATTTCACGGTCGCCTGCACCGACACCCAGACGATCTATTTTCCGCCCTTCCTCTACCAGGGCGCGCCCAGGATCGACCGCTCGGTCCCGGTCCGGAACGAGCCGGGGCTCATGACCCTCTTTCCCAGCACCATCCTGCACGAGACCTCGGTGCATACCGACGGGACCGAGCGCATCACGCTTGCCTTCGACGTCTTCCTGCAGGACTACGACCTCGGCGGACGGCAGGGGCAGGGGGGAATGCATATCGTCCTCGACGATCCCGCGGTGATGGCCTGAGCGGCAGCTTACGGCCCCGTTAGCGGGCGGGGCCCTTCAATCGGCTTTCGGACCTCTGGACGCTGCCGCCCCAGACCCGTAACCCTTGAGGGACTGCCTCCGGAGACCCCCGAGCCATTCGATGACCCGCCGCATCCTCTGCGTCTGCCACGGCAATACCTGCCGCTCGCCCATGGCGCAGGGCGTGCTCGAGGCGCTGGCGCGCGAGGCCGGGCTGCCGGTCGAGGTCGACAGCGCCGGCACCGCGCCGCGCGGGTCCGGCGTGCCGCCTGATCCGCGCGCGCTGACCGCGGCCGCGGCGCGCGGCTACGACATCGCGGCCCAGCGCACCCGCGCGGTCGCGGCCGGGGATTTCGCGCGCTTCGACCTCGTGCTGGCGATGGACCGCGCGACCCTCGACGCGCTCGCACGCCTCCGCCCGCCGGGCCCCGGTACGGCGCCGCGCCTCCTCGACCCACAGGGCCGCGACATCGCCGACCCCTTCGCGGGCGGGCCGGCCGATTACGCCCGCGCCCTCGACCTGATCGAGGCGGCCGCGCGTGACCTGATCGCGGAACTTGCGCCCGCCCCGGGTCAAGCGTGATGCCGGGTCCGAACCTTCCGCCGCCCGCGGCCCGCCGCGCCTTTCCGGCCCCCGCCGCCACCCGTCAGCCCTGACCTTCCGCGCCCCGCGGCGAGGTTGCGCGCCGCGTGCCTCTCGCGCCCGCTTGACGGCCCACCGGCCCGGCCCCATAACGCCACGCCATGAAAGACCTCGCGCACATCCGGAACTTCTCGATCGTGGCCCATATCGACCACGGCAAGTCGACGCTTGCCGACCGTCTGATTCAGGCCACCGGCGCCCTGACCGAGCGCGAGATGAAGGAACAGGTCCTCGACTCGATGGACATCGAGCGCGAGCGCGGCATCACCATCAAGGCGCAGACCGTGCGCCTGATCTACAAGGCCCGCGACGGCGAGGAATACGTCCTCAACCTGATCGACACGCCCGGGCATGTCGACTTCGGCTACGAGGTCAGCCGCTCGATGCGCGCGGTCGAGGGCTCGCTGCTGGTGGTCGACGCCTCCCAGGGGGTCGAGGCGCAGACGCTGGCCAATGTCTACCAGGCGATCGACGCGGACCACGAGATCGTGCCCGTCCTCAACAAGATCGACCTGCCCGCCGCCGAGCCCGACCGCGTGCGCGAGCAGATCGAGGACGTCATAGGCATCGACGCCTCCGAGGCGGTGCTGATCTCGGCCAAGACCGGGCTCGGCATCCCCGACGTGCTCGAGGCCATCGTGACCCGCCTGCCGTCGCCCAAGGGCGAGGCCGCGGCGCCGCTCAAGGCGATGCTGGTCGACAGCTGGTACGACGCCTATCTGGGCGTCATCGTGCTGGTTCGCGTGATCGACGGTGTGCTGCGCAAGGGCGACCGCATCCGCATGATGCAGACGGGCGCGATCTACCAGACCGACCGGGTCGGCGTCTTCACGCCCAAGATGCTCGAGACCGACGTGCTGGGCCCGGGCGAGCTGGGTTTCCTCACCGCCTCGATCAAGCAGGTGCGCGACACCCGCGTGGGCGACACCATCACCTCCGAGCGCGGCGGCTGCGCCAAGCCATTGCCGGGCTTCAAGCCCGCGGTGCCGGTGGTGTTCTGCGGCCTCTTCCCGGTCGATTCGGCGGATTTCGAGGACCTGCGCGACGCGATCGAGAAGCTCGCCCTCAACGACGCCTCCTTCACCTACGAGATGGAGACCTCGGCCGCGCTGGGCTTCGGCTTCCGCTGCGGCTTCCTCGGGCTCTTGCATCTCGAGGTCGTGCGCGACCGGCTCGAGCGCGAATACGAGATCGACCTCATCACCACCGCGCCCTCGGTCGTCTACCACCTGCACATGACCGACGGCTCGATGCGCGAGATGCACAACCCCGCCGACATGCCTGACGTGGTCAAGATCGACCGGATCGAGGAGCCCTGGATCAGGGCCACCATCCTGGTGCCCGACGACTTCCTCGGCGACGTGCTCAAGCTGTGCCAGGAGCGGCGCGGCATCCAGATGGACCTGACCTATGCCGGCTCGCGCGCCATGGTGGTCTACCGCCTGCCGTTGAACGAGGTGGTGTTCGACTTCTACGACCGGCTGAAATCGGTCACGCGCGGCTATGCCAGCTTCGACTACCAGATGGACGGCTACGAGGCCGGGAGCCTGGTGAAGATGCAGATCCTGGTGAACGAGGAGCCGGTCGACGCGCTCTCGACCATCGTCCACCGCGACAAGGCCGAGATGCGCGGGCGATCGATGTGCGAGAAGCTCAAGGAGCTGATCCCCCAGCACATGTTCAAGGTGCCGATCCAGGCGGCGATCGGCGGGCGCGTCATCGCGCGCGAGACGATTTCGGCTTTACGGAAAGACGTCACCGCGAAATGCTATGGCGGCGACGTGACGCGCAAGCGCAAGCTTCTGGAGAAGCAGAAGGCCGGCAAGAAGAAGATGCGCCAGTTCGGGAAGGTGGAGATCCCGCAGGAGGCGTTTATCAATGCGTTGAAGATGGATGGGTGAGATGCTTTCATGGATCGAATTCGGTCAAGTAGCCGCCGAACGTGACGATCTTTTGGGAGAGTATTTCTTTGATACTGGGGTTCTCGACTCTGTATCGGCTTCAGGATCGAATTTTCTTGTACTTGGAAGAAAGGGAGCCGGAAAGACTGCCGTATTCCTTCAATTTGATAAGAATTACGAGAAATATCTTTCTGAAGGTGATTGCTCTGTGGCGCTTTCTCTCGACAATTATGATTGGTCAGTTCATGAATTGTTGAGCAATCCAGCAAAGGCCCCTGCTCTCGCGTTCATAGAGTCTTGGAAATTCTTCATTTATGTTCAGACTGTCAGATTGATCGAGGAAGTCGGATTTGGCAGCATCCACACTAAGAAGTTAAATAAAATCCTAAAAAAAATATATGGATCTCCTGTCCCTACGCTTGTGGATCTTGTGGGCGGCAAGATTCTCCAACTGTCTCGCCTGAAGCTTCCGAGCGGTGGCGTCACAATTTCTGAAAGAGACCTCGAGGGGTTGTCAGTCTCTGGGGGTGAAGTAGAGTTTGGCGATGTTAAATCAGACCCGTCAATGCAGTCAAAGCTGTCTTCAAATGTTGGAAATCTTGTTCAAACGTTTGAGATAGAACTTCTTGCGCATTTTGAAAATTCCGGACGAGCTTTCGTTTCCTTCGATAGGGTGGATGAGGCGTGGGTGGATGGATCAATTGAGACCATAAAGCCGATGATTGGAGGTCTTGTTTCTGCTGCAGACTCTATTACACAAAAATTTGGCGGAAAGCTTCGGCCGGTGTTGTTTCTGAGGGAGGATATATTTTCACATCTTAGTGTTAATGATAAAAATAAATTGAGGTCAGACTGTGGCCAACTTCTTGCTTGGCAAGCAAATTCTCTCAATAGAGTTATCATGGAAAGAGTAAACTTCTTCTCAAAGAGGGCGGGTGTAAGCGGCCCTCAGAGCGTGAACGATTTGTTTGATAAAGAAAAAATGCGACAGCAGAGGGCGCCATTTGACTATTTGCTTCTTCGAACGATGATGCGGCCGCGTGATTTGATCAAGTTTCTTCAGCTTGTTAGGAGTGACATGATTGATCGTCGTGATAACCCTTTTGAGGGTGAGGATGTGAATCTTGAAAAGTTGGAGTGCAAGGCTATTTATAATGCAGAACCGCTATACTCAGAGTGGTTAAAGGAAGAAATTATTGATGAATGGCAAGCGCAGTTCCCTCAAATAAATACTATACTTGATTCCCTTTCCGCAATAGGGTCAACGACGTTTTCGTTTCTAGAATTTCAGAATGCTCTCAAGAGGCAGGGATTAGATCTAATTGAAGTGGATGCGAGAAAATACATGAAGTTCATGTTTGATAACTCGATAATTGGGTTCAAGGTTGGGAAATCCCAACTTTGGCGCTTTCGTTGTTTTCATCCATCCCAAGGATTTCTAGATGTCGAAACTTACAAGGTTCATGATGGGCTGACGCGGGCGCTAAACCTCAAAGAGACACGAGCTTAGCGATTGTAAGCGGTGATCCCTCCCACTACATCCATGAAGCATGGCTAGACCATGGGGTTAGCCTCACCCTTCCGCCCGCCCCCTCACTCCACCCGCTTCTCGAACTCCCCCTTCATGATCCCGGCCAGCCGCGACAGCATGTAGGTGCTCAGAACACCCGCGCCTGCGCCAGGTACGAGACCACCGTGTCCTCGCCCAGCGCCTTCAGCGCCTCGAGCCGGTGGTAGCCTTCCAGCAGGACATAGCTCTCCTCGCCCGCCTTGCTGTCGACCCGGCAGCGGATGGGGGTCTTCTGGCCGTGTTCGAGGATGTCCTCGGCCAGCGCCGCGACCCGCGCGGGGTCGAGCGTGCGGGCGCGCTTCACAGGCACGTGGATGCGCGCAATCGGCAGGCGGTGCTGCTCCATCATGGGCGGGGTCCTCCGGCCGCCGAGGCTAGCACCGCGCCGCCGCCCTGTCGCCTCCCCGCCGCCTCCCCGTCGCCTCCCCGTCGCCTCCCCGTCACCCGCGCGCCGCGCTATACTCCCCCCACCATCCGGCGCTCCCGCGCGCCTGCCCGCCCGCGGGGACGCCCTGTCTCGCCAGCCGCAGGGAGGGTTCCATGCACGCCGTCATCCGTCTCTATTCCGGCGAGGGCGCCCGCGCGCTCTTCGACATGCTCGAGGCGCGCAAGGCCGAGGTCGAGGAGGTCATGCGCGGGGTCGCCGATTTCCGCTCCTACACGCTGATCCGCACGGCCACGGGCGGCGCCTCGGTCACCTGCTGCGAGGACAAGTTCGGCACCGACCAGAGCATGAAGCTCGCGCACAAGTGGATCTCGGAGAATGCCGCCAACCTCAACCTCGCCGGCCCCACGATCGCCGAGGGCGAGGTGATCCTGGCGCTGGGCTGAGGCGCCGCGCCCGCGCCCGCGCGCCCGTCCCATTCCGCGGCGATTCCGGCTATACTGGACCGATGGGCGCCCCCGCGCGCCTGCCCGCTCCGGGGACGCCCCGCACACCAACCGGGGGAGGGTCCCATGCATGCCGTCGTCCGTACCTATAACGGTCATGGTGCAGTGGCGTTCTTCGACCTGCTTGAAAGCCGCAAGGCCGAGGTCGAATCCATCATCCGCAAGGTTCCCGGCTTCATCTCCTACGAGCTGATCCGCACCGGCGTGGGCGGCGTCGCCATCACCATCTGCGAGAGCGCCGAGGGCACCCGCGCCTCGATTGCCGCCGCGCGCGACTGGATCCGCGACAATGCCGGCCAGATCCGGCTCGACCCGCCGATCGTGTCCGAGGGCGACGTGATGCTCCACCTCGCGGCCGACGCCGCGCCCGCCTGATCCCGCGCCACCCGCCGGCGAAGGGCGCGGCACGCGCGGCGCCCCTGCTTGCCTCAGTTCGCCTGTTCGAGCCCCCGGCATTTCTCGGGCGCGATGCGCACCGGCCGGCCCGCGCGATCGCGCACGAAGCAGGTGCCGTTGTCGAGGTAGGGCCGGCCCGGCTCGGGCGGGGCGGGCATGGTGGTGCCCTCGTCGGTGCAGCCGGCGGCCAGCGCGGCCGCGGCCAGAAGGGCGGCAAGGGGGCGTGGGGTCATCCCGGTCTCTCCCGTTGCGGTCTCTCGCGCCGCGGTGCCCGACGCGATACCCGGCGCCGCGGCGTCTCCCGTCGCCGTGGCGGCCCCGCGGGCGGCGTGCCCTAGCGGTCGGGACCGGCGAACTGGCGGCACTCGTAGGTGATGAAGCCCGGATCGGTGCCGACGCAGTGCAGCCACAGCTTCTCGCGCGGGGTGGTGGCCTCGCGCAGCGGCGGCTCGCCGACATAATGCGTCTCGCAGCCCGCCAGCAGCGCAAGGCCTGCCAGCCCCGCCAGCCCCGACACCACCGCCGCGGCCATGCCTGGCCGTCCCGCTCTCCGCATCCGGGGCCCCCTCTCCCGCGCCCGTCCGGGCCATCGCCCGCACAGGATACCCCCTGCCGCGCCGCCCCGCCAGCCGCAGGGGATGCCCCGTGCAGCCGCGGTCGCGCGGGGGTGCGTTGCGCGTCCATAAAAATGTTTTATTTCAGCATCTTAATAGAGATTTCACGCGTGAAAGCGCTGCCCGACGGGGCCTCAGGGCGCGCGGATCGCCCCGTCATCGTCCCCCGCGCAGCGCGAGCGCGCCAGCAGCGTGCGCTGGCCGCGCTCGTTGATCCCGACGCAGGCCGCCCCGCCCGAGGCGTCGTAGTTGCCGCCCGGCATCGGCTGGGTCGGGCTCATGGTGAAGCTGCCGCCGAAGGGCAGGTCCTGGTCGATCTCGCACCCGGCAAGCGCCGTGGCGAGGCTCAGCAGGGTCAGCGCGACGAGGCTGCGATGGGGCATCCCGGCTCCTTTGGATCGACGGCCCGGCGCCGGCCTGGGGGGCCGACGCGACAAGGGCCCCCAGCGTTCCCGCCGGAGGCCCCGCATCATGTCACGCATGGCCCGTCCGGGTCACGCCGCTTCGGGCAGTTCCTCGCGCCCGTCGCTCATCCCCTGGCGGCCGCCCGAGCGGACATAGGAGATCATGCCAGAAATGCTGCGCTCGTTGGGCTCGATCCCGGCACAGCTCAGCACCGTCCGCCCGTCGCGCGAGCGCGCCCAGCTGGCCAGGTCGCTGGCGCCGCGGCCGGTCTTCTTCTCTTCCTTCACGGCGTCTTCCATTACCGCCATTACAACGGCGGCAAAAAGTCGTCGGGCGCGGTCGCCCTGTTCGTTATCGAAGGCAATGCCATCGGTGTCGCGAAACATCTCGCGCCTCCTCGTCTCGGTCATGGGGTGCGGCGCGAAGCCGGGGCGACGCGCGGGATGACGGGGAGATAGTGTGAAACTTCAGTGAATGAAAGCCCTGTGGCGCAACCCAGCCATGCGGATTCCGCAATTCAATTCCAGCGCCCGTCTGGCCAGCCTCGCCTGCTTCATTGTGCCGCGCCCTGATCCGGTGTAGGATTTTCGCGCGTCCCCGTCCGGCGCATGTTGGCCTGAAGACTTCGTCCCTTCGCGGGTTTCACCCGTGGGGTAGATTCCTCGGCGACATCTTAACCGAGGCGTTGCCTCACGTATGACGATCAGGGGACGAGTTGATCCCCACAACGCGAAGGACTAGCAGTCATGGCCACTGGCACCGTGAAGTGGTTCAACACCGAGAAGGGCTACGGCTTCATCGCCCCCGACGATGGCGGGAAGGACATCTTCGTCCACATCTCGGCGGTCCGCGCCGCCGGCATCGAGGAACTCAAGGAGAACCAGAAGGTTTCCTTCGAGCTTCAGTCGGGCCGCGACGGGCGCATGTCGGCCGGATCGATCACCGTTCTCTGAGCGGACGCGGCAGGCACCTTACCGACGTCACGGATGGACCGGATGCTCCGCCAGGAAATGGCGGAGCGCAGCCAGCAGTTCGGCCGCGTGCTCGCGATTTCCCGCCGCGAGCGCTTCGCGAATATCGTCGCGGATCATCTGGCGAACGGCCGCCGGGCCTTCGGACGTTGTCATGAGATAACCCGCCAGCGCCGTTGCCGCGGATTCGGGGATGTGTTCGTGCTCGGCGATGGCGTCGATCTCCTCGCGCGTCAGGCCGGTGAGTCCGATGCAGTCCTCGATCGAGATCATTTTGTCCTCCACTTACCCAGCCTGTGCTATTCTAGCACATAGTCTGCCTGCGCAGCGGGGGCGCGCCATGATCCGTGTCAATCCGATTGCGGACACGGTATGATTGTTACGTACAGAGTGTTTTTGTAAGGCTTCGCGTCACGACATCCCAGCGCGGGGCCTGGTGGAGCGGAGGGGGATATGGAATCGCAGCGGGTTGACGCGTCGGGGTGGATCTCGACGCTTTTCGAAGTCGACCACATGAACATGTACGTGATCACCATTCCATCATTGCTGATGGTCATGTTTGGCGCGAGAAAGTTCGCGCTGCTCTATTTCTTCGGCGCCTGCATGTTCCTGCTTCTCAAGAAGATGGGCTGAGGCCACACCAAGGGCCTCACCACCACCTTTCTGGCTCCGCTGCAAAGCCGGCGCGCTGCTCGAGCGCGTATGCCGCGTTCAAAAGCTCCGCCTCTCCCCACGGTTTGCCGACGATCTGCAGCCCGAGCGGAAGACCGTTCGCCGAGATCCCGGCAGGGACCGCGACGCCCGGCAGACCGGCCAGGTTCAACGTGATCGAGAAGACGTCCTGCAGATACATCTGCACAGGGTCGCCGGTGACCTCGCCGATCCCGAAGGCCGGCCCCGGAGAGACCGGAGTCAGGATCGCGTCGACCGCGCCGAACGCCGTTTCAAAATCGCGCCTGATCAGCGTGCGCACCTTCTGGGCCCGAAGGTAATAGGCGTCGTAGTAGCCGGCCGAGAGGACGTAAGTGCCGACCATCACGCGGCGCCGCACCTCGGGGCCGAAGCCTTCGGCGCGGGTCTTCTCGTACATCTCGGTCACGCCGTCGCCCTGGTCGAGAGGGGCCCGGTGGCCATAGCGAACGCCGTCGTAGCGCGCGAGGTTGGACGACGCCTCGGCAGGCGCGATGATGTAGTAGGCGGGAAGCGCGTATTTCGTGTGCGGCAGCGAAATGTCGACGATCTCGGCGCCCGCGTCGCGCAGCATCTCGGCGCCCTTGCGCCAGAGCGCGGCGGTTTCCTCGCCCAGGCCCTCGGCATACTCGGCGGGAATGCCGATGCGTTTGCCCCTCAGATCGCCCGTTAGCGCGGCCTCGAAGTCGGGCACGTCGATCGCCGCAGAGGTCGAGTCCTTCGGGTCGTGCCCGGCCATGTGGCGCAGCAGGATCGCCACGTCGCGCACGTCGCGCGCGATCGGGCCCGCCTGGTCGAGCGACGAGGCGTAGGCGACGATGCCCCAGCGCGAGCAGCGGCCATAGGTCGGCTTGATGCCGGTCACACCGCAAAAGGCGGCCGGCTGCCGGATCGAGCCGCCGGTGTCGGTCGCCGTGGCCCCGAGGCAGAGCCGAGCGGCCACCGCGGCCGCGGAGCCCCCAGACGAGCCCCCCGGCACGATCGGCGTCTCGTCGCCGGTGCGCCGCCACGGCGAGACGCAGGGGCCGTAGACCGAGCTTTCGGTCGACGAGCCCATTGCGAACTCGTCCATGTTGAGCTTGCCCAGCATCACGGCGCCCGAGGCCCATAGTTTCGCGGTCACCGTGCTCTCGTAGGGCGGCACGAAGCCGTCGAGAATGCGCGACGCCGCCTGGCTGCGGACGCCCTCGGTGCAGAAGAGGTCCTTCACGCCGATCGGAATGCCGAGCAGGTCGCCGCCCTCGCCCGAGGCGCGCGCGCGGTCGGCCGCGTCGGCCATGTCGATCGCGCGCTCGGCCGTCACGGTGGTGAAGGCGTTCAGCGCACTGGCCGCGCCGATCTCGGACAGGCAGGCCTCGGTCAGGTCACGCGCGGTGAAGTCGCCGCGGCGCAGGCCGTCACGCGCCTGGGCGATGGTCGTGGCAGGCAGGGTCATCGGCGTCACTCCACCACCTTGGGAACCGCGAAGAAGCCCTCGCGCGCATCCGGGGCGTTGGCCAGCACCTTGTCCCGGATGCCGCCATCGGTCACCGCGTCCTCGCGCCGGGGCAGGGACATCGGGGTCACCGAGGTCATCGGCTCGACCCCCTCGACATCGACCTGCTGCAGCTGCTCGACCCAGCCGAGAATGCCGTCCAGCTCGCGGGTGAGTTGCTCGAGTTCGTCTTCGGCAACCGAGATGCGGGCAAGATGCGCCACCTTGCGCGCGGTTGCGGCGTCGATGCTCATGAATGCGGCCTCCGGAAATGGGGTCGTGTCGGAGCCGTGGTTTAGCGGGCGCGCCCGGCGGCGGCAAGTGCGGGTCCGATGTGGCCGATGCGCCTTGCGGATCAGGCGAAATGCGCCATCCTTGCCCCGACCCGGATCAGTACGGAGGACATCCGATGAAAGTCACGTGGCTTGGCCATGCCAGCTTCCGCATCGAGACCGGCGGGCAGGTCCTGTTGCTCGACCCCTGGCTGCGCGGCAATCCAGCCTTCGACGAGGCGCGGTTCGACGAGGCGATCACGGGCGCGACGCAT
The DNA here is from genome assembly GCF_016623495.1 of Thermohalobaculum xanthum. Taxonomy (GTDB): domain Bacteria; phylum Pseudomonadota; class Alphaproteobacteria; order Rhodobacterales; family Rhodobacteraceae; genus Thermohalobaculum; species Thermohalobaculum xanthum. The sequence continues at coordinate 126,276 of NZ_JAEHHL010000010.1, read as the reverse complement.
ATCCTGGTCACGCATGGCCATGGCGACCACTCCTCGAACGCGGCCGAGATCGCGGCGAAGACCGGCGCGCCGATCGTCGGCATCTATGACTGGGTGAGCTGGGTGTCGGCGGCCGAGGGCGTCGAGGGCATCGGCATGAACAAGGGCGGCACGGTCGACCTGGGTGGCGTCAAGGTCACGATGGTGAATGCAGTCCATTCGTCCTCGGTCGCGGGGCCTGACGGCGCGCCGGTCTATGCCGGCGCCGAGTCTGGCTTCATGATCGCGAGCGGGGGCGTGACGCTTTACGTGATGGGCGACACCGACGTGATGGCCGACATGGCGCTGTTCGAGGATCTGCACCATCCGACCCATGCGATCGTGCCGATCGGCGGACACTTCACCATGGACGCGCAGCGCGCAGCCTATGCCTGCAAGAAGTTCTTCGACCTCAAGGGCGTGATCGTGAGCCACTACCGCACCTTCCCGCTTCTGGCGCAGTCAGCCGACGACTTCCGCGCGCTGGTCGCGCCCGTCGCGGTGCACGCTCCGGAGGTGATGGAGAGCGTCAACCTGTGATCCGCAGCCTGCGGCTGCGTCAGCCGAGCGCGAGGCCGAGCTTCGTGCCGAGGCTGTCGCGCGCCCGCACTGCCTCGGCGCCCCAGTCGGCGGCGAGGCTGAGGCACAGGCTGGCTTGGCTCTGCAGGATCATCCCGTCTGACAGGACGCGCAGGTGGTTCGCGGTCAGCGTCTCGCCCGACGAGGTGATGTCGACGATTGCCTCGAAGCTCTGGTTCTTGGGGCCGGCCTCGGTCGCGCCCTGGCTGTCGACGATGCGGTAGTCGGCGACGCCCTTGCGGCGGAAGAAGTCGCGGGTCAGCGCGTGGTACTTGGTGCCGATCCTCAGCGCGGTGCCGTGGCGGGCGCGGAACTGGGCGCAGGCCTCGTCGAGATCGGCCATCGTCTCGACATCGACCCACCAGGCGGGCACCGCGACGACGAGGTCGGCGTGTCCGAAGCCCATCGCGGTGGCGATCTTCACCCGGTGCTCCCATCCCGCGATCTTCTCGCGGATCAGGTCCTCGCCCGTGACGCCGAGATGGATGCGGCCGCGATCGAGCTCGCGCGGGATCTCGCCGGCCGAGAGCATCACGATGTCGAGCCCGTCGATGCCTTCCGCATGGGCGGCGTATTCGCGCCCGGCACCGCTGCGGCGGATGGTGATGCCCCGGGCGCCGAACCACTCGATGGTGGCTTCCATCAGGCGGCCTTTGGAGGGAAGGCCAAGCGTCAGGCTGCCCATCAGCGCCCCCCCCGCATTGCAAGCGCGGCCTCGGGTCGGATCATCGCGCCGATGGCGGGAACGCTGGTGCCTGCGCCGAGGCGCGTCGTCATGCTGTCGTAGCGCCCGCCGCCGGCCAGGGGCAGCGACGGGTCGGGGCCGCTGACCTCGAAGACGAAGCCGTCATAGTACTCGAGGTTGCGGCCAAAATCGGCGTCGAAGGCGAGCTCCGACCCGCTGATCCCGTGCCGGGCCAACGCCTCGAGGCGGCGCTCGAACGCGTCGAGTTCGCGATCGAGGCCGATGCCTGCGTTGGCTGTCAGGCCCCTGAGGCGAGCGAGGGCGCCTTCGGCGGGGCCGTTGACCCCAAGAACCGCCTCGATCAGTTCCGCCTGTTCGGCGGGCATCGGCGGCTCGGCCGCGGCCTCGGCAAGCGCGGCGGCGCGCTCGGCGATGTCCTCTATGTCGCGCAGCCCGAGGATCTCGCCTTCACCGGCCGCGAGGCGCTCGATCTGTGCAAGCGGGTCGGGCGCGCCGACCGCGGCGATGAGCCTCGCGCGGCGCGCGGTCACCTCGGTCGGCCCGGCCACGGCCGCGGCGACGAGCGCGTGGAACCGGGCAGGACGCCAAAGATGCCGGCGAAGCCGTGCCCGGCGACCCACGGGCATGTCGAGAGCGTTGAGCAGTCCGAAGACGATCCCCAGATCGCCCGTGGTCAGGCGCAGCGGCGCGACCCCGAGCAACTCGAGCCCCCGCAGGGTCAGCGTCAGCACCTCGGCCTCAGCCTCGGCGGGATCGGCCGCGCCCAGATACTCGATGCCGGCCTGGAAATACTCGACCGGGCGGCGCGAGCCGCTCGCCTGGCGCCGAAAGACGGGGCCCTGATAGGCGTAGCGCGCCGGCCGGTCCCAGCCGCGCTCGCCATGCGCGAGCACGACGGGCACGGTGAAATCGGGGCGCAGGCAGACCTCGTCGCCGCCGCCGCCGGGAAACAGGAAGGCGCGAGCCCGGATGTCCTCGCCGTAGAGGTCGAGCATGAGGTCGGCAGGGAACAGATGCGGCGGCGAGACGGCTTCGTAACCGGCATCGTCAAAGAGCCGCGCGAGCGCCGCGAGCGCCCGGTCGAGCGCCGCGAGATCGGGACCGAGCCGGGTCGCCGGGGTCACGCCGCGCCGTTTCCGTCGCGTGCGACAGCCGGGCCGCGGGCCTCCGCCCGGGCAAGCATCGCGCGCAGCTGCGGCACGAGGTCGGTACGCGCGACCGTCTGCTGCGCCGGCTGCTCGCGCCATTCCTCGCGCGACGCGATCTCGGAGGACAGGCGCGCGCCGAGGTCGAGGTCCTTGAGCTGGACGACACCTGCCGCCCGCTCGTCGCCGCCTTCGATGATCGCCACCGGCGCGTTGCGCTTGTCGGCATATTTGAGCTGGCGTGCCATGTTGCCGCCGCCGAGGAAGACCTCGGCCCGGATGCCGGCCCGGCGAAGCTCGCCACACATCGTCTGGTAATCGGCCATCCGGTCGCGATCCATCACGAGGATGACGACGGGGCCGGAGGCCTCGGCCCCGCCGGCGCGCCCGATCGCACGCAGCGCCGCCAGCAGTCGATCGACGCCGACCGAGATTCCGGTTGCCGGCACCGCCTGTCCGGTGAAGCGCTTCACGAGATCGTCGTAGCGGCCGCCGCCCGCAACCGATCCGAACTGTCGGCGATGGCCGTCTTCGTCGACGATCTCGAAGGTCAGCTCGGCCTCGAACACGGGGCCGGTGTAATAGCCCAGGCCGCGCACCACCGAGGGGTCGATGATGGCGCGGCTGGCGTAGCCTTGCGCCTCCATCAGCTCGGCGATGGTCTCGAGCTCGACCACGCCCTCGGCGCCCGTCGCCGAGTTGCCGACGAGTTCGCAAAGGCGCGCGCAGGTCGCGGCGCCAGTGTCGCGGCGCGCGGCGACGAACCCCATGACGATCTCGGCCTGGTCGGCGGAGAGGCCCGCGCCCTTGGTGAAGTCGCCCGACTCGTCGAGCCGGCCCTTGCCGAGAAGCGCACGCACCCCGTCCTCGCCCAGCCGGTCGAGCTTGTCGATCGCGCGCATGACAATGCCGCGCTCATGCGCGCGGATGCCGGGGTCCGAGGGGTCGAGGACGCCGATCTCCTCCATCACGCCGTTGAGCACCTTGCGGTTGTTCACCCGGACGATCACGTCGTCGCGGCTGATGCCGATGGCCTCGAAGGCGTCGGCGAGCATCATGCAGATCTCGGCATCCGCAGCGACGGTCTGCGTGCCCACCGTGTCGGCGTCACACTGATAGAACTGGCGGTACCGTCCGGGCCCCGGCTTCTCGTTGCGCCACACCGGCCCGACCGCATAGCGCCGGTAGGGCGTGGGCAGCGACAGGCGATGCTGCGCGAAGACGCGCGCCAGTGGCGCCGTCAGATCGTAGCGCAGCGCGAGCCAGCTCTCGTCATCATCCTGCCAGGCGAAGACGCCCTCGTTCGGCCGGTCGACATCGGGGAGATACTTGCCAAGCGCCTCGACCGTCTCGACGGCCGAGCTTTCGAGCGGGTCGAAACCATAGGCGTGGTAGACATCGCAGATCGCGTCGAGCATCCGCCGGCGTTCGACCACCTCCGCGCCGAAATAGTCGCGAAAGCCGCGCGGGGTCTCGGCCCGCGGTCGGGGCGTCTTCTTCACCTTGTCCTTGGCCATGGGTCGTCCCTCGTCCGCACGCCCGGCACGCGCGCCGAGGTTCCCTAGCGGATCGGAGGGTAAGGGGCAAGCGGGCGGGCCGCCGCGGTGTCAGCCAAGCGCGGCCTTGACCCGGGCATTGGCGTCGCAGAAATCGATCCGGCCGGGATAGCGGCTGCGGAGCACGCCCATCACCTTGCCCATGTCGCGGATCGAGGAGGCCTGCGTCTCGGCGATCGCGCCGCGGATGGCGGCGTCATATTCCTGGCCGGTCAGCGGCCGGGGCATGAACTGGCGGATGATCTTGATCTCGTCCCGCTCGCGCTCGGCCTCTTCCATGCGGCCGGCTTGCTCGTATTCCTCGATGGATTTTTCGCGCTGGGCGATCATCCGGGCGAGCAGCGCGATCGTCTCGGGCTCGTCCAGCCGCTGACCGCCATCGTCGCTGTTCAATGCCTGGTCGCGGTCGCGAATGGCCGCCAGCATGAGGCGCATCGTGCAACATGGCACGTCGTTGCCGGCTTCTTCGGCATCCTTGAGCGCCGATGCAATCTGGTCTCTGATCATCGCTTGCTACCCCGAACGCTCTTCCGTGGCACGCTATTCCAGCGCAAGACACGTGACGTTACACGAGCGTCATATATGCTGCAATGCCGAACAGTCGAGTCTCCTGGGCGTAAATCCGTTATATATCAGTATCTTGTGGGTTCTTGACCAATCGGGCGCGCAGGGCTAGCTTCCAGCCGCTCCGGGTGACGCGACTTCCCGGCGCGACTCGCACCCGAGGAGAACGCCATGATCGCCGACGCCGGAACCTCCACGCCGCCGGGTGCGACCGCCTGCATCGCGCTGGCCGATGGCACGCTGGTGTTCGGCCGAGGATTTGGGGCCGAGGGGGTCGCGGTCGGCGAGCTGTGCTTCAACACGGCAATGACCGGCTATCAGGAGATCATGACGGATCCCTCCTATGCCGGCCAGATCGTCACCTTCACCTTCCCGCATGTCGGCAATGTCGGCACGAACCCCGAGGATGACGAGACCACCGACCCGGTGGCGCGCGGGATGGTCGTGAAGTGGGACGTCACCGATCCGTCGAACTGGCGCGCGGCCGACCATCTCTCGGAATGGCTGGCCCGGCGCGGGCGCGTCGGCGTCTCGGGCGTGGACACGCGTCGGCTCACCCGCCTGATCCGCGACAAGGGCATGCCGCATGTCGCGATCGCGCATGATCCGCAGGGGCGCTTCGATACCGACGCCCTGGTTGCTGCTGCGCGGGCGTTTCCCGGGATCGACGGCACCGATCTCGCCATCGAGGTGACCTGCCCGCAGCCCTATCGCTGGGACGAGGGGCGCTGGGCCTGGGGCGAGGGGCACCAGCGGGTCGAGGGTGCACGCCACAAGGTGGTCGCGGTGGACTACGGCGCCAAGCGCAACATCCTTCGTTGCCTGGCCTCTGCCGGATGCGACGTCATGGTGCTGCCTGCGACGGCGACGGCCGAGTGTGTCCTCGCGCATGACCCCGACGGCGTCTTCCTGTCGAACGGTCCGGGCGACCCGGCTGCGACCGGCACCTATGCGGTCCCGATGATCCAGGGCGTGATCGAGGCCGGGAAGCCGGTCTTCGGCATCTGCCTGGGGCACCAGATGCTGGCGCTGGCCCTGGGCGGGCGCACCATGAAGATGAATCATGGCCATCATGGCGCGAACCATCCGGTGAAGCATCTCGAGACCGGCAAGGTCGAGATCACCTCGATGAACCATGGTTTCGCCGTCGATGCCGCGAGCCTGCCCGCGGGCGTGGTGGAGACCCATGTGTCGCTGTTCGACGGATCGAATTGCGGCATCAGGGTCGAGGGCCGTCCGGTGTTCTCGGTGCAATACCATCCCGAGGCCAGCCCGGGCCCGCAGGACAGCTACTATCTGTTCGAGCGCTTCGTCGCCGCGATGGCCTGAACGCGCGCCCGGCACAGAGCGCTGCGCCGGGTTATGGTTAAACCACTGTTAACCTAAGACTTTGTAAACCTTCCCTCCGGTGGTGTGCTGGAGGGTGTTCAGGTGTCGTGGTGTCGCCGCAATGACCGGACGGGCCCGGACGGGGTCCTGACGTGAACGTCTCGACGCCGGTGACGCCTGGCCGCTTCGCGGGCCACGCCCCGCGCTCGGGTCGCATGATCGGCGAGATCCTGGTGGCGCGCGGTGCGGTGACCGGCGAAGACCTCGCACAGGCGCTCGCTCTCATGCCCCAGCGGGGATGCCGGCTGGGAGAACTCCTGTGCGCGCGCGGCTCGACCGTGCCCCGGGACGTTGCCGCGGCTCTGGGCGAGCAGTGGGGCCTGCCCGTCATCGACCTCGAGGCCGAGCCGCCTGACGCGGATGTCCTTGCGGCATCGCGCGACGCGTCGCGCTGGCTCGACGACCGCCTGCTGCCGTGGCGCATGCGGGGCGGCAGGGTCGTCCACGTCACGGACGACCCGCCGCGTGCGATGGGCCGTCCGGGCATCGCAGCGGGGGATGTCGTCGTAGCGACCCGTGCGCAGTTCGATGCGGCGATCCAGTCCCACGCGGCACCGGTGCTGGCAGCACGGGCGTCGCAACGCACGCCCCCGGGCGAGAGCGTGCGGACACTGGCGCTGCAACGGGCAATCGTGGGGCTCGGCCTGCTTGGTGTGGCGCTGGCCGCGCTCACGGCGGGCAGCGCCCTTGCCGCGGCCGCGGCGGGCGCCCTGCTCGGGATCAACGCGCTCACGACGGGGCTGAGGCTCGCGGCGATGCTCGCCGGAAGGCCGGGCGAGCGGCTCGATCACGCCCCGAATGTCGAGCTGTTCCGATGGCCACGTATCGACGTGCTGGTGCCGCTCTATCGCGAGACGCGCATGGTGCCCGAAATAACGGCCGCGCTCGGCGCCACCGACTATCCGCGAGAATTGCTGGACGTGAAGATCCTGCTGGAGGCTGACGACGACGCGACCCGCCGAGCGGTGGCCGAGGTCTGCCTGCCGGACTGGATCAGCGTGCTGACGGTGCCCGAAGGCGCGCCGAAGACCAAGCCGCGCGCGCTCAACTACGCGCTCGATTTCTGTCACGGTGACATCGTCGGCATCCTGGATGTCGAGGATCGCCCCGACCCGGACCAGTTCCGTCGCGTCGCACGCCACCTTGTCGCCGCGCCCGAACGGGTCGCGTGCGTTCAGTGCCAGCTGTCTTACTACAACGCGGCCGAGAACTGGATCACGCGATGCTTCCAGATCGAATACTCGATCTGGTTCGACGTGCTGATGCGCGGCTTCCAGCAGCTTGGTCTGCCCATCCCCTTGGGCGGCACCTCGGTCTATTTCCGCAGGCAGGCGCTGCTGGAACTGGGCGGCTGGGACGCGCATAATGTCACCGAGGACGCAGACCTCGGCATGCGCCTCGCGCGCCGCGGGATGCGTTGCGAGGTTGTCGACTCCACGACGCGCGAGGAGGCAAACTGCCGCGCACTTCCCTGGGTGCGGCAGCGCTCGCGGTGGCTCAAGGGCTACATGCTGACCTGGCTCTCGCATATGCGCCGGCCCGACCGGCTCTGGCGCGATCTTGGCGCGAAGGGGTTTGTCGGTCTCAACGTGCTGCTGCTCGGCGGTGCGCTCAGCTATCTTGCCATGCCGCTGTTCTGGGCGTCGCTCTGCACCTGGGCCGTGACCGGGCGATCGGTCTGGGGAGAGGTGATCCCGGCGTGGCTGCTCACGCCGCTGGGCTGGGCGCTCGGACTTGGCCAGGCCGTGATGCTGAGCTGCGCCGCCGTCGCGATGCTGCGGCGCGGATCGCCGGCGTTCCTGATGTGGGTGCCGATGCTGCCGGTCTACTGGACTTTGGGCGCGATCGCGGCCTGGAAGGCGGTCGTCGAGCTTTTCATCGCCCCATACTACTGGGACAAGACCAGGCATGGAATCAGCGCATGGCTCAAACGCACCGCGCCGACCGGAGATGACGCGATTGAGTCGCCGAATGAGAATGGGCGGCCAGTCACGAGGATCGGATAGCGGCCCAATCTGAGACGAGTAGGCAAGTTTAGTGGAATGATATGGTGCATCCAAGGGGGCTGCGCCGCAAAATGACTCGCTCAGAGCAGCGGTTTCTGCGATATTATTAATGGAAGGCGTTTGGAGCGGCGCTCATCCGGCGGGGTTGCTGAGCGATCGGACGCTGAATCGTCCGTGTCGCATGTGTGCATTGATCCCCGAGTGTATTCTATGGGTGACGAATGAGGGGTGACTTGAAACGTTTCAACGAGGCATTGCGAGCCCGGGCTTCGCGCTACCTGCGTGACGAGCGGGGAAGCGCGACCATGGAGATCGTGCTCTGGATGCCGTTCTTCCTGTTCCTCGTCTTTCTCACCGTCGATGCATCGCTGCTGTACTGGCGCCACGGCGAGATGTGGAACGTGGCGCGCGACGTCGCGCGCACGATCGCCGCGGGATCGCTCGATGGCAGCAGTTCCTCCGACCTCAGCGCCTTCGCGGCCGAGCGGTTGGGGGTGACCAATGTTACCGTGCTGACCGCGCCGCATCCCGATGGCAAGAGCGTCATCGTGACGGTACGCCGCGACCCGGATTTCTTGACCACCTTCTCGGTGTTCTCGAACCTTCTGGGCGGTGACATCACCGCGACCGTGATCATGAGGATCGATCCATGAGACAGTGGACAGAACCTCGAAAGCTTCTTGCACGTTTCGCAGCTGACGAGCGCGGCACCGCGACGGTTGAGCTGGTCGTCTGGATCCCGTTCTTCCTGCTGATGCTGCTGCTGATCGTCGATGCGTCGGTGTTCTACTGGCGCTACACGGCGATGTGGGACACCACGCGCGACATCGCGCGCCAGATCTCGGTCGGGCGTTACGGCCTGATCGGCACCACGACCGTCGCCGCCGTGAGCACGGCGGTCAATGCCGACGTGCAGGCGCGCCTCGGCAACCAGTTCACTGCGCAGTTGATCGACGGCCCGACCTTCGACCCGGCTCTGCGGGTCACGGCGAATGTCGGGGCGCTGAGCATCTTCGACTTCTACGGTGCCTTCGCGGCATCGAGCCCTACCATCGTCACCCAAGTCCGTCTGCACAAAGAGCCCTTCTAACCTCGGGAGGCCGATATGTTGAGTATCAAGCGTTTTTGCGATGACCGGGACGGAGCCGTCACCATCTGGCTCCTGATGTGGTCGATCATTTTCCTGGGCTTCGCGGGGCTCGCGGTCGACGTGTCGAATGCGTACCGCACGCGCGCCATGCTTCAGGCGACGGCGGACGCCGCTGCTCATGCCGGCGCAATCCGGCTGGTCAACGGCAACGGCACCAAGGCCGAGGTAGAAGCCGAGGCAATCTCCTACGCACAGGAGAACCTGCCTACGGCGTCGAACGGCACGGTCGTGTTGGCCAGCGACGTGACGCTGATCACCTATGTGCCCGACCCCAACAATCCGGGTAAGGGCACACCCTACACCGGCATGGCCGACCCGAATGGCGTACATGTGATCGCGCAGCGAGCCACGGTCGCGGGAGAGACGTCGAAGCTGCCGCTGCCGACCAGCCTGCTGCGGATCGTCGACTTCAACAGCTGGAACATCACGGTCGAGGCGATCGCCGCGGCGGGTGGTGGCTTCTGCACCGGCAAGGCCAACTGGATGCTGGCCCAGAACGACGTGCAGTTCACCTCGGGCAACGGCTTCGGCGGCGACCTTTGCGTCTATGGCAAGAACGGCATCGAAGGCAACATGAACAACGCCTCGGCCGACGGCGTGGTCTTTGGCTGGGGTGACGCGTCGAAGGACTCGGCCGTTTATGGCTGGGACGTCCAGGAATGCGACGGGTGCGAGCAACGCGCGGCGATGGAAATCCCCGAGACGGAGAAGAGCGCGCTTGAGGCAATCGCGGTCACGGCGGTCGGCATCGTGCGCGAGCGCTTGTACCCGCCATCCGGGGGCGGACCGTCGGTTTTCCCGCTGCACAAGATCAAGAACGGCGGCAACCCAAGCGCCGAGACGCTGATGGGTCAGGCCTATGCCAGCGGGTCCAGGAACTTCCATATCACCTGCAACACCTCGAACGTCTCGGTCGACCTCGGCCAGATGGTCGCCGAGGCAAACAACCACTCGCTGGCGACGGGCGGCACCGGCATCACCTCCCTCTCAGGGGTCACGATCTATACTGGGCCGTCCGGCTCGGGAGCGCCTGGGGTCGAGGGCGATCCTTGTGAACTGGTAGGGTCGAACATCAATTTCGGTCCGACCATCATTGCCTCGGCCAATACCAAGGGCGGCAGCATCGTCGATCCGGGCAACTCGGCCTCGGCCTCCACCGACAACGTGTCGGTGAAGCTGAACGGCCAGCCCGTGGCCGGTGGCAACTGCGTATCAGAGGTCACGACGTGGGATGACGGTCTCAACATTTTCTCGCTGGGCGGCGTCAACTTCACCGCGCAGGGCGATTTCAACACGCTCAGGATCTATGCCCAGAAGAACGTGAACTTCACGGCGGGTCCCAGCACGACCGGCGGTCTCGACATTCGCACGGCGGAAGCGATCAGCTTTACGGCCGGCGCCACGTTCGATCCCGACTGCGCTCCGGCGGATGGTACGATCGACTTCCCGTGGGATATCAAGCGGGTGCGGCTGGTCTGGTGACGCCGCTCCGAGAGGTCTGAGACCAGCGCCGCGCGGGGAAGCTCGCGCGGCGCTTTTCATTTCGCGCTGGCGTGGTTTGCGACATCCTGCTCAAATTTTGCTGAGCAGGGCTTTCCTTTGCGCAGCTTCGCGTCAACTCTCGTCACGCCTGTACCGCTGATCTTGGCATGCAACATGCGCTCTCGACCCACAGAGGTCGCGGAAAGGAGGAGGGATGACCAACCAGCCTGTCTTCGATCGTCGCGCCCTGATGCTGGGCGCCGCCGGGCTTGGCCTTGCAGCCGCGCTGCCAGCGGGCGCCGCGCGCGCGGCAATCCCGATGCAGGGCTTGCATCGGCCGGGCGTCTATCGGTTCATGGTGGGAACTTTCGAGGTAACCGCCATCCATGACGGCGCAATCCAGCTCGACGGGCCACATCCGATCTTCGGCCAGAACGTCGAGGCCTCGGACGTCGCCGAGCTGGCGGCAGCGAATTTCCTCCCCTCGGACCGGATGGAGATCGGCTTCACCGTCACCCTGGTCAACACGGGCGAGAAGCTGATCCTGATGGACGCGGGCAACGGCGCCGGGCGCCGCCCCAATGCCGGCCGGCTGCTGGCGGTTCTGGGCGAGCTCGGGGTCGCGCCCGAGGCGGTCGACATCGTCGCGCTCACGCATTTCCACCCCGACCACATCGGCGGGCTCATGGAGGACGGCAAGCCCGCTTTCCCAAACGCCACCTATGTGATCGGTCAGGTCGAGTACGATTTCTGGACCGACCCGGCGCATCTCGAGAACGAGCAGATGAAGGGTCGGGTCGAGCTGATCCAGAGCAACGTCGTGCCCCTGGCCGAGAAGGCCACCTTCATCAAGGGTGGCGACGCCGTCGTCTCGGGGATCGAGGCGGTCGAAAGCTTCGGCCATACGCCCGGCCATCTGTGCTACCACCTCGAGAGCGACGGCAAGCGTCTGCTGGTCACCGGGGACGTGGCGAACCACTACGTGATGTCGCTGCAGCGCCCCGACTGGCATGTCCGCTTCGACATGGACAAGGAGATGGCCGTCGCCGCGCGCAAGCAGGTCTTCGGCATGGTCGCCGCCGACAAGATCCCCTTCATCGGGTATCACATGCCGGCGCCGTCGGTCGGTTACGTCGAGCCGATGGGCGACGGGTTCCGCTACGTCGCCGCGGGCTATCAGCTGAACCTCTGAGCGCGTGAGCGGGCCGCCCCGGTGCAATCGGGGCGGCCGGTTGGCTGGGTGTCGGGTTCGTGATTAACTGAAGCGCGGGGAGCCGGGGGCCGACGGAGGCGCGAATGTTCCAGATGCTCACCTGCTTCAATCTCAAGCGCGGTGTGGGGCTGGAGGAGTTCGGCGCCGCGCTCGAGTCCTTTATCTCGCATCTCCGGGAAACCGGGCTTGCCCTCGGGGGCAGCGGGGTGAAGCGGCGCTGCGTCGAGACCCATCTCGACACCGACCGCGAGCGCGGCCACGAGTTCTTCTTCGTCATGGATTTCCGCGACAAGGCGCAGTCGGACGCCGCGTTCGACTACCTCAAAGCGCGGACGCCCGAGGGGTTCCGGCGCCATCGCGCGGTATTCTCTCGGGTCCGCGACCAGGTTTTCATCTGCTGGCAGGACGCCTGAGAGCTGCATGGGGCTTGGAGCGCGCCGCGCGCTGCGCTAGAGAGCGCGCATGACGCAAAACCCGCCCGACCTTCGCCCCGATCTCGCGCCGCGCGCCCGCATCGGCGCGGCCGATGCGCGCCCTGGTCAGCCCCGGATCGGGATGGTCAGCCTTGGCTGCCCCAAGGCGCTGGTGGACAGCGAGCGGATCCTGACCCGCCTGAGGGCCGAGGGCTATGCGATCTCGCCCGACTATTCCGGGGCGGACGCGGTGATCGTGAACACCTGCGGCTTCCTCGACAGCGCGAAGGCCGAGAGCCTCGAGGCGATCGGCGAGGCGCTGGCCGAGAACGGCCGCGTCATCGTCACCGGCTGCCTTGGCGCCGAGGAAGACTACATCCGCGGCGCCCACCCGTCGGTCCTGGCGGTAACCGGGCCCCATCAGTACGAACAGGTGCTCGACGCGGTCCACGATGCCGTCCCGCCGTCGCCCGACCCATACGTCGACCTGATCCCCGCGCAGGGGGTTCGCCTGACGCCCAGGCACTACGCCTATCTGAAGATCTCGGAAGGCTGCAATCACGCCTGCCGCTTCTGCATCATTCCCAGCATGCGCGGAAAGCTGGCCTCGCGGCCCGCGTCGGCGGTGCTGCGAGAGGCCGAGCGGCTGGTTGATGCGGGCGTGCGCGAGATCCTGGTGATCAGCCAGGACACCTCGGCCTATGGCGTCGACCTGCGCCATGCCGCGAGCCCGTGGCGCGGGGCCGAGTGGCGCGCGCATCTGACCGACCTGGCCCGCGGGCTGGGGAGCCTCGGCGCCTGGGTGCGGTTGCACTACATCTACCCCTACCCGCATGTCGACGACGTGATCCCGCTGATGGCCGAGGGGCTGATCACGCCGTATCTCGACATCCCGTTCCAGCATGCGGCCCCTTCGGTCCTGAGGGCGATGCGCCGCCCGGCAAACGAGGCGAAGGTTCTCGAGCGGATCGCGCGGTGGCGCGGGATCTGTCCCGACATCACCCTGCGCTCGACCTTCATCGTGGGCTTCCCCGGCGAGACCGAGGACGACTTCCGCCACCTGCTCGATTGGATGGAGGAAGCGCGGCTCGACCGCGTGGGCTGCTTCAAATACGAGAATGTCGCGGGCGCCACGGCCAATGACCTGCCTGATCATCTGCCCGAAGAGGTCAAGGAAGAGCGCTGGCACCGCTTCATGGAGGTCGCGCGGCGCATCTCGGCCGATCGCCTTGCGGCCAAGGTAGGCCGCCGCATGCCCGTGATCGTCGACGAGGTCGACGAGGAGGGCGCAACCTGCCGCACGCAGGCCGACGCGCCTGAAATCGACGGCAATCTGTTCATTGACGAAGGCTTCGACGGGCTCGCGCCCGGCGATATCGTCGAGGTCGAGGTCGAGGAGGCCGACGACTACGACCTCTGGGGGCGCAGGGTTTGAGCAGGCGCGATCGCCCGTCTCGCACGATCGCCGCCCTGGCCCGAGCGATGGCATCGCGATCCCCTCGAGACAGCGTCCCTTGGGAACCGATGCGCGGATGCGCAGGGGACCTCCCGCGATGACCGGCAACGGTGGCGATCCGGCGATTTCACAAAACGGTGCGGGCGGGCTTCCAATCGTCTGGATCCCCGGCCATCTCTGCGGGCCATGGCTCTATGCGCCGCAGCTTGCGGCATTCGCGGCCGGTCATCCGACGGTGATCGCCGACACGCTGCGGGATGACGATCTCGGCGCCATGGCCGAGCGGCTTCTCGCGACCGCCCCGCCGCGCTTCGTCGTCGCCGGTTTGTCGATGGGGGGCATGGTCGCGATGGAGGTGATGGCGCGCGCGCCCGAGCGGGTGGCCGGCGCAGTTCTGATGGACACCGACCCGACCGCGGCCCGCCCGAAGGAGTGTGCGTGGCGCTCGGATCTGCTGGCCGAGGCCCGGCGAACCGGGACGCAGGCCTATGTCGATCGGTTCGTCCCGAAGTTCTTTGTCCATGACAGCGAGATCGCGGCGCAGCTTGGCCCGATGGTGCGCGCCATGGCGCTCGAGACCCCGGCCGATGTCATGCACGCGCAGGCGCTCGCGCTCGACACACGCAGGGAGATGCTGGGCCCGATCGAGGGGTTTGCGGCACCCGTCGAGGTGATCGTGGGCGAGGCGGACCGCATCTGTCCACCAAGGCTCCATCCGCCCATCGTCGAGGCCTGTCGCGATGCCGCTCTGACCGTCCTGCCCGGCGTCGGACATATTGCGACGCTGGAGGCCGCGGAGGCCGTGAACGGGCGGATCGCGGCACTTCTTGCGAGGGTATCGCAGAGCGACGCTTCGGCCCGCTAGGCCTGGCAGACCCCGGACGCCGCGCGACGCAGATTCCCGCGGCAGCCCCGGGTTTCAGACACGGGTCGCAATCAGGCATGATCCCGCTTGCTGGCCGACACGCGACTTTCTATGGTGCGCCGCGGCAAGATCCTGGGGGCGCGGCCGGTCCCGCGCGGAAGATCGGGAGGAAATCCGGATGAAGAAGGTTTACGGGAGCGCGAAGGAGGCCCTGGATGGCCTGCTGCGCGACGGGATGCTGATCGCGGCTGGAGGCTTCGGCCTGTGCGGCATCCCCGAGAACCTGATCGCGGCAATCAAGGACTCGGGCGTCAAGAACCTCACCATCGCCTCGAACAATGCGGGCGTCGATGATTTCGGCCTCGGGCTGCTGCTGCAGGGCAAGCAGGTATCGAAGATGATCAGCTCCTATGTGGGCGAGAACGATCTCTTCATGCAGCAGTATCTCTCCGGCGAGCTCGAGATCGAGTTCAACCCGCAGGGCACGCTGGCCGAGCGGATGCGCGCCGGTGGCGCGGGAATTCCCGGCTTCTACACCAAGACCGGCGTCGGCACGGCCGTCGCCGAGGGCAAGGAGCACAAGGAGTTCGACGGCGAGACCTACATCCTCGAGCGCGGCATCGTCGCCGACCTGTCGATCGTGAAGGCATGGAAGGCGGATGACACCGGCAACCTGGTGTTCCGCAAGACGGCGCGCAACTTCAACCCGCCGGCCGCGACATGCGGGCGCGTCTGCGTCGCCGAGGTCGAGGAGATCGTGCCGCGCGGCAGCCTCGACCCCGACAACATCCACCTGCCCGGCATCTACGTGCACCGCCTGATCCAGGGCAATTTCGAGAAGCGTATCGAGCAGCGCACCACGCGCGCGGCCTGAGGGGAGGATTCTGAGATGGCATGGGACCGCAACCAGATGGCCGCGCGGGCCGCGCGTGAGCTTGAGGACGGGATGTACGTGAACCTCGGCATCGGTATCCCGACGCTGGTGGCCAACTACATCCCCGATGGTGTTGACGTCACGCTGCAATCGGAGAACGGGATGCTTGGCATCGGACCGTTCCCGACCGAGAACGAGGTCGATCCCGACCTGATCAACGCCGGCAAGCAGACGGTGACCGAGCTGGCGCGCACCGCGTATTTCTCGTCTTCGGACAGCTTCGGAATGATCCGGGGCGGCAAGATCGCGATGGCGATCCTCGGCGCCATGGAAGTGTCCGAGAAGGGCGATCTCGCGAACTGGATGATCCCCAAAAAGCTCGTGAAGGGCATGGGCGGCGCGATGGACCTCGTGGCCGGGGTCAAGCGCGTCATCGTGGTGATGGATCACGCGAACAAGAAGGGCGAGTCGAAGCTGCTCAAGGAATGCACGCTGCCGCTCACCGGCAAGGGTGTCGTGGATCGCATCATTACCAATCTTGGCGTGTTCGATGTCGTCGAGGGCGGTTTGAAGGTCGTGGAACTCGCCGACGGTGTGACGATGGACGAGGTCGAGAAGCTGACCGAGGCGCGCCTCGTCAAGTGACATCCATTATCGTGCAGGTTGAAGCGGGCGCCCATCGGGCGCCCGTTGTCGTTCTCTACCGGCTCGCCTGCACGAAGGCGCAGGGCTCGCGCGGTCCCGCAGGGGCGAGCGCGCACATGCCCTCTGCCGCGACAAGGGCGTCGATCACCTTGACCACGTAATCGCGCGTCTCGCGGTACGGGGGAACCCCGCCGTGCTTCTCGACGGCGCCCTCGCCGGCATTGTAGCCGGCCAGCGCCAGCAGGACGTCGTCGCCGAACCGGTCGAGCAGCCAGCGCAGATATGCAGCGCCGCCACCGATGTTCTGCGCCGGGTCGAAGCTGTTCGAGACGCCGAAGCGCCGGGCGGTGGCTGGTATCAGCTGCATGAGGCCTTGCGCCCCCTTGTGGCTGACCGCCTTTTCACGGCCGGCAGACTCGACCGCGATCACCGCCGCGATGAGCGCGCTCGAGATGCCGTTGCGCTCGGCTGCTCCCGAGATGATGTTTCCGTGACTGGCGATGACCTCGCGCATCAGGCGCGCCGAGACGAAGCCCCCGCCTTGGCCACGCCGCTCGCGCAGGCTGGAAAGCGCCGCGTCCCAGCGCGCAGGCGTCGACGCACTGGCATCGGGGCTGTGACGCGACCAGAACCAGTCGAGCTCGGATGGTCCGGGGCGACGCGCGACGCTAGCGGGCTTGTCCCTCGATTTCGCGGTGGGAGGGTGCAGGACGATCCGCTTTTCTCCGGGCTTGGGGAGCCCGATGATCGTCATCTTGGAGCGGTCACCGACGCGGACGCTGTTCGGAAGTGTTCCTGCGGTCGCGATTCCAGGCGGGACGATTCCCACTCCGGACGATTCGCAGACCAGTGAAAGAATCACGATCCAAATGGCTTTGCCACATTTCCGCCTCAATTGACGCTCTCCGTCGATGAATTGTGGCGACGCTGCCTTTATTTGAGCCTGTTGTAATCAAGATAGGAGATTGGCCTGTCATATTCAAAGACATTCTTTAAAAGTTCTTTGAGACTCGGATGGCGTGGTGGTATTCGTATTCGAGAGGGCGCTGCCGGTGGGGTGATGGTGTAAGTATCGCGAGGGCGTCCCGGGTTGGTGGGTATGAAGAATCGGCGCCTGCCAGTCGGCTTGTAAACCGTAGGAGACAGAAATGACGAAGTTCGTGAAATTCCTGAAAGACGAAGACGGCGCGATCACCATTGAGTGGGTGGCGCTTGCCGCCGGTGTCGTGCTGCTTGCCCTTGGTGTGATCGCGGTTCTCGACCCGGCGCTCGAGAGCGTTGCGTCGAACATTGCCGATACGATCGGTGACGTGACGTCGACGACCCTCGTCGGTGCGACGACCGGCTGATCAGCCTTCGGGCGCCTGAGAACTGCTGCCTCTCCGGATGCGTTTGGGGAGGCAGCCCAGACGAGTAAAGGTGTGCCGACGCTACCGGCAAGTTGACCTTTCCAAATCTGCAGCTTGCGCGATCGGAGCCGGATAGATGCAGGGCTGCCTGTAAGTGGATTTCGTCTTTCCGTGGTGAGCCTGGCCGATCTTTTCGAGGCCCACTGTGTCGACGAAGGAGTAAAGAGTATGCAGCATCTTTTGGCCTTCCTGAACGAGGAACACGGCGCAATCACCATCGAATGGGTGGCACTTGCCGCGGGTGTTGTGCTGCTTGCCCTTGGTGTGATCGGTGTGCTCGTCGATCCGATCACTGGCGTCGCCGTTGGGATCAAGAGCGGCCTGGGCGTAGTGGTAAGCGATACACTCGCCGGTGCGACGCTGACTTCTGGTTGAGCTCTCCTGTTCGGCCAGCGCGCGTCGATGGAGCTGACCTCCAAGCCCGGGCTTGAGCCGGCCGAGTCAAGAGTAGCGCTGATGCGCCCGCGCAACACTTGGGGGCGACTCCGCATCGCGGTATCGATTTGACTGATATGGCTTGCCCAGCCTCATGGGGCGGGTGCACGCTCAAAGAACATTCTGATATAACGCCTCCCTCAGGGTGGATGGCGAGCGGAGTGGCCGAAACAGATGCGCCTGATTGGTATTCTCGTTCTTATCCTTGGTGTCGCTCTCGCGGGCGGTGCGCTCTACTATTCAAAGCAGTATTTCGCCGCCTTCGAAGCGCGCAATCAGGGTCCTCAGGGACCCGCGATGGCCAAGGTCGTCGTCGCCAAGATCCCTCTTTCCTACGGACAGGAGCTCGAGCCGAGCGCGTTGAACGTCATCGATTGGCCGAAGGCATCGGTCCCCGCGGGAACTTTCGATGCGGTCGAGGCACTGGTCGATTCTTCCGGTCAGCAGAAGCGTTTCGTGCTGCGGGCGATGGAGCCGGGCGAGCCGATCCTCCAAGCCAAGATTACGGGGTTTGGCCAGGAAGCCGGAATGGCGATGCGGCTGGCCGATGGCAAGCGCGCCTACTCTCTCCCCATCGATGCCGTATCCGGTGTGGCCGGTTTCCTGGCGCCTGGTGATCGTGTCGATATCATTCTTACGGAGAGCCGCGGAGAGCAGCTGGCCTCGCGTGTAATTCTCCAGGACATCCTTGTCATTGCGGTCGACCAGAGCCAGACGAAGGACCGGGCTTCGCCCCGGGTTGGCCGCACCGCGACGGTCGAGGTCGACTCGCGCCAGGCGCAGATACTCGCCTTGGCGCAACAGGTCGGGCGTCTGTCGCTCACCCTTCGAGGGCTCAATGAGTCCGAGACCGCGGGTACTGGCGAGGGGGATGCCAGCAAGCCTGTCAGTCTCGACGATCTGATCGGCCGGGCGGAAAAGCCCAAGGTCGTTGATACCGGTACCGACATCCGGGTCCGCAAGGGGACCGCGGTCGAGACGACGCGTATCGAGTGATTTGCGGCACTTCTGCCACGACTTTTGGGCCGAACTGTAGCTTCGCGACATAAACTGTTGAAGAAGCCACCATCCGAGTGTTTAACTTGCGAGCATGAGATGGTGTCACAGCGCACGTTGGGGGCGATGAACGCTATGTGGGGTCGACTTAACACTTTTCTTCTAGCGGGTTTGACCGCCTGCATCTGTGTCTTTGCAATCGGGTGGCCTGGTGCCGCATCCGCCGAGGGGCCTTCGGTCCTGCGGATCGCGCGAGGGCTCGCGTCCGACAACGTTTCGGTTCTGGTCAACCGGGCCGTGGTTGTCGAGACGTCGCAGCCTTTCGTCGAGGTGTCGGTTGCTCAGCCCGAAGTCGCGGACGTCTCTCCGCTCTCGGATCGGGCGATCTACGTGCTGGGCCGCGCGCGCGGCGTCACCACGCTTACCCTCCTGGGCGAGAACGGCGCACTGATCGCGAACGTGACGGTCAGCGTGATGCCCGATCTCGCGGAGCTGAAGGAGCGCCTTCGCGCTGTGATGCCGCGCGAGCCGATCGAAGTGCGGTCGGCGGCGAGCGGCATCGTGCTGTCGGGCATCGTCTCCGGCAAAGCGAAGCTCGACAAGGCCATGAGCCTTGCGCGCGCCTACACCGGCGCCGAGGTCACGAACATGATGTCGGTCGGCGGAACGCAGCAGGTGTCGCTGAAGGTCCGCATCGCCGAGATGAGTCGTGCTGCCTCGAAGGAGCTGGGCATTAATGTCGGCGCGCGGGGTTCGACCGGTCGAACCGGTGCGATCGTCAACCCGAACACCGCTGCGACCGTGTCTCCGCAGGAGGGGCTGGGCACGGGTTTTGTTGGCCCGGCGGGGCTCGCAGCGGCCGGCTTCGGCACTTTCGGTGCAATCTTCGCGATTGCCGACAGTTTCCTGCTCGACATCACGATCACCGCGCTTGAGGACAAAGGCTTTGCCCGCCTTTTGGCGGAGCCCAACCTCGTCGCGCTCTCCGGCGCCCAGGCGAGTTTCCTTGCCGGCGGCGAGGTCGCGATCCCGGTCATCGACGACGACGGACAGTCGAATGTCGAGTTCAAGCCGATCGGCGTCGGACTCAACTTCATTCCGACTGTTCTCGACGATGACCTGATCAATATCTCGGTCTCGGCCGAAGTGTCGAACATTGACCCGAACAACAGCACGTTCGTTGGCACGGTTGGCGGTCAGCCGGTCACGGTGCCGTCGTTCGTCATCCGCAGGGCGACCACGATGGTCGAGCTCCGTGACGGTCAGAGCTTCGCGATCGCCGGCCTGTTCCAGGACGACTTCGCGGATGCCGTCAACCAGATCCCCTGGTTGGGCGACGTGCCGGTGCTGGGCACGCTGTTCCGTTCGACGGAATTCCAGCGGAACGAGACCGAACTCGTGATCATCGTCACCGCGAACCTGGTGGTGCCGGTTGACAGCATCGAGCAGCTGCAGATGCCGGGTGACCGGGTCGCGCTGCCGAACGAGTTCGACCTGTTCATCATGGGACAGCCGTCGAACGAGTTCGCGGGTGGGGCCGCATCTCAGGGCCTCGACGGTGCATTCGGCTACGTGGTGGAGTGAGGACGATGCAGAGAATCTCGACTTCCCTTCTCGTCGTCGCAGCCTTTGGCGTCGCCGGTTGCGCAAATCAGATCGCCGGCGACTCGCCCAACCAGGGTGTCTATGGCCTCGCGGCGGCACATAACGAGCGGATCCAGATCGCCTATGGCGATCCGGTCGAGCGGTTGAGGGCGCTGAACGCGGCGTTCAAGGCCGCAGCAACCGATACCGTCACCTTCGAGTTCGACCAGTCCAACCTCGACGAGACCGCGCGCAGCGCGCTCGACCAGCAGGTGGCGTGGCTGATGGCGAATAAGACGGTCCGCGTTGCCGTTATTGGGCACACTGATCTTGTCGGCGGCGAGGGGTACAACAACCGCCTGGGCATGCGGCGCGCCCGCGCCGCGGCGAATTACCTGGTGGCGAAGGGGATCTCCCGAAAGCGCATCGATGTCGTCGAATCGCGCGGCGAGCGGGATCCGGTCATCCAGACGCAGGAGCGCGAACGGCGCAACCGGCGTTCGGTTACCGAGGTCGTCGGCTTCGACTTCAGCGTGGTTGGCACGGGTCTGGATGGTGAGTACGCGCAGCGCGTGTATGACCGGTATCAGGCCGGTCAGAACATCACCACGGAACCCGACAGCACCGACGTCGAGAACTGATCCAGGCGCGAGGGCGCGCGCATGTCCAGAAGCTTGCGCGCGCCTTCATTTTCGGCGGCCCTCGTCGACTTGTCGCCACGAGCCCGCCTTTTTGTTTAATTATCGTTTACGAAGTTGGATCCGTGGGTTTTGCGTAAGGGCCGTTTGTCCGGAGTGGGTGGCCATGATGTACGGCGTAGTGGGGAAGGGTGTCCCCGTGATGTTTCAAATTCGGGCAGAATGTCCGAAAAGTCGGTATCATCAACGGGGCACGTTCTGTCACGCGGGGCATGGGGCCTGTGTCCGGAGGCGGTGTCGTGCAGTTTGAGCAGGCTGTCCGGATGCTCTTCAGCGCCGGTAGCGGGGCAGTAGCAGGGCGAGGCATGACCGGGGCAGCATTGTGGGAGCGATCGCTTTTCCCGCAGCGGCCCGGTTTCGCCGCGCAACAGCAGGGTGAAGAGTGATGGCGCTTTCCTTCATGCGCAAAGAGTCCGAGGCGACGCCCGAGGCGATGGTGTTTTCGGACAACTTCGCCGCTATGGATTCGTTGGCCGAGGACCTCGACGGCGAGATTGGCGCCGACAAGTGGGTCGAGGTCTCGAACACCGAAGCCGACGAAGTCTTCGACGAAATCAAACGCGACCAGACCTTCGTCATCCTCACGCTCAGTTCGGACGACGAGGGTGAGGTCGAAGCCTGCGCCGAACTGATCCGCAAGGCCTCAAATGCCGAGTTGCTCGTGCTTCTCGTCATCGGGGATGTCTCGCCGCGAACCATGCACAACGTCATGCGTGCCGGCGCCGTCGAGTTTGCACCCTATCCTGACCCTCCTGGCGCGCTCCAGGAGGCGATCAACCGACTGCGCGTCGCCCGGACGCAAGGTGGCGGCGCGCTCGGGTCCGCGAAAGGAAAGACGCAGCGCAGCGGCAAGATTGTCGGTGTTTATGGCGTCGCCGGAGGCGTCGGGGCCAGCACCTTTGCGGTGAACGTCGCGTGGGAACTCGCGAGCATCGTTCGGTCTGAGGGGCGCCGCGTCGCCCTCTTCGACTTCAATTTCCAGTATGGTTCGATCGCCACGTTCCTCGACGTGCCGCGGCGCGAGGCCGTCTATGAGCTGGTGTCCGAGGCCGGCAATCTCGATCAGACCGGCTTGATGCAGGCATTGTCGTCATATCGCGATCGCCTTCACGTCCTCACGGCGCCACGCGACGCATTGCCGCTCGATATCGTGGCGCCTTCGGACATTCAGAACATCCTCGCACTCGCGCGGGACGCATTCGATTATGTGGTCGTTGATATGCCCCAGGCTCTGATGGGGTGGTCCGAGTCCGTCTACAGCGCCGCAGACGTGTTCTACGCCCTGATGGAAACGGACATGCGTTCGGCGCAGAACATGTTCAGGTTCATCCGCTCGCTTAAGTCGGAAGACCTGCCGCTCAACAAGCTGCAGTTCGTCCTGAACCGCGCGCCAGGCCTTACCGACTTGTCGGGCAAGGCGCGGGTCAAGCGCCTGTCCGAGAGCCTGGGGATTGAATTTGCGCATATGCTGCCTGATGGTGGAAAGCAGGTGGTGAATTGTTGCGATCAGGGAGCTCCTCTCGCGGAGGTCGCGCGGAATAATCCGCTGCGGCGAGAGATCGCAAAGGTTGCACAGCGCGCGATCACCCTGGTCACAACCACCGAGGCATCGGCCGACTCAGCGTGAGTGGGGCCGTGTAGTACGGGAGTTCGAAGATGTTTCGTCGCTCGAGAACCGGCCAGAAGGACACAGACGGTACGGAAGGGGGCGTGGGCGCCGAGGCGCTCCGGGATCCCGCCGCGGCGGCAGACACCAATGGCGCCCTTCAGCGCGAGAGCGACACGTCGGAACGCCTGCGCCAGATCGGCATGGATGCACGCGCGGGCGTTGCCGCGCCTGAGGTGGACCAGAAGCGCCGCCGCCGCCTGCTGAACTTCAAGGACGAACTCCACCGCAAGCTGCTGGACACCCTCAATCTTGCCGCGCTGGACAAGGTGAGCGAGAACGAACTTCGCTACGAGATCGGGGAGATCGTGCGCGAGGGTCTGGTCGACAGCGATCTCGTCCTGAGCCGCACCGAGTTCGAACAGCTGGTCCGCGAGTTGGTCGACGAGGTCATGGGTCTTGGCCCCCTCGAGCCGCTTCTCGCCGACCCGACGATCACGGACATCCTGATCAACACCTACGAACAGTGCTACGTCGAGCGCGGCGGAAAGCTCGAACGCGTCAATGTCCAGTTCAAGGACAATGCGCACCTGATGCGGGTGATCACCAAGATCGTCTCGGCGGTCGGCCGCCGCGTCGATGAATCCAACCCGTGGGTCGACGCCCGTCTCGCCGACGGCAGCCGCGTCAACGCGCTTGTCCCGCCTTGCGCGGTGGACGGCCCGCTGCTCTCGATCCGCAAATTCTCCAAGATCCCGTACACGGTCGACAAGCTGATCGAGGGCGGCGCGTTCTCGGAGGAAATGGCGCTCTTCCTCCATGCCTGCGTTCGGACCAGGCTGAACGTCCTGATCTCGGGTGGAACCGGCTCCGGTAAGACGACGACGCTGAACGCGCTCTCAAGTTTCATTGCGAATGACGAGCGCATCGTGACAATCGAGGATACGGCCGAGCTTCAGCTGCAGCAGGACCATGTCGGCCGCATGGAATCTCGCCCGCCGAACATCGAAGGGCATGGAGCGGTCACGATCCGCGATCTCGTGCGCAACGCGCTCCGCATGCGTCCCGACCGGATCATCGTCGGCGAGGTTCGCGGCGAGGAAGTGATTGACATGCTCCAGGCGATGAACACGGGCCACGACGGATCGATGACCACGATCCACGCCAACAGCCCGCGCGACGCCATGGGCCGTATCGAGAACATGATCGGCATGTCGGGCATCGAGCTTCCGCTCAAGGCGGTGCGGACGAATATCGCCAGCGCGATCCAGATCATCGTGCAGGTGAGCCGCATGTCCGACGGCAAGCGTCGCATGGCGTCGATCTCCGAGATCGTCGGCATGGAAGGTGACATCATCACCATGCAGGAGATCTTCAAGTTCGAACGCCTCTCCACGGAGCAGGGCGGCTTAATCCGTGGGCGCTACGTCGCAACCGGCATCCGGAGCAAGTTCTCCGACCGGTTCAAGCAGTGGGGTTACGAGCTTCCGGCGAGCCTCTTCCGCCCGGACGTCTGATGTAGAAGCGGGGACCATCGAAGCATGCTTTTCCAGCCGATCGTCTATGCGCTGATCTTCATCGGCGTCCTGCTGATGGTCGAAGGCGTCTACCTGATCGTCTTCGGCAAGACGCTGCGGCGCGAGAAGAAGATCAACCGCCGCCTCTCGCTCCTGCAGGAAGGCAAGGATACCGAAGAGGTCCTCTCGATCTTGCGCGCGGAGCGTGAGGGCAAGAAATACGACCTGCGCATCCCGATCATCGGCGCGATGATGGAGCAGGCGCGCCTCGCGAACATCGCGATCACGCCGATCTGGATCGTCGTTACCCTCTTCTTCCTGATGATCGCCGCTTTCGTGATGCTGACGGCCTTCACCTCGGCGTCTCTGCCGATCCGGATCGTGGTCGCCATTATGATCAGCTATGGTGCGCTGTTCATCTGGCTCCGCAACAAGGCAAAGGCCCGGATCTCGCTCCTGGAAGAGCAGTTCCCCGACGCCATCGATCTCATGGTCCGCTCGCTCCGCGTGGGCCATCCCATCACCGCTGCGATCGCGATCGTTGCGCGGGAGATGCCGGATCCGCTTGGTTCGGAGTTCGGCCTGATCGCCGATGAAGCGACCTACGGAATGAATATCAATGACGCGCTCGACCGGCTTACGGCCCGCGTCCCCCTGCCGGATCTTCGGTTCTTCGCGATCGCGATCAACATCCAGTCGACCTCGGGTGGTAACCTCGCGGAAGTCCTCGACGGATTGAGCAAGGTGATCCGCGCGCGCTTCAAGCTGTTCAGGAAGGTCCGCGCGATCACTGCGGAAGCACGCTGGTCGGGCTGGTTCCTCTCGTTCTTCCCTGTGCTAGCGCTGTTGATGGTTCAGGTCGTGAAGCCGGACTATTATGATAGCGTGTCGGATCACCCATTGTTCATGCCGGGTGCGATCCTCACGTTTATCCTGCTGATCCTGAACATCATTTTCATGCGCCTCATGGTCAACATCAAGGTCTGAGAGATGGCTGGGCTGCTCGAGTTCCTGAAAGGTTTCTTTGATCGCGTCGTCGCGGCGCTGGTCGAGAACTACGGTCCCGCAGGACCCTTCTATGCGCTTGCCGCGCTCTCGATCCTGATGGTGCTGGTGGCAATTCCGCTGGTTCTGCGCAAGAAGAAGGACCCCCTCGAGAGGTTCAATTTCCGGGATGATCGGCTCAAGAGCGAGCTCGTCAATCTTCGCAGCGACAAGGACGACGGCAAGCTTGGGGCCCTCAAGAACTACCTTGAGCCCAAGGAAAAGAAGGAGATGGATGAACTCCGCACGCAGTTGAAGCGTGCGGGGTACACAGGCGGATCGGCAGTGCGGATGTACGTGCTGCTGCGGGTCGGGCTCGGACTGGGGCTGCTCTTGTTCGGCGTCGTGGTGACGTTCCTGATCCCGGAAAAGCCGAACGTCGGGGTCGCCCTGATCTTTAGCAGCCTGCTCGGCCTTGCCGGTTTCCTCTTCCCGACGTTCTGGGTGAAACGTCGCATCGGACGTCGGCAGGAAGACATCGAACGCGCTTTCCCCGATGCGATGGACATGATCCTGGTCTGCATCGAGGGTGGGCAATCGCTCGACCAGGCCATGGCGCGTGTCGGCAAGGAAATGCAAAAGAGCGCAGACGCCCTTGCGAACGAGTTGCAGATCGTCACGCAGGAGTTCCGCGTTGGCAAGGACCGCATCGCCGTCTTGCGCGACTTCGCTGAGCGGACCGCCGTCAATGACGTCGGCTCGTTCGTCACCGTGATGATCCAGTCGATCGCCTTCGGTACATCCGTTGCCGATGCATTGCGTGTCTACGCCGCGGAGATGCGTGACAAGCGCCTGATGCGCGCGGAAGAAAAGGCAAACGTGCTGCCTACCAAGCTGACGCTGGGAACCATGCTGTTCACGGTGCCGCCGCTCGTCCTGATCCTTGTGGGACCGTCCTTCATCCAGATCTTGCGCTCCTTTGCCCAGCTCTCCGGCGTCGCTCAATGATCCATCGCGCGACCGCGCGTCACGTCTGGACGATCCTGGTCGTCGTGGCCCTCTCAGGATGCGAGACCAAAGGGCCCTTGGCGGAGCTTGAGGCTCCCGGCGCGCTCCAGGTCAGTTCGGGACAATCCTGGTACATGCTTGGTGTGCAGCTCCTCGCTACCCGGGAGCCGGCGCAGGCAGAACGGGCGTTCAACCGCTCGCTCGCGCTTGAAGGCCTGAATGCCCGCACCCTGACCGGCTTGGGAATTGCGACGTCGCAGATGGGACAGATGTCGCGTGCCCTGATGCATCTCGAGAACGCTCGCGATCTCGCGCCCGAAGACGCGACGGTCCACACCAATCTAGGCGTGGTGCTCTACGATCTGGGCCGGTATCATGAAGCGAAGCAGGCGTTTCAGACCGCGTTCATCTTGTCGAGCGGATCCAATGAAGTTGCGGCGCTGTATCTTGCGAAAGCGGAGACGGCCATTGCCATCGCCGATCAGGAATCGCAGCCTGACCCCGCGGTGAGCCACAGGCTGCAGCGACTTGGGGCAAGTGAATACCGGTTGATGGAAACGAATGAACAAGACGCCGAAGGCGCGGAAAGCTCCGGTACGCCGGGCTGAAGGAGGAGAGGCGATGCGGGCAGAACGCGCAATTGCTGCGCTCATGATGTTGTCGGCAGTCGGACTTGCCGGTTGCGACACGCCCTCGGTTTCCGAAAAGCAGGATCCGCTGAAGGGTGACATCATCGACGAGGCCAACCTTACCCAGTTGATGTTGCAGGCGGGCGATCCCGAGGAGTCCGTTCGCTACTTCGAGAACGCGGTCGCGCGCGAGCCCGACCGTGCCGACTTCCGTCGGGGGCTTGCCCAGTCGTATTCCCGTGCGAAACGCTACCCCGAAGCGGCGCGAATTTATCAGGAGCTGCTGGCGCTCAAGCAGGAGGAAGTCGTCGATCGGCTCGACTACGCCTATGTCGCCGTGCGGCTCGACCGCTGGAACGATGCCTCGGCGCTGGCCGCGTCACTTCCTGCATCGCTCGACACGCCGAGGCGGCATCTGCTCGATGCGATGCTTGCCGATCACGCCAAGGACTGGGAAGCCGCCGACCGGGCGTATGAGCGCGCCGAGGCGCAGAGCACTGCGCCGGCCGAGGTCCTGAACAACTGGGGTGTGAGCAAGATGGCGCGCGGCGACCTTCCGGACGCCTCGCGAACCTTCGAGCGTGCTATCAGCTATGATTCCCGCCTGTTCAGCGCGAAGAACAACCTCGCGATCTCCCGGGCGCTGCAGGGCGATTTTCGTCTTCCGATCGTGCCGATGACGGACTCCGAGCGCGCGACGATCCAGTACAACATGGGTGTTATCGCGCAGCAGAATGGCGAGTTGCGCATCGCGCGCGGGCTCTATGCCGCGGCGTTGCAGTCGCATCCAAGGTACTATCAGGCGGCGGCCGACCGCCTGGCTCATCTCGACTCCGCGATCGTGAACTGAGGACGGCACGCCCATGATGGAAACGCCCGCTCTGACCCTTGCCTTCGCGGTCATGCTGCCGCTGATGGCCTACGTCATCCTGTCCGACCTGCGGACGATGAAGATCCCCAACTGGGCCGTGCTCGCGGCCTTTGGCGTTTTTCTCGTCACCGGGCTCTGGGGACTGCCGTTCGACGTCTATCTGTGGCGCATCTTCCACGCGGTGATTGCTCTGCTGGCCGGCTTCGTGTTGTTCAGCGTCGCCGGCGGAAGCATCGGGGCGGGGGATCTCAAGCTGATTGCGGCGATCACCCCCTTCGTGCCGGGAAGCGCCGTCACAGGCGTCCTGCTGATCTTTGCGCTCTCGGCGATCGGGCTCATCGTATTCCATCAGATCGCGCGTCGCGTCGTGCGCGTGCGCGAGACCGGATGGAAATCACTGGATCAGACCGTCTACCTTCCGGCGGGCGTTGCACTGGGTCTGACGATCGTCCTGTTTCTCGGCCTCGACCTCTCGACGCGCGTGGCCTGACGAAGTTCAGCCCGCAGCCCGGTCCCACGACGCCCAGTCTCTCTGGCTCAGAAAGCGCGGGGGATGGTCGGTGAACAAACCTTCGAGCCCCGCGTCACGGAACGCGCTCACCATCGCGGGGTCGTTTACGGTGTAGACGCGGACCGAGCGTCCATCATCGCCTGCGGCATGGATCAGCGCGCCGTCGAGCGCGGTGTGATGGAGATGGATCGCCTCGGCATCGAGGTCGGCGAGAAACCCGCGCCAGTCTCTTGTCGGCTCCTCGTAGAGCACCGCGACCGGGACATCGGCGGAGAGACCGCGCAGTTCCTGCAACTCGTCGTGATCGAAGCTCGAAACGGTCAGACGCTGCCGCGTCCAGGCATGCCGGTCCAGTGCGTCAACGACCGCGCGCGCCAAAGGCCCGGGCGCGGCGCCATGCGCTTTCATCTCCAGATTGGCTGACAGACCCAGAGCGCCGATCAGTTCGAGCGCCGCGTCAAGTGTGGGCAGCGGCTCTCCCGCGAACTCCGGACTGAACCACGACCCTGCGTCGATGTTGGCAAGGTTATGCCGCCCGATGGCCGAGAGCGCCCCCGTCCGGTTGGTGCAGCGATCAAGGGTCTCGTCGTGAAAGATGACCGCCGTCCCGTCGCCAAGAAGCGAGACGTCGAACTCGACGGCGCGCGCGCCCTGGCTGGCGGCGAGGCGGAACGCGGCGAGCGTGTTCTCGGGCGCCGCGCCGCTGGCACCGCGATGCGCGATCACGCGCGCGAACCGCGCCGGTCGCGGCGTGTCGGGTCGTGCGGCGGTGACCGAAGGTGTCGAGCTCATGACCATGGCTCCCGGCTATGGCTTCAGGGATGCGTTCGCCACGCGCGGGGCAGAACGGCGACCGTTCTCGCATTGCAGGGGCCGACATGCCAGTACCCAGACGGCGGCTTGCGCGATTGAGCGGGGCATGCGACACCAGCGCGCGATGGCGACCACGCGGTCGTGACGGATCTCCACCGCGAATTGCAGGTCGAGACCCACGATGGTCGCGCCCAAGATTTGGACGCATGACACCAGTTCTGCGATTTTCGATGTTCGCCTTGGTCGCCCTGCTGGTCGCCTTGGGCATCCGGGACCTCAGCGCGCGCGGCGCCGTCGCGATCGAGGCGATGCTTGGCGCGCGTGTCGAGAACGGGCTTGACGTTCTGGGGCTCGACTGGGCGCGCGTCGCGGTCGATGGCCTCATTGTAGAGCTGTCTGGCGATGCGCCAGATGTCGACTCGCAGGCGCTCGCCGTCGAGGCGAGCAGATCGCTTGCGCGCCTCGGGCGCGTGATCGACGGGACGACCGCGCGGCTCGCGCCGCCCGAGCGCCGCGAGCCGATCGAGCTGGAATTTCACCTCGATGACAATGCGCTCACGCTCATGGGCCGGGTTCATGACGAGCAGATGCGCAATGCGCTGATCGCGCAGGTCCGGAAGGTCGACCAGAAACTCGAGATCGACGATTTGACCGGGATCGACGCGGCGCGACCGCCGGCAGGCTGGGGCGGCGAGATCGCGGTTGCCCTCGCCGTGATCGACATGATGCCGCGTGCATTCGTTCGCGTGACGCCGGGCAGTGTCTTCGTCGAAGGGGTCGCGGCCGACCTCGAGGCACGCGATGCGATGGAGACCGAGCTTCTCAAGCTGGCCGGACCTGATATCAAGCTCGTCACGGCGATCAGGGTTCCCGGCCGGGTGATCACGCCCTTCTCCTTCGTGACGGAGAAATCACGGGATGGCGTGATGACGCTTGTCGTCTGCTCGGCCCGGACCGAGGCCGAGGCGGTGGAAATCGACACCATTCGCAAGGAGATGCAGATCGCCGGGGGACCTGCACGGTGCCCCGCGGGACTTGGCGGCCCCCATGGCGAATGGGTTAGTGCGGTTCGCGCCGCTCTCGGCGCCCTTGCCGCGCTGCCGGCGGGGCGCGTGGAAGTGACCTACCGCTCGGTGACGCTCGATGCCCTGCCGCCGACCAGCACCGAGAGGTTCGAGGCGGCGCTCGCCAGCCTTTCGATCGACCTTCCACCGGGTTTCGACCTTTCCGGGGCGGTCGCGGCGGGACATGAGACCGAGCGCGCCGCGCGTGAGAAGGAAAGCTACTGGATGCGGCTGACGCGGCTCGGGGAGCGCCTCACGCTGGAGGGGCGCGTCGAGGATGCGGTCGCGGCGACCGCGCTCTCGTCGGTCGCGTCGTCGCGCCTTGGGCGCGATGCGGTCGAGTCGGACCTGCGGGCCGCTGATGTCACTCCGCCGGCAGGGTGGCAGGAGGCCGCACTCGCCGCGCTCGAGGCCCTCACCGAGTTTCGCGGGACCGCGGAGTTGACGGCCCGTGGCCTGATACTCACCGCGAAGCTTCCGGGTGCCCGCGCCGCGCGGGAACTCCATGACCGAATTGCCGAACGCATGCCGGAGACCATCCCGCTGCGAACGCAGTTTCGGGTGGATCTGCCCAGCATGATCAGGGCGCTTCCACTCGATCCCGACCGCTGCGTCGCCGAGCTGAACCGCGCGGTCATGAAACGCGGTGTCCTGTTCGATCCCGGGAGCGCGCGCATCGACAGTGGCAGTCGCGACGATATTCGCGCCCTCGCTTCGATCCTTCGGCGCTGCCCCGAGGTTGCCGTCGAGATCGGCGGACACACCGACAACCAGGGGCGCGAGGAACTCAACGAGCAGCTGAGCGAAAGCCGCGCGGAAGCCGTGCTGGACGCGCTGGTGGACGAAGGCATCCGCATTCATCGTCTCGACGCGAAGGGATACGGCGAGCACGATCCCATCGCGACAAACGACACGCCCGAGGGCCGCGCCCGCAATCGCCGCATCGCCTTCAAGCTGAAGGAGTAGAGCAATGTTCGACCGCGCCGAGCTGGAAATTGCCATTGGCGTCACGCTCGCCGGGGCGATCCTGTTGGGATGGCTTCTGCACGTCCTGTGGCGAAGGCTTGCGCCGGTACCGACATCGCATGCGGGGCGTATTGCCGTGCTCTCGAAGCGGCTGCACGAAGCCGAGGAGGCGCGGGATGCAGCGATCGAGGCGCGGATCGCTGCCGAAGCCGCTTTGGATGCACAAAACTCCGAGCTGCAGCGGTCGTCTTCGCAGCAGGAGGCGCGGCTCAATTCTGCCGCGGCGCGGCGCGAGGCCGAACTGGAACGGGCGCTCGCCGAGGTAACGGCCGACCGCGACGCATCGATGACCGAGCTCCGCGCGGCGCGCGCAAGGGTGGAAGAGCTCGAAGCCCGTCTGGCGGAAGCGCAGGATACCCTGTCAGCGCCCACAAAGGCCGCGACCACGCCTTCAGAGGCGCAGGGGGCGAGCGCACTGCAGTCCGCACCGAAAACAGACACGTCGGAGCCGCCAAAGCCGCAGACGAGATCGCGGCGGAAGTCCTCGACGCGAAAGAAACCAGCGCCGACAGGATCATCGTCCACCGGACGACGGAGCAGGTCTGCCAGAAAGCCGAGCGAGTCCGAAACGGACGGCGAGGGAAGCTGACGTCAGTCCTGGCCTGACCACCGATCGGCGGCGGCATCGTCGCACTCGCGTGCATCGACCCATCGGCCGCCGCGCGCGGAATGCTCCTTCTTCCAGAACGGCGCGCGCGTCTTGAGGTAGTCCATCAGGAACTCCGCGGCCTCGAATGCTGCGGCGCGGTGTCGGCTGGCCGTAAGGACAAGCACGATCTTGTCGCCGGGCTCGAGCTTGCCATGGCGATGAATGATCCTGACACCATCGAGCGGCCAGCGCGCCGTTGCTTCGCGCGCGATGTCGCTCAGCGCCTTTTCGGTCATCCCCGGCCAATGCTCGAGCTCCATCGCCGAGATCTCGCCATCCGTCGTCATCTCGCGAACGAGCCCGGTGAAGCTGACGACGGCGCCGATGTCCCGATTTCCGCGGGCGAGGCGCTCGATCTCCTCGCCGATGTCGAAATCGTCGGGCTGGACGGAAACGTGGGTGGGAATGCCGCCGGCGTCAGCCATGCTCAGCCTCCCGTCACCGGGGGGAAGAATGCGATCTCGCGGGCCCCGGCAATCGAGGCATCGAGATCGGCCATCTCCTGGTCGACCGCCACGCGGACCGACGCGAGTTCCGAGAAGGCCAGAGCATAGCGCTCGTCACGCGCGCACAGCCGCTCGACGAGTTCTCGAGCCGTCTTTGCGCCCTCGGGGTCGATCTCCTCCGAGGCGGCTCCGACGCGCTCGCGCATCCACGCAAAGTAGAGAACCTGCATCGTCATTTCTCCCGATGCTGAATATAGGGCATCGCCTTGCGGAAATAATCCCAGCCCGACAGCACTGTCAGCCCGGCCGCGATCCAGAGCAGGGAGAGCCCTGAAATCACGACCCAGTTCCAGACCGGCAGCGCGGTGGGTCCGCCCCAGGCGATCGCGGTTCCGATGGGTTCGACAAGGGCGCTGGGCCGCGCCGGTCGCGGCTCGGCACCCGTGAGATGCGCGAGCGGCACGGCCGACAGCAGGACGCCGATCGCGACCAGTTGCGCGGTGGTCTTCCATTTCGCGATCAGCGTGACGTGAAGCTTGACCTCGCCGAGGAACTCCCGGAGGCCGGAGACCAGGATCTCGCGCGTGAGGATCACGCTCGCCGGGATCAGGTAGAGCGGCGTGGCGCCCACCGAGAAAGTCGCGAGCACGAGCAACCCGATTGCCACCATGAGCTTGTCTGCAATCGGGTCGAGCATCTTGCCGAACGCGCTTTCCTGTCGCCACAGCCTCGCCAGCCAGCCGTCGAAATAGTCGGTGATCGCGGCACTGACGAACAGAACCAGCGCGATCCAGTCCGCATAGGGCGAATCGAGGAGCAGGAAGGCGAAAAGCACGCCTGGCGCCGCGAGGACGCGGGAGACGGTAAGCAGGTTCGGTACGGTCCAGCGCATCCAAGCGGGGTATCGGGCGGCGGGGCAGTTGGCAAGGGGGGCTTGGAGGCGGTCCTCTACCGCTCGCCATGGAAGAAGGCGTAGATCGTCTCGGCCATTGCGTCGGAGACACCTTCGACCGCCTTGAGATCCGTCAGGCCGGCGCGGGAAACGGCCTTTGCCGAGCCGAAATGCGTCAGCAGCGCGCGCTTGCGCGCGGGCCCGACGCCGGGGATGTCGTCGAGCGGCGTCCGGGTTGTGGCCTTCGCGCGTTTCGCGCGATGGGCGCCGATGGCGAAGCGGTGCGCCTCGTCGCGCAGTCGCTGGAGGAAGTAGAGCGTCGCGCTTCGATAGGGCAATGCGAAAGGACGGCGCCCGGGTGCGTGGAAGATTTCCTTGCCAGCGTCGCGGTCGACGCCCTTCGCCACGCCGACAAGCGCGACATCGATCACGCCGAGATCGGCAAGCACCGAGCCTGCGGCCGAGACCTGTCCTTGCCCGCCATCGATCAGGATGAGGTCGGGCCACGCGCCTGTCTGCCGCTCGGGGTCGTCGCGCATGAGTTTGCCGAAGCGGCGGGTCAAGACCTCGCGCATCATCCCGAAATCGTCGCCGGGCGTGAGGTCGCCGCCCTTGATCGTGAACTTTCGGTACTGGCCGCGCTCGAAGCCGTCCGGGCCGGCCACGATCATCGCGCCGACGGCGTCGGTTCCCATGAGGTGGCTGTTGTCATAGACCTCGATCCGCTGCGGCGGTGCGGTCAATCCGAAGGCCTCGGCCACGCCCTCGAGGTTGCGTGCGTGGCTCGCGGTTTCGGCCATCCGGCGTCCCAGCGCCTCGCGGGCATTCGTGAGCGCGTGATCGACCAGCTCGCGCTTCTCGCCTCGGCGGGGCACGGCCATGGCGACCCGCCGCCCAGCGAGGGCGCGAAGCGCGCCTGAAAGCATGTCTCCGTTCTCGACCGGGTGGCTCATCAGGACCATTCGCGGCGGCACGCGCATGGCGCTGTAGAATTGACCGATGAAGCTTTCCATCACCTCGGCATCATCCATCTCGGGCGAGACCTTCGGGAAGAACGCGTGGTTGCCCCAGTTCTGGTGGTTCCTGAAGAAGAAGACCTGGACGCAGGCCTGGCCGCCCTCCCGG
Organism: Thermohalobaculum xanthum; assembly: GCF_016623495.1. GTDB lineage: Bacteria > Pseudomonadota > Alphaproteobacteria > Rhodobacterales > Rhodobacteraceae > Thermohalobaculum > Thermohalobaculum xanthum. The sequence goes on along the minus strand of NZ_JAEHHL010000010.1, from coordinate 91,952 downwards.
TGCAGGGCGAAGACATCGGCTTCCGCAGTGAGGCGCGGATTGATGCCCTGGTGACCCTGGACATGCGCCATCGCGCGGATCCGGTCGCGGAAGATGGCGGCGCGCTCGAAGTCCATGTCTGCTGCGGCAGTCCGCATGCGCTCGGCAAGTTCGGCCTGGATGCGGGTCGTCCGGCCGCGCAGGAAGGCGACCGCATCCTCAACCAAAAGCGCGTAATCCTCGGCCGAGATCTCGCCGGTGCAGGGGCCCGAGCATCGCTTGATCTGGAACAGAAGGCACGGCCGCGTGCGCGAGCGGAACATCGTGTCCGAGCAGGTCCGAAGAAGAAACGCCCGCTCCATCTGGTTGAGCGCACGGTTGACGGCGCCGGCCGAGGCGAACGGTCCGAAGTAGTGCCCCTTCGCGCGCTGCGCGCCGCGATGCTTGGTGAGCAGGGGAAACGCGCCGTCCTCGATCAGGATGTAGGGGAAGCTCTTATCGTCGCGCAGCAGCACGTTGTAGCGCGGCTTGAGCTGCTTGATCAGATTGGCCTCGAGGAGCAGCGCCTCCGTCTCGGTCTCGGTGGTGATGAACTCCATCGACGCGGTCTCGGAGATCATCCGCGCGATCCGGTTGGTGTGGCCTCCCATCTTCGCGTAGGACGCGACGCGCCGGCGCAACGCGCGGGCCTTGCCGACGTAGAGAACCTCGGATCGCGCCGACAGCATGCGGTAGACCCCTGGGCGGTCATCGAGCGTCGCGAGGTGCCGTCGGATCACCTCGGGACCGGTCTCGATCCCGGTTTCGGCTGCTTCGGCGTGCGTTGTGTTCTTCGGTGTCATGAGAATCGGTTTTCGGCTAGCCGTAACGGGATCGTCATTCAAGCGTGAATGAGTCCCCCGAATGTGTGGATAACTCTGTCAGTATCTAGTGGCAGGACCGGATTCTTCGTGGAGTCTGAGGGACGTTGTTCATCTTGCACAAAAAATAGGCATCGTTCTAATGTACTGTTTTTAAAGGAGAAAATAAATTTCCCCGCCATCGCCTTGGGATTGTTAAAGAATTTTAACAGCGGTGCGACGGCCCCCGCGAAGGGGTGGACAAGTGGCCCCACTGCCACGCTGCCATCACGAATCACTCGTCGGCCATCAGGATGTCCGGGGTCTGCCACGCGAGATGTTGCCCGCCATCGATCGCGAGCATCTGTCCGGTCAGGGCCTTGCACTCGAGAATGAAACGCAGCGCCTGGACGATGTCCGCCGCGTCGGCCCCGCGGCCCAGGACACAGGCGGCCCGCTGCCGTGCGAAATGCTCGTCCGACTGGCGCGTGCCCTTGAGCGTTGGCCCGGGGCCGATGCCATTGACGCGGATATGCGGGGCGAGCGCTTGTGCCGATGTGCGCGTGAACGCCATCAACCCCGCCTTCGCCACCGAATAGCTGAGGAAGAACGGCGTCGGCTTCCAGACACGCTGGTCGATCATGTTGACGATGCATGCCCGGGCGACCGGCTCGCCCGCACCGTCGATCTCGGCGCGCGGAGCCTGAGACGCGAAGTCCTGGGTCAGCTTGACCGCGGCGCGCAGGTTCGTCTCGACCGAACGATCCCAGCTCTCGCGGGTCATTGTCTCGACGAGGTCGTTCTCGAAGATCGATGCGTTGTTGATCAGGAGGCTGAGCGGCCCGCCCAGCGCCTCGGTGGCTTCTGCGATGATCGTCGCCGTTTCGTCCTCGCGGAGCAGGTCGGCGCGGACACTGGCCGCGCGGGCACCCAGCGCTTCGGCCTCGGCCACCACGGCGCGCGCTCCGGCCTCCGAGCTCGAGTAATGGATCGCGACGTCCCAGCCGCGCGACGCGAGGTCCAGCGCCATTGCCCGGCCCAGACGATGCGCTCCGCCAGTGACCACGGCGCGGCGGCGTTCCGTCATCGCGTCCTCTCCTCAGCCAACCACCGCGAAGACCAAGAAGGCCCCGTAAAGCAGCAGGAAGATACTTCCCGCGACCCTGCAGATGCGCCGGCATGTCAGCACGAATGGTGCCAGTGTCAGCGCCGCCGCAACCATGATCCAGTTGTCGCGCCACAAGATCTCGTGGGGGACCTCCATCGGCCCGACCAGTGCCGCGGCGCCGATGATGAAAGTCACGTTAAAGATGTTCGAGCCCACGACGTTCCCGATGGCGACGTCGGCTTGAGCGCGAATCGCCGCCATCAGGGTGGTCGCCAGTTCCGGCAGCGAGGTGCCCAGCGCGACGAGGGTCAGGCCGATCACGGTCTCCGAGACGCCGAACTCGCTTGCGATCCCGCGCGCGCCGTCGATCAGGAGCTGCGCGCCCAGTGGCAGGCCGATCAGCGATGCGGTGATCAGGCCGAGGATCTTCCACGAGGGCATGTCCGGGTCGACGTCTTCGAGTTCGGCGATCTCCTCGGATGCCTCGCCATTGATCGCGCGCATCTCCATTGAATGGCGGATCGAGTCGGCGACCATGAGCGCGGTCACGCCGATCAGCACCAGGCCACCCCACCACCAGATTGTCCCGGGCAGCAGCAGGACCGTGAAGATCGCGGTCGACAGCAGCATGAACCAGAGATTGCGGTGTGCATCCTTCCCGCAGCCGGCAATCGGCGTGATCAGCGCCGGCAGCCCGAGCACGAGCCAGACATTCGCGATGTTCGAGCCCACCACGTTGCCGAGCGCGATCCCTGGCGAGCCCTCGATCGCGGCCTGGACCGAGATCAGCAACTCGGGCGCCGAGGTTCCGAATGCGACGACAGTGGCTCCCACGATCACTGCCGGAACGCCGAGCCGAAGGCTCAAAGCCACAGCGCCCCGAACCAATGCGTCGCCGGCGGCCAGAAGCAGCACGAGCCCGGCGATGATCAGCAGGAAATCCATGCGGTTAAAGGTTCCCTTGTCGCGAACCGGGCGCCGGCTCATGCCGGTCGGTGTCCGCGATATAGCACGGCAAAGCCCATTCGGAAGGGGGTTGCGAAGTCACCGGTGGGATGTTGAGCGCAAGCCACACTCGCATGGGTCGTGCTTGCCCCGGTAGACCCCGCATCGCGGGCATCGGATGAGGTCCTCGACGCGCGTCGGCGGCGTCGGGCCGGGACGTTGCGCGCGGGCCCGCATCAGCCATGGCACCACGATGAGCACGACCACCACAATCCCAGCCGTGAACAGGACCTTGGTCAGCATCGCGGCTCCCTTGATCGCTTCGTGCCCGGGCGCAGCGCCCGTTCGTGACTTAAAGGCGCGCCAGGTATCCGGCAAGACGCTACCCGGTGCGGCCCGGCGCGCGAAAGGCTTTCCGAGCACGAAGGGGTTTGTGTATAAAGGGGCCTCGCATCATGCCATCGGGTGCAGCGACTCCGAATGGATCTCGTGGATCAGGAAGAGAATCTTCGCGCCCGGCTCGACGAGCTGCGGCAGGAGCATCGGGACTTGGACGATGCGATCACGGCGCTCGCGCAGACGCCGAGCCCGGATCAGCTTGCGCTTCGGAGGCTGAAGAAACGCAAGCTGAGCCTCAAAGACCAGATCACCCGTATCGAAGACGCCCTCTACCCCGATATCATCGCCTGAGTCAGGCCCTGGCGCGTCGTCCACTGCACCGAAGCGCGTCACGCGTCAGCTTGCCTGAGAACAAGAAGGAATCGCCCGCGTGAGCGACAGCCCCGCCGAGCCACGAACGGCCGCCCCGCGCATAGGGATCGTCATGGGAAGCCAGTCTGACTGGCCGACCATGCAGGCTGCCGCCGCCGTCCTTGATGCCCTTGCCGTTCCGCACGAAGTGAAGATCGTCTCGGCCCACCGCACGCCCGATCGGTTGTTTGCCTACGCCGAGGCGGCGCGCGAGCGGGGGCTGGCTGCAATCATAGCGGGGGCGGGCGGGGCCGCGCATCTGCCGGGCATGCTTGCCGCGAAGACGCCTGTTCCGGTGCTGGGCGTCCCGGTGCAGTCGAAGGCGCTATCGGGACTCGACAGCCTGCTCTCGATCGTCCAGATGCCGAAGGGAATTCCCGTCGCCACCTTCGCGATCGGTGCGGCGGGCGCCGCGAACGCGGCGCTCTTTGCCTGCGCGCAACTCGCGGCCGGGGATCCTGCGCTAGCCGAGCGTCTCGATCGCTGGCGCCGGACGCAGACCGAAGCGGTTGCCGAGGAGCCAGAAATTGACTGAGAGCACGCATGCCACGGTCGAGCCGCGCCATCCGATCCGCGAGCGCAAGCCCAAGGCTTCGACGCCGCTCAAGCCGGGGTCGACGATCGGTATTCTCGGGGGCGGCCAGCTTGGCCGCATGCTGGCGATTGCCGCTGCACGGCTCGGGTTCCGCGTTCATGTCTTCGAGCCGAGTGCCTCGCCGCCTGCCGGGGACGTTGCCGCGGACGTGACCTGCGCCGCTTATGACGACACCGCCGCCCTGCGCCAGTTCGCATCGGGATGCGACGTGGTGACATGCGAGTTCGAGAACGTCCCCGCCAAGGCCGCCGAGACGCTCGCGCTCTCGACGGTGATGCGACCGAGCCCGGGGGCGCTCGAGATCGCGCAGGACCGGGTTACCGAAAAGCGATTTCTCCACAATCTCGGGGTCGCGACCGCGCCATGGGCCGAGGTCGACAGCAAGGCCGATCTTCTTGGCGCGCTCGGCCGTACCGGGGCCCCGGCTATTCTGAAGACGCGGCGTCTGGGCTATGACGGCAAGGGACAGGCACGCGTCTCGGGACCGGCGGATGTCGACGCGGCCTGGCACAGGATTGGCGGCCAGCCCGCGATCATGGAGGGCTTCGTTCCCTTTACTGCCGAGCTTTCCGTCATCGCCGCGCGCGGCGTTTCGGGCGAGGTGGTCTGCTTCGATCCCGGGAGCAACGTCCATCGCGACGGCATCCTGCATCAGACCACGGTGCCATCTGGCCTGCCCAAGGGCGCGCTTCAGGATGCGGTGCTCGTCGCGGGACGCATTCTCAACGCGCTCGATTATGTCGGTGTGATGGGCGTCGAGATGTTCTACTTGGCCGGCAAGCCCGTGATCGTCAACGAGATCGCGCCGCGCGTTCACAATTCAGGTCACTGGACCATCGAGGCTTGTGTCGTCGACCAGTTCGAGCAGCACATCCGTGCCGTCGCCGGCTGGCCGCTTGGCGACGGGCAACGGCATTCGGATGCGGTCATGACCAATCTCATCGGTGACGAGATCGACGACTGGCCGCGCCTTGCTGCTGAAGGCGGGGGCCTGCACATCTACGGCAAGGCCGAAACACGTCCGGGTCGAAAGATGGGCCACGTCACGCGCATCGGCCCGCGGCGCTGAGGGCGTCAGCGGTCCCTCACGCCCCGCCGCGGCTGGCGTTTCGCGGCGCGCGGATCATCCCCAGGAGCTGCCCCGGCAGCCAGAAGGCGGCGCGTGCCACCGGATTGGCTTGCGCCTGCGCCTTGAACTTTTCGAAGCGCATCACATCCTCGATGCGCCGGTCAAGGAAGCCCCATGTGTTCTGGGCGCCCGTGCTCTCGTCGCCGAGCCAGTAGAGAACGGTGGCCGAGTAGACCGAGGCAAGGATCGCGCGCTTCGAGTACCAGTTGTAATCCGTCGAGGTGTCGCCGCAGAGCCGCCAGACAAGATCGGCGGTGCCCCAGATCGCCGCCGCGCTGTCGCCGGCATGATGGGGCAGGGCGAGCAGGGTGGCGCCCCGGCGCACCGCGTCGCGATGATCGGCGACGATCTCGATGCGGCGCCGGACCGCGAAGGTGATCCGCTCGCGCACCTTCATGCTCGCGAGGTCGACCTGCGCGAGTTCGTCGGCAAGTCGGCGATCCATCAGCTCGTGGAAGCCCAGCGCCATGTCGACGCCGCCGCGCGGGAAGGCAAGCGCCGCGAGCCCCCGGTCAACCCCCGAATCGGCGATGGCGCATTCAAGGGTCCGGTGCGACCATCCGTCGAAGGCGACATGCGGCAAAGCCGCGAGTAACAGTTGCTCGCGCGCCGCGGCAATATGGTCGCTCTCGGTTTTCGGCGCGATTTCCATGGTTTGCTCCCTCGTGCCGCGTGTGGTGACGGTGGACAGGCACCCCGCACACGAGTATATAGGCCCCCTCGACGCAAATCGAACTAGAAAGGTGGTGACCTAGGTGCAGGTACTGGTTCGCGACAACAACGTCGATCAGGCGCTTCGTGCGCTGAAGAAGAAGATGCAGCGTGAAGGCGTTTTCCGCGAGATGAAGCTTCGGCAGCACTACGAAAAGCCGTCGGAGAAGCGCGCTCGTGAAAAGGCCGAAGCCATCCGCCGCGCGCGCAAGCTCGCGCGGAAGAAGGCGCAGCGTGAGGGTCTTCTCTGAAGCGTGACGGGCTCGCTGGTCAACGGACCGGAATGACGCCTAGTCATTGATCCCCCGTCCGGGCAACCGGCGGGGGTTTCGCTTTTTGGGAGCGTGGGAAGGCCGATGGTGATGCTTGGCGCGGCGCGCCCGCCCGAGGGTATGCGGATCTACGCGGTCGGCGACGTCCACGGCTGCACTGCACAGTTGCGGGAAGTCCATGGGATGATCGGCGATCATCTCGAGGCCGCGCCGGTTGCCGACTGGCGCATCGTCCATGTCGGTGATTACGTCGATCGTGGGCCGGACAGCCGGGGAACCATCGAAACCCTCGCCGCACTTGCCAGCGATCCCAGAATTGTCTGCCTGCGCGGGAATCACGATCAGTACCTCATGGATTTCCTCGACGACCCGGATGCGGGGTCCTTCGATGCATGGCTTTTCAACGGTGGCGAGACGACGCTGCGCGATTACGGCGCGGAACCGGGCGAGGCCGTGCTGGTCGGCCCGCGTCGCCGGCGGGAGCTTCATTCGATGCTGGGTGCGGCGATGCCAGCGGCGCATCGCGCTTTTCTCGAAGGGCTCAGGATCGGCGTGCGGCTGGGCGACTACTTCTTCGCCCATGCGGGTGTGCGTCCGGGCACGCCGATCGAGGCCCAGAACGAACGCGACCTGACCTGGATCCGCGAGCCGTTCCTGTCGTCATCCGACGATTTCGGCGCGGTCGTGGTCCATGGGCATACGCCATCGGACGAGATCGTCGTGCGTCGCAACCGGATCGGCATCGACACTGGTGCGGTGTTCGGCGGGCGCCTGAGCTGCCTCGTCCTCGAGGGCACTCGTTGGGGAGTGCTCGGCAAATCCGGCGTCGAAGCATTGCCGGCGCCCATATGACGCGCTTCCAATAGCCCTTGAAACGCGCTTTCTGGGCGCGCCGGGATATTCTTGCGTCATTTCCCGGTTGAGGGATCGACGATCCGCGCGGATCGCGTCAGGTGCCGACGAAGGCGAGCAGGATCAGGATCAGGGCGGATCCCACCGCAACGATGGCGCAGGCCTTCAGGAAGCCCTCGAAAGTGCGCTCGTGGGCACTGATATCCATGCTGCCGTGCTCGTGGCTGGCCATCGGTTCGACCTCTCGGTGATGTCTCGTCTTGCCGCGCACTATACCCGGGCGGCGGCTAAGCGCAATTCCCCGGAAGCGCTGTTGGCCGATCCTGAACGAGCTTTCGGCCCACTCAGGCGGGTCGGTAGCGCCACGCACCGTCCTCGTCGGCGTAGCGTGACACCCGCCCGGCATGGAGCAGGTGATTGACATGCGCGACGGCCTCGACCAGGGCGAGGCCGAATTCACGCTCGCGGATCTCGCGCTTGAAAATTTCCGGGAAAAGCTCCGTGGCGGTGCAAGCGCGACGCTCGAGGGCCGCGAGAATTCGGGCAAGCGCATGCTCGTGGTTGTCGATCAGCTGCCGCAGGCGGAACGCAGCGCCCATGAAGGGCAGGCCGTGGCCGGGCAGGACCAACGGATCCGCCACCTCCGCAAGCGCCAGAAACCGGCGGCAGGACTCGAGCCATCCGGCCAGTGGGTCCGCGTCAGGCTCGGTCGGATGGACGCCGATATTGGGCGAGATGCCCGGAAGGATCTGGTCGCCGGCAAGGACGAGGCCGTCCTCGGACCACAGCGTGGCATGCTGGGGCGCATGTCCCTCGCCGATATGGACCCGCCATGCGCGGCCCGCGGCCTCGATCACGCTCTCGCCCGTCAGGCGCCGGTAGCCGAGAGGCAGGGGCGCGACGCAATCGGCGAAGTTGAACGGGCGCTCGGCCGCGTACGCCTCGAGCGCGGCTCCGGTCACTCCCGCCCGGCGGCGAAAGGCGATCTGCGCGGCCGTGGGGCGTTCCTGGCGATCGAGCGTCAGCATCCGGCCGGTCAGCCATGCGACGCGGGTGGCGAGGATCTCGGCGCCCTCCTCGGCCAGCGGACCCGCAAGGCCGACATGATCGGGATGGTGATGGGTGAGAATGACACGCGCAACGCGCCTGCCTCCCAGCGGTCCCGACCTCAGCGCGGCCATCGCGGCACGCCCCCGGGACCAGTCGAGCCCCGTATCGACCAGTGTCCAGCCGTCTGCGTCATCGAGCGCGTAGACGTTCACGTGGTCGAGCGCCATCGGCAGCGGCAGCCGCGCCCACAGGATGCCCGGCGCGATCTCGGTGATCTCGCCGGCGGCGGGCGGATCGGGCCAGGGATGGCGTATCCCGCCAGCGCGCGCGGCGGCTGCGGGCGCCGTCATCCCGCGAGCCGTTCGGCTGGAATGGCGTAGAGATCGGCCGAGCCGGCGGCCGCGGCCGTCGCCAGCCCCGGGACCTCGGGCAACATGCGCGTTGCGGCGAAGCGCGCCAGGGCCACTCTCTCGGCGTCGCCGGAGACCAGCGCCCCGCGGATCAGGTAATGCCCGCCAAGGGCGAGCGCCCACATCCGAAGATAATCCGATGCGCCGGCGTTGCGCTCGGTCATGTCGCTCTGTGCGACCATCCATTTGGTTGCCGCCTCGGCCGCGGCGAGGGCCGAGCCTAGGGCCTCCGCCAACGCTTCGTGGCCGGCATCGCGCGCGGCAGCTTCCGTCTCACGCAGCTCGGCGATCAGGTCGAGCGCCGTTTCGCCGCCGTCGAGCGACAGCTTTCGACCGACCAGATCCATCGCCTGGATGCCGTTGGTTCCCTCGTAGATCGCGGTGACACGAACGTCGCGGCTGAACTGCGCGGCCCCCGTCTCCTCGATGTAGCCCATGCCACCATGGACCTGGACACCAAGGCCCGAGACCTCGATCCCGGTGTCGGTTCCGAACGCCTTCGCGATCGGCGTCAGGAATGCGCCGCGCGCGGTGTGCGCGGCGCACGCATCGCCATTCTCGGCCGCTTTCGCCATGTCGAGCGAGAACGCGCAGTCATACGCGATCGCGCGTGCCATCGCCGTCTGCACCCGCATGCGCATCAGCATGCGCCGGACGTCCGCGTGCCCCGCAATCGTTGCACTGCCGTCGGGCGTGCGCCCCTGGCGGCGTTCCTGGGCCCAGGCCGCGGCTTTCTGAAGGGCCGCCTCGGCGACGGCGATGCCCTCGACGCCGACGCCGAGCCGTGCGTTGTTCATCATCGTGAACATCGCGGCCATCCCGCCGTTCTCGGGGCCGATCATCCAGCCGGTCGCCTCGTCGTATTGCATCACGCAGGTGGGCGAGCCGTGCAGCCCCATCTTGTGCTCGAGCCCGATCGGCTTCACCGCGTTTGCGACGCCGGGCGCGCCGCCGTCGTCGGGGATGAACTTGGGCACGATGAAGAGCGAGATCCCCTTCGTCCCCGCAGGGGCGCCCGGCAGGCGCGCGAGCACGAGGTGGCAGATGTTCTCGGCGATGTCGTGATCGCCCCACGAGATGTAGATCTTCTGCCCCGAGATTGCGTAGCTGCCGTCGCCGCGCGGCTCGGCGCGGGTGGTAAGAGCGCCGACATCGGAGCCGGCCTGCGGCTCGGTCAGGTTCATCGTCCCCGTCCATTCACCGCTTGCGAGGCGCGGGATGTAGAGCGCCTTGATCCAGTCCTCGGCGTGATGTTCGAGCGCCTCGATCTGTCCCTGTGTCATGAGCGGATTGAGAGAGAGCGCAAGGCAGGCCGACGCCATCATCTCGTTGACCATCACCGTCAGCGACTGCGGCAGCGCCATCCCTCCAAGCTCGGCCGGCGCAGACATGCCGACCCAGCCGCCCTCGGCGATCTGGCGATAGGCGGCGCCGAAGCCGGGGGTGCAGCGCACGACACCGTTCTCGAGCCGCGCCGGTGTCAGGTCACCGGCACGGTTCAACGGCGCGAGCACACCTTCGCACAGCTTCGCGGCCTCCTCGAGGATGGCCGCCCGCGTCTCGGCCGTGGCTTCGGCGAACCTGTCGGTCAGCGCGAGGCGCGATTGCCCGACGACCTGCTCGGCGCAGAAGATCATCTCGGTGACCGGCGCAACGTAGCTCATCGCGTGTCTCTCCCGCCCCGTCTTTCGCCCCGTCGGGCTTGAGCTTGCCTGAGCCCTCCGCCTCGGGGTAAGGCGGGATGGCTTCAAAAGGAAGTCGCGCCGCGCAGCTTCCAGTCAACCCCGGAACCCGCGTCATCATGCCCGAGACCGAGCGACTCGCTTCCGACGATGCCGGGATCGCCCGTGCCGCCGCGCTGTTGGCGGAGGGGCGGCTTGTCGCCTTTCCGACCGAGACGGTCTACGGCCTCGGTGCCGATGCGCGCAACGGTCTTGCGGTCGCGCATGTCTTCGAGGCGAAGGGCAGGCCGCGCTTCAATCCGCTGATCGTGCACGTGCCCGGTCTCGATGAAGCCCGCCGGATCGCCGCAGTCCGGGGTGCGCTCGAGCGGCTCGCAGACGCGTTCTGGCCCGGGCCGCTGACCCTTGTCGCGCCGGTGACGCCGGAGGCAGGGCTCAGCGATCTCGTGACCGCGGGGCTCGCGACGGTGGCGATCCGGGTGCCGGCCCATCCGGTCGCCCGGCGGTTGCTCGCAGCATTCGGCGGGCCGTTGGCGGGGCCGTCCGCGAACCCGTCCGGCAAGGTCAGCCCGACCTCGGCGGACCATGTCCTCGACGGTCTCGGCGGGCGCATCGCCGCGGTCGTCGATGGCGGGGCGTGCCCGGTCGGTGTCGAGTCGACCATCATCGGCCTCGACGGGGATGTGCCGGTCTTGCTGCGTCCCGGCGGTTTGCCGGTCGAGGTCATCGAGGCCTGCCTCGGCCGCAGCCTGGGGCGGGCGGGCGGCGGCATCAGGGCGCCGGGCCAGCTTGCAAGCCATTATGCGCCGGGCATCCGGCTGCGGCTGAACGCGGCCGCCCCGGCTGCGGGCGAGGGCTGGCTGGGTTTCGGCGCCGACCCCGAGGGCATCGACGCTCCCACGCTGAACCTGTCGCCCTCGGGCGACATGGCGGAGGCCGCGGCCAATCTCTTCTCGCATCTGCGGACGCTCGATGGCTTGATGCACGGGCAGGGGACAGTCGCGGTCGCAGCGATCCCGGACCGCGGCCTCGGCCGTGCCATCAATGACCGGCTGAGGCGGGCGGCGGCGCCCCGGCCATGACCAACTCGTGATCAAGGCGCTGACAAGGTAGCTCGAGACGATGGACACTCCGGCGCGATCCCTGCGAGAGCCCTCCCGCGACGATCTCGACGCCCTCGCGGCGCGGCTCGACGCCGGCGACCTGCTGCTTCCGGGCATGGATCGGTTCGACGCGTATTTGCGCGAGCCGCGGGACCGCTGGCAGGGCCAGGCGGCCGCGGTGCTGCGTCCGCGCACCACCGAGGAGGTCGCGGCCGCAGTCAGGATGTGCCACGACCGCAGTATCGGCGTGATCGCAATCTCGGGGGGGACCGGGCTGGTCGGCGGGCAGACGCTCGATCACGGCGCCAAGCCGGTGATCCTGTCCCTGGAGCGGCTGAACCGCGTTCGCGCGGTCCTGCCGGACGATGGGGCGTTGATTGCCGAGGCAGGCGTCACCCTTGCCGAAGTGCAGGCCGCGGCCGAGGCGGCAGGGCGGCTCTTCCCGCTGTCGATGGCGTCCGAGGGTTCGTGCTGCGTCGGTGGCAACCTCGCGACAAACGCGGGCGGCGTGCAGGTGCTGCGCTACGGAAACGCGCGGGACCTGTGCCTCGGTGTCGAGGCCGTGCTGGCGGATGGCAGCATCCATCACGGCCTGAAGGTCCTGCGCAAGGACAATACCGGCTACGATCTGCGCCACCTGCTGATCGGATCGGAGGGGACGCTGGGGATTATCACGGCGGCGGTCCTGAAGCTGTTCCCGGCGCCGGGCGAAACCGTCACCGGCATGCTTGCGGTGCCGTCGCCGGCCGCCGCGGTGAAGCTGCTGCACGCGTTGCGCGATCGGATGGGCGACGGTGTCACCGCCTTCGAACTGATGGCCGGGCAGGGACCAACGTTCATCCGGCGGTTTTATCCCGACTGGCGCGACCCTCTCGACGGCGATCCCGCATGGCGCGTGCTGGTCGAGATCACCGGCCCCGCTGGCGGTGACCTGGCCGGGCGGGCCGAGACGGCGCTCGCGGACCTGTTCGAGGCGGGTCTTGCCACGGATGGTGTCGTTGCCACCTCGGGACAGCAGCGCGAGGCGATGTGGTGGCTGCGCGAGACGATCCCCGAGGCGAACCGGAGGGTCGGAGCGGTCTCGTCGCACGACATCTCGGTGCCGCTGAGCGCGATTCCCCGCTTCATCGACGAGGCGGGAGCCGCGGTTGCGGCGATCGACGCCGATCTGACCATCAACTGCTTTGGGCATGTCGGGGACGGCAACCTGCACTTCAACGTCTTCCCTGCCCCGGGCCGGACGCGCGCGGACCACGACGGGGATCGCCCCGCCATCAAGTCGACGATTCACGAGGTCGCCGACCGCCTCGGGGGCTCGATCTCGGCCGAGCATGGGATCGGAAGGCTGAAGAAAGCCGATCTGGCCCGGTTCGCGGACCCCGTGAAGCTGGCCGCGATGCGCGCGATCAAACAGGCGCTTGACCCGAACGGCATTCTGAACCCCGGTGCGGTGCTCCCCGACTGACGAATTGCCCGGCCGCGCGCCGCGCCTTAACGTCGTCCGCCAAGGGCAGCCGGAGGTCAGCATGAGCGTCAGCGAAACGGATCGCCGACAAATCGAGGCGGTCGTCGCCGATTACGTGGAAGGCATGGTTCTCGCGGACGAGCCCCGATTGCGCCGTGCCTTCCACCCCAAGGCGTGCTCGATCGGCCATTTCGGCGGCGCGCTCGAATGGGAGCAGCTGGACGCGTTCATTGCCGGGGTGAAGGCCGCTTTCGATCCGTCGTCGGGCGTGGCACCGCGGTGGGAGATCCAGGACCTCGAGGTGACGGGCGACACCGCCCTGGTCCGGGTCGAGGACGACTATGTCGGGTACCGGTTCATCGACACCCTGACGCTCCTTCGGCACGACGGCCGCTGGCAGATCGTCGCCAAGGTCTTCTGGGTGGCCGGCGAGGTCTGACGTCAGGGGCCCGTAAAGCTCCGGGCATTGGCCAGCGACGGGATCCTCGAACGTGTCTTCGCGACTTCGTCGAGGTCGAGGGTCACGAAGGTCACTCCCATGCCGTCGCCTGCATCCGCGAGCACCCGGCCCCAGGGATCGACCGCGAGGGAATGCCCCCAGGTCTCGCGGGTTCGCCCTTCGCTGGCGGCGTGGCGACCCCATTGCGCGGGTGCGAGCATGAATGCGCCGGTCTCGATCGCGCGGGCGCGCAGCAAGACCTCCCAGTGGGCGCGGCCCGTCGGCACCGTGAAGGCAGACGGTGCCGTCAGGATCACGGCACCTGCCTGCGCGAGCGCGCGGTAGAGCGCGGGGAACCGCATGTCGTAGCAGATGCTCAGACCCAGCCTGCCCCAGGGCGTGTCCACGGTGACCGCGGCGTCACCCGGGCGGTATCCGGCACTCTCGCGATAGCTCTCGCCCTCGCCGATCTCGACATCGAACATGTGGATCTTGTCATAGCGTGCCGCGATGCTGCCGTCGGGTCGCACCACGAAGCAGCGGTTGACGAAGCGCTCGTCCTGTTCGCCCTTCAATGCCAGCGAGCCGATGACAAGCCAGATGCCGCATTCGGCGGCGACGTCGCGAAGCCGGGCGAGGGTCGCGTCATCGGCCTCCGAGCGAAGCACCGCCTTCTGATGCGCGCGGCTTGCCGAGACCATGTTCGTGACCTCGGGCGTGAGCACCATCTCCGCGCCACCCGCTGCCGCTTCTCGCAACAGCCGCTCGGTCACGACGAGGTTCGCGCCCGGGTCGTCGGAGGCGGTGAGCTGCAACAGGGCGGCGCGCAGTTCCATGGTCACGCCGCAAGCATCGGGTCGAGCCCGCCGCGCTCGTCGAGCGCGAAGAGGTCGTCGCATCCCCCGACATGGGTTTCGCCGATGAAGATCTGCGGGACGGTATTGCGCCCATGTGCGCGCTGGACCATCTCGGAGCGGGTCGTCGCGTCACCCATCACGTTGATCTCGGTGAAGGGCACGCCCTTCTTCTGCAGCAGGCGCTTGGCCATCATGCAGTAGGGGCAGATGGGGGTCGTGTAGATCTCGACAGATTTCATGCCTCGCTCTCCTCGGAAGGGTGTTCTTTGCGTTGCTCGGCGCGCAGATAATCATCACGCGGCGCCCTCACCAGTGCGATCACGAGGGCGTCAATGCTTTTCGCGCCCGCTGCCCGCAGGACCGTCGCGGCCGCAGACAGCGTCGCGCCGGTGGTCATCACGTCATCGACCAGAAGGATGCGCTTGCCGCGGATCAATGGCTCCGCGCCCGGCGCCACCGCAAGGGCGTCGGCGACGTTCTCGGCGCGCTCCGATCGGCTGCGTCCGTCCTGGCTTGCCGTCCGCCGCACCCGGCGCAAGACCTCGGGGGCATAGATCTCGGGTCTTCGGGCCGCGACCAGGGCCGCACGCGCGAGTTCGGCAGACTGGTTGAAGCGGCGCCGCAGTCGGCGCGTCCAGTGCAGCGGGATGGGAACCACCAGGTCGGCGTCGGCGATCAGTCCCTCGCCAGTCCGGGCCGCCCACTGGCCCAGCATCGGCACGACGTCGAGCCGGTCGCCGTGCTTGAGTGCCAGCACGATGCGCCGGCCGGTCCCTCCGTAGACGAGAACGCCGCGCGCCCGGTCCCATTCAGGCGGATTGCGCAGACATTCGTCGCACCGAAACCCCGGCTCGGTGGCGGGAAGGCCCGTCACCGGTCGGCCGCAGGTATCGCAGACCGCGCCGGCGATGAACTCCGTGTCGCTCCAGCAGCTCTGGCAAAGGCTCTGGGGCTCGGCCGTTTCGGCCCGGCAGCCGGGGCAAAGCGGTGGGAAGAGTGCGCCGCCCATTGCGGTCACCAGACGACCTACCGCGCTTCGCTCCATCTCGAGAAATCCCTCGCACGCCACTCCCGTTGCACCTATATGGCGGGTCGTCATGGCGGAGAATCAAGAGCGTCCTGAGATCTTCGACGAAGCCGGCATGCCGCGCCGCCGCGCGCGGGCGCTGCGGCTCGGGTTTCGCGGGGGCGCCGACTTCCTGATCCGCGAGGTGGCTCAGCTGGTCATCGAGCGCCTGGCCGAGGTGAAGCGGGATTTTCGGGACGCTGCCGTCGTGGATGGCGGCGCTGGCGTCATCCCCGGGGCGCTGGTCGGGGCCGGGGTCGGGCATGTCGCGCTCGCCGAGCCATTTCCCGCAGCGGTCCCACAACCGAATGTCGAGGCGCGGCCATGGTCGTCGGTCCTCGCCTTCGAGCCCGGCGCGCATGATCTGGCCGTTTCGGCGATGGTGATGCATGGCCTGAACGATCCGGTCGGCCATCTCGTCCAGCTGCGGCATGCGCTGCGTCCCGATGGTCTGATGATCGCGGCGCTCTTCGGCGGACAAAGCCTTGCCGAGCTGCGCGCGTCCCTGGCCGAGGCCGAAGCCGAGCTCACCGGGACGCTGGCTGCCCGCGTGGCGCCGATGGGCGAAATCAGGGATCTCGGCGCGCTCATCCAGCGGGCCGGATTCGCGATGCCAGTCGCCGACACGGAGCGCTTCACCGTCACGTACGAGACGCCGCTTCACCTGATGCGCGAGCTTCGGGCAATGGGCGAAAGCGGCATTCTTCGGGACCGCCGCCCGCTTCGGCGGGACGTCCTGGCCCGCGCCTGCCAGCTCTATGCGCAGCATTTCCCGACGCCGGACGGACGCGTGCAGGCGACCTTCGAGATCGTTTTCCTGACCGGTTGGGCGCCTGGTCCCGGCCAGCCGAAGGCCAAGCGGCCGGGGTCGGCCGCGGTGCGGCTTGCCGACGCGCTCGGCACGACCGAGCACAAGGCGGGAGAGAAGGCACCCGGGTCGGGGTGATGTTCGACACATCAGGGTCGAATAGGTCGCAGCCGACGGGTTTGACCTTTGCCCGCGAAGGGATACCTCTCGGCGCAGCGGTGCGGTAAGCCATGGTTGGTGCGCCGGGGCGAGGTGACGGACGGAGAACGTGATGCTCGACAGTACGACGGCAACGCAGGTGATCGCGGGCACCGGACGGCTGGCCCACGCCGGGCCAGACCACCCGCCCGTTCCGCCGTCGCGGGTCGGTATCCTGCTCGCCAATCTCGGGACGCCTGACGGGACCGACTACTGGTCGATGCGGCGGTATCTCAACGAGTTCCTATCCGACCGCCGGGTCATCGAGTGGTCGCCGCTGATCTGGCAGCCGATCCTGCAGGGGATCGTCCTGACCAAGCGGCCGTTCTCGTCGGGCGAGGCCTACAGGGGCATCTGGAACACCGAGCTGGACGAGAGCCCGCTGCTTACGATCACGCGCAGCCAGACGGAGAAACTGCGCCGCCGGATGGAAGCCGAGTTCGGTGCGGGCGTCGTGGTCGATTTCTGCATGCGCTACGGCAACCCGTCCACGGACAGCGTGATCAGGCGCATGGCGAAGCAGGGCTGCGAGCGGATCCTCTTCTTCCCGCTCTACCCGCACTACGCCGCGGCCACGACGGGCACGGCCAATGACCATGCCTTCAGGACGCTGATGAAGCTGCGCTGGCAGCCGGCATTTCGCACCGTGCCGAGCTATCATGACGACCCGAAGTTCATCGAGGCGCTCGCGCTCTCGGTCGAGAAGGCCTATGCCGCGATGGAGCAGCGCCCGACCGCGCTCGTCACCTCGTATCACGGGCTTCCGCGCAGCTATTTCCTGAAGGGCGATCCCTATCACTGCTTCTGCCAGAAGACGTCGCGCCTTCTCGGAGAGCGGCTGGGATGGGAGAAGGGCGAGATACACACCACCTTCCAGTCGCGCTTCGGGCCCGAGGAGTGGCTGACGCCCTACACCGTCGAATACGTCGCCGAACTCGCGCGCCAGGGGCACAAGCATATTGCCATCATGGCGCCCGGCTTCTCGTCCGACTGCGTCGAGACACTCGAGGAAATCAACGAAGAGATCCGCGAGAGCTTCGAGGAAGCCGGCGGCGAGCGTTTCGACTACATCCCGTGCCTCAACGATGACGAGGCGCATATCGACATGATCGAGAGCATCGTCCGGCGCGAGGCACAAGGCTGGCTCTAGCGTGACCGTGCCGTCACTTCGGGACGCGTCCCGCGCCGGAACACCCCCCTGACCAGGCGCATTCCGGTCCGCCGGACGAGGCGCACGCACCTGCGGGCACGCCGAGGTCGTACTGGCCGCTGTGCAAACCTCAGCTCCAGCTTCCACCCGGGCTCAAATCGCGCTAGCACGACGCAGGTGGCGGAAATCGAGGCGGGCCATGGACATCGTCCGAAGCGTTGCAGACCTGCGTGCCCGCGTTCGCGGCTGGCACGCGCGGGGCGAGAGGGTGGCGCTCACCCCGACCATGGGCGCCCTGCACGATGGGCATCTCAGCCTCGTCGCGCTTGGCCAGCACAACGCGGATCGGGTGGTTGCGACGATCTTCGTCAACCCGACGCAGTTCGGTGCGAACGAGGACCTCGACGGCTATCCGAGGAATGAAGCACGCGACGCGGACCTGCTGTCCAGGGGAGGGTGCGATCTGCTTTTCGCGCCGGCGGTCGGCGAGATGTATCCGCCCGGCTTCTCGACCAGGGTCATCGTCGACGGGCTCACGGATGTGCTTTGTGGCGCTGTCCGCCCCGGGCATTTCGACGGCGTCGCCCAGGTTGTGACCAAGCTTCTCAACCAGGCGCAGGCCGATGTCGCGATCTTCGGCGAGAAGGACTGGCAGCAGCTTGCCGTCATCCGCCGGCTGACCCGCGACCTCGACATCCCCACCGAGATCCTCGGCGCGCCGATCCTGCGCGAGCCCGATGGCCTCGCGATGTCCTCGCGCAACCGGTATCTCACGGCTGACGAGCGCGCCGTCGCCGGCACGCTCAACCAGGCCCTGCGCGAAGCCGCGCAGCGGATCGTGGCAGGGCAGGACATCCCGTCGGAACTGGCGGCGGCGCGCGCTGCGATCCTCGGTGCGGGCTTTGCCTCGATCGACTATGTCGAGCTGCGCGAAGCCGACACCCTTGCCGAGGTCGTGCGGTTCGATCCGACCGTGCCGACGCGCATCTTCGGCGCGGCGCGGCTGGGTCGGGCGCGGCTGATCGACAACATGCCCGTCGAAGGATGACCTGGCTGCGGCACCTCGATTGGCCGCCGGTCTGGCTCGCGCTCGCCATGGCGATCGCCTCGGCGCTTGGGGCGCTCGGGTCGCCACTGGGCGACTGGTCGCGGTGGCCGGGGTGGCTGGTCATCGCGGCCGGCGTCGCGCTGATGATCTGGGCGGCGCTGGAGTTCCGGCGCGCGCGCACCACGATCGTGCCGCGCGCGGAGCCCGCGGCGCTGGTGGAAGGCGGGCCCTACCGGTTCAGCCGAAATCCCATCTATATCGCGGATCTGGTCATCCTTGCGGGCTGGGTGCTGACAACCGGGCAGCCCCTTGGCCTGCTGCTGCTCTGGCCTCTCGCTCGGGTGTTCGAGCGTCGTTTCATCCTGCCGGAAGAAGCGATGCTGGAATCGCGGCTGGGGGAGGGATATCGAGCCTACCGCGCGCGCACGCGCCGCTGGCTTTGATGCAGCTTGATCACTCGAGCAACTCGAACCATGTCAGGGCTTGATCGATCCAGCCATCGGGCAGGGCGTGGCCGCCGGGGTGAAGCATGAGATCGAGCCTGCCGCCGGGGCAGCTCGTCCAGTGGCGCCACCAGATGCCGCCATCCGCTTCCATCGGAGTAGTGTCGGGCATCCGCGCATCGCATCCGGTCATGTCGCGCATGATTGCGAGGCTCGCGAAGGCGTCGCCCTGAATGAGACGCCCATCGGCGACAGACCTTCCCTCCAGCGGCACGACGCGGTCGGTCCAGCCATGGGTATGGAAGAGGTTGACCGGGCCATTGCAGTCGTCCGGCAGCGGTTCCCAGAACGCGCCAGCCACCGGCGCATAGGCATGCGCGAGCCCCGGCGCCCGGCAGGCCACGTCCCAGACCATCGAGCCGCCGCGCGAAAACCCCGCCAGAAGGACACGGCTGCGGTCGATCCCGCGGGCGGCCGCGTCGTCCAGCACAGAGGCGAGGAACGCGATGTCGTCGCGCGGGTGGTTGCTCAGCATGTCGCGAACCGCCCAGTCACGCTGCTCTCGCCCCGGTTTCGGCACGCCCTCGGGCACGATTAGCGCATAACCGCGTGCGACCGTCGCATCGCTCACTCGATTTGCGCCGCGCATCACCGCGAGCGAGTTGCCGCCCCAGCCGTGCAGGTAGATCACGGCCGGAACCGGGGCGGCCCCGACGCTGTCCGGAAGCCGAAGCCGGTAGATGCCGTTCTCGACCGAGCAGATGCCTTCGGGATTGCCGCATGGCGGAGCCGCGGACTCGTCCGCGCCGGCGAGGAGGTGATTGGTCAGAAGGGCGGTAAGCAGCACGAGCGGAATGAGGCGGCGCATCTTGTCTCCTGTCGCGTCCGGCCTCGGCGCAAGGGCCCTCCACGCCGAATCGGCAGGGAAAGATTAGCGCCGCCCCGCCGCGGCACCAGCCGTTGTCGATGCGATGCCGTTCACGAGATACGGCGCGGCAGGGGAGCTGCCGCGCCGTCCAATTGGTGCCGACATGCGGCAGCCGCTACTTGATCAGGATCTCGGGTCCCATCATCAGCGTCGGCAGCCAGGTCGAGAGCCAAGGCACATAGGTGACGAGGATCAGGAACACGAAGAGGATCGAGAGCCACGGCAGCGCCGCCTTCACGACATCCCAGAGCGGCATGGCCGCCACGCCCGAGGTCACGAAGAGGTTGAGGCCGACCGGGGGCGTGATCATCCCGATTTCCATGTTCACCACCATGATGATCCCGAGATGGATCGGGTCGATGCCCAGCTCGATCGCGATCGGGAACACCAGGGGCGCGACGATCACCAGGAGACCAGAAGGCTCCATGAACTGCCCGCCGATCAGCAGGATGACGTTGACCATCACCAGGAACATCACCGGCCCGAAACCCGCCGAGAGCATGGCTTCTGCGATCTGCTGGGGGATCTGCTCGTCGGTCAGAACGTGCTTGAGGATCAGCGCGTTCGCGATGATGAACATCAGCATGATCGTCAGGCGTCCGCCCTCGAGCAGCGTGTTCTTGGTGTCGCGGTGGAAGAAGCAGGTGACGAGGGCGTAAGGCCTCCGCACCAGCGGCAGCGGATACTCCGAGCCCTCTTCCGCCTTCAGCGGTCCCATGTCGCGATAGACGAAGTTGGCGATGACGAAGGCATAGACCGCGGCAACGGCGGCGGCCTCGGTCGGCGTGAAGATGCCGCCGTAGATCCCGCCCAGGATGATGACGATGAGGAACAGGCCCCAGCCCGCTTCGCGCGCCGAGTCGATGACCTCGCCGAAACCCACCCAGGGCTGGGCCGGAAGGTTGCGCATCCTCGCCACGACATAGATCCCGAGCATCAGCATGAAGCCTGCAAGAAGACCGGGGATGACGCCGCCGAGGAACATGCGCCCGACCGACACGTCGGTCGCCGCCGCATAGACGACCATCACGATCGAAGGCGGGATCAGGATGCCAAGCGTACCCGCGTTACAGATCACGCCCGCGGCGAATTCCTTCGTGTAGCCGACCTGCCGCATGCCCGCGATCACGATCGAGCCGATGGCGACCACGGTGGCGGGCGACGAGCCCGAGAGCGCGGCGAAGAGCATGCAGGCGAAGACCGAGGCGATCGCCAGTCCACCCCTCAGATGCCCGACGCAGGCGATCGCGAAGCGGATGATGCGCCGCGCAACGCCTCCCGTCGACATGAAGGACGAGGCGAGGATGAAGAACGGGATCGCCAGCAGCGTGTAGTGGCCCGCGAAGGCGTTGAACAGCGTGCCTGCGATCGAGGCGAGCGTGCTGTCCGAGTAGAGCGTCAGGAAGATGATCGACGAGAGGCCAAGTGACACCGCGATCGGCACGCCGATCAGCAGGAAGCCAATGACGAGGATGAAAAGGAAGACGACATCCATGGATCAGTCCTCCTTCCTCTGTGCCGCGACTTCCTCGAGCATCTCCTCGACCTCGTGGCTCGCGATCAGCATGGTGCGCCGGCCGGTGATGATGTCCCAGCCCGCCTCGAGCAGCCGGGCAAGGAACAGCGCCATGCCGAATGGCAGGATGAAATAGGGGATGTAGCGCGGCAGGTAGTCGTAGAGCGGCTCGCCCTCGTCGGTCAGGCCGAGCGCGATCTGTATCCAGTCCGGGAAGGGCACGTCATTGACCTCGAGGAACGAGGCCGTGGTCGCGAACTTGTACCAGTAGTCCCATGAGCCCACGAGCAGCAGCACCGCATAGGCCAGTGTCGCGATCAGCGCGAACATGGTGATGACGCGCCGGATCGGTGGGGAGAACACGCTGACCAGCGCGTCGACACCCAGATGTGCCGTGATCTTCACGCAATAGCTGACGCCAAAGAGCACGAGCCAGGCAAAGAGGAAGACGGTCGCCTCGAGGGCCCAGAGAACATTCGCGTTGAAGACGTAGCGCGCGACGACGTTGACGAAGGTAATCACGGTCATCAACCCGAGGAAGACCGCGATCAGCGTCTCCTCGATCTCGTTGATCACGCGTCCGAGCGTGGTTCGAGCCTCGTAGTGGCCGGACATGGACATTCCCCCCGGGGTCGGCCCTTGCGGGTTCTGAGCACAGGGTCTGGATGCCCCGCGCCTGTTGTTCTTTCAGGATAACCCGCGCGGCGCGGACGCCGCGCGGGTCTTCGACTCTCGGATCAGTTCGACGCGTTCGAGGCTTGCGCGGCCGCGATGATGTCGGCGCCGATGTCGCCCTCGAACTTCGCCCAGACGGGCTTCATCGCCTCGACCCAGGCCGCGCGCTGCTCGGGCGTGAGCTGGCGCACGACGCCGCCGGCCGCGATGATCGCCTCCTTGGCCTCCTCGTTGACCTTGCTCGAGTCGCCGTTGCGATCCGCGGTCACCTCGTCGAGGATGGTCTTGAGCTGGGTGCGCACGTCGTCGTCGAGCCCGGCCCACCACTCGGCCGAGGTCACGACCAGGTAGTCGATGATCCCGTGGTTGGTCTCGGTCGAACCGTCCTGCACCTCGAAGAACTTCTGGCCGTAGATGTTCGACCAGGTGTTCTCCTGCCCGTCGACGACGCCGGTCTGAAGCGCGCCGTAGACCTCGGAGAACGCCATCTTCTGCGGATTGGCGCCGAGTGCTTCCATCTGCGCGACCAGCACGTCCGACGGCTGCACGCGGAACTTCAGGCCCTTGGCGTCCTCCGGCAGCAGCAGCGGCTTGTTGGCCGAGAACTGCTTCATGCCATTGTGCCAGTAGGCGAGGCCCTGCAGCCCGCGCTTCTGCATCGAGTCGAGCAGCGCCTGACCGGTCTCGGATGCCTGGAAGCGGTCAACCGCGGCGACGTTCTCGAACAGGAACGGCAGGTCGAAGACGCGGAACTTCTTGGTGAACTTCTCGAATTTCGAGAGCGAGGGCGCGGCGAGCTGAACGTCGCCCAGCAGCATCGCCTCGAGCACCTTGTCATCGTCGTAGAGCGACGAGTTCGGATAAACCTCCATGCAGGCCTTGCCGTTCATCTCGTTGTTGACCCGCTCCTGCAGCAGCGAGGCGGCAATGCCCTTGGGGTGCTTGTCGGTGTTCGTCACATGGCTGAACTTGATGACGATCTCGCCCGAGTCGCAGGCGGCGAAGGCGGCGCCACCGGCCATGAAGCTGATAGCCACGGCGGTCGCGGCGATCTTGCGGAATTGCATCTCTCTCCTCCCAGTCGGGTTTGTCAGCACGCGCCCGGCGGCGCGCTGCCGGGATAGTCTTCAAGATGCGTGCCAGATTGCAAGGGAAAGCGGATAAGGCCGAAAAAGCCCATTTGCTGCACACACATCGCCCGATGCCCGCTCGCGCCCTGGTCGTTCCGCTGACACCCGTGGTGCGAGCTGCCGCACAGAACACGCCCTTCGCGTGCGGAATTCCGCACAGTCATGCGAATAGATCCGAGGCCGCCCGTCCTCTTGTGTGACGTCGCGCAGGCCGCGGCATTGCGTGCCGCACCGCTGACCCTCGCGGCCCGGGGAAGGGGCGCTTCAACGGAAGTCGTCCGGTTTGAGGCCGTGACGCGCGAGCTTCTCGTAGAAGGTCTTGCGCGGAGTACCCAGACGCTCGCAGGCCGTCGGCACATGGCCTCCGGTTGCGCGCAGGGCGTCACTGAGCATCGATTTCTCGTAGGCAGCCATGCGCGCCACAAGGGTGGCTGCCGTTCCATCCGGGGCCGGCTCCGCGGACTGCGTGCCGCTCGCATGCCAGTCGAGGCCGAGCGCGAAACGCTGTGCCGCGTTCTTGAGCTCGCGGACATTGCCGGGCCATTCATGTGCCGCAAGCTCGGCCACCAGCGCGTCGGGAACCTGTGGCGCGGTCTGCCCCGCGCGCGACGCGGCCTCGACCACGAAATGGCGGAACAGCGCGGCCAGATCCTCGCGCCGCTCGCGCAGCGGGGGCACGGCGACCCGCGCGACATCGAGGCGATATGTCAGGTCGGATCGGAAACGCCCCTCGGCGGCGCCGGCGTGCAGATCGGCCTTCGTCGCGGCGATGACCCGAACATCGATCGGGATCGCGCGCTCGGCGCCAAGGCGCTCCAGTTCGCGCTCCTGCAGCACCCGCAGCAGGCGGACCTGGAGGTCGAGCGACATCGACTCGATCTCGTCGAGGAAGACGGTCCCGCCCCCGGCCTGCTCGAACCGGCCAATGCGCCGGGCCGTCGCTCCGGTGAAGGCTCCCTTTTCATGCCCGAACAGTTCTGACCCGGCCAGGTCGGGCGAAAGCGCGCCACAGTTGATCGCGATGAATGGTCCTTCGGCACGTGCCGAGCGCGCATGCAGCATGCGCGCCGCGACTTCCTTGCCGGCGCCGGTCTCGCCCAGGATGAGCACGTCGAGGCCCGAGGCGGCGACCTTCTCGATCTGCTCGCGCAGCCGTTTTGCAGCGGCGCTTTCGCCGATCAGGCGGACGGTGCCCGGCGCCGCGGCAAGCTCGGCGCGCAGGGCGCGGTTCTCGAGCACCAGCGCGCGCGTATGGCAGGCTCGGCGCGCCACCTCGATCAGCCGTTGCGGCGGGCAGGGCTTCTCGAGGAAATCGTAGGCGCCGGCGCTCATCGCGCGGACCGCCATCGGGATGTCGCCTTCGCCCGTCAGCATCACCACCGGCAGTTCGCGGTCCATCGCGACGACCGCGTCGAGCAGTGCAAGCCCGTCCTTGCCGGGCATCCGCACGTCCGAGATGACGGCACCGGGCCAGGCCGGGTCAAGCCGCTGCAGCGCCACCTCGGCCGACTCCGCCGTCTCGACGGCGATGTCGGCAAGGTCGAGGGTCTGCGCGAGGGCCGCGCGAACCATCGCGTCGTCTTCCACAAGCAGCACATGCGGGGCGATCTGCGCGCTCATTCCGCGGCCTCGACATGGACGCCGGGCAGATCGATGGTGAACACGGCGCCGCCGTCGGGATGGTTGGTCGCGCGAATCCGTCCGCCGAAGCTCTCGACGATCCCGAACGAGATCGAGAGACCAAGGCCCAGCCCTTC
Organism: Thermohalobaculum xanthum; assembly: GCF_016623495.1. Classification (GTDB taxonomy): domain Bacteria; phylum Pseudomonadota; class Alphaproteobacteria; order Rhodobacterales; family Rhodobacteraceae; genus Thermohalobaculum; species Thermohalobaculum xanthum. Next base: position 67,047 of record NZ_JAEHHL010000010.1, on the reverse strand, counting down.
GCCAACGCTCTTGGTTGTCCAGAACGGGTCGAAGAGATTGCGCCGTGCTTCCTCGCTGAGGCCGGGTCCCGTGTCGCGCAGGGTGAGCCGGCCGCCCTCGGGCGTCGGCTCGGCCCGGATCTCGATACATCGCTCGCTGGTGCCGGTCATCGCGTCGAGCGCGTTGGCGACGAGGTTCATCACGACCTGCCCCAGCCTGACCTGGCCGCCGCGGACGATGACCGGCGCCTCGGGCGGATGCCAGTCGACGCGTGCGCCCTCGGCCGCGAGGCGCCGCTCCATCAGTTCGAGCGCATCGGTGACGATCCGGTCGAGCGCGACCTCGGTCGCCGGCTCGCCTTCCCTGCGTGCGAAGGCCCGCAGGTTGCTGATGATCCGCGCCATGCGCGAGGTCAGCTCGGCAATCCGGCCCAGATTCGCGGCGGCCTCGTCCGTGCGCGCGCGCGAGATCAGGACCTGCGCGTTTTCCGCGAAGGAGCGTATGGCGGCGAGCGGCTGGTTCAGTTCGTGACTGATGCCCGCCGACATCTGGCCCAGGGCCGAGAGCTTCGAGGCCTGGATGAGGTCATCCTGCGCCTGGCGCAGTGCCGCCTCTGCGGCACGGCGATCGGCGATTTCGGCCGAGAGCTGCCGGTTGGTGCGCGTCAAGGCCGCGGTGCGCTCGGCGACGCGCGCCTCGAGCCCGGCCCTGGCCCGGGCCTGGATCGCGAGCCGTTCGGCCAGTCGCCGGCGGCGCTGGATGAGAAGCGCGATGACAAGCGCGATCACCAGGCTCGCCAGCGCCGCGATCGCCGCAACGGTGCGCGCCTGCGCGGCGACCGGCTCCACCGGCGTCAGCATGTGGGCGATGAGGTCGAGCCGCGGCAGGTCGAGCCGCGTGAGAATGGCCTCGCCCGTTGCGACACCCTCGCTCGCCCACGCGGTTCCGTCGACCGTTTCACGGCCCGCGACCGACCGCGCCGGCAGCTTGGGCAAGGTGAGGATCTCGGCGCCGTCGTATTGCCGGTTCTGCCGGATGGCGTCCAGCGCATCGGGCGGCAGCGGTTCAAGCGTCCGGTAGAGAAGTCCGGGCGACGAGGCGAGGAACACCACGCCGTGCGGATCGGTGAAGAAGACGTCACGCTCGCCGGTAAGCGCCTCGGCCTCGAGCTCGTCCACATCCACCTTGACCGTCAGCACGCCGAGGCGCGTGCCCTGCACGTCGACCGGCACGGCGAAATAGAAGCCCCGCAGCTTCGAGGTGGTGCCGATCGCGTAGAACCGGCCCAGCGCGCCCTCCATGGCCCGGCTGAAATAGGGTCGGTAGCTGAAGTTCTGGCCCACGAAGCTGCGGGGCTCGTTCCAGTTGGACGCGGCGACGGTCACGCCGTCGGTGTCGATCAGGTAAATGTCCGAGGCGCCGGTGACGCTGACCAGCCGCTCGAGCAGCCGGTTCGACGCCTCGATCGACAACTCGTCGCGTGCTGCGAGGGTCTCGGCGAAGGGGCCGGTGTCGGCGAGGACGCGCGGGAGTTCCTTGAACTTGGCCAGCGGCGTCTCGATCCGGGCGACGGCGAGCGCGATCTCCGAGTCGGCGTCGCGGCGCATCGCGTCGATGCCGGTGGCCCACGCCCACAACCAGGCAAGCGCCGCGGCCAGCATGACTGGCAAGGCGAGGGCCAGAAGGGTCGTCAGGCGGCGCGTCACGACCGCCGCCCTCGCGCCCTGCCGGGCGCCTGGCGCGGCAGCGGGGTCAGCGGCGGTTCGAGGCCAGAGCCGCCTCGATCAGCGAGGCGCCGATCTCGTTTTCGAACTGCCGCCACACCGGTGTCAGCACATCGACCCATTTCTCGCGATTGCCCTTCGTCAGCCGCCGCACCGCTCCACCATTCTCCAGAATGCGCATTTTTGCCAGTTCGTTGAGTTCGAACGAGAAGCGGTTGTACTCGTGGCTGACCTCGACGAGGATCTGCCCGATGCCGGCGCGATCGGCGGCCGGAAGCCCCTCCCACCAGTCGCGCGACACGATCACCAGGTAGTCGATGATGCCGTGATTGGTCTCGGTGACCCCGTCCTGACGGGTGTAGAACTTCTTGGTGTAGATGTTGGTCCAGGTGTTCTCCTGCCCCTGCACCCGGCCGTCGCCGAGCGCATCGTAGACGTCCTTGAAGGCGAGCTTCACCGGCTCGGCGCCCAGCGCCCGGAACTGCGCGTCCAGCACGTCCGAGGACTGGATGCGGAACTTGAGGCCGGCCGCATCCTCGGGTGCCTTCAGCGGCCGGTTGGCCGACATCTGCTTCATGCCGTTGTGCCAGTAGGCGAGGCCGAGAATTCCCCGGTCGCGCATCGAGGACTTCATCGCCTCGCCGGCGGGCGAGGTCTGGAACCGCTCGACGGCGGCGATGTCCTCGAACAGGAAGGGAAGGTCGAAGATCCGGAACGCCAGGGTATAGGTCTCGAACTTCGAGAGCGAGGGCGCGGCCATCTCGACGTCGCCGGCGACCAGCGCGTCCAGCACGTCGTCGTCCGAGAAGAGCGTGGAGGAGGGATAGACCTCGACGCAGTAGCGTCCCTCGAAGGTCGCGTTCACGCGGGCGGCGAACTCGGCCGCGGCCTCGCCCTTGGGATGGCCCTTGTCGGCGACGACATGGCTGAAGCGGATCTTCTGCTCGCCCTCGTCACAGGCCGTTTGTGCCGCGCTGGCCGAAAGGGACGGGACGATGAGGGCGGCGCCCAGCAGCGCCGTGAATATGGCTCGCATCGTGATCTCCCCCGCTCGGGGCGGCGCGGCCTTCCGGCACCCCCGCGGCCCGGACGGTCCCGGCCGCCGAGATGCCGAAACGTCCCTCTGGTATACCAAGGGTGCAGCCTCGGTCAATCTTCCTTTCGCGGTTGCGAGATGACGTTTCGAGGCGCCATCGGGCTATGCGCCCAGCGGGCGCAGCATCTCGCGGCTGATGATGTGGCGCTGGATCTCGGAGGTGCCGTCCCAGATCCGCTCGACACGGGCATCGCGCCAGAAGCGGGCGAGCGGCAGGTCGTCCATCAGGCCCATCCCACCATGGATCTGGATTGCCGCATCGGTGATGCGGGCCAGCATCTCGGAGGCGTAGAGCTTGGCCGAGGCGATCTCGCGGTTCGCCGGCAGCCCCTGATCGAGCCGCCAGGCCGAGGCGAGGGTCAGCCAATCGGCCGCGTCGATCTCGGTGATCATGTCGGCAAGCTGGAAGCTGATGCCCTGGAACTTGCCGATCTGCTGGCCGAACTGCTTGCGCTCGGCCGAGTAGCTGAGCGCGTGGTCGAAGACGCGGCGCGCGCGGCCGACCGACATGGTCGCGACCGTGATGCGGGTGGCATAGAGCCACTCGTTCATCACGTCGAAGCCGCCATCGACCTCGCCCAGCACCTGTGCGTCGGGCAGGCGGCAGTCGTCGAACTCGAGGATCATGTTCTTGTAGCCGCGATGGCTGACCGAGTTGTAGCCGTGCCGGATGGTGAAGCCCGGCGTGCCGCGGTCGACCAGGAAGCAGGTGATCCGCTTCTTCGGCGCTTTCGGCGTCTGGTCCTCGCCCGTCGCAACGAAGACGATGACGAAATCGGCATGGTCGGCGCCCGAGATGAAGTGCTTGGTGCCGTTGATCACCCAGTCCCCGCCGTCGCGCCGGGCGAAGGTCTTCATGCCGCGCACGTCCGAGCCCGCGTCGGGTTCGGTCATCGCCAGCGCATCCATCCGCTCGCCCCGGACGGCGGGCAAGAGGTAGCGCTCGCGCTGCTCGCCCTTGCAGGCCATCAGGATGTTCTGCGGCCGGCCGAAGAAGTGCGTAAGCGCCATCGAGCCGCGCCCGAGCTCGCGCTCGACCAGCGCGAATTCGAGGTGGGAGAGACCCGCGCCGCCCACCTCCTCGGGGAAGTTGCAGGCGTAGAAGCCCAACTCCAGCGTCTTGGCCTTGATCGCCTCGGCGACGGCGAGCGGTACCTCGCCGGTGCGCTCGACCTCGTTCTCGTGGGGATAGATCTCGTTCTCGACGAAGCTGCGGACCGTCGAGACGATCATTTCCTGTTCTTCGGTCAGGCCGAAATGCATCTGTCTTGCTCCCGTATGCTCCGTCAGACCTTGGGGTCCGGGTTCTCGGTATGGCCGTCGACCGCGATCGCCTGGCCCGAGACGAGGCGGGCGGCGGGCGAGGCGAGAAAGACCGCCATCTGCGCCACGTCGCCGGCCGTGACCCAGCTCCGCATCGAGGTGCCGGCGGCATAGCCCGCGCGCACGGCCTCGGGCGTCATGCCCTTGGCGGCGGCCTCGCGGGCGACGACGCCCTCCATCCGCGGGCCCTCGACCGCGCCGGGGCAGATGGCGTTGGCGCGGATGCCGTGCGGGCCCAGTTCCATGGCCAGCGTCTTCATCAGGCCGATCACGCCCCACTTGGCCGCGCAATAGGGTGCGCGGTTCGGGTAGCCGTAGAGCCCGGCGGTGGACGAGGTGAGAACCATCGCGCCCGAGCCTTGCGCCTTCATCATTGGGGCCGCGTATTTCGCCGCGAGGAACGCCCCTTCGAGGTTCACCCGCACGCAGTCGCGGAAGCCGTCGAGCGGCATGTCCTCGACCCGCGCGGTCGGCCCGGCGACCCCGGCGTTGGCGCAGAGCGTGTCGAGCCCGCCCCAGAGGGCGCCAATCTCCTCGAACATGGCCGAGACCTGCGCCTCGTCGGCCGCGTCGGTTGCGCAGCGCTGCCAGCTGTCGGGACAGGCGGCCAGCGCCTCGCGGTCGATATCCGCCACCCAGATCCGTGCGCCGGCGTCGGCGAAGGCCTCGGCCATCGCCCGGCCGATGCCGGACGCGCCGGCCGTGATCAGGACGCGATGGCCCGCGGGCAGCGTGATGGGGGCGGTCATGGCCTTTGCCCGACCGCGCGGCCCACGCCCTCGGGCAAGGGCAGGGCGGCGTGGGCGGCGGCGATCTCGCCGAGCTTCGCCGCGACGGCGGGGGCTGGGTCGCAGGCGGCGCGGGTCTCGAGGCTCACATGGATCAGCATCTGCTCGCCGGTCGCCAGAAGCCGCCCGTCCTCGTGCCGCATCCAGTGGAAGAGGCGCAGCTTCTTGCCCTTGCCCTCCAGCACCTGCGTCGTGACCGTCACCCGGTCGCCGGCCTTCGCCTCGTCGAGATAGCGGATGTGGATCTCGACGGTGAAATAGCTGAGGCCCCTGGCGATGTAGTCCTGATCCGCCCCGATCGCCTTCATCGCGCCGTCGGCGGCGTCCGAGAAAAGCTGGCCATAGCGGCTCTCATTCATGTGGCCGTTATAGTCGGTCCAGTCGGCGGGGATGCGCGCCTCGGCGGTGACGAAGGGCCGGGAGAAGTCCTGCGCCTTGGTCCCGGTCAGGGCGAAGAGCCGCTTCTCGTAATCCGCCAGCACCTTGCCCGCGCCCCAGTCGTTGGCCTTCAGCGCCTGCATGATGGCGACGAGGTTGTCGTCGCGGATGCGCTCGAGCTCGCGGATCGAGTATTTGCCCGACTGCGCGTGCGACTGGTCGGCGACCATGTCGATCAGCTCGTCGGTCAGTTCGGGCACGTCCATCAGCTTGGTCCAGGGCCATTTCAGGCAGGGGCCGAACTGGGCGATGAAGTGGCGCATCCCCGCCTCGCCCCCCGCGACGCGATAGGTCTCGAAAAGGCCCATCTGCGCCCAGCGGAGGCCGAAGCCGAAGCGGATCGCGTCGTCGATTTCCTCGGTCGTGCCGATGCCGTCCTTCACCAGCCAGAGCGCCTCGCGCCAGACGGCCTCGAGGAAGCGGTCGGCGATGAAGGCGTCGATCTCCTTGCGGATATGCAGGGGCTTCATGCCGATGGTGGCGTAGATCTCCTTGGCCCGCTCGACCACGCCCGCGTCGGTCCGCTCGCCCGCTACGATCTCGACCAGCGGCAGCAGGTAGACCGGGTTGAACGGGTGGGCGACAATCAGGCGTTCCGGGTGGGCCAGCGGCTTCTGCAGGTCGCTCGGCTTGTAGCCCGAGGTCGAGGAGGCGATGATGCCCTCGGCATTCGCCGTCTCGATCTCGGCATAGACCTTGTGCTTGAGGTCGATCCGCTCGGGCACCGCCTCGACGATCAGCTCGGCGCCCTCGACCGCCTCGGCCACCGATCCGGCCAGCCGCCAGCCGCCCTTGGCGGGCCGGGGCGCGAGCGTCAGCTTGCCATAGGCGCGCTCGGCATTGGCCAAGACCTCTCCCAGCTTGCGCCTGGCCTCCGGGTCGGGGTCATAGACCGTGACCTCGACCCCGTTCTCGATCAGGCGGGCGAGCCAGCCTCCGCCGATGACACCGCCGCCGAGGATGGCAGCTCTCTTAAGTGACGACATTGAAAGATCCTCAAACTAGGAGCAGCCGCCAGTAACCAAGGAAGAACATCAGGAGGATGCCGGATGCCAGAACCTCGGTGACCGGGAAGCGCGAGATGCGCCAGTTGTGTTTGCTGCCGGCGAGACGGAGCGCTGCGGCACCTGTGCCGACCGTACCCCCGACGGTGGTGACCAAGGCGCCGACAGCGAAGGCAATCTCCACGGTGTAGTGGTCGTCCATGGCGAGCGAGTCCAACCAGCAATACCCGCCAACCAATGCGATCGGTATCGAGATTGCAGCGAGCCCTCTCCAGGTTCTCGCAAGCATAGGCAAGGCGGCGACGATAAACGTGGCCGCCACGATCGCTAGCTTTACGGCATCGTTTGAACTCACCTCGGCGCCCGTTTCTCCAGCTTCAGGCGCTTGCGCACCTCGTCCGGGCCGATCACCCGCGCGCCCATCCTTTCGACGATGCCGACGGCGCGGTCGACCAGCTGCGCGTTGGTCGCCAGCACGCCCCTCTCGAGCCAGAGGTTGTCCTCGAGCCCAACCCGGACATTGCCGCCCGCCAGCACCGCCGCCGCGACATAGGGCATCTCGTTCCGCCCGATCGAGAAGGCCGAGAAATGCCAGCTCTCCGGCACGTTGTTGACCATCGCCATGAAGGTGTTGAGGTCGTCCGGCGCCCCCCAGGGCACTCCCATGCAGAGCTGGACCAGCACCGGGTCCTCGATCAGCCCTTCCTTAACCAGTTCCTTGGCGAGCCACAGATGGCCGGTGTCGAAGGCCTCGATCTCGATGCGCACGCCCGAGTCGGTCATCATTTTCGCCATCGCCCGCAGCATGCCGGGGGTGTTGGTCATGACGTAGTCGGCCTCGGCGAAGTTCATCGTGCCGCAGTCGAGGGTGCAGATCTCCGGTCGGCACTGCACGACATGCTCGACGCGGGCCGAGGCGCCGATCATGTCGGTTCCCGCGACCGTCGGCAGGGGCTGCTCGACCGAGCCGAAGACGATGTCGCCGCCCATGCCCGCGGTGAGGTTCAGAACCACGTCGACCTCGGCGTCGCGGATCCGCTCGGTCACCTCGCGGTAGAGCGCGACATCGCGCGAGGGCTTGCCGGTTTCGGGGTCGCGGACATGGCAGTGCACGATCGCGGCGCCGGCCCTGGCGGCCTCGATCGCGCTCTCGGCGATCTGCTTGGGCGAGCGCGGCACATGCGGGCTTCGATCCTGCGTGCCCCCCGATCCGGTGACGGCACAGGTGATGAAGACCTCGCGGTTCATGGCGAGCGGCATCAGGCATCCTCCCTTGGCTTTCGCGCAGATTGCCTGCATGTGGCCACCCGTGCTCTACATTATCGGAACTTTAAGATGCAGAAACGGAACAACCCGTGTTCGAACCCGATCCCGCACCTCTGGCCGTCGAATTGCTGGTCCTGCCCGAGACCACCCTGATCCAGGTGGCGGCCGTGATCGAGCCGATGCGCGCGGCCAACCGGCTTCTGGGGCGCAGGCAATTCGCATGGACCATCTCGACGCCCGACGGTGCCGCCGCGCCGACCCAGGCGGGGATCCCGGTGCCTGCCGCGCGGGCCTTCGATCCTCTGGCCTCGCGCGAGCCGCTGTTCGTCTTCGCCTCCTACAATATCGACCGGCATGCGGCGGGGACGCTCATCCGACGGCTTGGCCGGGCCGGGCGCGAGCGGCCGGTGATCGGCGGCATCGAGGGCGGGGCATGGGCGGTGGCGCGCGCGGGCCTGCTGACCGGGCGCCGCGCGACGACACACTGGGAGGATCTCGATGCCTTTGCCGGGACCTTCCCCGACATCCGCGTCGAGCCCGCGCGCTTCGTGATCGATGGCAACCGCTTCACCACCGGCGGCGCGGGGCCTGCGCTCGACCTGATGCTCGCGCTGATCCGCAGGCGGCTGGGCTATCCCCTCGCGCTCGAGGTTGCCAAGGCCTTCATCTACGAGCCCTCGGGCCGCGAGGAGCAGGCGCCGGCGCTTGCGCTCGCCCGTCCGCGCGAGCCGGTTCTGGCCTCCGCGCTGAGCGAGATGGAGGCCAACCTCGATGCCCCCCTGCCGCTCGAGCGCATCGCCCGCCGCGCCGGGGTGTCGGCCCGGCACCTGCAGACGCTGTTCCGCCGCAGGTTCGGCGTCTCGCCGCATGGCCACTACCTCGCGCTCAGGCTCAACCATGCCCGGCGCCTTCTGATCGAGACGGCGCAGCCGGTGGTCGAGGTCGCGGCAGCGGCGGGCTTCGCCTCGGCCGCATCGTTCACCCGCGCCTACCGGCAGATGCATGGCGAGACGCCGTCGCAGACGCGCCGCGCCGCTGGCGGGCACGATATCGCGCCGCCCGCATCCACGTCCGATGATTGATCGCGCCGGGCGGCCCGGCTGCCCTTGCCTCAGCGCCACCCCGCCTTATGCTGCCGGACGGGACAGAAGGAGGGCGTGATGACGGGCGCGACGCCGGCCGGCGAGGCAGAACTCTACGATTACCTGCGCGACCACGGGATCGCCTTTCGCCATCACACGCATCCGCCGCTGCACACGGTTGAGGAGAGCCGCGCGCTGCGCGGCGACCTGCCGGGCGCGCATGTGAAGAACATGTTCATGAAGGACAAGAAGGGAGCGATCTGGCTTGCCACCTGTCTCGAGGATCGCGAGATCCGCATCCGCGACCTCGAGAAGGAGATCGGCGCCAAGAACCTCAGCTTCGGCAAGCCCGACCTGTTGTGGGAGAGCCTTGGCGTGCGGCCCGGCGCGGTGACGCCCTTCGGCCTGCTGAACGACCGCGAGGGCCGCGTGAACTTCGCGCTCGACGCGCGGCTGCTCGACTTCGACACGATCAACGTCCACCCGCTACACAACGAGGCGACGACCGCTATCTCGAGGGATGATCTCATGCGGTTCGTCGCACTCACGGGGCACGAGGCGGTGGTCGTGGACTTTGACGCGCTCGAGGCACTGGCCCGCGCGCGCGCGGAAAGCGGCGGCCACGCGGCCGCGGGATGATTGCGGCGCGCCCCGCGAGGCTCTATGTGGGGCGAAAGCCCCTTGGGCAGGCCGACCGCAATTTTAGGGTGAGACGATGATCGAGCTTGGCAATACCGCACCGGAAAAGCCCGCGGAGGGCCTGATCCGGGACGTTACCGACCAGAGCTTCATGGAGGACGTGATCGAGGCATCGCGCGAGGTGCCGGTGATCGTCGACTTCTGGGCGCCCTGGTGCGGTCCGTGCAAGACCCTGGGCCCGGCGCTCGAGCAGGCGGTGAACGCGGCCCGCGGCGCGGTGCGCATGGCCAAGGTCAATGTCGACGAGAACCAGATGGTCGCGGGCCAGCTGCGCGTGCAGTCGATCCCGACGGTCTACGCCTTCTTCCAGGGCCAGCCGGTCGACGGCTTCCAGGGCGCGGTTGCGCCGTCCGAGGTGAAGGCATTCGTCGAGCGGTTGGCCAAAATGGCGGGCGGCGACGGCATCGAGGAGGCGCTGGAGGCGGCCGAGACGATGCTGGCCGAGGGCGCGCTTCAGGACGCAGCGCAGACCTTCGCGGCGATCATGGCCGAGGTCCCGGACAATGGCCGCGCGATCGGCGGCCTGGCGCGCGCACTGCTGGCCGCCGGCAACACCGACGAGGCGAAGGCCACGCTCGACCGAGCGCCGGCCGAGCTGCAGAAGGATGCGGCGATCCTCGCGGCGCGCTCGGCGATCGAGCTTGCCGAGATGACGCAGGAGACCGGCGAGGTCGCCGAGCTGCGCGCGCGGCTCGAGGCCGACCCCTCCGATCACCAGGCACGCTACGATCTCGCCCTCGCGCTGATCGCGGCGCGCGACAACGAGGGCGCCATCGACGCGCTGCTCGACCTCTTCCGTCGCGACCGCGAATGGAATGACGGCGCGGCCCGGACCCAGCTCTTCAAGCTGTTCGACACGCTCGGCCCCAAGGACCCGCTGACGCAGAAGGGGCGCCGACGGCTCTCCTCGATGATCTTCGCCTGAGAAAGGATCCGGCGTTTGACCCGGCGCTTCGCCCTTGCAGATCTTCCGGAAGTCATTCCCGTCTTTCCGCTTCCGGGGGCGCTTCTGTTGCCCAGGGCCAGGCTGCCGCTCAACATCTTCGAGCCCCGATACCTCGCGATGCTCGATGACGCGCTTCGCTCGGATCACCGGCTGATCGGCATGGTGCAGCCTTTCGAGAACTCGGGCCAGCCGCCGAAACTCCACTCGATCGGCTGTGCGGGGCGCGTCACCTCGCTTTCGGAGACCGAGGACGGGCGCTACCTGATCGCGCTCTCGGGTGTCTGCCGCTTCCGCCTGCGGGGCGAGCTCGACGGGTTCACGCCGTACCGGCGCGTCCGCGCCGACTGGACCGACTTCGCGGCGGACCTCGGGCGGGTCGAGACGGATGCCGCCTTCGACCGCGACGCCTTCCTCGCGCTCTTGCGCCAGTATTTCGAGTCGGCGCACCTCTCGTCGGACTGGGACGCGATGCGCGAGGCCGAGCCCGAAATGCTGATCAACTCGCTGTCGATGATGTGTCCCTTCTCGGTCGAGGAGCGCCAGGCGCTGCTTGAAGCGCCGCGGCTCTCGGATCGCTGCGACACGCTCGTTGCCCTGATGCGTTTCGCCATCGCCTCGGGCGGATCGGACGGGAACAAGGTGCAATGACCGAAACGGATGACGACCGGCCGCAGCGCAACATGGGCCCGACGCCGGGCGCCGATGCCGTGGCGCCGCGGCTGCTCGAGTCGCTGGTCTGTCCCGCCACCGGCGGGAAGCTGGTTCTCGACCGCGCGCGGGGCGAGCTTGTCTCGAAGGCGGCGGGCCTCGCCTACCCGATCCGTTCGGGCATCCCGATCATGCTGATCGACGAGGCGCGCAAGCTCGACGAGTGACCGGCGCGCCGCCGCTTGGCGATGGCGGCGGCGTGAGCGGGTTCTGTCCAAACGCAAAAGGGCGGCCGATGGCCGCCCTTCGAAGCTTCGCCCGCTTTTGCGCGGCGATTACTTGGCGGCTGCCGCCTCGTCGCGCGCCTTGTAGTTCGTCTTCTCGACGATGCGGGCCGACTTGCCGCGGCGCGAGCGCAGGTAATAGAGCTTGGCGCGGCGGACCTTGCCGCGGCGCACGACGGTGATCGAGTCGATGTTGGGCGAGTGGAGCGGGAAGACGCGCTCGACGCCCTCGCCGAACGAGATCTTGCGCACGGTGAACGACGCGTTGAGGTTGTTGCCGCCGCGGCGGCTGATGCAGACGCCCTCGTAGGCCTGCACGCGCGAGCGCGAGCCTTCGACAACCTTGAAGCCCACGCGAACGGTGTCGCCGGGGGCGAAGTCGGGGATGGATTTGCCGAGAGCGGCGATGTGCTCGGCTTCGAGCTGCTGAAGCAGGTTCATGTCTCGTCGTCCTTCTTTGGCCCGCCTTTTGCGGCGGAGGTTTCAGCGTCCGAGAGCTCTGCTTCTCCTGCCGGGTCCGGCTGGGTGGCGTTCACCCAGGCCCGCCAGAGGTCGGGACGTCTTTCCTTCGTCAGCCTTTCTGCCTGGGCGTGCCGCCATTCGGCGATCCGGGCGTGATGGCCGGAGAGGAGAACCTCCGGTATCTCGCGCCCCTCCCAGACCTGGGGCCTCGTATACTGCGGATGCTCGAGGAGCCCCCGCGAGAAACTTTCCTCGGCCGTGCTGGCCTCGTTGCCCAGAACCCCGGGGCGAAGCCGCAGAACCGCGTCGAGGATCACCATCGCGGCCAACTCGCCCCCGGTGAGGACATAGTCGCCGATCGAGACCTCCTCGACCCCGCGCGCGTCCAGCACCCGCTGGTCCACGCCTTCGAAGCGGCCGCAGAGAAGGGTGACGCCCTGCGCCCCGGCCAGCCGCCGCGCCATGGCCTGATCGAACACCCGGCCACGGGGCGACAAATACAACAACGGCCAACGCGCCCGGTCGCCGGTCGCATCCGCCATCGCCGCGTCGATCGCCTCTCCCACCACGTCGGGCTTGAGCACCATGCCCGGCCCGCCCCCGGCGGGGGTGTCGTCGACGGTGCGGTGCTTATTGCGCGCAAATTCGCGAATGTCCAGAGCCTCGAGCCGCCACAGACCGTCGCTAAGGGCCTTTCCGGTGAGGCTGTCGCCCAGCGGGCCCGGGAACATGCCCGGAAAGAGGGTCAGCACCCGGGCGGTGAAGGCGCCGGGGCGGTGCAGATCCTCCATGAGCGGCCGGGGCCGCGCGGCCACGCGCGGCTGGAACATGCCCTGAGAGCGGGGTTTGGGCGCGTCGGTCATCCCACTACCCTGCCGCGTTCCGGGCGGCTGGATGTCTCGCCGAGCGATTCGCAGAATCTGAGCAGATACCCATCCGGATCCTGCACAAGGAACTGGCGCTGTCCGAGCCAGACCGGGCCGGCTCGGTACCAGGCCTCTTCGGTTGGGCGGAAGAGCGCGACGCCCGCGGCCACCAGCCGGGTCTCGATTGCTCCGAGGTCATCGACGCCAATCTCGAAATTGATACCCCGACCAAGCGGCGGTTCGAGCGAGGCAGTGATCCAGCTCTTGGCGGAAATGGCTTCCAGCATGAACACCGCGCCGTCGCGCTCGATCGAGGCGAAACCCTCATCTGCTCGCTCATAGGTCACGCGAAAGCCGAGGCCTGTGTAGAATGCGAGGCTAGCGGCGATGTCCCGGACAGCAAGCTCGGGCACCATTCGGGGGCGCATCGCTCAATCCTCGGCCACGTCCGCATCGGGGTGGGGCAGGGCGACGAGCTTTTCGGCCGCGGCCCTTGCTGCCCCCTCGCGCGGCTGGAGGTGCATCGTATTGCGCTCGACCCAGTCGAGGTAATGCGCCACCCGTCCCGCCGTGATGTCGGGATCGGACAAAAGTGCCAGCACCTCGCGCGTCTGATGGGTATAGGCGTCCGCCGCGCCGGGCGTGTCGGCGAGGCCGAGCGGGTCCCAATGGGCGAGCAGGATGCGCCGGATGGTCTGGCTCAGGGCTGCGCGCGCGGCCTCACTGGTCATTCGGCGTCCTCCGGTCCCGGCCCCGTCTCTGCGTCGAGGGCTCCTTCGGGAGGGTCCGCGATGATGCGTCCGGCTGCAAGGTCCACGGTGGGCACGACCGCCCGGGTGAAGGGCAGAAGCACGGGCCGCGCGCCGGGGCGGGTCACCTCGAGGATGTCTCCCGCCCCGAAATCGTGGATCGCCCGCACGCGGCCCAACTCGGCGCCGCCGGCGTCGATCACCGGCAGGCCGATCAGGTCGACATGGTAGAACTCGTCGTCCGGCAGGCTGGGCAGCCGCTCGCGCCGGGCGTAGAGCCGCGTGCCCTTGAGCGCCTCGGCCTCCTCGCGCGTCGCGGCGATCGAGAGGCGCGCGGCGAAGGCGCCCTTGAGCGGGCGGGTGATGCGCACCGCCACCTCGCGCCCGTCCTCGGTCCAGAGGGGCGCGTAGTCGGCGATGGCGCCGGGCTCGGCGCAGAAGGACTTGAGCCGCGCCTCGCCGCGCACGCCGAAGGCGCCGGCGACGGCGCCGACGCAGATCAGGTCCTCGTTGTCGGCGGGACGGCGGGACATGCCGTCAGCGGATCGCGCGCGAGAGCGCGATCAGCACGCAGGCGCCCACCGTGCTCCAGACCAGTGCGGCGAGAAGGCCGCCGCCCGCCCAGAGCCCGATGGTCCCTGCGATCCAGTTGCCGACCACACCGCCCAGGATGCCGAGCGCGATCTGCCACGGAATGTCGAGCCGCGAGCCCATGATCCGCCCCGCCAGCCAGCCGGCCGCGGCGCCGATCACGATCGTCAGGATCAGACCGCCCATGGCAGCCCCCGCGCTTCAGGCTGCCTCACTCGGCAGCGGCTTCCTCGGACGCGGCTTCCTCGGCAGCGGGCGCCTTCGCGGCCTCGGCAGCGGCGGCCTCGCGGTCGGCACGCTTCTTCGCGCGCTCCTGCGCGGCCTTGCCGGGCTCGCCCTTCTGGGGGTTCGAGCGCTCGGACTTGGTGCGCAGGCCCGCGGCCTCGAGCATGCGGGCGATGCGGTCGGTCGGCTGGGCGCCGTGGTCGAGCCAGTGCTGGACGCGCTCGACATCCATCTTCACGCGCTCTTCCGAGTCCTTCGGCAGGAGCGGGTTGTAGGTGCCGAGCTTCTCGACGAAGCGGCCGTCGCGCGGCATGCGGCTGTCGGCCGCGACGATGCGGTAGAAGGGGCGCTTCTTCGAGCCGCCCCGGGCGAGCCTGATCTTCATTGCCATGGTGGTTCTCCTGTCTATGGCGTTGGTGGCCCCGCGGGGCCGGTCAGTCCTGCATCTGCTGGTGGTGGCGGATCACCTCGTCGACGATGAACCGCAGGAACTTCTTGGCGAAGACGGGGTCGAGCCCGGCGTCCTCGGCCAGCTTCTCGAGCCGCGCGATCTGGCGCGTCTCGCGCGCGGGGTCGGCGGGCGGCAGGCCGAAGGTCACCTTGAGGCGCCCCACCTCCTGCGTGCACTTGAACCGCTCGGCCAGCGTGTGGACGAGGATCGCGTCGAGATTGTCGATCGAGTGACGGAGGTCCGACAGGATCTCCTGCGCGCGGGCGCTGTCTTCGGCGTCGTTCATCCCGGCGCTCCCTTGGGTTTGATCGCTCATGCCTGCCGCCTCACGGCCGCGAAATCCGGGTGGCGGAAGGCGAGGCACGGATCCTCGCCCTGCGGCAGCGGCGCGGTCCGGTCGAGCACCGCGCCCAGCCGCTCGGCCAGCCGGATCGAGCGGTCGTTGCCGTGGTCGATATAGCTGATCAGCGGGCCGAGGCCGCGCGCCTGCCAGGCCCAGTTGCGCGCGGCGAGCGAGGCCTCGAAGGCGACGCCGCGGCCCTCGGCCCGGGGCACGACCATCCAGCCCAGCTCGGGCTCGGCGTAGTTGATCGGGTGGTAGAGCCCGACCTCGCCCAGGTAGTCGCCGGTCTCGCGGTCCTCGATCGCCCAGGCGCCGTAGCCGCGGATCGCCCACAGTCCGGCGCAGGAGGCGAAGTCGCGCCAGGCGCGGATGCGGTCGAGCGGTCCCGACTGGTAGACCGAGCGGTCCGAGGCATAGAACGCGGCATAGGGCTCGAAGTCCTCGACGCGCGGGGCGCGCAGGCGCAGGCGTTCCGTGGTGATGACGGGGATCGCGGTCATGCCGTGCCCCCGTTCGCCGCGTGGCGATAGACCAGGCAGGTCGCGTCCCCGGGCGTCTCGGCTGCGGGGTCGCGGCGGGCGCCCAGCCGCTCGGCCAGGCGCATCGAGCGGGTGTTGGCGGGGTCGACATAGCTGACCGCGGTGCGCCAGCCCAGTGGACCGAAGGCATGGGCGCGCGCGGCCTGCGCGGCCTCGAAGGCGTAGCCCTTGCCCTCGTCCTCCGGGCGCCACAGGCTCCAGGCGATCTCGGGCTCGGGCCAGTCGGCGGGGAACCAGGGGCCCGCCATGCCCATCGCGGCATCCGAGCCCTTGGGGGCAAAGACGAACATGCCGAAGCCGCGCAGCACCCAGTGGCCCACCACATGGGCAAAGCCGCGCCAGGCCTCGCCCAGATCGTACGGCCCGCCGACGAAGCGCGCGCGCTCGGACCGGGCGAAGGGCGCCCAGGCCTCCCAGTCCGCGGCGCGGGGCGCGCGGAGCTGCAGGCGTGCGGTCTCGATCATGGGGGCCGCGGACATCATTTCTTTTTCGAGAGCCCAGATAGGCCGCCGAGGCCTGGTGGCAGCGCCGGCCCCTTGCCCGCGCCGAGGCCGGGGAAGCCGCCCGGGGGCAGCGCCGGGCCTGCGCCGGGCGCCGCGACGCCGGGGGGCATGCCGCCCTTGCCGAACATCTGCGAGAGGGCGCCGCGCATCAGGCCCTTCTTTCCCATCTTGCCCATCTTCTTCATCATGTCCGCCATCTGGCGGTGCATCTTGATGAGCTTGTTGACGTCCTGCACCTCGAGCCCGGCGCCGGCGGCCACGCGCTTCTTGCGGCTGGCCTGCATCAGGTCGGGGTTCTTGCGCTCGGCCTTGGTCATCGACTGGATGATCGCGATCTGGCGGCGGATGATGCGGTCGTCGAAGCCAGACTCGTCGAGCTGCTTCGACAGCTTCCCCATGCCCGGCAGCATGCCCATGATGCCCTGCATGCCGCCGAGCTTGAGCATCTGGTCGAACTGGGCCTTCATGTCGTTCATGTCGAAGCGGCCCTTCTGGAACCGCTTCATCATGCGCTCGGCCTCGGCCGCCTCGATCTGCTCCTGCGCCTTCTCGACGAGGCTGACGATGTCGCCCATGCCGAGGATGCGGCCGGCGACACGCTCGGGGTGGAACTCCTCGAGCGCATCCATCTTCTCGCCGAGGCCGACAAACTTGATCGGCTTGCCGGTGACCGCGCGCATCGACAGCGCCGCGCCGCCGCGGCCGTCGCCGTCCATGCGCGTCAGCACGCAGCCCGTGATGCCGATGCGGCCGTCGAAGTTCTCGGCGGTCGAGACCGCGTCCTGGCCGGTGAGGCCGTCGACGACCAGCAGGGTCTCGCGCGGCCTGGTCTCGTCGCGCACCGCCTCGACCTCGGCCATCAGCTCGTCGTCGATCGAAAGGCGGCCGGCGGTGTCGAGCATCACGACATCATAGCCGCCGAGATTTGCCTGCGTCTTGGCCCGCTTGGCGATCTGGACAGCCGTCTGGCCGGGCTGGATCGGCAGGGTGTCGACACCGATCTGCGTGCCGAGGACGGCAAGCTGCTCCATCGCCGCGGGCCTGCGGGTGTCGAGCGAGGCCATCAGCACGCGTTTGCCCTCGCGCTCCTTCAGGCGCTTGGCGAGCTTGGCGGTGGTGGTAGTCTTGCCCGAGCCTTGGAGGCCGACCATCATGATCGTCGCAGGCGGGTTGTCGATCCGCAGGCGGCCCGGCTCTTCGTCCTCGCCCGCGAGCACCTTGACCAGCTCGTCATGGACGATCTTGACGACCTGCTGGCCCGGCGTGACCGACTTCACGACGTGGCGGCCCTGGGCGGCCTCCTCGACGCGCTTGATGAAGCCGCGGGCGACCGGGAGCGAGACGTCCGCCTCGAGCAGCGCCACGCGCACTTCGCGCAGAGCGGTCGAGATATCGGCCTCGGTCAGCGCACCCTTGCCGGTGAGCTTCTCGAGGGCGCCGCTCAGGCGATCCGACAGGGCCTCGAACATCCGATGCTCCTTGTCTGCTCCGCTGTGGCGCCGCGGGGACGCCGGAAAACCATCAGGACGCCGGTGGGCGACCAAACGAGAAACGCGCCGGTGGGCGCGATGCGCTGACCGGCGGCGATCCCGGGCCCCGCCCGGGACCGGAAGCACTCACACTTCCGGGATGCCGCGGATATGGCCGAGGCGGGCCGCGGAGTCAAGCGCGTCAGCGGCGGGGGCGCCTTGGCGAAGGTTGACCTGCGGGTCGCTCGCGCCCAGTTTCATCCGTCAGGGCCCACCCCGCGCGGGCCCATGTAGCAGTTGCGGAGAAGTGCATGGAAGCCGAGCGGTTCCGCCACATCCTGGTTCCCGTCGATCCCGACGCCCCGGAGGCCTCCGAGAAGGCCTTGGCGCGCGCGGCCGCGATAGCGCGCAGCGAAGGGGCGCGGCTCAGCATTCTTGCCGTCGTGCCGGTCTGGCGCGAGGACCTTGGCGAGGTGCCGCGGGACCAGCGCGAGGCGATGGAAGCGCTGCGCGCGCGCCATGCGGCAGGCATCGAGGGCGGGACGATCCTGCGGATGGGGGGCTCGATCTCGGGCCGCATCATCACCGAGGTGGCCGATACGGGCGCCGACCTAGTGGTGATGGCTTCGCACAACCCGCGGGCCAGCGACTTCCTCATCGGCTCGAACGCCGCGCATGTCGCGCTGCATGTGCCCGTGAGCGTGATGGTGGTGCGCTGACCCTGCGCCGCCGTTTGGCCTCGGCGGGGTCTCAGGCGCTGGCGGGGGGCGGCATCGGTGGCTGGGCCGTGCGCGCGGCCGCGCCGCTCCTGCAGAGCCAGTCGTTGATCTCGGCGGCGACGCGCTCGACCTTGAGCGAGGACCAGACCGGATCGAGCGCGACCGTCTGGTCGTAGAGTTGAAGGGCGAGGCGCTGCATCTGCCGGTTCTTGGCCGAGCGCCGCTCCTGGATCACCGCCGCCTCGACATCCGACAGCGGCATCGAATGCACCTGGCGGTCGAGGAACCGCCATTCCACGCGGGTGAGCTTGCCGGTCTGCCGGTCGAAGACATAGCGCCGGAACGGCAGGAAGCGCACGGGCAGCAGAACCGGCCCGAGCGCGATCAGGTAGAACAGCACCGAGCCGGCGGGCCCGAGCGCGCCGGACAGCGCGACGATCAGCGGCATGATCGAGACCGAGGCAAGGATACCGAGAAGCAGCAGCGGCCGGAAGCTGATCACGAGGCGATCCGGTGTCCGATGCGTGACGCTGAACATGGCGCCGCCCTCAGGCCCCCGGCACGCGGCGACCATCCGGCCGCCCCGTGCCCGGCAAAATGTCACGCCCGCATTGCGTTCCTGTGTGAACGACGGTCCGCATACCCCCTCCGTCACAGGAATAATGCCTCAGCGGAGCGATTTTTTCCAGCCTCGGAAGCAGGGGGCTGTGCGCGCGCGTGCGACGCTGGTCAGGCGGTCGCGGTGGCGGGCCTCCAGGCGCGGTCCTCGACGGGCAGATGGACGATGGCCGACACGACGCCGAGCACGATCGCCACGTACCAGAACAGGTCGTAGCTGCCCGTGAGGTCGTAGACCCGCCCGCCCAGATAGATCCCCGCGAAGCTGCCGGCTTGGTGGCTGAGGAACACGAACCCCCAGAGCGTGCCCATGTTGCGGGTGCCGAACATTGTCGCCACGAGGCCCGAGGTCAGCGGCACGGTCGTCAGCCACAACAGCCCGAACACCGCCGAGAACACGATCACCGAGGCTGGCGTGACCGGCATCGAGATGAAGACGAGGATCACCACCGCCCTGAGCGCGTAGATGGCGCTGAGGATGTAGGGCTTGGGATAGATCGCGCCGAGCCGTCCCACCGCCAGGGTGGCGATGAAATTGGCGACGCCCACGATCGAGAGGGTGAGCGCGCCAAGCTCGGTCGCCGGGCCGTCGGGGGTTGCGCACATCTCGGCGACGAAGGCCGGGAAATGGGCGCTGATGAAGGCCACGTGGAAGCCGCAGACGAAGAAGCCCACCGTGAGCAGGAGGTAGGACCGGTGGCCGAAGGCGGTGCGCAGGAGCGCGCGCGTGCTGGCCGCGCCCGGATCCGGCGTGTCGCCCGCCGGCGTGCCCGCGCGCATGAAGGGGATGCAGGCCGCCATCGGCAGCAGCACGGCGGTGAAGGCAAGCAGCGTCGTCTGCCAGCCGAGCGACTCGACCATCAGCCCCGCCACCGCCGGCATGATCATCTGGCCCAGCGAGCCGAAGGCCGCAGTCAGCGCCAACGCCTGGCTGCGGCGCGCCTCGGGCGTGGCGCGGCCCACCACCGAGAGGACGAGGCCGAAGGCGGTGCCCGCGATGCCGAAGCCGACGAACATGCCCGCGCCCATGTGCTGGGCGAGGGGCGTCTGGCCCATGGCCGACATCAGCATACCGACCAGGTAGACCACGAAGCCCAGCCACAGCGCGCGGCGGTCGCCGAAGCGGTCGGCGATCCAGCCGAACAGCGGCTGACCGAGGCCCCAGAAGATGTTCTGGATCGCGAGCGACATCGAGAACACCTCGCGCGGCCAGTCATAGGTCGCCGAGATCGGGTCCATGACCACGCCGAAGATCGAGCGCACGCCGAAGCTGAGCGACACGATCAGCGAGCCGGCAATGATGATCACGGTGCCGGGGGCGAGCTGGCGCATCCGGGGTCCTCCTGAGGAACGAGGCGCGCAGGATGCGTCGGGGGCTGTCGCGCGACAAACAATAAATTTTGCACTTTCGCATCAATGTGACTGAAGCGAAGCGGCGCTGGCAGGGTGCGCCCGGGTTGCCCCGGGGGCGCGCTTGAGGCGCGCTTGGGACGCGCCGGGGACGCGCCGGGGACGCGCGGGGGACGCTCCGGGAATGCCCGCGCGAAAGCGCCGCTTGTCGTCCCGCGGCCGCGAAGGTTAGACAGGGCCACACCTGGCGGGTCGGCGGGCCATGACGCCTTCGCCCGCGACAACCGAGGCCGAGACGCATCCGCCGATGACCGAAGGACCCATGCAGCGCTATCGCGCCCTCGTTGCCGAGGGGGCGATCAAGGCGGATCCCGCGCAGCGCGCCGCGATCGAGAAGCTGCAGCTTCTGTACATGCGCCTGGGCGACTACGACCCCAGCCGGGGCAAGAAGGTCGCGATGGGCTGGCTCGGCTTCGGCCGCAAGGCGGCGAAGGCCGACAAGCCGCTGACCGGGCTCTACATGTATGGCGGCGTCGGGCGCGGCAAGTCGATGCTCATGGACCTGTTCTTCGCCGCCGCCCCGGTGCGCCAGAAGAGGCGCGTGCACTTCCACGCCTTCATGGCCGAGGTGCATGTCGGCATCCACATCGCGCGCGAATCGAACGTGCGCGACCCGATCCACTATGTCGCCGAGGAGATCGCCGAGGGCGCGGTGCTGCTGTGCTTCGACGAGATGCAGGTGAGCGACATCACCGACGCGATGATCCTGGGCCGGCTGTTCGAGGCGCTGTTCGCGCGCGGCGTGGTGGTGGTCGCCACCTCGAACCGGCCGCCGGACGACCTCTACAAGGACGGCCTCAACCGCCAGCTCTTCGTGCCCTTCATCGACATGCTCAAGGAGCGGGTCGACCTGGTCGAGCTGGAGGGGCCGACCGATTATCGGGTAGGGCGCGCCGCCGGCGAGCGGCGCTATTTCTCGCCGCTGGGGCCGGATGCGCGCGCCGGGATGGATGCGGCCTGGACCGGGATCACGCGCGGCGAGCGGGTGGCGCCGGTGACGCTGTCGATCCACGGCCGCCGGGTGCGGATCGAGCAGGCGACCGAGGAGGCCGGGCGGGCCAGCTTCGAGGCGCTGTGCGAGGCGCCGCTGGGTCCCACCGACTACCTGACCATCGCGGAACGTTTCGCCACGCTTTTCGTTGACGATGTACCGCGCCTTGCATGGAAGCAGAACAATGAGGCGAAGCGCTTCGTGACGCTGATCGACACGCTCTACGAGGCGCGCACGCGCCTGTTCATTTCGGCCGACGGGCCGCCCGAGAGCCTCTACACCGAGGGCAAGGGCGCGTTCGAGTTTGCGCGCACCGCCTCGCGGCTGCACGAGATGATGGCCGGCGACTACGCCGCGCGGGCCCGGTGAGCGGCGGCGGCCCCGAGGGGTGGCACGGCCTCGCCGTCCGGCTGCCGGTTCGGATCGCGCGCGCCTTCGAGGGGATCTGGACCGTGCCGCTGGCGCTGGCGCTGGCGGGGCTGGTCCTTGCGCTGGTGGTCGGGCCGCTCGGGACGATGCTGGGCGCCGCGTCCTGGGTCGATCCCGACGGCGGGCGAGCGGCGCTTTCGGCGGTGGCGGGGGGCGTGATGTCTGTGGCCGGCATCGTCTTCTCGCTGACCTTCGTGGCGCTGTCGATCACGGCGCAGCAGCTGAGCCCGCGCATCCTCGACTACGTGTTGCGCGGGCGCGTGACGCAGGTGCTGATCGGGCTCGCGCTGGCCACTTTCCTGTTCGCCGCGATCTCGCTGGCGCTGTCGAGCGATGCCGAGCCCTGGCGCTTTGGCGTCGCGGTGCCGCTGGCGCTGGGGCTTGCGACCGCCACGCTGGGCGCGGTGGTGATCTTCGTGCATTCGATGACGCGGGTGATGCGCAGCGAGGACATGGTCTCGCGCCTTGGCCGCGCCTTCGCGCGGGCGGCGCGGCAGCTGATCGCGGGGCCTGCGGGTTGCGTCCCGGTCCGCCTGTCGCCGGGCGCGCGGGCGGTGATCGACGAGGAACTGGCGGGGGCCGAAATCGTGCGCGCGGGCGAGGCGGGCTATGTCGCGCGGATCGACCATGCGGGACTCGTGCGGCTGGCGGCGGCCAACGACCTGGTGATCGCGCTTTCGGTGCGCGAGAACGACCACCTTCTGCCGGGCATGCCGGTGGCGCGCGTGCTCGGCCTGCACCCGGACGGCGCGGTCGGCGCGCGCAACATCGCGGCCCTGGTCGCCCTGACCGACCGGCGCACGCCGGCATGGGGCGCCGATTACGAGGCGGCGGCGCTGTCGGAGGCGGCGCTCAGGGCGCTCTCGCCCGGGATCAACGATCCGGCGAGCGCGATTTCCTGCCTAAACCTGCTGTTCGAGGGGATCGCGATCCTCGCCGCCGACGGCCCGCCGCCCGACGTGCTGGGTGACGGCGAGCGCGTCGCGCGGCTTGTCCTGCCGCCCAAGCGTGCCCGCGAGTTCCTGACCGGCGCGGTGCTGCCGGTGGCCGTCGCGGGGCAGGGCGACTTCCGACTGCGCGCGCGGCTCGAGGCGTTGCTGGGCCACCTTGCGGCGCTGACCGGGGACGACGAGGAGCGCCGGGCAATCGAGGCCTTCGCGCTGCGGGTCGATGCGCGCGAGGACGACGCCTTTTCCGGCTGACGCGTGCGGCGCGCGGCCCGCGCCGGGCGGCGTTCAGCCGCGATAGGGACGCAGCACCTCGTTCTCGCGGGCACGGCGGAAGAGCACGATCTGACCCGACGAGCCGCGCGGGTCGTAGGCGAGGCCCTGCGCCGCCATGTCGCCGAACACGCGTGCGATCCCGGCGATGCCGGTCAGGTGGTCGTGGAGTTCCAGGTAGACCCGGTCGACGCCGGAAAGATCGGTGCCCGAGAACAGCACGGTCTCGGCCCCCTCGACATCGCAGATGATCAGGCTGATGCGCTCGCGCCTGAGCAGGGCGTCGAGATCGCTGGTGCCGACCTCGATGCATTCCTCGTAGGGCTCGGGCCCGGGGGACATCGACGACATCCAGAAGTCGCGGCGCAGGTAGAAGGGCGCGCGCGCGGCGCCCTTGCCGAGGATGGTGTTGATGAGCGTCACCCCGCTGACGCCGTTGAGGGCATGGACCTCGCGGATCATGGGGATGAGGCGGGGATTGGCCTCGACGGCGACGATATGCGCGACCTCGGGCAGGCGCGCGAGCAGGGTCGAGATCACGCCGATGCCGGCGCCGATCTCGAGCACGCGGTCGCCCGGCTCGACGATCTCGGGCAGGAAGCGCGCCTCGTTCGCCTCGTAGCGGCCGGACAGTATCGCGGTGAGGATCGCGGGGGTGATCACCCGTCGGGCGAGGGGCGTGTCGAGAGGGATCGTGACGCCATGGCATTCGACGCAGTTCTGCCGTGCCGACTGCGCGTCGGCCAGGCCGACGGGTCCGCCGATCATCGCCCCCCTCCCCGATATTTCTGCTTGCAAGCAGGCTGTACGCGGGAAAGTGAATAAATCCTTAACGGAGGGTCGGGAAGGGTGTTCCTGTGTGCGGTCCCGAACAGCCGTTGGGGCAGGTCTTCGCGCAGGTCATGCCCGCGCGAGGCCCAGGCTCAGAGCTGGCGCTCGACCAGCATCTTCTTGATCTCGGCGATGGCCTTGGCGGGGTTGAGGCCCTTGGGGCAGGTCTTCGCGCAGTTCATGATCGTGTGGCAGCGATAGAGCCGGAAAGGGTCCTCGAGGTCGTCGAGCCGCTCGCCGGTGGCCTCGTCGCGGCTGTCGATGATCCAGCGATAGGCGTGCAGGAGCGTCGCCGGGCCGAGGTAGCGGTCGCCGTTCCACCAGTAGCTGGGGCAGGAGGTCGAGCAGCAGGCGCACATCACGCACTCGTAGAGCCCGTCGAGCTTCTCGCGGTCCTCGATCGACTGGCGCCACTCGGTCGCGGGCGCGGGCGTCGCGGTCTGGAGATACGGCTTGATCGAGGCGTGCTGGGCGTACCAGTGCGTGAGATCCGGCACGAGGTCCTTGATCACCGGCATGTGCGGCAGGGGGTAGATCTTCACGTCGCCCTTGATCTCGTCGAGGCCATAGGTGCAGGCGAGCGTGTTGATCCCGTCGATGTTCATCGCGCAGGAGCCGCAGATCCCCTCGCGGCACGAGCGGCGGAAGGTCAGGGTCGGGTCGATCTCGTTCTTGATCTTGATGATCGCGTCGAGAACCATCGGGCCGCAGTCGTCGAGGTCGAGGTAATAGGTGTCGACCCGCGGGTTCTCGCCTGAATCCGGGTCCCAGCGGTAGATCCTGAACGCGCGGACGTTCGTGGCCCCCTGCGGCTTCGGCCAGGTCTTGCCGACCGTGATGCGCGAGTTCTTGGGCAGCGCGAATTCAACCATGTCGTCCTCTTCTCCGTTGGCCGTGCGTCACGACGTCAGAGCTTCGTGCCTGTGAAGATGCGTTCGCCCCGTTGCAGGGCGTGGGTGGATACGTCCGGCTCGACGGCCGGGAACTCGGCGAGGTCGAACCCCGCCCGGCGGATGCGGTCGCGGATGTCGCGCCCGTAGAATCGCAGGTGGTCCGGGTCGCCATAGCGCAGGCGCCGCCCGGGCTCGTCGAGGCCGGGGGCCTCGTAGGTCTCGGTCCAGCCCTCGATCATCGGCACCGTGATGACCGCCTGGCCACCCGGCCGCAGGACGCGGTGCATCTCGGACAGCGCCCTCGCGTCGTCGACATGCTCGAGCACGTGGTTCGCGATGATCATGTCGGCCGAGGCGTCGGGCAGGTCCATCGCGGTGATGTCGAGCTGCAGCTCGAACTTGTCGTTGATGTCGGCGGTGCGGTAGTGCGCGCCCCTGTCCTCGAGCCAGCCGCGCACCCAGGGCTCGGCCGCGAAGTGGATCACCTCGGCGCCGGGCGCGAGCCGCATCTCGCGCTCCATCCAGAGCTTGAGCAGCCGGTGGCGCGGGCGCGAGTCGCAGGAGGGACACCAGGTCTCGGTCTTGAAGCGGACGGGCGAGAAGGCGCCGCGATAGCCGCAGATCGGGCAGAGCCGGGGTGTCCTGCCCTCGGCGGCCTCGCGGAACCATGCCACCGCCTTGTCCACCCGGTGGCGGTGCAGGGCGGCGATCTCCTCGGCCGAGCGCGCGCCGGGAGCGGACACGACTGGTGCGACGAGGCTCATCGTCCTCGTCCCCCGGCCGGATGCTCGTGCCGCGCGCCCATCGCCTCAGTAGACGCGCGCCTTGGGCGCGATCTTCTTGAGCGGGATGCCGCCGCTGTCCTCGGGCGTCAGCGGGTCGACATGGACCGGGCGGTAGGCCAGCGTCACGGCGCCGGCGTCGTCGACCCAGGCCAGCGTGTGCTTGCGCCAGTTCTTGTCGTCGCGGTCAGGGAAGTCCTCGTGCGCGTGGGCGCCGCGGCTCTCCTGGCGCGCCTCGGCCGAGTAGACCGTGGTGATGGCGTTGGGCAGGAGGTTCTCGAGCTCGAGCGTCTCCATCAGGTCCGAGTTCCAGATCATCGATCGGTCGGTCACCCGGACATCGGCGGCCTCCTGCCAGATGGCCGAGACCCGCTCGCAGCCCTGCTTGAGCGTCTCGGAGGTGCGGAAGACGGCCGCATCCTCCTGCATCGCCTTTTGCAGCTTGAGCCGCAGCTCCGCCGTGGGGGCGGCGCCGTTGGCGTGGCGCAGCCGGTCGAAGCGGCTCATCGCCTTGTCGACCGAGGCGGCATTGAGCTCCGGCACCGGCGCCTCGCGGTCGATCACCTGGCCCGCCCGGATGGCCGCGGCACGGCCGAAGACCACGAGGTCGATCAGCGAGTTCGAGCCCAGCCGGTTGGCGCCGTGGACGCTGGCGCAGCCTGCCTCGCCGACCGCCATCAGGCCGGGCGCGATGCGGTCGGGCTCGTCCGCGGTCGGGTTCAGCACCTCGCCCCAGTAGTTCGTCGGCACGCCGCCCATGTTGTAATGGACGGTCGGAAGCACCGGGATCGGCTCCATGGTCACGTCGACGCCCGAGAAGATGCGCGCCGATTCCGAGATGCCCGGCAGGCGCAGCTTGAGCACCTCGGGCGGCAGGTGGTTGAGGTGCAGGTGGATGTGGTCGCCATCCTTGCCGACGCCCCGGCCCTCGCGGATCTCGATGGTCATGCAGCGCGAGACCACGTCGCGCGAGGCAAGATCCTTGTAGGTCGGCGCATAGCGCTCCATGAAGCGCTCGCCCTTCGAGTTGGTGAGATAGCCGCCCTCGCCGCGCGCGCCCTCGGTGATCAGGCAGCCGGCGCCGTAGATGCCGGTCGGGTGGAACTGCACGAACTCCATGTCCTGGAGCGGCAGGCCCGCGCGGGCGATCATGCCGCCGCCGTCGCCGGTGCAGGTATGCGCCGAGGTCGCCGAGAAATAGGCCCGGCCATAGCCGCCGGTCGCCAGCACGACCATCTTGGCGGCGAAGCGGTGGATCGTGCCGTCGTCGAGCTTCCAGGCGATCACGCCCTGGCACTGGCCGTCCTCGGACATCACGAGGTCGGTGGCGAAATACTCGATGAAGAACTCGGCGTTGTTCTTGAGCGACTGGCCGTAGAGCGTGTGCAGGATCGCATGCCCCGTGCGGTCGGCGGCGGCGCAGGTGCGCTGCACCGGCGGACCCTCGCCGAACTCGGTCGTGTGGCCGCCGAAGGGGCGCTGGTAGATCTTGCCTTCCTCGGTGCGCGAGAACGGCACGCCGTAATGCTCGAGCTCGTAGACCGCCTTCGGCGCCTCGCGCGCGAGGTATTCCATCGCGTCGGCGTCGCCCAGCCAGTCCGAGCCCTTGACGGTGTCGTACATGTGCCACTGCCAGTTGTCGGGGCCCATGTTGGCAAGCGAGGCGGCGATGCCGCCCTGCGCCGCCACGGTGTGGCTGCGGGTCGGGAAGACCTTGGTGATGCAGGCGGTCTTGAGCCCCTGCTCGGCCATGCCGAGGGTGGCGCGCAGGCCCGCCCCGCCGGCGCCGACGACGACGACATCGTATTTGTGATCGATGAAAGTGTAAGCGGCCATTCTCGTCCGTCTTTCTCTCAGCTCCGGGGTGGCGCGGAGGGCGCCGTCAGCCGGCGAAGGCGATCTTGAGCACGGCGAAGACGCCGGCAAGGCCGGCCGCGCCGCTGAGCATCCAGGCGCCGGTCAGCGCCGCGGTCAGCCATCCCTTGTGATGCACATAGTCCTGGATGACGACCTGCAAGCCCTGGTGAAGGTGCTGGAAGGCGACCGCGATCGTCAGGATGGCGACGATCGCGTGGAAGGGGTTCGAGTAGAGGGCGATCACCGCCTCGTGCCCCTGGCCCAGCGCACCCGCGAAGGGGATGACGAAGAGCACGCTGAGCGGGATCAGCGCGATCGACGACAGGCGCTGCACCCACCAGTGATGCGTGCCCGAATGGGCGGTGCCGAGGCCGGTGGCCAGCGCGCGGGGTGTCTTGAAGCTCATGATCCGTTCCCCCTCACGCCAGGATCAGGACGATCAGCGTCAGCACGACCGACGCGCCGGTGGCGATCTGCCCCGAGCGGGTGACCGCGTCGAGCTCGAAGCCGCGGCCGGTGTCCCACCACAGGTGGCGGATGCCGTTGCACAGATGGTAGCAGAGCGCCCAGAGCGAGCCGATCATGATCAGCGTGCCGATCCACGAGGTCAGCAGCCCGTCGACGAATGCGAAGTAGCCCGGCCCGCTGGCCGCCGCGAGGAACCACCACACGACCAGCACCGCGCCGAAGGTGAGCGCAACGCCCGTGATGCGGTGCAGGATCGACATCACGCTGGTGATTTGCGGACGGTAGATCTGAAGATGCGGCGAAAGGGGGCGGCTGCCCCTGTTCACGTCTGCCATGTCGTCCCCCAGGCTTTCGTGCCTCTGGTAATTGCCCTGTCATACGAGCCGAGACCGTCGCATTCAAACGTGAAAATGACGCAGATGCGAAAAACGCGTGCATTGCACCCGCCGCTCGCGCGCACGTGATCGGCACGCGATCAGCCTGCGCCGGCCCCGGTCCCGGCCGGGCGGTCGCCGCCAAGGATGGTGACATCGCGACGGGGGAAGGGGATCTCGACGCCCGCGGCCTTGAACGCGTCCCACAGCGCGAGAAAGACGTCGCCCCGGACATTGGTGATCCCGCCGATCGGGTCGCGGATCCAGAAGCGCAGGATGAAATCGACCGACGAGTCGCCGAAGCCGGTGATGTGGCAGACCGGCGCGGGATCGCCGACCACGCGCCTGACCGTCGCCGCCGCCTCGCGGGCAAGACGGCGCACGGCATGGGGGTCCGACGAGTAGGCCACGCCGAACTTCAGGTCGATGCGCACGAGGTCGGATGAATGCGACCAGTTCACCACCTGGCCGGTGATCAGGTCCTCGTTCGGGATCAGGTACTCGCGCCCGTCGCGGGTGACGACGGCGACGTAGCGTGCGCCCAGCTCGGAGATCCAGCCGAAGGTGTCGCCGAGCGAGATCACGTCGCCGGGCTTGATCGACTTGTCGAGCAGCAGGATCACGCCCGAGATGAGGTTCGAGACCACCTTCTGCAGGCCGAAGCCGATGCCGAGCCCGACCGCGCCCGACAGCACCGTCAGGCTGGTCAGGTCGAACCCGACCGATTGCAGCCCAATGAACAGCGCGACGCCGTAGAGAAAGAGCCTGATCGCCTTGTCGGCCAGGACCTTCGAGGCGGGCGTGATGTCCTCGACCGCGCGGATCCGCCGCTCGGCGGCGTTCGACAGCAGGCCCGCACCGGCGAAGAGCAGCGCGACGGTGACCGCGCCCTTGAGCACCATGAGGAGCGAGATGCGCAGGTCGCCGATGCTGATCGCGGCCGCGTCGAGCATATCGGCCGCGGTGTCGAGCTGGCCGAGGATGGCGAGGCTCGCGAAGGCCCATGCGCTCCAGGTGATCATTGCGCGCAGCACCCGGTTCCGGATCAGCCGCCCGCAGATGCCGACCAGCACCCAGGCCAGCACCAGCGAGGCAACCAGCGCCACGAGGTAGCTGCGGCTGGGCCAGGTGGTCGCCCTGAGCGCGAAGACCGCGATCCAGGCCAGCACGATGAAGATGATCGGGCGCAGCCGGCGCAGGACCGTCACGAAGAAGCGCATCCGCTGCCGCGGCACCGCTTCCATGGCGCGGATGCGCGCCTCGAGCCGAGGCTCGATCATCCGGCTGGCGACATGGGCGATCAGGAAGGCGAGCGCGAGAATGGCGATCTGGTAGAGCCGCCAGGGCTGCGCGAACTCGGAAAGCGCGTTCTGCGCGCGCGGCACCGTCGCGTAGATCGTGTCGATGAGGGTATCGATATCCAGCGCCTGCCTCCCGCCGCGCGGCCATGCTGATCGTGCCAGTGATCCACGGCGCCCGGCGATGCACAAGGACAAGATTGCCGCGCCGCCGCCGCCGCGGGGCGGACCCCGGGGCCGGACTGACGTTGCGTCAGGAAGTGTTACGGTAGTTGACGCCCGCGCGCGCGGCTGTCCAATATCGCCGCAGAGAAAAAATTCTGCTGAAAACAATCCCGCAGGGAGAGGTCACAACAATGAAGCGTCTCGTGCTCGCCGCCGCACTGGCGGGGTTCGCCACAACGGCCGCCGCGGCCGATCTGAAGATCTGCGTCGAGGGCGCCTACCCGCCGTTCTCGGAAACCACCGCCTCGGGCGACATCGTGGGCTTCGACATCGACATCGCCAACGCGCTCTGCGCCTCGATGGGCAAGAGCTGCGAAATGGTCAAGACCGAGTGGGACGGCATCATCCCCGCGCTGATCGAGGGCAAGTGCGACGCCATCGTCGCGTCGATGTCGATCACCGAGGACCGGATGAAGGTCATCGACTTCACCAACAAGTACTACCAGACCCCGGCCAAGTTCATCTCCAAGGCCGATGCCGGCCTGGTCGACACGCCCGAGGGGCTGAAGGGCAAGGTCGTGGGCGTGCAGCGCGGCACGATCCACCAGGACTTCATGGAAGGCGAGTTCCCGGATGTCGAGCTCAAGCTCTACGGCACCCAGGACGAGGCCTATCTCGACCTCCAGGCCGGCCGCATCGACGCGGTGATCGCCGACTCGGTCGCGATGGATGACGGCTTCCTCAAGACCGAGAACGGCAAGGGCTATGCCTTCTTCGGCAAGGACTACTCGATCCCGAAATACCATGGCGAGGGCGCGGGCATCGGCGTGCGCAAGTCGGACGGCGACCTGAAGGCCGCGCTCAATGCGGCGATCGACGCGATCCGCGCCTCGGGCGAGTACAAGACGATCAACGACAAGTACTTCGACTTCGACCTCTACGGCGCCTGAGGGCCGTCGCCGGGACCGGCCGGGCGGCATGCCGCCCGGCCCTGTGACCACGGGGAGGTCGCCGCCTGGAAACGCTGATCGCATATGCGCCGCTGCTGGGGCAGGGAACCCTCGTCACGATATCGGTGGCCGTCCTGTCACTGGTCTTGGCCACGTTCCTGGGCGCGCTCGGCGCGATCGCCAAGCTCTCGGGCGGGATGCTGCCCACGGGCGTGGCCGGGATCTACACCACCATCGTGCGCGGTGTGCCCGACCTCGTGCTGATCCTGCTGATCTATTTCGGCGGCCAACGGCTGGTGAACGATATCGGCCGCGGCCTCGACCTCGACTACATCGAGGTGTCGAAGTTCTGGTCGGGCGTCGTCTCGATCGGCTTCATCTACGGCGCCTACCTGACCGAGACCTTCCGCGGCGCTTATCTGAGCGTGCCGAAGGGGCAGCCCGAAGCCGCCTATGCGCTGGGCCTCAACCGTGGCCAGACCCTGCGGCTGGTGACGCTGCCGCAACTGTTGCGCCACGCGCTGCCCGGCTACGGCAATGTCTGGATGGTGCTGGTCAAGTCCACCGCCGTGGTCTCGGTCATCGGGCTCGAGGACCTGGTGGGCCTTGCCGACAAGGCCGGCAAGTCAACGCGCGAGCCCTTCCTGTTTTTCACCGCCGTGATCCTGGTCTACCTCGCGATCACCGCCGCCTCGAACTGGGGGCTGAGGCAGGTCGATCGCCGGGTGAGCAAGGGCATCACGGCATGAATTTCGAGATCATCCTCGAGGCCTGGCCGCTGTTCGCCAAGGGCGTGTGGATCACGCTGCATCTGACCGTGCTCGCGCTGTCGCTGGGCTTCGTGATCGCCCTGCCGGCGGCGCTGTCGCTGCATCACAAGGGGCGCTTCCACCGGGTCTGGGGCGCCTATGTCTACGTCTTCCGGGGCACGCCGCTGCTGGTGCAGACCTACCTCATCTATTACGGGCTGAGCCAGTTCGACTGGGTGCGGTCGAGCTTCCTGTGGGGCGCGCCGGGCTTCCTAGACGGCACCTGGCTGGGCGCGGTCTGGCCCTCGCTGAAATCCGCCTGGTGGTGCGCGCTGATCGCCTTCTCGCTCAACTCGGGCGCCTATCAGGCCGAGATCCTGCGCGGCGGCCTTGCGGTCGTGCCCGAGGGCGAGCTCGAGGGGGCGAAGTCGCTTGGGCTCAACCCCTCGCAGGTGACGCGGCTGGTGCTGCTGCCCTCGGCGCTGCGGCGCGCGCTGCCGCAATACGGCAACGAGATCGTGTTCATGCTGCACGGCTCGGTCGTGGCCAGCGTGATCACGATCCAGGACATCCTCGGCGCCGGGCGCACGCTGAACGCGCGGCATTACGTGGCCTACGAGGGCTTTCTCACCTCGGCCGCGCTCTACATGGCGATCACATTCGCGGTCGTCTGGGTCTTCCGGCTGGTCGAGCGGCGCTACCTGCGCCACCTCAACATCCGCACGGCCAAGCCCAAGGGCGCCGGTGCGCCGGGGATCGCGGGGATCGGCGGGGTGGCGTGGCGCTGAGCCGCCTGTGTGGTGCCGCCTGCGCGGCGGTGCTGCTCGCGGGCCCGGCGCTCGCGGAGACCGGCGCGGAATGCCTGCTGACGATGGCCCGTGCCGAGACCGAGACGCGCATCGCCTTCGAGAACGGGCTGGTCGAGATCGTCGCGGATGTCGCGCCCGACCACGCCGCCCTGGCGGGGCGCTCGCGCGATCTCCAGGTGCTGCTGGCGCAGGATCGGCTCGACCGTGTCGCCTATCTGACCGTCGCGCACCCCGAGGCCTTCGCGGACGAGGCGGGCGGCGTTCCCTGGTCCGACGCGGACGAGGAGGGCTACATGGCCGAGCCCGTCCATGCCGCGCGCATGGAGCGGATCGCGGCGCTGGGCGAGGCGCTGGAGGCCGACCCGTCACGCGCCGAGCTGCAGGAGGTCTTCGCCAAGGTCGTGACGCGGCTCTTCGAGTTCCAGAAGCTGATGGCCGATCACAATGCCGCGCGGCGCGATGCGGCGGCGGCCTTCACCGCCTGCCGCGGCGGCTGAGCGGACGTCCTTAGCGGCGGGGCATCAGCACCCAGTAGTCGAAATCGAGCACCACCCCCTCGGCATGCTTGCCGTCGGGCGCGCGCAGCGGGAAGTCCTGCGCCGGGCGGTTCTTGACCGCCACCAGCCTGAGCCGCAGCGCGCCGACCGAGGGGGTCGCGGTCTCGGCCTTGTCGAGCACCTCGGACCAGGCATAGACCGTGTCGCCGGCGAAGCAGGGCGCCGTGTGCGCGCCGCCATTGATCGCCGCAACCAGCTGCGCGTTGCCAAGCCCGTTGAAGCTGAGCCCGCGCGCCAGCGAGATGATGTGCCCGCCATAGATCAGCCGGGGCTGGCCGGCGCGCGCCGCCGGGTCGAAATGGACCCTGGCGGTGTTCTGCCAGAGCCGCGTGGCCATCATGTGCTCGGCCTCTTCGAGCATCACGCCGTCGACATGGTCGATCCGCTCGCCCGTCGCGTAGTCGTCCCAGAAATGCGCCGAGCCCGCGAGCGGCGCGTCATAGCCGCTGAAATCGAGTCCCGCAGGCACCACCAGGTCGCCGGCCGGCACGGCGCCGGCCAGGTCGGGCACGACGGGCGCGGGGGCGGGCGAGGCCGCGTCGCGTTTCTTCACCATGACCCAGCGGCAGTAGCGGATCACCGCCTCGGCGCGCTGGTTGTAGCCGGTCGAGCGCACCCAGACGACGCCGGTGCGCCCGTTCGAGTTCTCGCGCAGGCCGATCACCTCGGAGACAGTGCTGAGCGTGTCGCCCGGGTAGACCGGCAGCAGGAACCGCCCCTCGGCATAGCCCAGGTTGGCCACGGCGTTCAGCGAGATGTCGGGGACGGTCTTGCCGAACACGACGTGGAAAGCCGCGAGATCGTCCAAGGGTGCGCGCGGCAGGCCGCAGGCGCGGGCGAACTCGTCCGACGAGGCGAGCGCGAAACGGCTGGGATAGAGGGCGGTGTAGAGCGCGCGGTCGCCCTCGGTCACCGTGCGGGGCGTGGCGTGCACGATCTCCTCGCCCACGCGGTAGTCCTCGAAGAAACGGCCCGGATCGGTCTTGCCCATCTGCCCCTCGCTGTCGTTCGGATCGGCCCGCGCGGGCGGTGCCTCAGAGCTGGCCCAGCTTGATGTCGGGCGAATACTCGCCCTCGACGTCCTTCACCACGGCCTGCGCGCAGCGCATCACCCCGCGCGCGGCGTCGAAGGCGTAGGCCGGCCCGCCATGGAGCTCCCACCCCGCGGCGAGCGCGGCGGTGACCTTGTGGCAGAAGGCCGAGGTGTCGTCCTCGGTCAGCAGGCGATAGGCTTTCATGCGCCACCTCCGGGCAAGGGCGAGAGACCGGCCCACAGGTGGAGCATCGCGATGATCGCGAAGACCACCACGGTCGCGATCACGTGGAACGCCCAGCCCTTCGCGGTGGCGGGCGCGGGGCGCACCCAGTCGGGGCCGTCGCGCCGGTTCGAGCCGATCATCGCCACCACGGCCCAGGCGAGCAGGCCGCCGAACAGCACCACCGAGGCGAGGTCGCCGTTCACCAGCAGATGCGCGAAGGCCCAGATCTTGACGCCCGAGAGCTGCGGGTGGCGTACCCGCAGCCGCACGCCGCTGCGAAAGTCCTTGGCGATGAAGACGAACACCGCGATCAGCATCAGCAGGTTGTTGATGTGGATCATGAAGGCGGGGGGGAACCACAGGTTCACGAAATCCGCGCGCTGGTAGCCGATCACCATCAGTGCGATCGCGGCGAGCGAGCCCAGCGCCATCGCGCCCTTGGCCGGCCCCGCGCCGATGCGCGCATCGAGCGCCGCGCGCGGCCCCGGTGCGAGGATCTTGAAGAGATGCGTCGCCCACCACAGGACGAGGCCCAGAATCAGCAAGGTCATGGATTGCGGCTCCCTGTCGATAACCGCCCTCAGGCGGGCGTTGCGGCCTCGAGTCTCGCGATTGCCTCGGCCTCGGCCAGCAGGCGCCGGGCGTTCTCGACATGCAGGTTCTCGACGATCCGCCCGTCGACAACCGCCACGCCCTCGCCCCGGGCCTCGGCCGCCGCGAAGGCTTCCACATATGCGCGGGCCTGCGCAACATCGGCGTCCGAAGGCGCGAAGACTTCGTTGGCCACGGCAAGCTGGTCGGGATGGATCAGGGTCTTGCCGTCCATGCCCAGCTCCTTGCCCTGGATGCAGGCGCGGCGCAGCCCCTCGGCGTCGCGGAAGGCGTTGTAGACCCCGTCGACGATCGCGAGCCCGTGGGCGCGCGCGGCCAGCAGGCAGAGGCCGAGGCCGGTGATCACCGGCAGGCGGGTCTCGGTGTGCTGGGCGCGCAGGTCCTTGACCAGGTCGTTGGTGCCCATCACCAGGCAGGCCAGCAGCGGGTGGGCGCCCGCGATCGCGGCCGCGTTCAGCATGCCGAGCGGGGTCTCCATCATCGCCCAGATGCGGGTTCGCGGGTCCGCGCCCAGGCGCTCGAAGCGCAGCGCCACGTCCTGCACCATGGCCGCGCTCTCGACCTTGGGGATCAGCACCGCGTCCGGGCCCGCGGCCACCGCGGCGGCGAGGTCCTCGGCGCCCCATTCGGTGTCGAGCCCGTTGATCCGAATCACCACCTCGCGCGGGCCGAACCCGCCCGCGCGTGTCGCCTCGGCCACCATGCCGCGCGCGGCTGCCTTCTCGGCCGGGGCGACCGCGTCCTCGAGGTCGAGGATCAGCGCGTCGGCGGCAAGGCTGCGTGCCTTCTCGAGCGCGCGGGCCTTCGAGCCGGGCATGTAGAGGACCGAACGGCGCGGGCGCGGGGCGGCGGCGGGGCTGGACATGCGGGGATCTCCCGAAGGCGGTGACAGAAGTCGCAAGATTGTTGCGCGATCATTATGCCGCAGCGCAGCATGGCGCAAGGGCCGAGGGGTCGCGGGGTGCGACATGGCCTGTTCGCGCGCTTGACGCGGGGCCGCGCCCGGCGTCAGCCTGCCGTCCTGCGCCATGGCCAACGGAGCCCGCCGCGATGACCGCTGACGACCCATTGCCGCCCGAGGGCGAGGGCCGGCCCGACCCCGACGCTTTCGGCCGCGCGCTGGGACCCGGTCTGGGCGTGAACCTGCTGGTGAGCGACGTGGCGCGGTCGGCGCGCTGGCAGGCGCGGGTGCTGGGGGCCGAGGTGGTGTATCGCGACGCCGATTTCGCGATCGTGGCCGCGCATGGCTCGGTCTGGATGCTGCATCACGACCGCACCTATGGCCGGCACCCGATGGGCGGGATCGCCCGGTCTGGCGGCGACGCGCGCGGCGCTGGGGCCGAGTTGCGGCTCTACGGTCGCGACCCGGACAAGGCGGCGGCACAGGCCGAGGCGCTGGCCGCCGAGGTCGGCGGGGGGGTGCTTGCCGGGGCCGAGGACAAGCCGCACGGCCTGCGCGAGTGCTACCTCGCCGATCCCGAGGGCTATGTCTGGGTGCCTTCGGTGCCCAAGCATGGCTGACGCCTTCACGTTCTCTTTACCGGTCGCGGGGCAGTGTCGGCCACGGTCCCCGAACGGGGCCTTCCCGAATCGCCGGGGGAATCCCGCCCGGAACGGACCGGCCGGAGCGCGCCGCAGGGGCTGCAGCGCGCCCGGCCGAGCACCCGGTTACGTACCGTGGCGCGGTCATGGGCGGTGGCAGGGCCGGGCGCCCGCGGCGCAGGTGCCAGGGATCCCGTCAGTCGGGCCGTTGCCCGGGAAACCTGCGCGCGCGATGCGTCCGCGCGCAGGGTTCGCGCGCGTGGATCCGGCACGCGCCCGGACGGCGCGCGGGCACCGGCGTATCACCGATTCGCGACCCCTCGACGCCGGTGCGGCGCGACGCCCGGGGATGCGGCATCGCGTGTCGTGTCGGTGCACCCTCTTGCCAATTTTGGGTAAATCGGGCATGGCCCCCCCGTCTCGCCGCCGCGTCGCGCTCTCGGACCGAGAGGCCGATCCGCGGCGTCGGAGGAGCGGCACCGTTGCCCCGCCATCGCCAGGCAGGGGCATCACCGAGACGAGAGATTGGGAGACAACACGATGGCCAGACGGAAAATCGCGCTGATCGGCGCCGGGCAGATCGGCGGCACGCTTGCGCATCTCGCTGGGCTCAAGGAGTTGGGCGACGTCGTCCTGTTCGACATCGCCGAGGGCATTCCCCAGGGCAAGGCGCTCGACATCGCCGAGAGCTCCCCCGTAGACGGGTTCGACGCCGCCTATTCGGGCGCGAACGACTATTCGGCGATCGCGGGCGCGGATGTCTGCATCGTCACCGCCGGCGTCCCGCGCAAGCCGGGCATGAGCCGCGACGACCTGCTGGGCATCAACCTCAAGGTCATGAAGTCGGTGGGCGAGGGCATCAAGGAGCACGCGCCGAACGCCTTCGTCATCTGCATCACCAACCCGCTCGACGCGATGGTCTGGGCGCTGCAGCAGTATTCGGGCCTGCCGAAGGAGAAGGTCGTCGGCATGGCTGGCGTGCTGGATTCGGCGCGCTTCCGCTATTTCCTGTCCGAGGAGTTCGGCGTCTCGGTCAAGGACGTCACGGCCTTCGTGCTCGGCGGCCACGGCGACACCATGGTGCCGCTCACGCGCTATTCGACGGTCGCGGGCATCCCGCTGCCCGACCTCGTCGAGATGGGCTGGACCACGCAGGAGAAGCTCGACGCCATCGTCCAGCGCACCCGCGACGGCGGCGCCGAGATCGTGGGCCTGCTGAAGACCGGCTCGGCCTTCTACGCGCCGGCGGCCTCGGCGATCGCCATGGCCGAGAGCTACCTCAAGGACCAGAAGCGCGTGCTGCCCTGCGCCGCCTGGGTCGAGAACAAGTACGGGCTCAAGGGCCTCTATGTCGGCGTGCCGGTGGTGATCGGCGAGAACGGCATCGAGAAGGTCGTCGAGATCAAGCTCAACAAGGACGAGCAGGTGATGCTCGACAAGTCCGTCTCGGCGGTCGAGGGGTTGGTCGCCGCCTGCAAGGGGATCGACGGCAGCCTCGTCTGACGGCAGCCGCCTTTTTCGCATTCGCGCGGGCCGCGGGGGCATTCCCCGCGGCCCGTTCGCGTTCTGGTGCCGTGCTTTCCGACCGGCCAGCTATGCGCGTGGCGCAAACGGGACATGCGCGCTCGGGGCGAGGCAAGGGTTGATCCCCCGTGGTGCAGCGCACAATATCGGGGTGCAGCGCAAAAAGACGGTCCACGTCCGCTGCATCGGGAGGGAAACGCCCGTGACACATCGTGTGACGGAGGTTTTCCATGAGCAGACCGACTTCCAATCCGACCGGGCCCCACGAGCCCGTTACCTTCCGCAACATCAGTTCCGGCGAGATCGAGGCCGCGATCCGCGAAGGCCGGCGCCTGCGCGCCGAGGCGTTCGGACACTGGCTTCGGGCCGGTAATGCGGCGCTGCGCGGCTATGCCGCCGGCGTTGCCTTGCGGATGCGCCGCCGCCGCGTGGCCGGCTGACGGGCCAGCCGCCCACAAGCAAGGCGCCGGGACGCGGCATGGCACGCGCCCCGGCGCAGGCGGCAGCGATGCCGCCCGGGCGCTTCTCCCCGACCCGGACCGACCCGCGCGCCGCGCGGCGCAGCCTCGCGCGGCGTGACGCCGCCGCCAAATCAGGGTATTGCGGGCATTCGGTGATTTCGGAGGATCAAGGTCGGTAGACAGTCCCGACACTCTGGTATACCACATACCTGCTGTTGCGCCGGGCCGCAAGGTGGCCCGTTGTCACAGGGGGAACTGTGCAGTTGCAGCATGGGTCCCCGCAGGCTAGAGGAAGGGCGCCATTCGGGCGGAATGCGACGGACGGGACGGCACTTCCGCGCCCCGATCGCGCCAAATAGAAGACGAACCCAGTGCCGCCGAGCGCGGCCAACGCGAGGGGGAGGGCGTATAAGGCGATGAATATCCACGAATATCAGGCCAAGCAGATTCTCAAGGAGTACGGCGCACCCGTGTCGCGCGGCGTGCCGGTGCTCGATGCCGCCGAGGCGCGGCGTGCGGTCGAAACCCTGGGCGGCCCGGTCTGGGTCGTGAAGGCGCAGATCCACGCTGGCGGCCGCGGCAAGGGCAAGTTCAAGGAATCGGACGCGGGCGAGAAGGGCGGCGTGCGCATCGCCAAGTCCGAGGACGAGGCGGTGGCCTTCGTCGAGCAGATGCTCGGCAAGACGCTGGTCACGCACCAGACCGGCCCCTCGGGCAAGCAGGTGGGCCGCATCTATCTCGAGGAGGGTGCCGCCATCGCGCGCGAGCTCTACCTCTCGCTGCTGGTCGATCGCGAAACCTCGCGCATCTCGTTCATCGCCTCGACCGAGGGCGGCATGGACATCGAGGAGGTCGCCGCCGAGACGCCCGAGAAGATCCTGACCTTCTCGGTCGATCCGGCCACCGGCATCCAGCCGTTCCACGGCCGCAAGGTTGCCTTCGCGCTGGGCCTCGAGGGCCAGGCGATGAAGCAGTGCGTCAAGCTGATCGACACGCTCTACCGGCTCTTCGTCGAGAAGGACTGCAGCCTGGTCGAGATCAACCCGCTGATCGTGACCGAGTCGGGCGACATCAAGTGCCTCGACTGCAAGATGAACTTCGACTCGAACGCGCTCTACCGCCATCCCGAGATCGTCGAGCTGCGCGACGAGACCGAGGAGGACCCCAAGGAGCTCGAGGCCTCGAAGTTCGATCTGAACTACATCGCGCTCGACGGCGAGATCGGCTGCATGGTGAACGGCGCGGGCCTCGCCATGGCGACCATGGACATCATCAAGCTCTACGGCTCGGAGCCCGCCAACTTCCTCGACGTGGGCGGCGGCGCGACCAAGGAGAAGGTGACCGAGGCGTTCAAGATCATCACCTCGGACCCGCAGGTGAAGGGCATCCTCGTCAACATCTTCGGCGGCATCATGCGCTGCGACGTCATCGCCGAGGGCGTGATCGCGGCGGTCAAGGAGGTCGGCCTCCAGGTGCCGCTGGTGGTGCGTCTCGAAGGCACCAATGTCGAGCTGGGCAAGGACATCATCAACAAGTCCGGTCTCGACGTGATCGCCGCCGACAACCTGGCGGACGCCGCGCAGAAGATCGTGAAGGCCGTGAAGGGGGGCGCGTGAGATGGCGGTTCTGGTTGACGAGAACACCAAGGTCATCTGCCAGGGCCTGACCGGCGCGCAGGGTACCTTCCACACCGAGCAGGCGATCGCCTACGGCACCAGGATGGTCGGCGGCGTGACCCCCGGAAAGGGCGGCTCGACCCATATCGGCCTGCCCGTCTTCGACACGGTGGCCGACGCGGTTGCCAAGACCGGCGCGGATGCGAGCGCGATCTACGTGCCGCCCCCCTTCGCCGCGGACGCGATCCTCGAGGCGATCGACGCCGAGGTCCCGCTGATCGTGTGCATCACCGAGGGCATTCCGGTGATGGACATGATGAAGGTCAAGCGCGCGCTCTCGGGCTCGACCAGCCGCCTGATCGGGCCGAACTGCCCGGGCATCATCACGCCGGACGCCTGCAAGATCGGGATCATGCCGGGCCACATCCACAAGCGCGGCACCGTGGGCATTGTCTCGCGCTCGGGCACGCTTACCTACGAGGCCGTGGCGCAGACCACCGCGACGGGGCTGGGGCAGTCGACCTGCATCGGCATCGGCGGCGACCCGATCAAGGGGACCGAGCATATCGACGCGCTCG
Organism: Thermohalobaculum xanthum; assembly: GCF_016623495.1. Lineage (GTDB taxonomy): Bacteria > Pseudomonadota > Alphaproteobacteria > Rhodobacterales > Rhodobacteraceae > Thermohalobaculum > Thermohalobaculum xanthum. Next base: position 26,859 of record NZ_JAEHHL010000010.1, on the reverse strand, counting down.
AGCTCCTGCTCGGCGACCCCGAGACCGAGTCGATCATCATGATCGGCGAGATCGGCGGCTCGGCCGAGGAGGACGCGGCCCAGTTCATCGCCGACGAGCGCAAGAAGGGTCGCGCCAAGCCGATTGCGGGCTTCATCGCGGGCCGCACGGCCCCTCCGGGCCGCCGCATGGGGCACGCAGGTGCCATCATCTCGGGCGGCAAGGGCGGCGCCGAGGACAAGATCGAGGCGATGCAATCTGCGGGCATCGTTGTCGCAGACAGCCCCGCAGGCCTCGGAGAGGCTTTGCTTAAGGCGCTCGGTCGGTAAGGATAGGCGGGTGGCGCCGGGACGCGGCGCCACCCGCATCGCCAGAGGGGCCCCGACGACGAGGGTCTCGCGGCAAAGGCAAGACGGGGCCTGGGAGATGCGGCCCTGACACATCTGGGGACAGGGGGGCTGAGAGGCCCTCCCGATTGGCGCGACCATGAACGATCAGAGCCCGAACCTTCAGTTTCACTCCTCGTCCTTCCTTCAGGGGCACAACGCCGAATACGTCGAACAGCTATACGCGCGCTATGTCGCCGACCCCGCGTCGGTGGATCCCAGCTGGGCGGCCTATTTCGACTCGCTGGGCGACGATCCCGGCGCCGTGACCGCCGAGGCCGAGGGCGCGCCGTGGGAGCGCGCCGACTGGCCGCCGACGGCGAATGGCGAGCTGGTGGCGGCGCTGGACGGCCAGTGGGACCAGGTCCCGGGCGCGGCCAAGCTGGCCAAGAAGATCGAGGCCAAGGCGGTGGCCAGCGGCGAGGCGATCGATTCCGCCCAGCTGCGCGCCGCGGTGCTCGATTCGATCCGCGCCATCATGTACATCCGCTCGTTCCGCTCGCGCGGCCATCTGGGCGCCGATCTCGACCCGCTGCGGCTGACCGGCCATGTCCAGCACCCCGAGTTCGATCCGCGCTTCTTCGGCTTCAAGGAGTCGGATCTCGACCGGCCGATCTTCATCGACAACGTGCTGGGCCTCGAATACGGCACCATGCGCGAGATCGAGTCGCTGCTGAAGCGCACCTACCAGGGCACCTTCGCGCTGCAGTTCATGCATCTGCAGGACCCCGAGCCCAAGTCGTGGCTGCAGCAGCGCATCGAGGGCTATGGCAAGGAAATCCAGTTCACCAAGCGGGGCCGCAAGGCGATCCTGAACAAGCTGGTCGAGGCCGAGGGCTTCGAGAAGTTCCTGCACGTCAAGTACACCGGCACCAAGCGCTTCGGCCTCGATGGCGGCGAGGCGCTGATCCCGGCGATGGAGCAGATCATCAAGCGCGGCGGCGCGCTCGGCGCCAAGGAGATCGTGATCGGCATGCCGCATCGCGGCCGCCTCTCGGTCCTGGCCAACGTGCTGGGCAAGCCCTATCGCGCGATCTTCAACGAGTTCCAGGGCGGCAGCTTCAAGCCGCAGGACGTCGACGGCTCGGGCGACGTGAAGTATCACCTCGGCGCGTCGTCGGACCGCGAGTTCGACGGCAACACCGTCCATCTCAGCCTGACCGCGAACCCCAGCCACCTCGAGGCCGTGAACCCGGTCGTGCTGGGCAAGGTGCGCGCCAAGCAGGAGCAGCTCGGCACCGACCGCGCCAGCGTGATCCCGGTGCTGCTGCACGGCGACGCGGCCTTCGCGGGCCAGGGTGTCGTCGCCGAATGCTTCGGCCTCTCGGGCCTCAAGGGGCATCGCACCGGCGGCACCATCCACATCGTGGTGAACAACCAGATCGGCTTTACCACGGCGCCGCACCACTCGCGCTCGTCGCCCTATCCGACCGACATCGCCAAGATGGTGGACTGTCCGATCTTCCATGTGAACGGCGACGACCCCGAGGCGGTGGTCCATGCCGCCAAGGTCGCGACCGAGTTCCGCCAGCTGTTCCAGCGCGACGTCGTGATCGACATCTTCTGCTACCGCCGTTTCGGCCACAACGAGGGGGATGAACCGATGTTCACCCAGCCCCTCATGTACAAGGCCATCAAGAAGCAGAAGACGACGCTGCAGCTCTATTCCGAGCGACTGGTCGCCGACGGGCTGATCGACGCCAACGAGGTCGAGGAGGCCAAGGCCCAGTTCCAGTCTTTCCTCAACGACGAGTTCGAGGCGGCGAAGGACTACAAGCCCAACAAGGCCGACTGGCTGGACGGGCGCTGGTCGGGCCTCGGCCGCTCGGGCGACGAATACCAGCGTGGCCAGACCGCCGTGCCGATCGAGCGCCTGCGCCGCGTCGGCGACGCGCTGAGCCGCCTGCCGTCGGACTTCAAGCCGCACCGCACGATCGAGCGCCTGCTCGAGGCCAAGCGGCAGATGATCGAGACCGGCGAGGGCATCGACTGGGCCACGGCCGAGGCGCTGGCCTTCGGCACCCTGCTGACCGAGGGCTACAAGGTCCGCCTGTCGGGGCAGGACTGCACCCGCGGCACCTTCAGCCAGCGCCATTCCGGCCTGGTCGACCAGGGGACCGAGGAGCGCTACTACCCGCTCAACCACATCGAGGAGGGCCAGGCCGAGTACGAAGTCATCGACTCGATGCTCTCGGAATACGCGGTGCTCGGCTACGAGTACGGCTTCAGCCTGGCCGAGCCGAAGGCGCTGGTCCTGTGGGAGGCGCAGTTCGGCGACTTCGCCAACGGTGCCCAGATCATGATCGACCAGTTCATCTCGTCGGGCGAGCGCAAGTGGCTGCGCATGTCGGGCCTGGTGATGCTGCTGCCGCATGGCTACGAGGGGCAGGGGCCCGAGCATTCCTCGGCCCGCCTCGAGCGCTTCCTGCAACTTTCGGCCGAGGACAACTGGATCGTCGCCAACTGCACGACGCCGGCGAACTACTTCCACATCCTGCGCCGCCAGCTGCACCGCAGCTTCCGCAAGCCGCTGATCCTGATGACGCCGAAGTCGTTGCTGCGCCACAAGCGCTGTGTCTCGAAGCTCGAGGAGATGGCCGACGGCTCGTCCTTCCACCGCGTCCTGTGGGACGACGCCGAGATGGGCAGCTCGGATCTCAAGCTTGCCAAGGACAGCAAGATCAAGCGCGTCGTGCTGTGCTCGGGCAAGGTCTACTACGACCTTCTGGAGGCGCGCGACGAGCGCGGGCTCGACGACGTCTACCTGATGCGCCTCGAGCAGTTCTATCCCTTCCCGGCGCTGAGCCTCACCCGCGAGCTTGCCCGCTTCAAGAACGCGGACGTGGTTTGGTGCCAGGAGGAGCCGAAGAACCAGGGCGCCTGGTTCTTCGTGGAGCCGAATATCGAGTGGGTGCTGACGCGAATCGGCGCCAAGGTCTCGCGCCCGATCTATGCGGGCCGCGCGGCCTCGGCCTCGCCCGCGACCGGCCTCGCGAGCCAGCACAAGGCCGAGCAGGAGGCGTTGGTGAACGCCGCGCTCACGCTCTGAACGGATCAAGGGGACAGACAGGATGACCATCGAAGTCAGGGTGCCGACGCTGGGCGAATCGGTGACCGAGGCAACCGTTGCCACCTGGTTCAAGCAGCCGGGCGAGGCGGTCGCGGCCGACGAGATGCTGTGCGAGCTCGAGACCGACAAGGTGACGGTCGAGGTCCCCTCGCCGTCGGCCGGCGTACTGGGCGAGCATGTCGCCAAGGAAGGCGAGACCGTCGGCGTCGATGCCCTGCTCGCCACCATCGAGGAAGGCGAGGGCGCTGCCGCGGCGCCGAAGGCCGCGCCCGCCAAGGAAGCCCCGGCCAAGACTGAAGCCGCGCCCGCGCCCGCCGGCGCCGGACGCGCCGACATCGAGGACGCGCCATCGGCAAAGAAGGCGATGGCCGAGGCCGGCCTCTCGCGCGACCAGGTCGAGGGCACTGGCCGCGACGGCCGGGTGATGAAGGAAGACGTGGCCCGTGCCGCGGCGGCCCCGCGCCCCGCCGCGGCGCCCGCGCCGGCCGCCCCGGCGGCCCCTGCGGGCGCGCCCGAGCGCGAGAAACGGGTGAAGATGACCCGCCTGCGCCAGACCATTGCGCGCCGGCTCAAGGAAGCCCAGAACACCGCCGCCATGCTGACCACCTACAACGAGGTGGACATGACCGGCGTCATGGAGATCCGCAAGGAATTCAAGGACATTTTCGAGAAGAAGCACGGCGTGAAGCTGGGCTTCATGTCCTTCTTCGTGAAGGCCTGCTGCCATGCGCTGAAGGAGATCCCGGCGGTAAACGCCGAGATCGACGGCGACGAGATCATCTACAAGAACTACGCCCATATCGGTGTCGCCGTCGGCACGCCGCAGGGGCTGGTGGTTCCGGTGGTGCGCGACGCCGACGCCATGAGCTTCGCCGACATCGAGAAGAAGATCGCCGAGTTCGGCGTGAAGGCCCGCGACGGCAAGCTGAGCATGGCCGAGATGCAGGGCGGCACCTTCACCATCTCGAATGGTGGCGTCTACGGCTCGCTGATGTCCTCGCCGATCCTGAATCCGCCGCAGTCGGGCATCCTCGGCATGCACAAGATCCAGGAGCGCGCGATGGTGATCGGCGGGCAGATCGTGGCGCGCCCGATGATGTACCTGGCGCTGAGCTACGATCACCGCATCATCGACGGCAAGGAGGCCGTGACCTTCCTCGTGCGCGTCAAGGAAAGCCTCGAGGATCCGCGCCGCCTGCTGATGGACCTCTGAGGCAGGGGAGGTGAACGCGGATGACGGGATGGGCAGATGCCGCACTCCGCATCCGCGACGCCGCGGTGCCGCGGCTGATGGCCGTTGTCGGCCCGCTGGGTGCGATCGGCGCGGTGGCGGCGCTGACGATGCGCCAGACGCTGGGCATGCCGCCCGAGATCGGCTACCTGGCCGCCGCCGTGATCGCCCTCTTGATCGGGATGCTGATGGTCTGGGCGCGCTGGCGGCTGCAGCGGGGCAGCAGCGCGGTGACCGAGATGGGCGCTCTGGCCATGTTGCACACGCTGGCCGGGGCGCTTGCACTGAGGGCGGTGCTGGGGCCCGCCGGCGCCACGGCCGAGGTGGCGGGCTTCGTGGCGGTCTACGCGCCGCTGATGGCCGTTCTGCTGGCCTGGTGCACGCGGGTGCCGATCGGCACGGCGCGCGGCCCGGGCAGGTCCTGAGGCGGGACGCGGCCAATCCGGGAATGACAGGGGCGCCGGGGCGCGCGCGCGACCGGCGCCGGCAGGGTCCGCAAGGGCGGACGGACAAGAGAGGGACACTCGATGGCCGAATATGATGTTGTGGTGATCGGCGGCGGGCCGGGGGGCTATGTCTGCGCGATCCGCGCGGCGCAGAACGGACTCAAGGTTGCCTGCGTCGAGGGGCGCGGCGCGTTGGGCGGCACCTGTCTCAACGTGGGCTGCATCCCGTCGAAGGCCATGCTCCACGCCTCCGAGATGCTGCACGAGGCTCAGGGCAACTTCCGCAAGATGGGCATCAAGACCTCGGGCGTCGAGATCGACGTGCCGCAGATGCTCAGCTACAAGCTGGAGGCGATCGACGCCAACACCAAGGGCATCGAGTTCCTCTTCAAGAAGAACAAGGTCGACTACGTGAAGGGCTGGGGCGAGATCGTCGCGCCCGGCCAGGTCAAGGTCGGCGACCAGGTCCTGAACACGAAGAACATCGTCATCGCCACGGGCTCGGAGCCCGCGTCGCTGCCCGGCGTCGAGATCGACGAGAAGCGGGTCGTCAGCTCGACCGGCGCGCTCGAGCTGACTTCGGTGCCGAAGAAGCTGGTCGTGATCGGCGCGGGCGTCATCGGGCTCGAGCTGGGCTCGGTCTGGGGCCGGCTGGGCGCCGAGGTCACGGTGATCGAGTTCCTCGACCAGATCACCCCGGGTCAGGACGGGGAAGTGGTCAAGAACTTCCAGCGCCTGCTGCAGAAGCAGGGCTTCAAGTTCGTGCTCGGCGCGGCGGTGCAGGGCGTCGAGAAGCTCAAGACCAAGCTCAAGGTGACCTACAAGCTGCGCAAGGACGACAGCGAGGCGACCGTCGACGCCGATGTCGTGCTGGTCGCGACCGGGCGCCGGCCCTACACGGCGGGGCTGGGCCTCGACCGGCTGGGCGTCGAGACGACCGAGCGCGGCCAGGTCAAGACCGATGGCCACTGGCGCACCAATGTCACCGGCGTCTACGCCATCGGCGACGTCATCGACGGGCCGATGCTGGCCCACAAGGCCGAGGACGAGGGCATGGCCGTGGCCGATGTGATCGCGGGCAAGCATGGCCACGTCAATTACGGCGTGATCCCGGGCGTGATCTACACCGCCCCCGAGGTCGCCAGCGTCGGCCAGACCGAGGAGGCCCTGAAGGCCGCCGGGCGCAAGTACAAGGTCGGCAAGTTCCCCTTCATGGCCAATGGCCGCGCCAAGGCGAATCTGGTGGCCGACGGCTTCGTCAAGATCCTCGCCGACGCCGAGACCGACCGCATCCTGGGTGCGCATATCATCGGCCCGGGCGCGGGGGACCTGATCCACGAGATCTGCGTCGCCATGGAGTTCGGCGCGGCAGCCGAGGACGTCGCGCTGACCTGCCATGCCCACCCGACCTATTCCGAGGCGGTGCGCGAGGCGGCTTTGGCCTGCGGGCAGGGCGCGATCCACGCCTGAGCAGAGCCCGGACCGGCAGAATCCAAGGGGCGCCCACCGGGTGCCCTTTCTCGTTCCGCGGTGCGGCCGGCGTCAGAGGTAGATGGCCTGCGCGAAGGCGAAGTAGACCATCACCCCGATGATGTCGTTCGAGGTCGTGATGACCACGCCCATGGCCGCGGCCGGGTCGATGCCGAGGCGGTCGAGCGCCAGCGGGATCGACGCGCCAAGCACCGCCGCCACCGTCGTCACGGTCAGGAGCGAGGCGCCGCAGGTCAGCGCCAGGCTCATCGGGTTCTCGATGGTGAACACGGTCGAGATCGCGATGATGCCGATCGCCGCGAGCACGGCGACACTGAGCCCGTTCAAGAGCGCGCCGCCCAGCTCGCGCCCGAGCCGCCCGAGAATGTCCCCGCTCCAGACATCGCCGCTGCTGAGCGCCTGAACCGTGACCGTCGAGGCCTGGATGCCGGCATTGCCCGCAATCGCCATCATGGCGGGAATGAAGCTTGCGAGGATCACGGCCTGGGCCAGCACGTCCTCGAACCCGGCCATTGCCGCACCCGCGCCCGCGGCGCCCACCAACCCCGCCAGCAGCCAGGGCAGGCGCCGGCGCATGATCTGTAGCGGCGTGTCATGGGCGGTCGAGTGGGGGTCGACGCCCGCCATCATCAGCATGTCTTCCTCGGCCTCGTCGCGGGCGATGGCGGCAAGCTCGCGCGGCGTGACGGTCCCGACCAGACGGCCCTCGGGGTCCTTGACGGCGATCACGCGCAGATTGCGCCGTTCGGCCAGCCGCAGCACCTCCTCCTGGTCGGTCTCGGCGTCGACGCTGACGAGGTCGAGCCGAAGCGCATCGCCCAGCCGCGTCTCGGGCGGCGTGAGCAGGAGATCGCGAACCCGCAGGTAGCCAAGCAGCCGGTATTCCTCGTCGACGACATAAAGCGCGTCGAGCCGGTCGATCTCGTCGCTGCGCTGGCGCAGGTGCTCGATGGCGTCGCCGATCGTGCGATCCTGGGGCATCGCGAGGAAGCCGCGCCGCATCGCCTCGCCGGCGCTGTCCTCGCGATACGAGAGATCGCGCCGCCAGCCTTCGGGGTCGTCGAGGCCGTCGATGATCTCGCCCGCCATCTTGCGCGGGAGGCTCGCGAGCATGCGCACCGCCTCGTCGCGCTTCATGCGGCATACCAGCTTCTTGAGCCGGCGCTGGGTCTCGCGCTCGAGCAGGATGCCGTGCGTTCGCGGGTCGAGCTCGGCAAGGACCGCGAGGCTGACGTCGTCGCCCAGCCAGCGAAACAGCCGGCGCGCCTTCTTGAGCCGAAGGTGCACGAGCAGCGCCAGGATGTCGGCGCCGCTCCAGCTTTCGAGTGCGGCGGCAACCCGGTCCCGCTCGTCTCGCGCGATCCAGCCCGAGATGGTCTCGGCGACGGCCGCGTTCCCGGCCCGGGCCGCCTCGGTATCCGCGTGCCGCCAGGCGAGGGCTTCGACGTTGGTGTCGGTCATTCCCGAATCTGCTCCGATCTGGCCAGCAAGGGGTTGAAGACATGCCACATCATCGTGACGCTGGCCCGACGGCGCATGGCGCCTACCTGTAGGGCCCGAGGAACAACGACGGAGGAGTGCGCGTGACACGGCTTTTGGGGATTTCCGGCGCGCTGCGCAAGGGCAGCACCAACACCATGCTGGTCAGGGAGGCCGCGCGGCTGTTCGCGCCGGACCATTTCGAGATGGCCGATCTTCGCCTTCCGCTCTACGACGCCGATCTCGAGGCCGAGGGCATGCCCGACGCGGTCATCAGGCTGTGCGACCAGATCCGCGCGGCGGATGCAATCGTGATCTCGACGCCGGAATACAACAAGGCGCCGCCGGGCGTTCTGAAGAACGCGCTCGACTGGGTCAGCCGCGTCCGCCCCATGGCAACCCAGGGCAAGCCGGTCGCGCCCATCTCGGCCGCGGCGGGCATGGCCGGAGGGCAGCGCGCGACCTCGGCGCTCTATCTCATGCTGATCCCCTTCGGCGTGCGGATGGTGACGGCGCCCGAGGTCTCGGTCGGCAACTCCTCGAAGAAGTTCGACGACGCGGGGCGGCTGACCGACGAGGCGGCCGAGAAGTTCCTGCGCCAGAAGATGGAGGCGCTGCGGGCCGCGATCTGACGTGGCGCAGGCGCGCGACGGTCGGGGCGGTCAGTAACCCGTCATCTCGAGATAGCCGCGGGCCGGATGCGTGCCCGTGGCGCGGACCGGCCCCTCCCAATAGGCGAAATCGGTCGCCATCCAGCTTTGCGGGTTGAGCGGCGCGGTCTCGATCTCGAGCCCGCGCGCGGGGATGGCGATGCGCCAGCGCACGGGCAGGCGGCGGCCCGCGACCTCGGCCTCGCCCAGCGCGTCGACCTCGACCGCGCCCGGGTCGAGTCGGGTCGAGCTACCGTCGGGCGCGATCCAGTTGCCGGTGACATAGGCGGGGCCGGTGTCGTGGCGCAGGCGGTAGACCATCAGTTTCTCGTCCCCCGGCAGGTGCAGCGAGAACCAGTCCCAGCCGGACTGGTCGGCGTCGAGCGGCTGGCTCGACCATTCGCGGTCCATCCATGCCCGTCCCGTCACCGCGCGCCGCTGGCCGCCGGGCGCGATCCAGCCCGAAACCTCGAAGAAGGGCTGGCTGTAGTAATGCGAGGCCTGGCCGCGCTCGGATTTCACGCTGTAGCCGTCGATGCCCTGCAGGGCGACGCCCCTCTCGGTGGTCAGGGCGAGATCGTAGGCGAAGTCCCCGCCCCGCGCGGCCATGCGCAACGGGCCCAGCGCGCTTGCAGGTGCGCCGCTCGCGGGGGCGGCCGTCTCGACAAGCTGCCAGTCGTCGATGAAGGCGTGCAGCGGGTCGGCGGTGACGCCGGCCTGCCCGACGCCGGCGCGGGCATAAAGCTGGTGGTGGTGGTGGCTCTCGGCAGTGGTGAGGCCCGCATGCGCCATCCACAGCTGCCGCGCCTGCCAGCCGCTTCCGCCCTCGCCCGGCGGGGCGAGCGAGATGCGAAACAGCGTCCACTGCACGCCGGCCTCGGCCCCCTCCGTGCCCGTCAGCACGGCGGTCACGTACCACCACTCGATGCGGAAATCAGGGTGCGGACCGTGATCGGCGGGAAAGACGAGGCGGGTCGAGGGCAGCACCGGGGCGAAGCCGCCCGCCTCGGCGCCAAGGCCCGCGAAGCCCTGCGCTGCCGCGCGCAGCGGCGCGAGCGCCGCGCAGGCGGCCAGCGCCTTCAGGACATGGCGGCGCTCAGCGTTCATCGGCGAAGATCCGCAGGAGCCGCGCGGGCGGCGTGCGCGCAAGGCGCAGCACCGGTGCCAGGGCTGCGAGGAAGGCGGCTGCCAGCGCCAGTGCCGCCAGCGCCGCCCATTCACCGGGGAAGAGATGCAGCGGCAGCCGCCAGCCGAAGGCCGCGACATTGACCACCGCGACCAGAATCCAGGCGACCGCGATGCCCAGCGGGATGGCGGCCAGTGCCGTCATCGCCGCCAGCGCCAGCATCCGCGCGATCTCGATCAGCGCGAGCCGCCGCCGCGTGAGCCCCAGCGCCCAGAGCGGCGCGAGCTGCGGCAGGCGCTGCGTGGCGAGCGTCATCAGCGAGGTCAGCAGCGCCGCCGCCGCGACCCCGAGCGTGAGCGTGTTGAGCGCCGCGGTGACCGTGAAGGTGCGCTCGAAGATCGCGGTCGACTCGCGCTTGAGTGCCGCCTGGTCGATCATGTTGGCCGGGTCCATGCCGGTCCCCTCGGCCAGCGCCGCGAGCAGCGCGGGCACCGCGTCAGGGTCCGCCCGGACGGCGGTCGAGGCCAGCGCCGCGCCCGGCCAGCGGCGTTCGAGCTCGGCCACCGCGACCCGCAGCTGGCCCTTGGGGTTGCCGTAATCGGGGTAGACGCCCGCGACCGTCAGCCGCCAGTCGCCGCCGGGCGTCGGCACGGTGAGCGGGTCGCCCGGCGCGAGCCCCGTGCGCCTCGCTAGTTGCTCGCTCACCAGCGCCGCCGTGCCCGCGGCGACCCGGTCCCAGCCATCCTGCAGGATCGCCATCATCGGCCAGTTCTGCCGGTAGGTCGGGTGCGGCGTGAAGCCCTGGAGCTCGACCGGCCAGCCGGCGATGCGCGTCTCCTCGGCGCGGCTTGGCAGCACCGCGCCGACCTCGGGCCGCGCCGCGAGCCAGTCGTGCATCCGCTGCCGCTCGGCCTCCGACCCGGGCCGCAGGTAGACCTCGGCCGCCAGCCTGCCATCGAGCCAGCCGGTGAAGGTCTCGCGGAAGCTGCCGACCATCGTGCCCACGCCGATATTCACCCCGAGCGCGAGCAGGAGCGCCATCAGGGCGAGGGACAAGGCCGGAAGTTGCTGGCGCGTGTCCGCCCAGAACCACTGCATGACCGGGCCCCGAGACAACGATTCGGCCACGATCAGCGCCCGGCCGGCGACCGCGGGCAGCGCCAGCGCCGCGCCCAGCAGCAGGCAGCCCATCGCGGCGAAGGCGGTCTCGAGTTGCGCGGCCCAAGCCGCGAGCGCGCCGGCGAGCGCCAGCAGCCCCGCCGCTGCCACCCCCAGCATCGCGATGCGCCGCCGGCTCACCGCCTCCCAGGCGCGAGGCGCGGCGCTTTCCAGCACCGGCAGGCGGTGGACCCGCAGGAGCCCGGCGCCGGCGGCCGCCAGCGCGCCCGCGAGGCTGATCCCGAGCCCCGAGAGCCACCAGCCGGGCCCGAGCGCCAGCACCGACGACACCTCGGCGCCGTAGAGGCCACGCAGGGTCGCGGCCACGTCGGGCAGCAGGGCCTGAGCGATCAGCCAGCCCGCCGCCACCCCGGCCAGTCCGGCCGCGGCTGCCAGCACCATCAGCTCGGCCAGCAGCGCGCCGGTGAGCCCCAGCGCCGAGACCCCGCAAGCCCGCAGGGTCCGGAACATCGCCAGCCGCTGCTCGAGCGCGAGCCCGATCGCCGAGTGCACGATGAAGAGGCCGACGAGGAAGGCGAGGAAGCCGAAGGCCGTAAGGTTGAGATGGAAGCTCGCCGTGAGCCGCTCCATGTCGTCGTCGCCGGTCGGTGCGACGCGGCGCAGCGCGACATCGGTGACCTCGGCCAGCGGCGCGCCCTCTCCCGGGCCGAGAAGGAAGCGCGAAACCTTGCCCTCACGCCCCAGCAGGACCTGCGCGAAGCCGATATCGGTGGCGATCAGGCCCGGCGCGATCTGGTCCGAGCGAAGGAGCGGGGGAAGGGCGCGCCCCTCGGTGGTCGCGATCCTGTCGCCCTCGGCGGCGCCGAGCCGCGCCATCGTCTCGGGCGCGATCAGAGTCCGCCCGGCCGGCAGCACGAAGTTCGTGAACGCCTCGCCCTCGCCGCCGCCATCCGCCCCGCCGCCGCCAAGCGCCGAGAGCCCCGAGCCCGCGGGCAGGCTGAGGGGCTCGAACCCGACCAGGCGGAAGGGCTCGCCGGCGATGCGCACCCGGCCCTCGATCACCGGCGACACCGGCCATCCGGCGCGGCGCAGCACGCCGAACAGAGACTGGTCGAGATCGCCGCCCTCGCTCGCCACCAGCGCCGGCACGCCGGCTCCCTGGAAGGCTCGCGCCGCGCGGTCGTAGGAGGCGCGGGCCTGCTCGTTCAGGGCCTCGACCCCCGACCACAGCGCGGTGGCCACCACGAGCCCGAGCACCAGCGTCGCAAGCTGCCCCGGGCTGCGGCGCCAGTGCGACAGCAGGACGAGGAGCACCCAGAGCCCGCCTCCGGCCCTTATGCCGCCAGCGGGCGCGTCCGCTGGCACGGGGCTGGGCGGGGCGGGCGCGGTCATGCGATGTGCCCGCCGGTGAGGTGGAGCCGGCGGTCGAGCATCCCTGCAAGATGCGTTGAATGGGTGACCATCAGACAGGCCGCGCCGCTCTCACGCACGAGGTCGCGGATCACCCGCACCACCTCCTCCGAGGTGGCCTCGTCGAGATTGCCGGTCGGCTCGTCGGCCAGGATCAGCGGCGGCCGGGCGGCCAGCGCGCGACCGATGGCGACGCGTTGCTGCTGCCCCCCCGAGATCTGGTCGGGATAGCGGTCGAGCAGCGCGGCGATGCCCAGCCGGTCGGCCAGCATCGCCTCCCATTGCGGGTCGTGCCGCCGCGCGATGCGGGCCTGGAATGCGAGGTTCGCACCGACGCGCAGGCTGGGGATCAGGTTGAACTGCTGGAAGACAAGCCCGACATGCTCGCGCCGCAGCCGCGCCCGGCCGCGGTCGTCGAGGCCGCGGAGAGGCGTGCCGCCGATCGTGATCTCGCCGTCATCGGCCGCGTCGAGGCCGGCGATCAGGTGCAGCAGGGTGCTCTTGCCCGATCCCGATTCGCCTGTCAGCGCGACGCATTCGCCCGCAGCGACGTCGAGATCGGCGCCGCGCAGAACTTCGAGCCGGCCCTGCGGCGTGGGGTACGACTTGACGAGGGATGTGACGCTCAGCATCCGGTCTTTCCGCTCCTGCCCTGCCGGAAGATAAGCCGCCCCCGCGCCGCGCCAAGGCGCCTTGCTCCAACCGATGCGCCGTTCCCTCAGCCCCGCGCCTTCGGATGGGCGCGTTCGTAGACCTCCATCAGGCGGATCTCGTCGACGCCGGTATAGACCTGGGTGGTCGAGAGCGAGGCGTGGCCGAGCAGTTCCTGCACGGCGCGCAGATCGCCGCCGGCCGCCAGCAACTGCGTGGCGAAGGCGTGGCGCAGGGCATGCGGCGTGGCCGAGGCCGGCAGGCCCAGCGCCATGCGCGCCGTTGCCATCGCGCCCTGCAGCAGGCGCGGGTTGAGCGGCCCGCCGCGCGCGCCCAGGAACAGCGCATCGTCGCGCCCCGGCGCATGCGGGCAGAGCGCCCGATAGTGCTCGACCGCCTTGCGCGCGACGGGCAGCACCGGCACCTCGCGCTCCTTGCCGCCCTTGCCGGTGACGCGGATCACCTCGCCCAGCGGCGCGTCCTTCTGCCTGAGCCCCAGTGCCTCGGAGATCCTGAGGCCCGAGCCCCAGATCAGCGTGAGCGCGGCCTGGTCGCGGGCGGCGATCCAGGGCTCGGCATGGGCCGAGACGACCTCGATGAGGGCGCGCGCATCCTTGGCCGCGACCGGCCGGGGCAGGGGCCGCGCGCCTTTCGGCGTGCGCAGCGTCAGCAGCGCCGGACAGTCGACGCCCTCGGCCGCCTCGAGCCATCGGTAGAAGCTGCGTACCGCGGCGAGCTTGCGCCCCAGGGTGCGCGCGCCCACCCCGCGGTCACGCTCGGCCGCCATCCAGGCGCGGAAATCCGCGACGCCGAGCCCTCCGAGCGCGGTCTTGCCCATGCCGCCGCCGGTATGGGCCCCCATGAAGCCGAGGAAATCGCGCAGGTCGCGCCCATAGGCCTCGATCGTCTTCGGGCTTGCGCGGCGCACCGCCGAGAGCTGCGCGAGCCAGCGGGTCAGCAGGTCGGCGGCGCCGTCCGACATCTCTGTCATCGGCACCGCCTCGGGCGCTGGCCGGGCGCGCGCATTGTCTCAGACGTCCGGATCGATTCGCGCCAGGTGCTGGAGCGCGAGGCGGGCGACCACGCCCGCGAAGAATTCGAGCAGGTCGGTCCCCTGCTCGGGGGTGAAGCGGTCGGGATCGGTCGACCCCAGCGCCAGCAGGCCCGCCGCGCCCCCGAGGTCGAGCTTGAGCAGCGCCTCCGAGGACACGCGCTCGAAGCCGAACAGCAGATCGGACTCCTCGCCCGAGGGCCGCAGCACGATGCGCCCGGCCCGCGCGTCGGGATGAAGCGCGAGGTAGGTCTCGACCATGCCGACCGGAAGGGCCAGCACCCGCTCGCCCAGGTCGCGCGCGACGCCCTCGGCCGGGCGGATATCCTCGACATCGGCCTCGAGGCACAGCCGCACCGCGTCGATCGACACCATGCGCGGCACATCCTGCGTCAGGCGCCGCAGGAAGTCGTCGAGATCGTCGGCATCCAGAAGCTGCAGCACCGCGCGATGGACCTGCTGGGTCGAGGCGACGTTCTCGTAGGCCGCCGCGATCACCGAACGGTTGGCGTGCACCAGCTTCGAGAGCCGCTGCTCGAGCCGCTCGACCAGCTTGTCGCGCAGGTCGACGACGTTGCGGTCGAGCGTCCCGGTCGCCCGGATCAGCGCGCGCATCACCTGGTCGTCCGAGAGCACGAGCTCGGGATCGGCGAGGATCAGCGAGCGGATCAGGTCGCGCTCTTCCGAGTCGAGCTCGACGCCGCCCTTCTTTGCCTGGTCCGCCGAGGGGTCCTGAAGCTTCATGTCCACACGCCCGTCACGACAGAATCGACTGGCCGGTCTTGGCCCAGTCTGCCAGAAAGGCCGCGAGCCCCTTGTCGGTCAGCGGATGGTCCGCCAGCTTCCTGAGCACGGCGGGCGGGATGGTGGCCACGTCGGCGCCGATCTTGGCGGCCTCGGCGACATGGTTCGCCGTGCGGATCGAGGCGGCGAGGATCTGGGTCTTGAAGTCGTAGTTGTCGTAGATCTGCCGGATGTCCGCGATCAGCTCCATGCCGTCGAGATTGATGTCGTCCAGCCGCCCCAGGAAGGGCGAGATGAAGGTGGCCCCCGCCTTGGCCGCAAGAAGCGCCTGATTGGCCGAGAAGCAGAGCGTCACGTTGACCATGTGCCCGTCATCCGAGAGCGTCTTGCACGCCCGCAGCCCGTCCCAGGTCAGCGGCACCTTCACGGCGATGTTCGGCGCCAGCTTGGCGAGGAAGCGGCCCTCCTCGATCATCGCCGCCGCCTCGGTCGCGGTGACCTCGGCCGAGACGGGGCCGGGCACGATGTCGCAGATCTCGCGCGTGACCTCGAGGATGTTGCGGCCCGACTTGGCGATCAGCGAGGGATTCGTGGTCACGCCGTCGACCATGCCGGTCGCGGCCAGATCGCGGATCTCGTCGATCTCGGCCGTATCGATAAAGAATTTCATATGGGTTCGTCCTCTGCGGTCCCGGGCTCGTGCCTGCGATGGGGGGGGCCCTCTGCGGGGCGTTGTCGAGCGGCAATCTATCCGAAGGCCGGGGGGCGGTCCAACCCCCGTTTCGGGATGTGCCGGCGCTATCAGCCGGGTGCGCCCGGAGTGAGCGGCGCGGCGCGATTCTGGCCGGGCGCGCGCGTGGGCGTGGCGCTTCCGATGCCGTTCCCGGGCCCGCTCGACTACCTGGTGCCCGAGGGGATGGCGCTGGCCTGCGGCGACTTCGTCTCGGTCGAGCTTGGCCGGCGCCAAGTCGTCGGCGTGGTCTGGGGTCCGGGCGCGGGCGATGTCGCAGCCGAGCGGCTCAAGCCGGTGGCCGCGCGGCTCGACACCCCGCCCCTGCGGGCGGGGCTGAGGCGCTTCATCGACCGCGCCGCCGAGTACACGATGACGCCGCTGGGCATGATGCTGCGCCTCGCGACCCGGGTGCCCGACCTCGGCCAGCCGCCGCGCATGCGCGTGCTGCTGCGCCCGACCGGCGCCCGGCCCGACCGCATGACGCCGGCGCGGGCGCGCGTGCTCGATGCGGCGGCCGAGCATGGCGGGGCAGGGCTCGCCCCGGTCGAACTCGCGCGGCTCGCAGGGGTCTCGGCGGGGGTGGTCAAGGGGCTCGAGGCGGCCGGCTGCCTGGCGCCGCACGCGGTTCCGGCCGACCCGCCGTTTCCGCCGCTGTTCGGCCAGCCGCCCGGCGGGCATCTGTCGCAGGCGCAGGCCGAGGCGGCCGGGCTATTGCGCGAGGCGGTGGCTGCGGGCGGATTCTCGGCCACGCTGCTGCGCGGGGTCACGGGCTCGGGCAAGACCGAGGTCTATCTCGAGGCCGCCGCCGAATGCATCGCCCGCGGCCGGCAGGCGCTGGTGCTGCTGCCCGAGGTGGCGCTGACGCCGGGCTTCCTGGCCCGGGTCGAGGCGCGCTTCGGAGCCCGCCCGGCCGAGTGGCACCATGGCGTCACCGGGACCGAGCGGCGCCGGGTCTGGAACGCCGCCGCCTCGGGCGAGGCGCGGCTGGTGGTGGGCGCGCGCTCGGCGCTGTTCCTGCCCTTCGAGGACCTCGGCCTGATCGTGATCGACGAGGAGCACGAGGCCTCGTTCAAGCAGGAGGACGTGGTGCTCTACCACGCCCGCGACATGGCGGTGCTGCGCGCCTCGGTCGAGGGAGGGGCGGTGGTGCTCGCCTCGGCCACGCCCTCGCTCGAGAGCTGGGCCAATGCCGAAGCCGGCAAGTACCGCCGCATCGAGCTGCCCGACCGTTTCGGCCGTGCCGTCCTGCCGGCGATCGAGACGGTCGACCTGCGCAGCGAGGCGCCGGGCCGCGACCGCTGGATCACCGCGCGGCTGGCCGAGGCGACGCAGGGACGAATCGCTGCGGGCGAGCAGGCGCTCTTCTTCCTCAACCGGCGCGGCTATGCGCCCCTCACGCTGTGCCGCGCCTGCGGCCACCGCTTCGGCTGCCCGCACTGCGATGCCTGGATGGTGGCGCATCGCTTCCGGGCCGAGCTGATGTGCCACCAGTGCGGCCATACCGCCCCGCTGCCGAGCGCCTGCCCCGGCTGCGGCCGCGACGACCGGCTGGCCGCCTGCGGCCCGGGCGTCGAGCGGCTGGCCGAGGAGGCGGCCGAGTTGTTCCCCGGGGCGCGGATCGAAGTGCTCTCGTCCGACCTGATCGCCGGTCCCGAGGCGGTGAAGGCGCGTCTCGCCGCGATCGCCGCGGGGGAGGCCGACATCGTGATCGGCACCCAGATGGTGGCCAAGGGTCACAACTTCCCGCTCCTGACGCTCGTGGGCGTGATCGACGCGGATATGGGGCTCCTGGGCGGCGACCTGCGCGCCGCCGAGCGCACCTTCCAGATGCTGCACCAGGTGGCGGGCCGAGCCGGGCGGGCCGAGCGGCCGGGCCGCGCGCTGATCCAGACCGCGAGCCCCGATCACCCGGTGATGCGCGCGATCGTGTCGGGCGATGCCGAGGCCTTCTGGCGCGGCCAGGCCGAGTTGCGCAACCTCTCGGGCATGCCGCCCTATGGCCGGCTGGCCGGTGTGATCGTGTCGGGCGAGGACGAGGCGCGGGTGGCCGAGACCGCTCGCGCCCTGGGCCGCGCCGCGCCGCTGATCGAGCGCGCGGGGGCCGAGCTCTACGGCCCCGCACCCGCCCCGATCGCGCGGGTGCGGGGCCGGGTGCGGATGCGGCTCTTGATCAAGGCCCCGAAAGGCCTTCCCCTCCAGGAGGCGATCCGCGGCTGGCTCGCGGCGGTCAAGGTGCCGGCGGCGGTGCGCGTGGTGGTCGACATCGACCCGCAAAGCTTTCTCTGAGCCGCGAGCGCAAGATCCGGGTGGGTTTGCGCCGCGTCGCGCGGCAGGCTGGGCACCTCAATCGTTGCGCGGAGCCCATGATGCCCGAAATCCGTTTCACCCCGATCCCCACGCCGCAGGCGCGCGCCCTCCAGGCCGGCGGTCTTGACGCCCATGGCCAGCCGCCCCAGCGCGCGGTCTCGGACGGCATGGGCAACCCCTGCCGGCACTGCCTGAAGATGATTCCCCAGAGCGCGGCGATGCTCGTCCTCGCGCATTCGCCCTTCGGCGCGCGCCAGCCCTATGCCGAGACCGGGCCCGTCTTTCTCTGTGCCGATCCCTGTCCGCCCTGGCAGGGCGCGGACGTGCCGCCGGTCCTGCGCTCGAGCCCCGACTACATGCTGCGCGGCTATGATGCGTCCGAGCGGATCGTCTACGGCACCGGCGCCGTGGTGCCGGTCGCCGAACTCGCCGCGGCGGCCGGACGGCTGCTTTCCGAGCCGGGAATCGCCTTCGTGCACATACGCTCGGCACGCAACGGCTGTTTCCAGTGCCGCGTCGACCGCGCGGCACCCGCTTGACGGCCGGGGGCTGTCCGGCTGCGGGCTGCGTGCCCCCGGGTCACGCTGCGACGATGTGCCCGTCGGGCGCTGCGCCCGTGCCCCCTTCACAAAGATCCGAATCCCCTGAATAACCCGCGCAGCCCGGCACGGCACGATGTTGCATGCGCACTACCCCTGTGCTAGCTGACGGGCGCACCTCCGGGGGCCGGTTCCGGCGCTTCCCGGCGTGTTGAAGGATTTGTCCGGCGCGCAGCCCGCGCGACCGGGCGCAACCGGGAAGGCAGACCGTGTCGGAAACATCCTCCCTTTCCGCCAGCATCGCCGGTCGCTATGCGACCGCGCTGTTCGAGCTGGCGCAGGAGAGCGGGGCACTCGAGACGGCCGAGGCGGACATCGCGCGGCTGGCCGAGGCGCTCGAAGCGAGCGAGGACCTGCGCTCGCTGATCGCAAGCCCGATCTACTCCCGCGACGCCCAGAGCCGCGCCATGGCCGCGGTCGGCAAGGCGCTGGACCTGTCGGAGCTTACCGGAAACCTGATCGGGTTGATGGCGGCCAAGCGGCGCCTGTTCGTGCTGCCGCAGCTGATCTCGACCTTCCGCGCGCTGATGGCCGAGTATCGCGGCGAGATCACCGCCGAGGTGACCGCCGCGCGGGCCCTGTCGGACGCGCAACTCGCGAGCCTGTCCGAGACCCTCAAGGGGGCGACCGGCCGCGAGGTCAAGCTGAATGTCAAGGTCGATGAGGATCTCATCGGCGGTCTTATCGTGAAGGTGGGCTCGAGGATGATCGACACGTCGATCCGCTCGCGGCTCGCGTCCCTCCAGAATGTCATGAAAGAGGTCGGGTGATGGGCATCCAGGCAGCTGAGATCTCTGCTATCCTCAAGGAGCAGATCAAGAACTTCGGCCAGGAGGCGCAGGTCTCCGAGATCGGCCGCGTCCTCTCGGTGGGTGATGGCATCGCCCGCGTCTACGGCCTCGACCAGGTCAAGGCCGGCGAGATGGTCGAGTTCCCGGGCGGCATCCGCGGCATGGCGCTTAACCTCGAGACCGACAATGTCGGCGTCGTGATCTTCGGCACCGACCAGGACATCAAGGAAGGCGACACGGTCAAGCGCACCGGCGCGATCGTGGACGTGCCTGCCGGCAAGGGCCTGCTCGGCCGCGTGGTCGACGGACTCGGCAACCCGATCGACGGCAAGGGCCCGATCGAGGCGGCCGAGCGCCGCATCGCCGACGTCAAGGCGCCCGGCATCATCCCCCGCAAGTCGGTGCACGAGCCGATGGCGACCGGCCTGAAGTCGGTCGACAGCCTCGTGCCGATCGGCCGCGGCCAGCGCGAGCTGATCATCGGCGACCGCCAGACCGGCAAGACCGCGGTGGCGCTCGACGCCATCCTCAACCAGAAGAGCTACAACGAGGCCGCCGGCGGCGATGAGTCGAAGAAGCTCTACTGTGTCTACGTCGCGGTCGGCCAGAAGCGCTCGACCGTCGCCCAGCTGGTGAAGAAGCTCGAGGAGACGGGCGCGATCGAGTACTCGATCGTCGTCGCGGCCACGGCCTCCGAGCCCGCGCCGATGCAGTATCTCGCGCCCTACTCGGCCTGCGCGATGGCCGAGTATTTCCGCGACAACGGCATGCACGCGCTGATCATCTATGATGACCTGTCGAAGCAGGCCGTCGCCTATCGCCAGATGTCGCTCCTGCTGCGCCGTCCGCCGGGACGCGAGGCCTATCCGGGCGACGTCTTCTACCTGCACTCGCGCCTGCTCGAGCGCGCGGCCAAGCTCAACGAGGACAACGGCGCCGGCTCGCTGACCGCGCTGCCCGTGATCGAGACCCAGGCGGGCGACGTGTCGGCCTACATCCCGACCAACGTGATCTCGATCACCGACGGCCAGATCTTCCTCGAGACCGAGCTCTTCTACCAGGGCATCCGTCCGGCCATCAACGTGGGCCTCTCGGTGAGCCGCGTGGGCTCGGCGGCGCAGACCAAGGCGATGAAGTCGGTCGCGGGCTCGATCAAGCTCGAACTGGCGCAGTACCGCGAGATGGCGGCCTTCGCGCAGTTTGGCTCGGACCTCGACGCCGCGACCCAAAAGCTGCTGAACCGCGGCGCGCGCCTGACCGAGCTCCTCAAGCAGTCGCAGTATTCGCCGCTGACGAACGCCGAGCAGGTCTGCGTGATCTTCTCGGGCACCCAGGGCTATCTCGATGACCTCAAGGTCGCCGAGGTCGGCCGGTTCGAGAAGGCGCTGCTGACCGAGCTTCGCGACAACCACCGCGCCCTGCTCGACGACATCCGCGACAACGACCGCAAGGTCGAGGGCGACCTGGCCGACAAGATCAAGGCCGTCATCGAAAGCGTGAAGAAGACCTTCGCGTAATCCCCGCGCGGCTGGAGGAGACTTGGGCAGATGCCGAGCCTCAAGGACCTGAAGAACCGGATCAACTCGGTCAAATCGACCCGGAAGATCACCAAGGCGATGCAGATGGTCGCCGCCGCCAAGCTGCGTCGTGCGCAGGAGGCGGCGGAAGCCGCGCGTCCCTTCGCCGAGCGGATGGACGCGGTGCTGGCCAATCTCGCCCGTGCCTCGAAGGACAGCCCGACCGCGCCCCGGCTCCTGGCCGGGACCGGCAAGGACGATGTGCACCTGCTGATCGTCGCCACCGCCGAGCGCGGCCTGTGCGGCGGCTTCAACAGCCAGATCGTCAAGCGCGCGCGCCAGGACATCGAGCGCCTGCGCGCCGAGGGCAAGACGGTCAAGATCCTGACCGTCGGCAAGAAGGGGCGCGAGCAGCTCAAGCGCGGCTATGCCGACCTCTTCGTCGGCCATGTCGACTTCTCCGAGGTCAAGCGCATCGCCTATGCCAATGCCCAGTCGGTCGCGCAGGACGTGCTCCACCGCTTCGACGCGGGCGAGTTCGACGTCGCGACGGTCTACTTCAACCGCTTCCAGTCGGTGATCACACAGGTCCCGACCGCGCAGCAGGTGATCCCGGCGACCTTCGACGAGAGCGAGGCCGCCGAGGCCGGCACCGGCTATGAATACGAACCCGATGAGGATGCAATCCTCGCGGACCTTCTGCCTCGCAACCTCGCGGTGCAGATCTTCCGCGCGCTCCTCGAGAACGCGGCCTCCGAGCAGGGCGCCCGCATGTCCGCCATGGACAACGCGACGCGCAACGCCGGCGAGATGATCGACAAGCTGACGATCGTCTACAACCGCTCGCGCCAGGCCGCGATCACCAAGGAACTGATCGAGATCATCTCGGGCGCCGAGGCGCTCTGACGACCACGGGAGACGACGAATGGCTCAGGCTGTTGGCAAGGTAACGCAGGTGATCGGCGCCGTCGTCGACGTTCAGTTCGACGAACACCTGCCCGCAATCCTCAACGCGCTGGAAACGGACAACAACGGCAACCGCCTCGTGCTCGAGGTGGCCCAGCATCTCGGCGAGAACACGGTGCGCACCATCGCGATGGACGCGACCGAGGGCCTCGTCCGCGGCCAGCAGGTGAAGGACACCGGCGCGCCGATCGCGGTGCCGGTGGGCAACGCCACGCTCGGGCGCATCCTCAACGTCATCGGCCAGCCGGTGGACGAGAAGGGCCCGGTCGACGCGACCGAGACCCGCACCATCCACCAGCCCGCTCCCGAGTTCGTCGCCCAGTCGACCGAATCGGAAATCCTGGTCACCGGCATCAAGGTCGTCGACCTGCTCGCGCCCTACTCGAAGGGCGGCAAGATCGGCCTGTTCGGCGGCGCCGGCGTGGGCAAGACCGTGCTCATCATGGAGCTGATCAACAACATCGCGAAGGTGCACTCGGGCTTCTCGGTCTTCGCCGGCGTCGGCGAGCGCACCCGCGAGGGCAACGACCTCTACCACGAGATGATCGAGTCGGGCGTCATCAAGCCCGACAATCTTGGCGAGAGCCAGGTGGCGCTGGTCTACGGCCAGATGAACGAGCCGCCGGGAGCCCGCGCGCGCGTCGCGCTGACCGGCCTGACGCTGGCCGAGCAGTTCCGCGACCAGTCGGGCACGGATGTGCTGTTCTTCGTCGACAACATCTTCCGCTTCACCCAGGCGGGCTCCGAGGTGTCGGCGCTTCTGGGCCGCATCCCCTCGGCCGTGGGCTACCAGCCGACGCTCGCGACCGACATGGGCGCGCTGCAGGAGCGGATCACCTCGACCAAGGCCGGCTCGATCACCTCGGTGCAGGCGATCTACGTGCCTGCGGACGACCTTACCGACCCCGCGCCGGCCACCTCGTTCGCCCACCTCGACGCGACGACGGTGCTTTCGCGCCAGATCGCCGAGCTCGGCATCTACCCGGCGGTCGACCCGCTCGACTCGACCTCGCGCATCCTCGACCCGGCGATCGTCGGCGAGGAGCACTACCAGGTCGCGCGCGACGTACAGGGCATCCTGCAGCGCTACAAGGCGCTCCAGGACATCATCGCCATCCTCGGCATGGACGAGCTCTCGGAAGAGGACAAGCTGACCGTGGCGCGGGCACGCAAGATCCAGCGCTTCCTCAGCCAGCCCTTCGACGTGGCCCAGGTCTTCACCGGCTTCCCGGGCGTGCAGGTGCCGCTCGAGAAGACGATCGACAGCTTCAAGCGTGTCGTCGCCGGCGAGTTCGACCATCTGCCGGAAGCGGCCTTCTACATGGTGGGCGACATCGACGAGGTCGTGGCCAAGGCCGAGAAGATGGCCGCCGCGGCCTGATGACGACATGACCGGCAAGCCCGACATCGCGGACTGTGTCAACGAGACCTGTCCGTGGTCGGGCAAGCCGGTTTCTCCCGACGCCCTGGCCCTCTATCGCGGGCGGGTCGTCGGCTTCTGCAACCCGGGCTGCCGGAACAAGTTCGAGACCGCGGTCGCGCAGTTCGACGCGCTGATCGGGACCCCGGCGGGAAGCGAGTGACCAGATGGCAGACACGATCAAATTCGAGCTGGTGAGCCCCGAGCGCAAGCTTGCATCGGCCGACGCCGAGTCGGTCACGGTTCCCGGCATGGCCGGCGACATGACCGCGATGCCGAACCACGCGCCCTTCCTCACCACGCTGCGTCCCGGTTTCGTGACGGTGCGCGGCGCCGCGGGCGAGCAGACCTATTTTGTGACCGGCGGCTTCGCCGAGATCTCGCCCGAGACCGTCTCGGTCCTGGCCGAGGAGGCCGTCGAGGGCGCCGAGGTGACCCGCGCCTGGCTCGACGAGAAGATCGAGGCCTTCACCGCGATCGCGGCCGAGGCGCCGGCCGAGCGCGCCCAGGCCGAGGCGCTCAAGCTCAACGACATCAAGGCTGTGGCCGAGCGCATCTCGGGCTGACGCCGGCAAGACATACGTGGGACAGTTATGCGGCGCGCCGGGGGCTTCCCGGCGCGCCGCCTTTCGTTTTCGGGCCCGCCGCGCCGCATTCCGCGCGCAGAGCGGTTGCGCCGCCACGCGATCCCCATAACATGACGTGACCGGAGTTTGCGCATGCGGGGGGCCAATCGGTGACGCGATATCTGAAGATCGGGGCGGCTGTGCTGGCGGCAGCCATGCTGGCAGGCTGCACAACCTCGGACCTGACACCCGAGGAAGACCGCATCGTCCAGAGCGCCGACGTGGTCAGCCGGGGCACGCCGCCGCTTACCGCCGCCGAGATCAGCATCTATCTCACGGACTCGACGCTGAGCCATGTCGGCGAGAAACGGCTGTGGCATGTCTATATCGGGCCGGATGGCGGGCTCTACGGCCTCGCCAAGTCCCAGGACGGCGCGACCGAGCGCAATCGCGGCCAGTGGAGCGTTCGCGACAACGGCACGGGGGGCGGCCTGCTCTGCCGTCAGTGGGAGCGGGACTGGGGCAGCGGCATGATGGGCTGCGCCACCGTCTATCGCTTCGGCAACGAGTATGTCTTCATCCCCGAGGGCGTGGTGGAAAAGCCCGAGGACGGCATTCGCCGGACCCGCTCGCCGGGCGATAGCCAGCGCGTGATCTGATCCCGGGCATCGAATGGTCGACGGGCGTCGCGCGCGGCGCGGCGCAGACGTGCGGCGTCAGCGCAAGAGGTCGGCGAATTCCTCGAACACCGCCGCGTAGGTGTCGCGCTTGAACGGCACGATCTTGTGCACCAGCTCGTCCGGCGCCATCCAGGCCCAGCGGTTGAACTCGGGTTCCTCGGTCTCGATGTCGATCTCGCGCTCGTCGCCCTCGAAGCGCAAGGCGAACCAGCGCTGGGTCTGGCCGCGGAACCGCCCGTCCCAGAGCTTGCCCACCAGGTGCACGGGCAGGTCATAGGGCAGCCAGTGCGCGCTCTCGCGCAGGATGCGCACGCTGTCGGCGGCGATGCCCGTCTCCTCGCGCAACTCGCGCAGCGCGGCCTCGCGCGGGCTCTCGCCCTTGTCGATCCCGCCCTGCGGCATCTGCCAGGCGTCGTAGGTCGAATCGATCCGTTGCCCGGCGAAGATCCGCCCTTCGGGGTTGAGGATCACCAGCCCGACGCAGGGACGGTAGGGCAGGCTGGCGGGATCGGCCGAGCGCTTGTGCTTTGCCATCACGGCGACCTGCGAAACCGCGTCCCCGGCATTGCACCGGGGACGGGCGTGATGGCCGGGCGCGGCCTCAATTCCGGCCGCCCTCGTAGATCGCGAGCCCGTTCAGCAGGTCGATCGCATAGGCCAGCTGGAAGTCGTCGGCCCGCAGCTTGGCGGTCGCCTCGTGCCGGCTCCGCTCTTCTTCAAGCAGCTTGCGCTCGTCCTCGGACAGCTCGTTCGACAGGCTGCCGCGCAGCTCGGCCTCCGAGCGCAGCGGACGGGAGGACTGCTCGTCGGCCGCGATCTTGCGCTCCTCGACCAGGATGTCGGGCTCGATGCCCAGCGCCTGGATCGACCGCCCCGACGGGGTGTAGTAGCGCGCCGTGGTCAGCTTCACCGCGCCCTTGTCGCCCAGCCGCATGATCGTCTGGACCGATCCCTTGCCGAAGCTCTTGGCGCCGACGATGATCGCGCGGCGCTGGTCCTGCAGCGCGCCCGCGACGATCTCGGACGCCGAGGCCGACCCCTCGTTGATCAGCACCACGATCGGCTTGCCGCCGGTCACGTCGCCCGGCTGGGCGTTGACGCGCTCGGCCTGGTCGAGGTCGCGGCCGCGGGTCGAGACGATCTCGCCCTCGTCGAGGAAGGCGTCCGACACCTCGATGGCCTGGGTCAGCAGGCCGCCGGGATTGTTGCGCAGGTCGATGACGTAGCCGGTGATCTTGTCGGCCCCGATCTCCTCCTGCAGCTCGGCGATGCTCTCACGCAGGTTGTCGCTGGTTTGCTCGTTGAAGGTGGTGATGCGGATCACCCCGATATCGCCCTCGGCGCGCGCGCGCACCGCGCGGATGCGAATGGTGTCGCGCACGATGGTGACGTCGAAGGGCTCCTCGGCGCCCTCGCGCCCGATGGTGATCGTGATCTCCGAGCCCACGGGCCCGCGCATCTTGTCGACCGCGTCCGAAAGGGTGAGCCCGAGCACCGACTCGCCGTCGATATGGGTGATGAAGTCGCCCGCCTCGATGCCGGCGCGCGCCGCCGGTGTTTCGTCGATGGGCGCCACGACCTTGACGAAGCCGTTCTCCATCGTGACCTCGATGCCCAGCCCGCCGAACTCGCCGCGCGTCTGTTCGCGCATATCCTCGAAGTTCGCGGGCGGAAGGTAGGTCGAATGCGGGTCGAGCGACGCCAGCATGCCGTTGATCGCGGCCTCGACCAGCTTCTTCTCGTCGACATCCTCGACATACGAGCTGCGCACCCGCTGGAAGATGTCGCCGAAGAGGTCGAGATATTCATAGGTCGTGCGCGCGCTGTTCTCCTGCGCGTGGGTAAGGGACACGTAGTGCGGCACGGAGATGCCGAGCGCCACGCCCGCCGCCAGGGCCAAAAGGGTCTTGCGCATAAACTAAGGGCCTCGCTTGTCGCCATTGCCGAACCACGGGGTCGGGTCGACGGGGTCGCCGTCGAGCCTCACCTCGATATAGAGCTTCCGGTCTAGGATCTCACCATCCTTGCCGGATGCTTCAAGTAAAAATTCCTCGCTTGCCGGCAGAAGCCCCCCCAGATCGCCCACCGGCTCGCCCGCCAGCACCGTGTCGCCGGGCGCGCGGGTCACCCGCCCGAGCCCTGCCATGACGATCAGCCAGCGCGGCCCGGGCTCGAGGATCGCGACCTGCCCGTAATCGGCCAGCGGGCCGGCATAGCGCACGGTCGCGTCTACCGGCGCGCGCACCTCGGCCCAGGCCGGGGCGCTGAAGGTCAGCCCGCTGCCGCGCCGTCCCCAGGGATCGGGCGAGCCATAGCCGCCGACCACGCGGCCCGCGACCGGCAGCGGCAGCGGTGTGGGCTCGCCGGCGAAGGGCGCGGCCTGCTTCGGGGCGTCGGCGGCCGGCGCGGGGTCGGTCGCGCCCGAAGCCGCCAGCGTCGCCGCCAGC
>NZ_JAEHHL010000001.1 GCF_016623495.1 Thermohalobaculum xanthum | reverse complement strand
CTCGCAATACTGGCCGCGGCCTTTGCCGAGGCCGGAGCCGATCCTTCGGTGCGTGTCGTCATTCTGGCCGCGAACGGACCGGCTTTTTGCGCGGGCCATGATCTGAAGGAAATGACCGCCGGCCGGTCCGCCCCTGATCGCGGCAGGGCCTATTTCACCAGGGTGATGGCGATGTGTTCCGGCGTCATGCAAGCGATCATGGCCTGCCCGAAACCCGTGATCGCGGAGGTTACGGGCATCGCGACCGCGGCGGGCTGCCAGCTGGTCGCGAGCTGCGATCTGGCCGTCGCCGCGGACACGGCGCAGTTCAGCACGCCCGGCGTGCATATCGGGCTGTTCTGCTCCACGCCCATGGTCGCCCTGTCGCGCAATGTCGGCAGCAAGCACGCGATGGAGATGCTCCTGACCGGCGACATGACCTCGGCCGGCCGCGCCGCGGAGATCGGGCTGGTCAACCGGAGCGTCCCTCCCGAAGCGTTGCAGGCGGCGACGATGGAGATGGCCCGCAAGATCGCGTCCAAATCCAGCATGACGCTCGCCACCGGCAAGCGCGCCTTCCATGCGCAACGCGAGATGGCCCTGTCCGAGGCCTATGCCTACGCCTCCGCGGTGATGGTCGAGAACATGCTCGCCCGCGACGCGGAGGAAGGCATCGGCGCATTCATCGAAAAGCGCTCGGCGCAATGGCAGGATCGGTAAGGCAATGGCGCACAATCCCTACAACACCGACATGGATCGCACCCCCGCGAACTATCAGCCCCTGACGCCGCTGACGTTTCTCGAGCGTGCCGCCGGTGTCTTTCCCGAGCATACCGCGATCATTCACGGCGCACTGCGGCGCAGCTACGCCGAGTTCTACGCGCGGTCGCGGCAACTGGCCTCGGCGCTGGCCCGGAGCGGGATCGGGCGGGGCGATACCGTGTCGGTGCTGCTGGCGAATACGCCGGCGATGCTCGAATGCCATTACGGGGTGCCCATGTGCGGTGCGGTCCTGCACTCAATCAACACCCGCCTCGACGCGGCGATCATCGCGTTCCAACTCGACCACGCCATGTCCAGGGTCGCAATCGTCGACCGGGAATTCATGCCGTTGATGCAGAAGGCGCTTGCGCTTGCCACCGCGAAGCCCGTCCTGATCCTGTATGACGACCCGGAGTTCGACGGCCCGCAAACGCCTGTAAAAGCGCCAGATTACGAGGCCTTCCTCTCCGGCGGCGATCCGGAGTTCACTTGGCGGATGCCCGAGGATGAGTGGGACGCCATCTCGATCAACTATACCTCCGGGACGACCGGCGACCCCAAGGGCGTCGTCTCCCATCACCGAGGCGCCTACCTGCTTGCGCAGGGCAATGCGCTGACGACATCCATGCAAAAGCACGCGGTCTATCTCTGGACCCTGCCGATGTTTCACTGCAACGGCTGGTGCTTCCCCTGGACGGTGTCTGCCATCATCGGCACACATGTCTGTCTGCGGCAGGTGCGGGCCGAGCCGATCTGGAATGCCCTTGCCGATGACGGCGTGACTCATCTGTGTGGCGCGCCGATCGTCATGTCGCTGATGATCTCGGCGCCGGACGAGGTTAAACGCGATCTCGACCACACCGTGCAGTTCTTCACCGCCGCCGCGCCGCCGCCGGAAAAGCTGCTGGCCGAGATGAAGGCCGCGGGCTTCGAAGTGACCCATCTTTATGGGCTGACGGAAACCTATGGCCCGGCGGTCGTGAATGACTGGCATCAAGCCTGGTCAGAGTTGCCCCCGGCTGATCAGGCCGCGCTGAAATCCCGTCAGGGCGTGCGCTACCTGGCGCTAGAGCAGCTAGACGTTTTCAACCCCGAGACGATGTGTCCGGTGCCGCGCGATGGTAAGACCATCGGCGAGGTCATGTTTCGCGGAAACGTCGTGATGAAGGGCTATTTTCGCAACCCCAAGGCCACGCAGGAGGCCTTTGCCGACGGCTGGTTCCACTCTGGCGATCTGGGGGTCATGCATCCCGATGGCTATATCCAGCTCAAGGACAGGTCGAAGGACATCATCATCTCGGGCGGTGAGAACATCTCCTCGATCGAGGTCGAGGAAGCGCTCTACCGTCATCCTGCCGTCGCGGTCGCCGCCGTCGTCGCGATGCCGCATGAGAAGTGGGGCGAAACGCCCTGCGCCTTCCTCGAACTTCGCACGGGCCATCAGGCGGATACGGAGGAGCTTCGCGCGTGGTGCCGCGATCAGCTCGCGCCCTATAAGGTTCCGGGCAAGTTCGTCTTCATGCCCATTCCTAGAACATCAACCGGTAAGATCCAGAAGTTTGCTCTTCGGGAGCAGGCAAGGGCTATCCCCATCTGACATCAAGGCGGACAAGCGGGTTCACGCTTTGTCGGCCTTCCGGCTCTGCGCTCCTCTCGACACCGTAAAGTCGCAGCGAATGACCGCGATCACGAACCCCGCCGCAGCATTCCAAGTCTCAAACGGCGGTCTGCTTAGGGTCGTTAGCGTTCATTCAAGCTTGTTGGCAGAAGGTCTTGAAAGTCCGCAAAGCGGACTTTGGTGGAGGGCGCAGCGAACGTCTCCCTCCGCCCACAGCCGTCGTGTCGGCGTCTCTCTCGGCCCTCTCCGGAGGCTCGTGCTCAACGCGGCGAAGGTCTGGATCGAGGCCACTGTCGCAGTTGGTCTTGATGTGCATACCCGCTTGCTTGCCAATGGTTGCGGCCGGCGCGGTAGGCTATTCTGAGATGTACCGGGGAAAGTCTCATGGCCAGCCGCCTCGCCGCGATCCTTGCTGCTGATGTCGTCGGGTTCTCGACCCTGATGAAGGATGACGAACTGGGCACGCTGGCCGCGCTCAGCACTCTCCGGGCGAAGGTAGTCGATCCCGCGATCGCCGAACGGGGCGGACGGGTCGTCAAACTCATGGGCGATGGAGCCCTGATAGAGTTCTCGTCGATCTCAAAGGCCGTGGAAGCGGCTCTCGCCATCCAGGAACAGCTCGGCGGGGCAAGGGAAACGATGCGGCTGCGCATCGGGATCAATCTCGGAGACGTGATCCTCGATGGGGACGATATCTATGGAACCGGGGTCAATATGGCCGTTCGGCTCGAAGAGCTCGCGGAACCTGGAGGGATCTGCGTTTCGTCCGTCGTGCGCGACAGCTTGAGCAGTTGTCTTCGCGAGCAGTTCCGCGATGCCGGCGAGCAAACGCTCAAGGGTCTCGGACCGATGCGCGTGTGGCGGTGGCCCTGTGCGGATACCCTCAGCATGACAGGCGCGTCGGCGCCCGATGCCGAAAAGCCATCGATCGCCGTGCTGCCGTTCGTCAACGTGAGCAACGACCGGGAGCAAGAGTATCTCGCCGACGGCATCACGGAGGACCTGATAACGGCCCTCGGCCGGTGCCGCTGGCTCTTCGTCATCGCCAGAAGTTCGGCCTTCTCCTATAAGGGGCAAACCAGGAGTGCTCCCGAGATTTGCAGCGAACTCGGCGTTCGTTACCTGCTTGAGGGGAGTGTCCGCAGATCGGGCGATCGTGTTCGGATCACTGCGTCGCTTTGCGACGGAAGAAACGGAGCCCGGCTTTGGGGCGAGCGCTACGATCGCGATCTCCACGATGTCTTCGACCTTCAGGACGAGATCACCTCTGTCATCGCGGGCACCATCGAGCCGGAACTCGAAACGATCGACCGCCTTGCCCGGGTCCACGCCCAGCGCCGCGATATCACCGCCTGGGATTCCTACCAGCGCGGTCTGTGGCACCTCTATCGCTTCACCGCCGACGACCTGCAGCAGGCAGCGGCGCATTTCGAGGACGCGATCGCCCGGGACGGGGATTTCTCTCAGGCCCATGCGAGGCTCGCCTATGTTGCCATCCAGCTTGGCTGGTATGGGCCGCGAGAGGAGCGTGCCGCGCGCGCGGCCGAGGCGGTGCGCCGGGCGACCATGGCGGTGCAGCTTGATGGCAGGGATCCTTCGGCCAGGCTGTCGCTTGGCCGCGGCCTCGCTCTGTCGGGTCAGATGGAGGCCGGCATCGAAGAGTTGCGACGGGCGGTAGCGCTCGATCCGAGTTTCGCTCAGGCGCATTTCGCGCTCGCTCAGGCTCTCACCGGCATCGACGCGCATCAGGAAGCGTTGCACGGGATTGAAACCGCGATCCGGCTCAGTCCGCGCGATCCGCATATGTGGACATTCCTGCACATACGGGCCATCGCACATTACATCGCGGATGACCTCAATCACGCGGAAGCCGACGAGCAAGCTGCGCTTCGGGAGCCAAACGTCACCTTCTATCCGTATACGCTTCTGGTCGCCATCTATGGCCGGGCTGGCAAGAAGCTCGAGGCGCAACGCGCGATCACGCAGCTTGACCGTCTCAGACCTGATTTCACCTGCGCTGAGGCAGTCGACGAGTGGTATTTCGGCGACCACGCGATGATGACGCCGCGTTTCCTGGAGCAGTTTGCTGCGGACCTGCGGAAGGCGGGACTACCCGGCTGATCGACCCGACCGATGCACAGAGACGCCGGAAAGTTGGTCAAAGTCGGCTTGGTCCACTCTCTCGACGTTCAAACGAATTGCATAGAAGTGCCGCTTTGCACCCGATCCGGTCGTCATGTTGATGTCACTCTTGGCCCATAGGCGCTGACGCTGAACACCCCAAGATGCAGCGAAGTGAGCTGCCCAAATTGTCTGGTACGGTTGAATTGTGAGCGCATAGGAGTACCATCGAAAAAAAGGACGGCCAGCGTGATTGAACACGCTGACCGCGCTGTGTTCAGGATACTCATGCTGGCGCCAATACTCGCAGTAGCCCGTGCATAAACCTATTCCATGGCAGTTCTGTGAATGTCGGAGGCCGACAAGATGATGATGCCGGTGCCCGTCTTCAAGCTGAGTGAAATAGTTGGTTCGGGCTCCAAGCTGTTCTTGGCCGCAGCGAGGACGGACGACCACCAAGGGCCAAGAGCTGAAATGCCCGCTAAGGCCGCACTGTCGCTGCCGGAAAATATATAGATGCAGATTAAAGTTTAATCTCTTAACAAAAGACCGTCAGGATTAAATTGCCTCAAGGAGGCGGAGATAAGCCTCAGTCGCTTCTTTGTCAGACATGCTTGAGTCGATCGCGAAAATTCCCGAGCTCGGCTGGTTCAGCGGATCGGCCATGGTCTTGGGTCGACCGTACGCGCGATCAAGGATCGAGTTGGCGGCCGAGACACGCGCCGCTTCACTTTTCCCATGCAGGGCGACATCGATTAGCGCGGCAAGTGCTTCCTCGCTGTGCTCCCGTGCCATCTCTGCAATGAAGCGCTTTGCCTGTGATACCGCGCCAGGTTTTCGACCTGCACCAAGGCGCCTCCCTCCATGTCCGGACATTTTGATTTTCCTGATTGTTTTTCAACGGAAACAGTTACGGTTCAAAGGCTTGATGGATGTTACGGCAGAAGTGATTGCGTGGCCGGCCTGCGGGCGACGGTGCGTGAAAACAGGCGCTGCTGATCGTGCGCCTCAATGGCGATTAAACGTTGCCGCTCGGCCATCGTCCAGTCCAGCACCCGCACCGCTGACCGATAGCGGTTCTCGAATTTCCGCGCTTTCGCAATGAATTCGCGAGGCGTCGGCGGCCACGTGCATTCCATCCCGAAATGGAGTGCAGCTTCGGCGATGGCGTGCAGCGAGACTGGCCCGGCTGCCAGCTCGAGCTCTAGGGAGAAGACGAAGAATTCGACAAAGGTCGCGGATTTCGCGGCGTCGAAGCCGCGCACTGCGTCAAGCATCGCAGCGACGATCTGCGCCGCCTCGTTTGCTCTGGTCGGGCGATCCGCCGCCGAACGCATCCTCTCACGGATTTCAGCAAGCTCGTTATCGTCAGGCAATGATTGCGCAGCAGCAAAGGCTTTAGCGGCCCCAAAGTCGCGCATCGATCCGACCTTGCGTGCGAGATCGAGGAACCCGAAGATCGGTAGCCGTGCATATCGTCGACGCGTTCGGTGTCCGTCTAGGTACGGTCCAAGCACCAGCGACGGTGCGGTGGGGAGGTGCGAGCCCCGCTCTGCGATTTTAAGCTTCATGAGTCAATTCCGTTAAGAGCGTCTTGCCGAGCGGCGACGATCGCCGCCGCCGATAACCGCCGATTTCCGGGGTGTTTGCGTCCGCCACATGGCTGCCACTCAAGTTCTCGGCGCACCCAATTTCGCCAAGCGGCACGCCAGTTTGTCTTGAGGCCCTTCGGCCCAGCGACCGAGATCGAGTAGTCGCGGAACTTTTGCCAGACGCGCTCCGCATCCTCTGCATGGAGCCCGAGCTTCACGGCGTCGTCGACGAGTTCCTCGGTTAGCACCGCATCTGGGTGCATTCGCGAAGCTCTTGGCGGTTTCATCTCTGGCCCGGAGTTGCCGTCAGGCCCCTCTCTTGTGGGATTCAAGGTCTTCAAAGTATTATTATCCGTCGCGCTCGTGTCGCGCTTCTGTCGCGGGTCGCGTCGCGCCTCTCTCGCGCCTCCGCCGCTCGAGTTCTGAAATTTATCATAATTGCGTACGTCTATGACAAGTTGACCTGTCGCGGTTTGCGTCGCGATCATGTCGCGGTTTTCGAGGCGGGTCAGGAAGCGACGGACACGGTCTTTCGACCAGCCCCAGCGATCGGCCATGAAGCGCAGCGAATGGCACAGCTGCCCACGTTCGAGATCCACGACTACGCGCCCAGACCGGACTGTCACCGGCCTCCACGCCGCCTCACTCAAGATCCAGACCCAAGCCTCGCGCTCGGAGAACGACGAGTCCCTGAAGGCCGCATGGGTCCAGATCGATCGGTGCACGTTGAAGGTGCCGCCGGCCATCATGCCGCCTCGCGGGCTTTTGCGCGAGTGATCGCTGCCTCGAGGTCGGCGCGATCCCACCTCGTGACGCGCCCAAGCCGGACAGGCTGCGGCAGGATGCCTGCGCTGACATGTCTCCAGGTGGTCGCGACCGAGATACCGAAAAGGTCCGCAACCTCATGAACCCTCAGAAAGCGAGCCTCTGGTTCTGTCATGTTGTCTCACCTCGATTTTTCTGCGCGATCCTTCGCGACGAGGTGAGTATGGGCGCGGCGGTGTTCATTGTAATTGAGAGCTAGGCCCCAATTTTCGCCGGTTCTCTCAAGTCGTTGGCGAGCCTCGCGTAATGTGCCGCGTTACGGACGATTCCGAGGGCCTCAAATACGTCCACAAGGAAATCGCCGAACGGGCTGCTCCCGTCATTGAAGGTCAGGCCGCCTTCGTCGTGCTGCTCGCGCCACAACTCGCCTGCCGCCCAGGCGGTCGCGGTCGCATGCCAGTCGGTGCCGTCCGCCACGCCGGTGGCGCGGAGCGAGCGTTGCACCGCGGGCAGCCGTCGCTCGATAGCCTCAGTAATATCCCGGATCGCGGCAGGCAGCCCGGCGGGGAGTCGTGGGCTTTGTTCCCCGTCCGAGAGCGCCTTGACGGCCGCAGGGCCCAAGCTGTCGAGCGCGGCCATAGCGTCCCGCAGATGGCGCACGAGCAGATTGAGGCCCGCGCTGTCGGATCGCCGGATCTGGCCAAAGTTCGCCTCGGCTAGCATCTCGGCTTGCCCGATAAACAACGCCTTGAAATGCGAGCGCGGCAACTCAGATCCGAGAAACTGATCGGCGAGCTCGGGCATGTGCCGTTCGATTGCGCCGCGGAGAGCTTCAATCTCGCTCATCGCACCAGCGCCTCGGGCAGCGCAATGACGTCGGCCGTCTCTCCCGTGACCATCGCTGCCCAGCGGTCGAGTGCGGCGGCGCGCTGCGGCAGGTTCTGTGCCCGGTTGTAGACCCGCGCGACGGCCGACGGTGCCGATCCGCTCGCGCTATGGTTCAGGATCCTGTCGACCACCGCCTCACTCTCGCCTGCCTCGCAAAGCGCCGAGGCGAACGCCGTTCGGAAGTCGTGTGGCCGGAAGTCCTCAACGCCAGTGGTTTGGTAGAGGCGAGCGTTTGCTTTCGAGAACCCAGAGACTGGCGACTTTCCGGTGGTCGTGAAAACGAACGGGGTGCCGCCGGTGCGCTCCTTAAGCGCTTCCAGTTCGGCCAAGACGGGCGCCGAAAGGTGCACGATGTGGGGGCGGCCATTCTTTGTCCTAGCGCCGGGGATCTCGTAGCGTCGCGCTGCGAAGTCGATCTCGGACCAGTGGGCGAGGGCCAGGTCACCGAGCCGCTGGGCGGTGAGGACGCGGAGCCTGAACAAGGCCCCCCAGATCGGCCCTAATTCGAATGTCGCACCGTAGACTTGTCGGATCTCGTCGAGACTCAGCACGCGCTCGCGCGGCTTCTCTTTCGCGGCTCGAGCCGTGCCGGCGCCGATGTGCTCAGGCAGGTGGCCGCGCTCAAAGCACCATCGCGAGAAATGCACCAGTGCCGCCCGGATGCGGTTTGCGGCGCCGAGCCGGCCTTCCGCCGCTTTCGCATCAATCGCGGCCTGAAGATCAACTCGGTCGAGGTCGTCGATCGGCCGTGCGAGGTGGGGTGCTAGTGCCGCCCGCAACTGCCGCTCGCGCTCGGCGGCGGTGCGGAGGTTGGGTGCGAGATATATCTTGGCGTAGAGGCTGATCGCGTCCGCAACCCTCATGACGGGTGCCGCGGGTTCCTCGACGGGGCGAGGGTCGACTCCCTGCACGGCAAGATGCCGGGTCTCGCGCGCGAGCTCGCGGGCCTCGGCTAGCCCAACGGCGGGGTAACTGCCCAGCGTCCGGCGCTGCTGCTTACCGTGCAGGGTGAACAGGACTGACCAGCTTCGGGCGCCCTTTGATGTAATGCGGAAGACCGCGCCGCTATCGGAGTCGGTGATCTCGAGGCGGCCCGTCGGCGGCGGCTTCAGGGTTTCGATCGCCCTGGCGGAGAGCCGTTTTTTCATGATCCAGATGGTCCTCTGGGGTGTTTATGGGGTGTTTTATGGCTGCGATTTGGTGAGATAAAGCTAGACGGTCAGTGAGCCGGTGACAATGGGACACAGCTGGCATGGTCCTGTAAATATTGATTAAAATCAACTTATCTCGCTGATAGATTTGGCTTTTCCAGAATGTGATTTTTCGGACTGTTAATCCGCGGGTCGCAGGTTCGAGTCCTGCCGCCGGAGCCAACCGTTTCAAGAGGTTAGGGCACCCGCCCGCACCCTTCTTCCCTACATGCCGATCTTGAGTTCGCGCCGGCAGCGCGTTGCCGCCCGCGGGCGCCTTTGCAGTGCCGGTCGCCATGCGTCGGCCCGAACCCCGGATCCCGTGACAACCGCGGGCGTTCTCGCGGCGCTGGCGAGGGGCGCAGTTCGGCCTGCCCTCGACGCTGGCCCAGGAGCACACCCGATCACGTGACAAAAAGCGATGCCGGCGTGCAAACTTTTCCCCGCATTCCGGGCGCGGAGCATTGGGTGCCGCGCTGCCGTCGCGCATTGTGACCCGGCAAGATCCGTCGATGGGTGCATCTGCGCCACCTTCGCGTACCCGTGCTATCGTGTCCCGCAGCCGCGTTTTCGATAGCGACCATGCCAGCAGGAGATTGAATGCATGTCTCTTCATTCAAAGGACAACATCCGAAGCGAGCTCTTGGCCGACATTTACGGATCGGCGGATGTCAGTTCCCTGCTTCCGAAGTACAGGCTGCCTGAAGAGGAGCAGAACGCACGCGTCGTGTCGGCGATCGTCCGCGACGAGCTGATGTTGGACGGCAATGCGCGCCAGAACCTCGCGACGTTCTGCCAGACGTGGCTCGACGACGAGATCCACAGGATCATGGATCTGTGCATCGACAAGAACATGATCGACAAGGACGAGTATCCGCAGACCGCCGAGATCGAGAAGCGTTGCGTGCACATGCTGGCCGACCTGTGGAACTCGCCGGAATCGACGAACACGCTCGGCACCTCGACGACGGGCTCGTCGGACGCCGCGATGCTCGGCGGCATGGCCGCCAAGTGGCGTTGGCGCGAGAAGATGCGCGCCGCCGGAAAGCCCACGGACAAGCCGAACATGGTGTGCGGCCCGGTGCAGGTCTGCTGGCACAAGTTCGCCAAGTACTGGGATATCGAGCTGCGCGAGATTCCGCTCGAGGGCGATCGACTGATCATGAACGCCGAAGAGGTGCTTAAGCGCGTCGACGAGAACACGATCTTCGTCGTGCCGACCTTCGGCGTGACGTTCACCTGCGAGTACGAGCCGGTAAAGGAGGTGCATGACGCGCTGGACCGCCTCGAGAAGGAGACGGGCCTCGACATTCCGATGCATGTCGATGCGGCCTCCGGCGGGTTCCTCGCGCCGTTCTGCGCCCCCGAGATCGAGTGGGATTTCCGTTTGCCGCGGGTCAAGTCGATCAACGCGTCGGGCCACAAGTTCGGGCTTGCGCCTCTCGGGACCGGCTGGTGCATCTTCCGCGACAAGAGCGACCTTCCCGAAGACCTGATCTTTCGGGTGAACTATCTGGGCGGCAACATGCCGACCTTCGCCCTCAGCTTCTCGCGGCCCGGCGGGCAGATCATCGCGCAATACTACAACCTGCTGCGGCTCGGTAAGGAGGGCTACCGCAAGGTGCATACGGCCTGCTACGAGACGGCGCAGTACCTGGCCGACGAGATCGGCAAGATGGGCCCGTTCAAGGTGCTGTTCGACGGCGATCCGAAGAAGGGGATCCCGGCCGTGTCGTGGACGGTCAAGGAAGGGTTCGACACGCGGGGCTACACCCTGTTCGACCTCAGCGACCGTCTCAGGATGCGCGGCTGGCAAGTTGCCGCCTACACCTTGCCGCCGGACAGGCAGGACCTGGTGGTCCAGCGCGTGCTGGTGCGCCACGGCTTCAGCAAGGATCTGGCCACGCTCTTTGTTGCGGACATGAAACGCTGCCTCGAGCATTTCGCGGCGCATCCCGTGACGACACCGATGACCGAACGCGAGGCCGGCGGCTACAGCCACTGAACGGTTGCCGCGAGGCCGCGTCACCGGGCCGGATGGGCCTTATCCGCGCAGGGAGACCCCGACAATGAGCCTTCCGGAAAGCCGCCACGCCGGCAAGAAGAGACCATTCATCGCGGCAGCCGCCCTTGTCTTGACGATTGCGGCGGGCAGCGCCGCGCTGGCCGCCGCGGTATCCCCCGACGCCGGGCAGCTCGTTCGCGAAGCCGAGCATGTCGTCGGCAATGTCTTCCAGTTCTTCGCGCCGATCGCGGAAACCGGGGTCAAGGGTGTCTTCGCGTTCCTCGGCCAGCAGCAGTGGGTGCTGATCCTGATCGCGATGGCGCTCGGCTATCCGCTCGGCAGGGTGGCCATCGGGCCGATCTCGCTCGGCTCGACCGCGGGCACCCTGCTGGTCGCGGTCATCATCTCGTTGGTCGCGCAGAGCTATTTCGGCCTCACATACTCGGTGCCCGGCATCGTCGCCACGATATTCCTGTCGCTGTTCATGTACGCGCTCGGCCTTGGCACAGGGCCGAAATTCTTCACGGGCCTGAGATCGGCCGGGCTGGCCGCGATCGTCGTGGGTCTCGTCATCTGGTCGCTCAACTGGGTGATCTGCGTCGGGGGCGCCAAGCTCTTCGGGCTGCCGTCCGGGTTCGCGGCAGGGCTCATCTCGGGCAGCTACACGATCACGGCGGTGCTTGGCGTCGCGCAATCGGCCGTGCAGAGCGGCGCGGCGCATGTTCCGCCGGGCATGACCGCCGACCAGATCGGCGCCAACATGGCCGCCGGATACGCGATCAGCTACATCCTGTCGAGCGTCGGGATCATCCTGCTGATGCGCTACCTTCCCGCGATCTTCGGCCATGACGCGATGGCGGACGCGAAGAAGGCCGAGGACGCGTTCTCGGGCTCGGGCAGCGACCCGCTTCCCGGCACGCCGCAGGCCTTCCTGCTGGGATACTCGCCCGTCGACATCCGGGCCTATAGGCTTCAGAACAAGGCCCTGATCGGCAAGACCGTCGAGGAACTGTTCGAGGCCCATCCCGACGCGCCCGTGCTGCGCATCGTGCGCGGCGGGAAGGTGGTCGATGTCCTGACGAACCCGGCCCTGCAGGAAGATGACCTCGTCACCATTCGGGCGGATCTCAAGCTCGAGATCCTGCGCGGCAGCGAGATCGGCCCCGAGGTCGACGACAAGCTCGCCCGGGATGTCGAGATCAGTGCCGCCGACATCCATGTCGGCTCGGCCGCGGCCTCGGGCAAGACGGTCGAGGAACTGGCCACGAACGAGCTCGGCTTCGGTCTGCGCCTCAAGGCGATCTTCCGTGCGGGCCAGGAAATCCCCCTCGGGCCCAAGACCGACGTGCGGCTCGGCGACGTCCTGCGCCTGACCGGCCCGCAGACCTGTATCGAGCGAGCCGCCAAGGGCCTGGGCGGCAAGGCGATCACGGCAGGGATGCTGGCCACGACCGAGACGATGTACCTCGCCATGGCGATGGCCGCGGGCTACGTGGTCGGCGCGCTCAGCATCACGATCGGCGGCATTCCCTTCGCGCTGGGAACCTCGGCCGGCTGCTTGCTCGCGGGTATCTTCGTCGCCTACTTCCGCAGCAGGAACCCCGAGTTCGGCGGACCGGTTTCCGAGGGCGCGCGCAGCTTCCTCCAGGATATCGGTCTCAACATCTTCGTGGCAGCGCTGGGCGCGAATGTCGGTCCCATGATCGCCAGCGCGCTCGGCGGGGACACGGTGTTGGTCCTTGCGCTGATCGGCACCACGGCGGCGCTTCTGCCGGTCGTCGTCGCCTTTTTCGTCGGCGACAAGATGCTCAAGATGAACTCGATCATTTGCGCGGGCGCCTGCGCGGGGGGGCGGAACTCGACGCCCAGCCTCAACGCCGTGCTCGACCAGTCGAAGAGCCAGGTCGCCGCGGTCCCGTACCCCGTTTCCTACGCCGTCACCACGGTGCTTGCGCTGATCGGCGGCTATATCGCGCAGATCATATCCTGAGTGCCCCGGCGGCCCGTGGCAGGTCGGCTCAGCGGTGCCGCCTCGGCGGCGTGATCCCGTTCGCGGTGTCGAGCAGGTAGGGCACGATCTCGCGCTCGACGCGGTCCGTGGTCCAGTGGAACGCCGAAACCGAACAATGCACGGCCGCGCTCGCCCTGCCGTCGGGGTCGAGGATCGGGGCGGCCACGCCGATCTCGTTCAGGATCAGCTCGTTCTTCGAGATCGAGTAGCCGCGCTCGACCGCCTCGGCCACCTCCCCGGCGATGCGGCCGCGGTCGAGCGTGGTGAGCGGCGTGTACTGCCTGACCGGCCAGTTCGCGATCGCCGCGCGCCGCTCCTCCTCGGGCAGAGTCGCGAGAATCGCCCGGCCCGACGAGGTGACCAGCGCCGGGATCCGGCGCCCGATCAACGTGGCCGCAAAATGCGATCGCGGGCTCGGCAGGCGGGTGACGTAGACGATGTCCATGCCCGAAAGCTCGGACATGTTGACCGTCTCGCCGACCTGATGGGAAAGCTCGATCAGCTTGGGACTGGACAGGGCGATCAGGGGATCGGACCAGAGATAGGCATAGGCCAGCTCGATCCAGGCATGCGAGGGGCGAAACCGCCGCGTCACCGGGTCCTTCTCGAGAAAGCCTTGCTGGTGCAGCGTGTTGGCCAGGCGCTGCGTCGCACTGCGATCCAGCCCCGCGCGTGCCGCGAGCTCGCTCAGCGCCATCTCCGTGTGCCCCTCGTCGAATGCGCGCAAGAGTTTCAGGCCCTTGGCAAGCGAGGCCACGAACAGGGTGTCCTGCTTCTCCGTCCGAATTTCCAAACCCCGGCCCCTCCCGCGTTTCGCCTCGCTGAATGGGCGAGAATCCACTCTTGACCACGCCGGTTCGCGGCGTTCTTATTCTACTATAAGATTGCTAGTATCATAATATGATACGGCAGCGAAGGACAAAGTTGAAACCGGGGGCGGGCCAGCAGGCAGCCCTCAAGACAGGGCCGGAGGGAAAATGAAGCGCAACCTGATCACGGGTGCCGTGGCGGCATCGGCCATCATGGCCGCGACAGGGGCCTATGCCGACAAGGCGAGCGACACGCTCAACGTCGCCTTCACCAAGGAGCTGGAGAACGTCGACAGCTACTTCAACTCATCGCGCGAGGGCGTGGTGATGCAGCGCGCCGTATGGGACGGGCTGATCTACCGCGATCCCAGCACGAACGAGTACATCGGCAACCTCGCGACGGAATGGAACTGGATCGACGACCTGACGCTGGAGCTCAAGCTGCGCGAGGGCGTCAAGTTCCACAATGGCGAGCCTTTCAACGCCGATGACGTGGTCTACACCGTGAATTTCGTCGCCGACGAGGCGAATGGCGTGAAGACCCAGCGCAACGTCAACTGGATGAAGTCGGCCGAGAAGATCGACGACTACACCGTCCGGATCCACCTGAAGAACCCGTTCCCCGCGGCGGTCGAGTTCCTCTCGGGTCCGGTCTCGATCTACCCGAACGAGTATTATGCCGAGGCCGGCCCGACCGGCATGGGCCTCAAGCCCGTCGGCACGGGCCCCTACAAGGTAGTCTCGGTCGAGCCGGGTAAGCACTTCGTGCTCGAGAAGAACGAGAACTACCACGACAGCCCGAAGGGCCAGCCCACCATCGGCAAGATCGACATCCGCACGATCCCGGACGTCAACACGCAGATGGCCGAGCTGTTCGGCGGAACGCTGGACCTGATCTGGCAGGTGCCGGCCGACCAGTCCGAGAAGCTTGCCGAGATGGGCCAGTTCACGGTCGCGAACGAAAGCACCATGCGCATCGGCTATCTGACGATGGACGCGGCGGGGCGCACCGGCAATGCCGACAACCCCTTCGCCGATGTTCGCGTTCGCCGCGCGGTCAACCATGCCATCGACCGCGAGGGGCTGGTGAAAGCGCTGCTCAAGGGCAAGTCGCAGGTCGTCTACTCGGCGTGCTTCCCCAGCCAGTTCGGCTGCTCGCAGGACGTGGCCGAGTATGAGTACGACCCCGAGAAGGCCAAGGCGCTGCTGGCCGAGGCCGGCTATCCGGACGGCTTCAAGACCGAGTTCTACGCCTATCGCGACCGCGAGTATGCCGAGGCCATCGCCAGCTTCCTCAACGCGGTCGGCATCGAGACCGACTTCAAGATGCTGCAGTACTCGGCGCTGCGCGAGCTGCGCATGTCGAGCGGCACGCCGATCTCGTTCCAGACCTGGGGCTCGTACTCGATCAACGACACCTCGGCGATCACCAGCCAGTTCTTCAAGCACGGCTCGCTTGACGACACGCGCGACGACGAGGTGAAGGAGTGGCTGGACATCGCCGACCGGGCGACCGATCCGGAAAAGCGCAAGGAATACTACGCCAAGGCGCTTCAGAAGATCGCGGATCAGGCCTACTGGGCGCCGATGTTCTCGTACAACACGAACTACGTGTTCACGAAGGACGTCGAGTACACGCCGACCGCGGACGAGGTCCTGCGCTTCCACGCGATGACGTGGAAGTAAGCTGAACC
This sequence comes from Thermohalobaculum xanthum, assembly GCF_016623495.1. GTDB lineage: Bacteria > Pseudomonadota > Alphaproteobacteria > Rhodobacterales > Rhodobacteraceae > Thermohalobaculum > Thermohalobaculum xanthum. The sequence continues at coordinate 1,055,481 of NZ_JAEHHL010000001.1, read as the reverse complement.
GACCTGACCCGGGCCGCGGCCGATCCCTGGCGATCGGCCGCGGCCAAGCCCTGCACGGCCCCCGGCGGCCAGCAACGAGGCGTCGAACGTGATTAAATTCATCCTGAAACGGCTTGGCCTCGCGCTCCTGGTGGCGCTGACGGTGTCGGCCATCAGCTTCAGCCTGCTCTTCATGTCGGGCGACCCGGCGGCGGCAATCGCCGGCGAGACCGCGAGCGGCGAGGACATCGAGGCGATCCGCCGGATCTATGGCTTCGACCGGCCCGTGCTGGTTCAGTACTGGGAATGGCTGCTGGGCGCGCTCCAGGGCAATTTCGGCGAGAGCTACTACTTCAAGCTGCCGGTTGCCGACCTGATCGCCGAGCGGCTGTCGATCACGATGACGCTGGGCGTCTGCGGCATCACCTTCGCGTTGGTCACGGCCGTGCCGCTCGGTGTTGCGGCGGCAATGCGGCCGAACTCGCTGATCGACCGCGCGGCCCTGCTTCTGTCGGTGATGGGGCAGGCGATGCCGAGCTTCTGGTTCGGTCTGATCCTGATCGTGATCTTCTCGATCCAGCTGGGCCTCTTGCCGCCCTCGGGTTCATCGACGCCGATCCATTTCATCATGCCGACGATCGTGCTTGGCTACTACGCCATGCCCGCGATCATGCGCCTCACGCGCGCGGGAATGCTCGAGGTCTTGTCCTCGGACTACATCCGCACCGCCCGCGCCAAGGGCGCAAGCGAGGTGCGGGTGATGTTCCGCCATGCGCTCAGGAACGCGATCATCCCGGTCGTCTCGCTCGCCGCGGTGCAGATGGGCTTCATGCTTGGCGGCTCGATCGTCGTTGAGTCGATCTTCGCGCTGCATGGCGCCGGATACCTGGCCTGGGAGTCGATCGGGCGGAACGACCTGCCCACGGTGCAGGCGCTGATCCTCGTGTTCTCGGGCTTCTACATCGTCTTCACCTTCCTCGCCGACGTGCTGAACGCGTGGCTCGACCCCCGGATGCGGACCGCCTGACATGGCCACGACCACAGATCCCCTGCTGGAAGAGATCCAGGGCCCGACGCCGGGCCAGCTGCTGCGCCGTCGCGTCTTCGGCCATCACGGCCTGATGATCGGCGGCGGGCTGGTCGCGCTCCTCGTCGTCGTCGCGATCCTTGCCCCCGTGCTTGCGCCGCACGATCCCTATGCGCAGAGCCTGCTCGAGCGCCTGCAGCCGCCGGTCTTTCTCGGCGGCAGCTGGGAGCATCCGCTCGGCACCGACCATCTGGGCCGTGATTACCTCTCGCGCCTGATCTACGGGGCGCGCGTGTCGCTGATGATCGGCGTCATCGCGGCGCTGATCTCGGGCCTGATCGGCACGGCCATGGGCGTCGCCGCCGGCTATTTCGGCGGGCGCGTCGACATGGTCGTGACATTCCTGATCAATGTCCGCCTGGCCATGCCGGTCGTCCTGGTGGCGCTGGCGGTCGTCGCGATCTTCGGCGGCTCGCTGCAGGTGGTGATCATCGTGCTCGGCCTGCTGCTCTGGGACCGTTTCGCCGTCGTGATGCGGGCCTCGACCCTGCAGGTGCGCGGGCGCGAGTACGTCGCCGCGGCGCGCGCCATCGGCTGTTCGACCCCGCGGATCGTGCTGACCGAGATCATGCCGAACATCGTCAACAACCTGATTGTGGTCGTGACCCTGGAAATGGCGCATGCGATCCTCCTCGAGGCCGCGCTGTCCTTCCTCGGGCTCGGCGTGCAGCCGCCGACGCCGTCCTGGGGGCTGATGGTCTCCGAGGGCAAGCAGATGATGCTGTTCGAGCCCTGGCTCGTGATGATCCCCGGCATCGTGCTCTTCCTGCTGGTGCTGGCAATCAACCTGATGGGCGACGGTCTGCGCGACGTCACCGCCCCCGAGAACCGGAGCTGAGGGCCAGATGACCGAGACCCGAGATCCGATCCTGTCGGTTCGCAACCTGACGCTCGACATCCCCGTCGGGGGCGGCACGCTCCACGCGGTGCGCGGTATCGACTTCGACCTCGCGCGCGGCGAGACGCTGTGCATCGTGGGCGAGTCCGGCTCCGGCAAGTCGCTCACCTCTCTGGCGATCATGGGACTGCTGGCGCCCCGGATCGAGCGGCGCGCCGACCGGCTGGAGTTCGACGGTGTCGATCTGCTCAAGGCCGGCCCGCGCAAGATGCGCAGCCTGCGTGGCAACCGCATGTCGATGATCTTCCAGGAGCCGATGACCTCACTCAATCCGGCCTACACCATCGGCGACCAGCTGACCGAGGCGCTGCTCTTGCACCGCAATGTCGGCAAGAAGGCCGCGCGCGACCGGGCGGTCGAGCTGCTGGAGAAGGTAGGGATCACCGCCGCGGCCAGCCGCCTCGGCCAGTTCCCGCACCAGCTTTCGGGCGGCCTTCGCCAGCGCGTGATGATCGCCATGGCACTGATGTGCGAGCCCGAACTGATCATCGCCGACGAGCCGACCACCGCGCTCGACGTGACCATTCAGGCGCAGATCCTGCGGCTGCTGGTGGACCTGCAGCGCGAGATGAACGTGGCGATGATCCTGATCACGCACGATCTGGGCGTGGTCGCGCGCGTCGCCGACAAGGTGGCGGTGATGTATGCGGGCGAACTGGTCGAGACCGGCCCCGCGGGCGCCGTCTTCGGCCAGCCGACGCATCCCTATACCCGCGGCCTGCTGCGCTGCATCCCCGTGCCCGGCAAGACCGAGCGGGGCGCCGAGCTCGGCACGATCCCGGGCATCGTGCCCTCGCTGGTGGGCGACGTCTCGGGCTGCCCCTTCCGCACCCGCTGCGAGGAGGCCGTCGCCGCCTGCCGCGGCGCGATCCCGCTGAGGCACCGCTCGGACGATGCGCATGCCTTCCGCTGCGTGCATGAAACCGGCATGGCCACCGCGGAGGTATCGGCATGAGTGACGCCACGACCCCGGTGCTCGAGCTGCGCAACGTCTCGAAGGTCTACACCATTCGCCAGGGCCTCTTTGCCGAGCGCAAGTCGCTTCGGGCCATCGACGACGTCTCGCTCAAGGTCGAGCGCGGCGGCGTGCTGGGGCTGGTGGGCGAATCGGGCTGCGGCAAGTCCACCCTCGCCAAGATCCTGCTTGGCCTCGAGACACCGACCACGGGCGAGGTGCTGATCGACGGCGAGCCCGTGGGTGCGCAGGACCGGCGCAAGCTGGCGCGCCGCATCCAGCCGATCTTCCAGGACCCGTACTCCTCGCTCAATCCGCGCAAGAGCATCGCCGACATCATCTCGCTGCCACTGCGCGTGCATGGCATCGGCGATGCCGCCAGCCAGGACAAGGCGGTGCGCGAAATCCTCGACATCGTCGGCCTGCCGGCGCGGGTGATGAACTCCTACCCCAGCCAGATGTCGGGCGGGCAGCGCCAGCGCGTGGCGATCGCCCGCGCGCTGATCATGAAGCCCGAGATCGTGATCTGCGACGAGCCGACCTCGGCGCTCGACGTCTCGGTCCAGAGCCAGATCCTCAACCTGCTGGGCGAGCTGCGCCGCGAGTTCGGGCTGACCTATCTCTTCATCAGCCACAACCTCGCGGTGGTCGAGCATCTCGCGACCCGCGTGGCGGTCATGTATCTCGGCCGCATCGTCGAGGAGGCGAGCGTTGCCGGCCTCTTCGACCACGCCCGGCATCCCTATTCACAGGCGCTGCTGGAATCGGTCCTGACCCCGGATCCCGCGCTCGGCGTGCCGGACACGCAACTTGGCGCGGCCTATCCGAATCCGATCGCGCCGCCGTCCGGCTGCCACTTCCACCCGCGCTGCCCCAAGGCCCTGCCGCAATGTTCGAGCGTGGCGCCCCGCCCGCTGACGACCGCCGACGGGCGCATCGAGTGCCACCTGTTCGACGAGGAAAAGGCAGAACCCGCCACGGCCTGACCGTTTCCGTTTCAGCGGAGTTTTTGACGTGAGAAGCAATTTTTCCGGCACCCAGCAGATCCGCAAGGCGGTGATCGCGACCGAGGGCGGCGTCGTCGCCGCCCAGCACTCCCGTGCCGCCGAGATCGGCGCCGAGGTGCTGGCCGCAGGCGGCGATGCGATCGACGCGGCGGTCGCCGTCTCCTTCGCCATCGGCGTCGTCGAGCCATGGATGAGCGGTCCCGCCGGCGGCGGCGCGATGATGATCTGGCGCGCCGACGAAGGCCGGGCGCATTCGGTCAACTACGGCATGCGCTCGCCTGCCGCGCTCGATCCCGCCGACTACCCTCTCTCGGGCGCGGGCAAGGCGAGCGACCTCTTCCCATGGGAGGCCGTGGTCGAGGACCGCAACGTGCAGGGCGCGACCTCGGTCGCCGTGCCAGGGCTGGTCGACGGTGTCGGCATCGCCCATGAACGCTTCGGCCGGATGCCCTGGCGCGACCTGATCCAACCTGCGATCGGGCTGGCGAAGGAGGGGCTGCATGTCGACTGGTACGCCGCGCTGATCATCGCCTCGGCGACGCGCGCGCTGGCGCAGGACCCGGACGCGGCGGCGATGTTCCTCGAGGACGGTCAGTGGCCGACCATCGCGGGCTGGACCAGCCTCTCCGACAAGCGCATCGCGATGGACCGCATGGCCGACACGCTCGACCGGATCGCCCTCAAGGGCCCGCGCGAGTTCTACGAGGGCGACGTTGCCCGGGCCATTGCCGCCGACATCCAGGCCAAGGGCGGCCCCCTCGCGTTCGATGATCTGCGCGCCTATCGAGCCGAGTTCGAAGCACCGCTGACCTTCGCCTACCGGGGTGCGCGGTTCGACGTCACGCCCTACATGACCGCCGGACCCACCTTCCGCGATGTCTTCGCGGTGATGGAAGAGGGGTACGCACCCGGCGCGACGGCCGATGGCAAGGCCTTCGCCATGATCGCCCGCGCGCTGAAGGCGGCCTATGCGCGGCGCCTGACCACCATGGGCGCCGAGGGCGAGGCCGAAACCGCCCCCGCCTGCACGACGCATTTCTCGGTGGTCGATCGCCACGGCAACATGGTGGCGCTGACGCAGACCCTGCTGTCGATCTTCGGGTCGCGCGTGGTGTCGCCCTCGACCGGGCTCCTGATGAACAACGGCATCATGTGGTTCGACCCCGAGCAGGGCAAACCGAACTCGCTGGCACCCGGCAAGCGCTGCCTGATGAATGTCTGCCCCGTGATCGGCGAGGCCGGCGGTCGGCGTTTCGCGCTTGGCGCCTCGGGCGGGCGCAAGATCGTCTCGGCGGTCGCGCAGCTTTCGGCGTTCGTGGCCGATTTCGGCATGGATATCGAGGCGGCCTTCCACCATCCGCGGATCGACGTCTCGGGCGGCGATACCGTGGTGGCCGACGACACGCTGCCGACCGAAACCGTCGCCGCGCTCGAAGCGGGCCACCCCGTGATCCGCGCCCGGCGTACGGTCTTCCCCTACGCCTTTGCCTGCCCGGCGGGCGTGATGCGCGAGGGGGCGCGCAACACCGGCTGCACCGAGATCATGTCGCCCTGGGGCGACGCCATACCCGAATCGCAGAGGGCTCAATGACCACCATGACCGCCGCTGCCCGCGAGGGCGCCATCGACCACGCGACGAAGTACTACGAGGAAGGGCGATTCCAGTCCGACCTCGGCGCCCTGGTCGCCTTCGAGACCGAGAGCCAGAATCCCGAGCAGAAGGCCGAGCTGATGCGCTACCTGCGCGAGGCGATGGAGCCGCGCCTTGTCGCCATGGGCTTTGCCTGCGAGATCTTCGCGAACCCCGATCCGCGCGGCGGACCGCTGCTGGTGGGCGAGCGGATCGAGGATCCGGCCCTGACCACGGTCTTGACCTATGGCCATGGCGACGTGATCCGGGCGCAGACCGATCAGTGGCGCGAGGGCCTCCACCCCTTCCGCCTGGTCGAGGAGGGCGAGCGCCTCTACGGCCGCGGCACGGCCGACAACAAGGGCCAGCACCTGATCAACATCGCGGCTCTCGAGGCCGTGCTGGCCGAGCGCGGCCGCCTCGGCTTCAACGTGCGCATCGTGATCGAGATGTCCGAGGAGACCGGCTCGGCCGGCCTGCCCGAGTTCTTCGCCGCCCAGAAGGACCGCCTGCAGGCCGATGTCCTGATCGCCTCGGACGGGCCGCGCCTCCAGCCCGACACGCCGACAATGTTCATGGGCTCGCGCGGCGGCGTCGGCTTCGACCTGATCGTCGATCTGCGCGAGGGCGCGCATCACTCGGGCAACTGGGGCGGGTTGCTGGCCGACCCGGCGATGATCCTGGCGCATGCGCTCGCCTCGATCTGCGACCGACGTGGCCAGATCAAAGTGCCCGAGTGGCGCCCCGACAGCCTGACGCCCGCAGTGCGCGCGGCCCTCGACGGGCTGCCGATCGAGGGCGAGGACGGCCCGGCGATCGACCACGACTGGGGCGAGGAAAGCCTCACACCGGCCGAGCGGGTCTTCGGCTGGAACTCCTTCGCCGTGCTGGCGATGACGAGCGGCGTGCCCGAGGCGCCGGTGAACGCCATCTCGGCCTCGGCCCGCGCGACCTGCCAGCTGCGCTACGTCGTCGGCACCGACCCCGAGGACATCCTGCCGGCGCTGCGCCGCCATCTCGACCGCGAAGGCTTCGGCATGGTGAAGATCGTCCCCATGGATCGCGGGTTCTTCAAGGCGACCCGCCTCGACCCCGACCACCCATGGGTGAAATTCACCGCCGCCTCGCTCGCGCGCACCGCGGGCAAGCCGCCGCACATCCTGCCCAATCTCGCCGGCTCGCTGCCGAACGACAGCTTCTCCGAGATCCTCGGCCTTCCGACGGTCTGGGTCCCGCATTCCTATCGCGGTTGCTCGCAGCACGCGCCGAACGAGCATGTGCTCAAGCCCGTCTGCCGCGACGCGCTCAGAGCGATGGCGGGCCTGTTCTGGGATATCGGCGAGACCGGCGGCCCGGGCGCCTGATACGAGGCGGATGATCCCAGACGGAGGGGCGCAGTCGCGCCCCTCTCCCCCTCCGATTGTTTCCCCCCTCTGCCGCTGGCATACTTGCCCTGCGGGGGAGAATTGCTTGCACGTGATTTCAGGCCGGTTTGGCCGAGGAGGGGAATATGGATTTCAGTCTCGCGCGCCGGATCGGCGCGGTCGCATTCGTGCTCGCGCTCGGGGCCTGCGCTCAGATCGAGAGCAAGATGGCCGATGTCGGGCTCGCGACAACGGCCAGTCCGTTCGCCGAGGTCGACATGAAGCTCAAGATTGCCGGCGCGAACCTCGATGACGACGTCAAGACCCGCGATCGTCTCAACGGCATGCTGAACCGCCTCGGCGCGCCCGGCGCCTCAACGCCCAAGGGCCGGATCAACGCGCTTCTGCGCAATCCGAACAAGCAGTTGAAAGGGGCGGGGGGCATCCAGGCGCGCACCGCCGCGGCCGCGGCCGCCGTCGCGCTCAACGCCCAGGGGCGCTTCCAGGGTGGCTTCACCAGCTACAGCGTGAAGGGCCAGATCCAGAGCGCGGTGGGCAACGAGTCTGGCTTCCACTTCGTGCCGGGCGAACCGATGCACATCTGGGTGCAGATGATCACCACCGCGTCGCGCACCACCGGCCCCGACCCGGTCAGCTTCGGCCGGGCCGAGATGTTCCGCGTCGCGGTGCCCGCCGGCGCCATGCATATCGAGCAGAAGACCGGGCCCGACAACAACGTCTTCCCGATCTTCGGCGCGGTGGCGTTCCCGATCAACGCTCAGATGGCGGATGTGTTCAATTACAAGCTCTGGGCGATGGGCACGGATGTGCGGATCACCGACTACTGGATTGACCGCAACTACAACTCGGCCAGCGGCCCGAACTACACCGAGAAATACACCGCCTCGAACGCGCCGGCCGAACTCCAGAGCATCTTCGAGGCTGACCCCGACGCCTGCTTCGACATGATGTTCGAGCTCAACCCGGGGCTCGACGTCTCGGACGGCGGCGCGCTGAACAACGGCAACCTGCCCTCGACGGCCGAGCCGCCATACTACTGCCTCGGCCGCTGCGCCAATCCGCCGATCGTCAACACCCGCTGAGGGCACCGCGATCCGGCCCCCACGCCCCCGTCGGACGGAGGCGTGGGGTACTAGCGTTCGAACTCGGCGTCGCCGGCCTCGGGCGCGTCGGCCAGCGCGCGCCGGATCGCCTCGATGCGTCGGTCATAGAAGCGCACGCTGATGCCTGCGTGCGCCTCGTCCATCGCCTCGAGCGCGGCCATCGCCTCGGTGTGGCGCATGTCCTTGAGCAGGGCGTCCGCGAGCAGGGCCTGGCCATAGCCGAGGATCTGCCGCGAGCCCGTGGCGCGGTATTTCTCGAGCCCCGCGCGCAGCCGCTCGATCCCCAGCGACCTGTCGCCGGTCATGGTCATCGCCCAGCCGAACACGATCTGCGACCAGGCCTCCCAATAGGTGAAACCGTCGCGCCGGCTGAGCTGGCGCGCGCGCGTGGCGAGCTCGAGCGCCGCGTTGGCGTCGCCCAGCGACTGCTCGACCGAGGCAAGGATCGAGAAGCCGTAGGCCGACGAGAAATCGTGGCCGGCCCGCTCGGACAGCGCGCGCGACCGGGCGACTGCCTCGCGCGCCCTGACCCCGGCCGAGGGGTCCTCGTCGCACATCAGCGCCAGAGCCCAGGCCCGCATGGCGTTGTCAACCACCTCGGGGTCGGCGACGTAGTAATGCGCCAGCGCCGAAAGCGGCACCTCGCTGCGCAGCCGTATCGCCTCGTCGAAATGCTCGATGGCGGCCTCGAACCGGCCCAGCATGAAGCAGCACATACCAAGGTTGTGCTGCCCCAGCACGGGGCATGCGGGGTCGGCGACGTGGCCGGTCAGCGCCATCATCTTCTGCGCGAAGTCGTAGGCCAGCTCGGCGCGCCCGGCGATCAGGTGCTCGCCGCACAGCCCGTGCAGGATGGTGAAGAGCTTGGCCTCGTCGCCATGCTCGGCCACCAGGTCGTGCAGCCGGTCGAGGTTGTCGGTGATGTCCTCCGAGCCCCAGCCGCGCGCCTCCAGCGCGATGCACAGCGCCTCGCGCAGCCGGGTCTCGGTGGCGACCAGCCGCGCGGCGTCGGTGTCCGAGGCGTTCTCGCGCAGGGCGGCGGTCAAGTGGGCGATCGCCTCGGAATTGGCCGATCGCGCGATCGCGGCCCGGGCCGCCTGTTCCCACAGCTCGATCGCGCGCCGCGGTTGTCCCGCCTTGCTGCAATGCTGCGCCGCCATCTCGGGCCGGCGCTCGACCAGGTCGGGGAAATGCTCCTCGAGGACCTCGGCGATGCGCCCGTGCAGGGCGCGCCGGCGGCTCTTGAGCATGCTTTCATAGGCGATGTCCTGCACGAGGGCATGCTTGAAGGTGTAGCGCGCATCGGGCGGGACGCCGTGTTGCGACAAGAGGTCGGCGCTGACCAGCATCCGCAGGGCCTCGTTAAGGACCTCGGCCGGCAGGCCGGTGACGATCGAGACAGCGCGGTGGCTGAAGGTGCGCCCGATGGCGGCGCCCACCGGCATCACCTTGTCGGCCAGCGGCAGCCGGTCGATCCGGGCCATCAGCGAGTCGCGCAGGGTCGCGGGCAGCGACAGCGGATCGGTGGCCGCGCCCCTGGCGCCGTCCTGCCCGCCATCGCCCTCGGCCGCGTCGAGCGCGGCCTTGGTCAGTTCCTCGATGAACAGGGGCACGCCGTCCGTCTTCGACACGATTGCCTCGAGCGGCGTGTGCTCCAGCCCGTGACCCTTGAGCAGGTTGGTCACGATCGCCGCGGACTCCTTGGGGCCGAGGCGGTTGATCTCGATCCGCGTCACGTTGGGCAGGCCGCTCCAACTCGACATGAACTCCTGCCGGAAGGTGCAGATCATCAGCACCCGGTGGCCGTCGACCCGCTCGACCAGCAGATCCAGCAGCTCCTGCGTCGTGGGGTCGATCCAGTGCAGGTCCTCGAACAGGACCAGCACCGGGCGCCGCTCGGCCAGCTTGAAGAGCCGCCCGACCAGAGCCTCGATCGTCGCGTTGCGCACCTGCTGCGCCGTCAGCCCGGCCAGCGAGGGCGCGGCCGTCTCGTGTGGCAGCCCCAGCAGCCGGGCGAACAGCGTCAACTCCGTGGCAGAGCAGGGCGGCTCGGCCAGCAGGGCCGAAAGCTTGCGCAGCTTCTCCTCGGGCCCATCCCCGGCGCGAAAGCGTGCGGCGAATTCCAGGTGCGCGGCCACGGGGTAGAGCGGGCTCTCGGTGTAATGCGCCGAACACTGGTACATCAGCCGCAGATGCGGCTCGCTGGCGGCTCGGTCGGCCAGCTCCCGCGCCAGCCGCGACTTGCCGATGCCGGGCTCGCCCGACAGAAGGACCACGTTGCCATGCCCTTCGACCGCCCGCGCCCAGCGCCGGCGCAGCTGGCCCAACTCCTCCTCGCGGTTGACGAAAAAGGTGCGCGTGCCGCGCTGGCGCGCCTCGAAGCGTGCCGCGGCGCTGCGCACCTCGCGCAGGCGATAGGTCTGGATCGGCTCGCGGAAGCCCTTGAGGGGGTGGCGCCCGGCGTCGTCGCAGACGAAGGCGTTGCCCAGCAGGCGGCGGGTCTCGGCGCTCACGATCACGGTGCCGGGCTCGGCCAGGGCCTGCAGCCGGGCCGCGAGGTTGGGGATCTCGCCCACCGCGGCGCGGATCGTCTCGAGCCCCTCGTAGACCAGGCCGCCGATCAGCACCTCGCCGGTGGCGATGCCGACGCGCGCGGCCAGCGGCTCGGCCCGCTCGGGCGCGATCATGGGCACCTCGCGCAGGGTCGCCAGCGCGGCCAGCGCCGCGCGCTCGGGGTCGTCCTCCTGTGCCGTGGGGTAGCCGAAATAGGCCAGGACCCCGTCGCCCGCGAAATGCGCGACATAGCCGCCATGACCGGCAACGATCTGGGCGCAGACGTCGTGATAGCGCCGGATCAGGTTCTTGTAGTCCTCGAGGTCGAGCTCGGCCGAAAGCGCGGTCGATCCCACGAGGTCGATGAACACCACGGTGAGATGCCGCAGGTGCCCGCTCGCCGTCACGTCCGAGAAACCACCGGGCACGGTCGGCGCCTCGACGGCGGGGGGCGACGCATCGGGGGGCGGTTCGGGGGCGGGCGGCGTAGCCGCGGGCGGGGGCGCGGACGCGATCGCGCGCAACAGCCGCTTGCGGTCACCCAGGGGGATGCCAAGCTTCTCGAGGTCCGCCTCGCTCAGTTCGCGAAGGATATCGACCGTGATGCGCTGTTCGCTGAACCGCGCCGTGTACTCCTCCAGGCCGAGCGAGGACAGCCATTCGCCAATCGACTCAGCCACGTAGGCAACCCCGAAAACTTCATCGCTCCAACGCTGCAACCCTAGCACGAGTTTCGTCGCTGCTGCACCCGTGTCGTCGGCGCGGGCGCGACGGTTTCCGTTGCGTCGGCGCAGAAATGCGACCTGCCCGGGTCGCAAACCGAAGCGTCGGCGCGGTGCCGCGATGACAGATTTGCGTCTTTGCGCGTCCGCGTCGTGGCGCTTGCAACCTGCGGAGGGAGATCGTGGCGGGGTCCGCGTTCGATTTCGTCATTGTCGGCGCCGGCTCGGCCGGCTGCGTTCTGGCCGAGCGCCTGACGGCCAGTGGTCGGCATCGTGTGCTCGTGCTCGAGGCCGGTGGCAGCGACCGGCGCTTCTTCGTCCAGATGCCGCTGGGCTACGGCAAGCTGTTCTTTGATCCTGCGGTGAACTGGCTCTATCGCACCGAGGCCGACCCCGGGCTCGCCGGGCAGCGCGATCACTGGCCGCGCGGCAAGCTTCTCGGCGGCTCGAGCGCGATCAACGCCATGGTCTACATTCGCGGACACGCCTCGGACTACGAGGACTGGGAGGCCGCGGGCAATCCCGGCTGGGGCTGGGACGAGGTTCTGGCCGCCTACCGCGCGATCGAGGACAACGAGGCCGGCGGCGATGCCTGGCGCGGGCAGGGCGGGCCGCTCTTCATCTCGGCCAACCGGCGCGACCTGCATCCGCTCTGCGAGGTCTTCGTCGACGCCACCGAGGCCGCCGGCATCCCGCGCAATGCGGATTTCAACGGCGCCGAGCAGGAGGGTGTCGGCAGCTATCAGCTCACGGTCAAGGGCGGGCGGCGCAACTCGGCGGCGCGGGCCTTCCTGCGGCCGGCGATGAAGCGCGAGAACCTGACCGTCCTGACCCACGCCCAGGCGACGCGGGTGGTCTTCGAGGGCACGCGCGCGGTCGGGGTCGAGTATCGCCACCGCGGGCGCACCCATGTCGCGCGGGCCGCGCGCGAGGTGATCCTTTCGGGCGGGGCGATCAACTCGCCGCAACTGCTCATGCTGTCCGGGGTGGGGCCGGGCGCCGCACTGCGCGATCTCGGCCTGCCGGTGGTGGTGGACAACGCCAATGTCGGCGCGCATCTGAGCGACCATCAGGGCCTCAACTACACCTACCGCATGCGGGTGCCGACCTATAACGACATCCTGCGCCCGTGGTGGGGCAAGCTCGCGGTCGGCATGCGCTACCTGCTGACCGGGCGCGGGCCGCTATCGCTGTCGATCAATCATGGCGGTGGCTTCTTCCGCACCTCGCCCGATCTGCCGCGGCCCAACATGCAGCTCTACATGCAGGCGATCTCGACGCTGATCCCGCGCGAGGGCGAGCGGCCGGTGCTCACGCCCGACCCGTTTCCGGGCCTGTCGCTGGGGCTGTCGAACTGCCGGCCGACCAGTCGCGGTCGGATCTCGCTGGCCAGCGCCGACCCCTTCGCCCATCCTCGCATCGAGGCGAATGCCCTGAGCACCGAGCACGACATCGCCGAGATGCTGGCCGCGGTGAAGTTCCTGCGCCGCATCGCGGCGTGCGAGCCGCTCGCGCCCCTGATCGACGAGGAGCTGCGCCCCGGCCCGGCGGTCGTCACGGACGACGATCTGATCGCCGACATCCGGGCGCGGTCAGGCACTGTCTTTCACCCCTCCTGCACCTGCCGCATGGGCCCCGACCCCGCGACAGCCGTGGTCGGGCCGGACCTGCGCGTGCACGGTGTCGCGGGCCTTCGGGTATGCGACGCCTCGGCCTTCCCCAGCCTGATCGGCGGCAACACCAACGCGCCGGCGATGATGATGGGCTGGAAAGGCGCCGGTCTGATCCTGCGCGATACCGCGAACTGACGCGGCCGCCCGCGCGCTGCGCCGGCGCCAGCGGGTCGCCGGGGCAGGACGCTTGCCAACCGCCGGGCGCCGCGCCTAACGTGAGCGCCAGCGCAAGTGAGCGAGTGCATGGCCCGACCGGATGGACGCGGATTGCTGCTCTCGGCGGCGATCGTGTTCGCCGTCTTCGCGGCGAATGTGCTCGCCGGCGCTCTCTGGGGGCAGCCCTTCTTCCCGGACATTGCCGAGATGCTGACGCTGTTCCTGGCCTGCGGCCTCTTCGTCGCGGGCGTCCTGCGGCGCGAGGGCGCGCAATTGCGCGAAAACACGGACCAGGGGCAAAGCCCCGGCAAGGGAGGAGAGACGGCATGATCGATGACCAGGACGAACTGCGATCCGAGGAGCGGCGCAACTTTCTCAAGCTGACCGGCACGGGCGCCTTCACCGCGGCGGTGGTCGCGGGCGCGGGCGGTGTGCTTTCGTCGGGCGAGGCGGTCGCGCAGACCGCGAAGGAAGAGCGCGAGCGCGAGGCGGCGGCACAGCACGTGATGACGCTGGCCACCGAGTATCAGATCGGCACCACGCGCAGCTACCCGATGATGCAGCTCGACGTGAAGGAGAACATCCAGAACGCGACCGACGGGAAGGTCTATGTCAAGCTCGCTCCCGGCGGCCAGCTGGGCATCGGCAGCGCACTGGCGCAGAAGGTGCAGGCGGGCACGGTGCAGGCCGGGCAGTTCTCGCTGTCGAACTTCGCGCCCTACGCGCCGGCGGTCGACCTGATCAACATGCCGTATCTGTGCGGCGCCAATCAGCGCTTCGTGAACCTCGTCACCTCGGACATCTGGAAGGAGGAGGTGAACACCCGCGTCGAGGCGCGCGGCTTCCGTCCGCTGTTCTACTTCTGCATCGACCCGCGCGTGGTGGCGGTGCGCAAGGGCGGCGGCAAGCCGGTGATCACCCCGGGCGACCTTGCCGGCATCAAGTTCCGTGTGCCGGGCTCGAAGATGCTCCAGCAGTACTACCGCATGGTCGGCGCGAACCCCACGCCGGTGGCCTGGGGCGAGACGCCCTCGGCGATCAAGCAGGGCGTGGCGGATGCGCTCGACCCGGCGGTCGGGGCGCTTTATGCCTTCGGCTTCAAGGACATACTCAGCCACGTGACCTTCACCCAGGCGGTGCCCGACAGCCAGTGCTACTCGTGCAACCTCGAATGGTTCAACTCGCTCGATGGTGGCGTGCAGGAGGCGATCGACTGGGCGTCCGAGATGTCGTTCCACCAGAACCTGGCCAAGGTCCCCTCGGCCCGCACCTTCGCCATGGCCGAGATGCGCAAGTCCGGCGTCGAGTTCCACTCGCTCACCGAGGATCAGCTGGCCGAGTGGCAGGCCGCCGGCGGCTACCAGCTGAGCGACTGGGACAGCTTCAAGGTCGAACTCGCCGGGTCGATGGAGACCTTCGACAAGCTGGTCGAGGCTGCCGGCACCCGCGGGCGCTACTACGTCCACGACGCCTGAGGCCCCAAGGGTTCCGGGCGCGGTATCGCCGCGCCCGGCGCGCCATCATCCGGATACCGAGATGTTTGCAACACTCGATCGCAACATCGAGCGCTGGGCGCTCCTCATCTTCTACGTGATGCTCGTTGCCACCATGGCGATCGAGGTGCTGCGCCGCGAACTCCTCGCCTACTCGTCCGTCTGGGGCGAGGAGATCGTGCGCTACGCCTTCATCTATCTCGCCTGGATCGGCGCGGCGGCGGCGGTGCGCGAGCGCGCGCATATCCGCATCGACGTCATCTATGCCTTCATCGGCCCGCGGTCGCGGGCGGTGCTCTACATCTTCGCCGACCTCGTCATGCTCGCGGTCGCCGTGATCGCCGTCTACTGGTCCTTCGAGACGGCCAAACTGTCGTGGCGCTTCGGCTCGGTCAGCGCCGGGCTCAGGGTGTCGATGGTCTGGTTCCTGATGGCGGTGCCGATCGGATTCTCGCTGATGATCTTCCGCCTGCTGCAATCGCTGCGCCGCGACTTCCGCGATCTCGCCCGGGGCAGAACGCCCTACGAGGGCGAGAAGCTGTTCGACTGAGGCCCGCGCGATGTGGCAGCTCCACCAGGAAACCTCGCTGGGCTGGGACTTCTACGGCCCGGTGATCCTCTTTGCCGCGCTCATCGCGCTCGGCGTGCCGGTCTGGGCCGCGATCGGCCTGAGCACGGTGGCGATGCTGCTTGCATCCGACATCCTGCCGCTCTCGCTCTTCGGCGAGGCGCTGTTCGACGGCATCGACGCCTTCGCGCTGACCGCGATCCCGCTGTTCATCCTCACCGGCGACGTTCTGGTGCGCACCGGGCTCTCGCGCCGCTTTCTCGATGTGGCCGAGGCGCTGACCTCCTGGACCCGCGGCGGCTTCGGCTCGGCCACGGTGCTGGTCTGCGGCATGTTCTCGGCCATCTCGGGCTCGGACGCGGCCGGCGCGGCGGCGGTCGGCCGGATGACCATCGACCGGCTGGTCGAGAGCGGCTATCCCCGCGCCTATGCCTGCGCGCTGGTGGCCTCGGGCGCCTGCACCGGCATCCTGATCCCGCCCTCGATCGCCTACATCATCATCGGGCTTGTCCTGGGGATCTCGGCCGCCACGCTCTTCCAGGCGGCACTGATCCCGGGGATCATGATCCTCGGCGCGATCCTGGTGACCAACATCGTGATCAACCGCCGCCATGCCTACGAGGGGGGCGGCGCGATCTCGGTGCGTGAATGGCTAAGCAACGTCGGCCGCGCGCTCGCGCGGGGCTGGTATGCCTTCATCGTGCCGGGCATCATCTTCTACGGCATCTTCTCGGGCCGCCTCACGCCGACCGAGGCCGGGGCCACCGCGGTCACGGTGACGGTGGCGATGGGCTTCCTGCTGGGCACGCTGCGTCTGGCCGACTTCCCGGCGATGATGGTCGGCTCGGCCAAGGTCAGCGGCGTGATTTTGCCGATCATCGCGATGTCGCTGCCGCTGGCACAGACCATGGCGGCGCTGGGGGTGCCGCAGGGCTTCGTCTCCTCCGTCACGGGCTTCACCGATGACCCCGCGACGCTGATCCTGATGATGATCCTGATCCTCATCGCCGCGGGCTGCGTGATGGAGACGACGCCAAACATCGTCATCCTGGCGCCGATCCTCAAGCCGCTGGCCGACGAGATCGGCATGAACGAGATCCAGTTCTGCGTGATGATGATCACGGCGCTGGGCGTGGGCTTCATCACCCCGCCGCTGGGCCTCAACCTGTTCGTGGTCTCGGGTCTGACGGGCGAGTCGATCCTGCGCATCGCCTGGCGCGCCGTGCCCTTCGTGCTGACGATGCTGATCGTGACCCTTCTGATCGCCTATGTTCCCGAGGTCTCGACCGCGCTCCTGCCCGAGATCTACCGATAGGAGGCCCGCCATGCCGCGCGCGTATCTCAAGAAGGCCAGCCGGACCGCCCAGACCGGCGCCGCGGATGTGGGCGAGGCGGTGCGCGCCATCCTTTCCGCCATCGAATCCGAGGGCGAGCCCGCGGCCCGGCGTTACGCCGCCGAGTTCGACCGCTACGAGGGCAACGTCGTCGTCACACGCGACGAGATCGAGGCCGCAGCCCGCCAAGTGCCCCAGCGGCTGAAGGACGACATCCGTTTCGCCCATGACAATATCCGCCGCTTCGCCGAGGCGCAGAAGGCCTCGCTCTCGGACTTCGAGGTCGAGATCCTGCCCGGCCTCGTGGCGGGGCAGCGCAGCATCCCCTGCCGCGCGGCGGGCTGCTACGTCCCCGGCGGGCGCTACAGCCATATCGCCTCGGCCATCATGACCGTGACCACCGCCAAGGTCGCGGGCTGCGGCCACATCGCCGCCTGCTCGCCGCCGCGCCCGGGCGTGGGCATCGCGCCCGCCATCCTCTACACGGCCGATCTGTGCGGGGCCGACACGATCCTCGCGATGGGCGGCGTGCAGGGGGTGGCATCGATGGTCTACGGCCTCTTCGGCCTTCCGCAGGCCGACATCATCGTGGGCCCCGGCAACCAGTTCGTGGCCGAGGCCAAGCGCCTGCTGTTCGGCCGGGTGGGCATCGACATGATCGCGGGGCCGACCGACAGCCTGATCCTGGCCGATGCCACCGCCGACCCCGAGATCGTGGCTGCCGACCTGGTCGGCCAGGCCGAGCATGGCTACAACTCGCCCGTCTGGCTGGTGACCGACCACCGCCCGCTAGCCGAGGCCGTGCTGGCCCGCGTGCCGGCGTTGATCGCCGATCTTCCCGACCTCAACCGCCAGAACGCCGAGGCCGCCTGGCGCGACTACGCCGAGGTGATCCTCTGCGACGGGCGCGATGAGATGGCGGCGACCGCCGACGACTACGCCCCCGAGCATCTCAGCGTGCAGGCCGCCGACCCCGACTGGTGGCTGGGCCGCCTCGCCTGCTACGGCTCGCTCTTCCTGGGTGAGGAGACGACGGTGGCCTTCGGCGACAAGGCCTCGGGGCCGAACCACGTGCTGCCGACCTCGCGCTCGGCGCGCTATACGGGCGGGCTGTCGGTGCACAAGTACATGAAAGTCGTCACCTGGCAGCGCTCGACCCGCGAGGCGGCGCGCCCGGTGGCCGAGGCGACCGCCCGGATCTCGCGGCTCGAGGGGATGGAGGCGCATGCCCGCACCGCCGACATCCGCCTCGCCAAGTATTTCCCGGGCCGCAATTTCGACCTCTCCGCCGATGACTGAGGCGGCGCGCGCGGCGGATCCGCTGTTCTCGGTCGCGGGCCGCGTTGCCTGTGTCACGGGCGCGAGCAGTGGGCTTGGGCGCGCCGCGGCCTCGATGCTGGCCGCGCGCGGCGCACGCGTGGTTGGCGTGGCCCGGCGCGAGGACGCGCTGGCCGCCTGGCGCGCCGAGACGGCGGGCGAGACGGCCGCCGTCGTGGCGGATCTCGGCGCCTGCGATGATTTCGCCGCGCTCGCCGCGCGCGTCTCGGCCCCCTTCGGCCCGCCCGCGATCGTGGTGCACGCGGCCGGCGTCAACACGCGCGAGCCGGCCGACGCGGTGACGCCTCAGGGCTGGCGCAGCACGATGGCGCTCAATCTCGACGCGCCGTTCTTCCTTTCGCAGGCGCTGGTTCCGGCGATGCGCGCGGCCGGCTGGGGCCGGATCGTCAACTTCGCCTCGCTCCAGTCGCGGCGCGCCTTTCCCGGCGGCATCGCCTATGGCGCGTCGAAGGGCGGGGTCGAGCAGCTCACCCGCGCCATGGCCGAGGCCTGGTCGAAGGATGGCATCACCGCGAACGCGCTGGCGCCCGGCTTCTTCCCGACGGAGCTAACCGCGCCCGTCTTCACTGACCCCGACCGGGCCGCGCGCAACGCGGCGCAGACCTGCATCGGCCGCAATGGCGATCTGGCCGACCTCGAAGGCCCGCTCGTGTTCCTGTGCTCGGACGCGTCCGGCTATGTCACCGGCCAGGTGCTCTTCGTCGACGGGGGGTTCACCGCGAAATGAAGGCGCTCGTCTACACCGCGCCGCGCGCGCTCGACTATCGCGAGGTACCCGACGCAGCGCCGCACACGGGCGAGGTGCTGATCCGCGTCGATGCCGTCGGCATCTGCGGCTCGGACATGCACGCCTACCAGGGCCATGACGAGCGCCGGCCCGCGCCGCTAATCCTGGGCCACGAAGCCGCGGGCGTGATCGTCGGCGGCGCCGAGGCGGGGCGGCGTGTCACCGTCAACCCGCTGGTGACCTGCGGCGGCTGCCCGGCCTGCCGGGCGGGGCGCGAGAACCTGTGCCCCACGCGCCAGATCATCTCGATGCCGCCGCGCGAGGGCGCCTTTGCCGAGATGCTCGCCATGCCAACCGAGAACCTCGTCACCGTGCCCGATGGTGTGCCGCTTGGCATGGCGGCGCTGGCCGAGCCGCTTGCCTGTGGCTGGCACGCGGTCCGGCTGGGGGCGCAAGCGCTGGGCCAGCCGCTGGCCGGCACGCGCTGCGCGGTGCTTGGCGGCGGCGCGATCGGCCTTGGCGCGGCGCTCGCGGCCCTCGCACAGGGCGCGCCCGGCCCGGTGCCGGTGGCCGAGCCCAACCGCCTGCGCCACGCCGCCATCGCCTCGGCCGGGGCGCTGGCGCCGCATCTGCCGGGCGAGGGCGGCCTGGACGCGGGCGAGGCCGACCTGGTGATCGACGCCGTCGGCTACCCTGCCACGCGGGCCGAGGCCTGCCGGCTTGCGCGGCCGGGCGGCGTCATCGTGCATATCGGGCTCGGCTCGGCCGAGGGTGGCCTCGAAATCCGCCGCATGACGCTGCAGGAGATCACCTTCATCGGCACCTACACCTACACGAAGGCGGACTTCCGCGCGACCGCGGCGGCGATCTTCGAGGGCCGTCTTGGCCCGCTCGGCTGGGCCGAGGCCCGCCCCCTCTCGGCCGGCGCTGCCGCCTTTGCCGAGATCGAGGCCGGCCGCGCGGCCGCGCCCAAGATCGTGCTGATGCCGGGGCAGGGCTGACGCCATGCCCCCGCGGGCGGCTTTGATGCCGCCCGTCACGCGCCCCCGGGCGGCTTCGCAGCCGCCCTTCACGCGCCCGCGGGCGCCGCGATCAGCCCTGCGGCTGGCGGGTCTTGCGCAGGTAGGGCAGGACCGTCTCGAACGCGCCGAACTTTTCCTGCGCCTCGTCGTTCGAGACCGCGGGGGTGATGATCACGTCCTCGCCCTGCTTCCAGTTCGCGGGCGTCGCCACCTTGTGCCTGGCGGTCAGCTGGATCGAGTCGATCGCGCGCAGGATCTCGTCGAAGTTGCGCCCCGTGGTCATCGGGTACGTCAGTGACAGCTTCACCTTCTTGTCCGGTCCGATCACGAAGACCGATCGCACGGTGGCGTTGTCGGCGGGCGTGCGCCCCTCGGAGGTGCCGCTCTCGGACGCGGGCAGCATGTCGTAGAGCTTGGCGACCTTCAGCTCGGGGTCGCCGATCAGCGGGTAGTCGACCTTGCCGCCGGTGGCGGTCTCGATGTCGGCTTTCCACTTCTTGTGGCTTTCGACCGGATCGACCGAGATGCCGATGATCTTGGCGCCGCGCTTGAGGAACTCGGACTTCATCTTCGCCATCGTGCCCAACTCGGTCGTGCAGACCGGGGTGAAGTCCTTGGGGTGGCTGAACAGGACCGCGTAGCCGTCGCCGATCCACTCGTGGAAACTGATCTGGCCATCAGTCGTGTCGGCGGTGAAGTCGGGGGCGGTGTCATTAATCCGCAGGCTCATAATACAATCCCCTGTAGTGCTTATCGAGGTTCCACGGGAACGTGGTGGACCATTGCGCCGCGGTTTGCAACATGCACCCGATCACTTTCTCGGCCGCTGCCCCGCGGCACGGGGATGACGGCACCGTGGCTGGCGCCGACTGCGCCCCGGTGGCCGGGGGGCGGCGTTCCTTTCGATGCCATGGCCGGTCCGTCCGGGTGATCGCGTCGCGGCCGGCGCTTGCCCGCGCGCGCCTTGCCAGTGGCGGGAGGGGCGGATATAGGGGCGCGAACCTCATCCATCGCAGGACCTTTCCATGCCGAAGATCAACGGGAACGAAATCCGCCCGGGCAACATCATCGAACACGATGGCGGCCTCTGGATCGCCGTGCGCACCAGCCACGTCAAGCCGGGCAAGGGCGGCGCCTTCGCGCAGGTCGAGCTCAAGAACATCCGCGACGGGCGCAAGCTGAACGAGCGGTTCCGCTCCGCCGACAAGGTCGAGCGCGTCCGCCTCGAGCAGAAGGACAAGCAGTTCCTCTACGAGACCGACGGCATGCTGGTGTTCATGGACACCGAGACCTACGAGCAGACCGAGCTCCCGGCCGACATCCTCGGCGACCGCCGCCCCTTCCTGCAGGACGGCATGACCGTGGTCGTCGAGTATTATGATGAGGAGGCGCTCTCGGCCACGCTGCCCGAGAAGGTGACCTGCGAGATCGTCGAGACCGAGCCCGTGGTCAAGGGCCAGACCGCCGCCAACTCGTTCAAGCCCGCCATGCTCGACAACGGCGTGCGCGTGATGGTGCCGCCCTTCGTCGGCAGCGGCGAGAAGATCGTGGTCAACACCGAAACCTTCGAATACGTCGAGCGCGCCTGAGCGCCCGTCGAGTCCTCCGGAGAGACCTATGTCGACCGCCTCGCCCACGCTCAACGTGATGATCAAGGCTGCCCGCAAGGCGGCCCGGCGCCTCGTGCGCGACTTCGGCGAGGTCGAGAACCTCCAGGTCTCGATGAAGGGGGCGGGGGACTTCGTCTCGGCCGCCGACCGCAAGGCCGAGGAGATCATCCGCGAGGAACTCACCACTGCACGCCCCGCCTATGGCTGGGTGGGCGAGGAATCCGAGCCGGTCGAGGGCAAGGACCCGACCCGGCGCTGGATCGTCGATCCGCTGGACGGCACCACGAACTTCCTGCACGGCCTGCCGCACTGGTCGATCTCGATCGCGCTCGAGCACAAGGGCGAGATCGTCGCGGGCGTGGTCTACGACCCGGCCAAGGACGAGATGTTCGTGGCCGAGCAGGGCTCGGGCGCCTGGCTCAACGACCGTCGCATCCGCGTCTCGGCGCGGCGCGAGATGGTGGGTCTGCTGCTCGCAACCGGCGTGCCCTTCGGCTCGAAGCGCACGCTGCATCTCACGATGCGCGACTTCGCCGCGCTGATGCCGCGCTGCTCGGGCGTGCGTCGCATGGGCTCGGCGGCGCTCGATCTCGCCTATGTCGCGGCGGGTCGCTACGACGGCTTCTGGGAGCGCGAACTCCAGTCCTGGGACATGGCGGCGGGCATCCTGCTGGTGAAGGAGGCGGGCGGCCTCGTCGGCACCATCAAGCCCGGCGGCGATCCGCTCGAGACCGGTGTGATCCTCGCCACCAACGCCGAGGTGTTCGAGCCGATCCGCAAGCTGCTCGACCCCGACTGATTTTACCTCGCGTCAAGCGGACTTGATCCCGCGGCACTGGCGCGCGACTGTGCCGGACTGACACAGCGCGCGGGAGACGGATCATGCGCACATCTGCGAGAAACGCGCTCGCCTTCGGCTTCACCCTGGCCCTTGCGGCGGCCGCCTGCACGCCCGAGCCCAAGCTCGATCCCGAGACCTTCCCCGGCGGCGTCCTGCGAGTGAACTATGCGGGCGGGGCCGAGGATATCCTGCTGATGGTCAATCCCGACGGCAGCCTCGCCGGCGCCGAGGGAGCGGCGAGCGTCGACGGCTGGTCGGCGACCCGCTCGCTCGTGGCCTTCACCGCCGTGCCGGCGAAGGGCGCGCCCGAACTGGCCTTCGCGCTGCCCGCCGCCGCCTTCGGCCCCGATTACGCGGGGCAGGCCCGGGCCGCCGGCAACTGCACCGCCAATTGCACCCGCGAGGCGACCGCCTGGTGGGCGCGCGGCAAGGAGAAGCTGGCGCTGCCGAAGTGAGGGGCCTCAGCCCGGCCGGCTCTTCAGTTCGACCTCGACGAAACGCAACTCGCCCTCGCCCTTCCAGACGACGTCGTGCTCGACGCCGGCCTCGCGGTAATAGCTGACGCCGGGCTGCATCAGGAACTCGGTCCGCTGGCCGCCCGGGCCGACGATCTCGACCGGCCCGCCCGTGACCGGGGTGATGACGTAGTCGAAGCCATGCCGATGCCAGCCGGTCGCCGCGCCGGGCGCGAAGCTCCATTCGGTGACGCGGACCTGGTCGTTGTCGATGTGGATGGTTGGCACGGCTTCGGTCATCGCGACTCTCCTGCAGGCTTCATGCGGCCGGGCAGGGGTGGCGCGCGGCCACCGACTGCCCGTCATGTTGTTCTTGGAAAATTGTTTTAAATCATATGTATGAGTGGCCTTTCACGTGTGAAAGGCCACCCGGTTCACGCTCAGACCGCCAGCGCCAGCTTGGGGCTGAGGACGTCGATCTCCAGCGCCTGGCCCACGGCGAAGTTCGTGAGCTTGCCGCTGTGGGTATTGAGCCCCGCCAAAAGGTGGGGGTCGTCCCGGCAGGCGTCGCGCCAGCCCTTGTCGGCCAAAGCGATCAGGAAGGGCAGGGTCGCGTTGCCCAGCGCGATGGTCGACGAGCGCGCAACGGCGCCGGGCATGTTCGCCACGCAGTAGTGGACGATGCCGTCGACGATGTAGATCGGGTCGTCATGGGTCGTGGCGCGCGAGGTCTCGAAGCAGCCGCCCTGGTCGATCGCGACGTCCACCACCACGGCGCCGGGCTTCATCTCAGACAACTGCGCGCGGGTCACCAGCTTGGGCGCCGCGGCGCCGGCGATCAGCACGGCGCCGACCACCATGTCGGCGGTGGCCACCAGTTCCTCGGTATTGGCTTGCGACGCATAGCGGGTGCCGATCTGCCCGCCGAAGACATCGTCGAGATAGCGCAGCCGGTCGAGCGAGCGGTCGAGCACGGTGACATGCGCCCCCATTCCCGCCGCGACCCTCGCGGCGTTGGTGCCGACGACACCGCCGCCGATCACCACCACCTCGGCGGGCCCGACACCCGGCACGCCGCCCAGCAGCACGCCGCGCCCGCCGTTCGCCTTCTGCAGCGCCCAGGCGCCGACCTGCGGCGCCAGCCGTCCGGCGACCTCGGACATCGGCGCCAGCAGCGGCAGGCCGCCGCGTGCGTCCGTCACCGTCTCATAGGCGATGGCGGTCACGCCGGACGCAAGCAGGTCCTTCGTCTGTTCGGGGTCCGGCGCGAGGTGGAGATAGGTGAACAGCACCTGGCCCTCGCGCAGCTGCGCGCGCTCGGATGCCTGTGGCTCCTTCACCTTCACGACCATCTCGGCGCGGGCGAAGACCTCGGCGGCGGTGGCGACGATCTCGGCGCCCGCGGCCTGGTAGAGCTCGTCGCCGAAACCGGCCCCGGCCCCGGCGCCCGTCTCGATGATGACCTGGTGGCCGTGGACCACCGCCTCGCGCGCCGCGGCAGGCGTCATGCCCACGCGGTATTCCTGGTTCTTGATCTCTTTCGGGCAGCCGATCAGCACGGTCCCAGTCCCCCTGTCGGTTATGCTTTCTCGTCCGGCCGAGGGCCTCTCTCGACCGGGCATGAGGACCATACTGTGCGCCAAGTCCCGGCGTTAGGGCCAGCCTGTGCCAAATCGACGTGTCAGTGGCGCGTCGGCCACGCACCGGGTTGGTCTCGGGAACGTCGCACAAGCCTCTGGCGCGACGCGGAAATGCGGCTATTCTGGGCGGCGAGGGAAGCAGTGAGCATGGTTGGGGCGCGGGGAGAGCGTATGGCAGCGATCGACCACAGGGAGGTCCAGTTCTCCCGTCCGGTGCGCCAGATCTTCCTGATGCTTTCCGTGCTCGGGCTCGTCGCCGTCGCCGCCTTCTTCCTGTTTCGCGAGATCCAGCAGGTCTTCTTCGCCAATCCCTACCTGAACGGCGTGATCATCGGCATCTTCGTCATCGGCGTGATGGCGACCTTCTGGCAGGTCGGCCAGCTGATTGCCGCGATGCGCTGGGTGCGCTCGGTGCAGGCGGGATACAAGGGGATCGAGCTCACCCGCCCACCCTCGCTGATGATCGCGATGGCGCCGCTGGTGCGCGAGGGCGGCATGCAGAAGCGCATTGCCACCAGCTCGACGCGCTCGATCCTCGACTCGGTCTCGACGCGCCTCGACGAGACGCGCGACATCACGCGCTATCTCGCCAACCTGCTGATCTTCCTTGGCCTGCTCGGCACCTTCTGGGGCCTGTCCAAGACGGTGCCGGCGGTGGTCGACACCATCCGCTCGCTTGCGCCCGCGGACGGGCAGGTGTCGGACGTCTCGGTCTTCGACCGCCTGATGACGGGGCTCGAGAGCCAGCTCGGCGGCATGGGCACGGCCTTCGCCTCGTCGCTGCTGGGCCTTGCGGGCTCTCTCGTGGTCGGGATGCTCGAGCTCTTTGCCGGCCATGGTCAGAACCGGTTCTACCGCGAGCTCGAGGAATGGCTGGCCTCGTTTACGCGGCTTGGGCTGATTTCGGAGGGCGAGGGGCCCGAGGGGCCGCTCGTTGCCCTTCTCGAGCGCGTGGACGAGGGGCTGGAGAAGACCGTCGAATTCGCCGCGCGCGCCGAGGCCGCGCGCATCGAGGCCGAGAACCGGCTGGCGCGCGCTGCCGATGTTGTGGGCCAGATGGCCGAGCAGATCGAGAACGAGCGCAGCTCGGTCGCGCAGATGGTGAGCGAGATGCGCGAGGGGCGCGAGAACCAGTCGGGGCGCGACCATGCCGTGCTGACCGTCCTCAAGCGCATCGACCAGGGGCAGTCGCAGGTCGCGTCGAGCCAGGCCGGGATGGTCCAGATCCTCGACCGCGCGCTTGAAAGCCGCCGCCAGGTGCTCGACAGCGAGACGCGCCAGCACCTGCGGAACCTCGACCACCAGATGCGCCAGCTGATCGACGAGTTGGCGCTCGGCCGCCAGCAATCGGTTGACGCGATCAGGGCCGAGCTGCGGCTGCTGATCCGCCTGATCGACGAACGAACAGGCGGTCCGGGCGGAGAGGGCTGATGGCGCTCACCCGCCGCACGGGGGCTCGGTTCGAGGCCACGATCTGGCCGGGCTTCGTGGACGCGCTGACGGCGCTTCTGCTCATCCTGATGTTCGTGCTCTCGATCTTCATGATCGTGCAGTTCAGCCTGCGCGAGACCGTCACCGGCCAGACCGAGACGATCCGCACGCAGGAGGACGAGCTCACGGCCCAGGCGACGCAGATCGACCGGCTCTCGTCGCAGCTTGCGGAGCTGGCCGATGTGCTGTCGCTCGAGCGTGCGGGCCGCGAGGCGGCCGAGGCCGAGGCGGGCGAGCTGCGCTCGACCCTGACCGATGCACAGGCCGAGGCCGACCGGCTCGACGCCGCGCTCGCGGCGATGACCCGGGCGCGCGCCGAGGCCGAGGCGCGTACTCAGGAACTGACGGGCGAGCTGGCCCAGACCGTCGACGCGCGCGATGCGCTGGCCGCGTCGCTGGCCGCCGCGCGCGAGGAGATCGACGAGCAGACCGAGGCCGCGCGCCTCGCCGCGGCCAAGCGCGAAGCGATGGAGGCGCTGATCGCCGAGCTCAACGCCAGCCGCGAGCAGCAGGACGACGAGATCGCGAAGCTGCGCGGAACCGAAGCCGAGGCACAGGCAAGGCTGGCGGAAGCCCGCGAGAGCCTGACGGCCGAGGAGGAGGCCCGGGCGCTGGAGGCCGCGGCGGCCGAGGCGTTGCGGCGCAGGCTGGAAGGCTCGGAGGCCGAGCTCGATGCCATGACGCTCGCCCTCGAGAGCGCCCGCAAGGAGGCGGAAGAGACGCTCACGCTGCTCGCCGCGGCCGAGGCGGCGAAGCGCAAGCTCGAGCAGGACCAGGGCCAGACCGAGAGCGAGTTGAGCCAGGCCGAGGCGCTTCGGCGCATCGCCGAGAGCGAGCTGGCGGAGGCCGAGGAGCGGACGGCCGAGGAGGCGCGCAAGGCCGCACTTCTGAACCAGCAGGTCGGCGCGCTGCGCGATCAGCTCGGGTCGCTTCAGGCCCTGCTCGACGACGCCGCCGAGCGCGACCGCAGCCAGAAGGTGCAGATTGCCGAGCTGGGCCAGAAGCTCAACGCCGCGCTGGCGCAGAAGGTGTCCGAACTCTCGCGCTTCCGCTCGGAATTCTTCGGACGGATGCGCGAGGTGCTGGGCGGGCGAAGCGACATCAGGGTGGTGGGCGACCGCTTCGTCTTCCAGTCCGAGGTGCTCTTTGCACCCGGCTCGTCTGAACTCAATCCCGCTGGTATCGCCGAGCTCGCGAAGCTTGGCTCGGTCCTGAGCGAGGTGTCGAAGAACATCCCCGAAGGGCTCGACTGGATCCTGCGCGTTGACGGTCACACCGACTCGACGCCGGTGCGGGGCGGCGGCCCCTTCGCCAACTGGGAGCTGAGCCAGGCGCGAGCACTGTCGGTCGTGCGCTACCTCGTCGAGGAAGAAGGCGTGCCGCCCGAGCGGCTGGCGGCCACGGGTTTCGGCGAGTACCAGCCGATCGAGGAGGGCGACAGCCCGGACATCCTGGCACGCAACCGCCGGATCGAGTTCAAGTTCACCGAGCGCTGACGAACCACGCGGCCGGAGTGGGGGCGTCCTTGACCCCGATCGGTGCCGTCCCATCATTCCGGATACGCGATGCTCCGGAGGAAAGGGTGATGCACCGACTGCTCTCGTCACTGGCCCTGGCCCTGGCCCTGTCACTCGCGTTGTCGTTTCATCCAGCACGGGCCGATGATGCCGCAGCGATCCGCACAGTCATCGCGGATCAGCTCGCCGCGTTCGATCGGGGCGATCTCGAGGCCGCCTTTGCCCATGCCTCGCCCGGGATCCAGGCGCGTTTCGGTGACCCGCGCGCCTTCGGGGACATGGTGCGCAGCGGTTACCCGATGGTCTGGGACCCGGGTCGTTACGAGATGCGCGGGCTGTCGGCGACGCCGCGCGGGCAGGTCCAGACGGTCATGTTCGAGGATGCGGCAGGCATCCTTTGGGAAGCGGACTACCTCATGGAAAAGGTCGGCGGCGTCTGGCGTATCGCGGGTGTCGCGCTGCGGCGGCTGCCTGGTGTCGGCAGCTAGAGAGCCGCGCCGCCCAGGAGCGCGAGCCAGATGGTGATCGTGAAGACGCTCGCCGCGGTGCCGAGAAGCACGGTGGAAGCCGACGTCCCGATCGCCCGGTCATACATCGCCGCGAAGACGTAGCCGTTCACCCCGGTCGGCATCGCCGCGATCACGACCGAGGCGCGCACGAACTCGATCGGCAGGCCGAAGACATGAGCGCTGAGCACCCAGGCGATGAAGGGGTGCAGAAGAAGGCTGAGCGCGGCCACCATGCCCGCCTCGCCCAGCTCGGCGCGGAGGCGATAACGTGTCAGGACGCCGCCAAGTGCGAAGAGCGCGACGGGCAGCGCGGCCGCCGAAATCATGTTGATCGTCGCGGTCACGGGCTCGGGCAGCGGGACGCCTGCCAGATTCAGCGCGAAGCCCGCCGCGATGCCCAGCGTCAGCTCGTTGTGGAACATCGCGCGGGCGGTCCGTCTCAGCGCGACCCCGATGGGCGCGCCATCGCGGCGCGAGAACTCCATCGTCATGATGCCCACGAGATAGCCGAAGGGTGCATGAAAGGCGATGATCGCGAAGGCGGGTGCAAGCGCTTCCTCGCCATAGGCCCGCGTCATGATGGGGACCCCGAGGAGAACGGTGTTCGAGAACAGCGCGCAGAACCCCACGGCGACCGACTCGCCCGGCCGGCGGCCCCAGATCTTGCGCGAGAGGAAGATCCCGCCGACGAAGGCCGTGACCGCGCCGATGTAGAAAGACGCGAGGTGTTCGGGCACTAGCACCGCGCCGAGATCGAGGCGGTAGATCGCCCGGAACAACAGCACCGGCACCGCGATCCCGGTGGCGAACCGCACCAGCGCATCGATGCCCGCATCGGGAAAAATCTTGGTCCGGACGGTCGCATAGCCGGCACCGACGACCAGAAACACCGGCAGGACGATCAGGAAGAGGCTGAGAATGGCGTGCATCGGCGATGCCTCTCATGGACGCGGCCCCGGCGGAGGCAGGCGCGTGATACGCCGGGTGCGAGCGGTGCCACCGGTCGGTCAGTCGGCGGCAGGGAATTCCAGCACCAGCCCGTCATGGGCCGGGGTCACGTTGGCGGGGGTCTGGGCGTTCAGGGTCTCGTAGTCGAGATCGACATGCATGTTGGTGAGGAACGCCCGCCGCGGCGCGGCATCGGCGATCCATGCGAGCGCCGTCTCGACATTCGCGTGGCTGACATGCGGGGTGTAGCGCAGCGCGTCGGTGATCCAGGTGTCGATGCCGCGCACCACCTCCCATGCGTCGTCGGACATGGCGGAGATGTCGGGCGTGTAGGCCAGCGGGCCGATATGGAAGCCGAGGGCCTCGATCTCGCCATGCGGCACGGAAAAGGGCGCGAGCGTCAGGGTGCCGCCGGCGCCACCGATCTTGACCGGCCCCTCGATCCGGAAGAGGTCGAGGATCGCCGGGTAATTCGAGCCGGGCGGCGTCTCGAAGACATAGCCGAAGCGCTGGCGGATCGCGGCCTCGGTCCGAGCGTCCATCCATGCGGGCAGGCGCGAGCGGCGGTTGAAGACCACCATGCGCAAGTCGTCGATGCCGTGGCAGTGGTCGGCGTGGTCATGGGTGAAGACCACGGCATCGAGCAGCCCCGCGCCGGCATGCGCCAGTTGCTCGGCGATGTCGGGACCGGCATCGATCAGGACCGAGGTCTCCCCCTCGTCGGTGACGCGCTGGACCAGCAGGGCACAGCGCCGGCGCCGGTTGCGCGGATCGTTCGGGTCGCACGCACCCCAGTTCGGCCCGGCCGGGCCGATGCGCGGCACGCCCCCCGAGGACCCGCAGCCGAGCACCGTGAAACGCAGAATTGCGCTCATCAGGCCGCGGCCTCCTCGCCCGTCCGGGCGGCCTTGGTAAAGAGCCGGTCGAAATTGGCATTGGTCCGGGCCGCGAACCGGTCAAGCTCGATCCCCAGATGCTCGGCCATCGCCGCCGCGGTCCGGGCGACATAGGCCGGCTCGTTGCGCTTGCCGCGATAGGGCGGCGGGGCAAGATAGGGGGCGTCGGTCTCGACCAGCAGACGGTCGATCGGCGCGGCGGCAAAGATCTCGCGCAGCGCCCCGGACTTCGGGAAAGCCGCGATGCCCGAGACCGAGAGGTAGAAGCCGAGATCAAGCGCCGTTTGCGCCAACGACGCGCCCGACGAGAAGCAGTGCATCACGCAGGCATAGGCGCCGGCGCGGTGTTCCTCGGACAGGATCCTCGCCATGTCCTCGTCGGCATCCCTTGCGTGGATGATCAGCGGCAGGCCGGTGCGCCGCGCCGCCTCGATATGTATGCGCAGGCTTTCCTGCTGCGTCGCGGCGCTTTCGGCCGTGTAGTGATAGTCGAGCCCGCTTTCGCCGATCCCGACGAACTTCGGGTGACGCGCCAGCGCGACCAGCTCGTCAACCGTGGCCATCGGCTCGGCGGCGGCGTTCATCGGATGTGTCCCGACCGCGTAAAACACCCCGTCGAAGCGCTCGGCAATGGCGCGGATCCGCGGCTCTTCACGAAGGCGCGTGCAGATCGTCACCATCCGCGTCACCCCCGCCGCGGCTGCGCGGGCGACGACCGCGGGCAGCTCGTCGGCAAAGTCGGGGAAGTCGAGATGGCAATGGCTGTCGACCAGCCGGGGCGCTGACATCGGAAGGGCGGCTCCTCAGGCGGGGTTTCAGGCAGCCGCGCGGGCGCGGGCCAGAGTGTCGTCGAGATCGAGCAACGTATCCATGATGGTCTGCGCGGGGTCAAGGTTGACGGCGCGCGCATGGGCCGTCCGCGCCGCGAGCCGGGATGCGGCCTCGGCCCAGAGCGCGGCCTGCGCGGGGTGGCGGGCGATACGGCTGGCAAGCTGGGCCTCGCCGCGGGCAACCTCGGCGGCGGGAGTGATCCCGGCGGCGTGGCGGGCGAGCCGCCCCGCGACCACGATGATCAGGTCGAGCGCGAGCGCGTAGCGCGTCTCGGCGCCGCGTGCGCCGACCGCATCCGCCAGCGCGATGAGGGCCGTGCGGTCCACGCAGCCGCCGCCGGAGAGCGCGGCGATGACACGCTGGCAGAGTTCGAGCCCGTCGCCTTCCAGCAGGCGCAGTGCCGCGCCGACCGAGCCGCCGGCAAGCTCGGCCAGCGCGGCCTGACCGGAGGGATCGACCGGAGCACCGGCCGCTTCGAGCGCGGCGGCAAGGTCCGCGGGCGACAGCGGCGCAAGATCGAGGGTGCGGCAGCGCGACCGGATCGTCGGCAGGAGTGCCGCGGGCGAGTGTGACACGAGCAGGAAGGCGGTGCGGGCGGGCGGCTCTTCAAGCATCTTGAGGATGGCATTCTGCGCCTGCACGTTCATCTCGTCGGCCGCGTCGACGACCACTGCGCGCCATCCGCCGTCGGCCGCGCTGAGGCCGAGGAAGCGGCGCAGGTCCCGAACCTCGTCGATGCGGATCACGCTGTAGGGGCGGCTCTTGTCGTTCAGGCCGCGACGCAGCACCGCGAGCCGCGGCTCGGCGCCCGCTCGGATCCGGGTGAGGACGGGGCAGGCATCGGGCGGATCGAGGGTATCCGGCACGGAAGGTCCGATCGCGGCGTCGCCGCCGAACAGGCTGGGTCCGGCGTCGTCGGTCGGTGCGGCGATCAGAGCGCGCGCGATCCTGTACGCGAGCGTCGCCTTGCCGATCCCGCGCGGTCCGCGAAGCAGCCAGGCGTGGTGCAGCCGTCCTGCCCGCCAGACGTCGAGGAAGGCGCGCTCGGCCGGCCCCTGGCCGATCAGGTGGACGCTGTCGCGCGGGTGAGGATGGCCGGGGACCCGGTCGGGCTCGGGCAGGGTGTCGCTCATGGCGCCATGGCCCCCGCAAGACGTTCTACCCTCGCCCAGATGCGCGCGGCGACCTCGTCGGGCGCGGCATTCGCGTCGATCAGGTGGCAGCGCTCAGGTGCGGCGGCGGCGATGTCGCGAAAGGCGGCGGCCAGCCGGGACTGGAAGTCCGCTCCCTTCCGCTCGAAGCGGTCCTCGCGAGGTCCGGCCGATGCGTCAGACCGCGAGGATGCGCGCGCGAGGGCCGTGTCCGGCGCCAGTTCAAGGATCAGGGTCAGGTCAGGCTCGATGCCGATGGCAAGCGCGTGCAGACGGTCGACGAAGTCGCGGCCCGAGCCGCCGGCGAGGCCCTGATAGGCCCGCGTCGAATCCGCGAAGCGGTCGCAGATGACCACCGCACCGCGCGCGAGGCCGGGGGCGATCACGCGCTCGAGATGGTCGCGCCGCGCCGCGGTGAACAGCAGCGTTTCGGTCTCGGACGACCAGCGGCCCGGTTCGCCTTCGACAAGCAGGCGGCGGATCTCCTCGGCCCCGGGGGCGCCGCCGGGCTCGCGGGTCAGCACGACGTCGCGACCAAACGCGCGCAGACGCTCCGCAAGCAGGCGGGCCTGGGTCGATTTTCCTGTGCCGTCGATCCCCTCGAGCGTAATGAAGACGCCGCCGGACCCTTGGTCGGAACCAGCGCCGCGACCGCTGGCGGCGCGCGCTTCAGCCATCTGCGCTCGCCACCACACGGCGCATGATCAGCTTCGCCGCGGCTTCGATTCGTCTGAGGACACCGCCCTCGGCCACGCTCTTGGCCGCGACCAGCGGCACCGCCTGCGTCGGAATGTCGGGGATCGCGATCTCGATGCGGCCAACCGGCGCGCCCTGCTCGATCGGCGCCGGGACCGGGCCGTCGTAGTGCACGCTCAGGCGTGCGGCGTCGATCGAGCCCAGCGGCGCGGTGACCACGACGTCGCGAGCAGCGGTAAGCGGAACCGTCGTGTCCGCGCCGATCCAGACATCGGCTTCGGCGATCGCCTCGCCGGCGGAAAAAAGCTTGCGGGTCTCAAAGGCGCGAAATCCCCAGTTCATCAGCCGCTCGGTTTCACGCTGGCGCTGCGCGGTGTCGCCAAGCCCGCTGACGACCAGGATGAGTCGGCGCTCGCCGCGCTTGGCCGAGGCGACGAGGCCATATCCGGCCTCCTCGGTGTGACCGGTCTTGAGCCCGTCCGCACCGATCCCCGCTTCAAGCAAGGGGTTGCGGTTGCGCTGGGTGATCCCGTCCCAGGTGAACTCGGTCTCGGCGAACATCGGGTAGAACTGAGGGAAGTCCTCGATGATCCGCGTCGCCAGCAGCGCGAGGTCGTGCACGCTCATGTAGTGCTGGGGGTCCGGCCAGCCGGTCGCGTTCGCGAAATGCGAGGCGGTCAGGCCCAGTTCCGGTGCGCGCTTGTTCATCAGCGCGGCGAACCCGGCTTCCGAGCCCGCAAGTGCCTCGGCAAGCGCCACCGCGGCGTCGTTGCCGGACTGCACGATCACCCCGCGCAGGAGGTCGGCGATGCTCACCACCTCGCCTTCGCGGATGAACATCTTCGAGCCGCCGAACGAGGCCGCATGCGCCGAGGTCCGGAAGCTGTCCTGGAGTGACAGGCGCCCGGCCTCGATCGCCTCGAAGATCATGTAGAGCGTCATGAGCTTCGACATCGATGCGGGTGGCAGTGGCTCGTCCGCGTTCTTCTCGAGCAGCGTCGCGCCTGACTGCATGTCGATCAGCACCGCGGCGCGCGCGGGCGTTGTCTGGGTCTCGGCGCCCGCCGTCGCAGCGAGCCCGAAGAGCACCGCAAGTGCGGCGAGCATCGTTGTGATTGCCTTCATTGCTTGCCTCGTGGTCTGCCCTGTTGGTCGGCGGTCATCTTCCGCAACGCGCCGCTGCTGCTACGCCTCACTCTCTGATCAGGCGGGCATCGCGGATGCCGAGATCCTCAATCACTCTCAATGCCCTATCACGTTCGATCTCGTTGCCAAAGGGTCCGGCGATGACCCGGAGAAGGACCCGTCCGGACCTGTCGATCGGTTCCGCCTGAGCCTTGATGTCCGCGTCCGCGAGCTGCGCGACGAGCCGGTCGCTGTTCTCTCGCACCGCGAAGATTCCGACCTGGATGAAATTCACCGTGTCGCGCGTCGGCGTTCGGGCAGCCGGGGTGAGATCGGACGGGGCAGGGGCCGGTTCGTTCGTGGACGCCCCCTCCTCCTCGGTGTCGACAGGCGCCGCCGGGCCCCGGTCGGTTTCGGGTGCCGTCGCGCCGGCGTCCGGCCGGGCCGGCTCGGCCTCGCTGTCTGGGGCCGTAGGCCTCGCGGCGTCCTCTCGGACGGCCGGTGTCTCTGGCGTTCCTTCCTTGGCGGCAACCGAATCCTCGCTCGGGCGAGCCGCGCTGGCGGGAGGACTGACCTCGCCGGCGGGCTCGACAGCCGGCTCCTCGGTCTCCGCGCTGGCAGCACCGCGCGGCGTTTCCGTCGCGGCTGACGCCGGTTCGACCTTCGGCTGGTCTGCACCTGCTTCCGGCGTCGGCTCGGTGATGTCGGTGCCCTCGGGCGGTTCGATCTCGAGCCTCACGACGGGAGCCGACTCGACCAGCGAGGGTTCGGGCAGCGCGGGTTCGCGAAGGGCCACGATCACGATGTCCGCACTGCGGTTGACGCGCATGCCAAGCGCCTGCGCCCCCTCTGACGAGATCTGCAGCGGCACATCCGGCGCCATGCCCTCGCGCCGGAAGAGCGCGCCGTCCGCGGCGCGGCCAGTCGAAAGGTTGAAGATCCGCGCGCGCGTCGTGCGTCGTGCCGCCGGATGCGCTACCCAGATCCCCGCAATCGTGCGCGTCCCGTTCCAGCGCGCTTCACCCTGTGCCGCAAAGACGTCGGGCGCAAGCTCCAGCCGGTTGTTCAGCCGTCCGTCGAAGTCACCCGCATAGAGCGCGGGATCGACCGGGGGCAGTTCGGGGAGCTTTTCGACCTCGGGCTCGGCCTCGGCCTCCGACGCGACGGCTTCATCTGCCGAGGCGTCCGCCGGGGCGCTTGCATCGGTTGTTTGCGGATCGTCCGGCGAAGGTTCCGCCGCCGCGCCATCAGGGCGAGCGTCGCCTGCAGCCGTGGTGTTGAGGCCTTCGGCGCTCGTCTCCCCGCCATCGGTCTGCGCAGCCTCGTCAGCCGTGCCGGGCGCGCTCTCGGCTGAGGCCCCGTCCTCATCAAGGGCGATGTCGGCGGTATCCAGGGGTTCTCCTGGATCCTGTGGCGTGTCGGGCGCGGGGCTATCGGGGGCGCCGGGCGAGGGCGTGATCTCAGCCGTGGCTGTGTCGGGGGCATCCGGCCGGTCTGCTGCCTTTGCCAGAAAGGCGTCGGTCGCCTGGTCGATCTCCGATGCGGGTTCGCCACGGGCCGAGTCCGGGATCGCCTGGCCGGACGTCTGCTCCCCTTGCCCGGTGCCCGTCGGCGCCTCGCAAGCCGTCAGTCCCGATGCGAGAAGTACAAAGAACAGCCGCCGCATCGCGCCCGCCGACCCAGCCGTTCCAAAGCTCATCTCAGTTTTTCCCGAGGCCTGCCTGCCTGCCGCCAAGCAGTCTATCCAAGGGTGCCATGCATGGGAAGAACGGCCATCGGCGCCGCACCCCTTGCCGAGGTGTGCGCCCCCGGGTTAACTGCGCTCCGCGTCAGGAAGGGTGGCAGAGTGGTCGATTGCGGCGGTCTTGAAAACCGTTGAACCGCGAGGTTCCGTGGGTTCGAATCCCACCCCTTCCGCCACCACCAAATGCCCTTCAGTTTTGTGAGATGCCTTTCATTCTTCAAACGGCATGATTTTTCTGAATTTATCACCTCACTTCGCCATCTTGAATTTTGTTCGCTTACCTCGCATTCTGCTCGTTGCGTGGTATGAATGGTGGTATGACTCCGTGGCGCTTACCGGGAAATTGACAAAGCGACTGGTCGAGAACCTTGGTCCCGGCAGGCATGGCGACGGGGGCGGGCTCTATCTCGTTGTCGATCCCTCTGGCTCCCGTCGCTGGATCGTCCGCGTGACCGTCAAGGGACAAAGGAATAGGAAGGGTGCGCCGCTTCGCACCGATTTCGGGCTTGGAGGCGCGGATGTCGTGAGCCTGGCGCAGGCCCGTGAGCGTGCTCTCGAATACCGCCGGATGGCGCGGCAAGGCCTGAACCCGCGGTACAACGCGCGGCAAGCCGTACCGACATTTGCCGAGGTTGCGGAACAGGTGCACATCGAACGCCTGCCGACGTGGAAGAACGCCAAGCATGGCCAGCAGTGGATCAACACCCTGCGCGATTACGCTTTCCCAAAGATCGGGCGCATGCCCGTCGACAGCGTCGGCCAACCAGAAGTCCTCATGTGCCTGTCACCGATCTGGACCGACAAGCATGAGACCGCGCGTCGCGTCGCGCAGCGGATCAAGACGGTCCTGGACGTCGCCCGGTCCAAGGGCTTTCGAGAGGGCGAGAACCCCGTGACCGCAATCCGGGAGGCCAAGGTCCTGCCGCCGGTCAGGAAGAAGCGCGCACACCACAAGGCGATGCACTGGCGCGACGTGCCGGCTTTCTATGCCAACCTCGCGGGGCGCAACGCGATGGCGGCGAAGGCGCTGATGTTCACCTGCCTCACCGGAAGCCGGACCAACGAGGTCCTCGGGATGAGGTGGGAAGAGCTGAACTTCGAAGAGCGCGTGTGGTCTTGCCCAGCGGATCGCATGAAGGCGGGGGTGGAGCACCGCGTGCCCCTGACGGACGCCATGCGCGCGATCATCGAGCCGCTGCACTCGATGCGATCGGAGTACGTGTTCGAAGGGCAACGGCGGCACCGGCCGCTCTCGAACATGGCGATGCTGATGTTGCTCCGGCGCATGTCGGCCGACGACGTGACGGTGCACGGCTTTCGCTCGACCTTCCGGGACTGGGCCGCAGAGGTGGCGGGAGCGCCGCGGGAAGTCGCCGAGATGAGCCTGTCACACCGAATCGGGTCGGTGGTTGAGCAGGCCTATGCACGCTCGGATCTCCTCGAAAGGCGGCGCAAGCTCATGGAGAGCTGGTCGAATTACGTGACCGGCAACCTCGGGAACGTGGTCGAACTCAAGAAAGTTCCGCGAAAGTAATGCGGGAAGGTCCTTTTAGTAGAGGATTCCCGCAAAGGGTCGCACACTGAAACAAAGCCAGAACGATCTCTTGTAATGCAGGAAGGCATGCCTCAAGCTGCCTTCATGCAAAAAAATGACGCAGAAAACCAGGACCTCTCGGTTGCCGAACAGCTCCATGCCGTCGTGGACGAGATGCTCTCACCCTATGGCAAGCAATCCCCCAGAGCATCGACCCTCCTGGGAAACTCCCCGCCATTCGACACATCGAAGCCGAACCAGCACGACACCAAGGCGCAGTTCATTCGCGAGCGGGATGCGTGCAAGGAGACGCTGGAGCACCTCGACGCGGTGTTCTCCACGCTGTTGCCTTCGGAGGAAGACGAAGCCGGGCGGGAAATGTTCGACGCCTTGCACCCGCGCATCGATCAGAAGCTGCGAGATCAGGCGCGCCGCATATTCGCGGATAGCCCGACGTCCCTCGTGAGGAAGAACATTGCTGAGGTGGGCGGGAGCCATGTGTTCCTTTATATGTGTCTTGATCTTCAAAGCGTTATCGGGGACCGGCTCCGCGAACTCAACGAACAGGAAGAGCGCTTCTGGAACCTGAAGCACCGCGCCCCGGACTACTACGCGCGCGAGATCGCTCTCAGACTTGCCCGGCTGTTTGCGCAAGAGACAGGCCAGTTCCCGACCTGGGGCACATCGCCCCATGACGGCAGCGGATCGACCCAGTTCGCGCGGGCCCTTGCGAAGGCCTTCACGATCCTGGGGATCAAGTCTCATACGCGCGGGCCTGCGGAGTGGGCGCTGGGCCAACTGACCGAAACGGACATGGAGCCTTCGGGAGACGCTTTCGAGGGGCTCCGTGGGTACGGCGTGCCGCGTCAGCGGAACGCTCTCGAGGAGTGCCTGGCATTGATGAACGATCGAAGAAG
This sequence comes from Thermohalobaculum xanthum, assembly GCF_016623495.1. Lineage (GTDB taxonomy): Bacteria > Pseudomonadota > Alphaproteobacteria > Rhodobacterales > Rhodobacteraceae > Thermohalobaculum > Thermohalobaculum xanthum. The sequence continues at coordinate 1,017,946 of NZ_JAEHHL010000001.1, read as the reverse complement.
GCAGTCAGAGTAAGGGCTTTCCAACGCTCCGAAGCCGCATTTTTACCGACCTGCTCAAGCGTGGTCCAACGCCTCCAAGATGAACCAAGGAGGCCAGATCATGGCGAAACTCTTCGAGCACGACCGCAACTATCTGCCCGGCGACCCGGACCTCGACCTGCTCGGCGACCGGGACAAACTCACACAGTGGCGCCACAAGGGTGTCGGCCCCGCCTATTACAAGCTGGGCCGAAAGATCATCTACCGCGGCGCGGATCTGAACGCGTGGGCCGACGCGCGCCGCGTAGATCCGAACGATGACGGCGCACTCTGATGCGCCGGCGCATCGACGCGCGCCGCGTGAAAACGCACCGGGCCTACAGGATCGATCAGCTCGCCGAGATTGTCGGGGTGACGGTTCAAACAGTCAGGAACTGGCGCAGGCAGGGCCTTCCCTGCATCACCGACAAGCGCCCCTTCCTGATCCGAGGCCGGGACTTCAAGGAGTTCCACGCGTCGCGCCTCAAGGCCAGCAAGCAAGCTTTAGGGGCCTTCGAGATCTTCTGTCTCTGCTGCAAGCGCCCCCGCGCCCCAATGCCGGGACTGGTCGATCACGAGCCGATGGAAGGAGGGCGAAGTCGCATAATCATGATCTGCCCGCATTGTGAACGGACCGCCCAACGGATCGTGAGCGATCGCAACCTTACCGAATGGGCCACGAGGTTCGAGTTCGCCATCAACAGGCGTGGCTACGACTAAGCGAACCTCTGCGACCCGGTTCAAAACAACACTTCGAGCAGGAGGCTGAAGATGGTGAAAGTCATCCCCGAAAACGAGCATATCAAGCACCGCTACCTCTACCACCTGAAGCAGGCGAAGGGTCGCGACGAGAAGACCCTCGACAAGGTCGCGGCGGCGCTCAGCCAGTTCGAGGCCGCCATCGGCTGGAAGGACTTCAAGCGATTCCGCCGGGAATGGGGCGAGCGGTTCAAGACGCATCTGAAAAAGGCCCGCAGCAAGAGAACCGGGAGACCTCTCAGCCAGTCGACGGTCGATGCGACCCTCGCGCAGGTGAAGGCATTCGTGCTCTGGCTGGCCGACCAGCCGGGATACAAGTCGAGGGTTGGCTACAGCGATGCCGATTACTTCAACAACTCTCTGAAGGCATCTCGAGCCGCTCACGCACGGCGAGCGACCCCGTATCCATCGATGGAGCAGTGTCTCCATGCCTTCCATGGCATGCCCGAAGTGGACGTGTTCGAGCGGCGTGATAAGGCACTCTTTGCATTCTTCATGCTGACCGGTGCCCGCGTCGGTGCCGTCGCGAGCTTGCGGTTGAAGCATGTCAACCTGTTCGACGGCCACGTCTTCCAGGACGCCCGCGAGGTGGCGACGAAGAACGCAAAGACCTTCGACACATGGTTCCTGCCGGTCGACCCGTCATACCGGGAGTACTTTGAGCGCTGGGTGATCTACCTGCGCGAGGTGGAGCTCTTCAGTGATACTGACCCGCTCTTTCCGAAGCCTCGGATGGCTCTACGATCCGGCAAGTTCGCGAAGGACGGGCTGGCACGGGAGCATTACGAGGGCACGGGCAAGCTGACCTCCGTGATCCGGGCGGCCTTCGCGCGGGTGCACCTGCCGCAATTTACGCCGCACTCCTTCCGGAAGACCTTGGTGCTTTATGGCGACCGGATTTGCCAGACGCGCGAGCAGTTTAAGGCGTATTCGATGAACATGGGTCACGAAAATCTCGCAACGACCATGGAATCCTACCTCCCGGTGTCTCGAGAGCGGCAGGCCGAATTGCTCAAATCCCTGTCGAAAGCTTGATCTCGTGCTTGAGCTTCACCGAGCGTCGCTTGGGACGGATCGGTGGTTTCAATCCACGCCCCGGCACGAGGGGCGATCGCAGAACCTCCGTATTTTCATGGTCCTGAAACTTGTTTCAATCCACGCCCCCCGCACGGGGGGCGACCGTCCGATGACGCGCCGTGGCGGATCTGGATCAATGTTTCAATCCACGCCCCCGCACGGGGGGCGACTCGCTCGGCTTTTCGCCCGCCGCGTCCATGCCGTAGTTTCAATCCACGCCCCCGCACGGGGGCGACGCCAGTTCAACTTTACCAAGCAAGCCTACGAGAAGTTTCAATCCACGCCCTCGCACGGGGGGCGAGCGTGTGAGTCGGGATACCGGCGCTTTCGTTGATGTTTATGTCCACGCACCAAAATCTGGACCCAGCGCCGAACGCTATTTTTTGGGTAGCTCAACCCAGTCACTGCCCCATTCGGTGACCGTCTTGCGTGAGCGGCTTTTTTCAAGAGGCCAGAATCTGCGCTGATAACGGCGTCCTTCGAACTCGACGACCTCTTTGCTCATTGCATTGGGAAAGGCATGATCAAGCGCCTGTTCCAGCGCCTCCTTTTCCGTCAATGCGATTTGGCCAGCCCTCTTCAAGTGCCCTTCGATCAAACGCACTTTGCTTCGGGCAAGACGAATATCGCTTCGGTACTTGTCTGGATTGTTGCCATCGTAGCGATCGGATCTTTCTTCCCATTGCCGCAGCTCATCGCGCGCGGCCTTGAGGTCTTCAATTGTATACATTCTTCCTCTGATTGATTGTGCAAGCGGCAGTGAAGACTGTCTCAGAACGGCTCTATGACGCAAATCCCGTCAGGGAGACCGGATGTGTCGACGCCAATTCGATAGTCCGAAAACGCGCGCGCTGGTGGCCAGTTGTGCGTGCGCGGGTCGCCGACCGGGAGCGCATCGCCGCCATTCAGGCGGCTCACCGTTACTCGATCAAAGAGCTTGTGCGCCTGAGCATTGCCGAGCGCCGAGTCGTGCTTGAAAGCAATCAGGCGACGTCCCGCCATCATTCCGCGCGCCGCAGACCGATCGAGGTCGTACATGTCCCGAAACGCATTCCAGAGCAATTCGAGATCATCTTCCGAGAAGCCAGATTTCTCCGCGAGCTTCGCGTTGATGAAGCCGTGCGCACAGTAGAGCCCATAGGGCACGATGTGCTTTCGACCCATTGTGCGCTCTTTCTCGATGTCCTTTTCGTTAGTCACTGAGGATCGTGTGATGGAGACCTCAAGCGGCATGATCGGCTCTTGCGAGCGGGCGAATGACAGCTGCACCGGGCCGCGCACCTGGCCGCAATTCACCTCCGTTGTCATGACGGCGCCAAACGTACGGATGTCGAAGAAGTTCTTGCACATCCAGTCGGTGAGCTCGCGCGCCTCCTGCTCCTTCTTTGGGAGCTTCTTCGCTTCCTGTTTGATCTTGGTTGCCTCATAAGCACGCGCGTGCTGGCGATTGAGAACCGCGCGCTCGGCCATGTAGATCTCGTAGCCCGGCTCGCCCGCCTTCGAAGCGGCTACGTAGTCGCGGATCTTCCGCTTGAGGCTTACATCCGAAACGAGGCCCTGGTTTGTCTCCGGGTCCATCCGCGGCAAGTTGCCCGCATCGGGGTCGCCGTTCGGGTTGCCGTTCTCGACATCAAAGAAAAAGACAAAGTCATAGCGGTTCGAAATCGCGGTCATTCTTCGCTCCCAGCGTCGATCAGTTCCTCTGCGCCCTCAGTCTCGTCGGCCTTCTTTCGAGCCCACCTCTGGTGGTAGTAACCGGCAACGAAGCGTCCCTGGTCCTCGAGGTTAAGAGAGCGCGGCAAATCAGCTTCGAGCCCCGCCCAGATCTCACCCATCTGGGAATCCAGCCAGTGAGCAAGGCCGCCTCCATCGCCCTTTCGCATGACGGCCAAATGGTGGGTGGCGTTCTTCACGAGGACGGGGAACACGCGCGCCGGCGTCGACGACGCAGCCGCGAAGTACCGATCCTTGATCGTCGCATTGAGGCCGGGAAGAGCCCTTCTCTGGATACTCTCGAGAACGGCAAAGAGCCGTCCCAGCCGATAGGCCGGGTTGGGGTTGTCGGGATCGAGGCCCACTGGGATCACCTCCTGTCCAATGTTTCTGTTGACGAATGCCCTGCAGATCGCAGCTCTGCGGCCATTAATTTCGCCATCCGCTCTGATCCGGCCGACGACACTTGAAAGCAGTGGCCGCGGATAGGGCGCTCCTGTCAGAACCGCGCGCATCAGCTCACCACCGAGGAGGGGGGAAATGTTCTCTGCCTTGCGCTGGATTGCAGTCTCGTAAAGGAGCGACCAGGCCGCTGGTGGCCCTTTCCATGGAGCAGGGTCCAACTCGAGATCCTGCCAGAAGCGCATGATCTGGCGGGCGAAGTCTCCGAAGGTGCCCGGGTTCCAGAAGCGGATCGAGAGCCGGGAAGCGTTGGGCGCGAGGCCGAGAATGTAGACACGGGTCTGGGGGTCAAGCTCAGGGCCGTCCGTGGCCTGCCCCTTTGCAACGGCCTCGAGCGCGGCACGGATCTTGAGGTTTGCAGCGTCATCGTCCTCCGGCTGGAGGGCGCCGAAGAGCAGATCTTCTATGGTAGCGGCAGCTTTTGGGTTTTGGGTTTCTGCCCAGAAGACGACGGTCGCATCTCCGATACGAACGTTCCGTCCCGAGTCGCGCGCCAGAAGAGCATTGAGGGCGGTCGTGTATGCATATGCCGCGCGCTCCGATACGGGAGCGTTCTCCCCCTGCGTTTTTCCATAAGATTCGAAGGCGTTAAGATTAAACGACACGATCGACGCCCCGGAACTCTGTGCGCCGAGAACGCCTTTGATCGATGGGTGCAGCCTTGCGATCGATGCGCGCTCACCCGTGACGAGGCAAAGCGACTGGTTCCCACAGGGCTCCTCCGCGGAGATCAATTCGACGGCGGCGGGGCGCTCGTGGACATAGAGGGGGACGCCGCTGGCATCCGTGTCACCGTCGAGCCGAAAGACGATGTTCTGGTCGAGTGCCTCCTCCGGGAAGCCCCGTGCGGCGAAGTCGCTCGGATGCCATGTCTCGAGGAAGCGGCGCATAGCGATTAGGCCGGGGTCAGTCGCATCCGCGAGGAGGTCTTGATGAAGCAGCTTGAATGCTTCGTGTTCCGCAGCGGTGCGCTTTTCCTGTCCGGGGACCATGCGTCCTTCATCGTCGGTGATTGGTTTGCCGCCCTCATCCTTTTTTGCCGTGATACCAAGCACGTAAGCCGTCTTGTCCCATAGACGGTTTGGCTTAATGCCTGCTGTCCGCTTTACGGCTGCTGGTACAGAGAGGGATGCGGCGATCCTCCGTGTTCCTTCTGTCACCAGTTTTGGAGCAATACGGATAACATTGCCCTCCTCGTCGAGCACGACTTCGGCGCCAATCTTCTCGACGGAATATCGTGGTCGCGGGGCTTCGCCGGCATCCGCAAGCCGGTCGTAGAGGGATGCCAGTGCGGTCAGGATCGTCACTGTGCCATCCCCTCCTTGCGGGCGCGACCGAGGTCAATTACCCCGTCCTGCATAACGGCCCGAAAGAAGAGGGGCTCACGACCGTTTTCGTAATCTATGTCGTAGAGCATCCATCCAAGATCCCGGTTGCGTTCGTCTTGCGGCAGGCTGCTCTCGGGAAACTCATCAACAAGGTCGAAATGGGCGGGGAACTCTCTCACGCCCAGACATGGCCGATGAAAGCACTGCCCGCTCGCCGCCCTACGTCTGAACATCTCGATGTGCTTGGTGTCGTTATCATCGGGCCCAGCTTTCGGGGTTATCTCAAAATGTGCCTCGATCCCGTACAGGACGTTCCTCAGCGCGAGCGTCGCGCGTTGCTGGCGATCTTCGTCGATTGCGTGGCCGACCCCGTCGAGGTTTCCGGCATTCATCGCTCGCTTCACATTAACGGCGGAGATCTTCGATCCCACCTCGTTGCGGCGGATGTTTTCGAACCGGATGGGGGCGAGCACATGGATGCTGTCGACGACCCATCTGATCGCTGGCTTCCAGTGGATCGCTTCGAGGATTCCCCGCGCTGCTGAAGGTGTGATCACGTCGTAGCTCACGCGTTCCACCTTCATCTCCGGGCGCGTAAAGCAGGCATAATCACCCCAAACGAGAAGTTTAATCCCGAACCCCATATCCCCTCACAATTCCTGCAAGCCAAAGTCTTCAATATCATCCCAGCGCAGCCCAGCACGGTCATCGTAGAGGTCAACATTCGCTAACAGCAAGAATTGCGGGCCGAACTCGTCCTCTCGCCAGAACTCAGCCGCCCCAGCCGCAACGAACCGTCCACGCACTCTTTGGGGCAACTGGATCTGATAGGGCTGGAGCTGACGCGCGATGGTGCCGGGATGCGGGTGGGTCTGCAGTCGCTCCAGTGTTGCATCGGGTACGCCAAAGGCTCCCCCGCGAATGACGATCGGCAGCGCACCATCGGCGATAATTCGAAATGCAGAGGCTATGTCCGCAAACGGGAAGTCCATTTGGCCGCCCGATCGCTCGATTGCCGGAATAATCCCCCTCACAGATCCGACCATCTCCGCGTCCAGATCATGCGCCCGGTCCCAGTAGAGAAGCCGGAAATAGTCGCGAACCGCGTCGAGCGAGAGAGGATCAGCGTGGCGAGAGAGAATCTCGGCACCGATATCGGCAAACTGTTTCAGATCGGGCGGTGGCCGATGCTCTCCACTGGGCCGAAAGACAAACACCTCGCCTCGTTCGGCCATGCGTCCTTCTCGATTGCAACGTCCTGCTGCCTGAGCGACGGAGTCGATCCCGGCGACTGCCCGGTAGACCACGGGAAAGTCGACGTCGACGCCGGCCTCAATCAGGGAGGTCGCAATCAGGTGCACCGGAAGGTCTTGAGCTAGCCTTGTGCGTACCTCGCGCAGAACACTCCGCCGGTGTTCTGGCGTCATGCTGGTGGTCAAATGAGAGGCGCCGTCGTGGTCGCGTATACGTTCGAAGAGCTGTCTCGCATGGCGGCGGTTGTTGACGATTACGAGGCCGCTGGCCTTCGCGGCAAGGCGTGCCAGCAGTTCATCGTCTGAAAGGGGGCCACAGTTGACGACACGGACGCGGCGCAACGCCTCGTAAAGTTGTGCGGGCTGGGGCGCGAGCTCGCGAACATCGGCGCGTGCGAAACCTTCAGGGTGTGGGAAACCATCTTCCCGAAAGAGAGCCGGTTGAGTTGCCGTGCAAAGGACGATGCTCGAGTTGTAGCCGCGCGCGAGTTCCCGGAGTGCTGCGAGACATGGACGGAGCAAGCGGAGTGGTAGCGTCTGCGCTTCATCAAGGATCATGACGGCATTCGCAAGCCGATGAAGCTTTCGGCATTTGGAGGTGCGATTGGAGTAGAGGCTCTCGAAAAACTGGACTGCGGTTGTCACGATTACCGGGCGATCCCAGTTCTGCGCCGCGAGCTTCATACGTTCGGACTCGGCTGGATCGTCGAGCCCATCCCAGTCGAACGCCGAATGGTGCTCCAGAACGGCTTCATTGTCCTTGAGCGCATCGCGAAAGACGTCTGCGGTCTGTTCGACGATGGAAGTGTAGGGGATCACGTAAATCACCCGCTGAAGACCGTGCCGCTTGGCGTGATCGAGCGCAAACGCGAGCGATGCGAGAGTCTTCCCTCCGCCGGTTGGAACCGTGAGCGAGAAGAGCCCGGGGGCGGCTGCGGCCTGGCTCCGAACGTGAGATCTGATCTCGTCGCGAAGCTTGTTTACCGTTCCGCTGGGATTGCCAAAGCGTGACAGACGCTCCTCCAGAGCTTCGGACAGAACGGCTACCGACGGTCCTTGGCTACGCCTGGAGGCGCGACCACCAAGCTCGTCATAAAACCGCTCTGTCTCGATATAATCGGCATCGACAAGCGCGGAGAAAATCATTCGCGCGAAGAATTGGAATGCAAACGAGCGTTCCGATGCATTCGCCGGGACGACACTGAGTGGTCGCGGGATATGACCCACCACGGTCGGCAGCACGATACCTTCGGGGAGCTGTATGAGCTCTGCAGTTCGCGTCCGCTCGCGGAGCGGTGTTGGCGGGCGACCCTCGGAGTGTGTTGCGCCGTTCGGCAACCCCGAATGGTGCCCTGCAATGCAGAAAGCGAGCAGTTTTCCGACGAGGCCTGGAAGGTGCTCCTCCGCGTAACGCGCGCCCTCTCCGCTATGGGGCTCGGAGTTGGCCTCGCCCCTCAACTTGGCCTGAAAGGCGGGCTTGGCCTTGCCGAGGTCGTGGAGCAGGCCAGCGGTTTCGCCCCATGCCCTGGCGTCGAATTGCGCGGAATACTCTCCCGCCCGAGCGGCAACCGCCAAGAGGTGATCTTTCAGGGGCTCCCAGTCCGTACGATCGCGCCGTTCAGATGAATGTGCAAAAAGCATGGACTGTCGTGCTCCCTTAGCCGCCATCGGAGAGGAAAGGTACATGGGCGGTCAAGTCGGCCTTGTTCCTTGAAGTGCATTTTGACAGTACGCTGACGCCTTTAGAGGCGGTTTACGCCGCTGCGCCTCCAGTCTGCCGCATACCCAATGGTCCAAATTCCGAGCGCGGCGAGCAGGAGCCAGCCCTGCGCCTCGCCGAGGAGCAGCAACGTGGTTGCGCTCGTCACGCACCAAGCGACGGGCACGATCGATAGTGCCGCACGCAATGGGCTGCGTCGGATTAGCAGAAGAAGGCCGAGGCTGGCGAGCGCGGTGGGGTCTGGTGCGAGGCCAATAATCTCTGCCTGGTCAAAAGCCCGCCTAAATCCGAGACCAATCAAAGGATGCAGGAGCACGGCATAAGCGATGAGTCCGATGCCCAACGTCCGAGAGATGCCAGACCTCGAATCTCGCGCCAAGAGCGCTCCGGTCAGCACCGCCGCCACTATCAGAGCGCTCTCGACCCCAAACCCCCAGACCGCGTATTTCATGGGCCAGTTGATCGGGACGTAGCGCGCCGCGATGAAATGCGCCGACCCCAACCAGGCCAATGCAAGCGCCAGCCAGATCACGCGCAGCTTCCAACGCCCCGGGGTTGCGAGCGCGCCGAGCATCGTGACGCCGGTACCAGCGGCAAACACAGGTAGGGGCCAAAGCGAGAGGTTCTGGAGAGCGAAGAGGCGCCAATAGACATCGGGGCCGAACATCAGGAAGTCGCCCGGCGAATAGCTGAGCCAGTCGGTCATCAGAGATCTGCGATATCCGCTGCCATCCGCCTCCTGAGTGCGTCATCGGGGAGCGGTCCGCGCGCCGCGGCCTTGTTTTCACGGAGATGGGCCATCTGCCGCGTGGCGGGAATGACAACAGTTACGGCCGGGTGCGATATGATGAACTTGAGCAGCAACTGCGGCCAGGTCTGCGCTCCGATTTCCTCGGTCCAGGCTGGCAGCGGCGCCCCTTGAAAACGCCGCACCAATGCACCGCGGCGGTAGGGCCTGTTGACGATCACCCCAATGCCGCGCTCCTGAGCCAGCGGCAGGAGCCGCGCCTCGGCCTCCCGGTCCTGTACATTGTAGGTGAGCTGCACGAAATCGATCGGCTCCTCCCGCATGATCTGCTCGAGCAGTTCGTGTCTGCGCCCATGGGAGGTCGTGACCCCGACATACCGAAGGCGACCCTCGGCCTTCATTGCATAGAGGGTTTCGAGATTACCCCTCCAGCCCTGCAGGTTGTGAACCTGGAGGAGATCGAACTTGTCGATACCCCACTTGTCTCCAGTCTCGGCGATCTGATTTGGGCCTTGCCTAGGTGAGGAGGTCCAGACTTTCTCGGCGGAGAATACGACCGATGGATCACGTAGCCTCGTCAGACCGTGTCCAATGGTATCCTGGGACGAGCCATACATGGGCGACGAGTCGATCATCCCGCCGCCTTCCTCCGCGAAAGCCTCGATGACTTGAGCGCAACGCTCGAGCAGCACCGGGTCCCTGCCCACGTTGAAAGTGATCCAGCTGCCAAGGCCGATCACGGGGATGCGCTCGCCAGTCATCGGGATGGCCCGTGTGGCCTCTGCAGACGGATCGGTGGCCTGGCCGCGCCTGAACAGGCTCAACGTCGCGGCCGCGGCGACGCCACCGGCAAGAAGAGTGCGTCTCGAGAGGCTCATGTCGACATGTCCCTCATCAGGTTCCACTCACCGGATCACCTAGTGCAAAAGGCAGAGCATGAAACTTCAGGGGCTATCCGCGACGCGACCCCGCCGGAAATCTGCCTCGAAGAATGGCTATTCCGACACCAGCTTCTCCAAGATTTTCCATGTCACGAGGCGTGAGTTTGAAGAGCCGCGCCGATCGCGGCCCAGTCAAAACACCCCCATGCTCAACCCGGCCCCCATGGCGGCTCCCAACTCGCGACAGCGGGCGAGCTGTTCCTCCGGGATGGTCTTTTCCGCGAGAATTTCCTCAGGTGTCTGGGCGTGGGTGCAGACGATCAGGGGCGGTTGAACTTCCTTCAGACGCCACCCTCTCGCTATGCGCGCGATCTGTCGTGCTGCATTTTCTCCGTCCGAGCCAGCGCAGACCATCTGGGCGTAGGGGCGCCCCTCGATGCGGCCGAGAACTGGATAATAGCATCGATCGAAGAAATCCTTCATCACGCCAGAAATCGCGGCAAGGTTCTCCGGTGCGCAGAAAATGTAGCCATCCGCATGCAGCAAGTCGTGGGGTCCGGCCCCACCCGCCGTCCGCAGGAAGGTCTCGATTTCCGTCTGAGCTGCCCCGGCTGCGGCCTCGGCCATCTGCCGGCTGCCGCCAGTTCTCGAGTGATAAACGATCAAGAGCTGCACCATGCTTTGGCGTCTAGCGCTTCGTGCGCGTGTCGGCCAATACAATTCAAACCCAAGCCTTCGATGGACGCAGGCGCTGGCATCCCAAACAGTGGATCGGAGTTAGCAAGCCAAGACGCCGCGCGCGCGGATTGGCCCTCGGAGCGCGGATGAGAGCGTCCAGCATTGGCCCGCACGTCCGCATGAATGATCTAGTTGATCGTCCAGGTTGATGCTGTGATCACCGTCTTTCGAGCGAGACCGGCTTGCCGTTGCTTGAAGGTGGCTCTCGCAAGCTGAAGGCGGGCCAGTGCTCGATCGCGGTTCTCATAGAGCGATCTGAGACGCGAGCCCGGGTCGCCAATCATGAGGACGCCATGAGTGTCAGCGCCCGGAAACCAGGCGAGGGCCATTTCGAGCGCACGCTGAAAGGCGCGGTCGGCGTCGATATAACGGCGATAGGATGTACGAAGAACGCGGTGACTAACCTCAAGATCGGGGTGCATGATGTGACCCTTCGAAGCTGGGCATGTCCTCCGCCAAACTGTATCGCAAACCGTGCGCGATTTGCATCTACTGCACGTAGAAGGTGTAGACCACAGGCATCATCCAGCGTTTGAAAGGTCCGCAAACGGGTGTCTTCGTTCGAATGAAGGCTGCAGAGGCCACTTGGGCACGCGAGCAGTAATACGTTATGGCTCGGCCGAGCGACAGCAATGGACCGGGTTCTGCCATTCGGATTGGCTACGGCAGTGGCGGCTTCGGGCGGCGAGCGGTCATTCGCTGCGCCGGTCACCAAAGTCCGCTTTGCGGACAGGTATTCCCATCGGCTCGGCCGGCATAATCACGGATGCCTGCAAGGCCCTACCGCGCTGATGCATATCCAGAACCAAGGGGACTGCCCCACCGGCCATCAGCCCAAGCCCGTTCAGCCTTCCTTTCCGCTCGAACGGCCGCCCAGCATCGGGCGCACGAGGTTGCGGCCCGCAAGCCGGCTCTCGAGTCCGACGCCCGCAACGTGAAGGGCGGCAAGGACAAGAATAAGGTTCGCGGCGACCTCGTGGACTTCCTCGAGGACCTCGTCTTCCTCCTCCCGCTCACGCTCGTCGTCGCGATCATGCGATGCAACCGACTCCTGCCTGGTGGCGGGACGCTCTTCGAACGGCGAGCCCGCCATGCCGATGCCGGTCAGAGTCACCACGGCAAGAAGACCCCAGAGTGCGTAGGCCATCAGCGAGCCGAGCGGATTGTGCGAGGGGTAGTCGCGGTAGCGCCCGGCGAGCAGGTCGCCCAAATGGGCACGTGCGGTCGAGAGGCTCGGCGGAAAGGATGCGAAGCGCGCCCTCTTCGTGCCAACGAGGCCCCAGATCAGCCGCAGCGCCAGAAGCGCGAAGGCTGCATAACCGACCCAGACATGGACCCGGCCGCCATCCTCGGTAACGAGGCCGTTGAGGAGAACAGCGGCCGCAATCCCCCAATGCGTGAGCCGGACGACCGGGTCCCAAGGCCGAAGGGTCTCGTTGGAAGACACAGTGTCGGGCATCATTCGTCCTCCTCTACCTTCAAGGTGCGGCCATCGCGCGGGTCGATCTCGAGCTCCCAGCGACGGCCGTCGCGCATCGCCTTTACCTCGATCTCGCCACGCTCGCGTTCGTACTTCACGATCTCATAGCCCTCTGCCGAGAGCCGCGCTCGGAGGTCGGCGTCATCGACGCCCGGAAGAGGCCAGGGACCGCCGCGGCCTCGCGTTTCGACCCGCGTAACCTCGCCGGTCGAAGGATCGACGAAAGCCTCGATCCTCCGGGCTTCCCTGATGATGGTGAGTTCGATCGACCTATCGCTGCGCTCAAACGCAGTGAGCGCGTATCCGTCGGCGGCCAGCGCGGCGGAGATCTCGTCGAGCGTTATGCCGAGACGCGCGCCTTGCTCCGGTTCGGCTGCAGCTGCCGGGCCAGCAAGGAGCGCCGCGGTGATCGCGGCCGCGGTGATAAAGCGTGACATGGGGGTCTCCTTTCTCCCGGCCGTCAGAGCCGACCGGCATCCACTAGGTTGAGACCGAGCCGTCTTGGGAGCGGCAGGTCATCTTGCCTGCGCTAACGCGTCTCCGTTTAGAGCCAATTCCAGGCGAGCCAATCCCTGGCTGCTGCGGTCGGGAATCCGTCGCCAGGTGCGCGCCTTCGCCATAAGCGGCGCGAAATCCGTCATCTCAGCAACATAGAATGGACTTTTCACGGACTGACCTTGTCATAAGTCAACTTAAAGGGCGCCGATATGGAATAGTGTTTCGGGGAATTGCCGCGAACGAGCGAGGGGCAGCGTGAAGGGCAAGAGAGGACGGCGGATCCCAGTCGGGATCGCCGCGGCACTCGCCGGTGTCGGCGCGGCCGCGATGGCGCAGGATGCGGAGGATGCGGGCGCATCATGGGACATCGACGCCGGCGTGACGGTCGGCGAGATGTACAATGACAACATCTTCGCAACCGAGAACGACAAGCAGGGCGACTTCATCACGGTGATCCAGCCCTTCGTCACGATCAATGGCGGCAATGAGACGGCGCGCGTTCGGCTCTCGGCGTCGGGCGACATCGGACTTCATGCACGCGAGACGGGCGAGAACTACGAGGACTTCCTCGTCGGGGGCGAGGGTCGCGTGAACCTTGGCGCGGAGACCTTCATTTTCGGCGGGGCAGATTACGCTTGGGAGCATGAGCCCCGGACGTCGCCCGACGACGAGAACGGCACCAGGCCTACCCCCTATACCGAGGGAAGTGCTTTCGTGGGTGTCTCTCACGACGAGGGACGCGTCGGCATCCGGGTCGGCGCAAACATGCGCCGGCTCGACTTCGGCAATGTCCCCTCGGCAAGCCCGCCCGGATTCATCGACAACAACGACCGCGACCGCCTGATGGGCGAGTTCGGCGGGCGCGTCGCCTACGATATCGGAAACGATCGCGCCCTCTTCGTCCAAGGCCTGTACGACATGCGACATTATAAGCAGGCCGTTGACGACCAGGGATACGAGCGTGACTCCGATGGCATTCAGGCCGCGGTCGGCGTCTCCGGCGATCTCGGGCCCGTGCGCGGCGAGGTGCTTGTTGGCGTGCTCTCGCAGAACTACGAGGACCCGGCCTTCTCTGCGACAACCGTCCCCGACTTCGGTGGCAAGGTGACCTGGCGACCGGGGCCCCGCACGACCGTCACCGGCCTTGTCGATCGCACGATCGAGGAAACCACGCTCGCCGGCTCGTCAGGCTATGTGAGCACCGCGGCCGGCCTCGATGTCTCGCACCGCGTGGCGCCTGATCTCTCGGTGGTGGGTTATGCCTTTCTCACCAAGAACGACTACCGCGAGAGCTCGCGGACCGACTACGTGACGGAAATCGGTGGCGGGCTGCGCTACTACCTCACGCCCAACGTGTTTCTTGGCGGCGACTACAGCTTCGCCCAGCGAAGCTCGGATGTCGCAGGCCAGGACTATGACGAGCACACCTTCATGCTGAGCCTTGGTGCCACACTCGACGCGGCCTACGCGGTGAACGAGGGCTTCGCCTCGGGCACCGACGGGGGCTTCTACGGTGGCGTGCAGTTCGGGCACGGGACCCTGACGACAGCGCTCGACGGCCAACGCGGCGGAGGAGGAACGGGGGCGCTTGCGGCTGACTTCGCGGGAGCAGGCGTGCTTGGCGGCCCTTTCATCGGCTACCGTGCCGATGTCGGGAACATCCTCCTCGGCGTCGAGCTCGACGGGGACTACGGCGACGCCGAATGGGCGCATTCCTCCAACCGGGACTTTTCGGTTCGCCGCAAAGACAGCATCGGCGGCAGCGCAATCGTTGGATTCCGCACCCGCAACGATGTGCTTCTCTATGGTCGCGCCGGCGCGGTCGGCACGAGTTTCGAGACCAGCTACGGGAACGGGTTGATCGAAGTGAGCGACACCGAGCGCCGCCTTGGCCTTCGGGGTGGTATCGGCGCCGAGTTCCTGATCGGCAACGGCTTCTCGGGCCGCATGGAATACCTCCTTACCTCATATGGCGACTACGACTACGGGCTGACCGCGACGGAAGACAACCTCGCCAACATGGAGTCGATCGCGCGGGTCGGGCTCGTCTACAGCTTGGGCGAGCATGACGCGCCGGCGCCGCAGCCCGCCGACTTCACCGGCTTCTATGTCGGCGCCCGCGTCGGGCATGGCACCCTCCTGACCGACACGTCGGGCGAGCGGACGTCGGGCATGGGCGTCACGACCCTGCGCGAGACGACCCAGGGCAGCGGAGGCGTCAACGGCGGTATCTTCGCCGGCTATGGCCACGCGTTCGACGAGTTCTACGTTGGTGCCGAGATCGAAGGCGAACTCTCGACCTCGAACTGGAACATCGATCGCGATCCGAACGGGCGGCTTTTCTCGGCCGAGAAGAAGGGATTGGTCGGGGCGATGCTCAAGGGCGGCTACATCGTCAACGATGCGATCCTCGTCTACGCCAAGGGTGGCGTGGTGAACAGCTGGTTCGACGCGGATTACAGTTTCGGGGGTGCATCTGCCTCGCGCAGTCGCTCCGACACTGGCATTCGCGTGGGCGGAGGGATCGAGTTCCCCGTTACGGACAAGCTGCATGTGAACCTCGATTACACCCATACGAGCTACGACTCGTTCACAGTGGATTACGGCGCGGGGACCGAACGGTTCGAGCCGTCGGAAAACCAGTTCAGTGTTGGGCTCTCCTACAGGTTCTGAGAAGCATCGCCAGAAGTTCCACAGAGATTTCCAGCATTTTGACTCCGATCAAGGACACATGGACCGGCAAGTCGGATGGTTTCGGTGACTTAGCGGGGCGTCCGACCGGAAGGCAGTTTCGGCTCGTGGCCGGTAGGCGCCTTTTCCTTGTGGGAGACAAGAACCGATGACATTCCGTAATCCTACCCGAGTAACTGCTGCGCTTCTGGCAAGCGTCACGGCCGGCGCACTCATGATTGCACTTCCGCTGGACACGGCGTCGGCGGCCGGCCAGGGCTCGGGCAGTGGCCAGCAGCGCGGCCAGGGCGCCGGCGGTGGGCACGGCCAGGGCGGTTCGGACGCGGCCCATGGCCGGAGCGGTGGGCTTGGCGGCATCTTCCGCGACATCACGGGCGCGGCGGACGAGGATTCCGATCGACCAGACTGGGCGGGTGAGAAGGGTGGCAAGGCGGGCGCTGGTGCGAAGCCCGAGACCGCCGGTTCGAAGCGCGGTGACGTATTCGGCGACCTCTGGGTCATCCTGCGCGACGAGGATGGCGTGCCGATCCTTACCCCTGAGGGCTTCGTCCAGCCGCTCGACGCCGACGGCAACCCGATCCCGCTCGACGAGGAAGGACACCCGGTCGACGAGACCCTGACCGTCGAAGTCGAACTTGGCCGCCTCAACGTCGGCCGCGCGCCGACCAAGGTGCTCGACCGTCGGGCCGATGAGGTCATCGCCCTGCTCTCGGGTGCAACGGCGCTCGCGCTTGATCCGGCCGGCCGGCTCCTCGTGACCTCAGTCGTTGACGGCGTCGAGACGACGAAGACGATCGACTCGCCGCTCGAGAACCTCGCGATCTACGTGGCGTTGATGACGACCGGGAGCATCCCTGGCCTGACGCCCGAGACCTTGGCGGGAACCGAGTTCGACTTCATGGTCGATGGCCAGTTGACGGTCGAGGACCTCGAGGCCGCCCCCGCGTTCCTCGCGGCCGCGACCGACAAGACCGGTGTCTTCACGGCCGATGAGATCGCCTACATCGATGCCTTCCTCGGCATCCAGACGACGACCGTGGGCGATGTCACCTATTCCGACATCGAGTATGCCGACTTCAGCTATGATCGTTCCGACACCTTCACGGGCGTCACCACGACCGTCCTGATCCAGCAGACCGACGGAAGCTGGCTACCGACGGAGGTGAATATCTATGAGGTCGTTTTCGACAATGTAGACCTGACGGCGAGCGGCTCTCTCGAAGCCTTCACGGCGGCAGCCGAAGATGCGCGGCTGGTGATCGAGTACATCCATGAATACGCGGTGCCGGTCGACCAACTGGCCGCGAACTGAGGCGATCATTGCTAGAAGTGGGGGCGCGAGCGAAGCCGCTTCGCGCCCCTTTTTTCGAAGACTTGGGGCGAGGGAGATGACCATGATCTTCAGATCTCGGACGACGCGACGCGCGCTCGCCAAGCTCCTCGCGGGCACCGCGCTCGTAACACTAATTGGCGCGGCACCACTCGATCTTTCGGCGCAGACCCATTCTGGCGGCAGCGGAGGTGGCGGCGGTAAGGCCGGCGCCGGTGGCGGTCACCTCGTGACGGGCACGCATGACACGAGCCACGGGACTGGCCATGAGATCGGCGACCAGCACGACGCCTCGGAAGGAAAAGGCAAAGGACCGAAATACATGGGCGGCCGAGACGGGGCGACCGGCGGCCATGATAGTGGTGACGAGCATGATCACACCGCAGACGACGACCACGCCGACGCGGCCGATGGCCATGAGAGCGAAGGCGGCAAGGGCCCAAAATACATGGGAGGTCGCGCAGGCGAAGGCATCCTGACCAGGGGGAAGGGCCATTCGCTCGAGGAACGCGTGTTCAGTGACGAAGGCGGTTGAGCTAGTAGTCTCGGTTGGGTTCGAAGCGGACATTAGCAGCGTCGAGCACGAATGACGGCTTTGGGCCGGAAGCTGCCGACCGCTCAATGTCGGCTTCGTCCGCCGAGTGGCCTTTCGTTATCCGTGCAGCGAATGGCCGCTTCGAGCCCTGAACGGTCATTCGCCGCGGTACCCTTGATGACATTCGTGGGCGGGAAGCAGACGTTCGCTGAGGCTTGGACGAAGCTCAGCTCTACATACCGGTAGCGGAGATCCCTCGTATCGCGGCCTTGGAAATCTGGCATGGCTGAGATGGGTGGCCTCCCGAAATTTCGAGGACCGATCGTAGTCTGGTGCGGAGATAGGAACATCTAACAAAAATTTATGGCGGACATTTAACCTTGAGAATTCGAAGTCTGTGCATCGGTATGCCGACAAAAATTCAATCAGTAGTTTGCGTTGTCTTCTCGATCAGGGCCTCAATATCCGACTGTGACACGGGCTTCAAAATATAGGCCACAGCACCAGCCGCGAGGCAGGTCTCTCGTAGACCTGGCTCGTCCAGTCCAGTGATCACTGCGACTGAGACCGCAGGGGTCAACGTGGCAAGCTTCTTCAGAGTCTCCACTCCCGTCAATCCGGGCATATGCTGGTCCAAAATGGCAAACGCCGGAGGCGTCGTATCGACGGCGGCAAGCAAAGCTTCGCCCGAGCCATATGTAACTGCTTCGTATCCAAGTGAGCGGACCAGCCGTCCGAGCGCGCGTAGCACGCCTGCATCGTCATCGACGATCGCGACCAAAATTCGATCATAGTCCATTCTGATCGTATAGGCCTACCGCAGGCGGATGGAAATTGGCCTTTGGGCCTATCCCTGGGTCAGCTTTTCTTGCTTTCAACGTCGAGCCCAACCATCGCGCGGACCAGTTCTGCGAGGGACGGCATACGCATCTTCCGCATCATGCGAGAGCGGTGAACCTTTATCGTCTTTTCCGCCGTGCCGAGCTCTGCCGCGATCTGCTTGTTCTGCCGCCCGATCACGACGAGGTCGAGCACCTGTCGTTCACGCGGCGTAAGCGTTTCGAGGCGCTCCACGAGATCGACGCATGTTGATTTGACCGCGCGAGTGGCATCATCAAACGCTAGAGCTTTCTCGACAGCTGATAGAAGGGCCGACGCGTCCGCCGGTTTGGTCAGGAAATCGACGGCTCCAGCCTTCATCGCGCGCACGCTCGCCGGGATGTTGCCGGTACCCGTCAGGAATAAAACAGGCAGGCCAGTCCCTGAAGATGAAAGAGATTCTTGGACGGCAAAGCCATCGACGCCCGGAAGATCGAGATCAATCAGCACGCACCCCGACCCACCCGGCGTGTACTCCTTGAAGAAGGCTTCGGCACTTTCGTGGCAGGAACAGCTGTATCCCGCCGAGGATAGCAGCCGGAAAAGGCTCTTTCGGATAGCGGGATCGTCATCCACGACATGCACCGTCGGCGGCGCTTCGGACATGGGTTTCCTTACGGTTCGGGCAGGGCGAGGATGATGCGTGCACCAGTCTTCAAATCGTGTTCAAACGCAAGCGTACCGCCATGGGCCTTCGCGATCGAGCGACAAATCGACAGCCCGAGTCCGAGGCCATCTTGCTTCGAGGAGACGAATGGCCTGAAGGCATCGACCGCGGCCTCTTTTGTAACTCCTGGCCCTTCGTCGGAGACCACCACCTGACGCGTGCCGTCGGCGAGAACTCGGCTCTCGACAAGGACTTGGCGCTGCTCGGGTGGCAGTTCCCTCATCGCGTCGGCCGCATTCAGCAACAGGTTGAGGACGACCTGCTGAAGTTGCGTGAAGTTGCCCAGAACCGTGATTTGTTCCTTGCTGCGCCTGAAATCGACGTCCGTTCGCCGTGCGATCAACTCACTGTGCGACAGTTTTAGCGTGTCGGAGATGACCGCGTTCAGGTCGATCTGCCCGAACTCCACCTCGCCTTCCTTCATCATGCGCCGGAGCTGGACAATGATCTCTGCGGCGCGCCGATCATCCTTGGCAATATCGGAGAGGATTTCAGAGACCTCGGCGAGGTCTGGCGTCTCCGAGTCGAGTATGCGCGAGCCGGCCTCGGCGTTCGACATGATGGCTGCCAGAGGTTGATTCAGCTCGTGGGCAATGGCACCGGAAAGCTGGCCGAGCTGGGATGCGCGCGCCGAGTAAGCAAGTGCCAGTCGATCCGCTTCGAGCTGTCTGGCCGCGTTCCTCCGCCGTCGCATCTGCACGATCAAGGCGGCAATGGTCGCCGTCTGGAGCAACAGAACCACCGTGGCCAATGCAATTTCGAGCTCGTATCTCCGCCATGCGGGGGCAACGTAGAAGAGGCGCTCCGTGTCCGACGGGACAAGGTCCCTGTCGATGCCAAAGCGGGCGAGCTGAGGCCAGTTCACTACATCGGCACCCGGCGCCTCGGTGATCGGCAGCTTGCCGCTACCCCCGTCACTTATCGCGGAAAGGGCTCTGTCGGCCAGGATCCATCCGATATCCGCAAAGGTCGTGATGTGGCCACCCATGACGCCGGATCGCAGAAAGGTGCTGTAGAACCCATAGGTCGGCGCACCGGAAGAGGCCGCGATTGCCCCCGCGGCGTCGCTGGGGAGCATTTTCCTTCCCGTGGCGTCTCTGAGGATTGTCAGGATCAGAAGGATGGTATTGCGGTCGTAGCCGCGCGCCGCCTCCACGTAGCCGGCCAGCGGCAGATCCGAGACAAAGGACACCGGAAGGCCAGCGAACTGGCTCCCGAGTGTTTTTCGCGCCCAGCTGGCCAGATTGCGGTCGAACTCGGCAGAGCCGGACATCACCACGATCTGGCGTGCCTCGGGCTGCAGTTTCATCGCGAACTCCATCAGATTGGCCATGTCATAGGCCCTGAAGAGGCCGCCCACATGGGGCGGCAGATCCGCTTTGATCATCGGGTCCCAGGCAACCGTGGTGAACAGGATCGGGGCGCCCGGCGCCAGACTATCCTGGTGCTCCAGCGCGAAGGAGAGGGCAGCGGGACCGACGGCCATAACGACGTCGAAGGTCATGCTTGAGAAGTTTTCTTCCAGCATGCCCATGAAGCGTGCCGACTTCGGGTTTTTGGGGAACCGCGCGTTGTCGAGATAGACGCTGTAGATCTCGCGTTCCGTCGGCAAGGCCTCGGCCAGCCTCTGCTCGATCCCCCCGGCGATTTCGATGTTCGCAATGAGCGAACTGTGATGCTCGTAAATGACAAGAAACCGCAGCGTGGTCGTATCGGCGTGCAACCCGCCCCCCGGAAACGCGAGAAACGCAGCCAGAAGTGCTCCAGACGGCAAGCACCGGACAAAAGAACGCATCCGTCTCAATGTAGGCCCTCGGTCCAATAACATCTGTCTAGCCGAGCCGGTAACATACCCATCGTGAGCCTCAATGGGTTGCTCTTTTAGGCCACCGTCGCTTCGGCACCGGAATGCGAGCCGACTGTGTCGAGATGCCTCGTTCAACGCCTGGATGGCCCGATCCCGGAACAGCAAGGGAAGAATCATCATCATGCTACCAATCAGAACAGCATTTTTAGCTGCCGCCGTGTCGCTTGGCGCGACGATTGCGGTCGCACAGGAAACATCCCCACCAAACATCGTCTTCATCATGGGAGACGACATCGGGATGTGGAACATCGGGGCTTATCATCGCGGCTTGATGGCGGGGCGAACGCCCAACATAGATAAGCTTGCGGCCGAGGGCGCGCTATTCACCGACTACTATGCCGAAGCGAGCTGCACGGCTGGCCGTGCCAACTTCGTCACCGGCCAGCTGCCGATACGCACCGGCCTCACCACCGTGGGCCAGGCCGGCGCCACCGTCGGCATGCCGGCGGAGGCCCCCACGATCGCGACAGCGCTCAAGGAACTCGGTTATGCGACCGGGCAGTTCGGCAAGAACCACCTCGGCGACCGCAACGAGTACCTGCCGACGGTGCATGGTTTCGACGAGTTCTTCGGCTATCTCTATCACCTCGACGCGATGGAGGATCCGTGGAAACCGAACTATCCCAAGGACCTTCTGGACAAGGTTGGCCCCCGCAACGTGCTGCACAGCTGGGCCACCGAAGAGGAGGACCTCACTGTTGATCCGCGCTGGGGCAAGGTGGGCAAGCAGAGGATCGAGGACAAGGGACCACTGCCGCCGCACCCGGTCGACGGTGTCGAACTGAACATGGAGACGGTGGACGACGTCATTCTCGAACACGCCACGAGCTTCATGGACAAGGCGCAGGCCGACGGCAAGCCGTTCTTCGTCTGGCTGAACCCGACCCGCATGCATGTCTTCACCCATCTAAGCGAAAAGTATGAAGCCATGCGCACGTCCGAGAATGGCTGGTCGGTCTACGAGGCCGGCATGGCGCAGTTCGACGACATCATCGGCAGCGTGATGGCCTATCTCGACGAGAAGGGGATCGCCGACAATACGATCGTCGTCGTGACCACGGACAACGGCGCGGAGGGGTTCACCTGGCCCGACGGCGGCACAACCCCGTTCAAGGGCTGGAAAGGCATGGGCACCGAGGGCGGGTTCCGCGTGCCGATGATCATGCGCTGGCCGGACCGAATGGAACGCGGGCAGATCATCAACGGCGTCATGTCTGGCCTCGACTTCTTCCCTACCTTCGTTGCGGCCGCCGGCTATGACGGCGACGTCGCCGAGGAGCTGAAGGCGGGCAAGTCCCTGGCCGGAACGGAGTACAAGGTGCATCTCGACGGCTACAATCAGCTTGACATGCTGACCAAGGGCGGTGCCTCGGCACGCGAAGAACTCTGGTACTTCACCGAGACGGAGCTCGCCTCCGCGAGGGTCGGAGACTACAAATACGTGTTCATAGAGCAGCCGGACGGCTGGTTCGGGCCCAAGGTGCATCTCGACTGGCCGGGCATCTACAATCTGCGCCTCGACCCGTTCGAGAAGATGAACGTCGGCGACTCGCTCTTCGCGGGCGAATGGTGGGCCTTCGAGTTCTGGCGCTTCGTCTTCGTGCAACAACAGGTCGCCCAGCTTGCGCAGACCTTCGGGGACTTCCCGCCGATGCAGCGCGCAGCGAGCTTCAATCTCTCTGCCGTGAAGGCGCAGGTCGAGCGGGCCATGGCCAATCGGGCGGGGAACTGAGCCACACACAACTCGGCCGGGCCCGCCCACGGGCCCGGCTTCATCGCGAATGACCACGGAAGTTCTCAGGAGGCGAGGACGTTCGTGGCAGCCAACGGAACGACACTCATTCTGTTATGGAGACGAACATGTCGAAAAAGATGACGCTCGTGATCGGCGCCTTCTTGGCAGGGGTTGTCGGGGCAGGTTTTGCCCATGCGGACGACGCGGCGGTGAATGCCGCGCTCGACGCATGTCGGAACAGCGATGATTATTCGAGCCAGTCGCAACGAAGCATGTGCGAGATGCATGTGCTGGCGATGCAAAGTTCGGTTGATGCCGCTCAGAACCATACCGAGCGGACTCTTCACCTTGATTTCGACGACACGAACGACTCTGCGGAGGTTGCCGCAGCAAAAAAGGCACTTGATGACGCCGTCGACAACTGCGGCGATCAGGGCCTCAAAGGTGGTGAGATGGAGGCATGCCGGCTCGAGGCCTTCCATGCCTACCACGAGGCGATGGGGAACTGAGCGCAGGCACAACCCGACGGCGCTCGTGGAGTCGGGCGCCGTCCGCGTGTGGATCGGGTGCGGCGTAGGATTTCGCGACTTTGGAAAGGACCCATCATGCGAGCATTCAGACTGGGCATCCGTGCACCGTCACTTGCCGTTCTGGCAGTGGTTGCGCAAGCGGGCCTTGCCCTGGCCGCCGAGGATCCTCTGCCATCGTGGAACAATGGTGAGACCAAGGCTGCGATCGTCGACTTCGTTTCGGCCGTGACTTCGGAGGGCGGCGCGGACTACGTGCCACCCGATGATCGCATCGCGACCTTCGACAATGACGGCACGCTTTGGAGCGAACAGCCGATGTATGTGCAGCTCGCCTTCGCACTCGACCGCGTCAAGGAAATGGCGCCGGCTCATCCGGAGTGGAAGGAGGCCGAGCCCTACAAGTCGGTCCTGTCGGGCGATATGAAAGCGCTCGCCGCCGTCGGGCAGAAGGGGCTTCTCCAGATTATTGCCGCGACCCATGGCGGCATGCCGAGCGAGGCTTTCACGCAGATCGCAGCCGACTGGATCGCGACGGCCAAGCATCCGGTGAGCGGCAAGCCGTATACCGAGATGATCTACGCGCCGATGCTCGAACTCATCGACTATCTCAAGGCGAACGACTTCAAGGTCTTCATCGTCTCGGGCGGCGGCGTCGAGTTCATGCGGCCCTGGACCGAGAAGACCTATGGCATCCCGCCCGAGAACGTCGTCGGGTCGTCGATCAAGACGAAATACGACGTCGTCGAGGGTACGCCGAGGATCGTGCGGCAGATGGAGATCGATTTCATTGACGACGGCCCCGGTAAACCCGTCGGCATCCAGAAGTTCATCGGCAAGCAGCCGATCGCGGCCTTTGGCAACTCGGACGGCGATTTCCAGATGCTGGAATGGACCACCGCGGGCGCCGGGCGCCGCCTCGGCATGATTGTTCACCACGACGACGCCGAGCGGGAGGTTGCCTATGACCGGAAGTCCCATTTCGGGCACCTCGACAAGGCGCTTGATGCCGCGCCCGAGAAGGGCTGGCACCTGATAAGCATGAAGGACGACTGGTCGCGGATCTTCCCGGACTGAGTGCCGCATGGCGATCGGGATGGAGGAGGGAGCGCAATGACAACGAGAGCGACAAGTGGATGCCTGGCGGTGGTCCTTTTTCTTTCCACGGCCGACGCGGCATGGGCCGACGCGGACCTTGCCAAGCAACTTCAGAACCCGATCGCCAACCTGATCAGCGTTCCGATCCAGAGCAACTTCGACTTCAATGTCGGGCCGGACGATGGATGGCGCAGCACGACGAACATCCAGCCGGTCATTCCCATCACGCTGGGCGATGACTGGAACATGATCAGCCGGACGATCGTGCCGATCATCTACCAGGACGATGTCGCGGGAAACTCCGGCTCGCAGTTCGGCCTCAGCGACAGTTTGCAGAGCCTGTTCTTCTCGCCGCAGAAACCCGTGAAGACGCCGATGGGCAATCTGGTCTGGGGCGTCGGCCCCGCGGCGCAGATCCCGACATCGACCGACCGGCTGCTGGGCCTTGGAACGTTCGGGCTCGGGCCCACGGGCGTGGCGCTTTTTCAGGAGGGTCCCTGGACCTATGGCGCCCTCGTCAACCATGTCTGGGGCGTCGCCGAGACCAGGGACAACGTGCCCGACCTCAACAACACCTACATGCAGCCCTTCATCGTCTACACGACGCAGTCGGCATGGTCGTTCTCGGTCAATTCCGAGCTCAATTACAACTGGGATGCACAGAGTGGCGAACACCTGGCCGGGCCGATCAATTTCGGGGTCGCGAAGCTCGTGAAGATCGGCGAGCAGCCGGTGCAGATCCAGGGCCGCCTGCGCTGGTGGGCTGCCGACACGCCCGCGAGCGCCGAGGGTCTCGGATTCACGGTCAATGTGACGCTGGTGTTCCCAAAATGAGCTGCCCATCCCTTGCGTTGACAGCGCGAGCGCTTGGCACGCGCATCTTCAATGCACCGGGCTCCCAAGCCGCGGCGCGCTCCAATCCGACCGGATTGGGTCGTGCCACTAGCGTTCCTTTTCCCCGCATTCTCAACCCAGACGAAGACGCGAGGGAATAAGAACGATGGCCTCGGGGCACATGATGAGCCGCACTCGTAATCGACACCCGGGAGTTCTTTACATTGCCTTCCTGATGCTCGCGGCAGTTTGCTGTCCAATATTATCGGTGCCTGCACAGACCCCCGGCACGGCCCCCATTTCCGAAGAGCCGACGCCCGCCGCGGATCACACGACCATCGAACGCCCGACCACCTGGGGCGAACCCACCGAAGTCCAGCTGAGGACTTACGTGATCGACGTTGACGCGATCGACTCCGCGAACCAGCGCTTCTCGGCGAGTGTTTTCCTTGTTGCCAGGTGGACTGACCACAGTCTGAAGCATTCGGGCCCCGGGCCGAAAATCATGCCTGCCACCTCCGTTTGGACACCTCGTCTTGCGATCGTCAATCAGCAGCAGGGATGGTCCGCTTTCCCACCCTATGCGGAGGTGGAGCCGGATGGCACAGTGACCATGCGGCAGAAGGTCTGGGCCTGGTTCTCCCAGCCCCTTGACCTGCGAGATTTCCCGTTCGATCGTCAGACACTCCAGATCCATGTGGTTGCCGCAGGATTACTGCGAACCGAGGTGGCCCTCGTGGCTCTCGTAGAAGCGCATGGGCGTCAATCCGCGATCAGCGAAACCTTTTCGTTACCCGATTTCGAGGTGCTGGACTGGAAGGTCGAGCCACGCGAATTCCTTGCTTTCAAGGGTGAGGCGGGAACGGCTGGATTTATAATGGAGATATTCACTCAGCGAACGCCCCAATATTACGTGTTCAAACTGATCGTCCCGCTCTGCCTCATCGTTGCAATGTCATGGGCGCCGCTCTGGATCCCCAGTTCAGAAACAGGAGCCAGGATTGGCATCGCTGCCACAGCTTTTCTGACGCTTGTCGCCTATCTCTTCGCAACTGCCAATCTATTACCAAGAGTGCCCTACTTCACGCGTATGGACCGCTTCATCCTGCTATCTACGCTTCTCGTATTCTGCAGCCTCGCACAGACCATCGCGGTGATCTCTTTAAGGCAATATCTTGGCGCCGCGCGTTGCCAAAGCTTCCAGAAAGTATCACGTATAGTCTACCCCGTATTACTCACACTCATCATCTACGTGTCCTTTGTGATTTAAGCCGACAGAAATTTCAATCAGACCAAATCATTGCCCAATGAGAAGAAAGTCGCTCCAGACTTGCTCTCAGCGCCGACCCAACTGACGTGGCGGTAGCATCCGGTATGGGCGTGTTTAACGTTGAGGCGGCGATAGGCGGCAGTGGGCAAATGCTGTTAAAAAACGATCGTTGGGGGAGCCGGGATGTCCTGGCCCAGTCGCCTCTGGGCAAGGGAAGCGTCGGCGATGAAGCGGAAACGTGCGCCTTGGCTTCAGCCTGTCGCTGGATCTCATCCACTTTACGTCGATCAAACTACATGGAAGCACAGGTGTCTATAGCCGGACAGGCACGAACTTTGACACCATCGGCTTCGCACTGCTCTTCCGATGGGGTGCAGGACTATAGCAGCATCATCACTGCGGCGGCACATCCGAGCCCGCTGTACCCGCTGTGGTGCATTCATCGGAGTCAGCCTTCGCACTTCCTTCCATTGCTTGTTTCCGACGGGGCCTCCGCCTTTGCCTCTGCTTTCGCGGGGGCGGGATCGGACGCGCGAAGGTGGATGTCCCTCTGGGGAAAAGGAATCTCGACGCCGGCCTTCTGAAGCCCCATGTAGATCTGGACCAGCATGTCGGATTTCGCCGCTACGCTTTCACGGATGTCCTTCACGACCTGTTCAGCCGTCGCCTTCGGTGTCCCGGATTTCTGTCTCATCTCCACTCCATGGTGGTTACGATGAGCCAGAAACCCTCCCTTACCCAATCACGTCAATTTGGCCCATAGGCGCTGACGGCAGACACAGAACTTCGAGACAAACGTAGAACTTTATGCGGTTCGTCTCGAAGCTGCCGGCACCAAATTTGCTACCCTATCGTCCTTTGGGCATTTCTATGTGTGGGTTCAGAATTTCATCCTTCCCGTGGGATTGGCGATCATCGCTATCTACTTGCTGCTTAGATATGGCACCTTTGTGCCGCCCACGAACATGTAGCGCCCCTTCAGATTGCGGCGAGTGGTAACTTCGTCCGCTGAGCCGCCCTTCGTTATCCGTGCAGCGAACGACTGCTCCGAGTCCAAGGCAGTCGTTCACTCCGGCGCCGCGTGAGTCCTCAAGGATGATCTAGATCATCGCGTCCAAGGGATTCGAAGCTACCCTGCGGTGCTGCCGTTGGCGGCAAGCAACGTGGAGACCGATCATGAGATTATTGAACACCTTGGCCATCTTGACAGGCGCGGCCTTGGCCCTTGCACATTCGCCGGCGGTTTCCCAAGAGGCTGGGTCGCATTTCGACCCGAAAGGCAAGATGCCCTCGCCCCAAACGGTCAAGATCATCGAGCAGCTTCGCGGCAGCCTTCCCTTCGAGGACGAACGCGACTTCGAGGAAGCGCAGCGTGGCTTCATCGCGGCGCCCGACTACAGGCAGATCATGGCCGAGGCGGGGAACGTCGCCTGGGACATGGCGAGCTACGACTGGCTGTTGCAGGGCCAGGACTTCGACAGCATCCATCCGTCTCTCCAACGCCAGGCCGTGCTCAACATGGCGTACGGGCTCTACGAGGTGCTGCCCGGCAAGATCTATCAGGTGCGCGGCTTCGACCTAGCGAACATCACATTTGTCAAGGGCGATACGGGTTGGATTGTCTTCGACCCTCTGACCGCCAAGGAAACCGCCGCTGCCGCGCTCCAACTCGTCAACGAGCAGCTCGGCGAGTTTCCAGTCGTCGCCGTG
This sequence comes from Thermohalobaculum xanthum, assembly GCF_016623495.1. Classification (GTDB taxonomy): domain Bacteria; phylum Pseudomonadota; class Alphaproteobacteria; order Rhodobacterales; family Rhodobacteraceae; genus Thermohalobaculum; species Thermohalobaculum xanthum. Next base: position 990,128 of record NZ_JAEHHL010000001.1, on the reverse strand, counting down.
GTCTATTCGCACAGCCATGCCGACCACTTCGGCGGCGTCCGCGGCGTCGTGGACGAAGCCGATGTCTCCAGCGGCGACGTGCCCGTCATCGCGCCCGTCGGCTTCATGGACCACGCGGTATCCGAGAACATCTATGCCGGCAACGCGATGAACCGGCGCATGTTCATGCAGTACGGGGTCCTGCTGCCGCGCAGCCCCTTCGGCCATGTCGACCAGTCGATCGGCAAGAACACTGCCGCCGGCAATCTCGGTCTCATCGCTCCAACCGTCATCATCAAGGACGACTTTGAGGAGATGACGGTCGACGGCGTCAGGATGATCTTTCAGAACACGCCCGGCACCGAGGCCCCGGCGGAAATGAACACCTACTTCCCGGACCTCAAGGCGTTCTGGGCGGCGGAGAACATCACCGGCACCATCCACAACATCTACACGCTGCGCGGCGCCCTCGTCCGCGACGCGCTGGAATGGTCGAAGCAGATCAACGTGGCGCTGTACCGCTTCGGGCAGGAGGCCGAGGTCATGTTCTCCGCACATACCTGGCCCCGCTTCGGCAACGAACGCATCCAGGAGGTGATGCGTGCACAGCGCGACACCTACGGACATCTCAACAACGGGGTGCTGCACTTGGCCAACCAAGGAGTCACGATCAACGAGATCCACAACGTCTATAAGGTTCCCGAGAGCCTGCAGCACCAGTGGGCCGCGCGCAGTTACCACGGCTCGGTCGAGCATAACAGCCGCGCCGTCGTAAACCGCTACCTCGGCTACTGGGACGCCAATCCGGCGACGCTCATCCCGTTGTCGCCGGACGACTCGGCACCGCTCTACGTCGAGATGATGGGGGGAGCCGAGCCGATCATCGCAAAGGGGCGTGAGCTCTACGAGGCCGGCGAGTACAAGCTGGCGCAGGAGATCCTCAATAAGCTCGTCTACGCCGAGCCGACGAACCAGGAGGCTAAGGATCTGCTCGCGGACGTGTTCGAGCAGATCGGCTACCAGCAGGAAAGCCCATCGGTGCGCAACAGCTTCCTCGCCGGGGCCTATGAGCTGCGGAACGGCATCCCCGCCGGCGCGACGCCGAATTCCGCCGGCCCCGATATCGTTCGGGGGATGGGCACCGCGCTCTGGCTCGACTTCCTCGGCGTCCGGCTCGACAGCGAGAAGGCTGGCGACCGGGAGTTCACCATCAATCTCGTCACGCCGGACACCGATGAAGAGTTCGTCGTCGAGCTCAGCAACGGAGCCCTGACCAACATCGCGGGCTTCCAAGCCGAGAACGCCGACCTCACCATCACGATCGCGCGCGCCGATTTGGTCGACGTGATGATGGGCACCGCGTCAATGGACGAGCAGATCGAGGCCGGAAAGGCCGCGCTCGACGGAGACGCGAACGTGCTGGAAGAGCTGAAGGGCATGCTGGTGCAGTTCGACCTCGGGTTTGAGATACTTCCTGGCACGGGCGGTGCGGATCTCACGCCGGACATGAACCCCTTCAGGCAGCCTCCGCCGGCCGACACCTCCGGCGGCTGACCGGTTCGGCCCGCCGTCGGCGCCTGATTATCCTCAAGAAGATCGATCGTGATCAGGCGCCTGCGAACGAACCGATCGAAACGCTCGCGAACGGCGGCTTGGTCCGCAGAGCGGACCTTGGTGCGGCCCGCAGCGAATGACTGCTCCCCGCTCGAAGCCGCCATTGATGGTGCCAGTCCGGATGGCGAAAACCGGCCAAGAGTTGACTCAAGCCTATCCGGCGGCAACCTCTGCTACGGCACGGACGCAACGACGCAGCACGTCAGAGCAGCGAGACGAAAGGAGATCTCCATGGAGACCCGCGACCAATACGTGGAACGCCTGAAACAGAAGATCGATGAGTGGAACGCCCAGATCACGGAGTTCGATCACAAGATGAAAGAGGCATCGCTTGACGCGCAGAGGCAATACGCCGCCGCACTCGACGAGATGAAGGAGCAGTGCGCCGAGGCCGAGAAGAAGATGCGCGAGGTAGCCAACACCGAGCGCGAGAAGTGGGAGCAGCGCCGCGCGCAGTTCGAGACCGCCTGGCAGGACATCGCGGACGGCTTCCAGCAGGCATGGTCTCGCTTTAAATGAGCCGGTGCGGCGGGTCGTTACCCGGGGCGGCTCGCAGCTTCAGGAGCTAGTGCGCAGCAGAGACGGATGGATGAACCGCGCTTCGTGACGACACTCTCACGTGGGAACTTCCGCTTTATCCGCGATCCGGTCACTGATTACATTCGAGGCGAACGGCCGCTTTCCTGGAGTGGCAGGATTTGCTCCGATGATGACAAAGCTCAAGGGCGTCGCCCGGCCCGCGCGATCCATCTATCTCTACGTGCTGTGGTTTGAAATGTGGTACACTTTTACATTAAGAGAATATTTTTGATATAATTCAAATCACTAAATGAAAAATCATGCGGACACCCCTTCCGCCACTGCCCGTTACGCGGGGCCTCTGGCCACTCGGCTGTCGCCTGATTTCTCCCTTGGTGTCGGGGCGCTCAGCCCCGACCAAACATGACCTGACCGCGAACTGGGCCAAGCCGTGGCCGAGGCGCTTCCGGGGCAGGGTCAGTGCGCCAGGAATTCTGGTCAGGTCGAGCCCGGGTCACGGTTCGAACGATAGCCCGCGAAGCAGTCCCTGGGCCTTGAAGCGCGCGACCATCTCAATCGATCCGGCACGGGAAAGATGCCCGTAATCGCTCTGCATGGGGAAGCCGTCGGGCGTGATCACGCGACAATTCTGAAAGCCGCACATCGTGTCGATGGCCGAGATGTAGGTCACCTTTTCCAATGCCTGGACAGCCTGCCGCAGTTTCCCGTCAAGCTCCCGCTTCTCCATTAAGCGTGACCATGTTCGAAAATCGTCGGCATCCTCGAGGCGGCCAAATGCGAGAAGTCGCGGCAGATCCTGAAGATACTCCACCACGGGGCCGATCACATAGATTTGCCTGACATGCGGCGACAGCTCTTTGATTGTGCGTGTCAACGAAAGAATGTCCCGTTCCTGCCAGCGAGCAGCGACGACGATAGCGTCAAACCGCTTCTTCTTTACGTATTGATCGATTACGTGGCGGTAGAGCTCGATACAGTTGGATACGCCTTTATCCCAGACGAGCGGACGGCACTGCGAGGCATTGACGATCGATAGGTGCCGCTCATCGAGAACTTCTTCAAATCCCGTAAGATAGTGGTCCATATGACTGTCGCCAAGCAGCAGAACATTCTGGGAGTTCTTGCTCAAATGTATGCAGCCCGAGTAGTCGAAATCGTCGGGATCCTTTTCCTTGCTTGCCTCGAGGAAGCAATCCTCGCCTGAGTCCTGGTCGCCGTGGGCCCCCGTCACAACAGAGATCATGCGACGCTGCTGGTTGTTGAACCGCCACGAGAAGCCATCATTCAAGATGAGGGCGCCAGCGACCAGGCTTACACACGCGATGCCGCCAACGGTCGCCTTGAAGAATCTCAGCGGGTTACCTGTGATCGGGATCGCGAGGAACCGGCGCTCGATCCAGTACCAACTCGCTGCTCCAAGGACGAGAGACGCGAGGAGCAGGAGCGCTTTTTCGAACGGATTGGTGTGGGCGACCCGCATCTCGTAGAACACGACGATCGGCCAGTGCCACAAGTAGACCGAGTAGGAAATTCGGCCGATGAATCGCGAGGCCGGATTTTCGAGGGCAAGGCTCGACAGCCTGGATCGGCCATTCATTCCGGCAAGGATTATCAGGCCGGTTCCAACGGTTGCCGGAAGGGCGTGGATGCCCGGCATCGGCGTCCCTTCGTGAAGAAGGAAGAACGACGCCACGATCGCGGCAAGGCCGAGCGCGGCGGCTCCGTCGCGCAAACCTCCTCGCCAGGCGTGCGCCCAGTTCGTGCACGCCAGAACGCCTCCGATGCAGAACTCCCAGAACCGCGTCGGCATGATGAAGAACGCGACATTCTCATTGACGCCGATGAGCCATTGAGCGAGCGCGAATGAAAGTATTGCGAGTACTGCCATCCAGGCTGCTGCAACGTGGCGCGCCGAACTGGCAAGTAGCATCATCAGTAATGGGAAAACGAGATAATACTGCTCTTCGACCGAAAGCGACCATGTGTGGAGCAGTGGATTTGATTCGAGTTGAGAGTTGAAGTACCCGCTTACGGAGGCGAAGTATATGTTCGAGACATATAAGGATGAGGCGACTGCCGAGATTGCGGTGCTCTCGACCTCGTCCGGCAGTGACCAAATGGGTGTCACCGCCATGACGACGATGAGCAACGCCAGATGAGCGGGAAGAAGCCGCCTGATCCGGCGCGAGAAAAACTCTGTCAGAGAGAAGCTGTGCCGCTCGATCCGGTCCCTGATGATGGATGTGATCAAGAACCCGGAGATGACATAAAAGACATCAACCCCGATGTAGCCTCCTTGGAGGCGCAACGGAGCGATATGGAAAATCACGACACCGAGAACCGCAACCGCGCGCAGACCCTCGATGTCTGGTCGGAACTTCCTAAGCAAAGCCAAACATCCCAATACGCAACCTGACAATAAAGTACCCGGATAAATAAAAATCTTCCATTTATTTTTTGATTTGTGAGTGATCCTTGCCCGTTGTCGCGTTTCGCGGACGTGTGGGGGCTGTGCTTGGCCCTGAGAAGGTTGTGTCGGCCGTGGGAACGGCGCGTGGCACGGCAGGTGCCAATTGTGCGCGCATGCAAGCGTGTTGACCCGAAGCGGCGCTGCGGTCATCCTCGGGCTCGCGAGGAACGGGGGCTCTCATGAACTTGGATCATGGTCCTGCGACCGAGGCCCCCAGGCCTCACAGGGAGGCTGCGTTGTCGGCAGACGAAGAGAGCGCCATCAAGCGGCTTCGGGCATCTCGGACCAGGTATCGCCAGAACCTCGAGATCGATGCCAGGAAGTCGGGCGTGGCGTGGTTGATGGCCTATGCCACTTACGAGCAGGTGATGTTCCTGCTTTCGATGCGCTCGGGCGATCACGGCGGCGATGTCATGCAGCTCGACAATGCGGCGTCGCTGTTCGGCGAGATCGACCGCCAGATCCCTCGAGTATCGGAAATCGCCAGCTGGTCGCGGGACGAGGTTTGGCTCGAGACGTTCATCAATGGCGCACTCGATCGCTGGAAGGAGATTTCAGCGAAGATCGAGAGCGACTGAGGCTCGGCGGGCGCAATTCCGAAGCGAAGGTCATGCCCGGGTCGTCGCGCGTCACCCAACGGCCGACGGCGCGGCCCGACGGTTAACCGGGATTTAACCACTCTGTGGGACGGTTAACGCGCGGCTACCCTCATACCGAGAGGGCAGCCGCAGTACGCCAAGCGAGCAGAACGCGCCACCTGCAAGCTAGCAACTTGGTGGCGCATTAATTCCATCGGCTGCGAATGTCGAATGATTGGCCGCCATGAGGCGCCTTTGTGGCTCGTGGCGTCATGCACCGACCGATGTTAAACCGGGCGCCCGTCCGGCCTTCTCGCTCTGTTGCCAATACCTTACATGACCACCGAGCATCGGGGCATCTCTCGCATCGCGCCCGACATCTCTCCCTTCGCCACCGAAAACGCGCGTCTGCATTCGTGCGGGAGCAGCGCCCGAATTGAACTTGAGCGCAGGGGAAGGCCCCCAAGCTTCATCGCGTGCCGGCGTGCGGGCAAGGCGCTCCCCACCTCCCGGTTTCCAGACCGACGCGGACAGTCTGGCGGCGAGGGTTAAGAGAGGTCTGACCATCCCCTCTCCAGTTGAGGGGCCTCGATCGAGGCCGCGAGCGAGACTTAATTTCGCCACAATATCGCCATGTTTGTTGCATTTTGCCATATTTCCGCCATGATCTCAGATGCGAGGGCGCTCCGCCGAGAGGAGATCGAATGATGACTCGATGGTTCGCGCGCGGCCTGCGGGTCCTGTTCTGGTCATGGTTCGTGGGCGGGGTGGCGCTTGGCATGGCGGCGCATGCAAATCCCAGCCTGAAGGGGTTCCTCTTCGAGGTAGCCCATCACGCGATGCGCTAGCGGCCTTGCCGGTCTTTGGGCCGGATCCGCGGGTGACTACAACGACGCCACTGTGTGTTCAGAAGCGCTAACTCGGTGTTGCCGACGCGAACGATTGGCCGTTCCGGGCGAAGCTTCCGCCGGAAATCGCCGTCGCGGAACCGGTGGCGCGCATGCTGAACAAGCGACACGGAATTCCCGATCAGAGAAGACCTTTCCCAGCCATCCGCGCATCATGCTAAGGATCGGTCCGCCGGATAGCGCAATCCCGCCCCGAACAGCGCAAAAGACAGGCTCCCGACGTGGATAAGCTCTCGGTCATGAAAGCCTTCTGCCGCATCGTCGAGCGCGGAAGTTTCGCGCGCGCCGCCGAGGATCTTGGCGTCTCGCCGGCCTTGCTCAGCCGCGAGATCAAGCTGCTTGAGGAAAGTCTCGGCTCGTCACTGCTCACCCGCACCACGCGCAGCATGTCGCTCACCGACCAGGGGCGTCTCTACTACGACGAGGCGCAAGGCATTCTCGATGCGGTTGGCCGGGTCGAGGACCGCATTCGCGAGGGCGCGGGTGCGCTGCGCGGGCATCTGAAGGTGAACGCGTCGAGTTCGTTCGGGCAAACGGTGATCGCGCCGCTGCTGCCCGGGTTCCTCCGCCGGTACCCCGATCTCAGGCTGACGCTGGCCCTCGACGATCGGGTCGTCGACATGGTCGAGGGCGGCTTCGACGTCTCGATCCGCATCCGCTCGTCGATGCCGGACTCGACGCTGATAGCCAGGAAGATCGGAGCCGTGAGGCAGCGGATCTTCGCCTCGCCCGACTACCTCGAGGACGCCGGCACCCCGGCGCAGCCGCAGGACATCACGCGCCACAAGATCGTGGGCTACTTGTTTGCCGACCACCTTGCCGAGTGGGAACTCGATGGCCCGGGCGGCATCACGCGCATCGGTGTCGACCCGCATGTCAGGGTCGGCAGCAGCCTCGTCCTGCGCGACCTGCTGATCGCCGGGCAAGGGATCGGCACGATGCCCGATTTCATCGCGAATGCGGCCCAGCGGGACGGCGCGCTGGTGCGGGTTCTGCCCGAGCACGAGCTTCCGCCGCGCGAGATCTGGGCCGTGACAGCCGCGCGTCTCGGCATGGACGCGCGGGTGTCAGCATTCCTCGACCACCTTCAGGCGGCGCTGCGCGACTGAGATTATTCAACCTGGTTGAAGAATGATGTGAAAGCGGGCGGGTTATTCCGGCCCGCCCCGGTCCCGATCCTCACGGCAGCGAAACCCAAGCCGATGAGGACACCATGACCCGCATTCTCGTTCTGTACTATTCCAGCTACGGCCACGTGCGCGAGCTGGCGCGGGCGGAAGCCGAGGGCGCACGCAGCGTCGCGGGCACCGTCGTCGACATCCGCCGCGTTCCCGAGACGGTTCCCGAAGCCGTGCGCAGCAAGGCCGGTTACATCGAGGACGACACACCCGTCGCTGCGCCGGCGGACCTGACTCGCTACGACGGCATCATCTTCGGCACGCCGACGCGCTTTGGCATGATGGCGGCGCAGCTCAAGCAGTTCCTCGACCAGGCCGGCGGATTGTGGGCCGAGAATGCCCTCGTTGGGAAGGTCGCGGCGGTCTTCGCCTCGACCGGCTCGCAGCATGGCGGGCACGAGGCGACGCTCCTGTCGACGCATATCCCGCTGATGCATTTCGGCATGCTGATCGCCGGGCTGCCCTACAGCTTCGGCGGCCAGACTTCGGTCAGCGGGATCGTTGGTGGCGCGCCCTATGGCGCGGGCACCATTGCGGGATCCGATGGGGCGTTGCGACCCACCGGGATCGACCTCGCCGGCGCCCGCCACCAGGGCGCGCATGTGGCACGCATCGCCGCGCGGCTTGCGGGCGCGGACCTCGAGCGGGAGGTCGCGTGATGCACCGCCCGCTCACCATCGACTTCTTCCATGACGTGGTCTGCTGCTGGTGTTTCAACATCTCGTCGCGGATGCGGACGCTGGCGGCCGAGCTTGATCTCGACATCCGCCACCGGACCTTCGTGCTGCAGGCCAGTCGCGAGGAGATGGCTTCGCGCTGGGGAACGCCTGCGCAAGCGCGCGAGACCATCCTGGAACACTGGGCGGTCTGCCGGCTGGCGAGCGACCGTCCGGAACTGATCGACATCGCCGGGATGCGCCGCGCCGATTTCGACTATCCGCATGGATGGGCTGCCGCAATCGCCTGCAAGGCCGCGGAACGCATCGGCGGGCAGGCCGCCCACTGGGACATGTTCGATCGCATCCAGCTCGCGCATCTCTCGCAGGCGCGCAACGTCGCCGATCCGGGCGTCCTGCACGAACTGGCCGCCGAGGCCGGGCTCGATACCGGGGTCTTTGACAGGCTGGCGCGCGACCCCTCGGTCGGCGCGGCCGTCGAGGCCGATCGCCGGCAGGCAAGGCGCCTTCAGGTGCAGTCGATCCCGGCCCTCATCGTGCGCGAGACCGGAACGCGGCTGGTGAACGGCCCGATCGAGGATCTGCGCGTGCAGCTTCGGGCCGCCGCGCGGCTGGCACCTCAGCACTGACGAGGCGCGACACCGGCCACAGGTTCAGGGCGGCCGCGTCGCGCACCCACACCCGATTTCACTTGTGAAAAGCAAGCAGGAGCATGGCCATGGCGCGTCCAGCCGACATCTTCCTCACCGCGATGGCGCCCGCCATCTGGGGCAGCACATACATCGTAACGACCGAGGCGCTTCCCTCGGGTTATCCGATCACGCTCGCGGTTCTTCGGGCATTGCCGACGGGACTGCTTCTCCTTGCCTTTACCCGGTGCCTGCCGCCTCGTGACTGGCTTGGCCGCGTCTTCCTGCTCGGCGCGTTCAACTTCGCGATTTTCTGGGTGCTCCTGTTCGTCGCGGCATACCGGCTTCCCGGCGGTGTCGCGGCGACGCTCGGCGCGGTGCAAGCGCTGTTGGTGATCGGGCTCTCGAACCTGTTGCTCGGCACGCCGGTGCGGGTGCTCGCCGTTCTCGCCGCGTCCTGCGGAATCCTAGGAATCGCTGCCCTGGTGCTTGGGCCCGAGGCAAGGCTCGACCCGATCGGCATTGTCGCGGGTCTGGGCGGCGCGGCGTCGATGGCGGCCGGGACCGTCCTCAGCCGCAAGTGGCAGCCGCCCGTGCCGGCGCTGAGCTTCACTGCCTGGCAGCTCAGCGCCGGTGGACTGATCCTTCTGCCTGTCGCGCTGGTCCTCGAGCCACCGCTTCCGGCGCTGAGCACGGCCAATCTCGCGGGTCTGGTCTGGCTCGGACTGGTCGGTGCGGCGGTCACCTATTGGCTCTGGTTCCGGGGCGTCGCGCGGATCGAGCCGGGTGCCGTGTCGATGCTCGGGATGATGAGCCCGGTGACCGCGGTCATCCTAGGATGGCTCTGGCTTGGCCAGTCGCTGACGTCGCTGCAGATCTGCGGGGCAGTGGTCGTCCTCGCCTCGGTATGGGTGGGGCAGCTCGCGAACCGGCCCCGCGCCGATGTTCCGAAGGGCCCCGAGTTCTCCGGCGCTTCGAGGGCGACGGGCTAGACGTCGAGAAGCCGGTGCCGGGCCGCTCTCTTCGACGAGCCCGCCAGCAGCGTGTCCCAAGTGCGGAAGACCTCCAGCGCGTCCTTCCCCAACGCCGGCACGGTGATGGATACGGAAGGTGACAGGACCGGCCATGGGCCGCTTGCGCAGGGTGGATTGTCGCGATGCGGCTTCGCGGCTTGTGTCTCTCACCCCGCTTTACGCATTCCGCGCCTTGTCACCTGCGCTGGCCACGCGCACTCTCAAGGCCACCCGGGGCGACATGGCGAAATCGGTAGCATGAGCGAGACCATCGAACAGGCGCTGGAACGCGCGGCGCCGGGACTGTCCGACCGGCTGCGAAAAGCAATCGCGGCGCGCGCGAGCCGGGTTCGCGTCCATGATGGCCATCGGCTGTTCGGGCCGGGTGATCGCTCCGAGAACTTCCTGATCGCGCTCTCGGGCGCGGTGCGGGTCGAGCACATGGGGCCAAGCGGCCGCTCGGTCGTGCTCTACCGGGTCGCGCCGGGCGAAAGCTGCGTGATGACGACGTCGTGCCTGCTCTCGGGCGCCGCCTACGAAGCCTATGGCTATGCCGAGGGCGAGGTCGAGGCCATCGCCGTGCCCGCCGTTGCCTTCAGGGAGCTGGTCGAGCAGGAAGCGGCGTTTCGCGACCTGGCGCTGAGTGTCTTTTCGCAAAGGATCATCGAGCTCGTGGACGTGATCGACGAGTTGCTGCTCCACCGCGTCGATCTGCGCCTCGCCTCCTGGCTCGCGGATCGTGCGCCGGCCGGCGGCGTGATTGCCGCGACCCATCAGTCGATCGCCTCCGAACTTGGCACCGCGCGCGAGGTGGTCTCGCGCATCCTGAAGGAATTCGAGCGGCGCGGCTGGCTCAAGCTGACCCGCGGCGAGATCCGTGTCGCGGACCCGGGATCCCTGCAGGTCTTCTCCGCCACGCGCTGAGCGTGACGACGTCACTGACGGCACGGCGCCGATGCGCCAAGCTGTCTGGCGAATCGTTGGTACAGGAGACCCGCCATGAAGTTCGACACGAATATCGGCACCACCGACCGCATCCTGCGCATCGTCCTCGGCCTCTTGCTGATCGGCATGGCGATCGGGGGCCAGATCGGTCCGTGGGGCTGGATCGGGATCGTGCCCGTTCTCACGGCCTTCATCCGCTACTGTCCCGCTTATGCGATCCTCGGGATCCGGACCTGCAAGGAATGCTGAAACCGTTTCCGTTCCTTCAAGGACACAGAGGAAGACCACCATGTGGAAGCATGTGATCGCGGCCGGCGCCTGCGTCATCGCGCTGGCGTCTCCGGCGGGCGCCGCCGACATCCGCTCGAGCGTCGATGCCGCGACCCTGGACAAGAAAAAGTCGACGCCGCTCGGCCTCTACCTGACGCCACAGGATGCCCATGCGGCGCTGCAGGCGGATCCCGCGATCGTCTTCGTCGATGTGCGCGACCCGATCGAGGTCGCGTTTGTCGGTCATCCCGAGGGGATCGACGCAAACGTCCCGGTCAAGATCGCGACACACCGCTTCGACGGCAAGAAGGGCGACTACGTAATGGAGCCGAACGCCGGTTTCGTCGCCCAGGTCGAGGCCGTCCTGGCGCGCGAGGGGCGTGGTAAGACGGACCCGGTCTTCGTGATGTGCCGCTCGGGCGGCCGCTCGGCCGCCGCCGCGAGGCAGCTGATCGAGGCCGGGTTCACCAATGTCTGGAACCTGGTCGAGGGCTTCGAGGGCGACAGCGACAAGGCAAGCGGCCAGCGCACGCTCAACGGTTGGCGCAACGCGGGGCTGCCCTGGTCCTACAAGCTCGACGAAAGGCTTGCCTGGCAGCCAACGGCCAACTGAGCGGTTGCCGGGCTCGGACCGGCGGCGCGCCGGTGCGCGCCGCCCTTTCAGCGGTTCTACCATCCCGCCCGATAGGGGCTTGCCTTCATCGCCGCGGCGCGTTCAAGTGAGCGCGCTGCGGCGTATTGCGCCGACACCGGGCGCCGCCCGGTTCCATCCCTGCGCGAAGGAGTCCCCGATGATCGAACGCCTGCATGTCGGCCCGCGGATGAGCCAGATCGTCAAGCATGGCGGGGTCGTCTATCTCGCCGGCCAGGTCGGCGAGGGCGACAGCGTCGAGGCGCAGACACGCGACTGCCTCGCGCAGATCGACAAGCTCCTGACCGAGGCGGGCAGCAGCCGCGAGCGTATTCTGCAGGCGGTGATCTGGCTTGCCGACATGGCCGATTTCGCCGAGATGAACGCGGTATGGGACGCTTGGGTGCCCCAGGGGCACACCCCCGCCCGTGCCTGCGGCGAGGCGAAGCTGGCGGCGCCGAAATATCGCGTCGAGATCATCATCACCGCCGCAGCCTGAGCATCGCTTGAGCGCCGGTGGACCGTGCGGGCTGCACGCACCGCCGGCCCGAGAGCATCCGGCCGGTGATACCCTGGTGACGCCCACTTAGTGGGCCGGAGGGAAGAAGATGAAGGTCATCGTACTCGGGGCAGGGGTCATCGGCGTGACCACCGCCTGGTATCTGGCACGCGGCGGCGCCGAGGTTCTCGTTCTCGACCGTCAGCCGGGCCCCGGCATGGAGACGAGCTTCGCCAATGCGGGCGAGCTCAGCTACGGCATGACCTCGCCCTGGGCCGCGCCCGGCATTCCCATGAAGGCCGTGAAGTGGCTGTTCATGCGCCACCGCCCGCTGTTCATCTGGCCGTTACTCAGCGTCAGCATGTGGGCCTGGGGTGCGCGGATGCTGATGAACTGCAACGAGGCATCCTACCGGCTGAACAAGAGCCGGATGGTTCGGATCTCGAACTACAGTCGCGATGTCCTGCCGGATCTTCTGTCCGAGGTGCCGCTCGAGTTCGACATGCGTGAACAGGGCACGCTTCAGCTCTTCCGGACCGAGAAGCAGGTGAAGTCCTCGAAGGCCGACCAGGAAGTGCTGGCCGAGTTCGGCTCGCCCTACGAGGTGCTCGACCGCGACGGCTGCATCGCCGCCGAGCCGGGGCTCGCGCATGTCGCCGACAAGTTTGTCGGGGGCCTGCGCCTGACGGCCGACCGCACCGGCGACTGCCGGATGTTCACGCTCGCGCTTGCCGAGAAGGCCGCCACGCTCGGCGTGACCTTCCGCTATGGCGTCACGATCAAGGAACTGGCGGTCGAGCGCGACAACATCGCCGGTGTGATCACCGACCAGGGACGCGAGACGGCGGATGCCTATGTCTGCTGCCTGGGGCCCTACGCGCCGATCCTGCTCCGGACCGTCGGCATCCGCCTGCCGATCTACCCGATCAAGGGGTACTCGATCACGCTGCCAGTGACGGATGCGGCCGCCGCGCCCCAGTCCACCATCATGGACGAGACCCACAAGGTGGCGATCACCCGGCTGGGCGACCGGATCCGGGTTGCCGGGCAGGCCGAGATCATCGGGTACAACAGAAAGCTCGGCAGCCACGCGACCGACACGGTCCGTCATGTCGTCTCGGACCTGTTCCCGAAAGGCGGCGACGTGTCGAAGGCCGAGGGCTGGACCGGGCTGAGGCCGATGACCCCCGACGGCACGCCCGTGATCGGACCGACGCGCTACCCGAACCTGTTCCTGAACACCGGGCACGGAACCCTCGGCTGGACGATGTCGGCGGGTTCGGGCCGCGCCGTTGCGGACGCGGTGCTGGGACGAACGCCCGAGATCGACTTCGACGGGCTTACCGCGCAACGCTACGGGCAGTAAGGCGGCGGACGCCGGGACGGCGCGCTACTGCCTGCCGCGTTGCCAGCGTCCGTTCGCCTGCATGACCTGCTCCTGCGGCGTTCCATTTCGCGCCGCCGCGCTCGAGCGATCGCGCCCCGTGTCACGGCGTTGTTGCTGCGAGGGATCGCTCTGACGGTTGCGCTGCGCGTTTGCGGTGCGCTCCTGCTGCGTCTCCCGGGCGCGCTCGCGCTGCGTCTCGCCCCGGCTGCGTGATCCGCGGCCGTTGTCGGCTTGCCGTTCGCGTTCCGCGCCCTTTCGCGCTTCTCGCTGGCGTTCACGCTGGGACTTGCGTTCGGCCTGGTCCTGCCTGCGCGCCTCGCGCTCCTGCTCGCGCTCGGCGCGTTCGCGCCTTTGCCGTTGGCGTTCGGCTTCCCGCTGGCGCTCCCGCTCGTATCTCTCGTTGCGCTCGGTATCGCGTTGGTTCCGGCGCTCTCGCTCGCGTTCGCTGCGCTCCCGCTCGGTGCGCCGGTCGCGTTCCCGATCGCTCCGCTCCCGTTCTGCCCGCCGCTCGCGCTCCCGCTCCAGCCGGGCCCGCTCTTCGCGGTCGCGTTCGCGATCGACGCTGCGGCGGCCATCATTGCGCCCGTCTCCGTCGCGATGATAGCGCCGCCGATGCTCCACGTTGTTCTGGTAGGGGTAGCGGTCCCGGATATAGATCACGTTCCGGCTGCGAGGCCGCAGATAGACATGCGCGGGCAGCGTGCGCACGCGCACCCAACGACGATCATACCAGTAGTAATACCCCGTATGGACGTGGTAATAAACGTTCACGTCGGGATAATAATAATACTCGTAATACGGATCGCCGTAGTATCCGCCTCCGCCATAGTAGTAGTCATCGTCATAAGCCGGGGCGCAGGCCATGAGGGCCGATCCGGGCGCCAGGACAGTGCCGGCCAGAAGCCGGAGAAGGCTGCGTCGATGCATCCTGCCCTCCCTACATCTGTTATCGCGGCGCGTTTCGAGCCGCATGATCTGGTATAACGCAAGACATACGCGCTCCCGTCGCGCCCGGCGTTGATGGATCGCAACTTCCGCCCTGTGCGAGCCGGGGCCGCGGTTTCGCAACGCGCGCATTCGCCGCCCCGTGACGACCCGCGGTTCGACCGACCCGCCGGTGCAAGAACGGCAACGCGCCCGCGTGTTGACGCGTGTCAATGCGCGCGAGGAGGCCCGCGCCTTACGATAGGGTCTCCAGGTGGCCGAGAGCGCCCGTTGGGAGGACGCGATGGCACGCAAGCAGCAGGATGACGGTCAGAACGGCGAGGCGCCGATGCCGCCCCTGTGGCTTTACGCGCTGATGTTCCTCGTCGCGATCGCCTTGATGCGGTCGGTGGTCGGTGACGGCGCGGGGACCGCGACCGAAACCATCGCCTACTCGACCCTCAAGGAGCGGATCGCCGACGGAGTGATCTCCGAGGTCGAGATCGACGGCACCGAGATCACGGCGACACCCTCGATCGGCACCGGCACGGGCGAGAGTGTCCCGAAGCTCAAGGCCTATGCGCCCGAGATTGGCGATCCGGAGCTCTTCCCTTTGCTCGAGGAGAAGCGCGTCGGCATCTGGAACGCCCCGCCGCGCGAGGGCGGCGCACTGGTGTGGTTCCTTCCCTGGCTCCTGATCATCGGCATCTATTTCCTGATGATGCGCCGGATGGGCGGGCTCCCCGGCGCGGGCGGCGACATTCTCGGCTCGAAGGTCTGGCGGGTGAGCGGCGAGCGCCCGGACGTCACCTTTACCGATGTCGCCGGGCAGGACGAGGCGAAGAGGGAGGTCTCGGAACTCGTGGACTTCCTGCGCGAGCCCGAGCGTTTCGCCCGGCTCGGCGCCCGTCCGCCAAGCGGTGTGCTGCTGATGGGGCCTCCGGGAACCGGCAAGACCCTGCTGGCCCGCGCGCTGGCAGGCGAGGCGGGGGTTCCGTTCTTCTCGACCTCGGGCTCGGCTTTCATCGAGCTCTATGTCGGCATCGGCGCCTCGCGGGTGCGGCGGATGTTCGAAGCGGCGCGAAAGGCCGCGCCCGCGATCGTGTTCATCGACGAACTCGACAGCATCGGGCGCGTGCGCGGCACGGGGCTGGGCGGGGGGCACGATGAGCGCGAGCAGACGCTCAACCAGATCCTTGCCGAGCTCGACGGCTTCACCGGGCGCGAGGCCGTGGTCGTGCTGGCCGCCACCAACCGCCCCGATGTGCTCGATCCCGCGCTTCTGCGTCCCGGCCGTTTCGACCGCCACGTGACGCTGGCGCTGCCCGACCGGAACGCGCGGCGAGCGATTCTCGAGGTGCACTCGAAGAAGGTGCCGTTGGCGGCGGAAGTAAGGCTTGACGAGATCGCGGGCGCGACGCCGGGCTTCTCGGGCGCGGACCTGCGCAACCTGATCAACGAGGCCGCGATCGCCGCCGCGCGCGACGGCGCCAGCGAAGTCACCCGCCACCATCTCGACGAGGCCCGCGACAGGGTGATCATGGGCACGGTCCGCACCCTCGCGATGCAGCCCGAGGAACGCCACCGCATTGCCGTTCACGAGTCCGGCCACGCAGCGGCCGCCTTCTACCTGCCGGACGCTGACCCCCTGCTCAAGGTCACGATCATCCCGCGCGGGCGGAGTCTCGGTGGCACGCACATGCTGCCGGAGGAGGAGCGCCATACCCTTCCCGAGTCGTATCTGCGCGCGCAGCTGGCCATCATGCTGGCCGGGCGGGCCGCCGAGCAGCTTTTTCTCGGTTCGGTCAGTTCCGGCGCCGAGGACGATATCCGCCGCGCAACCGCGATGGCCCGCTCGATGGTCGCGCGCTGGGGCATGGGCGAGGGGATCGGGCCGGTCGACCTCAGCCAGTCCGAGGAGCACCCCTTCCTCGGCCGCGAGATCGCGCAGCCCCGCACTTTCGCCGATCGCACCGCGGCCCGGGTCGACGAGGCCGTCTCCGCGCTCATCACCGAGGCGGGAGATCGCGCGACGAAGGCGCTCGCGGACAATCGCGACGCCGTTTCGCGCCTGATCGCTCGGCTCGAAGAGGAAGAGGTGCTCGAGCGTGCCCAGATCGAGGCCTGCCTGAATTCGGGGCCGGGGCGCACGCTCGGCGTTATTGAAGGCCGCCGCGACTGACGGGTGCGGCGTGCGGGTTCCGCTAGGGCGCCGGAATCCCCGCCATCCGGCGCGCGGCGTCCCCCGACAGCAGCAGGACGGGCGCACGGATGCGGCGCAGCGCGCGTTCGAGCGCTCCGCCGCCCTCGAAGGGGGCGCCGGACAGATCCGCAACGACCATGCTCGGCGCAAGGCACGCGATCGCATCCGCGATCTCGTCCGCCCGGTCGACCGGCCAGCCATGCAGCGAGAACGGGCCATCCGTGAGGGTGCGCGCGCGCACCGCGAGCGCCTCGTGCCCCCCGGGCGCTGCGAGCGCAAGCAGCGCGAGGCGGCGATGACCGGCACGCGCGATCCGTGCCGCGAGACGCACCGTGCCCGAACCCGCAAGGTCGCCGTCATCGATCGCAACGATCGGACCTCTCCTGTGGGAGATGCCGGCGGGGACCAGGAGAACAGCACCCGCATTCGCGGCAGCGGCCTTCACCAGTGCCTCGGACGTCGTGGGCCAAAGGCCTGCGCCTGCGCCGAGGACGACCAGGTCCCCCGGGGCCGCACGGCCGGCAATGACAGCCTCCATCCGGCCCGCGACGGTCTCGAACGGGGCCGGCCGAGCCGGGAGCAGGGCGTGTAGCGCGTTTCGGCATGCGGCCTCCGCCCGTGCCCAGGCACGTTCGACGGCCTCTGGCGATACGGTTTCGGCCTCGCCGCGCCCCGGCGCGAGGATGGTGGCGAAGGGCAGGGCCACGAGATCGGCGAGCGCCTGCTCGCGGACATAGACCCCGGCCACCTCGGCATCGGTCGCGCGCGCGGCGAGGCAGGCGGTCTCGATCAGAACGGCGCTCCCTTCCGTGCCCGTCAGCGCGACCAGCACGCGGCTGAAAAGTGCGCCGGCAAGCCGGTTCTCGCCCTCGGACGACGGATCAGCGCTCGTCGTCATCAATGTCACCGGGTGCGTGTTCGTCCGGGCCGTCCTTCGCGGCGAAGGCGCGGCGCGCCTGGGCGAAGGCGTCGAGGCGCGCCTCGACCAGCCCGTTGACCGAGCCCTTCGGAAAGCGCCCGTCGGCGCCGCGCGTTCCCGCCTCGCGCCCCGTGAGCAGCATGATGCCCTGGTCGATGTGGGCGACGGGGTAGACATGGAACTGTCCCGCCGTCGCCGCCTCGACGACGCGCGGCCGCAGGACGAGGTGCTTTACATTCGACGCCGGGATCAGCACCCCCTGCGTGCCCGTCAAGCCGCGCGCCGAACAGATGTCGAAGAACCCTTCGATCTTCTCGTTCACACCGCCGATCGCCTGAACCTGGCCCAACTGGTTGACCGAGCCGGTGACTGCAAGGTCCTGGCGCAAGGGCAGCCCCGACAGGGCCGACAACAAGGCATAGAGCTCGGCCGACGAGGCGCTGTCCCCGTCGACCCCGCCATAGGACTGCTCGAAGACCAACGAGGCCCAGAGCGACATCGGCGCCTCGGTGGCGTAGGTCGCGGCAAGGTAGGACGAAAGGATGAGCACGCCCTTCGAGTGGATCGGCCCGCCAAGCTTCGTCTCGCGCTCGATATCGATCACGCGCCCGGTGCCCATGCGAACGCGCGCAGTAATTCGCGCGGGTGCGCCGAAGGCCGAGGCATGACTGGCCGCGACCACGGTCAGGCCGTTGATCTGGCCCACGCGGCTCCCCTCGGTATCGATCATCACGGTGCCGCGGCCGATTTCCTCGTGCCAGCGCTGGCGTAGCCCCTCGGCGCGGAACTGGCGCTCGTCGATGGCGCGCGAGATGTCCTCGGCGGTGATCTTGTCGCGCCCGGCATCGCCGGCCCAGTGATCGGCCTCGGCGAGCAGGTCGGCCAGCATCCGCAGTCGCAGCGAGAGGCGCTCGGCGTCGCCGGTCATGCGGGTCGCCTCGCCGATCGCCGCGGCAATCCCGCTTGCGTCGAGTTCGCGCAGCCCTTCACGCGCCCCGATCGCGCCGATCAGCCTTGCGTAGGACGGCAGCGCCCGCTCGTCGCGCGGCATGCGGTCTTCGAAGTCGGCCTCGACCTTGAAGAGCTCGCCGAATTCCGGGTCGAGCGCCGAGAGCAGGTGATAGACCAGCGGCTCGCCGATCATCAGCACCTTGACGTCGAGCGGGATCGGCTCGGGCTCGAGCGAGACGGTGCTCAGGAGGCTCAGTTCCTCGGCCGCCGAGGCGATGGTGATGCGGCGCGAGCGCAGGGCGCGCTTGAGCGCGTCCCACGACAGCGGCTCGCGCAACAGGCGCATGGCATCGAGCACCAGGAAGCCGCCATTCGCGCGGTGCAGGGCGCCCGCGCGGATCATCGTGAAGTCGGTCTCCAGCGCGCCCATGCGCGCGGTGTGATCCACCCGTCCGATCAGCCGCGCGAGGGTGGGATGATCTTCGTAGACCACCGGCGCGCCCGCGGGCTCGGCACCCGCGCCATTCGTGATCACGACATTGACCAGGTACCGCCGGAAACGCGGATCCTCCGACACCGGCATCGAGGCCTCGGGAAACGGGCTGTCCTCGCCATCACTGATGTCGATTACGAAAAGCTCGACATTGTCGATGAGATCGCCGCGCATCGCCTCGAGCCGCTCGACGGCGGTGGCGACGTCCTCGAACTCGGCCCGCACCCCCTTGATCGCGGCATCGACCACCGTCTGTGCCATCTCGGCATTGAGCGCGCGGATCTCGTTGCGGCGTTTCTCCTCCTCGACCGGCATCTGCCGCATCAGGGCGGCAAGCTCGGTCTGCAACTCGCCGATCCTGTCCTGGATGCGCTGGCGCTCCTCGAGCGGCAATTCCTGGAACTCGTCGGGCTTCACCACCTCGCCATCGCGCAGGGGCGCGAAGGCAAAGCCCATCGGCGTGCGCAGGATCCCGATCCCTTCGGCGCGGGCACGCTTCTCGATCGCCTCGAAACCCTCGTTCTGCCGTTCCTGGAACGTGTCCTCGATCCGGCGTCGGCGTTCGCGATAGGCGTCGGTCTTGAACAGCGCGGGGATCGCGGTGCGAAGCTGATCAACGAGGCTGGCCACCGCGTCGCGAAAGGGTGCCGCGCGTCCCGGCGGCAGGCTCATCGCGCGTGGCTTCCAGTCGGTCGCGAAGTTGTGGACATAGATCCAGTCGTCCGGCGCCTGGCGCGCGCGGGCCGCCTGAGTCGCCGCGCGCATCGCCAGGCTGCGCCGCCCCGATCCCTCCGGGCCATGAACGAAGGCGTTGAAGCCCGGATGCCGGATGCGCGTGGCGAAGGTCAGCGCTCGGGTCGCGCGATCCTGCCCCGGGACGCCCTCGTCGCCCGCCCGGGCGGAACGCATGGCGTCGACAAGCGCAGGCGTGATCGCGGTCGGGTCGAGGCCGGGGCACAGCGCCTCGGGGGGCAGGGGAGCGGTGTCCTCCCCCTCCCGCGAAGCGTCCCGCCCGGCGTCGCCTTGCCCGCCCGGCTCGCTCATTGCGGCCGAGGCGCCTGGTGGCCGCGCGATGGCATCACTCGGCCCGGTTCAGCATGGTCGTGATGTCGGGCAGCGTGTGCCGCGTGTAATCGCCCTCGATCTCGTGCAGGATCGCCGATCTCGCGCGGTCGTCGAAACGGCTGCGCAGCACTCCCAGCGTGCGTGCATCGGCGACGATCACCAGTTTCTTGAAGTCACCGCCCTTCACTGCCCGGTTGACATGCTCGGCGAGGCTCGTGGCGAAGACCTCCTTGGCCAGGCGCTTCCAGTCGGTTTCCTCGACCGTCTCGCGGGCGGAACTGGCCGGGCGCGGGAACCGCCCCGGCCGGTCCGATCCCAGCTCGGCGCTGTGCGACGGGTTCGGCTCGCTGCGCGTCTCCTCGACGCGCAGATCGATCCGGAAGCCCTCACCGTGGTTGCGGAGCACGAGATACTTCTCGCCGTCGGCGACGATCACGCCGGCTTTGTTCGGAAGGCGCATGTGGTTTCTCCCCTGGTCTGTTGTCTTCGGCCCGAGCACCGGGTTCTTCGGCGATCGGGCATCACGCGGTCCGTTCCGCGGCTGCGGCCCGCCGGGTCATCGCGCCTCGGCCGCGGAACCGGCGCATGGCGCGCGGATCTACTGGCCCGGCTTGACCTCGATCTTCCTGGTGTCCGATCTCGACGCGGCGGGCTTGGGCACGCTCAGCGTCAGCACGCCATTTCGGAAGGTCGCCTTGACCTTGTCGGCCTCGGGCTCGAAGGGCAGGGTCAGGTTGCGCGCGAACCGGCCATAGCTGCGCTCCATCAGGTGGTAGTCGCCATCCTCGCGCCTGGTCTCGGACTTCTTCTCGCCGGTGATGCGAACGTCGCGGCCCGTGATCGCGACGTCGATGTCCTTCTCCTCCATGCCGGGAAGCTCGGCCGTGATCTCGACGCGGCCGTCGGTCTCCTTCATGTCGACGCGCGGGCTCAGCCCCGCCGCGCCCTGGCGGAACGGCCAGCCGCGCGAGAAGTCGTCGAACACGCGCTCGATCTCGCGCTGAAGCGAGGTGAAGGGGCTCGTGGCCGGCGCGGGTGCGTTCTGGTTCTTGGGATCGGTCTCCATACGGCGGGTCCTCCTCGTGGCGGAGTCGCGAGAAATTCGTCCGCCGCCCCGATGGGACGGCGGTTCAAATCTCGCACGAATGCACGTGGGCGGCTTTGATGCCGGTCAAGTTCCGCGACTGCGCGCCGTGCGCGCCTCGGTCAGCCGCGGTCCCGCCGCCGCGGCCACGAGGAACGCGGCCACCGCCGCGACGACGATGCTTGGTCCTGCGGGCGTGTCGAGCCGATAGGACGCGGCGATGCCCGCGACCGCGGCGCCCGCCCCGATCCCCGCCGCCAGCAGCGCCATGCTTTCGGGGGTGCGCGCGAATCCGCGCGCGGCGGCCGCGGGGACGATCAGCATCGCGGTGATCAGCAGCGCGCCGACGACCTTGATCGCGACCGCGACCAGCAGGGCGAGGGCGATCGTCAGCACGATCCGCTCGCGCGCCGGGTTGATGCCCTCGGCCGAGGCGAGATCGGGGCTGAGCGTCGCGCTCATCAGCCCCCGCCAGCGTGCCGCAAGCAGGCCCGCCACCAGGATCGCGCCGCCCCAGATCACGGCGAGGTCGCCGCGCGTGACTGCAAGGATGTCACCGAACAGGTAGCCCATCAGGTCGACGCGCACGCCTTCGAGGAAGGACACCGCGACAAGGCCCAGCGCGAGGGCCGCATGGGCGACAACGCCAAGCAGCGTATCGGCGGCAAATGCGCCGTCCGGCCGGGCCGACAACGCCATCGCAACCGCAAGTGCTGCGACCAGAACGCCCAGGAGGACCGGCGTTCCCGCGGCCAGCGCCAGGGCCACCCCCAGCAGTGCCGCATGCGCTGTCGCGTCCCCGAAATACGCCATCCGTCGCCAGACGACGAAACAGCCAAGGGGACCGGCGGCGCAGGCCACGCCGATACCGGCCAGAGCGGCGCGAAACAGGAAGTCATCGAGCAGGATCATCGGCCGGTCTCTTCCGTTTCATGCGCTGCGCCCGGTGCAGCCTCGTGGTCGTGGTGGTGCCCATGATCGTGCCCGCAACAGCCTTGCGGCTCCGGCTGCCCGGCGCCCGGCTCCGCCGCCTTGTCGTGGCGGTGGTCGTGGACATGGCGATAGAGCGCAAGCGTGCCCTCGGTGCCCATCCCGAACAGCGCGCGGTATTCCGGCCGCGCCGAGACGACGGTCGGCGTGCCCTCGCAGCAGACATGGCCGTTGAGGCAGATGACGCGATCGGACGCGCTCATCACGACGTGCAGGTCGTGGCTGGCCATCAGCACCGCGCAGCCCAGTTCGGCCCGCACGTCCTCGATCAGGCGGTAGAAGGCCGCGACCCCGGGCTGGTCGAGGCCTTGCGTCGCCTCGTCCAGGACCAGCAGGTCGGGGCGGCGCAGCAGCGCCCGTGCGAGCACCGCGCGCTGGAACTGCCCACCCGAAAGGGTCGCCATTTGCTGCCCGCCCAGCGCCGGGATGCCCACGCGATCGAGCGCCGCGCGCCGCGACGCCGTGTCGGTCGCCCCGCCGAGGGCAAGGAAGCGATCCACCGTGACCGGCATCGTGCGGTCGATCGCGAGTTTCTGCGGGACATAGCCGATGGCCAGCCCCGGCTTGCGCAGGATGTGCCCGCCGTCGGGGCAAACGGCGCCGATCACCGCCCGCAGCAGCGTGGTCTTGCCCGAGCCGTTCGGTCCGACCAGCGTGACAATCTCGCCCGGATGGATCTTCAGGTCGACGTCCCACAGCGCGCGCCGCTCGCCATGCTTGACGCTCAGTCCGCGCGTCTCGACAAGGGGCTCTCCGCCCTGTGCCGTCGCTTGCGTGACGGCGGGCGCCGCCCGCGCTGCATGATGGGGCAGGTTCATGCCGTCTCTCCCACGCGGCAGCTTGGGCACAGGCCTTCCGCCTCGACCACGGTGCGCCCGATGTCGAAGCCGATCCGCGCCGCCTCGCGCTCGAGGTCGCGTGCAATCGGGGCCGAGGGCAGCTCCGCCACTGCGCGGCAGTCGCGGCAGATCATGAAGACCGGGTCGTGGCGCTCGCAGGGGGCCGTGCAGGCGACATAGGCATTCAGCTTCTCGATGCGATGCGCGAAGCCATGCGCCACGAGGAAGTCGAGCGCGCGATAGGCGATCGGCGGCTGCGGCACCGCGCCTTCGTCGGTCAGCCGGCGCAGCACGTCGTAGGCGCCCAGCGCGACATGGCTCTCCAGCAGGATTTCGAGCACCCGCTCGCGCACCGGCGTCAGCCGAAGCCCCGCGGTCTTGCAGTGCGCCTGCGCGTCTTCGATCGCCGCGCGTCGGCATCGCGCGTGGTCATGCGGCGCGAATGCAACCGAGCCGGCGCTGCCCCGGGGTCCGTCCGCTTCGTCCATCGGTGTCGCCCGCCTGTTACAAGATAACTTTTCGATTGTTATATCATCACATCTCTAATAGAGCTTCGCTGCGATCGGGACAAGAGGCCGCCGAGGCCGGGATTTGAGAACGGGATCGAACCATGTTGAGCACTTCCGAACAGTATCGTGGCTCGCGTCATGGGCGCGTGCGTGGCTTTGCATCCGCCACGATGGTGACGGCGCTGTTGGGCGCCATTGCGCTCTCGTCCGGGGCGGCGGGGCAGTCCGCGTCTCCGGCGCCGCGTGTCGCCACCGATATCGCGCCTGTCCACTCGCTGGTGGCGCGGGTCATGCAGGGCGTGGGAACGCCAGATCTCGTCGTCCCGCCGGGGGCCTCGCCGCATGATTACGCCCTGCGCCCCTCGCAGGCGCGCATGTTGGACGATGCCGCTCTGATTGTCTGGATGGGTCCCGAACTGGCGCCCTGGTTCGGCGAGGCGATCAAGTCGATTGCCCCGAACGCCGCGGTCGTGACCCTGCCGGGGCTGCCCGGAACGACCCGGCTCGCACCGCGCTCGGGCGGGAACTTCGAGCGGCACGATCATGACCACGGCCACGGGCACGAGGGTGAGCATGGTCGCGATGCCGATCACGCCGACGAGAACGGGCATGCGCATGACAGCGATCACGATCACGCCGATGAGCATGATCACGCGAGCCACACCGAAGCCGATCACGCCGATGAGCATGATCACGATGCCGGCCACGCTGACGCCGTGAAACATGCCGATCCGCATTTCTGGCTGGATCCGCTCAATGCGCGGATGTGGCTGGCCGCGATCGCCGCGACACTCGCCGAACTCGACCCCGCGAACGCCGAGGCCTACCGCGCGAATGCGGCCACGGGCCAGGCCGAGATCGACGCTCTCGTCGAGCGCGTGTCGCAGCGGCTCGAGCCCCTGCGCGGCCGCCCCTACATCGTGTTTCACGACGCCTACCAGTACTTCGAGCGCCGCTTCGATTTCCCCGCTGCGGGCGCGATCGCGCTCAGCGATGCCGTCAGGCCCAGCGCCGCGCGCGTGGCCGAGATCCGCGCCGTGCTCGACGACCTCGGCGCGGCTTGCGTCTTCTCGGAGCCCCAGTTCGAGCCGAAGGTCGTCGCCACGGTGGTCGAGGGCACCGGGGCAGGGCGCGGCACGCTGGATCCGGTTGGCGCCGATCTCGAGCCGGGCCCCGGTCTCTACCCCGCGCTTATCGAGAGCATGACCGCGAGCTTCGAGGCCTGCCTCGAGCCGCGCGGCTGAGTGGCGCCTGCCCGACGCAAAAAGCAAACGGTGCGCCCCGGAAGGGCGCACCGCGTCATTTCAACATCGCGATGAACGGGCGGTCAGTGCGCCGTCTGCGTTACCATATGTGCCCAGGCGCGCTTCAGGAATTCGGGCTTCAGCTGCGGCTCGACGCCCTCATAGGCGCAGATCGCAAGGCTCTGCTCGACCAGGAAGCGTGGATGGAAGGCGTGGAACGCGGCGTTCGCGGTCTTGCCGTAAAGCTCGAACAGCACGTAGGCCAGCGTGTCCTCGTCCAGCGTCATGCCGTTGCGCTGCGCGGTGCGGGCGAAGATGCGGATGAACTGGTTGCGATCGGGCGGCATGATCGGGATCTTGAAGCGGATGCGCCGAAGGCCGGCCGTGTCGAGCAGCTCTTCCGGGGCGATGTTGGTCGAGAAGATCACCAGCGTGTCGAACGGCACCTCGAACTTGCGCCCGGTGCTGAGCGACAGGTAGTCGACCCGGTTTTCAAGCGGCACGATCAGCCGGTTGACGAACTCCTGCGGCTTGTGCCGCTGGCGCCCGAAGTCATCGACCACGAACACGCCGCCACACGCCTTGAGCTGGTAGGGCGCCTCGTAGATCCGCGCTGACGAGCTATAGGAAAGGTCCAGCTTCTCCAGCGTCAGCTCGCCACCCGTGATGACCGCAGGTCGGCGGCACAGCACATAGCGCTGGTCGTGTCCAGAGTGGCTGCGGCGCAGCACGCCGTCGCCATGCGGCGCGTCGTCGATCGCGATATGCACCGTCGGGTCGTAGAGGGTGATGATCTGGTTGTCGACTTCCAGCGCATGCGGAATGTACACGCCCTGGTGGTAGGCATGGCAGAAGTGCTCGGCGATCGTCGACTTGCCGTTGCCGGGCGGGCCGAAGAGCATGATCGACTGGCCCGAATTTGCCGCCGGGCCGAGTTGCTGCATGACGCCTTCGGACAGGGTCAGATCCGCGAAGGCGTTCTCCAGCATCTCGCGCGTCAGCGTCTCGCCCTTGATCGACTGGTTCTTCACCTGGTCGACGAACTGGTGCAACGGCACCGGGGCCGGCCCGATCCACTGGTTCTTGTCGAACGCCTCGCTGGCGCGCGCGCGCCCGCGCTCGGTAATCGCGTAGCGCATCTCGGCGTTGAGATTCGCGCCAAGCTGCCCGACCGCGTAGAAAAGCTTCATCTCCAGCGCCATCTCGAGCAGCTGGTCCAGGATCCAGCGCGGCAGCTTCATCGCCTGCGCCATCTCGGATGGGCGGTCGAGTCCCATGGCGTCGACCGTCTTGGTCAGCAGATCAATCAGGAAAACGTCGTCGAGCCCGGTAGCTTCAATCGAAGACGGCGGCTTCGGTCCAGCGGAAACAATGTCGCCGGTCATGTTGCTGCTATTCGTTGACACATTCATCAGAAGAACACCCCATAATCCCCGCCATTTTAGGGTGCACGAATTGCCCCCTTTCGGCAAGGAATAGCGTTCCAGAGCGCCATCTGTTGCATTCCCGGACAGGTTTTATGTGGTGGGCGGGCGAACGCGTGACCTTCGCGCACCAGGTGCGGCGGTCGCGCCCGCCGGGTCGAATCGCACCGCGGCCCCGCTCATGCGGGCCGTGCGCCGGCTGTCGGTTCGGGGGGCATAACGAAGCACGCCCCCGCGGTTTCCGCGGAGGCGTTGCCATCGGGTCCGAAGACCTCAGGATTCTGGTGCGGTCGAGAAGACTCGAACTTCCACGGGTTGCCCCACAGCGACCTCAACGCTGCGCGTCTACCAATTCCGCCACGACCGCTCAGGTATTGGTGGCGCGGGAGATAGCGAAGATTTCGCGGCTTGTGAAGCCCTCATCCGATTAAATTTGAGGCGACGTGCCCCCGGGCGCGCGCCCAGGGGCAAAGCGTGCACATCCTGCCTGTCCGGCCTTTCTCGCCCGTCTCGGGCCGGCGCAAAGCTTGCCGGCAGCGGACGTGCGCCGTAATGCTCGACCCGTGCCGGACGGATGGGCCGGGAACGACGCGAGCGAGCAGCATGGTCGAGTGGCGCAGAAGCGACGGGCTGGTCCCGTATCCCGAGGCGGCGGCCTTCATGGAGGCGCGCGCCGACGCGATCGGGGCGGGGCGCGCGGACGAGTGCATCTGGCTGCTCGAACATCCCCCCCTTTATACGGCCGGGACCTCGGCGCGTCCGTCGGACCTGATCGAGCCCGATCGGTTCCCGGTCTACCAGACCCGGCGCGGCGGCGAGTACACGTATCACGGCCCCGGCCAGCGCGTGGTCTATGTCATGCTGGACCTCAACCGGCGGGGGCGTGACGTGCGGGCCTTTGTGCGCGCGCTCGAGGAATGGGTCATCATGACGCTTGCCGAGTTCCAGGTTCGCGGCGAGCGGCGCGACGGGCGCGTCGGCGTCTGGGTCGTCCGACCCGACCGCCCGCGGGGGGCGCAGGGCGAGCTGGCCGAGGACAAGATCGCCGCGATCGGCGTGCGCCTGCGGCGCTGGGTGAGCTTCCATGGCCTTGCGATCAACGTCGAGCCGGACCTCTCGCATTTCGGTGGCATCGTCCCTTGCGGCATTCGCGGTCATGGCGTGACCAGCCTCGTCGATCTCGGCCTTCCGGTGACGATGAACGACGTCGACCTCGCGCTCGAGCGATGCTTCGAGCCCGCGATGGCGACTGCGACCCTCGCGCACAGCTGAGTGAATCGTGCGTGAATCGCCCCGCGCCGGGGTTGCGTTCAGCGCCCCGCCTGCTAGCTCTTGAGGTCCGCTCCGCAGCAAAGCCCGCCGGGGCGAGTGAGTTGCATGACGCTTCAGGGAGCACGACCAATGAAAAGGATTGCGAGCATCGCCGCCGCCGTCGCAGCGCTGAGCATTGCCGGGGCCGCCCATGCCGGCGACGCGGATGCCGGCAAGAAGGTCTTCAACAAGTGCAAGGCCTGCCACAAGCTTGAAGAGGGCAAGAACGGCGTTGGCCCGACGCTCTTCGGCCTTTCGGGCCGCCCGGTCGGCTCGGTCGAGGGCTACAAGTACTCCGACGCGATGATGGCCTACGCGGATGGCGGCAAGGTGTGGGACGAGGCGGCGCTGAACGAGTTCCTCGCCAATCCCAAGGGTACCGTCCCCGGCACCAAGATGGCTTTCGCGGGGCTCAAGAAGCCCGAGGATATCGCCAACGTCATCGCCTTCATCGAAGCGAACTGAGACACCGCGCGGCGCATTCTTGCCGCGCGGCACCGCAGGACCGAAGCTTCGAGCGCGCGCGCCTGACCGGGTGCGCGCGCAGGCATTTGCGGGAGAGCCGTTTCCGTCTGGCAGGAATTTCCGGCGCCTGCGACACAAAGGCCCCCCGGATCGCGTGAACAACCGGCGCTGGATGGTTGCCGGACCGGGGCGAGCGGGCTAAACCCACGAGTCAGACGTGTTATCAGCCGGCCATAGACCGGCGGTGGGATCTGTGAACAGGAGCACAGCATGGCCGACGCGGCAGTCCATGCACATGACCACGGGCAGCCCGGGTTCTTCACCCGGTGGTTCTGCTCGACCAACCACAAGGACATCGGCATCCTCTACCTCTTCACGGCGGGCGTGATCGGGATCATCTCGGTTGCGTTCACCATGTACATGCGCCTCGAGCTCATGGAGCCGGGCGTGCAGTACATGCTGCTCGAGGACGGAACGCCGAACGGCCATCTCTGGAACGTCATGATCACCGCGCACGGCGTGCTGATGATGTTCTTCGTTGTCATCCCGGCGCTCTTCGGCGGCTTCGGCAACTACTTCATGCCGCTGCATATCGGCGCGCCGGACATGGCCTTCCCGCGGATGAACAACCTCAGCTACTGGCTGTTCGTCGCGGGTGCGTCGCTGGGCGTGCTCTCGCTGTTCGTGCCGGGCGGCAACGGCCAGCCTGGGACCGGCGTGGGATGGGTGCTCTACGCGCCGCTCTCGACGACCGAGTCGGGCATGTCGATGGACTTCGCGATCTTCGCGGTGCACCTATCGGGCGCCTCGTCGATCCTGGGCGCCATCAACATCATCACGACCTTCCTCAACATGCGCGCTCCGGGCATGACGCTGATGAAGGTGCCGCTGTTCGCCTGGTCGATCTTCATCACCGCCTTCATGATCCTGCTGGCGCTCCCGGTCCTCGCGGGTGCCATCACGATGCTGCTGACCGACCGCAACTTCGGGACGACCTTCTTCGATCCCGCGGGCGGCGGCGACCCGGTGCTCTACCAGCACATCCTGTGGTTCTTCGGGCACCCCGAGGTCTACATCATCGTCGTGCCGGCCTTCGGCATCGTCAGCCACGTGATCTCGACCTTCTCGAAGAAGCCGATCTTCGGCTACTCGGGCATGGTGTTCGCCATGGCCGGCATCGCGCTCCTGGGCTTCGTCGTCTGGGCCCACCACATGTACACGGTGGGCATGTCGAAGAACGCGCAGGCCTACTTCATGATCGCCACGATGTTCATTGCGGTGCCGACCGGCATCAAGATCTTCTCGTGGATCGCGACCATGTGGGGCGGCTCGATCGAGATGAAGGTGCCGATGCTCTGGGCCTTCGGCTTCCTCTTCCTCTTCACCGTGGGCGGCGTCACCGGCATCGTGCTCAGCCAGGCCGGCATCGACCGCGCCTACCACGACACTTACTACGTCGTGGCGCATTTCCACTACGTGATGAGCCTCGGGGCCGTGTTCGGTATCTTCATGGGCATCTACTACTGGATCGGCAAGATGTCGGGCCGGCAGTACCCCGAGCATCTGGGCAAGATCCACTTCTGGATGATGTTCATCGGTGCGAACATCACCTTCTTCCCGCAGCACTTCCTTGGCCGCCAGGGCATGCCGCGCCGCTACATCGACTATCCCGAGGCGTTTGCCTTCTGGAACTACATCTCGTCGATCGGCGCGTTCATCTCGGGTGCCTCGCTCATCCTGTTCCTCTACATCCTGTGGTACACGCTGACCAAGGGTGCGAAGGTGACCGAGCCGAACTACTGGCACGACGAGCTCGGCACGCTCGAGTGGACGCTGCCGAACCCGCCGCCGGCGCATACCTTCGAAGAGCTGCCGACCCGCGAGATGTGGGACAAGCACGCGCACTGAGACGGGCGATGCTCGATCCCAGGAATGACACGGCCGGGGGGAAACCCCCGGCCGTTCGCGCCTCGGGGCAGGGGGTGTTCGCCCACACGCCCGACTGGGCCGGCCGCTCGGATCCCCCGGCCTACCACGTCCACCTGTGGCCCAACCGCTCGCTGGGACGGCGCGGGCGCCGGGGCGTGATGACGCTTTTGGGCGTGGGGCTGCTGATCCCGCTGATCCCGTCGCTGGGGACGCCGGTGTTCTGGGGCCTCCTGCCGTTCGAGGCGGCGGCCTTCTTCGCCCTTTGGTACTCGTTTCGCCGCAACGACGCGGACGCCCGGCTGACCGAGGAACTCGCGCTCTGGCCCGACGAGATCAGGGTCGAGCGATGCGAGCCCTCGGGCCAGGTGCTGCGCTGGCGCGCCGATCCCTACTGGGTGCGCATCACCGTCCATAGCGACAGCCGCCCCGAGAAGTATCTTACCCTCAAGGGCGGCGGCCGCGAGATCGAGCTTGGCGCCTTCCTCAGCCCGGGCGAGCGCGAGGCGCTGGCCGAGGAGATCGAGTCGGCCATCCGTGCCACCCTCACCCGCGGCGCGGTCCCCCCGGACGAACCTGCGGGGTCGCAGGGCACGCCTCAGTAGGGCTTGTAGGATTTCTCCTCGATGAGGCGCGAGCCGAGCGCAAGGCTGATCTCACGCTTCAGCGCCGCGCGCCGGTCATTTGTGCGATAGACCGCACGTGCCAGCGCGACGAACTCGGCGCCGAAATCCCCCGCCGCCTCGCAGGCGCGGATCCGGTCCTCGATGTCCCAGAGCGCCTCGTTCGCCGCGCGCAGGGCCTCGCTCAGGCGCGGCAGGTCGGGATGCGGCGGGATCGCCCGCTCGCGCGCGGCCTGCAGCGCCGCCCGCTCGGCCTCGACATTGGCGCGCTGGGCCGGGTCGGTGATCCGCTCGGCCTTGATGTCGAGGATCGTCAGCCGGTCGATCAGCTCGCCCGCTGGCACCTCGATGGTGACGGTCCCGCTCATGCATGCCCCCGCCGTTCGAGCAGGCCGGGGTGCGCCCGCAGCGCCGCCTCGACACGGGCGAACAGCTCGTCCCAGTCCCCCGGTTGCTGCTGTCGCCACAGCCGCATCGACGGGTACCACGGTGTCGTCTCGCCCTTGCCATAGAGCCAGAAGCCTTCGTGGCTCAGCAGGTTCCAGACCGGCTTGCCCAGGGAGGCCGCGACATGCACGACGGCGGTATCGGTGGTGATCATCAGGTCCATCTCGTCCATTACGGCGGCGCTGTCGGCGAAGTCGCGATCCGCGCCGCAGGCGTCCACGATCAGCCCGGCCATGCCCGAGGCGAGAAACGCCTCGTGTGCCGGCCCCTTGTAGAGGCTGAAGAGCTGCACCCCGGGCACGCCCGCCAGCCCCAGGAAGCTCTCGGGCCCCGTCGAGCGCAGGTGATTGCCCTTGAAGGTGGTGCTGCCGGTCCACACGACGCCGATCCTGAACGCCAAACCGAACGGCGCGACCAGCGCCCTGGCCCGCGCCCGGCTGTCCGAGGGGATCGCCAGCGGCGGCGCGGGCGGGATGCCACCGGCCATGCCGACGAGATGCGGCAGGCTCATGTTGGGCGTGTAGAAATCGTAGTCGTCGCTGCGGCGCGCGGCGTCCGTCAGCCGGATCCCCGCAAGCCCGGCAAACAGCCGGCGCAGCGGCGGCTTGACCAGCATGGTCACCTCGGCCCCCATGGCGCACAGCGCGGGCAGGAAGCGGCTCATCACGATCGCGTCGCCGAACCCCTGTTCGGGCAAGACCAGCAGGCGCTTGCCCGCGATCGCCTCCCCCTGCCAGCGCGGCCAGGGCACGTCGGCGGGAAGGCTCACCTCGCCATCGGCATAGCGGCACTCGAAATCCGCGAACCCGTCGCGCCAGTACCCCAGCATCAGCTGGGCAAGGCCGCGCTGCAGCCGGCAGGTGTCGTCGGCCCATCCTTCCTGCTCGGCCCCGTCGACCAGGGCGATCGCCTCCTCCTGCCGCCACTGCGCGCGCAGCACCGCCGCAAGGTCGCGCAGGCGCACCGGGTCGCGTGGCGCCTCGGCAATCAGCTCGCGGCGCAGCGCCTCGGCCTCCGCGCATTGCGCGTCGTCGGCCAGGGCGTTGGCGAGGTTCACGCGGGCGCCCACGAGCCCGGGGTCGAGCGCGAGCGCGCGCCTGTGCGCGGCGATGGCGGGGCCAAGCCGCCCCATCCGCCTCAGCAGCGCGCCGAAATTGGTCCAGACCTGCGCGTTGCCGGGCGCGCCGGCCAGCAGGCGGCGGTAGACAGCCCCCGCCTCATCGAGCTTCCCGGACCGGTGCAGATCGAGCGCGCGCTGGTGCAGTTGCGCAAACGATGCGCCCGGTGCCGCGGCTTCCGCATCCGGGTCAGCAGCCTGCGCGTCAGCACCGTTTTCCGCCTTTTCCATCGCGCCGTCCCTTGTACCCGCCGCCCCGGTGATACCGTCTCGTCATGGCATGGGATCATGGCGCTCCAAGTCGTGGCCCGCCAGCCGAAAATCCCCGCGGCGGCCTTTGCGGTTGCGCCGGATTTCGCCTAAACAGTGGCTCGCGGTGCCACGGGGAACCACGTGAGCGGTGCGGCCGCGCGCATTCTTCGGAGGGCCAGAGATGACCGAGACGCAACCGGTGATCCCGGAGCCCGTGGACGAAGACGACGCGTTCGATCTCGACCCCGAAAAGGTGACGGCGGTGATCGAGGCGGTGCGTGCGGGCGACAAGCCCGCCGTGCTCGAACTGATCGAGGACCTGCACGTCGCCGACCTCGCCGACCTTCTCGAGCAGATCGACAGCGAGACCCGGCGCCAGTTCCTCGACATGGCCTGGTCGGACATCGACCAGGAGGTCCTCGTCGAGGTCGAGGAGGGCGTGCGCGACGACATCCTCAGCTGGCTCGAGCCCGAGCGCCTGGCCGAGGCCGCGCGCGAGTTCGAGACAGACGACGTCGTCTACCTGCTCGAGGACCTCGACGAGGAGCAGCAGCGCCAGGTGCTCGAGGCGCTCGAGCCCGAGGACCGGGTTGCGGTCGCCAAGTCGCTGACCTACCCCGAATACTCGGCCGGCCGCCTGATGCAGACGGACTTCGTCAAGGCGCCGCCGTTCTGGACCGTCGGCCAGATGATCGACTTCCTGCGCGCCTCGGCGGGCGAGCTGCCCGAGCAGTTCTACGACATCGTCGTCGTCGACCCTGCGATGAAGCCCGTCGGGACGATCCCGCTGTCGAAGATCATCGGCACGCGGCGACCGGTCACTCTCAGCGCGCTGATGGACGAGGATTTCCGCACCCTGCATGTCGAGGACGCGCAGGAGGACGTGGCCTACGCCTTCAAGCAGTACCACCTCGTCTCGGCGCCGGTGGTCGACGACGACGGCCGCCTGGTCGGCGTGATCACCATCGACGACGCGGTCGAGGTGCTGGACGACGAGGCCGAGGAAGACCTCAAGCGCCTCGGCGGCGTCGGCGACGAGGAAATCTCCGACCGGGTCTGGGAGATCACCCGCCAGCGCTTTCCATGGCTGGGCGTCAACCTGATGACCGCCATTCTCGCCTCGCTGGTCATCTCGCTCTTCGAGGGGACGATCCAGCAGATCGTGGCGCTGGCCGTCCTGATGCCGATCGTCGCCTCGATGGGGGGCAATGCCGGGACGCAGACCCTCACCGTCGCGGTGCGCGCCCTGGCCACGCGTGATCTCACGCCGACCAACGCGATGCGCGTTGTCGCGCGCGAGACTGTGGTGGGCTTCTTCAATGGCGTGGGTTTCGCGATCGTCATGGGCCTGATCGCCTGGTTCTGGTTCGAAGACCCGCATCTCGGGATGGTCATCGCTGCCGCGATGGTGGTGAACCTGCTCGTCGCGGGGCTCTCGGGCATTCTCATCCCGCTCGCGCTCGACCGTGCCGGCGCCGATCCGGCCCTGGCATCGGGCACCTTCGTGACCACGGTGACCGATGTCGTGGGGTTCTTCTCGTTCCTCGGCCTCGCCGCCCTGGTGCTGTTGTGACCAGCCGTCTCCGGCGGCGCTACTGCGCTTGACGCCGCCGCGCTAAGACCGTCCATTGGCCGCTGGCCGCGAACAGGAGAGAGGGCGCATGACCGCGATACCGCGCAGCATCGACGACACCATCGGGCTTCTGTCGGGGACCGGCTATGTCTGCGGCCGCGCGCTGGCGACGGTGGTGTTCCTCTCGCTTCGGCTCGGGCGTCCCCTGTTCCTCGAGGGCGAGGCCGGCGTCGGCAAGACCGAGATCGCCAAGGCCCTGTCCACCGCGCTGGGGCGCCGCCTGATCCGGCTGCAATGCTACGAAGGGCTCGACGCGGCCTCGGCCGTCTACGAGTGGAACTATCCCGCCCAGATGATCGAGATCCGGCTGGCCGAGGCCTCGGGCGATCGCGACCGCGAGGCCATCGCCAACGACCTCTTCTCCGAACGTTTTCTCGTCCACCGCCCGCTCCTCGACGCGATGAGCCCCCAGCCCGGCGGCGCGCCCGTGCTGCTGATCGACGAGCTCGACCGCACCGACGAGCCCTTCGAGGCCTTCCTGCTCGAGGCGCTCTCGGACTTCCAGGTGACGATCCCCGAGTTCGGCACCGTGAAGGCGCCCGAGCCGCCGATCGTCATCGTCACCTCGAACCGCACGCGCGAGGTGCACGACGCGCTCAAGCGCCGCTGCCTCTATCACTGGGTCGACTATCCGACGGCCGAGCGCGAGCTCGAGATCCTGCACGCCCGCGCCCCCGAGGTGCCCGAGCAGCTGTCGCGCGAGGTGGTGAGCTTCGTCCAGCGCCTGCGCACCGAGGACCTGTTCAAGCGCCCCGGCGTGGCCGAGACGATCGACTGGGCCAGGTGCCTCGTCGCCCTCGACGCGATGGCGCTCGATCCGCAGACCATCTCGGACACGTTGGGCGCGCTGCTCAAGTACCAGGACGACATCGCGCGCTTCCAGGGTTCCGAGGCGAAGCGCCTGCTCGACCAGGTGAAGGCCGGCGTCGAGGGGGCAGCGTGAGGCGGGCCGTGACACCTCGTGGTCTCCGGCAGGATGCGGGTCGCCTCGGTGCCAGGTTCGATGCCTGAGATCCGGATCCCCGAGGACGGGCGGCTTGCCCAGAACATCCTCTATTTCGCCCGCACCCTGCGCGCGGCGGGGCTGCCGGTCGGCCCGGGCCGCGTCGTCGACGCGGTCAAGGCGGTGGCGGTCGGGGGCGTCGACCACCGCACCGACTTCTACCACACGCTGGCCGCCTGTTTCCTGAGCCGGCCCGAGCAGCGCGCCGTCTTCGACCAGTGCTTCCACATGTTCTGGCGCGACCCCCAGATCCTCGAGAAGGCGATGGGCCTGCTACTGCCCGAGATCAAGGTCGCGCCCGAAGAGCGCGAGAAACGCGCCGCCGAGCAGCGTGCCGCCGAGGCCATGACCAGCGGCGCCAGGCTCCCGCCGCCCCCGCCGGCCGAGGAGGAGGGCGAGGAGGTCGAGATCGACGCGCGCCTCACGATGTCGACCGAAGAGCACCTCGCGTCGCGCGATTTCGAGCAGATGACCGCCGCCGAAATCGCCGAGGCCAAGCGCGCTATCGCCCGGCTTGCCCTGCCGGTCAGGCCGATCGCCTCGCGTCGGGCGCGCCCGGCGGCGCATGGCCACCTGCCCGACTGGCGCGCCACCATGCGCAAGGCGATGCGACGCGGCGGCCAGGTGCGGGAGTTCGCCCGCGCGACCCGGCGCGAGCGCTGGCCGGCGCTGGTCTGTCTGTGCGACATCTCGGGCAGCATGGCGGGCTACAGCCGCATGCTTCTGCATTTCCTGCACGCCGCAGCCAATGCGAAGGGGGCGGGCTGGTCGAAGGTGCATGCCTTCACCTTCGGCACGCGGCTGACCAACATCACCCGTTACCTGCGCGAGCGCGACGTCGACGAGGCGCTCAGGCGCGCCGGCCGCGAGGTGCAGGACTGGGAGGGCGGCACCCGCATCGGC
The DNA here is from genome assembly GCF_016623495.1 of Thermohalobaculum xanthum. Classification (GTDB taxonomy): domain Bacteria; phylum Pseudomonadota; class Alphaproteobacteria; order Rhodobacterales; family Rhodobacteraceae; genus Thermohalobaculum; species Thermohalobaculum xanthum. The sequence goes on along the minus strand of NZ_JAEHHL010000001.1, from coordinate 954,485 downwards.
GCCTGTCTCGAGGCGTTCAACCGCGACTGGTCGCGCCGCGTTCTGGGGCAGGGGGCCGTGGTGCTCCTGATCACCGACGGGCTCGAGCGCGACGAGCCCGAACGCCTTGGCCACGCGGCCGAACGGCTCGCGCTGTCCTGCCGCAAACTCGTCTGGCTCAACCCATTGCTGCGCTGGGACGGCTTCGAGGCCCGGGCCGCGGGCGTCCGCGCGATCCTGCCCCATGTCGACAGCTTTCGCGCGACTCACTCGATCGACAGCCTGCGCGAACTGGCCGAGGCGCTGACCCGCCCGGACGACCAGGGCGCGAAGGCGCGCATGCTCGCAACCATGCGCTGAGCGACCCCGCCGCGTCGGGCCCCTTCTGTTCAAAAACGGTGCAGTTTTCGCAAGATATGCGGCGTTGAGATCGCGCTTGCGCCGCAATTTTACCGTGGAGGGCGCGCATCCTTAACCATCATTTCCGCGGGGCTGTGGGCCTTGCGGAGACGGGAGGCGGACAACCGCCCCCGGATCGAGGGGAAGGATCGGGCCATGCTGTTGCAAGTTCTGGAATCTGGAGTTCTCGTCGTCGTCTCGCTGATCTGGTACGGGTCGCTCTGGGGCGTCATCGCGCGGCGCAAGGCCACGCCGGTGCGCCCGGCCATCGTCACCCTGATCTGCGCGGGATTGCTGGTGGGGATCGCGTCGAAGCTGAGCGAGTTCGCGGGCGGCGCGCCGCTCGACCCGCTCGTCTGGCTTCACGTCTTCAACCTGATGGTCGTGTTCGCCGATCTCGGCGTGACGGCCCGCTACGTGCGCGGCGCGCATGACCTGCGCGCCCTGCTTCGGAGTACGGACGGGGCGCAAGCCGTCTGAGGCCCGTACCCGACACGACTCAGGCCGCGGGAGGACGGGGCTCCTCGCTCAGGTGCCCCGTCTTGACCCAGACCAGCGCGCCTTGCGGGCCCGCCTGCGCCTCCAGGCGGGCACCCTTGGGCAGGCGCAGCCACGCCTGGGGCTCGAACTGCTCCGCGCTTTCTGCAAAGTCCCCCTCCAGCACCAGGATCTCGGCACCTCCGGGCAGGACTTGGGTGACCTTTGCGCCGGGCGCCCAGCGCTCGAGGCGGACATCCTCGCGCGCGTCGCTGTGAAGCGGCGCCACCTCGATGCCCGGCCGTCCTTCGGCGGGGGAAAATTTCCGCTCGGCCGGCGGCACGCGCACCTCGGCGCGGTCGTCGGGCGACATCTGCCAGAGCTTGACGAAGATGGTGCAGCCCGGCGCCGATGCCGGCGTGTGGCGCGAGGTCGGCGGATTGCGCACATAGGTGCCGGCGGGAAAGTCGCCGCTCTCGTCCTGGAACACGCCCTCCAGCACCAGGAACTCCTCGCCCCCGCCATGGGTGTGCGCGGCAAAGGCCGATCCCGGCGCGAACCGCACGATCGTGGTGGCGCGCGCCACCTCGTCGCCGATCCGGTCGAGCATCCGCCGCTCGACCCCCGCGGCGGGCGAGGGAACCCATGGGTTCGATGCGGGGTGCATCGCGGCGCGGCGGCTGAAATCGTCGTTGATGCGCATGGCGGCCTCCGTTCTTCGTCCTCTTCCACATAGGTAGGGCCAAACATCGCCCGCGCACAGATCACGTCTGCGTGTGGCGCGGCCCCGGCGGGCGGCGGCGGCCTCACCCCTTGCCATCGCGCCCCACAAGGGGCACCTCTTCTTGAGCCGCGCCCGGGACGCGTCGCGCCGGGCAGGAGGAGAGCCATGGCCATCACCGATCACGATCGCATCCCCGAAATCGCGCTCAGCTGGCACCGCGATGGAAAGGGGGCGGCGCTTGCCACCGTGGTCCAGACATGGGGCTCGGCGCCGCGCCAGGTCGGCGCGCAGCTTGCGATCTCGGGCGGCTCCGAGATCATGGGCTCGGTCTCCGGCGGCTGCGTCGAGGGGGCCGTCGTGGTCGAGGCGCTCGACGCGATCGGCGACGGGCGCTGCCGGATCCTCGAGTTCGGCGTCTCGGATGCCGAGGCCTTCGCCGTCGGCCTCGCCTGCGGCGGCACGATCCGCGTGCTGGTCGAGCCGGTCGGCATCGGCGACGGCGTCCCCGAGGGGCTGCTTGCCGAACTGGTCGCGGCCCGCGCGGCGCGGCGCCCCGCGGCGGTCGCGACCGACACCGCAACCTGGACGCGCCGCCTGCTGGCATACGCGGATGCGCCCGCGCGGTTCGACGCCGACCGGTCGGGCTTCCTCGACGATGACGCGCCCCAGACCTTCCTCGCGGTTCACAACCCGCCGCTGAGGTTGGCCATCGTGGGGGCCGCGCATATCGCCCAGCCGCTCACGCTGATGGCGCGCGCGGCCGGCTACGACGTCACCGTGATCGACCCGCGCGAGGCCTTTGCCTCCGAGACCCGCTTCCCCGGCGAGGCGGTTAGTCACGACTGGCCGGACGAGGCACTTCGGGCGCATGGGCTCGACCTGCGCACGGCGCTGGTGACCCTGTCGCACGACCCCAAGATCGACGATCCCGCGCTTGTCGAGGCGCTGCGCTCCGATGTCTTCTACATCGGCGCGCTGGGCTCGACCCGGACCCACGCCAAGCGGGTCGACCGGCTCCGGGCAGCAGGTTTTTCCGAGGCCGAGATCGCGCGCATCGAGGCGCCCATCGGCCTCGACATCGGCGCGAAATCCCCCGCCGAGATCGCCATCGCCATCCTCGCCCAGATGACCGAGCGCCTTCGCCGGCCCGACACCCGCCCGGGTGCGCGTCCCGGTGTGCCGCCCGGTGCGGCCGATATGCCGCCGCTGCGGCGCGCATCAGGGGGGCAGGGATGAGGTTCGCCCGTGTCCCCCTCGACGACGCCGCCGGCGCGATCCTCGCCCATTCGCTGGGCGTGCCGGACGGGCGCATCAAGAAGGGCACCCGCCTTGGCCCCGACGAGATCGAGCGCCTGCGCGCGGCGGGCCATGCACAGGTCGTCGCGGCGCGGCTCGACGACGGCGACCTGCCCGAGGACGAGGCGGCGGCGCGCATCGGGGCGGCCCTCGCGCCCGATCCCGCGGCGCTCGGCCTCACGCGCTCGGCGCCTTTCACCGGCCGCTTGAACCTTTACGCCGCGACCGGCGGCGTCGTCTCGGTCGATGCCGAGGCGGTGCGTGCGATCAATGCGGTCGACGAGGCCGTGACGCTTGCCACCGTCGCCGACCGCGCGCGGGTCACCGCCCGCCAGATGATCGCGACCGTCAAGATCATCCCCTACGCCGCGCCCGAGGCCGCCGTCCGGCGCATCGAGGCCCTGATCGCCGGCCGGCCGGATCCGCTGATCCGCTTGCACGGCCTCGTCCGAGACTCGGCCACGCTGATCCTCACCCGCGTGGCCGGCATGAAACCTGCCCTGGTCGAGAAGGGCGCCGAGGCCGTCCGCGCCCGGCTCAGGGCGCTTGGCATCGAACTGGCCCGCGAGGTCGTCGTCGCGCATGACGAGGACGCGCTGGCCGCGGCGCTGGCCGACGCGCCGGGCGCGATGGTGCTGATCCTCACCGGCTCGGCCACCTCCGACCGTGGCGATGTCGGGCCCGCCGCGCTGGTGGCGTCGGGTGGGCGCCTCACCCGGTTCGGCATGCCGGTCGACCCCGGCAACCTTCTGTTCCTGGGCGAGCTGGCCGGGCGCCCCGTGATCGGCCTTCCGGGCTGTGCGCGCTCGCCCAAGCTCAACGGTGCTGACTGGGTGCTCGAGCGTGTCGCCTGCGGCCTCGATCCCGACTGGTCCGAGATCGCCGCGATGGGCGTGGGCGGCCTGCTCAAGGAGATCCCCTCGCGGCCCCAGCCCCGCACCGGCGAGGCCCCGCGCGAGGCGTCGGGCGAGGCGGACGACGAAGGCACCGGGCGCTGGCCCCGCATCTCGGCCGTCCTGCTCGCGGCGGGCGCGTCGCGGCGCATGGAGGGGGCCGACAAGCTGACCGAGATGGCTGGCGGGCGCCCGCTCCTGGCCCGCGCCGCTGCCGCGCTTGCCGCCAGCGCCGTCGAGGAGGTCGTGGCCGTCCTGCGCCCCGGCGACAGTGCCCGCGCCGCCGCGCTGCAGGGGCTTGGCGTGCGGGTCATCGAGAACCCGCGGGCGGCCGACGGCATGGGCACCTCGATCGCCGCCGGCGTCGCGGCGCTCGCGCCGGGCATCGACGCCGCGATGATCGCGCTTGGCGACATGCCCGATCTCGATCCCGCCGACATCGACCGGCTGATCGCCGCCTTCGACCCGGCGGAGGGCCGCGCAATCGTGCGTGCGCGTGGCGCCGAGGGCGCGCCGGGGCATCCGGTGATCTTCGGGCGGCGCTTCTTCGAGCCCCTGCGCGCGCTCGAGGGCGACGCCGGCGCGCGCGCCGTGATCGCCGAGCATCCCGAGTTCGTCGTCGACGTCACCCTGTCCGGCCGTTCGGCGTTGACCGATCTCGACACGCCACAGGACTGGGAAGCCTGGCGCGCGCGCCAGGCCGGCGCCTGACCGGCGCCCGACCAGCTACAGCGCTCAGTCCTGCGCCAGCGGGTGGTGTGTCAGCACCAGCTGCCGCAACCGCTCGTCGAGGACATGGGTATAGATCTCGGTGGTCGAGACATCGGCGTGCCCCAGCAGCGTCTGGATTACTCGCAGGTCGGCGCCATTGGCCAGAAGATGCGTGGCGAAGGCATGGCGCATCGTGTGGGGCGAGAGCCCTTCGGGGTCGAGGCCGCTGCGCGCCGCCAACCCCTTCAGCGCCGCCCAGAAGGCGACCCGGCTCAGATGTCCGGCCTTACCGGTCGATGGGAACAGGAAAGCCGAGGGCCGTGCGCCCCCGCGACGCGCCGCGGCCTCGGCGCGGTCGCGCACCGCCAGCCATCGGGCCAGCGCCTCGCGCGCGGGCTCCGAGAGCGGCACCATGCGCTCGCGACCACCCTTGCCCCGCACCATCAGCATCCGCGGGTTGCCGCGCGCCGCCTGGGCCGGCAGGCCCACCAGTTCGCTCACCCGAAGGCCGGTGGCATAGATCAGCTCAATCAGGCAGTAGAGGCGCAGTGCATTGGCGGCCGGCGGCTTCGTGCCTGATTGCCCGTCCGTGCCGGCCTCGGTCTCGTCCTGCGCCGCGTCGCGGGCGGTGGAGATCAGGCGGTCGACCTCGTCGACGCCCAGCGTGTTGGGCAGCTTGCGCGCGGGCTTCGGCCCGGTGATCCGTGCGGCGGGGTCGTCGTCGCGCCAGCCCTCGGTCAGCAGGAAGCGCATGAGCTGGCGGATCGCCGAGAGCTTGCGCGCACGGGTCGAGGGCGCCATCCCGGCATCCTCCAGCACCGAAAGATAGGCCTCGATCTCGGGCCTGCCGGCCGTGGCGAAGTCCCGCCCGCGCGCGGTCAGCCAGGCGCCGAAGTCCCCGAGGTCGCGGGCATAGGCGGTCAGGGTGTTGCGCGCCGCGCCACGCTCGGCCGCCATCGCCTCGAGAAAGGCCTCGAGCCAGCCTGCCGCCCGTGCCGCAGGCGCGCCGCCGCTCATTGCCCGGCTGCGGGCGTTTCCAGCGGCAGGCTCACCGGCGCGCGCGGGGCGTCGAGATCGCCAAACAGCGCGTAGCCCACCAGCGCCAGCGCCGCCAGCACGATCAGACGGAATAAGTATTTCAGCAGCCTGCCCATGGCCCTTGCCCCCGCCCGCGGCGCGCGGCCGCTGGTCCCCAGCTTCCGGGTCTCTCGCCGGGATCGCTCGCTCCCGGACTTTCGCCCACCTTGGCTCCGGCGCACTTTCGCCGTCTCGCGGGCTGGTGTAGACCCAGACCCCGCGCCGACCGCGCCGACGCTCTCCGCCCGGACAGTAACCCGGAGGGGGCGCTCGGGGCAATCGCCGGAACGGCCCGGCGGCGCGCGGAGGGACGATGCAGGGGGCGAGACCAGGCGTGGCAAAGCAGGCCCGCACAGCGTCAGTCGAGGGCCCGACGCTCAGGCGCCCGATCGTGCTGATCGGGCTGATGGGCGCCGGCAAGAGCTCGGTCGGCCAGCGGCTTGCCGAGCGGCTTGGCGTGCCCTTCGCCGACTCGGACGCCGAGATCGAGCGCGCCGCCGCGATGAGCATCGCCGAGATCTTCGAACGCTACGGCGAGCCCCATTTCCGCGACGGCGAGCGCCGCGTGATCGCGCGCCTGCTGCAGGAGCCGCCGATGGTGCTGGCAACCGGCGGCGGCGCCTTCATGAACCCCGAGACGCGGGCCCTGATCGCGCAGGGCGCGACCAGCGTCTGGCTCAAGGCCGGCCTCGACCTGCTGGTCTCGCGCACCGCTGGCCGGACGCACCGCCCGCTCCTCAACCGCGGTAATCCGCGCGAGACCCTCGCCCGCCTGATCCGCGATCGCTACCCGGTCTATGCCGAGGCCGCCGTGACGGTCGAGAGCGAGGCCGGCTTCACCCATGACGAGATGGCGTCGCGTATCATCGCGGCGCTCGAGGCACATGGCGCGTTTCTACCCGCGCCGCGAGACGAGTGAGGCAGGCATGGAGACGGTGCGCGTCGGTCTGGGCGAGCGAAGCTATGACATCCTGATCGGGCCCGGCCTGCTTGGCCGGGCGGGCGGGCTGATCGGGCCGTATTTGCCGCGTCCCTTCGCGGCGATCGTGACCGACGAGACGGTGGCGGGCATCCATCTCGAGCCCCTGCGCGCGGCCCTGGCGGCCGAGGGCATCGCCAGTGAGGCGGTGATCCTGCCGCCGGGCGAGGCCACCAAGTCGATGGCCAACGTGACGCTGGTGGTCGAGAGGCTGCTCGGGCTGAAGGTCGAGCGCGACGATCTCGTGATCGCGCTGGGTGGCGGCGTGATCGGCGATCTCGCGGGCTTTGCCGCCGCGATCCTGCGCCGGGGCGTGGGCTTCGTGCAGGTGCCGACCACGCTGCTCGCGCAGGTCGACAGCTCGGTCGGCGGCAAGACAGGCGTGAACTCGCCGCATGGCAAGAACCTGATCGGCGCCTTCCACCAGCCGCGCCTCGTGCTTGCCGACATCGACATCCTGGCGACCCTGCCGCCGCGCGAGTTCCTGGCCGGATATGCCGAGGTGGTGAAATACGGCCTTCTGGGCGACGCGGCCTTCTTCGACTGGCTCGAAGCCCATGGCTCCGCGCTCAGGGACGGCGACACGCTGGCGCGGCTCCACGCGGTGCGGCGATCGTGCGAGATGAAGGCCGACATCGTCGCGCGCGACGAGCACGAGCGCGGCGACCGGGCGCTCCTGAACCTCGGTCATACCTTTGGCCATGCGCTCGAAGCGGCGACCGGCTATTCGGCGCGGCTCCTGCATGGCGAGGGGGTCGCGATCGGCATGGCGCTGGCCTTCGAGGTCTCGGCCCGCATGGGGCTCTGCGCGCAGGAGGCGCCCTCGCGCGTCGCCGCGCACCTCGCGGCGATGGGCATGAAGCACCGGCTCGCCGACATCCCGGGCGATCTGCCTGATGCCGAGGGGCTGATCGCGCTGATGGGGCAGGACAAGAAGGTCCGGCAGGGCCGGCTCACCTTCATCCTGGTGCGCGGGATCGGCCAGGCCTTCGTGACGCGCGAGGCAGACATGGCCGTCGTGCGCGCCGTGCTCGGGGAAGGTCTGGCGGCGCGCTGAACGCAGCGCTCAGGGGCGCTTTGCCACGACGAAGCGGGCAGGGGGCGAGGCCGGGAACACCCCCGTCTCGATGATCCGGAAGCCCGCGGCCTCGATCGCGGCGTCGAGCTCGGCGACCGCCATCGATCGCACATAGGGCGCGATGCCGACCAGCTGCAATGGCTTGATCAGCGCCCGCATCCACAGCGGCGCACCCTTGATGCAGACCGTCTTCGAGACGAAGACCCCGCCGGGCTTCACCAGCCCGTGGATCCGTTCCAGCGCGCCCGGCAGGTCCTCCAGCAGGTGCAGGAGGTTGAAGGCGAGCACCGCGTCGTAGCTCTGCCCGCCGATTCCGGGCCCGTCGGCGGGGCTGCGCAGGAAGCGGACATTGCCGGCCCCAGCCGCCCGTGCCTTGCCCTCGGCGATCTCGATCATCCTGCCCGAGATGTCCGAGGCCGTGATCGCGCCCACGGCGTCGGCAAGCTTGAGCGCGGTCGTCCCCGTCCCGCAGCCGATCTCCAGCACCGTGTCATCGGGCGCGAGATGCGAGCGCGTGCGCGCCAACGTGCGCTCGTAGGCGTCGACGTCCCGGACCGGGCGGCGTGCATATTTGTCGGCGATGCGGTCCCAGAAGGCGGCGGCGGGCGTCATGGCGGATCCTCGGCTTCGTCATGCGGTGGTGGCGCGGGCTGATGCGGGTTCAACCTGTGCGGAAATGCTGATTACCTATGCGAGGATCGAAGGTGAATTGCCAAAATTCGCAGCGGTGATATACGAAAACGCATGAAACGCCTCCCGAAGGGCTTCAACTGGGCTCAGGCGCACGCCTTCCTCGCGACAGCCGAGGCTGGATCCTTTTCGGCCGCAGCCCGCGACCTGGGCCTGACGCAGCCGACGCTGGGCCGGCAGGTCGCCGCGCTCGAGGCCGATCTTGGTGTGACGCTGTTCGAGCGCGCCGGGCGCAGCCTCGTGCTGACGAAATCGGGTCTCGAGCTTCTCGACCACGTCCGCGCGATGGGCGAGGCGGCCGAGCGGGTGGCGCTGACCGCTGCCGGCCAGTCCCAGGCGGTCGAGGGTCACGTCTCGCTCGCCGTCACCGACGTCACCGCCGCCTATCTCCTTCCGCCGGTGCTGCACCGGCTGCGGGACGAGGCGCCCGGCATCACCGTCGAGATCGTCGCCTCGAACACGATGAGCGATCTCAGGCGGCGCGAGGCCGACATCGCGCTACGCCATGTCCGGCCCGACCAGCCCGACCTGATCGCGCGCCGGGTGAGGGACACGACCGCGCATCTCTACGCGGCGAAAGCCTATCTCGACCGCTGCGGCAGGCCCGCCTCGACGGCCGATCTCGCCGGCCACGATTTCGTCGGCTTCGATGCCTCTGACCGCCTGCTCGTGGCGCTGAACGGGTTCGGCATCCCGGTAACGCGCGAGAATTTCCGCATCGGCTCCGAGGACGGCCTCGTCGCCTGGGAGATGACGCGCCAGGGCTTCGGCGTCGGCGTGATGATCCGCGAACTGGCCGCGATGACGCCCGGGGTCGAGCAGATCCTGCCCGAAATCGCGTTTCCGGTGCCGACCTGGCTCGTGACGCATTGCGAGCTCAACACCAGCCGGCGCATCCGCATCGTCTTCGACGCTCTCGCCGATGCTTTCGGCTGATGCCGCGGCGTCCGGCGCGGAGCTTCGAAAATGCGCGAGACAATCTGAATTTATAGTGTTATCAACGTGATAAGGTCTCTTTCACGTGTGAAAGCACTGCCATTCACGCCTCAGCCCGAGCAGCTTGCGCCGCCCAGGACGCAGAACTTGGCGCAATGCGGGTGGTTGAGCGCGACCGGCCGCGCCGCCTCGCGCAGGGTGCGGCCAAGCTCGAACTGCCGGTCATAGGTCAGAAGCGTGCAGGCCAGGACGACCGGCGCCGTCTCGCCCCGCCGCTTCACCACCATCCGCGCGTTCGAGCACATCACGCTGTCGGGACGCTTGCCCAGGATGCCCCAGCAGCTCTCGGTGATCTCGGGCACCTCGGCGCCCTCGTCCATCTCGGGGAAGAGGACGCAGAGCCCGGGGTCCTGCGCATCGATGTCGAAGCCCTCGGCGGCGAAGAGCCGGGCATAGCCCGCGCGCGCCTCGGCGTCGCTCTCGCCCCACAGCGTCCGGCCCGCGACCGCCATGCGAATGCCGGCGTCGCGCAGCCAGCGCATGCCCTCGACGGTCTTGGCGAAGCCGCCGGCGCCACGTTCCTCGTCGTGATGCTCGGCGCTCCAGTGGTCGAGCGAGATCCGCAGCGTGAGCCGCGCGCCGAAGCGGCGGGCCAGGTCGGCCAGCCCGCTGCGCACGCTCCCGCGCATCATCGGGCGCATCGCGTTGGTCAGGATCAGGACCTCGTGCCCCGCCTCCAGCGCAGCCTCGGCCATGCCGATCATCTCGGGGTTCATGAAGGGCTCGCCGCCGGTGAAGCCGATCTCGCGAATGGGCAGGCCGTCGCGCGCGATCTCGGCGAGATATCCCTCGACCTCGGCGCGGGTCAGGTAGACCAGCGCGTCGTTGCTCGGCGACGAGAGGATGTAGCAGTTGCGGCACTCGATGTTGCAGAGCGTTCCGGTGTTGAACCACAGCGTCTCGAGCGCCCTCAGCGCGACCCTGGCGCGCCGCTCGCCCCTGGCCGTCCAGTCCGGGTCCTGAAACTTGTCCAGCACGACGGGATGTGCCGCGGCCGCCTGGTCGTTCATCGTCGTTCCTCGCATAGCACCGTCCGCATGAGTTGGCTGCGGCGGGCTGCAAAGTCAAACCAATGCGCGCTCTTCAAGCGGATGTGACCGTCCCGCGGGCCGCTTGCCTTCGCGCTCTCAGGCCGCCGGCACCGCAGCCGCCTGACGGCGTGACGCGGCATAGAGCGTCGCCACCGCGCACGAGGCCATGCGCGAGCGGATACTGTCGGCCCGCGAGGTCAGGACAATCGGCACGCGTGCGCCCAGAACGATCCCGGCCGCGTCAGCGTGGCTGAGGAAGGTCAGGTTCTTGGCCAGCATGTTGCCGGCCTCGAGATCGGGCACGACCAGGATCTGCGCGCGCCCCGCGACCGGCGAGACGATGGCCTTGATCCGCGCGGCCTCGGGGTCGATGGCGTTGTCGAAGGCCAGCGGTCCGTCGACCAGCCCGCCGGTGATCTGGCCCCGGTCGGCCATCTTGCACAGTGCAGCGGCCTCGATGGTCGAAGGGATCTTGGTGGTGACCGTCTCGACCGCCGAGAGGATCGCCACCCGCGGCTCGCCCAGCCCGATGCCGCGCCAGAGGTCGATCGCGTTCTGGACGATGTCGCGCTTGGCGTCGAGGTCGGGGAAGATGTTGATTGCCGCGTCGGTGATGAACAGCGTGTCCTCGTGGCCGGGCACGTCCATGACGAAGACGTGGCTGATGCGCCGCTCGGTGCGCAGGCCGGTGGCCGAGGAAGTGACCTCTTGGATCAGCTCGTCGGTGTGCAGGCTGCCCTTCATCAGGAGCTCGCCCTTGCCCTCGCGGATCAGCTCGACCGACTTGGCCGCGGCGGCATGGCTGTGCGGCGCGTCGACGATCTCGATGCCCCCGATGTCCAGTTCCTGCTCGGTCGCGATGGCCCGGATGCGCGCCTCGGGGCCCACGAGCACCGGCCGGATGAGGCCGGCGGCCCTGGCCTCGATCGCGCCCGTCAGCGAGGGCGCGTCGCAAGGATGCGCGACGATCGTGACCGCGGGCGCGGCGGCACGGGCCGAAGCGATCAGGCGCTCGTATTTCGACTGCGGCGTCTGGGTCGTGGCGTCGCTCATGATCGGGGGATCCTGTCGCTTGCGGGCTTGGAAAACCGCGGGATGGTCGAGGGCGCAGAGGTCCACGCCACCTGCGCGTGACGGTCGCGGATGTTAACCGAGCCGCGCCCGGCGTGCCATGCGTCCTGACGCGGGGTTGACCCGCGGTAGTCGACGGGACGAGGAGCGGCGGCCGGGCCGCGCGTCCCGTCGGGCCACCATCGCGCCAACGCGCGGCACCGGCGCCGATGCGGCTCGGTCATGCCTCGTTCGGGCGCTCGTCGGCACCGTCGTCGCCTTTGGCCATCGCGGCCGCTGAGCCGGCCCGGGGGGCGCGCGCCTCTGCGAGTACCGGACGGTCCGCCTCCCCGCCCTGGCCGGCGGGCGCGGCCTTCACATGGACGTCCCGCTGCGGATAGGGGATCGAGATGCCGGCCGTATCGAACGCCTGTTTCACCTGCTGCATGAGATCCCAGTAGACCGCCCAGTAGTCGACCGTCTTGGTCCAGGGGCGGCAGATGAAGTTCACCGAACTGTCGGCAAGCTCGTGCACGCGGATGACAGGGGCGGGCTCCTTCATCACCAGCGGATGAGCGGCCACCGTCTCTTCGATGACACGCCGGGCATCGGGAATCGAATCCTCGTAGGAGATGCCGAACACCAGGTCGACCCGGCGCGTGTCGCTCGCGGTCACGTTGGTGATGACATTTCCCCAGACATTCTTGTTGGGAATGACGATCACCTGGTTGTCGGGCGTGACGACGGTGGTCGCGACGATGCTGACGGCCTTCACCGTGCCCGCGACGCCGCCGACATCGACATAGTCGCCCTCGTCGAAGGGGCGGTTGACCATGATCATCAGGCCGCTCGCCAGATTGCCCAGCGTGTCCTGGAAGGCGAAGGCGAGGATGAAGGATGCACCGCCGATCAGGGCGAAGACGGGCGAGATATCGATCCCGAGGGCCGAGAGCACGACCATCAGCCCGACCGCGAGGACGATCCAGTAGACCACGGTCACGAGGAACGCCTGCAGCAGCTTCGACAGGTTGGGCACATGCCCGATCCAGCGGCGTGCGAAGCGTCGCATCACGCGGGCGAAGAAGACCAGGCCCATCAGCGAGCCGATGATTACCGAGAGGTCGATCCCCAGCTGGATGCCGCCGTCCCGGCTGGCGAGCCATGAGGCCGCCTGTGCGACCAGGGTCTGGAAGTCGGCGGTGCGCGTCTCCTCGATGATGATCGCGCTGCGATAGGCGCGGAAATCCTCGATCGCATCCGGGTCGCCGCCCTTCTTTTCCCAGGCCGCGATCACCTTGGAATACTTGTCGAAGAGCGCCTTTCGCGCGTGAACCAGGTCGGTGAGATGCTCGCGCGCGGCCTCCTCGACCGTGCCTTCGGTCTTGTCGATGGCAATCTGCGCGGCCATGACCTCCTCGGTCTTGGCCTTCACGATCTTGAGCCATTCGGCGGTAAGGGCCGCGAGTTCATCCTTCGTCATCGGCACGAGGCGGTGCTCGAGTTCGGTCGGGTTGATATCCGGGTCGAGGACCTCGGCGGTCACTCCCGTCTCGGCGTCACGCGCGGTCTCGTCCACAGCCGCCGCGGCGATCGCGTCGGCCAGGTTCTCGGCGACCGTATCCGCGGGCGTCTGCGCCGGATCTTGCGCCCGAACAGGTAAGGCGATGAGCCCAAGAAGGACTGCGACGGTCAGGACGCGCAACGCGTGCAGAAGGGCCCACGGATGAATGAATCGCGAGACGACGGACATGAATGCTTGTTCTCCTGTCTCAGAGCCGCGCCACTGGGACGCGGTCGCTTCCTCTGCGTGATCCGGCCGCTGAAATGCGCCCGGCCACCGGTTTTCCCGCCCTCGGGGCAACTCTCGGGGACTGATCCGCCATGAGCAACCGTTCGCTGTGCCGCATGCGGATGCGAGCGGGATCCGGCCGCGGCGCGTAGCGGAGGGTTCTGAACTCCACATGTCCATGACGTCTCGGCGTCAAAGTCACGCTCCGAGAGGTGTCCGAACCGGCCTGCGCGGAAGATCCGTGGCCGTGTCCTGCATTCGATCTCGATGCTGTGACGGGCCCGAGCACGGCACGCCGCCAACAAGCTGCTTGCGGCGACACGTCCGACGCGGCGACGATGCGGGAGACGGGACGGATCGGACGGATGGGGACGAACCCGGTGCGAAGATTGGCGCGGCGGCTTCTGATGCTCTTGTGCGTGCTGGGCATCGCCATCGTCGCGCTGCACCAGTCACGGCGCATGGTTGCCGAGCACGCGGCCCGGTATCTCCTCGAATCGCAAGGCATGACCGTCGACGCGTTGCGCGTCTCGGAAATTGGCGGAACCGCTGCCCTGGTCGAGGGTGTGCGCCTGACGGGGCCGGACCTCTCGGCCGAGCGGATCGAAATTCTCTATGACGCCGCCGGGCTGTCGCGCTCGCGCATTTCCGAGGTCCGGCTCGACGGGCTTCGGCTCGATGTCTCGGCGGGCCTCGCCGAGATCGAGGAGATGCTGGCGGGCGGGGCCGGCGGCGACACTTCGCTGGCCGTCGATCTGATCACGGTCACCAACGGCACGCTGATCCTTGGCCCGCCATTCGCGGGAACGGTGACGATTGACGGCAGCCTGCGGCCGTCGGGCGAGGGGGCAGTGGCCGAGCTCGATGCCGTGCTGGATCTCTCGGCACTCACGGGCAAGGTGCGGCTGAGCTCCGACGGACTTGCGACAGGCGCGCTGATCGCGGTCACGGGGGAGGCGGCGCTTGATCTGGGCGAACTCGCGCGCATCGCGGACCTGGCAGAGACGGGGTCAGGGCAGGGGCGCGTCGTGTTGGAGTTCGAAGGCAGCGCAGCGGCGCCGACGGGCATGGACCCGTTCTCCGCGCTGACCGAGGCGCTGACCCTGGCGGGCCGGTTGCGCGTCGAGGATGCGCGGATTGGCGCTGAGAGCGCGATTTCGGGCGAGCTTGACTGGTCGCTCGAGGGGCGGGACGGCGAAGTCGCTCTTCAACTTACGCCGCCGTCGCGACTCGAGGCTGCGGGGATCGACTTGGCCGCGCTTGGCATCATCGGCGGCAACCTGGACGAGCGCATCCTGACCGAGATTGCGGGTGCCGGAGCCGAGGTGCGCTGGCGGCCGCTCGGGCCTGGCGGGGAGTTGGGGGTCAGGGCTGCGCTGCGCCTTTCAAGAGGCGAGGCAGTGGCGGATTTGAACCTGATGGCGCGGTCGGTTCACAACGCGGACATGAGCCTCTCGCAGGATGCGGCGGCAAGCTTCGAAGTTGCGGCTGCTGCCATCGACCTGTCGCGCCCCGACTGGAGCGCGCGCCTCGATGCGTTCGGCTGGCAGGGCGAGGCGATCATCCTTCCCGACGGGCGTCTTGAGATCTCGGGCCCTGCATCCGCCCAGCTGTCGGAGGCGCGGTTGGCGTCCACCCGAATGGCCGCTGCGACGTTCGAGGGCGATCTGCGCGTCGCCGGGATGGCGAGCGACTGGGCGCTGGAAGCGGCGGCCGGCACGTCGCTGGCCATCGAAGGGCTAGTCTCACCCGGCGTTGCGGCGATCGAGGGGCGGGTGGCGGCGGAAGTCGAGGAAGCCCGCGTCTCGGGCGGCGATTCCGGAGTGAAGCTCGCGCTGGCAGCGCGGCTGGGGCCATTTGGCGCCGTCCTCGATGCTGAAGATGGCCCCGTGGCCATCGAAGACATCGAGGCTCGGGTCGTCGTCACGGGTGACGACGCGGCGACGGGCGATGCCTCGCTCTCCGAAGTCGCCGCGCGCCTTCCCGAGCAGGCCGTCGAACTCTCGGATGGCACGGCGACGATCACGCGGCACGGGTCAGGCGATGCGACCGACATCTCCGTCGCAGCCGCCATCCGCGATATCGCGCGCGCGCAGCGGTTTGCACCTGCGGAACTGGAATTGTCGGGCACGCTGCAAGGCGAGGCGCTGGCAGCGTCGGGTGCGGTCGCGCTGACCGGGACTGGGGTGTCGATACCCATCGAGCTTGTCGGCGATCTTGCAGGTCCGAACGCCGAGGCCCGCCTCGGCCCGGCGCCGCTCGCGTTCAGGCGCAGTGGTTTGCAGCCCGCGGCGCTCAGCCCGCTGCTCGCATCTGTGCGCGATGTCGACGGCCGGGTCACGCTCGACGGCACGATCTCGGTGGCAGCCGGTTCGGCACCCGAGACGCGGCTCCTACTCAGATTCGATGATGTGGCGGCGCGGAGCGCGGACACCGATGTTGAAGGTCTGTCGGGCACGCTCGGCCTGAGCAGCCTCTCGCCACTCGCCTCCGCGGGCACCCAGCGGCTGAGGGCGCGGCGTGTCGTTGCCGGGGTCCCTCTGACCGACGCGGACCTGCGCTTCTCGATTGCGCCGGCACGGCGGGGACATGCGATCCGCATTCGGACGGCCGCGGCCGGGCTCGCGGGTGGAACGGTCGGGCTGGCGGAGACGACATGGGTCACCGGGGCGTCCGGCAACGCGGTACGCGTCTCGCTCGAGGGCGTCTCGCTCGAGCGCCTGCTGAGAGACTGGCACATCGAAGGGGTCAGCGGGACGGGGGTGCTTTCCGGCTCGCTGCCGCTCGAGTTCGCGGGGGGCGGCGTGGGTGTCACGGGCGGCGTTCTCGCATCGGGTGGCCCCGGCGTGGTGCAGGTAGACTGGGGAGGCGCCCGCGAGACCCTGGTCGGCGCCGGGCAGCAGGTCGAACTCGCGGTGCGCGCGCTGGAGGATTTTCACTACGAAATCCTCTCGGTCGGCGTCGACCAGGTGCCGGGCGGTGAGATGACCCTCGCGATCAGGCTCGAGGGAGCGAACCCTGATGTCCTCGACGGCCACCCGTTCAACTTCAACATCAACCTGAGCGGTGAACTCGACCGGATCCTCGCGGCGGTGCGCGAGGGGCGCAGGATCGGCGCGGGACTGTTGCGGGGCGGGATCGGCAGCTCGCCCTGAGCGAAATCGTCTCGACCGGCGCCGGGCCGCGGGTATAGTCGGAGAGGCTTGCCGATTGGCATCACGCGAGGGAGTGCAACCGATGACAGGACGCCGCGCAATCGCGCTGCTGGGCTTGGTGCTCTCGGTTGCCGCCTGCGAGCCGACCGTGAAGGTCGAGGCGCCGAAGGAGCCGATCACCATCAACCTCAACGTCAAGGTCGATGCCGAGGTCCGCGTGAAGCTGGAAGAACAGGCCTCGCAGGACATCAAGAATTCGCCGGAGATCTTCTGAGATGGCGCATCTTATCCGCTGCTTCCGGCGCGTCGCCGCCGTGCTGACCGTCGCTCTGATCATGCTCGCCTCGGAAACGCCGGATGCATGGGCGCAGTCCAAGCTCGACAGCTACCGCGCGAACGGCGCCGTGGCCGAGCGCTTCGACGGCTACGTCGAGGTGCGTGACCCCGGCGCGCCAGGCGATGCGCGTGCGCTGGTCAACGAAGTGAACGCGCAGCGCCGTGCGCTCTACGAGAAGCGCGCCAAGGAGACCAATGTTCCGGTGGCCGAAGTCGGCAAGCTGTTCGCCACCAAGATTGTCGAGCAGGCGCCCAAGGGCACCTACTTTCGCCAACCCAGCGGAAGTTATGTCCGAAAATGATACAGAAGCGGGATCGTCTCCGCCCTTAAGGCCGTGGCCGTGCGGGCCGTGCATCTCGGTGTGAAACGCGGCGGGCCTATGACCCGCGCGCCAGTTTTGCCGAGGCCGTTCCCCGGCGGTAGACATCCATGTGGGTCCGCAGCACGCCCTCGGCGTCGGGGAATGCGGTGAAATAGCGGAACAGGACCGGCACGCCTTGGGTGTCCATGTCGAAAGTGCGGCTGCCATTGGCCGCGCGACGGACCTCGTCGGTATCGAGGTCGAGCACCCATGCGGCGATCGCGTCCCAGCGCTCGACACGGATGCAACCTCCTGAGAGCGCCCGCTCCTCGCGGTCGAAGAGCTTGGGCTGATTGGTGCCGTGGAGGTAGATCAGCATGCCCGGCTCGAGCCGGATCGCGAGCAGCCCGAGCGGGTTCCGTGGCCCCGGCGGCCAGCGCCGGTCCTTGTACTTGCCGCTCCTGACCATGCTGGGCGTCGGACGCCAGGTGGGGCGGAAGCGCACCACGGATGTCTGGGTGTCCACCATCGGCGTCCGGTCGCCGTCGACGTCGCGTCCGACGATCACCCGGCTGCGCAACACCGGCTCGCCGTCCTCGAGGGCGATTAGCTCGTAGGACGGAATGTTCACGACGATTGCCTTGCCTTTTTGCGGGACGCGCAGGGGGATGTCGTGACGATCCATGAGTTGCTGAAATTCCGAAGGTCGCTCCTTGACCGCCGGGATGTCGTGCAGAGCGATCTTGCTGGCGTCCGCGCGTTCGGTCGTCGCGCATCCGCTCGCGAGCAAGCAGACGGATCCGATCGCGGCAAGGAGCGCCATGCGTATGAATTCGGAGGTTCTCGGACGGCCGAAATGACCAAGAGTGCGGAAATATCTGGCAGCAAGCATAACCCAAGCCCAAGTTCGAATATGAGAACTGCGGGCTGAGCCCGTCTGTGGTCTTGCTGCTCGATCTCACTATAGACCAGATTTGTGGCTATACCGTGTATCCGTTCTCACAGATCACGGAAATTTGCCGATCGGCCGAGGCGCAAGCGCGCGGTCGATCGCGCCACAGGAAACACATCGCCAACCACGCGAACGGTTGATCCCGCGGACGCGGCTAACCGGTTGTGATCACGGAGTGTTTGGGGGCGCTTGGAGCGGGTAGCGGGAATCGAACCCGCGCGTTCAGCTTGGGAAGCTGACAGGCTACCATTACATCATACCCGCCCGGGCATGCATGCCGCCGATCTAGCATCGCGCCCGAAGCCGTGCAAGAGGGCTCCGGGCGCGCCGCGTCACGAGAGGCTGGCGCAGAATCGCTGAATGCGCTCGCACGCCTTTTCCAGCAGTTCGTCCGAGGTCGCGTATGACACGCGGAAGTTCGGGCTGGTGCCGAAGGCCGCGCCGAACACCGCCGCCACCCCTTCGGTCTCGAGCAGCTGCGTGCAGAACACCTCGTCGTTCTCGATGACCACGCCCGCCGGGGTCTTCCTGCCGATCAGCTTCCGGATCGACGGATAGACATAGAAGGCCCCCTCGGGCGTCGGGCACTCGATGCCGGTCGCCTGGTTCAGCATCGAGACCACGAGATCGCGGCGGCGCTGGAACGCCTTGCGTGACTCGGCGATGTAGTCCTGCGGGCCGTTCAGCGCCTCGACCGCTGCCCACTGGCTGATCGAGCAGGGGTTCGAGGTCGACTGCGACTGCACCTTGGCCATCGCCTTGATCAGCTGCTCGGGTCCGCCGGCATACCCGATGCGCCAACCGGTCATCGAATAGGCCTTGGAGACGCCGTTCACGGTCAGCGTGCGGTCGTAGAGGCCGCGCTCGACCTGCACGGGGGTCACGAAGTCGAAGCCCTCGTAGGCGATGTGCTCGTACATGTCGTCGGTCATCACCCAGACATGCGGATGGCGCATCAGCACGTCGGTCAGCCCCTTCAGCTCGTCGCGCGAATATCCGGCGCCCGAGGGGTTCGACGGCGAGTTGAAGATCAGCCACTTGGTGTTCGGCGTGATCGCGGCCTCGAGCTGCGCGGGCGTCATCTTGAAGGCCGTGTCGATCGAGGTCTCGATCACCACGGGCGTGCCGCCGCCCAGCAGCACCATGTCCGGATAGCTCACCCAGTAGGGCGCGGGGATGAGCACCTCGTCGCCGGCATTGAGCGTGGCGATCAGGGCGTTGTAGAGCACCTGCTTGCCGCCGGTGCCGACCGAGATCTGGCTGGGCTTGTACTCGACCCCGTTCTCGCGCGCGAACTTGGCGCAGATGGCTTTCTTAAGCTCGGGAATGCCGTCGGGCGCGGTGTACTTCGTCTTACCGGCGTTGATCGCCGCGATCGCGGCGTCCTTGATGTTTTGCGGCGTGTCGAAGTCCGGCTCGCCCGCACCCAGCGAGATGACGTCGCGTCCGGCGGCCTTGAGCTCGGCCGCAAGCGTCGAGACCGCGATGGTGGGCGAGGGTTTCACGCGGGCGAGAGCGTCGGCGAGGAAGGCCATTGCAAGGTTCTCCTGTGCGAGAAAGCGGATCGTCGCGCGTGATACGCCCCGCGAGCGCGCGCGGCAAGCGCCGGGCGACCGCTTTACCCCCGAAATCGCGACGTTTTTTGTCAACCGTGCCGATCTGTGCTCGCATTGCCGCGCGCGACGAGGGGACGCGGCCGTCGATGCGAGGGGTGACATCCGGGGGCAGGCGAGATAGAACGCACACACAAGACGCATGCCGGGGTCGGCCGTGCATCGCCCGATCCCCCGGGGTGGCTCTCTAGCCCGTGTTCCGCGTCAAGTGACGCCCGTGGCGCCCATCGGCAGCGCCGCCCCGAGACGCGCGAATTTGCGCCATATACGGAGGATTACCGCATGGATGATTATACTGACACCGCGGCAACGTTTGGTGACCGGCTCTCCCTTGCGCGCGAGGCGCAGGGCATGACGCCAGCCCAGCTTGCCCGGCGTCTGGGTGTGCGGCGCGACACGTTGGAGGCCTGGGAGGCGGACCGCTCCGAGCCGCGTGCCAACCGGCTTCAGATGCTGGCTGGGCTGCTCAATGTCTCGCTGATCTGGCTCATGACCGGCGAGGGCCCCGGTGGCCCCAATCCGAACTCGGTGCCGGCGGACACCTCGAGCGAGGTTGGCAAGCTGCTCGCCGAGCTGCGCGATATCCGCCTGGATCAGGCCCGCGTGCTCGAGCGGATGGCGCGCGTCGAGAAGCGCCTCAAGACGCAGGCCGGCGCGGCCTGACCCTCCGGCCCCGTTGCGCGCGGTGCGCGGGCATGCATAGGCTCGCGCATCGTCATCGCGGGGGGCAAGAGCAATGCGCATCGGCGTCGATCTGGGCGGCACCAAGACCGAGGCGGTTGCGCTCGGCCCCGGTGGCGAGATCCTGGCGCGCGAGCGGGTGCCGACGCGGCGCGAAGATTACAACAAGATCGTAGCGGACATCGTGTCGCTGGTTGGCCGGGTCGAGGACGCGGCAGGCGGGCGTGCGGCGGGGATAGGGCTTGGCATCCCGGGCTCGTTCTCGCCGGTCACGGGGCTCGTGCGCAACGCGAGCACGACGGTCCTGATTGGCCAACCCTTCGATCGCGACATTGCCCAAGCGCTTGGCCGCCCCGTCCGGATCGAGAACGACGCGAACTGCTTCGCGCTGGCCGAGGCGCGCGCCGGCGCGGGGCAGGGATATGGCGTGGTGCTGGGGCTGATCCTGGGGACCGGCGCCGGCGCCGGCATCGTCGTGCATGACGGGGTTCATGTCGGCCCCAACCGCATCGCCGGCGAATGGGGCCATATTCCGCTGCCGGATCCGAATGACGACGAGCGCCCCGGCCCGGAGTGCTTCTGCGGCCGCCGGGGCTGTGCCGAGACCTGGATCTCGGGCACCGGGCTCGAGCGAGACCACGCCAAGGTGACGGGCGAGCGCGCGCGAGCGGCCGAGATCGCGGCGCGCGCGACGCAAGGCGACGCGGCGGCGCTGGCAACGCTTTCGCGCCATATCGATCGGCTGGGCCGCACGCTGGCGGTGGTCGTCAACATCCTCGATCCCGACTGCATCGTGCTTGGTGGCGGGCTCTCGCATCTAGAGCATCTCTATCGCGACTTGCGTGGCGCGACCCGGCCGCATGTCTTCTCGGACTGTTTCGACACACCGATCCTTCGTAACCAACTTGGCGACAGTGCGGGCGTGATCGGCGCGGCCTGGCTGTGGCCCGAGGTATGAGACCCCGCTATAAGCCGGGCGAAACCCCGGAGGAGCCGATGACCGAAAGCCGCGAGACCCGCCTCAAGCGCCTCAAGATCCGCAGCTGGCGACGCGGAACGCGCGAGATGGACCTGATCCTCGGCCCCTTCGCCGACAGCGAGCTCGCGCGCCTCGACGAGAGGGAACTCGCAGCCTACGAGGCGCTGCTCGAGGAGAACGACCAGGATCTCTACGCCTGGGTCAGCGGCGCGGCCGCCCCGGCAGCGGAACACGAGGGGCTGCTCCGCAGCATCGCGGCGTGGCACCAGATCGGTTAAGGCGGGGTCTCGGCTCGCTCTGCGTCAAGCCATAGACACGACGGCGCCCTCCCGTTGCTGCTTGCTGGTTCGGCGGCTGTCCTGCGGGGATATTCCGATCATCTCGTACTTCCCGGGTCCGGCGGCCAGGATTGCTGCTCCCGAGTTGAGCGACGCACTCAGCAAAGCAGGGGCGAGGACGAGGAAGGCGCCGCGGCGCGGCCGTTCATGCGTCGCCGCTGCGGCGACTTACGCCTTGCCCCGCGCAGGTGCCCGCCCGATAGTCCGGCGCAAGGCGGTGCGGCCGCGAGAATTCACGAGACGGGAGGGGACGGACATGAAGATCGGCTTCATCGGGCTTGGCAACATGGGCTTGCCGATGGCGAAGAACCTGGTCGCCAAGGGGCACGAGGTGACCGGCTTCGACATGGTCGAGGCGAACCGCGCCGCGCTGGCCGAGGCAGGGGGCAAGGTTGCGGGCTCGGCGGCTGAGGCGGTGGCGGGCGCAAGCGCGGTGGTGACAGCACTGCCCGCGGCGAAGCATGTCAGGGCCGTCTACGAGGGCGACGGCGGAATCCTCGCCGCGGCGCCGAAGGGGACGGTCTTCATCGATTGCTCGACGATCGATGTCGAGTCGGCTCGCGCGGTGGCCAAGGCGGCGGAGGCTGCGGGGCAGATGATGGTCGACAGCCCCATGTCGGGCGGCGTGGGCGGCGCGACCGCAGGCACGCTCACCTTCATGGTCGG
The DNA here is from genome assembly GCF_016623495.1 of Thermohalobaculum xanthum. Lineage (GTDB taxonomy): Bacteria > Pseudomonadota > Alphaproteobacteria > Rhodobacterales > Rhodobacteraceae > Thermohalobaculum > Thermohalobaculum xanthum. The sequence continues at coordinate 932,294 of NZ_JAEHHL010000001.1, read as the reverse complement.
CGGTTCCGTTGAGGCCTTCGCCAAGGCGCGTCCCGTGCTCGAGGGCATGGGCAAGAACATCTTCCATGCGGGGGACTCGGGCGCGGGCTCGGCCGCCAAGATCTGCAACAACATGATGCTTGCGATCCAGATGATCGCGGTCTCCGAGGGCTTCAACCTTGCCGCCCGGCTGGGGCTCGACGCGCAGAAGCTCTATGACATCTCCTCGACTGCGACGGCGCGCTGCTGGTCGCTCAACGACTACTGCCCGACGCCGGGGCCGGTGCCGACCTCGCCTGCCAACCGCGACTACCAGCCGGGCTTCGCCGCCGCGCTCATGCTCAAGGACCTCCGCATCGCGATGGAGGCCGCTCAGGCGGCCGGGGCGCACGTGCCGCTGGGGGCGCACGCAACCCAGCTCTACTCGCTGATGGATCTGCAGGGAAAATCGGACCGCGATTTCTCGGGTATCATCGAGGTTCTGAGCGGCAAGGACTGAGGCGTCCCACCCAGGGCGAAAAAGGCGAGGCGCGCGCACTTCCTTTAACGCCCTGTTTGCCATTCTTGACGACACTCCCCCGTGCCAGCGAAGACCTGCCGCGGGAGAGAAGCATGAGACCCCAAATGGCCATTGTGCTCAGCTGTGACGACGCGGCAGGGCCACATGTCGTCGCGGGGTATGCCGAGACGCTGTCGCTGATCGAGCGCCTTCACCGCCTGGTCCTCGATGTGATCAAGGACGAGCTGGAACGCTCGGAGCAACTGGAGCTCACGGCGGTGCAGGCGCTCCTGCTTTTCAACATCGGCGCGCGGACCCTCACGGCGGGCGAGTTGCGCAGTCGCGGCTACTATCAAGGATCGAACGTTTCCTATAACGTGAAGAAGCTGGCGGAGGCCGGGTTCATCGAGCACCGGCGCAGCGATCTCGACCGGCGGACCGTCCGTATCAGGCTCACCGCGAGGGGTATGGAGATCCACGGGATCGTCGCCGATCTTCTCCGGCGCCACGCCGCGGATCTCGGGCTCGCCGACTGGCTGCGCCCCGACGGGTTCGACCGAGTGAACCAGTTTCTGCGCCGGCTCGAGCGCTATTGGACCGAGGAGATTCGCTTCGCTTACTGATCGCGGTCGCGTCGCCGCGAGAGTGCGCCAGTAGATCGCCACAGCGAGCCTTGCGTTTCTGTTGTTTGGATGCAATGCGGAGGGCCATGGATGGAATTTCGCGAATCTCTGCGGAACGATCCTGCTGCACAGCGTTTCTTTGTTAGAAAAGATGTGTCGAGGGGTTGTTCCGATTGAATTCTTCCGACGTTTTTGTAAAACTGTGGAAGAGGCGGAATGACCATCGGAACGATGGCGCGGCGATGACCTGAGCAGGAGAAGCCCGAGTGGCACTTCGGGGCTTTGATGATTACAAGCTCACGCTTGGCGACGAGATGCGCGGCGAGCGCGCTTGTCTTGGCAAGTCGCTCGGAGATGCCGAGCGAGACCTCTGCATAAAAGCGGACATGTTGTCGGCGATCGAGAACGCCGACATCGAGGCCTTTCCCAATCGCAGCGTGGTGCCCGGCTACGTCCGGTCCTATGCGCGTTATCTGTCGATGGATCCCGAGCACTGCTACGAGCGCTTCTGCGAGGAGTCGGGCTTCCGCTCGCCGCTCGCGACGTTCGGCATGGTGCCCGATCCCGCGGCGAACTCGACGCGCTCGCCCGACGCGGGCGCGCGTGCGGCCGTCGGGATTCCCACATCGGGCCTGACACAGTCGAGATTTGCCTATGCGCCGCGTGCGCGGCGGATCGGGGCTCCGATCTCACTGGGCGGTGTCTTTTCCGTGGTCGCGCTGATCGGCCTTGTCGGCGGCATCGGCTACGGCGGCTATGCGCTGGTGCAGGATATCCAGCGGGTCGGCTTCGCCCCGTTGCCGGAAGCCCCGGCAGTGGTGGCCGATGCGCCGGTGATCTCGGCCCCGGCGATCGCACAGGAAGCGGTGACCCTGTCGGCCCGCCCCGACGCCAGCGCCTATTCGGGTGGTGGTGCGCTCGCGCTTGCCACGCCAGCCGAGTTGCCTGCCCCCGCGATGGGGCGGCGTGACGGCCCGATCTCGGCGATTGATCCTGCGACTTCGGGCGTTTTCGCCAAGCATCTCGACCTGCCGCGCTCGCCGAGGGCTGCGGGAGGCGCAGACGACCGGCCGCTTGCCGTCTTCGCGACCGTCACGCCCGTCGAGGAGCGAGGGCATCCCGGTTTCGGCGCGGCCGTGAGGCAAACCGAGCCACCTGCCGATACCGCCGAGGGCGCGGCCGTCGAGGCGCCCGATCACGTTGCGCTGGTGATTGCCGACGAAGCATGGCTCCGTGTCCGCGACGCGGCCGGTGCCGTTCTCTTCGAGGGGCTGCTCAAGCCGGGCGACCGGTTCGAGGTGCCTGACCGCGCAGATGCTCCCGTGCTTCATGTGGGCAACGCCGGCGGTGTCTATGTCACGGTCGGCGGCATCCTTCACGGTCCGGTCGGCGCGCCCGGCAAGGTCGTCAAGAACTTCTCGCTTGTGCCGGCCGACCTGCGCGGGTCGGTGCCTGTTGCGAGCGGCCTTCCCGACGCGACGGGACATGCTGCTGGCGACATGCGCAGCGCCTCGGCGGAAATCCAAAACTGATCTGCCCTGTTATGCCGACCGGGCGGCGGTTGTCGCAGCGGTCGCTCGAGAACGGTGCAGCGGCGGTCATATGTACGCCGTTGCGGTGTCGCCGAGTGGCCGCGCTTGATGCGCCCGGGGCGTCTCGGGTCGGATCTCCCCTCGACTTGACCGGCACGACACCTTATTTCTCCGCACGAAACCCGAGCCGCTCAGGAGGCCACGCGTGAGCATCAACCATATCCGCCCGTGGCGCGACATCTACCGGCGCAAGAGCCGGAAGATCCGGGTCGGCCGCATCGAGGTCGGCGGCGATGCACCGATTTCGGTTCAGACGATGACGAACACGCTGACGACTGATGTCCAGGCCACCATCGCGCAGGTCAATCGCTGCGCCGAGGCAGGGGCCGATATCGTGCGCATCTCGGTGCCGGACGAAGACAGCTCGGCGGCACTGCGCCACATCATCCCGCATGTCGATGTCCCGATCGTCGCGGACATCCATTTCCACTACAAGCGCGCCATCGAGTCGGCCGAGGCTGGCGCCGCCTGCCTTCGGATCAACCCCGGCAACATCGGCGACGAGAAGCGCGTGAAGGAAGTCATCAGGGCCGCGCGCGACCACGGCTGTTCGATCCGTATCGGCGTGAACGCCGGCAGCCTCGAAAAGGATCTGCTCGAGAAATACGGTGAGCCGTGCCCCGAGGCGATGGTCGAGTCCGGCCTCGACCACATCAAGATCCTGCAGGACAACGATTTCCACGAGTTCAAGATCAGCTGCAAGGCGTCGGACGTCTTCCTGGCCGCCGCCGCGTACCAGGCGCTGGCCGATGCGACGGATGCGCCGATCCATCTCGGGATCACCGAGGCGGGCGGCCTCATGTCAGGCACCATCAAGTCGTCGATCGGGCTCGGCAACCTCCTTTGGATGGGCATCGGGGACACGATCCGCGTGAGCCTCAGCGCCGATCCGGTCGAGGAGGTGCGGGTCGGCTACGAGATCCTCAAGTCGCTGGGCCTGCGCCACCGCGGCGTGAACATCATCTCGTGCCCGTCCTGCGCGCGCCAGGGCTTCGACGTCATCAAGACGGTCGCGATCCTCGAGGAGCGGCTGGCGCACATCAAGACCCCGATGAGCCTCTCGATCATCGGCTGCGTCGTGAACGGCCCGGGCGAGGCGCTGATGACCGATGTCGGCTTCACCGGCGGTGGCGCCGGGTCGGGGATGGTCTATGTGGCCGGCAAGCAGGATCACAAGATGGACAACGACCGCATGGTCGAGCACATCGTCGAGCTTGTCGAGAAGCGCGCCGCGCAGATCGAGGCCGAGCGCGAGGCAGCGGCGCGGGCGGCCGAGTGAGATGACTGGCCGCACCGCCTCCGCGAGCATGGAACTGGCACCTGGATCCCTGAGACAGCGGGTCGTCCGGGTGGCAGGCCGCATCGTCGCGGCGGTGGTGGTTCTCGTCATCGCGCTTGCCATCGGCATGCGCGTCGTCCCGCTCAACCCGACCGAATGGCATACCGACCCGCTCGGTGCCGCGCGCAGTGGCGCGCCGAACGACTATCTGGTCCTGCCCCAGGGGATGAACTCGCCCGCCGACCGGATGATGGTGCCGCGGTCAATGCCGGCGCTCGATCTGATGACGCGGTTCGACGCCATCGCGCTCGCGACGCCACGGGTCGAGCGCATTGCCGGGGGACCGCAGCTTCTGTTCGCCACCTACGTGCAGCGCTCGGCCGTCTTCGGTTTTCCTGACTACATTTCGGTCCGTGCAGTCGAGGGCGAGGACGGGGCGGCGCTGGCAATCTGGTCGCGCTCGCGCTTTGGCTACTCGGATCTCGGTGTGAACCGACGCCGGGTGGAAGGTTGGCTCTCGACGCTCGACGGGGACAAGTGACGCGAGGGGCCGGGCCGCGGGCCGGTCAGCTGGTCGGGCAGGTTTCGCCGTTTCGGTAGCGCCAGGTGGTGACATTCACCGACCAATCGCAAAGCGCCCAGACCTCGCGCGCTCCGATCCGAAGGCAGGCGAACTGCCCCACGTCGACACGCCGTCCGCTGCTGTCGGTGCAATAGCAGTCGGGATAGCTGTAACCTTCCTTGGGCGGCGCGGGGGTGTAGTTCGGATTTGCGGGCGGCATGTACTGCGCCGCGGCGTGCTCCGCAGCGGCCCCCAGGAACAAGGCCAGGGCGAGCGCAATTCTCATCCGAAAAGGGTAAACCCAATCGCGGAGTTCGCAAAGCGGCGTCTTGACGGAGGCAGGCCGCCGGGGCAACTGAGAGCGATGATCCCGACCGAACGACTGCACGAAATCCTCGAGCGCTCGGCATATCTCGAGGCCCGCCTCGCCACAGCCGCCGCGCCCGGCGAGATCGCGGCTCTCAGCCGCGACTATGCCGCGCTTGGTCCCGTGGTCGGCGCGATCCGCGACTGGCAGGCGGCGATGTCTGACCTCGCCGCCGCCCGCGCGATGCTCAAGGACCCCGAGATGCGTGGGCTCGCGCGCGAGGAGATCGACGACATCGAGGAACGGCTCCCGGCGCTGGAACAGGCGCTCCGGCTCGCGCTGCTTCCCCGCGACGTGGCGGACGAGCGTGCCGCCATCATCGAGATCCGCCCCGGAACGGGCGGCGACGAGGCCGCGCTCTTCGCGGGCGATCTGTTTCGCATGTACACCCGCTATTGTGAGGCGCGCGGCTGGTCGGTCGAGATCCTCGACGAGAGCCCCGCCGATCTGGGCGGCCTCAAGGAGATCGTCGCCGCGATCCGCGGACGCGGTGTCTTCGCGCGCCTGAAGTTCGAATCCGGCGTGCATCGTGTGCAGCGGGTGCCCGTGACCGAGTCGGGTGGCCGAATCCATACCTCGGCGGCGACGGTGGCCGTGCTGCCGGAGGCCGAGGAGGTGGACGTCGAGATCCGCCCCGAGGATATCCGTATCGACACGATGCGAGCGTCCGGCGCCGGCGGGCAGCACGTCAACACCACCGATTCAGCGGTTCGACTCACGCATCTGCCGACCGGCATCGTCGTGACCGCTTCCGAAAAATCGCAGCACCAGAACCGGGCGCGCGCGATGGAGGTGTTGCGCGCGCGGCTCTTTGATCTGGAACGCCGCCGCGCCGACGCCGAGCGCGCCGCTACCCGCAAGGGGCAGGTCGGGTCGGGCGACCGTTCCGAGCGGATCCGAACCTACAACTTTCCGCAGGGTCGCGTGACCGATCATCGGATCGGCCTCACGCTCTACAAGCTCGACCAGGTGCTGGCGGGCGATCTCGACGAGATCACCGATGCGCTGATCGAAGCCGACCAGGCGGCACTTCTGGCGGAGATGTCTGCCGGATGAGCCAGACCCGGGCCGAAGCGATCCGGCGGGGCAGCGCCCGGTTGAGTGCCGCGGGCGTTCCCGGCGCCGATCGCGACGCGCGGCTGCTCTACCGCTGGGCCGCGGGGCTGAGTGGCGCGGGCCTGGCGTCCGGCCTTCAGGACCCGGCCTCGCCCGGCGAACTCGCGCGCTTTGGCGAGGCGCTCGCACGGCGCGAGGCGCGGGTTCCGGTGTCGCAGATCACCGGCCTTCGAACCTTCTGGGGGCGAGACTTTCGCGTGACGCCGGCGGTTCTTGATCCCAGGCCCGAAACCGAGACGCTGATCGATGCGGCGCTCTCTGGCTCCGCCGCCCGGCGGGTGCTCGATCTCGGCACGGGAACCGGCTGCATCCTGGTCACGCTGCTGGCCGAATGGCCCGAGGCGATCGGAACCGGTGTCGATGTCAGCCCCGATGCGCTGGCGGTTGCGGCTGACAATGCCGCGGCGCATGACGTGGCGGGCCGGGCGCGGTTCGTGCTCTCGGACTGGTTCGACGCGGTTTCGGGCGAGTTCGACCTGATCGTGTCGAACCCGCCATACATTGCCGAGGCCGAGATGGCCGACCTCGAGCCCGAGGTGGCGCTACACGAGCCGAGGATCGCGCTCACGCCGGGTGGCGACGGGCTTGACGCCTACCGCGCGATCGCAGCGGGGGCGGGCGCGCATCTTGCACCGGGTGGGCGCATTCTGGTCGAGGTCGGCGTCCACCAGGCGCGGGCGGTGGCTGCGATCTTTTCTGCCGCAGGCCTTGTCCATCACGAAATCTTGCGCGATTTGAACGGCCATGAACGTGTGGTTTTGGTGCAATCGGCAAGAAAAATGGCCGAAAACCGATAAATCGGGTTGAGCCCGGCGAAAAAAGGAATATACAAAAAATATTCCGGTCGAGGTGCATCAAAGGCTTGCGCCGTCGGGGTGGCCGGAAACGCATCGAATCACGCGCCATAACCCGTCGTCTTCTGCCGTGTGCGGTCGCTGCTGCACAACAGAATTGCGGATCGGGTATCCCTCGTGTCCCGGCACGGTGGCCGCAGCAAGATCAGTGTGAGATGAGACAAGCGCAGAAATCCAACCGTGCAAGGGGTCGCGGCGGTCGCAAGGGCGGCGGCGGTGGCGGCAATAATCTGAACCGCGTCTACGAGAGCGCGGGACCCGAGGGCAAGGTCCGCGGCACGCCGCAGCAGATCGTCGAGAAATACCTCAGCCTCGCGCGAGACGCGCAGACCTCGGGCGACCGGGTCGTGGCCGAGAATTTCCTTCAGCACGCCGAGCATTACCAGCGGATCGTCCTGCAGGCGATGGGCGCGCAGGAGGAGCGGCGCGAGAGCGTCGCCTCCGATCAGGACGACGACGATGCCGACGACACGCCGCAGGCGTCTCAGGGTCATCGCGGCGGCGAGCATCGTCCGCAGGGTGGCAACCCGCAGCACAGCAATGGCCGCGATCACGGCTCGCAGCCTTCCTCCGACGGGTCTCCGTCGCATAGCGCGCCGAACGTCGTGAGCTCGATGGCAACGATCGACCTCAGCGACGACGATCAGCAGGATCTCCTGGTGACGACCGATCAGCCGAGTGGCCAGCCCCATGTGGGCGAGGCATCGGATGCTGCCGATCCCGCCGCGTCCGAGGCCAAGGCCCCGCAGGCGCGCCGCCCGCGCCGCCCGCGTCGGCGCCCGGCCGAGACCGAGGCATCCGGCGCCGAGGCACCCGCCTCCGGCGACGAGAACTGACGCCAAGCGGCCGCGCTCCAACTCAGGAGGCGGCTTCGCGGCTGAAAGCGTTCAGGCACGATCTGCGCCCGCCTCATGGCGGGCGCGTTCATTTCGAGGGTCAGAGCGAGAAGCTGGTGCCGCAGCCGCAGGTCGATGTGGCATTGGGGTTCTCGACGGCAAAGCGCGCGCCGATGAGCTCGTCCTTGAAATCGACGACGGCGCCCGACAGGAAGGGCAGGCTTTCAGGATCGACCAGCACCCGTTGCCCGCCGTCCTCGATCACCAGGTCATCGGGCTCGGGCGTGCCCTCCAGCTTGAATTCGTACTGGAACCCCGAGCAACCACCGCCAAGGACCGCGACACGCAGGCTGGCCGGCGCGCCCTGCGACTCGGCGATCTCGGCGAGTCGCGAGAAGACGCGCGGCGTCACCTTCACGGGGAGGGTCAGGTCCATTTCGGCATCTCCGCTGATGCGTAACCTTTGGCCGGGCAGGTCTCGCGCCCGGCGTCATGGTGCAGTATGTATCCAGCGCAAGCCACGGAACAAGGGGGCGGGGCATGGACGAGGACAGGCTAGCGCCCTTTGCGGCCCACCCGTCGCGCTCGCGCGGGCGGCTTCATCCAGAGGAAGAGAGCGCCCATCGCTCGCCGTTCCAGCGCGATCGAGATCGCATCATTCACTCGGCCGCGTTCCGTCGTCTCAAGCACAAGACGCAGGTCTTCGTCGAGCACGAGGGCGACTACTATCGCACGCGCCTCACGCACAGCCTCGAGGTCGCGCAGATCGCGCGCACCATCGCCCGGCACTTCCGTCTCAACGAGGATCTCGCGGAGTCGGTGGCGCTGGCCCACGATCTTGGTCACACGCCATTCGGCCATACGGGCGAGGACGCGCTGGATGCCTGCATGAAGGATCATGGCGGCTTCGATCATAACGCCCAGGCGCTGAAGATCGTGACGAGCCTCGAGGGGCACTACGCCGCCTTCGACGGCCTCAACCTGACCTGGGAAACGCTCGAGGGGATCGCCAAGCACAACGGCCCGCTTCTGACCACGGCCGACGCGCCCATGAATGCGCTGCCCTTCGCGATCGCCGACTACAACGCCCGGCATGACCTTGCGCTGCACACGCGCGCCAGCGCCGAGGCACAGGTGGCGGCGCTCTCGGACGATATCGCCTATGTCAATCATGACCTTCATGACGGGCTGCGCGCCGGCCTCTTCACCGAGGCCGAGGCCGAGGCGCTGCCACTGGTCCAGCGCTGCTATGCCGAGGTGGACAGGCTCTATCCCGGCCTCGTGCCGCAAAAGCGCCGGCACGAGGCTCTGCGCCGTGTCTTCGGCCTGATGGTGGACGACCTGTTGACCGAGACGGCCACGCGCCTGGCCGCGGCGGCGCCTGCAAGCATGGGCGCGGTGCAGGCGCTCGATGCGCCGGTCGTCGCATTCTCGTCGTCGATGGCGGGCACGATCGCGACCATCAAGGAGTTCCTCTTTCACCGCATGTACCGCCACTACCGGGTCAAGCGCATGCGCATCAAGGCGACACGCGTGGTCGACGAGCTCTTCGCGATCTTCTCGGAATCGCCGGACCTCATGCCGGACGAATGGAGCGCCGCGGCGCTTGCCGCCCCCGACGCCACGGGCCGGGCACGCGTAGTGGCCGATTACATCGCGGGGATGACCGACCGTTTCGCGCTCGAGGAACACCGCATTCTCACCGACCCGCAAGCCCGCGCCTGATCGCGTCTTGCGGCGTTGGACCATGCCGCGCCGCTGTGCTATCGACCGCGCGACCGTCCCTTGCGCCGCCGTCGCGCGCGGGCTTTCCCAAGACTGAAAGATCGACATGGCCGCCATGAACCTGTTTGCCGATATCCGCACCCTGGTCACCGACTGCCTCGCAACACTGGTGGCCGAGGGGCTGCTGCCCGACGGGCTCGATCTCTCGAACGTCGCGGTCGAGCCGCCGCGCGATGCCGCGCATGGCGACATGGCGACCAACGCGGCGATGGTGCTGGCCAAGCCCGCCGGCAAGAAGCCGCGCGAGATCGCAGAGGCACTGGTGCCGCACCTTGCCGCCGACCCGCGGGTTACCGAGGCAACGGTCGCCGGGCCGGGCTTCATCAATCTGCGGTTGGCGCCTGTCGTCTGGCAGGGCGTGGTGACGACGGCGCTGGAGTTCGGCGCCGATTTCGGGCGCTCGATGGCGGGCGAGGGACAGCGGGTGAACGTCGAGTACGTCTCGGCAAACCCGACCGGGCCCCTGCATGTCGGGCATACCCGGGGCGCGGTGTTCGGCGACGCGCTGGCGCGGCTTCTCGCTTTCGCTGGCTGGGACGTGACGAAGGAATATTACATCAACGACGGGGGTGCGCAGGTCGACGTGCTGGCGCGCTCGGCTTACCTGCGCTACCGCGAGGCCAACGGCGAGGCGGTCGAGATCCCCGCGGGCCTCTATCCCGGCGACTACCTCGTCGGTGTGGGCGAGGCGCTGGCCGGCGCCTTCGGCGACAGCCTGATGGACCTGCCCGAGGAAAGCTGGCTGCCGGATGTGCGCGAGTTCGCGATCGAGCGCATGATGGAGATGATCCGCGAAGACCTCGCGGCGCTCGGCGTCGAGATGGATGTCTTTTTCTCCGAGCGGTCGCTCTATGGCACCGGGCAGATCGAAGCGACGCTCGAGACGCTCGAGAACAAGGACCTGATCTATGTCGGCACGCTCGAGCCGCCCAAGGGCAAGACGCCAGAGGACTGGGAGCCGAGGCCGCAAACCCTTTTCAAGGCAACGGCCTATGGCGATGATGTCGACCGTCCCATCAAGAAGGCGGACGGCGCCTGGACCTATTTTGCGCCCGATATCGCCTATCACAAGGACAAGCTCGACCGCGGCTTCGACCTGCTGATCGACGTGCTCGGCGCGGATCATGGCGGCTATGTCAAGCGCATGAAGGCGGCGGTGGCAGCGCTGTCGGACAACCGCGTCCCGCTCGACATCAAGCTCTGCCAGCTCGTCAGGCTGTTCAAGGATGGCGAGCCTTTCAAGATGTCGAAGCGTGCAGGCACCTTCGTGACGCTGCGCGACGTGGTGGACGAGGTTGGCGCCGACGTCACCCGCTTCGTGATGCTGACCCGCAAGAACGACGCGCCGCTCGATTTCGACTTCACCAAGGCGCTCGAGCAAAGCCGCGAGAATCCCGTCTGGTACGTGCAGTATGCCAGCGCGCGCACCCATTCCGTCTTCCGCGCGGCCGAGGAGAAGGGGGTAGGCGTGGCCGAAGAGGCACTGCCGGGCACTGATCTTTCCTGCCTGACCGACCCCGCCGAGCTCGGCCTGCTCAAGAAGATCGCCGAGTGGCCGCGCATGGTCGAGACCGCCGCACACCACCACGAGCCTCACAGGATCGCGTTCTATCTGTATGACATCGCGTCGGAATTCCACGCGCTCTGGAATCGCGGGCAGGACGAGCCCGGGCTCAGGATCGTGCAGCCCGAGGACCCGGCGGCAACCCGGGCGCGGCTCGCCATGGCGCTTGCCGTCAGAGTTGTCATTTCGGCCGGTCTTGGTATTCTTGGTGTCACCCCTGCGAGTGAAATGAAATAGTCACGCACAAGAATAAGCTGGGGCAGAGCAGGCATACCCCGGGAGCCTCTCCGGGGCGCGACAGGCGCGGGAGGCTATGAAAGCCTATTACGACGATGAAGAGGACTATGCTGATGCCCTGAGCGCCGCGCATGCGCGTGGCGGCTGGAGGGCGAGCTTGTCCATTTGGGCGGGCGCGGCTGTCGCGCTGGCGCTGGTCGTGGGTCTTGTCTACTGGTCCTGGGGGCTGGCGACGCGCGCGCCCGACGAGGTGCCGCTGATCCGCGCATCCGCCTCGCCCGCGAAAGAGCGGCCCGCCGATCCCGGCGGCGCAGACACGCCTCATCAGAACGTGCGCGCCTTCGATGCCGCGCTTGGGCAGGGTGAGACCGCACCGCAGGTGGCACTGGCACCGCCCGCGCCTTCGCCGACATCCGAGGATGTGGCGATGGGCCGCCTCGCGCCACGGTCGGGCAGCGGCGCGTCCACCGAGGTCGTGGCCGCCGTCGTCGGCGGCGTCGAGGAGATCGACGAGCGCGCGGCAGGCCAGGCGAACCCTTCGGGCCCAAGCCCGCTGATCGAGGCCGAGCAGGCCCTGATCGAGGAAAGCCTGCGGCGTGTTCTCGCGGACGCGAGCCCGGGCGAGCCGAGCCCGCCCGCCGGTGCAAGCAGCGAACAGGCTCCCCCCTACAGCCCGGGCGTCCGCGGAAAGCCGCGCGACCTCGCGGCCCGCGTGGCATCGGCCTCGACCGTCGATGTCGATGCCGAGTTGCGCGAGAGGGCCGCAACGTCGCAGATCCAGGTCCAGCTTGGCGCCTTCCCCGACCGGGGCGAGGTCGACCGCGAGTGGGAGCGGATCTTCCAGGCAAACCGCGACATCCTCGCGGGCCGGGCGCTGGCGGTGCAGCAGACGACCTCGGGTGGCACGGTTTATTTCCGCCTGCGCGTCGGTCCCTTCCGCGACGGGCACGAGGCCAACACGGTCTGCCAGGCGCTGAAGGCGCGCGGGCAGGACTGTCTCGTGGCCATCAATACCGACCGGAGGGGCTGAGCGTGGCTGCCGCGCGCGCCTGCATCTTCGGGGTTGGCGGCCTCGCGCTGACGTCGCGCGAGCGCGACTTCCTGCGTGCGGCCGACCCTTGGGGCTTCATCCTCTTCTCGCGCAATGTCGACACGCCGGCACAGGTCGCCGCGCTCGTGGCCGAGCTGCGCGACGCGGTGGGCCGGAAGGCCCCGGTGCTGATCGACCAGGAAGGCGGTCGGGTCGCTCGCCTTCGCCCACCGCACTGGCGCGGCTGGCGCCCCGTGGCCGAGATTTTCGACGGGCGCGACGAGGCGGTTGCGCGCGAGGCGCTGGCACTGCGCTACCGCGTCATCGCGGCCGAACTCGCGGCCCTCGGGATCGACGTCGACTGCATGCCGCTGCTCGACCTGCCCACGCAAGGAAGCCACGACGTGATCGGCGCACGTGCGCTTGGCACCGAACCTGCGCGGGTGGCCGAGCGCGCCCGGGTCGTCTGTGATGCCCTCAAGGCCGGCGGCGTCCTGCCGGTGATCAAGCATCTGCCCGGCCACGGCCGTTCCACGGTCGACAGCCACGAAGGGCTGCCGCGCGTCTCGACGGACTTTGCGACTCTTGATGCCACCGATTTCGCGGCATTCCGCCCCTTGGCGGGCGAGGCGCTGGGGATGACCGCGCATATTGTCTACGAGGCGATCGACGCCGAGCGCTGCGCGACGCTCTCGCCCGACTGCATCTCGCTGATCCGGCAGGGTATCGGGTTCGACGGCTGCCTGATGACCGACGATCTGTCGATGCACGCGCTCACGGGGCCGATGGGCGCGCGCGCTGCGGACGCGATCGCGGCGGGCTGCGACCTGATCCTGCACTGCAATGGTGACATGCCGGAGATGGAGGCGATCGCCGAGGCCACGCCGCGGCTGGCGGGGCAGGCACTCGCGCGTGCGCAGGCCGCGCTCGACGCACGCGCGACGCCGGATGCCTTCGATGTGGATGCCGCGTACGCCCGTTACCTGTCCCTGACCGGGGAGGATGTTCATGCCTGACGACATCTTCGATCTCGACGGCCTCGCCACGATCGATGGCGCGCCACGTGACGCCGCCGCCATCGAGGCCGAGACCTTGGTCGTCGATGTTGACGGCTTCGAGGGACCGCTGGACCTGTTGCTCACGCTCGCGCGGGCGCAGAAGGTCGACATGCGGCGCATCTCGGTCCTGCAACTGGCCGAGCAGTACCTGGCCTTCATGACCGAGGCCCGGCGCATGCGGATCGAGCTGGCCGCCGACTACCTGGTGATGGCCGCCTGGCTGGCCTATCTCAAGTCGCGCCTGCTGCTGCCGCAGCCCGACACCGACGACGGCCCTTCGGGTGAGGAACTGGCCGCACGGCTCGCGTTCCAGCTCGAGCGGCTCGAGGCGATGCGCAAGGCGGCCGCGCGGCTGATGGCGCGCGACCAGCTGGGCCGCGATTTCTTCGCCCGCGGCATGACCGAGTCGATGACGGTCAGGAAGCGGACCGAATGGTCGGCATCGCTCGCGGACCTGCTGCGTGCCTATGCGCGGGTCAAGACGCGCGAGGAGTACCGTCCTCTCCAGATCGACCGCGAGTCGCTTTTCGCCATCGACGCGGCGCTCGACCGGCTCAAGCAGCTCGTTGGCCAGGCACTCGACTGGGGCAGCCTGGCTGGGTTCCTGCCGGAAGGCTGGGGGCTCGATCCGGTGAAGCGGCGCAGCGCGATGGCCTCGTGCTTCGCCGCTTCGCTCGAACTCGCCAAGCGCGGCGAGATCGAGATCCGGCAGGCCGAGACCTTTGCGCCGATCTACCTGCGCCGCCGTATGCATCAGGCCGTGGCCGAGCCCGCCGAATGAGCGGCGACACTGACAGCGACGACGTCGACCTGCCGACGGGCATGGAGGACGAGGACGAGGCGGTCGATAGCGGCCTTTTCGACGCGCCGCCACTCCCCGAGCAGGAGCGGATGGTCGAGGCCCTGCTCTTCGCCGCGGCCGAGCCGATGACCCGTGCCCAGATCGAGGACCGGCTTCCACACGGCTCGGACGCCGGCCAGGCGCTCGAGATGTTGCGCAGCCGCTACGAGGGCAGGGGCGTTCGGCTGGTGCGTGTGGGGCCCGGCTGGGCGTTTCGCACCGCGCCCGACCTCGGCTTCCTGATGCGGCGCGAGGCGGCAGAGTCGCGCAAGCTCTCGCGCGCCGCGATCGAAACGCTCGCGATCGTCGCCTATCACCAGCCCGTCACCCGCGCCGAGATCGAGGAGATCCGCGGCGTCAGCGTGTCGAAGGGCACCGTCGACCTTCTGATGGAACTCGACTGGATCCGGCTCGGCCGACGGCGCGAGACCCCCGGGCGTCCCGTCACCTTCGTGACGACCAACAGCTTCCTCGGCCATTTCGGGCTGGAGAGCGCGCGCGACCTGCCGGGTCTCAAGGAACTGCGCGCCGCGGGGCTGCTCGACGCCATGCCGCCCGGCACCGACGAGACCGACGAGCCCGAGGAGGAGGAGACGGAAACCTCCGACATGTTCGAGGACGAAACCGCGCCGGACGGCGATGCCGAGGAGGAACACGTCGCGGGCGAGGCCCCCGAGACGGAGCCCGAACCGCCACGCTGAGCCCGGCACGAGGCCGGCAGGCCGCGCGCAAACGTCCACCTGCGCGCGTTGCGGAGGATCACGCTCAGGGCGCGCGGAAATGCTTCGAGAGCTTCAGCGCCTGTCCCTGGTAGTTCGAGCCGATATCGCGCCCGTAGAGCAGGTCCGGCACCTCGGCCATGCGTTCGAACACCAAACGCCCCACGACCTGCCCGTGCTCGAGCGCGAACGGCGCCTCGTGGCAGCGCACTTCCAGCACCCCGCGCGAGCCCGAGCCTCCGGTCGATGAGTGGCCGAACCCAGGGTCGAAGAAGCCCGCGTAATGCACCCGGAACTCGCCCGCCACCGCCATGTAGGGCATCATCTCGGCGGCCGTCTGGGGCGGGATCGAGACCGCCTCGCGGCTCACCAGGATGTAGAAGGCGCCGGGGTCGAGGATGATCCCGCCATGCCCGCCCGGGCGCACCGGCTCCCAGAACTCCGCGACGGGGTAGTGGCCGATCTTCGCGAGGTCGATGAGCCCGGCATGGCGCCGTGCGCGCCAGCCGATGAGCCCACCCTCGGTCGCGGCCCGCAGGTCGACCGAGAAGCCGAGACCGCCATCGATCACGGGCTCGACATCGACCAGTCGGTCCTCGGCGTTGAGCGCTACCAGCGCCGCGTCGTCCAGCGCGGCCTCGCCGCGGCGGAACCTGATCTGGTTGAGCGCGAGGCCGGGGCGCACCAGCACCGAGAAGGTGCGCGGGCTGATCTCGGCGTAGAGCGGGCCCTCGTAGCCCGCCTCGACGCGGTCAAACTCGGCCGAGCGGTCGGTGATCAGCCGCGTCAGCAGGTCGAGCCGTCCGGTTGAACTCTTGGCATTCGCCGCGGCCGACATGTCGGGGGGCAGGGCAAGTCGCTCGCACAGCTCGACAAGATAGACGCAGCCCGTTTCCAGCACGGCGCCGGGCGCAAGGTCGATCTCGTGCATCGCGAAATCGTCGAGGCGCTCGGCCACCGTCCGCGTCCGTCCGGCCAGGAAGCTCGCGCGCACGCGCCAGGCCCGCCGGCCCAGCCGAAGATCGAGGCTCGCCGGCTGGATCTGCGCCGTCGTCACCTCGGGTGCGGCGGCGATCTGGCCCGCCGTGATCATCGCCCGCAATCCCTGGGAAGGCACCACGCCGTTGGTCATGCCCCTCGCTCTCCCCTGTCGCAGGTGGCGCAGCAGCGCCACGAAAACGAAAACGCCAGCGGCCCGGCCGCTGGCGTTCCCTTTTTGGTCGGGCCGGCGAGATTCGAACTCACGACCTCTTGCGCCCCATGCAAGCGCGCTACCAGGCTGCGCTACGGCCCGACAACCGTGGAAGCCCTTATACCGGTTGCGCCCCCGAGTTCAATGGGAAAGCGACGGGAATTTAATGCCCGTCGCAGGGGCGCCGCGCCGCCCGAACCGGGTGCAGCGCGGCGTTGCGCGATCAGCGCCGTTCCAGTCGCTCGAGCACCGATTCGAGGCGCTCGATCGAGGCCCGGATCCGGTCGGCAGGTGTCGCTGCCTGCTGGCCTCCTTCGCTCGCCGCCGGCTGGGCAGCGCCGAGCCGGGCCTTGAGCGAGGCGAGCCGCGCCGGCGTGTCCTCGGGCAGCGAGGGCACCAGCGGCGTCCCGTCGGCCTCGGCCTTGCCACGCGCGATTACCGCCTTGACGCCCTGCTCGCGCAGGACCTTCTGCACACCCTTGATGGTCATCCCGTCGCCGTAGAGCAGCGCCTTGATCCCACGCAGGAGCGCCACGTGGTCGGGACGATAGAGCCTGCGCCCACCGCCGCGCTTGAGCGGGCGGATCTGCGAGAAGCGCGTCTCCCAGAAGCGCAGGACATGTTGCGGAAGGTCGAGCTCGTCGGCCACTTCGCTGATGGTTCGGAACGCCTCCGGCGATTTGCCGGTCGATCCTTGCTGCGGTGCAGGAAGGTTACTCACGCCGTGCCCCCGTTCACACGCTCTTTCATGATATGCGACGGGCGGAACACCAGCACCCGGCGCGGCTCGATCGGAACCTCTTCACCGGTCTTGGGATTGCGACCCATCCGGGCACCCTTTTCGCGTACGGTGAAGGTCCCGAACGAGGAGATCTTCACATGCTCGCCACGGACGAGGGCGCTCGAGATCTGTCCAAGGATGCTTTCGACCATCTCGGCCGACTCGTTGCGCGAAAGCCCGATCTCGCGATAAACGGCCTCGCTCAAATCAGATCGGGTTAGGGTGTTGCCTGCCATCGTCCCCTCCGGAAACAGACGCCCTCGCCTCCGCGTCTTGCATTGAACATAGGACAGCGCGCGAAAACGAGTCAATGTCAATGGCTTGTGCTGCAATGCGAAAGCGGCGCCCGAGGATCGGTCACGAGGCGCCCGCGCGGGCTGCCCGCAGGCTTACCAGCGCAGCAGTGCCGAGCCCCAGGCAAGGCCGCCGCCGATGCCTTCCATCAGCAGCAGGTGGCCGGGCTGGATGCGCCCGTCAGCCACCGCGGAGGACAACGCGAGCGGGATCGAGGCGGCCGAGGTGTTGCCGTGATCGGCGACCGTGACGACCACCTTGTCCATCGGCACGCCCGCGCGCTTGGCGGTCGATTCGATGATCCGGATGTTCGCCTGATGCGGCACGATCCAGTCGACATCGGCGCCGGTGACGCCGACCTTTTCCATCACCTCGTCCGCGACTTCGGCGAGTTTTTGCACTGCGTGACGGAAGACCTCGCGGCCCTCCATCTTGAGCACGCCCGCATCGCGTGTCGAGGAGGGCCCCCCCGAGACGTAGAGGATGCGGTTGTGCGCGCCGTCCGAGTGCAGGCAGGTGCCCAGGACACCGCGGTCCTCGGCGGTGCCGACGCCGAGCCCGCCTTCCAACACCACCGCGCCGGCGCCGTCGCCGAACAGCACGCAGGTCGAGCGGTCCTGCCAGTCGAGGATCCGCGAGAAGGTTTCGGCGCCGATCACCAGCACACGCTCGGCCATGCCGCTCAGGATCAGCCCGTTCGCATTCGCGAGCGCATAGATGAAGCCAGCGCAGACCGCCTGGATGTCGAAGGCATAGCCGCGCCGCATCCCAAGGGCGTCCTGCACCCGCGTCGCGGTCGAGGGGAAGGTCTGGTCGGGCGTCGCCGTGGCCAGCACGATCGCGTCGAGATCGTTGCCTGACATGCCCGCGGCGGCCAGAGCCCGCTCGGCCGCGGCGATCGCCAGGTCCGAGGTCATCTCGTCGTCGGCAGCCACATGCCGGCGCTTGATGCCGGTGCGCGAGACGATCCACTCGTCCGAGGTGTCGAGGGTTCGGGCGATCTCCTCGTTGGTGATCACCCGCTCGGGCAGGTAATGCCCGCAACCCACGGCCCGGCTCCGCAGAACGCTCATTCGTCGGCTCCTCGCTCGGTCGAATGCCGGGCTGCGTGCTGCGCGCGCTCCTCGGCCGTCATGCTGTTGATCCGGGCGAGCCGCTGCTCGACGCCGGTGGCGAAATCGGTTGCAGCCATGCGCGCGGCAAGCCCCACGGCGGCCTCGAAGCCGACGGCGTCGGCGCTGCCATGGCTCTTGATCACCGCGCCGTTGAGGCCAAGAAAGACGCCTCCGTTCACCCGGCGGGGGTCGATGCGCCGCGCAAAGCGCTTGAGCGAGGTCATCGCCACAAGCGCCGCAAGACGCGAAAGCACCGTGTGCTGGAACGCTTCGCGCAGTCCCGCGCGAATGAAGGCGGCCGTCGCCTCGGCGGTCTTCAGCGCGACATTGCCGGTGAAGCCATCGGTCACGAAGACGTCGACGCCCTTGGCGAACATCTGCGTGCCCTCGACGAAGCCCACGCATTCGAATCCGGCATCATCCTCGGCCGACACGGCGAGAAGGATGTCGAGCGCTTCGCGCAGATCGTGGCGGCCCTTGGTCGCCTCGGTGCCGACGTTGAGAATGCCGACCCGTGGACGCTCGAGACCGAAATTGATCCGGGCATATTCCGCGCCCATGACGGCGTATTGCACCAGGTTGCGCGCATCCGCCCGGATGTCGGCGCCCATGTCCAGCACGGTGTTGTATCCATGCGGCGCGCTCGACGGCCAGTGCACCGCGATCGCTGGGCGGTCAATGCCGGGGGCCTTGCGCAACAGCAGCACCGACATCGCCATCAGCGCGCCGGTATTGCCCGAGGACACGACCGCGGCCGCCTCGCCCTTCTTCACCGTCTCTATGGCGTTCCACATCGAGCTGCCGCGATGCTCGCGCAGGGCGCGCGACGGCTTGTCGGCCATGCGCACGACATCTGCGGTGTGGCGCAGCTCGATGCGCGCACGCAGCGCCGCGAACGAGCGTTTGCGCAGGAAACGCGCAAGCTCGGCCTCGTCGCCATGCAGGATGAAGCGAAGGTCCGGCGATTCCCGCAGCGCCCGGTTCAGCCCACCGAGGACGGGAGCGGGCCCCTTGTCCCCCCCCATCGCATCAACGGAGATCACGCGTGCGCGGGTCATGTGGTTTATCGACTCAAAGGCCCGCAACGCCCTTCACGGGCGGCGGGCCGCAAGGCGCCGGGACAGCCGGCAAATGCGTTCAGGCGGCGTCTTCGTCGAGATCGACGTCGGTCACCGCAGCCACGACCTCGCGATCGCGGTAGTGACCGCAAGCACCGCAGACGTGGTGCGGAAGCTTCAGCTCGCCGCAGTTCGGGCACTCGTTCGAGGCCACCGCTTTCAGCGCGTCGTGGCTGCGGCGCATCCCGCGCTTCGACCGCGTTTTCCGGTTCTGAGGGACTGCCATGATCTAACCTCTGCTCTTGTCGCACTGGCGCCACTCGCGGGCGCGCGATATCGCGGTAACTTTCCCCGGCACAGGGCGCCGCGGCACCGCAAGGTGCCCCGGTTCGGCTCTCCGGTGAACGAGACGCGGAAAATACTCGCTTTCGACGCCGGGGCAAGTGCTTTTTTCCCACCGTCAATCCGACTCTCCGGCAAGACGCGCCCGCAGGCTGGCGAGCTTGGCAAATGGCTTCTCCGCCTCAGGGTCCAGCGGCGCGGCACCCGGCGGCGTTCGAGACATGGTCCCCAGCTCGGCACCGGGCGCGCGGGGATAGGGGTCGATTGCCAGCGCAAGCTCCTCGACCAGGATCGCCCCAAGGTCGATATCCTCGCCCAACGGCTCGGGCGGTTCCTCCTCGCCTTCATCGCCGCTCTCGCCGATGTTGATCGCGATCACGCCTGGCCGCTCGGCGCCGGGCTGGAACGCGCGCCGCACCGGCGAATCGACATCCGTCTCAATCGGCTCGAGCGTGACGACGCAGACCTGGCCGACCCGCGCCTTCAGCCGCGCATCGAGCCGCCAGCCCTTGCGCCCATACGCCGCGATGCCGCCTTCGAGGGCGACATCCGAGAGCGACTTGATCCCCATGAACTGCGCGAGCCGGTCGAGCTCGGCGGCGTCGGGCACCAGCGATACCGGCGTTTCAGCCTCGGCAGAGAGACTTGCGACCGGCACTTTCCGGCTCAGCGGCAGGGGGCGGAGGTCGGGCTCAAGGGGATCGGTCATCGGGCCTCTCCGTGATTGGTGTCCGCGGGCGGCCGGCGCGCGCCGTGGGTGCTGCGGTCTTCTTCCACCGGGCTAGCGCGTCGCTTGAATTTAGTCCAGACGCGGGGTAGGGGAAACCACGTGAACGAGGGACCACAGGCATGACGCGGTTCGGACATCTGACGTGCGCGATGGCTCTTGGGGCCGCGATCCTCGGCTGCTCGCCGGTGATAAGCACGCATGGTTTCGCCCCCCCGGACGAGCAGCTTTCCGAGATTGCCGTCGGCCAGGACACGCGCGGCTCGGTTCGCCGCAAGATCGGCCGCCCCGGTCTCGATGGCGTCTTCACCGATGAAGGCTGGTATTATGTGTCCAGCACCGTCGAGCGGCTGACCTGGCACGAACCGAAGGTGACCGACCGGCGCATCGTGGCCATCGCCTTCGACGAAAACGATACCGTGACCGCGATCAACCGCTACGGGCTCGACGACGGCCGGTTGGTCGACCTCGAGACCCGGACCACGCCCACGCGTGGCCGCGACCTGACGGTGCTCCAGCAGCTGCTCGGCAACATCGGCAACATCTCGGCGGATCAGGTTCTCCAAGACCAATAAGGCCTCCGGCCACGGCACGGGCCCGCGCGGCTGCAGGTCCCCGTTCAGGCGCGGACCCGCACGCCTTCGCGTAGCACGAGCCAGATCAGGGCCGCGCCGGCCGCCGTCAGGAAGGGCAGCATGGCGAGGTTCACGGCCATCCAGCCGAACGATGCCATCAGCGCGCCCGACCCGAACGACGCGGCCGTGACCAAGCCCATCACGAGGAAATCGTTCAGGCCCTGGACCCGGGCTCGTTCCTCGGGCAGATGCGCGCCCGCCAGCATCGACGTCGCGCCGATGAAACCGAAGTTCCAGCCGATGCCCAGCAGGATCAGCGCCGCGGTGAAGTGCTCGATCTCGATGCCGGCCAGCGCGACCATCGACGCGAGCGCCAGGCAGGCGAGCCCCGCCGCGATCACCCGCGGCGCGCCGAAGCGGGCGATCACCGGCCCGGTGAAGAAGCTCGGCGCATACATCGCCAGCACGTGCAGCCGCACCACGCCGGCCGCATCGGGCGTGCCGAAGCCGCAACCGATCATCGCCAGCGGCGTCGATGTCATCACCAGGTTCATCAGGGCGTAGGACACCATCGCGCAGAGCATGGCGACCACGACCCGCCGGTCGGCGAGGATCTCGGACCAGGGCCGCCCGGCGCTCTCGCCCCGCGCGCGTCGCGCGGGTCTGGGGATGTCGAGGAACATCACCGGCAGCACGCCGACAAGGTTCAGCACGATCACGGCGCGGTAGGCGCCGGCGAAGGGAATCGGCTCCATCGCGTCCTGGAACCAGATGACCAGTTCGGGTCCCAGCAGGGCCGCGATCAGCCCGCCCGCCATGACGTAAGAGATAGCCTTGGGCCGAAAATCGGGGCTTGCCATGTCAGCAGCCGCGAAGCGGTAGAAGTTGTGACAGGCCATGTAGATGCCGGTCAAAGCTGCAGCGGCGCAGAAAAGTACGAAATCCTTCTGCGCGATCGCGTGGACTGCCAGCGCGGCACCCGCCGTCCCCGCCAGGGCACCCAGTGCGAAGCCGACCCGGCGCCCGAGTCGGCCCATCAGCAGCGACATCAGCGGTGCCGCCAGCATCGAGCCCAGCACCGTCATCGAGATGGGAACGGTGGCCAGCGCCTTGTTCTCGGCCAGCATCGCCCCGACCAGGCCGCCCAGGATGAAGTGCACAGGCAGTTGCGCGCCCAGCACCGACTGCGCCCAGGCGAGGATCGCGACCGCGCGCCGGGCGCGGCCGTCGTCATGCGGTGTCGAGATGCACAGCTCGGTCATGTGGTCCGTCTAGTGCCTGCCGCCGCTGCACGCAATGCGACGAGACGACGGGCAGGGTTGCGCGCGGTGCAGGGCTTGCGATCGGCGTCATCCGTTCGCGCAGGGCGGGCCATGCCGCCTGCGTCAGCGGGGCTGCATGTCCGCCGCGCGGACTTCGCGGGCCATGTGGTCGAGCACGGCGTTGACGAACTTCGCCTCCTTCCCTTCCGAGAAGAATGCTTTCGTTACATCGACATATTCCCCGATGCTCACCTTCGGCGGAATGTCGCTGCGCGAGATCAGCTCGTGGCCTGCCGCGCGGAAGATCGCGCGCAGCGTCGCGTCCACGCGGCCGAGCGGCCATTTCTCGATCAGCGCGCGATCGGTCAACTGGTCGATCGCAGCCTGGCGCGCGACCACGCCCTCTAGGATGTCACGGAACAGGTCGACATCGGCCTCGCGATACTGCTCGCCATCGATCTCGGCGCCCAGCCGGTGGGTTTCGAACTCGCGGCGGACCGACTTCCAGTCGGTGCCGGTGATCTCCATCTGGTAGAGCGCCTGCACGGCCGCGAGCCGCGCGGCGGAGCGGGCCAGCCGGCCCTCGGTGTGCGCGCGCGACGGCATCATGCGGTCCGCGTGCTGGCCGCGACCGCGGCCGTCATCACGTCGGCGGAAGGCCCCGACGGGCCGGCGCGAAAGCGGCGCGCCAGCGCGATCATGTGCACTGCCGCCGCGGCAGCGCCGCCGCCCTTGTCCATGTCGGCCGGATTCGCCCGCGCCTCGGCCTGCGCCATGTTCTCGCAGGTCAGGATGCCGTTGCCGATGCAAAGCCCCCTCTCGACGCCCAGCAGCATCAGCCCGCGCGAGCTGTCGTTGCACACGGTGTCGTAATGCGTGGTCTCGCCGCGGATCACGCAGCCCAGCGCGACATAGCCTTCGTATCGGCCGCTCTCGGCGGCGAGGCGGATCGCGGGCGGGATCTCCAGCGCGCCGGGCACCTCGATGACCTCCGGCGCCGCACCGGCCTCGTCCAGCACGGCGCGCGCACCGGCCAGGAGCCCGTCGGCGATGGCGCGGTAGAAGGGCGCGACCACGATCAGCACGCGCGGGGCAGGGGTCAGGCGCGGGAGCGGCAGCCCTTCGGACTCGGTCTTGACCATCGATCAGCCTCCGCGCCGGGGGATCGGCCGGGTCTCGACGATCGAGAGCCCGTAGCCGTTGAGGCCCACGACCTTGGGCGCGGGCGAGTTTGTCAGCAGGATCATCTCGGTGATCCCGAGGTTGAGCAGGATCTGTGCGCCGACACCGTACTGGCGCAGTTGCTTCGGCCCCGGATCGGTGCGTGGCCTCAGCCGGTCCGAGATCGCGGTGGGCGAGCTGTCGCGCAGCATCACCACCGCGCCGCGCCCTTCGGCCGCGACGGCGGCCATCGAATCGGGCACCTGGGTCGCGCGCTCGGGATGCAGCGCGATCACGTCCTCGAGCGGGTCAAGCACATGCATCCGCACCAGCGCGGGCTTGCCGTCGTCGACCCGCCCCTTGATCAGGGCATAGTGCTCGCCCCCGTCGGGCGAGTCGCGGAACACCCTCAGCCGCCAGGTGCCGCCGATCATCGAGGTGATCTCCACCTCGTCCACGTCCTGCACCAGGTTGTCGTGACGGCGGCGATAGGCGATCAGGTCCGAGATCGTGCCGATCTTGAGCCCGTGGCGCTGGGCGAAGGCCACGAGGTCCGGCAGCCGCGCCATGGTGCCGTCGTCCTTCATGATCTCGCAGATCACGCCAGCGGGCGTCAGCCCGGCCAGCCGAGCGATGTCGACGGCCGCCTCGGTATGGCCCGCGCGGACCAGCACTCCGCCCTCGCGCGCGCGCAGCGGGAAGACATGCCCCGGCGTCGCGATGTCGGCGGGCACCGAACGCGGGTCGATCGCCACCGCGATCGTATGTGCCCGGTCATGCGCCGAGATGCCGGTGGTCACCCCCTCGCGCGCCTCGATCGACACGGTGAAGGCCGTCTCGTGGCGCGAGCGGTTGTTCGAGGACATCAGCGGCAGCCCCAGCGCGTCGACCCGCTCGCCCGGCATGGCAAGGCAGATCAGCCCGCGGCCATGCATGGCCATGAAGTTCACGGCATCTGGCGTCGCCATCTGGGCGGGAATGATCAGGTCGCCCTCGTTCTCGCGGTCCTCGTGGTCCACGAGGATCGTCATGCGCCCGTTCCGCGCCTCCTCGATGATCTCGGAGATGGGGGAGATGGCGTCGGTCCAGTCGGTGTCGGACATGAGGGCTCGGGGCTCCGGCTCGCGGTATCGTCGAGGCGCACTTAACCCGGACCGCGGACGATTTCCAGTGGCGAGCGGGGCGGCGGCCTCCATGAAGTCGAGGAAGGGTTTCCATTTGGCCGGCCTGCGTGTCTAAGCCCGGCCGCGCGAGGCGTCTCGGCTCCCATCCGGCACGCGCGCCATGGCACGACCCCGACCACGATCTTTCGCCCCGCGGACATGACGCCATCCTGGTCGTATCCTTCGCGTGGAACGTTGATCCTCGTCGGCAGGGTCGCGCGTGCCGAGCCGCTGGCCGGGGAGCCCGATGACAGAGAGCCTCGAGATTCGCGAGAGCGATGCCGGCGACCGCGCCGCGATCGACGCGCTCTACACTGCCGCCTTTCCCGAGGAGGATCTGCTCTCGCTGATCGCCGATCTGCTCGGTCGCCCTGACGACGTTCTTTCGCTGGTCGGCCTCGTCGGTACGGAGATGGTGGGGCATGGCATCTTCACGACCTGTGCGGTATCCGGCGGGGACTATCGCGTCGCCCTGCTGGGACCACTCGCCGTCGCCCCGGCCCGTCAGGGACAGGGCACAGGCACGCGGATCGTCCGCGCCGGCCTGCAACGCCTGGCGGGGCAGGGCTTTAGCCGCGTCTACGTCCTCGGCGATCCTGCATATTACCGGCGTTTCGGGTTTGCCCCGGACGCGGGCGTGGTCCCGCCCTGTCCGATCCCGTCCGAATGGCGCGGTGCTTGGCAGTCGCTCGGGCTTGGCGGCAACGATCAGTGCCTGACGGGCACGCTGGTCGTGCCGCGGCCATGGCAGCGGCCCGAGCTATGGGCGCCCTGAGCGGTGGCTGCTGACCTAAGCCCGGCGCCGGGGCAGCTCATCCCGCCTCACGCAGCCGCGCCACGTAGCGCGCCATCAGGTCGGCCTCAAGATTGACGTCCGAGCCCACGCCCTTGCCCTTGAGGCTGGTCACCTCCCAGGTGTGCGGGATGATGTTGACCCCGAAGCGGCTGCCATCGACCTCGTTGATCGTCAGCGAGATGCCGTCCACCGCGATCGAGCCCTTCTCGGCAAGGAACTTCGCCAGCGCTGCGGGGGCCTCGATCGTCACGCGGTGCGAGGCGCCCTCGGGCCGGATCGCCACGATCCGCCCCAGCCCGTCGACATGGCCCGAGACGATATGCCCGCCAAGTTCGTCGCCGACGCGAAGCGCTGGCTCGAGGTTCACCGCGTCGCCAGCCTTCCAGGTGCCAAGCGTGGTGCGTGCGCGCGTCTCGGCCGAGGCCTCGACCGCGAACCAGTTCTGGCCCTCGCGCTGGCCCTTCTCGACGACCGTCAGGCAGATGCCGTTGCAGGCGATGGAAGCGCCGATCTCGATCTGGCCGGCGGGGCGGGCGCAGGCGATCTCGAGCCGCGTGTCCCCGACCTCGGATACGGCCAGGACGCGTCCCACCTCGCGCACGATTCCGGTGAACATGAGCAGGCTCCCTTCGGTTCGCGGCGCCATCCGCGTCGCGGCCAGCGTTACAATCTGGCGCCCGCCCGAACAAGCCCCGCGATCCGGAGCGCGGAGCGGGCGGCGGCATGCGCGAGTGTTGCATCGCTGCTCTGGGACTTGGCGGCGCTTTGGTCTAGTGTGCCGCGCGCACGCGGCGAAGGCGTCCGTCCGGGCAGCGCTCCGGGCCAGTGGGGGGCGCCGCGCGCCAATGACAGGCGAGACCCGGCTGCGGGTCCGAGCAGGAGAACGAGGGATGATGCGATCGACGCGGGTGCTGCTGGCGGCCGCCATTTCGCTGGGGCTGGCGGGGTGCGAATTGCCGCGCAGCGGCCCCTACTACAGCGAACTCACGACGACCGAGAATGCGCCGCTGCCCTTCAGCGTGGTCAGCGTGACGCCCGACGTGGTTGCCGCAACCATGATCGACGAGCGGCGCGGCTTCGCCAAGGCGTTCCTCGACCAGCCCGCCGAGGATGTCGACCGCATCGCCCGCGACGACGTGCTCAGCATCACCATCTGGGAAAGCGTGGACGAGGGGCTGCTGAGCCCGCAGGGCGTGGGCGCGACGCCGCTGCCCAATGTCATGGTCGACGAGCGCGGCATGGTCTTTGTGCCCTATGTCGGACCGGTCCGGGCCGCGGGCCGCACGGTGAGCGAGCTTCGCGACGCGATCCAGACGTCGCTGGCCGAAAAGACGCTCAACCCGCAGGTCGACGTGCAGCCGGTCAGTTCGAACGGCCGGCGCGTCAGCGTGCAGGGGGCGGTCAACGCGCCGGGGCTCTACCCGATCGAGCGCTCGACCAACCGGCTGCTGCCGATGCTGGCGCGCGCCGGCGGCATCCGCGAGGATCCCGAGGTCATTCTCCTCAGCCTGCGTCGCAACGGGCACGAGGGCGAGATCTGGGTGCAAGACCTCTATGACAACCCGGCGCTGAACGTCGCGCTGCGCCCGGGCGACTCGGTGATCGCCGAGCGTGACCGGCGGGTCTTCACCATCCTCGGCGCGGTTGGCGGTCAGTCGCTGGTTCCCTTCCCAAGTCGCGACGTCACGCTGACCGAGGCGATGGCTCGCGCGGGCGGCCTGATCGACCAGATCGCGGACCCGACGGGTGTCTTCCTGTTCCGCGAGGAACTGCCCGAGGTCGCCGCCCGCGTGCTGGCGCTCGAGGGCGTCGAGGCAGCCCCACAGGGCACGCGCATCGCCTATGTCGTCGACATGACCAAGCCGGGCGGCATGTTCGTCGCCCGCGATTTCCGCCTGCGTGACCGCGACACGCTGTTCGTTACCAACGCGCCCTTCGTGCAGTGGCAGAAGGTCATGCAGTCGATCGCGCCGCTGGTCGGCTTCTCCGCCTCGGTCCGGACCCTCTCGGGGAACTGATCGCGAATACCCAAGACGCGCGCCTCCTCGCCAGGGCGCGGACGTCCCGCTCAACTGCGGCGCCAGACGCTCAGCGTGTCGGCGCCCACGCGCTCGATGCGATCGAGGGCGAGCGCCGGGGCCTCGGCCAGCCGGCCCAGGCCGAGAGGGCCTACCGACGCCGTGCCCTCCGCGCCGATTGCCTTGCCTGCGGTGAAGAGCCAGAGCTCGTCCACAAGCCCGGCTCGCAGCAGCGAGGCGGCGAGCCGGCCGCCCCCCTCGCACAGCACCCGGGTGAGCCCCGCGCCGGCGAGCGCGTCGAGCGCGGCACCGGGATCGACCTCGCGGCCGTCCCCGGGGATCGGGATCAGCCGGGCCCCGCTGTCGGTCAGTGCCTTCGCCCGATCCTCGGTCGCGGTGGCGCTGGGCCCGTGCAGGATCCACAGCGGCTGCGTGCCGGCGCTGCGTGCCAGCCGTCCGTCCGCGGGCAGCGTGAGCCGGCCGTCCAGCACGACCCGCACCGGTTGCGGCGCGTTCGCGCCAAAGCCGCGCACATCCAGCATGGGGTCGTCGGCCCGCGCCGTGCCCGCGCCGATCAGGATCGCGTCCGATCGCGCCCTGAGCCCGTGCACCCTCAGCCGCGCCTCGGGTCCGGTGATCCAGCGGCTCTCGCCGCTGGCGGTCGCGATCCGGCCGTCGAGGGTCGTGGCCAGTTTCAGCGTCAGATGCGGCCGCCGGTGCTCGATCCGACGGAGGAACCCGGCGTTGATCGCCGCCGCCTCGGCAGCCATCACGCCGATGTCGACCGTGAGGCCCGCGGCGCGCAGCCGTTCGAAGCCGCGCCCCGCCACGCGCGGGTCGGGGTCGCCAAGCGGGCAGACAAGCCGCGCGATCCCGGCGGCGACCAGCGCGTCCGCGCAGGGAGGGGTCAGTCCGTGATGGGCGCAGGGTTCGAGCGTGACATAGACGGTGGCGCCCTTCACCGCCTCGGGCCCGGCCAGGTCATTGGCCGCGGCCAGGGCCTGCGCCTCGGCATGCGGGCGCCCTCCGGGCGCGGTCACGCCCCGGCCCAGCAGCCGCTGGTCCTGCACGATCAGCGCCGCCACCGCGGGATTCGGCGCCACGCGCCCCAGCCCGCGCCGGGCGAGGCTCAGCGCCATGGCCATCCAGCGGCGGTCCTCGGCGGCGGTCGTCCCGCCCATCGGGTCAACTGTCCTGCGGCTGGGACTGCGGTCTGAGTTCGGACACGAAGTCCTCGAAATCCGTAACTTCCTGGAAGTTCTTGTAGACCGACGCGAAACGGACATAGGCGACCGTGTCGATCCGGCTCAGCGCCTCCATCACGATCTCGCCGATCGTGTCGGACGGGATGTCGGTGTCGCCCATGCTTTCCAGACGCCGCACGATGCCCGAAATCATCTGCTCGATGCGGTCGGGTTCGATCGGGCGTTTCTGCAGCGCGATCCGGATCGAGCGCGCGAGCTTGTCGCGGTCGAAATCCTCGCGCCGGCCGTTCTTCTTGACCACCACGAGGTCGCGCAGCTGCACGCGCTCGTATGTCGTGAAGCGTCCACCGCAAGCCGGACAACTTCGCCGCCGCCTGATCGCGACGTGATCCTCGGCAGGGCGTGAGTCTTTAACCTGGGTTTCGGTGTTGCCGCAGAACGGACAGCGCATCTGGCTCCCCTCGATCCTTCATCGCCGAGCACTATAGGGATACGCCAATGCGTTGTGTAGTAGGGGAAAGCGCCCCCCATATCTCGAATGGCGAATTATACCCGCGCTGTGGCTTCACGATGCGCCACAGACAGTCAATCGGGTGTGATCCCGTCTTCCACCAGATCACCATGACAATCACTTGCGCAGTGCCACGGCAGAACCATGAAAACCGGAGGGTCACAATGCGCGGGATCGTAGCAACCGGACTTGGCCTCGCCCTTTCGCTGGCGATGGCCCTAC
The DNA here is from genome assembly GCF_016623495.1 of Thermohalobaculum xanthum. Classification (GTDB taxonomy): domain Bacteria; phylum Pseudomonadota; class Alphaproteobacteria; order Rhodobacterales; family Rhodobacteraceae; genus Thermohalobaculum; species Thermohalobaculum xanthum. The sequence goes on along the minus strand of NZ_JAEHHL010000001.1, from coordinate 902,931 downwards.
CGGCGTCGGCCGGCGCCGGCGGCGCGGGTGCGTTCACCGGCGACAGCAATCATGTCGCGAAAGGCGCGGTCGAACTCGTCGAGGCCGATGGCGGCTGGGAAATCCATCTCAAGGACGATTTTTGGTTCGACGGCGCGCCGGATCCGCGTGTGGGCTTCGGCACGCGGGGCAGCTTCGCCGCCGGCACCGATTTCGCGCCGCTGCACCGGAACGCAGGGGCACCGTTCTACAAGGTGCCCGCCGGCATCGACCCCGCCGATTTCGACACGGTGGTTATCTGGTGCCGCAAGTTCTCGGTCCCGCTGGGGCACGCAAGGCTGAACTGAGACACGCGCCCCCGGGAACGACAAGGGCCGGAGATGATCTCCGGCCCTTGGTTGTTCGGCGTGACTGTGGCGTCAGAGCCCTTCGTAGATCGGGAAGCGGTTGCAGAGCGCCTTGACCTTGCGCTTCACCGCCTCCTCGACCGCGCCGTTGGCTTCCTCGCCATGCGCCGCGAGGCCGTCGACAACCTCGCAGATCAGCTTGCCGATCTCGACGAACTCGGCCTCGCCGAAACCGCGCGTGGTTCCGGCGGGCGTGCCCAGGCGGATGCCCGAGGTCACCATCGGTTTTTCGGGGTCGAAGGGGATGCCGTTCTTGTTGCAGGTGATGTGCGCGCGGCCCAGCGCCTTCTCGGCAGCGACGCCCGTGACCTTCTTCGGCCGCAGGTCGACCAGCATCACATGGGTGTCGGTGCCGCCCGTGACGATGTCGAGGCCGCCCTCGATCAGCGTCGCGGCCAGCGTCTGCGCGTTCTTCACCACCTGCGCGGCATAGGCGCGGAACTCGGGGCGCAGCGCCTCCCCGAAAGCCACCGCCTTGGCGGCGATCACATGCATCAGTGGGCCGCCCTGCAGGCCGGGGAACACCGCCGAATTGATCTTCTTCGCGATGTCCTCGTCGTTGGTGAGGATGATGCCGCCGCGCGGACCGCGCAGGGTCTTGTGCGTGGTCGAGGTCGCGACATGGCACCACTCGAGCGGGTTCGGATGCTGGCCGCCGGCCACCAGCCCCGCGAAATGCGCCATGTCGACATGCAGGATCGCGCCCACGCTGTCGGCGATCTCGCGGAAGCGCTTGAAGTCGATCTGCCGCGGAATGGCCGAGCCGCCGGCGATGATCAGCTTCGGCTTGTGCTCGGCAGCCAGCGCCGCGACCTGGTCGTAATCGATCAGGTTGGTGTCACGCGTCACGCCATACTGGACCGCGTTGAACCACTTGCCCGACTGGCTGACCCGCGCGCCATGGGTCAGGTGCCCGCCCGAGGCGAGATCCATGCCCAGGATCGTGTCCCCGGGCTGGACCAGCGCCATCAGCACCGCCTGGTTGGCCTGTGCGCCCGAATGCGGCTGGACGTTCGCGAACTTGCAGCCGAAGAGCTGGCAGATCCGCTCGATCGCCAGTTCCTCGGCGACATCGACATACTGGCAGCCGCCGTAATAGCGCCGGCCCGGATAGCCCTCGGCATACTTGTTGGTCATCACCGAGCCCTGCGCCTGCATGACGGCGCGGCTGACGATGTTCTCGGAGGCGATAAGCTCGATCTCGTCGCGCTGGCGCGTCAGCTCATCCGCGATCGAGCCGAACAACTCGGGGTCGCGGGCGCTGAGATCCTCGGTGAAGAAACCCTTGTCGCGGGTTGTCGCGTCCATGTGGTCGCCTCCTTGCAGCGGTTGTCGTGGGCGTCTGGTGGTCACGGGGCATGGCCACCCTGCTGACGTCCCGTCAGCCGGTGGATTTCGCGCGCTTCTACACAAAAGCAAGCCGCTGGCAAACGGCAGTTCGCCAAAGAAAATCTTAAGGGCCCCATAATTTCCTCTCCGCGGAAGATGGCGCGCGGCGCGGCCTCCGGCGCGCGGGGTCGGATTGCCGCCTGACGGGGATGCCGCTAGGCTCGGTCCGACCATGACGCGGGGGCGACGGAGGGGCGGCGGGGCCGGTGGCAGTCACACGCATAGCATTCTTGGCGAGCTCCGCGGACGAGGCGCAGGCGGCGCAGGCGGCGCTCGAGCGCCGCTATGGCAGCGTGCAGCCAGAAGAGGCCGACGTGATCGTCGCGCTGGGCGGCGACGGGTTCATGCTGCAGACGCTGCACGCGACCATGGGGCTGGAGAAACCGGTCTATGGCATGCATCGCGGCACGGTCGGCTTCCTGATGAACGACTACGCCGAGGAGGGCTTGCCCCGGCGCCTTGCCGAGGCAAAGCGGGCCGTCATCAACCCCTTGCACATGGTCGCCGAGACCTGCGGCGGCAGCCGGCACGAGGCGCTCGCCATTAACGAGGTCTCGCTGCTGCGCCAGACGCGGCAGGCGGCCAAGATCCGCGTGATCGTCGATGGCGAGGAGCGGCTACAGGAACTGATCTGCGACGGCATCCTGGTCGCGACGCCTGCAGGGTCGACCGCCTACAACCTCTCGGCCCATGGACCGATCCTGCCGATCCGCGCGCGGCTGCTGGCCCTCACGCCCATCTCGGCCTTCCGGCCGCGGCGCTGGCGCGGTGCGATCCTCCCGCTCGAGACCCGTGTGACCTTCGAGATTCTCGAGAGCGACAAGCGCCCGGTCTCGGCGACCGCCGACCATGTCGAGGTCCGCGACGTGCTGCGCGTCGATGTCGCAGCGGCGCCCCAGATCGAGCTCCAGCTGCTCTACGACCCGGGTCACGGCCTCGAGGAGAGGTTGATTCGCGAGCAGTTCGCCACTTGAGGCGATTCTCGCGCATCGAGCCGCCCGAGAGGCCCTGACGCGGCGTCATGCCGGCACGAGTTGTTTCGATCTGACACAACCTGCGGCGGATTTCGTCCCTCTGAATGCCCGCCATATTTCGGCGACATTCTTGGCCAACCTTGCCTGCGGGTTGGGTGGAGCGTGAATGTGTCTTGTGTCGTGTTGTTTGGCTGCTTGGCGTCTGCTTCCCTCGTGGCGTCGTATGCTTTGGGGGCAAATGCGTCGGTGTGCCGCTTGCTATTTGAGTGCCGCGTCCACCCGCCGCGTCCGGTCTTGCCGGTCGCGGCGGGGAATTTCGTGGCCTTCGCGAGAGACACGCGCGGCGCGATCACGCTCGACTGGATGACCCTTTCGGCCGGTCTCGCGGTTCTGGCCGTCCTCGTCGTCGCCACATTCACTTACTTTGACCTGCTCAACGGCGAGGCGCTGGCCGCGCGCGTCGAGGCCGACGGGCGCGCGCATGCCGCCTCGAAACTCAAGGCCGAGCGGGTCGATCCCGGCGCCCAGTATGCACCCGGAACACCCGTCTTCGACCCGGGTGGCCGCGACCCCGGGGCGCTCGATGCACCTCCCACGTTGCCGTCTCCGGGCGCGGAAGCCTCCGACCCCGGATCATCGTCGCAGAACGCGGACGTTGTGCTGGCCCCGAACGCCTGAGCGGCCCCGGCGGGCACGGGACCGGCCCGCCTGCGCAGCTCACCGGCCCGGGTCATCCCGCGAGATTGCCTGCGTCGATCCGGTTGACGCGGCTGCGACGCGCCTGCACACCATGCCCGACGGAACGGGATCTTGAGCGCGCGAACGAGGCGGACGGACGGGATGACGATCGGCGAGCAGCTGAGATGGTGGGGCTTGGGCTTTGCCGTCGTCTGCGTTTTCGTCTGGCTTCTGGCCGATGCGCTGATGCCGTTCATCCTTGGCGCGGCCATCGCCTATCTCTGCGATCCGCTGGCCGACCGGCTCGAGCGCCTGGGCCTCAGCCGCCTCATGGCGACCGCGGTGATCACGCTCGCCGCGATCGGCGCGGCTGGGCTTGCCGTGTTGCTGGTCGTTCCCGCGCTGATCGAGCAGGTCCGCGCAGCGCTCGAAAGCGCCCCGATCTATCTCGAGCGCGCGCGCGGCTTCCTGGAGACCTCGCTGCCGCAATTGTCCGAGCCCGACAGCGTCCTGCGCAGCGGGCTCGAGGCCTTGCGCAGCCGGATCGAGGGCTGGAGCGTGTCGGCCGTCCAGAAGATCCTTTCGGGAAGCATCGCGGTCATCGACTTCCTGCTCGTGCTCTTCATCACGCCGGTTGTGGCCTTCTACCTGCTCTACGACTGGGACCGGCTGGTGGCGCAACTCGACGACATCTCGCCGCGCCAGCACCAGCCCGTCATCCACCGGCTGGCGCGCGAGCTCGACGATGTGCTCGCGGGGTTCGTGCGCGGACAGCTTACCGTCTGCGCGGTGCTCGGCACGTTCTACACCATCGCCCTCAGCGCGGTCGGGCTGCAGTTCGGGCTCCTGGTCGGCGCCTTTGCCGGGCTGATCAGCTTCATTCCCTTCGTCGGCTCGATCCTGGGCGGTGCGATCTCGATCGGCATCGCGCTCGCGCAGTTCTGGGGCGACTGGCAATACGTCGCGGCAGTCGCGGCGATTTTCGCCGCAGGGCAGGCGGTCGAGGGCAACGTGCTGACGCCCAAGCTGGTGGGCGGCCATGTCAAGCTGCACCCCGTCTGGCTGATGTTCGCCCTGTCCGCCTTCGGCTCGCTGATGGGTTTCGTGGGCATGCTGATCGCCGTTCCCGCGGCTGCCGCGATCGGGGTGCTCGTCCGTTTCCTCGTCGAGCAGTACAAGACCGGCCGGCTCTACCAGGGCAGCGCCGCGATGCAGGCGGCCGAGGCCCGGGCGCTGGGCCTCGCGCAGTCGGGCGCCGAAACGCATGCACCGGCGAAGCCCGCCGAGGCCGCGGCGGATAACGGGGAGCCCGATCCCGCGCGCGCGCATGAGGAGCAGTCAAGGTGAGCGCGATCGCCCGCCAGATGCCGCTCGACCTCGCCCATCGCCCCGCGCTGGGCCGCGGCGATTTCCTGGTCTCGCAGGCGAATGCCCAGGCGGTTGCGCTGATCGACGCCTGGCGCGACTGGCCCGGTGGCCGCCTTGCGCTGATCGGTCCGGCCAGCTCGGGCAAGACCCATCTGGCCCATGTCTGGATGGCCGAAAGCGGGGCTGCGCGCATCGAGGCGGCCGACCTCGGTGCGGGGATGGTGCCGGGGCTGGCCGCGCAGGGCTCCGTCGTGGTCGAGGATGCCGACCGGCTCGCCGGACTCGACCCCGAGCAGCGCCGTGCGGCCGAGGGCGCGCTTTTCCATCTGCTCAACCTCGTCGCGGCCGAGGGCGGGCGTCTGCTGGTGACCGGCCGGACCCCGCCCGCAAGCTGGTCGATCGACACCCCGGACCTCGCCTCGCGCCTCCAGAGCCTCGCGCTCGCCCGGATCAGCGCGCCCGACGACATGTTGCTGTCGTCGGTCATGATCAAGCTCTTTGCCGACAGGCAGTTGCCCGTCATGCCCGAAGTCGTGAATTATCTGGTCGAAAGGATCGACCGCTCCTTCGCCGCTGCCGAGCGCGCGGTTGCGGGGCTCGACGCCCATGCGCTGGGCGAGCGCCGCCGGATCAGCCGCCGGCTCGCGGCCGAGTATCTGGGCGAGGTCGACGACACCGACGAAACGGGCGACGCCCCGGGAGAGTGAGACGGATGCGCGCGGATTTCCTCAACACCACCGAGACCCACGTGCCCGCCGGGCACCGCGTCGAGATCGACCCCGCCTCGGCCGAGCGGTTCGAGAACCGCGAGCTGTCCTGGATCGCCTTCAACTGGCGCGTGCTCGAGGAAGCCGACAACCCGCACCAGCCGCTGCTCGAGCGGATCCGCTTCCTGTCGATCTCGGGCAACAACCTCGACGAGTTCTACACCGTCCGCGTCGCCGGCCTGCGCGCGCAGAAGCGGGCAGGGGTCGAGACCCGTTCGCTCGACGGGCGCACGCCGGCCCAGCAGCTCGACCTGATCGATGCCGACGCCGTGCGCCTGCTGGTGGCGCAGCAGCGCACCTGGGGCACGCTGCGACCGCTCCTGGCCGAGGCCGGCATTCATGTCCTGACCCGCGACGACCTGACCGAGGAGGACCGCGCGTCGCTCGCCGATTTCTTCCTCGCGCAGGTGTTCCCGGTCCTCAGCCCGCTGGCAATCGACCCGGCGCATCCGTTTCCCTTCATCCCCAACGGCGGCCTTGCGCTTGCGCTCCAGCTGGTGCGCCACCGCGACGGCGAGCCACTCAACGCGCTGATCCCCGTGCCCTCGCAGCTCAAGCGCTACCTTCGGCTGGCCGACGGCCCCAACGGCGAGGTCCGCTTCCTGCCGCTCGAGAAGCTGCTGGCGCTGTTCCAGGACGAGCTCTTCCCCGGCTACCGCTCCGAGGGGCACTGCATCTTCCGCGTGCTGCGCGACAGTGACCTCGAAATCGAGGAAGAGGCCGAGGACCTTGTCCGCGAGTTCGAGACCGCGCTCAAGCGCCGACGCCGCGGCGACGTGATCCGGCTCAAGATCTCGTCCGAGGCGCCCGAGCAGTTGCGCCGCCTGATCGTTGCCGAGCTTGGCGTCAGCCCCGAGGAAGCCATCACCGTCGAGGGCGTGGTCGGGATCGCGGATCTCGCCGAACTGGTGGTCGACGACCGGCCGGACCTGCGCTGGACGCCGCACCAGCCGCGCCTGCCCGAACGCGTGCGCGACCATGACGGCGACATCTTCGCCGCGATCCGCCAGAAGGACATGCTGCTCCACCATCCCTACGAGAGCTTCGAGATCGTGGTGCAGTTTCTCCAGCAGGCCGCGCGCGACCCCAACGTGCTCGCGATCAAGCAGACCCTCTACCGCACGTCGAAGGACAGCCCGATCGTCCAGGCGCTGTGCGAGGCGGCCGAGGACGGCAAGTCCGTCACCGCGCTGGTCGAGCTGAAGGCCAGGTTCGACGAGGCCGCCAATATCCGACAGGCGCGCGCGCTCGAACGTGCCGGGGCGCAGGTCGTCTTCGGCTTCGTGGATCTCAAGACCCATGCCAAGATCTCGACCGTCGTCCGCCGCGAGGGCAACGACCTCGTGACCTACACGCATTTCGGAACGGGCAACTACCACCCGATCACGGCGAAGATCTACACGGACCTCTCGCTCTTCACCTGCTCGACGCCGCATGGCCGCGACGCGGCCAAGATCTTCAACTTCACCACCGGCTATGCCGAGCCGCGCGGGCTCGAGAAGGTGCAGGTGGCGCCGCTGACGCTCAAGCGCACGCTGGTCGAGTGCCTCGAGGCCGAGGCCGAGCATGCAAGGGCCGGGCGCCCGGCGCAGGTCTGGGCCAAGATGAACAGCCTGATCGAGGACGAGGTGATCGACGCCCTCTACGCCGCCGGCCAGGCGGGGGTGAAGATCGACCTCGTGATCCGCGGCATCTGCGGCCTGCGCCCCGGCATCAAGGGGCTGAGCGAGAACATCCGCGTCAAGTCGATCGTCGGCCGCTTCCTCGAGCACAGCCGCATCACCTGCTTCGGCAACGGTCACGGCCTGCCCTCGCCCGACGCGCGGGTATTCATCTCGTCGGCCGACTGGATGGGCCGCAACCTCAACCGCCGGGTCGAGACCCTTGTCGAGATCGACAACCCCACGGTCCATGCGCAGATCATCGACCAGATCATGGCCGCCAACCTGCGCGACGAGGCGCAGAGCTGGGTCCTGATGCCCGACGGCCGGTACCTGCGCGCGAAGGCCGCGCCGGGCGAGGAACTTTTCAGTTGCCACGAGTTCTTCATGAAGTATCCCTCGCTCTCGGGTCGAGGACGCAGCGGTGCCGAGGATGCGCCGCGACTCACCCGGGAACGCAGTTCGGCCGCCTGACGCGAGAGGACCCGTGACGAGCGAGATGCTACGCCGCTCCGGCCTCGGTGACGCGCGCGTGCTTAGCGCCGCCGACATGCAGCGCGACTTCTTCGGCGCCCGTGCGCGGTCCTTCGCCAAGCCCGCGGCCGTCGGCACGGGCCGCATCGGCGTCATCGACGCGGGCTCGAACAGCGTCCGCCTCGTGGTCTTCGAGGGCGGGCAGCGCAGCCCCGCCGTCATCCACAATGAAAAGGTGATGTGCGCGCTGGGCGCGCAGCTCAACGACACCGGACGGCTCGATCCCGAGGGTGCGGTGCGGGCGCTCGCGGCGATCAGGCGTTTCGCCGCGCTGGCCGAGCATCTCGACGTCGCGGCACTGCAGGGCGTCGCGACCGCGGCGATCCGCGAGGCCGAGGACGGCCCCGAGTTTCGCGAGCGCGTCGAGCGCGAGGTCGGGATCAAGCTGATGGTCGCCAGCGGCGGCGACGAGGCGCGTCTCGCGGCCCAGGGCGTGCTGTTCGGGAACCCCGGGGCCGAGGGTCTCGTGGTCGACCTTGGCGGCGCCTCGATGGAGATCTGCCCCGTGGGCGGCGGCGGCGTGGGGCAGGGGGTGACCATGCCCCTCGGCCCGCTTCGCCTTGCGGCGATCGCGGCGCGGGGTCGCGACGTCGCGGCCGAGATCGGGCGTCACCTCGATGCCCTCGATCCCGCCCTCCGCGCCAAGGGTCAGTGCATGTACCTTGTCGGCGGCTCGTGGCGCGCATTGGCGCGGCTCGAGATGGACCGCAGCGACTATCCGCTCAAGGTGCTGCACGAATACACGATCACCCCGGAAGCGGCCTCCGACCTCGGTGCTTGGGCGGCGGCGGCCTCGCCCGAGGCGCTCGCCGCCTTCGCCGGGGTCTCGCAGTCGCGCGCGCCGGTCCTGCCCCATGCGGGCGAACTGCTGCGCGGCCTGATCGACAAGCTCGCGCCCAGTGATGTCAGGGTCTCGGCCTTCGGGCTGCGCGAGGGGGTATGCTTCGAGAACATGCCCCCGGTCCTGCGCCGCCAGGATCCGCTGATCGCGGGCTGCATCGACCAGGAACAGCGCCGCGCCCGCGCGCCCGGCTTCGGCGCCGAGCTGGGATCTTGGGTGCTGCGCGCGTTGCCCGCCGCAGACGCTGACGAGGAGCGACTGATCCGCGCTGCCGCGCATCTGGCCGACGTGAACTGGCGCACCCACCCGGACTACCGCGTGCAGGGCTGCTGGGAGACCGTGACCCGCGTGTCGATCAGCGATATCGGCCATCGCGCGCGCATCATTCTCGGCGCCGCGCTCTCGTATCGCCACAAGCGCGGCCGCAAGACCCTTGCCGATGTCGACGCGATGCGCCTGATATCCGAGGACGAGCGCGCGCGCGCCGAGCAGATCGGCCTTACCCTGCGCCTCGGCATCCAGATCGCGGCGGCGACGCCGGGTGTCCTTGAGGATGTCGATGTCATGCGCGACGCCGACGCGATCACGCTGTGCCTGAGGGGGGCGGCCGCCGAGCTTCAGGGCGAGGAGATCGAGCGCCGCCTGTCGCAGGTGGCCAAGGCGCTTGGGGTCCAGTCCCAGGTCACGACCGACTGACCCCGCAACCCGGATCCGGCGCGAAAAAGTCTGCTGACGATTGCGTTTGGAGCTTTACCTTGAGGTCCGGAACGTGATACGGCCCGCCGCGAGGCAGGCCGCTTCTCCCCTAGACCCGGACCGGACTCAGTGGGCCGTTCTTTTTTGTTGTGAAGCACCTATAGCGTGCCTGCGACCTGCTGTCACCCCCTCGCGATGGAACCTTTGCGAAAGAGTGCCGCGCCGCCGCCCGCGCTTGCCAGCGCGGCCCTTTGCCCCTACACCTCGGGCCCGATCGGCCCTTGCGGCCTCGCCCTTTCCGAAGAGAGTGACGCATGCGTCTGACCCGCTATTTCCTGCCCGTCCTCAAGGAAACCCCGGCCGAGGCGCAGATCGTCTCGCATCGCCTGATGCTGCGTGCCGGCATGATCCGCCAGGCATCGGCGGGCATCTATTCATGGCTGCCGCTGGGCTACCGCGTGCTGCGCCGGATCGAGGAGATCGTTCACCAGGAACAGCAGCGTGCGGGCGCGATCCCGGTGCTGATGCCGACCATCCAGTCGGCCGATCTTTGGCGCCAGTCGGGCCGCTACGACGCCTATGGCCCCGAGATGCTGCGGATCAAGGACCGCCACGATCGCGACATGCTCTATGGGCCGACGAACGAGGAGATGATCACCGAGATCTTCAAGGCCTATTGCGGCTCGTATCGCGACCTGCCGAAGAACCTCTATCACATCCAGTGGAAGTTCCGTGACGAGGTCCGGCCCCGCTTCGGCGTGATGCGCGGGCGCGAGTTCCTGATGAAGGACGCCTATTCCTTCGATCTCGACCACGCCTCGGCGATCCATTCCTACAACCAGATGATGGCGGCCTACCTGCGCACCTTCGAGCGGCTCGGCCTCAAGGCGGTGCCGATGAAGGCCGAGTCCGGTCCCATCGGCGGCGACCACGCCCACGAGTTCCTGATCCTTGCCGAGACCGGCGAGTCGGGCGTCTTCCTCGACCGCACGGTCGTGGACCTCAGCCTCGGCGGCCGCGAGATCGACTTCGACGACCGGGCACAGCTCCAGGCCATCTTCGACGACTGGACCGCGCCCTATGCCCGGACCGACGACACGCATGACGAGGCACTGTTCCATTCGATGGTCCCCGAGGAGCGCCGGGTCGAGGCCCGGGGCATCGAGGTCGGTCACATCTTCTACTTCGGCACCAAGTATTCCGAGCCGCTCGAGGCCCTCGTCGCGACGCCCGAGGGCGAGAAGGTGCCCGTGCATGGCGGCAGCTACGGCATCGGCGTGAGCCGCCTCGTCGGTGCGATCATCGAGGCCAGCCACGACGACAAGGGCATCATCTGGCCCGAGAGCGTGGCGCCCTTCGCCGTCGGCCTCGTCAATCTCAAGCAGGGCGACGCCGCGGTCGATGCGGCCTGCGAGGACCTTTATGCGAAGCTCGAAGCCGCCGGGCTTTCGGTGCTCTACGACGACACCGACGACCGGGCAGGGGCCAAGTTTGCCACGATGGAACTGATCGGCCTGCCCTGGCGTCTTACCGTTGGACCGCGCGGGCTCAAGTCGGGCGTGGTCGAGCTGGCCTGCCGCCGCACCGGCGCGTCCGAGGAACTGACGCCCGAGGCCGCGGTGGCGAAACTCGGGGCGATTTACGCGGGGCTCTGATCAAATGGCTTCTGGCGACTATGGCGGGGCCTTCTCGCGCCTCGAGTGGATGGTCGCGGGGCGCTATCTGCGGGCGCGGCGCAGCGAGGGCGCGATCTCGGTCATCGCGGGCTTCAGCCTCGTCGGCATCATGCTGGGCGTGGCTACGCTGATCATCGTGATGTCGGTGATGAACGGCTTCCGCACCGAACTGGTCGGCCGCATCCTCGGCGCGCAGCCGCATATCTCGGTCCTGTCGGCCGACGCCGGCGGCATCGCCGATTTCGACGGCATGGTGTCCCGCCTGCGCGAGAACCCCGAGGTGACGCGCGTCGCGCCGATCCTCGAACGCCAGGTGATGGCCTCGTCCGACGCCGGCAATTCCGGCGCCCTGATCCGCGGCATGCGGGCCCAAGATCTCGCGACGCTCGAGGCCGTGGCCGACCCCGAGGAAGCCCGCGGCAGCCTCGCCGAGTATGGCGAGGGCGGCGTCGCGATCGGCGCGGGCCTCGCCCAGCGCCTCCGGCTGGGCGTGGGCGACACGATCACGCTGATCAGCCCGCGCGGCCTGACCACACCCTTCGGCGTGGCGCCGCGCGTCAAGGGCTACCGCATCGCCTACATCTTCCGCATCGGCATGTCGGAATACGACCGCGCCTTCGTCTTCATGCCGCTCGCCGAGGCGCAGGCCTTCTTCAAGATGGACGGCCGGGTCGACGCGATCGAGGTGATGGTCGGCCAGCCCGACGAGGTCGAGCGCATCGGCGTGTCGCTTGGCCCGTCGATCGGCTCGGCGGGCTATCTCTGGAACTGGAAGCGCGCGAATTCGGGCTTCCTCTCGGCCCTCGATGTCGAGCGCAACGTGATGTTCCTGATCCTCGCCCTGATCATCCTGGTGGCGGCGCTGAACATCATCTCGGGTCTCATCATGCTGGTGAAGGACAAGGGGCGCGACATCGGCATCCTGCGGACCATGGGCCTGCCGAAAGGGGCCGTGCTGCGGATCTTCTTCATCTGCGGCGCCTCGATCGGTGTGGTCGGCACCGTGCTGGGCGTGCTGCTTGGCGTGGTGTTCACCCAGAACATTGCCGAGATCCAGTCGGCGGTCGAAGGGATCCTCGGCACCTCGGTCTGGGACCCCGAGATCCGGATGCTCACGCGCGTGCCGGCGGTGATGGTCCCCTCGGACGTGGTGATGACCACGGTGCTCGCGCTGTCACTCAGCTTCCTCGCGACGTGGTATCCGGCCTGGCGCGCCGCGCGTCTCGATCCGGTCGAGGCGCTGCGCTATGAGTGACGCCGTGCTCCGTCTCGACGGCATCACCCGGACCTTCCGGCAGGGGCCGCGGGTGATCGAGGTCCTGCGCGGCGCCGAGATGTCGGTCGCGCGCGGCGAGATCGTGGCCCTCGTCGCGCCTTCGGGCGCGGGCAAGTCGACCCTCCTGCAGATCGCTGGGCTGCTCGACACGCCCACCGGCGGCACGGTCTCGATCGGGGGCGAGCCGGTCTCGACCCTCGACGACCGCGGCCGCACCGGCGCGCGCCGGCGGCTGATCGGCTTCGTCTACCAGTTCCATCACCTGCTGCCCGAGTTCTCGGCCGAGGAGAACGTGTCGATCCCGCAGCTTGCGGCAGGCGCATCCCGCGCCGCCGCCCGCGCGCGCTCCGAGGCGCTCCTGACCCGCGTCGGCCTGACCGAGCGCATCAGCCACCGCCCGGCCGAGCTGTCGGGCGGCGAACAGCAGCGCGTCGCGATCTGCCGCGCGCTCGCGAACCAGCCCGCGCTTCTGCTGGCCGACGAACCCACCGGCAACCTCGACCCCGAGACCTCGGGCCGGGTGTTCGACATGCTGATGGAGGTGGTGCGCGAGACGGGGCTCGCCGCGCTGATCGCGACCCACAACCACGAGCTGGCGGCCCGGATGGACCGCACTGTCCGGCTCGAGGGTGGCGTGATCGTCTGACCCCCGTCACCCGCGGGGCCGAACGGACGAATGGGCGCGCATCGCCGGATGCGCGCCTTTTACGTTCATCGTGGCGGGCTGGGCCGGCTCAGGCCGCGAGCCGGGCCTCCCCACGCCCGCGCAAGAGCGTGTCGAGCGCCAGCCAATCCTGCTCGCGCAGCGCCAGCAGAAGCCACGAAACCGCGGCGACGATGATCGAGGGATAGAACAGCTGGCCGAACTGGAACGGCTTCTCGCCCGGCATCCAGAGCCAGAACGGGTCGATGAACCAGACCGAGACCGAGAACGCAACGAAAGCGTTCATCACCAGCTGGAAGGGCAGCAGCACCCGCCGGAACAGCCCCAGCGCAAGCGCGATCGCCGCCGCGACCTGGAACCAGCCGAAAGCCACCAGCAGCGCGTCGACGGTGAAAAGGCCTCCGTAGAACCCGTCGCTGACGGCCTGGCCGACGCCCAGGTTCAGGCCCTTGACCAGCCCCCACCAGAACATGAGCCCGGCCATCGCGATGCGGGTTGCGGCCAGTGCGAGGGCCTGCGAGGCCGGCGATGTGAAGGGGCGTTCGAGCGCGTCGAGCATGCGGCAATCTCCTGGCAATGGGCCCGGTGCGAACGCCCGGGCCGGGGTGGGGGCAGGTCGGAACGTCCCGGCAAAGCTAGGAATTTCGCCGCCGGATGCCGCCCCCCTCTCACGCAGGAGTGATGGCTCAGGCCGACCGCCCGCCTGTCATCGCGCATAAGAGCTCGAACATGATCGTCGCGCCGTTCAGCGCGGTGATGCCGCCCACGTCGTAGGGTGGCGAGACCTCGACCATGTCGGCGCCCCGGATGTCGAGCGCCGCCAGCGCGCGGACCATGCCTTGCGCCTCGCGCATCGTCAGCCCCCCCGCCTCGGGCGTGCCAGTGCCCGGCGCGAAGGCCGGGTCGAGGCTGTCGATGTCGAAGCTGACATAGGCGGGCGCGGAGCCGACGATGCCGACGGCCTCCTCGATGCAGGCGCGCCAGCCGCGTTCCTCGACTTCCTCGATCTTCATCACCCGCATCCCCGAGGCGTAGGAGAAGGCCCACATCTCGGGTGCGAACAGCGTGCCGCGAATCCCGATCTGCACGACCTTTGCCGGGTCGAGCAGCCCCTCGTCGACCGCGATCTTGAAGGGCGCGCCATGATGGAAGCGCGAGCCCAGGTAGTCATCGCCGGTGTCGCAATGGGCATCGATGTGGATCATGCCCAGCGGACCGTCCTTGGCGATCGCGCGCAGGATCGGCAGCGTCACCGAATGGTCGCCGCCGCAGGTCAGCGGCCGGATGCCGGCCGCGTGGACGCGCGCGTAGAAATCCTCGATCTCGGCATGGGCGGCGGTCAGGTCGAAGGGCCGCTTGACCCAGGCGTCGCCGATGTCGCTCACGGTGGCCGCCGCGAAGGGCGCGGCACCGGTCGCCTGGTTCACGCGCCGGATCAGCGAGGACTGGTTGCGCACCTCGCGCGGTCCGTGGCGCGGGCCCGGTCGGTTGGTGACGCCGCCATCATAGGGCACGCCGATCAGTCCGATATCGGGCGGGCTTGCCTCGAAGTCCTCGACATAGGGGAGCCGGAAGAAGGTCGCGAGCCCGGTAAAGCGCGGCCGCTGCTGCGGGTCGCTGTAGTCGAGGAATTCCGTCATGGCTCACTCCGCCGGATGCGTCTTCCCGGGCCGCGAGGGCGAGGGCGCCGCCCCCTCCGTCATCGCCTCAACCTTGCGGTCGTAGCCGGGATGGAGGGTGCCCATCAGCCGGTCCCAGACCGAGAAGAAATTGCCGAAGTTGTAATTGAAGAGTTCATGGTGCTGGTCGTGGAAGGTCGTGCAGACCAGCGGCCAGGGGCGCCGGGCGGTGGGGCTCGCGAAATACTCGAAGCCCGCATGCCCGATCTGGCCGTTGAGGTGGTCGTAGAGGCGATGCGCGATCAGCACCAGCGGCGGGATCGGCAGCAGCAGCGGCGCGACCAGCAGATAGCCCTGATGCACAAGCGCATCCACCGGGTCGTCCGAATAGGTCGACCAGACCGTGGGTGCCAGCGAGCGATGATGCAGCCTGTGGAACCGGTAGAGCGGCCGCCAGTGCATCAGCCGGTGGGCCCAGTAGAACCAGGCGTCGAACAGCAGGACCGAGACCACGAACATCCCCGCCGCCGCGACCCAGCCCTCGACCGGCGTCCACAGCGTCAGTCCGTGCCGCTGAAGGGTCAGGCCCGCGCCCATCATCGCGCAGATCGGGACCAGGGCCTTTAGGCTCTGGACGATCTCGGCCCGCGCATGGTCCTCGCCGCGCCGGTCGGTCTGGATGCGGCGCTCGGGATGGCGTCGGTTCCACCATGCCAGCGGCCAGCCCAGCCCGAAATAGGCCGCCATGTGCCCCGCGTAGAGCGCCGCCGTGATCCAGAGGAAATCGAGCGCGAAAGCCGCCATGCCCCGCCCATCCGCTTGCCGCCACCCGAAGGGGTAGGCCAAGGGGCGGGCGGGGTCAATGCGGCCGTGAGCGTCTCGGGGCACGGGCCACCGCGGATCCGCCGCGCTGATCCCGCTTCCGGGACTGGCGGTGCCCCGGGCCCGGCGCTAGGCTCGCGGCATGTCCGAGCCGCGATTCATCCACCTCCGCGTCCACTCCGCATTCTCGCTGCTCGAGGGGGCGATCCACGTCAAGAAGCTGCCCGCCATGGCCGAGAAGCTCGGCATGCCGGCGGTCGCGCTGTGCGACACCAACAACCTCTTCGGCGCGCTCGAATTCGCCGAGACGGCGGCCAAGGCGGGCATCCAGCCCGTGATGGGGCTCCAGCTCGCGCTCGGCTATGCCGAGACCCGCCCCGGCGAGAAGCCCGTCGCGCCCGCGCCGGTCGCGCTCTACGCCCAGAACCAGGCGGGCTGGCGCAACCTGATGGCGCTGACCTCGGCCGCGTGGCTCGACACCGACGCGGCCTCGGAGCCCTCGATCCCGCTCGACACCCTCGCGCGCCATGCCGAGGGGGTGATCTGCCTGACCGGTGGGGCCGACGGCCCGCTCGGCCGGCTCATCCGGCTCGGGCGCCAGGCGCAGGCCGAGGCGCTGGCCGCGCGCCTCGCAGGGCTTTTCCCCGGCCGGCTCTATGTCGAGCTTCAGCGCCACGGCACCGGCGAGAGCCTGCGCACCGAGGCCGAGGAAGCCGCCGAGCCCGCCCTCATCGGCATCGCCTACGACCAGGACCTGCCGCTCGTCGCTACCAACGACGTCTATTTCGCCGACCCCGCGATGTTCGAGGCGCATGACGCGCTGCTGTGTATCCGCGAGGGGCGCTACGTGAACGAGAGCGACCGCCGCCAGATCACGCCGGAGCACTGGCTCAAGCCACCCGAGGCGATGATCGAGCGCTTCAAGGATATCCCAGAAGCCATCGAGAACACGGTGGAAATCGCCCGCCGCTGCGCGGTTCGCCCGAAGACCCATCCGCCGATCCTGCCGAAATTCGCCGATGACGAGGTCGAGGAGCTTCGCCGCCAGGCACGCGAGGGGCTGGCCGCGCGGCTCGCCGTCATCCCCCACGCCGCCCCGGTCGAGGAGTACGAGCAGCGTCTCGACTTCGAGCTTGGTGTCATCGAGCAGATGGGGTTTCCCGGCTACTTCCTGATCGTCGCCGACTTCATCAAGTGGGCCAAGGCGCACGACATCCCCGTGGGCCCGGGCCGCGGCTCGGGCGCGGGCTCGCTGGTGGCCTATGCGCTGACGATTACAGACCTCGATCCGTTGCGTTATGGCCTCCTGTTCGAGCGCTTCCTGAACCCCGAGCGCGTGTCGATGCCCGACTTCGACATCGATTTCTGCCAGGACCGCCGCGAGGAGGTGATCCGCTACGTTCAGGAGCGCTACGGCCGCGACCGCGTGGCCCAGATCATCACCTTTGGCGCGCTGCTGTCCAAGGCCGCGGTGCGCGACGTGGCGCGCGTGCTGCAGATGCCGTTCAGCCAGGGCGACCGGCTCTCGAAGCTGATCCCGATGGAAGGGGTCAAGCCCGTCTCCATCGCCCAGGCCCGAAGGGAGGAGCCCCGCTTCGCCGAGGAAGCCGCCCGGGACGAGAATGTCGGCATCCTGCTCGACATCGCCGAGAAGATCGAAGGCCTCTACCGCAATGCCTCGACCCACGCCGCAGGCGTGGTGATCGGCGACCGCCCGCTGGTCGAGCTGGTGCCGCTCTACCAGGACCCCAAGTCCGACATGCCCGCGACCCAGTACAACATGAAATGGGTCGAGCCCGCGGGGCTGGTGAAGTTTGACTTCCTCGGGCTCAAGACGCTCACGGTGATCCAGAACGCCGTCGACCTGCTCAAGCTGCGCGGCGTCGAGCTCGACATCGGGACGATCCCGCTCGACGACCAGGCGACCTATGACCTCTACGCCCGGGCCGACACGGTCGGCGTCTTCCAGGTGGAATCGGCGGGCATGCGCGATGCGCTGCGCCAGCTCAAGCCCACCTGCATCGAGGACATCGTGGCGCTGGTGGCGCTCTACCGCCCGGGTCCGATGGAGAACATCCCGACCTACTGCAACGTCAAGCACGGGATCGAGAAGCGCCAGAGCCTGCATCCGTCAATCGACCCGATCCTCGACGAGACCCAGGGCATCATCGTCTACCAGGAACAGGTGATGGAGATCGCCCGCGTCATGGCGGGCTACAGCCTCGGCGGCGCGGACCTGCTGCGCCGCGCCATGGGCAAGAAGATCAAGGAGGCGATGGACGCCGAACGCCCGAAATTCGTCGAGGGCGCCGCCGCCAACGGCGTGAGCAAGACCAAGGCCGAGGAAGTCTTCGCGCTGCTCGAGAAGTTCGCGAACTACGGCTTCAACAAGTCCCACGCCGCGGCCTATGCGCTGGTCAGCTACCAGACCGGCTATCTCAAGGCCAACTTCCCGGTCGAGTTCATGGCCGCGGTGATGAACCTCGACCTGCATCTGACCGACAAGCTCAACATCTACGTGCAGGAATGCCGCCGCACCGAGATCGGGATCGAGGCGCCCTGCGTCAACCGCTCGGCGGCGCGCTTCACCGTCGAGGACGGGCGCATCCTCTACGCGCTGGGAGCGCTCAAGGGCGTCGGCGTTGAGGCGATGCGCGCCATCGAGCGCGCGCGGGCCGAGGGCGGGCCCTTCGCCGACCTCTTCGACTTCGCGCGGCGGGTGGACCTCAAGGCCATCGGCAAGCGCGCGCTCGAGATGCTGGCCAGGGCCGGCGCGCTGGGCGCGCTCGAGCCCAACCGCCGCCGCGCGCTCACGGCCCTCGACCGGCTGATCGACTACTCGGCTACGGTGCACGAGGAGCGGACCTCCTCGCAGGTCTCGCTGTTCGGCGGCGGGGGCGAGGCGCTGCCGCCGCCGCGCCTGCCCGACCCCGAGGACTGGTTGCCGACCGAGCGCCTGCGCGAGGAGCACGGCGCCGTTGGCTTCTACCTCTCGGGCCACCCGCTCGAGGACTACATGGGTGCGCTGCGGCGCAAGAAGGTCGCGACCCACGCCGAGTTCGCCTTCCGCACCCAGCGCTCGGGCGGGACGGGGCGGATCGCCGGGACGCTCGCCAGCGTGCAGGTCCGCAAGTCGGCCAAGGGCAACCGCTTCGCCTTCATCGGCTTCTCTGACACCTCGGGCGCCTTCGAGGTGATGGCCTTCTCGGACGTCCTGCTCGCTGCCGAGGGGCTCCTGGAGACCGGCAGCAACCTCGTCCTCACCGTTGAGGCCGAGGGCGGCGCCGAGGGCGGGCGCCTCATGCTGCGTGCCGTGCAGCCGATCGAGCAGGTGATCGCCGATGCCGCCGCCTCGGGCCTGCGCGTCCATGTCGAGGGCGAGGATGCGCTGACGTCGGTCCAGCGGCGCCTTGGCATCGGCCGCACCGCCGCGGGACGCGCCAAGCGCGGCGAGGGCCCGGTCTCGATCGTCGTCGCCCTGCCTGAGCTGAACCAGGAGGTCGAGATCGACCTGCCCGGCCACTTCCCCGTGGGCCCCGAAATCCGCGGCGCGCTCAAGGCCGTTCCCGGCGTGGCGGCGGTCGAGGAAATCTGAGGTCCGGGGCGTGCCCGTCGCACGGGGACCGCGCCGTCGTGCAGGGCAGGGACGTTAGCGCGCGGCCTCCGGCCCGCCTTCCCCGAACTCGCCGAACCGCGCGCCGGGCACGCCGGGCCACATCCGGATCAGCCGAGAATCCGCGACCGCGGCCTGCCGGTGGCGCACTGCCTCGCGATAGTCCGGGTCGCGCAGCATGGCGACGAAGGCCTCGACGCTTGGATACTCGGCGATGAAGGCGAGGTCCCAGCGCTCCTCGGCAGGGCCGATCAGCATGAGTTCGGGCTGCCCGATCCAGACCTGCCGCCCGCCCAGCCGTTCGAGCACCGGCGCGCTCTCGCGTGCATAGCTGCGATAGGCCTCGGCTCCAGTCACCTCGGCCCCAGTCACCTCGGCGCCCGTCGCCTCGGTTCCGTCGGGATACGCCGCTCTCTCGCGAAAGCGCAGCAGGTTCAGCATGTGGACGGGCCCCTCGCGCGTCATCTCGCGAAATCGCGCGAAGTCCTCCTTCGTCGGGTCGATGTAGCCGCTCATCCGATGCGCCCTCCCTCGGCTCGGCGTGACCGCGTTGCGCTCCGAGGCGCACCGGGCCCGGTCTCGGCATGCGTAGCCCGACGCGGGCCGCCCGTCGACGGCCTCGATCCAGAACCGGCCTGTGCCTCAATCGAAGTGCGCAGCCCCCTGGGCGCGGCGCGCTTCCCTTTCGCGATTTCGCCGCCCGGATCAGTGCCAAATCGAAACTGCACTGATCTGGGTCAATGAAGGGGCGCGCGGGCCGGGTTTCACTAAAAATATGAGTGGAACCATCCAGGAGGATCGATCATGACAACCCGGCGCGATTTCATGAAGGCGGTGCCATCGGCCGGGGCGTTGTTCGCCGTGGCGGGCCATGTGGCGCTCGAAGATGCCCCGGCGCGGGCGCAGGGCGCGGCGCCTCTCGAGGGGCATTTCCATCCCAAGGGCAAGGCGCCGTCCGAGCACACGCTCCGCGTTCTTGCCGAGGCGCGCAAGACGCTGCCCTTCGCCGACACGCGGGACTTCGACGAGCAGGCGAAGGGGCTGATCGCCGAGATGCCGCAAAAGCAGATCATGGCCGATGCCGGTCATGTCGCCTGGGACATGGCGCGCTTCGACTTCCTGAACGAGGATACCGAGTGGGACAGCATCCACCCCTCGCTCCTGCGCCAGTCGCGGCTCAACCAGGATTACGGCCTCTACGAGGTGCTTGAGGGCAAGATCTACCAGGTCCGCGGCTTCGATCTCTCGCAGATCTCGTTCGTGCGCGGCAAGACCGGCTGGATCTGCTTCGACCCGCTGATTTCCGCCGAGACCGCCCGCGCGGCCTGGGAGTTCTTCCAGGAGCACCGCGGCGAGGGCCTGCCGATCAGCGCGGTGATCTACTCGCACTCCCATACCGATCACTGGGGCGGCGTGCGCGGCGTCATCGACGAGGCCGACGTGACGTCCGGCAAGATCGAGATCATCGCGCCGCGCGACTTCATGGAGCACACGATTTCCGAGAACGTCTATGCCGGCAATGCGATGAACCGCCGGCTGTTCTACCAATACGGGGTTCTGCTGCAGGCGGGTCCGCATGGTTATGTCGGCCAGGGCCTGGGTCAGGGTACGTCGGCCGGAAATGTCGGCCTGATCGCGCCGAGCAAGATCGTCGAGGGCGATATCGAGTATCTCGATCTCGACGGCGTGCGCATGGTGTTCCAGAACACGCCGGGCACCGAGGCGCCCTCGGAGATGAACACCTACATTCCCGAGATGAAGGCGCTCTGGATGGCAGAGAACATCTCGTCGACGCTTCACAACATCTACACGCTGCGCGGCGCGCCGGTGCGCGATGCCCTGCGGTGGTCGAAGTACATCGCCGAGGCGCTCTATCTCTTCGGGACCGAGGCCGAGGTGATGTTCACGGCGCACCACTGGCCGCGCTGGGGCAATATGCGGATCCAGGAGGTCATGCGCGCGCAGCGCGACCTCTACGCCCACATGAACAATCAGGTCCTGCACTTCGCCAACCAGGGCGTCACGATCAACCAGATCCACGAGATCTACGAGCTGCCAAAGAGCATTCAGCAGCAGTGGCACTGCCGCGGCTACCACGGCTCGCCGGAGCACAACAGCCGCGGGGTCATCAACCGGTACCTTGGCTACTGGGACTGCAACCCGGCGACTTTGATCCCGCACGCGCCGTCCGACAGCGCGCCGCTCTATGTCGAGATGATGGGCGGGGCCGAGAAGATCCTGGTGAAGGGCCGGGAACTGCACGACGCCGGCGAGTACCGGCTCGCCTCCGAGATCCTCGACAAGCTGATCCATGCCGAGCCCGGCAACCAGGCTGCCAAGGAGCTTCTTGCCGATGTCTACGAGCAGCTCGGATACCAGCAGGAGAACCCGGGCCTGCGCAACAGCTTCCTCAACGGCGCCTACGAGTTGCGCTCGGGTATCGCCGAGGGCCAGTCGCCGAAATCGTCCGGGCCGGACGTGATCCGGGCGATGTCGACCGAGCTGTTCCTGAACTTCCTTGGCATCCGCATGGACAGCCGCAAGGCCGAGGGGATGCGCTTTACCATCAACCTGATCACGCCCGACAACGGCGAGAAGTTCGTGGTCGAGATGGAGAACGCGACGCTGACCAATCTCGAGGGCTTCCTCGCCGACCAGCCGGACCTCACGCTGGTTATCAACCGCGCCGATCTCGAGCGAACGATGACCGGTGAGATCACCCTCGAGGAGCAGATCGCCAGCGGCGTGGCGACGGTCGAGGGCGATGTCGGGATCCTCGGGGCGCTTGCCGCGACGATGGTCGACTTCGATCCGCTGTTCGAGGTCCTGCCGGGGACCGGGGCGACGGCCGGGCCGGTCTCCCATGCCGATCCATACGAGGCCGTCCCCGGCGCTCCGATCGCCGAGTGACCGGGGCGCGGGCGAGCCCGCATCGCAGGATCGTCTAGCCGGGGCGGCGCTTGCCGCCCCGTGTGGGGTTGCGCGGCAAAGTGCGCTCGGCACCGAAAGCTTCCAGGGCCGGAATGACCCGGCTTTTCCCGCGGCCGCTTTGGGGGGTGAACCTGCCGTGATAGGCTCGTCCGCATGGTTCGGCGAATGGCGGCGGTACTCGCGACCGACATGACGGGCTTCTCCCGCCTCATGGAGGCGGACGAAGCCGGAACGGTTGCGCGCCACAAGCGCCATTTCGAGGAGCTCATCCGTCCGACGATCGAGCGCGAGCAGGGCCATATCGTGAAGCTGACCGGCGACGGGTTGCTCGCCGAGTTCGCCTCGGTCGTGAACGCCGTGCGATGCGCGGTCGAGATCCAGCGGGAAATGGCTTTGCGCGAAGCGGATCAGCCTGATGCGCAGTCGATCCGCTATCGCATGGCGATCAACCTCGGAGACGTGATCTTCGAAGACGCCGACATCTATGGCGACGGCGTCAACATCGCGGCCAGGCTCGAGGAACTGGCCGAGCCCGGGGGCGTGCTGGTCTCGGGAACCGCCTATGACCATCTCAAGGCGAATATCGACGTCGGGTACGAGGACCTAGGCGAGCGCCGGCTGAAGAACATAACCCAGCCGGTTCGGGTCTACCGCGTGATCGACGTCCCCGGCGCCGTCGGCGCCCGCCAGCCCGGCCGGCGGCGCATGCCCTGGGCGGTCGCGGCGCTGGCGGCGCTGCTGGCGGCCGGTGGGGCATGGTGGTTCCTGAACCAGCCTGCCTCCATGCCGGCGGGTTCCGCATCGCTTGCCGAGCTGCAGGCGCGACCGGGCGTGGCGGTCTTGCCGTTCGACAATCTCAGCCCGGACCCCGAGCAGGCTTATTTCGCGACGGGGCTCACCGAAGAACTGACCGCACGCCTCGCGCAATTCTCGAACATCCGGGTGATTGCGCGGAACTCGGCCTCTCGCTTCGGCGGCGGCGCGCATGATCTTCGCGAGGTCAGCGCGGCCTTGAACGCCCGCTATATCGTCGAGGGAAGCGTTCGGCGCAGCAACGACCGCGTCCGCGTGACGGCACAGCTGATCGACGGCGAAACCGGCGACCACCTGTGGAATTCGAGCTACGACGAGGCCCTGACCGCAAGGGCGATCCTGGACATCCAGGACGAGATCGCGGCCAGCGTTGCCTCGAACATCGGTGGTCTCGGCGGCGCGATCAGGAAATCGGCAGCGATCCCGACCGCCTCGCGGCCGGATGATCTGGCCGCCTACGACTGCGTGCTCCTGCACTACAAGTTCTGGGACACCTTCGATCACGAGGTGCATGCCAAGGCGCGCGACTGTCTCGAGAGCGCAGTCAAACGGCATCCCGACTTCGCGCTCGGCTGGGCGGAACTCGCCTACACCTACTGGACGGAGCATGCCTACGGGGTCAATCCGAGGCCGGACGCGCTCGAGCGCGCGAAGGCGGCCGCCGAGCGCGCGATCGAACTCGACCCGCTGATGGCCGAGGGATACGGCGCGCTGTCGCAAACCTTTCGCGCCATGAAGCAGGCCGACGAGGCCGTCGCCGCCGCCGATCGTGCCTTCGCCATCAACCCCAACAATGTCGGGATCATCGGCGGCGCCGGATGCATGCTGACCTTCACCGGGCGGCTCGACCGCGCCGAGGTCTTTCTCGCCCGGGCAATGGCGCTCGATCCATTCGCGCCATGGTGGATCCCGTACTGCAAGTCGATCTGGTTCATCCAGAGCGGCGATCCTGAATCGGCGCTCGCCATTCTCGACGCCTACTCCGGCCCCGAGATCTGGCTTCTCGGATTTGCGCGGGTCGTCGCTCTTGTCGAAGCGGACCGGCGGGCCGAGGCACAGCAGGCGCGCGCAAGGCTTCTCGAAAAGGCCCCGGATCTGGATGCGAACGCGAGGTCCTATGTCGAGAAGAACTTCTGGGCACTTCCCGACTTCGCCGACCGGCTGCTCGTGGCGCTCCGGAACGCCGAAGGCCAGACGCAGTAAGCGGTGCCACGGGGCGGGCGTCCTGCGCTTGCCGCGCAGGCCCGAAGATTTTCGCACTCTCCATAGGGTAAGTAAATAAAATCAATGCGATAGATGCGGTTTCACGCGTGAAAGCCCGACGGCTTCGCGGTCCGGCGAAAAAGAAAGGGCCGGCGAGCCGGCCCGTAGGAGGAGGAATTCTTGGCCGCGTCCGGCCGGACGCTCACTCGGCCGCGCGCGGCAGCCTCGCAAGCTGGCACTGGGCCCACAGGCTCTCGAGCGCCTTCGCCAGGTGGTCGAGGTCCGCGTCGGTGTGCAGCGGCCCCGGGGTGAAGCGAAGCCGCTCGGTCCCGCGCGGCACGGTGGGGTAGTTGATCGGCTGCACGTAGATCCCCCACTGGTCCAGCAGCAGATCCGAGATGTACTTGCACTTCACGGGGTCCTTGACCATCACCGGGACGATGTGGCTGGGGTTCGGCAGGTGCGGGATGCCGATCGCGTCGAGCCGGGCGCGAAGCTCGGCCACGCGCCGCTTCTGAAGATCGCGCTCGGCGCTGCTTTCCTTGAGGTGACGGATCGCGGCGCGCGCGCCCGCCGCCACCGCCGGGGGCAGGGCGGTCGAGAAGATGAAGCCCGAGGCGTAGGACCGGACGAAGTCGCACAGCGCGCTCGATGCCGCGATATAGCCGCCCATCACGCCGAAGGCCTTGCCCAGCGTGCCCTCGATCACGTCGATGCGGTGCATCAGCCCCTCGCGCTCGGCCACGCCGCCGCCGCGCGGCCCGTACATGCCGACCGCGTGGACCTCGTCGATGTAGCTCAGCGCGCCGTATTCCTCGCAGACATCCAGGATCTCGGCGATCGGGGCGATGTCGCCATCCATCGAGTAGACCGACTCGAAGGCCACGATCTTGGGCCGGTCGGGGTCGATGGCCGCGAGCTTCTGCTCGAGGTCCATCACGTCGTTATGCTTCCAGATGACCTTTTCGGTCCGCGAGTGGCGGATGCCCTCGATCATCGAGGCGTGGTTCAGCGCGTCCGACAGGATCACCGCGTTCGGCAGCATGGCGCCCAGCGTGCCCAGCGCCGCCCAGTTCGACACGTAGCCCGAGGTGAACAGCAGCGCCGATTCCTTGCCATGCAGGTCGGCAAGTTCGTGCTCCAGCAGCACGTGGTCATGGGTCGTGCCCGAGATGTTGCGCGTCCCGCCAGCGCCGGCGCCGCAGCGGTCGAGCGCGTCATGCATCGCCGCGAGCACCTTGGGATGCTGACCCATGCCGAGATAGTCGTTCGAGCACCAGACCGTGACCTCGCCCTCGGCCTTGCCGCTGCGCCGGGTCGCGCGCGGAAAGGCGCCGCGATGCCGCTCGAGGTCGCAGAAGACGCGGTAGCGCCCTTCCTCGTGCAGCTTCGCGATGCGATCGCGGAAGAAGCCCTCGTAGTCCATGGGTCGTTCCCCTTGAAGTTCTGCCGGCTCCGGTCCCCGAGGCCAGGTCCCAAACCGGATTAAAAGTGACGTAAGCGGTTCCTCCGCCGATGTCGACCTCTCGCGGTGCCGCGAGGGACGCTTTGCCGCGCCTCGCTCAGGGATGCGGCGCAGGGCGAATACGTCCCTTCCGCATGTCCGCACTCTGGCATCGCCGCTTGCGTCCCTGCCTTGACCGTCGTCAAGCCGCCGACGGTGACGCGGCCGCCCGGGTGCACCGGGTGCAGATGCGTCGTTCGATGCGATGGTGCGGCTTCGTTCGCTCTGCTAGGGTTCGGGCGTTGAACAACCCGGAAGATGGGGACAGGGAAGGATCGGACCCTTGAGATATGCATTTGCGCTGGCGGCCGCGCTCGCGGCCTCGGGTGCGGCTGCGGCCGAACCCAGCATGGACGATTTCGACGCCGTCACGGTTGGATCGCTCGCGCGGCTGTGTGCGGCGGACGAGAACACCGAGGTCGGCAAATATGCCATCGGTTTCTGTTATGGCTGGATCGAGGGCGTGGAGCAGTTCTATGCCGCCCTGCTTCGCGACGAGCGATTCAACGTCGAGCCGGCGGCCTGTCCCGGCCGGGTCGTCTCGCGCGAGGAAGCCCGCGAGATCTTCGTCGCCTGGGCGGCCGGAAATCAGGGTGCGGCGAACCTGGAACCGTTGCAGGGCATCATCGAAGCGATGCGTGCAACCTTCCCCTGCAATTGACCGTTATCGATGCGAGACATGATGACGAGGGAGAATTCGTAATGTCGAGAAAAGGGATCTTCGTGGTGATGGCGGTTGCGGGCCTCACCCTTGCCGGCTGCGAGGGCTTCGACAACAAGTCGGTCCAGCGCACGGGTACGGGTGCTGCCGTCGGCGCCGCCACTGGTGCTGTGATCGGCGCGTTCAGCGGCTCGCCCGGCGCGGGCGCGGCCATCGGCGCCACGGTTGGCGGCGCGGGCGGCTACCTCTACGACCAGATGAAGAAGGACGGCACGCTGAACTGACGCGCCATCCGACCGAACAGCACGAGAACCGGCGCGGCGGGTATCTCCGCCGCGCTTAGAACGCCCGGAATGTGAGGGTCGTCAGCGAGCGGCTGATGCCCGGGATGTCCAACAGCTTCTCGTTGATGAAGCGGCCGATATCGGCGTCGTCGGGAACGTAGATCTTCATCAGCAGATCGTAGTCGCCCGAGGTCGAGTAAAGCTCCGACACGATCTCGCGCTCCCAGATGGCATCGGCGACGTCGTAGGTCTTGCCCGGCTCGCAGCGCAGCTGCACGAAGACACAGTGCATTCCGTCCTCCCTCAGATGTCGGTGAGCGCCCGCGTCAGCGCGCCGTCCGCCGCCGCGAGGCTGTCGATCACGTCGAAATGATGCTTGCCCGGCTCGACGACCGAGGTCGTCGCGGCCCCAAGCCCGGCCCAGACATTCGCCAGCAGCGCCGACTGGCGCTGAAACTCGGGCAGCTCGGCACCACCTGCCCAGGCGACGAGACGCGTGCCCGGGCGCGGTGTCAGGAGCGCGGGGCTCTCCGCCATCGCCTCGGCCGGATCGATCCCGAGATCCGCGTTCATCGCGGTGCGCATCAATGGCCGAAGGTCGTGCACGCCGCTGATCGAGACGACATGCGACACGCGCGAGGCGGTCTTCTCGTCCAGTGGCTCGTCGCCGCAGACCATGCGGGTCACCAGCTGTCCGCCCGCCGAGTGGCCGGCCAGCACGATCGGCCCCGGCACCTCGGCCGCGGCGGCGATGATGGCCGTGGCAACCTCGCGCGCGATCGTGGCGATCCTTGCCTGCGGTGCCAGCGTGTAGGTGGGCATCGCGACCGCCCAGCCGCGCGCCACCGGTCCCGCTGCGAGGTGCGACCACAAGCTGCGGTCGAACCGCCGCCAGTAGCCGCCATGCACGAACACGGCGAGACCATGCGGCCCGGCCTCGGGCAGGAACAGGTCGAACGCCTGCCGTGGGCCCGGGCCATATGCGAGGCCGGCACGCGCGCGATCACCAAGTGACGCGCGGAAAGAACGGGCATCGGCCTCCCATCGCGGGGGATAGCCGTCCGCATCCGGGACGTGATTCAGGTTCGAGTACGCCCCGTCCCAGTCGGTGATGTGAGTCCAGTGCATTCGCCGCCCGCAAGCTGTTCCGCCGACTATCATCAAAGTAGGGCCGCGTTGTCGAGACGTCGCCCTGCCGGCTCCCGCATGCCGCGATCGACGGCGAAGGGCGCTTCAGAACTCGACGCCCGCCGAGTTCGCGCCGATGCTGAGGCCCAGGATGCGGCTGATCGCCATCAGTGGCAGGCCGCTTTCCTGCGACCAGGCGTTGTAGGCCTTTTGAACGGCGGCCATCGCGGATTTCGAGGTCGGAGCCTTGTCGATAATGCCGGCATCGATCAGTGCCGCCACGCCGTCGCGCGAGAGCACGAAGCCGTCAACGCCCATCGCGCGCAGGAAATACTGTCCTGTCAGGCCGCCAAGCCGGTCTCCGCGACGCTTGAGGGTTTCGAGCAGGCCCGCGAAGTCTGACGCGGGCCAGGCGGCGATGAAGCTGCCCACGCTCCCATGCTCGTCCGCAAGCTCGCGGAAGAAGGCCGCGTTGCGTTCGACCGAGCGGATCTTGGCGGCATGGCGAACGATGCGGCGATCGGCGATCAGGCGCTCGAAATCCTCGGGCGTCATGACCTCCCAACGGGCAGGGTCGAAGCCCTCGAAGGCCGCCTCGAAGCCCGGCCACATCGAATCGACCACCTTCCAGTTGAACCCCATCTGGAAGACGCAGCGCGTTGCCTGCGCCAGCCACCGGTCGTCGGGCGTTTCCCGAATCTCGGTGGCCGGGCGCGGCTGTGGCAGCAGCCGCGCCAGGGCCTCGTCGCCGCCCTTGCGCTCGGCTGCGCGGGCATGGATGGCGGCGAAGGGAACGGTCATGTCGCGGTCTCCCGACCGATTGGGTGCCAGGTGATGGGGATCGGTCGCCGGCTCATTCCCACTCGATGGTTCCCGGCGGCTTCGAGGTGACGTCGTAGACGACCCGGTTGATGCCCCGAACCTCGTTGATGATGCGGCTCGCGGTGCGGCCCAGGAAGTCATGCGGGAACGGGTAGTAGTCCGCGGTCATGCCATCGACCGAGGTCACGGCCCTGAGCGCGCAGACATGGTCATAAGTCCGACCGTCGCCCATCACGCCCACGGTGCGCACCGGCAGCAGCACGGCGAAGGCCTGCCAGATCGTGTCGTAGAGCCCTGCCTTGCGGATCTCGTCTAGATAGATCGCGTCGGCCTGGCGCAGGATGTCGAGCTTTTCGCGCGTGATCTCGCCGGGGCACCGGATGGCGAGGCCGGGACCGGGGAAGGGATGGCGGCCCACGAAGGCGGCGGGCAGACCCAACTCGCGCCCGAGCGCCCGAACCTCGTCCTTGAAGAGTTCGCGCAGCGGCTCGACCAGCTTGAGCTTCATGCGCTCGGGCAGGCCGCCCACATTGTGGTGCGACTTGATCGTGACCGACGGGCCGCCCGAGAAGGACACCGATTCGATCACGTCCGGGTAGAGCGTGCCCTGGGCGAGGAACTCGGCTCCGCCGACCTCGCTCGCATGCTTGTCGAAGACGTCGATGAAGAGCCGCCCGATGGTCTTGCGCTTCTGCTCGGGGTCGGTGACGCCCTTCAGCTCGCCGAGAAACAGCTCGGAGTCGTCCGCGTGGATCAGCGGGATGTTGTAGTGGTCGCGGAAGAGGCTCACGACCTCGTCGGCCTCGCCCGCCCGCATCATGCCTGTGTCGACGAACACGCAGGTCAGCTGGTCGCCGATCGCCTCGTGGATCAGCACGGCCGCCACCGAGGAATCGACGCCCCCTGAAAGCCCGCAGATCACCTTGGCGTCGCCAACCTGGGCGCGGATCTTCTTGATCGCCTCTTCGCGGTAGGCCCCCATCGTCCAGTCACCGCTGAACCCCGCGATCCTGCGGATGAAGTTCGTCAGGATCTGCGTGCCCTTCGGGGTGTGGACGACCTCGGGATGGAACATCACGCCGTAGAAGCGGCGGTCGGGGTCGGCGAGAACGGCGAACGGCGCGTTGGGCGAGGCGCCCTGGACGTGGAATCCCGGCGGCAGGGCGGTGACCCGGTCGCCATGGCTCATCCAGACCTCGGTCTCCTCGCCGCGGCCGGCGACCCCCTCCATCAGCGCCGAGGTCTCGGCCATCTTCACGAAGGCACGCCCGAACTCGCGGTGATGGCCACCCTCGGCACGGCCGCCGAGCTGGTGGACCATCACCATCTGTCCGTAGCAGATGCCGAGCACGGGTACGCCCAGCTCGAACACCATCTGCGGCGCCCGCGGGCTTCCCTCGTCCTCGACCGAGGCGGGGCCGCCCGAAAGGATGATCGCCTTCGGTGCGAGGCGCCGGATGAGGGTCTCGTCCACCAGGTTGAACGGGTGGATCTCGCAATAGACGCCGGCCTCGCGCAGGCGCCGGGCGATGAGTTGCGTGACCTGGCTGCCGAAATCGACGATCAGGCAGGTTTCGTGCTGGGGCGTGGCGGTCATGGGGGCTCGGCCTCGGGTCGCGGTCCTGATTTTGCGCGATTCCATAGCCCGCGCGTGGCGCGCTGTCACCTGTCGCCGACCCGCCGATGTCGCCTTTCGCCAAGGGATGGCCGAAAACATCCGGTCAGGGGCGCGCCGCTCGGGCCATTCAGGAAGGGACGAGGCGGAGCCACCCGGCGCCGTGGCGCGCATTTCGCGCGCGCGAGCGCCGGGCCCGAAGGAGTGAGTAATGAGCACATCAGGCGCGGAACAGGACGGGGCGGGAGTTCGGCGCGGGCGGCGTGGCACGGGGGGCGGCGCGGCGCGGCGTGCCGAGCGTACGGCACCACGCCTCGAGGTCGCGCGCTACATCGAGCGCAATATCCCGGACTTCGAGATCCTGACGCCCGAGGCCATCGAGATCATCGAGGCCAATGCCGACACGGTGCTCGAAGAGATCGGCGTCAATTTCGTAGAGAACCCCGCTGCGCTCGATCGCTGGCGGGAGGCGGGCGCCGACGTGCGCGGCGAGCGGGTCCATATTCCCCGCGGCCTTGCGCGCGAGCTCTGCAAGACCGCGCCGTCGCGGTACATCCAGCACGCGCGCAACCCGGAACGCTCGGTCGAGATCGGCGGGAAGTCGCTGGTGCTGGCGCCGGTCTACGGGCCGCCTTTCTTCCGCGACCGCGACCGGGGCCGGCGCTACGCGACTATGGAAGACTTCAACACCTTCGTGAAGCTCGGCTACATGTCGAAATGGCTGCATCACTCGGGTGGCACGGTCTGCGAGCCGACCGACGTGCCGGTCAACAAGCGCCATCTCGACATGCTCTACGCGCACATGTCGCTGAGCGACAAACCCTACATGGGCAGCGTCACCGCGCACGAGCGCGCGGCCGACTCGGTCGCGCTCTCCGAGATCCTGTTCGGCAAGGAATTCGTGGCTGACAACACGGTCATGACCTCGCTCGTCAACATCAACTCGCCGCTGACTTTCGACGGCATCATGATGGGGGCGCTCGAGACATACGCCGCGGCCAACCAGGCGGCGATCGTCTCGCCCTTCATCGTCGGCGGCGCGATGGCGCCGGTGTCGGTGGCGGGCACACTGACGCAGGTTCTGGCCGAGGTTCTGGCGGGCGTCGCCTACAGCCAGCTCATCCGCAAGGGCGCGCCCGTGATCTTCGGCGCCTTCGTCACCTCGATCGACATGAACTCCGGTGCGCCGACCTTCGGCACGCCCGAGGCGTCGAAGATCCTCTGGGGTGCGGGGCAGCTTGCGCGGCGGATGAACCTGCCGTTCCGCTCGGGCGGCGGGCTGTGCGGCTCGAAGCTGCCGGATGCGCAGGCGGCCTACGAGACGGCGAACACGCTGAACGCGGCGCTGTTGGGCGGGGTCAACTTCATGCTCCACGCCTGCGGCTGGCTCGAGGGCGGATTGGTCTCCAGCCCGGAGAAGTTCGTGATGGATGCGGATCAGCTGGGCGTCCTGCATTCGATCGCATCGGGCATCGATATCTCGGAGAACGGTCAGGCGATGGACGCGATCCGCGAGGTGGGGCCGGGCGGGCACTATCTGGGCTGCGCCCACACCCAGGCGAACTTCAAGGACGCCTTCTGGCGCACGCAGCTTCTCGACTACAAGCCCTTCGAGCAGTGGTCTGACGAGGGCGGCGCGGACACCTTCGAGCTTGCCTCGCGGCGGGTGCGCCGGATGCTCGACGAATACGTGCAGCCCGCGCTCGATCCCGCGGTCGACGAGGAGCTGCGCGATTACATCGAGCGCAGGAAGGCGGCTGAACCCGACGCCTTCGTCTGATCCGAAAGTGCCGCGGGCGCCTTGTCGGGCGCCTGCGCACATGCCTCGCCAAGGCCGCAGAAGACAATCGCCAGCGCTTCGACATGCCGCGAAGGCCGGTAGACGGGTGAACCTGCCCGGCGCAACCCCTCGAGGGTTCGCTCGTGCTCGATCGCGTGTGCCAGCGCGGGCTTCGACATCGGCGCCGTCACGCGGTCGGCGCGGATCCGCGCGCCGATCCGCGCCGCCTCGACCAGGAGCCGCGGGCGGACCATCAGTGCCCCCGTCATCCCCCTCGTCGCCAGGTCGTTCTGCATCAGGCCCATTTCTGCCTCCGTTTCAGCGATGGCTCGATCTTGATCCGGGCGGGTTGTGCGTTGCAGCCCGGGTGGGGGCAGCGTGCGCCGTTAATGCTTTAGAAAAGTATCTTAATCTATTGTAAATAAATATATTTATCCACCTATTAACCATCGATTCATGTTCTGAGCCGTAGACAGGTTTCATAAAATTCGACGCAAACAAGGGCGTTTCACCGTGGCGAAAACACAGCAGGTTCTGGATCGGTGCGCGGATCTCGCGGGCACGGTCTTCGGGGAGCGGCGTACGTCATGCTCGGCGCATGATGCGGCGCTCTATCTCGCGCATACAGGGCTCGGCGAGAGCATCCGCGCGCTGGCGGCGGCAACCGGGACACATCCCTCGACCGTCTCGCGCACCATCCGAAGAGTCGAGGAGCGGCGCGACGATCCGCTGGTCGATCGAATGCTGACGCTCGCCGAGGAGCGGTTCTCGACCGGAGCCGAGGGGCCGGCACCGGCCCGTCCCGTGGCCGCGCCGGCCGACGATGCAGAGGTCGAGCGCGAGGCGCGGCGTTACCTGCGCCGTCTGGCCGAGCCGGGCAGCTTCCTGCTGGTGGCCGAGGGCGCCGAGCGCGCCGGCGTCTTCTGCGGCGCGAACGGGCACCGCAAACCGATCGCGATCTTCGCGATGCGCCTCGCCGCGGAATTCCTCAAGCGCGACTGGATCAAGCCCAGCAAGCGCGGGCATGCGAGCGTGCAGTATCGGCTGAGTGATGTTGGCCGCGCGTGGCTCAAGCGCAGGCTCGCCGAAGAAGCCGAGGGCCGGCGCAGGCGCGAGGAGCCACGCGGTTTCGCCGAGGCGCCCGATGCCTTCCAGCACCAGCACAAGCTGACGGCCGAGCGCGTCTTCCTCGATCCGCTCAGTGGCGAGGAGGAGGTCATCGAGGTGAACCTGGGCGAGAGCCCGATCGGCTGGCTTGCGCGGCGCAAGGGGCCGGACGGGCAGGCCTTCCTGACCCCCGCCGAGGTCGAGGCCGGCGAGCGTCTTCGCAGTGATTTCGAACTCGCGCAGATCGGCCCTTCTGTCGCGCAGGACTGGCGCAAGTTCCTGACGCCCGGCGATCGAAGTTCCGGGAATCCGCCGGCACGCGGTCCGGCCGAGGGGCCGATGATGGCGCGCGACCGGGTCATGAAGGCGCTCGACAGTCTCGGTCCGGGGCTATCGGACGTCGCGCTCAGGGTCTGCTGCTTCCTGGAAGGGCTCGAGGCCTGCGAGCGGCGCATGGGCTGGTCGGCCCGCTCGGGCAAGGTCGTGCTCAAGATCGCGCTGCAGCGGCTGGCAGAACATTATGGCCTTGCCGATTTTCGGCACTGACGGGCGTTGACCGTGGCCGCGGGGGCGGCAAGACTGCCCCCGCATGACGGGACGCATCATTCATTCCACCGACTGTATCGCCGAGGGCTGCGACTGGCTCGCCCGGGCCGAGCCACGCTTTGGCGAGGTGATCGCCCTGGCCGGGCCGCCGCCGCTGCGCCGGCGCGAAGGCGGGTTCCCGGCGCTCCTGAAGGCGATCTGCTCGCAGCAGTTGTCTGTGGCCGCCGCCGACTCGGTATCGCGCAAGCTCACGGCGCTGGGCGCCGAGGACCCCCGCGTCCTGATCGCTCTGGACGACGAGGACCTGCGCGGCTGCGGCCTGTCGCGGCCCAAGATCCGCTATGCGCGCGCGCTTGCCGAGGCGGACCTCGACTACGACGCGCTGGCGGTGATGCCCGAGGAGGATGCGATCGCGACGCTTACCGCGATCAAGGGCATCGGCGTCTGGACGGCCGAAATCTACCTGATGTTCGCGATCGGGCGCGCCGACGTCTTCGCCCCGGGCGACCTGGCGCTGCAGGAAGCGACGCGGCTGCTGTTCGACCTGCCCGCGCGGCCGCAGGAGAAGGCGTTGCGCGTCCAGGCCGAGAGCTGGAGCCCCTGGCGCGCGGTTGCGGCGCGGCTGCTGTGGCACTACTACCGGCACGCCAAGTCGCGCGAGGGAATCTCGGAGTAACCCAATGACCATCGCAGAGCCCGCCCTGACCGGGCCCCGGCATGCACCAAGCTCGGGCCAGACGAAATCGCTCGTGATCCTGCTGCATGGCTACGGGGCGGATGGTAACGATCTCATCGGCCTGGCCGAGCCGTTGTCGCAATACATGCCGGACACGGCCTTTCGCGCACCGAACGCGCCGGATCGCTGCAGCGTCAACCCGATGGGCTACCAGTGGTTCCCGATCTCGTGGATCGACGGGAGCCCCGAGTCCGAGATGAAGGCTGGTTTTCTTCGTGCCGCGGGGATCCTCGACGCCTACATCACCACAGCGATGGCCGAGGAGGGCGTGGGCCCCCATGAAACCGCGCTTGTCGGCTTCAGCCAGGGCACGATGATGAGCCTTCACGTGGCGCCCCGGCGCGAGGTGTCGCTGGCGGGCGTGGTGGGCTTCTCGGGCCGGCTCAACGCTCCCGAGCGGATCGAGGCCGAGGCGCGTGTGAAGCCGCCGGTCCTTCTGATCCACGGCGACATGGACGAGGTGATCCCTGTCGCAGCGCTTGGCGAGGCACATGATGCGCTGGCCGATGCCGGCTTCCCCGTGGCCGCGCATGTGAGCCGCGGCGTCGGACATGGCATTGCTCCCGACGGCCTGGGGCTTGCACTTGGCTTCCTGATGGACCGCTTCGGAATCGAGCGTCCGGTCGGCGCCTGAGCCGTCTTTCGCAAGGTTGTCGCGACGCCGCGCAGCCGTCATCTGCATGTCACGCCCATCTGCTATCTGCACCGTCAAGCAGTGGCTTATCTAGGCGCTTGCCTGTGAGCCGCCGCGAGATATAGTAATAGCGCAGGGGCGGAGTGTCCCCGGACCCACGCCCCGGCGGCGCCGCTTCGGATGCGGCGGCGGGAGTTGGAGGTGGGCTGACCATGCTCTACGGCAGTTTTGCAGGGCAGTTTGTTCGTCAGCCTGCCGGGCTGAGGGACCACCCCGCACTGGTGCTGAACGCCGATTTCCGGCCACTTAGCTATTTCCCGCTTTCGCTCTGGCCCTGGCAGGAGGCGATCAAGGCCGCTTTCCTGGACCGGGTGCAGATCGTCGCGGAATACGACGAGGTGGTGCACAGCCCGTCGATCGCCATGCGCCTGCCTTCGGTGGTCGTGCTGCGCGATTACGTGAAGCCCGCGCGCTACCCCGCCTTCACTCGGTTCAACCTGTTCCTTCGCGACGAGTTTGCCTGCCAGTATTGTGGCTCGCGCGGCGAGATGACCTTCGATCACGTCATCCCGCGTTCCCGCGGTGGCCGCACGACGTGGGAAAACGTCGTGGCGGCCTGCGGCCCGTGCAATTTGCGCAAGGCAAGCCTCACGCTGCGGCAGGCGGGCATGAGCCTCTCGCGTCCGCCCCGCCGACCCGACGCCGTCGAGCTGCAGAACAAGGGCCGCAAGTTCCCGCCCAACTTCCTGCACGACAGCTGGATGGACTTCCTCTACTGGGATGCCGAGCTGGAGAGTTGACGAGGCGCTTCCGGTGCAGGTGGTCAACGCCGAGACAGCATCGGCGGTGCTCCGACTGCGCCGCGTCAAACCTCGGGCGCAAAGCGCGGGTCAGTGCGCTACGAGAGCGAGCAATAGGCATATGGAACGCGGGGTCTGCTATATCGGCCGGATCAACTCGGGCCGGAGAGCTGATGTCGCGGTAGCGGCACTCAATCCCGCGCCGCGCCCTCGAAGGGCATGCGCCACCAGAGGAACGAGCCCGCCCAGAGCGCGGCAAAGCCGAGCGAGAATATCGCGTTCCAGCCGGCCATGGTCAGGCCCAGGAACTCCCAGACGATCTCGTCGCAGCGCACCAGCGGTGCGCCGAGAATCTGCGCCATCAACTCGTCCGCCGAGAGCTGGGTGATATCGCCCGAGGTGCAGGTCGTCGGCCCCTCCCACCAGTTCCATTCGACGCCGGCGTGAAAGGCGCCAAGCCCAGCCGACACCAGCATCGTGAGAGCGCCGAGCGCCGCGAGCCAGCGGCGCTGACGCCACAGGACCGTCACGGCGAGGAGGGCGATCATCACGGCGACAACATGCGGCCAGCGCTGCCAGATGCACATGGGGCAGGGGGGCAGACCTCCGAGGAACTGGAACGCGAGGGCCCCGAGCACGAGCGCAGCCGAGCCCGCGCCCGCCAGCAGGATGCGCCCATACGCCGTCATCATATCAGCACCTTCGCAACCACGAAGCCCCCGAGAAGGAGCGCCATCGACACCGTGAAGACGAGGCCCAGCCGCCGTTCGATGAAATCGCGCACGGCCGGCCCGAACTTCCACAGCAGCGCGGCGATCAGGAAGAACCGAAGCGCCCGTGCGATCAGCGATGCCACGGTGAACACCCAGATGTCGAGCGCGGTGACGCCGGACAGGATGGTGATGACCTTGTAGGGAAACGGGGTGACCCCCGCGATCAGCACGGCCCAGGCGCCCCATTCGTTGTAGCTCTGGCGAAACACGTCGAATTTCTCGGTGTAGCCGTAGAAGCCAAGGATTGGCTCGCCCACCTGCTCGAACAGGAAATAGCCGATCGCATACCCGGCCATGCCGCCTGCGACCGAGGCCAGCGTGCACACGCCGGCAATCAGCCAGGCGCGGTGCGGCGCTGCCAGGATCATCGGGATCAGCAACACGTCGGGCGGGATCGGGAAGACCGAGCTTTCGACGAAGCTGATCACGGCCAGGGTCCAGAGCGCGTGCGGCGTCCGGGCCTGGGCAAGAATCCAGTCGTAAGTTCGGCGGAGCATGTGGCAGCCTGATGCGAACGGAACGGAGCCTGCCGATTACAGGTGGTGGCCGCAGCTGTCCAGCGGCGCCCGCCACCGGCTCGAAGCGAGGACACGCGATGAAGTGGCGCGGACGCAGAACCAGCAGCAACATCGAGGACCGACGCGGCGCGGGGATGCGTGCCGGCCGTGGCCGCATGCCGCGCATGGTGCGGGTTGGCGGCGGGCGGGCGGGCGGCCTGGGTGCGATTGCCGTGGTGCTGCTCGGCCTCTATTTCGGCGTCGACCTTACGCCTCTTCTTACCGGTGGCGCGATCGTGGCACCGCAAGAGGAGGTCGCGGCTGCGCCTCCGCCGTCGGACGATCCGAGGGCGCAGTTCGTCGGCGTCGTGCTTGCCGACACCGAGGAGATCTGGAGCGGCATCTTCACCGGCATGGATCTGCGCTACCGGCCCCCGAATCTGGTCTTGTTCGATGGTCAGACCCGCTCGGCCTGCGGCTACGCGTCGGCGGCGACCGGGCCCTTCTATTGTCCCGGCGACCGCAAGGCTTATCTCGACCTCGATTTCTTCCGGGTTCTCGAGCGCGAACTCGGTGCGAAGGGTGATTTCGCGGCCGCCTATGTGATCGCGCATGAGGTCGCGCATCACGTGCAGAACGAGCTGGGCATCCTCCCCGAGGTCAGCCGCCTGCGCGCCGCGGCCGGCACGACCGAGGCGAACCAGCTTTCCGTGCGGCTCGAGCTTCAGGCCGATTGCCTGTCGGGCGTCTGGGCGCACCACGCCGAGGCACGCTTTGGCAGCCTCGAGCCGGGCGACATCGATGAGGCGCTGGGCGCCGCGAGCCGTATCGGAGACGACGCCCTGCAACGGCGCGCCGGTGGCGTGGTCGTGCCCGACAGCTTCACTCACGGCACGTCCGCCCAGCGCGTGCGGTGGTTCCGTGCGGGCTTCGAAAGCGGCAACCCGAACTCGTGCGACACCTTCGCGGCCGGCAGGCTCTGAGGCGAGCCGGCTACGGGTTGTGGCTGCAGCTTTCGCCTTGCGCAGTCCGCGCGCCCGCCTATAGTGCCGCCGAGTGCCCGGATGGCGAAATTGGTAGACGCAGCGGACTCAAAATCCGCCGCCGCAAGGCTTGTCGGTTCGAGTCCGACTCCGGGCACCATCTCGACGCTGCGCGTGCGGCGATCAACGCGCCGAGATTGCGCGTCATTCATGAGACCTTTGTAACTTCCGGATCGTCGTTCCGACGGGTGCTGTGATGCACACGCTGCGTGGAGCATCCGTGGGCAGGGCGCGATGCGGGTTCCGGGGCGTCGATCTAATCGATAGGGCGCCGGCTACGTCGCCGGCGGGTCAGCATAGACCGGCATCGCGCCCGATCATGGCCGCATGTGTCCGGTTCCGAGCGTCGAGCTTTCGACAGAGCGTCTTCACGTGGAGCTTTACCGTCACCTCCTTGAGCTCAAGCTCGCGCGCAATCTCCTTGTTCGAGAGGCCGCGGCCGAGGCCTTCGAGGACCTGCTGCTCTCGCTCGGAAAGCTTTTCCGACAACGGGTGCACCTGCGCCTCCTCGCGCTCGGTGATGAAGTTGAGCGGCGCGTATTGCTCACCGGCAGCCATGAAGCGCACCGCATTCACGAGCGACTTTGCCGCCATGGTCTTCGGCAAAAACCCGACTGCGCCGGCGGCGAGCGCCTGTTCGGCGATGTCGCGGCTCGCCGTTCCTGAAATCATCGCGACACCCTTTCCGCCGTTCTTGGAGAGCGCCGTGGCCAACCCCTCAAGGCCGTTCATGCCGGGCATCATGTAGTCCAGCAGAACCAGGTCGAACGGCCCCTCACCCTCGATCTTCTCGATGGAGCTCGGGAAGTCGGATGCCGACGACACCTCGATATCGTCCTCGCGTGCGAGGAAGGCCGAGATCGTGTCGCGGACCAGCTCGTGATCGTCAGCAATGAGGATTCTCACGCTTCCCCCCCGGAAACGATAATTCATTCGGATGCGGAGCTTCATCCTCGGATAAAGTAAACGCTTGGACGATACAATTTGCTTTGCGCCAGCGCCCGATATCGCTGCACCGGCCTGCGCGAACCCCTCGCCTGGCGTGCAGCCTTCGTCTCATTTGCAGCACTGCACCGCTGCAGCAGCGCGGGGTCAGTTCGCTGATGCCGGATCTCCCCCGGCTATACGCCGCGATGCGTCCTCGGGGCGCGCAATTTCGGTAAATTCCGCGATGATGGAGACGGCTTCCTCGGCAAGGGTGTCAACGCCGTCGGCGCAGATCAGGGCCCGGGCCAAGTCGCCGGTCTTGCAAGCGGTTTCGAGCCGATCAAGCCCGGAATGAAGATGCGCGGCGCCCAGGATGGCGGCGCTGCCAGCGAGGGCGTGCGCCTCATCGCGCAACGTGTCCAGATCTTCGCGCTCGACCGCCAGCCGAATTGCGGCGCGGGATGCGGCGACTTCCCGGAAGAAGCGATGAATCACTGCGTCGGCGCGGGAATCGCCGAGTGCCGCGCGCAAGGCGCCGAGCGTCTCCTCGTCGATAGGGTCGTCCTCGTTCATGTCGTCGTCGATGCTGCCGACGTCGAGTGGCGCCGGCAGTTTGGCGTTCGCCGAGCAGAGCTTGTCGACAATGCTCAGAAAAGACGAGCGTCGAACGGGTTTGACCATTACGGCGCTCATACCCGCCTCAACGAAACGCCGCTGCTCGCTGGGCAGGGCGTGCGCTGTTACTCCCAGGATTGGAACCTGTGCAGCAGCCGTGCCAAGTGCGCGGATGATCCGCGTCGCCTCGACCCCGTCGAGCTTGGGCATGCTGACATCCATCAGCAAGAGGTCGAACTCCCCGGTCGCTGCCGCCTCGATGCCGCTGGCGCCGTCGGTCGCCTCCACGACCTCGTGACCCGCTGATGCAAGCATTTCGCGCATCAGCAGCCGGTTGATGTCGTTGTCCTCGACCAGCAGGATCCGTAACCGTCGCGGCCTTGCGGTGCTCGGTTCCGGAACGCCGACCGGATGCGTATCGGCGGCCAGGCCGGTCGCCGCGCCGCGCAGGACGAGGCGGATCCAGAACCGGCTTCCTTTGCCGGCCGAGCTCTCGACGCCGATCTCTCCGCCCATCGCCGCGACGATGCGCCGGCAGATCGAGAGACCCAGCCCCGAGCCCGAGGCCTCGCGGTCGTAGCGCGAGTCGAGGGTCACGAAGTCCTCGAAGATCCGTGCCTGGTCTTCGTGCGGGATCCCGAGCCCGGTGTCTGACACCGAGATCTCGATCTCGGTGCCTTGCTTGGTTTGCCTGACGGGCCGAATGCCGACCTCGATCAGCCCGTCGCGCGTGAACTTCGCGGCGTTGCCGACCAGGTTCATCAGCAGCTGCCTGAGACGGTGCGGATCACCGGCAACCGTAGCCGCCGGGACCTCGCACAACGTCTCGATGCGGTTGCCCCGCAGACTGGCCAGCGGCTTGTTGATTGCCTCGACCTCGGCCGCGATCGCGCCCAGGTCGAGCGGCTCGCTGGTGAATTCCAGCCGCCCCGATTCGATGCGGGTAATGTCGAGGACGTCCTCGATGTGGCGGAGGAGGATCTCGCCCGACGTGAGCGCAACGCGGACCATATCGGCCTGCAGCTGGTCGAGCTGCGTTTCGCGCAGCAGGTCGAGGACGCCCAGAACGCCGTTGAGCGGCGTACGCATCTCGTGGCTCATGACCGCAAGGAAATCGGACTTCGCGCGGTCCGCGCTCATTGCGCGGTCGCGTGCGTCGCGCAACTCGCGCTCGACCGCCTGGCGCTGCGTGATGTCGCGCAGATACGCGATATAGATCGGCCCCGACGCATCGGAAACGCTTCCGATCGAAAGCTCGACCGGGAACTCCGAGCCGTCCGCCCTGAGTGCCGTCAGTTCGACGCGGCCGGCATCGATCACCCGCTTCTCGCCGGTGGTCAGAAAGCGGCGCATCCCCGCGCGATGCGCGGCCCGCATGTGCTCGGGGATCAGCAGCTTCGCCATTTCGCCACCAATCGCCTGGGCGCGCGGGTAGCCGAACACCTCCTCGGCCGCCCGGTTGTAATCGATGATCCGGCCGTCCGCGTCGACCACGACAATGGCTTCGAGCGACGAGTTGATCGTCGCGGTCAGACGCTCGCGGCTCCGAGAGAGGGCGTCGGCGCGCCGAATGGACTCGCGGTACTGCTTGACCAGAACCGCCAGCATCAGACCGAGCAGCAGGATCAGCACGAAGGCGACGGCTGCGGATTCGACCAGCAGGCTCTGGAATTCTTCGCGGCGCTGGTCGGACAGCACAGCCGTGATCTCCACGCTCTTGAGAGCGATCTCACGCGCCGTGTCCCGAAGCGCATCGAGCTGCTGGCCAAGGTTTCTGACGCCAGCGTCCAGAACCTCATCAGAGCCATCCACGATCGGCAGGGCGCTGTCGAGGAACCCCCTGATCTTGGCCAGGTCTTCTTCGACTTCCGGCTCCGCGCGAATTTCGGCGAAGACGCGGCCGCTCGCGATCGTGTCGAAGCGGCTGTAGAAGTTGTCGAAGCGCCGGCGGAACGCGTCCAGCCCCTCCGGCCCCGACGCTTCGCTTGCGGCCACGGCGGCGAGAAGGAGATCCACTTCGAGCTGCGACAGGGTCCAGCGAATGTTGTCCTGTGGTGCCGAGCGAAGCTCCTCGGCCTTCGAGAGCAGGCTGACAGAAAGCGCCACGACCGTCGCCGCGATGCCGGCCACCAGCATCACGAGTGCCGATGTCACGAAAAGCCGCGACGGGAGTCTCGAGGCGGTCATGGTGCGCCTATGCTTCCGGCCGCATCATGGCGCTATCCGCCGATCACTCGGTCACGATGATCCGCGCGAGTTGCCAGATGCTCAGAGAATAACTTCGCTCGGTCCTGAATTCGGGACGATCGTCGAATGGAAATATGATCCACAGCGGCCCCTTGCCCCGCGACGACATTGCCTCGCCGTCCATAAGATAAGCGACGATCGGGCCATCTTCGCGGGCTTCCGTCAATGGCATGGTGATGCTGTAGTCGTTCAGCGCCACTGCCTTGATCGCATCCCCGCGCGCGCCCACCGCCGCCAGGACGTCGCCAAGTGCGACGCCGGTAAACCGGTGCTTTGCCTCGGTCCAGATCGTCGTTGTCTCGAACTCGGTCACCGGCAGGGCCTCGAGCATCGCGCGATCGAAGCGCGCCGCGCCGTCCGCATTGGTATTCGAGATTGCGCCCTCGACCGTCAGCAACACGGACCCTTCGGGAGCCCGCAGCGGCTCGCTGAAGGCATTGGCACCGAAGCCGATGGCAAGCAACCAGACGGCGAAGTATCTGGTGAAAGTGCTTACAGCTACCATCCCGTGCATTCCGTCCCGCACATCGATCATCACGCGGTCATCACTCGAATTCCAATTTCTACCCTGCAAAATTGAGATTCTATAAGGCGATTTCGCGCTCGGACATATACGTTCGGATAGTCGAGGTGGCCGCGAGCGGTCCTTTCGGATCACCGCACTTGCGGGTGAGCGAGGTCGCGCCACCGGGTTCGACGACCGACCTGGCCGTGATGCAGTGGGTGGCGAGCCTGCCGTGAACGCATTGGGCGGGGACGAGAGCCTTCCCTCAATGGTGGTCTGTCCGCCGCACGGAGGCTCGTTTCTCATCCTCCGACGGTTGCCTTGTTTCCGCGCTCAGGCGAGCCTGCGCCCGAAAGCGCGGCTCGACGTCGGGCACGACGGCGTCCCAGTGATCGCGCACGGTTCGAGTGGAAGCCCCCGGGTTGGGGCAATTCGGCGATGTGTCACGAAGGGAGGCGGTCGGATGCGACAACCAAGGCAGGATGCGGCTGCGCGGGTTGCAGGGGGGCTGGTGTCCCGCGACATCTCGCGCGGGTCCCTGACCATCTGCGCGCGGCGGCCGAGGATTTCCGAGGGGGGGGAACGATGACCGGCTACACCATCCGCAGGGCGACGGCTGCGGATGCCGACCGGCTCCATGCGGCACTGGCTCGGCTCGCGCTTCATCTGGGCTCGCCTGAAAAGTTTCGCGCACGCCCGGCCGACTACCTGCGACACGGCTTTCAGGCCGAGCCGCTGTTCCGCGCGCTGATCGCCGAGGAAGGGGCAACGACCATGGGTGTGGCGGTGTATTTCCCTGAATTCTCGACCATGCGCGGCCGCCCCGGTGTTTACCTGCAGGATCTTTGGGTCGCGGACGAGGCGCGCGGCGGCGGCCTCGGCCCGCAGCTCCTTGCCGCCGTTGCTCGCGACGCAGCAGGCTGGCAGGCGAGCTACATGAAGCTGTCGGCTCATGTCGACAACCCCGGCGCCATCCGCTTCTACCGCCGGCTGGGTTTTGCCGAGGACGCGGGAGAGCAGGTCTTCGTGATCGACGGCGCAGGCTATGCAGGGCTTGCCGAGCGGGCATGACGGGCAGCAGGCAGGCCGCTCATGACGCCGTCGCCAAGGCCATGACCCCGCCCGCCACGATGACCGCGGCCATCAGTCGTCCCTTCCACGGTCGTTCGCCAAACAGGAGAACACCCATCAGCGCCGCGATCACGACGCTCGACTCGCGCACCGCCGACACCGCACCCAGCGGCGCAAATGACTTTACGTAGAGGACGATGCCGTAGGCCGCGACCGAGAGGCCGCCCGCGAAAAGCCCCAGCAGCAGTGTGCGCCGGTCCACATGACCGCCACGTCGCTGCCGGTGCCAGGCGATCGCGAGCGGAACTGGCGCCTCCAGCAGGAACAGCCAGCCCATGTAGCCCAGCGGGCTTTCCGACAGGCGCACACCGATGCCGTCGGCAGTCGAATAGACTGCGATGCAGACACCCAGCGTGAGCGCGAATGCGACGCTGCCGCGCGGCGCGTTGACCGCGCCTTTCTGCACCGCCAGCAGGCCGATCCCGGCCGAGACCGCAGCCACGCCCGCCCAGCCGCCCGGCGAGAGATCCTCGCCAATCAGCACCAGTGCCGAAACCGCCACCAGCGCCGGCGCGATACCGCGAGAGATCGGGTAGACCTGGCTCAGGTCTCCCAGCCGGTAGGAATGGAACAGCAACAGGTAGTAGGCGTAGTGAACCACGGTCGAGACCGCGAGCGAGGGCCAGCTGGCCATCGCGGGCAGGGGGGCCATGACCACCAGCGCGGCGCCAACGATGACGTTGGCAAGCGACACGCCCGTCAGCACCGCGGCCCGGTCAGTCGCGCCCTTGACCAGCGCGTTCCAGGTCGCGTGCATGAAGGCCGCGGCCAGCACCAGCGCAAGCGCGGAGGCGCTCATTCCTGTTCCTCCAGAATGGCCGCCTCGAGAATTCCGAGAGCCCGTTCGAGACCCTCGGGCGCAATCGGTGGTGACGGCGATTAGGCGAGAATGCGGATCGCCGCGATCTTGAAGCCGAGGTCAGCTTTGGGCAAGCGGGAAGACCTCGCCATGCCGCGCTGCCAACGCGGCCTGCCGTCTCAGGAGGGCTGTCGGGTGATGCCGTGGTCGCGCGCCGGAATGAGGCCGGGAGCCGTCACTTCGGCGCGCAGAAGATCTCGTGCAGAGTATCGAGGATCTGGCGCGCGCGCGGATCGGTCAGCGAATAGTAGATCGCCTTGCCTTCGCGGCGATTGGCGACGAGCCCCTGCAGCCGAAGCCGCGCAAGCTGCTGGCTGACGGCTGCCTGCTCCCAGTGCAGGAGCTCCTCGAGTTCGGTGACGGATTTCTCGCCCTCGGCGAGGAAGCAAAGGATCATCAGCCGGCCAGAATGGCTCATGGCCTTGAGCATCGTCGATGCTTCCTCGACGCGCTCGGCCATCTCCTCGGGTGTCATCTCCCGAGGCGGCTCGCCAGGTGCTCCTTGATTGGTC
Source organism: Thermohalobaculum xanthum (assembly GCF_016623495.1). Taxonomy (GTDB): domain Bacteria; phylum Pseudomonadota; class Alphaproteobacteria; order Rhodobacterales; family Rhodobacteraceae; genus Thermohalobaculum; species Thermohalobaculum xanthum. The sequence goes on along the minus strand of NZ_JAEHHL010000001.1, from coordinate 858,294 downwards.
GCGAACATCGCGCAACTCCTCAGAATGCGATCTCGGCCTCGATGGCGGCGATGCCGGCCCGAGCGCAGGCGTCGTCGAGATCCGGGCCGGGTGCGCCCGAGACGCCGATCCCGGCCACGAGAGCGCCATCCCCGGAAACCACGGGAACCCCGCCGCCCAGTGCCAGCGCTCGCGCCGAATCACGAATCCCCGCCGACATCGTCCCCGGCTGGGTCTCGCGATCGAGGGCGAGCGTGTCGGTGCGGAAGCTCACGGCGGTCCATGCCTTGCGCGGTGCGATCTCCTCGACATGGGGCCCGGCGAAGCGGTCTCGAATGAAGGCTTGCAGCCCGCCATAGCGGTCAACCACGGCAACCCCGACCTGGTATCCCTGCTGCCGGCAGTCCTCCATCGCGGCGACGGCCATCTCGAGCGCGAGTTCCGGCTTCAGAATCTTCGTGTCGACGAACGCGCCATCGCCATCCTGCGCATGACCGGCGAATGGCACGAGCGCGATCGAAAGCCCTGCGAGAAACTTTTTCATCGTTTTGATACCTCTTGCTTTTCTGCCGGCAATCCCTCGATCAGCCGAGCCAGGAGCGGCCAGAAGAAATCCTCGCCGGGATAGCCTTCGATCCGGCCAACCTCGGCCCCGTCGTTGAAAAGGATGAAGGTCGGCGTGAACACCGGCGGTCGCGCGTAGTTGAAGCCGTCGGGCAGCGGGGAATGAAGATTGACGCGATGCAAGGGGGCGACGCGGCCTTCCGTCGTCAGGGCATAGGCGTCACCGACCTCGGCGTCCCAGCGCACGCACCACACGCAGCCGGGCTGCTCGACCATCACCAGGCGGACATCTGCCGCTGCGGGGGTCGCGATCCCCGGCAGTGCCGCGGCGAGAGCCGCGAAAAGTGCGGCGATTGACGTGCTCCGGATATTCATAGATATCTTTATATGTCTTCATACGTAGTGCGGGCAAGGGCAGTTCATGGATCTCGGCATCACTTTCGGAGGAGCGGCGCTCGCAGGCCTCCTTTCGTTCCTGTCGCCATGCATCCTGCCCATGGTGCCGTTCTACCTGTGCTACATGACCGGCATCTCGATCCATGAACTGCGCGGCGACGACGGCATCGCGCCGGGCGCGCAGCGTCGCCTCGTGACCCAGGCCGCGGTGTTCGCCCTGGGCGTCACCACGATCTTCGTGATGCTTGGCATGGGGGCCACCGCTCTGGGGCAGACATTCGCGCAGTGGAAGAACCAGCTCGCCTATGTCGCCGCCGCCGTGCTCTTCCTCTTCGGCCTGCATTTCCTCGGAGTGCTGCGCATCCCCTTTCTTTATCGCGAGGCGCGCATCGATGCAGGGACACAGCCCGCGACCCTGATCGGCGCCTACCTCATGGGGCTGGCATTCGGCTTTGGCTGGACGCCCTGCGTGGGGCCTGCGCTTGCCGCGATCCTGATGGTCGCCTCGGGCATGGGAGACATCGCGCAAGGTGGCGCGCTGCTCTTCGTCTATGGTGTCGCGATGACGTTCCCGTTCGTGATCGCCGCGTTCTTCGCGCGACCCTTCCTTGGCTGGATGCAGCGCAACAGGCGGCATCTGGGACATGTCGAGAAGGCGATGGGCGCGATGCTGATCGTCTTCGCGGTGCTGATCTCGACCAACTCGCTGACCTGGATCGCCGACTGGATGATCCGGTACGCGCCCTGGATGACCACACTCGGATAAGAGCTTGGGAGGACGATATGCGGATTCTCGCGGCGGCTTTCGCGGTAGTGGCGATTGCTTTTCCGGCCATTGCCGCGCCATTGGGCGATGACGGTCTGCACAAGCCCGACTGGCTGCGCGAGACCTTCAAGGTGATGGCGGAAGACCTCGAGGAGGCGAGCGCCGAGGGCAAGCGCATGCTGGTGATCTTCGAGCAGCGCGGATGCATTTACTGCACCAAGATGCACGAAGAGGTCTTTCCCACCCCCGAGGTGAACGCGCTTTTGCGCGAGAAGTACTTCGTCGTTCAGATGAACCTCTTCGGCGATGTCGAGGTGACCGATTTCGACGGCGTGACGCTGCCCGAGAAGGAGATGGCCGCGCGCTGGGGCGTCTTGTTCACCCCAACGCTGCTGTTCATGCCCGAGGAGGTGCCCGAGGGCGGCACGGCGGCCGAAGCCGCGGTGGTCGTGATGCCGGGAGCGTTCGAGAAGACGACGACGCGCAACCTTCTCACCTGGGTGCTCGAGCGCGGCTATGATGGCGAGGAGCATTTCCAGAAGTACCATGCGCGGAACCTTGGGCCCGCCACCCAGTGACGCCACACCTGTGTGCAGGTGCACAACATGCAAAAAAATAAATCTATGATTGCGTGCATACGTGTTTGCCACTAAGAGCATGTGAAAACGACAAGCGGGAGGAAATTCATGATTCGCGCGACGCTGGGTCTGGTGGTGGGGTGCGCTCTTGCGGGCGCCGCCGTCGCGGAGACCGCACCTGCTGACGTGAAATTCGGCGAATACGGGGAGGTTGCGGCATCCCTGACAGGTTCGGCTGGCGATCCGGCATCGGGGCGCAAGGTCTTCTCCGAGCGTTCGGCCGGGAACTGCGTTGCCTGCCACACGGTGAGTGAGATGGTCGAGGACGTGCAGTTCCACGGCGATGTCGGACCGTCGCTCGACGGGGTGGCCGACCGCTGGAACGAGGCCGAACTGCGCGGCATCGTGTCCAACGCCAAGAACGTGTTCGACGGCACCGTGATGCCCGCGTTCTACAAGACCACGGGATACATCAGGCCAGGTGACGCCTTCACCACGAAGCCCGCGACCGAGCCGCTGCCGCCATTGCTGACGGCGCAGCAGATCGAGGACCTGGTCGCCTACCTGATGACCCTCAAGGAATGAACTGAGCCGCATGGCACGGAGGAAACAGATGAACCTGACGAGACGAGGCGCCTTGGCGCTTGGCGCTGGCTTTGCGGCGACCGTGCTGCTGCCCGCCACTGCCCTGCACGCGGCTGTCGACGAGGCGCTCGCCAAATTCACCGGCGGTGCGGCGGTGGGCGAGGGCGGCATCACGCTCAGCACGCCCGAGATCGCGGAGAACGGGAACACCGTCCCCGTATCGGTGTCTGCGCCCGGCGCCGTCGCGATCATGCTGCTCGCCGAGGGCAACCCCAGCCCGGGCGTCTGCACCTTCAACTTCGGGCCGCTGGCCGCCAGCCAGTCGGCGACGACGCGCATCCGCCTCGCCGGAACGCAGCGCGTGATTGCCGTCGCGAAGATGGCGGACGGCTCGTTCGTTCAGGCGGCGAACGAAGTGAAGGTCACCATCGGCGGCTGCGGCGGCTGAGACGAGAGAGGAAACAGGACAATGGCCGACAACGTTAAGCCCCGGGTGCGTGTCCCCAAATCCGCCAAGGCGGGCGAGGCGATCGTCATCAAGACGCTCATCTCGCACCCGATGGAGAGCGGTCAGCGCAAGGACAAGCAGGGCAACCCCATCCCGCGCCAGATCATCAACCGCTTCACCTGCGAGTTCGAAGGGGAGATGGTTCTCGACGCGACGCTCGAGCCCGCGGTCTCGACCAATCCCTATGTCGAGTTCGAGGCGAAGGTGCCGGCGTCAGGGACTTTCAAGTTCACCTGGTACGACGACGACGGGTCGGTCTACGAGACCACCGAGGCGATCACCGTCAGCTGAGACTTCGGGGCCACCGAAGCGCAGGGAGGAAACCCATGTCTCAAAAATATGCACTGATCGGCGCACTGACGCTCGCTCTCGCGGCGGGTGCGAGCCAGGCGGACCCGGTGGAGGACACGCTCGTCGTCAACGGCGAGATCGAGATGACCACCGTGGCCCCTGCGCCCGAGCATCTCGGAGGCGCGCTCGACGTGGTGCGTTCGGGCTGGCTCTACCGTGGGGACGAGACGCGCGACATGCAGCGCGACGACTTCGAGAACCCGGCGATGCTCTATGTCGAGGCCGCGGCCACGGCATGGTCGACACCTGAAGGGACGGCCGGCAAGTCGTGTGCCGATTGCCATGGCGACCCCGAATCCATGCGCGGCCTGCGCGCGAGCGTGCCGAAGGTCAATCCGAACAACGGCGAGCTCTGGGCGATGGAGCAGTTCGTCAATGGCTGCCGTACCGAGCGCATGGGCGCCGAGGCCTGGAAGTGGGACAGCCAGGACATGCGCAACATGACGGCGCTGCTGTCGTCGGTGTCACGCGGTCTTCCGGTCAACGTGGCGATTGACGGTCCCGCTGCGCCGTTCTGGGAGCAGGGCAAGGAAATCTACTATACGCGCTACGGTCAGCTTGAACTGGCCTGTGCGAACTGCCACGAGGACAACAATGGCCGGTACATCCGTGCCGACCACCTGAGCCAGGGGCAGACCAACGGCTTCCCCGTCTACCGGCTCAAGCAGACGAACCTTGTCTCGCTCCACAACCGCTTCCGCGGCTGCATCCGGGACACGCGCGCCGAGCCTTTCGAGATCGGCTCGCCCGAATTCGTGGCTCTTGAGCTTTATGTAGCCTCGCGCGGCCAGGGTCTCTCGATCGAAGGTCCCTCGGTCCGGCAGTGACGCCTTGCCCGCTCCCCTGGATCGGGGGCGGGCGACACGGAAATCTTTTGTAGTGCCAGTCGATCCGGCGGGGCGGGGATGCCGCGCCGCACGGATCCGGCTTGCCTGATGACGGAGACGGACGAATGATCTCGCGGCGCGATTTCCTGCAGGCCACCGTGGCCGCCTCGGCAATCTGGGGGGCATCCGGCGTGGGCAAGTGGTCCCGGTTGGCGGCGCAACAGGTTCTGACGCAGGACCAGCTTCTGGAATTCGATCCGCTGGGCAATGTCACGCTGATCCACATCACCGATGTGCACGCGCAGCTCAAGCCGCTGTGGTTCCGCGAGCCCGAGGTCAACCTCGGTGTGGGTGATGTCGCAGGCCTGCCGCCGCATGTCACCGGAGCCGATTTCCTGAAGCTCTACGGGATCGACAGCGGCTCGCCCCACGCCTACGCGCTGACCTACGAGGATTTCACGGCGCTGGCCGGGACCTATGGCCGGATGGGCGGCATGGATCGGGTCGCGACGGTCGTGAAGGCGATCCGCGCCGAACGCCCCGAGGCGTTGCTGCTCGATGGCGGCGACACCTGGCAGGGCTCGCTCACCGCGCTCCGCACCAACGGGCAGGACATGGTCGACGTGATGAACGCCCTCGGCGTCGAGGCCATGACCAGCCACTGGGAATTCACCCTCGGCATCGACCGCGTCAACGAGATCGTGGAAAGCCTGCCGTTCCCGTTCCTCGGCGCGAACATCTTCGACGCGGAATGGGACGAGCCGGCCTACGAGCCCTACAAGATCTTCGAGCGCGGTGGCGCGAAGATCGCCGTGATCGGTCAGGCCTTCCCCTACATGCCGATCGCCAACCCGGGCTGGATGTTCCCCAACCTGTCCTTCGGCATCCGCGAGGAGCGCATGGCGGCCGTCGTGCAGGAAGTGCGCGATGCGGGCGCCGATCTCGTGGTCGTGCTGTCGCACAACGGGTTCGACGTGGACCGCAAGATGGCGGGCCGCGTCCCTGGCATCGACGTCGTCCTCACCGGGCACACGCATGATGCGCTGCCCGAGCCGGTGATGGTCGGCGAGACGCTGGTGATCGCGTCCGGCTCGAACGGGAAGTTCGTCACGCGCCTCGATCTCGACGTGCGCGAGGGCCGGATGATGGGCTTCAGGCACAAGCTGATCCCGATCTTCTCGGACGTCATCGCGCCGGATGCCGACATGGCAGCCGTGATCGACGGACATCGTGCGCCCTACCAGGCCGAGCTCGACGAGGTCCTGGGCACGACCGAGAGCCTGCTCTACCGCCGCGGCAACTTCAACGGCACCTGGGACGACCTGATCTGCAACGCGCTCCTCGAGGAGCGCGAGGCCGACATCGCGCTGTCACCGGGCTTCCGCTGGGGCCCCAGCCTGCTGCCGGGCGAGCCGATCCGGCGCGAGGATCTGATGAACGCGACCTCGATGAGCTATCCGGCCGCCTACCGCTCGGAAATGAGCGGCGAGCTCCTGCACACGATCATGGAAGACGTTGGCGACAACCTCTTCAACCCCGACCCCTACTACCAGCAGGGCGGCGACATGGTTCGCGTCGGCGGCATGGGCTACGCGATCGACGTGTCGAAGCCGATGGGCTCGCGCATCTCGAACATGACGCTGCTTAAGACCGGCGAGCCGATCGATCCGGCGAAGACCTACGTGGTTTCCGGCTGGGCCAGCGTCAACGAGGCGACCGAAGGCCCGGCGATCTGGGACGTGGTCGAGGCATACCTCAAGCGGCACGGCACTGTGTCCGTTGAGCCCAACACCTCCGTCAAGGTGTCGGGCGCATGACGAAGAACGGGAAGGAACTGGAGATGACCGACAGGAACGGCGCCTCGCGGCGCGATTTCCTCAGGGCGGGCCTCGCCGGTGGTGCGGCTGCGCTCGCGACGGGCACGGTGGCGCGGGCGGCAGGCCCCGATCCCGCGATCACCGAGCAGCAGCCCTGGCGGACGATGCTGGGCGAGGGTGTCGACGCGCGCCCCTATGGCGCGCCGTCGCAATACGAGGCGCATGTCGTGCGCCGCAATGTCGAGTGGCTGACCGCGGACCCGATCAGCTCGGTCAACTTCACGCCTCTGCACGAACTCGAAGGCATCATCACGCCGAACGGGCTGTGCTTCGAGCGCCATCACGGCGGCATCGCCGAGATCGATCCCGCCAAACACCGGCTGATGATCAATGGGCTGGTGGATACCCCGCTGGTGTTCACCATGGCGGACCTGATGCGCTTCCCGCGCGAGAACCGGGTCTACTTCCTCGAATGCGCGGCGAACTCGGGCATGGAGTGGCGCGGCGCGCAGCTCAATGGCTGCCAGTACACCCACGGCATGATCCACAACCTGGTCTACACCGGCATCCCGCTGAAGTACCTGCTGGACGAGGCAGGGGTGCGCACCAACGGCAAGTGGATCCTGCCCGAAGGCGGTGATGCCGCGGGCATGACCCGTTCGATCCCGATCGAGAAGGCGATGGAGGACTGCCTCGTCGCCTTCAAGATGAACGGCGAGGCGCTTCGCCCCGAGCAGGGTTACCCGCTTCGCCTCGTGGTGCCCGGCTGGGAAGGGAACATGTGGGTCAAGTGGCTGCGCCGCATCGAGGTCGGCGACGAGCCCTGGCATCACCGCGAGGAGACGTCGAAATACACCGACCTGCTGGCGGGCGGTAAGGCGCGGCGCTTCACCTGGGTCATGGATGCCAAGTCGGTGATCACCAACCCCTCGCCGCAGGCACCGATCACCCATGGCCGCGGGCCCGCCGTGCTAAGCGGCGTGGCATGGTCGGGCCGCGGGACGATCCCGCGCGTCGACGTCACCATCGACGGCGGCAAGAACTGGTACCAGGCGCGGATGGACGGCCCGTCCTTCGACAAGTCGATGCACCGCTTCTACTTCGAATTCGACTGGGATGGCTCGCCCCTGCTGCTGCAGTCGCGCGCCCATGACTCGACCGGCTACGTCCAGCCGACCAAGGACGAGCTGCGTGCCTTCCGCGGCTACGAGTCGATCTACCACAACAACGGCATCCAGACCTGGTACGTGAACGAGAAGGGAGAGGCCGAGAATGTCGAGGTTTCTTGAGACCGCGCTCGCGCTCGCGATCCTGGCCACTCCGGCGGTCGCGAGCGAGAAGCTGGGCATCGGCCGTCCCGCGCTGCCCGAGGAGGTTGCCGCCTGGGACATCGACGTTCGCCCCGACGGGCAGGGCCTGCCCGAGGGGCGTGGCGACGTGATGACGGGCGAGCCGCTCTACATCGACAACTGCGCGATCTGTCATGGCGATTTCGGCGAGGCCATCGGCCGCTGGCCGGTGTTGTCCGGCGGGCAGGGGACCCTGACCCGCGACGACCCGAACAAGACGATCGGCTCGTACTGGCCGTATCTGTCGACGGTCTTCGATTACGTTCGCCGGGCGATGCCCTTCGGCAATGCCGAGTCGCTGAGCGACGACGAGGTCTATGCCATCACCGCCTACCTGCTCTACCTGAACGATCTGGTGGATGACGACTTCGAGCTGAGCCGCGAGAACTTCACCGAGGTGCGGCTTCCGAACGAAGAAAACTTCTTCATGGACGACCGCGATACGGTCGAACTGCCGGCCCTGACGCGCGAGCCTTGCATGGAGAATTGCAAGGATTCGGTCGAGATTACCGCGCGCGCCGCGGTGATCGACGTGACCCCCGAAGACACGGCCGCGCGCGAACAGCGTGCCGAGGGAGCAGCCCAGGCCGAGGTCGCCGCCGCCCCGGTAGAACCCGCGCCCGAACCCGAGCCGGCGGTGTCGGAGGAGATGCTTGCCGCGGGCGAGAAGGCGTTTCGCGCCTGCCGCGCCTGCCACAAGGTGGGTGAGGGCGCCAAGAACGGGACGGGCCCGGTGTTGAACGGCGTCGTTGGCCATCCGGCTGGCATGGTCGAGGGATTCAAGTACTCGAAGGCGATGAAGAAGCAGGCCGATGGCGGGCTCGTCTGGACGCCCGAGCAGCTCGACGCCTTCATTGCTGACCCGCGTGGCTTCCTGAAAGGCACCCGCATGGCCTATGGTGGCATGAAGGACGACGATCAGCGGGCTGCGCTGATCGCCTATCTGGCGACCTTCTCGGAGGATTGATGCGTCTCTTCCTCGCCGCTTTCTCGATTAGTCTGCTGCTCGGCTTGGAGGCGCAGGCATCCGAGATCGGGGACCGGGAACGCGGCGAGCAGCTCTTCGAGGTCTGCGCCCATTGTCACGAGGTCGGGCCGGGAGCCGTCGACGGCATCGGCCCGCACCTCAACGGCATCTTCGGGCGGCGCGCGGGATCGGTCGAGGATTACGAGTATTCCGAGGGGCTCGCCCGGATGGGCGCGGACGGCGTTGTGTGGACGCTGGAAACTCTCGACATCTACATCGAGAACCCGCGCGCTTTCGTCTCGCGCACGCGCATGGCGTTTCCCGGGCTCGACGATCCGCAGGACCGTGCGGACGTGCTGGCGTATCTGCGGGATTTCTCTGACAACCCGCGGGATATTCCCGAGGCCGAGCCCACCGCGCGCCCCGAGCGCTACGCGGTCGCCCCCGAGGTCCTCGAAATCGTCGGAGACCGGGAATACGGCGCTTACCTCTCCTCCGAATGCCGGACCTGTCATCAGGAAAGCGGCGCGAGCGAGGGGATCCCCGACATCACGCAATGGCCGACGGAGCATTTCGTGCTGGCGATGCATGCATATCGCGACGGCGTGCGCCCCCACCCGGTGATGCAGATGATCGCCTCGCGCCTTGGTGACGAAGAAATCGCTGCGCTGGCCGCGTATTTTGCTACGCTCGGCGAATAGCTGCGCGAAAGCGGCACCAGACAGGGAGGATTGCGCCATGTTGATGAACCGGCGGGTGTTTCTTGGCGCTACGGCGCTCGTGCTTGCGGCTCCGGCGGCGATCGGACAGGCCAAGCCTCGGCTTGTCGTGATCGGCGGCGGCGCCGGCGGTGGCACGGTCGCACGCTATGTCGCCCGCGACGGCCAGGGCGCTGTCGATGTCACTCTGGTCGAGCCGAACGCGATCTATCACACCTGTTTCTTCTCGAACCTCTATCTCGGTGGCGTCCGGAGCTACGACTCGCTCGCCCACAACTACGACCGGCTGGTCGGTGACCACGGGGTGCGGCATGTCGTTGATCGTGCGGTGGGCGTCGATCGCGACGCGCGCGTCGTGACCACGGCCGGCGGCGAGCGGATCGAGTATGATCACCTGGTGGTCTCGCCCGGAATCGATTTCGTCGAGGGCTCGGTTCCCGGCTGGACGCTCGACGACGCCGAGATGATGCCCCATGCCTACAAGGGCGGCGAGCAGGTGCGGCGCCTGAAGTCGCTCGTCGAGGCGATGCCCGAGGGCGGGGTCTTCGGAATGGTCGCGCCGCCCAACCCCTATCGCTGCCCGCCGGGGCCCTACGAGCGGATCTCGATGATCGCCACGCTGCTGAAGGCGAAGAACCCCACCGCCAAGATCCTCATCGTCGATCCGAAGGAGAAGTACTCGAAGCAGGCCCTGTTCGAGGAAGGCTGGCAGCGGCACTACCCGGGCATGATCACCCGCATCGGTCCCGATTTCGGCGGCGGAAGTATCGAGGTACGTCCGGCGGCAGGAGAGTTCGTGGTCGACGGTGTGGTCGAGAAGGTCGATGCGGCCTGCGTGATCCCCGCGCAGCGCGCCGGCGACATCGCCGCTCAGGCCGGCCTGACGAACGATGCCGGATGGGTCCCAATCGATCCAGCCAACATGCGCAGCCTCGCCGATACGGCGATCACGGTGCTCGGGGATGCATCCCAACAGGGCGACATGCCGAAATCCGGATTCTCGGCCAACAGCCAGGCAAAGGTCGCGGCCAACGCGATCCTTGGCGAACTGACCGGCTCGCGCGTCTTCCCGGCGAAATACTCGAACACGTGCTGGTCTTTGATCGCGCCGGAGGACGGCGTGAAAGTCGGCGCATCCTACGAACCGACGCCGGAGAAGATCGCCAGCGTGCACAGCTTCATCAGCGAAACAGGCGAAGACGCGATGCTGCGCAAGGCCACCTTCGAGGAGAGCCTCGGCTGGTACGCGGGCATCACGGCGGACATCTTCAGCTGACGCTGGCGATGCTTTCAGGCGCGGCGCTGGTCAGGGCGTGGCGGTGACGCCACGTTCCTGGTCGAGAAGGAAGTCCGTCGTGACGGCGCCGATCCACATGCAGGTGAGGGCGAGCCAGGCGGTGGCGACGAAGATCGACCCGCCAGTGACGCCTGCGCCGATCGCGCAGCCGCCCGCCAACATGCCGCCGAAGCCCATGAGTGCCGCGCCCACCATCGCGCGGCGCATCGGGCCAGCGCCCTCGAAGCCTTGCAGCTTGAGCTCGCCGGCCGCGCCCGCGGCAATCAGCGCGCCGAGGAAGACGCCGGGCACTAGGCCGACATCGAAGCCGAGATCGGGAAACGGCTCGAGGAAGAACATCAGCGTCCGCGCCGAGGGGCCGGTGAAAGTGGCCGAGGTGATCGAGACAGGCTCGAAGCTGTTCTGCGCGAGCCAGAAGGTAAGCCCGTAGCCAAGCGCGATCGCGAAGCCGACGCCCGAGGCGAAGACCAGTCTGGACAAGCCGATCCGGTTCCGCCGGGCCAGGACCAGCGCGATCGCGGCGGTGATGATGCCCAGCATCAGCCCCGAGGCGTGAGGCACGCCCAGAAGGCTGCGCAGATCGAGGTTGCGGCCCCCTGGCGTCACCCAGAGCGCGGCGAGGCTGTTGCGCAGCGGTGCCAGCCAGCCATGCAGGCTCATCTGGGCCACGACCGCGAAGATCAGGCCCGAGATCACCGAGCGCAGGTTTCCCGTCGCGGCCAGAACGAGGAGCCGACCAGAGCATCCGCGCGCCAGCACCATGCCGACCCCGAACACAAGCCCGCCGATGATGGCGCCGGACCAGCTTCCGGTCACGGCCATCATCCGTGCCTCCTGCGCGCGCAGGAAGCCCAGCGCCTCGGCGCCCTGGACCCAGACCACGGCCGTCGAGAACGCGAGCAGCCACACCGCGACGCGCGCGCCAAGCTGGCCGCGGGCGAACTCGACCGTCGCGGCGCGCAGGCAGAACGCTGAGCGCTGCGCGGCGATACCGAAGACCGCGCCCGTCAAAAGGCCGAACAGGGCGGCGACGGGTCCTTCACCGATGGCGTCGATCAGGTCTACGAGCGACATGTGCTGCATCCCTCGGAACTTCGGCGGCACCATGGCCGAAGCGAAGGCCCCACGCCTTGACGCAGATCAGGTGATGGCCGCGCGGCATCCGGGAACGTGGATTCGCGCGCGCAGTGTGGCGCCGGCGCATCCCAACCCGCCCGTTACGGTCGGAACCGGCGAATGTCTCATTCCGCCAACTGGCGCATCTCGGCGATCAGCTCCGCTTTGCCCTCGAAGCCGATGCCCGGCAGGTCGGGCATCACGATATGCCCGTCCTCGACTTCGACGCCATCCGGGAAGCCGCCATAGGGCTGGAACAGGTCGGGGTAGCTCTCGTTGCCGCCAAGACCCAGCCCGGCGGCGATGTTGAGGGACATCTGGTGTCCGCCATGCGGGATGCAGCGAGACGGCGACCACCCGAACTGGGCCAACACATCCAGCGTCCGCAGATACTCCACGAGGCCGTAGGAGAGCGCACAGTCGAATTGCAGCCAGTCGCGATCGGGCCGCATGCCGCCATATCTGAGCAGGTTTCGCGCGTCCTGGTGCGAGAACAGGTTCTCGCCGGTCGCCATGGGGCCCGGGTAGAACTCGGACAGCGCTGCCTGGAGCGCGTAGTCGAGCGGATCGCCGGCTTCCTCGTACCAGAACAGCGGGTAATCCCGCAGCATCCTCGCATACGTGATCGCGGTCTCGAGATCGAAGCGCCCATTGGCATCGACGGCCAGCCGCGCCGCCGTGCCGATCTCGTCGAGAACGGCCTCGATGCGTCGCCGGTCGTCATCGATCGGCGCGCCGCCGATCTTCATCTTGACCACGGTGTAGCCGCGATCGACATAACTGCGCATCTCGCGGCGCAGGGCGTCGTCGTCCTTGCCGGGATAGTAGTAGCCGCCCGCGGCGTAGACGAAGACGCGAGGGTCGGCCTCGATCCCCTCTCGCTCGGCCAGAAGGCGAAACAGCGGCTTCCCCGCGATCTTGGCGACCGCATCCCAGACGGCCATGTCGATCGTTCCGACCGCGACCGAGCGCTCGCCATGGCCACCGGGCTTCTCGTTACTCATCATCGCCGACCAGATCCGGGCGGGGTCGAGGTTGGACCCGTCGTCATCAACCAGGCTCGCCGGATCCGCCTCGAGCACCCGGTCGCGAAAGCGCTCGCGGATCAGGCCGCCCTGGCCATAGCGCCCGTTCGAGTTGAAGCCGTAACCCACCACCCGTCGCCCGTCGCGGATTACGTCGGTGACGACGGCCACGAGGCTCGCGGTCATCTTCGAGAAGTCGATATAGGCGTTGCGGATTGGGGACGAGATCGGCTTGGTGACTTCGCAGATATCGACGATGCGCATGGAACGGTCCGTTGCTGCGGAAAAACGCGTTTGCGGCCACAGGTTAAGCATTCCCGGGGCTGTCAGGCGAGGGAAGTTTGGCTGCAGCACCCTTTCCGCTCCACCGGGCTGCGAAATCCTGCGTCTCCCTGCAAATCTACAATATCTAGTCAATTGATGCGCCGATGGCGCGACATATGGTGAAAACGCTCGCGCCGTCCGGCCTTGGATGATACTGTTTTCGCCAGCGAATGATTCCGCGTTCGACCGGGAACCGTCTCCGATCCTTGGCGTTGAAGGGTGGCGGGGACGAGCGTGGCAAGTGGGCTTTCCCCGGACGAATTGGCAGTGACCAGACCGCGGCGGTCTGTAGCGTAAGCATCCAGTCTCAGCGGAATGCGCCAAGCGCGCGCCGGCAGCTTTCAGACAATCAGCCGCGGGGGTCGAGAGGCGGTCAACAGGCGTCTTCCCTCAGGGTGACGTGAAAGGGTGCGCGCACGCGCACCCTCCGGGAACTTCGTGCCAGGGCCCGTCAGAGGCGCCGGCAGCGGGCGAACCGATCGGCGCAGTGTGATGGCGCATTTGACGACTGCCTCTCCGCTTCGAATGAACACGGAAGAACGGAGAGAAGACGAGCATGCCGAGGCAGGACAAGAGCGGAAAGGGCGGTCCCGGGGCGGGGGCTCCTTCCAAGTCGGGTACGAACGAAAACGATGTACTCGATGGGTCGGGCGGCTCGTTCCGACTGGAAGGGTTCGATGGGGACGACCTCTATATCGTGGATGATGTCGGCGACGAGGTCGTCGAGAAGCCCAATCGCGGGACGGACACTGTTGCTGCCTCGATCACTTACACGCTCCCGAGGAATGTCGAGAACCTGACGCTCACGGGTTCGGCAGCCATCGACGGCACCGGCAACGACGACGCCAACGAGATTACGGGCAACGCCGGTAATAACCGGCTGTTCGGGCTCAGCGGCGACGACATCCTCTCGGGCGGAGCAGGCGACGACATCATCGACGGCGGGGACGGCATCGACACTGCCGTCTATGGCGGGCTCTCATCCGCCTATTCGCTCACCCGGCTCGCCGATGGCAGCTGGAGGGTCGTGCACCTCGCCTCGGGCGACACCGATACGCTGACCGGGATCGAGCGGCTCGCATTCGACGATGGCGTCTTCGCACCGGATGACCTGCTCGGTGACGGGCCCGTGGCCAATGACGACACGGCCGTAATGCTCGAGGACGAGGCGACACTGATCGACGTGCTTGGAAACGACCAGGGCAACGGCCTTTCGATCGTGTCGGTGTCCGGCGGTGCGCTGGGGACGACCGTGATCGCCAGCGACGGCAAGGTTCAGTACGAGGCCGCGCCCGACGCCGCCGGCACCGACACGCTCACCTACGAGATCGTCGATGCGGCTGGACGCCGTTCGACCGCCACGATCCAGGTTCAGATCGACGAGGTCAACGATGCGCCGGTGGCCGTGGCCGACGACGCTGCCACATCGGAGGGGAGCGCGGTCACGATCGACGTGCTCGCCAATGACACGGACGTCGACGGTGACACGCTCTCGGTCGAGAGCCTCGGGACCGCGGTGCACGGGTCAGTGAGTCTGGATGCCCAGGGCCGTGTGATCTACACGCCCGAGGCCGGGTTCTCCGGAACGGACAGCTTCACCTACACCGTCGGTGACGGGCGAGGAGGGAGCGGATCGGGCACGGTGACGGTCAGTGTGGCCGCCGGAGAGCCGGACCCCGATCCGGGTTCCGATCCGGAGGAGCCTGGCTCGGAGACACCTCCGTACTACGTCACAAACCTTTTCAACGACGCCTGGCGGATGAATGCGCCCGAGCCTTACGGCACGTCGGCCGTGGTGACATTCACCTTCCTCGACAGCACTCCGAGCTACTACCAGAACGGCCTGAACAGCAGCGTGTACACGGACACCTTTGCCGCGTTCAACGAGACCGAGCGCCAGGTGACGCGCGATGCCCTCGCTGCAATCTCGGATTTCGCCAACATCGAGTTCGTCGAAGTTTCGAGCCCGGAGCTTGCTCAGGTCACCTTCGGTTTCGCCGATCTCGGCTTTGCCGCTGGGACGACGTTGTCACCGTCCGGTGATGGGACCGGATACTCGGACAACGATATCTGGCTGAATGTCGACTATCGCAGCGGGAGCTTCGTCGTCGGCTCGGAGGAATACAAGACCCTCATCCATGAAATCGGCCACGCGCTCGGGCTCGATCATGTTGGCCCAGGCATCGGCTGGGAGGAGAACCACAGATCCTACACCGTGATGTCCTATTCGGATCCGCTCGGGCTCGCCTACGAGCCATCGACCTACATGCTCTTCGACATCGCGACGCTGCAGTATCTGTATGGCGCGAACACCGGCTTCCGCACCGGCAACGATGTCTACCGCTTCGGTGAGTTCGACCAGCAGCTCAAGACGATCTGGGATGGCGGCGGCTACGACACGGTCGATTTTTCGGCCGCCTCCTACGGGGTTGAAATCGATCTGCGCGAAGGTGGTTTCGGCAGCGCCGATCCTTACGCGTCGAACACGTTCTCGGTCGCGTATGGCACGGTTCTCGAGGCAGCAATCGGCGGGGCCTACGGCGACCGTCTTATCGGGAATTCGTCGGACAATGTCCTGACCGGCGGCGGTGGCGCGGATGTTTTCGTCTTGGGCTCCGACTGGGGGCAGGACCGGATCACCGATTTCGTTCGCGGCGTCGACGTGCTGGACCTGTCGGCAACCGGGTTGTCGTGGTCCGACCTCTCCGTGTCCGAGACGGGCGGGGATACGGTGATCAGCAGCGGATCGAACAGGGTGGTGCTCGAGGGCGTGACCGGGCTCGACGCGGGCGACTTCCTCATGGCCTGAGAAAGGCTCGCCGCTCTCCGAGGACGCTCTCGCGAGAGGTGTGTCTCTGCTGAATGCGCCGGCCCCGGAGATGCTCTCCGGGGCCGGCAGCGTTTTCGTTGATGTGGTGATCAGACCGCGAACGTGTCGTCGACGCCCGCGATGATCCCGTCGGCATTCTCGAGCGTGCCATCGATGCCGGTGCGGAAGGTGGCGATGTCATAGTCGCCGTCGTCATCCATGATCTTCGCCTGCCAGTCGAGCGCCTGGTCCTCGGTCGGCTGGGGCAGGCCGATCTCGAAGTCGAGCAGCCGGACGCCGACATTGGTGTCAATCTCGCCATCGACGAGATCGAACGTGGTTCGAACATAGATCGCGTCGAAGCTCTCGCCTTCATGGCCGAGGTCTTCGCGCATGAGGGTGACCGGGACCTCGTTGTTGCCTCCCGGAACCTGGATGGGGGCTTGCCCGTAGTCCACGATCGCCCCTTCGTCGACGATGTACCAGTCGAGATAGACGGTGTTGAGCTGCGTCGGGCCTCCTCCCCCGACGTACTCGATGGAGAAGCTGAGGCTCGCCATCTCGACCAGCACGTCATCCGCGGTCGACACCGTGTTCTTGGTATCGAGAATGGCAGCCGTGAACGCTTCGTTGTGGTTGAACTGCGACGACTGGTTCCCCGTGCCGGACGGCCCCTTGATGCCGAAGCCCTCGTTGTTCGGGTTGCCGTCGTCGCCGGCATTGGCCGAGCCAGCGCCGGGCAGGTCCACGAGGTTCGTGCCGTCGTTGTCTTCCCTCGGGTCCTGAGCCTGGGCCAGGGTCCCGGTCACGTTCGGGGACCAGACTGCGTCGGTCACCAGCAGCCCGTCGAACAGCGCGACCAAGCCTGCCTCGCCGATCGGCGGGGACAGGATCTCCTTTGGCCCGCCCGACGCGATGGCACTGAAGTCCACCGGCAGCGAGACCGGAGGCGGGCTCTGGAACGCCTCCCACTCATACCACCAAGTGGTCGAGTCCGCGGCGCTGTCGTGGATGGTGAGGCGGAAGTATTCGTCTCCCTCTCCATCCTCCTCGTCGAAGTAGCCCACGATCTTGCCGTTGTCCGCGGGGTCGGCATAGGCGTAGAGCGTCAGCCCCTCGGCGTATTCGATGGTGGCGTCGAGCGCCGTGACGGTGACGCCGCCACCACCCTCGTTCTCGTCGGTGCCGATATGGGTCTCGAGGAGCGTCTGCTCGCCATCGCCCGAGCCGGCGGCGAAACTGATCGCCTTGTCGGGCACGTTGTCGGCGCCGTCCGGGTCGCTGATCTCGTCGCCATTCTCGCCATTGTCGCCGATGTCGGGGATGTCGTCCTCGATGGCCTGCTGGGCGAAGGTCGCCGGCAGGTCGAGAATGTCGCCATCGCCTTCGGTGACCAGCAGGGCCGGGGTGAGGTTCAGAACCTTGTTCTCCTCCTGGTCGTCGTCGTCCACGCCCAGGCCACTCGCCTCGATCCGTTCGGTCGCGGTCGCATGGTCGATCTGGTCGATGGCGAGGAAACTGGCGAGCCCGAGTCCCGTCACCGAGAAGGTGAAGACCAGGCGGTCTCCGTCATCGAGCCCGGCCGTGCCGCTGTCGACGAATCCGGTCAGGACGTAGGTGTCGTCCTCGGGGTCGTCGTCCTCGGGGTCGGCGATGTCGTCATTGAATCGTTGGACGTCGAAGGAGACCGTCTCGCCCTGCGACTGGAGCCCCACATTGGCGGCCGCCACTGCGGTCGTGTCGAGGTTCATCGAGAAGATCAGGGTCTTCTCGACGCTCGTCGTGATCGAGGGCTTGAGGTCGAAGTTGTCATACCGGTGGTTGGTTCCCGACCCGTCCTCGTCGAGGCCGGTCGACTGCACGTCGGCTGGCAGCGTCGCTGCGTCCGGCAGGTCGTCCTCCTCGATATCCGGCAGGTCGTTGGAACCGGCAGACGGCCCGTCGTCGTCGATCGACAGCACGGTCTCATCGTCGTCGATCAGCGTGATGTCGTGGAAGTCGGAGGCAGTGTCCTCATCACCATCCTCGACCATTGCGGTCCAGCGGACGCTGAGGAAGTCGGCTGCGTCCGTGGTGAGAAGCCGCGCCTCCTCGTCCGAGAGGTTGGGATCGCCGTTCTCGACCGGCGCGAACTGCTCGTAAACGAAGAATGCGCTCGCCGGCGTGTCAGCGTTCTCGATTGTCATGCGCAGGATGACATAGTCGTCGTCGCCCGTACCCAGCGTGCCGTCATCGCCGGGCACGCGGCCCTCGATGACGGTGTCCGAGACCTTGACCAGCCAGATCGTGCGGCTGGCCACGCCGAGCCCGTCGAGTGCCGAGCCCTCGACGTCCGTCGCGACGAGGGTCGTCTCGATCGGTGCCTCGTCGGTCGAGGAGAGCACGAAGCTCAGCGTGTCCGTACGGCCGGTGCTGCCGTTGAGGGCGCCCGCGCCGTCACTGCCGAAGTCGACATCCGTGGCGTCGAACAGCGCGGCGATCTGGCCGGCCGTCGTGCGCAACTCGCCGATCGCCTGCGAGACGGCGGCCTGCGTCGTGTCGTAGCCCGCCTCGAAGCCGTCCGGAGCGGTTTCCCAGACCGGCTGGTTGGCCGATGCCGCGCCGTTGGCGACGATCACGTCGTCGAGATCCCCGTTCACCGGGCCGCCATTCGACTCGCCCTCGCCCGTCCGGTAGCGATCCGCGTTGTCCGGGATCAGGTCCCCATCGGGGTTGATCGTCTCGTCGAGGTTCCGAGCAAGCGTGCTCACGTCGCCGTTGGCGGACCCGACGACGGTCACGGACGGACCGTCGTCGTCGATCTTCGTGATCGTGGTTATGTCGACGGTGGCGGAGGCCGAATCCCCGTCCTTGTCGTAGATCGTCTTTCGCACGACGACGAGGTCGGAGCCCGGATGGATCAGGGTCTCGTCATGGCTGCCCGGCGGGGTGGTGCCGTCGCCTTTGGTTGGATGCACGACCGCGCGCGATTGGCTGACCGTGACAGTGCCGGTCGAGGCATCGATCTCGTACCGGATCACCTCCTCGCCGTCATCCGGGCCACCGTCGACCGTGCCGATGATCACGCCGCCATCAAGATTGTAGACAACGGGCATTCCCGAGACGCTGTCGGTGAGCCCCGATGCTGCGTTTGTGCCCGGGTCATCAAGGGCGTAAGTCGTGGCAGTCAGGTCCTCGGTGTCGGTGCCGGCGTCCTTCGTTTCGGTGAAGTAGTCGATCGCGTCGATCGAGTCCTGGGCAAGATATGTCCCCGCCTCGTCGCCATCATCGGCCGTCTCGTCGAGTAACAGCTCGGCTCCAGCCTTGAGCGTGAGGCTGAGCAACGGCCCGTCATCATCGAAATCGAAGGGCGAGCCCGACATCGTGATCAGATCGCGCGAATGGCTGTCGGAATCCGTGTCGCCCTCGAAGTCGGTCCGGGTCACGGTGAGCTTCAGGGCGACCTTCTCGGTGCCGAGCAGGGTCGCGAGCGTGATCTCCTCGTCGAAGACCGACGGGTTCTCGGTGCCACCATGGTCATAGGCCAGGAACTGCTGCACTCGGATCTGCGAGGCCGGGTCGGTGGCGTCGAGGATGGCGATGCGCAGGGCGACGTCACCGCTCGCATCGGTCTCGCGCCCGATGATCTCGCCGCTCTCGAGGAACAGCACCACCGTCTCGCCATTGACCGTGGTCGTGAGGTTGGTGGCGATGCCGTCATCCCCGACCTCAGTGAACTCGAACTCGAACAAGTAGCCAAGCGCGCCGCCCGACCCGTCCGACCCGTCCGAGCCGGACTGGTTGAACAGCGAGCCGATGCCACCTGCCGCGGTGGTGTCGAGCTGGCCGATGGGCGTGAGCAAGCCGAAATCATTGACCGTATCGTCGGCCGCCGCGTTGTCATCGAACGGGGCGACGTCGCCAGCGCCGTAACGATCGTCCTCTCCGGCCGGCAGAGCAGCGCCGATCGTCTCGTCGAGATTGACGTTCAGCACCTCGTTGACGACAGCGGCGGACGCCGTCACCACCTGGTGCGGGCCGTCGTCGTCGAACGAAATGTCGTCGGTGACGTCGGCGATCGCGGTCTTGCTGTCGCTGTCGTCGTCGCCGTCCACGATCGTCTTGTCGCGTTGCACGCCCAGATAGGAGTCGGCGTCGGTGATCGACAGGACGAGGTTCTCGTCATGCGTCGTGGTCGTGCCGCTGTGCAGGATCGGAATGTAATGCGTCACCTTGAGGTTGGCGGTCGCGGGATCAGTGCTGGTGAGCTCGATCACGAAGGCGACGTTTGCCGTGACGGTGGTGTCCGTCTCGCCGTCGACCATTCCGTAGACCTTGCCGCCCGCAAGCACGAGGTCGATCGTGTCGTCGGTGAAGGCACTGCCCGGGTCGGACACGCTCAGGTCGGTGGCCAGCGTCGTCACGGTCGCGTCCGCGCCATCGACAAGCACCAGCTTCACCTCGTCCGACGCAGATAGGCCGCCCGGGTTCGTGGGGGCGCCGTTGCCATCGGTGTCGAAGGTCGACGACGTGTTGAACAGCGTTCCGACCACCTCGTTGGAGGTCACCTGGCCGATCGCGCCGGCAGGTAAGCCGCCGGGCTCGTCGTCGTCGGCGTTGTCGTCGCCGACGGCCGCTTCGGCCGCATCCGCATACCGGTCGTTGATGTCCTCGCCCACGCCGGGCAGGTCGGCGCCGATGGTCTCGTCAAGTTCGAGCCCGGTGAGCGAGTTCCCGTTCGCGGTCAGCGTCAGGGACAGACCCGCATCGTCGAGCGCGAAGATATTGAGCGGAATCTCGCTGTCGTTCGACTGGCTGGTGGAGAAGCCGCCGATGTCGCCCTTGTTGCCGCCGCCCGCGGTGGGGTCGACCCGCGCCGTCACCGTCGTGTACAGCCGCGAGAAATTGGTGCTGGTGCTGACGCTCGTGAAGTCGTTCTTGAGGAGGCCCATTACCTCGACGCCGCCGGATGACTCGTCAGGATTGGTGGCGCCCCAGTCACTCGGCGTGAAGTCGACGGTGATCGTCCGGCCGAAGCCAATCTGGGTGACAAGCCCGTCGGCGTCCTGGTCCGCCGAGTCGAAGGTAAGCTCGCCACCACCGGCCAGATCGACCGTGACGCTCACGATGGTAACGGCCGTGTCGTCCATCAGTTCGGTCGAGAAGAAGTCCGTTCCACCGTTCTCAGCGCCAGCGCCAGCGGCCGCGGCCGCGATGAGCACGCTCATCGTCCCGAAATCCTGGGCGATCTTGAAGGACGCCTCGTTGATGGTGTCGAGGGCCGAATATGAGATGTTGTTGATGTCTTTCGCCTGCTGGTTCGTCAGATTGTCGGGAAGCAGGAAGCTTCCGGTCCAGGTCTTCACGAACGTCGCGACAAGGGTTTCCCCCGGATCGGCCTGCTGATTGTGCCAGCCGAAGGCAGTGGGATCGGTCTTCGATGAATTGAGCTTGTTGAGCTCATACAATCCGGTGATCAGGAGCACTTCGCTGCCGCTGAATGCCGGTGCGGCCTGGAACAAGACATTGGTGGCGGGGTTGTCACCAAAATTGAACCCGCTCAGCTCCGAGGCCTTGATGCCGATGAAGTTGTCGAGGTTGATACTGTTGTCCGGATCGTTTGAACCGGTCAGGTCGTCCCGGATCGCCTGGAAGGTGACGACCGCGAAGCTCAGCTCCTTCTCGTCATCCAGCGGGTCGGCGTCCGCGACCTTCATAAAGGCCGCGAAAGCAAGATCGCCACCTGCGTCGACACCGAACACGACCTGCCCGGAAAGCGCGCCGGCCATGCCGTCATAATCGCCGAACAGGTAGACGGCCTGCTCGCCGTCGGTTGTGACGATGGTTGTCGGATGGCCAGTCGTCGGATCGGTGACGCCCGGGTCGTAGTTGTCGAGATCGACACTCGTGCCTGTGCCGCTGTTCCAGCCCGTGAGCGAGATGTCGGTCAGCGAGCCTTCGAAGCCGACGGTCATGTAATTGGTCTCGGCCGCGATCCGGCCGTTCGAGGGGAATGCCGGGTTCAGGGCAAGTGTCGTGAACAGCAGCGTGTCGAATGCTGCAAAGTCCGTTGCCAGCTGGGCTTTCGTGATGTCGCTATCGGCTGCATCTACGCCCGAGCTTTCATCGAGCACGATCTTCAGCGAAGGGTCGGTGATGGTGAAGGTAGCCATGATGTCCGTCCGTTGATTGTTCTTCTTCGGCGCCGTTGACGTGGCTCACGCTGCTGTACGGGAACTCCTCGGCCTGCGGCGGCGGCCCGAATGGGCTCGCGCGCGCCGCGCAAAACGACTGCGGGCGCTGATCGCCTATTGCGACCGCGCCTGTATCAGCGTCCTTGGCCTCTCGGAGGTTTTTTGCGGGCGTCCAAACTCGGGACACAACCTTAAGTTGTATTATGCCACATAATCACATAAATACAACCTTAAGTTGCGCAAATCTCTCGTGACTGAAAAAGTTCGCGCGATCATTCCGTTAAGGCCAACTAGCCGCGAATACTTGAGCCATATTGATACACGCGCAAATCGCGGCATCCATTCCGCAAGGGCGGAATAGTTGCCAGCTCCACGCCTAGATAACGACTCGGGGTCTTCGGTGTGTTTTGTCGGGCCACGTCCCCGGCAAGTTGTGCGCGACGCCGCCTCGTGCGAATGCCGTCATGGGAATTAAGACCGTGCGACGGGACTTCGAACCCGACGCGCGATGAGGACCACGGCGCATCATGGCGTCAAGCGCATGCTGGGCCGAGACTGCCGCCGGATCGACTTCGGGAGCGCGGCATCAGTCCCGCGAAATGCGCATGACCCCGTTCCTCGCTCTGAGGACGCGGGCCTGGTCATCCATGACCCGGCATCCCGGATGGTCGACTGTTCGACATTTCCGCGCGCAAAGAGCGCGCGGGGAACCCTGCGCCGGAACAGGAAGTCCATGTCGGGATCACGGTCGCAGCCGAAATCTGCGCCGCGACGCGCCACACAGCGGGTTCGCCGCGCGATCTCGAGCGGCGGATGGATCTCGTCCCGGGCCTTGCGAAAGCGGCCCGGGCGCGCGCGGCTCAGTCCTGCTCGACCTCGGCCGCGATCTTGTTCCACTCGGCCAGGACGCCGTCGAGGAAGATGCTGTACCAACGCCAGTTGCGGCTCCATTCCGGGACGCCGGACAGGGCTCTCAGCCGCGGTGCGACGGTGTCGAGCGGGCTTTCGGCAAAGGCGCGATGAAGCTTCTCGCGCACGCTGCCGCCCGCCTTGAGCCACAGCACACATTTGAGCTGGGCATAGCTCGCGTCCTCGCGGAGCCAGCGGGCGCCGGTGTTCCGGGCGTCCTCGGTCAGCGTGCGCAAGTATTCCGCGCGCGATGCCCGAAGGCGCTCGATCGCGGCGTCGGCCGCGCCAGCCTCATGCTCCTGGCTCGCCGGAGCGGCCAGGCTGAGCTCGTCGACTTCGTGCGATTGCTGCGTGTAATGCTGGTTCATCGGATCTCGAGATGCCTCGTTACGATGTCTCGCTCTGTATTAGCTGTGCGCCTCATGGGCGACTGAATCAAGGAAAAATCGCCAATCGGTTGCAAGGCGTGATGGCCGGTACGCCCGGAAGGCACCATCCTGGCAAGGCCTGCCCGCATCCGGGTCCGAAGAACCCGGCGCTCTGATTATGGTGTGAAGGTGGAGCGCGAGGCGATTGCCCGCCGGGGCCGCGCCAAGCGGCCTGCCGCTCGTTCAGAACGTGGGCGGCGTGCAGGCCGAGACGATCACGCAGTCGATGTCGCCGATATTGCGAAAGCGGTGGGGCGTGCGGCTGTCGAAAAGATACCCGTCGCCCGGGTTGAGCACGCGCACCTCGTCGCCCACCGTGATCTCGATGATCCCCGCAATGACCACGCCGCCTTCCTCGGACTCGTGCTGCAGCATCTCGGTTCCGGTGTCGGTGCCGGGCGGGTAGCGCTCGTGCAGGATCTGGAGCGTATGGCGCGACGCGTCGCCGACCTGCCTCAGCGACACGCGTGCCGCGCCGTGGCCGTTCATGCCGATATCGGCAGGCGAGAGCTCGGTGAACTCGGACGCGGCGTAGAAGCGGCGCGGCGCGTCCGCGTTCTCGGCGACCGCGAAGAACTCGGACAGGGTCATGGGGATGGCGTCGAGCAGGCTCTTGAGGGACGACACCGAGGGGCTGCTCTTGTTCTGCTCGATCAGCGAGATCGTGCCGTTGGTCACGCCCGACCGCGACGCCAGCTCGCGCTGCGACAGGCCGCGCGTCTCGCGCACCTCCTTCAGGCGCCTCCCGATGTCGATATCCATGCCGCCTCCTTGCTGCTGTTTAGAAAATCGATCATCCGGAAAATTTTTCAAGGGGCGTGAAGCATGGCGGTCAAGCCCATGAAAATCCGATGTTCTCTTATACAGTCCTTCCCCGTCGCGGCAAATCAAAATGCCGCTGGGATTTATAAATTAAACATGATACCGATATTTTAAACGTCGCTGTAAGGAGATTCGATATGGCCGACGCACGCACCCCCAAGACCAGCCGGGCCAGCACCGCCAAGAAGGCACCCGCCAAGCGCAGCACGCGGACCAAGGCGGAATCCGCCGGCGCCGTGGCGCCCGCGGCCTCGGCGCCGGTCGCGCCCCCGGCAACCGGCCAGACCAATGCCGGGCTTCTTGCCCGTCGCGAGGCCGCCGTCGCGCGCGGCGTCGCCTCGGCCACGCAGGTCTTTGCCGCGCATGCCGAGAATGCCGAGCTTTGGGACGTCGAGGGCCGGCGCTACATCGACTTCGCCGGCGGCATCGCCGTGCTCAATACCGGCCACCGCCATCCGAAGGTCATGCAGGCCGCGGCCGAGCAGTCGGACCACTTCACGCACACCAGCTTCCAGGTCGTGCCCTACGAGTCCTACGTCGCGCTGGCGGAGAAGCTGAACGCGCTTGCGCCGGGCGACTTCCCGAAGAAGACCCTGCTGGTCACGACCGGTGCCGAGGCGGTCGAGAACGCGGTCAAGATCGCGCGCGCGGCCACCGGCCGGCCCGGCGTCATCGCCTTCACCGGCGGGTATCACGGGCGCACGATGCTGACCCTCGGGCTCACGGGCAAGGTCGCGCCCTACAAGAAGGATTTCGGGCCCTTCCCCGGTGACATCTTCCGCGCGCCGCTGCCCGACGCGCGCGCCGGCACGACCGTCGCCAACTGCATCGAGGCGCTCAAGACCATCTTCCTCACGGATGTCGAGCCGTCGCGGGTCGCCGCGATCATCCTCGAGCCCGTGCTGGGCGAGGGTGGCTACATCCCCGTTCCTGCCGAGATGTGGCGCGCGCTGCGCGAGATCTGCGACCAGCATGGCATCCTGCTCATCGCCGACGAGATCCAGTCGGGCTTTGCCCGCACCGGCACCTGGTTCGCGGTCGAGCATTCCGGCGTGGTCCCCGACCTCATCACGGTCGCCAAGAGCATGGCCGGCGGCTTCCCCATCGCTGGCGTCATCGGCCGCGCCTCGGTGATGGATGCGGTCGCGCCCGGCGGGCTCGGCGGCACGTATGGCGGCAACCCCGTAGCCTGCGCCGCGGCGCTCGCGGCCATCGAGGCGATCGAGAGCGAGGGTCTGCTGGCTCGGTCGGCGGCGGTGGGCGAGTTGTTCCGCCAGCGCTTCGCCGAGATTGGCGCGCGCACGGCGCCCTGGCGCATGTGGGACATCCGCGGCATCGGCGCGATGCTGGCGGTCGAGTTCGTGACCGACTTCACCTCGGCCGCACCGGATGCGGCCCTGACCAAGGCGATCGTCGAGAACGCGCGCAAGCTGGGGCTGATCCTTCTGTCCTGCGGCATGCATTCGAACGCCATCCGCATCATGGTCCCGCTCACGGCCTCGGATGCGCTGATCGAGGAAGGCCTCGCCATCTTCGAGACCGCGCTGGCCCAGGCCATCGCGCAGGAGAACGCGGCCCGCCCCGCGGTCGCCTGAGCCGCGACCCTCAGCTGATGCTTGTGGCGCTCTCGGTCCGCCGGGGGCGCCTTTTCTTTTCTGGCGCCTCGGGAGCCGCTTAACGTCGTGTCGCGGGCACAAGATCTGCGGGCGCCTGACTCGACCGATCGCGAGGCGACGGCCGCATCTGCGTCTATCCTCGAACCCGATCGGGGGCGATCAAGGCGCGGATGCGCGCGATGGACTCCGAACGATCGGCCGGCCCGTTGTGCTCCGGGAAATGCCCGTGCCCATGCGCGGCCGCGGCCAGGGTCGCCACCGACGTGGCGGCCGGTGGCGGTTGCCGGACGGATCTTCACATCGTCGACGTCGATCTCGGCCAACCCAGGCTTCCGATCGTCTTTGACCACGAAATCGTCGGACTGATCCGCGAATGCGGGGCAGGGGGCGATGGGCTCGAGCCCGGCGTGCGCGTCGGCGTCCCTTGGCTCGGTCACACCTGCGGCGCGTGCCCCTGTTGCGCGATGGGGGCCGAGAACCTGTGTGCTGCGCCGCTCTACACCGATTATACCTGTTACGGCGGTTATGCCGGGCGCTTACGTCAGGTGTCGAGCGGCCTCGCAGCCAGCGCCTCGACAACATCGGCGTCGAGTGGCGTGCCGAAGCTTTTCACGATGAAGGCAAGCGTGGTGTAGAACCCCACGGTCGCGATCAGGTCGAGCACGCCTGTCGCCCCGAGCCTTTCGGAAAGCTCCGCCTGCAGCGGCTGGGGGAGGCGGGCCTCATCGACCAGCGCGTCGACCGCGCGGGCCAGCAGCGCGTCGTCCGGCGCCATCTCGTCGGCCGAGCCGCGAAGTGTTCGGATCCGGCTGTCCGACAGGCCGGCCTTGCGGCCACGGACGACGTGGTGATCCCACTCGTAGGCGGCATCCAGCCGGTGCGCGACACGCAGGATCACGACCTCGATGCGCTCGTTTCCCAGCGCGTTCTCGGTCACGACATGCTTGCGCAGGCCCGACCAGGCGCCGAGGAGTTCCGGGTGATGTGCCATCACCCGGTAGACATTGCCACGTCCCACGAAGCTGTCCCTCAGATGCGAAAGGGCTTCGGGCCAGTCGTCGTCGGTGAGCGGGGCGAGCATTGCCGAGTGCCTCCTGCGTCGTTGGAGGCCCAAGGTTAAACCCGCGGATCGGGAATCGAAACGCCGCGTGTCCCGGCTGGGGCGCGGCGTCAATGGCAGTCCCGGGGATGCGGGCGAGGCCGGGTCGCGGGACACGGGCACGGCACGCGCCCCCCAGCCCTGCCAAACGGATCAGGCCACCTTCACCCGGTTTGCCTCGAGGGCCGCGTCGACATTCGCGACGACTTCCTCGATGCCGGCATGGTTGAGGCGAAGCTGGCGGCCAATGCACTGCACCACGCGGTCCACGCGCTCGATCATCGGCGACCCGGCGACCACGGCGCGGGCGGCCGAGGACGGCTTGAGAAGGCTCTCGGCAGCGCGAGCATATTTCTCGAACGGCACCTGGGCCTCCGGCTCGGCGCCAAGGCGGCGGGCGATGGCGTCGACATGCTCGTAGATGGACCGCGACAGCTCGAGATCCTCATGCACGGCGTCGCGGATCGAGCGCGCGCCCGACGGCAGGATGCAACGGTAGTTGCCCGTGAGCAGCATGCTCCACTTGGCGAGCGGCGTGAACAGCGAGTCCGACACGCGCAGCTTCACCGGCACGTCCTTGCCGTCGATCGTCACGGCGTCGATGTCGGCCTCGAGCGTGCGCAGCATCTCGGTATGAGCCTCGTCCTCGAAGCCCGCGGCCTTGAAGTTGGTCGGCAGGCCGACATGCAGGACATTCGGCGCCTCTCCCTCGGGACGGAAGGCCTGCGGGTCGGGCGAGCAGAGCGTCACGAGGCCAGGCTCGAAACGGTCCCAGACGCGTGCGTCAGTGTAGGCGGGCTCCAGCAGTCGCGTGTCGATGCCGGGCAGCCGCTTGAGGAACGGCAGGGGCGGCATGTTCATGATCGACAGGCACGGCACGCGCGCGTCGGCGACGCGCATCATCAGCGTGCGGATCGCGTGCGCGCAGTACTGCGGCTCCTGCATCGCGAGGGCCACCAGGTCGTAGGCCGCCGGGTTGGCCTGCTCGGGGGTCACGGCGTCGATCCGGCCGGGCAGCCCGGCCGAGCGGATCGAGCGGTGCTCGTCCTCGTCCTTTAGCTTGATGCGGACCTCGGTGCCCTCGGAGTTGATCAGCTTCGCCGTGGCGGCGCGGCAAACCAGGGTCACGTCATGGCCGGCCATTGCCAGCTTGGTGCCCAGAAGCGAGCCATAGGAAGCGCCGAGGATCAGGATTTTATGGGGCATTGTCGCTCTCCCGCTCACTTGATTCGTTCGATGCCGGCGTTGCGTTTTCCCGACGCAATATTATTACCACCGGGATCGCCGACATGCATTTCAAACCGGGTTTCTGTGTTGATTGTAGGGTTTACAATCTTCACAAATGTAAATTTGTAAACAGGAAGGAATGCCGCCGACGATCCTGAAATCGGACCCGATCGCAACGCGGCGCGGGCCGACACCTCGCAGCGTCGTGTCCATAGCGCGTTGATTTGAAATGATATCTTGTCTGGCGCGAGCCAGACCGGCCGCAGCCGCACCGTGAGCCACACCGTGCGCACCGGCCAATGCGCCGCACGGTGCCGTCGTCGGGCAATCGGGGTTTACATGCCCAGTGCGCCCCTGGAGCTTGGGGCAGGCTCGTCCCAGCGCGCGCCCCACAGCCGCAGCAGGTCCGCCGAGCCGACCAGCACATCCCGCTCGGCGGGGCTGAGCCAGCGAACCGCCTGCGCGGGCGACGCTGCCGCCTCAATCTTTGCCCTCAGGGTGACGCGCAGGATGGTCTGCGACTCGGTCCAGTCGGGCTCCGGCCCGAGGGCCCGCAGATGCGCCGCCAGCGCGGCCCGATCGTCCGCCAGAGCCTCGAGCGAGGGGCTGGCGAGCGCCTCGAACTCTTCCTCGAGGTCGTGCGCCGTTTGCATCAGCGCGGGCTTCGACGTCTCCTCGGGCGTGGTCAGCAGGCCGGCGCGCTCCACCCACGAGGCGGCACTCCGCGCGCTGCTCCAGCGGGACAATGCGGGGGCGAGGATCAGGCCCGCCAGAACGGGCGTGATCCAGATCACCTGGTTCGGCGCGAACCATGCGAACGCCGCGCCCACGGTCAGGCCCGCGACGACGCTGGTCCAGTGGTGGGCTAACGCCTCGGGCCACGAAAGCTCGGCTCCCTCGCGCTGCTGGCGCCCCCAGCCCGAGTCGCGGCCGAGCAGGATGTCGGTCACGTGCCGCGCCTGCAGGAGCATCAGGACCGGCGCATAGAGCGCGCTCAGCACCACCTCGAAGACCGCGCTGGCAATCAGCCGGAACGCGCCGCCGGTCTTGCTCCGCACCCGGCGCAGCAGCAGAGCGCGGCACAGGCCCACCGCCTTCGGCAGCAGCAGAAGTGTCATTGCCAGCATGAAGAGACGGCGCATCCGCTCGGCATCGAACACCGGCCAGTCGGGGAATAGCTGCAGGCCGTCGGGGAAGTACTCGGGCCTGATCAGCAGGGTCTGGGCGGTCAGCACCATGCCGACCAGCAGCATGGCCAGCCAGATGGTGGACATGAGGTAGGCACCGATGCCGATCAGCATGTGGATCCGGTTCGGCAGCCTCAGCCGGTGGGCGCCGACGATCTTCGAGTGCTGCAGGTTGCCCTGCGCCCAGCGCCGGTCCCGGGTCGAGAGGTCCAGGAGCGAGGGCGGCGATCCCTCCCAACTGCCCTCGAGGTCGGGGTCCATCCGGACCTCCCAGCCGCCGCGCCGGATCAGGGATGCCTCGACGAAATCATGGCTCAGGATGTGGCCGCCGAAGGGCTTGCGCCCCGGCAGTTCAGGCAGGCCGCAGTTCTCGGCGAAGGCGCGCACCCGGATCAGGGCGTTGTGGCCCCAGTAGTTGCCGTCCATCCCCTGCCACGCGGCGACGCCGCGCGCGATGACGGGGCCGTAGATGCGCCCGGCGAACTGCTGGAGCCGCGCGAACAGGGTCGAGCCGCCGGCCAGGATGGGCACGGTCTGAAGGATCCCCAGCCGTGGCGCAGCGTCCATGCGCCGGACCATCTCGATGATCGTGGGCGCGTCCATCAGGCTGTCGGCGTCCAGCACCAGCATGTAGTCGTAGCGTGCACCCCAGCCGACCATGAAGTCGTGCAGGTTCCCCGCCTTCTTGCCGGTGTTCTGCCACCGACGCCGGTACCAGACGGCAATCCGCCCCGCCAGCCGGTGGCGCAGCTCGGCGAAGGCCGCGGTCTCGGCGAGCCACACGTCGGGGTCGCGGGTGTCCGAAAGGATGAAGATCTCGAAGGAAGTGCCGTGACCGCTGTCCGCCTGCGCTTCGCCCATCGCGGCCAGGGCACCGCAGGTCGATGCGGGGCTCTCGTTGTAGACCGGCATCAGGATCGCGGTCCGCCCCTTGAGCGGCCCGTCGCGCGGCACGTCAGGTCGTCCCGGCGCGCAAAGCAGGCCGGCAATCGTCTGCGTCGCCGACAGGGCGATCCAGCCGAAAGTGATGGTGAAGAGCCCCAGCAGCACCAGCTGCAGGAATGTGCGGGTCTCCTTGCCGAAGACCAGCAGCATCTCGTTGAAGCCATATGCCGTCAGCACCGCTGCCCCGCCAAAGGCGATCAGCCGCGCGAAGGCGGTCCCGAGGCTCGAGGGCGGGAAGGCCACGATCGGCCCGCGCGCCAGGTCCTGCGTCGGCATCTCGAGCGGCGCCGATGGCGGCGTGGGCGCGTGCAGGAAGTCGGGCTTGCGGATCTGCGCTCCCTCGGTGTCGTTGAAGACGACCGGGCGGTTTTCGCCCTGGCTCGCGGAGGTCATCGTTCTGCGGTCCATCTGTAGAGCCAGGTTTCCGATTGCCGCAGCCCGGCCTCGTCCTCGAGCGCAAGCTGCAGTTCGGCGGCTTCGGCGTCGCCGGGCTCAAAGGTAAAGGCGGCGCGGATCAGCTGGCCTCCGGGCAGGGGCGTCAGCGTGACCGGCGAGACCTTGCCGGTGCTGGCGGTCAACGTGCCCCGCAGCGCCGGGTTGCTGTCGGGCGCCGTCACGAAATCCACTGCGAAGTCGCGCATCGCCGCATTGTGGATCGAGCGGCCGCCGCGCGTCGCTTTCACCCGGGCCAGCGGCGCGGCGTCGGGCGGGGCAGCGCACCAGTGGAGCCGGTAGGAAAAGTCATGTCCCTCCGGTGACGGCTTCAACGGGTCGCGCGGACGCCAGAAGGCGACGATGTTGTCGTTGAATTCGTTCTCCACCGGGATCTCGACGAGCATGACGGTACCGGGCCCCCATCCGCCCAAGGGTTCCACCCATCCGCTCGGGCGCCGATCATAGCGCGCTTCGGCGTCCTGATAAAAGCCGAAGTCGAGGGGGCGCTGCGTCAGGCCGAAACCCTTGGGATTCTCGTCGACGAAAGCCGAAATCTCGACGCGATCCGGGTTCGTCAGCGGCCGCCACAGGCGCGTGCCCTGGCCGGTGATCATCTGCAACCCGGCGCTGTCGTGCACCGCGTCGCGGAAATCGTCGATGCCGCGCCGGCGCGCGGGGCCGAAATAATACATCGAGGTCAGCGGTGCGATTCCGATCTGGTCGATTTCAGTGCGAGGAAACAGCCGGCAGCGCGTTTGCATCACCGTGGACTCGCCCGGGCGGATCTCGAACTCGAATGCGCCCGTGGCCGACGCGCTGTCGAGCAGCGCATGTACAACGATGTCGCGCGCGTCGGGTTCCGGTTCGCGGATCCAGAAATGGCGGAAGACGGGAAATTCCTCGCCGCGGGGATCAGCAGTGCCGATCGCGAGGCCGCGCGCCGAGAGCCCGAAGATCATGCTGCGCGCGATGCCGCGGAAATAGCTCGCCCCCTGGAACACCAGGAACTCGTCAAGGACGTCGGGGCTGTTGATCGGGCTGCGCAGGCGAAAGCCCGAGAAATCCATGCCCTCGCCCGATCCGCTCGGGGCGATCCCGTCTGGGAAGGGGAAGATGGCCGGATCGAACTCGAACAGGTCGGACGAGAAGCCGAGATCCTCGATCCCCGTGGCCCGGACGATCGAGATGGCGACCCGCTGGCGGTAGACCGACCCCGGCGGCAGCAGGTCGATGGCGAAGGCGCTGCCCGATCCTGCAAGCGGGCGTGCCTCGGGCCGGAAGCGGATCGCCCGGTACTGGTCGTATTCGAGGTTCGCAAAGGGCCCGCGCAGCGTCATCGACGGCGCCGAGTATTCCTTCTCGGCGCGAGTGCGGGCGATCTCGGCGACATCCGCGAAGCCGAAGATCGGGGGTGCCGGCTCCGGCTCAGCAGGGGCGGCACTCGACCCGTCGCCGGCCTCCTGGGCCAGCGCCTTTCCGGTCGTGGCGCCCAGAACGCCCGTGCCCAAGACGCCCGCGCCTGCGCCCGCGATGAACTCACGCCGCGTCAGGCGCAGCCCAACGGCGGCCAGGGCAGCCAGCAGTTCCGAGCCATTTTCCGAACCGGGCATCGGTGATCCTCAGGAGAACGGTGCAGCACGACGAGCAACGACGCGTCCGGGCCCTTGCCTTTATGCTTGGGAAACCGGGTGTTAGAGCCGCTCACGCCTGCCACCCGGCAGGCACCCCGCGGCCCGTGCGCGAACGCGCCGCTAAATAATAGGCTTTGCTGCGCCCATCAATACGCAGCGCGAGCGTGGCGCGGAAGCAACGGCAACAAAACATATTTGGGCATTGTTGCCCTGAGCAACCCCACATTTCGTCTTGGTCGCAAGTTTGCCGCAATTGGTGACACATTTTGGGTCAGTTGGAGTTTGTAGAGACTGTTCCTGGGCGGTGGATGGTTCTGAATAGGTTGGAGCTTCGTGTGCGTCGATGGGGGCCGCTGCTGCGGATAACCGCCCCCCATTTCAATTTAAAGGCAGCGTGGATCTTAGGGATTTCTGCGCTGATCGCGTCGTTTCCGGTTGTATTAGCCAACGCGCCTCCCGAAATGCGGGAAACACTCGCCGTTGCTTGCACCATTACCTTTGACGTTTTCGCGATCACCCTTGCTGTCATCCTTTCGATCGGGCCGTGGAGCGCGGTACATCTGCTTGGTCGTGTCCCGCTTCTATCGCTCGCGCGGCGCCCTCTCGTCGCGCCCGGGCGAACGGCCACCTCGCGCATGCGTGGCTTCTGGGGCCTGCTGACGGCCTACTGGTTCTCAGACCGCTGGGTCGAGGCCTGGACGCTCACCATCGGCATGTTCGGCCTGACGACCCTGATCAGCAAGAGCAGCGTCTGGGCGGCGACCTCGAGCGCGGATTTCCTCAATTCCCTCGTGCGCTTCCACCGGCCCGAGGACGACATCGATCCGGTGTCCTACCTGATCACCGCGGCGGCGGTCTTCGCGGCGGTGCATCTTGGCCGGATCGGCGTCGTGGGCATTCGGCACCTGTGCTCGAGCACGCTGCACCGCAAGGCGCGCGGCTGGACACAGGAGCAGTTCTCGAAGGCGATCCTCGCCCAGAACCACGTCGCCGCCAGCCTGATGAGCGACCGCGACACCGCCGCTGGCGCCCGGTTGCCCGACAACATCGACCAGCGTGTCGATGAATGCACGATGAACGTCTATGCGGGCCTCGTCGGGCTCGCGATGGGGGTCTGGGGCGCGGTCGCCTCGATCTACTTCATCTCGGTCGCGGTGATCGAGCGCTCGACCGAGGTCGCGTTCCTCGAACGCGGCGCGCGGGCGTTCTCGGGGTTCATGTCAGACCGTTTCGGCCCGTCCGTCGGCGCGTGGTTCGACTTCTCGCCCGGCGAATATGGCAGCGCGCTCCTGGTTCTGCTGCTGGTCTGCATCTACGTGCCGGCCGGCCTCGTCTTCGCCTGGCGTATCGGCCGGGTGCTCGAGCGCCAGACGCTTGCGCAGCAGGCGACCGGGGGGTCGTGGCGCGGCGAGTTCAACGCCATGCTGGCGCGTTCGGGCCAGATGGCGACCTCGCATGGCGAGCGCGTGCAGGCCCGCGTCAACACCCGCCTTTACTCGGCGGTCGACAGCGTGTGGCACCGCGTGAACATCACGCGGCTCAACTTCATGGTCTTCACCGACGCTTACAACTTCATCGCCAGCCGCCTCGTCGCCTATCTGCCGGCGCTGCCCGCCTTCCTCGAGGGGGCAATGAGCTTCCGGCGTTATTCTGCGACCTCGGAACTGGTGGCGCAATTCATCAACGATACCTCGTGGTTCATCCAGGTGATGCCGGCCCTCGCGACGCTCAAGGCCAATGCGCGCCGGTTGAACGAGCTCGCCGTAGCTATCGAGGACGCGCAGGACCGCTCCGAGTTCTACACCCGCACCGGCGTTTCCGACTTCCGGTTCGAGACGCAGGACCGCGCCTTTGGGCTGGCCGTCCGCCAGGTCGAGCTGCGCCACCGCGGCCACGATGCCCAGCCGTTCCTGCGTGCCCGCGGCCTCGTGTTCCGGCCCGGCGCCTGGGTCTATGTCCGCGGCGAGAACGGCTGCGGCAAGAGCAGCCTGATGAAGGCGATCACCGGGCTTTGGCCCTATGGTTCGGGCGAGATCGCGTTCGGCGAGGGCATGCACTGCTTCTTCGCGGGGCAGGACCCGGACCTGCCCGAGCGGCTGACCCTGCGCGAACTGGTTTGCTACCCGCGCTACGACGAGGTCTATGCCGAGCGCGACGTGGCGGCGGTGCTGGCCGATGTCGGCCTTGGCAAGTTCATCCGCGAAATGGATGCGGCGCTGCATAACGGCCGCCCCTGGGAAAGTGTCCTCAGCGGCGGCCAGCGTCAGCGCCTGGTGCTGGCGCGCATCCTGCTCCAGCGACCCGAGATCCTGCTGCTCGACGAGGCGACCTCGGCCCTCGATCCGGATTCGGTGCGCGAGTTCCACCTGCTGTTGCGCGAGCATTGCCCCAACGCGGTGGTGCTCAGCATCATGCACGACGCCGAGATCCCCCGCGATCCCAAGGGCACGCCCTTCTACAACCAGATCCTGCTCATTGCGGATGGCGAAGCGATGCTGCTTCCGGTAGGCTCCGCGCTGGCCGAGCGTCGGGCGATCGCGGCAGAGTGATCCGCCCGAAAGGCGCGCCGGCGCGGCACGTCTGGCAGCACGGTCGAATAATTGAGACGCCCCCCGAACATCGACGAACTCCTGCAACGCATGACGCTTGCCGAGAAGATCGGCCAGCTCAACCTGCTCAGCGCGGGCGAGGGCCCCGAGACCGGGAGCGCCCACAGCCGCGACATCCGCGCCCGGCTCGAGGCGGGCCAGCTCGGCGCGATCTTCGGCACGAAATCCGTGCGCTCGGTGCGCGCCTGGCAGGAGATCGCGGTCGAGGGCTCGCGCCACGGCATCCCGCTGCTCTTTGCCGAGGATGTCATCCACGGCCATCGCACCATCTTCCCGCTGCCGGTGGCGCTGGTCTGCTCATGGGACATGGCGCTGGTCCGCGCCACCGCGCGGGTGGCGGCGACCGAGGCCGCGGCCGAGGGGATCAACCAGGTCTACGCCCCGATGCTCGATATCGCGCGCGACGCGCGCTGGGGGCGGATTGCCGAAAGCCCGGGCGAGGATCCGTTCCTCGCGGCGCGCTACGCCGAGGCGATGGTCGGCGGCCTGCAGGGCGATGACCTGACCGCGCTCGACACGGTCGCGGCCTGCCTCAAGCACTTCCTCGCCTATGGCGCGGCGGCGGGCGGGCGCGATTACGACAATGCAAGCCTCGCCCCGGCCGAGCTGATCGGCGTCTATGCCGAGCCCTTTCGCGCCGGCGTTGCCGCGGGCGCGGCAAGCGTGATGGCCGCGTTCAACGCCGTGAACGGGTGCCCCATGCACGCGCATCGCGGGCTGATCGAGGGATGGCTCCGTGGCGTTTGCGGCTTCGACGGCCTCGTGGTCGCGGATTACACGGGCGTGCACGAACTCATCGCCCATGGCTTGGGCGATCGCGCGACGGTTGCGGCGCGCGCCCTGCTGGCCGGGGTCGACATGGACATGATCGGCGAGGATTACCTCGCCTGCCTCCCCGAACTTGCCGAGGCGGGCCTTTCGCGGCCCGAAGCGGCGCTTGACCTGGCGGCCCCCGCGATCATTGCGGCGATCGACCGGTCCTGCCGCCGGGTGCTTTCACTGAAGCAGCGGCTTGGCCTTTTCGAAGACCCCTACCGCTACTGCGACGAGGCACGGGCGAAGGGCGCCGCCCTCGCGGCCCCTCATCGCGACCTTGCCCGCCGCGCCGTCGCGGCCTCCTGCGTTCTGCTCAGGAACGAGGGGGTCCTGCCGCTCAAGCCCGGATCGCGCGTCGCGCTGATCGGCCGGCTTGGCGACGATCGCGCCAACATGCTGGGCACCTGGGCCGTGTCGGGCGATCCGGGGCAGGCCGTCACCATCCTCGAGGGGTTGCGCGCCGTCCATGACGGTCCCGTCGATCATGCCAAGGGCGCGAATATCGTGGACGATGCGGACATCGCCGCGCGTCTCGACGTGTTTGGCCCGACGGTTCTGCCCGATCCGCGCCCCGAGGCCGAGCTCATCGCCGAGGCGCTCGCGCTCGCAGCCCGGGCCGATGTCGTCGTGCTTGTCGCGGGCGAAGCCAAGGAGCATTCGGGCGAGAGCTCGAGCCGCACCGAGCTCGACATCCCCGCGCCGCAGCGCCGCCTGCTCGAGGCGCTGGCGCAGGCGGGCAAGCCAATCGCGCTGGTGGTCATGGCCGGCCGTTCGCTGGTCCTCGCCCGCGAGTCGCGCCTCGCCGACGCGCTGCTTCTTGCCTGGTTCGGCGGCACCGAGGCGGGGCATGGTATCGCCGACGTGCTGACCGGCCGGGCCGAGCCCGGCGGGCGGCTTGCCGTGTCGCTTCCGGCGTGCTCGGGGCAGGTGCCAATCCACCACGGCGCCGAGACCACGGGCCGCCCCTGGACGGGGCAGTTCCAGAAGTTCCGCACCGGCTATCTCGATCTTCCCGGCGAAATCCCGCCGGCCAGAGGGCTTTATCCCTTCGGTTTCGGCCTTGGCTACACGCGCTTCGAGTGGGGCGAGCCCCGCGTCACGCCTGCGTCGCCCGGCGGGCCGGATGCACGGGTCACCGTCGCCGTGACCATCCGGAACGCGGGCGACCGACGCGGCACGGAGGTCGTGCAGCTTTACGTCTCGGACCCCGTTGCCCGCATCGTGAGGCCCTCGCAGGAACTCAAGGGGTTCGAGCGGGTCACCCTCGATCCGGGCGAGGCGCGCGAGGTGCGGTTCACGCTCGCCCGCGACGACCTCACCTATCTGGTGGGCGACAGCGTCGAGGGCCTGAGCCGGGTCTGGGACCCGGGCAGCTTCATCCTGCGCCTCGGCCCGAACTCGCGAGACCTCACCAGCATCGAGATCACATGGAACGACTGAACACCGGCCGCCCCGCTTCCGGCCTCGACGACGCCGCGCTGCTCGACGCCGTCAGCCGCGCGGCGCTCGACTACTTCTGGTCCTTCGCCCACCCGGTCAGCGGCATGGCGCGCGAGCGCAGCGGCGGCAGCTTCGGCTACGACACCGATGAGACCGTCACCACCGGTGGCACGGGCTTTGGCGTCATGGCACTGCTTGCGGGGGTCTCGCGCGGCTGGCTCGACCGCGACGAGGTCCGGCGGCACCTGTCGCGCATGGTCGATTTCCTGCTCGCGGCCGAGCGCGAGCGGGGCGTCTTCCCGCATTTCCTCGACGGTACGCTGGGCACCATCATCCCGTTCAGCCCGCTCGACGATGGCGGCGATCTTGTCGAGACCTCGTTCCTCATCGCGGGTCTTCTCGCCGCGCGGCAGGCTTTCGCCGAGGACGCGCGGCTTCGTACCGGCATCGACCGCCTCTGGCACGGGGTCGAGTGGTCCGCGCATCTGCGGCCCTCGGACGGCGCCCTGATGTGGCACCGCTCCGAGCGCCATCCCTGGAGCGCGCGCAGCCTGCCCATCCGGGGCTGGAACGAGTGCCTGATCACCTATGTGCTGGCTACCGCCTCGCCCACGCATCCGATCCCCGCATCGGCCTATCACGACTGCTGGGCGCGCGGTGAGCAGTTCCTGAACGGCAGGTCATATCACGGCATCCGCCTGCCGCTCGGGCCCGATGGCGGCGGGCCGATGTTCCTCTCGCACTACTCGTTCCTCGGGCTCGATCCGAACGGTCTGACCGACCGCTATGCCGATTACGGCGAGCAGGTCTGCGCGCATGCCGCCATCAACCGCGCACACTGCATTGCGAACCCCAACGGCCATGTCGGCTACGGCCCCGACTGCTGGGGCCTGACGGCGAGCGACAGCCCCGGCGGCTATGCCGCCCACTCGCCGACCGTGGATCTCGGGGTCATCACGCCCACCGCGGCGGTCGCGTCGATGCCCTATCTGCCCGAGGCCTCGATGCGCGCGCTCAGGCACTTCGTCGAGGACCGGGGCGACCGGCTCTGGGGACGGTTCGGGCTTGCCGACGCCTTCGCGCCCGCGACCGGCTGGGTGGCGCCCGCAACCCTTGCCATCGATCAGGCCCCGATCGTGGTGATGATCGAGAACCACCGCAGCGGCCTGATCTGGGATCTCTTCATGTCGGTGCCCGAGGTCCGGGCGGGCCTTGCGTCGCTGGACTTCACAAGCCCGCGCCTCGAATCCGACGTTCGGGGCGCCCCTTCGGTCTAGCGCCAGGCGTCACCCTTGGCCGCACAGCCGCTCGCGCGCCCGAAGCCGCGCATGCGCGGCCGATACCAGCGCGGCATGACTCCAGCTCAGGTCGGGGCACGAAACCGGCGCCCCCGTCTCGCGGTGGATCTGCTCGGGCAGCCGGCCGTCGCCTGGGACATGCCGGCGCAGCGTGGCAAGAAAAGCCTCTCCGCCGGCGACAAGCCATCGGGCCATCGCCCCGCTGTCGCCGGACGGCGCCGCCGGGCCGCCGTCTGCCGCACGCCGGAAGAGCGCGCTCGCGACGGCTGCATCCGGCACGGATGGCCCGGCGAGGAACCGCTCGGCCAGTGCGAAATGAAGCTCGGCCATGCCCAGCGTCGTCGGCACCCAGGGGTTGCCGCCGAAGAACCTGTCATCCGGCCCGCGCCCGATCGCGGGCGCCCCGTCGCGGTTGATGGCAAAGCTCTGGCGCGACCAGTCGATCAGCCATGCAGCCGCGCCGAGAACGCGCGGATCGGTCGGTCCGAACCTGTCATCCTCGGGGTCGGTCAGCAGCGCCCCGAGGATCACCGCCGCGTCACTCGTGCCCGGTCGCCCCCCCGCCCGCGCCCCAAGGACGCCCGAGGTCGCGTCCACGAGCCCCTCGAGTGCCGCCTCGATGTGTGCGAGCGCCACGTCCGCGCGGGCGCCTTCCGGGCGCCCGTGTGCGACCGCCATCCGCAAGGCTGCGCGCTGCGCCATCAGTGTGAACGCGTGCAGTTCGTGCTCGCCTTCCTCCTCCCACGGTCCGATGCAGGCTGCCGCGGCGTGGCCGAGCGTGTAGCCAAGGTCGAGCGCCAGCAGCGCGTCGGTCCCGGCGGCCCCGGCCGCCATCGCGGTCATGCAGGACAGCGCGCGCAGGGCAGGGCCGTCATGCTGGGGGCGTGACCAGCGCTCGACATCCACGCTCCCGTCGATGTTCGCGCGCGGCTCGCCCAGCAGCTTCTCGCCGCGCAGGGCGGCAAGCTCGGCATCGGGCCGCAGGAACCGCTGGAAGTCCGGCCGCGTCGTGGCCCGTAGGGGGTTCGTCTCGGGGCTGGGCCGCGTCGCCATGCGCAGGCTGAACGCGATGTAATCCTCCACGCGCGTGCGCCAGGTTTCTGGCTCGTCCTGTGCCAGCAGCGGCGCAAGCCGCATCACCACCGCCGCGTCGCGCACCCAGTGATAGGCATAGTCCGGCTCGGGATCCCACCGGGCTTTGTGGCGCGACGCAAGCACGCTGCCCGGCGCCGCGTCGACCACTTGCCCGAACCCCGGACGCTCGTGCCGGAATCCCTCGGCCGAGACGCAGGCGCGCAAGGCCTGTCGCGAGACGCGCTCCTGCCGCGCGAGCCATGCGTCGAGGCCGTCGGCGCCCATGTCCGTCATGGCTGGCGGCACGCGGACAGGATCCGGTCCAGCGCGCGGTCAAGGCTTGCCGCGTAGACGGCGCCCGAGGGGCAGTGCTCCTCATTCGCCAGGATGTCGAGCGCCACGACGTTCGGCAGCGCACGCGCCAGGCGCTCGGCATCCGCGGGCGGCGTCAGCGCGTCAGCGGCGCCCGTCATCACCGCAACCGGAACCGTGATCCGTGCCGCCATCGGCAGCAGGTCGTGCTCGAGCCAGGTTTCCAGCGCGCCGGGCACCTCCGACGCCAGGGCTTGCAGCGCCGCCGCGCCCATCCTGCGCCGCGCCGCGATCAGCGACGCGCCCGACACCACGGGCGAAACCGCGACCACGCCGCCGATCCGACCGCCCGCGTCCTCGGCGGCGAGGCGTAGTGCGGCATAGGCGCCCATGCTGTGCCCCATCAGGATCGGCGCCGCCGGCAGGTCGGTCAGCTCGGGCAACGCTTGGGTCCAGACGACGACGGCGCGCAGCTCGGCGACATGCCCGTTGATCGTGAAATCCTCGGGTCGGCCAGCCCCGTCGCCGGCCGCCGAGTTCGACAGCTGCGGCGCGACCACAATCAGCCTGCGCCGCAGGGCCGCGTCGGTCATGCACGCGACTTGCGGCTGGCCGGGCGCGCCGTTGCGGCCATGCGCGACGATCGCGATCCCGGCGGGAGTGCTGCCGGGGCGCACCACCTCGACCGGCATTGCCCCGCGCGCCGCGCAGGCCGCCAGCTGATGCCGCGATGATACGGGCGCCTCCCGGGTGGGCACTGTCGCGGCGGGGCCGGGCGGCCATCGCTTGGGCGGCGCGCCCGTTGCGTCGTCGCTCATCCCTTGCGGTCTGTCGTGGCCAGTGCGACCCAGGTTTCGGTCAGCGCGGCATCGCCACGGCGCAGATAGGCGCGCAATTGCACCGGCTCGGGACCGTCGGCCGAGAAGTCGAAGCTCAGCCGCCACCTGTCGGTGCCGACCACCGGGCGGCAGCCGATTGGCCCCAGGATCCTTCCGCCGACGGCCTCGATCACCGGCTCTACCCCGCTGTCGACGGTCAGGCCCTTGAGGGCCTGGCCCTGGAAATCGATCACCATCTTGTCGATCCCCTCGGGGATGTCCTGGCCGGGCGCTCCGCCCTGGCCTTGCCGGGTCGAGAACACCCGCGCCACCGTCGACGGCGGGTCGCGCTCGTCCCAGTGGATGCGGTAGTCGAAGGCCAGCATCTCTCCCGGCGCCGGCTGCTCTTCCGGGGTCCAGTAGGCGACGATGTTGTCGAAGGTCTCGTCCACCGTGGGAATCTCGATCAGCTGTACCGCGCCCTTGCCCCAGGGGCCCAGCGGCTCGATCCAGGCCGAGGGGCGCCGGTTGTAGAAGACGCCGTCGTCCTGGTAGTTCTCGAACGCCCGGTCGCGCTGGATGAGGCCAAAGCCTTTCGGGTTCTCGTCGAAGAAGCTCGATGTGCGCACGACGTTGGGATTGCCAAGCGGGCGCCAGATCCGCTCGCCTGCGCCGGTCTCGATCGCCAGCCCGTCGCTGTCGTGGATCTCGGGGCGCCATTCGTCCGCCAGGATCCGGCTGCGCTCCGAGAACCAGTACATGCTGGTCAGCGGCGCGATCCCTAGGCGCTCGACCGTGCCGCGCATGAACAGCCGCGCCGAGATGGTGGTCACATGCGGCTCGCCCGCGCCGCCCCGGCGCAGCCCGAACTGGTAGGCGCCCGACACCGATGGCCCGTCGAGCAGCGCCCAGGCGGTCACCGTGTCGTCGGGGTCCACGGCCGGGCCGATCCAGAAATGGCTAAAGCGGGGGAACTCCTCGGGCATGGCAAGGCCGGTATTGACCGCGATTCCGCGCGCCGAGAGGCCGTACTGGCCCATCGGCCCGTCGGTCCGGAAATACGAGGCGCCGAGGAACGAGACCCAGTCCGGCGCAAGCCCCGGCCGCATCACGCGAAAGCCCGCGAAGCCCACATCCTCGGGCAGGTCCCGGGCCGGGCTGTCATCGGGCATCGAGAAGAAGCCGCGCCGGTAATGGATCTCTCGCGCGGCGCCGTTCTCGACCAGGTGCACGCGCACTGGCTCGCGGAAATACCGCCCCGGATGGAACAGCTGGATCGGCGCCGACGGTCCGGCCGGCATCAGCGAGGCGTCGTCGCGGAAGCGGATCTGCCAATGCGCGTCGTAGTCGATCAGGTCGATCTGCTCGGGCACGGCAATCACGGGCGTGCGGTAGGGCTCGCTCGCGGAGCGGCGGGCAAGCTCGACCAGCCGGTCGAAACTGA
Organism: Thermohalobaculum xanthum; assembly: GCF_016623495.1. Taxonomy (GTDB): domain Bacteria; phylum Pseudomonadota; class Alphaproteobacteria; order Rhodobacterales; family Rhodobacteraceae; genus Thermohalobaculum; species Thermohalobaculum xanthum. Next base: position 816,034 of record NZ_JAEHHL010000001.1, on the reverse strand, counting down.
AATCCGTCGGCGGGCCGAGAACGGGCAGCGTCTCGGCCGTTGCGTGCGCCGCGCCGGTAGCGCCGGCAATGGTCAGCCCAAGGGTGGCGGCGAGGCCGCCTCCGATCATCTCGCGACGCGAGAGCACAGTCGTCACTCGATCTCTCCGGGTCATGTGCAGGTGATTACAGGCTACCCACTCCTGATCGCCGCGCAATGGCAAGCGCGCAGAATGAAGCATGGCGCAAGCGACGGCGCGGGTCGGTTCTCACTCCGTACTCACAGTCGCTCGGGGCCTTGTGAACATTCTTACAGACCCGACTCGGGTATATTTGCATCCTGACAATCGAGCGAGACGACCCGCAAGGCGGGGGAGGCACAAGATGCCCAGCTTGAACAGTTTCATCATTACGGTCACCGCGAGCGCTCTTGTCGCCACGAGCGCGCTCGCCGAGCCATACGCCGTAAGCCAGACCGCGGCCTTCGAGGTCGAGGACGAGGTGCGCAACCTCTCGGCCCGGAGGATTCGCGAGGAAGATCAGAAGGATCGCCACCTCGCCATCTCGCGGCGCGTCGATTTCAAACCCTTCGATGCCTCGCTCGGCGCCCTGCAAACGGTCCGCGTCGACATGCAGCTGTTCCTGGAACAGGGTTTCTCGGGCGTGATCGGGGACGGGGCCCCGCTGGACGAGGCGCCGGGGCCGGTCGATGTCGAGGGCCGGCTGGCGACGCGCGTTGACGTTGTCGGCTCCGACGGCGGCTTTCTGCATGCCGAGGTGGTGCCCAGCGCCAGCGCGGGATGCGCCTCGATCGGAACCTGCGCCTTCGCGCATGATGAGCGGCGGGCGATGCAGCTCTCATTCACGCCGTCGACCCGAGTCTTTTCCGACGACGATCCCGTGAGGCTTACGATCCGCGCCACAACCATCGGCGGCGTGGTCTCGCAGCTCTGCGCGCCGTCGGACGGGTGGGACAACTGCCAGATCCGCCAGGCGCGGATCGGCGTCACCGTCCCGCGCGAGGGCATCCGCCTGACCTATCTCTACGCACCTGTGCCGCCGCCCAAGCGCGCATCCCTGATCCAGGATGGCGGCACCGGCTTCGTGCTCGACCGTCTCTCGGTCGTCGGCGTCCTCTTCGTGGTCAGCCTCGGGGTCGGGCTTTCCATCGGCCTTTACCGCAGGCGTGTCCGCTGAGGGCGGGGATCCCGACCACGCCCCAGCGGCGGCCGCCCGATCCGCCGCGAAAACCCTTTCCCCATCACGCACCGAGATTTCTGAGGGATTGCCGTGAGGCGCCGCTTGCCGCAGTCTGGGCAGTCTCAGGCGGCTGGTTGAGGGCGTTCGCCCGCTCGGCAGCGCTTTTTCCAGTACCGGCCGCGCAGATTTGAAGGCGCGCCATGAGTTTCAAGACTGCCTTCCCCGGCGCATTAGGGGCCATCGCCATCATCATCACCGCCTTTGCCGGTGCAGCGGCCGCGGCGGATCTCGACCGGCTTCACTTCCTGATCCCCGGCGGCAACGGGGGCGGGTGGGACACCACCGCGCGCGCGGTGGGCGAGGCGCTGACCAGCGCCGGCATCGTCGGCTCGGCCAGCTACGAAAACCTTTCCGGCCGCGGCGGCGGCAAGGCGATCGCCCACCTGGTCGAGACCGGCCCCGGCGGGGACGACATCCTGATGGTGAACTCGACGCCCATCGTCATCCGGTCGCTGCAGGGCGTCTTCCCTCACGATTTCCGCGACCTCACGCCGGTCGCCAGCATCATCGGCGACTATGCCGCGCTGGTCACGCGTGCCGGCAGCCCGATCATGAGCTTCGCGGATTTCAAGGCCGCCTATGACGCGGACCCCCAGACGCTTGCAATGGGTGGCGGGTCGGTCGCAGGCGGCATGGACCACCTCGTCGCCGCGCTGATCCTGCGCGAGGCCGGCTCCGATGCCACCAAGCTGCGCTACGTGCCCTACGATGCGGGTGGCGAGGCGATGACGGGCCTCCTCGGGAACGAGGTCGACGTCCTCTCGACGGGCTTCTCCGAGGCCGCCGCGATGACGCTCGCGGGCAAGGTGAACTTGCTCTGCGTCACCGCGCCGGCGCGGCTGCCCGATCACCCCGACCACCCGACCTGCGCCGAGGCCGGCGCCAACGCGGTCTTCATCAACTGGCGGGGGTTCTTCGCCGCGCCCGGCCTGCCCGCCGACCGGCGTGACGCCTATGTGTCCGCGCTCGAGCGGATGCTCGGCACGCCGGAGTGGGAGGCGATCCGAAGCCGTTATGGCTGGGTCGAACTGTTCAAGACCGGCGACGACTTCAAGGCGTTCCTTCTGGTTCAAGAGAAGCAGATTGGTCAGCTGATGCAGATGCTTGGATTTATTTGATAAGGTGGTGCACTAGGGAATGAATTGCCCTCGCCGCGCCCCAGCGCGTGCCGGGGGAGGTCGTCTGTTCGCGGCTTGCGGCAATGCCTTCGCGCCGCGTGTTCTTGCCTGCGCGCGCCGGCGTCACCAGATTGAGCCTGCATCCCCGCGCCGACCGAAGCTGCGCATGTCCCGGCCGGCGCACCATCTGCCAGCCACCGACGCCTGACGGGTCCGATTGACTCCAATGGCTTGCGCCGCCGCCTTCGACGCGGTGGAATGGGCGTGTAGGGCCGGGCTTTGTCGCGCCGGACCATGAGCTTGGAAGACAATCTTCCCGGAGGCGAGATCACCCGTGTTGCGTGTGGCAACCTACAATATCCGTAAATGCGTCGGCCTCGACTGGGTGCGCCGGCCCGAGCGCATCCTGTCGGTGATCGGCGAGTTGCGCGCCGACGTGGTGGCGCTGCAGGAGGCCGACCGCCGGTTCGGGGGGCGCCCCGCCACACTCCCGATGGACCTTCTGATCCAGCGCACGGGCCTCAAGGCGGTGACCCTTGGTGACGGCACGCGCAGTTCAGGCCATCACGGCAACGCCATCCTGGTGCGCGAGGACGCCGTGATCCATCGCGTCACGCCGCTCGACCTTCCCTCGCTCGAACCGCGCGGTGCGCTGATCGCGGATCTCTCGATCGACGGGGCCATGCTGCGCGTCGCCGGTGTCCATCTGGGCCTGCGCGCCACCGACCGCGCGCGCCAGGCAAGGGCGCTGGTGCGGGCGCTCGAAGACGCCCGCGATCCGCTGCCGACCATCGTGCTCGGCGACGTCAACGAATGGACCCCGCTCGGCGCCGCGGGGGCCGAGATGTGCAAGGCGTTCCAGCCGTCGCGCCCGCTCGCGTCGTTTCACACCTCGGTCCCGGTCGCGCCGCTCGACCGCATCTTCGTCGGGCCCGGCGTCAGCCTGGGGGCCGTGCGCGTCCATCGCTCGATCACGGCTCGACGGGCGTCTGATCATCTGCCCTTGTATGCCGAGGTCAGCCTTGCCGACGCGGCGACGGCTGTGGCCCGGTCCGCCGAGGCAGGGGAGGGCGCGTCATCGAACACCTGATCATCACCGTCGCCGTCATCGCGGTCCAGGCCGCGACCATCGCCGCCGCGATCCGAGCGACCCGCACGGCACGCACGCCCCAAGGAGCTGTCGGCTGGGTCGTGTTCCTGTTCTCCGCGCCGTTCATCGCGCTCCCCGTCTACCTGTTTCTCGGCCACTCGCGGTTTCCCGGCTACGTGACGGCCCGGCGCTCGTCGCACCGGGTCATCCGGGCGATCAAGGATTTCGGCCGCGAGCATCGCGCCCGCGTGTCGGACGACGCCGACGCGGGCGGCGGCGGCGTGAAGGCCTTCGAGAACCTCGCCGAGATGACTGTGGTATCGGGCAATGCGACGCGGCTTCTGGTCGACGGGGACGCGACCTTCGGCGCGATCCTCGAGGCGATCGGAAACGCCCGCTCCTACGTGCTCATCCAGTTCTACATCCTGCGCGACGACGCGATCGGCCAGGACCTCAAGAACGCCCTGGTCGAGAGGGCGCGCGCCGGCTGCCGGGTCAGGGTGCTCTACGACTCGATCGGCAGCCACGGCCTTGGCGAAGACTACATCCGCGAACTGCGCGAGGCCGGCGCGCACATCGAGAACTTCCACTCGATCCACCAGCCCCACAGCCGCCTCCAGATCAATTTCCGCAACCATCGCAAGATCGTCGTGATCGACGGCGAGGTCGGCTTTGTCGGCGGGCTCAATGTCGGGGACGAGTACATGGGCCGCGACCGCCGCTTCGGACGCTGGCGCGACACCCATCTGCGCCTCGCGGGGCCGGTGGTAGCGCAGCTCCAGCTGATCTTCGCCGAGGACTGGCACTGGGCGACCGAGGAGCGTCTCGAACTCAACTGGAACCCCGCGCGCCAGACCGACGACCGCGACGCGCTGATCCTTGCAACGGGGCCTGCCGATGTCCTCGAGACCGGCAGCCTCTATTTCTGCAACGTGATCAACGCCGCGACCGAACGGGTCTGGATCGCCTCGCCTTATTTCGTGCCCGACACCGACATTCTGCGCACGATGCAACTTGCCGCGCTGCGCGGGGTCGATGTCCGGATCCTTGTCGCGGACAAGCGCGACCACCTGTTCGTCTGGCTTGCCGCCTTCGCCTATTTCGACGAGGTGCGCGACGCCGGCGTGCGCATCTGGCGGTATGCCGACGGCTTCATGCACCAGAAGGTCGTGGTGGTGGACGACCGCTTCGCCTCGGTCGGAACCGTGAACCTCGACAACCGATCATGCCGGCTGAACTTCGAGGCCACCGCCATCGTCTTCGATCGCGAGTTCGTCGGCGAGGTCGTTGGGATGCTCGAGGCCGACTTCGCGCAGAGCCACCTCTACGAGACGCGCCTGAACGACCAGCCCAGCCTGCTCAAGAAATATGGCGCGCCCCTCGCCCGCCTGACGGCGCCGCTGCTCTGACGGCCCGCCGGGCGGCGGATCGCGCTTCGCGGGGCAGGGTCCTTGCCGATCGCATGCCCGAGATCGCGGGATGAATAGAAAAATCGATAAATTTCAAGATAATAATATCGATTTCACGCGTGAAAGCCACCCCGGCGGCATGATCTTCCGTCGTGCCGGCGCTCCCTGCCTACCGTCCCAACTCGCGCTCCGCTGCCGCGACATGCTGCTTCACCGCCAGGAAGCTGTCCGGCGTGACCGAGATCGAGTCGATCCCGTGCTCGACCAGCAGCCGCGCGAAGCCGGGGTCGTTGCTCGGCGCCTGTCCGCAGAAGCCCACCTTCACGCCCGCCTCATGCGCCCGCTCGATCACCGTGCGGATCATCCATTGTACCGCCGGGTCGCGCTCGTCGAAGAGGCTCGCGAGCCGCTCCGAGTCGCGGTCGACCCCTAGCGTCAGCTGCGTGAGGTCGTTCGAACCGATGGAGAACCCGTCGAAATGCCGGGCAAACTCGTCGGCCAGGATGACGTTCGAGGGGATCTCGCACATCACGTAGATCTCGAGCCCCTCGGCACCGCGCTTCAGCCCGTTCTCGGCCATTACCGCGAGCACCTGCTCGGCCTCCCCGGGCGTGCGGCAGAACGGGATCATCGCCACCACGTTGCGAAATCCCATCGCCTCGCGCAGGTGCCGGATCGCCTGGCACTCGAGCGCGAAGCCGTCGCGATAGGCGTCCGAGTAGTAGCGCGACGCACCTCGGAACCCGATCATCGGGTTCTCCTCGTCCGGCTCGAACTGGCGCCCGCCCAGCAGGTTCGCATACTCGTTGGTCTTGAAGTCGCTCATGCGGATGATCACGGGTTGTGGGTGATAGACCGAGGCGATCCGTGAAAGCCCGCGCGCCAGCGTCTCGACGAAATAGTCGGCCCGATTGGCATGTCCCGCGGTGAGCGCCGCGATCTCGTTCCGTGCGGCCCCGTCGGTCAGCTCGTCGAAGCGGACCAGCGCCATGGGGTGGACCTTCACGGCGTTGCTCACCACGAACTCCATCCGCGCGAGGCCCACCCCGTCGGCCGGCAAGCGCCACCACCGGAACGCCGCCGCGGGGTTCGCGAGGTTGACCATGACCTTCGTCCGGGTCTGCGGCAGCTCGGCCAGCGTGGTCTCAGTGACCTCGACCTCGGCTGTGCCCTCGTAGACGAAGCCCTGCTCGCCCTCGGCGCAGGACACCGTGACCTCCTGCTCGTCATGCAGGATCTCGGTGGCGTGCCCCGTACCCACGATCGCGGGCAGGCCCAGTTCGCGGCTGACGATGGCGGCGTGCGAGGTGCGCCCGCCGTGATCGGTGACCAGCGCCCTGGCGCGCTTCATCACCGGCACCCAGTCGGGGTCGGTCGTCGATGTCACCAGCACCGAGCCGTCCACGAACCGGCCGATGTCGGCGGCCCGCTCGATCAGGCAGACATGCCCCGACACCACCGCGTCGCCAATGCTCAGGCCATCGAGCAGCCGCGCGCCCTTCGAGGTGATCCGGTACGACCTGAGCGTGCCCTGCACCGCGCGCGACTGCACGGTCTCGGGCCTCGCCTGCACGATGAAGATCTCGCCCGTCTCGCCGTCCTTCGCCCACTCGATATCCATCGGCTGGCCGTAATGGCGCTCGATCGTCATCCCGCAGCGGGCAAGCTCGACGATCTCGGCGTCGCCGAGGACGAAGCGCCGCCGCTCGGCGCGCGAGGTCGGCACGTCGCGCGTGACCGCCTCGCCCCGCGTGGCGTAGATTATCTTGCTCTCCTTTGCGCCCAGCATCTTCGCGAGGATCGGGTCGCCCGCGCCATCGGCGAGGGCGGGCTTGAACACCTGGTACTCGTCGGGATCGACCGCGCCCTGGACGACGTTCTCGCCGAGGCCCCATGCCGCGTTGATCAGCACGACCTTGTCGAAGCCCGACTCGGTGTCGATCGTGAACATGACCCCGGCGCCGCCAATGTCCGAGCGCACCATCTGCTGGATACCGACCGAGAGGGCGACCTTCCCATGCTCGAAGCCCTTGAGGTTGCGATAGGTGATCGCGCGGTCGGTGTAGAGCGAGGCGAAGCAGCGCTTGCAGGCGGCAAGAAGCGCGTCCTTGCCGCGGATGTTCAGAAAGCTTTCCTGCTGGCCGGCGAAGCTCGCATCCGGCAGGTCCTCGGCTGTGGCGCTCGAGCGCACGGCGACGGGCAGGTCGGCCACGCCCGCGCGCGCCGCCAGCTTGGCGTAGTTCTCGACGATCGCTTGGCGCAGATCCTCGGGCCAGTCGGCCGCGACGATCATCTTGCGAACTGTCCTTCCGGTCTCGTCGAGCGAGAGCTTGCCGGCGTCGAAGGCGGCCAGCGTCCCGGCGATCCGCGTGCCCAGCCCGTGGGCCGCGAGGAAGGCCCGGAACGCGTCCGCCGTCGTTGCGAAGCCCGGCGGCACGCGCACGCCCGCCTGTCCGAGCCTGGCGATCATCTCGCCCAGCGAGGCGTTCTTCCCGCCGACGCGGCCGACATCGCCGCGCCCGAGGTCCTCGAACCAGATCACGTTTGCGGCGGTGCTCGGCATTGGCGGTCTCCGGGACAGGGGGGCGGCGATCCGGACATGCTGGGCCGAGAGCAGCTGCGCTTGCATTGACCTCCGTCAACGATCGGCGCGGCGTCCCACGCGGACCCGGGGTGTCCGCGGATGCGCAAGCGCAAGAATGGCATTGAGCACGGCGGTTGGTGCGCCTAGCCTCCGGGGATGACCCAGCCGATCCTGCGCCAGATGTCCCGGGACGAGCTCGCCACCGTCGTCGACTGGGCGGCGGCCGAGGGCTGGAACCCGGGTCTCGACGATGTCGTTCCGTTCTATGAGACGGACCCCGAGGGCTTCTTCGTCGCCGAGGTGGACGGACGCATCGCCGCCGCGATCTCGGTCGTCAATCACACGCCCGGTTTCGCGTTCCTTGGCCTTTATATCTGCCATCCCGAGTTCCGGGGGCAGGGGATCGGCTTCGCGCTCTGGAACCACGCGCTGGACCATGCGGGTACGCGCACCGTCGGGCTCGACGGCGTCCCGGACCAGCAGGAGAACTACGAGCGCTCGGGCTTCGTGCGGGCGGGCGAGACGCTGCGCTATGCCGGGGTGATCGAGGGGCGACCGCATCCCGCGGTCAGGCCAGCCCAAAGCTCCGAACTTCCGGCGCTCGCCGCGCTCGAGGCGGCGGCCAGCGGGGTGGAGAAGGAGCGCTTTTTCACCGGCTGGCTTGCCGACACCGCGGCGCGCAAGACGCTCGTGCTCGACCGCGGCGAGGGACCTCGGGGCTTTGCGACCCTTCGCGAATGCCGCGACGGCTTCAAGGTCGGCCCGCTGGTCGCGGAGAACCCGGAGGACGCGTTCGACCTGCTCCATGCCGTGGCCGCGCTGACCGAAGGCGCGCCTGTCATGGTGGACGTGCCCTCGGGCAACGAGGCGCTCGGCGACTATTGCCGCGAACTCGGGCTCGAGGTGCCGTTCTCGACGGCACGGATGTACAAGGGGCCGGCGCCCGCGACGGGGCGGCATCTGCGCGCCGTCGCGACGCTCGAGCTCGGGTGACGGCGCGGGCCACGGCAAGCGAAATCACGGAGAAGGCGATGAGACTGCAAGGCAAGACGGCCCTGGTGACCGGCGCGGCCTCGGGTTTCGGGCGGGCCATCGCCCGGCGTTTCGCGCGGGAGGGTGCGCAGGTCGCGGTCGTCGATCTCAACGCCGAGGGGGCGCGTGCGGTCGCAGCCGAGATCGGCGACGCGGCGATCGCTGTTGCCTGCGACGTGGCCGACGGTGCGCAGGTCGCATCCTGCTTCAACGATACCGTGCAAGCCTTTGGCAAGGTTGACGTGGTCGTGAACAACGCGGGATGGAGCCATCCCAACCAGCCGCTCCTCGACGTCGACTACCAGACCTTCCGAAAGGTCTATGCGATCAATGTCGACTCGATCTTCCACATGACCCATACGGCGCTGCCGCACTGGCGCCAGATCGGCGGCGGCGTGATGTTGAATGTCGGCTCGACCGCCGGCATCCGGCCGCGCCCGGGACTGACGTGGTACAACTCGTCCAAGGGCGCGGTGAACCTGATGACCAGGTCGCTGGCGGTCGAGCTTGCGCCCGACAAGGTGCGCGTCTGTGCGCTCGCGCCGGTGATGGGCGTCACCGGCCTGCTCGAAACCTTCATGGGCATGCCGGACACGCCCCAGAACCGCGAGAAGTTCCTGGCAACCATTCCGCTCGGCAGGCTCTGCGAGCCCGAGGACATGGCCAATGCGGCCCTCTTCCTTGCATCGGACGAGGCCGAGTTCCTGACCGGCGTCGTGCTCGAGGTCGATGGCGGGCGCACGATCTGAGCCCCCGCCAGCCACCACCCGCGTGCCGGCAGGCTCAGTTGCCGGCGCTCTCGCCCAGCGCGCGCGCGGCTGCGGCGATCGCCTCCTCGGTCAGGGCGAAGTCCTCTTCGGTCAGGGCAAGGCTGGGATAGACCTTGCCAGGTGACTTGAAGACGCCATTCTCGCGCAGCACCGCGTTGAGGCGGGCATTCATCCCGGCATCGGCTGCCAGCACGTCTCGATAGGTCCGCACGTCCCGATCGGTGAAGACGATGTCGAAGAGCGTCGGGTGCCCGACGATCCGGTGCGGGATGCCTGCATCCGACAGGTGGCGGGCGAACATGCCCTGCAGCCGCGCGCCATTGGCCCTGAGCTGGTCGAAGGCGCCGGGGCGGCGCAGGATCTCCATGGTCTTGAGGCCTGCCACGGCGGCAACCGGGTTGCCCGACAGCGTGCCCAGCATCATCAGCCAGCGTTCGGCGCCGACCGCGGCCTTGTCGAAATGGGCCATGACGTCGGCACGCCCCGCGACCGCGGCCAGCGGGAAGCCGCCGCCGATGATCTTGCCAAGGGTGCAAAGATCGGGAGTGACGCCATACGTCTCCTGCGCGCCGCCATAGGCGAAGCGGAAACCGGTCACCACCTCGTCGAATATCAGCACGATGCCGTAGCGGTCGCAGATCGCGCGCACGGCCTCGAGATAGCCGGGCTCGGGCGGGATGATGCGCTGAAGCGGCTCGATGATGATGCCGGCGATCTCGTCCCCGTGCTCGGCGGCAAGGCTTTCGAGATAGGCCACATCGTTGAAGGGGGCGATCAGCATCTCGGCGCGGACCGCCTCGGGGATGCCGGCGCTGTCGGGAACGGCCTGCGGGAAATTGACCAGCCGCGTGGGCGCGAGGCTCATCTGCGCCTCGGCCGACATGCCGTGATAGCCGCCCTCGAACTTGAGGATCTTGTCGCGGCCGGTAAAGGCGCGGGCGAGGCGCATGGCGTACATGTCCGCCTCGCCGCCCGACGACAGGAAGCGCGCCTGCTCGGCGCAGGCGACGGCGCGCACGATCTCCTCGGCCAGCTCGACGCCAGCGGCATTGTTGGCAAAGAAGGTCATGCCCTTGGGCAGCTGCTCGGCGACCGCCTCCAGCACCTCGGGATGGCCGTGGCCCAGCAGCATCGGGCCCGAGCCGATCAGGTAGTCGACATACTCGCGGCCGTCCTCGTCCCAGACGCGGCTGCCGCGACCCTCGCGGATGAAGATCGACGGGTCGAAATTGCCGAAGCCCCCGGCAGGCAGCACGGCGCGGGCGCGCTCGGCCCAGGTTTGCATCGCGGTCTTGTCGAGCATCGGGGTATCTCCTAGTCGATCACGGCCACGGGCTGGCCCAGCATGTCGGGGTCGGGCGCGACGCCGAGGCCCGGCCCCTCGGGCGGCCGGATGCGGCCATTCTGGCGCGCAGGTCCCGTCGGGTCGAGCCTTGGCGCGACATAGCCCGAGAGGTCGCAGGTGTTCAGCACCGAACGCTCCGGCGTCGCGGCGGCCAGGTGGAGCAGGGCGGCCGTCGTCACGTCCGAGCCCCAGGTGTCCTCGACGCACATCCGCGCGCCGAGGTGGAGGCACAGGTCACGCGCGCGCCGCGTGGCCGAGAGCCCGCCGAACTTCGAGAGCTTGAGCGCCACCGCGTCCATGCAGCCCAGCTCCCACGCGCGCAGCAGCGAGGCGGTATCGTGCGCGGTCTCGTCGAGCTTCATCGGCAGGCTCGTGGCGGCGCGCACGGCGGCGCATTCCTCGAGCGTGGCGCACGGTTGTTCGAGCATCACGTCGGCATCCGCGACCGCGCGGCCGACCCGCGTGGCGTCGAGCCTCGTCGCGCCGCAGTTCCAGTCGCCATAGACCAGCGGGCCGGGCCCCACGGCCTCGCGCACAAGCCGCAGCCGCGCGACATCGGCCTGCCAGTCGCCATCGGCGCCCAGCTTGGCCTGGAACTGGGTGATCCCCTCGCGCTGCGCCTCGCGGGCGATGCGGGCCATCTCCTCGGGTGCGACGCAGGTGATCGAGTGGTAGAGCGGCATGTCCGCCGACTGCCGACCGCCCAGCAGCGCGCAGAGCGGCAGCCCCGCGACCCTGCCGGTGATGTCCCAAAGCGCGATGTCGAGGGCCGACTTCGCGTAGCGGTGCCCCAGGAGCCAGGCATCGGCGCGGGCCATCAGCGCCTCGGGCCCCACCGGATCCCCGCCGATCACGACGGGCGCAAGCTCCTCCAGCGCGGCCTGTACGCCGCCCGCATAGGCGGGCAGGTAATGCGGGATGGGGCAGACCTCGCCCCATCCCGAGATGCCGGCGTCGGTCTCGACGCGCAGAACCATCGACGAGACCGTGTCGCAGGTCTTGCCGCCTGCCATGTGGTAGGCCACGTGGCTGGTCAGCGGCACGTCCCACAGCGTCAGGCGGGTGATTTTCACGACACGGCTCCTCGTCCAGCCGGTTTCACTGCGCCGCGACACGCGCCGCGTCGGCACGCGGCAGCAGGCTCTCGGCGTCGTAGGCAGGCTGCGACAGCACGGTCGCGGCGCGCGGCTCTCCCATGATCACCACGTCGAGGCGCGTCCCCGGCGTGGCGTGCGCGGGCTTCACATAGGCGAAGGACAGCAGCTTGCCCACAGCGTGCCCGTAGGCGATCGAGCTGACGGTGCCAACCTGGCGGCCGTCCGCCAGGACGGCCTCGCCGCCATTGCCGTCCGAGCGGCCATCTGCCTCGACCGCGAGATAGACACAGACCCAGCGCAGCGGCTTTGCCGCGGCCTGCTCGGTCGCCGCCTTGCCGCGGAACTCCTTGTCGAGCTTGACGAAACGCATCACATCGGCCTCGGGCAGGGTGACCTCGTTGGTCAATTCGCCCGCGCCCTTGAACGCCTTCTCCATGCGCATCGCGTTCATCGCGAAGGATCCGTAATTGACCAGCCCATGCGCCTTGCCAGCGGCCTTCATCGCCCGGAAGGCGGCCAGGATTGCGTCGCGCGGCCCGTGGAACTCCCATCCCAATTCGCCCGCATAGGACATGCGGAACGCCCAGAGATGGTGACCACCGACCTCGATTTCCTGCGCCGTCAGCCACTTGAACGCGGCATTGTCCAGCGCGGCAGGCGTGCAGTCGGCGAGGATCTCGCGCGAGAGCGGCCCGTTGAGCGCCAGCGCGCCCCAGTCGGTCGAGCGGTTGGTGATCTCGATGGACTCGTTCACGCGGGCATAGGTGAGGTAGTCGACCAGCCGCTGCTCGAAGAAGGCGGCGCAGACCAGGTAGAAGCGGTCCTTGGCCAGGCGCACGATGGTGGTCTCGAGCTCGATCCGGCCGTTCTCACCCAGAAGATGGGTCAGCGCGATCCGTCCCGGCGCCGAGGGCAGCCGGTTCGGCACCAGCCGGTCGAGGAAGGCGGCGGCGTCTGGCCCCGAGACCTCGACCTTGGCGAAGGCCGAGATGTCCATGATCCCCGCGCGCTCGCGCACCGCGCGAACCTCGGTCCCGACGATGTCGTGGAGCGCGGTGCGGCGGAAGCCGTAGATGTCCTTCGCCTCGACACCCTCGGGCGCGAACCAGCGCGGGCGCTCGTGGCCAAAGACCTCCTCGAAGACCGCGCCTTCGGCCTTCAGGTCGTCATAGAGCGCCGAGGGCTTTACCGGCCGCCCGTCCGGGCGGTTGAAATGCGGGAAGGGGATCTCGTGGCGCAGGAGGTAGTCCTCCTTCGCCTTGGTCACCTGGTAGGTCTGGTCGGCATAGGGCCCGAAGCGGCGCGGGTCGAACTCGCGCATGTTGATGTCGGCGGCGCCATGCACCATCCAGCGGGCCAGTTCGCGCGTCAGGCCCGGCCCCCAGCCGATGCCGATCTGCGTGCCGCAGCAGCACCAGTAGTTGCGCAGGCCCGGCGCCGGGCCGATCAGCGGGTTGCCGTCCGGCGGATGGCTGATCGCGCCATGCACCTCGCGCTTGATGCCCAGCTCGGCCAGGATCGGCATCCGGTCCATGGCGTTCTCGAGCCAGGGCATGATGCGGTCGTAGTCGGGGTCAAACAGCTCGTTCTCGGCCTCCCACGGGCAGTGGTCTTCCCAGACGGTGTTGGGATTGGCCTTCTCGTAGATGCCGATCAGCCCCGACTTCTGCTCCATGCGGATATAGCCCGAGACCAGCCGGTCATCGCGAACCACGGGCAACTCGGCATCGAGCGCGAGGAACTCCGGCACGGTGTCGGTGATCAGGTAGTGATGGGTCATCGAGGTGGCGGGCAGGTCATAGCCCGACCAGAGCGCGACCTGCCGCGCATAGGTGCCGCCGGCGTTGACGACATGCTCGCAGGAGATCGGCCCCTGCTCGGTCTCGACCAGCCACTCGCCGTTCGGCTGCTGGGTGACGTTGGTCGCGCGACAGCGGCGGATGATCTCGACGCCCAGCTGGCGCGCGCCCTTGGCAAGCGCGAATGCCGCGCCCGCAGGATCGACATGGCCGTCGTCGGGCGTGTGCAGCGCCGCCTTGACGCCGTCGAGGTTGTAGAAGGGGTGCAGTTCGCGGATCCGGTCCGGCCCGACGATCTCCATCGGGAATCCCAGGCCCTTGCCGACCGAGATGGTCTGGTAGAGCCAGTCGAGCTCGTCATCCGTGTAGGCCAGCCGCAGCGAGCCGCAGCCATGCCAGGTTACCGACTGCCCGGTCTCGGCCTCGAGCACCTTCGAGTAGAGGTCGATGTTGTAGCCCACGCATTTGCCGAGCGCATGGCTCGAGGTCGAATGCGTGATCTGGCCGGCTGCGTGCCAGGTCGAGCCGCTGGTCAACTCGGCCTTTTCCAGCAGGACGACATCGGTCCAGCCCTCATGCGCCAGGTGGTAGGCGAGGCCGCAGCCCATCACGCCGCCTCCGATGATCACGACCCGAGCATGTGAGGGAGCCATCGGCGAGTCCTTTCGAACGAATGTTTGATGTAGACTTCTCTAGGAGACATTCGTATCTTCGTCAATCATGGATGGTACAAACGTGTCAAAATCTCTGACGGCCCCGGAGGTCATGGATCGCCTGCAGGAACTCCGGGGCGATCTGACGCCCGAGCTGCGGAAATCCGCGACCTTCCTGCTCGAGAACCCCAACGAGATCGGCGTGAACTCGATCCGCAAACTGGCCGAGAAGGCGGGCGTGCGGCCAAACACGCTGGTACGTTTGTCCCACGTCCTTGGCATGGAGAGCTACGCCGCCTTCCGCGAGGTCTTCCGCAACGAGATCAGGCAGGGCCGCGAAACCTACCCCGACCGGGCGCGGTGGCTTCAATCGCTGTCGCGGCGGGGCGAGCTCGCGCAGCTCTACGCGACTTTCGCCGAGGCCTCGATCGACAACCTCGAAGGCTTCTTCGCCTCGACCGACCACGGCGCGATCGAACAGGTCGCCAAGGCCATCGTCGCGGCGCGGCGGACCTATGTGCTTGGCGTGGGCGTCAACCACGGGGTGGCCCAGAACTTCGCCTATCTGGTCGGGATGGCGATCGACAGCGTCCGCATCCTGCCGAACGGCGGGACGCTGCCGGTCGACGGCCTGTCGCGCGCCGATGGCGACGACCTTCTGGTCGCCGTGACCTTCCGGCCCTATCGCAGCGAGGTGGTCGACGCGGTCGAGGCGGCGCGAATGCGGGGCATTCCCTTCATCGCAATCTCCGACAGCCTGGCGAGCCCGATCATGCCGGGCGCGAAGCACCAGTTCGTCATCCCCACCGACACGCCGCAGTTCTTCATCTCGACGGTGGCATTGACCGCGTTCTTCGAGGTCCTCACCGCCTTCGTCATCGCCGCGGCGGGCGAGGATGTCGTCTCCAGCATCGAAGCCTTCCACAGCCGGCGCCACGCGCTCGGCATCTATGTCGAGGAAGAGGACACCGACAGATGACGGTTCAGGACACGCCCCAGCTCGTCCACTCGCTCGAGGCCCGCTACTACACCGACCCCGTCATCTTCGAGCGCGAGCGGCGCGGCCTGCTGGCGCGGACCTGGCAATATGCCGGGCACGAGAGCCAGGTGAGGAACACCGGCGACTATTTCAGCTTCGAGATCGCGGGCGAGAGCCTGTTCTGCATCCGCGGCCGCGACGGGGAGCTGCGCAGCTTCTACAACGTCTGCCAGCATCGCGCCCATCAGCTGGTCGAGGGGTCGGGCTCGACCCGTGTCGTCGTCTGCCCCTATCACGCATGGACCTACGAGCTGTCGGGCCAGCTCAGGGCCGGCCCGAACATCAAGGCCGTGCCGGGCTTCGACCGGGGCAAGGTCTGCCTCACGGGCGTGCGGACCGAGGTGTTCCACGGCTTCATCTTCGTCAATCTCGACGACAACGCCGCGCCGATGGACGAGTGGTATCCGGGCGTGCGCAAGGAACTGGCCGAATACGTCCCCGACATCGCCAGGCTCGAACCGCTCGAATGGGTCGAGATCCCCGAGCATTGCAACTGGAAGGTCTCGGTCGAGAACTATTCCGAGTGCTATCACTGCTCGCTCAACCACCCGACCTTCGCCACCGGCGTGATCAAGCCCGAGACCTACGACATCCAGCCGACCGCCAGGGGCTATTGCCTTCGCCACACGACCGAATGCCAGAACGTCGAGGCGATGACCTACGAGATCGACCTGGCCAAGCCCCATGCGGGCGAGTATCGGTCCTTCTTCCTCTGGCCGATGTTCTCGTTCCAAGTCTATCCCGGCAACGTGCTCAACACCTATCACTGGCGGGCGCATGACGCGGATCACTGCACTGTCTGGCGCGGCTGGTACACCGAGGGCGGCTGGGACAGCGAGGTGATCCGCCGCCTTGCCATCCAGGACCGCGCAACCACGGTCGAGGAGGACATCCGCCTCGTCGAGAGTGTCCATCGCGGACTCAAGAGCCGCGGCTACAAGCCGGGGCCCCTTGTGCTCGATCCCGCCTGCGGGCTGAACTCCGAGCACTCGATCCGGACGCTCCAGCAATGGATGCGTGAGGGCGTCGACGCCTGACGCGCGCGGGCGCGCCCCAAGCGCGGGGCGGGAGATGGGGGCGCGCCAAGGATCGCAGTGTTCACGATGGGCGCGAAGCTGGGATTCGGAGCGGCGTCGTCGGGCACGATGAAGTCGTGGAACGAACATCAATGAATGCCGGCCGGGAAGGGGCGGTCGTCCTTGCGTCTGGCGACATTGCTACCCCATGCCCGCGCCGCCCGTTTCCACGTCCTCCGACGATGCCCGGCAAGCCGAATTAACCTCGCGGTCAGGACCTGATAGTCTGGCAGGCGGCGGCGCCGGTCGGCCGCGCACGAGCGGGAAGGATGCCATGATCCGTATGGGCCTGATGGTGATCGGCCTCGGCGTCCTGCTGGCGCTGGGCTGGCAGGGTACGGCGCATGCCCAGGCCCGCACGGCCTGCACGGTTGTCGATGTCAGCGGCCCCTCGGCGCGGATGTGGGCCGACGGCACGTGGACGCAGCTGCGTCCGGGGGCGGCAGCGGTGCGCGATGCCAAGATCGTCACCGACGCACAGACGCGTGCGCGCATCGTCTGCGAGGACGGGCTCGCGGTGACGGTCGGCACCTCGACCGAGGTGAACCTCGAATCCCTGACCGACATCGGCGGCGGGCGCGTGATGCAGATCATCGAGGGCGTTCTGGGGATCTTCGGCGCCGCCGACACCGCGGCTGGCATGAAGGTGCGCACGCCGCTCCTGATCGCCTCGGTGCGCTCGACGCGATGGACGGCCGAACACTCGCCCTCGGATGGCAGCGCCGTCTTCGTGCGTAGCGGCGGGGTCCGAGTGGTCGGCCGCGACCGCGTGGCGGTGGTGCTGGCCGATGGGCAGGGCGTGACCGTAACCGGGCAGGGCGAAACCGGCGAGGTCAAGACCTGGGGCGAGGCCCGGATCCGCAAGACCATGGACGCACTCGGCTTCGACTGGAACTGACGCGGCATGGCCCGGCTTCCACGCCGCATGGTCTGGCCCGGCGTGGTGCTGTCGATCGTCGTGGCGGCGGCCCTCACTTTGTGGCGCACGGGCGTCGGCGATCCGCTGAGCGACGCCGCCGAGGCACGGCTGCTCGATCTGAGATTCGCGATCCGCGGGGCGGCCGCGGTGCCAGAGGACATCGTGATCGTCGCGATCGACGACGCGACCGTGGACGCGCTGGGCTGGATGCCACCGCCGCGCCTCGCGATCGCCGAGGCGATCGAGACACTGCGCGAAGCCGGCCCGGCGGTGATCGCGGTCGATCTCCTCTTTCTCGAACAATCCGCCGCGGGCCCGCGGCTGGCCGCAGCCATCGCCGCCGGCGGGGACGTCGTCGTCGCGGTCGCTTCTGCCGGGCGCGGCCTTCACGTGGTGGCCGAGGATGGGCTCTCCGCCGAGCAGATCGCGGCCTTCGAGCGCAGCACCTTCGACGTGGTGGTCGGCGCAGTCCCCACCGGCATGCCCGAAACCGGCCTCCTGATCCCGGATCCGGCGCTGCTGGGTGGTGCGACCCTCGGGCATGTGAACATTGCGCGCTCGGGCGACCGGGTGGCACGGATGGTGCCGCTCGCCCTCTGGATCGGCGGTGATCAGTTCCTTCCCGCGCTGTCGCTCGAAGCGGTCCGGCGCCTGCAGGGGCTCAGCACCACCGATGTCGTGCTCTGGCCCGGGCGCGCGGTGCGCCTCGGCGCGCACGAGATCGGCACCGATCCCAGCGGCGGTGTCGTGCTCAACCACTACGGCCCAAGTGCGACGATCCCCACGCTCAGCCTGCTCGACATCATCGAGGGCAGGGTTGCGGCCGGGGCATTGCGCGGCAAGGCCGTGTTCATCGGCGCCACGGCCGAGAGCCTGTCGGACCAGTTCGCCACGCCCTTCGGGCCCGATGTGCCAGGCGTCGAGATCCTGGCCACGCTCGCGGGCAACCTGGTGGACCGTGGCCCCCTGCGCCGCGACGCTTCGTCGGCACTGGCGACGCTGGTGCTTGGTACGCTCGGGGCGGGCGGCGTCGCTGCCGCCGCGCTCGGCATGCGGCGGCGCGGCCTGCTCGTGGCGGTGCCCCTGGTCTGGGCGGCGGCGCTCGCGGCGCTCCAGGCGGCGTTTGCCGGGCCGGGGCTCTGGCTCGATGCGACGGCCGTGATCGTGGCGCTCGGCTTCGCCACGCTCTGGGGCCTTGGCAGGCGCTTGCGCTGGCAGCGCGCGATGTCTGCCGGGCTCGGTGCGCAGCGCGACAACCTCTCGCGGTTCTTCTCGCCGCGGCTGGCGGGCAGGTTGGCCGAGGGCGGTGCCGCGGCCTTTGCCGAGCGTTCGGCCGATGCGGCCGTGCTGTTCGTCGACGTCGCGGGCTTCACCACGCTCTCCGAGATCCGCACTCCCGCCGAGACCACCGCGTTCCTGCGTGACCTGCACCGCCTGTTCCAGGCGTCGGCCGACCGCCGCGATGGCGTCGTCATCTCCTACGAGGGCGATGGCGCGCTGCTCGCCTTCGGTATCGATGCCGACGATGCCGGTGCCGGTGCGGCCACGAACGCGCTGCGCTGCGGCCTCGACCTGCTCGACGGCGCCAACGCACTCGGCCCAGTGGCGGGGGCAGGCGGCGGCGAGGCGCTGCGCCTGCGGGTGTCGATCCATCACGGCCCGGTCTCGGTCGCCGTCGTGGGCGGCGAGACGCATGCGCAGCTCACGGTGACTGGCGATACCGTGAACGTGGCGAGCCGGCTTCAGGACATCGCCAAGTCCTCGGGGCGTCGTCTGGTCGTTAGTGCCGCCTGCCGCAACGCGGCGCTTGCCGATGCGCCCGAGCTTGCCGCCCGGACATCGCGGGTTGGTCGGTTCCCGATCCGGGGCCGGCGCCAGGATCTCGAGGTCTGGGGGATCGAGTGAGGTCCGGCCGATCATGGCGGTATAGCCCGTGTGAGGGAATCTCCATATAATTTAATTAAATCAAATACTAGACGACGTTTTCACGCGTGAAAGCCCGCGTAACTCCTGCGCAAGCCCGCTCGTGCGCAGCGTCTCGCACCCCTTCCGGCCGCATCGTGCGCTTGACGGTCGGCGCGGTCGACCACAGGCTGATCGTGTATTATGCTCGGCGCCGGGCCGTTTGGGACCGGGCCTCACTTGCCCGCGTCGGATTTTCTTGTCGAACTTTGATCGCGACAGCCGGGCGCGAAGACCACGGCGTCGCCACCTTCCGGGAGAACGCCATGAACCTGAGACCTGATCCGACCTTCTACCCATCGCCGAAGCTTGCCATGGCAGGCCCTGCCGAGACGCTTGCCTACACGCTCATGCTGAGCCCGGACGCCTCGCAGCCCGATGGCCTCGCGGTCGTCAACGTCAATCCGCAGTCGGCGGAATACGGCCAGATCGTCCACAAGCTGATCATGCCGAACAAGGGTGACGAGTTTCACCACTTCGGCTGGAACGCCTGCTCGTCGGCCCTGTCGCCCCTGAGCGGGCACGCCTTCCTCGAGCGGCGCTACCTGATCATTCCGGGCATCCGCTCCTCGCGCATCTACGTCGTCGACGTGAAGGGCGGGCCGACGGCCGCCAAGATCCACCGGATCATCGAGCCCGAGGAGGTCTTCGCCAAGACCGGCTACTCGCGGCCGCACACGATCCACTGCGGGCCCGAGGGCATCTATGTCTCGACCCTCGGTGGCGGCGGCAAGGACGGCACCGACGGCCCGCCGGGCATCTTCATCATGGATTGCGAGACCTTCGACGTGATCGGCCGTTACGAGATCGACCGTGGTCCGCAGGACAAGCAGTACGACTTCTGGTGGAACCTGCCGCGCGACTACATGGTCAGCTCGGAATGGGGCCTGCCGCCGCAGTTCGAGGGCGGCGTGGTGCCCGAGGACCTGCTGTCGAACAAGTACGGCCACAGGCTTCACTTCTGGGACCTGCGCGCGCGCAAGAACGTCCAGACCATCGATCTTGGCGAGAACCACCAGATGGCGCTCGAGGTTCGCCCCGCCCATGATCCGGTGAAGGAATACGGGTTCTGCGGCGTCGTGGTGGACACCACCAACCTCGAGGGATCGATCTGGACCTGGTGGCGCGAGGGCGGCAAGTTCCATGCGAAGAAGACCGCCACGATCCCGCCCGAGCCCGCCAAGGCCGACGACCTCCCGCCGCTGCTCAAGGGCTTCGAGGCGGTGCCGCCGCTGGTCACCGACATCGACCTCTCGCTCGACGACCGGTTCCTCTATGTCTCGTGCTGGGGGACGGGCGAGATGCGCCAGTACGACGTCTCGGACCCGATGAACCCCAAGCTCGCGGGTTCGGTCCATGTCGGCGGGATCGTGCGGCAGGCCAAGCATCCCAGCGGTAACGCCTTCGGCTATGGCCCGCAGATGGTCGAGATCAGCCGCGACGGCAAGCGTGTCTACTGGACGAACTCGCTCTATTCGACCTGGGACGACCAGTTCTACCCGGGCGACCGGGGCGCGGCGATGGTCAAGGCCGATGTCGGCAAGGATGGGGGGCTCACGCTCGACAAGAAGTTCTGGGTCGAGTTTCCCAAGGGCTACCGCGCCCACCAGATCCGGCTCGAAGGGGGCGACTGCTCGACCGACAGCTTCTGCTATCCGTCCGCCTGAGCCTTGGAGGGTCTGACCGGCGCCGCGGCGGGTCTCTGGCTCGCCGTGGTGGCAAGCGGGGTCTATCACGGCGTCAATCCCGGAATGGGCTGGCCACTCGCGGTGTCGGCAGCCCTGATGGAGCGGCGGCGCGCGGCATTGTGGCGCGCGCTCGCGGCACTCGCCGCCGGGCATCTGGCGGCGATGCTGGCGATCCTTCTGCCCTTCGCTGCGCTGACGCTGCTGATCGCGTGGCAGGCCGAGATCCGCATCGTGGCGGCGGTGCTGGTCATCGCCCTCGGCGCGTGGATCTTCGTGACGAAACGGCACGCCCGATTTCTCGCGCGCGTGCCGCCCTCGCGCCTTGCCTTGTGGTCGTTCCTGGTCGCGATTGCCCATGGTGCGGCGCTGATGCTGGTTCCGATCTACCTGGGCCTGTGCCACGCCGGCGAGATCGATGCTGGCCACGAGGCGGCAGGCGAATTGATGGGGACGTCTGTCGGCATCGCCTTCGCGGTGGCTCTCGTCCATTCGGCGGCGATGATCGCCTCGGGCGGAGCGCTCGCCTGGGCGGTCTACCGCTGGCTCGGCCTGAAGGTCCTGACCCGCGGGTGGTTTGATCTCGATCGCGTCTGGGGCGCGAGCCTGGTCATCGTGGGTGTGGTCGCGCTGGCCACCGCCTGGTGAGCAGGGCGTCATGGGGCAGGGCGCCGACAGGTCCGGCGCCGCTGCCGTGTAGGTAATGCCGCGCAGAAGGCGTTACGCGCGCAGCCACTCCCACGCTTGGTCGAGCTCTGCCGGCTCGAAGACCTTGAGGGGGTAGGGAAGAAGGCCGCGCGGGAAATGCTCGGCGCACCAGCGCACTAGCCCGGGCCCGGCCACGACGGCAAGTTTTCCGACCCGATCGCGCCATGGCGAGAAGGCCATCGCGATGTCGTCGAGGCACGCCTTCGGCGTCCATCCCCTGAAATCGTCATCGATGATGGCGAGCAACCGCAGCTTGCCGTCCTGCGGCAGGCGCCGCGTCAGCTCGGCCTGCATCGCGTCGTAATCGTCTTCCCGGAGCCTGCCGGTCACCCGGATGCCGACGACGTCACCCCGGCTTTCCGGCAGGATCGCGACATTCGGCGGTTCGGGTTCGCTCTCGAGCAGCCAAGCCTTTGCCGCGTCCTGGTCTGAAGCCGCAAAGGTCCGGATCGGGGTTCCGTAGAGCGGCTCCATCATCGGCGCGGCGCGCAGCCACCACTGATCGCCCGCGATCGCGATGCGCGCGACCTTGGGTTGGTGCGCATGGACAAAGCGCAGATGCGCAATCAGCGCCTTGGTGTCGTCCCAGCCCTGAAAACCGCGCGCGTCGACCAGCAGCCCCTCGAGCCGCCCACGCCGAGCGATGACGGGGTCGATGACCTTTGCAACACTCTTGAAATCGTCGTCGTCGATCTCGCCATCCGGCCTGATCGCGAGGACCTCGTCCTCGCGGAGCCATTCGGTTCGGATCATGTCGTTCTCCCTTCGTAATACCGAAGCCTTCAGGTCCGGAGAGGAGTGGTGCCGGGCAAGCCACACTGAGGCGACGCTTGTGACACGGCCCCCGTGTGCCGGTCCTTGGTCCGGAACATCAGCACTTGAACGAATTTGGTCCCATGACGTGCGCCTATCCTAGACGCCGCTCGGACGGTGTCTACCGCGAGGCTGGACGTTCCGGAGTGGCGCGTTGTGCGTTCGGTCAGGCGCAATCGGACAATGCGGCCAACGAAAATTCTGCTATAGTTTCAATCCTAGATACACCGCCCGAACTGCCAGACCGACAAGTCGCAGATCGTTTGGGCTATGCCGGGGCGGCAGAGACGGCTCGTGACCAGGGAGGTTGACCATGGTCGCAGCAATACGCAACCCGATTGAATGGCTGGCAGATCAGATCGGCGGCGGATCGCATCACATCGGTGCCGCCACGGAAAGCCTCGGCGTCGAGAAGGGCGAGGTCGGGCTCGAAGACGTCCGCATCCAGCACATCGACATTCCCGACCTACGCGACGCCCTTCGTGCCGGATTGGCCGATCTGGCTGCCTGTCGCACGGACGTGGTCTTTCTTTGCCTCGTCTACTCCATCGGGGGGCTGATCCTCACGTTCATCGCCTTCGACCAGAACCTGCTGCAGCTGTTGTTCCCAGCGATGGCGGGTTTCGTGCTGCTAGGCCCCGTGGCGGCGGTCGGGCTCTACGAACTCAGCCGCCGGCGCGAGAAGGGCGAGGCGGCGGACTGGAGACATGCCCTGGCCGTGCTCGCGTCGCCGTCCTTTGGCGCGATCGTGGCGCTGGGTCTGCTGCTTGTCGGATTCTTCGTCGTCTGGCTGAT
Source organism: Thermohalobaculum xanthum (assembly GCF_016623495.1). Classification (GTDB taxonomy): domain Bacteria; phylum Pseudomonadota; class Alphaproteobacteria; order Rhodobacterales; family Rhodobacteraceae; genus Thermohalobaculum; species Thermohalobaculum xanthum. The sequence goes on along the minus strand of NZ_JAEHHL010000001.1, from coordinate 792,902 downwards.
TGCCGCGCAGATCATCTATGACGCGACGCTGGGGCCCGAGCCGCCGGCCTCGCTGGGGGCGCTTCTCAGCGATGCCCTGACCACCGGGGCGGGATGGGTCATGATCGTGGTCGGGTTCGCGGTCGGCTTCGTGTTCGCAGCCATCACGCTTGCGACCAGCGTCGTCTCCTTTCCGATGATGCTCGACAAGCATGTGGGTGCGCCGACGGCCATAGTGACGTCGCTCCGCGTGACCGCAAGGAACCTGCGTCCCATCGCGGCGTGGGGGCTTATCGTGGCTGTTGGGCTGGCGGTGGGTTCGATACCCCTGTTCCTGGGCTTGGTCGTGGTCCTTCCGATCCTTGGTCACGCGACATGGCATCTCTATCGGAAAGTCGTGACGTATGAGGGCGTCGGCACGAGCAAACGGAAAGCAGCGCGAGGCGCCAAATCCGGCTAGCGCCCGCGGGAGATTTCGCCGAGGGACGTCATCGGGCGATCAGCCTGGCTCGGAGACGGGCCCCCGGTCGAGCCGGTAGGCATAGGGCGGCCCATCCTGTGGGAAGCATCGGGTGACCAACGGGTCGTGCCCCGGAACGATCAGTCGGCGCGCCGAGGCAAGTCGTTCGAGCATCGCGAAGCCGTCGAGCATCTCCTGCAGGTCGACGACGATCGGGAAGGGTTTCCGGGTGAAAAGGTTCTCGTAGAAATGCGAGGCGTCCGATGCGAGGACCAGCCAGCCCGCCTCGGTCCGGACGCGAACGGCTTGCAGCCCGCGCGAATGCCCACCAATGCGATGGACCGTGACCCCCTCCGCGACCTCGCCATCGCCATCATGGAACACGACGCGCCCACTGTAGACCCGCTTGACGGCTTCGCAGACATGCTCGGCGGTGAAGGGCATCTGCAGCGTCGGATGGCACATGCAAGGTCCCGTGGCATAGGCCATCTCGCGCGCCTGCATATGAAGCGTCGCGTTCGGAAAAAGCGCGAGGCCGCCCGCGTGATCGTAATGCAGATGGGTCACGATCACGGTTGAAATCGCCTCCGGCACAAGCCCGAGCGGGGCCAGCGCCGTGCGAGGGTCGATCAGGATCGGCCGGCCGCGCCGTTCCGCCTCGGCGCCGTCATACCCTGTATCGACCAGGATCACCTCGTCCCCGCGGCGCAAGAGCCAGATGAAGTAGTCCATCGGGTGAGCCGCATCATGTGTCGCGTCGAACATGAAACTGTCTGCGCGGATGCGGCTGTTCCGCTCGGCGTATTTCAGAGCATGAACTTGCCACGCGCTCATGGTCCGACCTCCCGGAAGAGTTCCACATGCTTCTCGGCGACGAGATTTGACGTCGCTTCATCGAAGGCCCGGAAATGTGTGCTTCGCAAGTGGACGTCGAAAGCCGCGCGGTCGTCGTAGAGTTCGTAGAGAAAAACCTCGTCGGGACGGCCGGGATCGGTGAGCACGTCGAAGCGCGTGCATCCCGGCTCGACGGCCAGCGATGTGGCTGCGTTCTCGTGCATCAGCGGCATGAAGCGCTCGGCGCCGCCGGGATGCAGGCGAAAGCGGACGACGACCGCGAGCGTCATGACAGCACGCGCCCACGCCGGGTCAGCAACCGCTGCAATGCGGGCACCTGGCTCAGGATCAATGCAACATTCAGCACAAGAAACAGCGCGGCCATGGGGCGTGTCAGGAAGATTGTCGGGTCGCCATCCGATAGCAGCATCGAGCGGCGGAAGGTCTCGTCGAAGAGGCCTCCGAGTATGACGCCGATCACGAGCGGGGCAATCGGGTACTTCATCGCGTTCATCAGCGTGGCCACCGCACCGACGCCGAGCATCAGATAGAGATCGTTGATTCCGCCGCCCACGCTGAACGAGCCGATCGTTGTCAGCACCATGACCACGGGCAGGAATGCCACCGGCGGCACCTTAAGTATTCGCACGAACAGCCGCGCCGTGAGAAGCCCGACGGCGAACATGGTGATCGAGGCGAGCACCATGATCGCCACGACGCGCATGATGATCGCGGGGTCGATGGTGGGGCCCGGGATCACGTTGTTGATCTTGAGCGCGCCGAGAAGCGCCGCGGCAGGGGGCGAGCCGGGGATCCCGAGCACGAGGAGCGGGATCAGCGCGCCACCGATGCAGGCATTGTTTGCCGTCTCACTGCACAGAAGGCCCTCGACCGATCCCTTGCCGTAATTCGCACCGTCGCGGCCGACGCTCTTGCCGACGCCATAGCTGACCCAGCCGGCCACGTCCTCGCCGACACCGGGCAGGGCGCCCACACCGGTGCCGATGACGCCCGAGCGCGTGATCGTCGGAAGGTGCCGCAGGATGGTCCGGCCGTGAGGCAGGATGCGGCCAGTCAGCGCCAGCATCTCGCCGGGTCTTGCGGTTCGCAGACCCTCGATGATCTGGGGCACCGCGAACGCGCCCATCAGGACCGGGACCACCTGGAAACCCGACAGGAGATACGACCAGTCGAAGGTGTAGCGTGGCTCGGAGAGCAGCGGGTCGAGGCCGACCATCGCCATCGCGAGGCCGATCAGCCCCGAGATCCAGCCCTTTATCGCGAGGTCTTCACTCATCAGTGTCCCCGACAGGAGGATGCCGAAGAGCGCCAGCAGCGCCTTCTCGGGGCTCGCGATGTTGCTCGAGATCGCCAGCAGCAGCCACACGAACACAAGGAGCGCCGCGGTGCCGACGAGCGTGCCGATCAGGCTGGCAGTGGTGGTCAGCCCCAGCGCCTCGCCACCGCGGCCCTGCCGCGCCAGCGGATGGCCGTCCATGGCGGTTGCCGCGCTGGCGGCCGTGCCGGGGATGTTGAGCAGGATCGAGGGGTAGGAGCCACCGTAGATCGCGCCGACATAGGCGCCGAGAAGCGCGATGAGCGCATAGTCGATCGGAACCTTGTTGCCGAAGAAGCCCGTCAGGATGGTGACAGCGAGCGTCGCTGTCAGCCCCGGAAGGGCGCCGAAGACGATGCCAAGGATCATCGCCGACAGCATGTAGAGATAGGTCACCGGGTCCAGCACCAGCCCCGTGAAGGCGCCCCAGAAACCGGCGAGCTGCGCGACGAAGTAGTCCATTACTTACTGGCTCCAGAGTGGGCGCAGATCCAGGTAGTAGGTCCGCTCGATCTGGCTGAAGATCAGTCCACCGCGGTTCGGAACGTTCTGCCGGAAGCCGAAGGCCATCGCCGTGACAAGGATCAGTGGCGCGATCACGGCGATCAGGGGCATCGCGCGCGTCAGCCGGTTTCGGTCCGGCCGTGTGAGGGCCCAGGTCGTCAGCAGGATCCAGATGGCCAATGCGACCCAGTCGTCGTCATGCGGCTTGTTCCACTCGCTCTGCGGAAGATGCCGGATCAACGCGTAGCTTCCCGCCAGCACGACTGCCCCCGCTGCCAGCCCCATGCGGCCCGCCTGGCCGGTGGAATACCCCCAGATCAGCGCGGTGATCAGGAGCCCGCTCGCAATGATGAAATCGACACGCGGGACCAGCCCGAGGATGTAGGCGGCCATGGCGGCCGCAATGGTTCCGATGCGCCAGATCTCGGCGCAGTCGAGACCGATGCCGGCGCCGCTCAGGGCCCGGGCAGCGTCACCCGAGACGATCGAGTTGGCCAGGAGGATCAGCGACAGGATAAGCAGCGCGCCGAAGATGAAGTAGGGCACGACCGCCGCCGAGTCGTAGAACTGCACCGACGAGACGCCAGCCACGCGCGTCGCCTGGAGCGGTATCGACGTGGTCTGCCAGATGAAGAACCCCGACAGGGCAATCAGGCCCAGCGAGGCCCAGAAATCGCGTGCACGCAGTTGCGATTTGTCGTCCATGACGGCCTCCCCGCCGGAACGGCATTGGCCGGCCCTTTCTCCGGGCCGGCCGCGCCGTGCCTCAAGGCTTCGGGATGCCGAGCGAGGCCGGGTCGACAGTCGTCTGTCCCAGGTCCGCGAGTGTCCAGGCGAAGCTGCTCTCGAGCCGGGCGAACAGTTCGCTCGCCTCGGCACCCGACTGTCCGCCGATGTCATAGTGGTTCATCTTCGCCCATTCGGCGACGACATCGGATTTCATCGCTTCCTGGAAGGCATTGGTGAGCACCTGCTTCACGTCGTCGGGCGCGGAGGCCGCAACGGCAAATCCGATGGCCTGCTTCAGGGGCAGATATGCATCGAGCCCGTCATACATCGTGAAGGCGGATTCGACCGTCTGCCCGGCGATCTCGGCGCTCTCGGGCGTCAGCATCGCGAGCGGACGCAGCTTGCCGCCTTCGATCAGCGGGGCCTGCTCGGCGAGCGACGTCACGACCAGTTGCACCTCGCCGGCCAGGGCTGCTTCCTGTGCGGGGGCGGATCCCTTGTAGGGAATGAACTTGAAGGTCGCGCCTGCACCCTTTTCGAGTGCGAGGAGATTGAGATGGTGGATCGAGCCTGCACCGCTGGCTCCCGCCGGGATGGTGCCGGGTGCGGCCTTGGCCGCGTCCACGAGTTCCTTCAGCGAGGTGTAGGGCGACGAGGCCGGGACCGAGATGAGATCGGGCGATCCTCCGACGATGAACGGATACCAGACGTCGAACCGCTCGCCCCAGCCGCCCTGGACCGCGGCGGTGACGTTGGACTCGGATATCCCGGCGAGCGTATAGCCGTCGTCGGGCTGGTTCATCGCATAGACCATGCCGTTGGAGCCGGCGACGCCGCCCGTGACGTTGGTCACGCTGATGCTGACCGGGAGGTGTTTCTCCATCTCGGCCATGATCATCCGGTTTATCGTGTCGGTGCCGCCGCCGGCGCCCCATACGACCACGTTGGTGATGTCGCGGTACGGATAGCTCTGCGCGCTGGCCGCGGTCGCGGACAGCCCCAGCACGATGGCCGCGGAGGCCACGGCGCAGATCAGGCTTTTCATCCCGTCCTCCCCTTCTTGACGGTTTAATGTTATTAGTGTTGCATAAAGTTGCGTATACATTAAAACACGCACTGTCAACGACATTGAGACACGGCAAGGAGGCCGCGGCGACGCGGGGTGCGATGGCCCGAACATTCGAGATTGCGGTCTTTCAGGGCGACGGTATCGGCCCTGAAGTCATCGCGCCGACGCTGAGCCTGCTCGACGAGCTTGCCGAGGGATCGCGTGCCTACTCGCTGCGATTCATCGACCTGCCCGCGGGGGCGGGGCACTACGCCACGACCGGCGAGGCATTGCCGGCCGCATCGATCGCCGCGGCACGCGATGCCGACGCGATCCTCCTCGCGGCCATGGGGCTGCCAACGGTCCGCTATCCCGACGGCACCGAGATCACGCCACAGATCGACCTGCGCATGGAATTCGGGCTTTATGCCGGACTGCGGCCCGTCCAGATCCGCCCTGGCCAGCCGACGCCGCTCCGCCTCGACGGAGGGCAGCCTGTGGATTTCGCGCTGGTCAGAGAGAGCACCGAGGGGCTTTTCTTCACGCTCGGCAAGGGCGAGGTCGGCGCGGACGAGGCCCGCGAGACGCTGAGGATCACGCGCCGCACCTCGGAGAAGCTGTTTCGTTTCGCCTTCGAACTCGCCCGCAAGCGCCGCGAGGAGGGGAAGGGGCGCGGCCATGTCACCTGCGTCGACAAGGCGAACGTCTTTCGCGCCTTCGCCTTCTTCCGTGGCATCTTCGACGAGATCGCGCGGGAGTATCCCGATGTCACCCATGATCACGCCTATGTCGACGCGATCTCGCTGTGGATGGTCGAGCGGCCATGGAGCTTCGACGTGCTGGTGACCGAGAACATGTTCGGCGACATCCTCTCGGATCTGGGCGCGGGCCTGATGGGGGGGCTGGGGCTGGCGCCGTCGGCCGATATCGGGGACGCGAACGCCCTGTTCCAGCCATGCCACGGGACGGCGCCGGATATCGTGGGCAGGGGGCTCGCCAATCCGATCGCAATGGTGCTGTCGGCCGGCATGATGCTGGATTGGCTGGGCACGAGACACGGCATCTCAGAACTGCGGGAGGACGCGGCGCGTATCGATGGGGCGGTCGGGTCGGTGCTGGGCGAGGGCAACGTTCGGACGCGGGACATGGGCGGGACGCACGGGACCGAGGACATGATCACAGCGATCCGCACGGCGATGCAGCGCGTTTCGGCATGAGCGCCGGGCCGACGGTCGCCTGTCTCGGGGCCGGCTATTTCAGCCAGTTCCACTACGATGCATGGTCGCGCATGCCTGGTGTCGAGGTCGTGGCTTCCTGCGACCGGCAGATCGAACGGGCGCAGGCGACCGGCCTCGCCGCCTACGCGGAACTTGGCGAGATGCTCGAGCGCGAGCGGCCCGACCTGCTCGACATCATCGTCCCGCCTCCGGCCCATGCCGAAAGCATCCGCGAGGCGGCGCGGTTCGGCGTGCGCGCGGTGATCTGCCAGAAGCCCTTCTGCACATCTCTGGCCGAAGCGCGCGAGATGGCGGACCTGGCCGATGTGGCCGGGATGACCCTGGTGGTGCACGAGAATTTCAGATTTCAGCCCTGGTATCGGGCAATCCGCGCGGCGATCGATGGCGGCAAGATCGGCGCCGTACTTCAGGTGACGTTCCGGCTGCGCCCGGGTGATGGGCAGGGGCCGCGCGCCTATCTCGACCGACAGCCCTATTTCCAGACGATGCCGCGTTTTCTCGTGCACGAGACCGCCGTCCACTGGATCGACACGTTCCGTTACCTTCTGGGGCCGCCAACCGAGGTCTATGCCGACTTGCGCAAGCTCAATCCCGCCATTCTTGGCGAGGACGCGGGATATATCGTCTTCGGCTTCGAAGGCGGTGTCCGGGCGCTTTTCGACGGGAACAGGCTTCTCGACCACGCTGCGGGCAATCCGCGCCGGACGATGGGCGAGGCGCTGGTCGAGGGCATGGCGGGCACGATGATGCTCGACGGCGAGGGTGTCGTTCGCCTGCGTCGCTTCGGCGCCGTCGAGGACGACTGCCTCTTTACCAACGCGCCCGACCGGGGCTTTGGCGGCGACTGCGTCTTCGCGCTGCAACAGCATGTGGTTCAAGGGCTTGCAGGACAATGCAGCATCGAGAACACTGCTCGTGACTACCTGGCCGTGAAGATCATCGAAGAGGCTGTGTATGACTCTGCCCGCACAGGGCGTCTGGTGAGCCTCGCGGGGTCGCCATGAATGACGTTCGGATCAAGCCGCTCTCCACGAGTCATCGCGCCTACGAGGAGCTTCGCGATCTGATTTTCCGCGGGGAGCTGGCGGCCGGATCAGACCATCTCGAGACGGAACTCGCGGAACGCCTCGGGATGTCCCGCACGCCGGTGCGCGAGGCCGCGCTCATGCTCGAGGCCCAGGGGTTGCTGGAGGTGCGTCCGCGGAAGGGGGTGCGCATCCTGCCGATCTCTCCCGACGACATGCGCGAGATCTACGAGGTCCTGACCGAACTGGAAAGCCTGGCGGCCGAGCGCGCGGCTGCGGCAGGATACGATGATCCGGATCTGAAGGCGCTGAGCGTAGCCATGGATGACATGGACGTCGCTCTCGCCAGCAAGGACCTCGAGGCCTGGGCGCGCGCCGATGATGCGTTCCACACGGAACTCGTTCGACTGGGCGGGAATTCTCGGGTCTGCTCGATCGTCACCATGATGGCCGACCAGGTCCGCCGCGCGCGGCTGGTGACGCTTCACCTGCGCCCGCTGCCGACAAAGTCGAACGAGGATCACCGTGCCGTGCTGGAGGCGATCCGCAACCATGACCCGGCCTTGGCGCGCAAACTGCACCGCGCTCACCGTGCCGATGCGATGGCAATGCTCTTGGACCTGATCGAGCGAAGCCGCCTGCGACACCTCTGAGCCCGCTGCGAAGGCTGCCGTCAGACCTTGCGTGCGGGGCTGCGAGCAACGCCGAAGTGCCGGCTGCCCCAACTCATCATCTTTGCGCGCCGCACGAGCCGTTCAGAAATCTCTCCGGCTGCCCGGGAACCTTTGTCGCGTCGTCGCATCCAACGGGGTGAGCCAGGGCAGGGGTCCTGGTCGCCAGAGGAGACAGACATGTTCCACAGGATGATTATCGCCGCACTCGGCGCCACGCTTTTCATGGCGGCTCCCGCCAGCGCCCATGACGAGGAGGCCCTTCGCAACGCGCCTCCGGCCGCGCCCTATGCCAAGGTCAGTGACCTCGTCGCCCTGCCGGATTTCCTGCCCGGCCTTGGCATGCTCTACGTCGATCCCGCCACGCTGCCGGCCGGCCCGTTCCTCGGCTACGACCGCGACGGAAAGCTGGCGGCGACGATCTACATGACGCCGATCGAAGCGCTCGAGAGCGGCACTTCCTTCGACGACCTCGGGGTCGGCTCGCACAACGTGTCTGCGGTCGACATCTACTACAACGCCGGTCATCCGGGCGTCGACAAGCCCCATGCGCATGTCGTGCTGCTGCATGGCGAGGACGCTCGGGCGCGGCTGGCCGAGTGATGATCACGCGAAGACAGTTCGGAAGGGTGGCGGGCGGTGCGCTCGCCGCCCTGGCCTCCCGCAGGCCTGTCGGTGCGGCGGCGCCGCGCGACATCGAGATGCGCGGAACCGCGCGGGGCGAACGGGTCTGGTTTGCGCCGCTTGCGATCGCCGTCGCGCCCGGCGCAATGCTGCGTTTCGTGAACCATGACAAGGGCAACAGCCACACCGCCACGACGTATCATCCGGCGATCTTCGACCGCCCACGGCGCATTCCGTCAGGTGCGGCGCCCTGGGACAGCGACTTCCTGCTTCCCGGCGCGAGCTTCGAGGTCACGTTGAGCGTGCCTGGCGTCTACGACTATTACTGCATTCCCCACGAGCATGCGGGCATGGTCGGGCGCATCGTGGTTGGCCGACCGGGCGATCCCGGCTGGGAGGGTCCCGCGGGGGATGCGGGCGACTTGCCCGAGGCGGCGCTGAAAGCCTTTCCGAGGGTCGCCGAGATCCTTGCGAAGGGACGGATCATGCCCGAGGATCTGGCATGATCCCCAACAGCAGACAGCACCGAATTCGCGAGCCGCGCGATCTTGACGAAAGGGCGCTGGTCGCCGGCGCCCGCGATGGCGACGAGGCGGCGGTACGCGAACTGATCCGTCGCCTGAACCCCCGGCTCTTCCGTGTCGCGCGCGGCATCGTCGACAGCGATGCCGAAGCCGAGGAGGTTGTGCAGGAAAGCTATCTTTCTGCTTTTACACGGCTTTCCTCGTTTCGTGAGGAAGCGCGTTTCTCGACCTGGATCACCCGCATCGTTCTCAACACCGCGCGCATGCGCCGCCGCGCCGCGCGCCCTCAGGAGGAGTACGATACCGTGGCTGAGAACGAATTTCCGGGCGCCGATGTCCTGGCATTTCCGGCGCGGGGAACCGAGAGGCCCGAAGTGATGCTCGCCCGTACGCAGGTGCGCGCGATGCTCGAGACTGCCGTGGCCAGCCTACCCGACGAGCTCCGCGTCGTGTTCCTGATGCGCGAGGTCGAGGGCATGAGCGTGCGCGATGTGGCGCATGACCTCTCGCTCAACCCTGTTACCGTCAAGACGCGCCTCTTCCGCGCGCGCCGACGGTTGAAGGCAATTCTCGAATCCGAGGTAAGTGCGGGCTTCGAGGCAATCTTTCCATTCGATGGCGCCCGCTGCGCCGGGATGGCCGAGCGGGTTACTGAGAGGCTGAAGCAAGACGGTGTGCTCTGAGCTGCGCGGGGCAGGGAAGGTCGCGGGCCGATCCTGCTTTGGGTGGCGCTGTCGTGATCAGACAGTCGCCGCCGCCCGCCCTGCGAGCGCCTCGATCATCGGATCGATCAGCTTCGTGTCCCGGTCATGCGGATAGACAGCCCAGATCGGGAGCACGAAGGCGGGGGCGCCCGGGACCTCCTCGAGCCGGCCGTCAGCGACGAGGTGCCGGACCTGGCGCGACGGAAGATATGCCGATCCGCCATGATCGAGGATATGCTGCAGCGCCAGCCATCCCACATTGACCGAGAGATGCGGGCCCGGAAGATCCGGAAAGCTCGCGCTGTGCTGGGAATAGAACTCCGGCCCCCAGTTCACGTAGACATAGGCGCCTTCATGCGGCGCGGCACGTGCCGACCGGACCAGGACCAGCCTTTCCTCGGCAATGCGCGCCAGTTCCATGCCTGGTCTTCGCTGCGGGGCATACATCACGCCAATGTCGATGCGACCATCGATCAGGCCTTGCATCAGGTCGGGCTCGAACCCGATTTCCGCGCTGAACGAGATGTCGGGGATGCTCGTCGTCAGTTCCGCCAGCCAGTCGAGCATGAGGCCATCCCAAAGGCCGATACGAGCACCCACGACGACTCCGGCCCGGAAGCCGCGCGGGAGGCCGATGTCATGGCGCGCCTGTTCGACGGTCCGGACCAGCAACGCCGCATGTTTCTGAAACCTGCGCCCCGCGTCAGTGATGACGGCGCCTGCCTTGTTGCGGGTGAAGAGCCGGCGGCCGAACTGATCCTCGAGCGTCCGGATGCGCGCGCTCACGGTCGATTGGGTGACGTGCAGGCGTTCGGCTGCGGCGACGAAGCTCCCGGTCGCCGCGACGGCAAGGAAGGTGCGGGCGAGTTCCGTGTCCATGGCAGTTTAATATTGGAAATGTCGAATTTAAAATCAAATAACTTTTGTTTTCGTGATCTTATCGAACCCGCTATCGTCATGCTGATGGAGAGCATGGGTCAGTGTCATGCGCAGCGACGTTTCCGCATTTGATGTCATCGGCCATACCTTCTGGCTGGGCGCCGAGCCGGACATTGCAAACCCGCGGATGCGGCGCATCGCGGAATGCGTTGGCGATATCCGACCCGCTATCGTTCGGGCCGCGGCGGCCTATGGCGACCGGCGGATCGTCTGGGCACTCACGGCAATCATCGTCGACATGGCGATCGAGGCCGGCGACGCCGAGATGGTCGCGGCGATTTTCCGGACGAATGCGCGACTGCTCGAACGGGAAACGGGCGTCGACCTTCTCGGCATCGACCCGTGACCACGGAGGAAGGAGACGTGATGCAAGACGATACGGACGGCGCAAGCTTTGCCTCGCCCCCCTGCTTCGCTCACGAGCTGGCTCTGGGCCCCGACGGCTATGTCGTGATGGATGCGGACACGGCTCGGGACGTGGCGCGCTGGCGCAAGGCTGAGCGCGAGCGCCTGATCGCCTCGCGCCTTGCCGTGCCGGCAGCCGAGCGCCAGCGCGTCGCCGAAGAGGTGGCGGCCGAACTCGATCGGCTGATCGAGCCTCGGCCCGGTGTCACGGTCAGCCTCTACTGGCCGTTTCGCGGTGAGCTGGACCTGAGGGAATGGATGACCCGCGCCGCGATACGCGGCGCGAGCATCGCGTTGCCGATCGTCGTCGAGAAAGGACAGCCGCTGGTCTTCCGCGCCTGGCACCCCGGTTGCCGGATGGAGAGGGGCGTCTGGAACATTCCCGTGCCGGCGGATGGCGAGCAGGTGATCCCGGACGTCACGATCGCACCGGTGGTGGGATACGATCCCGCAAGCTATCGGCTTGGATACGGGGGCGGTTTCTTCGATCGAACGCTCGCGTCGTTCGCGGCGCGTCCGCAGGTGATCGGTGTGGGTCACCCCTGCGCGGCGATACCGACAATCCATCCGCAGCCACATGACATTCCGATGGATGTTATCGTGACGGGCGCTGGTCGGGTGCAGACCAGGACGGATGCGCGGTGAGCGGGCTGCGCGTAAAGCGCGCCTATCGCGCGGCCCGTCAGTCGGACGGGCAGCGCGTGCTGGTCGACCGGCTCTGGCCGCGCGGGTTGGCGAAGGATCGGCTTCGCATCCACCACTGGGCGCGCGACCTTGCGCCAAGCGAGGGGCTCAGGACGTGGTTCGGCCATGATCCCTCGAAGTGGAACGAGTTTCGATGGCGCTATGCACGTGAGCTCGACGGTTGCCCGCAGGCCATCGCGGACCTTCGCCAGCGGCTGAGGGAGGGGCCGGTGACGCTCGTCTACGCCGCGAAGGACGAGGCGCACAACAACGCGATCGCGCTGAAGGAGTATCTCGAAGCCGCCGACGTTCGGACGTGAGGGCAACGGCTCTTGCCAGGATCGCGAATGTCGGTTTTCGAGGCGCCAGTTCGGCGGGTAGCGAAGCCGAGCGCCTGCATTGGGGCCGCCCCTGAGCGCCTTTTGCCCCGCGGCCATGGCGCAGTGGTTCAGTTTGGTTGGTAAAGCGAAGGATGCGCCGATGGATCTCGATGCACTCGGCCGCAGGCTGATCGAGGGAATGCCCGATGCGCTGGTCGTGTCGGATGCGCACGGGATCATTCGCTTCTGGAATGAGGGCGCCGAGCGGATCTTCGGTTTTGAGCGGAGCGAAGCGGTCGGCCAGTCCCTGGACATCATCACGCCTGAGCATCTGAGAGCCCGGCACTGGTCCGGCTACCTCCGTACGATGAAGACGGGCAAGACGCGCTATGGAGCGGGGGACCTGCTTTCGGTCCCAGCCACGCGCAAGGACGGGACGCGGATCTCGATCCAGTTCTCGATCATGCCGGTCGCCGATGAGCATGGCGGGCTGTCAGGCGTTGCCGCCGTCATGCGCGACGTCACGGCCGAGTTCGAGGAACGCAAGCGGCTCAAGGCGGAACTGGCGCGGCGCGACAGGCTGGCGTCGGCCGGATGACAGTGAGGGCGCGTCGAAGCGCCCCTCACTTGACCTTGATGAACTTGGCCCCGCCAGTCGAGCCTTCCTTGTCGGCCGCGTTGCCGCCGAGTGCGGGTGCGCCGCTGCCCGGTTTGGGCGCTTCCATCATCTTCGGCTCGGCGGGCGGCAGGGGATTGTCGCTCATCGCGGTCTCATTGAGTTCGAGGCCCTGGTGTGCGGTCCCACGAGGGCGTTCGTTCGACCAGCGCGTGCCGCTTGCGCGGCTGGAGTCCGGGACGAGGTAGCGTACGGCGACGACCTTCTCGCCGTGAACGACGCAGTCGAAATGCACGCTCTCGGCATCGTCGAAGTCGGCGTTGCCATAGAAGTGCCATTGCCGGTCTCGCAGAACGAGACTTGTCTCCCGCACCTCGAGCGCTTTCTGCGGGCCCGACATTTCAGTCATGCACAGTTGCTTCGCCTCGTCTTCCGTGGCTGCTTCGGCGGGTCCGGTCTGGAAGCCGAGCGCGATAATCGCCGCGATGGCGAGCGACAATGCAAAGCGCGCGCGATCCGATCCAGTCAAGCTGCCAATCAAGTCTGACATGAGGTCTCTCCCTCGTGATTTCATGCCGAGCCTACATGACCCGAGCACGAGACTTCAAAAGTGAATCGCGAAATCCGGGCTGAAGCCGTGATTTTTGTGGTGTCGGGCGACGGTTCTTGCATCGGAGTCTTGCCGGTATCGGCGACCCGGCGCCGGCGGCCGCGCGGGCGGCGATGTTTCGGGGGGCGCTCCCTGCCCATTTTTCCGGTGGAGCGCGGGCAAGGATGCAATCGTTTACGGCCCGCCGTGAAAAGGCCACGATCGGGCGTCGAAGATTCGGCAGGTTGCCGGGGCGCACGGGAGCATGACATTGCGATGAGCGGTGTGAGCGTCGACATGAGACGCGAAGGCGATGGAGCGGTCCTGAGCATTGCAGGGCAGGTGGTGATGGCCACGCTCCATGTGCTCGAGCCCAGCCTGAGCAAAGCGCCCTCGGGTGCTCGGGTCGTTATCGACCTGAGCAGGGTCGATACGCTCGACACCGGCGGAGCATGGCGGATCCTTCAGCTTCAGGCGAAGCTAGAGGCGGAAGGCTCGCGCGTTCAGATCGTCGGCCTCGACCCGCACGAGGCAGAGCTGCTCGAAACGGTGGCGCGCGGGCTTCCCGCGGCGGAGGGGATCGAAGAGCCCCCGGGCGGCTTCGTCGGCTGGGTCGCGGGGGTCGGTGAGAAGGTTGCGGATATCGCCCGCACCAGCATCGAGATCCTCGGCTTTATCGGCCTCGTGCTGGCGCGCGCCGTGAACACATTGATCCGGCCGAGCCGGCTGAGGGGAACCGCCCTCGTCCACCACATGCAGGAGGTCGGCTTCAACGCCGTTCCCATCGTGTCGCTCATGGCTTTCCTGATCGGCGTGGTGTTGGCGTTCCAGGGCTCGGTGCAGCTTCGCCAGTTCGGCGCCGAGGTCTTCGTCGTGAACCTGATCGCGATCTCGGTGCTGCGTGAGCTTGGCATCTTGCTCACCGCGATCATCGTCGCAGGCCGCTCGGGCTCTGCATTTACCGCAGCGATAGGGTCGATGAAGATCCGCGAGGAAATCGATGCGATGCGCACGCTCGGGCTTGATCCGATCGAGGTGCTGGTCCTGCCGCGGGTCTTTGCCCTTTTGTTCATGCTCCCCGTGCTCGGGTTCATTGCCAACGTGATGGGGTTGCTCGGTGGCGGCCTGATGAGCTGGATCGAGCTTGGGGTCAGCCCGGGCATGTTCATTGCCCGACTCTACGAGACGACCGACATCTGGCATCTTGGCGTGGGCTTCATCAAGGCGCCGTTCTTTGCCTTCATCATCGGTGTCATCGGCTGCTACGAGGGTCTCAAGGTGGAAGGGAGCGCCGAGTCGGTCGGCCGTCTCACGACCGCTTCGGTCGTCCTGTCGATCTTCTCGGTGATCGTGGTCGACGCGATCTTTTCGGTGTTCTTCGCGGAGATTGGCGTATGAGCGGAGCGCGCGAGCCCGTTATCGAGGTGCGGGGGCTGGTCAACCAGTTTGGCAGCCAGGTCGTGCATGATGGCCTGGACCTCGATGTCTACCGTGGCGAAGTGCTCGGCGTCGTCGGCGGATCGGGAACCGGGAAATCCGTGCTCCTGCGCACGATCGTCGGCCTGATCCGTCCGAAGGCCGGGTCGATCCGGGTTTTCGGACGCGACGTGCTCAAGGCGTCCGATGCCGAGCGGCGCGAGATCGAAAAGCGGTGGGGCGTGCTTTTTCAGGACGGCGCGCTGTTTTCGTCGCTCACCGTTCTGCAGAATGTCGAGGCGCCCATGCGTGAGCAGCTTTCGCTGCCGCATTCCATGATGAAGGCCTTGGGCGAGCTGAAGATCTCGATGGTCGGTCTGCCGCCGCTCGCCTGCGGCAAGTTTCCCTCCGAGCTTTCGGGGGGCATGCGCAAACGCGCGGGGCTCGCGCGTGCGCTCGCGCTCGATCCCGAGATCGTGTTCCTCGACGAGCCGACGGCCGGTCTCGACCCGATCGGCGCCGCCGCGTTCGACGAGCTGATCGGTCAGCTTCAGAAATCGCTCGGGCTTACGGTCTTCATGGTAACCCATGACCTGGATAGCCTTCAGGCGATCTGCGACCGGGTCGCCGTCCTTGCGGAGAAGCGAGTACTCGTGACCGGCACGATGGACGAGATGCTGAAGGTCGACCACCCTTGGGTGCACGAATATTTTCATGGCCCCCGCGCCCGCGCGGTTACGGCCTGACAGAAAGCGGGAGAGGGTCGAGCGCGGATGGAAACACGTGCGAACTACGTCCTGATCGGGCTCTTCACCATTCTCGGTGTACTCGGCGCGCTCGGCTTCTTCCTGTGGCTGGCAAAGGTCGAGGTCGACCGGCAGTACGCCTATTACGATGTGCTCTTCGACAGCGTCTCCGGCCTCGGTTCGGCAGGTAGCGTGCGCTTCAACGGGCTTCCGGTCGGACAGGTCGTGTCGCTGGCCCTGGACGAGGACAACCCCGGCAAGGTGCGCGTCGGCCTCGAAATCGCGGCCGAGACGCCTGTCACGACCGACACGGTGGCCACGCTCGAGTTCCAGGGCGTCACGGGCGTCTCTTACGTGTCTCTCTCGGGCGGCAGCCCGGGCGCGGCGCCTCTCGCGCGTCCGGCCGATGGCTCGAACCCGGTCATTCCCTCGGCCCGTTCAGCCTTCCAGAGCATCTTCGAGGGAGCGCCTGAATTGCTGGAGAAGGCAATCTCGCTGCTCGAGGAGGTGCGCGAGGTCGTCAGCGACGAAAACCGCGAGGCCATCACGGGGATCCTCAGTAACCTCGAGAGCGCGTCGGGTGAGCTCGACACCGTGCTGAAGGATTTCTCGGCGCTGTCGGCCGACCTCTCAGGCGCGGCGCGTGAAGTCGTCGAGTTCTC
Organism: Thermohalobaculum xanthum; assembly: GCF_016623495.1. Classification (GTDB taxonomy): domain Bacteria; phylum Pseudomonadota; class Alphaproteobacteria; order Rhodobacterales; family Rhodobacteraceae; genus Thermohalobaculum; species Thermohalobaculum xanthum. The sequence goes on along the minus strand of NZ_JAEHHL010000001.1, from coordinate 776,849 downwards.
AGGCACGCTCGACGGTCTCGCGGTAACGGCTGATCGCACCCTCAACAGTGCCGACGAGACGATGCGGGCGGCGACGGAAGGGATACGCAAGGCCGAGGTGGCGATCGGCGACGCGTCGGCAGCGCTCAAGAGCGCCGAGGCCACTTTCGGCAGCGCGAATGAACTGATCGCGAACGATCTGCCCAAACTCATCGCGTCGGTGGATCAGACGGCCGTCACGATCGGCAACGTCGCCCAGGACCTGGGAATGCGCGCGGGTGGCGTTGCCGACAGGATCGAGGTTCTGACCGACACCGCGATCGCGCGGCTCGTCGAGGCCGAGACCGTCATCGCCCGCCTCGACACGACGATCGACCAGGCCGACACGACGCTGAAATCGGTCGATACGCTCGCCCGTGATGTCGACGCGCTGGTCACGGGCGAGGGCGCGGCGCTGGTTCGTGAAGCGCGCGCTGCCGTCGAGGGCGCCAGCACGGCCATCGACAGTGTCAACCGCGTCGTCGATCAGGATGTTCCTGCCATCATGGCTGACGTGCGCAGTGCAACCGGCGAAATCAACCGGCTGATCACGACGCTCGGTCCCGAGATCGAGACCGCGGCCGGCCGGCTCGAAGCAATCACAGTCGGTGCCGAGAGGACGCTTGGCGCCGCGGCGGAGACGTTCGAGCGCGCGAACGTGACGCTTGCGGCCATCGACAATACCTTGACCGGTGCGGACGCCGCGCTGGCCTCGGCAACCCGCACCTTCGACAGCGCGAGCGTCCTTCTCGAACAGGATGCAGGCGCCATACTCGAGGACATCCGCAATACGGTGGCGTCGCTCGAGGAGTCGGTCGGCGCTGCCTCGGCCGATCTTCCGCGCATCACCGCGGATGTCCGTGCCGTTCTGGACAATGCGCAGAGCCTCGTTGGAAACATCAATGCGATCGTGGTCGAGAACCGAGACGAGATCGACGGGTTCGCCCAGGTCGGGCTGACCGAGTTCGTGCGCTTCGTGCAGGAGGCGAGAAAGCTCGTCCAGAACCTCGAGCGGCTCACGGCGCGGATCGAGCGTGATCCGGCGCGGTTCCTGCTCGGCACCCAGGCCCCCGAATTCCGGAGATGATGATGTTGTTGAACCGCTTCGGCGCGCTGGGCGCCGCCTTGTTGCTGTCCGGGTGCACGGGGCTTGCCACGCTCAATGCCGTGACGACCCCGAAGGATCTCTACGAACTCACGCCCAAGAGCAGCTACGATCCGGGGTTGCCGCAACTCAATGCGCAGCTCGTGATCGAGGAGCCGACAGCGGCGGCCGGGCTGAACACTGACCGTATCGCCGTGAAGCCCAATCCGTTTGCGGTGCAGTATTTTCCGAAATCCGGCTGGGTCGACCGTGCGCCGCTGATGGTGCAGACCCTGCTGGTCGAGAGCTTCGAGAACACCGGCAAGGTCCGATCGGTGGGGCGACAGGCGATCGGGCTTTCGGCCGATTACACCTTGCTGACCGATCTGCGCGAGTTTCAGGCGCGTCTCGTTCCGAACGGGGGAAGCGACATCCTCGTTCAGGTGCAGCTCAACATGAAGATCGTCGAGGAGCCGCGTGGCGTCATCATCGCGTCGGAGTCCTTCGGATTCGAGACACCCGCGGCATCGGGCGAGATGCTGGATGTGGTCGCCGCCTTCGACGAGGCGCTCGGCAAGACGATGCGCTCGGCCGTCGATTGGGCGGTGGTGCAGAGTGCCGCGGCCGCAGCCAAGCGTTGATCGGCTGCATCATGGGCGACAGGCACTGAACGGCACGGGCCCTAAATGAAGACAGCGCGATCGCAGCGGTGCCAAGGCTTCGGAAAGCGCGACGCATTCAGGGTGTGGGGGAGCTTGCCCGCGTCTCGGCCGCGCCTGACCGGCGGCGGGTTACGGCGCCGCGGGTGGCACCCGGGCATGGCCAGCATGGCCACGCCCGGGCGCGCGATCGTCTCGATCAGGCGAGGTCGAAGCGATCCGCGTTCATCACCTTCGTCCATGCCGCGACGAAGTCGTGCACGAACTTCTCCGCGCTGTCGTCCTGGGCATAGACCTCAGCATAGGCACGCAGGATCGAGTTCGATCCGAACACGAGATCCGTGCGGGTGGCGGTCCACTTGACCGCGTCCGTCTTGCGGTCGCGGATCTCGTAGGTGCCATCTCCGACCGGCTTCCAGCTATAACCCATGTCGGTCAGGTTGACGAAGAAGTCGGTCGTCAGGGCCCCTTCGCGGTCGGTGAAGACGCCGTGCTTGGTGCCGCCGTGGTTGGTGCCCATGGCGCGCATGCCACCGACCAGAACCACCATCTCGGGAGCGGTCAGGCCCATGAGCTGGGTGCGGTCGAGCATGAGTTCCTCGGGGCTGACGGCATAGTCCTTCTTCAGCCAGTTGCGATAACCATCGGCCAACGGCTCCAGCACGTCGAAGGACTCGGCGTCCGTCATCTCCGCGGTCGCGTCGCCACGGCCCGGCGCGAAGGGCACCTCGATGTCGAAGCCCGCGGCCCTAGCCGCCTGCTCGACGCCGACGTTGCCGGCCAGCACGATCACGTCGGCGATGCTGGCCCCGGCCCCGGCCGCGATCGGCTCGAGAACCGAAAGGACGCGGGCGAGGCGGTCGGGCTCGTTGCCCTCCCAGTCCTTCTGCGGCGCGAGGCGAATGCGGGCGCCGTTGGCTCCGCCGCGCATGTCCGAGCCGCGATAGGTGCGGGCGCTGTCCCAGGCGGTAGACACCATGTCCGGGATGCTAAGGCCGCTCGCCGCGATCTTGGCCTTCACCGCCGCCACGTCGTAGCCCGTCGAGCCGGCGGGGATCGGATCCATCCAGATCAGATCCTCTTTCGGCACATCCGGGCCGATGTAACGGACCTTCGGCCCCATGTCGCGATGGGTCAGCTTGAACCAGGCTCGGGCGAAGGTGTCCTTGAAGTACTCGGGATCGGCCATGAACTTCTGGCAGATCGCGTTGTAAGCGGGGTCCACCTTCATCGCCATGTCGGCGTCGGTCATGATCGGGTTATGCCGGCGCGACGGGTCGCTGGCGTCAACCGGCTTGTCCTCTTCCTTGATGTCGACCGGCTCCCACTGCCAGGCGCCTGCGGGGCTTTTCCTCAGCTCCCACTCGTAGCCGAACAGCAGCTTGAAATAGCCCATGTCGAACTGTGTCGGGTGCGTCGTCCAGGCGCCCTCGAGGCCCGAGGTCACCGCGTTGGCCGCCTTCCCCTTCATGTTCGGGTTCGCCCAGCCGAAGCCCTGCAATTCGATGGGCGCGCCCTCGGGATCGGGGCCCAGAGCCTCGGCGTCGCCGTTGCCATGGCACTTGCCGACGGTGTGGCCGCCGGCGGTCAGTGCGGCGGTTTCCTCGTCATTCATCGCCATGCGCGCGAAAGTCTCACGCACCTGCGCGGCGGTTTTCAGCGGGTCGGGCTTGCCGTTCACGCCCTGCGGATTGACGTAGATGAGCCCCATCTGCACGGCTGCGAGCGGGTTCTCCATCGTCGACGGGTCGTCGACGCTCCCGTAGCGTTCATCGCTGGGCGCAAGCCATTCCTTCTCGGCGCCCCAGTAGACGTCCTTCTCGGGGTGCCAGATGTCCTCGCGCCCGAAGCCGAAGCCGAAGGTCTTGAGGCCCATCGACTCGTAGGCAGCGTTGCCGGCGAGGATGATCAGGTCGGCCCAGCTGATCTTGTTTCCGTATTTCTTCTTGATGGGCCACAACAGTCGCCGAGCCTTGTCGAGGCTGGCGTTGTCAGGCCACGAGTTCAGGGGCGCGAAGCGCTGGTTGCCCGTTCCGCCGCCGCCACGGCCATCGGCGAGGCGGTAGGAACCGGCGGCGTGCCATGCCATGCGAATCATCAGGCCGCCGTAGTGACCCCAGTCAGCGGGCCACCAGTCCTGGCTGTCCGTCATCAGCGCGTGGAGATCGGCCTTCAGAGCATCGACGTCGAGTTTCTTCAACTCGTCCCGATAGTTGAAGTCCTTGCCCATCGGGTTGGTCTTGGTGTCATGCTGATGCAGGATGTCGAGATTGAGCGCATTGGGCCACCAATCCATCACCGAGCTTCCGACTTCGGTAACTGCGCCGTGCATCACCGGGCATTTGCCTGCATTCGGGGCGTCGTTTCCGTCCATTTCCGTCTCCGATCGTGGCTATGTTTGGTCGTTCATGGTGCGGGCAAGGGGGCGATGCCGCATCCCGGTGTGGATCTCGATACATGCGCTGCGCGACAAACGCGTCCACGCGCCTCCAAGATCTCTTGCTACCAGAGGGTTACGCTGAGCGGCGTGTTCTCGGTCATGATGCAACCCCGCTGTTGTGTTCGTCTGGGTCGTCGGAAGAGGTCCGCCTTGCGTTCCGTTCTCCGAGAACCCGCGAGCCGGAGGCAAGAGTGGCTGCCGATCGGCTCCGCTTCAAGCTTCTTATCAAGGTTGCGGCATCAGGCTAAGTTGGATTTTCTGATCGCCGGAATAAGTTTCGATTATGAAAAACCTCACGCTCAAGCAACTGCGCTACTTCGAGTCGTTGGCCCGGCATCGCCATTTCGGGCGCGCGGCCGATGCATGCGCGATCTCGCAGCCGGCATTGTCCATGCAGATCAAGGAGCTCGAGCAATCGCTCGGCGCGGCACTGTTCGAAAGGGGCGCGCGTCAGCTGCAGCTGACGCGACTCGGCGACGAGTTTGCCGAGCGGGCGCGCGAGATCCTTCGCGCGGTCGAGGAACTCGGCGACCTTGCGCGTGCAGCGCAGGGGCACCTGTCGGGCCGCCTGCGCCTCGGCGTCATTCCGACGGTCGCTCCGTACCTGCTGCCCACCGTTCTTCGAGAGCTTGCGGATGTTTATGGCGCGCTGGAGCTCTATGTGCGCGAAAGCCAGACGGCGAAGCTGATCGAGGAGTTGGCTGATGGACGCCTTGATGCGGCGATTGTCGCACTGCCGGTGTCCGAACCGTCGCTGACCGAGGTCGCGCTCTTCAACGAGGAGTTCGCGTTTGTGCGGCCGATCGCGGACGAGGGAAAGCCGGTGCCGAACCGCGAGGCGCTGCGTGAAATGCGCTTGCTGCTGCTCGAAGAGGGGCACTGTTTCCGTGACCAGGCGCTTTCGTTTTGCGATCTGCACGCCACGCGATCGCGGGAGCTGCTGGACGGGAGCTCGCTTTCAACGCTCGTGCAGATGGTCGGCGCGGGGATCGGTGTCACGCTGATCCCGAAAATGGCAGTTCCGGTCGAGACCCGCTCTGCCGGAGTTTCGGTCGCACTGTTTGAGGATCCGAGGCCAACGCGGACGATTGGCATGATCTGGCGCAAGACCAGCCCGTTGACCGACCAGTTCATGAAGATTGCCGACGTCGTGCGGCGCTCCGCCGGAGTGGTCGAGCATCGGGCAGGCATCGCGGCGGGCGATATCCATTCGGAGCGCGAGCCAGGTTGAGATCGCATTCGACCGTCGTTGCGGTCCACGTGTCAGTCGAGGCTCCGCGCTTTCTCGCAGCTACATCAGGTCGCGCTCGATTTCCGAGCGCCACGCGCGCGAGAAGGTCTCGGCGCCGTCGACACGGGTTGTGAGACTCGCCTCGATAAACCAGCGCTCGGCGCTCGCCGTCAGCCGGTGATGTGCAGTGACTTCGGTCTGGACACCGTCGCGGAGGCGCATCGCGACCATTTCTTCCACGCCCTCGAAGCCGAGCGGGTCGTCCGGCCCGATCGACCACGAGGAGCGACGCGTCTCGCGCCAGATCATGCCGTTTCCGGGATGCTCGATCTCGCCCGTGTCATCGCTGCGGTCGACCGTGACGCGGCCCGAGCCGGGATCGCGCCGGACCTCGTGGCTGGCGGAGGCCGGCGCGTGCATCGGATAGCGGGGCAGGGGAGAGGGGTCGTCGGGCGGTGAAACCTCGACATCGTGCGCCGCCGCCCGGGGCACCACAAGCTCGGCCGTGCCGGTTTCAATGGTCGCCGCAACGGCACCGGGTGCTGGCAGGACCATCGGGAAATACGCCGTTGAGAGTGCGAGCCTGATGCGGTGGCCAGGCTTGAACCGATATCCCGCCGCGTCGAAGACGATCTCGACCGGCTCGGCCTTGCCGGGGTCCATGGGGTTCGGGGTCTCGCTGCCATGCCGGTGCGTCAGGTTGAGGATTGCCATCGACACCCGGTGTGCGGCGCCGTCCGGATGGACGTCGACGAGTCGGGCCACGAGCGCCCCGACCGGCGCGTCGAGCGCGACGCGAAGGCGCAGCACCGGTCGCCCGATCAGGTCGATCGGCTGTTCCAGCCTTCCTGTCTCGAAGCAATGCGAGAGGGCATCGTCCGCCCGCTGATCGCCCGGCAGATCGCCTTCGGGGTTCACCGTGAAGAACTCGCCGCCCTCGGTGCCGCAGTCCTGTCGGGTTGAAATCGTCACCGGCTTGGCAGGGCCTGGCCGGTCGGCCAGCCGGCTGTCGACAAGCCAGAACCGGCTTTCGGAGGCAGGGCTCTGCGCGTCGATCGAGACCCAGCGTCCCGATTCGTCTTCGCGTCGACCGCCGGGTCGGACGGCTTCCGAGACGAAGAGGCGATGGAGCGGCAACTCGGCGCCATCCCGGCCCGCCAGCCACCGGTTGAACCATTGGCCGGCCTCGGAGACGAAATCGGCACGCGGGCGTGGCCATGCGAAATGCGGATACTTGTGGATCCAGGGGCCGGTAAGCGCGCGAACCCGTCCGCCGGTCCCTTCGACAGCCTTCCACGGTGTGTTCCGATACCCGTCCGCCCAGCCCGCAATGACGAGGGAGGGGGTGATGAGCCGGGAAAAATCCTCGCAGACGGAACCGTGCCGCCAGAAATCGTCTCGACGCTGGTGCCGCAGCCACGTCGAAATGGGCGGTGTCAGCGCATCGAGGCGCTTTTGCCAGATCTCGCGCCAGGCGGGGCCGACCACGGCGCTGTCAGGTGGACGCGCAATGTTGCCGAGCATCGTGTTCGACCAGTAGGCCTGCGCCGAAAGCTGCGCCCCGCCGCGATAGTGGATGTCGTCGGCGAACCGGTCCACCGTCGATGCGATCGAGATCACGGCCTTCAACGCGGGTGGCTTGCGCCAGGCTACCTGCAAGGCGTTGAAGCCGCCCCACGAGATGCCCATCATGCCGACCGAGCCCGAGCACCACGGCTGCGACGCGATCCAGGCGATCACCGCTTCTGCGTCGGAGAGCTCGGTTTCCGAGTACTCGTCGTCGTAGAGCCCATCGCTGTCGCCCGTGCCACGCATGTCTACCCGGACGCCGGCAATTCCCTGCAGGGCGAGGCCCGGATAGGTGCTCTCGTCGCGCGGCGCGGTGACGTCGCGGCGCCGATAGGGAAGGAATTCCAGAACAGCCGGCGCCGGGTTCGCTCGCGCGTTCTCGGGCAGCCAGATACGCGCCGCGAGGCGCGTGCCGTCGGGCAAGGTGATCCACTCGGTCTCGATGACCTCGACCCCGACTGGTTCATCCATGGGAATACCTCCGACGCCCTCCGGCGGATGGACCGCCGGAGGGGAAATCGTTACGCGAAAAGCGGGGTCAGGCCACCCACCAGCGCTCCATGAAGCGGCCGCCATCCATGTCCCAGTTGGCTGCGACCTTCTCGCCGTGCTGGACCTTGTCGGTGCGGGCATCGACATAGTTCGCGAAGGCCCAGACCACGACGCCGCCATCGTCGCGCACGATCTGTTGCATCTCGCGATAGATCTCGGCGCGAACCGACGGGTTGAGCTCGGCGCGGCCCTGCTTGAGCAGCACGTTGAAGCGCTCGTTGCTCCAATAGGTGTCGTTCCAGTTGGCGCCCTCGGCATAAGCCTGGCTGAACATCCAGTCGCAGGTCGGCCGGCCGCCCCAGTAGCACTGGCACCAGTCCTTCTTCATCCAGACATTGGACCAGTAGCCGTCGTTGGGCTCGCGGACGACATTGATGTCCATTCCCGCAGCCGCCAGCTGCTCCTTCATCAGAACCGCCGCGTCGACGGCGCCGGCATAGGCTGCGTCTGCGGCAGAAAGATCAAGAGTAACACCTTCATACCCGGACTTCTTGAGATGGAACTTCGCTTTGTCGGGGTCGTAGGTCCGTTGTTCGAGATCGGCCCAGAACGGCACCGAGGGCGCGATCGGATGGTCGTTGCCGATTGCGCCATGGCCGCGCAGGATCTTCTCCAGCAACTCGTCACGGTTGATGCCGTGCTTGATCGCAAGCCTCAACTCGTTTGAATCGTAAGGAGAATTAGTGGTGATCATCGGCGCCGTGTAGTGCAGGAAGCCGGTCGATTCCTCGATATGGATCTCGGGACGCCGCGCGAGCAGATGCACGGTCTTCAGATCGGCGCGCTGCAGATAGTCTACCTCGCCCGTGATCAGCGCATTCTGGCGAGCCGCGGGATCCGCGATCACTACCATCTCGATCTCGTCGATATGGGCGCGTCCCGGCTTCCAGTAGTTCGGGTTGCGCTTGAGCGTGGCGCGGATGCCGGGCTCGAAGGTGTCGAGGACGTAGCCGCCGGTCCCGATGTAATTCTCCCAGTCCGCCTTGCCGTCGACGGCCGGCATGATCAGGAGGTGATAGTCCGCCATCAGGTAAGGGAAGTCGGCATTGCCGTTCTTCAGGTCGAACACCACGGTGTTGTCGTCAGGCTTGCGGATCTCGGCGATCGGGTCGACGTTCGACTTTGCCGCCGACTTCGAGTCCTCGCCCCTGTGGTGGTTGATCGAGGCGATGACGTCGTCAGCGGTCAGCGTCTTGCCGTCCGAGAACTCGACGCCCTTGCGGATCCGGAACGTCCAAGTCTTGGCGTCCGTGCTCGCTTCCCAGCTTTCCGCGAGGTCGCCGACCAGTTCGCCCTCGGGGTTGATCTCGGTCAGCGTGCCATGCGTGCCGAAACCGATCGAGAGCATGAAGGTGTCTGTGTAGGTCTGCGGATCGAGGCTGTCGGTCGTTGCGCCCTGTTGCATCGCAACCCGTAGCTTGCCGCCTTTCTTGGGTTCGGCGGCTCTCAGGTCACGTGGCAGCAGCGCAGGTCCGAGACCCGCGGCCAGGCCGAGCGCAGCCGTTCCACCGAGGAAACTGCGCCTGTCGGGCCGAAGGATTCCGCCGGTTTTGCTTGTTCCGTTCTTGTTGGTCATTGTGATTGCTCCCTTGCCGTTTGTTGCGCGGGGTTGCCGCTCGTCGTCCTTTGCCGACTCGGTCTGAGCGGGATCCGCCGGATGGTCATGATCAATGATTAGTGCATGTCTGAGCGCGGGTCGACCGCGAGGATCGCGGCGCGCGCAGCAATGTCTGGCGGGCTCCTGGCTATCAATGCAAGTTTTGCAGTTTGGATCTGCCAAATGCACGGGAAACACTTGAATTCAGGTGTTAAACTTGCCCGATTCCAGCCGTGCCTGGGGTATCGGACAGTGATCGATGACTGCCGCGCATTCTTGGAGTTTACCGACGCCCGATGACCGATCGTTGAAAGGCCTTTCGTGACGTAGAACTGCCGCGTTCCGTGGCTGCGCCAAGGCAGCGATGACACCGGGCTCGCTCGTCACGACGACGAAGATGCGGGCCGCGCCCGCAATCGGGATCACTGCCATATCGGTCGGAGCTCTTGGCTGTCATGCTGGAGCGGCGGCATGCCCCGGGCGACCCGTGAGGAGATCGTCGTGGCGATCGGTGTCGCGATCCATGTGAACGGCGGTCCTTCGGTGGGCTGCAAAGCAGCTGTGTCCCCACCACCATTTGCACGTGGCGGGCAAGGCAGGTTCGGGTCCTTCGTGCAGCATTGTCAGAGGGGCCCCGTATGATACCTTCCTCGCGAATTGATTTTGTGATCGGCGGCGCTCGGGAAGACCATTCTCGGAAACACACGATGATCCTGTCCTCTCGTCAGGCGAGCGGACAGGGAAGGGCGATCAAGCCTGGGTGCACTGAAGCGATCCGCCGGAAAACTGGGAGAGGGAAAAATGAGCTCGGATCACTCGAAGACCCCGCCGAGCGGCGTTCCCAGTGCCGAAGACCTGCGACGGATGCTGCTCGAAAAGCAGCTGGAAGAAATGGCGCGGAAGGACAAGGCCCGCGAGGCTGAAGAGAAGGAGCGGTCCGAGTTCATTACGAAATTCATGACCGAGCACGTCACCGAGAAGGAGCGTACCCTGATCCGACGCCTCGTCATGAACGCCGTCAAGGACGGCGCGATGGAGGCGATGGTCTACAGCTTTCCGGCCAAGCTGTGCACCGATGGCGGGCGCGCGATCAACAATGGTGACAAGGCCTGGCCCTCGACGCTCCAGGGAAAGGCGAAGGAGTTGTACGAGCGATACGAGGGCTTCGCCAAGCCGCAGGGGTATCGGCTGAAAGCCGCCATCATCAACTTTCCGGACGATCTGCCGGGGGATGTCGGGCTGTTCCTCAACTGGGCGCCTGAGCACTACTGAAAATCAGGGCGGTCGGCCATCGTAGGCGATTGAGAGCCCGCTTCCGATGCACGTTTCTCCTGCAGGCGAGACGGAGGCGTGTCGCCTTGAGCGCGATTGCCTCTGCTGGGCGCTTGAACGATTTTCACGATCGTGTTAACCAAACGTTTGTTAGGTTATGGTGTCGGACATGAAAACGGCGACTCGCTCGAACAACCGCATCGAAACGCTGCTCGACAGCGCGGCCGAGTTGTTTTCGACGCGTGGCTACCAGGCGACCACGATGCGGGACATTGCCGAGAGCTGCGGCATGCGTCCCGGCTCGATCTATTACCACTACCCGAACAAGGAAGCGCTGCTCGTCGCGGTCTACGAGGAGGGGGTGAAGCGCCTGACGGCACGGGTGCTCGATGCACTTGCGGATGAAAACGACCCCTGGGTGCGGCTTGAACGGATGCTCACCACCCATATCGGGATGATCATCGAACCGACCGCCTATGCGAGTGTCATCATCCGGATCCTGCCGGATGCGGTCCCGTCCGCCGAAGCCGATCTGGTCGAGCTGCGCGACAGATACGAAGCAATCCTGAAGAGCCTGGTCGCAGCGTTGCCCCTTCCCGGGGACGTTGATCGACGGCTGCTGAGACTGTTCCTGATCGGGGCGGTGAACCATGTGCAGGTCTGGTATCAGCCCGGCGGAACCGGCCCGGCAGAGATTGCCCAAGAGCTCGTACGTCTTTTCCGCTGCACCGCCCGCACCCAGTCAGAAGGATCGGAATGATGGGATATCCGGAGAGAGTGCTGGTCACGAAAATCGGATTCGACGGCCATGATCGGGGCAGCCGTGTCGTGGCGGCCTATCTGCGTGATGCCGGCATGGAGGTGATCTACACGCCGCCATGGCAGGAAATCGCGGCGGTCGTGAACCTGGCTCTTCAGGAAGACGTCGACGTTGTCGGTGTCAGCTCGCTGGCCACGGACCATCTCATCCTGCCTGAACTGGTTGGCGCGCTTCGCGAGGCGGGGCTTCACCACGTGCGCGTCATCGTTGGCGGGATCATCCCTCAGAACGAACAGCCCGAGCTGATTTCGGCCGGGGTCAGCGCCGTCTTCAATCCGGGCGCCACCAGCCAGGAGATCGTCGAAACCGTGCGCCGCCTTGCTCAAGAGGCCCGTATCGCGCGCGAAGCAGCGGAGATCGCATGATGACGAAATTCCATGACAACGCGGATGCTCGGAACCTGCAGGCATCCTTCGACGACTGGAATGCGCGGTACGAGCGCGAGATCGGGCGCGACCGGGCGGTTGTGAACCGCTCGGGCATCGAGGTGCGGCCGCTCTACACGCCGCTCGACTGGTCCGAGGACCGCTATGCGGACGATCTGGGAATGCCGGGCGAGCCGCCTTACACGCGCGGCATCTACAATACGATGCATCGCGGGCGCACCTGGACCCAAAGGCAGCTGATCGGTCTCGGCACGCCGCAGGACTATAACCAGCGCGTTCGGATGCTGCTGCAGCAGGGCGCTACTGCCATCAGCCTGTTGCCCTGCAACTCCGGCTTCAGGGGAATTGACTGCGACGAAAGCCCGATCCCGCTGCTGGGCACTTGCGGCACGGTCGTCAACACGGTCGATCACATGGATGCCGCGCTCGACGGCGTTCCGATTGACCGGATCTCGACCGCGATGAATGACCCGACGCCGTTTACCCTGTTCGCGTTCCTTCTGGGCGTGGCCAAGCGGCGCGGCGTTCCGTTCGACAAGATCACCGGCACGGCGAACCAGTCGGACTATATCTCGCACTACGTGGCGAACCACATGTTTTACCGCCTCAGCCAGCCGGGCGCGCGGCGTGTCTTCGTCGATCACGTCAAGTTCTGCCGCGAGCACGTGCCGAACTGGAATCCGGTTTCCGTCGTCGGCCAGCATATGCAGCAGGCCGGCGCCACGCCGGCCGAGACCATGGGCCTGACCCTGTCCACGGCGATCCAATACGCCGAGGACTGCATCAACGCCGGCATGGATCCCGACAACATCTTGCGGCGGTTCACATTCTTCTTCGACATCTCGATCAGTTTCTTCGAGGAGGTGGCGAAGTTCCGGGCGGGCCGACGGATCTGGGCGCGGATCGCGCGCGACAGGTTCGGCGCGAAGGATCCGAGGTCCTGGAGGTTCAAGTTCCACGGCCAGACCTCGGGCGTGGACCTGACCCAGCAGCAACCGCTCAACAACATCGCCCGGGTCACGGCGCAGGCGATCGCCGGCATCTTCGGTGGCCTCCAGTCGATGCATACGGACGGCTTTGACGAGGCGCTGGCCTGCCCGACCGAAGCGTCGGCGCGGATCGCGGTCGCGACCCAGAACATCCTGCGCGAAGAAGCCCATCTTTGCGACGTGATCGACCCTCTGGGCGGCTCCTATTACGTCGAGGCCCTGACCAACGAGATGGAGGAAAAGATCCTCGAGGTCATGGACGTCATCGAGAAGGCCGGCGGCATGTACAAGGCGGTCGATGCCGGGATCGTCCAGCGCATGATCGGCAAGTCGGCTCTTGCGTATCAGAATCGCATCGAATCCGGGGCGGAGAAGGTCGTTGGCGTGAACTGCTACCAGGCCGAGGCCGAGGTGCAGGAGGTGGAAACCTATCGCCCCGACCGCGCGGCGATGGAGGCGCAGGTCGCAGAGTTCCGGGCATTCAAGGCGGCCCGGGACAAACGCGCGGTGAGCGCGGCGCTCGACGACCTCGCCCGTGCCGCGAACGGGTCGGAGAACGTCTACGAGAAAGTTGTGGATGCGGCACTGGTCGGCGTGACGCATGGCGAGATCATCGCGTGCCTCAGGCGCGAGCTCGGGTTCGGCCACCCCCAGATGGTGGCATGAATGTCCACCGAGCCGACATCCCGTGCCGAGCGCCTGGCGCAAAGGGTGCGAGACGGCGACCGGCGCGCGCTTGGTCGGGCTTTGACGCTTGCGGAGAACGGCGGCGAAGACGGCAAGGCGCTTCTTGACGCGTTGCGCGGGGACATCGGCCGGGCGCGCGTAATCGGTTTCACCGGCCCGCCGGGCGCGGGCAAATCGACACTGGTTGATGCGCTCATCCACGAGTGGCGCAGGAAGGGGCAACCGGTGGCGGTTCTCGCGGTGGACCCTGTTAGCCCGATTTCTGGTGGCGCAGTCCTGGGGGACCGGACGCGCATGGGGGCGCACAGCCTTGATGATGGGGTCTTCATTCGCTCGGTCTCGGCGCGCGGTCATCTGGGCGGGCTTTGCCTGGCAGCGCAGGATATGGCTGACGTGATGGATGCGGCCGGGTGGCCTCTTATCCTGATCGAGACCGTCGGTGCGGGGCAGTCCGAGACGGAGATCTCGCAAGTTGCGGATCTGAGCGTGGTGATCTCGGCGCCCGGGCTGGGCGACGAGCTTCAGGCGATCAAGGCAGGTATCCTGGAAATTGCGGACGTGCTGGTGGTGAACAAGGCGGACCGTGACGATGCCGAGCAGACCGCGAAGCATCTTGAAGCAATGCTGTCGCTGCGCGCCGGTGACAAGCAAGGGGTGTCGGTTCTGCGCGTGGCCGCCTCGACCGGCCTTGGTGTCGCCGAACTCTGCCGTGTCCTCGACGACCGGCTTGAGGCGGCGGGCACCGACCGGGCAGCCCGAAGGAATGCGCGCAAATTGGCCATCGAGGTTCAGAGACTGGCGGGCCGGATCACGGAGAGCATCGCCGGAAAGGATATCGGCAGCCTTGAGCCGGAAGAACTCGAACGCGTCGTGAAGCAGTCACTCGCAGCGCTTGCCGCGGGCTCGCGCAACTGAGGCGCGGCGAGCCCCTTGCCAAGTGGCGGGGGCGCCCATGCTTTCGAGCGCAGATGGCTTCCCGAGAAGACGAGAGACGCCGGCCCCAACGATTGGAAGCTGTCGTCCGTTGATGCGGTAACCCCAGGAAAGACGATCAAGAATGGCACGGTTTCAAGAGCGTATCGCTTGCCTTCAAGACCGCATCAGGGAGCGCGACCTCTCGGGGGCAATGACCCATGCGTCCAGGGACATCTATTACTACACCGGCACGGCACAACCCGGATGGCTGGTCGTCTTGCCATCTGACGCCTTCCTGTTTGTCCGCGCGGGGCTCGATTTCGCGCAGACCCAGTCCGCTCTGAGCGGCGATCGGATTCTTCGAGAGGGAAGTCTCGAGAGGATCGTGTCCAGCGTATTCGGTCACAACACCGCCGGGCTGGTGATTGGGGCGGAACTCGATCTGATGACGGTCCCACAATATCGAAAGCTGCAAGAGCAGCTGCATGACACGCGGCTGGTCGATATCTCTTCGGACATCCTGGATCAGAGAATGATCAAGGACAGCAAAGAAGTCGCCGCCATTGAACTGGCAACCGCTGCACTTGACGCCGGGCACAGGGCGGCCGTGGAAAACTGGCGCCCCGGCATCAGCGAGTTGGAGGCGTCGGCGTTCGTCGAGGATGGCCAGCGCCGGGCAGGGCACGAGGGCGTGTATTTCGTCCGTCAGCCGGACTTCACCATGGGCCGCGGCCCCCTCGCATCGGGCGAGAACATCGGGCGGATCAGCGGCGTGGTGTTCACGATCTCGGGCTGTGGTCTGAGCGCTGCCGTGCCCGCCGGAGCTGGCCGTCGATCGATCCGGGCGGGCGACCTCGTGATCGTCGATATCCCGACCTGTGTCCAAGGCTACCACGGCGACCAGACCCGCACATATTGCATGGGGCGCCCGAGCGACGAGACTGCCCGGCTCTACGAGCGGCTGCGTGACGTGGCAGACGGGCTGATCGCCGACATCTTGCCAGGCATGAGTTCGGGGGATGTCTTTGCCAGGGCCTGCTTTCACGCAGACAGGCTGGGACTGCATGACGCCTTTCTGAAGTTTCCCGATGGCAAGCAGGCGCATTTTGTGGGCCACGGCGTCGGCCTGGATCTCAACGAGCCACCCTTCCTGTCGCGCGGTGGCCGCGAGCCGATCCGGGAAGGCATGATCCTGGCGGTCGAATTGCACGTGTGTGACGAGCAGGCCGGAATGGTAAAGCTCGAGGACATGGTCCTTGTGGGACGGGATGGTTGCCGCTTGCTGACGCACTCGCCGCGCGAGCTCATAGAAATTTCTTGCTGATAGTGGGCCCCGGCACCGCTGACCGTAGGGTTGCTGCCCCATCCCAGCCGTAGAACCGGCCCGTGTGCGCGCGCGCCATCAGGTTTTCGATATTGTTGAGCGCCGGTGCAAAGCGCGATGGCATCGCACTTGATGGTGCCCTGAACGGTCTCGACGCCGTTGATGCGCCCTTTCGCGGTCAGGATGCCTGTGACGCCGGAGGACTCGAAGAGGCGTCAAGAAACCTGAATGAACTGTCCCCATTCCCGTGTGAGAACCGTGCGGCGACGGATCCGCCTCATGCCGGCTTCCGCTGACAGCGCCCATACGATTGGTCGGATATCAAACGACGCCTCTCTGTGAGGATAATGTGACCAGTGTGTAAATTAGTGGTGAAAAAACAATCATAAATCGAATGCCAATTAGCATAAATTTTATGCGATATGCCTTTACAGGGGAAAATCAAACCACATTTCAGCGCAAACATCAGCTGATCGGCCATGTGGCATGGCCCTTGCTTCTCCTCGGGGAGCAACAGCTGGAGGACCACCCCTATGTTCAAGAATGGATTGATCGCTTCGGCGATGGCGGTATCGGTGTTCGCCGCATCTTCCGCGCACGCGCAGGACACGATCAAGGTCGGGATCCTGCATTCGCTTTCCGGCACGATGGCGATCTCCGAGACGACCCTGAAGGACGTGATGCTCATGCTCATCGAAGAGCAGAACGAGAAGGGCGGGGTCCTCGGCAAGCAGCTCGAAGCGGTGGTCGTCGACCCTGCCTCGGATTGGCCGCTCTTCGCCGAGAAGGCGCGCGAGCTTCTTGACGTGCACAAGGTCGACGTTGTCTTCGGCAATTGGACCTCGGTCAGCCGCAAGTCGGTGCTGCCGGTGTTCGAGGAGCTGAACGGCATCCTCTTCTACCCGGTGCAGTACGAGGGCGAGGAGAGCCAGCGCAACGTGTTCTACACCGGTGCCGCGCCGAACCAGCAGGCGATCCCGGCCGTTGACTACCTGATGAACCAGGGCATCGAGCGCTGGGTTCTCGCCGGCACCGACTACGTCTACCCGCGCACCACCAACAAGATCCTCGAGCAATATCTCAAGGACAAGGGCGTCGCCGCCGACGACATCATGATCAACTACACGCCGTTCGGGCATTCCGACTGGCAGACGATCGTCAGCGACATCAAGACCTTCGGCTCGGCCGGCAAGAAGACCGCGGTGGTCTCGACGATCAATGGTGACGCCAACGTGCCGTTCTACAAGGAGCTCGGCAACCAGGGCCTCGCGGCGACCGACATCCCGGTTGTCGCCTTCTCGGTGGGCGAGGAGGAACTCGCGGGCCTCGACACCGGACCGCTGGTCGGCCATCTCGCCGCGTGGAACTACTTCATGTCCGTGGACACGCCCGAGAACGATGCCTTCATCGAGGCTTGGCATGGCTTCATCGGCGACGAGAACCGCGTGACGAACGATCCGATGGAGGCCCACTACATCGGGTTCAACATGTGGGTGACGGCCGTCGAGAAGGTGGGCACCACCGACGTCGACGCGGTGATCGACGGCATTATCGGTGTCTCGGTTCCCAACCTTTCCGGCGGCTACTCGGCGATGATGCCCAACCATCACATCACCAAGCCCGTGCTGATCGGCGAGATTCAGGACGATGGGCAGTTCGAGATCGTGTGGGAGACCCCGGGCCTTGTCGTCGGCGATGCGTGGTCCGACTTCCTGCCCGAGTCCGCCAAGCTGATCTCGGATTGGCGCAAGCCGATGAGCTGCGGCAACTTCAACGTCGAGACCAGCAAGTGCGGTGGCATCGCGAACTGATCGTTGCCTGAGCTTGCCCCTCCCCTTCGCGGGGAGGGGCGTACCAGCGCGCAGTGGTGCGCGCGACCGACGGTCCGGACATCGCCATGCCGCTCCTCCACCTCTTCGTGTTCCTCGCAGGCCTTCTCCTTTCGGGGGCCGCGGCCGCTCAGACCCTCGAGGAACTTGTCCAGAAACTGCCGGATGGCGGGTTCGAAGATCGTGCCCGCGTCATCGAGCAGATCGCCGCGACCGGCGACGAGCGCGCGGCAGGCATCCTCGACCGGCTCGCGGCTCGCGAGCTCGAGGTGCTCAAGGCCGATGGTCGCGTCGTTCGTGTCGTCAAGGAAGGCAAGACGGAAACGGCGGTTGATCCGTTCTCCGGCGAGAAGATTGCCGAGCTCGGACGGCGCGATACGCAAAGCATCAAGCTAAACAACAACCTTCGCCGGGCGATCGAGAAAGCGCTCGGCGCGCTGAGGCTCGGCGCCGCCGAGCCCGCGAAACGGCTCGAAGCCGCTGAGGCGATCTTTCGGGCTCGCGACGCAAGCCAGCTCGAAGCGCTCGATGCGGCACTCGCAACCGAGACCGTACCGAATGTTGCTGCCGCGATGCGCCGGGCACGGGCGGCCGTGACCCTGGGCTCGAACCGGCCCGAGGCCGAGCAGATCGAGGCGATCGAGACGCTTGCTTCCGAGGGAGGGCGCGACGCTCTTGGCATCCTTGCCGCGGCGATGAATGCCGAAAGTCCCGCAGTTGCGGATGCCGCACGTTCTGCCGTCGCCGATTTCGAGCGCCGCCAGCAGCTCTGGCAGGTTGCCGAGAACGTCTGGTACGGGCTGTCGCTGGGGTCGGTCCTGATGCTCGCGGCCATCGGACTTGCCATCACCTTCGGAGTGATGGGCGTGATCAACATGGCTCACGGCGAACTGGTGATGCTTGGTGCATACACCACCTTCGTGGTGCAGGAGATCATCCGGACCCATGCCGTCTGGCTGTTCGACTGGTCGCTCGCCATCGCCTTGCCGCTCGCCTTCCTGGTCTCCGCCGCGGTCGGGGTAATGATCGAGCGCGGGGTGTGCCGCTACCTGTATGGCCGCCCGCTCGAGACGCTGCTCGCGACCTGGGGGGTTAGCCTGATCCTGCAGCAGGCGGTGCGTTCAATCTTCGGCCCGAACAACCGCGAGGTCGGGAACCCCGGCTGGATGTCGGGTGCGTTCGAGCTTGGCGCGATCACGATTACCTACAACCGGCTTTGGATCATGGTGTTCGCGCTGATCGTCTTCGCGGTTCTGCTCCTGGTCCTGAAGCGCACACCCGTCGGATTGCAGATGCGGGCGGTGACGCAGAACCGTCCGATGGCGTCGGCGATGGGCATTCGAACCGGGTGGATCGACGCGACCACCTTCGGCCTTGGCGCCGGGATCGCCGGCATTGCGGGCGTCGCTCTCAGCCAGATTGGCAATGTGTCGCCCAATCTGGGTCAGACCTACATCGTCGACAGCTTCATGGTCGTCGTGTTCGGCGGGGTCGGCAATCTCTGGGGCGCGCTGGCCGGTGCGTTCACCCTCGGCGTCGCCAACAAGTTCCTCGAGCCCTTCGCGGGTGCCGTGCTCGCCAAGGTCCTTGTGCTCGTCTTCATCATCCTCTTCATCCAGAAACGCCCGCGAGGGATGTTCGCGCTCAGGGGACGGTCGGTGGAACAATGAGCAGTTTGCCGAAGAGCCGCCCCATGTTGCTCGCAAGTCTCGACCGTCGGTCGTGGACCTTCCTCGCGACGCTTCTTGCCGCAGGCATCATCGTTCCCGTAGCCAATCTTGCCGTTGAGCCCGGGCATGCCGCGCATCTGCCGAGCTATGCCGTCGCGTTGATGGGCAAGTACCTCACCTATGCGCTGCTCGCGCTGTCGGTCGACCTGATCTGGGGCTATTGCGGCATCCTTTCGCTGGGACACGGAGCCTTCTTTGCGCTGGGCGGCTACGCGATGGGCATGCACCTGATGCGGGAAATCGGCCCGAGGGGTGTCTATGCCGACCCGGTCCTGCCCGACTTCATGGTGTTCCTGAACTGGAAAGAGCTTCCCTGGTTCTGGTGGGGCTTCGACATGTTCTGGTTCGCCTGCCTGATGGTGCTGCTGGTGCCGGGGCTCCTGGCCTTCGTCTTTGGATGGTTTGCGTTCCGCAGCCGCGTGACGGGCGTCTATCTGTCGATCATCACGCAAGCCATGACCTACGCGCTGATGCTGGCCTTCTTCCGCAACGACATGGGGTTCGGCGGCAACAACGGTCTTACGGACTTCAAGGACGTGCTGGGCTTCGATCTCCAGTCGGATACGACGCGCGCCGGCCTCTTCGTTTTCTCGGCTCTGGCGCTTGCCGCGGGATACGTCGTTTGCCGCGTGATCACGACCTCGCGCGCGGGAAAGGTCCTGATCGCGGTGCGCGACGCCGAGAGCCGGACGCGGTTCCTTGGTTATCGAGTCGAGCATTACAAGCTCTTCGTCTTCGTCGTCTCGGCGATGATGGCGGGGCTGGCGGGCGCGCTCTACGTGCCGCAGGTCGGGATCATCAACCCGGGTGAATTCAGCCCGGCGAACTCGATCGAGATCGTGATCTGGGTCGCTGTCGGCGGCCGCGGCACGCTCATCGGGGCGGCAGTCGGTGCACTCACGATCAACGGGCTCAAGACGGTCTTCACCTCGGTTGCGCCGAACGAGTGGCTCTTTGCGCTGGGCGGGATCTTCATCCTTGTCACCCTGTTCATGCCGCGGGGCATCCTGGGCGAATGGGATGTCCTGAAGGCACGCCACGCAGCCGAGAAGCGTGAGCGCATCGCCACCGGTCTGAGGCGGATGCGCGCGGCTGCGGCCGAGGGCGCACATCTCACCTCAGCGGTCGAAGCGGCGGAGTGAGCAAATGACGGCGTCAGGGACAGCGCTCTATCTCGATGGCGTCTCGGTCACCTTCGATGGGTTCAAGGCGATCAACGAGCTTTCGCTCGTCCTCCGTCCGGGCGAGATGCGCGCGATCATCGGCCCGAACGGCGCCGGCAAGACGACCATGATGGACATCATCACGGGCAAGACGCGGCCGGACCGCGGGCAGGTGATCTTCGACGGGGAGGTCGATCTCACACGGCTCGACGAGACCGACATCGCGCGCCTCGGGATCGGCCGGAAGTTTCAGAAGCCCACGGTGTTCGAGACGCACTCGGTCGAGGACAACATCCTGCTCGCCCTCGCCGGCAAGCGCGGTGTTTTCGCGACGCTCGGCGCCCGCCTGTCTGGTGACGAGGCACGCCGTGTCGACCGCATCCTGCGCCTGATCAGACTGGATGGCCGGCGCAAGGAGATCGCCGGTGCGCTCAGCCACGGGCAGAAGCAATGGCTCGAGATCGGGATGCTGCTCGCGCAGAACCCGAAGGTCCTGCTTGTCGACGAGCCGGCAGCGGGAATGACCGATGCGGAGACGATGGAGACGGCCGACCTGCTCAAGGAAATCGCTGGCGAGCACACCGTCGTGGTCGTCGAGCACGACATGGAGTTCGTCCGCGCGCTTGGCGTCAAGGTCACGGTGCTGCACGAGGGCTCGGTCCTGGCCGAGGGGTCGATCGATCATGTCAGCGCCGACCAGCGGGTGATCGACGTGTATCTGGGGCGCTGACATGCTGACGGTGAACGCAATCGACCTTCACTATGGCGCGGCGCAAGCCTTGCGCCGCGTCTCGATCGAGGCCCGCGTCGGGCAGGTCACGACAATTCTGGGCCGTAACGGTGTCGGGAAGACCTCGCTCATTCGCGCGATCATGGGGCAGCAGCCGATCAGCGCTGGCGAGATCGTCTGGGAACGGACCGACATGCGTCCGCTTCCCCCACACGCCCGTGCGCGCAAGGGTTTCGCGCTTGTCCCGCAGGGGCGCGAGATCTTCCCGCTTCTCAATGTCCGAGAGAACCTCGAAACCGGGTTTGCACCCCTGCCACGAGCGGAGCGGACGATCCCCGATGAAATCTTCGAGCTCTTTCCCGTCCTGGGCAAAATGCTGCGGCGCCGGGGAGGGGATCTCTCTGGCGGTCAGCAGCAGCAACTTGCGATCGGTCGCGCGCTTGTCACCCGCCCCAAGCTCCTCATCCTCGACGAGCCGACCGAGGGCATCCAGCCATCGATCATCAAGGATATCGGCCGGGCGATCGACTATCTGCGGGCGCGTGGCGACATGGCGATCATTCTTGTCGAGCAGTATTTCGAGTTCGCCCATGAACTCGCCGATCGTATCTACGTGATGGAGCGAGGCGAAATAACGCGCTCGGGCAAGCGCACGGATCTGGTTGCCGACGAGCTGAGACAGTTGCTGATCGTGTGACGGCTGAAGGTCGATCGCTCGGCCGAATGAATCTTTGGATGATGCGCATGGGAATGCCGCACCCGCACCCGCACGGGCGACGCCGCGGCCTTTCTCGGATTGTTGGGGGATATGCATTTTCCGGCTGAGCGGCCCTCAGGACCAGCGCCTGAGCGGGCGGCGGTGGTGAAGCTGGCCTCCGGTCATTGGCACAGATCGGCGCGGACGCGGCGGGTGAGCACACGCCGCAGGATCCGCCGTTGATATGCTGGTCAGAGGTCGACCATAGCGAACCCCTCGAATTGCGGATGACCGAGGTAGAGCTGCGCGCTTTGGCCGGCGCCGCGATGCGCGGCACGGAATTGCTCGGAGCGCGTCCACGCATCGAAATCGGCGTGGCTGTCCCAGACCGTGTGTGAGGCGAACAGGGTGTGGTCGTCACCCTCGGACCCGCGCAGCAGGTGGAAGCTCCGGAAGCCCGGCATCTCGGCGAGCTTGCTTTCACGGCTTCGCCAGACCTGCTCGAAGTCGGCCTCGCGGCCCTTCACGACGCGAAAGCGGTTCATTGCGATAAACATTGGCTGTCTCCTTTGGAATGTTGGCCGATCACGGGGATTACTGCGGGGGCGCCGTCCGGTCCCTCGGCGAGGGCGACCGGGTGGCCGTAAAGCTGCGACAATCGCGCGGCCGTGAGCACTTCGCGCGGCGGTCCATCCGCCTCGACGCGGCCCGAGCGCATCAGCACGATGCGGTCTGCGACGCGCGCCGCGAGGGTGAGGTCGTGAAGCACGATGAGAACCCCGCCTCCCGCAGCCGCCTCGCGCGCCGCCCGCAGGACGGCCACCTGATGGGCGAAGTCGAGGCTCGCCGTGGGCTCGTCCAGCAGCAGCCAGCGTCCGCCTCCGAGCGCCCGTCCCGCCATCAGCTGCGCGATCACGCGTGCCATATGCGCCCTGTGACGCTCGCCTCCGGACAGTGTGGTCACGGGTCGCCGCGCGTCGCGAGCGAGGCCAAGGGCCGCAAGCGCCCCGGCCACGATCCCGCGCGCCATGTCAGTCGGGATCTCGCGCGGGATGCCGAGTGCCACGAGGTCCGCGACGGGGAAGGCCACTTCGGTTCCGGGCGACTGGTCGAGAACCGCGCGGCGCCGTGCCAGCATTGCCGGATCGAGGTGATGCGGCACGTCGCCGTCGATCCGGACCGTGCCGGCCGAAGGCACGAGCGCACCCGACAGGCACCCCAGGAGGGTCGATTTCCCCGCCCCGTTGGGCCCGGCGACGGCGACGATCTCGCCCATGCGAACCGAGAGCGAGACACCGCCGAGCACCTCGCGGCCACCGCGAGACAACGAGACTTCGCGCGCCTCAAGCATTGGACGACGGCGCCCGGCGCAGAAGCAGCCAGAGAAAGAAGGGCCCGCCGATAAGGCTGGTAGCAAGGCCAATCGGCGGCTCGGCCGGTGGAACGACGAGGCGGACCGCGAGATCGGCCGCCAGCACCAGAACCACTCCCATGAGCCCTGCGGCGGGGAGAAGAAGGCCATGTGCCGGCCCGATCACGAGTCGCGCAAGGTGGGGTGCGACCAGCCCGATGAAACCGATAGGTCCCGCGGCTGCCGTCACCGCCCCGATCCCGAGCGCGGTGGCGAGCGCGATCCGGCGCTTGACCCGCTCCGTGTCGAGGCCGGCATGAAAGGCCGCTTGCTCGCCAAGCTGCATCAGGTCGAGCGCGCGCGCATGGATCAGTAGGATCGGAAGTGCCAGCGCCGCAAGCAGTGCGGCTGCAGCCGCCAGATCCCAGCCGGCGCCGCCAAGCGCGCCCATGCTCCAGAACGTCAGGTCCCTGAGCTGCCGGTCGTCGCTCAGATAGACGAGCGCACCGATGCCTGCACTGGCGATTGCGTTGATCGCGACGCCGGCAAGGATCAGTGTCGCGACCGGGGTGCCTGTCGAGCGGCGCGCGAGGGCAAGGACGAAGCCGATCACGATCCCGCCGCCCGCAAAGGCCGCGATCGGAAGAAGCCAGGGCCGCAGGCCCTGCGGCAGGCCGCCGGCGACGACGTCGCCGAGCACGATCACCGCCACTGCTCCAAGCGAGGCGCCCGCCGTCACGCCGATCAGACCGGGATCGGCAAGAGGGTTGCGGAGCATTCCCTGGAGCGCCGCGCCCGACATGGCGAGCGACGCGCCAACGGCAATACCGAGCAGAAGGCGAGGCAGCCGGATCTCGCCGACGATCGCCACGTCTGCGGGGGCACCTCGACCGGCGATGGCCGCGAGGACGCGCTCGGGCGTGATTTCGACGGGCCCGAGCGTAAGGGCTGCGAGCGCCAGGACGAGCGCGAGAAGTGAGACTGCCGTGAACCACGGCAACGCCGTGCCGGCGGTTGGAAGAAACAGCACCCTCACCTGAACCCCGCTGCCAACAGCGCTGTCGCGGGATGCAGTGCGCGCGCGAGCAGATCCACGGCCTCGGGCGTGCGTGGACCGAAGCCAAGGAGCAGGTTTCCCTCCATTGTCACGCCGAGCCGCTCGCGGCCCGCGGGCGTGAGGGCAAGGTCGGGGCGCGACAACACCGCGTCGATGCCGCCTGCAGCATCGGCGTGACTGGTCATCATGATGACCGCCTCGGGCGCCGCGGAAATGATTGCCTCGCGCGACATCGGTTTGTAGCCGCCGAAGCCGGTTGCAGCGTTCTCTGCGCCCGCGAGGCGCAGCATCTGGTCGGCTGCAGTCCCCGACCCGGCGACCATCGGTGTGCCGTCCCGCACCATCAGGACGAACAGCACGCGCGGCCGGCTTTGCAGTAACGCGACGCGGCTCGCGATGGTCTCGAGGTCCGCCTTGATCCGCGTGGCGAGTGCGCCGGCCCGTTCTTCCTCGCCAAGGGCGTCACCGACGAAGCGGATCTTGACGGCGATGCTGTCCGGGCCCTCGGCATCCGGCGCGCGCGAGACGGGAACACCGGCGGCGCTGAGCTGCTCGAGCACGGTGTCAGGGCCGGCATCGCGCGCGGCGATCACGAGGTCGGGTGCGAGCGACAACACGCCCTCGGCCGAGAGGCGGCGCATGTAGCCGATCTGCGGAAGTTCCGTTGCCGCGGGCGGATAGGTCGAGGTCTGGTCGACACCCACGACAAGATCGCCCGCGCCCAGCGCAAAGGCGATCTCGGTCAGATCACCGCCGGCAATCACGACCCGTTCCGCCGCCGGTGCGGGCACACTCAGCCCCCAGGCAGCCAATTGCACGGCGAGGATGATCCGCCCGATCATGATGCGGTCTCCGCTGCGGTTGCCACGAGGCGCGACCACTCCGGCCGCTCGGGCTGCCCCGCGGCGCGCTGGCCGAAGAACTGGCAGGCCATCGTGCCTTGGGCGTCGAACAACTCGATCGAGGTGATGCGTCCCCGGCTCGCCGTCGGCTTCACGACGCGCCAGACGCTCGCGATCCGGTCGGTTCGAAGGTGCAGGTTGAACTCCGGATCAAGAATGTTGAGCCAGGGTCCAAGCGGCTTGATCGTCTGCACGGGACCCGAATGGATCTGGATGCAACCCGGATTGCCGACGAAGCACATGATCGGCAGGCCGGATGCGGCGGCCCCATCGAGCAGGGCCTGAACAGCGCCTTCGGCCACCGGGCGGGCGAGATCCTCGCCGACGAGGCGCAGCGCCTGTAGGCGCCCGGCACAATTGCGGTGCAGGAGTGCGTGGAAGTCGTGACTGTGCTCGAGCGCCAGCCAGCCGCGCCGCAGCGCCTCGACGTCGATCTCGGCATCCGGCCTATCCGGGGCCGGTGGGCGGGACGCTGCGAAGCTGGTGGGCCCGCCGTCGGGGTCGAGGAGCCCTTTGGTCAGCTCCGACCATGCGCCCGGATCCGTGCCGTCGACCGCATAGACCTTCAGCACCGCCGTGCCCGCTGCGTCGAACACCTCGATCGAACGGCGCAGGCCCGAGCGGACTTCCTCCTCGACCGCGTAGGCGACCGTCCAGCGCGACAGAAACAGCCGCAGGTCGATCTGGCCCGTCACTTGTCCGATGACGTTCGAGATTGAGACCTCGCCCATTCTTCCATGCGTCTCGTGGACGGCCGCGTCGTTTCGGGTGAGCGTCATGATCCGACCCACGCCGGAGATGCCTTCGATCAATGTGGCGAACCCGGCGCCGCGCGGCGCGAGGCGAGCGACGTCGCCCGTTTCCCGCCGCGCGTCCAGAAGCTTGCCCTCGCTGACGCCCAGCCACTCGGCGGCGTCACGCGCGCGGATCTGCGGCTCGGCGGCGCGCAAAGCGTGCCATTCGTCGAGAAGGGTCGTCGTCGAAGTACTCATGCCTCGGCTCCTCAGAAGTCGTAGCTGACGCCCAGCTTGAAGGTCAGCCCGGGCTGGTTGAGCCCGTTCGGATGGATGCGGTATTGGCGGTCCGTCAGGTTGTCGATGCCGGCGGCGAGGGTCGCGCCCTCGAACGGACCGCTCGTGGGCACCCAGTTGGCGAACACGTCGAAGACCGCATAACCGGGCGTCTCGAGGCTGCCTGCCGGCACATCGTCTTGGCCGTCGGCAAAGGTCGCACGCCCGCCGATCTCTACATCTCCGACGGGGCGAACGCCGGCAGTCAGGACCAGCCGGTCCTGCGGGATCGAGGCAAGCGCGCCGCCCGACCGGTTGCGACCGCGCGGGATCGTCAGCCCGGCGCCCGTGAACCAGAGGCCGGCATCGTAGGTAACGTCGGCCTCGAAGCCCCACAGGTCGGCATCGACATTCTCACTGCGGGTGGTTCCGTCGAACTCGACGAGGCCTGTTCCGGGATTGAATGTGCCGGTCGAGAAATCGATGAATGTCACCTGAGTGTCGACGAAATCGTCGACGCGCGAGAAATAGACATTGCCCGAGAACGAGAGGCGGCCCCCGGAGCCGAGGAAGTCGGGCGCATCGTAGCGTCCGCCGATCTCGAACTCGAGCGCGCGCTCAGGGTCGAGATCGGGGGCCGGCACAAAGACATTGTTGCCGGTGAATGCCATCCCCGGCCCGAGCGAGAAGCCCGGCACCGAGAAGTGGACGCCGTCGGTGTAGAGTTCGGTGAGCGACGGTGCGCGGAAGGATCGCGCGACATTGGTATAGAGCTGGAAAGGCTCGACGGGGCGCCACGAGACGCCGAGCCGCGGCGAGACCTGATGCTCGGTGCGGCTTTCGTAGCTTCCCTCGGGATCGAGGTCGAACAGGTCGAAGCGGAGCCCGGGCGTCAAGGTCACGGTCTCGGTCACGTCGATGTCGGCCTGGGCGAACCCCGCGAGGAAGAGGACGCTGGCGTCGGGCGCCTGAGGGCGTGGCGCGCCGTTTCGGGTTGCCTCCTGCCGATCGCGGTAGGTCTCGACGCCATAGGTCAGGCGGAGCGGCAAGCCGATGTCGAAGCGCGAGCGGTTGACGGCCTCGAAGCCAAGGGTGCGGTAATCGGTCTTGTCGAGCCGACCGTCGGCAATCCGGTCCTCGGTCGCGCGCGTGTCGTTGTAGTACGCAAGCACCGACAGATCGACGAGCTCCGATCCGGTGGGCGCCCAATCCCAGCCCAGACGGACGCTGTCGTAGTCGAGGGTCCGGCCCACGACGGTTTCGGGTGTCGACGCGGCGTTGGCATTGGGCGGCGTATCGCCGTTGTCGCTGTAGTGCGTGTAGCCAAGCTCGATGCGATGGGCGTCGGAGGGCTGCCAGCCAACCTTGACGAGGCCGTTTAGTGTGTCGATCTCGGAGTTCAGGATCGGGTCCCCATTGCCGTCATCGATGTCGCTGAACATCGGGCGGTAGGCGAGGAATGCGATCGCGTCGAAGGCGTCCGCACGCACTGCGCCCGTCGCGCTGGTCAGGAACTCGTCCCCCTGGCTCGAGTAGCCGAGCTTCACGCGCCCGCCCCATCCTTCGTCGCCCATCAGGATGTCGTCGGCGTCCTTCGACTCGAGCAGGATCGCCCCGCCGAGCGCACCCGAGCCATAGAGCGTCGACGAGCCGCCCCGCAGGATCTCGACGCGCTTGAGGATGTCGGGGTCGAGAAAGAACCGGCCACGGTGGTCGAGGTTGAAGTTCTGCCGCGCGCCATCGATGCGCACTGCCACCTGCTCGTCCTGGAAGCCACGGATGTTCGGCTCCTGCGCGATGGCGCGCGGGCCTCCGGATATGGTGACGCCGGTCTGATCCCCGATCAGTTCCTCGTAAGTCGAGGGTTGCCGCCGCAGCACCTCCTCCTCGCCCACGATGTTCACCGCATTTGGCGTGTCGAGGAGATCGCGCTCGTCGCGCGAGCCCGCGGTGACGATGATGGGCGACAGTTCCAGCGGATCGCTCGATTGCTCCTGCGCGAGCATGTCGCCAGGGGTGAGCGCCGCTCCGCCCACCGCTACGAGTGTGACGACCGAGCGGTGCCGGATGCCTCGGAATGAAGATGAACCACGCATGTGCCTGCCTCTTGACCCTAGAAGGAACCGCGGGCTTCCGGGCAGAGGCTGGGTGGCGTGAAGCGGTAGCCGGTCACTAGTGAATTCAGACTAAATTTGTCAACAATTAAATTCCTGCACGCTGCGTGCCCACACGTTGGCGTTAAGCGTCAGATTCTTCGCGTGATTTTAGCTGCGGCAAGGGCAGCCGCAAAAAATCAGACAAAATCAGTCGGACACTCTTTTTCCGAGCGAAACACTCTGCTATTCACGAGTCGATGCAAGCCACCGGCACGGGGTCCGGAAGCCAGCCGTGACAGTGAAACCCTCTTTTCGAACGCGCTCGCCCGGCCCTCGCCGGGCGCCGGGAGGCTTGGATGGATTACATGGCAGGACGTGGACATGGGGAGCCCGGGGCGACGCCCCGTTTCGACGGAAGTGCGAAAGCAGGAGTTGCCGGGGCAGTCGCGGACATCGACAGCAAGGCGCTGTTCGGCGCTGCCAAGGTCGTGCTGATCCGGCATGGCGAGGACGTCTATACCTTGCGCATCACGCGCTCGGACAAGCTGATCCTGACGAAGTGATGGGCGGCTTCATGAAATGGCGCCGGGAAGGCTCCGGGCACCCGGAAGCCGAGGACCGGACAGGCTGGCTTGCGGACGCCGATCCGGTCGAGCAGGGCTTCGTCCTGATGTTGCGCTCGTGGCTGGATGGCCCACAGGCGCAGGCTGCGCTTTGGGATGCGCTGGTGCGATCGGCCGGGGTGACGGGTGCGCGCCGCATCCTGGCGTGCTTCGAGCAGCTGATCGATGTCCTGGCCCGAAGTGCGCTGCGCCCCTTCCGGCGTCACGCGACCCGTTGCCCATGCCTCGGCGCGGACGAGGCCGCACTGTCGGGCATGGTCCGGGCAGCGGCGCGGGGTCGGCGTGCGGCGGCCGAGTCGCACGTGCGCGGCCTGCTGCGCGAGGCCGATCTCGTCGAGGTTGTCGAGCGCGCCGCCCGGCTCGGCATGCAGCTCGACGAGGCTGGTGCCTATCCGACGACGTCGCGCGAGGCACGAACGCTGCATTGAGAATCAAGAGGACAGAGACGTGATCGAGAGGTTGGAGGGCAAGATGAAGATGGCGAAGTTCATGGTGGGGGCAGTGGTGACAAGCGTGATCGCCGGCCATGCCGCCGCCGCGGAGGCGCCCGACAAGCAGGCCGTCCTCGACACCTACATGGCGATCGCCGAGGCGGCCTATGGCGACAGTCTTGTGTCCGCGCGCGCGCTTCATGCTGCCGTCGACGCGTTGATTGCCGCTCCCTCGGAAGTCACGCTCGCCAATGCCCGGGCCGCATGGATCCGAGCGCGCGTGCCCTATCAGCAGACCGAGGTTTATCGCTTCGGGAACCCCGTGGTCGACGCCTGGGAAGGCAAGGTGAACGCCTGGCCTCTCGACGAGGGGCTGATCGACTACGTCGCGGGCGGCGGAGCGACTGACCTCAACCCCTATGCTGCGCTCAATATCATTGCCAGCCCCGAGATCACCGTTTCAGGCCGAACAATCGACGCGTCCACCATCACGCCGTCACTGATCGGGGAGCTTCACGAGCTTGACGAGATCGAGGCCAATGTCACCACCGGCTATCACGCGATCGAGTTCCTGCTGTGGGGCCAGGACATCAACGGAAGCGGGCAGGGCGCGGGCCAGCGCCCCGCCACCGATTTCGACCCGCAGGCCTGCACGAACGGAAATTGCGACCGGCGCGCCGCCTACCTGAAGGCCGCGACGGACCTTCTCGTCACCGATCTGGAATGGATGGCGGCGGCCTGGTCGCCGGGCGGTGAGGCGCGGGCCGAGCTGCTGGCGAAGGGTGCCGATGGCGGCATCGTGTCGATCCTCACCGGGATGGGCAGCCTCTCCTACGGCGAGCAGGCGGGCGAGCGGATGAAGCTCGGGCTTCTCCTCAACGACCCCGAGGAAGAACATGACTGCTTCTCGGACAACACCCACAACAGCCACTACTACGACGGGCTGGGCATCCGGAACGTCTATCTCGGCCGCTACGTGCGCATCGACGGCTCGGTCGTCGAGGGGCCCGCGGTGACGGACCTCGTCGCCGCCGCCGATGCAGTGGCCGACGCGCGGCTGCGCGACAGCCTCGATGCGACCATGGCGGCGCTGGGGGGGATCAAGACGGCGGCCGAGGCAGGCACCGCCTATGATCAGATGCTGGCACCCGGCAACGCCGCCGGCGAGGCGCTGATCCAGGCCGCGATCGACGCATTGGTCGCGCAAACCCGCGACATCGAGCGCGCCGTCGCGGCCCTCGCGCTCGAGCCGATTGCGTTCGACGGGTCGGACAGTCTCGACAATCCCGGCGCCGTGTTTCAGTGAGGCCGCGATGATCGTCTGCTCTTGCGCCGTCATCACCGACAAGGACATCCGCAGTGCCGTCGAATGGATGCGCGCCGCCGACCCGCAGGCGGTCGTGACGCCTGGCAAGGTCTATCGCGCGCTGGGCAAGCGACCCGTCTGCGGGGGCTGCGTGCCTCTTTTCATTGCGAACATGGAACTTGGTATCGACAATCCGCTACCCATGCACTTGCGCGGGCTCCGCGCAATCACACAGGAAGGACGGGCAAATGAAGGGCGAAGCGAGCGTCATCGAGTATCTGAACCGGGCACTCCGCAGCGAGCTGACAGCGGTGAACCAGTACTGGCTGCATTATCGGCTGCAGAGTGATTGGGGCGTCGGCAAGCTTGCCGCCAAGTCGCGCGAGGAATCCATCGAAGAGATGCATCACGCCGACAAGCTGATCGACCGGATCATCTTTCTCGAGGGGCATCCGAACCTCCAGACGCTGGATCCGCTTCGCATCGGACAGAACCCACGGGAGACGCTCGAGGCCGATCTCGCCGCGGAGCATGACGCGCGCGCGCTCTACCGCGAGGCCCGTGAGCATTGCCATTCGATCGGGGACTACGTGTCGATGAAGCTCTTCGAGGAGCTTCTGGCCGACGAGGAAGGGCATATCGACTTCCTCGAGACACAGCTCGACCTCTTGGCTGCGATCGGCGAGGAGCGCTACGCACAGCTCAATGCCGAGTCTGCGAACGACGTCGGCGAGGACTGACTTCCCTTATGATGCCGCCCGCTTCCCTTGTTCCTCTGCTGAGGGCCGCGGCCATCGGCACTTGCCTTGGCGCTTCCGTGGTGGTGGTTCATGCCGGTCAGGGTGACGCCATCGCCACGGCCGAGCCGCACCTTTCCATCATCCCTCGCGCGGCGGCCGAGGCCGCGCGGGTCGAGCAGGTGACCACGCCGGCCACGGATTTCTCAGCGCCCGAGAAGTTCGAGGCACGGCCGGCGGGTGCCGCGACCTCGCTCAAGCGCGTCAACCATGACGCCTTTTCGCACGCCTCGGCCAACATGCCGTTCGAGCGGGAGATGGATTTCAAGGTCGGCAACGGGCTCTTTCGCAAGGTCTGGGTCGCAGCGCCGTCCTCGACCGAGGCCTCGGACGGGCTTGGCCCGCTCTACAATGCTCGGAGCTGCCAGCGTTGCCACATCAAGGACGGCCGCGGCCATCCATACGAGGGGCAAGACGACAACGCCGTATCGATGTTCCTTCGGGTCTCGGTGCCCGGCGGCGCTCCGGGGCCCATTCCAGGCAGTCACCGCGTGCAGCCCGATCCGGTCTATGGCGAGCAGTTGCAGGATTTCTCGATCCCCGGTGTCCCGGCGGAATACCGGCTCGACGTCAGCTGGGAGGAAATCGAGGTCGCGCTTTCAGGGGGCGAGACGGCATGGCTGCGGCGCCCGACCTGGCGGGCCGAGCAACTTGGCTATGGCCCCCTTGCCGAGGGGGCGATGCTCTCGCCGCGCGTCGCGCCGCAGATGATCGGGCTGGGGCTGCTCGAAGCAGTGCCCGCGGCCGACATCCTGGCCTTGGCCGACCCCGAGGATGCCGACCGAGACGGCATCTCGGGCCGGCCCAACATTGCCTGGTCGCGCGAGTTTGACCGTCCGATGCTGGGCCGCTTTGGCCTCAAGGCAGGGGCCCCGACGATCCGCCAACAGTCGGCCGCTGCCTTCTCGGGCGACATGGGGCTGTCGACCAGCCTATTCCCCGCAGGCGCGGGCGAGTGCACCGATGTGCAGCCTGAATGCCAGGCCGCTCCCGATGGCGGGAGCCCCCTCGAGGTTGACGACGTGGCGCTCGACCTCGTGACCTTCTACAGCCGCAACCTGGCCGTCCCCGCCCGGCGTGACGTCGACGACCCGCGGGTGCTTCGCGGCAAGCAGGTCTTCCACGATGCCGGCTGCGCCGCCTGCCACACGCCGAAATTCGTGACCCACCGGCTTGCGGACCGGCCTGAGCAGAGCTTCCAGCTGATCTGGCCCTATACTGACATGCTGCTGCACGACATGGGCGAGGGGCTGGCCGACAACCGGCCCGAGGGGCTGGCGGATAGCCAGGAGTGGCGCACGGCGCCGCTCTGGGGCATCGGGCTCACGCAGACGGTCAGCGGCCACAGCAAGTTCCTCCACGACGGCCGCGCGCGGAACCTGCTGGAGGCGGTGCTCTGGCACGGTGGCGAGGCCGAGGCCTCGCGTGCGCAGGTGGTCGAGATGCCGCCGGCGGACCGCGCTGCGCTGCTCACTTTCCTCGGATCGCTGTGATGTTGCGCCTGATCCTGGCGGCTGCCCTCGCGCTTCTGGCACCTTCGGCTCGGGCCGAAACCGACCACCGGGCGGTGGCGACGCGGATCCTCGAAGCCGTGATCCTGCCCGGGTCGGATGCGTTTGCCGACGCCGCGGCGCGCCTAGCCGACGCGGCGGCGGCCGAGTGTGCCGAGGTCGACGCTGCGGTGCTGCGCGAGCGGTTTCACCTGGCTTGGGACGCCTGGATGGCGATCCAGCACTTTCGGTTCGGGCCGCTTCAGGAGGGGGATCGCGCCTTTGCCATCGCGTTTTGGCCAGACGAGCGGGGCGCGACCGGGCGCACGGTCGCGCGCGTCCTGAAGGCGCAAGATCCGGCCGTCGACGATCCAGCGGCCTTCGCGGAGCTTCCGGTCTCGACACGGGGGTTCTTCGCGCTCGAGCGGCTGCTCTGGGACGATACGGGCTCGGCCGCGCCGATCGACGATTACCAGTGTCGCTATGTTGCGGCTGGCGCTGCCGATCTCTCGCGCCTTGGCGCCGAGATCGCGGCACGGTGGCGCGACCCCTGGGCCGAAACGGTCACGACGGCGGGCGAACCCGGCAATGTCACCTTTCTCGCAGCTTCCGAGGTGACGCAGCGCCTTCTCGCGGTCATGCTCGCGGCACTGGCCGAGACCCGGAAGGACCGCATCGCCACCCCGCTTGGCAGCTTCGACCGGCCCCGCCCGCGGCTTGCCGAGGCATGGCGGTCGGGCCGTAGCCTGAGGCAGATCCGACTTCTGCTCGAGGCGGTCGAGGCGACGGTCCGCAGGGGCTTCATGCCCGAGCTGTCCCCAGCGCGAGCCGAGGCACTGGATGCCGCGTTTCGCGACGTATTCGCGCGGCTGGCGACCGCCGAAGAGGCGGCGCCGCTGTCCGAGGCGGTCGCGGGGCAGGGTAGGATCAGGGTCGAGGCGCTCGGTCAGGCGGTCGCGCGTCTGGAGGTCGCGGTCCGTGACGGGCTCGGCCCCGACCTCGGAATCACGCAGGGGTTCAACGCTGCAGATGGGGACTGAGGTGCGACTCACGCGACGGCGTTTTCTGTCCCGGACCGGAGCATTATGCGCCGTGGCTACCATGGCAGCGCCCGGCTGGGCCGCGGCGGGAGCGCCCGCCTACCTCGCCGCCGCGCGGAGCGTGGACGGCGCCTATCGCCTCGCCGGCCTCGACGCGTCGGGCGCGCCAATCTTCGAATTGCCGTTGCCCGGGCGCGGCCACGCCGCGGCGGCGCACCCTCTTCGGCCCGAGGCGGTCGCCTTCGCGCGGCGCCCTGGGGCCTTCGCGCTGGTGATCGACTGCGCGGCGGGGCACGAGACGGCGCGGCTGGATGCTCCCGAAGGGCGGCATTTCTACGGCCACGGTGCGTTCTCGCGTGACGGTGCCATGCTTTTCACGACCGAGAACGCCTATCAGACCGGCGAAGGCCGGATCGGTGTGTGGGACGCGCGTGATGGCTATCGCCGGATCGGCGAGGTTGCCTCGGGCGGGATCGGCCCTCACGATATCTGCCTGACGCCGGACGGCTCGATGCTGGTCGTCGCCAATGGCGGCATCCGGACCCATCCGTCGAGCGGGCGCGAGAAGCTCAACCTCGACACCATGCGCGCCTCGCTCGCCTATGTTCGCGCGTCCGATGGCGCGTTGCAGGCCGAGGCACGGCTGCCGGAGGCGCTGCGGCTCGGTTCGATCCGCCACCTTTCGGTTGCGCCGGACGGACTTGTTGCCGCGGCGATGCAGTGGCAGGGAGACCCGGACGAAGGCGTGCCGCTGCTGGCCTTCCATCGACCGGAATGGCCCGGTCTGTTGCTGGCTGAGGCTGAACCCCATGTCCTGGCGCGTATGAAGGGCTATGCAGGAAGCGTCTCCTTTGACGCCGTGGGTCGCGCAGCGGCGATCACCTCACCACGCGGCGGTCTGGCGCTGGCTTGGGATCGGCAGGGCGCGCAGATCGCTGGCTGGGCACGCGAGGACGTGTGCGGCATCGCCTCCGGCGCAGGCGCGGGATGGGTTGCGACCGACGGGCTCGGTGGCGTCACCCTGCTCGACAAGGATCTCGCCCCGATCGCCGCGAGCCGAGCACCGGGTGCCTGGGACAACCATCTCGTCGGTCTCTGAGCCGTCGACGCGCGGTCCGGGCATCAACGCAACTGGAACGCAACCGGAATCACGAAGCTGAACTCGGCTCCCGGTAGCTCGACGGGGGCGCTGGGGTAGCGGTCGACCGTGCGGGCCGCGTCCAGCGCAGCCTCGTCCAGGAGTGCCTGGCCGGACGAGCGCGCGATATCGGCACCGATCAGCCCGCCGTTGCGTGAGATCGTGACACGCAGCGCCAGCATCCCCTCGATCCGGCGAAGGCGGGCGCGTCGTGGATACGATTTTTCACGCTCGATCGCGGCCCGCACCGCGGCGCCGAGGCTCAGCTTTGCGTCGGCGGCTCCACCCCCTCCCGCCGTGCCGGTGCTTCCCGACCCGGCCGAACCGTTTCCGGTGGAACCGGCGGCAGCGTTTGCCACCGCCGAAATCGGGTCTGAGCCTTCAGTCGCATGCTCGGACGGCGCCGAGCGGGCGTTCGGCTTCGCGGCCTCCGGCGGCTTTCGGGCTTCAGTCGACGGTTTCGGCGGGGCGTCATCTGCAGGTTCGCCGCGCGCGGGGCGATGCGGAAGGATCTCGCTCGGCAGGTCTGGCTTTGGACCGGGAATGGCGGCGG
This sequence comes from Thermohalobaculum xanthum, assembly GCF_016623495.1. GTDB lineage: Bacteria > Pseudomonadota > Alphaproteobacteria > Rhodobacterales > Rhodobacteraceae > Thermohalobaculum > Thermohalobaculum xanthum. The sequence goes on along the minus strand of NZ_JAEHHL010000001.1, from coordinate 741,363 downwards.
TCACGGGGCCTGCAGCCCTCTCCGAGGCCGGCTTCGCCACTGGCTCCGCCGGGGCCGTGACGATTTCGGACCGCTCTGGATGCTCCGCCATCGACGGGGCCTGCGTCGGGGTCGGAAGAACTCCGAGCGGCGAAAGCCGCGCGACCGCGAGGGGCGGGGGCTCGGGCCGCCGCGCGGTTCCCGGGGCCGACATCGCCGAATGAACGCGGGGCGCCAGCGACTTGGGGTCGGATGAGGCGATGAGCTCGGGCGGCTGGGCGGCGGGCTCTGGCTGGACTTCCCATGCCTCGACCAATGCCATGACCTCGGCGGGCGCGGCGGTGATCGACCTGATGCCGCCACCTCCACCGGCTTCCGGAGCGTCCGGATGAAGGGCGATGCCCAGCAGCGCAAGGTGCACCAGCACCGCCAGGATGAGGAAGAGCGGTCCCTCGGCGCGGCGCATCACGGCGCGGGCTCCGTCACGAGACGGGCCTGTGATACTCCCGACTCGGCAAGTTCGGACAGCAGGCGCGCGATCGCCGCGCCGTCGGCCCGCCGGTCGGCGCGAATGAGGAGCGGGGCGCCTTTGGCCCTCACATGGCTGGCTGCTGCATGCACGGCGCTCGCGCCTCGGGTCTCGCGCCATGCCAGGCTGCCGTCGGCGGCGACGTGCAGTGCATCGGCCGCGGTGGGATCACTTTGGGCCGCGCTCTCGTCCCGGCTCGCGGGCGGGATCGTCTCGAACGGCTGGGGCGGCGCTATCGTGGCGGTCATGAGGAAAAAGACCAGCAGCAGGAAGACCACGTTGATCATTGGCACGATGCTCTCGGCTCTCGTGCGGCGAGCTGGGGTGGCGAAGTCCATGTCTCACTCCGCCAACACGACGCGACCGATCCCTGCGGCGCCGAGTGCATCGAGCACGCCGACGACGGCCTGCAGGTCGGCGCCGCCGGATGCGCGCAGGACGACCAGAGCATCGTTGTCCGGCATCAGCGGACGCAGCGCCTCGGGCAGGGCCGCGAGGTCCACCGAACGCCCGTTCAGTCGCACCCCCTCCGGCGTAACCGTGACGAGGCGCGGCGCGCCGCGATACTCGCCGCCGCCGGCCAGTGCCGCGCCCACGGGGATCGCCTGCTCGATGCCGAAGCGGGCCGCCAGCATGAAGAACACCAGCAGCAGGAACACAACGTCGATCATCGGTGTGAGGCTAGGGCGGCGCCGACGCGCCGGCCGGCCGAAGCTCGGCGTCGCCATCGTTTCACTCGGCCGCGCGGGCGAGCGCTGGTGCCTCGGCCCGGACGAAGACGCGCGTTGCAAGATCCTCCATGTCGAGGCGGACGCGGTCGGTCACGCTCTCGAACCATGTAAGTGCCGCGGACGCGGGGATCGCCACAGCCATGCCCGCGGCGGTCGTCAGCAGCGCCTCCCAGATCCCGCCGGCGAGCGCCGAAGGGTCGGTACGTGTGCCTGCACTCTGGAGCGCCTGGAAGGCACCGATCATGCCCAGAACGGTCCCGAAGAGCCCCAGCAGCGGCGCCACCGTCGCGATCAGCTCAAGCGCGCGCAGGCCCGAGCCCACCTCGGCCAGAAGGCGGCGGGCGACGCGTGTGGTCTCGTCCCGCGCATCGTCGGTCGCGCCGCCGTGGAGGCGCACTGCACTGAACGCGGTGGCAACGAGACGATCGCGTACCCCCCGGCCGCGCAGAACCGCCTCGGCCGCGGCCGCATGATCGCCCCGGCACCAGAGGGTCACCGCCGTCTCGGCATTCCGGCCGCCCCAGGCACCCATGCGGGCAAGTCGCCACAGTTTCAGGAAGACGAGCGCGAGAGTCACGACCGAGAGGGCCGCGATCAGCCACATGGCGATGCCACCCTTGTCGAGGAACTCCGCACCGCGCGTAAACAGGTCAAGCGCGGGGTCGGTTGCTCCGGGGTCTGGGATGGCCTCGGTGCGCGAGATCTCGGCTGTGACCCCGGTCTCAGGGGTCGATGATGCCGTGTCTGCAGTCGTGGGCGTCGCCAGGCCGTCGGCCGACGAAGCGTCGGCACTCGACCCAGTGGCCTGCGGATCCGGTGCAGCCAGCGTGGTAACGTTGGACGTCTGATCCGTCATGTCACGGCCTCCCGCCGGATCGACCCCGGTTGCGGCTGGCGTCGAGCACCGCTTCGTGACCGGATGCAGGGCGAGGAAAGCTCTTAGAGCGAGTCCCGCGGATCCCGTGGACGTTGCGCTTCTTCCTTCGGATATCGTCGGTCGTGCCAGCCATGTCCGAGCGAGACAGCGCGTCGACCGCGGCCCGAGGCCGGATCGCCGGAATCGTGCCAGCCTGCATCGTGTTGTGCTGCCGGCAGAATTGTTCAATCTCATGCGCAACGACTCTCTGCGCTGCGACAGATACGATTTTCGCGCCGGCGGGAAAGGCATCGCGCATCCCGGTTCCCCTCAGGTCAAACCTACCGTTCTCGAGCTTCGGAAGGCTGCCTGGCGGAATGCTGGGTGAGCTCGGCTACATCGGCTAATTTATCAGATCGATTTAGTCAACTACTCGCGCAAACCGCATCGGGAAGTGCTGGCCAATGCGTGCACAGCGATCCCAGTTGCAAGTGGTGGATGCGCAAGGCTGCACCGACCTGACGCCACTACCTCTGAGTGGCGCCTCGGTTGAGCGTGCCAAGAGGACGACGGTAAAGAGGCGAAGCCTCGATTTCCTGGAAGCATACTTCCGTGCGCCTCGATGTTCGGAAGGGGATGTGCGCCTGCGCGAACCCGACGCACGTCATGGCCGCCAGCGGGGTCGCCACTGGCGACGTCTTGAACAAGCGGAATCGATACTGCTTGCTTCCTCCGGAAGGGATGGCGGGCAGGCACCCCGCCGCGAGCGAGTGCACTCTGACGCTCCGTTTACGCGATCATCACTGGGCGGCGACGCAATCTTTCAAGCGGCACCCAAGCGGTCCGGCTCGACGGGTCAGGTAACGGTGACCTTGAGCGTCCCGACGTGCTCGATCCTGCCTTCAAGAACGTCGCCACGCGTCACCGCCGCGACGCCCGACGGTGTTCCGGACATGATCACATCACCTGCGGCGAGTTCGAAATAGTCCGAGAGGTAAGAGATCATCTCGGGCACCTTCCAGATCATCTGGTCAAGGTCACCTTCTTGTCGGACGGTGCCGTTGACCTTGAGTTCGACCTGCCCTCGGTCGGGGTGACCGATGCGCGACGCAGGAACGATCGGGCCGCACGGAGCCGAACGCTCGAACGCCTTCCCGATCTCCCAGGGGCGCCGAAGGTCCTTCGCCTCTCCCTGAAGGTCGCGCCGGGTCATGTCGAGGCAGACCGCATAGCCGAACACGTGGTCGAGGGCCCGCTCGACGGGGATGTTCGTGCCGCCGGATTTCAACGCGACCAACATCTCCAACTCGTGATGCACGTCGGAGGACTTGGGCGGGTAGGGGAATTGACCGGACGTGTCGAGGTTGTCCGGGTTCTTCTGGAAAAAGAACGGCGGCTCCCGGTTTGGGTCGCCGCCCATCTCGATCGTGTGGGCGGCGTAGTTGCGACCGATGCAATAGACCCGCCGAACCGGGAAGACGGCTTCCGTACCCTCGACCGGCAGGGTGGGAGTGACCGGCGCAGTAATGACAAAATCGGGCATCCGACTCTCCGTTCGCTCGATGATCTGTGAAATGCCTTAACCAGTTTGCCGAGGTAGATCAATCGCAACCAATATGTCCGATCAATGCATGTTTGATTGCTGGCGCGCGAAATTGGGTATAATCTAAAAATTGATCACCTATTGATGGACCAATCGAGGAAGTCGATGCGGTGCTGACACGTCCCGACAGAAGCGAGCGCGAGGAGGCGACCGCGAGGCTCAGAGCCTTGATCGAGGCGGGCGGATACCGGACTGGCGATCGGTTGCCGCCCGAGCGCGAGCTCATAAGCACCCTGGGGATGAGCCGCACGACGCTTCGGAAGGGGCTGGAAGAGCTCGAGCGCCAGGGCGCCATCTGGCGCCACGTGGGCAAGGGCACCTTCGTGGCCGGAGGGGGCGGCATTGCCGAGGTGCCGTCGGGCAGCTTGGCCGCGCTCGGGCAGCAGCTTACGCCCATGCGCATGATGCGCGCGCGGCTGTGCATCGAACCCGCAATTGCGCGCGAAGCAGCGATCAATGCTTCGCGCGAGGCGGTGATACGCATCAATTTGCTGAAGGATCGCGCTGCGCAGGCGTCATCCTGGTCCGAATACGAGAGATATGACGATCTGTTTCACCGAGCGGTGGCAGAGGCGTCCGACAATCTTCTGCTCGTGACGCTGTTCGACCAGCTTAACGAGGTACGCCGCGCCGTCGCGGGTGCGAGTGTCGTGCGCGACAGCATCCGCCCTCCCGAAGGGCATTCGAGCTTCTCTGAGCACGAGCAGATTTCTGCTGCGATCGAGCAGCGCGACCCGCTGGCGGCTCAGGACGCGATGCGACGGCATATCGGCTCGGTCTCGGCCCGGCTCTTCGGAGAGGCGTGAGAAGTCAAAAGCGACCCATCGATAGGAGAACATCCAGAAGCCAAAACGGCAACGACGATCAAAAACAGTTCTCAGGGAGGAACATCATGACAAAGTTGCTCAGAAATTTGGTGGCACTATGCGCTCTGGTTCTCGTGGTATCCGCGGGAGGCACGTCCGATGCCCGCGCCGAGAAGATACGGATCGCGCTCGCCGAGACGCCCTCCGACGAACTCGCGGCGTTCTTCGTCGCGCTCGACAGGGCCAAGGCCAAAGGCCTCGACTATGAATGGACGGCCTTTGCGGACGAGGAACTCGCGATCCAGGCGGTGCTGAGCGGGCAGATGGACATCGGCTTTGGCACGCCATACGCGGTGATGCAGAAGTCCAAGGCGCCGATCCGCATCGTCTTCCAGCTTTCGAAGCTGAAGTTCTTTCCGGTGACCTCGAAAAAATACAGCAAGCTGGAGGATCTGAACGGCGAACCCATCATGCTGCATTCTCGCGGCGGCGGTACGGATTCCATCGCCAACGTCATCGAAGAGAAGGTCGGCATCAAGTTCGGAACCCGGTCATATGTCCCCGGCTCGGCGAACCGGGTCGTTGCGCTTGTCGGCGGTCAAACCGACGCGACGATCGTCGACCTTTCGAACAAGAACAAGCTGATGAAGCAGCATGGCGACCAGTTCAACGTGCTGCCAATGTTCGAGGTCGATGCGAGCGACGAGGCGCTTTTCGGAAACCTGGACTGGATCAAGGCGCACGAGAAGGAAGTCGACATCTTCGTGAAGGCGCTCCTCAGCGTCTATCGCGACATGGCCAAGGATCCGACGATCATCCGGCGCGAAACCGATCCCAACGGACCGATCGGACAACTCCCCAAGGAAATTCTCGACAGTCTGGACGGCTTCTACACCGATGCCGTCGAGGGCGGGCTCTATGATCCCGATGGCGGCGGGCGCAAGGCTGCACTCGCTGACATGGAATGGTACTCGAGGGCCGGGCAGCTCACGGGCGACCCGGCGAGCCTGAACATCGAGGACTTCTGGTATCTCAAACCGCTCGAATCCGCGCAGTGACGCGGCCTGAGGGGCCGTTGGCCGGGTGTCGGCCAATGGCCCGTTCGTCCGGTTCGCGAGTTCGGTAGAAGACAGATGCCAAGCCGTTCATTTCTGCTCAAAGTGCTCTCGTCCGCGATCGTCTTCGGGGCCTGGGAGATCGCTGGCCGCATCCCGGTGAGCTACGCCTTCCCGACCTTCCTCGAGTCGATGCAGGCCCTGGTCGCGCTGACGCTCGATGGCACGCTCTTCGCGGCCTACGCCGAGACGCTGCGGCCGCTGGTTCTGGGCGTTCTGATATCGTCGTTCCTGGGCATCGCGCTGGGGCTCTGGATTGGTCTCAGCGCGAGGTTCGACTGGCTGTTCTCGCCCATCTTCATCGTCATGCAGGCGGCGCCCCTTGCGGCGCTGATCCCGTTGTTGGTCATGGCATATGGGATCGGGCTCACCTCGAAGGTGTTCGTGGTGTGCATCATGGCGATGCCCGTGATCGTGCTCAACACGGCAGGCGCGGTGCGAAACACGCCATCCTCGCTCAAGGAGATGGCGCGCGCATTTCTCGGCTCGCGACGCGACGTCATTCTGAAGGTGATCCTCCCGGCGGCCTCGCCGATCATCTTCTCGGGCCTGCGCCTGGGGATCTCCGCGGGCTTCATCGGGGCGATCCTGTCCGAGCTCAAGATCACCCCGACCGGCGTGGGAGATATCATCACCTACAGCCGTTCGATTGCGGATTATCCCAGCATGTACGCGGCGATCTTCTCGATCATCCTGCTCGCCGTGCTCTTCCTCAACCTGCTGGAAAAGATAGAGCTTCACCTCTTCAGGGGAAACAATCGTGGGTATGTCACAGATTAGCCTGGCATCACGTCAGGCGGCCAAACCGGCCGCCGAAATTGCTGTCAGGACACGCGATGTCTCGAAGAACTACGGCAGCGTCGAGGCGCTGAAGAAGCTCTCGCTGGATTTTCCGCGGGGCCAGCTGACGTCGTTGCTCGGGCCCTCTGGTTGCGGGAAGACGACGCTCCTCAAGATCATCGCCGGGCTCATTCCACCGACGTCGGGCGAGGTCGAGGTGAACGGCAAGACCGTGACGGGACCGGGGCCCGACAGGGCGTTCGTCTTTCAGGATTTCGCCCTTCTGCCCTGGGCCACCGTACTTCGCAATGTCGCCTTCGGCCTCGAGCTGCGCGGTGTCGCGCAGTCGGAGCGGGAAGACATCGCTGCGAAGTATATCCGTGATGTGGGTCTCGCGGGTTTCGAGACGAGCTATCCGCACCAGCTGTCTGGCGGGATGCGCCAGCGCGTCGGGCTCGCCCGCGCGCTCTCGGTCGATGCCGAGGTGCTTCTGATGGACGAGCCTTTCTCGGCCGTGGACGAGCAGACCCGCAGGAAGTTCCAGGAGGATCTGCTCACGCTGGTCGCGAACGAGAACAAGACATTCATCTTCGTCACGCACTCGATCGAGGAGGCCGTCTACGTCTCGGACCAGATCGCGATCCTTCTGCCGCGGCCCAGTCGTGTCTCGGAGGTCATCCGTCCGACCGGCATCCGCGAGAAGGGGACCGAGAACATCCGGCGCGATCCGGAATACCTCGACACGGTCGACCGGATCTGGGCTTCGCTGCGCAGCTACGTGGAGTGAATGACCCGTGAAGCTCTTTGGCCACCGCCTCCCCGACATGTCGTCTCTGATCCTGTGGGGCTTGCTCTGGGAGATCGTTGGTCGCCTTGGCGTCACCTTCTTCATCCCGCCACTAAGCGCGGTCTTTGTGACGCTGATCGAGATCATCGGCACGCCGGCTTTCCTCAAGGCGCTGGGCGAGACCGCCTACGCGTTCTCGGTCGGGGTGCTTGCAGCAGTCGTGATCGGCGTGCCGACGGGCATCATGATGGGCAAGAGCAGGCTTCTCGACGAGCTTCTTCTTCCCTGGGTGAACATCTTCCTCAGTGCGCCTTTGACCGCGCTTGTGCCTGTTCTGATGGTGCTTTTCGGGTTCGGGATGAAGTCGATCATCATCACCACGGCGCTCTTCGCGATCTGGATCATCATCCTCAACGCGCGTGCGGGGGTCATGCAGATAAACCGTTCGCTCGTCGAGATGGCGCGCTGTTTCGGCGCCTCGCCGCTGGATGCCTTCGCCAAGGTCTATTTCTGGGCGGCGCTGCCGGAAATCCTGAGCGGCGTACGGATCGGCGTCATTCGGGCAGTGAAGGGCGTGATTATCGGCCAGCTTCTGATATCGATCGTCGGCTTCGGCGCGTTGTTTGAACTCTACTCCGCGAATTTTCTGATGACGCATTTTTGGGCCGTCCTAATCGTATTGTTCGCGATGGCGTTCTCGATCTCGGAGTTGCTCGCGTATCTTGAGCGCCGCGTATCGTATTACGCAGCCAAGCGATGATCGATCACGGCAGGCCTCGTGATCGGGAGCATGCGATCACCACGGGCGGCTGTGCCGATCACCTGAGCGAGCGAGGTGGTGCCAGATCGATCCAAGCCAGTCCCGTTTTGCCAAGGCAGGAATTCTGGGTGCGGGATCGAACGGACGCTACTCAGCGCGACCGGTGGCTCCATAGCGTTTGAAGATGTTCCAACTCGGAGGGGCTGCGTTCCTGGTTGAAGCGGTCCCGGACAGAGGAATGGGCGGCGGCGAAGCACGACAGACGACGCGCGCACCGGATATCGGCTGCACCTTCGACGGAGACCCGCGCCACCAGAACCGCACGGTATCGTGGCCCATGATCTCGATCTAGGTCTGACGCACCGGAAAGTGTGTGGCTCTCTCACCACGACAGGTCAGGGAGGCCGCTTCCCGGCATCAAGCCGGGTTTCTCCGCCAGAGCCCGGTCAGGCGCGGGCTGGCTTCTCCAGAGGGCCCAGCGAGTCGAGATAGCCACGGTCGAAGTTCGGCTCGTAGATCGGGAATCTGATCTCGCTGTCGCGGAAGCTCTTGAGCGGCTGCCCCATGTTCAGGATGCCCCGGCGGCGCTGGCGCCGGACGAGGTCGAAGTCGACCTCGATCATGATCATCTCTTCCTGCACGTTGCCCTGATGAAGCACGCGACCCGCCGGGTCGTATACCATCGAATAGCCATTCCCGCCCGCCAGTAATCCGTTGATATGGAACACATAGCTCTGGAACATCGCCGCCGTCGCCTGGGCGACGGCGAGGTCAGCGGGACGGTCCATGAAATGTGCGAGAACCGGGTTGATCAGCACCTCGGCGCCCATCGAGGTCAGCGTGCGCGACACCTCGGGGAACCAGATATCGTAGCAAATCGACAATCCCAGCCGACCGACGCCGGGCACGTCGAACACGCAGAACTGGTCGCCTGCGGTCACGCCTTCCTCGTAAGGCGCGAAGGGGAATATCTTGCGATAGCGTGCGATGATCTCACCCGATGGATTGATCACCGGGGCCATGTTGTAGACCTTGCCGTCCTGCGCCTCAAAATATGATCCCGGCAAAAGCCAGATATCGAAATCCCGCGCCATCTGCGAGAATTCCTTGTCGAGATCACCGCCGGCAGGCTGCGCAGCGTGAAGCGCCGGACCATGCGCGGCAAGCTCGCTGAAGACGACCATCTGCACCCACGGGTAGAGCTGCATCATGATCTCGAGCCGCCGACGCATTTCGTCGACGTTGCGTTTCATGCCGATGTGCATCTGGATCGCGGCGATGGCGAACTTGCTCAACTTGTTTCTCCCGATGTCATGATTTGTAGATGCCGATGTCGGCATGGGGTGTCCGTGGCACGTCCTGCGGTCCGGCGAGTGTCGGCGGAGCGTCTATCCCGCGCGGGCCCGTGGCGCGAAGCCAGGATCCGTTCTGGTCGTAAACCGCGGTGATTTCCGCAGGGACGAAATGGTCGATGGACCAGCTGTGCTCGGACTCGGTGGACCAGATCAGTGTCGCGGTTCCCTCGAGCGGGCGGTAGAGCACGGTGTAGACCGTCCCGAAGCCTGACGCATAGCCCGTCGAGAACAGGGGTTTCTGGCGAAATTCCTGCATCAGGCCGGCCCCCGAGAGAACTTTGCGATTGAACAGGTTCTCGAGGTGCTCGGAGCGAAGCAGGGTCCGCGAGATCCTGCCATGCTGCGGCCATTCCACGCCCAGCTGGTGATTGGTCGCATACGGTGTCGTGCGCAGAATAGTCGGCCGATCCGGGGCGACGAACACTGTCGCCGAGGCTCCGCTGCGGTCGATCAGCGTGACATTGTAGGACATGTGGCTGGGCACGGCACGCAAGACCTCGACGGCTTCGTCGACGGACGAGCACGTCTCGAGGATGTACCGGACGATGATCGGGATGCCGAAGCCCCGTCCCGCCACAACTCGTCCGCCGAATGCGAGGGACACGGCCAGGCCGGCATCGTTCATGCCGTCCGCAAGCCCGGCCATGCCGTCGACCATTCCCATCACCCTGCGTCCACGCCATCGGGAATGCAGCATGGTGGTCTCGTTGAGGCCCGGGTCGAGGTCGTAGTTTCGGATCAGCCCCGGACCGCGTTCGTCGATAAAGGCGGCCTGGGAACAGCCGACCAGATAGCGAGGCGGGCGCCAGAAGCTCAGGAACCGCGCGGCGTCTGCATCGGCCCGAGCGGTCGTGACAAGGGCATGCCACAGCGGTTCGAAGTCGGGCATGTGCTGGCGCAATGCCCGCTCCGCCGCGTTGCGGGTCGGCTGACTGTCGCCGCCGCGGCTCAAGAACCACCGGCGCCAGCCGGGCCAGCCTCGTTCGAACACATCCTTCCAGGCAAGCCCAGGCTTGTCCTCGCTCATCCCTCGAAAGACGAGAGAGACGGGCTGACGGCGATGTGATGCGCTCTCCATCTCGCGGTGGCCTCAGCTACGCTGCCCGAGTGGCGCAAGGGGATGCCCAGGCCACTCGGCGCCATTTATCAAGCGCGCCGAGGGATCGCGCGGGGCTGACAGGCGGCATCCACGTCAGAACCATTTAGCCTCCGAGAGATCGGACGGCATGGACACCGGCGGCGCGGCTGCGATCGGCACGCTGTGGAACTGCGACTTGAGCCCCGCATTCCACCGGCGTGCCCGCTCGGTCAGCTTGCGCTTGTCGGTCTGCATGCGTCCGCGGGCAAGCAGGCAGCCAAGATCGGCGCCGTGATAGCAGTACTCGCCGACCCCGTGCACCCGCAGATAGAAGGCCTCGTTCTCGTCGGCAAGGCTCGTGACGTTGAGAGCGTTGCGCAGGAAGCTGACCTCGCCGCCAATTCCCATCCGCCAGATGCCGGATCTCGGCGCGCGGGTGATCAATTCGACCTTGTCCTCGGTCTGTTTCAGGATGAGCTGGGTCCAGTGATCGTAGTCGTTCCACCGGGCCTGTACCGCCTCGACGTCGATCTCGTAGTCGACATCGAGATATTCAAGGAGGTGGAACAGGAAAAGCGGGCAGCCGCCATAGGTCGAGGTGATCAGGTTGGTTGGCGGCGACGCGCCGCTGACGCGCGGATTGAGTTCCCCGAGATAGACCTCGTTCGTGTCCGTATCGAGCAGGAAGTCGATGCAGAATACGCCCTTGTAGCCCTCGCGATAGAGCCGGTCGCCGAACCTCTGCGCCATGTCGCGGACCTTCTCGGGCACGCCTTCGGGCAGGATCGTCGGAGAGATGTCGTTGCCGCACCAGCCGCCCTTGTAGGGCGTGATCTCCTTGAAGCCGGTGATGTCGGTCATCACCGGGCCAACGAAGGTCCCAAGCCGTGTGGCGCAGCCCTCGATCGTGCCGGGCAGGTGATTGAGCCGCTTCATCACCTTGAGGTCCTGGTCGATGACCTTGGCGGCGACCTTGTCCCAATCCTTCTCGGATTTGATGAAGAAGGTCGTCCGGCCGCTGTCCCCATAAGGTGTCTGCACGACGAGGTCCGAGCCGAGCCCGGCGCTCTTGGCAAGGGCAATCAACGCCTCGTAGCTCTCGGCCCGGCCGAGCACGTTGGGCGCGCTCGGAACATTCGCCTCGTTGCCGAGCCGCGTCGTCTCGATCTTCGAGTCGAGCCGAGTGCGCAACGCCGCTGGGGCGAGGGCGATGTCGAGTCCGACCTGCTCGCACAGCGCCTCGGTCTCTTCGTCGAACATGACGAAGATCGCCTTGCCGCGCGGGCGCGACTTGACCCGGTCACGGAACTGGGGATGCGCGACCAGGTAGTTGGCGACATCCTCCATCGACTGGAACTCGGGCGCCGTGATCGTCGCGGGCACGAAGACACGCGGATGGGCGCCGTCGAAGATGTCGAAGTAGTTCACGAATTCCATCGCGCCGACCCACTGATCGAGCCCGAGCAGGCTGTATGGCGTCGGCGTGATCACGTAGATCGGTGTCGTGTTCTTGCGCAGGAAGCGGAAGATCTCGGTCAGGCTGGTCAGCTTCTTCGTCTTGGCCATGGTCGTCCAATTCCTCTCACGCAGCTTGCGCCGTCGCCGGGCAGGCGTTCACGGCAGGTGTCGCCCCGCCACCGGGCTGTGGCATTGCCCCGGTGTCCCGATGCCCCCTCCCGACAACCATATGCGGGACGCACGGTTGCGCCCATCCCGAAGACGCTGTCTCTCGATGATCGGAACCCGGACCCGTTCGCTTCCGGCGGGGGAACTAGACGGATGGCTTGGCATTCTCGGGACTCCGAGTTCCTCGCGGGCGTTTCAGGAACGCTTCCACCATGTCGCCAATCAGCGCTGAGTCCGTTGGTTCGCCGAGCGAGACGAGCGCTTTACGGGCGATGTCATCGGGCAGAAGGTCGCGCCGCGCCTCGATCAGGTCCCTTACGAAGGTCCGTTGGAACTCGGGATGGGGCTGGATCGTGAGCGCTCGGTCGCCATAGGCCAGCGCCGCGTACCGGCAGAACGGCGACGAGCCCAGCACCTCGGCCTCGCTGGGCTTCTCGATCACCTGGTCCTGGTGCCAGGCCATCAGGGCGATCGGGCTGGCGAGGCCGGCGAACTCGTAGGTTTCGCGTCCGACCGACCAGCCTCCCGCGAACTTCTCGACCTTGCCGCCGAGTGCCTGTGCCAGGATCTGGTGTCCGAAGCAGATTCCGACGATCGGCACGCCGGCCGTGAAGCTGCGGCGGAGGAATGCCTCGAGCGGCGGGATCCAGGGATGCGGTTCGTAGGTCCCGAATTTCGAGCCGGTGATCAGCCAGCAATCGGCCTCATCGGGCTCGGCGGGCAGGATGCCGTCAAGCACCGGGTAGGTGACGAACTCGAAACCGCGCCCGTCGAGGAAGCGGCGGAAGAAGTCATCATAGTCGCCATGCGCCGTGCGTAGCTCCTCCGGCGAGCGACCCGTCTGCAGTATCCCGAGCTTCATCAATTGTCCTCAGAGCTTGTCGACCGTCCTGGGGCCGGCGTCGTTCTTCTCGGCCAGCAGGCAGAGCCAGTCATGCACTAACACTCAACTTGGACCAGTCAGATCAGGCTGCTCAGTGCCGCTCATCCTCGTGCTCACGCGATGTCTCCGGCAAGGAGCCCGATGTACCACGCAAACCCAATGGCGCACGGGGTTCGAACCTAGGTGAAACGGTGCGGCTGAATTACTGTCGTGATCTGGCCAGAGGGGAGGCTGCACGATGTCAACCATGGTGAAAATCACACTGATGTTTGTCGTGTTCGTCGACCTGATCGGCCAAGGCCTGGTGTTCCCGATCATCGACACGCTGGTCATGAAGCCCGAGTCGAATTTTCTGCCGGCGGGAACATCCACCGCGCGGCGACATTTCGACTACGGTCTGGTGATTGGCATCTTCTTCCTGTCGTGGTTCCTGGAGGTGGTTTACGTCTCGCGCGTGTCGGACGCGATTGGACGGCGCAATGCGCTGCTGATCTGTCTTGGCGGAGCGTTCGCGGGCTATGTCGTCACCATCATTGCGCTGACGATCAGCAGTCTTTGGCTCCTGATCATTGGCCGCGCGATCACCGGGTTCACCGCGGGGAACCAGCCAATCGCGCAGGCGGCAATGGTAGATGGAAGCGTCGACGCCGCCGATCGCGACCGGAACATGGGCTACATCGTTACCGGTGTGAGCTTCGGGCTCGTCGGCGGCCCCATCATCGGCGGCGTACTGTCGGACAAGGACCTGATCGGCGACGTGGCGAGCCTGACCACACCGTTCTACGCGGCGCTGGGGCTTGTTTTGGTGGCCATCTTCCTTGTCCTCGTATTCTTCCGCGACATGCGCACGGAACGTGAGCCCTTCGTTTTCCGCCCGCGCGACATCGTCGACAGCCTCTGGCGCGTGGCCGATCAGCCGCTCGTGTTGCGGATCATGCCCGTCTATGCGTTCTTCATGATTTCGAACGTAACCTTCTACGTCTTTATTGATAACTATCTCACCAGCGCCTTCGGCTATGGCGAAATCGGGGCCAGTGCCGTGATGCTGGTGATCGGTTTTGCACTGGCGTTTTCCAGCACGTTCCTGGTCAAGCCGGCGCAGGCACATTTTGCCAAGCCGCAGATCATCACCGTCACACTTGCCATGATGGCGCTCTGCTCGCTCGCAGTCGTCCTCTCGCCGGTCGCGCTTCTGTGCTTCGTGCCGGTGTTCTTTTTCTATTTTCTGTTCGGCGTCACCTATCCGACCCTGCTCGGTCTCTTCTCGATCAGCGTGAAGGAAAGCGAGCAAGGCTGGGTCATGGGTGTGACCACGGCCGTCTTCTGTCTTGCGGGCGGGGTGATGTCGCTGATCGGCGGCGGACTGATGAGCGTCGATATCCGATTGCCGTTTTTCATCGTGACGGTTTCCGCGGTCTGCGGGCTCGTCGCCATGTATGCGTCCCAACGGGATCAGCGGATGAAGCGTCTGATGATTGGGAATCCCAAGTAGCGGCCGCGCGACGCGCATTGTTCGCCAACTCCCGCGCCATGGCGAGAAAGGCAGCCAGCCCGGCGGATGGATGGCGGCGACTCGGAGAGTAGAGGCAATAATCCGAGCGTGGCGGCGTCCAGTCCTCGAGAAGCCGGGTCATGCGGCCAGCCGCGATGTCGTCGCAGACGCTCTGCTCGAGGAAAATTCCGATGCCCGCCCCCCGAAGCACGGCGCATCGCGCGACGCCGGCATCGTCCAGGGTAAGTCTGCCCGTCACGTCAACCGATACCGTCTCGCCTTGGCGCTCGAAGTGCCATCGCAGGAGGGCGCCGCTGGGCAGGCGTGCGCGGATGCAGTCGTGGTCCTTGAGATCGCCCGGATTCTGCGGTGGTGCTCGGTCGGCCAGGTATTCCGGCGAGGCGACCACGGCGTAGCGCTGCCACTGTCCGATCGAAAGCGCGATCATGTCCGTCGGCACGAGGTCGCGTACCCTGATACCGAGATCGAAGCCCTCGGCGACGATGTCGACAAGACGTTCCTCGGTTCTCAGATCAACTTCCATCCTTGGATGGCGGCGCAGGAAGTCCGGGACGAGACCCGACATGATCGCTTCTGCGGGCACCGCCGAGGCATTGATGCGCAGCACGCCGGAAGGCGTCTCGCCATGCGAGCGGGCTGAATCCATTGCGCGGTCAATATCCGACAACGCCGGGCCGATGCGGTCGACGAACTGCTGCCCTGCCTCGGTCAGAGCTACAGTACGGGTCGTTCGATTGAAGAGGCGGATGCCAAGCTCGGCTTCCAGCCGAGCGATCCCATGCGACAGCGCGGTGGTGGAAATGTCCAGTTCCGTCGCCGCGGCGCGGAACGAACCGCGGCGCGCGATGGCCAGCACTGCCTCCAGATCTCTCAGACTGATCTTGCTCATTGTCCCGAATATCGTATCAACGCATGCCAGTTTATCGACCTTATCGGGACGGAAGACAATGGGTAGATGTTCCTCGAACAAGAACGAGGAATGACATCATGACCCTTCCTGAACCGATAGAAAGCTACTTTGCTGCCGATGCCCGCAACGACGTGGACGCGCTGGTCCAAGCCTTCGCGGCAGATGCCATCGTGCATGACGAGGGCGGGACATACCGGGGCGCCAAGGCAATCCGCCACTGGTTGCAGAAAACCAAGGCGGCTTATGGCGCTATCGCAGAACCCCAGGAGCGGACCGCAACCGACGATGACCAATGGATCGTGTCGGCCAGGGTCAGCGGCAATTTTCCCGGCAGTCCTGTGATCCTGACTTTCACTTTTGGGCTGACGGGCGACCGGATTGCGAGCTTGGAAATCCATTGATGAGTGATTTCCTGCACTTCGATGACAAGGGCGCGCTTGTCATCGGAGGCAGCCGCGGCGCCGGAACTGAGACCATTGCCCCGATGCGGAACATGGGCGCAAGCCTGCTGACAACCGTGAGGTCCGGGCGGGAGGCAATGAGTGCCTGCCCGCAGACTCGAGATCCATTTGCGCCGTTCCAGTTTGGCAAGGCATTTTCTGCGTGCCGCAGCCTGTCGTGGCGCTTCGTTCTCCGGATCAGGCGGTGACGGGCGGTGCGATCAGCAGGTAGAGCCAGGTCAGCGCCAACACGGCTGGGACACCGATTGCACCGACCATTCCCATGACCGGGATCGCGGGAGTGTGGGGCATGACGATCGAGTACTGGCCGCGGCTGTACTGTCCCGAGTAGGCGCCATTCTGGCACTTCGCGCGCCACTGCCGGCTCCGCCAGACCGCGGCAAGGATTGCGACCAGCACGAGCAGGCACAGCACCACCCCGAGCAACGGGATCAGCGGGAAGAACAGGCTGTCGCCGACCGCCGTGCCGCGCGTGCCAATCGTGAGAGGGACGAACAGAAAGGCCTGGCTGGCGACCAGCCAGTTCACGCGGGCATTGATCAAACCGAGCTCGAACTGGATCTCGCTGCGGATGTAGCGGTAGATCTCATCGTTCTCAGGCGTCCTTTCGATCGGGATGCACGTGCTCGGGTCGGTGAGCGTTCTGGAACCATCAGACAAAGCAGTTCGTCTCCTCTTGAAATGCCTGGAAACGCGCGAGCACCTCGATTTCAGAGCCCACAACCAAGCCTGCGCCACGGCAGTGAAGCTGTCGCGGATTGAGCGCTCGTCTTTACGCCCGCCCTAACCTCGACCTTCGTCCTTGCGGAGCGCTTGGCCACAGAGATCAGCACCAAGCGCATGAGATTGCCTTGACGAATAGCCACACTGGTACTGCCCGCGTGGGGTCAGATCAATTCGAACCAGTATCGGTTTTGCCGGGGCAGGGGTGTTTAAGGCCAAATCCGATTGACACCAGCCGGCGAGAGCGGCGGCGTTGGTCAGCCTGAACACGCTCCCACTTGAGAGGCTGGGTTCCTCGTTGAATTGGATGTGACGGATGCATGGACGGAGGCGAAGGTCTGCAGGCTTCGCTTTCGCCGGAAGAGGAGCATCGCTCGCACGCTTTGTCGCAGGGGCAGGTGCAAGTTCTTGCCGCGGTATTCATTCACCATCCCGTCGACTGCACATGTGTCCCGCGGATCTCGCTCGGTGCGGCGCGCTTGCATCGCATCTCGGCGGCGAGCGCTGGTCCAACTGATGCCACGAGAACCGCACGGTCTCGTCTCTGACGCCTATCCTGCGCTCAACGCCATTTCTCAGTTCGAAGTGCAAGAAGGCAACCCAACCCGATAGCGGCGGAACACAATGCGACGGTGATCGCAAGATCGTAGCCCCCCTGCTGCCACAGGCGAGAGGAGACGGTGGGAGCAACGGCGAACCCCACGAGGCAAGGCAGCGCCAGCCATCCGGAAATGGTGCCGAATTCGGCACGGCCCATGGTCTCCGCGGTCACCGAGGGTCGCAGGATGCTCGTCAGGCCATAGGCCGCGCCCTGCAAACCAGCGAACACGAAGACAAGCACCGTGACCTGGCGGCTGGCCAGCAAGGCCAGCGATGCGAGGCCGAGGCCAAGGAAGGCGAGACACGCGAGAACGCGGCTGCTGACGCGCCCCGCGACCGGCAGTATCGCCAATCGGCCAATCACCTGCATTGGCCCCACCAATGACGCCGCAACGAATGCCATGGTATCCGACACTCCGCGGTCGACCACGAGGGGCACGATGTGAGTGAGCAGAATTCCATGGTTCAACGACGCCATGGTGAAGGCCATTGCTACGAGCAGGAATGGCGCCGAGCGCATGACATGGACAGCTGACCGATGCCGCGCGTCCGAGGCTCGGAGTTTCCGGGGGGGCTTGGTGCCCCTCTCCAACAGTGTCACCCCGATCCAGTTGAGCGGCGCGGCGCCAACGGCCACCAGCGCCGCGAGCACGAGAACTGCAGTCCGCCAGCCGAGTTCCTCGCCAATTGTTGCGGCGAGGAGGAAGGCAAGCGGCGAGGCGAGTCCTGCAATCAATGCGATGCGGAGAATTCCCACGTTCGCGGCTGCCCCGAGCCGCAAGGTAACAAGCGCGAAACACGCCTCGTAGAGACATGCTGCTTGGGCAAGGCCGATGATCAGCCAGACAAGTCCGAACTCGACCTCGGTCTGCACCGAGGCAAGCAGGACGAGTGCACCCGATCCCATGATCGGACCGAGGCACAGGACCCTCCGCCCGTGGCCGGCATCGATCATTCCCCCGACCAGCGGCGCAGTGACCGCCGAGACCAGGACCGCGACGGAAAAGCCAAGTGCGAGTTCCGTCTTTTGCCAGCCCTGGCTCCTCTCCCAGGTCAGCAGCAGTGCCGCAAAGCTGTAAAAGAGGCCCGCCCACGCCAAGACCTGACCCGCCGCGAGAAACCATATCCCGCGCAGGTCGGGCACAGCCGGCGGGCATGCGTCACTCGGTGGATGGCCCGAGCTCGAAGGCTCCGACATGAGATCAGGCCATCCGCACGCACCAAGTGACATTGCCGCGAGGTGTGTCGCCCCGAGGCCAAGCCACCGCACCCGAAGCGGGCGGCACGCTTAATGGCCGATTGACCATCGCTTTCTTACGTTGTTCTGGCGGGGGCCCAACTTGCAGATCGCACAGCCACACCCTGCGAGATGTTTCTTCTTCACCACCTTCGGCTCGCTTCCAGACTTCTCGGAACGAGCGAACGCCCCGCGCAGCGTCGGGTTCATCGTCGCGAGATGCGGCATCGCCACTTCTCGCCTGCTCTCGGCCCCGCATGACGGGCAGGCGCATGACTGGTCGGAGCGGTCGAGGGTGGCCCAGGAATCGAACGGGCCGCAGGAGGTGCACAGGTAGCCATAGATTGGCATGTTTGACTCCGGGATATGAATTCACTCAGGCGCTGCGCCGGGATACCGGCGCAGTCGCGAGACCTTTCAGAGCAGACCCTCGAGCAGCAGAAATCCGGGAAGCCAGCCCGTTCCGATCCCGACGAGCAACGTCACGATGCCCGTTTGCCGCAGGATGGGTCGCTGCAAGGCGAGGAGCAGGAAGTACATGAACCAAAGGACCGCCCAAGCGCTCCAGTTCAAGGCCATCCATAAATCAAGCGCGGTCGATGAGTTGGCGAAGGACTGCAGGGCCACCGGCACCGCGGTGATCGCGACGAACAGGCTGAACCATCCAAGCCCGCGGCCGTCGACATCGACAGTTCGATTATAGGCGACCCAAAGATAGGTCGTGCTGAACAGAAGCGTCAGTGCCGCCGCCTTCACCGAAGCAAGGTCCGCATCAACCCCGAAGGCCGACGACATAGCGACCGAAAGCGTGACGAAGCCCGAGACGACATTGATGACGATGATCTCGCGGTCCTGGATTCGGCCGAGAAGCCAGAGCCCATTGAGAAACAGGACCGCGCCAACATAGAGCAGCGCAAAGCCGAGCAACATGATCGTTCTCCTCCCCCGTTTCGCCGCGCGCAGGGACATGCCGACCGCGCGCGACGGTTTGGGCCATGACGGCCGTTGGCTCAGCTTGTGCGGGCGACATCAACGCCGGACACCTGCCGGGTCGGCCCCGACGCGTTCGGATTGATGTCGAAATCGAAGATGGCCGTCGGGATCGCGAGTGTCGCGCAGACATTGGGAATGTCCACGATGCCGGCAATCCGCCCCTCGACCGGGGCCGTTCCCAGGATGCTGTAGGCCTGCTCGCCCGTGTATCCGAATTTCTTCAGATATTCGATGGCGTTGAGGCACGCGCGGCGATAGGCGACATGGGCATCGAGGTAGTACTGCTCGCCCGTGTGCTCGTCGACCGAGATACCCTCGAAGATCAGGTAGTCGTCGAAATGCGGATCGATCGGGCTCGGCTTGAAGATCGGGTTGATGACGTTGTACTTCGCCATGCCGCCCTTGATGATGTCGACGCTGATATCGATCCAGCCGGCCATTTCGATCGCGCCGCAGAAGGTGATCTCGCCATCGCCCTGGCTGAAGTGGATGTCGCCCATCGAGAGGCCGCCACCCTTCACATAGACAGGGAAGTAGACCTGCGAGCCGCGCGACAGGTTCTTGATATCGCAGTTGCCGCCATGCTCGCGCGGCGGAACCGTGCGCCAGGCTTCCTCGGCTGCCTTTCGTGCGGCATCGCCCTTCATCTGACCCATCAACGCCGTGTCGGAATAGGGCAGAGCGGCAAGCGGTGGCACGCGGTTGGGATCGGTCGCAACCAGTTCGGCCTCGCGCCGGTTCGCCTCGGCCAGGAGCTTGTGATCGGGCAGGCAGCCGATCAGGCCGGGATGGATGATGCCGGGATAGCGCACGCCCGGGATGTGCCGGGACGTCGTGTAGATGCCTTCGAAGTCCCAGCACGACTTGGTCGCGTTCGGATAGTGCTCGGTCAGGAAGCCGCCGCCGTTCTCCTTGGCGAAGAGGCCATTGAAGCCCCACTCGGAATTCGGAAGCGCGCCGATGTCGAGGATGTTGACGACCAGCAGATCGCCCGGCTCGGCACCCTCGAAACCGAACGGACCGGAGAGATAGTGCACCCGGGTAAGGTCGACGTCGCGCACGTCATTGGCGCTGTCGTTGTTGCCGATCTGGCCGCCGGTCCAGTCATAACACTCGACGCGGAAGACCTCGCCTGTCTTGAAGGTCTCGACCATCGGAATGTCGGGATGCCAGCGATTGTGGGTCTTGATCTCCTGGTCCTCGGGCGCCTTGTTCAGGTCGATCGAGAAAACTGTCTTGGGCATTGTTTTCCTCCACAGGGCGGCTCGCCATTGTTGTCCGGCGGGCGAGCGCAGCTATTTCCTTCCGCGCCAGGGCGGCGGGAGGGCCTATACCGGTGAGAAAACGCTAGCGGGCCTACGTAATCGCAGTGCGACGGCGCAGCCCTGCACTGTAATCTTTTGTAATCAGAGCCCCATGATGCACTCAGGGCGCAGTCTCGATCTCGACGCTCCACGCCGCCTGTGCATATGCTGACCGCCATGGCTGCGATGACACAGCGCCGGGTCCTAGCCGTGGACGATGATCGTCATCTCTGCGCGGCCCTTGGCCGAATTCTGAAGGACGAAGGCTACGGCTTCCGCGCCGCTCAGGACGGGCCGTCGATGCGGCGTGCTTTGGCGGACGAGCGGTTCGACCTCGTAATTCTGGATATCAACTTTCCGTCGGGTGAGGATGGTATCTCGCTGGCCCGTGGCCTGCGCACGCAGCACGATCTTCCGCTCATCATGCTCTCCGGGAAGGACAACACCATCGACAAGGTGGTTTGCCTGGAGCTCGGAGCCGATGACTATGTCACCAAGCCCTTCGAGCCGCGGGAGCTTGTAGCCCGGGTCCGAACAGTTCTCCGACGCTATGGGCGCCAGCCGGGATCGTCTCACGCACTCCCTGCGGGCTCGGGCGATACGGGAGAGATCTGGCATTTTGCCGGTTGGCAGCTCGATGCGACGACACTCTCGCTCGTTCCTCCGGAGGGCGGCCCGGTTCGCCTGACAGGGCAGGAGTTTCAGTTGCTGAAGGCCTTGGTGGTGCGTCGTGGCCGCGTCCTTTCGCGAGAGCAGATCCTCGACATCGTCTCGCATCGACAATGGACGCCGTATGACCGGAGCATCGACGTGCTGATCGCCAAGTTGCGACGCAAGCTCGACGATCACGCCGGTCGCTCGAAGATCATTCGCACGATCCGGGGCGTCGGCTATACGTTCGTGCCTCGGGTCGACGTGTCCGAGGCTTCCGAGGACGTCACGCAGGGAAAATAGAGATCGACCCGCGTCCCTTCACCGGGCGCACTCGCGATCGCCATATACCCACCAGCCTGACGGATGAAGTTGTCGACCATCGGAAGGCCCAAGCCGCTTCCCTGTCCGCGGGGCTTGGTCGTGAACAGCGGCTGCAGCGCGCGCCTCCTGATCTCGGCGGACATTCCGGTGCCGCTGTCTGCCACGGAAAGCCTGATGTAAGCGCCTGGGATCGCGTCATCGACCGATCCGGGCTCCGGCAGGATCGCGACCTTACGGGCATCCAGCGCAAGCCACGCGCTTTTCGTCATCGCGTCGCGCGCATTCAGTGCGAGATTGAGCAGGGCGGCTTCAAGGCCGCCGCGCGAGGTTTGCACCGGCAACGCCTCATTCGCAACCTCGACCGTCACTGCCACGTCTTCGCCAAGCGTCCGGCGCAAAAGGCGAGCGATCTGCGGCAGCTCACCCTGCAGGTCCACCATCTCGGTCTCGCCGGCACCCATGCGTCCGAAATCCAGAAGGCGTTTGGCCATCGTGCGGCCCGACTCGAGTGACCCGAGCGCGTCGGCGACCGCATCGGCCATCTCGGAACCCGTCGGAAGATGGTCCTCGAGCCAGCGCAAGGTGGCGTACTGGACCGAAAGCATGTTGTTGAAGTCGTGTGCGATGCCGCGGGTCATCTGACCGATCGCTTCCATGCGCTTTCGGTGGCTCAGCAGTTCGCTCGCACGGCGATGTCGTTCAATCAGTTCGAGCCGCTCGAAGCACCGCGCGAGGGTCGCGAGCAGGTCATGCGAGTAGAACGGCTTGCAAAGATAGTCGTATGCGCCGGCTTGCAAGGCTTGGATCGCCGTTTCCAGAGAAGCGAACGCCGTGACGATCACGCAGATCATCTCGGGGCGATGGCGGCGGAGCTCCTGTACCAGATCCACGCCACTCTCGGAGCCCAGCCGAATGTCGACCAAGGCAACCAGCGCGCCGCTCTGGATCAGTCCGGCAAGCGCACTCTCGACATCGTGCGCAACGTGAACCCTGTAGCCCTCTATGCGCAGCAGGTTTGTCAGGCTTGCGGCGAAGTCCTTGTCGTCATCGACGACAAGAACGCGCTGTCCAGCAGATGCTGGTGCGGACGGCGTGTCGCCCTGAGGCGGCTCGATCGACGGTCCCATGCCGGTCATCGCGACGCATGCGCGACGGGAAACGAGAGCGTGACGGTTGTTCCTTGACCGTGCTCGCTCGCAATCGAGATGTCACCGCCGTGCTGATCCACGATCCGCTTCACGATAGGCATCCCGAGACCGACCCCGAAGGCTTTTGTACTGTAAAGCGGCTCGAACACCTTCGTGATTGCATCGTCCGCGATTCCGATACCGTTGTCTGCAATCCACAGGATGACCCTATCCCCCTCGTGGCGCGTTCCGACGACGATTTTCGGATTGGTGCCCTCGCGCGCCTCGCAGGCATGGACGGCATTGACAAGAAGGTTGCCGAGAATCTGGCGAAGTCGTTCGCTGTCTCCCAGCATTGCGCGGCCCGCACGAAGGTCTAGCTCTGGCTCCACGTCGACCCCGAGATCCCCGGACGCCAACTGGCCGCGCACCCAGTCGTCGATCGAGATCGGCGCCATGATCGGGTCCCTGTTGCGCGAGAATTCCAGCAAGTCGTCGATGATGTGGACACAACGCCAGACATTGCGCTGCAACCGCTCCAGCTCCTCGCGCACGGGCTCGGCGCCACGGGGCAGCAGGCGGCCCAGGATCTCCGACGACGTCACCATGGTCCCGAGAGGGTTTCGCAGTTCGTGGCTCACCGTTGCGGTGATATGGCCGATCGCGGCAAGCTTCTCGTTGCGGGTCAATTCCTCCTGTGTTCGGCGCAACTCGTCGAGCGAGGTCATGAGTTCATACTCGGCCAATTCTCGGCTCTCATGCGAAAGGACGACCCACCACGCACCGACCGCCAACAGCGGCAACATGGCCAGGAAGGTGCGGAAGAGAAGCTGGCCACTGTCTCGGGGCGTGGCTTCAGGGTAGTCGATCAGCCGATAGGTCAAGAGGAATACCGCAGCCGCAACGACGACGAGCCCGAAGAAGATCACTGCGACCTTTCGCAGGCGTCGCTCCATGAAGGGAGCGATCTTGCCGCGCGACGCGCGGGAGACAATTCCTGCCTCCCTGGGATCGTCCGCCCTGCTGGTCTGCTTGCACATGTCGTGACATTGCGCGTCGAGGCTGCAGCAGAGCGAACAGAGTGGGCTCTCGTGAAACGGGCAGCGCACCATGTCGGGCCGCTCGTACTCGGCACCGCAAAGTGCGCATTGGATTACATGATCACGCGCCTTGCCAAAGACTGCCGGCTGACGCGCAAGATAGTATTGCCCCTTCGTCGCGACACCGATCACCACCGCGGCGATCAGCGCCAGCAAGAATGCCAGCGGCGCGGCAAATGCTTCGGCCACCGGCCCGGCAAGGCCGGCGAAGCAAAGAATGCCAATAAGGGCGCCGAACGCCATCGAGCCGCACCCAACCGGATTGAAGTCGTAAAGATAGGCGCGACGGAACTCGATGAATGACGGGCTGATCCGCATGGGCTTGAGGATGGCCAGATCGGCAAACAGCGCTGCGATCCAAGCGGCTGCGATCACGGAATAGACCGCCAGCACGAGTTCCAGCGTCTGGAAGATTCCGAGAAGCATCAGCAACAAGGAAATCAGTATATTGAAGATCAACCAGACGACCCGTCCCGGGTGCTGGTGCGTCACGCGCGAGAAGAAGTTGGACCAGGCCAGAGAGCCCGCATAGGCATTCGTCACATTGATCTTGATCTGAGAGATCAAGACGAAGATTGCCGCCGCGGCGAGGACAATCTTCGGATCATCAAACATGTAGCTGTAGGCGCCGATGAACATGTGGATCGGTTCGAGCGCGGTTTCTCGGGGTAGCCCTGCGCTGACGGCAAGAACCGCCAACAGGCTTCCGAACAGGATCTTGAAGCCGCCGATCACGATCCATCCCGGCCCGGCCGAGACCACGGTTGCCCACCAGCCGACGCGATTTGCACGGGTGCGGTCGGGCAGAAAGCGCAAATAGTCGACCTGTTCGCCAATCTGGATCGAGAGCGCGAAGAGGATGCTTATCGCCGAGCCGAACGCGATGACATCGAAGCCGCCGTGGTCGGTGGCCGTGCCGGCGTGATCAATCCAGAGCCGCACCGTCTCCGGATCCCCGACGACGACCGCGAGGAATGGCGCGAAGAGCATGACAATCCAAATCGGCTGCGTAGCGATCTGCAAGCGGCTGATCATCGTCATGCCCGCGAACGTGATCGGAATCACGACAAGCGATGAAATGATGTAGCCAAGCACCAGCGGAATATCGGCATAGAGCTTGAGCGCCTGAGCCATGATTGCGCCTTCGAGCGCAAAGAAAATGAAAGTGAACGACGCATAGATCAGCGAGGTAATGGTGGAGCCGATATAGCCGAACCCGGCTCCGCGGGTGAGCAGGTCCATGTCGACCTTGTGCCGGCTCGAGTAGTAAGCGATCGGAAAATTCGTGACGAAGATGAAGAGGCAGGTCACGATGATCGCCGGAAAAGCGTTGTGGAATCCGAAGCTCAGCGTGATCGCGCCACCGATCGCTTCAAGCGCGAGGAACGAGATACCCCCGAGCGCCGTGTTTGCGATCACGAAGGGAGACCAGCGGCGGAAGGACTTCGCGGCGAAGCGCAGTGCGTAGTCTTCCAGGGTCTCGTTGGCGACCCAGGAGTGGTACGATCTCGGTCTCGGACTGTGCTTCAAAGCTATGCTCCGGCCTTCGGCGCCTGACGCTCGAGGCGCGAGCCTCCTCAGCCATCATCCACCGTTCGAACTCACCTCGACGCCTAGGTCCGATCGACACTTCGCAAATCGCGCCGCCCCCAGTTGGGTCACGAAGCCGCCAAGCGTCAAGGTTCGCGGCAAGGCGATTGCCGGCACCAGGCACGCTGGTCACCGGGCGGGATGTCATCAGACGAATTCGAACCTGCCTGAGTTTATCTGAACGTGCGGGAGTTTAGGCGGGCGAGATCTGCCGCCGCTCGTCGAGTGGGTGGTGCGGGCCCAACTAAAGGCCGGCATGCTGGAGCGGGTTTGTTCCTGGTTGGAGCGGGCCATCGGCACTCGTCGTTGAGTGCGCCAAGCATGTCGACGTCATGACCATCAGGCGAATGATCTCGGGCAACCTCTTGAAGTGGCAGTATGGGTTCGGCTTCCTCGTCCTGAGGGACTAGGGAAGCGACTAACTCTACTCATGACGAGCTCTTGTGAGAGAGCCCATTACCGTGTCCGTTTTTCGTAGGTGCCGAACGTCGCGCGCCGGCATTGTAGCGCTGTCCTCGCGCCCGTCACCATCGCCGGATCTTCTCGGTTTGGAGCCGGCGGTGGGCCCGTCAGACGTGCTCGCTAAAGGCTGCGCACTGAGAGGCCGCCAGAAGATGCCGGAAATCCTGACCCGAGACCAATACCAAGGTGCGGTGATCGCCTCCTTCGAAGTATACCTCGTTGACTTCATTCAGACTTTCGTCGAGCAGCGTGGGCAGATCGTAGGCAGCGCCGACGGGCGGAACGGCGCCGGGCAAGCAGTCTTCAAAAACGCTTTCGATCTCCTTCTCGCTAGCAAGGCCCAGCCGAGCTCCGACGAGATCCTGGACCGCACTCAAATTGAGACGGCGTGTGCTCGGCGCGACAGCCAAGACATAACCCCGTTCGTGATGGATCAGTACGCCCTTCGCAACCAGGTCCCCAGGCACGTGGGTAGCCTGAGCGCTCTCGCTGGTCGTCGCAGTGCGCGGGTGCGCAATCGTATCGTACGCGATGCGTTCGCGCTCGAGATGCTCCTTGAGTTTCTTGGAGATAGTCATGCCTTCCTCCCTTCCCTGCCGGACGTGAGGAGCGCTGCAGACCGACGGATCAGCGCGCACGCCCGACGATCTCCGATTACTCGACAAGTCTCGCTGATCGTGGAGCCGGGAGCAAGACAATGGCCCGAGTTCGGAAGGAGCGGGAAGCATGTGCCCGAGTGTTCAGGGAGGGCCGTCGTTCGTGCTGACCTTAATCCTCGTGGACGGAGTTGTATCAAGCATTTCGCGTTTGGAGGCCGCTTTCATGGACCACTTGGCTTGAGGCTGGTGGAGACCATGTTCCAGCAGAAGCGCATGCGTTTGTGGCTAATCTCTATTCCGCGCCCATGCAGAAAGTCCTCGACGTTCCCCGGTGGGGCCAAGAGCCTCACGTAGATCGCCAGCGCCGGGGAGTGGTTTAGGAAATTGTCTTGAACCATCTAATATTGTGCGGTTTTCTTGTTCCGAGAGGGCGGGGGTGTGCTTGCCCGCCTCAAGCCGGGTTACTTCAACAGCATTACCGGGTCCACGTCTCACTCTGCGGCCAGGGCCGGCCGGACGCGGGCGATCAGCGCCCGCAGCTCCGGCAGGCACGAGCCGCAATTCGTTCCCGCGCGCAGCGCGCGCCCGATATGCGCCACATCGACGAGCCCCTGCATCTCGATCGCTTCGAGAATGGTGTTTGCGCCAATGTCGAAGCAGGCGCAGACGATGGCGCCGGGATCCTTGCGCGCCGCCCCAGGGCGGCCGGCGAGGATCTCGGCCGCCGTCGCGCCGCCCCTCACGGCGTCCCGGACATGGGCGCGGGCGACCTCGACGGGCCCCGGCGCGGCGAACAGGGCGCCTGCGACGCGGCCATGCTCGACGATCGCGATGCGTGCGGTCCCCCGCGCGTGGTCGACAACGCTGACCGTCTCGCCGCCGCTGACGCCGAAGAGGTCGCGGGCGAAGGCGGTCCAGTCCTCCGGCGCCTCGGCATCGGCGAGCTCGGCCTGCCAGGCGCCGTCCAGCCGCGCTCGCGCCCAGTAGGCCGTCGCCGGCGTGAACGGTCGCGCCGCCATCGCGAAGCCATGCCAGCCGACCGCGAACGGGCTGACGCGGACTGCGGAGGCCTTGAGATCCGGCTGGCCCGACACCGGGTCGGTCACGGCCCGCACCAGCGCCCCCGCGCGGCCACGGCTCGCCCACTGCGCGGTCCAGTGCATCGGGACGAAGACGTTGCCGCGGCGCGTGCGCTTGGTCACGACGGCGCGCGCCACCAGCCGGCCGTGGGGGCTCTCGACGAGAGCCAGGCCGGCGGGCGCGATGCCGGCGGCTGCGGCGTCCTCGGGGTGCATCTCGACAAAGGGCTCGGCCATGTGCCGCGACAGGCGCGGCGACTTTGCCGTGCGCGTCATCGTGTGCCAGTGATCGCGGACCCGGCCGGTGTTGAGACGGAGCGGAAGCGCCGCGGTGCAGGGTGTCGCCTCGGGTCCCTGCTCGACAGCGATCATCCGGGCGAGGCCGTCGGGATGGTAGAAGCCGCCCGTCGCGAAGAAGCGGCCGCCCGCGGCAGCGGCCGAAATCGGCCATTGCACCGGCGTGAGCGCCTCATAGGCGTCGTCAGTCAGGCCCGCGAGGCCAGAGATGTCGAAACCGCGGCCAAGCCCCGCGGCGACGCCCGAGAGCGCGGCGTGCTCGCGCAGGATCGCGGCGGGGCTTTCGTAGGCGAAGGCGTCGCCCCAGCCCATGCGGCGGGCGACGTCGCAGACGATCTTCCAATCCGGGCGCGCCTCGCCGGGAGGTGCGAGGAACGCCCTCTGGCGCGAGATCCGCCTCTCGGAGTTGGTCACCGTGCCCGACTTCTCGCCCCAGCCAGCCGCGGGCAGTACCACGTCCGCCACTGCCGTCGTGTCGGTCTCGGCCATGATGTCCGAGACGACGACGAAGGGGCACGCCGCGATCGCGGCCCGCACGCTGTCGGCCTCGGGCAGGCTCACGGCGGGGTTCGTCGACATGATCCAGAGCGCCTTGATCCGGCCGTCGGCGCAGGCGCGAAAGAGGTCGACCGCCTTGAGGCCCGGCCCGGCGCAGATGCGGGGCGAGTGCCAGAACGCCTGCACCACCGCCCGGTGCGCGTCGTCCTCGATCTCGAGATGACAGGCGAGCATGTTCGCGAGCCCCCCGACCTCGCGCCCGCCCATGGCGTTCGGCTGCCCGGTCACCGAGAACGGGCCCGCGCCGGGCCGGCCGATGCGTCCGGTGGCGAGATGGCAGTTCAGGATGGCGTTGACCTTGTCGGTTCCGGCCGATGACTGGTTCACGCCCTGGCTGTAGACCGTCACGACCCGCTCGTTTCGCACCCACAAGGAGTAGAAGCGGGCGAGTTCGTCCTCCGTCAGGCCCGTCAGCCGGGCGACCTCGGCAGGCGTCATCCGGCGGGCCGATCCGAGCGCCTCGGGCAGGCCCGCCACATGCGTCGCGACGTAGTCGGCATCGATCGCGCCATCGGCCTCGATCGCGTTCAGCAGACCGTTGAAGAGCGCGACATCCGAACCCGGCCTGAGGCAGAGCTCGAGATCCGCAAGCTCGCTCGTCGCCGTGTGGCGCGGGTCGATGTTGACGACAGTCAGCCCCGGCCTCGCCTCCTTCGCCGCCGACAGCCGCTGGAAGAGGACCGGGTGGCACCAGGCGAGGTTCGAGCCGACAAGGACGACGAGATCCGCTTCCTCGAGATCCTCGTAGGTGCCCGGCACGATGTCAGCCCCAAAGGCCCGCCGGTGGCCGGCAACCGAGGACGCCATGCAGAGCCGCGAGTTCGTGTCGATGTTGGCCGAGCCGATGAAGCCCTTCATCAGCTTGTTCGCGACGTAGTAATCCTCGGTCAGAAGCTGGCCCGAGGCGTAGATCGCGACCGAGTCCGGCCCGTGCAGGCGGATCGCCTCGTCGAATTTCTCGGCGACGAGCCCGATGGCCTCGTCCCAGCCTGAGCGCCGCCCCCCGATCAGCGGATGGAGGAGGCGCCCCTCGAGATCGAGCGTCTCGCCGAGGGCCGCCCCCTTCGAGCAGAGCCGCCCAAAGTTCGAGGGATGCCCGGGATCGCCCGTCACCCGCGCGCCGCCCTTTCCGTCGGGCGTGGCGAGAACGCCGCAGCCGACGCCGCAATAGGGGCAAGCGGTTCGCACAACCGCTTGGTCCGAACGCGCCCCGGTCTGTCCGTCCGCCATGTCGCGCCCCCTCATCGGGCCGTAACGGTCGCGGGGGCGATGCACCCGGACCTGTCGGCATCTGTCATTGTCTTGACGCCTTTTTGCGGCGTGGCACGGGACATCCGTTCATCTCTCTCGCGGTGGACGAGTCACGTTGCTGCGACAGCAGGTTGCTCGGGCGTTTCCTCGCATTCGCTCCAAGGCGCGTGCGCATCCGGTTCTGGCGCCGGGCGGCGTCACGCGACCCCCTTCACCAGGAGCGCCCGGTCCAGGAGGACGCGCCCGTCGTCGATCCGCGCGGCGAAGGTCTCGATCCGACCCTCGTCGGCGCCCTCGGCCTCGCCGGTCTCGAGATCGAATACCCAGTTGTGCAGGGGACAGGTGACCTTCCGGCCATGCACGATCCCCTCGGAGAGCGGCCCGCCCTTGTGCGGGCAGGCGTTCGAGGTCGCGAAGACCTCGTCCGTCGCTGTGCGGAAGACCGCGACGCAGCCGAAGCGGGTCTTCACCACGCGGGCGCCGCGGACCGGAATCTCCGCAAGCGGCCCGATGTCGATCCAGCGATGCTGCGCGATCATTCGGCGGCCTCCTGAGTGAGATCTGCGAGAGGGGCGTAGGCGCGCTCGGTCGCGGGCGTCGCGCGTTCGGCCCATGGATCCTTCTGGAAGACCTTCTGCGACAGGTCGAAGCGGCGGACGAGCTCGCGGCGATGTTCGACATCGTCGACGACGCGCTCGCGCACCCAGTCCATCCCGACCTTGGCAACCCACTTATAGGGGCGATCGAGATACCTGGCGTTCTCGCGGTAGAGCTGGACGAAGGCGACAATGATCTCCAGCGCCTCATCCTCGCCTGCGACCTTGGCGAGGGGCTCGGTCGCCTTCACGTCCATCCCGGCGGCGCCAGCGACACCGACCTCGAAGCCCGCGTCGACGCAGACCACGCCCACATCCTTGCAGGTCGCCTCGGCGCAGTTCCGCGGGCAGCCGGAGACCGCCATCTTGACCTTGTGCGGCGTCCACGCGCCCCACATGCGTTTCTCGAGCGCGACGCCGAGCCCGGTCGAGTCCTGCGTGCCGAAGCGGCAATGGTCGGTGCCGACGCAGGTCTTCACGGTGCGAAGCCCCTTGGCATAGGCATGGCCCGAGACGAGGCCGGCGGCGTTCAGGTCGGCCCAGATCGCGGGCAGATCCTCCTTGCGCACGCCGAGCAGGTCGAGCCGCTGGCCGCCCGTCACCTTCACCGTCGGGACGTTGTACTTCTCGGCCGCGTCGGCGATGGCGCGCAACTCGCGCGGGTTGGTCAGCCCGCCCCACATGCGGGGCACCACGCTGAAGGTGCCGTCCTTCTGGATGTTCGCGTGGTTGCGCTCGTTGACGAAGCGGCTCTGCGGATCGTCGTGATACTCCTCGGGCCAGTCGGCCAGCAGGTAGTAGTTGAGCGCCGGCCGGCAGACATGGCAGCCGCAGGAGGTCTTCCAGCCGCATGTCTGCCAGACGGCGGGCATCGACTTCAGCTCACGCGACTTGATTAGGCGCCGCACGTCCTCGTGCGTGAGATCCGTGCAGCCGCAGATTGGCTTCGCCGACGGCACGCTGAACCCGTCACCAAGGGTCAGGGCCATGACCTGCTCGACCAGCCCCGTGCATGAGCCGCACGAGGCCGAGGCCTTGGTCACGGCCCGCACCGCCTCCAGCGTCTCGGCCCCGCCGCGGATCGCGGCGACGATCTTTCCCTTGCACACGCCGTTGCAGCCGCAGATGTCCGCATCATCCGGCAACGCTGCAACGGCCGCCATAGGGTCCAGGGCGGCCCCCCCGGCATAGGCGGGACCGAAGATCAGCGTGTCGCGGATAGCCGATATATCCTCGCGGTCCTTCAGCTTCTGGAAGAACCAGCCGCCGTCGGCAGTATCGCCATACATCACGACGCCGATGATCCGGTCACTCTCGATCACCAGCCGCTTGTAGATGCCGCGCATCGCGTCGCGGTAGACTATCTCCTCGCGCCCCTCGCCCTCGGCGAAATCGCCGGCCGAGAAGAGGTCGACGCCCGTGACCTTGAGCTTGGTCGAAGTCTCGGCTCCCTCGAACGTCTCGTGGAAGCCGAGGAGATTGCGCGCCGCCACGCGCGCCATGTCGTAGAGCGGCGCCACAAGGCCGTAGCAGACGCCGCGGTGCTCGACGCACTCGCCGATGGCGAAGACCTCGGGGTCGTCGGTCTTCATCTCGTCGTTGACCAGGAGGCCGCGGTTGTATTTCAGCCCACAGGACTGGGCGAGGCCGAAGTTCGGGCGGATGCCGACCGCCATTACCACGACGTCGGCCTCGAGCACGCGGCCATCCTCCAGCAGCACTGCCTCGACCTTGCCCTCGCCGCGGATCTCGCGCGTGTTGGCGCCGCAGATGACGTGGATGCCGCGGCGCTCGAGCTCGCGCTGGAGGAGATAGCCGGCCGAGGCGTCGAGCTGGCGCTCCATCAGGTGGCCCATCAGGTGGACCACCGTCACCTCCATGCCGCGCGCCTTGAGCCCCGCCGCCGCCTCGAGCCCGAGCAACCCGCCGCCGATGACCACGGCCTTCGTGCCCGGCTTCGACGCGTAGCCGAGCATCCGGTTGACATCGCCAAGGTCGCGATAGGCCAGGACGCCGTCGAGGTCGCGCCCCGGCACGGGAATGATGAAGGGGGCCGAGCCGGTGGCGATCAGCAGCCTGTCATAGGGCGTCTCGCCCTTCTCCGAGATCACCACCTTGCGCATCCGGTCGATCGCGGTCACGCGCTCGCCGAAGCGGCAGGCGACGCCGTGCGCCTCGTACCAGGCGGCGTCGTGCGTGACGATTTCCTCGTAGGACTTCTCGCCCGACAGCACCGGCGAGAGCATGATGCGGTTGTAGTTGCCGCGCGGCTCGGCCCCGAAGAGCGTGATGTCGTAGAGTTCGTCATTGGCCTCGATCAGGTGCTCCATCGCGCGGCCCGAAGCCATGCCGGCGCCGATGACGACAAGTTTCAGGGCCATCACGCGGCCTCCTTCTTGTGGGCGCCGTGCTCGTACTCTTCGAGGAAGCCGAGGAGATCCTCGCGATAGGCGTAGTAATCCGGGTGCTCGAGCAGCGCCTTGCGGCTGCGCGGGCGGGGAAGATCAACGTCCATAACCTTGCCGATGCGGGCATGCGGCCCGTTCGTCATCATCACCACGCGGTCGGCGAGCAGGATCGCCTCGTCGACGTCGTGCGTGACGCAGACGGCGGTCACCTTGGTGCGCGACCAGACCTCCATCAGCACCTCCTGCAGCTCCCATCGGGTGAGGCTGTCGAGCATTCCGAAGGGTTCGTCGAGCAGGAGGAGCTTCGGGCTGAGCGCGAACGCGCGCGCGATGCCGACGCGCTGCTTCATGCCGTTCGAGAGCTCGGCCGCGGGCTTGTTCATCGCGTCCGCGAGGCCGACGCGCTCGAGGTAATATTCGACCACCTCTTGCCGCTCGGCCTGCGTCGCCTCTGGATAGACCCGGTCAACGCCCACGGCGACGTTCTCGCGTGCGGTGAGCCAGGGAAAGAGCGACGGCGCCTGGAAGACAACCGCGCGCTCGGGGTCTGCGCCCGTCACATGCTTGCCGTCGAGCACGATGGCACCGCCCGAGATGTCGTTGAGGCCCGCCGCCATCGTCAGCACGGTCGACTTGCCGCAGCCGGAATGGCCGATCAGCGAGACGAACTCGCCCTTCCTGAGCGTCAGGTCGAACTCCTCGACCACCGTGAGCGGCCCTTTCGGCGTCGGATACGCCTTGGAGAGCTGCGAGAACTGGAGGTAGCGGTCGTCGGTGACTGCTTTCGCCGCTTCGGCATAGGCGCTCGGCAGGCTGTGTAGCGGCGTGACCTTTGGCAGGCGGCGCATCTCGGGCGCCTTGGCGGCGATGCCGACCTCCATGAGGTATTGCGTGACCTGCCCGCGCAGGCGCTTGAACGCGGGATCGTGGTTCATTGCCGTGCGGTCGCGCGGCCGGTCGAGCCCGATCTCGAACTGGGCACCAAGCGTGCCGTCCGGGTTCAGCGCCACGATCCGGTCAGCGAGGATCAGCGCCTCATCGACGTCGTTGGTGATCAGCACGACGGTCTTCCGGTCGGCCTCCCAGATCCGCTCGATCTCGTCTTGCAGGTTCGCGCGCGTCAGCGCGTCGAGCGCCGAGAGCGGCTCGTCGAGAAGCAGCACCTCTGGGTTCATGGCGAGCGCACGGGCGACCGCCACGCGCTGTCGCATGCCGCCAGAAAGCTCGGCCGGGCGCCGGTCGCGGGCATGACCGAGGCCGACCATCTTGACATGGCGGTCGACCAGTGCCGCGCGCTCGGCCTTGTTTGCCCCGCCATGCACCGCGTCGACCGCGAGCCCCACATTCCCCGCGACCGTGAGCCAGGGCATCAGTGAGTAGGACTGGAAGACGACGCCGCGCTTCGGGTCAGGTCCTTCGACCGCGCGGCCGCGGAAGTTGACCTCGCCGCGATCGGGCAGTTCGAGCCCCGCGAGAAGGTTGATCAGCGTCGTCTTGCCCGTGCCCGAGAAGCCGAGGATCGCCAGGAACTCGCCCTCGCGCACCTCGAGATCGACGCCCTTCAGCACCTCGACCCGGCCCGCGCCTTCGCCGAAGCCCTTGGAAACCTTGGAAAGCTTGAGGATCCCCATGGCGCTCACCGGTTGACCGAGTAAGTGAAGAGCGACTGGATCGCGAACATCATCCGGTCGAGCACGAAGCCGATGATGCCGATGGTGAAGACCGCCACCATGATGCGCGCGAGGCTGTCGGAGGAGCCGTTCTGGAACTCGTCCCAGACGAACTTCCCGAGACCCGGGTTCTGGGCCAGCATCTCGGCTGCGATCAGCACCATCCAGCCGACGCCAAGCGAGAGCCGCAGGCCCGTGAAGATCAGTGGCAGCGCCGACGGCAGGACGAGCTTGGTGATCTTCGCCCAGGTCGACATCTTCAGCACGCGACTGACGTTGACGAGGTCGCGGTCGATCGAGCTCACCCCGAGCGCCGTGTTGATCAGCGTCGGCCAGAGCGAGCAGAGCGTGACCGTGATCGCCGAGTTAAGGAAGGATTTCGAGAACAGACCGTCATTTGTGACATAGAGCGCCGAGACGACCATGGTGACGATCGGCAACCAGGCGAGCGGCGAGACCGGCTTGAAGATCTGGATCAGCGGGTTGAGTGCGGCGTTCGCCGTGGGGCTCAGCCCGCAGAGGATGCCGAGAGGCACCGCGACAACAGTCGCGATCAGGAAGCCGAAGAACACCGTCTGGAGTGAAGTGACGATCTGGTCGAGATAGGTGGGCTTGCCGGTGTAGTCGCGCCACTTGACCTGGTCGGACTTGCCCTCGGCCGCGAGCTTGGCATTGCGCGCCTCCTGGCGCTCGTGGAAGGCTGCGGCCTTCTCGCGCTCGCGGAGGTGATCGGCATGCAGTACCTCGACCTGCGCCCAGACCTGCGCGGGCCCCGGTATCGCGCCGAGCGATGTCTCGACCTGGGGCGCAAGGCGAGCCCAAAGGACGAGGAATACCAGGATCGCCACGACCGGCACGCCGAGGAGGCGCCAGATCTCGCGGACCTGCGCCTTCGGATCGTCGCCGGCAGCGGCGCGCAGGAGCGGGGTCACGAAGGCGAGGCCGATCACGCGGAACCAGCCGTCGAGCCGGTTGATGCGGGTGAGGCGCTTCGCGCGCCGCGCCTCACGGCTGGCCGTTCGGGCGAAGTCGGGGTCGGTCAGGGCGGTCATTTCTAGCTGCCTCGTCTGGCTGGAGCGTCGGGTCGCGGCATTCACTACGGGAAGGGCAGGGGCGGGGCGCGCGGTGCCCCGCCGGATGGCCGGGCGTCAGCCCTGAACCTGGTTGCCGACGACCTTCTGGTCGCCTTTCAGGCCGATCGGGAACTGCTCGAGATACGCGTTCGGTTTGTGCCCGTCATAGGTCGCGCCATCGATGAACTCGGCCGTGGGCGCGCGGTAGCCGTCGCTCTCCCAGGGGAAGTCGGCCTCGTTCGCCAGGCCTTCCTCGACCAGCATCCGCGCGGCGCCGAGATAGATGTCCGGGCGGTAGACGCTGCGCGCGACCTCGTCGTACCAGGCGTCGGGCTTGGGTTCGCCGATCTGGCCCCAGCGGCGCATCTGGGTCAGGTACCAGACGGCGTCGGAGTAGAACGGATAGGTCGCGTTGTGGCGGAAGAACACGTTGAAGTCGGGGACCTCGCGCTTGTCCCCCTTCTCGTATTCGAAGGTGCCCGTCATCGAGTTGGCGATGACGTCGGCGTCGGCGCCGACATATTCCGACCGGCTCAGGATCTCGACCGCCTCGGGCCGGTTGCCGTTGTCGTTTTCGTCGAGCCACTGCGCCGCGCGGATCAGCGCCTTGGTGATGGCGAGCGTGGTGTTCGGATACTGCTCGGCGAACTCGGCGGTGATCCCGAAGACCTTTTCGGGGTTGTTCTTCCAGATCTCGTAGTCCGTGATGACGGGCACGCCGATGCCCTTGAACACGGCCTGCTGGTTCCACGGCTCGCCGACGCAGTAGCCGTAGATCGTTCCCGCCTCCATCGTCGCCGGCATCTGCGGGGGTGGCGTCACCGACAGGAGGACGTCGGCGCCGATCTGCCCGGAGATGTTGTCGGTCGAATAGTAGCCGGGCTGCAGGCCGCCCGCGGCGAGCCAGTAGCGCAGCTCGTAATTATGGGTCGATACGGGGAAGACCATGCCCATGTTGAAGGGTTTGCCCTCGGAGCGGTAACTCTCGACCACCGGCTTCAGGGCGGCCGCCGAGATGGGGTGGACGGGCTTGCCCTCTGCGTCATGCGGGATGTGTTCCTTCATCTGGGCCCAGACTTCGTTCGACACCGTGATGCCGTTGCCGTTCAGGTCCATCGAGAAGGGGGTGATGATGTGCGCCTCGGTCCCGAAGCCGATCGTCGCGGCGAGGGGCTGGCCCGCGAGCATGTGCGCGCCGTCGAGCTGCCCGTCGATCACGCCGTCGAGCAGAACCTTCCAGTTGGCCTGCGCCTCCAGGGTCACGAAGAGGCCCTCGTCCTCGAAGTAGCCCTTCTCGTAGGCGATCGCGAGCGGGGCCATGTCGGTCAGCTTGATGAAGCCGAAGGTGAGTTCATCCTTCTCGAGCGCGAGCGTCCCGGCGCCGGCCGTGGCCGCGCCGAGCGCGGCTGCGAAGGCTGAAGCCGCTGCATGTCCGATGAGTCTGCGGAGGTCCATCTCCCGTCTCCCTCATTTGCCCGGCCGGCAATGCCGCCGAGGCCCGAAAACACGAAAAGCCGCACGTTCGGTGGTTGCCGTCTGGCACCACGGAACGAGCGGCTTTGCTCGAAACCCTCAGCGTCGGGGTGATCTTGTCGGACGGACGCCTTTGCCCTGCCCGAATGGATTCCTAGCAGATGGCAGGAATTTCGCAAGTGCGAAGATCACGTATAACGCACAACTTCTTTATTGCCTAAATTACAGGCAAAATACAGATTATTTACCGGGCACTGGATCGAAGATTTCGCTATCAAAGAACCGATCCGGCCCAAGGAAGAGGCGCCCATGCGAAGACGCGACGGGCATCGACGTGTCGAGGGCGCCCTCCAGTTTCTCCGACGCCCCGGGCAAATCGGCGCCGATGGGCCCGAGATTCGCCCGGAACAGGTCGGCCCGGAAGGTGAGTCGCGCCTCTGGCGACGCTTCGACCCCCAGTCGTTTCGACAGCCGCCCGGCGATCCAGGCCGCCTGGCTTCGCCACGGGAACTGCGCCGCGCCGCCGAAGAACTCGATGAAGCGCGGCGCGCGACGCTCCTCGCCGAGCGGCGAGACCACGAATCTGCAGTTCAGGGTCCGCTCGATGATCTCGGCCGAGACATCGAGATAGCCCTTCCGCGCGAGGATCTCGGATGCCGCCAGGTTGTGCTCGGGGTCGCCCAGCCAGCGCCCCGCGCGCCAGACGGCGCGCATCAGGCGCGCCGTGCGATCCGGCGCCTCGGTGGTGAAGCACCGCCGCACCGCGAGCACTTTCTCAGGCGCAAAGCCCCAGATCGCGCAACCGGGCAGCACGACTTCCGCGACGCCGCGCTCGGCTGCGACCGATCCCCAGGGCTCGCCGACGCAGAACGCGTCGATCTCGCCCGCCGCCATCGCGTCTGCCATCAGCGGCGGCGGCACGGTGCGGACGACAAGTTGTTGTGGCGCCTGAACCCCGAGCGCGCCGAGCCAGTAGTAGAGCAACTCGGCATGCATCGAGAAAGGGAAGGGCACGCCGACCTTCAGCGGCGGCGTCGCGGCCTCGATCAGCGCGCGGCCCACCGCCGCCGCCATGAAATCGCTCGGGGCGCCACGGTCCCGCATGCGTGCCGCGAGGTCGCGCGAGACGCCGATCACCGTGCCGTTGACCGAGAGCACCATCAGCGCGTCAATGGCCATCGGCAGCCCGCCCAGCCCCATCGACATCGCCACGGGAACGGGCGCCAGCATGTGCGCGGCATCGATGCGCTCGAACGCGAGCATGTCGCGCAGCGCCGACCAGGAGGGCTGGCGCTGGAGCGCCAGGTCGAGGCCCTCCTCCTCAGCGAAGCCAATCTCGCGCGCGATCGCCAGCGGAGCGCAGTCGACCAGCGGCATGAAGCCGATATTGAGGCGATCGCTCACTTGAGAAGCTCCGACGCGGTGACGAGCGCGGCTGCGACCTCTCCGATTTTCTTGCCCTGGTCCATCGCGGCACGGCGCAGAAGGGTGTAGGCCTCGCCCTCGCTGATGCCCTTCGCCGCCATCAGCAGTCCCTTCGCGCGGTCCACCATCTTGCGCTCCGCCAGCGCGGCCTTCGTCTCCTCGAGCTCCCGCCGCATCCGGCTCACCATCTTGAACCGGGCGATCGCGGCGTCGAGCACCGGCTTGATGCGCTCCGGGCGCAGGCCGTCCACGACATAGGCGCTGATGCCGGCCTCGATCGCCGCCGTGGTCAGTGCGTCGTCGGAGCGGTCGACGAACATCGCGACCGCGCGCTCCATCGGAGACGAGGCAAGCGCCATCTCCTCGAGCGTGTCGCGGCTGGGGTTCGCGATGTCGATGAGCACGACATCCGGATCGAGAGCGGCGAGCTTCCGGGCGAGGCCGGTCACATCCCCCAGAACCGAGACCTCGTAGTCGCCTGCCTCCTTGAGCGCGTCGACAACCTGCAGGGCACGGTCCCTGTCTCGCTCTACGACCGTGATCCTCAGGCGCTGTTGCATGGCTCCTCCTCGCGCGCATGCTGCAGCGCGGCAAGAGAGATTGCAATTCGGCACTGTCAGATGAATGCGAACCAGCCTCAGTTTGCCTGAGCTTGCGGGACTCCAGGCGGAACAGAGCTGCCGTCACACTTGAAGGAGGTCCTCGACTTTTCGCGCCGAGAGCGGGAAGCGGACGAAAATCGTCACCGCCAGGCGGATGATCCCGGGCGCGCTCTTGAAGTGGCGAAAGGGGTTCGGCTTGGTTATCTCGAGAGGGCAGGGAGGCTGCGTCCTCGCCTCAAGCCGGTCTTCCCTGACCGTGCCCGCCAACGACATCCTGGTGGAGCAGAGCACGATCGGTTCGAGACGCACTGACTGTCGGAGACGATCACGCCGTCGCCGACGTAGTGACGACGGGGATCAATCACCGGACCCCGGAGCAGCGGTTGATCCCGGCTCTGGTGCTGGAACGTCGAGATGGGCAGCATCGGCCGATGCGGAAAGCCAAACATGCTGGCAGTCCTGGCTCAGGGAGCGTCGCCGACACTGCCTGAGCCAGGATTGTCTTCTGTCCCTCAGACCGTGCCGATTGGTGTCAACGGCGAGCCGACGGAGCCGGGCAGGTTGAGTGGCGGCGCGGTGAGGAAGAAATGGCTCCGGCCGTTGGCCCGCAGCCAGCGCGCCAGTTCGGCGAAGTTCCAGAGCTCGCCCAGATGGATGCCGAGCTTAAACAGGCAGAGATTGTGGAGCGGCAACCCCGGGAAATGATCTCCCTTTCCTTCGCGCGCGGGATAGGCCTCGACCGCGAAGTTGTCGGCACAAATGGCGACGAGGCCGCTCTCGTCGATCCAGCGTTGCAACCGCTCGTCCCGGCCGTCGAGAACGGCGCAGGAATTCGCCAGCACCTCGCCATCCGGGTCCTTGTTCATCGACAGGACCAGCTCGGCAAAGCCGGTGTGGAGGCAGAGGAAATCGCCCGTCTCGACGGTTGCGGCCTGCGAGTCGAGCGCCTGCATCAGCTCGTCGTATCCAACCAGCTTGCGCTCGCGGCCATAGTGGCGCTCGAGGTCCACCAGCACGCCGCGTCCCTGCACGCAGGACCGCGCGAGGTTCTCGATCCCGAGCGCCGAGGCACCATGCGGTCCCTCGCCATCGTCGGGGCCCACGATCTCGACCCCGCCGCGATAGCCGTTGTAGAAAACCTTTTCGGGGGTTCCGTCACCATCGGCGTCGAACATCTGCCCGACGTGACCGAGCGCGTCCCACTGCGTCGAGTACTGGGTATAGAGGGTCACCGCGTCGTCGCAGATCACGTCGTCGAAGCAGCCGCAGACATCGCTCAGTTCGTAATTGTAGTTGTGCCCCTTGCCGCGCTTGGCATGGTGGAACTGCGGCGGAAAGCGGTAGGGGGTCAGCTTGTTGCTGCCGGGATAGTCGAGCGGCAGGGAAAGCAAGAAGGCGATACCTTCGCGGATCTCCCCGGCAGCCCTGCGGCGGATCTCGGGCGTCACCAGGTTCATGCGCCCGATCTGGTCGTCGGCGCCAAAGTCGCCCCAGTTGGATCCCTCGGGCCGGTTTTTCCAGCGCTGTGTCATGGGGTGCCTCCCTTGCTGTCGCGGGGCGGAATGATCCGCCGTTCCTGAAGCCCGGCGATCTGGGCGCGAAACATTGCTTCGGTGTCGATGCAGTCGTGAAATCCCGCCTGCCGCAGCTTGATGGTGCTGACGAGGGCCGGCGCCGGCGGCCGTCTGACGCCATGGGCGAAGACGAAATCGGCATAGTGGTGCGAGTGGCCGACAAGATCCCGGATGCTCGCGGGGCGAAGGCCGTGCCGCGACACGATCTCCTGCCAAAGGTCTTCCTTTTGCGGCAGGGCCCCGGCCAGCGAGAGCGGCTCGTCCGGCCCCGGCGCGACGCCGAGCGCATCCGCGATCGCGGGCCAGACATTCTGCCAGACCATCACGTCGCCATTGGTGATGTTGAAGGTCTCGCCCCTCGCGGTCTCGGCCCCCGCGGCCCAGGCCAGCGCCCGGGCGATCAGGTCGGCATCGACTGCCTCGAGCAGGTAGGGCGGCCCGCCGGGGAAGGCGAAGGCCCGCCCCTCGGCCTTGCAGATGGCGGCCCAGATGCCGATGACGGGGGTCAGGTTCATGGCGACGCCGGTGGCATCACCGAACACGACCTGCGGGCGGAAGATGGTCGTGGCGAAGCCCGCCTCGGCCGCGCGCGCCTTCAGCCAGTCCTCCTGCAGCCAGTAGAAGTTCTCGTGGTCGTGGCGCGGCCAGCTCTCGCGCGCCGGGACCGGGAAGGGGCGGATATGCACGCCATAGGCCTTGGTGCCCTGAAAAAGCGAAACATGGGCGAGTTGCGGCCCCAGCGGCTCGACCAGGTTCCGCAGCATGGCGAGGTTGATCGCCATCTGCTCGGGGTCGCGCCAGCCTGCGACCAGGTCCGGCTTTTCATAAAGGGCGGCGTAGACCACATGCGTGACCGCATGGCCCGACAGCGCCTCGCGGCAGGCGCGGGCGTCGGTCAGGTCGAGCGGCAGATGCGTGACGCCCGCCACCGGCTCGGGCGCGCGGCGCGAGATGGCCAGCACCTGCCAGCCGCCGAGCGCCGCGAAATGGTGCATCGCTGCCTGGCCGATGACGCCCGTTGCGCCCGCGATTAGGACGGTGCCTCTCATCTCAGGCGCGCTGGTTGAAGCGCCGACCGACCAGGGCGCCGGCGATGTTCACCTTCTGGATGTCGATGGCGCCGCCCGCGATGCCCCAGCCATAGCTGTCGCGGAGGCGCCGCTCCATGCCGTATTCGCGGGCATAGCCATAGCCGCCCATCAGCTGCATGGCCGCCGCTGTCACCTCGCGCGTGATCTCGTTCGCGAAGCACTTGGCCATCGAGGCTTCGAGCGGGTCAGGCAGGCCAGTTCCGGCATTGGCCGCGGCGCGGTGGATCAGCAGGCGCGCGGCCTCGACCTTCACCGCCATCTCGGCCAGCCGGATCTGCACCGCCTGGAAGTCGATGATCGGCTTCCCGAACTGGGCGCGCTCCTGCACATAAGTTGTAACCTGCTCAAGTGCACCCGCCGCTACGCCGAGCGCCATGGTGGCATTGCCGAGCCGCTCGATGTTGAAGAGGCCCATGAGGCTCGCGAAGCCCCCCGCCTCGACCAGC
Source organism: Thermohalobaculum xanthum (assembly GCF_016623495.1). Classification (GTDB taxonomy): domain Bacteria; phylum Pseudomonadota; class Alphaproteobacteria; order Rhodobacterales; family Rhodobacteraceae; genus Thermohalobaculum; species Thermohalobaculum xanthum. Next base: position 699,338 of record NZ_JAEHHL010000001.1, on the reverse strand, counting down.
AGGTGGGAGCGCGGCACGCGCACATTTTCGAACGTCATGTCGGCCGAGGGCACGCCGCGAAAGCCCATCAGCTTTTCTTGCGCGCCGAAGCTCAGGCCCGGCGTGTCGCGGTCGACGAAGACCGCGCCGATGCCCTTGGCCCCCGGCGCGTCGCCGAACCGGCAGAAAACGACATAGCCCTGCGAGTGACCGGCGCCCGAGCACCAGCGCTTGGTGCCGTTGATCACGATCTCGTCGCCCTCGATCACGGCGCGGGTGCGCAGGTCGGTCAGCGCGGTCCCGGCGTCGGGCTCGGACATGGTGATCGCCACCAGCATGTCACCCGACAGCATCTGCGGCATCACTCGGGATGTAAGGCTTGTTTCGCCATGCGCCTCGACGATGCGGACCGGGCCGGTGCAGCACTCGAAGACCGGGAAGGCCACTCCGACCGAGATCTTGGCGAATTCTTCGAGCACGATTAGCGCATCGAGCAGCGGCAGGCCCAGGCCGCCATGCTCCTCGCGCGTGTTGATACCGAGAAAGCCCATCTCGGCGTAGCGGTGCAGCCAGTCCTCCGGCACCGGATGACCGGTCTCCTCGACTTCGTTGGCGAGGGCGGGCAGCTCGGTCTGGGCGAATTTCCGCGCGGTCTCGCGCAGGGCAAGCTGGTCGTCGGTCAGGTGAAAGTTCATGCCGAGGCCTCGTGGAAGGTGAAAAGACCGTTGTTGATGACGACGGCGTCGCGGGTCGCGACGCGGGCCCGGTAGGCGGCCGTCCCCGCGCCTTCGTCCCAGATGTCGATGGTGATCGTGTCGCCGGGGAAGACCGGCGCCGAGAACCGGCCCGCAAGGCGCTGGTGGCGTGCCGGGTCACCGCTGCAGCATGCCCCCACCAGGGCGTTGCCCGCGATGCCGAAGCTCGCCAGCCCGTGCAGGATCGGGCGCTCGAAGCCCGCCGCCCTGGCCGTGGCGGGGTCGGAGTGCAGCGGGTTCCAGTCGCCGCTCAGCCGGTAGATCAGCGCGATTTGTGGATGGGTCGGCATCTCGACGCTGCGATCCGGCGCGCGGTCGGGCAGGGGGTGTGGCTTGCGGAGCGGCTCGGGCGAGCCGCCAAAACCGCCGTCGCCTCGGCAGAACACGGTCTGGCGGATGGTGGCGTAGTCCTCGCCGCTTTCGGCGTCGAAGATCCGGCGCTCGACATAGACGAGGGCGCCCTTGCCCGCGCCCTTGTCGGCGAGCCCGACGATGCGCGAGCGGCCGATCACGCTTCCCCTGGTCGGCAGGGGGCGGTGCAGTTCGGTCTCGTGCTCGCCGTGCACGACGCGCAGGTAGTCGATCCCAGTCTCGAGATCGCGCATCCAGAAGCCCGGATAGGCCAGCACATTGGCCATGGTCGGCGCTGCGACGAGCTTGGTCTCGTCCACATATTTCAGCTGGCCCTCGTCGAGCGGATCGATCCCGGCGCCAAGGCCCAGACCGTAGAGGATGCAGTCGCGCCAGTCGTAGTCGTGCCGGATGTCCGGGAACTCGAGCGCCAGCAGCTTTTCGGGGTCGATCGCCATCAGACCGGATCCCAGCTGAAGACGTCTGCCGAGCGCTCGAGCGGCGTGAGCGAGGGGCCGAAGGCGCCGGGCAACTGCTCGGCCAGCGCGGCCGCGGTCCACCCCTCGCCCCGGTGGAGCGAGCGCACGGGGCGCGGCTGGCTCATCAGGAAGACCTCGTTGTTGCGCACGGCGAAGACCTGGCCCGACACGCCCTTCGCTGCGTCCGAGCCGAGGAAGGCCACCATCGGCGCGATCTTCTCGGGCGTCATCTGCTTCAGCTTGGCGACGCGGATCTTGTCGGCCTCGGTCTCGGTCGGGATCGAGCTGACCATCCGGCTCCAGGCAAAGGGCGCGATGCAGTTCGAGCGCACGCCAAAGCGCTGCATGTCCATCGCGATGGCGCGGCTGAGTCCGACGATGCCCAGCTTGGCCGCCATGTAGTTGGCCTGGCCGAAATTGCCGATCAGCCCGGCGGTCGAAGTCATGTGCACGAAGGCGCCGCTCTCCTGCTGGCGGAAATGCTGGGCGGCGGCGCGGCTCACGAGGAAGCTGCCCTTCAGATGGACGTCGATCACCGCCTGCCACTGGTCGGGCGCCATCCGGTGAAAGATCGCGTCGCGCAGGATGCCCGCGTTGTTCACCACGAGGTCGATGCGCCCGAAGCTGTCGATCGCGTCCTCGACGATGCGGAGCGCCGTATCCGGCTCGGAGACCGACTCGCGGTTGCCGACGGCCTCACCGCCACGGTCGCGGATGCCGGCTGCGACCTCCTCGGCGGCTGAGGGGTTCTCGCTCTCGCCCGTCAGGGTGACGCCGATATCGTTGACGACAACCTTCGCGCCCTCGGTCGCCAGCCCTTCGGCGACGGCCCGGCCGACGCCCTGGCCCGCGCCGGTGACGATCGCGACCTTGCCTTCGAGTAGTCCGCCCATCTTCTCTTCTCCTCAGATTGTCGCGGCCGTGCCGAGAATTGCGGTTGCCTGGCTGGAGAGAACTCCGCCATTGGCATGGGCGAGCGCGACTTCGGCGCCCGCCACCTGCCGCGCGCCGCAGCGGCCGCGAAGCTGCTCGACCGCCTCGATCACGGTAAAGATCCCGTACATGCCGGGGTGATTGCACGAGAGGCCGCCGCCATTGGTGTTGACGGGCAGGCTGCCGCCCGGCGCGATGGCGCCCGAGGCGCAGAACGCCCCGCCCTCGCCCTTGGCGCAGAAGCCCAGATCCTCGAGGAACATCAGCGTGCAGATCGTGAAGGCGTCATAGACCATGACATGGTCGACCTCGCCGGGGCCGAGCCCTGCCATGCGATAGGCCTCGCGCCCCGACTGGACCGCGCAACTGGTCGTGAGGTCGGGCATTGCCGCGATCTGGCGGTGGCTGACCGCCGTGCCGACGCCGAGGAGGTACGCAGGCGCTGCATGATCGCGCGCCCGGTCGGCACGGGTCATCACCAGGGCCCCGCCGCCATCCGTGACCAGGCAGCAATCGGCCTTGCTGAGCGGGTCGCTCACGATGCGAGACGCCAGCACGTCCTCGACGGTCAGGTCATCCCGCTCGAATGCCGCGGGATTGAGCTGCGCCCATTTTCGGGCGGCGACTGCGATCTCGGCCAGTTGCGCGCGCGTCGTGCCGAACTCGTGCATGTGCCGCTGGGCAGCAAGCGCGTAGCTCGAGATCGGGTAGAGCGCCTTGTAGGGTGCCTCGTAGGGCTGCGGGTCGGGCATCGGCACGAGCCGCCCGCCCGCGCTGCGCTGGTTCGAGCCATAGGCGATCAGCGCCACATCGCAGAGCCCGGCGTTCAGCGCCGCCATGGCCGAGCGCATGTGGAAGATGAAGGACGAGCCGCCCGCCATCGTCCCGTCGGCATGGCGAATGTTCAGCCCCAGCTTCTCGGCCACGTTCAGGACCGGCAGGCCCGACACCGACATGGCGCAGAAAAGGCCGTCGACATCGCCGAGGCTCAGCCCCGCGTCCTCGAGCGCCAGGATCGAGGCCTCCTGCAACTGGTCGAAGGCGCTGAAACCGGGCGCGTCCCAGCGATTGGTGATGCCGGTGCCGATAACGGCGGTGGTGCCGCGGTGCGGATCGCTCATTTCGCGGCCCCCACGATGTCGAAGACCACCAAGGGAGCGCCGTCTTCCGTCGTCACGATGCGCGCGGCGACCGGCCGGCCGATGCGTACCCGGTCGGGATCGCCCTCGACGCGGCTCATCATGCGGGCTCCTTCAGCCAGATCGATGATCGAGACGTTGTGACTGCCGTCACGCTTGCGCACCGTGGTCGTGCTGTAGATCGTGCCCCGGCCACTTGCCTCGACCATGGCAGGGGCGGCTGCGCCGCAGCTGCGACAGGCGAGGCTGGGCGGGAACTGGGCCGCGCCGCATGGCGCGCAGCGCTGGATCAGGAAGCGGCCCTCGGCCAGCGCGGCCTGCCATCGGCTGTCCGGCCCGGGGCCGTCGAAGCGGGAGTCCGTTATCATGCATCCTTTCCCGTGTGGAACCAGAGGTCGAAGTCGAGCGCCTCGGAAAAATTCAGGTGACGCGAGGCATTGAGCGCGGCGCGACGGCGGCGCGCCTCGGCGGGTGAGCCAAGCGCGGCGATGCGGGCAGCCATCGCAGCCTCAGGGTCGGCGGTGCGTTCGGCGTGGCCCGAGGCAACCAGCGTGGCGACAGGGTCTGCCGCGCCGAACACGAGGCGACGGGCGCCCACCGGGCCAAGGGCACGCGCGGCGAGGGCGGCGAGAGCAGGCGTCGACGTAGGGTTGGGCATCGCCGCCGTCTCGTCGACAATCGCGATATCGGCGAGCAGCAGGAGCGCAAGCCCGCGCGGACCCAGTTCGCCCCCCGCTGCGACCGCGACGGGCAGGGGCGCGTCTGCGAGCATCATGACCCAGCGGGCAAAGGCCTGCGCGTCATCGGTGCCCGCTGCCACGTCGCCCTGCAGCGACAGGGCCGTCGCCTCGCGGTCACGAAGGGCGCGGCGGATCGCTCCGGCCAGATCGGCGTCGCCGGTGCCGGGCGCGATGGAGAGGGTTGCAGCCGAGGAGCCCATTTTCACCGCCCCTCGAAGCGCGGCCGGCGCTTCTCGAGGAAGGCCGCCACCCCTTCATGCGCATCGGCGCTGGCGAGCAGGCCGGACATGATCTGCACCTCGGCGTCGAGACTGGCGCCGAGGGGCGCCGACCAGGGCGCGCGCATCGCCTTCTTGGCGGCGCGGGCGGCCAGCGGTGCCTTGGTCGCAATCTCGTGCGCGAGGTGCAGGGCCGCGTCGATGACATGCGCGCTCGGCACCACCCGGTCGACGAGGCCGATGCGCCGAGCCTCCCACGCGTCCACTGTGCGGGCGGTGAGCGCGGCCTCGGCCTGCGCGCCGGCGCCGGTGCGCGGCGCCCAAAGCTGGGTGCCTCCGGCGCCGGGGATGATGCCGATATTGATCTCGGGCTGCCCGAAGATCGCGGTGTCGCCAGCGACGATCAGATCGCAGCCGAGTGCGATCTCGCAACCGCCGCCGAGGCAGTAGCCCGCCACCGCCGCGACGACCGGCAGGGGCGTGGCGCGGATCGCGTCAAAGGCGCGGCGATTGACCGACCCGGGGTAGGTCGCCGCCGTATGCCCGCCAAGCGCGTCGATATCGGCGCCGGCCGAGAATACCTCGGTGCCGCCGGTGATGACGATGGCGCGTAGAGCGCTGTCGCGTCCTGCGGCATCGAATGCCTCGGCCAGCGCGTCGAGCAGCGCGGGGTTGAGCGCGTTTCTCGCGGCCGGCCTGTCGATTCGAATGACCCGTACGGCGCCGTGGATTTCTGTGCCGACGCCTGGATCGGCGTTCTTGTCCGGCATGGCGATTCCTCCGTTGATTGCGGCGAAGGCTACATACCATACGGTATCTTGGCAAGCGGCCTTGCGCGAATCTTACTTCCCGGTCCGCGGCGCTTCTCTTGATCCCGGCGCTCGGAAGGCGACCTGTAGGCTCGCCGGAGCTGATGGAAAACGCTTACCTGGCGCGCCATTCTCTCGGAAGATATTTTTATAATATGATATAAATAAACGATAAAAGTCTTACTTGCCGCATCTCTTGGGGCCGGATCGGTCTGCGTCTGAGGAGCGCGGGGGTCGGGCGTTTTGGGTCGAGGCTTCTGACGCGCAGGATTTCTCCCGGCGAGCTTGTTGACCGACTGGAACATACCAATTAGTATGCAGCGATAAATAACAGCAACGGGAGGATAAGGGATGACTCTCAGGAAGGTTGTTGCCGCGGCTGCGTTGGCCGTCGGCGGAATGATCGGCGCGGCGCAGGCGGCGGACGATCCGGTAAAGGTTGGCGTGATCTTTCCGCTGAGCGGTGGTGCGGGTCCGCAGGGACAGCACATCAGCCATGCGATGGCCGCCATGGCCGAGATGATCAACGAGGATGGCGGCGTGCTCGGCCGTCCGATCGAACTGCTTATCCGGGACGACGAATCGACGCCGGCCGTCGGGGTCTCGCGGGCCTCCGAGCTTATCTCGGAAGAGGTGTCGGTCATCATCGAGGGCTGGAACAGCCCGGTGACCCTGGCCATGCAGCCGGTGATCAGCCGCGCGGACATCCTGGACATCACGGCGATCTCGAAGGCGGACCCGATCCTGTCGGGCGAAGGCAATCCGCTGGCGATCAGGCTCAACAGCTCGAACGCCCAGGATGGCACGGTGATTGCGAAGTACATCGCCGACAAGGGCTTCTCGCGCGTCGCCTTCCTGACCGAGAACGACGCCTACGGGCAGGGGGCGCAGGCCTCGATCGAGGGTGCGCTCAAGTCGCTCGGCCACAACTACGAGGTCGTTGCCGTCGAGCAGTTTCCCTTCGACCAGGCCGACTTCCGGGTCGCGCTGACGAATGTCCGCAGTGCAAACCCCGAGGTGACCATCGCGATCAACGCGAACGAAGGACTGGGCATGCCGGCGATCATCCGCCAGGCCCATGCCGTGCAGTTGCCGGGCGAACTGGTCGCCGCCGTCGGCACCATTGCGCCAAGCGTCATCAGCGTGGCCGGTCCGGCGGCGAACGGGTTGATCGGGGCGGATATCTACTTCCCCGGCATCGAGCCCTTCTCGACCTATCCGGCCAATCAGCGCTTCATCGCCAAGACCGAGGAGAAGTTCCAGGAAACGCCCGACAAGTTCATGGCGCTCGGCGCGCTGGCGCTTCAGGTCTGGGCGATGGCGGCGAACGAGGTCGAGAGCCTCGAGAAGACGCCGATCGCCGAGCGGATCCGCGGCGGCTCGTTCAGCGGCACGATCCTGGGCGACATCACCTTCGCCGACAACGGCCAGCTCGCGAGCCGCCACTATCTCTTCGACGTCGTCGACGAGAAGATCGTCGTGCGCCCCGGTCAGTGATGACCGTCGTCGCTGACATGCAGTGCGGGTCCGTCGCGGCCCGCACGACACCCCCCATCCTCGGCGTCGAGGAGCTGGGTGTGCGCTATGGGGCGCTCGAGGCGCTTGCCGGGGTGAGTTGGCAGGTCGAGCCCGGCCAGATCCTGGGCATCATCGGCCCGAACGGCGCGGGCAAAAGCACCTGCTACGACGCCGTGACCAATCTGGTCGTCCGCTCGGGCCGGGTGGTCCTGGACGGCGAGGACGTGACCAAGGTACCCGCCCATGCTCTGGCTTCGCGCGGGCTGCGTCGGGCCTTCCAGCAGAACGCCTTCTTCGACCACCTGACGGTGCTCGAGAACATGGTCGCCGTGCTGCAGGATGACTGGGGGACCTCGTTCCCCGGCTGCATCTTCCGGCCGCTGGCCGAGCGTCGCCGCGCCGCCGATGCGAGGGCCGCCGCCGCCGCGCAGCTGGCGCGCATGCGGGTCGAGCCGCGGTTTCACGACAGATACCCCACCGAAATCCCCTATGGCACGCAGCGCATGCTCTCGATCGCGCTCGCGCATGGCGGCGGAGCCAAGGTGCTGATGCTGGACGAACCTGCCGCCGGATTGGGCGGCGAGGACATGCGCGCGCTGGTCGAGCTTCTCGGCGCGCTGCGCGACGACGGGCTCAGCATCGTCGTCATCGAACATCACATGGACCTGATCATGTCGGTCGCGGATCGCATCGTTGTGCTGGATCAGGGGCGGATGCTCGCCGAGGGCACGCCGGCCGAGATCCAGGCCAATGACGCCGTGCTCGACGCCTATCTGGGGCGGTCGGAATGAGCGCGCGAGTTTTGGAAATCGCTGATCTGACGGTGCGCTACGGGGGCAACCGCGTGCTGGCGGTCGATGGCCTCTCGCTCGGCGCGGGCGAGGTTGTCGGGGTGGTTGGCGCAAACGGAGCGGGCAAGTCCACGCTGGTCAATGCGACGCTCGGCTGGTCGCGCGGCAAACCGGTCGTCTCGGGCCGCGTCTTGCTGGACGGCAAGGATGTGTCCGCGCTTCCGACACCCCGCCGGGTGGCCGAGGGGCTGCTGCTGATCCCCGAAGGCAAGCTGATCTTCGGCACCATGACGGTCGAGGAAAACCTGGCCGAGGGCGCGACCGATCCGGGGCCGGACCGCCGCGCTTATTCGGCCGAGGATGTCTACTCACTCTTCCCGCGGCTGAAGGAGCGGGGCGGCCATCTCGGCTCGCAGCTTTCGGGGGGCGAGCGGCAGATGCTGGGGATCGGTCGTGCGCTTCGCCTGGCGCCGAAGGCGCTGCTGCTCGACGAGCCGTCGATCGGGTTGGCGCCGAAGCTGGTCTCGACCGTGCTCCACACCGTGCGCGAGCTCTGCCGCGACGGGCTCTCGGTCCTCTTGGTCGAGCAGAACGTCAAGGCCGCGATCGCCGTCGTCGACCGGATGATCCTGCTCGAGCGCGGGCGGATCGTGCTCGAGGGAACCGCCGGCGAGATGCGCGACAACCCGCGCATCGCCGAAGCCTATCTGGGGACGCAGCAGGCATGAACGTCGGACAACAGATCATCAACGGGCTGGTGCTCGGCCACAGCTTTGCGCTGGTCGCGATCGGCTGGACGGTGCTGCTGGGCGTGGCGCGGCTGGTGAACTTCGCGCATGGCCAGATGTACATGCTGGGCGCCTTCGTCACCTGGGCAGCCATCGCAGAGTTCGGCCTGCCCTATGCACTGGCCATTCCGTTCACCATGCTGGTCGGCATCGCGGTCGGCTTCCTGATGCAGCGGGTCATGCTGCAGCTGACGCTGAAGCAGGATCTTGTCTCGATCATGATCGTGACGTTGGGCTTTGGTCATGTGCTGCATGGCGTCGCGGCGCTGGTCTTCGGCTCGACCGGGCAGATCCTCGACACGCCGTTCTCGACGCGCAACGTCTACTGGAACGATCTGTGGTTCACCTGGCAGGACGTGGCGATCGTCGTGGTGACGATCCTTGTCTTCGTGGCGCTGAAGCTGGTGCTCGACCGGACGCGGCTTGGCCGGCTCGCACGCATGGTGGCCGAGGATCCGCAACTGGCGCTCCTCGCCGGGATCGACGTGCGCAAGGTCTATTTCGGCGTCTTCGCCTTCCAGGGGGCGGCGGTTGCGCTGGCGGGTGCGATGATCGGGCCGCGCACGCCCATCCTGACCTCGATGGGCTTCGACGAGGTGATCATGACCTTCGTGGTCGTCGTGCTGGGCGGGATCGGCAGCGTCTGGGGCAGCTATATCGCCGGGATCTCGCTTGGGCTCTTCACCGCGTTCTTCGGCGCGCTGGTCTCGCCCGCCTACACGACCCCGGCGGCATTCCTGGTGCTGATCGCGGTCCTGGTGCTGCGACCCGGCGGGCTGGCCGCAAAGCCGGGGGGAGGGCACTGAGATGAATATCGGTCTTCAGGTTGCCATGCTCGCCGTGCTGGCCGTTGCGGGCTACTTCCTGCCCGCGCTCTTCGGTGGCTCGGGCGCAGTCTACAGCGCCTTCGTGCTGATCGCGATCTTCGCAGTCATGTCCTACGGGCTGGATCTGATCGTCTCGGACCTTGGCGAGGTCTCGCTCGCCCATCCGGTTTTTTTCGCCGCAGGTGCCTATGCAACGGGGATCATTTCGGTGCGCCTCGGGCTCGGGCCGATCGCAACGCTGGTGGCGAGCATCGGCGTGGCAATGCTGCTGGCTGGGGTGGTGGGCCTCATCACGCTCAGGCTGCGCGAGTTCGTGTTCTCGCTCGTCACCTATGCGGTCAGCGTGGTCGCGCTGACGCTGGCCGAGAACTGGGCGTTCCTCGGCGGCTCGGACGGGCTGACGGGTATCCCGCTCTTCAAGCTCGATCTCGGGGTGGCCTCGTACCGGGCGGTGACGGACAAGGATCTCTGGCCGGTCGCCTATGTCATGCTGCTCGGCGTGCTCTGGATCGTGCGGGCTTTCCGTCGCTCGCGTCTCGGCAAGGCGGCGATGACGGTCCATCTCAACCCCCGGCTCGCCACCATGTCGGGCATTGATCCGCAGCGCACGCGGCTGATGGTCTTCCTCGTCTCGGCGCCGATCACGGCGGCGGCCGGGTGGCTTTATGCCTATCAGCGCGCCTATATCAGCGCGGACGTGCTTTCCCCCTACTTCCTGATCCTGATGCTGACCGCCGTGGTCATCGTGGGACGCGGGCTGCTCTTTGCGCCGCTGATCGGGGTCGCCCTGATCCTGGCGCAGGAAAAGTTCATGTCCTTCGGCGGTTATGTCGACCGCATCATCCTGGGGACGGCGCTCATCCTGACACTCTCGTTCCTGCCCGGCGGCCTCTACGAGGCGGTGCGCGCGCTGATCGCGCGGCTCGGCCCTGCAGGCGCGAAGCAGGACACTCAGATCGAAGAAGGAGCCACCGAATGCCGGTAATCTGGGAACCCGAACTGGACGCCGGTGCCGCGTCCTGGCGCAAGTTGGCCGCAGGCCTGACCGAGAAGCACTTCGCGCCCCTGGCCGAGGAACTGGACCGCGAGCAGCGCTATCCCTGGGAGAGCATCGAGGTCATGGCGGAGCATGGCCTTGCCGGCATGTTCATCCCCGAGGCCTATGGCGGCCGGGCCGCGAGCCTGACCGAGACCGTCGCCGTGGTCGAGACGGTCGGCATGGGCTGCTCGTCCACGGCCGCGATCCTCTGCGCCCTGCAACTCGGCGCTTTCCCGGTGCTGCTGGCGGGGCGCGAGGATCAAAAGAAGTTCTATCTCGGCGAGATGGCGAGGGGCGTGGGGACCAGCTTCGCGCTCTCGGAACGCTCGACCGGCTCGGACGCCGCGGCGATCGAGGCGACCGGCGTGCAGGAGGGTGACGGCTGGCGCCTGAGAGGCGAGAAGTACTGGATCGGCAATGGCGGCGCGTCGCGCTACTACGTCACCTTCGTCAAGACCGACCCGGCGGCGGGCGGGCGCGGCATCTCGGCCTTCATGGTCGACAGGGAGGCCGAGGGCGCGACGATCGACGAGCTCTCGGACAAGATGGGCCTGCGGGGCACGCAGACCTCGAACCTCAAGCTCGACATCGTGGTGCCCGAGGAGGCCCGCGTGGGCGAGCCGAACCGCGCCCTCAGGTTGGCCTTCCAGACGCTGAATGTCGGGCGGATCATGGTCGCGGCGCAGTCGCTGGGCCTTGCGCTCGGCGCCTATCGCGAGGCGGCCAGCCGGGCGGCCTCGCGCCGCGCCTTCGGCAAGGCGATCATCGAGAACCAGGGCATCTCCTTCAAGCTGGCCGACATGGCGACCGAGATCTCGGCCGCGCGGATGATGCTCTACGAGGCCGCGCGCGCCTATGACCAGGGACGCGATGTCGCCAATCTGGGCGCGATGGCCAAGCTCTACTGCTCGGAGGTCGCGCATCGCGGAGCCGACGTGGCAGTGCAGATCTGGGGCGGTTTCGGCTATTGCAAACCTTGTGTGGCCGAGCGGCTCTACCGCGATCAGCGGGTGCTCGAGATCTACGAGGGGACCTCCGAGATCCAGCGCCTCGTCCTCGGCCGGGCGATCCAGAAGGAGGTCGAGGAGGCTGCATGACCAAGACCAGGGCCACGCCGATCGAAGACGACGCCCCTCGCCGCGAGATCATCCGCGCGGCGGCAGAGCTCTTCATGGATCTCGGCTATCGCGCGACCTCGATCGACGCGATCGCCGAGCGGATGGGGGCGACCAAGGGGCGCGTCTATCACTGGTACGGCTCGAAGGCCGAGATCTATTTCGACGTGCAGATCAACGCGATGCAGAAGCTGATCGACCTGATCGAGCCGATCGCACGCGGGGGCGGCACGCCGCGCGAACGGCTCGAGCGGATGGCGCGCGCCCATGTCGACATCCTGCTCCACGACCTGCCGATGCAGAAGGTCTCGGTGCAGGGTCTCGAGACGCATGTGATCAGCTCGACCGGCACGCGCCACACCAAGGCGATGCGCGACATCGTGCGGCTGCGCGACGACTACGAGCAGATGTTCTGCGAGGTGATCGACGAGGGCACGCGCCAGGGGGTCTTCGTCGACCTGCCGGCGCGCATGCTGTCGAAGCCGTTCTTCGGGGCGCTCAACTGGCTGACCATCTGGTATCGCCCCCGCCGCCTGCAGACCGAGGAGGACCTCGAGGCCATCGCCGAGAACCTCACCGGCTTTGCCATGCGCGGAATCCTGAAGGAGCAAGAACGATGATGCCTGCCGTGAAGGCCCCCCACTCGGCCGAGGTCTGGGACGAGATCGAGCTCTGGTCGCGCGACCGGATCGAGGCCTTCCAGCTCGACGCGCTCCGCCGGCAGCTCGAGCGCGTCGGGCAGACCAGCGGGCATTATCGCGAGGTGTTCCGGACGGCGGGCTTTGCGCCGGGCGACCTGCGGAGCCTTGCTGACCTGCGCGCGCTGCCCCTGACCCGAAAGGCGGACTATGTGGCGGGTCTCGCGGCCGATCCGCCCTTCGGCACCTTTCGCGCGATCGACATGGCCGATGCGGCGCGGGTGCATTTCTCGTCCGGCACCACGTCGCGCCCGGCGCCGGTGCTCTGGTCGCATTCCGATATCCGGCGGTGGTCGGATGTCTATGCGCGGTATCTCTACGCGCAGGGCCTGCGGCGCGGCGACATCTTCCACTGCATGTTTGGCTATTCCTGGTTCGTGGGCGGGCTCGGCGCCTCGCTCGCGGCGCAGCATCTGGGCGCGATGGTCATCCCCGGCGGCTCGGTCGACACAAGGCGTCAGGTCGAGACCATAGTCGAATATCGCCCGCGCGCGGTGATCGGCACGCCCTCGTTCATGGCGCATATCGCCGAGGCGGCGATCGAGATGGGCGTCGACCTGCCGAATTCGTCCGTCGAGATGGTGATGGTGGGCGGCGAGCCGGGCGCGAGCGTGCCGGGCACGCGCGAGCGGCTCGAGCGCCTCTGGGGCGCGAAGATGTTCGACTGCTATGGCGCGCTCGAAGCTCAGCCGATCGGCTGGGACACGGCGCTGCAGCTCGGCCCGACGCTGGCCGAGGACTTCGTCTATGTCGAGATCCTCGACCCCGAGACCAACGAGCCGGTCGCCGATGGCGAGCGCGGGGTGCTGGTGCTGACCCATCTCGACAAGCAGGCCTGCCCGCTGGTGCGCTGGTGGACCGGCGACGTGGTGGTGCGCGACAGCAGCGTGGCGCCCGACGGGCGGACCCATGCCCGGTTGCCGGGCGGCGTGCTCGGGCGGGCCGACGACATGTTGATCGTGCGGGGCGTCAACCTCTTCCCGACCGCGGTCGAAGACATCGTGCGCGCTCATCCCGACACCACGAACGAGTATGTCCTCGTCGTCCGCGACGAGATGAAGGACCCCAACACGGGGATGCTGAGGGGCGTCGGACTGCGGGTCGAGGCGGCGAGCGGAGATATCGAGGGCGTGCGGCAATCGCTTGGCACCCTCCTGCGCGACAAGCTGAGCGTGCGCTTCGAGATCGAGGTGCTGGCGCCCGGCTCGCTGCCCCGCACCGTCCACAAGGCCAAGCGCGTCGTGAAGGAGTAGGCCGGATGCCGGTTCCCCAGCCCCTAGCCGGTTGCCGCGTGGTCGAGTTGTCGCAGTTCATCGCCGGTCCGACTGCCGCGCAGCTTCTGGCCGATTTCGGCGCCGAGGTGATCAAGATCGAGCCGGCGCGCGGCGACGGCACGCGCGCGCTGGTCGGCACCGAGTTCGGCAGCGGCTATTTCCGCTGCTTCAACACCTCGAAGGCCAGTCAGGTGCTCGACATCGGCGCCGAGGGCGGGCGCGCGGAACTCGACCGGCTGCTTGGCTCGGCCGATGCGCTGGTCTGCAACATCGCGCCCGCGACCCTGGCGCGGCTCGGTCTCGACGCCGAGGCCCTGCGCCGGAACTTTCCAGATCTGGTCGTCACGCTGGTCTCGGGCTTCGGCCAGCAGGACGGGCGCACCTGCATGGACACCATCGCACAGTGCGAGAGCGGATTCGCCGCGCTCAATGGGGCCGAGGACGGCACGCCGCGGGTCTCGACCTCGTGGCCCGTGGATTTCTTCTCGGGCCTCTTCGCCGGAATCTCGACGGCCATGGCGCTCGCCGACCGCAAGCGCGCGGGCGGGGTCACGGTCGATGTCTCGATGATGGAGGTTGCCGCCGCGGTCATGCTGGGCCCAGCCGCGATCATCGCCAGCGAGGGCGGCAGGCTCGAGGCCCCAGCGGGAAACCGCGACAGGGCGGCGGCTCCCTCGAACGTCTACGCCTGCGCGGACGGTCATTGCTACATCTATGCCGGGCTCGATCCCTTCTGGGCAAAGCTGAGGCCGGTGGTCGGCGGCGAGGAGGCCGGCTATTCCGAACGCCTCGCCCGCGCCGCCGAGTTCGATGCCCAGGTCGAAGCCTGGACCTCGGCCCGCCCGCGCGACGAGGTGCTGGCCGAGATGGCGCGCCTCGGCATCCCTGCAGGCGCGGTCCGCGCGCCGGCCGAGGCGATCGAGGCAATCCGCGCGCTGCGCCCGGACGCCGTCACGACCCGTCTGCCGAGCGGCGAGCATGTCCCGGCCTTTCCCGCCCTCTTCTCCGGCGAACGACTGCCTCGCCGCCCCGCGCCGGACCTCGGCGCCGCGAAATCGAACAGGAGCTGATCTCATGACCGAGCCAACCAATCCCGAGGTGCTGCGCGATGGCCTGTTCGGCGGCGCGAGGGCGCTGGTCACCGGGGCCGGTACCGGGATCGGGCGGGCGATCTCGCTTAGGCTCTGCGCGCTTGGCATGTCGGTGACGGGCGTAGCCCGCCGCGAGGCGCCACTGGCCGACACGGCGGAATTGGCGGCGGGGTTGCCGGGTGGCTTCGACTTCCGCACCTGCAATGTCCGCGACACCGACGCGATCGAGGCCATCGTGGCCGAAGCGGGCGAGGGCGGGCTCGACCTGCTCGTCAACAATGCGGGCGGCCAGTTCTTCGCCCCTGCAACTGGTATCAGCCAGAAGGGCTGGAACTCGGTCATCGATCTGAACCTGAACGCGGTCTTCGCGGTGACGAAGGCAGCCTATCCGTATCTGAAGGCGCGCAAGGGTGCGGTGGTCAGCATCTCTCTCTCGGGCGTCGACAGGGGCGGCATGGGGCTTGCCCATTCCATCGCCGCGCGGGCGGGGGTCCTGGGTATGACCCGGACGCTGGCGCTCGAATGGGCGAAGGACGGGATCCGGCTGAACTGCATCGGGCCGGGAACCGTCGTCACATCTGGCCTGGCGGACGAGGCGGCGCGCCAGCTGCTCGACAACCTGGTCGCGGCGACGCCGATGGGCGAGCCGACGCCGCCCGAGGACGTGGCCGAACTGGTGGCCTTTCTCGCTAGTTCGGCTGGTCGGCTGATGACCGGCCAGCTGATCCAGATCGACGGCGCCGCGCATCTGGGCGCCGGTCTCCACATGCTGTCGGCATGAGGCCCGCGATGATGGCGTTGGAAGGAATCCGGGTTCTCGATCTCTCGCGCGTGCTGGCCGGGCCGTGGTGCACACAGACCCTGGCCGATCTGGGGGCCGAGGTCTGGAAGATCGAGCCGCCCGAGCGGGGCGACGACACGCGGGGCTGGATGCCGCCCGAGATCGGCGGCGAGTCGACCTATTTTCAGTGCTGCAACCACTCGAAGAAATCGGTCGCGCTGGACCTGAAAACCGACGAGGGCCGTGCCGCCGCGCTGGCGCTGGCGAAGGAGGCCGACATCCTCGTCGAGAACTTCCGCCGCGGCACGCTCGAGCGGTTCGGCCTCGGTTACGAGCAGCTGCGCACGGTGAATCCGCGGCTCATCTACTGCGCGATCTCGGGCTATGGCCGGACCGGCCCGCGGGCGGACGAGCCGGGCTATGACTTCACCATCCAGGCGGAAAGCGGCCTCATGTCGATCACGGGTGAGCCGGACGGCAGCCCGATGAAGCATGGCGTGGCGATCACCGATCTCGTGACGGGGATGAACGCGGTTCAGGCGATCCTGGCCGCGCTGATCGCGCGCGGTCGCACGGGGCAGGGGCAGTTCCTCGATATCGCCCTCTTCGACTCGGCGGTGGCGCTGACGGCCAATATCGCCTCGGGCTATCTCGGGACGGGCAATGTCGGCCGGCGCTATGGCAATGCCCATGCGACGGTGGTGCCTTACCAGCTTTTCGACACGGCCGATGGCACCCTGGCGCTCGCGGTCGGCAATGATGGGCAGTTCCGCACGCTCTGCCGCGAGGTGGTCGGCATGCCGGAACTGGCCGAGGACGACCGCTATCGGACCAACCGCGCGCGCGTGCTGAACCGCGAGACGCTGATCCCTCGCTTGCAGGCGGTGTTCTCCGCTGCTCCGACCGAAGAATGGATCGAGCGGCTGCGCGCCAACGGCGTGCCGGGAGGCAAGGTACGTAGTATCGGCGAGGCCTTGGAGTCACCCGAGGTGGCGGCGCGCAGGCTGGTGGTCGAGGTGCCTGATCCTAACCACGGCAGCTTGAGGTTGGTTGGATCGCCTTTGAAGCTGTCCGAGACGCCGGTTCGACCTCCGGTCACGCCGCCGAGGTTAGGTGAACACACTCGCGAGGTGATCGGACGAATTTCGTAGGGAGCAAATCGCTACCGCCGCGGTGTCATGTGAGTGCATCCACCTCGTGGGAGGTAGGACATGTGCTGCTCCCATTCCTCAAAGTATCAGCGGTTTCGGAAAATCGTCGGCCCGCGCCCGTTACACGGATCCACCCGTAGTGCCAGCCGAGCTGAAAGTGTGGACTTCACCCCGTCACTGGTCCGGACCGAGGCTTGGCGGCGGCACTGTAACGCCATCCGACCGTACTCCGCTCCGGGCTGGCGCATACCGGCTCCGAAGGTCCGGTTTCCCGAAATTGCGCTGTCGCCCGCAACGGCCGCGTCAGTTCGCATGGCCGAAGACGCAATCATCCACTAACATTCACGCTGGAGCCGCCAATGGGGGGCAGCCAGCCACGGGCCCGGTTATCGTGTTCCGGATCGGTATCTGGCACAGGGAGGGCTGACTGGATACGGCCGCGATATTGCTGGTCGATGATCACCCTGTCGTGCGGGCGGGCTATCGTCGTTTGCTCGATGGCCGCCCCGGCTTTCGCGTCATCGCCGAGGCAGCCGACACGCGGGGCGCGCTTGCGGCCTTCCTGGCGCATCGTCCCGACCTCGTGCTGATGGACATCTCCATGCCGGGGGCGGGCGGTCTCGAAGCGGTGCGGGCGATCCTCGCGCGCCAGCGCGACGCGCGGATCGCGGTCATCTCGATGCATCAGGGAGCCGCCTTCGCCCTCAAGTCGCTCGAAGCGGGCGCGCTCGGCTATGCAACGAAGAGCAGCCCCCCGGACGAGATGCTGGAAGTGGTCGCCGCGGTCGCCGCCGGACGACGGGCCGTGTCGCGCGACATCGCACAGGAGATCGCGCTCGATGTGACGGCCGAGTTGCGGAACGGGGCCGTCTCGCTCTCGCCGCGAGAGACCGAGATCCTTCGACTGATGGGAACGGGCGCGCGTGCGCGTGACATTGCCGAGGCGCTTGGGCTCTCGCCCAAGACGGTGCAGAACGTCGTGTCGCAACTGCGCGCCAAGCTGGATGCGCGCTCCGACATTGACCTGATGCGCAAGGCGCTGGCTGCGGGCCTCGTCGAACTGTGAGGCGCGAGGGACGCAGCCTCGTCGTCGGCATCGCGCTTCGAATTCTGCTGGTCGGCACGCTCTGTCTCGGAATAGCCACCCTCTGGCTGGTGCGCGATACGGCGGCGGAGCTGCGCCGGGATGCGCAGGCCTCGGCGCAGCGCGTGGCCGAGCTCTTCGGGTCGCGCACCACCTATATCGGGCTGATGAGCCTATCCATTGGCGGCGTCGCGCCCAGCCCCGTCTTCTACGACTGGCAGGACTATCCCGCCCCCTATCTGATCGCACCGGGGGTCTGCGTCGAATTCGGCCAGTCCGACGAGACGAAGCGCCGTCGATGCGGCGCCTGGGATCCCGATGCGGTCGCGCCACCGGCATGGTTCAGTGGGATTTTCGCTGGCCTGCTGGATGCGCCCAGCCCAGCCAGGGTCGAGGTCATCTATCGCAACCGCGTCTATGGCGAGGTTACGGCGCATCTCGACCCGACGGCCGCGCATGGCCGTGCCTGGTCGCGGGTGCGTGTCCTGCTCGGCGTCGCGCTGGTGATGACGACTGCGATCGGTGGGCTCAGCGCGCTCGTCATCTGGCACGCATTGTTACCGTTTCGGCAGATCCTGCACGGCCTTCGCGCCTTCGAGACGGGCGACTTCAGCCAGAGGCTGCCGCTCTTCCGGGCGCTCGAGTTCCGCCGGCTGGCCAGGGCCTACAACGACATCGCATCGGCCCTCGCGCGGGGGCGGGACGAGCGCAAGGCGCTGACGAGAAAGCTCTTCAGCGTTCAGGAGAACGAGCGGCGCATGATCGCGCGCGAACTGCACGACCAGTTCGGCCAGTGCCTGACAGCGACCCGCGCGATCGCCGCCGCGATCGAGCGTCGTGCCGATCCCGACGATGCCGAGCTGGCCGAGGACGCGCGGACGATCTCGCAGATCTCGGCTGACATGATGGACGATCTGAAGAGGGCGCTGTTCAGGCTGCGCCCTCCCGAACTTGACCAGCTTGGCCTGGAACTGGCCCTGACCCGGATGGTGAATGGCTGGCGCGCGCGCAGCGGGGGAACCCGGTTCACATTGAGCATCTCGGGCGATTGCAACGGCCTTGCCGAGGACGTTTCGCTCTCGGTCTACCGGATCGTTCAGGAGTGCCTGACGAACGCTATGCGTCACGGGGCGCCGTCGCAGGTGTCGGTCAGTGTGACGGTTGCGGCGGGCGGACTGGTTCGGATCTCCGTCGCGGATGATGGCGGCGGTGCGGTCGGCCACCCGCAGGAGGACGAGGCGTCCGGCTTCGGCCTGCTCGGCATTCGGGAGAGGGTCGAAGCCCTGGGGGGTGAGACTGTCATCGAGCAGGGCGGAGAAAAATTCGAGGTTGTTGCGACCATTCCGCCTGCGCAGGACTGAGCCGCGCTTCAAGTGCCCCGAGATCGGGAAATCTTCCCGGCCCACATCGGGAATGCGTCTCTGGCGGCAGGGGGAGCGCGGCGCTAGCGTCGTCCTGCGTAACGGCGGCAGAAGGGGTTCGGTATGGACCATCGCGTTGACGGGAGCGCGGACAACAGCGGAGAGGCCATCGACGACCGGCCGATCCCCCGGCTTGCGCGAGAGATTTCCGCCGGGCTCGTCGGGCTAGAGACGCTGGTCGAGCGATTGCTGATTGCCTTGCTGGCAGGCGGGCATGTCCTGATCGAGGGCG
Source organism: Thermohalobaculum xanthum (assembly GCF_016623495.1). Lineage (GTDB taxonomy): Bacteria > Pseudomonadota > Alphaproteobacteria > Rhodobacterales > Rhodobacteraceae > Thermohalobaculum > Thermohalobaculum xanthum. Next base: position 680,125 of record NZ_JAEHHL010000001.1, on the reverse strand, counting down.
CGCCGGGGCTTGCCAAGACCCGCGCGGTCAAGCGGCTTGCCGGGGCGCTCTCCGAGCCCTTCGGCCGTGTCCAGTGCACGCCGGACCTGATGCCGGCGGACCTGATCGGCATGCAGGTGTTTCGCCGAGGGTCGGAGACCTTCGACTTCATCGCAGGGCCGATCTTCAACGCGCTCGTCCTGGTCGACGAGATCAACCGGGCGCCCCCCAAGGTGCAGTCGGCCCTGCTCGAGGCGATGGCCGAGGGTCAGGTCACGACGGGCGGCGAGACGCGGCGTCTGCCCGAGCTCTTCATGGTCGCCGCCACACAGAACCCGATCGAGCATGAGGGAACCTTTCCATTGCCCGAGGCGCAGCTCGACCGCTTCATGATGCGCGTCGACCTGACGTTTCCGGGCAAGGCGTCCGAACTCGCGATCCTGGACATGGTCGAGAGCGAACTGCTGACGCAGCAGCTGCCCGTGACACATCCCGTGATGCGCGAGGATGTGCTGAAGGCGCGCGAGGACGTGGCGAGGGTTCACCTCTCTCCCGCGCTGAAGGACCATATCGTGCGACTGGTGATCGCGACGCGCGAGCGGGAAGCGCACAAGCTTGGCAAAAACATCGCGCATCCGGTGTCGCCGCGCGGCAGCCTTGCGCTTGCGGCGGCCGTCCGGGCTCGTGCCTATCTGAGAGGGCGCGATCACGGATTGCCCGAGGATGTCGTCGATCTGGCCCCGGATATCCTGGCGCATCGGCTGGCGCTGACCTGGCAGGCCGAGGCCGAGGGGCTGACCACGCGCGACGTCATCGCGCGCCTGCTCGATCATGTTCGGCCCTACTAGGACGATGCCGCGAGATTGCACCGGCACTGGCGCGGGCTTCGACGCGGCGTATCTGATGGGGCTGCGCGAGGTCGCGCGCCACGCCCCGGACCTCACCGTGCCAGCCGCGGATCGCCCCGGTATCGTGTCGGTCGCCGCCCCCGGCAGCGGCAGCGACATCCGTGAGATCCGGCCCTATGTCGAAGGCGATCCGCTGCGCAGCATCGATGCGCCCGCGACCGCGCGGCGCGGCGAGCTTCACGTCCGCAGCTTTCACGACGAGCGCGAGCGGATTGTCCTGCTGGTTGCGGATTTCCGCCGCCCGATGCTCTGGGGAACCCGCCGGCGGTTCCGGTCGGTCGCGGCGGCCGAGGCATTGGCCATAGCCGGGTGGCGGGTTGTCGACGGCGGCGGGGCGGTAGCGCTCGCGATCATCGACGATCGGGGCCTGACGGCGCTGCGCCCTCGGACGCGCGTGGCAGGGATGGCGGCGGTCGCCGAGGCGCTGGCGCACGGGCATGCGAAGGCCCTCGCGCACTGCGGCGTTGCGACGGACGTTCCGCCGCTTGGGGCGATGCTGGGTCGTGCCGCAAAAGGGGTGACGCCAGGGTCGACTGTGCTTTGCGCGACAAGCCTCGACCATCCGGGCCCCGATCTGGAAGCAAATGTCGCAAGGCTCGCGCGGCGCGGTCGGATAGCGATGCTTCTTCTTCGCGATGCCTTCGAGCGCAACCGCCCCCCCGGTCGGTTCTCCTACTATTCGGAAGAGGGCGCAGTTCGGCGCGGCCGGATTGCGGGGCAGGCCGACCATCTGGGCGGCTGGATCGAAAGGTTGCGGGCGGTCCGGGGCACGGTCGGACTGTTGGATACGGATGCCGAGAATCTGCTGGAAGGGTTGCGGGATGGACCCGGCTGAGCTGACGTCGCGCCTGCGGCCGCCGAGATTGCCCGACGACTTCCTTGCCGTCGCACCGCAGGACATGGTTGCGGCGTTCGGCCTTGGGCTGCTGCTGGCCGTGCTGATTTCTCTCCCGATCCGACGGGTCCTGCGGCGAACGGAGCCTTCGCGCGTGAACCTTCGCGAGCGGCTGGCGCGCCTGTTGACCCTCCCCACGCCGCTCCGGCTGCTGAGGCAGGCCGAGATCCTGCACGAGCAGGGCCGCGCCCTCGAACAGGGCGAGCGCGAGGCGCTTTATCGTCCCGGTCTGACGGTCGATCATGCCCGTATCGACGCGCGGATCCTCGGGCAGGCGCGCGGGCGCTGAGATGTGGAGCCTTGCCACACCGCTCGCGATGTTCCTCCTGCCGTTGCCGTTGGTGCTGCGCCGTGTGCTGCCACCTGTCCCGGGCGGTTCCATGGCGCTCTACCTTCCGCCCGGGGTCGCGGGGATGCTGGATGACTCGGATGGCGCGCGGCGGAGAGACCGCGTCTATCGGGCGATGAATGCCGCGCTCTGGATCTGCCTCGTCATCGCGTTGGCGGGGCCGCAGCGGGCAGGGCCGTCCGGCGTGATCCCCGCGTCGGGCCGGGATATCGTGCTGGCGATCGACCTGTCGGGCAGCATGGAGAAAGAGGACTTCTCGCTCGGCGGCGCCCCGATCTCGCGCCTCGAAGCGGTCAAGCGGGTGGCGGCACGCTTCGTCGCCAGTCGGCGCGGCGATCGTGTCGGGCTGGTGCTGTTCGGCGATCGGCCCTATGTCGCGGCGCCGCTCACGTTCGACATCGATGCGGTGGCCGAGGCGATCCGCGGCGCGGCGATCGGCATTCCCGGCCGGTCGACGGCCCTGTCCGATGGGCTTGGCCTCGCCATGAAGCGAGTGATGCGTTCCGATGGCGAGACACGGGTGGTCGTGCTGCTCTCGGACGGGATCGATACCGCGCGTCGCATCGATCCACGCGAAGTAGCGTCGTTCGCGGCGGAGAATGGCATTCGCATACACACCATTGCCCTGGGTCCGCAGGATCTCGGAAGCGCGCCCGCCGCTCGCGATGCGGTCGATGCCGAGACGCTGCGGATCATCGCCGCCGCCAGCGGGGGCGAGAGCTTTCGGGTCCGTACGCTCGAAGATCTCGATGCGATGGCGGCGGCGCTCGACACGCTCGAGCCGAACCCGGCATTGCGACCACCCCTGCTGGTCCAGCGACAGTACTGGACCTGGCCAGCGACGCTCGCGCTTGGCCTTGCCTGTCTCCTGGCACTACGCCGGCGCGAGTCATGATCGGCGGGGATCCCGTCTGGCTCTTGCGTCCCTGGTGGCTGCTGGCCCTGCCGGTGATCGGCTTGCTGACGGCCTGGCAGTGGCATCGCACACCGGAGGAGGGCGCCTGGTCGCGCGTGATCGACCCGGCCCTGTTGGCGGCAATGCGCGAGATCGGCCAGATGGCAAAAGGGGGATCGGTGGCGCTGCGGCTGGCGCCTCTTGCCGCGGCGGCCGGGGTCGCCGTCGCGCTCGCCGGGCCGGCCATCCAGCGTAAGGGCGCGCCTGCCCTCCGAAATCTCGATGAGGTCATGATCGTGATGGACCTGTCGCCATCCATGACACAGGGCGGCTCGCTCGATGACGCGCAGGCCGCCGCGGCGGCCCTGCTGCACGGCGCGGCAGGCCGGCCCGTCGGCCTCATGCTCTATGCGGGCGAGCCCTATCTGATCGGACCGGCGAGCGATGACCCCGCAACGCTCGAGACCCCGATCTCGGTGCTCGATGCCGAGACCTTGCCCGTCAGGGGCAGCCGGCCCGATCGCGCGATTGCCGCCGTGCGCGAGAGGCTGGGCGCTGCCGGCATCAGGACTGCCGACATCGTGCTGATCACGGATGGCGGTGGGATAGGGGACGGCGCGATCCGCGAAGCAACGCGGGTGCGCGACGTCGGCGGCAAGCTTTCCGCGGTTCTGGTTGAGCCGGATCGCGGCGCGGCGACCCAAGGCGTACCCTTTGCGGATGCCGAGGCGCTCGGCCGTCTCGTTGCGGCGGGCGGTGGCGTTCTGACCGATGCTCACGATACCGAAGCTGTCTCCCGCCATCTGGCGGCTCGGCGTTCGGGCCTTGCCGAGGACGCCTCGTTGTCTGCGCTCCTCCTTCACGACATCGGGCGATGGCTGCTGATGCTCGCGATGGTCCCGGCCCTGGCGCTCTGGCGACGGGGAAGCTGAGATGGGACGGCGGCGGCTACTTCTCGTCTGCCTTGCCTCGGTACTGTGCCTTGTGCTCGGCGGACCTCGTGCGCTTGGCAAAGTGGCGCTGTTGCTGGGCCTGCCGTCGCTGGCCGCCGAGTTGATCTCGGACCCCGTCGCGCGCGGTGCCGCGCTCTATCGCGCGGGCCGCTACGCCGAGGCCGATGCCGCCTTCGCCGGGGCAGGGCGATCGGCAACGTATAACCGGGGCCTCAGCCTCGCGGCGACGGGCGACTATGCCCTTTCCGTTGCCTATTTCGATGCTGTGCTCTTCGCCAATCCGGCGGACGAGGATGCGCGCCATAATCGCGGAATCGTTGCGGCGATGGTCGAGCCTGTTATCGGCGACGCGCGCGGCCACGGGCGCATCGCTGCCGCGGTCGCCAAGATCGGCGCCGCGGATTCCGCCGAGGCAGCAAGACTGAGCCTGCCGGACGCCTCGAAGATCCGCAAACCGCTGGAGGTCGGCGCGTTGAGCGCCGATGCCGACTGGATGAACGCGATCACCGACGACCCCGGCGAGTTCCTGAAGCGCCGCCTGCGCGCCGAGCACGAGCGCCGGCTCGCCAACGGCCTGATCCTTCCGGAGGAGGGCAACCCATGGTGAGGGCGGCCGGAATTCTGGTGCTGGCGCTCATGCTCGTGCCGCTGATTGCAATGGCCGACGGGCGTTCTTCCGACAGGCTGACAATCGAACTCGATCCGCGCGAGGCGCCGCCCGTGACGGGAGAGATGATCATCGCGACATTACGCGGGATCTATGGCCTTACCATCCTGAGGGAGGCGTTGGAGATCCCGCGCGGTGGCGATTTCGAATGGGTCCAACTCGATCGCGACATGTGGAGCCGCCGACAGGTCGACGGTCGCTCGGTCGTCGTCATGGAGCGTCGGCTCGCGCTGTTCCCCAAGCGCCCGGGCAATCTGTCCTTCGGTCCGCTGGAACACCGGATGCGCGTCACGGGCGCAAGCGGCCAGCCGGAGGATGTGGCGATCGTGGCGGAACCGATCCACCTCAGCGCCCTGCCGTACCCCGGGAAATCGACTGATGCGACCCTCTCGGCCGACGTCCTGGAACTGACCGATGAACTGAGCGCCGATCCCGGAGCATTGCCGGACGGTGCGACGCTCACCCGTACCGTGCGGATCACGACCCTTGGCGCTCTTCCCCAGATGCTGCCACCCCGCCCCGAAATGCGAGAGCCGTGGCTCATCACCTTCGCCGCGCCCGAAGAACGAAGCCTGCAGATCACACCGGAAGGGCCGGTCGCAAGCGTTGTCTGGCAATGGCACCTGCGACCCAAGACCGGCGAGCCGGGCGTGCTACCGGAAATCCGGATCCCCTGGTTCGATACGCGGGCGCGCGAGATGCGTGAGGCGGTGATCCCGGCAGTCCCCTTCGGTTATGCGAGCTTTGGACGGGCCATTGGTGGCGCGGTCTGGTTTGAGGATCGTTCGGTCGCAATCTTGGCAACGGCCGCCGCTCTGGGCTTGTTGATCGGGCTTGCCTTCATCATCGGCGCTGACTGCTTGCCAAGTGCCGTCGCGCTCCTCGCCAGCCCCAAGACGAGACGCGACATCCCCGCTGCCGGAGCGGACGCCGCCGACCCGCTGCATCCGAAGCCGCGCGGCAAGGCGCTGACAGACTAGTTCGAACCGGTCTCGGCGCGGACAGTGACGCTCTCGTTCGTGCCGAGGCGAGCTGACGCCAGTCTGCGAGAGCCGCGATGCGGTGTTGGCCTCGATGTGAGCTCTGCTGGAGAGGCTGCGTTCCTGGTTGAAGTGGTTGTGGACCTGGAAATGGGAGGTGGCGAAGGTCTGCAGACGTCGCATCCACCTAAACGGAGCATCGCGCGCTCCCGCCTGCGCAGTCATAGGTGCGAATTCTGAGCCCGGTTGTTAAGCCATCGCCCCGCCGACTGAAGCTCCGATTGCCCACGATCTGTCCGGCTGCGCGATCCCGGTGGACGGATGGACCGCCCCGTGACGAGGCTCGGTTGAAGTCCAATGTCGGGTAGCTCGTCGGGCGAGCCTGGCTGTTGTTGCCGATTGTGGCATGATGCCGAGGTGAATGCCGCGACGTCGTTCCGAAGTAGGGAGATCATCCATGCCCGCTGCTCGTCGTCTTCTCCTTTCCGCCATCTTGCTGATGCCGTTTCCAGCGACCGCGCAGTCGGGGTTGGAACTGGTTGAGAGCACCTGTTCCGCATGCCACTCGACCGATCTGATCGAGCGCAGCATGGGTTATACCAAGGATGGCTGGCGGGCGCTGATCGACACGATGATCGAACTGGATCCCGAGAACTCCGCGACCATAGTCGCCTATCTGGCCGAGGTCCGGCCGCCGCGCGACGACCGCGCCCCGACGCTGATCGAGGGCCCGGTCCAGCTCGATTGGCAGGCCTGGTCAGGGCCGATGCTCGGCCAGCGCGCGCGCGACCCGGTCGAGGCTCCCGATGGCACGATCTGGTGGACAGGGCAATGGGCGGACGTGGTGTCCCGTCTCGACCCGGCAAGCGGCGAGATCATCGAGTTTCCGCTGCCTTCGGGCGCGCGCGCCCACACCGTGACCGCCGACGCCAGCGGGCGCATCTGGTACACAGGCAACGGCAACGGCACGATGGGCGTGGTCGATCCGACGACGGGCGAGATCACCGAGTATCGGATGCCGGATCCTTCCGCGCGTGATCCGCACTCGGCCATTGTTGCTGCCGATGGCCGCGTTTTCTTCACGCTCCAACATTCGAACATGGCGGGCCGTCTCGACCCGGCAAGCGGCGAGGTTGACCTCGTGACCATGCCGGTCGCCCAGTCGCGGCCCTATGGCATTAAGCTCGCGCCCGACGGCGGCGTCTGGATCGCTGCGAACGGCGCACCGCGCCTTTACCGACTCGATCCCGACACGCTGTCGGTCGAGGAGCACCCGGTTTCCGACGAGGGCACCACCATCCGCCGTCTCGTCGTCGCCGAAGACGGAACGATCTGGTACGTCAATTCGTCGCTCGGCCGGATCGGCCACTACGACCCGGCTACCGGCGAGAACCGCGAATGGCCAAGCCCTTCGGGACCCGACAGCCACCCATACGCGATCGCGTTGATCGACGGTGTCGTCTGGTACAACGAGTCCGGCAAGCGGCCCGACACGCTGGTGAGGTTCGATCCGGCCACCGAAACCTTCCAGTCCTGGGCGATCCCGTCAGGCAATTTGGCGACCGCGCCCGTCTACGCTGGAATCGTGCGCCATATGCGTCCGACCAGCGACGGCGGCCTCCTGATCCACCAGAGTGCGACCAACACGGTTCTCAAGGTAAGGGTCCGCCCAGAAAGCTGACGGAGAGCAGATGATCGTTGTGAGATGATCGTCCCGGCGCCGACCTTGCGGCAATGCTGGGCGCGTGCAGAAAAAGTGAGAGCAGGCAACGGCGAACGCGGTCCCTCCGTTGTGCGTCAGACCGCGTTTTCAGGCGAAGACCGACCAGCCGGTGCGCTCGGAGAGCCGTTCCAGCGCGCGGGTGCCCTGTTTCGAGTTGCCGAAGTCGTTTAGTCCCGGCGACCAGACCGCGATCGAGGCGACATTCGGAACCACCGCGAGAATGCCGCCGCCAACTCCGCTTTTGCCAGGGAAGCCGACACGGTAGGCGAACTCGCCCGAGCCGTCATAATGCCCGCAGGTCATCATCAGCGCGTTGATGCTGCGGACCCTCTCGGTGGGGATCAGCCGCTGGTCGCCGAAGGCACTGCACAGGAACCGCCCCGCCCGGGCAAGCTGGACGCAGGTCATCTCGATCGCGCAGTGGTGGAAATATGTCCCAAGCACGAGCGCGCACTCGCCCCGCAGGTTGCCGCAGGATCGCAGGAAATGCGCGATCGCGTAGTTGCGATCGCCCGTCCGCTCCTCAGAGCGCGCGACGCGGTCGTTGATCCAGATATCGTCATCCTCCGCGGCCGATCGGATGAAGCGCAGGATTTCAGCGAGCGTGTCGCGCGGTTTGCGGCCCTCGAGGATCGCATCGGTGGTGACGATCGCACCCGCATTGACGAACGGGTTGCGAGGGGTGCCGTTCTCGACCTCGAGCTGAATGATCGAGTTGAAGGGGTTGCCCGAAGGTTCCTTTCCTACCCGCCGCCACAACAGGTCGCCATGGCGGCCGAGCGCGAGCGCCAGCGTGAAGACCTTCGAGACGCTCTGGATCGAGAAGCGGGTCATCGCATCGCCGGTTGAGACAGTTTCTCCGGCCGCAGTGCAGACGGACATCGCAAACTGGTTGGGCCGGATATCGGCGAGCTCGGGGATATAGCTTGCGACGTTGCCCCAGTCGTTCTCGGCGCGGACTTCGGCCTCGATGTCGGCGAGTATCGCGCCGATGTCCTTGGCGGCTGAGCGGGTACGGCCCATGGCGAAATCTCCGCTGTCTGGCGTCGGGCCAATCGGTCCGGTTGAACCTGAGCGAGACCACGCCGCTCGCTTGGCCGCAACCGGAAAGTTGACGCATCTGCGCGCGATATTCGGGGTAAAGGCGCACAACCGATCAATGCGCTTGCGCAGGCATTCGGCCGTGAACATGGGACCGAAACTGTTCCACTAGAAGCGCACATCCTCATGACCGCCAGGCAGATAATCTCGGGCTGGTTTTGAAATAGCGGAGAGGATTGGGAGGTCGCGATTCCGCCGCGAGCGGGGTTGCTCTGACAGAACCCTCGGGGAAACTAGCCCTGCATTTTGCATCCTCGACTGAGTTCTGCTGGATGTGCCCGGCTGCATGAAGCCAGAAAGCGCGCTAGATGTCATTTCATTGGGGTCTGTGGATCCTGGCTCGATTCTCCCCGCGGGCGCCGGGCCACTGAAGGAGGGACACCCGCGGAATCCCTAAGGGCGGAGGACGACATGAAAGCGCGGACCGTAGGCGGCGAGAGGCCGCAACGCCTAACGCCAGAGGATCGTCGACGCCTGATCATCGAGACGACGATCGCCGGCCTTGCGCGAGGTGGACCTGAGCACTGGACTCTGCGCCAGGTCTCGCGCGACCTTGGCGTCGCGCCCAGCTTGATCACCTATTTCTTTTCCACCTGGAGCGATCTTCTCGTCGGCGCCTACCAGGAGCTTGCCGAACGGTTCGAGGCGCAGTTCTCCGAGATCGCGAATCGATCTGGCCTTTCGGCGCGAGACCGCCTCGATCTCTACATCGACGCCTTCTTTTCCGATGCCTGGATGGGCGAGGACATCGCCGGCGTCTACGTCGCCTTCTGGGCGCTCGGCCGGAGCGAAACGCGATTGCGGGCAGAGATGGAGCGTTTTTCCGACATGACCCGCCGCGACCTCTTCCCGCTGATCCAGGAGCACGCGGCGGACTGCGGCTTCGAGGGCGACATCGCGACCGTGGCCGAGACCTTCCTCTTCCTGATTTCCGGCCTCTGGTACGAAGCCGCGGTCAATCCCGGGTCGGTCCGGAATCCGGGGCCCGGCGACCGCGCGCGGAGCTTCATCGACTTCGCGTTTCGGCACACCTGAAGGGCGCATTCGACGAGCCGCTTGCCCGCCTCCTTGGTTAACTGTACAACTGTTCAATAGAAGGGGCCGCATCCGGCAATCTTCCCTTCGTCGGAACGCATGGCTGCGTCCGATTCCGAGGAAGCGCGCCATGAGTGACCGACGGCGAGCGCGGCGACGCAACGAGATGACAACCGGAGCCCACCGGCCGTCGAAGCCGGTCTTCCGCCAGCCTCGTCTATCCTACCGCCCGGTCGAGATCCTGCCCGCCGACCGGATCGAGGCGATCCACGAAGCCTCGCTTCGGATCCTGCGCGACATCGGCATCCGCATCCTCTCGGACGAGGCGCGGCGCATCCTGCGCGAGGCCGGGGCCATGGTCGACGAGGCGAGCATGATCGCCCGTCTCGACCCGGGCCTCGTAATGGAAAGGGTCGCGCTGGCGCCGGAACGCTTCACACTCGAGGCGCGCAACCCTGCGAAGTCGCTCAAGGTCGGGGGCGAGCATCTCGTGTTCACCTCGGTCGCGGGACCTGCGTTCACGGCCGATCTCGACAGGGGGCGGCGGGCCGGCACGCTGGCCGAGATGCGCGACTACCTGCGACTGATCCAGGGGTTCGACGCGATCCACCAGGAGGGCGGTGGTCCGTTCGAGGCGCTGGATGTCCCCGAGCAGGTCCGCCACCTCGATCTCCAGGTCGCGCAGATCACGCTGATGGACAAGAACTGGGCGCCATGGACGCTGGGTCGCGTCCGTGTCCGCGACGCCGTCGAGATGGCGGCGAGGGCACTCGGGACGACCCGCGACGGGCTGGCGGATCGGGTCGTCCTCGCGGGGGTCATCAATACGAACTCGCCTCTCATGCTCGACGTGCCGATGGCCGAGGCGCTGATCGAGCTCGCGCGGCACGGGCAGGCCGCCATCGTCACGCCGTTCACGCTGGCCGGGGCGATGGCGCCCGTCACGCTCACAGGTGCGCTTGCGCTGCAGAACGCCGAGGCGCTGGCCGGGATCGTCCTCGCGCAATGCGTCCGGCCGGGCGTGCCGGTCGGCTACGGCGCCTTCACGACCAATGTCGACATGCGAACGGGCTCGCCCGCCTTCGGGACGCCCGAATACGCGCAGGCGGCGCAGATCTCGGGTCAGCTCGCGAGGCGCTACCGCATCCCCTTCCGCTCCTCCGGCGGCACCGCATCCAACAGCTGCGACGCGCAGGCCGCCTACGAAAGCCAGATGTCCCTCTGGGGCGCGGTCATGGGCGGATCGCACATGATCAAGCACGCAGCCGGATGGCTGAACGGAGGGCTCACCGCCTCGTTCGAGAAGCTCGTGCTCGACGCCGAGACGCTGGCGATGATGGCGGCCTATCTCGACCCGCCCGAGGCGGGTGACGACGCCCTGGCGCTCGACGCGATCGCAACTGTCGGCCATGGCGGGCACTTCTTCGGTGCGCCCCATACGCTCGAGCGCTACCGGACCGCCTTCTATGCGCCGCTCGTCTCGGACTGGAGCAATTTCGAGACCTGGTCCGAGCGTGGCGCCGAGAGCGCGACGCTCCGGGCGAACCGGATCTGGAAACAGCGCCTCGCCGACTACGAGGAGCCGCCGCTCGATGCCGCGATCCGAGACGCGGTGCTCGACTACGCGGCGCGGCGCAAACGCGAGATCGGCGCGGGACAAGACGTGCCGGATTGTTGAGAGGAGGAGCGCAAATGGATGGTGTGACGCACGCCGAGGTGCTGAGCGATGAACTGGCCGTGCCGCTGCGCCGGGCGCTCGAGGCCGATTACGAGCACGCTATCGCGATGCCGGGTGCCTTCTACCTGTCAGAGGACCTGCTCGCGATCGAGCGCGCGCAGCTCTTCGGCCGGGAATGGATCTGCGTCGGGCGAGCCGACGAGATCCCCGAGCCGGGCGACTTCATGACCTACGACATCCTCGGCGAGCCGGTCGTGGCGATCCGCGGCGAGGACGGCGCGATCCGCGCGCTCTCGAATGTCTGCCGGCATCGTGCCATGCCGATCCTCGAGGGCAAGGGCCGGGCGCGCCGCATGGTCTGCCCCTACCATGCCTGGACCTACGACGCGCAGGGGCAGCTGATCGGGGCGCCGCACCTCCAGCACCGCACCGATTTCGACAAGCGCGCCTGCCGCCTGCCGGAGTTTCGCTGCGAGGTCTGGCAGGGCTTCGTCTTCGTGACGCTCGATCCCGACACTCCGCCGCTCGCGCCGCGGCTCGCGCCGCTCGACGCGATCATCCGGAACTATCACTTCGAGGCGATGAAGACCCTCTACGTCACCTGGGAGACATGGTCGACGAACTGGAAGTCGCTGATCGAGAACTTCATGGAGGGCTACCATCTCTCGCCGCTGCACAAGGAGACGCTGCATCCGGTGAACCCGACCCGCCTCTGCCGGCACTTTCCCGAAGGCGACGCGCATTTCGGCTACTTCGTGGGATTTTCGCCCGAGATGGAGCGCGTGAGAAGGGGGCATCCAGACCTCTCGGAGGATGAGCTTGATACTTGCGTGATGTTCTCGGTCCCGCCCAACCTCGTGGTCGGTGGGGCGTCCGACTACAGCTCGTTCCTCTGCATCGAACCGGTGACGACGAACAGCTGCCGCGTCCGCCTCGGGCTGTTCTTCCATGGCGACGACTGGCCCGAGGATGCTGTCGAGAAGGCGACCCGCCTCTTCCATGACACGATGGATGAAGACAAGCTCGTCCTCGACCAGCTCGCGCGGGGGCTCGGCTCGGCGCACTACACGCCGGGCCCGCTTGCGCCCGCCGCCTACGAGGGCTGCGTCCACGATCTCCATCGCTATGTGGCGCGCCGTCTGCTCGGCGTGCTCGAGGGGCTTCGCGAGGATGCCTGAGGATTGCCAATGGCTGGCCGCCCGGGCGGGGCGCAATCTGCGCCTCGCGAGACGCTCGTCAGGGTTTTCGCCGGTCGGGCGCGGACCGCCGCCGCTCCGATCCTGCGACAACGCATCCGGCCGAAGGCCGTAACCGCCCGAGGGGCGCCCATGAACAAACGAGGTGGCCGCGCGGGAAGACCGAGAAATCGATCCGAGACAGAGAGGATTCCCATGACCAAGCAGATGATGACGGACCGTCCGCTGCACCCGCTTGCGCGGACATTCGCCGAGGCGTTCCGCGGGGGCCGCATGGACAGGCGCGAATATCTCGCCTCGATGATGACACTCGGCGTGACGGCGGCCGGCGCCTTTTCGCTCGGCGGCCTCGCGCTGCCGACGCCGGCACGCTCCGAGACGCCGAAGAAGGGCGGCACGCTCCGCATCGCGACGCCTGTGCGCGCAGCCGGGCTCAAGGATCCGCGGACCTTCGACTGGGACGCCCATGTCTCGCGCCAGTCCTGCGAGTATCTCGTACGGTGGGAGCGCGATGCGACCTTCACGCCCTGGCTGCTCGAGAGCTGGGAGGTGAACGACGACGCCACCGAATACACGCTTTCGCTCCGCAAGGGGATCAAGTGGTCGAACGGCGACGACTTCACCTCGGAGGACGTGGTCTTCAACATCACCCGCTGGTGCGACAAGACCGTCGAGGGCAACTCCATGGCCGCGCGGATGGCCACCCTCGTCGACGACGCGACGGGGCAGGCTCGCGAGGGCGCGATAGAGGCAGTCGACGCCCAGACGGTCCGGCTCCGCCCCTCGACCTCGGACATCACGCTGATCGCCGGGTTCACGGATTACCCCGCTCTGATCCTGCACCGGAGCTTCGACCCTGAGGGCGACCTGATCGCACAGTTCAACCTCGGAACCGGTCCCTTCCATATCGAGGAGTACGAACCCACCGTCCGTGCCCGCGTCGTTCGGCGCGAGGGCTACTGGCGGGGTGACGCCTATCTCGACGCGGTCGAGTTCATCGACTACGGCACCGATCCCGTCGCGATGATCTCGGCTTTCGAGGCCGGCGAGATCGATGCGAACGAGATCAGCCATGCCGACCAGTACGCCGTGCTCGAGGATCTCGGCCTCATTCGCAGCGAGATCGCGACCGGCTCGACCATCGTCTGCCGGTTCAACAACACGACGCCGCCCTACGACGACCCGCGCGTCCGACGGGCCTGCCAGCTCGCGGTCGACAACGCGATCGTGCTGCGCCTCGGCATCGACGACGCGGGCGTCGTCGCCGAGAACCACCATGTCGGCCCCATGCATATCGAATACTTCCCGCTCCCGCCCTTCGAGCACGACCCAGAGCAGGCCCGCGCCCTGCTGGCCGACGCCGGGATGTCCGACCACGAGTTCGAGCTCATCTCGATCGACGACGACTGGCGACGCAACACGACCGACGCAATCGCCGCGCAGATGCGCGGTGCAGGCCTGAAGGTGAAGCGCACGGTGATCCCCGGCGATACGTTCTGGAACGACTGGACGAAATACCCGGCCTCGACGACCGACTGGACGCCGCGCCCGCTCGGTGTGCAGGTGCTCGCGCTCGCCTACCGCTCGGGCGAGGCGTGGAACGAGTCAGGGTTCTCGAACCCCGAGTTCGACGCGGCGCTGGCCGAGGCGCTGGGCCTTCCCGATCCCGACAAGCGCCGCGTGGTGATGGAGCGGGTCGAGCGGATCCTGCAGGACTCGGGCACCCTCGTTCAGCCGTTCTGGCGCAACATCGCGCGCCATATGACGCCCAAGGTCCGTGACTTCGAGGCTCACCAGGCCGAAGAGTTCCATCTCGAGCGCGTCTGGCTCGACGCCTGAGCCGAACGCTCCGGGTGGTGCGCACGGCGCCACCCGGCCAGCTTCGGAGGGTTTCCCGCTCCAGCCTGCGTCCCGTCAAACCGGTGCCTCGCATGACATCCCACTTCACCGGGCGCACGATCGCCGTCATCCTGCTCAGCACCGGGCTGATCTTCGTCGGGAACGGCATGTTCCAGACGATGCTCCCGATGCGGGCCGAGCGCGAGGGCTTTTCGACCGGGCTGATCGGCTTTCTCGGCAGCGCCTATTTCGCGGGCTTCATCGCGGGCTGCGTGATCGGCCCGCCGCTGATCCGGGCGGTCGGGCATATCCGCGCCTATGCCGGGATCGTGGCGATCCTCGCGGCGATCGTGCTGCTCTTCCCGGTCTGGGTCGCGGCGCTGCCCTGGCTCGCGCTGCGTTTCCTGACCGGCATCTGCCTCGCCATTGCCGTGATGGTCGTCGAGAGCTGGCTCAACGACCAGACAACGAACGCAATGCGCGGGCGCATCCTTTCAGTCTACATCATCGTTACCAATGTCGGCTGGATCTCGGGTCAGCTTGGCGTGAACCTCGCCGACCTGCTCGGCGCGACGCTCTTCATCCTGGTCGCCGTGGCGGTCTGCCTGTCGGTCGCCCCCGTGGCGCTGACGCCGACCCGCGAGCCCGAGCCGGTGCCGCGTGCCGGGCTCGACATTCGCGCGCTCTTCGGCCTCTCGCCGGTCGGGACGATCGGCTGCTTCCTCGTCGGGATGATCGAGGGGGCGTTCTGGACGCTCGGGCCGCTCTTCGGTCAGCTGCGCGGCTTCGGCGTCTTCGAGATCACGCTCTTGATGGGTGTCTTCGTGCTCGGGGGCACGTTGACGCAATGGCCGATCGGGTTGCTCTCGGATCGCTTTGACCGGCGGCTCGTCATCCTGCCCGTCGTGATCGCGACGGCCATTTCAGGGCTCGCGCTCGCGTCGGTGGAGGAGGTCGGGCTCTGGGCGATGCTCGCGCTCGGCCTCGCGCATGGCGGGCTGATGATCCCGATCTACTCGCTCTGCGTGGCCCATGTGAACGACGGCGCGGCGGCCGACCGCTTCGTGCAGGTGAGCGGGGGGCTCCTGCTAATCTACTCGATCGGCGCGGCGCTCGGCCCGGTGCTTGCCGCGCCCCTGATGGATCGCCTCGGAGCGGGCTGGCTCTTCGTCTTCATCTCCATCGTGCTCGGCTGTTTCGCCGCCGTGGTCCTCTGGCGGCTTGGTGTCGCCCGTCGCCGCATCCTTCCGCATCGCGGCCGCTTCGCGCCCGTGCCGCGGACGACGCAGTCTATCTACGAGTTCGAGAGCCCGCTTGTCGGCGACGAGCGCGGTCGGGACGGGACGCCCTGACGGGTCCCGCCCGGCGCCTCTCAGGCGGCTCGGCCGTAGAAGCCGATGCGTTCCTCGTCCGAGAAGCGCACGCCCGGCTTCTCGTAATAGGAGAAGACCGCGATCACCCGGTCCACCGGCCCCTCGACCGGCGTGACCCGGTGGGCCGTGTTCTTGCCCCGGAAGACATTGAGTGTGCCCGCCGAGGCGAGCATCGACTGCACCTCGTCGTCCTCGCCCTGCAGCATCCGGGCGACGCCCTTGTAGTTCGGATCGTCGTCGCTCCTGAGCGCGTTTCGGTACTCGAAGACGCCACCCTTCGTCGGCGCCTGCAGAAGCAGCGTCGTCGTGAACTCCGAGCGGTCGAAATGCCAGTTGAGCGCTTCGCCCTCGGAATAGCGCATCACGTTCGCGCAGGCGATCCGGTCGTCCATCGGGTAGAGCGCGGACTTGTCCATCGTCGCCGCGAGGAAGGCCGCCATTGCTGGCCAGTCGTAGACGGCCACTGGCAGGCTGCCCTCGATCTGGTCGGCGCAGATCGTCTGGTTCGACGTCTCGAAGAGACGGAGCGCGGGGTGGTCCGGCGAGAGCCCCGGAATCTCCTTCCGGAAGTAGATGTTGTGTGAGCGCTTGTGCCGGAAGGCCGAGGCATCAAGCACGGGTACGATCTGGCTGAGCGCCCGCGCGACCGCCTCCGGCCGCATGAAGCCTTCGAGGTTGAACATACCCTCCTGCGCGAGCTCCTGCCGGCAGCGCTCGACGAGCGCCGTCCATTCCGGGCTGCCGGGCCGGTCGAGCGGATAGCGGTCGAGATCCAGTATATCGTGCATGGCCGTCACCTCCCTGCCTTGGCTGCACAGACAAGCGTAGGGCGAGAAAAACTACCTGCAATCTAGAATTATCGACAGTAGGATTAGAAAATCTAAGCAATGCGGCTACCATGAAGCTCCCACCGCTGAATGCCCTCAGAGCTTTCGAGGCTGCCTCACGCAACGGCACCTATGTGGCCGCCGCGGCCGAGCTCGGCGTCTCACCCGCGGCCGTGAGCCAGCAGGTCCGCAACCTCGAGCGATTTTTCGGCAAGCGCCTCTTCGAGCGCCACCACAACCGTGTTGCCCTGACCGAGGCCGGCCGCGAGGTCCAGGCGGGCGCGTCTGACGCCTTTCGTCGGATCGCCGATCTGAACGAACAGGTCCTCTCCGGCCGAATGCCAAGCCGGGAGGCCCGCATCGTGATAAGCGCGCCACCGTCGCTGGTCGAGCGCTGGTTGGCGGGTCGCATCGCGCGGTTTGTCGAGCACGAGCCGGCGGTCCGGATCGAGATCCGCGTCGAGGAGGATCCGGTCGACTTCCGCACCCGCGGTCTCGATCTCAGGATCTGCTACGGCATGCGGCTCTATCCCGAGCTAGACGTCCGCCCGCTCTTCGAGGACCACGTGGCGCCCGTCGCGAGCCCCGGCTTCCTCGCCCGGCACGGCATCGCGCCGGGCGAGGATCTCTCCGGGCTTCGTGACTCGCACTTCATCCTCACCGACTGGGGTCCGAGCTTCGCGACGCACCCGACCTGGCGGGACTGGTTCCGCGCGACAGGCACCGAGAGGCGCGAAGTCGCCCCGGCGCATTTCGCCGGCTCGTCGAGCTTGGCGCTGGAGATGGCGAGCCGCGGGATGGGTATAGCGCTTGGTCAGCTTGGTCTCGCGGGGAGGGAGCTCGACGCAGGATCGCTGCTGCGGCTCGACGAGCGCTCGCTCGCGCTGGGACATCCATACTGTACCGTTACCCGACCCGGACGGAGTAAGGGCGAGCGTCTTGGGAAGCTGTTGACGATGCTCGAGGCCTGACCGGTCCCGGATGCCGTCGATGTGCTGTCAGACGAATGCGAGCCAGTCTCAGTTTGCCGGGGGCAGGGGCGTTTCGGGCCGCGCGGAGAGCGTGCCACTCGGCAAGAGCGGCAATGCGGCTGGCCTCAAGGTATTCTCTGCTGGAGGGGCTGCGGTCCTGGTTAAGCTGGTTGGTGACGCCAGCGTGGACGGTGCTGAACTTCCTCAGACGTCGCATGCGCCGCAGCCGGAGCATCGCGCCCGCCATTCGGAATGGTAATTGCGAGTTTTCTGCGCGTTCATCGAGCCAGCGGCCTGTGTCCTGCCGTGCGTCGGCACGGATCTCATTCAGTGCGGCACCATAGGACCGGAGTTTGTCCGTAACGATGGCCTCGGGCCGACCATGCTTTCGCGTGGTTTTCCTGAGGGGTTGGAGCGCTGCCTTCTTGTCCCGGGTTTTTGTGAAGAATCGTTCGAGCGCGTCGCCTTCATGGTCGACGGCCCGCCAGAGGTAGTCCCGCTTGCCGTTGGTCTTCACGAAGATCTCGTCGAGATGCCAACGCCAGCGGCTGAACTTCATCCCCTCGATCCGGGGGCTGGTCTTGAAGTCATTTACGGAATGCGTCTCGTCATGCCCGGACTCTAGCGAGCACCAGGCTCCGTCTCAAGTCGCGTACGCCCGACAAAATCGTTGGGTTTGGCCATCCCGCGAGGGTAGGGGGGCAAGTTTGCTCTGACGGACCCTTCAACGTCTTTCCAAGATCCGCACAGCGCGCTCAGCCGTCATCGCCTCCCACGGAGCTTTCGGAAGCGAGAAGGCGAAAGCCCTTCGGGGGGCGCCGCCGTTCAGATGGGTCGGCAATGGGAGCAGAGGCAGCTGACCTGTGAACCATGTCACATCGCCGCGACGCGAAAATGGTTACGGTCAAGATCAACAGTGATGCGCCCCGCCAAACTTCAGAGATGGGAGCGCCGGCGATGCAATACGCAATCTTCCCGACCATAATCCTCGCCGTCTTCGCGGTGATGATCGGATTCTTCGTGTAGCGCTTGTGTCGTGATTGCCTTGTCTCGTCGCCTCGGCGCCGGAATCCGAGGCGCCCGCACCGGTTCTGCCGGTGGTCGATCAGATACGTGGCATCCTCCAGGTCGGGAAGAGCGACGATTGCTGGATGAAGGCGCGCGTGTCGACCCCGGAGAAGAGGCCGTCTCTCGTGATGAACGCCGTCTTCCAGCCTCGCGCCGCGGCGCCGATGATGTCGGTGTGCAAGGTGTCGCCGCACATCACGATCCGCTCGCGGGGGACGCCCGGAAGCGACGTTTCCACCATCCGGTAGACCTCCGGGAAGGGCTTGCCGAAGAAGTGGACCGAGCCAACGCCCCGGTCGGCGAGGAGATGCCCGAAATGTCCGGGCTCGAGGGAGAAGCGGTCGCCGCGCGGGGCGACGAGATCCGCGTTGGCGATCAGCAGCGGGCGCGGCCGGTCGAGAAGCGTTCGCTCGAGGATTGCTTGGCGGGCCGGAGTCCAGGTCGCCGTCGAGAGGAACAGGATGCCGTCGCAGCGATCGTAGTCGGCGCTGTCATCGGCGAGACGGCACGAAGCGGAGGGAACGTCCGACAGGTCGTCCGACGGCGCGGCGATGCAGCCCCAGAGGCCGCCGGTGACGTGGGCGAGCGCCGCATCGCGGCTGGTTACGATCTCATCGGCCGGGACGGCGATGCCGAGCTTCCGGAACTTCACCTCCGTCAGCGCCCTGCCGAAGCTCGCGGCGTTGGTGAGGATCCTGATGCTGCATCCCTTCGCCCGAAGCTCGTCGAGCCGTGATGCAGCGCCAGCGATTGGCGTGTCGCCCACGTTCAGCACGCCGAACGCGTCGAAGACGAACGCGTCGGCTTCGTCCGCGATCTCGAGCAGCGACCCGACATCTCTCGTGTCCGAGGCGAGATGGACTTCCGGCAGCCTGTGTCGGATTTCCTCGTAGCGGCCGAAGATGCTGGTGACGTCGTCCATCGATGGGGGGCTCCGCTTCGGCGATCCGTACGGGTTCGCCTAGTCCCGATCCTACCTGTCGACTCATAAAATGGAAGAAAAAACGACAAAAATACAAAACTTCCGTGACGTCCGGATCGAGCGCGCAGGCGCAACTATCCGATTTAACAAATTAAATCGAAATCTCCGCCTCTGGGGTCATGATTCGCGGTGTGTCAGGCCGGGCAAAAATGTTGTTTTGTGGCTTTTGCCGCGATACCGTTCGTTCAAGCGCGGAGGAATCATGGCGTCCAAGAAGATCAGGCGTCGCGACCTCATTCAGCAGGTCGTCCAGGAACGCGGGGGGGTCAGCGTGGGGGCGCTCGCGGACATGCTCGGGGTGTCGACGCAGACGATCCGGCGCGATCTCGACCGGCTCTGCGACGGCAAGAACCTTCTGCGCGCCCATGGGCGGATCGAACTCGCCGCCGACCGTCTCAACACGCCCTTCGACCAGCGCGCCGGCACGAACCTCGTCGGCAAGCGGGCGATCGCGGAGGTGGCCGCTTCACGCATCCCCAACGGCGCCACGCTCTTCATCTCGATCGGCTCGACCGCCCTCAGCGTCGCCCGCGCGCTGCGTGGCAGGAAGGAACTGACCGTCATCACCAACAATCTCAGCGCAGCAATGGCGCTGAGCGAGGAGGTGTCGAACCGTATCATTCTGCCCGGCGGCGAACTGCGCCTGCCGGACCGCGACATCATCGGCGAGGACGTGATCGAATTCTTTGGCCGCTTCCGCGCGGAATACGCGATCTTCGGTGCCGCTGGCGTAGCAGGCGACGGCGGGCTGCTCGAGTTTCACCCGGCCGAAGTGCGCGCCTGCGACAGGCTGCGTGATAACGCCCGGACCTCGATCCTCGTGATCGACCGCACGAAATTCGGACGCCTTGCACCCGCCCTCGGCGGGAACATCGCCGATGTCGACCTCGTCGTCTGCGATCGCCCGCCGCCCGAGCCCTATGACGCGCTCACCGAGGCGCTCGCGGACCGGATCGTCTTTGCCGAGGAGGGAGAGTGACCGTGACCGCACCGTTCGTTCTCGTCGAGGGTGTCGCGAAGAGCTGGAACGGACAGCTCGGCGTCGAGGGCGTCTCCCTCTCGATACCGCGCGGCGCCTTCGTCGCGCTGCTCGGTCCGTCGGGCTGCGGGAAGTCGACCACGCTCCGCCTTCTCTCAGGGCTCGAACTGCCCGACGCGGGTCGCATCAGCATCGACGGGCGCGACGTGACGACGGCAGCGCCATCCGAGCGAAACCTTTCGATGGTCTTCCAGTCCTACGCGCTCTTTCCGCATCTGAGCGTGGCAGAGAACGTTGTCTTCGGGCTCAAGGTCCGCCGCGTGCCGCGCGCCGAGCGGGCCGAGAAACTGAGGCGTGCGCTCGAGATCACCGGGCTTCTCGGCTACGAGGCGCGCAAGCCGGGCGAGCTTTCGGGCGGCCAGCGCCAGCGCGTCGCGCTCGCACGGGCGATCGTGGCGGGGCAGCCGCTCTGCCTGATGGACGAACCGCTCTCGAACCTCGACGCCAAGCTGCGGGCCTCGGTCCGCAAGGACATCAAGAAGCTCCAGGTCGATCTCGGCATCACCGTCGTCTACGTCACCCACGATCAGACCGAGGCCATGAGCATGGCTGACATGGTCGTGCTGATGAAGGACGGGCACATCCAGCAGACCGGTGCGCCAGAAGATCTCTACTATCGGCCGGCCAACACCTTCGTGGCCGAGTTCGTTGGCGCGCCACCGATGGCGCTGATAGACGCCGCGGTCCTTCCGGGTTTCGGGCGGGCCGAGCGGATCGGCCTCAGGGCCGAGAACGTCGTCCTCGCAGATCCCGGGCAGGGCCGGCTGACCTGCCGCGTCTCGGAGTGCGAGTTCCTCGGCTCCGAGACGTTCATCGGCCTGAGTCACCCCGCCGCGACCGGCCTCACCGTAAGCCTGCCTGGATTGCGGCACATCCCCGCCGGCCAGGAGCTCGAGATCGGCTTCAGGGACGAGGATCTGCACTTCTTCGACGCTGAGGGCCGCAGGATCGGATCGACAGAGAATGCCGATGCCGAATGAGGCGGGGCCGAAACCACGACTGAAACAAGGGAGGATCACATGACACTGATGAAGAGGCTTGCCGCCGGGTGTGCCGTCGCGACGATGCTCGCTGCGCCTGCCGCCGCCGAAACGGAGTTGACGATGTATTACCCGATCGCCGTCGGCGGTGCGCTGACGGAGGTTGTGAACGGCATCGTCGCCGAGTTCGAGGCGGCGAACCCCGATATCAAGGTCAACGCCATCTATTCGGGGAACTACGATGACACGCGCGTCAGGGCGCTTTCGGCGCTGGCCTCGGGCGAGCCCGCGCAGCTTGCGGTCATGTTCTCGATCGATGCCTACGACCTGATCGAGCAGGACATCGTGATGCCCTTCGAGGAGATCGAGGGGGCGGACGCCGCGTGGCTCGACAGCTTCTATCCCGCGCTGATGGCGAACGGTCGGGTTGAGGGCAAGACCTGGGGCATCCCGTTCCAGCGCTCGACCATCGTCGCATACTACAACAAGGACAAATTCCGGGAGGCTGGCCTCGACCCAGAGAGTCCGCCCAAGACCTGGGATGACCTCGTCACCATGGGCAAGGCGCTCACCAAGGACGGCACCTCGGGCCTGATGATCCCCTCGACCGGGTATCCCTACTGGATGTTCCAGGCGCTCGCGATCCAGAACGGCAAGGAGCTCATGTCTAACGACGGGCTCACGACCTACTTCGACGACCCGGCGGTGATCGAGGCGCTGGAGTTCTGGAGATCGCTATCGACCGAGCACGGCATCATGCCGGAAGGGACCGTCGAATGGGGCACGCTGCGGCAGGCCTTCCTCGAGGGCCAGACCGCGATGATGTGGCACTCGACCGGCAACCTGACGGCGGTCAAGAACGCCGCCTCCTTCGACTTCGGCGTGGCCGAGCTTCCGGCCAATGTCCGGCCCGGATCGCCGACCGGGGGCGGCAATTTCTACGTCTTCAAGGACACGACGGACGAGGAGCGCCAGGCGGCCCTCAAGTTGATCAAGTTCATGACCTCGCCCGAGCAGGCCGCCGCCTGGTCGATCGCGACCGGCTACATGGGCGTGTCGCCGGCTGCCTACGAGACCGAGGCGCTCAAGGCATATACGACCGAGTTCCCGCCCGCGCTGGTCGCCCGCAACCAACTCGAGAACGCGGTCGCCGAGTTCTCGACCTTCGAGACGGCGCGGGTTCGCGAGGGGCTGAACAACGCCATCCAGGCCGCGCTGACCGGGACGAAGACCCCCGCCGAGGCGCTCGCCGAGGCGCAAGAGGCTGCCGTGCGCCTTCTGCGCGACTACCAGTAACCATCCCGCGGGCGCCGGATGCCTCCGGCGCCCGCGTTCCCATCCGAGACAGGACCATGGCGCATCATGTGAACCTTGAACGGCGACGGCAGGCCATCTACGGCTGGATCCTGCTCTCACCGGCCGCGATCCTGCTCACGACCTTCGCCTTCTATCCCTCGCTCGCGACATTCTGGGCGAGCCTGATGAGTCGAGGCACCCGGCGCAAGCCTCCGGAGTTCGTCGGCGGGCGGAACTACAGTGATCTGTTCGCCGACCCGACCTTCTGGGTCGTGGTCAAGAACAACCTGATCTATGCCGGCGCGACGATCCCGATCTCGATCTCGATCGCGCTCGCCATGGCGCTCTGGGCCAATTCGAAGATCCCCGCGCGCGGCTTCGTGCGCACCGCCTATTTCACGCCGACGGTCCTGCCGATGATCGCTGCCGCGAACCTCTGGCTCTTCTTCTACACGCCCGGGCTCGGCGTGCTCGACCAGATCGGCTCGCTCTTCGGGCTGCCTTCGGTCAACTGGCTCGGCCAGCCCGAGACTGCGCTCTGGGCCATCATCATCGTCACGATCTGGAAGGAGGCGGGGTTCTTCATGATCTTCTACCTCGCCGCCCTGCAGACGATCCCCGAGGATCTCAAGGAGGCCGCCGACATCGAGGGGGCGAGCCGCTGGACCTACACGCGCCGGATCGTGTTGCCGCTCCTGATGCCGACGACGCTCTTCATCGTCGTCAACGCGCTCATCAATTCGGTGAAGCTGATCGACCACCTCTTCATCCTGACGAAAGGGGGGCCGAACGACGCATCGAAGCTGATCCTCTACTACATCTGGGAAATGGCCTTCGCCTTCTTCGACGCGCCGCAGGCGGCCGCGATGACGATCCTCGTCCTAGCCGTCCTCGGCATCGTCGCCGCGATCAAGTTCACCTATCTCGACAAGCGGACGCATTACCAATGAAGGCGCTCTCGCAGCATATCGAGGCATTCGGCGCGATGGTCCTGGCGCTGGTCTGGATCTCGCCGCTTCTATTCGCCTTCTGGGCGGCGTTTCACACCACCTCGGACGCGGTGAACTTCAACCTGTCCGCGGCCTGGACGCTCGACAACTTCCGCACCGCTTGGGCCGGCGCGCCTTGGCTGCGCTATTTCCTCAACACCTTCCTGCTCGTGAGCGTCGTGCTGATCGGGCAGTTCGTGATCACGACGCTCGCGGGCTTCGCGTTCGCGAAGGTGGCCTTTACGGGAAAGGACATCGTGTTCATCCTCGTCCTGATGCAGCTCTTCATCCTGCCCGAGGTGCTGATCGTCGAGAACTACGCCATGGTCTCGCGGATCGGTCTCTTTGACACGATCCTCGGCGTCGGGATGCCCTACATGGCCTCGGCCTTCGGGATCTTCCTGATGCGCCAGGCCTTCAAGTCTGTCCCGATCGAGCTGCACGAAGCCGCGCGGGTCGAGGGGTGCGGTTGGTTCGGCATTCTACTGCGCGTCTATGTGCCTCTCGCCCGTCCGACCTACCTCGCTTATGCGCTGGTGTCGGTCTCGACGCACTGGAACAACTTCCTCTGGCCGTTGATCGTGACGAACTCGCCCGATACGCGGCCGCTGACCGTCGGTCTCTCGATCTTCGGTGCGCCCGAGAACGGCGTCGACATCTCGGTGATCTCGGCCGCGACGATGATGTCAGTGGCGCCGCTCCTCGTGGCTTTCCTCGTCTTCCAGCGCCAGTTCGTGCAGGCCTTCCTCAGGGCCGGGATCAAGTAAGCGATGGCCCGGCTCCTCCAGCTTTCGGATCTGCATGTGGTCGCGCCGGGCGCGCGGGCCTCGGACGTGCTCGACACGCGGGCACTGCTGCGCTCGGCGATCGACCGCCTTCTCGGCAGCCTCGATGCGATCGGCCCGCTCGATGCCGTCCTGGTGACGGGGGATGTCAGCGACGACGGCAGCGCCGCGAGCTACGATTTCGCGCGCGCCGAACTCGGGCGGCTCGACCTGCCGCTCCTCGTCGTGCCCGGCAACCACGACCAGCGTGACGCGCTCCGCGACGCCTTCGCGGACGCTGCCCCTATGCCACGCGAGGGTCTGATCGACTGGGTCGCGGACCTGCCGGGATGTCGGATCGTCGGGCTCGACACGCTGGTGGAGGGGCAGGGCGGCGGCCGGCTGCGCGTCGAGACCCTCGACCTCCTCGGCGAGGCCGTCCGTGGCTCGCCGCACGAGGCACTGGTCGTTGCACTTCACCATCCGCCGTTGCGGACCGGGATCCGCTTCATGGATGCGATCGGGCTCGAGAACTCCGGGGCGCTCGCCGGATGTCTCGACGGCGCGTCCTGCTTCGTCCAGGTGGTCGCGGGGCATGTTCATGGCGTCTATCATGGCCGGGTCGGCCGCTGGCCGGTGTCGACGGCGCCCGCGCTTTGCAGCGCTTTCGCGCTCGACCGGCGGGTGGAGGCGCCGGTGGGTTTCTGGACCGGGCCGAAGGGCTGTGCGGTGATCGATACCGGACCAGATGGGATCTGGACGGCGATCTTGCTCGAGGATGCCGATGGCCCCTATGCCTTCTAGCTGTAGGCGCGGACTGGCCTGTCTCGCCGAGCGGGAGCGGCGCTGATGGAAAGCGCACCAACCCTCTTCGTCCTGAACATGGCGGCGGCCGCGGCCCTGCTGATCTGGGCAGTGCGCCTCGTACGGACCGGGTTCGAGCGGGCGTTCGGCGGGGAACTGCGGCTCTGGCTGCGCCGGTCTACCGCCAACCGCCTCGCGGCCGCGGTCTCCGGCGGGCTTGCGGCAATCCTGATGCAGAGCTCTACGGCCGTCACCATGCTGATGGCGGGCTTCGTCTCGTCCGGTGCGATCGGGGGCGTGTCGGGCCTCGCCATCGTCCTTGGCGCCGATGTGGGCTCGGCCGTCGTTGCCATGGTGCTGAACTCGCGTCTCGCCGCGGTGACCCCGCTCCTCATGCTGACCGGCGTCCTGATCTTCCTCCGAAGCTCGCGCCGGCAACTTAGGCAGATAGGGCGCATCTTCATCGGCCTCGCGCTCGTATTCCTCTCGCTCGATCTCATCAGGGCCTCCAGCCTGCCCCTCGTCGAGAGCGAAGGCGCGCGGACGGCGATGCTCTATCTTGCGGGCGATCCTGTCACCGCCTTCGTGTTGGCGGCGTGCTTCGCCTGGCTCGTGCATTCGAGCGTGGCAGCCGTCCTCCTGTTCGCGACACTTGCGAGCGAAGGCCTTCTCCCGACCGAGGCTGCGCTCGCGATGGTTCTCGGCGCCAACCTCGGTGGGTCTTTCATCGCTGTCGTGCTGACACTCAAGGCCGATGCGATTGTGCGCCGGGTGGTCTGGGTCAATCTCGCCCTGCGCGGCGGTGGTGCCGCGATCGCGCTCATCCTGGTCGCCAGGTCCGTCATCCCGACCGATATCTTCGGCGACGATCCGGGCCATAGGGCGCTCCTCCTGCATCTCGCGTTCAACGCGGCGCTCCTTCTCGTCTGCCTGCCGCTCGTCGGCGTGCTCATGCGCGTGGCAACCGCGGTGATCCCCGCGCCGCGCGACGCCAGGTCGGGTGGGGTCAGCCGCACGGCGCTCGACACGTCGCTCCAGGACCAGCCGAAGCGCGCCTTTGCCTGCGCCGTTCGGGAACTCGTCCATATGGGGAACCGGACCGAGATCATGCTGCGCCAGGCGATCGAACTCTTCGTGCGTTACGATGACGTCGCGGCGCAGGCGATCCAGGACGAGTTCAGGACCGTCGCCAGGATGTCGCTCGATCTCAGGATCTATCTCGCCGGAGTTCGCAGCCGCGACGGAGAAGGAGATTTCGGAACGCGGGCCTTCGATCTCTCCGGCATGGCAATGAACCTTGAGGCGGCCGCCGATACGATTGCGCGGAAGATCGTCGATCTCGCCTACCGGATGCAAGACGAGAAACTCAGGTTCTCCGACGACGGCTGGCGCGAGCTCTGCGACTTCCACGACCGGGTGCTGAGGAACGTTCAGCACGGGATCGCCGTCCTCATGTCCGAGGATGTCGGGCTGGCGCGGGAACTCGTCGAACAGAAGGAGGGGATCCGCGAGGCGGCCCAGACGCTCGAGCATAAGCATCTCCAGAGGTTGCAGCAGGGCCTCGCACCGTCGATCGAGACGAGCGCGATCCATCTCGACCTCCTCAGGTCGCTGAAGGCCGTCAACGCATCCTTCGCGATGATCGCCTACCCGCTCCTCGAGGAGAGCGGCGCACTTCTGGAGAGCCGTCTCGCCCGATCATGACGGGGTCGTGCAACCACCGTCGGGTCCTGTCGGAAGAATGCGAGCCAGTCTCAGTTTGCCTGGGGCAGGGGCGTTTCAGGCCGTGCCGAGCACCGCTACTCCGCAACTGCGGCGGTGCGGGCCTCTTGAAGATGTCCTTGCTGGAGAGGATGCGTTCCTGATTGAAGTGATTGTGGACGGAGGAACGGAGGGTGACGAAGGTCTGCAGGCCTCGCATCCGCCTGAACCGGAGCATTGCCCGCTCCCGCTGTGGCAATGGCAGGTGTGAGTTCTCGACACGGTTGTTCAGCCATCGCCCCGTCGATTGCACACCCGCGCTGCCGTGCTCGCGCAGTGCAACGCAGTACGACGGAACGCGATCGGTGACGATTTGCTGCGGCTAGCCGTGGCGAAGCATCAATTGTCGGAGGAATTTCAATGCCGCCTTCTTGTTCCGTCGCTTGGTGACGACGGCCTCGAGGACTTGTCGAATCGTGATCGACGGCCCGCCAGAGATCATGCCGCTCGACGTTGATCTGCACGAACAACTCGTCGACGTGCCAGCGCCAGCCGGAGAAGGCCCTCAACTTGTCGATCCGCTTGCGCCGGATCTCGGCGGCGAACATCGGCCCGAACCGATGCCACCAGAACCGGACCGTTTCGTGACTGACGTCGATTCCGCGTTCGTGCAGCAGGTCCTCGACGTTCCTAAGCGAGAGAGGAAACCGGATGTACATCATTCACGGCTAGGCGAAGACCTCGGGGCTGGTCTTGAAATACCGAAAGGGGCTGCGTTTGCTCATGCCGCGAGGGTAGGGAGGTGGCTTTCCCCGCTCAAGCTAGTTTGGTCTGACAGTGCCATTCAGCATATTGCTCTCCATCCATCTCTCTTTGGTGGAAGCAATAGCGGGTCTCGGCGTTTGGAAATTAGACTTAACGTTTTATATCAATCACTTGCGCCAAGACTAGTGGCGGAGTGGATGGGATTCGAACCCACGAGACCCTTTTGAGGTCTACTCCCTTAGCAGGGGAGCGCCTTCGACCACTCGGCCACCACTCCGCCGCCGGGAATAGCCGTTGGGTCAGAGCGTTGTCAATGAACGATCGGGCGAAATCCCAGGCCCGCCCGGCCGTTCGGGAGATTTCCTTCGATGTGTCATTTCGAGCGCACCTTGGCGCATGACCGAGGGTGTGCCGAAGGAGGCAGTTTTGCGCATGTCGCGAGCGCGCGAAGGCAGGTTGCGCAATGACGCCGGGGCCACCGGAGGGGCGGGCGCCCCGATTGGCCACTGGCGCGCGCTACAGTAATCTGAGTGGCGAAAGCGGGGGATCATGGCCCGACGCGCTCGGGCCGTGGGAAGGGCGCTGAACGATGACGACGCGTGCACTGCGAATTCACGGACGCGTTCAGGGCGTCGGATACCGCGCCTGGGCGGCCGGGCAAGCCGAGCGTCTCGGTCTCTCGGGCTGGGTGAGGAACGAACCGGACGGCACGGTCTCGGCGCTGGTCGAGGGCGCGCCTGCATCCATCGAAGCCATGATCGACGCCTGCCGGGAGGGGCCGTATGCCGCTCGGGTCACGCGGGTGGATGCGCAGGATGCGGCGCCGGAGGGCGCTGCCGGATTTCGCATCCTCGGCTGATCCGATGACGCCTGCGCGGGAAAGACATTACGGGAGCGCGATCGGCTGACCGCGCTCCCGATGCAATTGCTCTCAGTTGCTCTGGGCGCCCGAGCCGTGGTCCATCTTGTGCGTGCCGCCATGGTGCATCATGCCGTCGGCGCCCTCCATTCCCTCCGGCGGGCGCTTCTGAATCATGACCTCGACCGCCACTTCGCCCGCGTTCTCGAACACAAGCGTCAACGGGAAATGCGCGCCCTCGGCGAATTGCTCGCTGGCGCCGAACAGCATGAGGTGGTTGCCACCGGGCGCAAGCATGGCATCGCCGCCGGCCGGGACCTCGACTGCTTCGATGGGCTGCATCTTCATCACGTCGCCATCCTTGACGACGGTGTGTAGCTCGACCGCCTCGAAGCCGGGGGCCTCGGCGGCGACGAGGCGGTCGGCGGCGTCCCCGGTGTTCGCGAGCTTCATGTAGACCGCCACGGGCCGGTTGGGCACGTTCGGGCGTGCCCAGGGGTGGTCGATCTTCATCGCGCCCGCAGAGAAGTCGTGGGCATCGGCCTGGCTTGCGCCAAGCAAGGCTCCGCAAGCGAGAGCAGCGGCGGCCGCAGTATAGAAAATCTTGTTCATGTCTTTGTTTCCGTTCCGGTTTTAATGGCACTCCCGCACGCCATATGCGCGTTCGGGATGCTGCCCCATGTGGTGTTCATCCCGGTGTTCGTGCCGGGGCGGGCCCCGAGGGCCACGGCAATATCAGGCGCGTTCCGGAAGCGGCGGTGCGCGCGGCGCCTGTGGTGCAAAGAACTTCGCAAGACTGTGGGACTCGGCCGCTATGAACACCTGCCGTGCCGGCAATGGCACCGGCACATGGGCGGGAAGGAGCGCGCCGGGTGCTTCCGGTAAAGCGCTGAGCCCGAGCCACGGGCAGGGGATGCGCGGGCTGGTGTCGTCAGTGGGCGCGACCCCCTCGGCCGCAACCCAGACAACCTCGCCGCCTGCGCAGAGCGAGACGAAGCCCGTGGAATAGTCCACCGCGAGGCTCGGCAGGAGCAGCATCCGCGCGAGCAGCAACGCCGAGAGAGCCACGCCGAGCATACGGCGCGCTGTTTGGCTCTCACGTCTCCATACCGATCGCAACATCACGCGCAAAATGACTGCCCGACGTCGCGGCCGCAAGCGGCGGAGTGTCGCCGCTGGCGATCCGAACGCCAGGGCCCTGCGAGGCGCCGCTGCAACGCCTCAGACGCGCCGCATCCGGTCGAGACCTGCCGCGAGGTCGTCGATCAAGTCGCCGGTGTCCTCGAGCCCGATATGGATGCGCAGGGACTGCCCCTTCGGTCGCCCCTGTTTCGGCCATGGCGTCGCTGTGCGCAGGCGCGACGGATAGATCGGGATGAGCAAGCTCTCGTACCCGCCCCAGGAGAAGCCCATGCCGAAATGCTCGAGGTTGTCGAGCAGGGCGGCAAGATGCGCCTCGGTCGAGAACTCCTCGTGGAGCGTGAACGCGAAGAGCGACGCGGCTCCGAGGAAGTCACGCTTCCATAATGCGTGCCCGGGATCGTGTTCCATCGCCGGGTGCATCACCTCGGCGATCTCCGGGCGCTCCATCAGCCAGTGGCCGACCTTGAGCCCGGCTTCCCAGTGCCGGGGCATGCGCACATGCAATGACCGCAGCCCACGCATTGCCAGGAACACATCGTCGGGGCTGCCGCACAATCCGAGTTCCTGCCATCCCTGCCGAACCTTGGGATAGACGGTTTCGTTCGAGGTGACCGCACCCATGACGAGATCGGAATGACCGCCGATGTATTTGGTAATCGCCTGGATCGAGACGTCCACGCCGTGCTCGAACGGCTTGAAGTACAGAGGCGATGCCCAGGTGTTGTCCATCATCACGATCGCGCCGGCCTTGTGCGCCTCCTCGGCGATTGCCGGGACATCCTGCACCTCGAAGGTCCATGACCCGGGGCTCTCGAGAAAGACGACGCGCGTGTTCGGGCGGATCAGTTCCCGGATCCCGCCACCGACGAGCGGATCGTAATAGGTCGTCTCGACGCCGAGGCGCCGCAGCATGCCGTCGCAGAACGTGCGCGTCGGGCCATATGCCGTGTCGACCATGAGAAGGTGATCCCCCGCCGACAGGCAGGCGAGAAGCGGCATCGTAACCGCCTGAAGTCCCGAGTTGCACAGCCGCGTCCGGAATCCGCCCTCGAGGGCCCGGATCGCTTCCTCGCACGCATAGGTTCCCGGCGTGCCGTGGACGCCATAGGTCACGCCGTCTCCGGAGGTGATCTGGCGGCTCGCCTTGAGGGCGTCGAATGTCGGAAACAGGATCGTGGAACAATGATAGACAGGTGGATTGACAGCGCCGGAATGCGCGCCCGGATTGCGTCCGGCCGTCACAGCGCGGGTGGCGTCTTTCATGGGGTCCTCGGTTCGGCCAGGTCAAGCCTGATGCAGACACCGCTTTTCCCGCCGGCGTGCTCGGCGGTCAAGTCTACATGCGGGGTCGGGCGGTTCCGTCGCGGGGATAGCTGGGCCTCCAGTGTTGACGTTTGGTAAATCCGAAAACCGTTGGCGATTCGTTCCAGTTGACTGATTTTCTCGCACATTGCGCCCTATCGCCGACTTCCGGCGCCTGGCCATGCAATCTTGCGAAAAGTTGCCTCCTCGCGAAAATTTGTGCGCAATCCGCGCGCATGGATGCCTCGCCTTTGGACGGATACCTTGCAAACGCGGCCATATCGCCGTGATCTGCCAAATGAATCGGCAGGATTTCCGGGTCTCCGCTTGACGCCGCTTGTGCCGGTCGTTCAATTTCCGTGACGGGGACGATCCCCAAAACCGATGACTGGCTCCCCCGGGCCGGTCCCGCGTCAGACGGACGCGGACAAGCGACAGGGTAAGAGGTAAAGAAATGAAAACTTCGGTATTCCTCGGCGCGCTCGCCGCGGCCAGCCTCACCGCTGGCCTCGCTGGCGCAGCGACGCTCGACGACGTGAAGGCGAAGGGCTTCGTGCAGTGCGGCGTCGCCACCGGCGTGCCCGGCTTCGCCTTCACCGACGCGAGCGGCGAGTGGGACGGCTTCGACGCCACCATGTGCCGTGCCGTGGCGGCCGCCATCTTCGGCGATCCGAAGGCGATCAAATTTACGCCCACGACCGGCAAGACGCGTTTCACGGCGCTCGCCTCGGGCGAGGTCGATCTGCTGTTCCGCAACACGACGTGGACGCTCTCGCGCGACACCGATCTCAAGCTCGATTTCGTGGGCGTGAACTACTATGACGGCCAGGGCTTCATGGTTCCCAAGGCGCTGGGCGTGAGCTCGGCCAAGGAGCTCGACGGCGCCACCGTGTGCATCCAGACGGGCACCACCACCGAGCTGAACCTCGCCGACTTCTTCCGTGCGAACAACATCAGCTACGAGCCGGTCCCGATCGAGACGAACGCCGAAGCCACGCAGAAGTACCTGGCCGGTGCGTGCGACGTGTACACCACCGACGCCTCGGGCCTCGCCGCGACGCGCTCGACCTTCGAAGCGCCGGCGGACCACGTGATCCTTCCCGAGATCATCTCGAAAGAGCCCCTCGGGCCGGCCGTGCGTCATGGTGACAGCGAGTGGGCCGACGTCGTGCGCTGGACGCTCAACGCGCTCATCGCGGCCGAAGAGCTTGGCGTGAACTCGGGCAATGTCGAGCAGCTTGGCTCGGCCGCGACCGACAATCCCGAGCTGAACCGCCTGCTTGGTACGGAAGGCGAGTATGGCGCGATGCTGGGGCTGCCGAAGGACTGGGCCGTCAACGTCATCAAGTCGACGGGCAACTATGGCGAGATCTTCGACCGCACCATCGGTCCCGACACCCAGATCGGGCTCGCGCGTGGTCTGAATGCGCTGTGGACGCAGGGCGGCATTCTCTACACGCCGCCGTTCCGCTGATCGAAAGTCATTGGGCGCGCTCGGATCGAGCGCGCCCTCTCTTTCGATAACCGTCCCGAGGCGCCCTGTTCGGGCGCGCGGGGGCGCACCGCATCAGATGCCACGGGGGTGAGATCGCATGTCGGACACCGCTCAACCGTCAGGACCGTCCTTCCGCATAGATATGCTGTGGAACGACAGTCGGTACCGGTCCACCTTCATACAAATCGTTGCACTCGTTCTCGTCATCCTCGCGGTGATGTATCTTTTCCAGAACGTGGTCGAGAACCTGGCCGCGCTGGGCAAGACCTTCGGCTTCGACTTCATGACGCAGCCGGCCAGCTATGACATCAACCAGCGCCTGATCGAGTACAACTCGCGATCCACCCATTCGACCGCCGCCGTCGTGGGCATCCTCAACACGCTCGTCGTCGCCATTGTCGGCTGCGTGCTCGCAACTATCTTCGGCGTGCTCGCCGGCGTGGCGCGGCTGTCCAAGAACTGGATCATCGCGCGCCTGATGACCGTCTACATCGAGGGCGTGCGCAACGTTCCGGTTCTCATCCAGATCCTTCTGTTCGCCGCGATCTTCGACGAGGCGCTGCCAGCGCCGAGCGCCTTCCGCGGCGAGGACGCGACCGCCAGCATGTGGCTGGGCGATTCCGTTGCCGCGACCAACCGCGGCTTCTACTTCCCGATGCCGGTGTGGCTCGAGGGCTCCTTCTGGGTCGTGGTGGCCTTCTTCGTGCTTCTCGTTGGCGCAGTCTGGTTCGGGCGCTGGGCCAAGGAGCGGCAGCAGGCAACCGGCGAGGCGCTTCCGGTTCTGCCGATCCAGGCGGGTGGGGTCATCATCGGGACCTTTCTCGTTTTCCTCGTGATGGGAATGCCGATCACACTCGATTTTCCCGCGCTGAAGGGGTTCAACTTCCAGGGCGGTATCTATGTGCGCAACTCGTACATGGCGCTGACCCTCGCGCTCTCGATCTACACCGGAGCTTTCATCGCCGAGAACGTGCGCGCTGGCATTCAGGCGGTGTCGAAGGGCCAGACCGAGGCGGCGTTCGCGCTGGGGCTGCGCCCGAACCGCACGATGAATCTCGTCATCCTGCCCCAGGCGCTTCGCGTGATCATTCCGCCGCTGATCTCGCAGTACCTCAATCTGACCAAGAACTCGTCGCTCGCCCTGCTGGTTGGTTACATGGACGTGACCGGCACGCTCATGGGGATCACCCTCAACCAGACGGGCAAGGAGTTCGAGACCCTCTTCCTGGGAATGGCGTTCTATCTCGCCGTCTCGCTCTCGGTCGCGGCGATCATGAACCTGTATAACGAGCAGGTGAAGCTGGTCGAGCGGACCTCGGCCGTCGGCATGGGCTTCTCGGTGATCGACCTCTTCTCGTCGGTGAGCGGCAAGTGGGAGGTCCTCAAGAAGGGCGATGCCAAGATGCAGCCGCTCTACGGGATCCGCGGCCTGCTCAACCTCTTCGTCATCTTCTATGCCGTCTCGCTCCTGCTCCTGCTCGACTACACCTTCCTGGCCGAGATCACCGAGACGAGGCCAAGCTATTTCGACTGGCCGGGCGGAAAGCAGATCGCGACGCTGCTCATGCTTCTGACGCTGTTCTCGACGCTGGCGACGTGCCTGTTCAAGAACCCGCGGTTCATCGACCTCGCCGTCTTTGACCTCCTGGTCTTCATCTTCGCGGTCGCGGTCGGTTGGCCTTTCGGGCAGCTCGTCGAGGGCGTCAGCGGTCCGGTCATCGTGCTGGTCGGCATCGCAGCGCGGCTTGCGATCATCGGCTACACGATCGTTGGCGAGCGTCCGAACCTCACCTTCTTCCATCGCGTGCGGAGGGCCTGAGCCATGAGCGACACTGACGCACGGGACCTCGCCTACGTCGCCAGCGGAACGATCCCGCCCTCGCCGCCGCCATCGAGCGAGGTGGGCGTCGTACACTGGCTGCGCGAGAACCTCTTCTCTGGCTGGTTCAATAGCCTGCTGACACTGGCCGCCATCGCGATCGTGGTCATGATGGTGCCGCCGATCATCGAGTGGGCCCTGATCGACAGCGTCTGGACCGCCTCGAGCCTCGCCGAGTGCCGCGAGAAGGGGTCAGGCGCCTGCTGGGCGGTGATCATCGAGCGCTTCAACCAGTTCATGTTCGGCTTCTATCCGCCCGAATTCTACTGGCGCCCGATCCTGGCATTCCTGCTCATGTTCGTGGCTCTGGCCCCGGTGCTGTTCGCCTCCGTGCCTCGCCAGTTGCTGTGGTTCTCGCTGGCCTATCCCGTCGTTGCCTACTTCCTGATCTGGGGTGGCATCGGGCTTGAGCCGGTGGAGAGCCGCAAGCTCGGCGGCTTCCTGCTTGCCCTCATCATCGGCGTGGCAGGCATCGTCCTGTCGTTGCCGATCGGCATCCTGCTGGCGCTGGGGCGCAAGTCGCATCTCATCTTCATCAAGACGCTCTGCGTGGTATTCATCGAGTTCATCCGCGGCGTGCCGCTGATCACGCTGCTTTTCGTTGCCAACAACGTGCTCAACTACTTCTTCCCTCCGGGATCGAACATCGACCTGATCCTGCGCGTCGTGATCATGGTTACGCTCTTCGCCTCGGCCTACATGGCTGAGGTAATCAGGGGCGGCCTCGCGGCGCTGCCGCAGGGCCAGTACGAGGCGGCCGACGCCCTCGGGCTCAACTATTCAAAGTCGATGCGCCTGATCGTCCTGCCGCAGGCCCTGAAGATCTCGATCCCGGGGATCGTGAACACCTTTATCGGCCTGTTCAAGGACACCACGCTTGTCGTTGTCATCGGCCTTCTCGACCCGATCGGGCTGATCAACAACATTCGGGCGGACAGCGCGTGGAACGGCATCATCTGGGAGTTCTACGCCTTCGTCGGGTTCTTCTTCTTCATCGCCTGCTTCAGCATGTCTCGATACTCGATGTACCTCGAGAACAAGCTGAAGACCGACCACCGGTGACGGCCGGGTTCACAGGGAGATAACAACAATGACCGAAGTTGCCACGGAACGGACCGCCGACCGCACGAAGATGTCGATCTCTGACGAGGTCGCCATCCAGATCACCAACATGAACAAGTGGTACGGCGACTTCCACGTGCTGCGCGACATCAACCTGACCGTCTATCGCGGCGAGCGCATCGTGATCTGCGGGCCGTCGGGGTCCGGCAAATCGACGATGATCCGCTGCATCAACCGGCTGGAGGAACACCAGAAAGGCGACATCATCGTCGATGGCATCGAGCTGAACTCGGATCTAAAGAACATCGACAAGATCCGGGCCGAAGTCGGCATGGTGTTCCAGCACTTCAACCTGTTTCCGCATCTCACGATCCTCGAGAACTGCACTCTCGCGCCGATCTGGGTGCGCAAGACTCCTCGGCGCCAGGCCGAGGAAATCGCGATGCATTTCCTGACCAAGGTCAAGATCCCCGACCAGGCGCACAAGTATCCCGGTCAGCTCTCCGGTGGCCAGCAGCAGCGCGTCGCGATCGCCCGGGCCCTGTGCATGAAGCCACGCATCATGCTGTTCGACGAGCCCACCTCGGCCCTTGACCCCGAGATGATCAAGGAAGTGCTCGACACGATGATTGAGCTTGCCGAGGAGGGCATGACGATGCTCTGCGTGACCCACGAGATGGGCTTCGCGCGCCAGGTGGCGAACCGCGTGATCTTCATGGATCAGGGCCAGATCGTGGAGCAGAACGAGCCTGAAGAGTTCTTCCTCAATCCCAAGTCGGACCGCACCAAGCTGTTCCTCAGCCAGATCCTCGGCCACTGACCCGAGCGCGCCACGCGCGATCCGAAGGCATGAAGCGCCCATCCCCGAGCGGGGGTGGGCGTTTCTCATTCCTGCGCTGACGTGATTGTCGTCACAGTTTCCTGCGTCATTTTGGGACATACCGGCGCATGTAGCGGGCGCGACTCGGCCAGTTGCGCCAGTAGCGTTACCGCGCGTTGGAGAAACTGGAATGAACTACGTGCTCTATCCGCTTGCGATCGCGGCGATGTTCGGCCTTGCGCTGGGCGCGATGAGCATCTCGTGATGCTCGCCGGTCCATACGCAAATTCGGATGCTTTGGCGCCCGATCCGGCGTCAGCCTTCCTGCACCTCGCGTGGCGTCGCGAAGGCGACAAACCGCGCCGCGCGCGCGCCAAAGCTGATCCAGCCGTCATCGACCTCGAACACCGCGGCCGCGGCAGTCGGAAAATGAGCGAAGGCGCGTGCGCAGCCCGGCCGGGGCTGGCCGTCGTCGATATGTGCGGCGAGCGTGGAGAGTCCTGGCTCATGGGCGACGAGCATCACCCGCGAAGCTGCGTCCGGCAGGGAGCGGACGAGTTGCAGCATTGTCGGCGGCTCGGCGTGATAGAGTGCTGGCAGGATCTCGGGCTCCGGCAGACCTGCGACCTCCGTTGCCATCCTTTGCACCGTCTCCCTCGTCCGCGCGGCGGATGAGCATATGATCCGCTCGGGGATAAGGCCTTGGGCGGCCAGCCAGCGTGCCATCACGGGCACCGCGGCCCTGCCGCGCTTGTTCAGTGGCCGGTCGTGATCCGACAGGCTCGCGTCATCCCAGCTCGATTTCGCATGGCGCAGCAGGATCAGGGTTTTCATGGCGATCATTGGACTCTGCTCTGAAGGGAGGGTCAACCTGGCCGCGAATGCCGCGCCAGGAAGGACGCCATGTGGAAGGCGCATTGCGAGGCAGGGGGCGCGGCCTCTCGACCGGCTGGACAGACCCGGCGAACCTGGCAGCCCCGGTCGCGGCACTCGGTGCCTTCGGCGGCCTTGATATAGGCAACGCATGCGGGGACGTCGTAAGCCTGTCCTGCGCCCATTGCGCCGACCGGGCAGGCACTGAGGCACGGCGCATCGCAGCCGATGCAGGGATCCCGCGCGTCCGGGGCGTCGAGATCCTCTCTTCCCGGGAGCGCGATCGCGCCGCGCCACGAGATCCAGAGGCCGCGCGATGGGCTGACCAGCATGCCCACGGGCGATGGCCGCGCGCTCTCGGCGCGCTGGCCCCAGTTCAGGAATGGCGCATAGGGCGGGCCACCAAAGGGGAACAGGGCGCGCGCGTCGAGGCCGGTTGCAACCGCCTCGAGAACCCGCCGGGACCAGCGGTCGAGGGGGTCGGCTTCTCCGTCGCGGGCCTCGGGCGACGCCGCGAAGGCCGACCACATCGCATCGCCGCGCGCCCCGACCAGGCAAAGGGTGCCGCAGCCGTCCGGTGCGCCGTCCTCCGGGCCGGGGTGGAATGCTCCCGTGACCGCGAGCCCGTGCGGTGCGAGGGCGGCGCTCAGATCATCGAGCACGGTTCATCTCCGGAATGGATAGCCGAGCGACCATCCGAGCCGGGTGGGCGCGTCGTCCTGATGGTCGGCCAGACCGATGGTCATGCCCTGATGCCCGGCGCCGGGCTGCGCGATGTAGGTGCCGAACAGCCGGTCCCAGACCGAGAGGTTGAAGCCGTAATTGGCGTCATGCTCGGAGCGCAGGACCGAGTGGTGCACACGGTGCATGTCGGGCGTCACCACTACCAGTCTGAGCCATGCATCGACCTTGGGCGGTATACGGATATTCGCGTGGTTGAACATCGCCGCGCCGTTCAGCACCACCTCGAACAGGATCACGGCCACCACCGGGACGCCCAGGCTGTAGACCAGCCCGATCTTGATCGCCATCGACAGGGCAATCTCGATCGGGTGGAAGCGGATCGCGGTCGTCACGTCGATGTCTCGGTCGACATGGTGGACGCGGTGCAGTCGCCACAGCAGCGGCACCTTGTGCGTGATCAGGTGCTGGAGCCAGATGGCGAAATCGAGGATCACGAAGCAGATCGCAACCTCGGCCCATGCCGGGAGCTCGAGCCGGTTGAACAGCCCGGTTCCGGCGGCCGACGCGTCGAGCGCCGCGCCGACCGCGGCGGCGCCGAAGATCAGCCGAACCGTTGCCGCGTCGATCACCGAGATCGACCAGTTGGTGATCCACCGGCGCGGGCGGGAGGCCACGAGCCGGCGCATCGGGGCGCCGCGCTCCCATCCCGCCATCGCGAGGAACACGCCCAGGAAAACGGCCAGTCGGATCGCGAGCTCACCGCTCATTCGGGTCCTCTCTTCCGGTGAACGTCATCTTGGTGCGCCACCGGGACCGGTCAAGGGAAGACCCTTGATCCGCGCGGGCACGCGGCGGGCTGTGCGAGATCAGGCGTGGATGAGGGTGCCGGCACCATGGGCGGTGAAGAGCTCGAGCAGAACCGCATGCGGCGCGCGCCCGTCGAGGATCACCGCCGCCTCGACGCCCTGGTCGATGGCGTCGAGCGAGGTTTCCACCTTCGGGATCATGCCGCCCTTGATCGTGCCCTCGGAGAGCATCGCGTGGATGTCCGAGCGGCTGAGATCGGTAATGACCTCGCCGTCGCGGTTCTTGACGCCCTGGACGTCGGTCATCAGCAGCAGGCGCTTGGCGCTGATCGCGCCCGCGATGGCGCCGGCGGCGGTGTCGCCGTTGACGTTGAAGGTCTCGGTCGGCGTGGAGCCCGCGCCGACGGGCGCGATCACCGGGATGAAGTCGGACTCGAGGAAGGTCTTCAGCACGCCGGGGTTCACCTTCACGGGCTCGCCGACATAGCCGAGGTCGAGCACGCGCTCGATATTGCTGTCGGGGTCCTTCTCGGTCTTGGTCGCCTTGCGGCAGATCATCAGGTTCGCATCCTTGCCCGAGAGGCCCACGGCGCGGCCGCCCTGGGCGTTGATCGCGGCCACGATCCGCTTGTTGATGACCCCGGCGAGGACCATCTCCACGACCTCGACCATCTCGGCCGTGGTGACCCGCAGGCCGCCGCGGAACTCGGACTGGATCTGGAGGCGCTCGAGCATCTGGTTGATCTGTGGCCCCCCGCCGTGAACAATGATCGGCTGCACGCCGCACTGCTTCATCAGCACGATGTCGCGCGCGAAGCTGTCCATGGCGTCGGCCTCGCCCATCGCGTGGCCACCGAACTTAACGACGACGACCTCTCCGTCATAGCGCTGGAGATAGGGCAGAGCCTCGCTGAGCGTGCGGGCGGTCGCGAGCCAGTCGCGCTTCATGGCTTTCTGGAGCTCCATCTCTTCTGTCCCCCGATTTGTCGTGGCTTCTTAGCGCGTTCGGAAGCCGACTGCCAGCGGTCTGCGTGCGGGTGTCGAGCGCGTTTCGGATATGCGGCTGGGCGGCCGGGCGGTGCGCGCGGCAGGGGCTTTCACGCGTGAAACACGGTTTAACATATTGATTTAAAAATAAAACACGCGTGGCGGCGTTTCGCCGCTGCACGACGGATGCGCGTGCACGCGGCCGCGACTCCGGCGCCGGTCAACCGGGCGTGATCATTCCGGCATGAGCCGCGCGATGGCCGAACGCAGGAGGGGGATGCCGTCCCCGGTCTCGGACGAGGTCACGATAATCTCGGGGTAGGCCGCTGGGTGGCGTGCCAAATCGGTCCTGACCGACTCGATGACGTGGCCGAGTCCGCCGCCGCGGGGCTTGTCGGCCTTGGTCAGCACGCACTGGAACGAGACCGCCGAGCGGTCCAGCAGCTCCATGATCTCGTGGTCGACCTTCTTGATTCCGTGGCGCGCGTCGATCAGAACGAAGGCGCGCGCAAGCGTCACGCGCCCCGCGAGGTAGGCGCGCAGCAGCGCCTGCCACCGCTCGACCTTGGCGATCGGCGCTTCGGCGAAACCGTAGCCCGGCAGGTCGACGAGGTAGCCGCGCGCGCCGAGCGCGAAGTAGTTGATCTCCTGCGTCCGGCCGGGCGTGTTCGAGGCGCGCGCGATCCCCTTGCGTCCGGTGAGAGCGTTGATCAGCGACGACTTGCCGACGTTCGAGCGGCCCGCGAAGCAGACCTCGGGGCGGTCCGCGTCGGGCAGGCCGTCGAGCGCCACGACGCCTTTCAGGAAATCGCAGGGGCCGGCGAAGAACCGGCGCGCGGCCTCGATCTCGTCCTCCGCGGGCGGCTCCATCACGGTGAAGGGGACGGACGGCGTGCTCATGCGAGGGTCACCTCGGCGTTCTGGGCAATCTCGCCGCCCGCGACGACTTCGGCATAGAGCCCGAAACGGGTGTGTCCGCGCGTCTCGCGCAGTGTCTCGAACACGGGCGCGCCGCGTCGGCCGGTGACGGGGTCGGCATCGATGGCCCGGCAACGGCCGATCGGCTCGACGATGCGCAGCCGAACGGGTCCGATCGCAAGCGTGCGCCCGACCCAGTCTTCCTCGTCCCACGCATCCGCGCCATCGATCCAGAAATTGCCGCGGAAGCGGCGCGGATCTGGCGCGACGCCGGCGTGCTGGCCGAGCGCGCGGAGCGAAGCCATCGAGAGGATCGAGACGAAGGGCTCGGCCATGTCCGTCATCGCCGCGCCCGGCGCCGTCGCGATCCGGTAGGGGCCGGGCCGCGCGCCGTCCGTCAGGGGCAGCAGCCACTCGGTCAGCCGCGCCTCGTCGACCTGGTCGGCTGGCGCCACTGTGATCGGGTCACGCGCGGGATGGGTCAGCGTGAGGGTGCCGGCATCGGCGTCGAGCCGCGCCGAGACGGCCGCGAGCGCGGGGGCGTGGGTCACGCGCAGGAAGTTGCCGCAGGGCACCCAGGCGGGCGCCGACGCGTCCCAGGCGCTGGCGCCATGCGCCACGGCCCAGGCCCGGTCGAAGGGCAGGGCGCGCCCCGCTTCGAGCGTGACCGAGGCGAGCTGCTCGGTCCCGAGGCTCTTGACCGGGTGGCGCCAGATCGAGGCGAGGCCGAGGCTCATCGCGTGCGCCGCCCCCGCCGCTCAGGCATCCCCGCCGCCACCGCTACCACCGCCGGGCGCGGTGTCGCCGCCTGCCTCGCCGCCCGAGGGGGGGCTATCGTCGCTGGCATCGGCGCGCTTGGTGCCTTGCTTGCCGTCACCGTGTGGCGCGCCCGACGCGCCACCGGCCGCGGCCTTCTGGCGGCGCTTGCCGCGCGCGCTGGTCGGGCGGGGCGGGTTGGCAGGCTTCACCTCGAGCTCTTCGGCGTCCTCGGCCTTGGCGGTGTCGCCCTTCGCCTTTCGCGCGGTCTGGGCTGGGTGAGCCTTGCCTTCGGGCTTGCGTTTGAAGCTGCGCTTGATGTTGCCGAAGATGTCGACCTCGACACCCTGGCTGCGCATGATGATGTACTGCTGCGTGAAGGTCAGGATGTTGTTCGCGGTCCAGTAGATCACGAGGCCCGAGGCGAAGCTGCCCAGCATGAACATGAAGACCCAGGGCATCCAGGCGAAGATCATCGCCTGGGTGGGGTCGGCCGGGGCCGGGTTCAGCTTCTGCTGGAGCCACATCGTGACGCCCATCAGGATCGGGAAGACGCCGATCGAGATGAAGACGGGCGCCCAGCTGACGTCGTAGGGCAGCAGGCCGAAGAGGTTGATCCACGAGGTCGGATCGGGTGCCGAGAGATCCTTGATCCAGCCGATGAAGGGCGCGTGGCGCATCTCGATGGTGACGAAGAGCACCTTGTAGAGCGAGAAGAAGATCGGGATCTGCAGAAGGATCGGCAGACAGCCCGAGGCCGGGTTGACCTTCTCCTTCTTGTAGAGCGCCATCATCTCCATCTGGAGTTTCTGGCGGTCGTCGCCGGCGCGCTCCTTGATCTTCTCCATCTCGGGCTGGAGCTTCTTCATCTTCGACATCGCCACGAAGGACTTGTAGGCGAGCGGGAAGAGTGCCGACTTGATGATCAGCGTCAGCACGATGATCGAGAAGCCCATGTTGCCGACCACGCCCTGCACGGCGTTGAGGAGCCATGCGATCGGCTTGGTGAGGAAGTAGAACCAGCCCCAGTCGACCGAGTCGTAGAACCGGTCGATGCCGAGGGTTTCCTCGTAGCGGGCGATGGTCTTGAGCTCCTTGGCGCCGGCGAAGAGGTTGGTCTCGATCTCGGCGAATTCGCCGGCGGGGATCGTGATCGCCGGCAGGCGCATCTCGGTGCGGAACTCGGGCACGGCGCCGGGGACAACCTTGTAGACGGCGCTGAAGGCCTGGCCCGGGCGGGGCGCCAGCGTCGTCATCCAGTAGTGATCCGTGAAGCCGAGCCAGCCGTCGGCCGTGACGGTGTGTGCCTCGGCCAAGCCGCCCTCGAGCGGGTTCTGCGGCATGTCCTGCATGTCGGAGTAGTCGACTTCCGAGAGCTCGCCATCGAACATGCCGATCGCGCCCTCGTGCAGGATGAAGAAGCCCATGCCGTCGGGCTCGCCGCGCCGGGCGATGTAGCCGTAGGGCGCGATCGAGACGGGCGCGTCGGTCGTGTTCTGGACCGACTGGGTGACCGTGAACATGTAGCGCTCGTCGAGGGAGATCGTCTTGCGGAAGATCAGCCCCTCGCCGTTGTCCCAGCGCAGCGTCACGGGGGTCTCGGGCGTCAGCTTCTCGCCCGACTCGACCGTCCATTCGGTATTGGCGCCGGGCAGGGGGCCGGGATTGCCCTCGACCGTGCGCAGCCAGCCATGCACGGCGTAATAGGGATGCGAGCTGCCCGTCGGGTTGAGCAGGACCACGGTGTCCGAGTCGGGATCGAGCGTCTCGCGGTAATCCGAGAGGTGCAGGTCGTCGAGCCGTGCGCCGCGCAGCGAGATCGAGCCCGTGACGGCGTTCGAGCCGATGGCGATGCGCTCGCTGCGCTCGAGCGCGGCCTCACGGTTGATCGTGCCCGCGGGCGCGTCGGCGGTGGCGCCGGCGGCCCCGGCGACCGGAGCGCCCGTGGTCGCCGCGTCGGTGCCGGGCGTGCCCGCGCCCTGTTCCGCGGTCACCTCGGGTTCCACCTCGGGCGGAGGCGCAAAGAACGCCTGCCAGGTGAAGATCACCGCCATCGACAGCACCGCCGCCAGCAAGAGGTTGCGGGTATCGCTCTTGTCGCCGCCCATCAGGGACTCCGTCTCATATCACCGGGGCGGTTCAACAGGGACCGGCGCGGAAGGTCAAGGGGTTTCCGGGTCGCGCGGGTCTGCGCTGGCCGGCGCGAGGCCCGCGAAGTCGAACAGCGTGGGGTCCGCGAGGTGGCTTGGCCTGACATTCGTCAGGGCCTTGAACATCACCTGCCGGCGGCCGGGGGTGCGTGCCTCCCACTGGTCGAGCAGTGCCTTGACCTGCGCGCGCTGCAGCCCCTCCTGGCTGCCGCAGAGATCGCAGGGAATGATCGGGAACGACATCGCCCGCGCGAAACGGTCGCAGTCGGCCTCGGCGACATGGGCGAGCGGGCGCAGGACCATCAGGTCGCCGTCCTCGTTCACGAGCTTCGGCGGCATCGCCGCAAGCCGGCCGCCGTGGAAGAGATTGAGCATGAAAGTCTCGAGGATGTCGTCGCGATGGTGGCCGAGCACGATTGCCTCGCAGCCCTCCTCGCGCGCGATGCGGTAGAGATGGCCCCGACGCAGGCGCGAGCAG
The DNA here is from genome assembly GCF_016623495.1 of Thermohalobaculum xanthum. GTDB lineage: Bacteria > Pseudomonadota > Alphaproteobacteria > Rhodobacterales > Rhodobacteraceae > Thermohalobaculum > Thermohalobaculum xanthum. The sequence continues at coordinate 636,156 of NZ_JAEHHL010000001.1, read as the reverse complement.
AGCGCGCAGTAGGTCTTGGTCGAGGGCACCTTCTCGGTGATGATGGAATAGGTGTCGCGATACTCGATCCGGTGGGGGATCGCGTGCGAGGCCAGGAATTCCGGCAGCACGGTCGCGGGAAAGCCGGGCTGGCCCTGGTCGAGATTGCAGGCGAGCAACTCGACCGGCAGGAGGCCGCGCCACTGCAACTCTATCAGCGCGGCGAGCAGCGTGTAGCTGTCCTTGCCGCCCGAGAGACACACGAGCCAGCGAGCCCCCGGCGTGACCATGCCATAGGCATCGATCGCCTCGCGCGTCTGGCGGATGATGCGTTTCCTGAGCTTGCGGAACTCGAGCCCGTCGGGCGCGCCGCGCAGGATCGAGGGCAGATCGTCCCCAGCCGGGTCGTTCCCGATGGGTTCGAACGCGTCCGTGCCTGTCATGTCCTGCATCGCGCTGCGCTCCGCGCTTGGGTTCCCGGGCGCGCGAACCTATCACGTCCCGCGCCGCAGGGAAGCCTTGTCGGCAGAGGCCGCCGGGTTTCAGGCGCAGACGAGGCGGATTTCGGGGCCGCTGTGGTCGAGGCCCGTGATCTTGAGGGACCGCGCATCGGGGCGGTCGAAAAGCGCGTGGGCAAGCGGGTTGACGAAGACCGTCTCGACCCGGTTGCCGATGCCGCGGCCGCCGTCGAAGAGGTCGTAGGTGCAGAGCTCTTCAATCTCGGAGAGCGCCTTTTCGGTGAAGTCGATGGCGACGCCATGCTCCTCGCGCACGGCGATCAGCACGCGCTTCATGATGCTCTCGAAGATCATCAGCGCCGTGCTGGCCCGTATGAATTCGAAGATGATGATGTTCTGGCCGATGCGGTTGATGAGCTCGGGTCGCTTGAGGTGGATGCGGAAATGGTCGCGGATCGCGGTCACGATCTTGTGCTCCATCTCCTCGTAGCTGTCCGAGGGCAGCACGTTCATCGCCATGTTGTTGGTCCGGTCGTCGCCCACGATCCCCATGTTCGAGGTGAAGATGATGAGCGACTCGGAGAAGGTGACCGTCTCGCCGCGCTGGTCGGTGAGGCGGCCCTCGTCGACGATCTGCAGGAACTTGTCGAGGATACGCGGGTGCGCCTTCTCGATCTCGTCGAAGAGGAAGACGCTGAAGGGGCGCGAGCGCGCCGCGTTCACGAGCTCGCCCCCCGCCTGGTAGCCCGCATAGCCCGGTGGCGCGCCGATCAGGCGGCTTTCCGAGTTCTCGGAGCTGAACTCGGACATGTCGAAGCGGTGATAGGCGGTCTCGTCGCCGAACAGGAGCTCGGTCACCGACTTGGCGAGCTCGGTCTTGCCCACGCCGGTGGGGCCCGCGAAGAAGAGCACGCCCCGTGGCCGGTTGTGGCGGCTCGAGGTCTGCGCGCCGCTGAGGCCCATCACCGAGCGCGTCAGGATGTCGATGGTCTTGCGCAGGGCGTTGGGCTGGCCCTTGACGCGCCGGCCCAGGATCTCGGCCCCCTCGCCGATGCGCCTGCGCACGATGCCGGAGCTCCACGGGTTGCGCGGCGTGCCGACGCGGTAGGCGCGCACGGCGTCGGAGACCTGCGCGAGCCCAATCCCTTCGGCGCGCGCAAGTTCGCTGATCGCGTGGACGGCTCGCAGCGTCATGCCCTCGGTCTCGAGCGCATATTGCTCGAGCGCCTTCGAGACATCGGCCGACGAGAGGCTGCGGTAGTCACGGAACTGCGCGGCGCGCGTGGCCGCCATCAGGTAGCGCTCCTCGATGTCCGGCAGGTCGGCGGTCACGCGGCTGATGGCCTCGTTGCCGATGACGAACCAGTCGGGCAGATCGTGCGGGCCCTTGAGCAGCCAGATGATCGGGTTGCGGGCCGGCGGCCTGCCGTCGGCGCGCTGCTCGCGCGGGGCGCCGAGGGCATGGGACATCTTGTCGAGCGCGATGAAGAAATCCTCGCGGGCGGTGCCTGCTTGCGGCTCGCCGGCGCAGAGATGCGAGGCATAGTCGAGCAGGACGGCCACCGGCGGCGTTGCAAGTTCGGCGATCCTGAGAAGGTCGTGGGCGAGCCGCCCAAGATCGCGGCCGGGTCCGCCAAGCTCGACACCCGCCGTGCCTAGCGCGCCGGCGACCGCGCAGCTGGCACCGGGATGAAGCTGCATGCCCACCAGCGGATCGTGCACCAAGAGCCCCGCGAAGCCGCGCGGTTCGAGCATTGACCACAGCGCATCGGCGGCGGGCAGGAACTGCGGACCGCGGGGTCCGTCGACCGCGAAAAGGTCTCGGATATTGCCCGAGACGGCGAACTGCGAGCGCACCGCCAGATCGAGCTCGATCCGTCTGAGCCACAACGGGGCGGGAAACGGCTTTCCGCCCTGCGCCGGGGCGATCCCGGTCTCTTCACGCCGCATCGGCTGATACGCTCCACCCTCGTCGGACCCGTGCGGGGCCCTTTCCACTCTCGCAAGGACTATAGGCGCGGGCCCGCGTGGAAATCGTTGACGCAGGTCAAGCCGGGGTTTTTGTGCCGAAGTGGCTCATATGCAGCGTCGCGCGGCGGGTTTGGTTTTTCTGCGCTCGCGACTCGCACGGCCGGGCAAGAGCACTAGCTGGCAAACCAGCCGAAAGCGGCGGGCAGGGAGGATGCAGTGCACTACATCGTGCTTTACCTGACGACGGCAACGGTCTTTCTGGCCGTCGATGCGATCTGGCTGAAGCTGGTCATGCGCCCGCTGTTCGAGCGCGAGGTCGGCGATCTGCTTGCCGACGAAGTGCGGCTTGGGCCGGCGGCGGCGTTCTACCTGCTCTATGTTGGCGGCATTCTCTGGTTCGCATCGCTGCCGGCCTGGCGCAGCGGGGAATGGTCGACAGCGGCGCTGAACGCCGCGCTGCTGGGTTTCCTCGCCTATGGCACCTACGAGGCGACGAACTTCGCCACCCTGCGGGGCTGGACCTGGCAGATGGTTGTGGTCGACGTGGGTTGGGGGATGGTGCTGACCGCGAGCGCCGCGCTTTCGGGGCTGTGGCTGACGCGGGCTCTCACTGGCGGCTGATCCCCCGCGAGCCGCGACGGCCCACGCCCGTTGACAGTGGCCGCTCGCGGCCTGCACCCTCCGGCCAACAACACAGTCGGGAGGGAGACGCGGTGTCAGATCACATCCTTGCCATCGACCAGGGCACCACTTCGAGCCGGGCGATCGTGTTCGATCCTCGGTTGCAGCCCGTTGCCGTGGGGCAGGAGGAGTTCGCGCAGCATTTTCCGCGCTCGGGCTGGGTCGAGCACGACCCGGCCGACATCTGGTCGACGACCGCCGCGACCTGCCGCGCCGCGATCGAACGCGCCGAGGTCGCGCACCATCATATCGCAGCCATCGGCATCACCAATCAGCGCGAAACGGTCGTGGTCTGGGAGCGCGCGAGCGGGCGCCCCGTGCATCGCGCCATCGTCTGGCAGGATCGTCGGACATCGGAGTTCTGCCAGCGGCTCAAGGCCGAGGGGCACGAGCCGATGGTCACGCACAAGACGGGGCTGCTGCTGGACCCCTATTTCTCGGCGACCAAGCTCGCGTGGATCCTCGACCAAGACGACAACCGCGCGCGGGCGCGGCGGGGCGAGCTGGTTTTCGGAACGATCGACACCTATCTGATCTGGCGGCTCACGGGCGGCGCGGTGCATGCCACCGACGCCACCAATGCCGCGCGCACCATGCTCTACAACATCCGCGAGGGGCGCTGGGAAGACGACCTGTTGCAGTTGCTGGACATTCCCGCCGGCATGCTGCCCGAGGTGCGCGACAGCGCCGCCGATTTCGGCCACACGCGCGCCGACCTGTTTGGCCGGCCGATCCCGATCAGCGGCGTCGCGGGCGATCAGCAGGCGGCGACGGTGGGGCAGGCCTGTTTCCAGCCCGGCATGATGAAGTCGACCTATGGCACGGGATGCTTTGCCTTGCTCAATACCGGGGCCGAGCCGGTCGCGTCGGAGAACCGTCTGCTGACGACGATCGCCTACCAACTCGATGGTGTGCCCACCTACGCGCTTGAGGGCTCGATCTTCATCGCCGGCGCGGTGGTGCAGTGGCTTCGTGACGGCCTCAAGATGATCCGCGAGGCGGCCGAGACCCAGGCGCTGGCCGAGGCCGCGGACCCGATGCAGGCGGTCTATCTCGTTCCGGCCTTCACCGGGCTCGGGGCGCCGTACTGGGATGCCGATTGCCGGGGCGCGATCTACGGGATCACCCGCGGAACGGGGCCGGCCGAACTGGCGCGCGCCGCGCTCGAGAGCGTCGGCTACCAGACGCGCGACCTGCTCGAGGCGATGTGCCGAGACTGGGCGGGCGCGTCAGACACGGTGCTGCGGGTCGATGGCGGCATGACCGCGTCGGATTTCGCCATGCAGTTCCTGGCCGACATCCTCGGGGCGCCGGTGGACCGGCCAAAGATCCCCGAGACCACCGCGCTGGGCGCGGCCTGGCTCGCGGGGATGAAGGCCGGCGTCTATCCGGGCATGGACGAGTTCGCGGCCAACTGGGCGCTGGACCGCCGCTTCGAGCCGGCAATGGAGCCGGCGACACGCGACGCCAAGTACGCGGGATGGAAGGATGCGGTGCGCCGCACGCTGAGCCGGTGAGCGCCTGGTCATTCGCCACCGCCGGCGAGATCCGCTTCGGACCTGGTGTCGCGCGCGATGCTGTCGAGGCAGCCGCGGCGGCCGGGGGCAGGGCGCTGGTGGTCTGCGGGAGGACGCCCGGTAGGGCCGCCTGGCTGACCGAGGCGCTTGCGGCCCGCGGCCTTGGCGTCGAGGTGATCGCGACGCCGGGCGAGCCGGATCTCGGGATGCTCGATGCAGCGGTCGAGGTGGCGCGTGGCTTCGGGCCAGACGCGGTGATCGGCGTCGGTGGCGGATCCGCGATCGACGCGGCCAAGGCGGTTGCGGGCCTTGTGCACGAGCCGGGTGCCGTGCTCGATCACCTCGAGGTCGTGGGGCGGGGGTTGCCGCTTACCTCGACGCCGCCCGTCCTGATCGCCGTTCCGACGACGGCCGGCACGGGCGCCGAGGTCACGCGCAACGCGGTGATCGGCGTGCCGGAGCATGGGCGCAAGGTCTCGCTGCGCGATGCGCGGCTGTTGCCACGGCTGGCGCTGGTCGACCCGGACCTGACGCTGGGATTGTCGCGCGCGGTGACGGCGGCGACCGGGCTCGATGCGCTGACGCAGGTGATCGAGCCGTGGCTCTCGCCTTTTGCGACGCCCCTGACCGACGCGCTGTGCGAGGCCGCGATCCCCCGCGGGCTCGAGGCCTTGCCGCGGGTTCTCGAGCGCCCCGACGACCGCGAGGCGCGGCGCGAGATGGCATGGGTCAGCCTGTGCGGCGGTCTCGCGCTCGCGAACGCCAAGCTCGGTGCGGTGCATGGGCTCGCTGGCGTCATCGGCGGGCGGACCGGCGCTGCGCATGGCGCGATCTGTGGACGGCTTCTGCCCCGCGTTCTTGTCGCGAACGAGGCAGCCTTGTCGCGCCGCGCTCCGGGGGACCGGTCGCTCGCCCGGCTCGCGGATTTGCGGCGGGCGATCGCGGGAGCGCTGGGCGGTGCTGAAAGCGAGGCGTTCGCGACGCTGGAGCGCCTCGTCGACGCGGCAGGCGTGCCCGGCATCGTGGCGATGGGGATCAGGCCGGGCGATGTCGCTGCGATCGCCGAGGCGTCGGGGGCCTCGTCCTCGATGAAGGGAAATCCCGTGGCTCTGACCGTGGAGGAGTTGTCCGCAGTGCTGGCGCCCTGACGAGCACCGATCAGCGCGCGCCGAAGCCCGTGGTCACCACCATCACCGTGCGCCAGAGCACGTGGAGTTCAATTTTTGGGCTCATTTTCTGGATGTATTCAAGGTCGTACCTGACCTTCTTGAATGTCGCCTCGAGGCCCTCGGCATAGCCGAGATGCACCTGCGCGAGGCCGGTGATGCCGGGCCTCACGACATGGCGCGCCTGGTAGCCCGGCACGCTGTCGACGAAATGGACGGCATGGTCCCAGAAGTCGGGGCGAGGGCCGATCAGGCTCATGTCGCCCCTGAGGATGTTGATGAACTGCGGGATCTCGTCGATCCGGCTGCGGCGCAGGAAGCGTCCGAGCGGCGTGATGCGGTCGTGCTCGACGGGGTCGCCGGGGCCGCGCGTCGCTTTTGATGTCTCGCGCATGCTGCGGAACTTGAGCGCAGTGAAGGGGCGACAGTTCCGGCCCATCCGGGTCTGCCGGAAGAGGACCGGCCCGGGGTTCCAGAACGGGTTCGCGACGAGGAGAGCAAGTGCCGCGAGCAGCACGATCGGAAGCGCAAGAACCGCGAAGACGATGTCGCATCCACGCTTCACTGCTCGGCCCAGTGTACCGGGATGCGGGATCCGGTGCGCTTTGTCCCGGGAGAGTTCTGACTTGACGAAACCGACAGGCGCAACCGCGGCGCCAACACCATCAAACTTGGTATTCATTGACGAACTCTCAGAGACCGCAACACAACCTACACGCAGAGCAATGTTTCGAAGTGACGCATCGCCCCCTCCGACGTCACCGGACACTCCATCAAGCCGTACCGTCAATTGCCTCTACAGTCAACAAATCCTTGTGGTTTCATTAACTTCTGTCTCTAAATAAGCCAATTTCGCCTCATCTCGGACAGGAACCGGGCGGCGCGATGGCGAAACCTTGTCGGCGCGCGTGATCGGCGCCGGGCGTGCCGCGGTTGCCGTGACGAGAATGCCTGACCCGCGGCGCCCGGCTGGTCTAATGCTCCTCCTCAGGTGGGGTGAGCTTGAGGCGACCGGCCGCCTCCAGGGCGCGGATGGTGGCGACGACCTCGGACTGGGCCGCCTCGCCATCCTTTCGGCGCAGCCGGCCGATCTCTGCCAGATCCTGCCGCATCTGGTCTGCCATGCGGCTCGAGATGTTCCGGAGAAGGAAGTCGACGGTCGCTGAATCATTGTCGATCGCATGGCGCATCGCCTTCAGCAAGGTCTCAGGGTCGACCTCGCGCATCAGCATCGTGGCGTCGCGCGGCTCGATGCGCGCGGGGATGTCCTCGAACGTGAACATCTTGCGTCGCACTTCGGCGGCGAAGGTCGGCTGCGAGGTTTCGATGTACCCAAGGACGTGGTCGCGCAGTTCGGTGCTCGTATAGTCGAGGATCGATCCCACGCGCTCGGCCGGATTGCTCCGGGCGCCACCACCCAGCTGCCCACGGAGAAGCTCGCGGCTCACCGATGCGCCGATCTCCTCGATCACACTCGGGTCGAGGCTCGAGGCACGGGTGATGCCCATCACGACATCCCTGGCCCGGTCGGGGTCGAAGCGGTTGAGGATTTTCGCGGCATGATCTGCTCCCAGCTTGGAAAGAATGACGGCAGCGGTTTGCGGATGCTCGCTCATCAGGAACTCGGCGAGCGCGTCCTCACCGACCTTGGCGAGCTTCTTCCAGACATTCTCGGGGGACGGCGTCTCGGCACTGTCGATCAGCCGGCCGAGCAGCGCCTCGTTGACATGGGGCCCGAGCACCTCGCGCACCTGGCTGATCCCGCCGCGCACGGTGGTATCGTAACCACCTAGCGCGTCGAGGAACTCGGCAATCGTCTCGCGCACGTCCCGCGCATCCACCTTGCGCAGGCGCGACATGGCGGCTGTGAAAGCGTGCAGCGCGGCCTCGTCCATCAGCTCGAGCAGCGGGCCCGCGGCCTCGGCACCCAGCGCCCCGATGATCACGGCCGCCTTCTCGGGGGGCGTGAGGCCGCCGGGGCGGGCGGCCGGTGCACCTTGGCCGCTTTGCGTGTCGAGCGCCAGGCTGGCATCGGCGGCCGGTTTCATGCGCCATATCCCCGGACCAGGGCGCCTGCGACCAGCGCCCATCCATCGGCAATAACGAAGAAGGCAAGTTTCAGCGGCAAGGACACCACCACGGGAGGAACCATCATCATCCCCATCGACATCAGCACCGAGGCGACCACGAGATCGATGACCAGGAACGGCAGGAAGAGCATGAAGCCGATCTCGAAGCCGCGCTCGATCTCCGAGAGCATGAAGGCGGGCACGAGGATCGACAGGGGCGCGGGCTCGCCGGGAACGAGCGCGGCGCTGCGGCCGGGTGCGGCGGCGGCGAGTTCAGTCAGCGCGACGGCGTCGACCCGGCCTTCCATGAAGACCCGGAAGGGCGCGACGCCCTTGTCCCAGGCGTCCTCGGCCGAGATCCGCCCCTCGGCGAGCGGGCCGAGCGCGGTGTCCCACGCCTCGGTGAAGACCGGCTCCATCACGAACCAGGTGAGAAAGAGCGCGAGCGCCACCATCAGCATGTTCGGAGGCGACTGCTGCAGGCCCAGGCCCTGACGCAGGATCGCGAGCACGGTCACCATGAAGGGAAAGCAGGTGACCATCATCGCGATACCCGGCGCCATGCTGAGCACGGTGACCAGCAGGAACAGCTGGATGACCCGCCCGGTCAGGCCGGCATCCGTGCCGAGATCGAGCGACAGGGTCTGCGCGGCGACGGTGCCGGGCAGGGCAAGGGCGAGGAGCGCGATCCCTGCGGCCAGGCACCACTGCGCCGCCGAGCCGGCGCGCCCCTCAGAACAGGTCCGAGACATCGACCACCTCGGTGAGCCTCACCGCGAGGCGACCGCCATCCTCGCCCAGTTCCTCGAGCTCGCCACGCGCGATCACGCGATCGCCGACCATGATCTGGACCGGGTCGTCGATGCGGCTCGAGAGCGGCAGGATCGTGTCGCGGCGCATCGCCAGGAGCTCGCCGATCGCCGGCTGAGCATGCCCGACGGCGACAACCACGTCGATCGGAACCGAGAAGATGGCGCGGCGGTACTGGGTCGCGGCGCCGCTGTCTCGCGGCTCGGGCGCGTGCGGGGCAAGCTCGTCCCCGCGCGCGCCGGGACCGGATTGTGCCTCGGTGCTGTTGCCCTGGGGATCGCTGGACTCAGAAACGTTCATCACGGGTGTCCTTTTCCTCGAGCGAAGCAAGATGGCGCGTCAGGACTTCCCGGGCCGCGCGTTCGAGGCGGTCGCGGTCGATGACGGCACCACCGTCCTCCCAGTCCAGTTCGACGCGTCCCTCGACCATCTTCGGGTCTGCGACGATGGTGATGAGGTCGGCTCCCGCATGACCCGCGATCCGCGTGGCGATGGCCTCGTGATGGGCCGGTGCCATGGTCATCCGGATGCGGGGCTGCTGCGAGAGGCGCGCGATGGTGAGTGCAGCCTCTGAAACCTCGGCGCCGAAGCCGATTTCGGCCAGGCAGGGGACGCTGTGCTGCGCGGCCTCGCCCAGCGCGTGCGCCCAGCCCTGCGTCATCTTCCCGATGAGATCCTGCAGATCGTCGAGGGCGCCTGCCAACGCCGCACAAAGTGCGTCGGCGCGGGCTTCGGCGTCGTCGTGGATGGCAGCAGTTGCCGTTTCGTTGTCGGCAGATGTGTCTTCGGCGCCGACGGGCGCATCGGACGGAATGGAGATGTTGGCCTCGGTTGCCGGCGCAGCCTCGGAAGACGGGGGCCGGCTTCGTGCGAAGGCTCCTCGCTCGACGAATTGTTCGAAGCGCATCAGGCTGCCTCCTCGTCGCTCGTCTCGAGCCAGTCGCGCAGCATCGCCGCGCTGAGTTCAGGTCGTTCCGCGACCACGCGCAGGAGCGAGTCCCGGTCGGGGAGGGTGCGCTCACGGGCCTCGGCCTCGCGCGCATCGGGGTCGTCCTGCCGCGCCCCTCCGGCGATCGCGAGCGTCGTCTGCGCGGGGGCAAGCGCAGGAGGCGCGCCGATCTCCCGCGTGGCCGCGCCCGCGGCGAGAACCGGGCGGATCACGCTGAAGGCGAGGACCAGGACCACGCCCGCGAGCACCGCGATCTGCACCAGCTGCATCGCGTTTCGCTCGACAAAACGGCCGAGAGAGCTGGCCTCGGCCATCTCGCCGGCCTCGCCGGACGGCTGGAAGGGCAGGCTCTCGACGGTGACGGTGTCGCCGCGTGCTTCGTCGAAGCCGACCGCGGCGATCACCAGATCGCGCAGGGCCGCGAGTTCCTCGGCCGGGCGCGGCTGCCAGATCGGAGCCCCGGCCTCGCCCGCGGTCGTGACCCCGTCGACGAGGACCGCGACGCTGATCCGCTTCACGGCGCCCGGCTGACGCACCGTCTCGCGCCGCACCTCGGAGTAGTCGTAGTTTGCCTTTTCACGCGTCTCGCTGCGCGAGCTCTGGCGTTCGGAGCCCTGTGCGGCCTCGCCCGCGGGAAGGTTGCTGGCCACCGTGACCGACGGATTGCTGCCGCTGTCCGTCTCGGTCACTTCTTCGGTGTCCGAGTGGATGGTGACGCGCGTATCGGGCTGGAGGATGCGCTCGCTGACCGTTTGGGCCTCGCGCTCGGTCTCGACGGTCACGCTCACCCGGACCTTGTCGCGGCCGACCCGGGCCTCGAGAAGCTCCTCGATCTGGGTCTTGAGATATTTCTCACGGTCGATGTCCTGGGCATTGGCGTCAATCGCGAGGCCCTCGACTCCCGGTGCGAGGACCATTCCCGCACGGCTGTCGATCACGGCAACCTGTTCGGGCTCGAGTCCCGCAACCGCCAGTGCCACGAGATAGCGGAAGGCGGTCGCCTGCTGGACGCCGAGGGTGCCGCCCGACATCGTGATCGTCACCGAAGCCGTCGGACCCGCCGTCGATCGCGCGAATGGACGCCGGCTGGGCGCCGCGATGTGCACCCGGGCTGCGCGCACACCGGGCGAGGCGAGGATCGTGCGCGCAAGCTCGCCCTCGCGCGCGCGCCAGAACGCGGCGTCGAACATGTCGGTCGTCGCCGAGAAGCCCGAGATCTCGTCGAGCAGTTCGTATCCCGCCTGTCCCTGTCGCGGGATGCCGTCGCGTGCGAGCGCGAGCCGAACGCGGTCGCGCGATTCGGCGGCGACGTAGATGGCGTCGCCGCGCACTTCGGATGGCACCTGCATTTGCTCGAGCGCGCCGACGACCTCGCCTGCGGCGGCGGCGTCCAGCCCCGCGTAGAGCAGAGCCATCCCGGGCTTCGCGGCCATCTGCCCCAGCGCCAGCATCGCCGCGAGCGCCGCCACGAAGGCCCCCCCGAAGATCAGGCGCCGGCGCGTATCGAGCGCCTTCCACGCCAACCCCAGTTTTTCCATCTCGTCCTGCGCCCTTCTGAACGCGGCCTGCAACCGGCCCGTACTGGCGAGAACGAGACGCGAACAAACTTAAGATGAGTTTAAGGGAATCCGGGTTATCCGACGGTCACCCGGGCGCTGCGGAGCCTTTGGTGGCGGGAGGCAGGAATGAGTGACACGGCGGGCAAGAGAGGGCGGGGCATGTTCATCGCCTTGGCAGGTGCAAGCCTCCTGATTGGCGTCGGCGCCGGTTTCTACGGGGTGAGTTCGGGGCTTGTGCCGGCGCCGCCAATTCTTCCCGCCAGCAGCGCTGCAGGGGCTGCCGGACTCGAGTCGTGGCCCGCACCGAGCTTCGTCCTGCTGTCGCCGCTGACCGTGTCGTTGGGGCCCGAAGCGCGCGCCCGGCATCTGAGGGTCGCGCTGCAGCTGGAGGTGGCGCCGGGGTCCGAGCGCGCCGTCGCCGAGGTCGTGCCACGGGTCCTCGACGTGCTGAACATGTTCCTGCGCGCGGTCGACGAGCGGGAGTTCGAGATGCCGCGCGCCATGGCGCGCCTTCGCGCGCAGATGTTGCGACGTGTTCAGCTCGTGTCACCGCCGGGCGCCGTGCACGACGTGCTGATCCAGGAATTCGTACTGAGTTGAGGAGGGGGCGATGGAGCTCATCTCGGACGGGCTGCTGTTTCTGACGGCGCTGACCACAGGCTTCTACTGCCTGGTACTTGCGCGCCGTCTGCGGCGTTTCGGGAGCGCCGAGGACGGCATCGGCCCGCGCATCCAGTCGCTGAGCGCCGCTGTCGAGGAAATGCGCGGGGCGCTCGGACAGACGCAGGCCCGGCTCGAGGAGATGCGCCGGCAAAGCGCCGCGTCGAGCGAGCGGATGACGCGCGAGACAGCGCGCGCAAAGCGCGTCGCCGAGGAACTCGAAGCGGCAGCCTCCAGCGCCGAGCGAACCCTCGATGCTCTCTTTCGTGCGGATCGGCGGATCGCCCGAGCCGACCCCGAGCCGGAGCCGGCAGGAGGCGCAGCGCCGGGCGAGCACGAGCAGTACGAGTTCACGGTGGCGCAGCCGCATACTGCCAATGGTCCGACCGACGGCGCCTCGCGGGGTGAGGACCCCAAGAACGACGCGAGCGTGGACCGGGCAGCGCCGAAAGAGGGGCTCGAAGCGGTCCCTGTGACCCCGGCTCGCGGCGGTGTTCTTAGGGTTGAAAGGGTTTCGATATGAGCGGGCAGATCCCAGTCGCCCGGGGTGCGCTGTCGGTGCTTGCCGCCGGCTTCATGTTGTCGGCGATGCTGCGCGCCGGCGACGTCGTGGCGGGTCTGCCGGCGCTTCGCGACGACGGCTTCGGGAACGCCGTGGCCTCGCGCGGCGAGGGTGCCGACGAGCCTCGCCCAGAGGTCGACGCTCTGGCGTTGATTGCCGAGGTGCAGCGCCAGGCGGCGCGGTTGCGCGAGCGCGACGCGGAGCTCGATGCCCGGGCGCGAGAACTCGAAGACGCCGAGGTGACCCTGAAGACCCGGCTCGAGCAGCTGGAAGCCATGCGCCGCGAGCTCGAGGCCGAGGTTGCAGGTGTCCAGGATGCTGCAGCCGCGGATGTGCGCCGGCTGGCGACGGTCTACGAAACGATGAAGCCCAAGCAGGCCGGGCGGATCTTCGACGAAATGGAGCCGAGTTTCGCGGCCGGCTTTCTTGGCGAGTTGAGCGCCGAGCAGGCGGCCGAAATCCTCGCGAGCATGAAGCCGCAGCGGGCCTATGCCATCAGCATCCTGCTGGCAGGCCGCAATCTGCGCGGCACCAGTGTCGACGGGGGCGCAGAGTGACGCGCGCTGTTCGTCGCGGCGATTACCCGACGGAGGTCGAAGCATGGGAAGCCTGATCGGCGTGGCGATTACCTTCGTCATGGTGTTCGGCGGCTATGTTGCAGCCGGCGGCAAGATCGCGATCATCCTCCAGGCTTTGCCTTTCGAGCTGATGATGATCGGCGGTGCGGCGATCGGCTCGCTGATCGTGGCGAATGACGCGCATGTCCTGAAAGGGACGGCACGCGACCTTGGCAAGGCGGTCAAGGGACCCCGGTGGCAGAAGGCGGATTACGGCGACCTCTTGTGCCTTCTCTACGCGCTGATCCGCATTGGCCGACGCGATGCGGTCGCGGTCGAGACGCATATCGAGGACCCGGCCGGCTCGCCGCTCTTCCAGGCCTATCCGCGCATCCTTGCCGAGCCCGAAGCGATTGCGCTGATCAGCGACACCGTACGGATGGGAATGATGAACTACGACGATCCGCACCAGCTCGAGGCGATGCTGGACCGCCAACTCGAGGGCAAGCTGCGTCAGGAACTGCACGGCTCGCATGCGCTGCAGGTCATGGCCGACGGGCTGCCGGCGTTGGGTATTGTCGCGGCAGTGCTCGGCGTGATCAAGACGATGGCCTCGATCGACCAGCCGCCAGAGATCTTGGGCAAGATGATCGGTGGCGCATTGGTCGGGACATTCCTCGGGGTATTCCTGTCCTATGGCTTCGTCGCGCCTCTTGCGAACCGGATCCGCGGCATCGTCGAGGCAGATCACAAGTTCTACGAGCTCATTCGCGACACGATGGTCGCGAACATGCACCGGCACAGCCCGCAGATTTGCGTCGAGGTCGCCCGCCAGAACCTGCCGGGCGGGCTTCGGCTGAGCTTTGACGAGCTCGACACCCGGCTGCGCGAAACGCCGGAGGCCGCATGATGCGGTGTCGACCCTCCGCATTGCGCTTCGCCATCGCGCTCGGCCCAGCCATTTCCATTGTGAGCCTTGCCCACGCTGCCGAATTGGGCGAGGGGGTGGTTGACGTTCGGCCCACGCGCGCAGCACTTGAAGCGAATGGATCAACGCCCGGCCAGCAGGCGCTTGACGGGTCGCCAGTCGGTTCAGCATCCGGACATCCTGTAAGCGCGCCGCGCCTCGCGCCGCTGCCCGCCGTTCGCAATGATCTTTCTCGGAGCGATCATGCTGCGGTTGCCGCAAAGGAAGCCGGCGATGCGCCCGACATCGCAGCGGTCGGCGAGATTCTGCGGCAGCGAATCGCGCAAGCGGTCGAGGCGGGCATCGTGGTCTTCCGCGAGGGCGCTGGACAGCCGCGCGACGAGAATCAAGAAGCAAAGGGCGGCCATGCGGCGCCGGAGCGGGACCTGAGCGACGCCGGTAATGCAGTTCGGCCCAGCCCTGCGCCTCTGGAGGTGCCCGCGCCGCCGCGACAGATGGACGAGTTGCCGCGGATCGACCCGCACTCGCCGAGGCCCGTGATCACGGCTCCCTCACGGGTCACCCTGTTTCCCCCACCGCCCGGTGACGGTGCTTCGGATCACCATGATGGCGCTCAAGTTGCCACGGCAGGTCGTGAATCGGCCCGAGGCGCCGGTAACCTCACCGCACGCGGCGCCGCCGGACATGCATCGGATGACACGCCGGTCTGTCTTGCGGACGAGACGTTCGTGCTTCCGTCACCGCCGTCGTATCAAGGCGACGCCGCGCGTGATCGGGAAGACGGCGCCTCGATCGGATCGTTCGAGTTTAACGACCCGGTGGCCGCCGAGGCGGCAGCCCGGGAGCGGCTCGCGCTGGGGCTCGGCGCCGAGGCGGCGACCATCGCTCGCCTGCTCCTCTCGGGGCGGTCCTCGGCGCAGGTGATCGCGGTGCTGGCGCCGCTTGTCGATGGTCGTGCGCCGACCTCGCTGGGACCGCTCGAGACTGCGGGTTGTGGTGGCCTCCATGGGCTGTGGCGCGCGGAGGCTTTGGCGCTGACCGGTGACGCGGCACAGGCAATGGCCGAGGCCGGAGAGCGACCTGCTGCGCTGGAGGGCTTGCCACTCCTGCTCCGGCGGCAGGTTTCAATGGATCTCGCCACGGCGGCGCTCGATGCCGGCGAGACCGAGCGCGCCGCCTGGTATGCCGCAATGGCGCGGCGCGGTGGCGGCGGGGATCAACGGTTTGATCAGTGGAGCACGCTGGTGGAGGCGCGGATGCGTCTTGTGGACGGCAAGACGACGGATGCGATCGACATGCTCGCCGGTCTGCTGGGGGCGGGGAGCAGGGTTTCACTTGATGCCGCGCTCGAACTCGCGCGGCTTGGGCCCGCTGTCGCGCTTGCGGGCGAGGAGACCATCGTGACCGCCGCAGATCTGTTGGGCGCAGAAGCATTGGCGGCACGCGGTACGGCCGGGGGCGCCGCCGCGCTTCGTGGCGAGGCAGCACTCAGGCTGCACACGGAGGGCAAGGGGGGTGCGCTCACGGTTCTCTCCCATGGACTGGCGCGTGGCCTGATTGACGCCGAGACCTATGTCGCCGGCGTCGCCGAACTGGAGGCGGGGGACACGGGAGACAGCGATGGACGGCCGCTTGCCCTGCTCCATGCCGAGGCGCCGGGTCGCTTTCGTGATGCGCTGACCCATCGCCGGTTCAGGCAGGCGCTTGCCCTGTCCTACGCGCGCATCGGAGCCGCGATGATGGCGCGCGCCGTGCTCGAGACGGGAGACCTCGATGACACGCGCTTTCGGACCGCTTTGGCCGCTGAGGCGGCTCCGTTCGCCGATCCTGCAGTCGCGACTTGGCTGGGCGGCGCGACGATCGTCGACGACGCCCCGCTACGCGAAGAAGTGACCGGGACGGAGGCTTCTGCTCCGCCAACACGGCCCGGCAACGTTCGTGACGGGAATGGACGGGCAGAAGGCGGTGGCGGCGCCAGCTCTCCCGAAGCGCGATTGCCCGGATTGGCACGGCGTGCGCGTGCCCTTCTCGCGGAGGTCACGGACGAGATCGATCTTATCAGAAGGACGCTCGACGATGGATGACATGCTGATCCCGGTCGTGGTGAACCGCCAGCGCGGGCTTTCGACCGAGCTGTCGATCATTGCCAACAACATTGCGAACCTTGGAACCAGCGGTTTCAGGCGTGAAGGCACCGTCTTCGCGGAGTTCGTGGCCGGCACGCGCGATGGCGGCAGCGTCTCGATCGGCGACATGAGCGGTCGCTTCGTGTCGGAAAGGCCGGGTCCGCTGACGGCGACGGGGCGCCAGTTCGATCTTGCGATCGAGGGGGAGGGGTTCTTCCTGATCCGTCGTGGCGAGAGCGAGGCGCTCAGCCGTGCCGGCGCATTCCACGTCTCCCGCGACGGCACTCTGGTGACGGCATCCGGCGACCCGGTTCTCGACACGGGCGGCGCGACGATCCTGGTTCCCCCTGACAGCCCGTCGATCGTGGTTGCACAGGACGGGACCATCAGCGGGGCCAACGGCCCGATCGCGCAGATTGCAATCTTCGAACCCGCGGACGGCGCGTCGGTCCGCGCCGCCGGGGCTGCGTTCATCACCGACAAACCGCCGGAGCAGGTTGCCGATGCGCGCGTGCGTCAGGGCGCGCTGGAGGGCTCGAACGTGGAGGCCGTGTCCGAGATCGCACGGATGATCGAGGTCACGCGTGCCTACGAGCGGGCGCAGGCGCTGATCGAGGACCAGGACGAGCGCGTCAGAAACCTTCTGGAAACGCTCGGTCGGGCAGTGTGAGTCCGATCGCGTTCCGTCGAGAGGAGCAAGAATGCAAGCCCTTAAGATCGCCGCCACCGGGATGTCGGCTCAGCAGATGCGGGTCGACGTCACGGCGAACAATATCTCGAACATGAGCACGACGGGGTACAACGCCCGCCGCGCCGATTTCGCGGACCTCCATTATCAGCAGCTTCGTTCGCCGGGAGCGATCGTCGCCGGAACCGGCGAAGTACTGCCTGCAGGCGTCCAGATCGGCCTTGGTGTGCGCCCTGCGGCCGTGGCCATGGAGATCAAGCAAGGATCGATGCGGCCGACGGGCGGCGAACTCGACATCGCGATTCAGGGGAACGGGTACTTCGAGATCGAGATGCCTGACGGCACCAGCGCCTACACGCGCGACGGGGCGTTCAAGCTGACGGGCGACGGACAGATCGTGACGTCCGAGGGGTATCCACTGATGCCCGACATCACCGTGCCCGAGGAGGCGCGAGAAGTGGTGATCAACGCCGATGGCACGGTCTTCGCGCGTTTTGCAGACCAGGTGCAGGGCCAGCAGATCGGCACGATCACGCTGGCAGGCTTCATTAACGAGAAGGGGCTCGAAGCGATCGGCGACAACCTGTTCGTCGAGACCGAAGCGTCCGGCAACCCGGTGATCGGCGAGCCCGGGCTGAACGGACGCGGCACGCTGCGACAGGGTTTCCTGGAAGAGAGCTCGGTCGACGTCGTCGCCGAGATCACCGAACTGATCGAGGCGCAACGCGGATACGAGCTGAACGCACGCGTGATGACGGCGGCGGACGAGATGCTGTCGGCCACAACGAGGATCCGGTGATGCTCCGATCTTTGCTGATGTTCGCTGCGTTGGTCGGCGCTCCGGCGCTTGCCGGCGAAGTGACGGCGCGCCGGACGATTCCGGCAGGCACCGTTATCGTCGCAGCGGATCTGGCGGTTTCGGACGGCGATGCAGCGGCTCTGTCGTCCCGTGACGCCATGCTGGGGCTCGAGGCAAGGCGATCGATCTATGCCGGCCGGCCGGTGGTGCCGGTCGATCTGGGTCCACCCACTCTCGTCCGGCGCAACGACGTCGTCAGCATCCGGTTCAAGGGAGGCGGGTTGGAGATCCAAACCGAGGGACGCGCCCTCGATGCCGGCGGCGCGGGCGAGCGAATCCGCGTTCTCAACATCGACTCGCGCCAGCCGGTGAGCGCCCGGGTGACCGCGCCCGGACTGGTCGAGATCCGTCGATGAAGGCGATTCACGTCATCTGCCTGACCGGCGTGCTCGCGGGGTGCGCCGGGCAACTCGACAGCCTTGGGCGTCCCCCGACCATGACGGCGCCCGGAGCCGAGGTGAAGATGTATGCGCCCCAGCCGGCGCCCGAGCGTGTTGCGTTGTCCACCGCGCCCGCCGTTCTCGAGCGCGAGCCGACGGTTGCGTCGCTCTGGCAATCCGGGCCGAACTCGCTGTTCGGGGACCGGCGCGCCCGTGTTCGGGGCGATATCCTAACGGTGGTTGTCGAGATTGACGACGAAGCGGACCTCTCCAACGTGACCGCACGCGCGCGGAGCGGACAGGACGAGGTGGAGGTGTCGGCCCTGTTCGGCCTGCCCTCGGTGGCGGACGTCGTGCTGCCGGGCGCGAACACGCTGCAACCGGCGGTGTCGACCAGCGGGACGTCGAATTCGTCCGGGAGCGGCAGCGTCGCCCGGGACGAGGAGATCACGCTGAGGCTTGCCGCGACCGTTCAGGACATCCTTCCGAACGGGCACATGATCATCCGAGGCAGTCAGGAGGTACGCGTAAACTTCGAGTTGCGCGAGCTCCAGGTGAGCGGGATCATCCGCCCCGAGGACATCTCGCGCCGCAACGAGATCTCGTACGACAAGATCGCCGACGCCCGGATCGTCTATGGCGGCCGCGGCCAGCTCACGGATGTCCAGCAGCCGAGGATTGGGCAGCAGCTGGTCGATCTCGTCGTGCCGTTCTGAAGGGAGGCGGCCGTGATCAAGGCAGTCGGGCTGCTTGGTTTGCTCGCGATCGGCGCACTCACGGGCGCGCTGGGCGCTGCATGGTACGTTGCGCCGGCAGGCGGGTCGGCCGAGGGGGGGGGGGAGCGTGCGCGCGGATGCGGCGGCGGGTGACGCCGATGCACTGGCCATCAAGGTTGAGCAGGATCCAGGGGGCGGGCGGTCCGGCCCGGATTCAGATATCGCGGATCCGGGCAGCCATGCGAGCATCTATGACGACAAGCCCGGGGATCCGTCGGGGTCGCGGAACTTCATTGCAGTGGGGCGTCAGCTGATCATCCCGGTGGTTCGCGGCGAGACGACGCGGGCTCTGGTCCTGTTCGAGCTTGCAGTGGACGTGCCGTCGGAGATGAGTGACTTCACACACAGGATGTTGCCGCGACTGCGCGACGCCTTCCTCCGCGAGCTCTTCGCTATGTCCTATACCGGCGCCTTTGACGAGACCTACACGGATGCGCGGATCATCGAAGAGATGCGGCGGAGCCTGCGGGTCGCTGCGCGCCGGATCCTTGGCAACGAAGTGGCGGATGTGCTCGTGCTCGACGTCATGCGCCAGGAACTGTGATACGCCACGCTGATCGATACAGTCAGGGCGAGGGGGCTGGCGCGCCATCCGGGGTGTGAGTTGCTGCGCGCCAACCGGTCACTCGATCTGGCTGACATGTCTTCACCGTCGCTGGCGTTTCCGTTCCGCGCATCCCGGTCTAAACAGTCGAAGGGCGAGCCTGATCCCGGCTCCCACACAAACCAGCGGACGAGACCAGCGCGTGACTCAGCGAGTAGGGGAACATCAGGGCGCGAGAGCGGGCGGCAACGACCGCCAGTTTGCCCGCGCATCGCTCGCTCCGCTGCCGGGGGCGTGGCCGCCCGAGCTTGCACTGATCGCGCGATCACTTTCGGTGGGCGCCGCCCGCGAGGCTGCGATGCGAGAAGTCGACGAGATTGCCCAGCGTCTGACGCCACGCGCATGGGGTCGCTTCATCGATCTCGCGGTGAAGCGCCACCGGGTCGCGCCAATCTTGTCCGGTGCGCTCAGGGGCGTCTCGATCCCTGGTGAGGTACTTGAGGCGCTTCAAGGGGCGGCGCGAGATGCGGGGATCGCAGCTCTCAGGCAGAAGGCCGAGACCCTTCGGATCGTCGATGCCCTGGGCTCTGTGGGCATCCGCCCCGCCTTGCTCAAGGGCTGGGCGCTGGCCGAGCGTCTCTATGGCTCGGCGGGAATGCGCCAGAGCCGGGATCTCGATCTGCTTGTCACCGATGCAGAATTCGACGAGGCCGCCCGAGAACTCGGCCGGATCGGGTATGTCGCAGATTTCGAACCTTGCTCGGACGAGATGGCGCTGCCGCCGAGCGCGCGCGTCTCGAAGGATATCGAGCTTCGCCTGCCCGGCGCGGACTTCACAGTCGAACTTCATGCGCGGAGCATCGCCTATCGCGGGTGGCCGGGTCTTGATGCCCTCGACGGCGGAATGCTGGTGCAGCGGATCGATCAGACCGGGCGCACGATCATGGTGCCGAGCCCGCGGGGTGACCTCGTCTTCCTCTCGGTGCATGGGCTTCAACATGTCTTCAGCAGATTGCGCTGGTTGCACGACATCGCGACGCTGATCGAGGGGCGGAGCGATGCGAAACTGGCTGAAGACCTTGCCGCGGCCATCTCGATCGATGCCGGGCACTTCGTCCGCATCTCGGCGCTGCTTGCGGTGCTCGTGTTCGGGAGCAGATGGCCGTCTTCGTGGCGCCGCCCCGCACTCGCCGAGCGCGTTGCCGCGAGGCTGATCCTGGGCGCAATTCCAGGGGAGGGGTTCGCCGAGTCAGGAGGGATCGACGCATGGCGGCGCGTCGCTCTGAAGTTCCTCGTCGCCGGGACGCTTTCGCAGCGGCTCTCGCTGCTTTCGCGGTCGAAGAGGATGCTCTTCGACCGCGAATAGTCCGACATGAGAGGCCGAGGCCCGAAGAGTGGAACGGACTGACGTGACGACCGCGTTCAGACCGCGTGATACTCGCGATACCAGCGAACGAAACGCGCGATCCCTTCGGCGAGGGGCGTCGACGGGCGAAATCCGGTGACGGCTTCGAGCTCGGTGGTGTCGGCCGAAGTCTCGAGCACCTCTCCGGGTGGGAGCGGCCGCATCTGCACGATCGCCTCTCGCCCGATCTCGCGCTCGATCAGCGCAATGAGGTCCATGAGTGCCTCGGGCCGGCGATTGCCGATGTTGTAGACGCGGTGCGGTGCCCAGCTCGACCCCGGATCCGGTGCCATTCGGTCGAATGCGGGCTCGGGACTGGCTGGCAGGTCGAGCAGGCGGATGACCGCCTCGGCGATGTCGTCGATATAGGTAAAGTCGCGCCACATCTTGCCGTGGTTGTTCACCGTGATCGGCTCCCCTGCGAGGATCGCGCGGGTGAATTTCCAGACCGCCATGTCGGGCCGGCCCCACGGGCCATAGACTGTGAAGAATCGCAGGCCCGTCATCGGTAGGCCATAGAGCGCGGCATAGCTGTGGGCCATGAGCTCGTTGGCCTTCTTCGTTGCCGCGTAAAGGCTGACCGGGTGATCGACGCTGTCGTGGACGCTGAACGGCACGCGGGCATTGCCGCCATAGACCGAGCTTGACGATGCGTAGACGAGGTGACGTGTCGTCACCGCCCGGCACCCTTCGAGGATGTTGAGGAAGCCCGTCAGGTTCGAGGCGCCATAGGCGTGCGGGTTCTCGATCGAGTAGCTGACCCCGGCCTGGGCCGCCATATGGGCGACGATCCGGGGCCTGATGCGCGCGAAGAGATCCTCGACATCGCGCGTATCCGAGATGTCGATCCGCTCGAACGCGAAGCCGGGATGCTGGCGCAGGCGGTCGAGCCGCGCTTCCTTGAGCGCGGGGTCGTAATAGTCGTTGAGGTTGTCGATCCCGACGACGCGGCGCCCGGACTGCAGGAGACGCTCGGCAATGAAGGCGCCGATGAAACCCGCGGCGCCCGTCACCAGGATGGGCGGTTCGCGCGACCCGGAGGCTTCGGTCTGCGCGCCGGATACTCTCGTGGCTCCCGTCACGCCCGTCCCACCGAGCTGTAGCGGAAGCCTGCCGCGCGCGCGTCTTGCGGGTGATAGACATTGCGCAGGTCGATCATCACCTCTCCGCGCATCGAGCCGCGCAGCCGCGCGAGATCAAGGGCGCGGAACTCGTTCCATTCAGTCAGGATGAGCAGTGCGTCGGCATCGCGCGCCGCCTCGTAGGCGTTCGCGTGCCAGCTTACCCCGGGCAGGAGGGCCTCGCCCTCCTTGCGGCCCTGGGGATCGGTGACACGGACCTCCGCGCCGGATCCGATCAGGGCCGGCACGATGGTCAGCGCCGGGGCGTCGCGCATGTCGTCGGTGTTGGGCTTGAAGGTGACACCAAGAACCGCGATCCTCTTGCCCGCAAGCCGGTCGTCGAGCGCCTCGGCGACGCGGTCCACCATCTTGCGCTTCCGCGCGTCGTTCACCTCGATCACGGTCTCGACGATCCGCATCGGTGACGCGAACTCGCGGCCGGTCTGGGCCAGGGCCGAGGTATCCTTGGGAAAGCAGGAGCCGCCATACCCCGGTCCGGGGTGCAGAAATTTCGACCCGATGCGCCCGTCGAGACCGATCCCCTTTGCCACCTGCTGCACGTCGGCGCCGGCCTTCTCGCAAAGATCGGCGATCTCGTTGATGAAGGTGATCTTTGTCGCGAGGAAGGCGTTGGCCGCGTACTTGATCATCTCGGCCGATTCGGGGGTGGTCCAGACCATCGGCGTTTCCCGCAGGAAGAGCGGGCGGTAGATCTCGGCCATGACCGCCCGGGCCTTCTCGGACGTGACGCCTACGACGACCCGGTCGGGTCGCATGAAATCCTCGATCGCGGCACCTTCGCGGAGGAATTCCGGGTTCGAGGCGATGTCGAAGGGCGCGTCGGGTGCGGTCGCCCGGATGCGTCGCGCGACCTCGGCATTGGTGCCGACGGGTACGGTCGATTTGGTGACGACGACGGTATAGTGCTCGATCAGCGGCGCGAGTTCCTCGGCGGCGCCGAAGACATAGCTGAGGTCGGCATGCCCATCGCCGCGGCGGGTTGGCGTGCCCACCGCGATGAACACCGCGTCGGCACCCTTCATCGCCTCGGGAAGGTCGGTCGTGAAACGCAGCCGCCCTGCTTCGACGTTGCGCGCAAGAAGGTCGTCGAGCCCCGGCTCAAAGATCGGCACCTCGCCAGCTTCGAGCCGCGTGATCTTGGACTGGTCGCGGTCAACGCAGACGACCTCGTGGCCGAAGTCGGAGAAGCAGACGCCCGACACCAGGCCGACATAGCCCGTCCCGATCATCGCAATACGCATGGCATCCCTCGTCGCACAATAAAATGGGCGCTCGACAGAGCCGGATGCGCCCTTCTACTCATGGTTCATCAACGTGCCGCGCCTTGAGCGCGCGAGGGTAACTTTCCGACGGGAGCGATTGCGGTGCAATAAGAAAGACGCGGTGGGTGCATCCGCCGCGGACAGCGGCCGCGGACCGTTGCGGCGTGCCAACGGCGCTCAAGCACACGACCTCGAGCGCCGCGCGAGGGTTCGGATCGGCGCGATCCCGTCTCGCCGGCAGCATCTCACTCGATCGTCAGGAAGCCAATGGCGGCTCGGGCGCGTCCGGATCGCGCAGCTGCCCGATCCGGGATGCATCGAGCGTTCCGCCGTCCGCGAGGTCGAGCACGATGCCTTCAGCCGTCCCGCGGATCGCGACAACCTTCCGAAAGACGCTTGCCGGCTGCTGCGCGATCACGGTGCCGCCAACGCTGTAATCGAGCACGATTTTCACGTCTTGATCCTGCACGAACGCACCATTCGCGGCCCTGCCGTCCCAGACCCCGCTGCGCAGGTTCGGTCCTTCAAGCGGGAAGCGCGCGATTTCGTCGCCGGAGGCGTTCAGAACACGTGCCGTTATTCCATCGGCTGCCGAGTTGACGGGCACCCCGAATGCCATGGGTCCGCCGAGAGCGCGGAAGCTGCCATCGGTCGCGGCGATTTCCTTGCCGATCCAAGCGCCCAGGGCCGCGATCTCGGACGCAGCGCCCTGGACCTGCAAGCCATCGAGCCGCTCATTGACGCCCACAAGCTGCTCCGCCGTCGTGAAGCTGGCAAGCTGGGCAACGAACTCGGTCGAATCGATCGGTTGCATCGGGTCCTGGTTGCGGAGCTGGGCCGTCAGGAGCGTCAGAAACGTCTCGAAATCGGACGTCGCCTCGCTGTCGTCCGTGGCATCGCGTCCGGGCCAGTCGCCGATGTTCGATGGAAAAAGCGCATGCGTTGTCGTCACGTTCATGGTGGGACCCGTTCTGCTTCAGACCTTGACGTCGAGCGCCTGGTCGGTGGTGGTGCGGCGCTGGTCGTGAAAGCCGCGCTCGCTTGACTCCATCGTTCTGGTCGCCGCGGCGTCGCGGCTTCGCTCCCGCGGAGAGAAGTCCGAGCCGGCCCGGCTCCGGTGGCGCTCGCCTTCACCATGCGCAAATTGGCCGAAGCTGAGATCGACGCCAGAAAAACCTGCGTCGCGAAGTTGCTGGATCAGGGTTTCAACATGGCGCTTGAGGAGATCGGCGGTTGCCGTACGTTCTGCAGACACGACGGCACGGAGAGACTCATTGCCGAAGTCGAAGTGGATCTCGACCTGGCCGAGTTCCGGCGGATCAAGGCGCAGCTCGATGTGTTGGCTGTCCGTGTTCGCCGAAATCGCAGCGCTGATTTGCCTCGCAGCTTCTGCCGCTAGAGCCGACGGGGCCGGGAACGGGGTGGATGAGGTGAAGGTGGCCGGGCTGCCAATCTGTGGCAGAGTCGTCGTCGACGGAACGAAGCCCGAGAGATCGGCACGCTCCGAGTGCAATGTGGCTGCACTTCCGACGAGGCGATCGGCGCCTCCGCGCAAAGGTGATGCGGCAGGCTCCGCCCGAGCCAACGAGAGCGGGGGCCGTGCCGGTTCCGCTTTCGGGTTCTCAGCCGACGGTCGATCCTGATCCGAGGCTGCAGGTGTTCCGGAGGATGGAGTTGCTTCGCGCGTCAGTCGCTGAGACGCCTCTCCGGGAAGCGCGTTCCCAGCAACGGCATCCCTTGAGGCAGCGGCAAGCTCGGCGCGCAACGACATCGAGCCGACCGGGGGCACCTCGCCCGTCAGGCCTGACTGGGGCGACGAACTGCCGGACCGGCCGGACGTGGGTTCAGCCGAGGTGATTCCCGGGCGCCCTGCCATGTGTGCTCCGACCCGGGGCAGGGTCGCTCCCGTCGCGGCGCGGGGCGTGGAAGGCACGAAAGCCCCGATGGGTTCTGTGTCCGAATTGCGCGGTGCTTCGGTCTGCGAACCCTCACCTTGCGCGGGGATGGCGCCGCTCGGCGGGCTTGTCACGGTCGTGAATGGCTTCGCCCGCTTCGCCGCCACCTCCACCTCGGTAGGGCTCGAGCCGCCGGCTGCCCCTTGATCGTCGCTGTTCATCGGAGCAGGCGCTGTGGCGGTCGCAGCGAGCGGCGCCGGGGCGCCCGCGGCGTTGGGCCGGAAGATGTGCCCCATGGCCCTGGCGGACGACGATTGTCGTTCTGCCGTTGCATCGGGCACACTAGGGGCAAGCAAGCCCATCGTGGCGTCCTCGTCGCCCATCTGGGATCTCGCCCGGGACGCATCTGGTCGAGCACTTGTCTCGTCAGAACCACGTGACCACGCCGGCCCGTCCGGTCGTGCGCTGACCATGGCATCGGAGAAATCCCGCTGGCCGCCGGCTTGCGGGTCACGTGGCCGACGGTCGGTCGTGGACCCTTGTGCCCGGCCCGTGACGTCCGCCTTTCGCGGGGTGACGCGCAACGGCTCGTCGATGGATGGGATCTGGCTGTTCATGAGTGGCCCCGCAGGTTCTGTCCCACGGACGGTCATAGACCGGATAGCTTACCGATTCTTTACGCGCATCACGTCCATTGGATCCCGACAATAAGTCGGGGAGCATATGGAGGCGAGAAATGCCAGACGCGGTGTCGAGAGCTGTTCCGGAGGCGCGTATGCAAGGAGCGGGCGCAGTCCGTGATCGCAATCCGGAAAATGCGTTGCCGGAGGGCCTCGCGGGCGCGCCGTGCATTTCCCCTCAGGTCGCGGTGGAGTTCGAAGCGGCCTTTCTCGCTGAAATGCTCAAGCAATTGGGGCTGACGCGCGCGCTCGGCTCGCGCGCGGGCGATGCCGGAGACACCGGGTTCTCCGATCTCCTCACGCGCGAGATCGCGAAGGATATCGCGCGCAGCCGGCCGATCGGCATTGCCGAGGCGCTGGTCGGACGCCTCGCGAGCGGGGAGTGAGAATGGACGACGCCAAGACGCTGCTGGCCGAGGGGCACGCTCTGCTGGCGCGCGAGCGGGTGCTGCTGACTGCCGGAGAGCTCACGAATCTCGAAGGACTCGCACTTGAGAAGGCCGCTTATGTCGAGCGGCTCGAGGCCGCATGGCCGGGCATGGAGCGCGCCGCCGCGATGCGCGAAGGCCTTTCGGCGCTCATCGCGGATGCGCGCGCGAACGAGCGTCTGATCCATGCCGTGCGCGACGGGCTGGGCGCGGCGCGTCGGCGAATCGCGGCGCTCGAGGCCACGCGCGCTGGTGCGGTTGCGTATGCGCGTGACGGGTCGCGCATCGCGAGCCGCGCCGATGCCTGCGGAACAACGAAATGCGCGTGATGCGCTTTACCCGGCCTTAGGGTTTTTCGTGTTCTGCTTTCCCTCACGCGGATGAAGACGCCGCGCGCCACACAAGGTGGCTCCTCCTGTCAGAAGACACGTCATCGGCCCGGGCGGCGCTCGGGCCAGGGTCCCGCGGGCGATTGCCCCGGGAGAGTGTTCGGCGGCGTGAACCACGCCGCGCTTCCAAGGGAATGAAAAGATGGCTGCCAGCATCCTGACCAATACCAGCGCCATGATCGCGCTGCAGAACCTGCGCAACACCAACCAGAACCTGGCCGAGGTCAACGGCCAGATCTCGACCGGCAAGAAGGTCGCAAGCGCCAAGGACAACGCCGCGGTCTTTGCCATCTCGTCGGTGATGGAGTCCGATGTCGCGGGCTTCAAGGCGATCTCGGAATCGCTTTCGCTCGGCGGGTCGACGGTCGCGGTGGCGTCGAACGGCGCGAAGCAGGTCGGCGAGCTCCTCAACGAGATCAAGGGCAAGATCGTCGCCGCGAACGAGGAGAACATCGATCGCCAGAAGCTGCAGGACGAGGTCGCCTCGCTGCGCAGCCAGATCGAGGGCATCGTGAATGCCGCGCAGTTCAACGGGCTCAACCTGCTGAGCAACACCGAGAAGGCGGACGGTTCCGGCAGGGTGGACATCCTTGCGTCGCTGGACCGCGCGTCCGACGGGACGGTGACGGCGCGCAGCATTTCGGTGAGCAAGCAGGACCTCTCGACGCAGCAGTCTGCCATCGGCACGACGATCACCGCCGCCGCCTCGGACGACCTGACCGGGACGGCGAACGGCACGTCGACCGCCCTGACCGGGGCCGCCACCCCGCCGACGCAGACGGTGACCGTCGATGCGGTGTCGGCCGGCGAGGGCTTCACGGTGCAGATCACCGGCGGCGCCGGCAATCTCGCCGGGCTGAACACCGGCGGCACCGGCGACATCAGCTATGTCGCGCGCGACGGCGACACGGTCGAGGATGTCGCGAGGGGCCTCGCAGCCGCGTTCAACAGCTACATCGAGGAGAACGCCGGAGCCGATGCCTCGACGGTCGCGGCGACCGTATCGGGCGGCACGATCACCTTCACGGGCTCCAGCGCGACCGGCGACAACTTCTCGATCAACGTCGGGCAGGTTGGTGCGGCCGAGAACACGATCGGCGGCGGCCTGGAGGCGCTCGCCACGATCGACGTGTCGACCGAAGCTGGCGCCGATGCAGCGCTTGAGGCGATCGAGGGGTTGATCCAGACGACGATCAACGCGCAGGCCGCTTTTGGCACCACGGAAAAACGCGTCGAGCTTCAGAACGACTTCATGTCGTCCCTGGTCGACAGCTTCAAGTCGGGCATCGGTGCGCTCGTGGATGCCGATCTCGAGGAGGCATCGGCGCGGTTGCAGGCCCTTCAGGTGCAGCAGCAGCTGGGTGTGCAGGCGCTCTCGATCGCGAACCAGGCACCGCAGAACATCCTCGCGCTGTTCAGGTAATCCGGCAGAGGGGCCGGGCGCGATCGCGTTCCGGCCCCATTCACCGCCGGTCGAATACCGGCGCTTCACACGCCCAGCTCGAAAGGATGAGGCATGACCGCGATGACCGTGCCGGTTTCCGGATACGCGCAGGCAGCGCGTGCGTTGGAGACGCCGCGATCGATCGAATACCGCGTGTTCAGCGCGATCACCGGCCGGATGAGGCGCGCGTCCGAGGCTGCCGATGCGTTTCCCGCGCTGGTCGCCGCGCTGCACGAGAACCTCTCGCTCTGGACCACGATCATGGCCGATGCCGCGGACAGCCGGAACGGACTGCCGGCGCAGTTGCGCGCGCAGCTCGTCTATCTCGGCGACTTCACACGAGCGCATACCCAGAAGGTCTTGCGTCGCGAAGCAAATGTCGCGCCGCTGATCGATATCAACACCTCTGTCATGCGCGGCCTTCGCGCGCGGACCGCGCCTTGAAAGGATCGAGAAGATGGCTGGACTGATCCTGAAACTGCGTGCGCATGAGCAGATCCTCGTGAATGGCGTTGTCATGCAGAATGGCGAGCGGAACACGCGGCTGATCGTCAAGACACCCGATGCGAATATCCTTCGTCTGCGGGACGCTATTCACCCCGACGAGGTCGATACACCGGTCAAGCGGGTCTGCTACATTGCCCAGCTTGCCGTTGCCGGCGAAGCCGAACCGCGCGAGGCCCGGCGCGAGCTTGATGTGGCGATCGACCAGTTGCACGATGCGCTCGGTGGCATCGAGCTTTGCGACACGGCCCTCGACGAGGCGCGGCAGGCCCTTGGAGATGATAATTTCTATTGTGTTCTCAGGGCACTTCGAAAAATTCTTCCAGTCGAGGATCGCCTCCTCGCGATGCGACCGCGTGAGGCTGCGGGTTGTGCTGACGGAGTGCATGCCTGATGCCGTTCCTGGCGGCCATTCCCACGGGCGGCCTGACCGGGTTCCGCTTCCTGACCAGGACCTACGAGGCGCAGCTCGAGCAGTTTTCGCGCAGCCCCGATGTCGAGCGCGATGTCGAGGACTTCATCGAGCGGGCGGCAGCTGTCACGAGCGCCGCGGAACTGGTCCAGGACACGCGCCTGCTCCGGGTGGCCCTCGGCGCCTTCGGTCTGGAGGACGAGATCGGGAAACGTGCCTTCATCCGCAGAATACTCGAGGAGGGGGCGATCGATCCCGACGCCTTTGCGAATCGTCTGGCGGACCCCGTCTGGCGCGAGTTCAGCGCGGCGCTCGGTTTCGGGGATCTCGGTTCGGCATTGACCAGCGAGACGACGCGCAGGGAGCTTGCGGAGCGGTTCCGGGAAAGGCAGTTCGAACGTGCGGTCGGGGAGGTCGACGTGGATTTGCGGCTCGCCCTCAATTTCCAGCGCGAGATCGGGAGCATTGCCGCGGCTGGCGGATCGGACAAGGCCGCCTGGTTCCGGATCCTGGGCTCACCGCCCTTGCGGCAAGTGATCGAGGGCATGTTTTCGCTGCCCTCGAGCTTCGGACAGCTCGATCTCGACAAGCAGGTCGAGACGCTGGAAGCACGGAGTAGAAGCATGTTCGGCAGCGCGTCGCCGGCCGTCTTCAGGGATGCCGAAGTGGTGGAAAAGGCGGTATCCCGTTTCCTTCTGAATGCTCAGCTCTCTGCTTCAGCCCAGGGGATTGGTCCTGCGACCACGGCGCTGACGCTTCTGAGATCGGGCGGCCTTGGCGCCGGTGCGCGCGTGAGCCTGATCATCTCAGGGCTTTGAATACGCCGGCGTGATTGCGTCCGCGTTTGTCGAAGGTACCGCGCACCCACACTCGCCCCATGTCGGCAGCGCGCCTTACCCGTGCGCAGCCCGAAGAGCGACCTGAGGCATCCGTTTGTCATCTTGCGGGATCGCCCCCGAGGATGGCCGCAAGTTCGCGGAATGCCTCGGCGCGGGGGCGCGCAAGACTTGTCGTGCCAAGGAACGCATCGACCTCGGGGTAGAGCCGGACGGCCTCGTCGAGGGCGGCATCGCTTCCCGGGCTGTACAGGCCGGAACGGATCAGCGGAGCAGCATCCTCGTAGGTCGCGATGATCGAGCGCGCCCGGCGGCATAGGGCGCCTTCGGCGTCATTCCACGCGCCCGGTGCCGAACGCGAAACGGAGCGACGGACATCGATGGCAGGAAACCGGCCGCGCTCGGCGATCGCGCGGTCGAGGATCACGTGACCGTCCAACACGCCGCGCAACATGTCGGCGACCGGCTCTTCCATGTCCGATCCTGCGACCAGCACCGTGAAGACGGCCGTCACGTCGCCGCCCTGGTCACCAACGATCCCGGGGCCGGCGCGCTCGCACAACTGCGCGACAGCCGCGGTCGTCGATGGCGGAAACGCGCGCAGCGATGCCATCTCGCCTGCTGCGAGCGCGATCTCGCGATGCGCCTCGGCAAAGCGCGTGACCGAATCGAACAGCAAGAGCACATGCTTGCCCTGGTCGCGAAAGTGCTCGGCGCAGGCCATCGCGAGAAGGGCAGCCCGGCGTTTCAAGAGCGCTGGCTGATCGGAGGTCGCCGCGACGATGACGGTCCGGTCTCCGTTCGGGCCATCGAGCAGCCCGCGTGCGAAGCCCGCAACCTCTCGTCCGCGCTCGCCGATCAGGCCGACCACGATGACATCGGCATCCGCGCCGCGCGCAATGGCATCGAGCAGCATCGACTTGCCGACACCGCTCCCGGCAAAGATGCCGATCCGCTGTCCGCGGCACAGCGGCAGCACGGTGTCGAGCGCGGCGACGCCGGTTGACATGGCTGCCGTGAGCGGGCGCCGAAGGTCGCCCGGCGGCGGCGCGACGCGAAGTGTCGACCCGCGCGGAGCGCCCGTGGGCCAGGTGGCTGGCGCGGCCGTGCCTTCCGCCGATCTTGCCCGGCCGAAGGCGTCGACGACATGGCCGAGCCATGCCGCGGAAGGAACCGGGTCTGCCATCGGCTCGAGACATGCGCGCTGACCCGCCGCCAATCCGTTCGCGGGGCCCATCAGCATGCCGACCGCAATCGCGCGATCGAGCGCGACGATCTCGGCCATGGCCTCGCGATCGCCATCCAGCTGGATCCGCAATTGATCGCCGATCCTTGCGAGCTGCGCGAGGCCGCTCACCCGCACGCGGGCACCGTCCGAGCCGCACACCCGCCCCCAGATGACCGCCGATGCAGGAACCCCTGGGAGATCGCTGCTCTGGTGGATCATGTGACCTCGCGACGTCGGGTTGCCGCGAACCCTCTGTTAAGCGGATTCGGGCTAGGCAGTTGGGAGCGGCACCAAGAAGTGGTGGGAATCGTCATGTTAAATGGCCTTGCAGTGCTCGATCTTGCGTCCTCGATGGCGCGCCATGCAGCCGAGCGGCACAAGCTGATCGCCGAGAACGTCGCCAACGCGGATACACCGGGCTACCGCGCCCGCGACGTGCAAGATTTCTCAACATTGGTTAACGACACGTTTACGCCACGCGTGACGCGGCCGGGCCATGCTGAAACCGGCGTCGCGCCTATACGACCGGCCGGGATCTTCGAGCCGGAACTTCCGGTGGAGCCCAATGGCAGTACCGTCAACATCGAGGACCAGACGCTTCGGGCAGTGGAAAGCCAGAGCCAGTACCGGATGGCGATGACGGTCTACGACAAGACCCTCGATCTGCTTCGGCTCGGTCTCGGCCGCGTTCGTTGAGAGGGTGGCCATGCACGACCTAAAGCGCGCGATGATGTCCGCAGCGAGCGGGATGAGCGCACAAAGCCACCGGTTGCGCCTGATCGGCGAGAACGTCGCCAATGCCGATACGCCCGGCTACCACCGCAAGACCGTTTCGTTCGAGACCCAGCTCGATCGCGTGTCGCGCGCGGCGCAGGTTTCGCCTGGACCAGTCAGGCTCGATGGTACCGCCCCGCGGCAGGTCTTCGAGCCGGGACACCCGCTCGCCGATCAGGACGGGATGCTAACCCTCTCGAATGTCGATCCGCTGATCGAGCTGGCTGATGCGCGCGAGGCGCAACGCTCCTATGAGGCCAATCTCAACATCTTCGACCAGGCGCGACGGATGGCGGGCAGCATGCTCGACCTCCTTCGCCGCTGACATGTTCGTGCGCCGCGCCTTGGGCGTACAGACCCCCAGAAAGCAGGGAGAACCCGATGAAAGCCGATGCAAGCATCGCGACGCAGCTCTATGGAAACAGCAGAAAAATCACCCTCGATAACACGCCTGGCCCCGGGGTCCAGGGGGGGCTGAGCTTCTCCGACGCGCTGACCGAGGCTGCGCGGATGATGGAGCAGAGCCTGCGCCAGGGCGAGTCGGCCGCAACGGCAACGGTTTCGGGGTCGGGCGACGTGCAGACGCTGGTGGAAGCGCTGTCGGCGGCGGAAATGGCGCTCGAGACGGCGGTAACCGTCCGTGATCGGGTCGTCGAGGCGTACCAGGAAATCCTGCGGATGCCGGTCTGAGGCGCGTGCCATGACAGAAGCCATGCTGATTGGCCTGATGCGCGAGGCAGCATGGGTCGGGTTGGTGATAGCCGCGCCGATCCTGGGCGTCGCACTCGTGGTGGGGCTCTTGATTGGCCTCGTGCAGGCACTGACCTCGATTCAGGAACTGACGCTCACCTTCGTGCCGAAGATGCTCGCAATCATGGTGATGTTCTGGGCGACCCTGGGTTTCATGGCCCAGGGCCTCGTCGGTTTCTTTCAGAACACCATCATCGGCCTTGTCGCGGGCGGGTGATGCGGGCGCGAGCCATCAGGGCGGTGGCAGCCGTGGTCGCCGTCGGCCTGTTCGTTCCGCGTGCGGATGCGGCGACTGCCGTACCATCGCCGGGCGAAGCCTGTCTTGCCGCGGCCGAGGCAGCGGGTCGTGCCCGCGGAGTGCCGGCAGGTCTGCTTTCGGCAATCGCGCTGACGGAGAGCGGGCTGACGCGTGGCGGGCGTTTCCTGCCCTGGCCCTGGACGCTCAACGTCGAGGGCAAGGGGCTGCGCTTCGATGGCGCCGAGGATGCTCTTGCGCACGCAAGGCTGGCGATTTCAGAGGGCGCGCGTTCGATAGATTTCGGGTGCTTCCAGATCAATCTCCGTTGGCATGGCGGGGCCTTTCGCTCGCTCGATGCCATGCTCGATCCGCGCATCGGAGCCGAATATGCCGCGGACTTCCTGCGCCGGCTCTACGAGGAGAGCGGCTCGTGGATGGAAGCCGCAGGTCACTACCACTCGCGCAACGCCGGAAACGCCGATCGCTACCGGGCCCGCGTCGTGGCGTTGATGAATGGCCTCGGTTCCCGGTCTGCACCGGTGCACGACGTCGCGATTGCGGGCGGTGGGTCGACGCAAGCGCATGGGCAGATGGTCGCGTCGCGCAATACGGCCACCGGTTTCAGCGCTTCTTCGGTGCCACTGATTGCGGCGCGGGCGCGGGAGGGGGCATTTCTGCCGGGCACCACGCGCCTCGCGCGACGGGACAGAGCTCCAGGCCCGGGCGCGTCGCGCCGGAATGGCTCGCTCTTCGCCCCCACGGGGTTCGCCGCAGGAAGTGGCAGCGTGACCACGCTCACGGCGGGCCGAGGTTTTCTTAACGCCGCCGCCCGTTCCCTGTTCGGTGGCGGTTCCTGAGGGGTGATGATGTTCTCGATTCGCCAGCTTTATCAGCCGACGGTCCTGCTTTCGCTCGTGCTGATGGCGGTCATCTGCATGATGATCCTGCCGATGCCCGCCTGGCTGCTCGACGCTGGGCTGGCGGTTTCCTTCGGCCTAGCCATCCTGATCTTCACCATCACGCTGTTCATCGAGAGGCCGCTCGATTTCTCGGCCTTCCCGACGGTGCTCCTCGCCTCGCTGATGCTGCGGCTGTCGCTCAACGTGTCCTCGACCAAGCTGATCATCGGCCAGGGGCACACCGGAACCGACGCGGCGGGCGGTGTGATCGAGGGCTTCGCCATGTTCATCATGGGCGGCAGCCTGTTCCTGGGCCTCGTCGTCTTCGCAGTGCTGCTGATCGTGAACTTCATTGTCATCACCAAGGGCGCCGGCAGGATGGCCGAAGTCGGCGCCCGTTTCGCGCTGGACGGAATGCCCGGCAAACAACTCGCGATCGATGCCGATGTCGCTTCGGGAGCCATCAGCCATGCCGAGGCCAAGGAACGGCGCCGGATCGAGCAGGAGGAGACGACCTTCTTCGGGTCGCTCGACGGCGCGTCGAAGTTCGTGAAGGGCGACGCCATCGCGGGCCTTCTGATCACATTGCTCAACATCGTGATGGGCCTCGGGATGGGGGTCGCCGCTCATGGCATGTCCTTCGGCCTGGCGCTCGAGACTTACGCCATCCTCACGGTCGGGGATGGGCTGGTCAGCCAGATCCCGTCGGTGATCACATCGATCGCGGCGGCGCTGCTGCTCTCGAAGGGCGGCGTTGCGGGCTCGGCCGATCGTGCGTTGCTGGGGCAGCTTGGCGGTCACCCGGCGGCGCTCGGCACGGTCGGCGGGCTGATGGCCGTGTTTGCCTTCCTTCCGGGGCTGCCCTTCCTTCCCTTCATTCTCGGGGCTGCGGGCCTTGGCGTCGCGGGCTGGATGGCGGCGCGGGCCCGCCTGCGGCGCGAATATGCGTTAGATGAGCCGGAGGCCGAGGCCGGGGACGATGCCGCGCCCTCTGCCGCCCGGCCTATCGGCGATCTGCTCGACACTGACGAGGTGCATGTGCGCTTCCACCCCTCGATCATCGGCGCGGTGATGGAGCCGGGCTCGGGCCTCGACAAGCGCATCGGCAACATGCGCCGGCACATCGCCCAGGAATTCGGATTTGTCGTGCCCGAGGTCCGGTTGACGGACGATCCGCTGCTGCCGGGCAAGAGCTATGCAATCCTCGTTCAGGGGATCGAGGTCGCGAGCGCGGCGCTCGAGCCCGGCCATGTTCTGGTCCTGCTGAACCCTGACGAGCCCGTCGGGATTGCAGGCCGCGACACCTCCGAGCCGGTATACGGCGCGGCCGCACGCTGGATCGAGGAACGCGCCGCCGACGACGCGGCCGCCTTGGGTCTGCCCGTGATCACGCCGGGCGAGGTGGTCGCGACCCATCTGCTGGAGACACTGAAGGCGAACTTCGGACGGCTGCTCACGCGGCGCGCGCTTCGCAAGCTTCTCGACGAGTTCTCTCGCCCCTCGGACCCGGCGCGCGCCGATGCGAACAAGCGGCTGCTCGACGAGTTCATTCCCGACAAGGTTCCGCTCGACCTGCTCCAGGGGGTGCTTCGGGGGTTGCTGGACGAGAGGGTTCCGGTGCGCAATCTTCCGCTGATCCTCGAAGCCGCGGCCGAAGCGCGCGCGGCGGGCCTGGCGCTCGACGACGTGGTCGAGCATGTCCGCCGCCGCATCGCCTTCCTGATCGTTGCGCGTCTTTGCGACCGCGAGGGCCGTCTTCCGCTCGTCCAGCTCGGGCCCGAATGGGAGAACCTGTTCTCGACATACGAGCGGTGCGAGGGCGATGTCGCCGACGTGGTCCTGCCGCCCGACGAGTTCAACCGTCTCGCATCCGCCGTGCGCGGTGCATTGTCCGAACCGTCGCGGCGTGGGCTCGCGCCGGTCATCGCCACGTCGGGACGCCGGCGGCGCTTCTTGCGCAGCGTGCTCGAGGCCAAGGGCGTCGACGCCCCGGTGCTGTCCTTCGAGGAGATCGGCACGCGCACCAGGCTCAGTCTGGTCGGAACCGCGTGAGATGGAAGGCGCCGATGCCCCGATCCTTGCCGGACTCGCGGACCTCGTGCTTCTGCATGCCGGGGTCTTCGCGCGGATCGCGGCCGCGATCGCCGTCCTGCCCGGCATGGGCGAGCGGGTCGTGCCCCCCAAGGTGAAGCTGGGCCTCGCGCTGGGTCTCACGCTCGTTGTCGCGCCGCTCGTGCATGATGTCGCCGGGCCTCCTCCGCGAACGCCGCTCGGCCTCGCCGCGTTGCTGGCGGCGGAAGCGGCAGCGGGCCTCGTGATCGGAGTGGCGTTCAGGCTCCTCGTGATCGCATTGCAAATCGCAGGGGCGGTGGCGGCCCAGAGTGTCGGTATCGCACAGCTCTTCGGGGGCGTCACGGCGGAGTCGGAGCCGAGCATCGCGACATTCCTGATGCTGGGTGGCATTGCGCTCGCAATGGCTGCGGGCATGCATGTCGCACTGGTCGCGGGACTGGCCGAGCTCTACGTCGTGCTACCCTACGGCCTGGCGCCATCGGGGGACGATCTCGCGTCTTGGGGCGTCGCGCGGGTCGGCGGCACGTTCGCGCTGGGGCTCTCGCTCGCGCTTCCCTTCGTCGCCGTGGGGTTTGCCTACAACCTCGCGCTTGGTGCTCTCAGCCGTGCGATGCCGCAACTTCTGGTCGCCCTGGTCGGCGCGCCGCTGATCGTGGCCCTCGGTCTCGCGGTCCTGTGGCTGGCCTTGCCCGAACTTTTCGGGCGCTGGCTCGACGTTGCCGCCCTCGTGTTCGCGGCGCCATTGAGCGCGAGGCCATGAGCGCAGACGACGACAACGCCCAGGAGAAAAGCCACGACGCGAGCCAGCGCCGGATCGAGCGGGCGCGCGAGGCCGGCGATCTAGCCCAGTCGCAGGACGCCCAGGCTGCGCTGGTCTATATGGGCTTCGCGGCGGCCATGACGCTCGCGACCGGATGGGCGGCGACGGCGCTGGGCGAGACCCTGCTGCAGCTTCTCTCCGATCCCGGCGGTTTCGCCCGACGGGCTTTCGGTGGTGGAGGCGCGAACCTCGTGATGCAGCTGAGCGGCGACGTGGCCGTTGCCGCATCGCCGTTTCTGCTGCTTCCGGGCGCCCTGGTCCTGGCCGCGCTGATCGGCCTGCGCCGCATCGTGTTTGCGCCAAAGAAGATTGCGCCAAAGCTGTCGCGCATCTCTCCGCTTGCCAATGCCCGGCAGAAATACGGCGTCCACGGTCTGGTCGAGTTCGCCAAGAGCGTGGTCAAGCTGTCGGCCGTCGCCACCGTGCTCTGGCTTGCCCTCGCGGACGAGGCACGGCGGATCGCCGGCTACGCGCGCATCGAGGCGCGCCTGATGGGGCAGCTGCTCGAGGCGCAGCTGTGGTCCGTCCTCACGGGCGTGACGATCGTGGCGGTCGTGGTCGGGCTCGCCGACATGATCTGGCAGCAGCACCGGCACCTGTCGCAGCTTCGGATGACCCACGATCAGCTGAAGGAGGAGAGCAAGGAAAGCGAGGGCGATCCCCACATGCGTGGAACGCGCCGCCAGAGGGCGCGCGAGATCGCGACCAACAGGATGCTGGCCGATGTGCCCAGGGCCGATGTCGTCCTCACCAATCCCACGCACTACGCGGTGGCCCTGCACTGGTCGCGGGCGCCGGGTGCCGCGCCGGTCTGCATCGCCAAGGGCGTCGACGAGATCGCGGCGCGGATCCGCGAGCGCGCCGCGCAGGCGGGGGTGCCGATCCATCCTGATCCGCCGACTGCGAGGGCGCTCCACGCCGCGGTCGCGGTCGGGGAGGAGATCCGTCCGGAGCATTTCCGCGCCGTCGCTGCGGCCATCGTCTTCGCCGACGAGATGCGCCGCCGGCGTCGCGAGGGAGGCGCCGACGAGTGGCGACACGCGTCCGACATGGGGCAGGGCGGATGGTAGCGAACATGCAGCGGACAGGGCGGGTATGCGGTTTCGGCGCCGCAGTTTCCGAGGGGCGGCCATGAGCAGCGGGGCCGGGGATGCGCTCGGTGCCGTGATCCGGGCGCAAACGGCACGGCGCATGCGCGCAGAGGCGCGCCTGGCCGAGGCGCGCAAGGCGGTCAAGGACGCCGAGGAAGCGATTGCTGCACTCGACGCGCGGCTTTCCGCGCTCGAGCCCGCTCGCACCCCGGAGGATGCGGGAAGGCTGGCAATCTGGCAGATGGCGCTTCTTGAGCGCCGCGAAGCGGCACGCGAAGCCCGCGACGCGGCGCTGGCGCCGATCGCCGCGCTGTGCCGGGACCTCGCGATCGAGCAGGCGCGGGAGGATGCAGCGCGCGACCTTCAGACGGCACAGCAGCGCGAGGCCCGGGCGCTTGCCGATCGCCGGGCCGAGACACCGCCGGCGCCGACCGCATCAACTTTGGCATCTGACAGACTGCATGTGACGGCCGGAGAATCCTGAGCCGTGATCTGTCGCCGTGCGCCACGCGCCATATGCGGTGGGGACGAGAGGCGGCTCAGCGATCTTCCTCGCCCTCCGGGGGGGACGAGGCGATGCTGTCGCGCTCGGCGCCTTCCGTTTCGAGCGGCTCTCCGGGGATGGCGTAGCTGCCTTTCAGCCAGCGCCCGAGATCGACATCCGCGCAGCGTCTGGAGCAGAAGGGACGCCAGCGCTTTTCTGTCGCCGCGCCGCAGACGGGGCAGCGACCCGCTGTCCCTTTCGCTGCGGCCATTGACTTGTCGTTCATCTGCTCTCTTCTCCTGGCCGTGGCGGCCGCGCGACTTCGTGCCCGGTCTATCAATGTCGGGCCGATCAGGGAATACTTGGGTGTGCGGTGCCCGATGGCGCCGGAAAGCCGTTCAAGTTGCGTGCGAAGATGAAATGACACGGATCGAGCCCATCGAGATTCCGACCCAGCCCGCCGGGACACGAATTCCCTTGGCGCCTCGCGTGTCTCTGTGGCGCCGCATCCTTGCCGCTGTGCTCAAGACCGTGGTGCCTCTCGTGCTGCTCGCAGCCGCGGGTTGGGTGGCGTACCAGATCATCGACACGGCTCCGGTGGCCGATCGCCGCGATCGGCCGCGTCTCGCCCGGCTTGTCGAGGTCGTCGAGGCGGCGCCGGCGGCCGAGGGGCCCATGCTCGATGTCTGGGGCGACGTGGCGGCGCCGCGCGTGCTCAATCTGCGTCCCGAGGTCAGCGGCCTCGTCATTGACCTTAATCCCGATCTCATCACGGGCGGCGAGGTTGCCGCGGGCGAGTTGCTGGTCGGTATAGACGACCGCACGGCGCGCCAGGCGGTGGCTGGAGCCGAGGCCGCAATCAGGCAGATCGACGCCCGCATCGCGATCGAGCGGGGGCAGGGCGCCCGCGCCGCGCTCGATCTTGGGCGGCTTCCCGGCCGCGCATCCCTGACCGACGAGCAGCGGGCGCTGATCCTGCGAGAGCCCCAGATGGCCGAACTTCGTGCCGAGCGCGAGGCGGCCGAGGCGGCGCTCGAGCGCGCCGCGCTCGACCTCGCCCGCACCCGGATTACGGCCCCCTTCGATGCCCTCGTCGATTCCGCCGATGTCGCGCAGGGAAGCTACCTGACCGCGGGGACCGAGATCGCGACCCTCGTCCCGGTCGACCGCTTCGAGGTGCGGCTCGCGGTGCCGCTCTCGGCGCTTGCCTGGCTCGACCTTGCCGAGGGGGCGGAGGTCCGCTTCACCCAGCCCGGCGTCTGGCCGGAAGGCGCCTTCCGCACCGGCCGCGTCCTGCGCGTGTCGCCCCGTCTGAACCCCGCCGCGCGCATGGCCGAGGTGATCGCCGAGGTTGGCGACCCGATGGCGCGAACGCCCGAGAATGAAGGCAAGCCGCCGCTCCTTCTCGGAAGTTTCCTGCGCGCCTCGATGCAGGCGCGCGCGGTGCCTGGCGCCGTGACGCTGCCGCGGGCTGCCGTGCGCGATGGCGACACGGTCTGGGTGATGACACCGGACGACCGGCTTGACATCCGGCCGGTCGTGATCGCCTGGCGCGGCGCGCGCGAAGTGCTGATCTCGGACGGGCTGGCGCCCGGCGAGCGGGTCGTGACCACGGTTCTGGCCAGCGTCTCGAACGGCATGGCGTTGCGCCTGCCCGCCAGCGAGGCGCCAAGCACCGCCGACGCGAGCCGCTCGGGCGGGACGACGCGGTGAACACCCGGCTGCGACAGTCGGGGCCGATCGCGTGGATGGCGCGCCATGCCGTGGCGCCGAACCTGCTCATGCTGTTCCTGATCCTTGGCGGGCTCGGCTTCACGACGCTGATCCGGCAGGAGGTCTTTCCTTCGTACGAGACCGACACGATCACCATCCGCGTGCCCTTGCCGGGTGCGACTCCACAGGAGGTCGAGGAGGGGGTCATTCTCGCGATCGAGGAAGAGCTTCGCTCGATCCAGGGCATCGACACGCTCACTGCGACGGCCAGCGAGAGCCTTGCCAAGGTCGTGGCCGAGCTCGGGACCGATCGGGATCGCAGGCTGGTCTATGACGATGTTCGCCAGGCGGTGGACCGGATCACCACCTTTCCCGAAGATGCCGAGGAGCCGACCGTCAGTCTCGATATCCGAAAACGGAACGTCGTCGAGATCCAGCTCTATGGCGAGGTCGACGAGCGGTCTCTGCGGATGGCGGCCGAGATGGTGCGCAACCGCCTGCTCGACGAGCCTGAGATCAGCCAGGTCGAGCTTTCGGGTGCACGGGATCTCGAGATCGAGGTGCTGGTGCCCCGTGCCGCCCTGCGGGCCTACGGGCTTACCCTGCTTGATGTCGGGACCACCATTCGCCGCGCGGCGCTCGACCGGTCCGGCGGCACGGTCGAGACGGCAGGCGGCGATATCCTGCTGCGCGTGGCCGATCGGCGCGATCTCCCGTCGGAGTTCGCCGAGATCCCCCTGATCGCGGACCCGCGTGGGACCGTGCTGCGCCTGGGTGACGTCGCGCGCATCAGGCACGGCTTCGCGGACGCCGATCTCGCGTCGAGCTACAACGGCAAGCGCTCGATCCGGGTCGATGTATACCGCGTGGGCGAGGAGACGCCGATCGGGGTCTCGGACGCGGTCCAGCGCGCATTGCCCGAAGCGATGGCGGCGCTGCCGGCGGGGATCGACGCGGCGATCGTGGATGACGACAGCGACATCTACCGCGCGCGCATGGAGCTGCTGATCAAGAACGGCTTCATGGGGCTGCTGCTGGTGCTGCTGGTGCTGAGCCTATTCCTCGAGTTCAAGCTCGCGTTCTGGGTCGCCATGGGAATCCCCACAGCGTTTCTCGGCACGCTGATCTTCCTGCCGGTGCTCGACGTCTCGATCAACATGGTCTCGATGTTCGCCTTCATCCTGGCGCTGGGGATCGTGGTCGACGACGCGATCGTGGTGGGCGAGAACATCTTCGAGTACCTGCAACGCGGCATGAGCCGGATCGACGCGGCGATCCAGGGCGCGCGCGACATCGCGGTGCCGCTGGCCTTCTCGATCATCACCAACATCATCGCTTTCCTTCCACTCGCCCTGGTGCCGGGGGCCTTCGGGAAGTTCTGGCTGGTGATCCCGCTGGTGGTGGCCAGCGCATTCCTGCTGAGCTGGATCGAGGCGCTGTTCGTCCTGCCCGCGCATCTGGCCGGGGTGGCACGCCGCGACCCCAGCCGGCGGCCGGGGATCGGGGCGCGCATCCAGATGACCTTCTCGGGGCTGCTCGCGTCGTTCGTCGAGCGGGTCTACGGGCCACTCCTGCGCGTCGCGATGGGCTGGCGTTATACCACCGTGGCGCTGATGGCCGGCGTCCTGGCCATCGCCATCGCCTGGCCGATGTCGGGGCGCATGGGCTTCGGGCTGTTCCCCTCGGTGCCGCGGGACTATGCGAGCGCGTCGGTGACGATGCCGGTCGACGCGCCCTTCGAGACGACGCTGGCGGTGCGTGACCGCATGGTCGCGGCGGCGCACGAGGTTGTCGCGGCGCATGGCGGCGAGGATCTCGCGACGGGTATCTCGGCCCTGGTCAACGGCGCGCGGATCGATCTTCGGATCTATCTCCAGCCTCCCGGCGTTCGGCCGCTGCCAACCGCCGAGGTTGCGTCGCTCTGGCGCGAGGCCGCGGGCGAGATCCCGGCCGCCCGCTCGATGCGTTTCGAGTCGAGCTTCGGCGGTCCCGGCGGCCAGTCGGGCATCGAGTTCCAGCTGGCGCATACGGATGTCGACACGCTGGCGGGCGCGGCGGCGGCGTTCAAGGCACGGCTCGAGGAGTTCGGAGCGATTCGCGATGCCGAGGACGGATTCACGCCGGGCAAGACCGAGTTGGCCTTCCGACTGACCGAGGCCGGGCGCGCTGCGGGGTTTACCGCCGAGTCCGTGGCAGCACAGGTCCGGGCCGCCTTCCTGGGCCTCGAAGCGCTTCGCCAGCAGGATGGCCGCAACGAGATCACTGTCCGGGTCCGCCTGCCCGCCGAGGAACGACGGTCCGAGCACGACGTCGAGACCTTGATCCTGATCGGCCCCGATGGTTCGGAGGCTCCGCTCTACGAGGTTGCCACGGTCGAGCGGGGCAGGGCGGACAGCATCATCAACCGCGAGAACGGCAGGCGCGTGGTCTGGGTGAGCGCCAATGTCGAGCCGACCGAGGAGACGATCCGCATCGTCGCCGCCGCGACCACCGAGATCCTGCCGGCGCTGCAGCGCGACTTCCCGGGGCTGGGCTGGCAGCTTGCCGGGCGGCAGGACACGCAGGCGGAGGTGATGGGCAGCTTCGCGCTGTCGATGAGCGTGGCGCTGGTGATGATCTATGTCTGCCTCGCGATCCCGTTCCGGTCCTACGTCCAGCCCGCGATCGTGATGACGGCGATCCCCTTCGGCTTCGCCGGGGCCATCGCGGGGCACCTGATCATGGGGATATCGCTGTCGATCATCTCGGTCTTCGGGATCATCGCGCTGTCGGGCGTCGTCATCAACGCGGCGCTGGTGATGATCGACTACGCGAACAAGCTGCGGGCCTCGGGGGCCGAGCCCTTCGACGCGATGTGGCGCGCGGGGATGCGGCGGTTCCGGCCGATCCTGCTGACGACGCTGACGACCTTCGGAGGGCTCGCGCCGATGATCTTCGAGACCTCGCGCCAGGCGCAGTTCCTGATCCCGATGGCGGTGTCGCTGGGCTATGGCATCGTCTTTGCCACGACGATCGTGCTCTTCCTCATTCCCGCGCTCTACATGATCCTCGAGGATCTGCGCGGGCTGGTGCACCCGTCTTCGCAGCCGCGGGCGCGCGGGGCAGAGCCGGCCGAGGGCGTGTAGGATCGCCTTGGCCCGGGCACGTTTTCACGCGTGAAAGTGATCATATCAACTTGAAATTCAACGGAAATTAGAAAAGATCCGCACCGGGGCCAGGGGTGAAATCGCGCCGTTTCTGATGGCGCGTGTCATGCAGGCATCGGCCCATTCCCAGACTGCGGCGGCCGCCCGGCGCGGGGCCGGAGCGGGCGATGCGCTCAGTCCGCGACCTCGGCGAGCGGCTGGCGTTCGCGCTTGCGCTGGATCTCGAAGAGGCCCATCCCTGTCCAGCCCGCGAGCGAGGTTTCGATCGGGTCGCGACGGAAGGCGGATTTCAGCGTGTCTTCAATGCGTTTCCGGTCTTTCTTCGGCATCGGCGCGAAGTCGACGACGATCTGACCGCCGAGCCCGCGCAGGCGCAGCTGCCGGGGCAGGTCGCGCGCGGCGTCGAGATTTGCCTTGAGCCCGGCCGCCGCGCTGAAGTCGCCGCCGGTATTGATGTCGACGGCAACGAGGGCGGCGGTGGGCTCGATGGTCATCCATGCGCCCGAGGCAAGATTGGCCTGCGGCTGCAGCAGCCGGTCGATCTCGTCGAGCACGCCCTCGCGCTCGAAGAGCCCGGCGCCTTCCTCGACCCGGCCTTCCCACTCGGATAGGGCGGTCCGGCGTGCGCTGGCGGCGGTGCCGGGCACCGGCCCCTCGGCGGTCTCGGCGGCGTCGGCCGCGAGCGCACGCAGTGCCGCGATGTCGGCACGGATCGCGTCCGGCTCGGCGCCCGCGGCGAGGCTGCGCAGGATGAGCCCGGTGTCACCCGCCTCGCCCAGCGCCTCGGTTGCGACGGCCGTGAGGCGCGCGCGCTCGTCCTCGTCGCGGATCTGGCGCGAGACATTGATGCCGGGCGCGCCGGGGGTCAGGATCGCGTGGCGCGCCTTGAACAGCAGGCGCTGCGTCACCGGGGTGGCCTTGTGGGGCTCGGCGTGCCCCGTCGCCATCACCAGCAGGCGCTGGCCCTCGCGCAGGCCGCGCGCCTCGCGCAGGTAGCCCTGGCGCCCGCGGTCGAGGCGCATGAAGGCGCCGCCCGCGTTCGGCACGAGCCGGTCGACCCGGGCGCGGTAGATCTCGCCCGGGCGCGGTGCGGCGGCGTCGCCCGGCGGGTCGATCAGCAGATCCTCGAGACGGCCATCCACCACGAGCGCGGCGCGCGTGCGCCCGTCATGCGCGTGGGTCTCGATCAGGATCGTCCGGTGGCTCATGGGGCAGGGCTTTCGAGGGGCACGGGGTAGCCCGCGCCGGTCAGCATGTTCATCGTCTCGGTCAGCGGCAGGCCGACGACATTGGTGTAGCTGCCGTTGATCTCGGGGATGAGGGCGGCGGCGAGGCCCTGGATGGCATAGCCGCCGGCCTTGCCCTCCCATTCCCCCGAGCGCAGATAGGCCGAGAGCTCGACATCCGACAGGCGCTTCATCTTCACGCGCGTCTCGACCGCGCGGCAGACCGTCTGGCCCCGCGCCGCGAGGCAGATCGCGGTTGTGACGCGATGCGCGCGGCCCGACAGCATCAGCAGGAACTGCGCGGCCTCGGCCGCGTCGCGGGGCTTGCCGAGAATGCGACGCCCCACGGCGACGACGGTGTCGGCGCTGAGCACGAAGGCGTCCCGGGGCGCGGTGGAGGCGATGGTTTCGGCCTTCTGGCGCGCGAGCCGCAGCGCATGCGGACGCGGCAATTCGCCCTTGAGCGGCGACTCGTCGATATCGGCGGCGCGAATGGCATCCGGGACCACGCCGATCCGCGCCAGCAGCTCGCGTCGGCGCGGCGAGCCGGAGCCCAGGATCAGCATCGGTCGCGTGCTGGCCGCGCCCTCGGCGCCGGCCTCGTGGGTGGTCACTTGAAGCGGTAGGTAATGCGGCCCTTGGTCAGGTCGTAGGGCGTCATCTCGACCTGCACCTTGTCGCCGGCGAGGACGCGGATGCGGTTCTTGCGCATCTTGCCGGCGGTGTGGGCGATGATCTCATGGCCGTTCTCGAGCTTCACCCGGAAAGTCGCGTTGGGCAGAAGTTCGGTCACGACCC
Source organism: Thermohalobaculum xanthum (assembly GCF_016623495.1). Classification (GTDB taxonomy): domain Bacteria; phylum Pseudomonadota; class Alphaproteobacteria; order Rhodobacterales; family Rhodobacteraceae; genus Thermohalobaculum; species Thermohalobaculum xanthum. Next base: position 591,280 of record NZ_JAEHHL010000001.1, on the reverse strand, counting down.
CGGGGAACTCGAGCGTTTCTTCCTTGGCCATGCAGGCTCCATGGGGCTGGGAGCCGCCGGAAGACGCCCGGCGGCGGTCGGCGCGGAACATGCCCCCTTGGTGGGAAAATTGCAAGAGCGGCCGGTTGCAGTGCCGGGGGCGCCATGCGCGGCGGCGCGACCGCCCGGCTCAGACCTCGGGGTCCTCGATCGGCGGGCCGAATTTCTGGAGGATGCGCGCGCGGATCTGGTCGCGCGTCTCGCGGTAGGCGTCGAGCCGCTGCTCGCGCCGCTCGCCCATGCCGCTGGGGTCGAGGGTCTGCCAGTAGAGCACCTCGACCGAGGCGTGGCGGGTGAGTTCCAGCGCCTGGCGCTGGGCGGCGGGCGAGAGGGCGATGATCACGTCGAAGGCGGCGATGTCGTCGCCCCATTCCAGCATCTCGGCGAAGCTCTTCGGCCGGTGACGGCTGAGGTCGACACCGATCTCGCCCGCGACCTCGACCGTGAAGGGATCGGTCTCCATCTCGTGGCGCACGCCGCAGGACTGGACGAAGACCTGCCGGCCGTAGAACTGCTTGGTCATCCCCTCGGCCATCGGCGAGCGGATGACGTTGTGGTTGCAGCAGAACAATACCGATCCCGGGAGGTCGGCCATGGTGGCCTCAGCCCCTGAACTGGAGGGCGCAGATCACGGTGAACAGGCGGCGGGCGGTGTCGTGATCGGTGCCGACCTTGCCCTCTAGGCGCTCGGAGAGGATGCGCGCGCCCTCGTCGTGGATCCCGCGCCGGCCCATGTCGATGGCCTCGATCCGCGAGGGCGGCAGGCGCTTGACCGCGTCGAAATAGCTCTCGCAGATCGCGAAGTAGTCCTTGATGACGCCCCGCAGCGGGGTCAGCGACAGGTGGATCTCGGCCACCACCTCGCCGGCGGGGTCGCGCACCTCGAGCCTCAGCATGCGCTCGGCCATGCCGATGCCCAGCCGGTAGGGACCGGGGGCGATCGTCTCGCCCTCGCGCGGGATGATGCGGAACTGGTTTTCCTCGACGAGGTCGAAGACCGCGACGTCGAGCTCCTGCTGGATCTCGGGCGTGCGGGCGCGCTGGCGGTCCTCGACCAGCTCGACGGCGGCGAGGCGGTCCGTGGCGGCGAAATCGCTCATTCGGCGGCCTCCTGCGCGTCGAGACGGCAGCGGACCGAGAGCGCGTGCGCCTCGAGGCTTTCCGACCGGGCGAGGGTTTCGGCCGCGGGGCCGATGGCGGCCAGGCCGCGGGGGCTCACGCGGGCGATCGTGGTGCGCTTCATGTAGTCGAGCACCGAGAGGCCCGAGGAAAACCGCGCCGAGCGCGCCGTCGGCAGCACGTGGTTGGGGCCGCCGACATAGTCGCCGATGGCCTCGGGCGTGTGGCGGCCGAGGAAGATCGCGCCGGCATGGCGGATCTCGCCCATCAGGTGCTCGGGATTGGCGACGCAAAGCTCGAGATGCTCGGGCGCGATGCGGTTGGCAAGCTCGGCCGCCTGGGTCAGGTCCCGCGCCACCACGACCGCACCGAAGTCGCGCCAGCTGGCGCCGGCGATGGCGGTGCGCTCGAGCCGCTGCAGCAGGCGGTCGACGGCGCGCGCGACCTCGGCGCCGAAGGCGGCGTCGGTGGTGATCAGGATCGACTGCGCGCTCTCGTCGTGCTCGGCCTGGCTGAGCAGGTCGGTGGCGACCCAGTCGGGATCGTTCGCGGCGTCGGCGATGACGAGGATCTCGGACGGCCCTGCGATCATGTCGATGCCGACGCGGCCAAACACCCGGCGCTTGGCGGCGGCGACATAGGCGTTGCCGGGGCCGGTGATCTTGTCGACCGGCCGGATCGGCCCCGCGCCATAGGCCATCGCCGCGATCGCCTGCGCGCCGCCGATGCGCCAGACCCGGCTGGCCCCGCCCAGCCGGGCGGCGGCCAGCACGAGCGGGTTGAACCGGCCGTCCGGCGTGGGGGCGCAGATCTCGATGCGGCGCACCCCGGCGACCTGCGCCGGGATCGCGTTCATCAGGACCGACGAGGGATAGCTGGCCAGCCCGCCGGGGACGTAGAGCCCGGCGGCGTCCACCGGCGTCCAGCGCCAGCCCAGGGTGACGCCGGCCGCGTCCTCCCACATGTCGTCCTCGGGAAGCTGGCGGGCGTGGTAGGCGGTGATGCGCTCGGCCGCGAGCTCGAGCGCGGCCATCTCGGCGGCGGGCACGGTGGCGATGGCGGCGTCGATCTCGGCCTCGGTGAAGGCGAGGCTGGCCTCGTCGATCTCCCAGCGGTCGAAGCGGCGCGTCAGCTCGATGACGGCGTCGAGGCCGCGCGTGGCGACGTCCTCGATGATCCCCGCGACGGTCGCGTCGACATCGGCGCTCGACTCGCGCTTCATGTCCAGAAGGGCGTCGAAGCGGCGCTCGAAGTCGGGCGCCTCATGGCTCAGCGTCACGGGCATCGGCACTCTCGCTCGGGGGTCGGTCCAAGGTCCTGCAACTCCTTACCCCGTGCGGCGGAGGGGCGGCAAGGCGCGGATCGCGCGGCGCGGCGGCGCAGGCAGGGGCGCGGCTGTTGCAAAGCCGTGCGTGATCCCGTCTATACGGGCCTCGACACGAGGCGAGGGAGACAGAACCGATGAGCGCGACGCCCGAGAGGATCGAGGCCGAGTTCCGCCGGCTGGCGCTGGAAGCGGGCAAGGCGATCATGGAGGTCTATCGCGCGCCGGATTTCGAGACGCGCGCGAAGGCCGACAGCTCGCCGGTGACCGATGCCGACCTCGCCGCCGACCGGATCATCGCCGAGGGGCTGCGGGCGGCTTTCCCGGAAATCCCGCTGGTGACCGAGGAGCAGGCCGCGACCCACGCGGCGACGGGGCATGCGCGCTTCTTCCTGGTCGACCCGCTCGACGGCACCAAGGAATTCGTGCAGCGCCGGGGCGAGTTCACCGTGAACATCGCGCTGATCGAAGGGGGGCGTCCGGTGATGGGCGTCGTCCACGCGCCGGCCGTGGGCCGGATGTTCCGCAGCCTTGCCGGTGGCGGCGCTGCCGAGGAGGCGGTCGACGAGGCGGGCACGCCGGTGCCCGGCAGCATGCGCCCGATTGCGGTCGCGACGCCGGATCCGGCGGCGCTGTCGGTCGTCGCATCGAAGTCGCATCGCGACAAGGCGACCGACGACTACATCGCGCGCTTTGCCGTGGCGGCGTTCAAGAGCGCGGGCTCGTCGCTGAAGTTTTGCCTGCTGGCGGCGGGAGAGGCCGATCTCTATCCCCGGCTTGGCCGCACCATGGAGTGGGACACCGCCGCCGGGCACGCCGTGCTGTCGGCCGCGGGCGGCGAGGTCTTGCGTTTCGACGATCAAAGCCCTCTGCTCTATGGCAAGACGGGGTACGAGAACCCGTTCTTCATCGCCCGAGTGCCCGGAGTGCAGCTGTGACGGACGCCTGGATCATCATCCCCGCGCGCTATGCCTCGACCCGTTATCCGGCCAAGCCGCTGGCCGACCTGCGCGGTGCGACGGGCGAGGCGCGCAGCCTGATCCGCCGCGCCTGGGACGCTGCGATGGCGGTAACCGGCGTGGACCGGGTGCTGGTCGCCACCGACGACGCGCGCATCGCCGATCATGCCCGCGGCTTCGGTGCCGAGGTCACGATGACGAGCCCCGACTGCGCCAACGGCACCGAGCGCTGCGCCGAGGCGATCGCGGGGCTGACCCGGCCGCCCGGGATCGTGGTGAACCTGCAAGGCGACGCGCCGCTGACGCCGCCCTGGTTCGTCGAGGCGCTGGTGGAGGCCATGCGCGCCGATCCCGCGATGGAGGTTGCGACCCCGGTCCTGCGCTGCGACGAGGAGGCGCTGGACGGCTTCGTGGCCGACCGCCGCGCCGGTCGCGTGGGCGGCACCACGGCGGTGATGGACCGGCGGGGGCGGGCGCTCTACTTCTCGAAGGAAGTGCTGCCCTATGCCGACCCGGCCAAGCGCCACGCGGTCCCGGTGTTCCACCATGTCGGCGTCTATGCCTACCGGCCGCCGGCGCTGGCGCGTTATGTCGGGCTGGATGCCGGCCAGCTCGAGACCAGCGAGGGGCTCGAGCAGCTTCGGTTCCTCGAGCACGGGATCGCGGTGCAGTGCGTTGAGGTCGAGGCGCGCGGCGCATCCTTTTGGGAACTCAACAATCCCGAGGACGTTCCGAGGATCGAGAAGGTGCTTGCGGCGCGCGGGACGGTCTAGGCCCGCGTGGCTTTGCCGCGCCCATGCCATAAGGCTCGAAGTCCACGCCGCAATCGCGGACAATCACCCGGAACCGAACATCGAGAGGTATCATGACGCGACGCGTGCGCACCGCCGTCTTTCCCGTGGCCGGGCTCGGCACCCGGTTCCTGCCGGCGACAAAGTCGATGCCGAAGGAGATGCTTCCGCTGGTCGACCGCCCGCTGATCCAGTACGCGATCGACGAGGCGCGCGAGGCGGGGATCGAGGACTTCATCTTCGTCACGGCGCGCGGCAAGTCGGCGCTGGAGGATTACTTCGACGCGGCGCCCTCGCTTCAGCGCACCCTCTCGGCGGGCGGCAAGACCGACCTGCTTGCCGAGGTCGAGCGCGCGACGATGCCGTCGGGCGCCATCGCCTACATCCGCCAGCAGGAGGCGCTGGGCCTCGGCCACGCCGTCTGGTGTGCGCGGCGACTGATCGGCGATCAGCCCTTCGCGGTGATCCTGCCCGACGACGTCATCACGGGTGCCGCGCGCGGCTGTCTCGCCCAGATGGTCGAGGCCTACGAGGCGCGCGGGCGGGGCGGGTGCATGGTCGCCGCCGTCGACGTGTCGCCTGAGCAGGTGTCGTCCTATGGCATCCTCGACGTCGCGAGCGACGACGGCCGGATCGTCGAGGCGCGCGGCATGATCGAGAAGCCCAAGCCCGCCGACGCGCCGTCGCGCGTGGCGGTGATCGGGCGCTACATCCTCTCGCCCGCGGTGATGGAGAGCCTCGAGGCGCGCAAGCGGGGCGCGGGCGGCGAGATCCAGCTGACCGACGCCATCGCCGAGCAGATCGGCGCGCCGGGGGGCGTGAGCGGGTTCCGCTTCGAGGGGACGCGCTATGACTGCGGCTCGAAGTCTGGGTTCCTGCAGGCGACCGTGGCCTTCGCGCTGGCGCGGCCCGACCTCGGGCCCGGCTTCGCCCGCTACATCCGGTCGGTCGCCGCGGATCTGGAAGGCTCCTGAGCGATGGGCGGCGTGGCCGCGCGCCGGGGCCGCTGACACGACATGACCTCCGCGCCCTTCGCCCTTGACGTGACGCGCCTGGTGCAGCGTCTGCGCCATGCCACGCCGAGCGGGATCGACCGCGTCGAGCGCGCCTACCTTGACCACGCCCTGGCGCGCGGCGGCGCGGTGATCTGCCGGGTCGGGTGGCGCAGCCACCTGATCGCCCCCGGCAACGTCGCGGCGGTGGCCGAGATCCTCGATGGCGCCGCGGTGGCGCCGGACCTGCGCGCGCGCGTGCAGCCCTGGCGCGTTGCGCGGGTGCGGGCGGCCGAGGCCGGGCTGCGGCGGCTGGCGGCCGGTTCAACGGGGCGCAAAAGGTTGGGTGCGTTCCTGCGCGCGCAACTGGCGCCCGGCGCGGCGGTGCTGAATGTCGGCCATGACAACCTCTCGGTCGAGGGGATGGCGGCGATGCGCGCCGCGGGGCTGCGGCCGGTGGCCATGCTGCACGACACCATCCCGCTGGACTGGCCCGAATTCGCCCGGGCCAATTCCGTGCCCCGGTTCCGCGAGCGGCTGGCGGCGATGGCGGGCGCGGCGCAACTGATCTTCACGACGCGCGCCGCCGAAGCCGCCGCCCGCGCGCGCGCCGCGGCCGAGGGCATCGTGCTGCCCGCGGGGACGGTGATCCCGCTGGGAGTGTCACCGGCGCGGACCGAGGTCGACGCGGAAGTTGCCGCCGGGGACGGCACCGCCGCGCCCGGCTTCGTCTGCGTCGGCACGATCGAGGGGCGCAAGAACCACCTGCTCCTGCTCAATATCTGGCGCCGCTTGTGGGAGACGCAGCCGCCCGAGGCCACGCCGCAGCTGCACGTCATCGGCCGGCGCGGCTGGGAGGCGGGGCAGGCGATCGCGATGCTCGACCGCGCGCCGATGATCGGGCGCACGGTCTTCGAGCATGCCGACCTGCCGGACGCCGAGGTCGCGCGGCTGACCGCCGGTGCCCGGGCCCTGCTGTTCCCGAGCTTCGCCGAGGGCTATGGCCTGCCCCTGGTCGAGGCGCTGGCCGCTGGCGTCCCGGTGATAGCGTCGGGCCTGGCCGTGCTGCGCGAGGTGGGCGGCGAGGTTCCCGAATGGATCGATCCGCTGGACGGGCCGGGCTGGCTGGCGGCGATCATGGACTATGCCGCCGAGCCCTCGCCGCGGCGGGCGGCACAGATCGGGCGGCTCGAAGGCTGGCGCGCGCCGACATGGGAGTCGCATTTCGCCGCACTGGACGAGGTTCTGGCGGGCGTCTGAGGCGCCGCGCCGCGTCAGAAGGTCTGGTCGTAGTCGCCCACCGACGGCTCGGTCCGGATCACGGCGTCGAGCGCCTCGAAGATCGCGCGAAGCTCATCGCGCGAGGCGGGGCTCTCGCAGACCACGACGAGGTTGGGCGTGTTCGACGAGGCGCGGACCAGCGCCCAGGCGCCGCCCTCGAGCATCACGCGCGCGCCGTTCACGGTCACGACATGCTCGATCTTCAGCGGCCCCAGATGCGCGCCCGCCGAGGCCATGCCGACGAGCTTCTGCTGGAGGCGCCCGATGACGGCGTATTTCTCCTCGTCGGGGCAGTGCGGCGACATGGTCGGCGTCGAATAGGTCTTCGGCAGCGCCTTGCGCAGGTCGGACATCGACCTGCCGGGGTTGCGGTCCATCAGCTTGCAGATCTCGACCGCCACGCGGATGCCGTCGTCGTAGCCCTTGCCGATGGGAGGGGCGAGGAAGTAGTGGCCCGATTTCTCGAACCCCGCGAGCGCCCCCAGTTCGTGCACGCGGCGCTTCATGTGGCTGTGCCCGGTCTTCCAGAAATCGGCCTTGGCGCCGCCCGCGAGCAGCTCGGGGTCCGAGGCGAAGAGCCCGGTCGACTTCACGTCGGCAACGAAGGTCGCGCCGGGGTAGAGCCGGATCAGGTCGCGCGCGAGGATCACGCCCACCTTGTCGGCGAAGATCTCCTCGCCCTCGTCGTCGACCACGCCACAGCGATCGCCGTCGCCATCGAAGCCGAGCGCGATGTCGGCCCCCGTAGCGGTCAGCGTCCGGGCCATGTCGTGCAGCATCTCCATGGCCTCGGGGTTGGGGTTGTAGTGGGGGAAGGTGAAATCGGGGGTAACGTGGCTCTCGACCACCTGGGCGCCGATGCGGCGCAGCACCTCGGGCGCGAAGGCGCCAGCGGTGCCGTTGCCGGTCGCGCAGACCACCTTGAGCGGGCGCGAGAGGCGGAAGTCGCCCACGAGGTCGTCGATGTAGCGCTTGCGCATGTCCTCGACGCGGGTATAGCGGCCGCCGTCGCGGGCGATGCCCTCGCCGTTCATCACGATGTCGCGCAGCCGGGCCATCTCGTCGGGCCCGTGGGTGAGCGGGCGGTGGAAGCCGATCTTCACCCCGGTCCAGCCGTTCGGGTTGTGGCTGGCCGTGACCATCGCCACGGCCTGGGTGTCGAGCTCGAAGGAGGCGAAGTAGCACATCGGCGTGATCGCCGGGCCGATGTCGAGCACCTCGGCTCCGCCCATCATCAGGCCGAGGCTGAGCGCCTGCTTGATGGCCAGCGAATACGAGCGGTAGTCGTTGCCGACCGCGATGACGGCGGGAAGCCCCATCTCGTGCAGCTGCGTGGCGATGCCGAGGCCCAGCGCCTGCATGCCGACGAGATTGATCTCCTGCGGATAGCGCCAGCGCGCGTCGTATTCGCGGAAGCCCGTGGGCTTGATCATGGGCACGCTGAGGCTGGCCCAGGTGTTCTCTTCGACCGCGCTCAGGGGCTTGGGCATCGCGCTCATCTTGGTCCTCGGTGTCGGGGGCGTCGGGGTCAGTTCAGCACGACGGGATCGGCCTTGGCCACGCGGTCGAAGGCGGCGAGCGTGTCGAGAAGCCCCGCCATCTGGTCGAGCGGGATCATGTTCGGCCCATCGGAGGGGGCGTTCGCCGGGTCGGGGTGGGTCTCGATGAAGAAGCCCGCGACGCCGACCGCCGCGGCGGCGCGCGCCAGCACCGGGGCGAATTCGCGCTGGCCGCCCGAGGCGCCGCCGAGCCCGCCGGGCTGCTGCACGGAATGGGTCGCGTCGAAGATCACCGGGTAGCCCGTTGCAGCCATCTGCGGCAGCCCGCGCATGTCGGTGACCAGCGTGTTGTAGCCGAAGCTGCTCCCGCGCTCGCACAGCATGATCGAGCGGTTGCCGGTCGAGGCGATCTTCTGCGCGACATTGGGCATGTCCCAGGGCGCGAGGAACTGGCCCTTCTTCACGTTCACGGGCTTGCCGGTCTCGCCCGCGGCCAGCAGGAGGTCGGTCTGGCGGCAGAGGAAGGCCGGGATCTGCAGCGCGTCCGCGACCGCGCCGGCAAGGCGGCACTGTTCCTCGGTATGCACGTCGGTCAGAACTGGCACCCCGACCTGGCGCCGGACCTCGGCCAGCACCTCGAGCCCGCGCTCGATCCCCAGTCCGCGCTTGCCTCCGAGCGAGGTGCGGTTGGCCTTGTCGAAGCTCGCCTTGAACACGTACGGGATCCCGCGCGCGCGGCAGACCTCGTGCATCGTCGCGGCGATCTCGACCGAGTGGCTCACGCCCTCGGCCTGGCAGGGGCCCGCGATCAGGGCGAAGGGACCGTCATTGGCGAAGGTCGCCGCGGCGACGTCGCCGCCGCCGATGGTCACGCGGTGGCTGGGGGCATGGGTCACGGGGCTTGCTCCGTTGGCTGCTCTGAGCCGGAGATAGCCGATCCCCGCCGCCGCGTCACGGGGCGCCGACACGAGCGCGGGAAATTCGTGCGGCGCGAAGGGCTGGCATCGCGTGTCGCGGCATGTATAGAGAGGGGCATGTTCGAGCGGCTTGCCAGTATCTTCACCGATATCCCCCGCGAACGGGCAGCGCCCGATGGGCGCGAGGCCTTCGCCGCGGTCCTGATGCGCGCGGCCTCGGCCGACGGCCAGGTCGAGGGGACCGAGCACGCGATGGTCGCCGAGCTGATCGCGCGGCGCTTCGGGATGACCCTTGCCGAGGCGAGCGAGTTGGCCGAGAGCGGCGCCGCACTGGCCGAACGCGCCTCGGACCTCGTCAGCCTCACCCGGGTGATCAAGGATACCGTGCCCTACGAGGAGCGCATCGGCGTGATCGAGGCGGTCTGGGAAGTGATCTATGCGGACGGCGTGCGCTGCGACGCCGAGGCCGCGCTGGTGCGCAAGCTGTGCGGGCTGCTCTATGTCGAGGACCGTGACGCGGGGCTTGCGCGCCAGCGGGTCACGCAGCGCCTCGACGAGACCTGATCCCGCGCCCGGACCGGGCGGCCCGAGGCGGCGCTGCCGCCGCCTCAGATGTAGGAAAAGATCAGGAAGCCGGTCAGCAGCACCGACACCCACAACGCCATCGCGCCCGAGGGGCGGGTACGCGAGAGGGGGCCGTCGGGCCCGTAGTTCTCGTAGAGCCCCTCGATCAGCACCCCGACCCGGCGCCACGAGCCCGCGACGAAGCCGCGGTAGGCGCCTACCCAGATAGCCTGGGCCTGGCGGATCACCGCACGCCCACCGCGCCGCCAGAACCAGTCGAAGTCGAGATTGGTCGAATGCAGCTCGGGCGGGTAGAGCCCGGTGCGCATCAGCACCGTGAAGGCCAGCGCCGAGAACACGAGCAGCTGGAGCTGGGTGACCACGTGCTCGACGGTGTAGGCGTGGTAGGTCACGTCATATGGCAGGATGGCGTAGAGCGGCCCCGGGAAGATCCCGATAAGGATGCACAGCGCCGCCGTGATCCCCATGGCGATCAACATGTTGAGCGGCGCCTCCTTGGGGCGCATCCCGGAGTCGTGGGCGAAGAAGGCGAAGAACGGGATCTTGATGCCCGAGTGGTGGAACACGCCCGCGCTGGCGAACAGCAGCACCATCCAGGTCCAGAAATACCCCTCCTTCATCGCGGCCGAGATGATCAGCGCCTTCGATATGAAGCCCGAGAACAGCGGGAAGGCCGAGATCGATGCCGCGCCGACGATACAGAAGGCCGTCGTCCAGGGCATCGTCTTGTACAAGCCGCCAAGCTCCGAGCCCTTGACCGTGCCGACCCTGTGCAGCACCGCGCCCATCGACATGAACAGGAGCGCCTTGTAGAGGATGTGGCAGAAGGCATGTGCCGCCGCCCCGCTGATCGACAGCTCGGTGCCGATGCCGATCCCGACCACCATGAAGCCCAACTGGTTGTTCAGGCTGTAGCTGAGCACGCGCCTGAGATCGTTCTCGATCACCGCGTAGAAGATCGGAAACGCGGTCATCGTGGCGCCGATCGGCACCAGGATCTCGGTCCCCGCGAAGCCGCGCGCGAGCGAGTAGATCGCAAGCTTGGTGGTGAAGGCCGAGAGCATCACCGTGCCGGTCACCGTCGCCTCGGGATAGGCGTCCTGAAGCCAGTTGTGCAGGAACGGGAAGGCGGCCTTGATGCCGAAGGAAATGAAGATCAGCAGGCCGGCGGTGGTCTCGATGTCGAAGCTCTCGAAGGCGATCGAGCCCGTCTGGCCGTAATGGATCATGGTGCCGGCCAGCAGCAGGACGCCCGAGCCCACCTGCACGACCAGGTAGCGCATGCCGGCGCTCAGGGCGTGCTCGGTTCCCCGCGCCCAGATCAGGAAGACCGAGGCGATGGCGGTGCCTTCCCAGAACAGGAAGAGCGTCACCAGGTCGCCGGCGAAGACCGCGCCGATGGCGCTGCCGGCATAGACGAGGCCCGCGACCTGTTCGAGCCAGCCCTTCACGTGCAGCTGGTAGATCACCCCGAGCCACAGCGCGATCGTGAAGATGTAGCCGAAGATCAGGCTGAGCCGGTCCACGCGCAGGGTGGTCAGCTCGAGATCGAAGACGGTGATCACCCCGTGCTGCCCGTGGTCGAGCGTGAGCACGTAGAAGAAGACGATGACCGGCAGCGCGAGCATCCAGATCCTGCGCATCTGGCTGCGCAGGAGCGGCACCAGCAGGGCGCCGAGGATGATGACGAGCCCGGGCGAGATCTCGATCAGATGATCACCGATCATAGTAGTCCTCCGGACGCATCACCACTTTGCGCAGTTCCTTGGCGGCGAGCACGAGGAAGACGCAGCCGACGAAGCCATAGATGCCGTAGAAGCCGATCCAGTGCTCGATGGCGAATGGGCCGTGCTTGTGGATCAGCGGATCGATCAGCAGCAGGAAGGCGCTGAAGCCGTAGACGCCGTAGACGATCTTGTTGACGTTGCGCTTGTGGTCGAACCAGCGCGCCGGCTCGCCCTTCTTGGCGCGGGGGACGTCGTTCGGGTCGAGCGTCGGCTCACTGTAGATTGACATTGGCCTCTCCTTCGACAGGGGGCTGCGCGGCGTCGACCGGCGCAATCTCGGCGAGCAGCGTCTCCAACTCGCTCGCTCCGAAGAACAGCAGGAGGCACAGGGCCGCGGTCGCGAGCAGGGCGAGCAGGCAGGCGATCGGCGCCTCCTTCAGCGCGACGGGCTCGCCCGGCTTGGCGTCCGGCGGCGCGACGAAGAAGCCTCGCGCGGCGATGGGCATGAGGTAGGCGATGTTGAGCAGCGAGCTGATCATCAGCACCGCGAGGACCCAGTACTGGTCCGCGTCCGCCCCGCCGACGCCGATCCACCACTTGCTCCAGACACCGATCAGCGGCGGCAGCCCGATGATCGAGAGCGAGCCGATCAGGAAGGTGCCCAGCGTGATCGGCATCTTGCGGCCGATGCCGTCGAGCTGGCTGACCTCGGTCAGGTGGTGGGCGGTGTAGATCGCGCCCGCGCCGAAGAAGAGCGTGATCTTCGAGACCGCATGGGCCGCGATGTGCATTGCTGCCCCGATCACCGCCGCGGGCGTGGCGATCGCCGCCGCCATGACGACGTAGGAAAGCTGGCTGACCGTCGAGTAGGCGAGGCGCGCCTTGAGGTTGTCGCGCGTCAGCGCCACCATCGAGGCCAGCACCACGGTCGCGCCGGCGATATAGGCGACCGGAAGCGATGCGCCGGTCTCGGCCAGCAGGTCGATGCCGAAGATGTAGACCGTGATCTTGAGGACCGAGAACACGCCCGCCTTGACGACCGCAACCGCGTGCAGCAGGGCCGAGACCGGCGTCGGCGCCACCATCGCGGCGGGCAGCCAGAAATGCACCGGCATCAGCGCGGCCTTGCCGATGCCGTACATGAAGATGGTGTAGAGAACCGCCAGCATCCCTGTCGTCAGTCCGGCGCCCGCCAGGACGCCGCCCGGCGTGAACTCCGTCGTGCCCGCCGCCGTCAGCACCCAGATAATGGCCGGCAGCATCAGCAGCATCGAGGTGCCCATCAGCAGGATGAGATAGACCCGGCCCTTCGCCTTGGCCTCGTCCGTGCCCTTGTGCGTGACCAGCGGGTAGGTCGAGAGCGTGAGCAGCTCGTAATACAGGAACAGCGTCAGCAGGTTGCCGGCGAACGAGACGCCGATCGCGCCGCCGATTGCGACGGCGAAGCAGATGTAGAACGGCGTCTGCCGCGGCTCGTTGTTCCCGCGCATGTAGCCGATCGAGTAGACCGAGTTCACGATCCACAGCGTCGAGGCCACGGTCGCGAACAGCATGCCCAGCGGCTCGAGCACGAAGTCGATCGAGACGCCCGGGAACAGCTGGATCGGGTGAATCTCGGGCCGCTCGCCGTCGAGCACGCGCATGAGCAGCGTGATCACGACGATGAACAGCCCGCCCGCCGTTGCCAGCGTCACCGCCTCGCGCAGGTTTGGCCAGCGCCCCGCAAGCCAGATGCCGATCGCGCCGGCGAAGGGCAGCAGCAGGGCGATGTCCATGAGTAGCGTGCTGGTCATCGCGCATACCCCTCGAGCAGAACACGCGCGGCGTCACTCGCAACTCCGGCGGAAAACTCGGTGAAGAACCCGAAGATCACGACGGCGACCGCGAGCGCCACGGCGGCGAGCACCAGCTCGGGTGGCGCGCGGCGCGGCGCGTCAGACAGCGGAGCGCGGAACCACGCCACCTCGACCACGCGGCCGATGTAGAAGACCGCCATCAGCGACGAGACGACGATCACGGCGACGATCCACCACATGCCCTGCTCGGCGGCGCCCTGGATCAGGTACCACTTCGAGATGAAGCCCGCGGTGCCCGGCACGCCGATCAGGCCGAGGCCCGCGATGACGAAGGCGCCCATGGTGACCGGCATCGTCCGGCCGAGGCCGGCCATGTCGTCGATGCGGACCGCGCCCGTCGCGAAGATCACCGCGGCAACCGCGATGAACAGCGCACCCTTGATCAGGGCGTGGTTGAACATGTGGCTGATGCCGCCGGTCAGCCCGGTCTCGCTGATCATCGCGATGCCGAGGATGATGTAGCCGATCTGGCTGACCGACGAGTAGGCCAGCATTCGCTTCACGTTGGTCTGGAAGATCGCCGAGAGCGAACCCGAGATCATCGCCACCGAGGCAAGGATCATGAAGAGCGTCGCGGCAGGGGTCTCGGGCAGCACGAAATCAACGCCGTAGACAGAAAAGGTGAAGCGCAGCAGCAGGTATACCGCAACCTTCGTGGCGGTCGACGCGACGAAGGCAGACGCCGACGACGGCGCGTAGGCATAGGCGTTCGGCAGCCACAGGTGCATCGGGAACAGGGCGAGCTTGAGTCCCAGACCGACGATGATGAAGGCCACCGCGGTGAACAGGGGCCGCGTCGCCTCGATCTGCGGCAGCCGCTGCGCCAGGTCGACCAGGTTGAGCGTGCCGGTCATCGCCAGCAGCAGGCCCACGCCGATGACGTAGAAGGTGGCGCCGACCGTGCCGATGATCAGGTACTGGTAGGCGGCGACCAGGGCGCGCCGGTCACGTCCCATCGCGATCAGGATGTAGGTCGCAAGCGACGAGACCTCCATGAACACGAAGACGTTGAAGGCGTCGCCGGTGACGATCATGCCCATCAGGCCGCACAGGCAGAGCAGGAACGCCGCGTAGTACCATGCGCGGTTCTCGGGGTTGACCTCGTCGTCGATCGAGCGCGGCGACCCCGCGAGCACCACGCCGGCCATGACCGAGACGAGGATCGCGAGATAGGCGTTGGCGAGATCCACGCGGAACTCGATCCCGACCGGCGGCGCCCAGCCGCCCAGCGCGTAGGAGATGGGTCCGGATGCCTGGACTTCCCAGAGCATCAGGATCGAGATGACGGGCAGGGCCAGGCCGACGGCCAGCGAGACGAGCCAGGCGATCGTCCCGTTGCGCACCAGCGCGGCCAGCACCGCGCCGACGAGCGGGACGACGGCGGCGAGCGCGGGCAGGTGCTCGGTCACATGGAAGGCGTGATGCTCGACGCTCATGCGGCGTGGTCTTCCCTGTCGATGACGGGCACGATCTCGTCCTCCTCGATCGAACCGAAGGCTTCGTTGATCCGCACCGCAAGCGCGAGGCCGAGCGCGAGCGTCGCGACGCCGACCACGATGGCGGTGAGGATCAGCACATGGGGCAGCGGGTTCGCGTAGACCGAATACTCGGACGCGAGGATGGGCGGGGTGCCGCCCAGGATCTTCCCGGGGCTCAGGTACAGAAGATAGACCGACGTCTGGAACACCGACAGGCCAAGCAAGCGCTTGATCATGTTGGATTTTGCCACGACGATATAGAGGCCCGAGACCATCAGGAGGATGGTCACCCAGTAGTTGTAATGCTGGGCGATCTCTTCGAAGAGCGTCATTCGCGGCCCCTCCCGGCGAAGGCGTAGAAGATCGCGAGCATGGTCGAGGACACCGTCACCAGCACGCCGATCTCGACCAGGAACACGCCCCAGTGCTGGCCGTGAACCATGTCGCCATGCATCAGGTTCGAGTAGTCGAGATAGTTGCGGCCGGTGAAGAAGCCGGCGATGCCGACGCCCGCGAAGATGGCGACGCCCAGCGGCATCATCGCCTCGACCAACCCCGGCGGGACGGCGCGCTGGGCCGCGTTGATGCCGTAGATGATGCCGTAGAGGATGATGCCGGCCGCGACGATCACGCCCGCCTGGAATCCGCCGCCCGGCCCGAAATCACCGTGCAGCTGCACATAGAGGCCGAACATCAGGATGAAGGGGATGAAGATCTTCGCGACGATGCGAAGGATCGTGTCGAGCCGCATCGATCAGTCCTCCCGCCGTTCGGCCTTGCGCCAGCGCTTGAGCAGCATCAGCACGCCAATGCCCGCGGTGAAGACGACCGTGGTCTCGCCCAGCGTATCGAAGCCGCGATACGAGGCCAGGACCGAGGTCACGACGTTGGGAATGTCGGTCTCGGCCATGTTCCGGGCGAGGTAGTCGGCGCCGACATGGGTGTTCAGCGGCGTGTCCGCGCTGCCGAAGGGCGGCAGGTCCAGCGTGCCGAAGATCAGCACCGCGCCGGTCGTGCCGGCGACGACCGCGGGCAGCAGCGGCGAGTAGCGCGGCTCGGCTTCCTCGGTCTTGGTCAGGTAGAGCGCGCCAAGCGCCAGAACCGTCGAGATCCCTGCGCCCACCGATGCCTCGGTCATCGCCACGTCGACGGCGTCCAGCACCATCATCACGCTGGCCATCAGGAAGGAATAGGCGCTGGTCAGGACGACAACGGCGAAGAGGTTGCGCACCCGGATGATGCCGAAGGTGATCAGTGCCAGCAGCGTGAGCAGCACCATGTTGATGAGCTGTTCCATCAGCGGTCCTCGCGCGTCGGGTCGGGGGCGGCGTCGGGGTTCGCCCCGGTGTTGCCTGCGGGGCCGTATCCGGGCGCCGGCTCGGCGATCGTGGCGCCGTCGTCGGGCAGGGGCGTCTCGCCTTCCTCGGGCGTCTCGGAGGCGAGCGGCTGGGCGAGCCTGACGCCAAGCTCGGGGAAGAGGTCGACGCAGTCGGTCGGCACCAGCCGTCCGTCGGGCGCGGCGAGAAGCGGCTTCGCGCCGTCATGCAGTGCGGCGCGCGCCAGCGCGTGCGTCGCGACCGCGCCGGTGGCCCAGAGCACGAGCACGACGAAGGCGATCTTCACCGCGAGCAGGCTGGGGCCCGCCTGCAGGATCATGCCGAAGCAAAGAAGGCCCACGCCCATCGTGTCCGAGACCGAGACCGAGTGCATCCGCGTGAACAGGTCGGGCATGCGCGTCATCCCGACCGCGCCGATCACGTAGAAGGCCGCGCCCGCGGTCAGGGCGATCCAGCTCAGGATATCCACCAGCACCGAGATCATTCCGGTTCGCGCTCCTTCGCCGGGTCCTGGGCGTGCCCGAGCGCGCCGTAGCGGAAGAACTTGAGCACGGCGAGGGTGCCGATCATGTTGAGCAGCGCGTAAGTGATGCCGATATCGAGAAATTCCGGGCGGCCGGTCATGAAGCCGAAAAGCGCCAGCAGCATGATGGCCGAGGTGCCGATGGCGTTCGCGGCCAGCAGCCGGTCGAAGGCCGTGGGGCCCTTGAGCGCGCGCACCACCGCGAGCGTGAGCGCGACAAGCACGCCCAGGATGGCAACGGAAAACATCATGCCTTCTCCTCTGCCGCCGGCTCCTGGTCGCCATGATCGAACCAGCCGACCCAGCGGTTCATCGGGTCGTCGGCGAAGCCCTCGGCGCCCTCGCGGGTGATCGCGTGGACCCAGATCGTCCGGCCCCGCTCGGACACTTCCACCGAGATGGTTCCGGGCGTGAGCGTGATAGAGTTGGCGTAGGTCGCGATGCCCACCGCGCTGTCGGCGTTCGAGCGGACCTTCACCATGGTCGGCGAGATCGGCAGCTTGGGATCCAGGATGATGCGCGAGACGTTGATGGCAGAGAGGGCCATCTGCCAGCCTAGCCACGGCCAGTAGAGCGCGGCCCGGGGCAGGCGCTCCATCGGGAAGGATTCGACGTCGGTGATGCCCTTGAACAGCGAGAACAGCACCACCGCCACGGCGAGTACCCCGCCCGAGACGACGAGCCATGTCTCGTAGTGCCCGGACAGCAACAGCCAGTAGCCGAAGAGCGTCAGCGTGATGAGGATCAGGCGCATTTGCGGCTCCCCCGGGTCATGCGTGTCGTCTCCCCCCTGCCAGTCGTGCCGGTTGTCTGGCCGGTCACGGCGTGGTCCGTCAAGTGCCCGGAGCATGTTATCGTCTTTTCCGCGAGCGTGCCGGCAAACTTGCGCGCAAGAAAGATTGTTTCGTCCCGGGGTGAGAATACAAATCTGGTATACCACGGATTGTCAACTGGAAGAGGCGCGGTCGGGCGGGTTGCTCGCCAGCGGCTCGCCGCGCAGCTAGAGTGCCGCCGATGGATGCGGGAGAGACGAGCCTCGCCCGGCGAATCGCCGGATGCAGACTGTGCGCGGAAGAATTTTCCGCGACGGCGACGGCACATGAGCCGCGCCCGGTTCTGCGCGCCGAAGCCTCGGCCCGGATCCTGATCGCGGGGCAGGCGCCGGGGATGCGGGTTCACAACACCGGCCTTCCGTTCAACGACCCCTCGGGCGACCGGCTCCGGGACTGGATGGGGATCGACCGCGAGACGTTTTACGACGCCAGTCGAATCGCCATCGTGCCGATGGCGTTCTGCTTTCCGGGTTACGACGCGCGCGGCGCCGATCTGCCGCCGCCGCGCCGCTGTGCCCGGACCTGGCGCGCCGAGGTGCTGGCGGGGCTGCCGCGGATCGAGCTGACACTTGTGATCGGCCAGTACGCGCAGGGCTGGCACCTGCCGGGGCCGCGGCGCGGCGTCACGCAGACCGTGGCAGACTGGCGCGCGGGCTTGCCCGGTGTCCTGCCGCTGCCGCATCCAAGCTGGCGCAACACGGGCTGGCTCAAGCGCAATCCGTGGTTCGAGGCCGAGGTCGTGCCGTGGCTGCGCGCGTCGGTCGCGAGGCTCGCGGCATGACCGGGCGCGGGATAGGGGCGCTGATGGCAGCATGCCTGCTGGTCGGTTGCAGCGCGGGCGGCCCACTCGACGCCCCTGTGGACACCGCCGACAGCGGTGCACGGGTTGCATCGCTGGGAACGCAGGAGCTGGTCTCACGCGCCGGCTATGCGGGCCCCACCGTGCCGGGCGCGGACGGCACCGGACTGCCGCTCAGCCTGTGGCAGGCCGACGAGCCGCGGGCTGTGATCCTTGCGCTGCACGGCTTCGGCGATTACGGGCCGCTGACCTTCGAGGGCGCGGCCGAAAGCTGGGCCGAGGCCGGGATCACCACCTATGCCTACGACCAGCGGGGCTTCGGGCGCGGCAGCACGCATGGGCGCTGGCCGGGCGCGCCGGCGCTGGTCGATGATCTTCAAGCGGCGGCCGCCTGGGTTCGCGCCCGCCATCCCTGCCTGCCGCTGGTGGTGGTCGGCCATTCCATGGGCGGAGGTGTCGCGATGGCGGCGGCGGGGCAGGGCCTAGACGCCGATGCGCTGGTGCTGGCCGCGCCCGCGATCTGGGGGGGCTCCGAGCTCAATCCCGCCCACCGCCTCGCCGCTTGGTTGGCGGCCACCACGGTGCCCGAGCGGCGCTTCAGCGGCGAGGGGCTGGTGCGCATCCAGGCCTCGGACAATATCGAGATGCTGCGCCGCATGGCGCGCGATCCCTATTACCTCCGGCCGCCCAGCGCCCGCGAGATGATGGGGCTGGTCCGGATCACCGACATGGCCGCGGCATCGGCCGAGGAGGTCCGGATGCCCGCGCTGCTTCTGCTGGGCGAGCGCGACCAGATCGTGCCGGAGGGCGCGGTGCGCCGAGTGTTCAAGCGGGTGTCCGGGCCGCGCGAGACCCGGGTCTATCCGGATGGCTGGCATCTGCTGTTCCGCGACCTCGAGGCAGCCAGGGTGTGGCGCGACGTCGCCAACTATGCGCTGGATCAGGCGCCCGAGCCGCGCTATGCGGGCCCGGCTTGCGGCGCGACCGACGCCGGCTGAGGGGCAGATGAGGCAGGCCATGGCGGCGACACGGCTCGACATGCTCTGGCAGGCGATCGAGGCCGACCGCGAGGGCGACCGCCCATGGCTCGACTTCTACGAGGGATTCGCCACCGCTCGGCTGCACCTGGCACTGGACGGGGCCGAGGGCGACCGGGTGCGCCCGACGCTGCTGCCGCTGGCCGAGGGGCGGGCGGCGATCGCCTTCGACAGCGAGGATCGGTTCGCCGCGGTGATCGGGCGGCCGACCGAGCATGCGGTGCTGACCGGGGCCGATCTTGCCGCGCTCATGGCTTCGCAGGGAATCGCGCTCGCGCTCAATCCCGGGATCGAGGGGGGCTGCCAGACGGTGCTGGAGCCCGATGCGCTCGACTGGATCGCGCGCCATCTGGTGGCGGGGCCCAGCGAGGAGGCCGTCGCCCGCGGGCGCCTGGGCCCGCCCGCATCGCCCGAGCCCGAGTTGCTGGACGCACTTGCGCGGCGCGTCGCCGATCTTGGGGCCGCGGTCGGCGAGGCATGGCTCGCGGGTCTGGCAGAGGCGGGCGACGAGGACGAGTTGATCCTCGTCGTGCGGCTGGAACCCGGCAGCGCGGCGCTTGCGCCCGAGATCATGGCGACGCTGACCCGGACCGGCCAGACGGCGACCGCGCGGCGCTTCGCCGTCGCGCCCGCCGAGGACGGCGCGGCGATCCTTGCCGCCGCGCGGCGCCACGGGATCGGCCTCGGCGCGTGACCGCGGCGGGAGGCGGCATTGCGCCACTGGTAGCGCCCCTTGCCGCAAGACGCGCAAATCCCTAGAAACCCGGCCAGTTCAGCCGCCATTCGCGCCCCGCATGGTGCGCGCCGCAGTCAGGAGACTTGCCGATGGAAAAGCCCAAGAAGGTCGTGCTTGCCTATTCCGGCGGCCTCGACACCTCGATCATCCTCAAGTGGCTGATGGTCGAATACGGCTGCGAGGTCGTGACCTTCACCGCCGATCTCGGCCAGGGCGAGGAGCTGGAGCCCGCGCGCAAGAAGGCCGAGATGATGGGCGCCTCGGCGATCTACATCGAGGATCTGCGCGAAGAGTTCGTGCGCGACTTCGTGATGCCGATGTTCCGCGCCAATGCCGTCTACGAGGGGCAGTACCTGCTTGGCACCTCGATCGCGCGGCCGCTGATCTCGAAGCGGCTGGTCGAGATCGCGCGCGCCGAGGGTGCCGACGCCATCGCCCATGGCGCCACGGGCAAGGGCAACGACCAGGTGCGCTTCGAGCTTTCGGCCTACGCGCTGGAGCCCGGGATCAAGGTGGTGGCGCCCTGGCGCGAATGGGACCTGACCTCGCGCACGCGGCTGATCGAATGGGCCGAGCAGCACCAGGTCCAGGTGCCCAAGGACAAGCGTGGCGAGGCGCCGTTCTCGGTCGACGCGAACCTCCTGCACACCTCGTCCGAGGGGAAGGTGCTGGAGGATCCGGCGCAGGAGGCGCCCGACTATGTCTACCAGCGCACGGTGAACCCCGAAGACGCGCCCGACCAGCCCGAATACATCGAGATCGGCTTCGAGAAGGGCGACCCCGTCTCGATCAACGGCGCGGCGATGAGCCCGGCCGAGATCCTGGCCGCGCTGAACGAGTATGGCCGCAAGCACGGCATCGGGCGGCTCGACCTCGTCGAGGGGCGCTATGTCGGCATGAAGTCGCGCGGCATCTACGAGACGCCGGGCGGCACCATCTGGCTGGCGGCGCATCGGGGCATCGAGTCGCTCTGCCTCGACCGGGGGGCGGCGCATCTCAAGGACGAGCTGATGCCGAAGTATGCCGAACTGATTTACAATGGTTATTGGTTCAGCCCCGAGCGCGAGATGCTGCAGGCGCTGATCGACAAGAGCCAGGAACATGTCCGCGGCACCGCCCGGATGAAGCTCTACAAGGGGCAGGCGTCCTGCGTCGGCCGCTGGTCGGAGGCGAGCCTCTATTCCGAGGCACATGTGACCTTCGAGGAGGACGCCGGCGCCTACGACCAGAAGGACGCCGAGGGCTTCATCAAGCTCAACGCTCTGCGGCTCCGGCTGCTGGCGATGCGCAACCGCCGCGGCCAGCCCTGATCGGCGCGCGCGGCGCCGCCGCGCGTTCAGGCTTTTCCCTAGGCTTCCTGAGGCATTAGGCTCGTTCCTGAAGGGGAGGAGTGATGTCGATTCGGGTTGAAGCCTATGTGCTGATGAAGCGTGCTTGGCGCGCGGATTTCGAGGGGGTCGCCTCGGATTTCGAATGGCGCTACCCGCAGATCGGCAAGCCGCGGCTGATGCGCAACCGCGGCAACGACCACCAGGCGGCCATCGTGGTCGAGGGCGCGCAGGTCGAGATCTCGGCGGTGTCTGCGCCCTATCCGCAGGAACAGCTGCACCCGCCGATGCGCACGCTGGGGCACGACGCGGCCGAGGTCGACAGGCTGACCGAAGGCCAGGCGGCCTATGCGGTGGTCTCGACCAGTTTCGATGGAGACGGCCTCGACATCAACCTGGCGCATGCTGCACTGGTCACGCTGATGACCGGCGTGGTGGCTCACAGGGCCAACGCGCTGGCGGTCATCTGGCCCGACAGCTGGGTCTGCCAGACGCCCAAGGCGTTCGAGGACGCGGCGGCGTCCGTGCTGCGCGGCCAGGCTCCGGTCAATCTGTGGTGCGCCTTCGCGCAGTCGAACCCGCCGCAGCTTGGCGGTGCCGAGATGACGGGCATCGTCTCGTTCGGCCTGCGAAAATTCATCGGGCGCGAGCTCGAGCTTGCGCCGACGCCCGCGGTCCCGGGTGAGGCGATCGCCTGCATGCGCGAAGCCGCCCGCCGGCTCCTGGCCGGGGAATGGGAACCGGCCGATTACGGAGAGATCGCGCTCAAGAGCTTTGCCTCGCCACTTGGCGTGCGGCTGGCGGACCAGGGGTTCCTGCGGCCGGGCATGCCCGCCGTGGTGCTGGTCGCGCCCGAGGCGGCGGTCGATCTTCGCACGCTGGCGCGCAAGACGGGCAAGGATGCGCCGGCCGCCGAGGGCGCGGGGCTGCTCAAGCGGATCTTCGGCCGTGGCTGACGATACCGCGCGGGGCGTGATCGACCATCTGGTGGTGGGCGCCGCCTCGCTCGAGGCCGGGAGGCGATGGGCCGACGCGGTGCTGGGTGTCGCGCCCGGGGGATCGGGCGCCCATCCGACCATGGGCACGGTCAACCTGCTTTGGAACCTTGGCGGCGCCTATCTCGAGGTAATCGCCGTCGATCCCGGGGCGCCGCATCCCGGACGCCCGCGCTGGTTCGGGCTGGACGACCCGGGCGTACAGGCGCGGATCGCGCAACGCCCGCGCCTACTGACCTGGGTGGCGCGGCCGAGCCAGCCGCTGGCCGAGGCGGCGGCCGCATCCCCGGTCGATCCGGGGCCTGTCGAGCGCCATCATCGGGGCGAGCTGTTCTGGCACCTGACGGTCGCGCGCGACGGTCACCCGCCATTGAGCGGCGCGATGCCATCGCTGATCGAGTGGCCCGAGGGCGTCGCTCCGCCGCCCGACCGGCTGCCGCCCTGTGGGCTTGCCCTGCGGCGCCTGACGCTGCCAGACCGGCCGGAGCTTGCGGCCGCGCTCGAGGTTCTGGGCGTGCGGGGCTGCGTGACGATCGATCCCGGCGCCTCGGGGCTTTCGGCGGTGATCGGGACGCCGGGCGGCGAGGTGACGCTCGACTGATCGGCGTCCGGCCGCCGGTCGCGGCGTTCAGCCCGCCAGCAGCGCCTCGAGCCGGGCGGCAAGATCCTCGGGCGGCCCGTCGATCCCCAGCGTCTTGAGCCGCGAGGTAGCGCCCGCCTCGATCGTCACGGCGGATTTCGGCACGCCCAGGGATTTCGCGACCATCGCGATCACGGCCGCGTTGGCCGCGCCATCAGCCGGCGGGGCGGTCACCTTCACGACCAGCAGCGCATGGCCCTCGGCGTCGCGGGCAAGCCCCTCGATGCGCGCACGGCGCGCTTTCGGCGTGACCCGCAGCCTGACCCTCAGGCCGCCCGCGACCGTCACCCACGGGAGCCCCTCGGGCATCTGCGGCTCAGCCGTAGGCGAGGGGCGCGAGATTGTTGTTTACCAGCACCTGGAGCGCGAACAGCGCGAACAGCACCAGCAGCGGCGCGAGGTCGATGCCGCCCATGTCGGGCATGAAGCGGCGCACCGGGCGGTAGAGCGGCTCGGTCAGCCGGTTGAGCGCATTCCAGACCTGCCAGACGAATTGCTGGCGCGTGTTGAGCACGTTGAAAGCGATCAGCCAGCTCATGATCGCCTGGATGATGATCACCCAGAAGACCAGGTCGACGGCGAGGTTGAAGATCGCAAGGAACGAGGCCATGAAGCCCTCCGGCACCGGTGACGGGACATTGTCTGGGGCCAGAGGTATCCCGCCCGCAGCGCCCGTGCAACCCGAACCGTTTCAAGGTGTTTTCCCCATTGACACCCGCGCGCGCCGCAATTACTTCCGTGCGCGTCGGGGCCGTAGCTCAGCTGGGAGAGCGTCGCGTTCGCAATGCGAAGGTCAGGGGTTCGATCCCCCTCGGCTCCACCAAAATCCCGCGCAATGTTGACTGATCTGGCTCCGGGCCGCGCTTGACGTGCACGGGGCGCCGCGCGTGTGTCCCCACGCCAGCCGGTTCTGGGATTGCTTTCAGATACCGCTGCAACGCCTTCCGTGACGCCGGAAATTCGACGTCACGCATGGCCGCGCGGTGTGCGCCCACACTGGGACGCGACGCGGCCCCGAGGGGCCGCGCCGGTTGCTCAGAAGCTCAGCGAGATGTCACGGTGCACGGCGCTGCAGGCCGCGACGTAGAGCGCCTGCTCGTGCGGCAGGCGCGGCTGGTTGCGCAGGCCGATCGTGTTCTTGATGGCCTCGTCGTAACGCTCGAGCGCGGGGGCGAGCTCGCTGACCGCCCGGGTGCGCCAGGCGAGATCGGCCTCGAACTCGGCCAGCGCGTCCTGGATGTACTCGGCCGCCTTCTCGGGGTCGGGTGCGCGGCCGCGCACCTCGCGGCGCGCCTTGGCCAGCAGCGAACGGATCTCGCCGGCGCCGGGCACGTTGCCGACCCGCGATTCCTCTTCCTTGAAGCGCTCCTCGGCCGCTTCGCCGTCGAGGCTGGGGAAATCGGCCGCAAGCTGCCTGAGCGGGGCCTCCAGCTCCTTGAGCGCGTCGGTGCCAGCGAGAACGTCGCGCAACTCGATCACCGGCTTGTAGGCCGCATCGACGGCGCGGCGATAGGCGTTGCGGGCGTTGCGGTCGGCCTTGGTGATCTCGTTATAGGCCTTGTGGGCCTCATCCCAGACCGACGGGATCTTGGCGAGCAGGGCGTCCCGATCGGCCTCCAGATCCTCGATGCGCTCCTTCGCGCGCTCGATGGCGGGGCTCTCCTCGCGCGCCCGCTCGACGCGCGTCTTGAGCACCTCGAGCCGCTCCTCGATGTTGAGGGCATCGCGCTCGATCGCCCGCACCGTGCGGTGAAGCGGCCGGTACTCGACCGCGCCGTCCTCGAGCCGCTTCTCGACGGCCTTGATCTCGTCCATCAGCGGGAAGCTTTCGGCGGCGCTCTCGAGCCCCTCCTTCAGATCGCGCGCGAGGTTCTTGGGCAGGTACGACACATCGATGCCCGACATCTCGTCGATCGCGGTACGGATGGCCGCGCCTTCGGCCTGGAAGCGCTCGTAGACGTAGTCCTCCATGCAGTACTGGAGCTTGGGGTTGAGCGGTGGCGGCGCGGTCTCGGCCGTCAGCGAGGCGCGGGTCGGCAGGTAGTTCACGAGCGGCGGGTAGGTGCCGACGATGAACAACGCGATCAGCTGTAGCGAGATGAAGGCGATGACGCCCTTGTACATCTGGATCGTCCGGATCGCCGCAGGGGCCACGCCGCGCAGGTAGAACAGCGCGAAGCCGAAGGGTGGCGTCAGGAACGAGGTCTGGATGTTCAGACCGATCATCACGCCCAGCCAGACGGCGGTGACGTTCGCCTCGGGGTCGGCCAGCAGGATCGGCGAGACGATGGGCACGACGACGACCGCGATCTCGATGAAGTCGAGGAAGAAGCCGAGCACGAAGATCACCGCCATGACGATGACGAACTTCATCCAGAAGCCGCCGGGCAGCCCGTTGAGGAAGTCCTTCACCAGTTCCTCGCCGCCAAAGGCGCGGAACGCGGCGGTCAGCATCGCGGCGCCGAGCAGGATGATGAAGACGAGCGAGGTGGTCTTCGCCGTATCGAGCATCACCTCGTGCAGGGTGTTCTCGATCTTGAGGGCGCGCCAGCCGCTCCAGACCAGCGCGATCAGCAGCATCACGACGCCGATCAGGGCGACGGTGAGCGCGAAGCGATCCTCGGCTGTGGCGACGTTCTTGATGTTGATCGCGTGGTGCGAGGCAGTCACCGCGATCAGCACGACCCCGGCGATGGCGATCAGGGCGGGGACGTAGGTGGTCTTGCCGCCGGGGTGGAGACGGTAGCCGGCCATGATCATGGCCCCCACGGCGCCGATGGCGCCGGCCTGGTTCACCGTCGCGACGCCGCCGATGATCGACCCCAGCACGAGGAAGATCAGCAGGAGCGGCGGCACCAGGGTCAGGATCACGTTGCCGAGGAAGCGGCCGTCATATTTGCCCTCGTACGGGACCGCCGGCGCGAGGTGCGGCCGGATCAGCGCGAAGGCGAGGATAAAGAGGATATAGAGCCCGACGAGCATCAGGCCCGGGACCAGCGCGCCCAGGAACATGTCGCCGGCGCTGGTCGAGACGACGCCGTATTCGGACGGCATCGAGATCTCGCCCGTGCTCTGCTTGTAGAGCACCTTGCGCGCGGTGTCGGCCTGGTCGACGGCGCTGGCCAGCTGGTCGGCCAGGATGATCAGCACGATCGAGGGCGGGATGATCTGCCCCAGCGTGCCCGACGCCGCGATCGCGCCGGTCGCCAGCGGCTGCGAGTAGTTGTGGCGCATCATCGCCGGCAGCGAGATCAGGCCCATGGCGACGACGGTGGCGCCGACGATGCCGGTGGTCGCGGCCAGCAGGCCACCCACGAACACCACCGAGATCCCGAGGCCGCCGGGAACCGGCCCGAAGAGCTGCGCCATGGTGACCAGAAGGTCCTCGGCGATCTTCGAGCGCTGGAGCATGATGCCCATGAAGATGAACAGCGGAATCGCGATCAGCGTGTCGCGTTCGGGCTCCCAATAGACGCCGCGCAGGTTGGTGACGCCGGCACTGAGCCATTGCGTCGGCCCGCCGCTGTGGAAATAGGCGTCCGGACTGCCGGCGAACAGGTAACCCGCACCGGCCGCCAGGCCGATGGTGATGATCGCCGAGCCGGGCAGCGCGAAGGCCACCGGGTAGCCGGATCCGAGGGCGATCACCATCACGAGGATCAGGATGAGGAGGAAGAACAGTTCCATTTGAGGGTTCCCTGGCGCCGGCTCACATCATCTCGGAATGGGTTTCGTGCCCGCCCGGCTCGCCCCGCCTGTCGGCGAAGGCGTCGAAGAGCTGCGCGACGAACTGGATCAGCATGGTGATCGCAAAGACCCCGAGGAAGCCCGCCATGAAGTATTTCACGTACATGCCGAAGCCCGCCTGCGTGACCTCGAATACGAGGATCGGGCTGGCGATGATGCTGGACTTGCCCGCGAAGCCGACGATCAGGATCGTCCAGCACAGCGACATGCCCAGCAGGATCGAGCCCCAGCCGTTCACGAGGCCCTTCGTGCGGCGCGTGAAGCCGGCGTAGAGCAGGTCGACGCGGACATGGCCGTCGTCGAGCAGGGTGAAGGCCGAGGCGAAAAGGAAGAGCGCACCATACCAGAAGCGCACCAGGTCGGCCATGAAGGCCTGTTCGTAGGAGAAGACGAAGCGGCAGATCACGATCAGCAGCTCGGCCGCGACGACGAGGAAGGCAAGCCAGACCACGCTGAGGCCGCGCGTCAGCGCGCCGATCACGATGCCGAGGATCACCAGGGGCACGTGGAAATAGGGGCCGCGGAACTGCGAGCGCCCAAGGTCCCCGGCCAGCTGCGAACCGACGACGCCCTCGAGCATTCCCTCGACGCGCATGAAGGACAGGATGGCGTCGCCAAGCCCCACCAGGAAGACGACCCAGAAGGCCGCCCGGACCAGGAAGGCGTTGAAGTTGCTGACGCGCGTGGCATCGTCGCGAAGGCTGGTGCCACCCGAGCGCAGCACATGCAGCACGCCGAGCAGGGGCAGGCCGAAATAGAGCGCGAGTTGAACGATGCCGAGCGTCGAGCTGTCCCCGGCGAAGAGGCTGCCCGCGCCCGGCCATCCCATCCAGATCGTGAGGATCGAATTCGCCATGAAGGCCGCCAGCATGGCGAGCATCGCCCAGCCGAAGGCTCGCACCAGGAAAGGTCCCGACCCGTCCGTCGTCGCCATCGTCTGTTTCCCCGTGAACCTATTGCACAAGCGGGACGAGGCCTGAGCCTCGCCCCGCAGGTCTTCGTTTCAGGCCAAGCCGGCCAGCTGGATCAGATACCGATCACGGCGTTGCGCTTCTGGACGTACGCCGCATCCGAGATGGCCATCCAGCCACCGATGTCCTGACGCGCGGCGAGGACGCTGTCCATGATCCGCTTGGACAGGTCGGAGTGCTCGCGCGCTTCCTCGATGACCGCGGTCGCCGCCTCGCCGAATGCCTCGTAGACGTCGTCGTTGAACTCGCGCAGCTCGACGCCGTTTTCCTTGATCAGCTTGGTGAGGTAGGTGCCGTTGTTGGCGTTCGTCTCGGCCATCTGGCGCGCGTTCTCTTCGTTGCACGCCGCCTCGAGGATGTTCTGGTCGTTCTTGGACAGGCTGCCCCACCACGAGGCGTTCATGCCCAGCGCCAGCTGCGAGCCCGGCTCGTGCATGCCCGGCCAGTAGTAGTACTTGGCGGCCTCGTAGAACTTCAGGAAGTAGTCGTTCCAGGGGCCGACCCACTCGGTCGCGTCGACCGCGCCGGAGACCAGGTTCTCGTAGATCTGGCCGCCCGGGAGCGAGACCGGCGAGCCGCCGAGCTTGGCGATGACGTCGCCGCCAAGGCCCGGGATACGCATCTTGAGGCCCTTGATGTCGTCGGGCGAGTTGATTTCCTTGTTGAACCAGCCGCCCATCTGCACGCCGGTGTTGCCGCAGGCGAAGTTCTTGAGGCCGAACTCGCCGGCCAGCTCGTCCCAGAGCTCCTGGCCGCCCGCGAATTTGATCCAGGCGTCGATCTCGGTGTAGGTCAGGCCGAAGGGCACGGCGGTGAAGGCCGCCCAGCCCGGATGCTTGCCCTTCCAGTAATAGTCAGCGCCGATATAGGCTTGGGCGTTGCCCGAGGCGACCTCGTCGAACGAGTCGAACGCGCCTACGCGCTCGCCGGCGGCAAAGTACTGCGTGGTGATCCGGCCTTCGGTCAGCTCGGTGATCCGGGCGGCGAGGCGCTGCGCGCTGGTGCCGAGGCCCGGGAAGTCACGCGGCCAGGTCGAGACGATCACCATGTCGGTGCGCGACTGCGCGATCGCAGGCGCGGCGAGCGTGGTGGCCGCACCCGTCAGTGCTGCGCCCTTCAGGAAGAGACGGCGTTCCATTTGCGATAATCCTCCGGTCTGTGCGTATTGGTTACTCGCGTGCATCCGTATTCGTTCTGCTTGGGATGCGCATTTCCGATCGGTCTTGTTGTTGGCTTTAACCGTTCCAGGAACCTCGGTGGCACTATAGCTATCGGCATGGCTTGCCATGCGCAAGCAACATCATTGCCGAGGATACTGCCGTCGCCCCGTTTTCCTGCATGCGACATGGCGCGCACTGCAAAGGTGTTTGGCGGCTTCTGCGGCACATGACAGCCGGCCGTTTGCCTGACTATGGTGCTCGCGCGTTCCGGCACGCGCCGGAACCCGGGCACGGAGTTCCGGCGATGGTCGAGGATGCCGACGGCGCCGTGATCCGCACCGGGATCACCGCCAACGCTGACGAGGTCGGGCGCGCCGGGCTGCCGGTCAGAGAACCGTCCCGGGCGGTGGTCACCGTGGCGCAGGGACGGATCACGCCGGGTTGGCGCCGCCGACCGGGCATCAGAGGAGTAGAGGGAATGACGCGACTGGACGAAACCGCAAGCGGGGTCTTCGTGATCGCCGTGACGCCGTTCAGGGCCGATGGGGCGGTCGATTTCCAAAGCGTCGACAGGATGGTGGATTTCTACCTCGGTGTCGGCGCGACGGGGTTGACCGTGCTGGGCATGATGGGCGAGGCGCCCAAGCTGACGGCCGAGGAATCGCGCGACGTCGTGCGGCGCGTCCTGGCGCGCGTCGACGGGCGGGTGCCGGTCGTGGTCGGCGTCTCGTCGCCCGGCTTCGCGCAGATGCGCGCGCTGTCCGATGCGGTGATGGGCGACGGCGCGGCCGCGGTGATGGTGGCGCCACCCGCCAGCCTCGCGACAGATGCCCAGATCGTCACCTACTACCACGGCGTGGCCGAGGAGCTTGGCGACACGCCCTTCGTCCTCCAGGACTACCCGCTGGTGACCAAGGTGCAGATCGCGCCGTCGGTGATCCTGAAGATCGTGGAAGACCTGCCAAGCTGCGTGATGCTCAAGCACGAGGACTGGCCTGGGCTCGCCAAGATCTCGACCCTGCGGGCGGCGAGCGATGCCGGCGCGCGGCGGATCTCGATCCTGTGTGGCAATGGCGGGCTGTTCCTGCCCGAGGAGATGGGCCGCGGCGCCGATGGCGCGATGACCGGCTTCGCCTATCCCGAGATGATGGTCGGCGTCTGTCGCCACCACGCGGCTGGCGAGCCCGGGCGCGCGCGCGATCTCTTCGACGCGTATCTGCCGCTCGCGCGGCTCGAGCAGCAGCCGGGCATCGGCCTCGCCATCCGCAAGCACATCCTCGCCCGGCGCGGCGTGATTGCCGACGCCAGCCTGCGCCGGCCGGGCGCGAAGCTGAGCGCCGCCGACATCGCCGAGGTCGAGACCCTGATCGCGCGGCAGGAGAAACGGCTCGGCGAGATCGGCTGACGCCAAGCCGCCGGCGCCCGCCCCTCCGGGCGCCGGCCTCGCGGTCGGCGCGTCCGCGTCAGGCGTATTCCTCGATCTTGCGGGTGATGCGGCGGAACATCGGCATCGACCGGCCCTCGACGAAGGCATCGAGCACCGAGTGCAGGATCTCTCGGGCCTCGTCGTTGCGGCCGGCGCGCGAGAGCAGGTCGGCGAGGCTCTCGGCCGCGCGGAACTCGGACGCGAGATGCCCAAGGCGCCGCGCGCGATCGCGTGCTTCGGAGAAACACCGGAAAGCGGCGTCGGCATCCGCGCGCAGGGCGTGCATCTCGCCCTCGACCCGGGCCAGCTCGGGCCAGAAGAAATGGGCGCTGTTGGCCTCCATCATCGCCCGGGCGTCCGTGAACTCGGCCATTGCCGCCTCGAACTCGCCGGCGCGCGCCAGCGCCAGGGCATAGGGCGGCAGCAGCATCGGCAGGAAGACCGCGAAGTCGAGCCGCCGCAGCATCTCGAGCGCCGCGCGCAGCTCGGGCAGGGCCTCGTCGCTGTGGCCCTCGTGGAGATGCGCCATCCCCCGCGACGCGCGCCCCAGCGCGGCCCAGAGCGGCATGCCGTCGCGCTCGCTGAGTTCGATGCAGCTCTGTGTCACCTGCGTTCCCAGGGGCACAATCTCGGCGGCCGAGAGGAAGCACGACAGGTGCCCCAATCCGTAGCCCGCCGTATGCGCATGGCTTACCCGCTCGATGTCGGCGATGGCGCGCTCGGCCTCGGCGACGGCCGTGTCGAAGCGGCCTTCGAGCGTCAGGCACCCGATGCGGTAGCAACGCGCGGCGACCCCGACGTCCTGACCGAAGCGCGAGGCCAGCCGCCCGTGCACCCCCGGGTCGTACCAGGTCTCGGCCTCGTCGAGCGCGCTTTCAGCCTCGGCGACCCGGCCCATCATCGTCAGAACGGTGCCGCGCAGCCGCCGCCCCAGCGCACGGGCAAGGCCGTCCTTGCCCTTGTCGCTCTCGGTGCAGATCGTGATCGCGATGTCGAGCGCCTGTTCGAGCCGGCCCGGCACGTAATGGCCCGCCCAGCGGCCGTAGAGGCCGTCGATCAGCAGCTCATTGTCGCCGGTGCGCCGGGCGATGCGCTCGATCTCGGCATAGGTGCCGGTGGTCTTCTGCGCCGCGTAGCCGGCATGGGCGATGCATGCCTGCCCGAGCAGCAGGAGCAGGCGCTTGCGCTCGCGCAGGGTGAAGGCGTCCTCGGGCTCGCCATCGATGGCGGCAAGCGCCGCGTCGAGATGGGCGAGCGCCTCGGCATAGGCCGGGCGGCGCAGGGCCTGCTCGGCCGCCTGCCGGCCATATTCCACGGCCTCGCGGGCCAGGCCCGCCTCGGCGGCATGCTGGGCAAGGACGCCCGGAGCCGCGGTCGGGCTTTCGCGGAGGACCTCGAAGATGCGCCCGTGGATCTCCTGCCGGCGCCGGTTCAGAAGGCTCTCATAGGCGGCGTCGCGGACCAGAGCGTGCTTGAACAGGTGGCGCTCGTCGCCGCCCAGCCGCGAGAAGACCAGTTCGACCTTGCGAAGCTGGTCGAGCGCCTCAGCGATGCGCTCGCGCGACAGCCGCGCGACCTCGGCCAGCGGGGCCGTCTCGAACTCGCGGCCAAACACGCTCGCGATCTGCGCGATCTCCTTGACCTCGGGCAGGCGGTCGAGCCGGGCCATGAGCGTGTCGTGCAGGCTGGCGGGGACGGTCATCTCGCCGCTCTCGATCATCGCCTTGGTCAGTTCCTCGATGAACAGGGGCACGCCGTCGGTGCGCTCGATGATCGCCTCGATGGTCTCGGAAGGCAGGTTGCCGCCGCCCAGGCGGCGCACGATCTCCTGCACCCCGCCGCGGCCGAGGCGGTTGAGCGAGACGCTCGACACATAGCTCTGATGCGGCAGCCCGGGTGGGTTCTCGGGCCGGGCGGTGATCAGTTGCAGGACGGGCTGGTTTTGCTGGCAATCCACGATTGCGCAGGCGAACTCCTCGGTGGTCGGGTCGGCCCAGTGGGCGTCCTCGAGCAGCACCAGCAGCGGTCCCTGGCGCGCCAGCGAAACGACGTGATCGATCAGGGCGCGGAAGGTTGCCGCGCGCCGCGCCGATGGCGGCAGGTCGATCGCCCCGTAGCGCGCCTCGCCGTCGAGCCCCATGAGATCGGCGATCAGCGCGGTCGACAGCGCCGACACGCCGTCGTGCCGCAGCAGGGCCTCGAGCTTGTCGAGGCGCTGGTCCAGGTCGTCATCGGGCCGGATGCCCGAGGCGGCGTTGAAATAGCTGATCACCGGCCAGAGCGCGATGTCGCGGTGGTAGGGCGAGCACTGGAGCGTGACCAGTTGATGGCGCTCCTTCTCGATATCCTCGCACAGCGCGCGGGAGATGCGCGACTTGCCGATGCCCGCCTCGCCCAGCAGCAGCACGGTCTGCCCCTCGCCGCCGCGTGCCAGTGCCCAGCGGTCCTGCAGCAAGGCAAGCTCGGTCCTGCGTCCGACCATCACGCCGGTCGCATGACCCTCGCGCCCGCTGAACCGGTCATGCGCGGGGTTCCGTCGCAGCACGGCATAGACGGTCTGGGGCTTGGCGATGCCCTTGATCTCGTGCGTGCCCAGGCTCTCGAGGATGAAGGCGTTGCCCAGCAGGCGGCGGGTGCTGTCGGACACGACGATGTGGTTCGCCTTGGCGAAGGCCTGGAGGCGGGCCGCGAAATTCGGCGTCTCGCCGATGGCCGTGCGGTCGCCACTCTCGGCGCTGCCGATCAGCTCGCCCACCACCACCAGCCCGGTGGCGATGCCGATGCGGCAGCTCAGCGGCTCGGCGAGGGGCGCGCGACGGTTTATTGCGGCGATGATCTCGAGCCCCGCATCGACGGCACGCTCGGCCGAGGACTCGTGCGCCTGCGGCCAGCCGAAATAGCACAGCGCCCCGTCACCGAGGTATTGCGCGACATGCCCGCCAAGGCGGGTCACCAGCCCGGCGACGATGTCCTGGTAGTCGCGCAGCACGTCGCTCCAGACCTCGGGGTCGAGCCGGCTCGACAGCACCGTCGAGCCAACGAGGTCGACGAACATCACGGTGAGCCGGCGACGCTCGGCATGGGCATGTGCGACGGCCTGCACAGGGATGGCCGTCGCGGGTCCGGGTGGCGGTGCCGGTTCGGGCGCCGGCGCAGGCTCGGGCGGGTGGAGGGCCGCGACCGCGCGCGCAAAGCGCTTTCGGTCCCCGATGGTCATCCCCAGTTCGCGAAGGTCCGCATCGGTGAGTTCGGCAAGAAGGTCGGACGTGATGTCGTTGGCCTCGAATGCGTCCGCGTAGCGCCCGCATTCGATTGAATCGAGCCACTGCCTCAGGTCGATCACGGACCGCATCTCCTTGCCCCACTGCGTCTGGCGCCCATTGGATGCGCTCGGCGCATGGATTTCAACGGAAAGCCGCCTGGCATGCCGCCTCCGCCCGTTCGTTCCGGACATTCTGTCCGGCAGATCGCGGGGCGCGGGCCGTGCGGTCGGCGCTCAGCGGAAGGCACGCATCCAGCCGAGGCTCTCGGATGTTGGGCCGGCGGGGCGATACTCGGCGCCGAAGAAGCCGTCATAGCCCAGGGCTGCAAGCGCGGGCAGAAGCCGGTCATAGGCGATCTCGCCCTCGTCCGGCGCGCCGCGGCCTGGCACCGCGGCGAACTGGATATGACCCACCATCGGCGCCATGCGCTGGTAGAGCCGCGTGAGGTCGCCCTGCATGATCTGCAGGTGATAGCAGTCGAACATCATCCGCACCTCGGCCCTGCCAAGCGCCGCGATGATGTCGGCGGCGGCGTCCGCGGTCTGGATGAAGTAGCCTGGCGCATCGCGGCTGTTGAGCGGCTCGATCAGGACATTCATCCCCTCCAGCGCCGCGCGGTCGGCGGCATGGGACAGGTTGCCCAGATAGGTCTCGCGTGCCGCCGGGCCCGAGGCGAACCCCGCCATCACGTGGACATTGCGCGCCCTGATGGCTGCGCCGTAATCGAAGGCCTGATCGATCGCCGCGCGCGCCTCGGCCTCGCGGCCCGGCAGGGCGGCGAGCCCGTTCTCGCCCGCCTGCACGTTGCCGCGAACGGTGTTGATCCCGAGCGCAGGCAATCCCGCCGCATTGAGCGCGGCTTTCAGCTCGGCCGCGGTCAGGTGGTAGGGCCAGTGAAACTCGACCGCCTCGAAACCCGCATCGGCGGCGGCGCGGATCGCGACCTGCAGCGGCAGTTCCGCCCAGAGAAATCCCAGATTGGCCGAGAGCCGGATCATTCGTCCCACTCGACCCCGAATTGCCGCACGAGATCGCGGATCTGCGCGTCATCGAGTCCCACCGCACCGCATCCGCGCGTGAGCAGCGCAAGCTTTGCCGTCTCCTCCAGTTCCTCGATCGCGTGCACCGCTGCCTCCAGCTCCTTCGCCGCGACCACGGGCCCGTGATTGGCCAGGACCACGGCCGACCGCCGCCCGGCCAGGCTGCGCACCGCGTCACCCATCGCCGGGTCACCGGGCCGGAAATAGGGCAGCAGCTTCACGCGCCCCAGCCGCATGATCGAATAGGCCGTGAGCGGCGGCAGCAGGCAGTCGGGGTCCACGTCCGGCAGCATCGAGAGCGCGACCGCGTGGGTCGAGTGCAGGTGCACCACCGCGCCGCAGCGGTCGCCCCGCGTCTCATAGAACGCGCTGTGGAGCGGCATCTCCTTGGTCGGAGCATCGCCCGCGACCAGCCGCCCCGCCGCGTCGAAGCGGCTGAGCCGCGCGGGATCGAGCCTCCCCATCGACGATCCCGTCGGCGTCACCAGCAGCCCGCCATCCGCCAGTCGCGCCGAGATGTTGCCCGACGCGCCGCAGGTCAGCCCGCGCTCGAACAGCGAGCGGGCAAGCAGGCAGATCTCCTCGCGCAGCGCGGCTTCCTCGGTCATGCCCCCTCCAGGATCCGCGACGCCTTTTCAAAGAAGTCGGGCGAGCCGAAATTGCCGGACTTCAGCGCAAGCGCCAGGTTCCGGCCCGGAACCTTCAGCGCTGGAACGCCCGGGTCGATCTCGGGCCCGATCTCGAGCGCGTCGATACCCACCCCCTCGACCACCGCGCCCGAGGTTTCGCCGCCCGCCGAGATCAGCCGCGTGATGCCGCCCGCCACCAGACGCCGCGCGGTCTCGGCGAACAGCCCCTCGATCGCCGCGGCGACGGCCTCGCGCCCGAAGCGGGCCTGGGCGCCCTGCACCGCCTCGGGGTCGGCCGAGGAATAGGCGAGGGGGAGCGTTTCGGGATGGCCGAGAAGGAACTCTGCGACCGCCTCGGCCGTCGTCTCGCCGCGCATTACCGCGTCCGCGCGGATCTCCATCGCGGGATAGCTGGCGGCGTGGCGGGCGACCTGGGCATTGGTCGCGCGCGAGCACGAGCCCGAGAGGATGGCGCAGGGGCCGCCGACGCCGTCCCAGGCCGTTGCCTCGCCGGCGATCAGTCCGGCCCGGCGAAAGTTCTCGGGCAGCCCAAGCGCGACGCCCGAGCCGCCGGTGACCAGCGCAAGGTCTCGCGCGGCCTCGCCAATCGCCATGAGGTCGGCGTCGCGGATCGCGTCGACCACGACCAGCACGTGCCCCGCCGCGTGCTCCGCCGCCAGCGCGGTCCGGATTGCGTCGGGGCCCATCAGGACCGTGGGCGCACCGACATGGCCGACCGGGTGCGCCGTCTGCGGCGCGAGCCAGCGGCGGATGTCGGGGTCGGTCATCGGTGTCAGCGGGTGGTTCTGCATCCCCGACTCGCTCAGCAGCCGGTCACCCACGAACAGGTGACCCTGGTAGACGTATCGCCCGGTCGCGGGAAAGGCCGGGCAGACGATCACCCGGTCGGCGCCCAGCGCGGCGATCAGCGCATCCGCCACCGGGCCGATATTCCCCTCGGGCCGCGAATCGAAGGTCGAGCAATACTTGAAGAAATACTGCTGACATCCTTGTTTTCGCAGCCATTCCAATGTTGATAGAGACTGCGCTACAGCATCCCCCGGCGCGATGGTACGCGACTTGAGGGCGACGACGCCGGCCTCGACCCCGGGCTCGGCGGGCGCGCCAGGCACGCCGCAATATTGTGTCACCCGCATCCCGCCCTTGGCCAGCGTGTTGGCGAGGTCGGAGGATCCGGTGAAATCGTCACCGATGCAGCCCAGCAGCATCACGCCTCTCCCGGCAGGCGCAGGCCCGCGTTGCGGGCATAGACCTTCGCGACGGCGGCATCGTCCTCGCCGCCATGCCCTGCGCCCGAGGCGGCGAGAAACTGCTGCAGGGCGGCCGCGGCCAGCGGCGCCGAGAAACGCGCCGCGCGCGAGATGTCCGACACGATCCCCAGATCCTTGACGAAGATGTCGACCGCCGAATGCGGGGTGTAATCCCCGGCGGCGATGTGGGGGCCGCGGTTCTCGAACATCCACGAGGTTCCCGCGCATTTCGAGATGACCTCGACGGTACGTGCGGGGTCGACGCCCTGGCTGATGCCGAAGGTGATCGCCTCGGCGGCGGCGGCGATGTGAACGCCGGCCAGCAACTGGTTGATGACCTTCATGGCCGAGCCGGGGCCCGCCTCGTCGCCAAGCTCGAAGACCGTCTCCGCCATCGCGTCGAGGAACGGGCGCGCCGCCGCGAACGCCTCGGGCCGGCCCGAGGCCATGACGGTCAGCTTGCCCTGCGCAGCCTTGGCCGAGCCGCCCGAGATCGGCGCGTCGAGATAGTGCAGCCCCCGTGCGGTGACGCGCGCCTGGGCTTGCCGGGCATGGGCGGGCGAGACGGTGGGGCAGTTGATCACGACCGCGCCCGGCTTCATCTGCGCGACCGCGC
Source organism: Thermohalobaculum xanthum (assembly GCF_016623495.1). Classification (GTDB taxonomy): domain Bacteria; phylum Pseudomonadota; class Alphaproteobacteria; order Rhodobacterales; family Rhodobacteraceae; genus Thermohalobaculum; species Thermohalobaculum xanthum. The sequence continues at coordinate 554,362 of NZ_JAEHHL010000001.1, read as the reverse complement.
CGCTCTCGCCGAACAGCACAGCGTCCGACTGCGCCGCGTTTACCACGACCACGATCACCGCGTCGGCGTTGGCGATCGCCTCGGCGCGCGGGGTCGGTGCCCCTCCCTTGGCCCGGAAGGCGGCCTCGCGCTCGGGTGAAATGTCGACGCCCACGGTCTCGACCCCCGCGCGCTGCAACGAGCAGGCCATGCCGTAACCCATCGACCCAAGTCCGATCACGACTGCTTTCATCGGGCGCTTCCTCCATATCGCGGCCAATGCAGCCAACAGCGCCGGCGCGCGATTCCACGATTGACGCGGCAGCATATGTTAGCGCTATCACTTGTCAATCAGAAGATGTTGGCGCTAACATATCTGCCGGCCCGTCGCGATCCCGCACGGGTTTTCGCGAGGGGCGCGAAAGACGGCGGACACAAGTCAAGGGCTTGAGCGAATGAGCAAACCCACGTTGGCAGATGTCGCTCGGCTCGCCGAGGTGAGCGAGATGACCGCGTCGCGCGCCCTGAACCGCAGGGGCTACGTCTCGGCCGCCACGATCGAGCGCGTCGAGGCCGCGGCGGCCAAGGTCGGCTACATGCCCAACCGCCTTGCCGGCGCGCTGGCGAGCGAGCGCACGCCGCTGGTCGCCGTGGTGTTGCCCACGCTCTCGAACGCCGTCTTTCCCGAGGTGCTGGCGGGGATCGGGGCAGGACTTGCGGGGACCGGCATGACGCCCGTCTTCGGTGTTACCGAATACGCCCCCGAGGCCGAGGAGCAGAACATCCGAGAGCTTCTGAGCTGGCGGCCCGCGGGGCTGATCGTCACGGGGCTCGAGCACAGCGTCGCCGCCCGCAACCTTTTGGCCGCCTGCGATGCGCGCGTGGCCGAGATCATGGACACCGACGGTACGCCGGTTTCCGCCTGCTTCGGCCTTTCGCACCGCGCGGTGGGCGAGGCGATGGCGCGGCACCTGCTGGACAAGGGCTATCGGCGCTTTGGCTATGTCGGTGCGCGGCTCGACCGGGACCTGCGCGCGCGCAAGCGCCGCGACGGGTTCGTCGCGGTCATCCGCGCGGCGGGCGCGACGCTCGTGCACGATCTTGCGCCCGATGCGCGCTCGTCGATGCTGCTTGGCCGTCAGCTCACGGCCGGGGTTCTGGCCGCGGGCGGGCAGGGCGCCGATCGCAGGGTCGACGCCCTCTACTACTCGAACGACGACATGGCGGCGGGAGGGCTGATGCACTGCCTCGCCGAGGGGGTCGAGGTGCCCGGCCGCGTCGCGCTCGCGGGCTTCAACGGGCTGGACCTGGTCGATGCGCTGCCGCTGCGGTTGACGACCTACCGCTCACCGCGGTTCGAGATCGGCCGCCAGGCCGCGGCATACATCGCCGCGCTCCAGGCGCCCGAGATCCCGCCCCGCAGGGTCATCGACGGCGAACTGGTGCCGGGCGAGACGAGCTGAGCCGGCCCCTTCCAGTTTCGTCGCGCGCCGGGCGCGTCAGTCGGCGGCGAAGCAGTAGAACAGCCCCGCACCGCCCGTGCTCCTGAGCGCGTCCTTGCTGCATCCGCGCGTCGCATGGGCCGAGTTCCACGAGGTGTTGCCGCCGCCGTGCCGGTCGTGATGGCCGACCTGCGCACTGCCTTCGCCGCTGCTCGTCCAGTTGTTGCAGGTGTGGTCGGCGTCGTCGGGCCAGAATGGCGTCCCGTCCTCCTGCGTCCCGGTCAGGATGTCGTGCTCGTTGACATCGTGGTAGCGGCCCTTGACGTCATTGCCGTTCTCGTCGAGCGCGGTGCGCTGGAAGATGTTCGGGCTGATGTGCAACTGGTCGAGATCGACGGCGATCAGTTCGCCCCGCGCATTGTACCAGGGACCGGGGCCGATCCGGTTGCGGGCGAAGACGCCACGCTTGTCCGGCTCCTCGGTGCTCAGATACGCGCGCCATTCCCGGTCGCCCGCGCCGGCCGCCTCGGCCAGCTTCTGGCAATGCGCGTCGGCCCCCTCCAGGCCGCCGAGATCCGCGCCGTTGCCGACGCCGACGCTGGTGATGAAGAACCCCATCGGGTGCGCTTGCTGCGCGCTGGCCATGCTCGTTCCAAAAAGCAGGATCGTGGCCGTCGTAATGCCGCCGAGGATCGACTTCATGCTGACCTCCCTGTCTGAAATTTCCTCTTCGCGGCCCGCACTGTGTCGTGCTCGTCTTGAAATCGGAATGCCGGGCCTAAGCTGCGGGCCGCCGGTCGAGGTTAGAGATCAGGCCGAAAACTGTCCACGAAATCGCGCGAGGCCGGCGAAGCGGCCGAGCTAAGCTCGGCGCGCTTCGGACATGAAGGCTGTCGTGATAATGGCGTGAAAACAGTATTTTATATTCGATTTCACGCGTGGAAGCCCTAGCCGCGGGGCGCGGTGATCGCCCGGTAGTCCTCCGGCTCGCGGTGCAGGGCGAAGTTGAAGACGTTGCTGCGGATCTCGGCGCAGCGGTCGAGGTCGACCGTCGCGGTGATGACCTCGTCGCCGACGGTGGCCGCGCGTGCGATGATCTCGCCCGTCGGCGCCACGATGATCGTGCCCCCGATCAGGTCGCAACCCTCCTCGTGGCCCGCCTTGGCGACGGCGACGGCCCAAAGCCCGTTCTGGTAGGCGCCGGCCTGAACCGACAGCTCGTTGTGAAAGTACTGCAGGTGGTCGTGCTCGGGCGCCGGCGGGTAATGCAGCGGCGTGTTGTAGCCCAGCACGACCAGCTCCGCCCCGCCAAGGCCCAGGACGCGCCAAGTCTCGGGCCAACGGCGGTCATTGCAGATGCACATGCCAACCTTGCCGCCGAGGGCGTCGAACACCGGGAAGCCCAGGTCGCCCTTCTCGAAGTACCGCTTCTCGAGGTGCTGGAAGGGGCGCCAGGGCTCGTGCTCGCGATGCCCCGGGAGGTGGATCTTGCGGTACTTGCCGGCGATGCGGCCGGTCTCGTCCACCAGGATCGCGGTGTTGAAATGCCGCCCCTCGGGGGTCAGCTCGGCATAGCCCAGGTGAAAGCCGATCCCCAGCTCGGCCGCGGCATCGAACAGCGGCTGCGTCTCGGCCGAGGGCATCTCGGTCTCGAACCACCGGTCGATCTGCGCGGGGTCCTCGGTGTACCAGCGGGGGAAGAAGGTGGTCAGCGCGAGTTCGGGAAAGACCACGACGCGGGCGCCGCGCGCTTTCGCCTCGCGCATCAGCGCGATCATGCGGGCCACGGCAGAGCTGCGCGGCTCGTCGGCTGCGATCGGGCCAAGCTGGGCTGCGGCGAGGACGAATTTCCGGCTCACTGGGTTTCTCCCAAAAGATCGAGAACGACGTCGAGCAGCACCTCGGCTCCCGCGACCAGGTCGTGGGGCTCGGTGTGCTCGTTGATGTTGTGGCTGAGGCCGCCGACCGAGGGCACGAAGACCATCGCGGTGGGGCAGTTGGGCGCGAACATCTGTGCGTCATGCCCGGCGCCCGAGGGCATCCGCCGCACGCCGAGCTGGCGTTGGCGCGCCGCGTTCTCGACGCGGTCTACCAGCGTGGGATCGAAGGCCACGGGGTCGAAACGTGCGAGGCTTCGGGCCGTAACGGCGCAGCCTTCCTCGGCCGCGAAGCGGGCTGCCGCCTCGCGCAGGCGGGCCTCGGCCGCCTTGAGCCGCTCATTGTCGGTGTTGCGAAGATCGACCGTCATCCTGGCCGTCTGTGGCACGACGTTGACGAGGCCGGGTTCGACCTCGACAAGCCCGACCGTCGCGACCTGCGGCGGGCCGAAATCCGAGGCGATGGCGCGTGCCTCGACCGCGATGCGGGCGGCGACCAGCCCCGCGTCGTGGCGCATCGCCATCGGCGTGGTGCCGGCATGGTTCGACTGGCCCGACACGGTGAACTCGGTCCACGAGATGCCCTGCACGCCGGTCACGGCGCCGATGCGGACGCCCTCGCGCTCGAGCACCGGGCCCTGCTCGACATGCAGCTCGAGAAAGGCCGCCGGCACCAAGCTGCGCGGTGCGATGTCGCCGGCATAGCCGATGCGCCGAAGCTCGTCGCCGAGGACGGCGCCGTCGATGCCCACCGTGGCGAGCATCTCGGACAGGTCGAGCGCGCCCTGATGCACGCCCGATCCCATCATGTCGGGAGCGAAGCGGGCACCTTCCTCGTTGGTGAAGGCGGCGACGGCAAAGGGCTTGCGGGTGCGCGTGCCCGCGTCATCGAGCGCCGCCGCGATCTCGAGCCCCGTCATGACGCCAAGCACGCCATCGTAGAGCCCGCCGGTCGCGACGCTGTCGACGTGGCTTCCCACCATCACGGGCGGTCCGTCCTCGATCCCCGCGCGTACGCCCCAGATGTTGCCGATCGCGTCGATCGAGACCTCGAGGCCCAACTCGCGCATCCAGATGACCAAGAGGTCGCGCCCGGTGCGGTCCTCGTCGGTCAAAGCCAGCCGGCAGACGCCGCCGTCCGGTAGCGCCCCGACAGCGCCAAGCCGCTTGATCCGGTTCAGAAGGCGCGTCCCATCGATCCGTGGCGCCGTCATGCGGCCTGCCCCCGGATCGTCGCGGCATCGGCCCCGACAAGCGCGCGATAAAGCTCGGGGTCGGTGTCGCCCTCGGTCCCGAAGACGAGGATGCGCGAGCCGGCGTCCAGCCCCAGCGCCTTGCGCGCCGCGTCGTCGGCCATCGCGGCCATGAGGCCCGCAAGTCCCGCGACGGCGGATTCGCCCGCGACCACGGGCGTGTCCCCCGCGGCGGGGTGGGCGAGGCGGCGCATCATCTCGACCGCGGCGTCGTCGGGCAGGGCCATCGCGGCGTCGGCGTGATCCTTCAGGATCTCCCATGCCAGCGCCGACACCTCGCCACAGGCCAGCCCCGCCATCAGCGTGTCTAGGTCACCCTCGACGGCGGTCGGGCGGCCTGCACGGAAGCTGTCGAGCCAACAGGCCGAGCGATCAGGGTCCGCCAGCACGATCACAGGGCGCGCATCGCCCCAGCGCCGCTTGGCCTGCGCGGCCACCGCGGCCGCCATACCGCCGACGCCGGTCTGCAGGAAGACATGGGTGGGCTTTTCGCCAAGCTGGCCAAGAGCTTCCCAGGCCATCAGCTCGTAGCCCTGCATGACGTCCTTCGGGACTTCCATGTATCCGGGATACGAGGTGTCCGAGACCACGAACCAGCCCTCGCGGGTCGCGGTTTCCTGCGCCTCGCGCACGCTGTCGTCGTAGTTGCCGGCGCAGCGGCGCACCTCGGCGCCGTAGTGCTCGATCGCGGCCTTGCGGCCTTCCGACACGGTCGCGTGGATGAAGATCACGCAACGGCAGCCGAAGGTCTGCGCCCCCCAGGCGACCGAGCGCCCGTGATTGCCGTCCGTGGCGCAGCACACGGTGATGTTGCCGACCTCGCCGGCATGGGCGCCGGAAAGGATATCGGCCATGCCGACCGCCTTCCCGATTAGCGCCGAGACCTCGCGGCAGAGGAGCCGCGCCACCGCGTAGGCGCCGCCCAGCGCCTTGAAGCTGCCAAGGCCGAACCGCCCGCCTTCGTCCTTGTAATGGATCGAGGCCACGCCTGCCTCGGCCGCGAGACCCGGTAACGGAAGCAGCGGCGTCGGCGCGTAGCCGGGCCAGGAGGTGATCGTCGCGCGCGCGGTCTCGAAGGCCGCGTCGCTCAGGATCGCGTCCTGTGCCGCCGTCCAGGGCGCCCCGCGCCGCGCCGTGTCGTTCGTCACAAGCGCGAAGGGGCGCGCGGTGTCGCCCGGCGCTCGAAGGATTTCCCGTGTCATCTTGGTCCCCTGGATTATTCCGGGGGCGCAGTGGCCCCCGGCTGTCGTCTTGCCTCCGGGCGGCGGGCCGCCCGGAAGATGCGCGCGCGGCGCGCGGCTCAGTAGGTGTTCTCTTCGCTGATCGATGCCAGCAGCGCATCGAGCATCGCGATCCCCGCCGCGCCGTACTGGTCCTCGATCAGCTTGCGAACGGCCGGCTGCGCGGCTTCAGCAAACTTCGCCTGTTCGGCCGGCGGCACCACGTTGACCTCCATCTTGGCCGACAGCGCGGGCAAGCCCTTCTCCGATGCCTCGATCACGCGGCTCATCGAGCGGCCGGCCTCGGTCGCGACCTCGGACGCCCAGTTGACCAGCGTCTTATGCTCGTCCGACAGGCCGTTGTAGAACTCGGCATTCATGGTCCAGATGTAGGGCGTGATGATGTGGTTGGTGACCGAGAGGTACTTCTGCACTTCGTCGAACTTGGCGAAGGCGATGATCGGCACCGGGTTCATCTGGCCGTCCGCGACGCCCGTCTGCAGCGCCGTGTAGACCTCGGCCCAAGGCAGGGGGGTCGGCTGCCCGCCCAGCGACGAGACGATCGCCTCGTGCGTCGGCAGCGTCATGGTGCGGATACGCAGCCCTTCCATGTCGGCGACCGAGGTGATCGGCTTCTTCGAATTGGTGAAGGCGAAGAATCCGCCCGAGTCGATCAGCCCCAGGACCTTGAGTTCGGTGGCGCCTTCGAGGTCGGCGACGAACTTCTCGCCAAAGGCGCTGTCCTTCGAGATCACGCGGCTCGCGACGCCGATGTTCGGAAACGCGAAGGGGATGTCGAAGACGCCGACCAGCGGGTAGTGCTGTGCCATGCCGCCCGAGGAGGAGATGGTGCTCTCGACGATGCCCGAGCGCACCTGCTCGATCACCTCGTTGTCCTTGCCGAGCTGACCGTTGGGGAAGAGCTGCACCTCGATCGCGCCGTTCGAGTTCGACTCGACGAGGCTCTTGAACACCGCCGCCATGGCGCCGGAATGGCTGGCGAACGGGTCCTCGGGATTGAGATGGGCAAGCCGGATCGTCACGTCGGCCGCGAAGGCCTGGGCCGACAGGCAGACGGCGGCGAGGCCGATGCCGATTTTACCGAACGTTTTCATGGTGTTCTCCCTGTTTTTCGGTGGTGGGTTGCGCTCAGAGACCGAGCAGGCGGGGAATGAAGAGCGTGAGGTCCGCCCAGAATGCGACGACCAGCAGGATGCCGATCTCGGCTAGGATGAAGGGCCACAACTCGCGCGTGATCGCCTCGACCTTCTCGCCGGTGACCGAGGCAAGGACGAATAGACACGCCCCCACCGGTGGCGTCATCAGCGAGACGTTGAGCGCCAGCACGATCATGATCCCGGCATGCACCGGGTCCATGCCCAGCTTGACCGTGAGGGGAGCGAGCACCGGCGCAAGGATGATCAGCGTCGCGTTGATGTCCATGACCAGGCCGATCAGCAGCAGCAGCACGATCAGGCCGATCACCACGTCGGGGTTCTGCGAGATTGCGAGCATCCCCTCGGCGATCGCCTGCGGTACCCGGTTGAAGGTCATCCACCACCCCAGGATCGTGGCCGAGGCGATGATCAGGAAGATGACGCCGGTGATGCGGGTGGTCCGCACGCCGATCTCGTAGAGGTCACGCCAGCTCAGCGCGCGATAGATCACGCCGCCGACGAACAGTGCATATGCCACGGCGATGGCTGCCGCCTCGGTCGGCGTGGCAAAGCCGCCGAGGATCGAGCCGAGGATGAAGATCGGCAGCATCGCCGCGAGGAACCCCTCGCGCAGGGCCGATATCACCGCGCCGAAGCTGGGCCGGCCCTCGCCCTTGGGAAGCTTCTTGCGCTTGGCGGTAAGGGCGATCACGGCCATGCAGATGGCGCAGATCATCAGGCCGGGCAGGATGCCGGCGGCAAAGAGGCCGGCGATCGAGACGCCCATGATCGAGCCGTAGATGATCATCAGTGTCGACGGCGGAATCGTCGGCCCGATGATCGAGCCCGCCGCCGTGACGGCGCAGGCATAGGGGCGGGTGTAACCCGCCTTGACCATCGCCGGCACCAGCGTGTTGCCGAAGGCGGCGGAATCCGCCGTCGCCGATCCCGTGATGCCCGCGAACATGACCGAGGCGACCATGTTGGAATGCGCCATGCCGCCGCGCATCCAGCCGACCAGCGCGTCGGCGAGTTTCACGAGCCCCGCGGTGATGCCCGAGCGGTTCATGATCTCGCCCGCCAGGATGAAGAAGGGCATGGCGAGGAAGGGAAAGAGGTCGAGCCCCGCGAACACCCGGTCGGGCGCCATCGTCATGAACTTCGGCCCCATGTCGATGATGCCGATCATGCCCGCGACGCCGATCGCGATGCCAACCGGCATGCCCAGCGCGAGAAAGCCGAAGAAGGCGAGGGGAACGAGATAGACGCCCATCACTCAGGCCCTCCGCCCGCAATGCTGACGCCGGCGGCCTCGGGCGCGCGCTCGGCGAAGAAGTCGTGAACGCCCATGAGGGCAAGCTGGACGCAGGCCACGAAGGCGGCCAGCGGAACGCCGGCGAAGGCGTAACCCTTTGGAATCGCGTAGATCATGGTGAGGCGCGAGAAACCCTTCTCGGCAAAGCCAAGGCCATACCAGAAGAGCGCGAAGAAGAACGCGAAGCCGATCAGGTCGAATGCGACGGCGAGCCAGCGCCGCGCCCCCGCCGGAAGCCGCGTGAAAACGAACTCGACGCCGATATGCTCGCGGTAGGCAATGCCGCTCGAGACCGCCAGCAGCGCCATCCAGATCATCAGGTAGCGCGCGAGTTCCTCGGTGAACGTGATCGGCAGCGGGATCGCATAGCGCACCAGCACGCCCAGCCAGACATCGACGACCAGCAGCAGCAGAAGGGCGACGCAGACCCGCTCGACGAGCCAGTTGACCCGATCGCTCCACCGCCTGGCCGACTGTGCAAGGTTCGCGATGGCGGCCTCCCCCGGAAATGCTGCCGAACACGGGTTATTGACGCCGAGGATGAAACTGTATTTTCATGATGTCAACAAAGATAAAAGCTGCATTTCATAAGGGAGGCTTGGGCCATGCCGGCGAGAGCCAAGGCCGCGACGCTCGAAACGCTGACCCAGCGAATCCATCGCGTCTACGACAGCCTGCCCGAGGGCGAGCGCAAGGCGGCCGACCTGGTCCTCGACATGCCCGGCGAGCTGGCGACCTGGGCGGCGTCCGAGTTGGCCGAACAAGCGGGGATCTCGAACGCAACCGTCTCGCGCTTCGTTCGACGCCTGGGCTACCGATCCTACGAAGAGGCGCGACGGGCCTCGCGCGCGATGCGAGCGTCGGGCTCGCCGCTCTATCTCGCCGAGGGGGGGCAGCGGACCGGAAAGCCCGCAAGGACGCTCGAACGCGCCATCGAGATCGAGAAGGCGCTGATCGACGCCTCGGTCGGGATGCAGAACCCCCTGACGATCGACGCCGTGGCGACGTGCCTGGCCGGGGCGGCCCGGCTGCGCGTGGCGGGTTTTCGCAACAGCTATTTCCTCGCGGAATACGCGCGCACCATGATGGCCCAGTTCCGGCCCGGGGTCGAAATGCTCAACGCGCCGGGGCAGACCCTGGCCGAGGGCATCGCGACGGTCGGGCCCGGTGATGCGGTCCTCATCGTGGGCCTGCGCCGGCGGCCGGCGGGCTTCACGGATTTCGTGCGCGCGGTTGCGGCGACGGGCGCCGATGTGGTCCTGCTCGCAGATCTCAGCATCCGTGGCGCCCCGGCCGAGGCGCGCTGGACGCTGAACTGCGCGGTTGAAACACCCCAGGCGGTGGATTCATATGTCGGTGTGCTGGCGATCCTGCGCACGGTCGCGCTGGTGATGCTCCAGCGCCTCGACGCGAGGGGACGCCGTCACCTCGAGCGCATCGAGCAGATCCACGCGAACCTGTCGGAGCTCGAGTAACCGGTGCAGTAAAGCCAAGGCGCCCGGTGGCACGAATAGCGCCGGCGCCGGTTGAAGAAGATCAAGGCGCAAGACGCGCGACCTGCTACCTTCGGGCATGAGCCTCGTTCTCCTCGTCCTCCTGGTGCTTGGCATCATCCTGGCCATGTCGCGTCAGCGCCGGGCCGAGGCGCGTATCACGCGGCTCGAGGACCATGTTGAACGCCTCCAGCAGGTGATCACGGCGCTGCGCGCGCGGGATGCTGCCGATGCAGGCGCCGAGGCCGCGCCATCCCCCGCGGCCGGACCTTCACCCGCAGCCGAAGAGCCGGAACTCCCATTTGGCGAGCCGGCAGGCGCCCCGGAGCATGCCGGCACCCCGGAGCAAGGCCCCGACCACCCGGCCGGGCCCGAGACGCGCGATGAGCCGGAGCCCGTGCCCGCACGCGCGCGCGCACCGCATGTCGCCCGCGGGCCCATCGGAGGGGCGCCCGTCACGGCCAAGCCGAGAAAGGCGGCCTCGCTCGAGGAGACGCTCACCTCGCAGTGGATGGTCTGGCTCGGCGCCCTCGCGGTCGCTCTCAGCGCGGTCTTCCTGTTCAACTATGCCATCGAGCAGGGGTGGCTCGGACCGCTCGCGCGCGTGACTCTCGGGCTTTGCCTCGGCGCGGCGTTGATCGCGGGCGGTGAATGGGTTCACCGGCACCCGATCGCGGCCGTTGGACGGGTGGCGCGCGCCGATTTCGTTCCGGCGGCGCTAACGGCGTCGGGACTTTTCGCGCTGTTCGTCAGCCTCTTTGCCGCGCACGCCCTTTATGGCCTGATCGGCAGTTGGGCCGCATTTCTTGCGCTGGGCCTCGTCAGCTTCCTCGCGCTGGCTCTCGCGCTGCGGCAGGGGTGGTTCGTGGCGCTCGAGGGGTTGGTGGGCGGCTTCCTCGTGCCGGCCCTGCTGGAGAGCGAGACCGCCAACGCCCTGCCGGTCTTTCTCTACCTGACGATCGTCTCCGCCGGCTGCCTTGGCCTGATGGTCTGGCGCAAATGGTGGTGGCTCTCTTTCTTGACGATCTTCTTCGCCCTGGTCTTCTGGCCCGTCGCCTGGCTCGCCGGACCGTGGCGGCTGGGGGATCAGGGCGTTCTCAGCGCCTACGCCCTTATCCTGTCGGCGCTGTTCGCGCTGTTCAGCGTGGGACTGCCGGTGAAGAACCCCGGCACGCCGGCGACCGCATGGCTTCGCGCGGCGCTGGCAGATACCTCGGGCCTCGGGTTCACGCTCAGCGGCGGCGTGCTCGTCTTCCTCGCGATGGTCTGCGAATTCAACGCGCCCGCCTTCGTCTTCCTGGGGCTTTATGCCGTCGCGGGCATTGGCTTCGGCCTGCGCCGCGCCGCGTTCGAGAGCCTCGCGGTCCTTGGCGCGCTGGTGAGCGCGGCTGCCTTCGGCCTTTGGCCGCCACCCTATGACGTGAGCGTGCCCGACGAACTGGTGCGGCTTGGCGTCGATCGATACGCCACGGCCTTCGGCCCCTATGTCATGCCGCCCGAGTTCATCGTCTTCGCGCGGAGCGCGCTTGCCTTCGCTGCGGTTTTCGGGATCGGCGGCTTCCTCGCGATATGGCGCGCCGGCACGCCGGCGGTATGGGCCGTCCTCTCGGTGGCGATGCCGCTCTACCTGCTGACGCTGGCGTATTGGCGGATCGGCGCGTTCGAGGTGGAGGTGCGCTGGGCCGTACTCGCAGTCGGGCTCAGCCTGTTCAACATGGCGGCCGCGGCCCTCGTTCCCGCTCGCATCGGCCCGCGAGCACGCGATGTCGTCATCGGTTTTTATGCTGCAGGATCGACCGCCGCTCTGGCGCTGGCCTTTACCTGCGTGCTGCGGGAGGCATGGCTGACCGTCGCGCTCTCGCTCGAGGTCGCGGCGCTCGGCTGGCTGTGGGCAAGGTTGCGCGTGGACGAGCTGCGGCTGGTCGGATATCTGGCCGCTGCGGCAGTGATCTGTCGCCTTGTCCTCAATTATCAGATCATCGAGTATCAGGGATCCGTTGGAGGGCTTTTCAGCTGGGTCGTCTATGGCTACGGCATCCCGGGGCTGGCATTCATTGCCGCCGCGAGGTTCTTCCGCCGCGACAAGCCGGACCCGCTGGTCACGCTTTGCGAGATCGCGGCCACCGCCTTCCTGTTCCTGATGGTCGCGCTCCAGCTGAGGATCTGGACGTCGGGCGCAATCGACCACCCGCGCTACGACCTTTTCGACCAGTCGGTGCAATCTGTGTGGTGGCTGGTGGGGGCAGGGATGCTGCTCAGGCGCGAGCTCGCGGCACGGGTTCCGTGGGCCCGCTTCGGGGGGATCGCGCTGCTTGCGCTTGCCTGCGCACAGATCCTGCTCGGACAGGTGCTGGGGGAGAACCCGCTGCTGAGTGCCGAGCCGGTAGGCGCGCTCCCGGTTCTGAACCTGCTCGGCCTCGCCTACCTGGTGCCCGCTGTGATGATCTGGTTCCTGGGGTCGGTCGACGGCTTCCTCATCGGCCTGCGGCCGCGCCAGCTTTTGCGGGTTGCTTCAGGGGGCCTCCTCTTCGTCTTCATCACGTTGCAGGTGCGCCACCTGTTCTGGGGAAGCGAGTTATGGCTCGCGCCGACGCGGAAGCCGGGCGATGCTGAGATCTATGCCTATTCAGCGGCCTGGATCCTTTACGCGCTCGCGCTTCTGGGCCTTGGGATCCTCCACAAGGCGTCGTTCCTGCGCTACGCGTCGCTCGCGGTGCTCATCGTCACGGTTCTGAAGGTGTTTCTCTACGACATGTCCGACCTGGTCGGGCTCTTCCGCGTGGCGTCGTTCCTGGGGCTGGGGCTCACGCTGATCGGCATCGGCTACGTCTATCGCCGCTTCGTGTTCCGCGAGTGATCCTGCGCCGCGCACGGAATCGCAGCGCCGGGCACACGCCAGCGCCGCTCCTGCAGATCCGTCGAATTCGTGGGATGGTCCGTTCAGATCGTCTTCTGCATTTCAAGCAGGAACCAGGCGAGTGCACTGCCGCAAATCGTCACCGCCCAGATCAAGGGGTCATTCATGGCGAACCTCCTTATGCCGTCCGTGCGCAGATGCTTGGGTCTCTGCATCTCGACAACATTTTACGCCGCAAATGGTTCCGTGTCCGACATAATCTTGTCCGACCCCCTGGATTTTCGGGGGGTTTGATGCGGGCTGGGGCGCGAAAGCGGTGAAGCGCACCGGGATTCGTTTCGGCGAAGATCGAAATCGGTCGAGGCTCTGACCCATGATAGTTCAAATTCTGTAATTAGTTAGGAGTCGAAGCTCACACAGATATTCACCTAGGCGTCGCCGACACGACACTCATTCATTGCAGCACTTTGACGTCGAGAGATTGGCTGGGGGACCAGGATTCGAACCTGGACTAACGGAGTCAGAGTCCGCTGTTCTACCGTTAAACTATCCCCCAGCAGGACAGTCGCGCCGCGCGGGTGGCGGCGTGGTGGGCGGGACATAGCCGTGGCCGGGCGGGCTGTCAACCCGCCCCGCGAGGTGGCTCGGCCTGGCTCAGTTGAAGGCGAAGCTCAGCGTCATCGTGCCGCCGAAATCGACGTAGTCGTTCGATCCGATGCCCGAGGTGTTCGCCTCGATCCCGAACAGGCCGCCGGCGAACGGCACCGCGACGCCCAGCCCGAAACGGCCCGAGGCGCCGTCATCGACTTTCGAGAGCGAGCCCGCATTATCCGCAGTGAACTCGACGCCCGCGGCAAGCCAAGTTTGCAACGGCGTGCCGCCCATGTCGAAGATCGTGCCCGCCCGCGTTCCGAGGTAGCTGCGGAACAGCGTGTAGTCGTCGCTCGGCATCACCGTGCCGAACTGGTCGGTGTAGGATTCGGCCCAGTCCTGGGTGATCGAGACGCTGAGCCGCGGGGTCAGGGTGATCCCCGCGAGCATGTAGGACGCGGTGAGCCCCAGGCCCGCCGTCAGGCGGTCCGAGTCCCAGGAGGCGATCTGCCGGCCATCCGTCGTGTCGGTGTCGTTGAATGTATAGGCAATGAAGCCATCGACCGCGAGGCCGGCGCCCAGCCGATACCCGCCATAGAGGCCAAAGCCGAAGCTCTGCGCCTCGAACTTGCCGCTGATCCCGCTGAGCTCGGTATTGGTGTCGGTTTCGCTGTAGCCGCCGAAGAACCCGGCAGCCATCTTCTCGGTCGCGAGGAAGTCGATGCCGGCGAGGATCGAGCCGGCCACACCATAGGCCGAGGTTCCCGCGAAATCGAGGTAGCGCACGTCGTTTTGCACCCAAACCTGGTTCTGCGGCGTCAGCGCATGCGCGTCTGCCGGCGAGAACGGCGCAAAGCGCGCGGCGATCGCGCTGCCCACGGCATTCTCGTAGGCGGTCGTCTGTTCGTTCATTCCGGTGGTCGTCAGCGCCCGCTGCACATCCTGCGCCATGGATTGCGCCGGAACTGCCAGCGCGCCCGCACTGATCAAGATGGCCGCGCCCGTTGCCCCGCGGGTGCTGCCCAAGCTGGAAATCTTGCCCATTTATTCCCCCAACAACGCAAATACCTCACGTTGCGAGGTCTAACCGCTGCACCGGCCTTCCGCCACGTTAGCGTGACCGATGCCGCGATTTCAGGCGGGAGTGTTGCTCAAGCGTTGAACAGGAAGTGCAGCACGTCGCCGTCGGCGACCCGGTAGCTCTTGCCCTCGACCCGCATCCGACCCGCGTCCTTCGCACCGGCCTCGCCGCCATTGGCGATGAAGTCGGCATAGGCGATGGTTTCGGCCCGGATGAAGCCGCGCTCGAAGTCGCCATGGATCTCGCCTGCGGCCTGAGGCGCCAGCGTGCCCTCACGGATCGTCCAGGCGCGCGCCTCCTTGGGGCCGACCGTGAAATAGGTGATCAGCCCAAGCAACTCGTAGCCCGCGCGGATCAGCCGGTCGAGTCCAGCCTCCTCGAGGCCGAGCGCCTCGAGGAACTCGGCCCGTTCCGCATCGGGCAGCTGCGAGATTTCTTCCTCGATCTTGGCCGAGATCACGACGGACCCGGCGCCCTGTTCCGCCGCGAAGCTCGCGACCCGCCCCGAGAGCGCGTTGCCGCTTGCCGCAGCATCCTCCTCGACGTTGCAGACGTAGAGCACCGGCTTGGCGGTCAGCAGCTGGAGCATGCGCCACGACTTCAATTCGTCGGGGGCGATTTCGACGGTTCGGGCAGGGCGCCCGGCCTCGAGCGCTTGGCGCGCGCGGATAAGGAGGCGCTCCTGTTCGATCGCCTCCTTCTCGCCGCCGCGCACCTTGCGCACGATGTTCTGAAGGCGGCGCTCGACCGACTCGAGGTCGGCGAGCATCAGCTCGGTCTCGATCGTCTCGATATCCGCCAGCGGGTCCACGCCGCCGGCGACATGGGTCACGTCGTCATCCTCGAAGCAGCGCACCACATGGGCGATCGCGTCGACCTCGCGGATGTTGGCAAGGAACTGGTTGCCCAGTCCCTCGCCCTGAGAGGCGCCTTTCACCAGGCCGGCAATGTCGACGAAGGTCAGACGGGTCGGAATGACCTGCGCGGATTTCGCGATCGCCGCCAGCTTGTCCAGGCGAGGGTCCGGAACCGCCACTTCGCCCACGTTCGGCTCGATGGTGCAGAACGGGAAATTCGCTGCCTGCGCCGCGGCCGTGCGCGTCAGCGCGTTGAAGAGCGTGGATTTTCCGACATTCGGTAGCCCAACGATGCCGCATCTGAAGCCCATGTCGCGCCCCTTTTTCAACCGTCGCGGGGCCTGTGGCACGGGTCGCGCGAAAGGTCAAGCAGGGCGCCGCCACGCTCTGAAATTGCGTGAAACATTCTGTCCTTTCCATGAGATGGAATTCCGCGGTGTGGATATGAGCGGGCGCGCGACCTATCCCCTTCCTATCGGGCGGCCATGACGATCGGCACCCGCAAGAAACCCGAAATAGGGGAAGGGGACGAACACAATGAGCGTGAAGCGAAAGATATTGATCCTCGGGGCGTCCTACGGGTCGCTCCTGGGCATGAAGCTTGTGCTGGCGGGCCACGACGTGACGCTGGTCTGCCTGCCGGCCGAGTCGGAACTGATCAACTTCGAGGGCGCGCGCGTGCGCATTCCGGTGAAGGGTCGCGAGGGGCTGGTCGAGCTCGACTCGCGCAACGCTTCCGGCCGCCTGCGCGCCGCGGGCACGGCCGAGGTCGACCCGGCGAAATTCGACCTTGTGGGTCTTGCGATGCAGGAGCCCCAGTACCGCTCGCCCGGGGTGCGAGAACTGCTCGACCGGGTTGCGCGCTCGCGGGTGCCAGCCATGTCGATCATGAACATGCCGCCGCTGCCCTATATCGCGCGGCTGCCGGGCGTGGATGTCGCGACCATCCGCGACTGCTACGCCGATCCATCGGTCTGGGACAGCTTCGATCCGGCGACGATCACGCTGGCCAGCCCCGACCCGCAGGCGTTCCGCCCGCCCGAGGAGCAGGTGAACGTCCTGCAGGTCAGCCTCCCCACCAACTTCAAGGTGGCGCGCTTCGCGTCGGACGAGGCGACGGCGATGCTGCGGGGCCTCGAGGCCGACATCGACGCGATCCGGTTCCCGACGGCAGAAGGCGCGGTCGAGCTTCCGGTGAAACTGCGGGTCCACGACTCGGTCTTCGTGCCGCTGGCCAAGTGGGCGATGCTCCTGACCGGCAACTACCGCTGCGTGACGCCTGACGGGCCGCGCGCCATCCGCGACGCGGTCCATGCCGATCTCGCCCAGTCGGCGGACGTCTACGAGTGGGTCTGCCAGGTCTGCGAGGCCCTGGGCGCCGCGCGCCAGGACCTCGTACCCTTCGAGAAGTATGCGAACGCCGCCAAGGGGCTTGCCAAGCCGTCTTCGGCTGCACGCGCGCTTTACGCCGGGGCACCGGCGATCGAGCGTGTCGACATGCTGGTCCAGCGTCTCGCGGCGCAGAAGGGCATGCACCACCCGGTGGTCGACGAGACCGTCGCGCTGGTCAACGCGAAGCTTGCCGAGACCCGCGCGGCCGCCTGAGCCTTATCACCAAGGGTCCCGGCATCGCGTCCGGGGCCCGATAACGGCCGTTTCCCGTGGTCAGTCCTTCCGGCTGAACTTGGCCAGAAGCTGCGCAAGGGGGCCGTCCGGGGCGGCGGCCTTCGCCGCCTCGACGCGCTTGCGCGCCTCCTTCGCCTTGGCGTCGGCCATGCGTGCCTGGCGGGGCGCGCCGGTCGCCGCCTGAGGCGCGCGCTCGGGCTTCCTGAGAGGTTGAAGACGCAGCGCCACGGCGTTCTGAAATCCCGAGAAATCGCCGGCCGCGAGCTTCTCAGCGCCGTCCGCGACGCCGCGCATCAGATCGTCGAGCCATTCGCCGTCGGCCTTGGCGAAATCATGCAGGACATAGCCTGCGACCCGGTCCTTGTGCCCCGGATGCCCGATGCCGAGGCGCACGCGGTGATACGCCTCGCCGATATGCTGGTGGATCGAGCGCAGCCCGTTATGCCCCGCATGGCCACCACCGGTCTTGACCCGGCATTTCGCCGGGGCGAGGTCCAACTCGTCGTGAAAGACGACCACGTCGGCGGGTTCGAGTTTCAGATAGCGCATCGCCTCGCCGACCGCCTGGCCCGACAGGTTCATGAAGGTCATGGGCTTGAGCAGCACGACCTTCTCGGCGCCGAGACGCCCCTCGGCCACCTCGCCCTGGAACTTCGACCGCCATGGCGAGAAACCATGCGCCGAGGCGATCGCCTCCACGGCCATGAAGCCGATATTGTGGCGATGGCCAGCGTATTGCGCGCCGGGATTGCCGAGGCCGACAAAGAGCTTCATGCGCGTCCCCCGAAGCGAAAAGGGCGCGCCGGACGATGCCGCGCGCGCCCCGTGGCAGCCGGTGCGGCGCTCAGCCGTTGTGCTCGCGGATCTTCTCGGCGGCTTCCTTCGAGAAGGCGACGCCCGCGTCGGCCAGCGCCTTGTCCAGCTCGCCCGACAGAGTCATCTCGGTGATGATGTCGCAGCCGCCGACGAATTCGCCCTTGATGTAGAGCTGCGGGATCGTCGGCCAGTCCGAGAAGGTCTTGATCCCGTCCCTCATCTCGGCCGAATCCAGCACATTCACGTCCTTGAAGGGGACTTCCATGAAGGTCAGGATCTGCGCGACGCGGCTGGAAAATCCGCATTGTGGCATGGACTTGGTGCCCTTCATGAACAGCACCACGTCGTTCTGGTCGACGGTGTCCTTGATCTGGGCGTGGATGTCGCTCATGGCGATTGGCTCCTGGCAGGGCTTAGTCCGGGGCGCTCGTCTGGAGGGCGAGCGCGTGAAGCGGTGCGTTCTGGCCTTCGAGGATGCTCTTCAGCGCCTGGTTCACCATGCGCTGCTGCTGCACGCGGTTCTTGCCGCGGAATTCCTCGGCCACCACGGTCGCCGCGTAGTGGTTTCCGTCACCCGCAAGGTCGCGGATCTCGATCCGTGCGCCGGGAAATGCCTCGCGCAGAAGGTGTTCGATCTGGGCAGCTTCAACGGGCATTCGGGGCTCCGTGGCGGGCGACATTGCTCGTGATGTAAATGTTGCCTTGCGCAGTGGCAAGGCCCGGCGCGGCGTCAAAGGCGCCGGGGCAGGTGGCGCAGGCTGATCAGCCCGCAGACCAGCATCAGGCCCGAGAGCGCGATGAAGACGACGCCCAGGCCGAACCATGTCAGAAGCACGCCATAGACGAATAGCGGCGCCAGTTCGCTCACATCCATGTAGGTCCGGTAGACGGCCGTCATCTCGGGGCGCTCGTGGACGTGGACCGCGCGGTAGAAGGGCACCGCCCCGATCGCGTCGAGCCCCGAGGCCGCGAATGCGCCGACCAGCAGGAAGCCTGCCGTCCACCAGGGCGCGGTGACCCCGGCGACGCCGGCACAGAAGACCGAGACCGCGAGGATGGCGAAGCAACTGACGATCGCGCCGCGCACGCCGATGCGACCGTTGATCCGCTGCCACAAGAGCGCGCTGATCAGAAGGGCGTTGCCGGCCGAGATGACATAGGCGCCAGCCGCCTTTCCCTCGCCCGCCGCGACCATGGTGATCGGGACATAGACGAAGAAGGTCACCCAGAAGCACGACCGGCCGAACGCGATCGTCCAGGCCAGCCGCAGTCGGGGCTGCGCAAGAAAGCGGCGGACGTTGCGCAGGGGGTTCGAGGGGGCGATCCGTCCGGGCACGATGACCTTGTTCTCGGTCAGCCGAAAGTACCAGAAGACGGCGATCAGGATCGTCGACCAGGCGATGCTCCAGACATAGACGCCCGCGGGGCCGATGCCGGTGTAGAGCCAGACGCCGATCGTGGGTGCGCTCGACCAACCGATGGTCGAGATCGCCATGCGCGTCGCATCGTTGCGCACGAAATCCTGCTTTCGGATGAAGTCCATCACGTAGAGGCTGAGCGCAATGTTGAGGCAGGAAGTGCCGAACACGCGCAGCAGCATCCCGGTGGCCTGGCCGCTCACCGTCTGGCTCCACAGCGCCAGGTAGGCCACGCAGAGGGCCAGCGCGCCGATCGTGTAGGTCCAGCGCCGCGACAGCCTGCGGATCATGACCGGGATCGCGAAGCTTGCCGCCAGCGCGACCAGGCCGACCGCGGTGTAGAGAAAGCTCACCTGGCGCTCGTCGGCCAGAAGTTCATAGGCCTGCAGGGGCACGATCGTCGCTGTCGAGGCCCGCGCCATCGTCTCGAGCAGGAACAGCGTGGCGAAGGTCCGCACGCCCGGCGATGGCGTCGCGGATAGCCAGATGGGATGGCGGACATTCAGGGCCATGTGGGCGTCCGGGTTTGGCCGCTAGGTGCAATGACCTGGGCCGTGGAGAGGGATCCGGGCGCGAGTCGGCCGGCAAGTGGCGAAATCTGAAACGGGCGGCGCGATGTTCGCTACCTCGCGGGCGTCAACTTTGGTCGAGACTTGACCTTTCTGCACCGGGGCGGGCACCCGGCCGTCACTGGCGCTTGCTTCCAGCCGCGCGCTCGTCGAGGGTCGTCCGACGATACGACAGGGGGAGCAGGCGCGATGCGCGATCGGATGATACGACCCGAGGAGACCTTGGGCGAAAGGTTGGTGGCCTGGCTCGAATTGCTGGGGATCGACACCGTCTTCGGGATCCCGGGCGTCCACACGATCGAGATGTATCGCGGCCTTGGCCAGAGCCCGGTGCGCCACCTCACCCCGCGCCACGAGCAGGGCGCAGGCTTCGCCGCAGACGGCTATGCCCGCGCATCGGGCCGCGTTGCGGCGGTCTTTGTCATCACCGGGCCCGGTCTCACCAACATGCTGACCCCGATGGCGCAGGCGAAAGCCGACAGCGTGCCGATGCTCGTGGTCTCGGCGGTCAACGCCCGGCCCGTGTTGGACCTGGGTGAGGGCGACCTCCACGAGGTTCACGATTCGCGCGGGATGACCGAGCATGCGGCGGTCTTCAGCCATCGGCTCAGCGATCCCGGCCAGCTGCCGGCCGTGCTCGCCCGCGCCCTCGCGGTGTTCGAGGGCGCGCGTCCCGGACCGGTCCACATCGAGATCCCCCGCGACCTGTTCGGCCAGCGGGTTCCCGCCGCCGAGCTGCAGCGCCCCGTGCCGGTGGCAGCCCCCGCGGCGTCGGGTGCCGCATGCGACCGCGCCGCCGAATGGCTGGCCGCGGCCACGCGCCCGCTCATCATCGCCGGCGGCGGTGCTGTGGGCGGGTCGGGCGCCATCGCCGATCTCGCCCGGCGGCTCGACGCCCCCGTGGTGATGACCGCGAATGCTCGCGGCCTCTTGCCAGGCGGCGATCCGCTGGCCGTTTCGGCCAGCCCGTCGCTCGAGGCGGTGCGCGCGCTGGTCGCGGAATCCGATGTCGTGATTGCGCTCGGGACGGAAATCGGCCGCACCGATTTCGACATGTACGACCACGGCGACTTCTCGGTGCCGGGGCGCCTGATCCGCGTCGACATCGACGCGGCCCAGCTTCATCGGGGCGCGCCGCCCGCCATCGCGATGGTGGGCGATGCCGGCGACGCGGCGGGCGCGCTGCTTGCCCGCCTCGGCCCGCCCTCGGCGCAGGCGGCGGCAGGGGCCGGGGCGGCGCGCGCGGCCGCCACGATGCAGGCCGCGACCGAGGAGATCGGGCCGAAATATCGCGCCTGCGTCGATTTTCTCGACACGGTGCGTGCTGCGCTGCCCGAGGCGCCGCTGGTGGGCGATTCCACCAACGCGATCTATGCGGGCAACCTGCTGCACGGGCTGCCGCGGCCGCGGCTCTGGTTCAATGCGGCGACCGGCTACGGCGCGCTGGGCTACGGGCTGCCCGCGGCGATCGGTGCCGCGCGCGCAATCGACGGTCCCGTGGTCTGCCTCGCCGGCGATGGCGGGGTCCAGTTCACGCTCACCGAACTTGGGCTCGCCGTCGAGGCCGGGCTGCCGGTGATCCTGATCGTCTGGAACAACCGCGGATATGGCGAGATCGCGCGCTACATGGATGCGGCCAAGGTGACGCGTGTGGGTGTCGACCTCGTGACGCCTGATTTCCTCGCGATCGCCCGGGCCTATGGCGCCGCGGCGGTCAGGCTCGAGTCGGTCGGGGCGCTGACCGGCATCCTGGCCGACGCGGCGCGCACCCCGGGGCCGACCGTGATCGAGCTCGACGAGGCGATGGTGCTGGGCGGCTGAGGGCTGCCCTCCTCAGCCGTCCTGGCGCAGCTGGCCGGCCGCGAAGACCTTGTAGCTGGCGTAGTACTTCAGGATGTTGCGCACGTAGATCACCGGCTCGCGGCTGACGCTGCGTGCGGTCGCGATCTCGACATGGCCGAACCATCGGTTGGGGTCGAGGCCCATCTTCTCGGCCTTTCGTCGCGCCTTCGAGATGTTGCCGGGCCCCGCATTGTAGGCCGCGAACGAGAAGAGCGCCTGGTCGAGGGGCGTCATCGCTGGGTCGCTGAAGTATCGGTCGCGCACGAAGCGCAGGTACTTCACCCCGGCTTCGACATTGGGCTCGGCAAGGTGGATGTCGCGGACCCCGACATTCGGGTCGCGCGCCGTCTGCGGCATCACCTGCATGATGCCGACGGCGCCGGCGCGGCTGCGCTTGGACTGGTCGAGCCGCGATTCCTGGAAGCCCTGGGCCGCGATCAGGATCCGGTCGAAGTCGTACTGATCGGCGTATTTCGCAATGATGCCGATGGTCTCGCGAAAACGCTCCTGCGCCTCGGGCTCCATCGCGTTCTTCAGCCGCTCGCTGTCCTCGAGGTGGCGCTTGCGCAGCGTGTTGCCGAGCAGCGTTCCCTTGCGGAACCGGGGCACGATCTCGTTCAGCGCGGCCAGCAGTTCGGGCGCGTCGGGCCGCACGGCCATCGCGATCTTGCCGCCGCGGGCGACCGCGATGTCGTCGCGCACTGTGAGATCGCCAAAGACCTTGGCGTAGAGCGGCGCCATGTGGCTATCGAAGATCGCGAGCGGGAAGGTTCCCGCGCTCACCAGCTCGAGGATGTCGGGATCCTCAAGGTTCTCGTCGACCGCAGTCACCGGGATCGGCGCGAGCCCCTTGGCCTCGCGCTCGGCGTTCAGCGCGATGACATGCTCGTGATAGCTGCTCGACTTGCGCAGGAACACGCCCGTGCCGACGAGGTCGTCGACCGAGGTGATCTCGGGCGCCTTCGGCCCGGTCACCACGATCTCGTCGACCTCCTCGATGGTGGGGTCGGTGAAGGCGACCACGGCGGCGCGCTCGGGCGTGATGGTCAGCATCGCCGCCACGGCGTCGACCCGGCCCTCGAGCAGACCCGGGATCAGACGGTCGCGCGCAACCGGCGCGATGAGCATCGTCAGGTCGCGTGCGGGCTTGCCCAGCTTCTTGCGCAGCGCGGCCTCGAGCTCGGCCGCCGCCTCGACGATGAGGCCGCGCTGCTCGATCGTCCGGCCCCGGTCGGCATGCTCGTAGCGGAAAAGCACCGGGTCCATGCCGGTGCCGAGCCGCAGGAAGCCGCGCTCGACGATGCCGTTTAGGTCGCCGGTCCAGGGCTCGGCCACGGCGGCGACGAGCTCGTCATCGGCTAGCGCCGTGGCAATGTCCTCGCCGTCCTTCAGGACGCCCGACTGGGCAAGCGCGATCCCGGGCAGGGCGGTCGCGGCCGACAGGAGGCCCAGCGCCCGCCGGCGCGTGACGAGGGGAAATGGCGAATCCTCAGGCATGATCCAGGCGCTCCCTCGACGACCGCCGGATCCGCTGCGTTCCGCTGGTTGAGTCGGCTTCGCGTCAGACGGCGACTCGTGGCTTCAGAAGCCTGAAACCATGACAGATTTCGCGGGCGCGCACCACTGCGCCGAAGGGCGCTTCGGGCAGTGGTCGATTCTGTCCGCGACGCCGCGCGCCGCGCCTCAGCCCAAGATGCGCTCGACGATCTCGCGGGTATTCCTCGACAGCGCGGGCGCCGCGGCGATCCGTTCGAGCTCGGCGCGCATCAGCGCCTGGCGGCCCGGCTCGTAGCGCCGCCATGTCTCGAAGCATCCCGCGACGCGCGCGGTCGTCTGGGGGTTCACCGGGTCGAGGCGCAGGAGCCAGTCGGCGACCAGCCTGTAGCCCGCGCCATCCGCCGCGTGGAAGCCCACCGCGTTGCCGACAGCAAAGCTTCCGATCAGCGCACGGAACCGGTTGGGGTTCTTCCATTCGAAGGCCGAATGACCCGTCAGCGCCTCGACCCGCGCCGCGGCGTCCTTCAGCGGCGCCGTCGCCTGCACCGTGAGCCACTTGTCCAGCACCAGCGGGTCGTGCTCCCACGCCTTCAGGAACGCGTCCAGCCGCGGTGTCGCGCCGGGCGCGTCGGCGTGAACCAGCACAGCAAGCGCGGCGATCCGGTCGGTCATGTTGTCGGCCGCGTCGAACTGCGCCTCGGCCGCGCGATGCGCCTCGGGCGTGTCGGCGGCCAGCATCAGCGCAAGGCAGCGGTTCGCGAGCGCCCGGCGCCCCGCGGCGCCTGCATCCGGCGAATAGGGGCCCGTCACCGCCATCCGCGCCCGAAGCGTGGCCAGCGCCTCGCCCAGTGCGCCGCCGAGATGGGCACGCATCGCGCGCAGCGCCTCGTGGATGGCATCGGGATCCGCAAGGCCGCCCCGCGTCACCACCTCGCCGGCCATCTCGTCCTCGCCCGGCAACTCGAGCGCCAATGCCCGGAAGGCCGGATCGAGGCTGTCATCGGCCAGCAGGCGGCCCAGCGCCTCGGCCCAGGCGTTCGGGATCGTGCCCCCCGCGATCAGCCGAAGCGCGATCGCCACCGCGTAATCGCGCCCGGCTTGCCAGCGGTTGAAGGGATCGATGTCATGCGCCAGCAGGAAGGCACGCGTCGCGTCGTCGAGCTGCCTCTCCAGCGTCACCGGCGCCGAGAAGCCGCGCAGCACCGAGGCCACCGGCCGTGCCGGCAACCCCTCGAAGCGGAACGCCTGTTCCGCCTCGCGCAGCTCCAGCACCCGCGTCGGCACCAGTTCGGCACCATCGGGGCCGATCAACCCGGTCGCGACCGGGATCACAAGCGGCGCCTTGCTGTCCTGTCCCGGCGTGGGCGGGGTTTGCTGGCGCAAGGTCAGCGTGTAGGTCCCGCCGTCCCAGTCCTCGGACATCGACAGCCGCGGCGTGCCCGCCTGGCTCCACCAGCGCGCGAAATCCGACAGGTCACGGCCCGTGGCATCCTCGAAGCACTGGCGGAACTGCTCGATGGTGCAGGCCTCGCCGTCATGGCGCTCGAAATAGAGGTCCAGCGCTTTGCGGTATCCGTCCTCGCCCACCAGGGTGCGCAGCATCCGGATCACCTCGGCGCCCTTCTCGTAGACGGTCGCGGTGTAGAAGTTGTTGATCTCGATGTATTCCTCGGGCCGCACCGGATGGGCCAGCGGCCCCTGGTCCTCGCGGAACTGGCGCGCGCGCAGCAGCTTCACGTCGTCGATGCGCTTGACCGGCTCCGAGCGCTCGTCACCGGTGAAGCACTGGTCGCGGAAAACCGTGAGCCCCTCCTTCAGGCACAGCTGGAACCAGTCTCGGCAGGTGATGCGGTTGCCGGTCCAGTTGTGGAAATACTCGTGCGCGACGATCGACTCGATGCGCTCGTAATCCGCATCCGTCGCGGTCTCGGGGCTCGCGAGCACGTACTTCGAGTTGAAGATGTTGAGCCCCTTGTTCTCCATCGCCCCCATGTTGAAGTCGTCGACCGCCACGATCTGGAAGACGTCGAGATCGTACTCCCGGCCATAGGCCGTCTCGTCCCAGCGCATCGAGCGCTTGAGCGCATCCATGGCGTAGGCGCACTTGTCCTCGTCGCCGGGGCGGACCCAGACGCGCAGTTCGACCTCGCGGCCCGAGGCCGTGGTGAAGCGGTCCTCGTGGGCGACCAGTTCGCCTGCGACGAGGGCAAAAAGGTAGGCAGGCTTGGGATGCGGATCGTGCCATTCGGCAAAATGGCGCCCGCCGGGAAGACCGCCGGTGGCGCCCGGGTTGCCG
The DNA here is from genome assembly GCF_016623495.1 of Thermohalobaculum xanthum. Taxonomy (GTDB): domain Bacteria; phylum Pseudomonadota; class Alphaproteobacteria; order Rhodobacterales; family Rhodobacteraceae; genus Thermohalobaculum; species Thermohalobaculum xanthum. The sequence goes on along the minus strand of NZ_JAEHHL010000001.1, from coordinate 529,176 downwards.
TTGGACAGCAGGACCGGATAGTCGGCCGCGGCCGCCTCGATCCGCACGGTGAAGGGGGCCATCACGTCGGGGCGGTCGGGATAGTAGGTTATCTTGCGGAAGCCCTCGGCCTCGCATTGCGTGCAGAACATGTTGCGCGACAGGTAGAGGCCCTCGAGCTCGGTATTGGTCTCGGGGTCGATCTCGGTCTCGCATTCCCAGGTAAAGCTGTCGCCGGGCAGGGCGGCTGCGGGCACGGTCAGCCCCTCGGCGTCGAAGCTCAGCGCCTGCTGGTCCAGCGGCGCGCCGTCGATGCTGGCCCCGACGAAGGTCAGCCGCCGGCCGTCGAGCCTCAGATCGGGCCGCGCGCCTTCGGCCTGCGAGTTGCGCCGGAAAGCGATGCGCGCCCGCACCCGGGTCGCTCGCGGTGCCAGGTCGAAATCGAGCCTGACCTGCTCGATCATCCATGCGGGCGGCCGGTAGTCTGCAAGGCGGATCTTGCGGTCGGCTCCGGTCGCGGTGTCCGTGCGCATCTGCTCTGTCTCCTTGTCGCTGGCCCGACTGAGATAGCGGCTCGGCGCCGCGGTTCCCAGCCCCTTCCGTGACCACGGCGCATCCGTTAGAAGGGGCGCGCGAAAAAGCCGCCGGAACCGAAGCGGGCAGGGCAGAGGCATGCGATGACGACGCGAGCGGCAAGGGACAAACGGGTGCGCGCCGCTAGCGGCGGCGGAACGCGCGGGTCGGCCTCGGGGCAGGGCAAGGCACGCGGACGCCGCGCCTCAAACGCTGGCAAGTCGGGTGCCGCGCAGCCTGTCGGTCCGTGGCGGCTGCGAACCTTTGCTCTGATCGCGGCGCTCCTTGCCCTCCATCTCGCGATCAACGCGCTTGCGCTGATCCCGGTGCATTTCGACGAGGCGCAATACTGGGCCTATGGCCAGGAGCTCGCCTGGGGCTATTTCTCCAAGCCGCCTCTCGTCGGGTTCGTCATCCGCATCGCGACAGACCTGGGCGGCGACACGCTGTTCTGGCTTCGCTTTGCCAGCCCGCTCGCCCATGCCCTGATCGCGCTTGGCATCTTCGCGGTGGGCGCGCGGCTCTTCGACGGCCGCGTGGGCTTCTGGGCGGCGGCGGGCTACAGCCTTGCGCCCGGCGTCGGCGTCTCGGCGATGATCATGTCGACCGATCCCGTCGTTATGGTCGCACTTGCCGGCGGGCTCTACGCGCTGGTCCGTGCGGGCGAGACCGGGGATGCGCGCTGGTGGGCCGCCGTGGGCGTCGCCTTCGGCCTGGGCATGCTGGCGAAGTACACGATGCTCGCCTTCGCCGCCGGCGCGCTGGGCTACGGGCTCTTCTCGGCGCGCGAGCGCGACCTGCGCGGCACGGCGATCGCAGTTGCCGTGGGCCTGGCGGTCTTCGCGCCGAACCTGCTCTGGAACGCGGCCAACGGCTTTGCCACTGTCACCCATGTGGCTGAGGACGCCAATCCCGGCCGGGGCTACTTCAACCCGGGCAAGCTGGCCGAGTTCACCGGCGCACAGCTTGGCGTGATCGGGCCGGTCTTCTTCGCCGCGCTCCTGCTCGCCCTCTGGCGGCTCGGCAGCTGGCGGGACGACTGGCGCATGCGGCTGCTGGCCTGGCAGTGCTATCCGCTGCTGGTTGGCATGATCGCGCTCAGCTTCGTCACGCGCGCGCAGCCGAACTGGGCCGCGCCGGCCTATGTCGCGGGCTCGATCATCGCCGCGCGCCTGCTGGTCGATGCAGGCTGGTGGCGCGGCCTCAAGGCGCAGCTGGCGATCGGCGCGGCGGCGCTTGTCGCCGTGGTCGGGCTGGCGCTGGCCTATGCCACGATGCCGCTCGATCTGCCGCGTTTCGCCGATCCCTTCAAGAAGATGCGGATGTCCGAACCGTTCTGCGCCCTGGCCCTCGGCGCGATGGCCGAGGAGGGCGCGCAGGTGCTGCTCTCGAACGACCGCCGCCGTTTGTCCGAGTGCATGTTCGAAGGCGGGCTCACCTGGGATGACATCGCGGTCTGGAACCCGCTTCTCAACCCGCAGAACCATCACGAACTTGTCGCGACCCTGCGGCCGGGGGATTCGCGCAGCATGCTGCTGGCGATCCACGGGGGCGCCGAGAACATCGTGAGCGCGTTCGACGAAGCCTACGAGATCGACGCGGGCACCTTCCCGACCCATTCCGACCGCGAGGCGCCCTACCAGCTCTGGTTCTTGCAGGGTTTCCGCGGCTACGCGGCCCCCTGAGGCGTCAGGGGGCGACCAGGTCGAGGTAGATGGGGCGCGGGTCGAGCTCCTCGAGCCCGCCACGCGCCCAGAGCCGCAGCGCCTCGGGCGCGCCGGACCCCGGCGGGGTGCCGATCACCTCGCCGAACAGCTCGCCGTCACCGGGCGCCGCCCATTGCGCGCTTCCGGCGCGGCCGACCTCGGCGTCCAGGAATGCCAGGAAGGCGTCACCCTCGCCGCGCTTCGACTGAATCGCAGCCAGGCGGTAGATCTCGGCCGAATATTCGAAGGGATCGAGCTGTCCCGCCGCCCGCAGCGCGCCGATCGCCGCCTCGGACCGCCGCCACGCCACGTTGAGCGCGCCGGCGCGCAGCTCGACCTCGGCCCAGATCGCGTGGTGGCGCGCAAGCCCGCCGCTGGCCGGGCCAAACTGTTTGAGCACGACGGGCAGCAGCTCGGCCATGATTTCGCGCGCACGCCACGGCTCGGCCCCGTCCGCAAGACAAAGCGCCAGGCCCTGGCCCGCCTCGATCTTGCGAAGCCCCGCCGCCGGTTCGGCCAGGACCGCCTCGTAGAGCGGCGCGGCGCGTGTGCATTCTCCGGCCGCCGCCGCGGCCGCAGCATCCGACAAGGTATCCACCTGGGCCATGCCGGGCAGGGCAGTCCCGAGCCCCAGGACCAGGGCGGCGAGCCGAAGCGTCCCCGTCATGCCGGCCTCCATCCCGGTGCGCGGCGCGCGAAGAAGGCGCTGATGCCCTCGTCGGCCTCGCTCGTTTCCCACTGATCGGCCAGCGCCTTCGCCGTCGCCTCGAGCTCCGCCTCGCCGATGGGCGGCGAGAACCGGCGCACCAGCGCCTTCGACGCGGCGACCGCGCCCGGCGCCGCCGACAGGTAGGGCGCCACCTCGGCCTCGACCGCCGCGTCGAGCCCCTCGGGCGCGACCGCGCGCGTCACGAGGCCGATCCGCAGCGCCTCGGCCGCGTCGAAGATGCGGCCCGAAAAGAAGACCTCGCGTGCCCTCGGCGGCGTCAGGCGGGCGACGACATAGGGCGAGATCGTCGCAGGGATCAGCCCCAGTCGCACCTCGGTCAGCCCGAACTTCGCCCCCTCGGCGGCAACCGACGCATCGCAGACCGAAATCATCCCGATGCCGCCGCCATAGGCCTGTCCGTTGATCCGGCCGATCAGCGGCTTGGGCAGGTCGTTGAGCGCCTTGAGCATGCGCGCGAGGGTCAGCGCCTCAGCGATGCGGGTGGTGCGGTCGGCCTCCATCTGCTGGCGCATCCAGCCAAGATCGCCGCCCGCGCAGAAGCTCTCGCCCGCGCCCGTCAGCACCACCACGCGGATCGCCGCATCCGCCGCGATCTGCCGCGCAACCTCGGCCAACTCGGCGATCATCTGGGCGTCCAGGGAATTGTGCTTGTCGGTCCTGGCAAGCGTGAGCGTTGCGACGCCGCGCGCGTCGCACTCAAGCCGGATCGTCTGGAAAGGCATCGAGGTCACGTCTGAGATCCGCCACGAAGTTCTCTGCTTGTTTCAGCCTCTCCATGTCGAGGCCTGTTCTGTGGCCATTTTCGGCACACCAATTCGCCAATTTCGTGGTCGAGAGGTTTCCCTTGGCTCCCGGCGCGTAGGGACAGCCGCCAAGACCGCCGATGGCGCTGTCGAAAACCTGCAGCCCCTGCGCGACCGAGACGGCGACGCTCTCGAGCGCGCGGCCATTGGTGTCGTGGTAATGCCCTGCCAGCCGCGAGGCCGGGGCAACATCCAGAACGGCCTCCAGCATCGCGCCGATACTCGTTGGCGTGCCGCGCCCGACCGTGTCGCCCAGCGAGACCTCGTGGCAGCCCATCTCGAACAGCGCCGCGGTCACCCGCGCGACGGCGTCGGGCGCGATCGCACCCTCGTACGGGCAGACCACGATGCACGACACATAACCGCGTACCGGAATCCCATCGGCCTTCGCCGCCTCGGCCACCGGGCGGAAACGTTCGAGGCTCTCGGCGATCGAGGCATTGATGTTGCGCTGGCTGAAGGTCTCGGAGGCCGCGCCGAAGATCGCGACCTCGTCGGCACCCGCGGCGCGCGCGGCTTCGTAGCCCTTCAGGTTCGGCGTCAGCGCCGAATAGACCGTGCCGGGCCGCCGCGAGATCCCCTCCATGACCGCGGCGCCATCAGCCATCTGCGGCACCCATTTGGGCGAAACGAAGCTGGCCGCCTCGATCCGCTTGAACCCGCAGGCCGAGAGCCGGTCGATCAGTTCGATCTTGGCGGCGGCCGAAATCGGTCGCGCCTCGTTCTGGAGGCCGTCGCGCGGCCCGACCTCGACGATGGTGATGTCGGTCACGACGCGGGCTCGAGCGCGATCAGCAGCGCCCCCTCCGCCACCTGCTCGCCCGCCTTCGCGGCGACCTCGGCCACGGTCCCGTCGCGCGGCGCCAGCAGCGTGTGCTCCATTTTCATGGCCTCCATCACTGCCACCGCCTGGCCCGCGGTCACCGTGTCGCCCGGCGCGACCGCGACCGATTTGACAAGGCCCGGTAGGGGGGCAGCGATGTGGTCGCCGCCGCCCGGGTCCTCCGAGCCGCTGACCAGCGGATTGTCGCGCGCGAAGGTCAGCCTGCGGCCGGCCGAGGCCAGCGTCACGACCTCATCGGCCAGATGAACATGCACGCGCCGCGTACCCTCGCCGCTGGTGACCTGCCACAGCGTCCCGCCCAGCGGCGAGAGCCGGAAGCCGACCGCGCCCAGCGGCGTCTCGGCTCGCAGGCCGCCATCCTCGGGTGTCAGCGCGACCGTCAGACGCTCGTCGCCCGCCGTCATGATGACGAAGCTGCGCCCCGGTCCCCAGGCGCGCCAGCCGGTCATCTGCCGCGGCGCCATCATCCCGGTGATCGCGGCTGCCGCGATGCCAAGGTCCAGGGCACCGGCCTCGGGCCGCGCGGTCAGCGGGTCGATCCGGCGCGCAATCAGCCCGGTGTCGATCCGGCCTGCCAGCATGTCCTCATCGGTCGCCAGCGCGCCGAGGAAGGCGATATTGGTCACGCAGCCCCGCGCCTCGGTCGCGGCCAGCGCATCGGCGAGTTGCCCGAACGCCCCGGCACGGTCGGGCGCCGCGGTGATCACCTTGGCGATCATCGGGTCGTAATGCGGGGTCACCGTGTCGCCCTCGGCTACGCCCGTGTCGACACGGGCGCCGCCGGGGAAACGCAGCATCGAAAGCCGGCCCGTCTGCGGCATGAAATCGCGGGCAGGATCCTCGGCATAGATCCGCGCCTCGACGGCATGGCCGTTCAGCGGGATCTGGTCCTGCGCCAGCGGCAGGGGCTCGCCCGCGGCGACGCGCAGTTGCCACTCGACCAGGTCGAGGCCGGTCACCGCCTCGGTGACGGGGTGTTCGACCTGCAGGCGGGTGTTCATCTCCATGAACCAGAACCCGTCGGGCCTGAGCGCGCCCGAGCCATCGACGATGAACTCGACCGTGCCCGCGCCGCGATAGCCCACGGCCTCGGCCGCGCGCGTCGCGGCGCGCGTCATGGCGGCGCGAACCTCGGGCGTCATGCCGGGGGCAGGGGCCTCCTCGATCACCTTCTGGTGGCGGCGCTGGGCCGAGCAGTCGCGCTCGTAGAGATGCACGATGTTGCCATGCGCGTCGGCGAAGACCTGGACCTCGATATGCCGCGGATTGAGGATGTACTTCTCGATCAGGACGGTCTCGTTGCCGAACGAGGACGCCGCCTCGGACTTCGCCCGCGCCAGCGCCTCGGCGAATTGCGCGGGGTCGTCGACGCGGCGCATGCCCTTGCCGCCGCCGCCCGCCGCCGCCTTGATCAGCACGGGGAAGCCGATCCTCGCGGCCTGCTCGGCCAGGAAGGCGGGGTCCTGGTCGTCGCCGTGATAGCCGGGGGTGACGGGAACGCCCGCATCCTCCATCAGCCGCTTCGAGGCGTCCTTGAGCCCCATCGCCCGGATGGCCGAGGCGGGCGGGCCGATGAACACCAGCCCCGCGGCCTCGACGGCCTCGGCGAAACCGGGGTTCTCGGACAGGAAGCCATAGCCGGGGTGGATCGCCTCGGCGCCGGTGTCGCGCGCGGCGGCCAGGATGCGCTCGGCCTTGAGGTAGCTTTCAGCCACGGGGGCGGGGCCGATGCGAACGGCCTCGTCGCAGGCCAGCACATGCTGGGCATCGGCATCGGCGTCCGAATGCACGGCGACGGTCGCGATGCCCATGGCACGGGCGGTGCGGGCGATGCGGACGGCGATCTCGCCGCGATTGGCGATGAGGATTTTCCTGAACATCTCAGTCCTTTAGGGCATCGAGCTCGGCCTGATGAAGGGCCGCGCTGTCCTCCGAGAAACAGCAGAAGATCACCTGACGGATGCGCGGCTCGGCAACGAGCACGCCCGCCACCGAGTTGACCGCGATCTTTGCCGCCTGTTCGGCGGGAAAGCCGTAGATGCCGGTCGAGATCGCGGGAAAGGCCACCGTCCGGCAGCCCTTCTGGGCCGCGAGCTGCAGCGATCGGGCATAGGCCAGCGCCAGCAGCGCTGCCTCGCCTTGCTCGCCGCCGTGCCAGACCGGGCCCACCGCGTGGATGATGCGCGTCGGCGCCAGGGCGTAGCCGTCTGTGATCACCGCGTCGCCCGTGGCGCAGGGGCCGATCGCGGCGCATTCGGCGGCCAGTTCGGGCCCAGCCGCACGGTGGATGGCGCCGCAGACGCCGCCGCCGGGCGCGAGGCTCTCGTTCGCGGCGTTGACGATGGCGTCGACCATCAGTTCCGTGATGTCGCCGGTGTGGACCGTCATGCGTGTCATGGCGCGTTCCTCCCGTTCAGCCGCACCAGCTCTCGCGCCTGCCGCCCGAATAGGGCCGCGCGAGGCCGGCCTCGATCATGATCCCGGCGACGTCTTGGCCATCGAGCGTGAGCCGCCCCAGGTGCCGCCCATAGCGGTCGCGGCCCGACAGCGTCAGGCGCACCTCGCCGGCCCGCAGGATCCTCCAGGTCAGCAGCCCGGTCGCACGGGTTCCCAGCACCCATTCCGAGACGCAGCCCGGCGAGAAAACCTCGGGCGTGTCGAAGCCCGTCAGCCGAACCGAGCCGCCCGGACGCCCCGGGCAGATCGCCCGCACTGTGTCGCCGTCGGTCACCCAGACCACCCGGCAGCGCCCATCGGGCAGCGCCTCGGCGCCCGCCTCCAGCAGCGCGATCGCGCCCGCGGCCAGCACGGCGAGGATCACGACCGTCCGCCAGGGGCTGCGCGTTCGCCGGCCGCCCCGGCCCAGCCTTGCCTTGGGTCGCCATGACACGCCTCACATCCGGAACACGCCGAAGCGTGTCTCCGGGATCGGCGCGTTGAGCGCCGCGGAAAGCGAGAGCGCCAGCGCCTCGCGCGTCTTGGCGGGGTCGAGGATGCCGTCGTCCCACAGCCGCGCCGAGGCGTAGAGCGGATGGCCCTGGTGCTCGAACTGCTCGATGATCGGGCGCTTGAACTCGTCCTCCTCCTCGGGACTCCAGGCCCCGCCCTTGCGCTCGATGCCCTCGCGGCGCAGCGTCGCCAGCACCCCGGCGGCCTGGAAGCCGCCCATCACCGAGATGCGCGAGTTCGGCCAGCTCCACAGGAAGCGCGGCGAATAGGCCCGTCCGCACATGCCGTAGTTCCCGGCGCCGAAGCTGCCGCCGATGATCAGCGTGAGCTTGGGCACCTCGGCGCAGGCCACCGCCGTCACCAGCTTGGCGCCGTGGCGCGCGATGCCCTCGCTCTCGTATTTCCGCCCGACCATGAAGCCGGTGATGTTCTGCAGGAACAGCAGCGGAATGCGCCGCTGGCAGCACAGCTCGACGAAGTGCGCGCCCTTCACCGCGCTCTCCGAATAGAGGATGCCGTTGTTGGCGATGATGCCCACCGGCTGGCCCTCGATCTCGGCGAAGCCGCAGACCAGCGTCTCGCCGAAGCGGCGCTTGAACTCGTCGAGGCGTGAGCCGTCCACCAGCCGCGCGATCACCTCGCGCACGTCGAAGGGGATGCGCGTGTCGGGCGGCAGGATGCCGTGCAGCTCGGCGGGATCGTAGAGCGGCGCGTCCCCCCCGGGCAGCCCCGCATGGCCGCCGGCGCCCAGATGCCCGACCGCCCGGCGCGCCAGCGCCAGCGCGTGGGCGTCATCCTCGGCCAGCGTGTCGGCGACACCCGACAGGCGCGTGTGCACGTCGCCTCCGCCCAGGTCCTCGGCCGTGACCACCTCGCCGGTCGCGGCCTTCACCAGCGGCGGGCCCGCCAGGAAGATCGTGCCCTGGTTGCCGACGATGATGGTCTCGTCCGACATCGCGGGGACATAGGCGCCGCCCGCGGTGCACGACCCCATCACCACCGCGATCTGGGCGATGCCGGCCGCGGACATCCGCGCCTGGTTGAAGAAGATCCGCCCGAAATGGTCGCGGTCGGGAAACACCTCGTCCTGCCGCGGCAGGTTCGCGCCGCCAGAGTCGACCAGATAGATGCAGGGCAGGCGGTTCTGCGCGGCGATCTCCTGCGCGCGCAGGTGCTTCTTCACCGTGACGGGGAAGTAGCTTCCTCCCTTCACGGTCGCGTCGTTCGCGACCACCATCACCTCGCGCCCGCGCACCCGGCCGATCCCGGCGATCATGCCCGCGGCCGGGGCTTCGCCGTCATACATGCCATGCGCGGCGAAGAGCCCGACCTCCAGGAAGGGCGAGCCGGGATCCACGAGCCGCTCGACCCGCTCGCGTGGGCTCAGCTTGCCGCGCGCGGTGTGGCGCGCGGTGGCCTCGGGGCCGCCGCCGGCAAGCGCGGTCTCGGCGGCGGCGCGCACGGTCGCCAGCGCCTCCTGCATCGCGCGGGCGTTTGCGGCAAAGGCCTCGGAGCGGGCCGAGACCCGCGAGTGAAGAACGCTCATGTCAGGTCCCGCTGTTGAGATAGGCGTGAGGACGCAGGGTTATTCCGCCGTCGCGTTTCGGCAGGATGGCGGTATCGGGTGTCATCGCAGCCCCCGGCGCAGGGCGGCGCTGTCGATCGCGCGGCGAACCGCCTGGTTGAGCTCGCATTTTGCCGCGTCGAAACGTGCCTGCAGCTCGTCGCTCAATGCGGCAGCGCGTTCCATCTCGACGGGGTCACGACACAATTCAGCGCGCGCCGCGAGCCAGCTGTCGGTGTCGGCGCGCCCCTCGCGGGGCCCGAGCGCACGGTCCTCGGCGGCGGCGATCGCCGTCCACGCGGCTGCCGCGGCGTCGAGGCACTGCACGGGCGCGTCCAGCGGCTCGCCCGGACGCCGGATCTCGCAGCCCGCGATGTCCTCGCGCGCCGTGCCGCAGCGGCGCAACTCGCGCATCGTCCCCGCCGCGGCGCTGCATGCTGCCCACTCGGCCGGCGCTGCCTGCGCCTGCGGGGCAGCAAGCATCGCAAGCGCGGCAGCAAGGGGCAGCGCCAGGCGCATCAGGCGGTTTCCTTGAACAGCTCGCGCCCGATCAGCATGCGGCGGATCTCCTGCGTGCCGGCGCCGATCTCGTAGAGCTTGGCGTCGCGCAGCAGGCGCCCGGTCGGGTAGTCGTTGATGTAGCCGTTGCCGCCCAGCGCCTGGATCGCCTCGAGCGCCAGCGACACCGCGCGCTCGGACGAATAGAGCAGGCAGCCCGCCGCGTCCTGGCGCGTGGTGCGGCCCGCGTCGCAGGCCGCGCCCACGGCGTAGACATAGGCGCGCGAGGCGTTCATCGCCGTGTACATGTCGGCGATCTTGCCCTGCATCAGCTGGAACTCGCCGATCGGCTGGCCGAACTGCTTGCGCTCGTGCACATAGGGCATCACCACGTCCATGCAGGCGGCCATGATCCCCAGGGGCCCGCCCGACAGAACCACGCGCTCGAAGTCGAGCCCCGACATCAGCACCTTGACGCCTTCGCCCTCGCGGCCCAGCACGTTCTCGAAGGGGATCTCGCATTCCTCGAAGACCAGCTCGCAGGTGTTCGAGCCGCGCATCCCCAGCTTGTCCAGCTTCTGCGCGGTCGAGAAGCCTGTCATCCCCTTCTCGACCAGGAAGGCGGTGATGCCGCGCGGGCCGGCGTCGGGGTCCGTCTTGGCGTAGACCACCAGCGTGTCGGCGTCGGGCCCGTTGGTGATCCAGAACTTGTTCCCGTTCAGCACGTAGCGGTCATTGCGCTTCTCGGCCCGCAGCCGCATCGAGACGACATCGGACCCGGCGCCCGGCTCGGACATTGCCAGCGCGCCGACATGTTCGCCCGAGATCAGCCCGGGCAGGTACTTCGCGCGCTGCTCGGGCGTGCCGTTCAGCTTGATCTGGTTGACGCACAGGTTCGAATGCGCGCCATAGCTCAGGCCGACCGAGGCCGAGGCGCGGCTGATCTCCTCGACCGCGATGACGTGGGCCAGGTATCCCATCCCGGCGCCGCCCAGCTCCTCGGGCACGGTGATGCCCAGAAGCCCCATCTCGCCCATCTCGCGCCAAAGATGCGGCGGGAACTCGTTGGTGCGGTCGATCTCGGCGGCGAGGGGGGCGATCCGCTCCTGCGCGAAACGGTGCACCGCCTCGCGCAGCGCCTCGATCTCCTCGGTCAGGCCGAAGCTCATGCCGGCGTTGAACATGTCGCTCTCTCCGTCTTGGTCGCGCCGCACATGCGGGCGATCATGTTCCAGTAGGTGTCTTCGATCTCGCGCGGGCTCAGTGGACCCTTCGCGCGATACCAAGTGGTGATGCCGGTGAGCGACGCGATCACCGCGCGCGCCGCAAGCCGCGGCCGGATGCAGTCGAGCGTGCCATCCCTTTGCCCGTCCTCGAGAATCTCGATCAGCCCCTGTTCGTAGCTGCGGCGCATTCCCTCGATCGCCGCGAAGTTCTCGGGCGTGAGGCTGCGCAGTTCCATGTAGCTCAGGAACACGCCGTCCGGGCGCGGTAGGTGGTGGCGGATATGGAAGCGGGTGAAGCGCTCGAGCCGGTCGATCGCCGGGGCAGGGGCCGCGAGCCGGGCGCGTCCCCAGGCCTCCAGCAGCTCCTCCATGTGGGCCCGAAGAAGATCGAACAACAGCGCCTGCTTGGTCGGGAAATAACGGTAGAGCGCAGCGGCGCCGAGGCCGATCTCCTCGGCCAGGCGGCGCATCGACATCGCCTCGTAGCCGTGGCGCGCGATCAGCCGCAACGCGGCTTCGCGGATCGCCGCCTCGGTGCGGATGCCGTCTGACCCTGCGCGGCGCGCCATGCCCCTCGCCCCTGTCGGTCGTTATGGGAACAAATTGCTTTGATGCGGCAGTTTAATTGAACGATCGTTCATTTCAAGCGGAAAGGAACGAGACGCCGAAATCGTCAAACGCCCCGGCGCCTTCGGCCCGCCCGCAGGTTATCTGCGGGCCTCGGGAAGAGTTTAGAGAGTATGAACAAAAAATCTTAAATCAATGAAATATATGCTATAAACATGCTCTTTCACATGTGAAAGCCTCGCGCTTTCAAGCCCTGGCCGCGATCAGGCCGGCCGCGGCGTCGACCGAGAGCTCGTAGCCCAGTGGTCCCAGACCCGCGATCACCGCGGTCGCGGCGAGCGAGACGTAGGAATGATGCCTGAACGCCTCGCGCCGGTGGGGGTTCGAGAGGTGCAGCTCGATCACCGGGATCTCGAGCGTTTTGAGCGCGTCGAGCACTGCCACCGAGGTATGCGTGTAGCCCGCCGCATTCAGGATCAGCGCGGCGCCGTCCGTCCGCGCCTCGTGAATCCAGCTCACCAGCTCGCCTTCCGAATTGGTCTGGCGGAACTCGAGGCGCAGGCCGTGAGTCGTCGCGCGCGCCCGTGCCCGGGCTTCCAGGTCGGCCAGCGTCTCGCGGCCATAGATCTCGGGCTCGCGCTGGCCCAGAAGGTTCAGGTTCGGGCCGTTCAGAAGAAAGATCGTGCGTTCCATCGGGGTCTTTCGGGTAAGCGACACGCCCGCGCACGTGGATACACGCGGCGGGCGCCCTGCGCAACGCGGCCGGGGTTACTCGGCCGCGGTGGGCGCGTCCTCGACGATGATCACCGGCTCCATGGCGTTGAGCTCTTCCATCGACAGGTGGCAGGCGATGCGGTGGCCGTTACCCATGTCACGGATCGGCAGTTCCTTGTCGCAGACCCCCGGCATCATGTACTGGCAGCGCGTCTGGAACGGGCAGCCCGGCAGCGGGTTGAGCGGCGACGGCAACTCGCCCTCGAGCACGATGTGGCGCTTCTTCACATGGGTGTCGGCGATCGGCACGGCCGACAGCAGCGCCTCGGTGTAGGGATGGTAGGGCGGCGCGAAAATGTCCTCGGTCCGGCCCTGCTCCATGATTCGGCCCAGATACATCACGACGACCCGGTCCGACAGGTAGCGCACCACGCCAAGGTCGTGGCTGATGAACAGCATCGTCGTGCGGCTCTCGCGCTGGATGTCCGTCAAGAGCTTCGTGACCGCCGCCTGGACCGACACGTCGAGCGCCGAGACCGGCTCGTCCGCCACCACCAGCTTGGGCCGGCCCGCGAAGGCGCGGGCAATGCCGATGCGCTGCTTTTGGCCGCCCGAAAGCTGACGCGGCTTTCGCTTGGCGAACTCGCGCGGCAGCTTCACCAGGTCGAGCAGCTCCAGCATCCGCTCCTCGCGCTCGCGATCGCTCTCGCCGACCTCGAACTGCTGGAGCACCCGGACGATCTGGTCGCCGATCGTCATCGACGGGTTCAGCGTGTCGAAGGGGTTCTGGAAGACCATCTGGACCTGGCTGACGACCTGCGGGCCGCGCTTCTCGACCGGAATGGCGCCCAGTTCGAGATTGCCGAGGCGGATCTCGCCGCCCGTGGCGGTCTCGAGACCCATGAGGACCTTGGCGAAGGTCGACTTGCCGCATCCCGACTCGCCCACGATGGCCACCGTCTCGGCCTCGCGGGCGTCGAAGGTGATCTCCTCGTTGGCCTTCACGGTGCGGGTGTCGCCACCGCCGAACATGCCGGTCGAGACGGCGTAGTGCTTCTTGAGATGATCGACTTTGAGGACGATGTCGCCGGGCTCGATCGCTTCCTCGATCTTTCCGGCATCGATAGGCGCGCCCCAGTCGATGTCGTCGATCCGCTCGCAGCGCGAGCGATGCCGCTCGCCCGGCTCGCCGACGTGATGCATCTTGATGTCGTGGACATCGCAGACGCCCGACACGAATTGCGAGCAGCGGGGCCCGAAGTTGCACCCCCGCGGCCGTTCATGGGGCAGGGGAAGCTGGCCCGGGATGGCGACCAGCGGCCGGGCATACTTGTCCGCCCCCGGCACCGGGATCGATCGCAGCAGCCCTTGAGTGTATGGGTGGCGCATGCGGTTGAAGACGGTGTCGATATCGCCTTCCTCGACCGCCTCGCCCGAATACATCACCGTGATCCGGTCGCAGGTCTCGAGGATCAGGCCCAGATTGTGGCTCACGAAGATCATTGAGGTGCCCATCTCGCGGGCGAGGTCCTTGATGAGGTCGACGATCCCCGCCTCGACGGTGACGTCGAGCGCCGTCGTCGGCTCGTCGAGCAGCAGCAGCGACGGCCGCGAGAGCAACGCCATCGAGATGACGACGCGCTGCTGCTGGCCCCCCGATAGCTGGTGGGGATAGGCGCCCATGATGCGGTCGGGGTCGGGCAGGCGCACGGCGTCGAGCATCTCGGCGGCACGCTGGGCTGCCTCGGCCTCGGGCATCCCCTCGTGGACCGTCAGCACTTCGGTCAGCTGACGGCCGATCTTCATGGCGGGGTTCAGCGAGGCCATCGGCTCCTGGTAGACCATCGAGATCGCGGAGCCGCGGAGCTCGCGCAGCTCCTCGTCCGACATCTCGGCCATGTCGCGGCCCTTGAACTTGATCTTGCCCGATTTGATGCGGCCGTTGTTGCCGAGGTAGCGCATGATCCCCAGCGACACGGTGGACTTGCCGCATCCCGACTCGCCGACGAGGCCCATGGTCTCGCCCGGCATGACGGTCATCGAGAAGTCCATCACCGCGGGGATCTCGCCCTTGCGGGTATAGAAGGAGATATTGAGGTCTTCGATCTCGAGGATGGGCTCGGTCATCAGGTCCTCCTCAATCCTTCAGGGCTTCTTCGCGCAGGCCATCGGCCAGCAGATTGAGCCCGAGAACCAGGCTCATCAGCGCGACTGCGGGGAACAGGGCGATATGCGCAGTGTCCGCCAGCCGGACGAACGCACGGCCATGGTTGATCATCGAACCCCAGTCGGGGCTCTCCGGCTGGAGGCCGAGGCCGAAGAAGCCGAGGGTTCCGAGCAGGATCGTCGTGTAGCCGATGCGCAGGCAGAAATCGACGATCAGAGGCCCGCGGGCGTTGGGCAGGATCTCCCACAGCATGATGTACCAGGGCCGCTCGCCCCGCGTCTGGGCGGCGGCAACATAGTCGCGTGTCTTGATGTCCATGGTCAGGCCGCGGACGATGCGGAAGACGCCCGGCGACGAGCCGAGGATCACGGCCGCGAAGATGTTGAGCTCGTTTGGCGCCATGCCGACCATTCCGAAGGGGTCCGCATTGAACACCAGCCCCGAATAGAGCCACAGCCCCACCACCAGCGTCACCGCGAGATAGAGCGTGAGCTTGGTGGTGTTCTTCTCGTACTTGGTGAACCACATCAGGCTGAGAAACAGGATCGGGAAGATGAAGAAGAACGCTGCCATCCCGATCGGGATCGACCAGGGCAGGGTGACGATGCCGAGGTTGAGCGGAACCGGCTGGTTCACCTCGGGGGTCACGAGCAGGTAGAACAGCAGGATCACGGGGAAGGCGAGCACGAGGTTCGCGAGGAACGACATCACCATGTCGATCGTGCCCGTGTAGTAGCCGGCCGGAAGGCCGAGGGTCGAGCCGACCATATAGGCGATGAGCGTCGCCGCGGGGGCGATCACCAGCACGATCGCGCTGCCATAGACGACCCGGCTGAAGATGTCGCGGGCGAGGTTGTCCCCGCCCCAGAGGAAGACGATCCCGCTCTCGCTGTCGATCGTGCCGGGCAGAGCCTTCTTCATGCCGAACGTGAAGGACTGGTCGAGGGGACCGAGGGGCGCGATCTGGTTTGCAAAGACCGCCGTGAATATCCAGAACAGCACCAGCCCCAGCCCGACCATGCCGATGCGCGAGCCATAGAGCCGGCCGAAGATCCCCAGTTGTTCGCG
The DNA here is from genome assembly GCF_016623495.1 of Thermohalobaculum xanthum. Classification (GTDB taxonomy): domain Bacteria; phylum Pseudomonadota; class Alphaproteobacteria; order Rhodobacterales; family Rhodobacteraceae; genus Thermohalobaculum; species Thermohalobaculum xanthum. The sequence continues at coordinate 513,788 of NZ_JAEHHL010000001.1, read as the reverse complement.
GATGAAGTAGCCGCCGATCATGGTCACCGCCATCGCGATCCATGTGGGCCAGAACCGCGCGATGGACTGTATGATGATCTCGCCCGTGCCGATGGTTTCTACCATGTCGTTTTCCCCCGTCCTGGCTCAGCTTACGCGGATGCGCGGGTTGAGATAGGCGTAGCCGATGTCCGAGATCAGCTGGGTCAGCAGCACGACGATCACGGCGACCCACGAGATCGCCAGCAGCAGGTTGATGTCGTTGTTGCCCGCCGCCTCGACCAGCGCGAAGCCGAACCCCTTGTAGTTGAACATCGTCTCGACAACGACGACACCTGTCAGCAGCCAGGGGAACTGGAGCATGATGACGGTAAACGGTGCGATGAGCGCGTTTCTGAGCGCGTGCTTCAGCACCACCGAGCGGAAGCTCAATCCCTTGAGCCTGGCCGTTCGGATGTATTGCGAGGTCATGACTTCGGCCATCGAGGCGCGTGTCATGCGGGCGATGTAGCCCATGCCGTAGATGGCCATCGTCATCACCGGCAAGGTGAAGTTCTCGAACGTGATCGACCGCGTCGAGGCGATGCCCTTGAACCAGCCGAGGGCACTCGCAAAGATGACCGTGAAGACGATGCCCGTGACGTATTCTGGCGCCGAAGTCGACGCGACCGAGCCGACCGTAAGTGTCCGATCGAGCGTTGACCCCTCCTTCATGCCTGCCAGCACGCCTATTATGAGGGCACCGGGCACCATGACCGCCATCACCCAGAACATCAGGATGCCGGTATAGCCCAGGCGCTCGCCGATGACCTCCGACACTGGCTTGCGGAACACCCGGCTCCAGCCCATGTCGCCCCTGACCGTGTTGCCGATCCATTCGCCGTACTGGACCAGGAAGGGCCGATTGAAGCCTTCCTTGTCGAGCCAGGCTTGCACCTCGGCATCGGTCATGCGCATCTCGCCTTCGGTCTTGGCGAGCTTCTCGAGGTTGCCGGGCAGGGTGACGAGGTAGAAGACGATGAACGTCAGTGCCAGCATCGTCAGCAGCATCGTGCCGATCCGACGAAGGATGAACATCAGCATCGGTAGCCCTTTCAACGGGCCCGGCAAGTGCTGACAGCTAGTCACGCGCCCTCGACGGGGCGGTGCCGGGCTCAGGCATCAAGCGGGGTGGCCGGTGCGGCCACCCCGTACGACCTTGCTCAGTCGTCGAGCCAGACGAGGTCGAAATGCATCTCGAAGGCCTGGTGCATGTCGGCACCCATCACGCCTTCCCGGTAGGCGCGATAGACGTTCCGCCAGTAGGGCTGGATGATGACCCCACTGTTGCGCAGGTTCTCTTCGAGCTTCGCCATGATCTCGCGGCGCGCCTCGACATCGGGCGTCGCAAGCGCCTGTTCGATGAGGGTGTCGAACTCCTCGCTGGAATAGGCGGACTCGTTCCAGGCCGCGCCGGACTTGTAGGCGAGGTTCAGCACCTGCACGCCCAGCGGACGCGGGTTCCAGTTCGTCGAGGAGAAGGGATACTTCGTCCAGTCGTTCCAGAAGGTCGAACCCGGAATGACCGTCCGCTTCACCTTCAGCCCGGCGTCGCGCATCTGGGCGGCCACCGCGTCGGTCGTGTTCCGCCGCCAGTCGTCGTCGATCGAGATGAGCTCGAACTCGGTCTCGAGATGCCCCGCCTCGCTCAGCAGCGCCTTGGCTTTCTCGACGTCGCGGACCGCCGGGCCGATATCTGCATACTCGATATGCATCGGGCCGACGTGGTGGTTCGCGGCGACCGAACCGGCACCGTTCATGCCAAGCTGCAGCACGACCTCGTTGTCCACCGAGGCCTGGATGCCCTGGCGGACCCGCTGATCGTCATAGGGCGGGTTCGCAACGTTCATGCGGATGACGATGGTCGCGCCCGTCGAAATCTCGGAGATCGGGAGCCCCAGCGACTCGACCTGCGCCAGGCTGTCGGCCTTGGTCTCGTAGCTGGTGTCGATTTCCTCGGCCTCGAACGCGGCGATCTCGGCGGTGGGGTCGGTGCCGAGGTCGATGAACTCGACCCGGTCGAGATGGTAGCCCGAGACGCCGGGGGCGTCGTCGTCGCGCTCGACCACGGCGCGCACGCTGGTCTCGTACTCGACCAGCTTGCAGGGGCCGAGGTGGATGGCCAGCGCCTCCATCGGGTCGGTCGAACCTTCATAGCTGCGATGCATCACCAGCGCGGGGTAATCGGCGGCCCCGACGATGAGCGAGATGTCCGGCGTCGCCAGATTGAGCTTGATGGTGTGATCGTCGACACGCTCGACGCCGCCCTCGCGCAGCTGCTTGGTCTCGGGGTCGACCAGCGGGCCCATGCGGGCAGCCATCGAGTTGCCCTCGGCCGCCGCATCGCACCAGCGCGTGATGTTGTGAATGACGTCGTCGGCGTTCAACTCGTCGCCGTTCGACCACTTGAGACCCTTGCGGACGTTCAGCGTGTAGGTCTTGGCGTCGTCCGAGATTTCCCAGCTCTCGAGAATGCGGCCCGAGAACGTGAAGTCGCGGTTCCAGCGCACGAGGTAGTCGTTGCACTGGCGGGCGACGTTGCCGAGCTCGGACCAGTCGAACGAGCGCGGATCCTTGAAGGCTTTCACCAGCATGCCGACGCGCAGGGTGCCGCCCTTCTTGACGGCCTCCTGTGCATGGGCCGCGCCGGGCAGGGTGAAGCCACCCAGCGTCGCGGCGCCGGCCATCGTCACGCCCAGGCCGGCCATCGTCGCAAGATACTCGCGACGGTTGAGCTTGCCGTCACGGAACTGCGCCGCGACACCCTCGGCCATCGGGTGCAGGCTGCGGTCCGTCATCATCATCTTGGTCATGGTATCTCCCAACCCTGTTGCTTCGTTTTCGGGTCTGCCGGCAGCTAAGCACGCGATGCCAGTGGCAGCCAAGCCTCATCTTCCGAGCCTGCCTGAGTATTCGTGGAATTCCGCGGTCGCGCGGCGGTGTCTGAGCGACATATTCTGTCGCATCTCCGACACCCGCCTTTTCAATTCTGAGTGATGGCCCGCCGGTCCCCGGGAATTCTTCCGAAACGGGCAATAGGCGGAGGTGCCACGAGGCCCGGGCCAGCGAGGGCTTCGAAGCAGCCTGGGAAATCAGAAATCGGGGTTGGAGGCGACGGCCGGAATCGAACCGGCGTACACGGATTTGCAGTCCGCTGCGTAACCACTCCGCCACGTCGCCAGAAGCCGGTCCGACGGCGGTTGCCGGCCGGTGCGATGCGATCCATAGACAACCGCGCAATTGAACGCAAGGGCCGCGCGACCCCGCGACGCGTTGCCCTCGGTTGCGAAGCCTCAGGCGATGTGGCACATGGATCCGGACAACGGGCAAACAACAGTCGGGATCACGAGATGACTGACTTCGCGGACGCGCGCAGGGCGATGGTCGATTGCCAGGTACGGCCTTCCGACGTGACCCGCTACCCGATCATCGAGGCGATGCTCTGGGCGCCGCGCGAGATCTTCGTGCCGCGCGCGAAGCGCGAGATCGCATATGCGGAGACCGAGATCCCGCTGATGCCCGGCCGCATGTTGATGACGGCGCGCGTCTTCGCCAAGATGCTCGAGGCCGCCGAGATCGGGCCGAAGGATCTCGTGCTCGACCTTGCGCCCGGCACCGGCTACTCGACCGCGGTGCTCGCCCGGCTGGCCGAGGCGGTGGTGGCCGTCGAGCCCGACGCGCAGCTTGCCGCCACGGCGCAGGGCTTGCTCGATCAACTGGAGGTGATGAACGCCGCCGCCGTGCAGGGCGACCCGACGGCGGGCGATCCGGCGCACGGCCCCTACGACGCCATCTTCATCAATGGAGGTGTGTCAGAATTGCCGCAGGCGCTGCTCGATCAGCTCAAGGATGGTGGCCGATTGGTCGCGGTCTTCACGAATGGTGCCGCGGGACAGTGTCGCGTGATAACTCGTGCTGGCAATGCGCTGTCGGAACGGTATGTTTTCGATGCGACGGCCCCGGTACTGCCTGGATTCGAGCGCAAGGCAAGTTTCGCCTTCTGAAGCGCTCGCCTGCTTCACCGGGTGTCGTGAGTGGTGCCCGGTGGGGGCGTAACATAAGAGGCGGTTATGGGAGCGGGGGCGACCGTGTCGAGCCTTGAAACGAGTATTCATGCCGTGCGGGCCCGGCGTCACCTGATCGGGCTGCTGCTGGCGAGCGTGGCCCTTGCATGTGCGGGCGGGGCCGAGGCGCAGACGCTTTCCGATACGCTTGTCAGCGCCTACACGTCGAACCCGGACATTGCGGCTCAGCGCGCCAACGTGAAGGTATCGTCGGAGTTGGCGGTTCAGGCGCGCTCATTCGGTCGCGTGAACGTGACGGGGACAGGAAGCTTCGAGTTCCAGCGTGACGTGTTCGACGGCGCGAACGACAGCTACTTCCCGCTCGTCCTTTCGCTCGACGTTGTGCAGCCGATCTACACGGGCGGCCAGGTCGAGAACTCGACCGAAGCGGCCGAGAAACGCATCAGCGGGCAGGAAGCCCTGCTGATCGCGACCGAGCAGCAGGTTCTGCTCGAGGCGGCGACGGCGTTCTTCAACGTGCGCCGCGACATTGCGTTCGTCGATCTCGGCATCAACAACATTCGCGTGCTGACCGAACAGCTTCGCGCCGCGAACGAGCGCTTCGAAGTGGGTGAGGTGACCCGCACCGATGTCGAGCAGGCGCGCGCGCGTCTCGCCGCATCGCAGTCGCAGCTTGCCGCTGCACGCGGGTCGCTGGCGGCCTCGCGCGAGGCGTATCTGCGCATCGTCGGCGCGCCGGCGGTTGATCTCGCCCCGCCGCCGCCCTTGCCCAAGGTGCCCGAGAACCTTGCAGACGCGGTGGGCATCTCTCTCGTGAACGATCCGCAGCTCCTGGCCGCCCGGATCGAGCGCGACGCGACAGGCTCGGACGTCAGGGCCGCAATCGGGGCGCTGCTGCCGCAGGTTTCGCTGGTCGCGTCGGCGGCCCAGGTCGAGAATATCGACTCGTCGATCCAGAACGACAGGACCGGAGCCTCGGCGGGCGTCGTGGTCACGGTTCCGTTCTACTCGGGCGGGTTCAACTATTCGAACGTTCGCGAGGCGCAGGCGAATGTCGAGCGCGCCGTTGCCGACATCACGGCGTCGGAACGGTTCGCGGTTCAGAACGTGGGCGTCTCGTGGGCCGATCTTCAGGTCGCGCGCGCCTCGATCCAGAACAGCAAGCTCGAGATCGCCGCGGCAAAGCTGGCATTCGAGGGCGTGCAGGAAGAAGCGAAGGTCGGTGCGCGGACCACGCTGGACGTGCTCGACGCCGAGCAGGAGTATCTCGACGCTCGGGTCCGCCTGGTGGCTGTCGAACGCGACGAGGCGGTGGCGACGTACCAGTTGCTTGCCGCGATGGGTAAGCTGACCGTCGAACACCTCGGGCTCAAGACCACCGAGCCCGAAACCGAGAGTTACTACCAGACCGTCCGCAATCGATATTTTGGATACGACCGGACCGATGATACAGTCTGGCAATACAAGCTGCATCCCTGAGCCGCGACCGCGCCGACGGGTAAGCAGGATGACGCCGGTACACCGGCGCTCTGGCAGTCAACGCCGGATCTTCTGAGGCAGGCCGCGAGCAGGGGAAAGCATGAGCGACAACGAGCACCGCCGTTCGATGGATGACGTCCTTACGTCGTTGCGCAGGATCATGTCGTCCGGCAGGGACGAGAGCGAGGATTCCGGCAACGTGGCGACAGCCACCAAGCCTGCCCGGGGAAGCTATGCGCCCAGGCAGGCCGACGACGCCGAGCCGCTGAGCCTGACGGACGAGGTCGAGCCGCTCACCCTTACCGACGAAGTCGAGGCGCTGACCCTGACCGAGGATGGCGCTGCGTCGGGTGAAGCCGGGAAGGCGCCCGAAGCATCGGACGCTTCCGTGGGGGAGTCCGCGGATCTCGACATGATCGATGAGGTCGATCCGGTCGAGCTTGCCGAGGGGGGCGATGAAGGTGGCTCCGACGAGACCTTCGGGATGCCTCTCTCGTCTCGTAAGGCGGCCTTCGAAAGCACCATGGTCGAGCTCGACGATGTCGAGTCGGTGGAACTGAGCGACGACGAGGTTGATCTCGATATCGATGCGGCGTCCCTGAAGGTCGGTGACGACGATGCCGAGGAGATGGCGGCCGACCTGGAAGCTCGCGAGGAAGATGCGCCTGACACCAAAGGCGATGATGCCGAAGACCAGTCGTCCGAGGACGAGGATGCGGCACAGGACGAGCCTCGCGAGGCGCGCCCCGAGGACACCGACGCCTCCAGTGAAGAGGTGGCATCCGACGAGGCCGCCGAAGACAAGCTTGCCGAAGATGCCGATGCCGCCTTTGCGGAAGGCGACGAGGCCGAGGACGACAAGGGCGTGGCGGTTGCCTCCGAGAGCGATGACGCCGACGAAAGCGACGAGCGGCCGCTGACCCCGCCCGACTGGTCCGAGGAGACGGCGGCCGCGGACGCACCCAGCGCCGAGCCCGCCGCAATGACCCTTCCCGCCGTCGCGGGCGAGACGCCGCCGGTCGACGAGGAAGCAGCGCTCGAAGAAACGATCAGACGCGTGATCCGCGAGGAACTGGTCGAAGGCGAGATCGGCAACAACATCAGCCGCAACGTCCAGCGCATGATCCGCGAGGAAGTCGAGCGGATGCTGGCCCGCCGCGGCCTCTGAGCCCCGGCCATCGTGTATTGACGGACGGCCGCATTGCGGCCGCCGCGCCCCTTTCCCTCGCCCCGTGCTCGCGTTAAGAGACACCTCCCAAACGACGCTTGAGAGACGGGTGCGATGGACAAGACCTTCGACGCGGCCGAGGCCGAGGGCAGGATTTATGCGAAGTGGGAGGAGGCCGGCGCCTTCCGTGCCGGGGCGAACGCCTCGCGGCCCGAGACCTTCTGCATCGTCATCCCGCCGCCGAACGTCACCGGCTCGCTCCACATGGGGCACGCACTCAACAACACGCTACAGGACATCCTGATCCGCTGGCACCGGATGCGCGGCTTCGACACGCTGTGGCAGCCGGGGCAGGACCATGCCGGCATCGCGACGCAGATGGTGGTCGAGCGCCAGCTTGCCGCCGAGCAGCAGCCCTCGCGCCGCGAGATGGGCCGCGAGGCCTTTGTCGAGAAGGTGTGGGAGTGGAAGGAGAAATCCGGCGGCACGATCGTCAACCAGCTCAAGCGCCTCGGCGCCTCCTGCGACTGGTCGCGCAACCGCTTCACCATGGACGAGGGGCTGTCGGCGGCCGTGCTCGAGGTCTTCGTCGCGCTCTATAACCAGGGCCTCATCTATCGCGGCAAGCGGCTGGTCAACTGGGATCCGCATTTCGAGACCGCAATCTCGGACCTCGAGGTCGAGAACATCGAGGTCGACGGCCACATGTGGCACTTCAAGTACCCGTTGGCCGGTGGAGAGACCTACGAATACGTCGAGAAGGACGAGGACGGAAACGTCATCCTGCGCGAGACCCGCGACTACATCTCGATCGCCACGACGCGGCCCGAGACGATGCTGGGCGATGGTGCGGTCGCGGTTCACCCCTCGGACCAGCGTTATGCGCCGATCGTCGGCAAGCTCTGCGAGATCCCGGTCGGACCCAAGGAGCACCGACGCCTGATCCCGATCATCACCGACGAATACCCCGACCCGAACTTTGGCTCGGGCGCGGTGAAGATCACGGGCGCGCATGACTTCAACGACTATGGCGTGGCCAAGCGGGGCAATATCCCCTGCTACCGCCTGATGGACACCAAGGCGCAGATGCGCACGGACGGCGCGCCCTATGCCGAGGCAGCGGCCATCGCGCTCAGGATCGCAAGGGGTGAGGTCGCGGACCTCTCGGAGAACGAGATCGACGCGATCAACCTGGTGCCCGACGATCTGCGCGGCCTCGACCGCTACGAGGCGCGCAAGCGCGTGATCGAACAGATCACGGCCGAGGGGCTCGCGGTGATGACGGTCGACGAGGAGGGGAACGCCATCCCCCTTGTCGAGAAGAAGAAGATCACCCAGCCCTTCGGCGATCGCTCGAAAGTCGTGATCGAGCCGATGCTGACCGACCAGTGGTTTGTCGACGCCAAGGCCCTGGCCGAGCCTGCGCTGGAGGCCGTCCGCGACGGGAGCACCGTCTTTGCCCCGAAGGCATGGGAGAAGACCTATTTCCAGTGGCTCGAGAACATCGAGCCCTGGTGCATCTCGCGCCAACTCTGGTGGGGGCACCGGATTCCGGTTTGGTATGGGCCGACGCCAAAATTGATCAAAGAGACTGGTGCCGGACTATGGGGCCATCGCGCGCAATATTTGGCCGATTACAGCCCGGGCAATTTGGTCCCCTTCTGTGCTCCAAATCAGGAAACCGCTATTCAGTTGGCTAAGGAGTACTATGAAGCCTATGGGGGTGCCGAAATCCAAGTGGTGGATACACTAGATCAAGCCGTAAACTTCGACGACACGGACGGTGAGGATATTCCGATATTTCGCGATCCCGATGTCCTCGACACCTGGTTCTCCTCCGCCCTCTGGCCGTTCTCGACCCTCGGCTGGCCCGAGAAGACGCCGGAACTCGCGCGCTATTACAAGACCGATGTCCTCGTCACCGGCTTCGACATCATCTTTTTCTGGGTGGCCCGGATGATGATGTTCGGCCTCTTCGCCATGAAGGAGGTGCCGTTCCACACCGTCTATGTCCACGCTCTCGTCCGCGACGAGAAGGGCAAGAAGATGTCGAAGTCGCTCGGCAACGTCATCGACCCTCTCGACCTGATCGAGAAGTTCGGGGCGGATGCCGTGCGCTTCACCCTGACCTCGATGGCGGCCATGGGGCGGGACATCAAGCTCGCGGTCTCCCGCGTCGAGGGCTATCGCAACTTCTCGACCAAGATCTGGAACGCGGCGCGCTTTGCCGAGATGAACGGCTGCAAGCCTGTCACGGGCTTCGACCCCGCCAGCGTGAAGGAGCCGGTCAACCGCTGGATCGTGGGCGAGACGATGCGGATCGCCCGCGCGACCGACGAGGCGCTGGCCTCCTACCGCTTCAACGACGCGGCGAACGGGCTCTACAGCCATGTCTGGGGCGTCTTCTGCGACTGGTACCTCGAGCTGACCAAGCCGCTGCTGAACGGCCCCGACGGCCCGGCCAAGGACGAGACGCGGGCGACCATGGCCTGGGCGCTCGACCACTGCCTGATCCTGCTCCACCCGGTCATGCCCTTCGTGACCGAGGAGCTTTGGGGCCAGATCGCGCCGCGCGAGAAATTGCTGGTCCACACCGACTGGCCCGACCTGCCGGAAAGCCTCGCGGATGCCGAGGCGGACGCCGAGCTTGGCTGGGTCGTCCGCGTCATCGAGGGCATCCGCTCGGTCCGGGCCGAGATGAACGTGCCGCCGTCGGCCGAGATCGACATGGTGATGACCGGGCACAACGCTGCCACGGGCGAGCGCCTCCTGCGCAACTCGGCCCTCATCAAGCGCCTTGCCCGGCTTGGCGAGATCGCCGTGGCCGACGCCGCCGACAAGGGATCGGTGACCCTCGTGCTCGAGGACTGCGCCGTGAACCTGGCGCTTGCCGGCGTGATCGACGTGGCCGTCGAGAAGGCGCGCCTAGGCAAGGCGCTCGACAAGGCCGGAAAGGAAATCGGCGGGCTTCGCGCGAAGCTTGGCAACGAGAAGTTTCTCGCCAATGCGCCCGAGGACGTCGTCGAGGAGAACCGCGAGCGTCTTGGCGCGGCCGAGGCCGAGGTGGCGCGGCTACAATCCGCTCTGGCGCGGCTGGCCGAACTCGGCTGATCGCACGCCTCGTCATCCCGAACGTGAAAGGCCCCGGAGCGGAGTCGCTCCGGGGCCTTTGTCTTGATCAGCGCATCAACATGGCGCGGCGGGCAGTTCACTCCTCGCCGTCGCCTTCGGTGCGTTCGATCTTGGTGTATTCCGCGGCCCGATGCCCGTCGTCGCGCGTGCGCGGCTGCCGGCGGAGGGTCTGGACCTGCTCGCTCTCGCCACCCGCACCGCTCTCGCGCTCGATCTTGGTATAGGCCTTCGTGCGCGCGCCGTCGTCGCGCTTCTTGGGTTTGTCGATGATGTGCTTGCTCATCGTGCGATCCTTTTGTTGCTTGCTTTGACGGTGCGTCGGATCCGCCTTCGAGTTGAAACATAGCAGACGCGGCCCCGGTGAAAAACCCGCGCACCAGTTCATCATGCGATACGCGCTGGAATCGCCGCGAGCGCCCGGATAGGGTCGCGGCCATCCGATTCACAAATCCTCAACATTCGCCGGGGAGGCCGCGCCAATGGACGCGAAGACGCATGACAAGACCAGGCTCGTAAGCCGGCACGTGACCGAGGGGCCGCAGCGCGCGCCGCACCGTTCCTACTACTACGCGATGGGTCTGACCGAAGAGGAGATCCATCGTCCCCTGATCGGTGTCGCGACCTGCTGGAACGAGGCCGCGCCTTGCAACATCGCGCTCAATCGCCAGGCGCAGGCCGTGAAGCTGGGCGTGAAGGAAGCGCTTGGCACGCCACGCGAATTCACGACCATTACGGTGACCGACGGCATCGCCATGGGGCACGAGGGGATGCGCTCGTCGCTGCCGTCGCGCGAGGCGATCGCGGATACCGTCGAGCTGACGATGCGCGGCCACGCCTATGACGCGATCGTGGGCCTTGCCGGCTGCGACAAGAGCCTGCCGGGCATGATGATGGCGATGGTTCGCCTCAACGTGCCTTCGGTCTTCATCTATGGCGGCTCGATCCTGCCGGGACGGTACGAGGGCAGGGACGTCACCGTGCAGGACGTCTTCGAGGCGGTCGGCCGTCATCAGGCGGGCACGCTGTCGACCTGCGAGCTCGAGAAGCTCGAGGCGGTTGCCTGCCCGTCGGCCGGATCGTGCGGCGGGCAGTTCACGGCGAACACCATGGCCTGCGTGTCCGAGGCGATCGGGCTCGCGCTGCCCAACTCGTCGGGCGCGCCGGCGCCCTACGAGAGCCGCGACCAGTATTGTGAGACGTCGGGCAGGGCGGTGATGAACCTGCTCGCGCGAGGGATCCGCGCCCGTGACGTGGTCACCCGCGAGAGCCTTGAGAACGCGGCCCGCGTCGTCGCGTGCACCGGCGGCTCGACCAATGCCGGCCTGCACCTGCCGGCCATCGCGCACGAGGCCGGGATCAAGTTCGACCTCGACGATGTCTGCCAGATCTTCCGCGAGACGCCCTACTTCGTCGACCTGAAGCCCGGCGGGCGCTACGTCGCAAAGGACCTCTACGACGTGGGCGGAATTCCGGTGGTCATGAAGATGCTGCTCGAGGCCGGCCTGTTCCACGGAAACTGCGTCACCGCCACCGGCAAGACCATGGCCGAGAACCTCGCCAATATCGCAGGCGAGGCCGATGGCAAGGTCATCCATCCGGTGTCGAAGCCGCTGAGCGCCACGGGCGGCGTCGTCGGGCTCAAGGGGAACCTGGCTCCGGAAGGCGCGATCGTGAAGGTCGCGGGCATGAAGAAGCTGAAATTCGAAGGGCCCGCGCGCGTCTTCGAATCCGAGGAGGATGCCTTCGCCGCCGTGCAGCGGCGCGAATACAAGGAAGGCGAGGTGATCGTCATCCGCAACGAGGGGCCCAAGGGTGGCCCCGGCATGCGCGAGATGCTGGCCACGACCGCCGCGATCTCGGGGCAGGGGATGGGTTCGAAGGTGGCGCTCATCACCGATGGCCGCTTCTCGGGCGCGACCCGCGGGTTCTGCGTTGGCCATGTTGGGCCCGAGGCCGCGGTTGGCGGCCCGATCGCGCTCTTAAAGGATGGCGACATCATTCAGATCGACGCCCGGAAAGGGACGATCAAGGTCAAGCTATCGGCAAAAGAGCTGAAGGAGCGCCACAAGGCGTGGAAGCAGCAACCGCCGCGCGAGACCTTCTACGGCTCTGGCGCGATATGGAAATACGCGCAGCTGGTCGGGCCCGCGAAGGATGGCGCGGTGACCCATCCCGGGAAGGACGGCGAGCGGCACGTCTATGCCGACCTCTGAACTGTGCCGCGCGGGGCGTTCCCGCGCGCGGCACCTCGCGCTTTCGGCTTCCGTGGCACTGGCGCTCTCGGGATGTCTCGCGGTCGGTGAGAGCGGGCTCGACGCTGAACTCGAGCGGATCCGAGCGATCCGCGGTTTCGCCGTGGTCTCGGCATCGCCCGAGAAGGCGGTGCTTGCCGCGCGTGGTCGCCGCGTGATCGTCGAACCGGCGCCGGGGTCCTGCATTGCGAGGGATTCGATCGAGGTCTCGTCCAGTCTCGCGTTCCTGATCATCTCGGACTGCGTGATCGAGCATGCCGCTGCTCTGTTGCCCGTGACCTCGGACGCCATCGAGATCGAGCTTCCGCCGGCGTTTCCCGGCGTCATTACGGTTTCGGTTTCGGGCGCGCCGATGGATGACGACGAGGGCGGGGGAAGCGAGGCCGTCGGGAATCTCCGGGCCTATCTCGAAACCGTCGAAGGGAAGGCACAGCTTGGCCGCGGGGGCGACGCCACGATGGTCGAGATCGAGGAAACCCGCATCGTCGGCGACACGCTCTACGTGCTGGTCCGGGATCGAAGCGAAGACGCGTCGCCACTGTTGGCGCCGGCTTTCTGGCGTGCGTTCGTCGAGGTCAACGGCCGGATGGTGATGGCAACGGTCAGCGGGTTCCGCGATCGGCCGGTCGGTTCGGAGGCGATGCTGCGCAAGCTTGCGGCTCAAGTCAGTGCCCTGCGGGCTGCGAACGGCCTCGACCGCTTCGAGGCGGTCGCCGGCGAGTTGCCAGCCGCACTGCCGCCTGATCGCGAGAACGAACGTGCGACGCGGATCGCGCCTTATCTTTCCCCGATGGTTGAGCCAGCGCCGCGCAAGCGCCGCGCGAAGACCGTGACGGCGGAGGTCAAGGCTCCCTCACCGCCCGCCGCACCCGCCAGTGTCGACACCGGCAGCGCCCAGGCACCCAAGAATGCGCCCGCCGCTCTGCGGCGCCCGAGCGGGGCCTGACGCCGCCCAAGGTGGCGGCGATGCCGGATCAGACGTCGAGTTCGACCCAGACGGGAACGTGGTCCGACGGTTTTTCCCGGCCGCGAACGTCCTTGTCGATCCCCGCCGCGACCAGCCGGTCCGCTGCTTGCGGCGTGAGCAGAATGTGGTCGATGCGGATCCCGTCATCCTTCTGCCAGGCCCCGGCCTGGTAGTCCCAGAAACTGAATACCCCGTCGTCCTGGGTCACCTCGCGGGTCGCGTCGTGAAATCCGAGATTCACAATCCGCCGCCACGCATTGCGGGTGTCGGGCAGGAACAAGGCGTCCTTGACCCAGGCATCGGGGCGCGCTGCGTCCCGGCGCTCGGGGATGACATTGAAATCGCCGGCGACGATGCAAGTTTCTTCTTGTTTTATAATTGACTGGGCGCGATTCTTTAGGCGCTCCATCCATGCCAGCTTGTAGTCGTACTTTGGCCCCGGGGCCGGGTTTCCATTGGGGAGGTAGAGCCCGCAAAGCCGGAGCGCGGTCTTCGGCCCGACGACCGTGCCTTCGATCCACCGTGCCTGCTCGTCGCTCTCGTCGCCGGGAAGCCCGCGCTCGACATCTTCAATCGGGAACTTAGAAAGGATCGCAACGCCGTTGAAGCCCTTCTGGCCGTGCGTCTCGACATTGTAGCCGAGGTCCTCGATCGGGCCGCGCGGGACGTTCTCATCGACGGACTTCAGCTCCTGAAGGAGCACGACGTCCGGGCTCGTATCTGTCAGCCACTCGGTCAGCGACTCGATGCGTGCCTTGATGCCATTGATGTTGAAAGTCGCGATGCGCATGCCGCCAGTGACCCCGGCCCGTCGGGCAATGTCAAGCGACTCGCCGAGGTGGACGCGAGTCGCGCTGGTTTGCATGCATCGCGTGCTTGGGGATACTGCATTCTGAGCATGTCGGGTCAGACCGATTCGCGAGCGCCGGTCAGGAACATAGAAGCGATCCCTGACACGATGCTGGGCGTCGGCCACCGATCCGATCGGCAGCGCGCAGGAGATGCGAATGGCGAAACTGGAAGAAGCGGTCGGGAGGCTGACGGCAGCGCTTGAGCAACTGGAGCGCGCTGTGGGCGATAGTGGTTCCTCTGCCAGCGGCGGAGAGGCCGGCGGCCGTATCGCCGCCCTCGTGGCGGAGCGCGACCGTCTCGCAGCCGAGGTCGAACGCCTCGAGCGCCAGGTTGCGGAGGATGCCGAGCTTCGCACGGAGGCCGCCGAGGCGGTTCGCGCGGCGCTTGGCGATCTGCGTGCAGTTGCGGGCGAGCAGGGGGGACGTCATGGCTGAGGTAACGGTTGACGTCGGAGGGCGAAGCTACCGCCTTGCCTGCGAGAATGGCGAGGAAGAGCATCTCGCGGCGCTGTGCGCGCGGATCGACGCTGAGGCCCGGCGCCTGGCCCGTGGAATGGGGCAGATGCCCGAGGGGCGGCTGATGCTCATGAGCGCGCTCATGGTCGCGGACAGGCTGCATGACGCCGAGAAGGAGATCGCGGCGCTCGGGCGCAAGCTTTCTGAGACCAAGAAACAGGCCGAGCAGCGCGATGCCGGCAGTGATCTCTTCTCGAAGGAACGCGAGGCGAGCCTAGAATCCGAGATCGCGGATCTTGCGGCGCGTCTCGAGGCGCTGGCCGAAGTGGTGACGCCCGCACCGAGCCTTCCGCTCGACGGCGGCGGTAGCTGAGTTCGAAATCAGGTCTTTTCAGCGCGCGGCAGCTATCCTACATCTGGTCTCGGCGGGTGCTATCCTTCTCGTGCGAGGACAGTTTCCTGGTGGCCTAAGCATCTTCGCGGGAGCTGGCTCTGCGCTTGACCGTGGTCTCGCGTAACTGGCGCCCACCTGGTTATCCAGGCTCGCGAGGATCTGAAACCTTCACGGTCGCGACGGGCCCGCCACCTCTTCTTCTTGCCGTGGGCGCATCGCCGCGCTACGCGGAAGCATGACCCAAGCCCTGAGCGAGACACCTGCCGATCCTGTGGACGCGAAGGCGCGTTTGCGCCGCGAAGCCTTTGCCGCACGCAAGGTTGCCCATGCCGCGAGCGCGGCCGACGCGGCGGCAGCCGCTGCCGCGCGCTTTCAGCGGGATGGGCTCGCGGCAGGGCATCACATCATCTCGGGATACCGACCGATCCGCACGGAGATCGATCCGACCCCGCTGATGGAGGCGCTGGTCGCGCGTGGGCATCGCCTGTGCGTGCCGGTGATCGAGGGGGCGGGCTTGCCCTTGTCGTTCCGCGAGTGGACGCCAGGATGCGAGATGGTGGAAGGGGCCTTCGGTGCCGAGGTTCCGGCGCAGGGCGAGTGGCTTGTTCCCAGCCTGCTGATCGCGCCGCTGGTGGCCTTTGACCGCGCCTGCAGGCGCCTCGGGTATGGCGGCGGCTTTTACGACCGGACCCTTGCCAAACTTAGACCTTCGGGCCCGACCATGGCCGTTGGCCTGGCGTATTCGGCTCAGGAGATGGCGCAGATCCCGGATGAGCCCACGGATCAGCGGCTCGATGCCATCGTGACCGAAGCCTCGGTGATCCGGCCGGAGGCCGCCTGATGCGGCTGCTCTTCCTCGGAGACCTTGTCGGACGGGCAGGGCGGAGCGCCGTGATCGACGCGCTTCCGGCCCTGCGCAAGGATTGGCGGCTCGACTTTGTCGTGGTCAACGCGGAGAACGCGGCCTCGGGTTTCGGTCTCACCTCCTCGATCGCCGACGAGCTGCTGGCCGCGGGTGCAGATGTCGTGACGCTGGGTGACCACGCGTTCGATCAGCGGGAAATGCTGACCCATGTCGAGCGCGAGCCGCGGCTCCTGCGTCCGCTGAACATCGCGCGCGAGGCTCCGGGCCGCGGCGCAGGCGTGTTCGAGGCGACCCGTGGGCGCAAGGTGCTCGTTGCCTGTGCGCTCGGGCGCATTTTCATGAACAAGCCATATGACGACCCCTTCTCGGCGCTCGAGCCGGTTCTGCGGCAGGCCCCGCTGGGCGGGGCGGTCGATGCCGCGGTGGTCGAGATCCATGCCGAGGCAACGTCGGAGAAGATGGCGGTCGGACATTGGTGCGATGGCCGCGCCAGCCTCGTGGTCGGCACACATACGCATGTGCCCACCGCCGATGCCATGATCCTCTCGCGCGGCACCGCCTACCAGACCGATGCCGGCATGTGCGGCGATTACGACTCGGTCATCGGCATGGACAAGGTCGAGCCGTTGCGCCGCTTCATCACCGGCATGAGCACCACACGGTTCGAGCCCGCCTTGGGGGAAGCCACGATCTGTGGGACGCTGGTCGATACCGACGATCGGACGGGCCTTGCGCGAAAAGTCCAGCCCATCCGGATTGGCGGGCATCTCGCGCGCACGGATATCGGCGCGTGACGCGGGGTGCGAATTCGACCCGGGCGATGATGCACCGGAACCCGGCTCCTTGGGTTTTCCACTTCTATCGTTGCTCCGAGCGCGCTAATCCTGAATCGGACGCGGGGATCAATGCCCCGCCGCGTTCATGACGCCAGCATCTCCGGGCGCGCGCCCGGGCCCGAGCGCCAAAGGATCCGCCCCCGAATGACAAGCCTCACCGACCCGAGCCTCTGGCCCGCGCTGGCGACGCTGATCGTCATCGCCGCGATGTTCGGGCTCTTCTGCACCGAACGGTATCCACCCGAGGTCGTGGCGATTTGCGGGGCGGCGGTGCTTCTGGCGCTGGGCGTGCTGGATACCTCGGACATGCTGGACGTGTTCTCCAACCCGGCGCCCTTGACGATCGGGGCGATGTTCATTCTCTCGGGCGCGCTCGTCCGGACCGGGGCGCTCGACGCGTTCAGCCGTGGCATCGCTTCGCGCGCCGAGACCAAGCCGAAGCGGGTGGTTGCGGGGTTTGCGGGGTTCACGGTCGGCGCCTCGGCGTTCATGAACAACACGCCCGTCGTGGTCATGCTGATCCCCGTGGCGATCCGAACGGCGCACGCGCTCCGCGTGACGGGGAGCCAGGTGCTGATCCCGCTCTCGTATGCCGCGATCCTGGGGGGCATGTGCACCCTGATCGGCACCTCGACCAACCTGCTGGTCGACGGTGTCGCGCGGTCCCAAGGGCTGAAGCCTTTCGGGCTCTTCGAGGTCACACCCGTCGCGCTGATCGTCGTCGCCGTCTCGATGACCTTCATCATCTGGGCGGCGCCCCGTTTCCTGCCCCGCCGCGACGCGATGATCGACTTCCTCAGCGAGCGGAAGAAGCTCAAATTCTTCACCGAGGTCGTCATCCCCGAGGGATCGACGCTGATCGGGCGGAAGGTTCTCGAGGTCGGGCATTTCACCCGGTCGGGCATGACCGTGATCGACGTCATTCGGGGCGATCTCTCGCTGCGTCGCGCGATGCAGTCGGTCGAGCTGGCCGCTGGCGATCGCGTCGTCATCCGGACGGGCGTGAACGAGCTCCTCAGTCTTCGCGACAACAAGTCACTGTCGCTTCTGGGCCAGATCGATCCGATCGGGCAGAAGTCCACGGTCACGGTCGAGGCCCTGATCACCCCCGACTGCAAGCTGGTCGGCAGGCTGATCGGTGATCTGCGTCTGCGGCGGCGCTATGGCGTCTATCCGCTCGCGTTGCATCGTCGGGCCGAGCGGGTGGGGCCGGTGCTGGACGAGGTCCGCATTCGCGTCGGTGACACGCTGCTGCTCGAGGGCGATCCCGAAGACATCCAGCGGCTTGCGACCGAGCAGAACCTCGCGGACCTCACGCGGCCATCGGACCGGCCGTACCGGCGCGAGAAGGCGCCGCTGGTGCTGGGCATTGTCGGCCTCGTGGTGCTGGGCGCGGCATTCGGGATGATGCCTATCGCCGGGCTTGCGGTGATCGGCGTGGCGCTGGTGCTGGCGACACGCTGCATCGATGCGGACGAGGCCTTCCAGATGATCGAGGGGCGCCTGCTTGCGCTGATCTTCGCGATGCTCGCCATCGGCAAGGCGATGGACAGCACCGGCGCAGTGACGCTGATCGTCGATCAGATCGCGCCGTGGATGAAAGGATTGCCCGCGCCCCTGATGCTATGGCTGGTCTTCGTTCTCGCCTCGGCGCTGACCGAAGTCGTCTCGAACAACGCCGTCGCGGTCGTGATGACGCCCGTTGCCATCGCGCTGGCCGGATCCCTTGGGGTCGATCCGCGCCCCTTCGTGGTCGTGGTGATGATCGCCGCGTCGGCCAGTTTCGCGACCCCGATCGGATACCAGACCAATACCCTGGTTTATGGCCCGGGCGGTTATCGGTTTACCGACTACATGCTGCTTGGGATTCCACTGAACCTGATCGTCAGTGTCGTCGCTTCGCTGAGCATTCCGCTTTTCTTCTCCTTCTGAGCGGGGCTTGCCGCAACGGCCGGCCACGCCTAAAAGATCGCCCGACATGCATGACGGAGGTTGAAGATGGCCGGCCATTCCAAATGGGCGAACATCCAGCATCGCAAGGGCCGGCAGGACGCCGCCAGATCGAAGCTGTTCTCGAAGCTCGCGAAGGAAATCACGGTCGCCGCCAAGATGGGCGATCCGGACCCGGACAAGAACCCCCGACTGCGCCTGGCGGTGAAGGAAGCCAAGGCCAGTTCCTGCCCGAAGGACGTGATCGAACGTGCGATCAAGAAATCGCTGGGCGGGGATGCCGAGAGCTACGAGGAAATCCGCTACGAGGGCTACGGCCCCGGCGGCGTTGCGGTGATCGTCGAGGCGATGACCGACAACCGCAACCGCACTGCATCGAACGTGCGCGCGACGTTCGGCAAGAACGGCGGAAACCTTGCTGAAACCGGTGCGGTCAGCTTCATGTTCGACCGCAAGGGGCAGATCCTCTATCCGGCAACGGCGGGCGACGCGGACGCGGTTCTCGAGGCGGCGATCGAAGCGGGTGCCGAGGACGTCGAGTCCTCGGAGGACGGTCACGTGATCTGGTGCGAGGCCGGCGACCTTTCCGAGGTCTCGACCGCGCTCGAAGCCGCGCTGGGCGAGGCCGAGTCGACCAAGCTGGTCTGGAGGCCCCAGACACTGACCCCCGTTGATGAGATCGCGGGCGCGACGCTGATGAAGCTGATCGGTGCGCTTGAAGACGATGACGATGTCCAGTCGGTGACCACCAACTTCGACATGTCCGACGAAGTCATGGCGAAGCTCGCAAGCTGACGTCATCGCCGCGTGTCCGCTCGGGAGGAAGGCCAATGACGCCGCGTGAGAAGCTCGAGGCACTCGGCGGGCGCGTCCCGGCGCGCTGCATATGGCTGGGGCTTCCGTCGGGAACGACGGCTGAGATCGCGGGACATGCTGGAGCGGAGATCGCGGTGATCGACGCCGAGCACGGCCCGATCGGTGTCGAGCGGCTCGCCGAGATGGTCCGCGCCTTGTTGCCGTCGCGAACTGGCGTCCTCGTCCGTGTCGGCGAGTTGTCCGAGGCCCGCATCAAGCATGCGCTGGATTCCGGGGCAGGGGGCGTGCTGATCCCTTATGTCGAGAGCGCTGGCGAGGCCGAGGCGGCGGTGCGTGCGTCACTCTATCCGCCGCACGGCGCGCGTGGCCAGGCGGGCGCGGTCATTCGCGCGACCGGTTATGGTCGCGATCCGGGATACGCGGAAACGTGGAACGATCGCGCCGTCGTTGCCGTCCAGATCGAAAGCCACAAGGGCCTGACCAATGTCAGGTCCATTGCCGAGGTCGAAGGCGTCGACATGCTGTTCTTCGGCCCGTTCGATTACGCTCAGGACGCCGGGCTCGACCCGGCAACCGATGGCGCGGTGCTTTGGGAGGTGTTCGGCCAGATTGCCACTGCGGCCCGCGAGGCGGGAAAAACGGTGGGTGTTTTCCCGTGGCCCAACGCGGCTCCGGCCGAGCTTGCGGCCGCCGGAGCCGATCTCGTCACCGTTGCGTCCGACGTCGCGACTCTGTCCGGCGGACTGGAAGCCGCGGTTCAGGCGATCTCGCTTTCGATCTCGGACGTGTCGTAGCCGAGGATCTCGAGACCCTCCTCGAGGTGATCGCCAAGCATCGGTGACCCCAGCAGGTACCGAGCCGTGCCGCGATGCTGGTTTCGGCGGGCTTCGGTGACCAGATCCGGCAGATCCGCGGCATCTCCCGAATCGCGTCCCAGCCAGAAAAGCGCAACCAGCTCCGCCTTTTCGGTGTCGGTCAGGTCCTCGATCCAGCTGGTGAGTTCCGTGACGGTCGGATCGTCGTCACGATCTGCGAGGACGCCCAACGGGTTATCCTCGTCTCCTTCGATATCGGCAGCGTCGCTGCCCATGTCTTTGACGTCGAACTCACGTGCCTTGACGATGATCCAGGCAACAGTCGAAATCGGTATGGTAAGCATGGCTTTCCTCCCTGGCGCGTGCCGACACTGCGGAGCCTTCGGAGCGGGCGCCTTGATCTTGCGCAACCCTGCGACGACGGAGCGGTGACAAATAATGGCAAAGACAGGCGCGCACGCACTCGACCCACGTGGGCTGATCCTCGAAGCCTACCGCATGGACGGCCTCACAATCGAGGAGGCGCGCGCCATTTTTCTCGACTGGGCGCTGGGCCTCGCGGCTCAGGAGGACCCGCGCGCCGCGGCGCAAGCGCTGCTCGCCCATCACGGTGCGCCCGAGGCACATCCGATGACACGGTTGCTGCGCGAAGCGTCCGACAGCGCCGAGGCTGCGCCGCGCAGGTCCGGTGGCCGCGCCGGCCGGATCGGGCGGCTTTAGGTCGAGCCAGCAGAACGAGCGTCAGGGCCGAGCCCCAAGCTCTCCGGCGATCGGACGGGTGAAGAAGGCCTCGGCCTCCGCGTCGCTCCAGTGCCGCGTTGCGGCGAGCGCGAGGGTAACATGCAGCTTGGCCTGCGCGGCGGGCATCGTCATGTCGCCCGTCGGAAGCACGCCGATCTCTCCAAGCCACGAACCGGCGCCATAAATATCCGGCGCGACCGCGCCCGCGGGCACCTGCGTGCCGATCGCGATCATGATCCCGCGTGCCCGTGCAGCGCGCAGCTGTGGAGCGACTTGCCGAGGCGCCGGAATGTTGCCTGTCCCGTATCCAAGCAGCAAGATCGCGCCGAGGCGCTCGCCAAGCGCCGAAACCACTCCCGCAAGGCCGGCGGCCAGCGCCGAGGGTGGATTTGGGGTCGGGCCGACGGCGATGACCGCACGATGGCCGAGTTCCGGTGCGAGCTCGTCAAGCTGGTCGATCAGCGCCGATGGGTCCGCGGCGGGAAGTGTCGCAGCCCGGACCGGCCCGTTCGGACAGTCGAACGCGTGATCCTCGAGCGTCGACACCTTGAGCACGCGGGGTCCCGGGTAGGTGCCGCCGGCGAAGACCAGGTGCACGCCTGGCTCCATGCCGCGCATGCGGGAAAGCGCATCCATGACATTGGTGAAAGCGTCGGTCCCCTCCCGGATGTTGCCGGCGTCGTCGAACAAGGGACGCTGGGCTCCTGTCAGGACGACGGGAATGTCCAGGCGCGCGATCGGTGCGCCGGATGTATCCAGAAGCGTCGTCATGTAGCCAAGTGCTGCGGCGCTTGCAGCCATTGTATCCGTGCCATGCAGCAGCACGACAGCGTCGGCGCCGACCTTGGCGGCGCTCAGGACCGTTCGGGTAAGCCGGGCCCAGTCCGTGGGTTCCGCCTGGCTTGAATCAAGCGGCGGGTCGAAGTCGATCCAGAACGGCGCAACACCCTCGGGCAGCTCAGGTGCGATCTTCCGCGCCCACCAGTCACGGAACTGGGCAGCCGGCATCGGATCGAGCGGCTGGCCGACCGACCCGATCGTTCCTCCGGTATAGGCGAGCGCGATACGCATCCCGACGCTCCGCAGGCTCAGGCTTCAGCCAGAGCCGCCAGGACACGCGCCCAGCTCCGCCTGCCCTTGTCAAAGGATCGAAGGTCATACTTCTCGTTCGGCGAGTGGATCCGGTCGTCGTCCAGCGCGAAGCCGATCAGCAACGCGTCGAGGCCAAGCTTGCGCTTGAACTCGCCGACGACCGGGATCGAGCCGCCCCCGCCGACAAAGACCGCGTCTGTCTCCCACTCGTCGCTGAGCGCCTGGCGCGCCCGGGCGAAGGGCGGGGCCTCGACGGGCATCGTCACCGCGGGCGAGCCACCATGTTCGATGAACTCCGCGCGGCAATCCGGTGGGATGCGCGCGTTGATGAAGGCGCGGAACGCCTTCGACACCGCCTTGGGATCCTGCTCGCCGACTAGGCGGAACGAGACCTTGGCACTCGCCTGGGCCGGGATCACGGTCTTGAAGCCAACGCCCGTGTAGCCACCCGTGATGCCGTTGATCTCGGCCGTCGGTCGCGACCAGACCAGCTCGAGGCAGCTGCGGTCGGTTTCACCAGCGGGATGCTTGAGGCCGACCTCTCCAAGGAACTCTTCTGCTGTGAAATCAAGCGATTGCCACTGTTCTTTCACCTGATCAGAGGGTTCGGACACGCCGTCATAAAAGCCCTCAAGCGTGACGCGCCCTTCGCCGTCGTGCAGTTGGCCGAGTGCGCGCGCCAGGATGGCGATCGGGTTCGCAGCGGCGCCGCCGTAGTAGCCCGAGTGGAGGTCGCGGCTGGCGGCGTGGATGATGACCTCTTCGCTCGCCATGCCGCGCAGGCTGGTGGTGATCGCAGGGGTGTCTGGGCTCCACATGCTGGTGTCGCAAACCAGGGCGATGCCGGCCTTGCTCAGGCGCTCCTTGTGCGCGTCGAGAAAGCCCGGAAGATGCGCGCCACCCGATTCCTCCTCGCCTTCGAGCAGGATCGTCACCTTGCAGGGCAGGCGTCCTGCGGCCCGCTTCCATGCCCGGCAAGCCTCGATGAAGGTCATCACCTGGCCCTTGTCGTCCGATGCCCCACGACCACAGATCTGCCGCGTACCATCCTCACGCGCGGTCACGGCGGGGTCGAACGGATCGCGATCCCAAAGCGAGAGCGGATCGACGGGCTGCACGTCGTAATGACCGTAGAAGAGGACATGAGGGCCCGCGGAATCATGATCTTCCGCGAGAATGATTGGATGTCCCGCAGTCTGATGCGCCTGCGCCTTGAACCCGATCGTCTCTAGGTCCTTGACGAGCCAGTCGGCCGTGCGCGCGCAGTCCGCCGCGAAGGCGGGATCGGTCGAGATCGAGGGGATGCGCAGCAGTTCGAACAACCTCTCGATTGCGGCGTCCGTGTCATTGTCGAGATGGTCGAGCACCGAGGCGAGTGCGGACATATGAATGGCTCCAGCTGAAACTGGAGCCAACCTAGCAAGGCCCGGCAATGGTGTCATGCATCCGTCGATGGCTCAGCGCTCGGGCGAACCAGATCGGACCAGCGCAGTTGTGCCGGCTCAAGAATTCGAGCAACTGCGCCCGGCCATGGCCTCACGATCGGCCCTGATCCAGCCGCCACCCAGAACGCGGCTGCCCTCGGGGGCATAGAACACGCAGGCCTGACCCGGAGCGACACCTTCCTCGGGCGTCAGCAGTTCCACGATGGCCCCCGTTTGGGTCGGATGCAGCCGGGCCGGCACGGGCTCGCGGGTCGAGCGCACGCGGGCCAGGATCTCGTACCCCTCGTCGGGTGCCTCGTCGAATGCGGTGTCGCCCAGCCAGTTGACCTCGGCCAGCGTGATCCGTCGTGTTGCGAGAGCCTCGCGCGGGCCGACGATCACTCGCCGGGTCTCTGGGTCGAGCCGCACGACGAAGAGCGGTGCGCCACCGCCGATCCCGAGGCCGCGACGCTGGCCGATCGTGTAGTGAATGATGCCTTCGTGCTCGCCAAGGACGCGCCCGTCGAGATGGACGATCTGCCCCGGCTCGGCGGCGCCGGGGCGGAGCTTCTCGATCACCTGCGCGTAGTTGCCGTTGGGCACGAAGCAGATGTCCTGGCTGTCGGGCTTGTCGGCCACGGGAAGTCCATGGCGCTCGGCCATCGCGCGGGTTTCCTGCTTGGACGCGATGCCGCCGAGCGGGAAGCGCAGGTATTCGAGCTGGTCCT
Organism: Thermohalobaculum xanthum; assembly: GCF_016623495.1. Lineage (GTDB taxonomy): Bacteria > Pseudomonadota > Alphaproteobacteria > Rhodobacterales > Rhodobacteraceae > Thermohalobaculum > Thermohalobaculum xanthum. The sequence continues at coordinate 489,779 of NZ_JAEHHL010000001.1, read as the reverse complement.
GCGTTGTCGCGAAAAGGAAATATGACTGGTCGCGGCGCGGATCGGCCGCGCGATGGAGCTCGGGCCCGAGCGGGCCGTCCTTGCGGCTTATGTAGTGTCCGGTCGCAAGGCAATCCGCGCCCAGATCGCGCGCGGTGGCGACGAGGTCGCGGAACTTCACGCGCTCGTTGCAACGCACGCAGGGGATGGGCGTCGCCCCGGCAAGGTAGGAGTCGGCGAATTCGTCCATCACGCTTTCGCGGAACCGGGTCTCGTAGTCGAGAACGTAGTGGGGGAAGCCCATGCCCTCGGCCACCCGGCGCGCATCGTGGATGTCCCGTCCGGCGCAGCAGGTCTTGCCCCTGCCGACGGCCGCTCCGTGATCATAGAGCTGTAGCGTGATCCCGACGACGTCGAACCCCTGCGCGGCAAGTTCTGCCGCGACGACCGAGCTGTCGACGCCGCCCGACATCGCGACAACCACGCGCGTATCGGCCGGCGCTCGATCGAAGCCAAGGGCATTTAGGCGTGTCATCGCGCTCCAGCCGCCATTTTTCCTTTAACCGCAGGGCTTCACCGCTCCTTAAGTGCGGCGGGCTAGCCTCCGGGCTACATAGGTGGATGCAAGACGGAGGACAATGACCAACACTGTTCGGGTTAGCCATGTCATCGGCCCTGATGGTGAGCGGATGACGAAAAAGGACCTGCCCGCGCCCGACAACGGACGCTGGGTGCCGAGGCGGAAAGCCCGGGTTGTAGTGGCGGTCGAGGGTGGCCTGATCACTCAGGAAGAAGCCTTTAGCCTCTATGACATTTCGGAAGAGGAGCTACGCTCTTGGCAACGGGCGTTCGGACAGCTGGGCCTGAAAGGCCTGCGGATCACACGCCTTCGCGAAACCCGGCCGGCCTCAGAATGAGGCCGCTGCGGTTCACGATCGGAAATTGATGGGAACCCGTGCCGTTTCGTCGTCATTCTATTGACGTAAGCAGTAACCAAGCGTTTACCCAATGCATCTTAACTGTAGCGCGAGGTAAGGTTAGCTTGCGGGACGGAGTGGTTGAGCATGCGGATTCTGTTGATCGAGGACGACCCATCCACGGCCCAGAGCATCGAGCTGATGCTGAGACGGGCCGATCTGAATACCTACGTCACGGATTCGGGCGAAGAGGGGATCGAACTCGCGAAGCTCTACGACTACGACCTTGTCGTTCTCGACCTCTCTCTGCCGGACATGAATGGGTATGACGTCCTGCGAAAGCTTCGCCTTGCCCGCATCGAGACCCCGATCCTTATCCTGACCGGACTGCACGGCGCCGAGAATAAGGTCAAAGGCTTCGGTGCCGGGGCCGATGACTATCTCACCAAGCCGTTCAATGCCGATGAGCTGGTGGCGCGGATCCACGCGATCGTGCGGCGCTCGAAAGGGCATGCCCAGTCGGTCATCAGCACGGGCAAGATCTCGGTCAATCTCGACGCCAAGACCGTCGAGGTGGCCGGCCGTCCGGTTCACCTGACCGGCAAGGAATACCAGATGCTCGAGCTCCTCTCCCTCCGGAAGGGATCGACGCTGACGAAGGAGATGTTCCTGAACCACCTCTACGGGGGCATGGACGAGCCGGAGGTGAAGATCATCGATGTCTTCATCTGCAAGCTCCGCAAGAAGCTCGCATCCGCCACCGGTGGTGACAACTACATCGAGACGGTCTGGGGCCGCGGATACGTTTTGCGGGATCCGGTGTCTGAGGCGAGGCTCTCCGTGGCGAGCTGAAGCCCGCGAGCGAAGGGGGGAGACGCCGAGCCTGGCACTGGCTGCGAAATTTCGCATAGCCAACAAAGAATTACGGGCGCCATTGGCGCCCGCATTCATTTTTCGGAACTTTAAAGTCGAGCTCAGCTCGCGTCGGAGGTCGCGCGCGGCGACGAGCGGTTTTTCGAGTCGCCCAGCGGGTCTTCCTGACGCTGGACGGATCCCTCGAAATGGGCGCCAGACTCGATCGCGATTGTCTTGTGAACGATGTCGCCCTCGACGCGCGCGGAAGCCGTGAGGCGGACCTTCAGCCCACGCACTCGACCCACGACCTTGCCATTGACGACAACGTCGTCAGCGACGATCTCGCCGTGGATCTCGGCGCTCTCGCCGACGGTCAGAAGGTTTGCCCGGACATCGCCTTCCACCTTGCCTTCGACCTGGATGTCGCCGGAGGTGATGACGTTGCCCTTGATGGTGAGGTCGCTCGAGAGAAGCGACGGCGACGGCTTCGGCTTTGCCGAATAGGTCGGAGAGGGCGCGGCGCTGGCGCTTGTGCTGGGCGCCGGCGCGCTTGCCGAGTTGGTCGATCCGACCGTCGGCGTCGCAGCCCGGGGCTGCTCGGACTTTTCGTTGGTTTCAGAGATCTTGCTCTTAGAGAACATCGCGTGCCGCCTCTATGAACTTCATCGGATTGACGGGTTCAGCGTCGATCCGGACTTCGTAATGCAGATGGGTCCCGGTACTCCGACCGGTATTCCCCATGTCTGCGATGAGATCGCCCCGCTCGACGCGTTGACCCAAGGTTACGCGGGCGCGGTCGAGGTGAGCATAGACGGTTTCAAACCCGAAAGCATGCCTAATCTTGACCACGATGCCGTAGCCTCGCTGGCGTCCGGCATAGGTCACAACTCCATCCGCGGTGGCATGCACCGGAGTGCCGCGCGGACCTGCAATGTCGATACCGGCATGCATCGACATGCGTCGCCGCAGCGGATCGCGCCGCGGCCCGAAGTTCGACGTGTAGCGCCCGCCCTTCACGGGCATCGCAAACGGCAGTCGCTCCGCCGCGAAGCGCATGAGGTTCACCTGTTCGAGATCGTGCATCAGGCTCGCGACGCGCCGATCGGCCTCGCCGTCGGGCGCGTTGGCCTCATCGAGCGGCAGGAACGGTCCACCCGATCCCGAGTAATCGCGCGACAGTTCACCAAGGATCCGGTCGAGGTCCACGTTCGCGCGCCGGAACATCTTCTCGAGCCCCGACAGCCCGAACTGCGTCGCGCCTTCGAGCTGGGCAAGCAGGCGCTCCTGGCGGTCCTCGTAGCTCGAGACCTCGCTCTCGAGTTCGGCAACGCGATCGTTGAGCGTCTCGCGGCGCGCGATCGCGAAATCGCGCTCGACGATCACGCGATCGATCGCCCCGCTCACGGATCCGAGCGACGCGGCAAGGCCGTTGCGCGACGCCTGGGCGTCAGCGACGCCGAGCCGGAGCGCGATCAATTCGCCACCCAGTCGCTCGAGTCTTTCCTCGGCCTCGCGCCGGGCGCGGTTGAGCGTATCGACCTCGAAGCGCAGGGCCGCAGCCTCGGTTTCGACCTCGTTGAGTTCGTGGGTGACGCGCACCAGACGCTGCTGTTTCTCGGAGAGGCGGGCGGTGGCGGCGTCGCGCCGCTCATTGGCGCGGTTGAGTTCTGCCTCGAGCGCCAGCTGCCGGTCTTCCATCGCGCCGATGCGGGCCTCGTAGGCCTCCTTCATCGCGCTGAGCCGGGACTCGGCGCCCTTCACGTCAAGCGCGCGAGAGACAAATGAATGCGTCGCGAAGCCCGTCCACCCGACCGTGGCGAGCAGCGCCGTGGCGATTGCGAGCTGTGAGACTGGCCCAAGCGCAAAGTACCGGGTTCGCTGACCCGTTCGCAGATAAACCCGGCGCTCCGGCAGCAGTCGGGACAGCAACCGTGAGGCTTGCCCCTCATCACCAGATGACATTCAGTGCTGCTCCCTCACTGATCCCATTCCGAAATATTTTTGTCATGCGTCTTTTGCGCAACGCTATATCGGATGACAGCGACTCAGGCAAACGATTTTCCGTCGCTCTCGCCTTCGAGCCGCAGGAGAAAACACGCTGGTTACGATCCGGAAAACAACTCGAGCGGAGGCCCCACACCCTCCGCGAAACGCTGGCTCGCGCAACTGCAGCGCGGGCCTTCAGCGTGGTGTCGAGGCAACCCCAACCCCGATCACCTGGGTAAGTTATAGTCCGGCCCCGCTCGACCCGGCAAGCCATGGATTGATGGAGAGCCTCACTTGGCCCAATAGCTGGTGTATCCGAACAGGGCCGCGCTGCCGCCAGTGTGCAGGAAGACGATGCGCTCGCCGGATTTGAAGTGCCCCTTGCGAACCAGATCGATCAGGCCGGCCGCACCCTTGCCGGAATAGACGGGGTCGAGCAGGATCCCCTCGCATCTCGCGAATAGGTCGATTGCGGCCAGTGTGTCCTCGCGCGGAATGCCGTAGCCCGCCCCGACGTAATCGGTGTTTGCAACGACGTCCTCGCGGGCCACGACACCGGGAACGCCCAGCTTCTCGGCCGTCTTTTCTGCGAGGGCGAAGACGTTGGCTTCCTGCTTCTCGCGCGGCGCCCGCACGCCGATGCCGAGCAGCGGCAACCCCGCATTGATCGCCTTGAGCCCGACGATGAGCCCTGCCTGCGTGCCGGCGCTGCCGGTCGCCGTGACGAAGTGGTCGAACACCAGCCCCATGTCCTGTGACTGGCCCATCAGCTCGTAGGCGCAGTTGACGTAGCCCAGCGCACCTGTCGCGTTCGACCCCCCACCCGGGATCACGTAGGGCGTTCGGCCCTCGCTCCGGAACCGCTCGGCGACGGGCTCCATCTCGGCGTTCATGTCCCGGCCGTCGCCGGGTCGCTCCTCGGTCGTCGCGCCATGCAGGTGGTCGAGAAACACGTTCCCGCTGCCACGGTAATTCGCGTCATTCGATCCGGTGCGGTTCTCGAGGAGAATGTGGCACCCCATGCCCAGGCGCGCTGCAGCAGCCGCGGTCTGGCGGGCGTGGTTCGACTGTGTCGCCCCTTGAGTGATGACGATGTCGGCGCCTTGCGCCTGCGCTTCCGCCATGAGGAACTCGAGCTTGCGGGTCTTGTTGCCGCCGGTCGAGAGCCCCGTGCAATCGTCGCGCTTGATCCAGATCTCCGGGCCGCCGAGATATTCCGAGAGCCGGGGCAGAGGTTCGAGCGGCGTCGGCAGATGGGCAAGACGAATGCGCGGAAAACGGGCGAGGTTCATGTCGTCACTCCGGAGCTTGGCGAATGCCAGACCCAAACATGAACCGCGCCCGCAGGCAAACGCGATGTGCTGGCGCAGGGCCCCATCAAAGAGCGCGCACCGCCGAGAGAACCTCGTCGACGTGTCCGGGAACTTTCACCCCGCGCCACGCCTGCACGATGTGTCCATCTTTGCCGATGAGGAAAGTGGATCGCTCGATGCCCATGTACTTCCTGCCGTACATGGATTTCTCGACCCAGACGCCGTAGCGCTCGCAAACGTCGCTCGACTCGTCCGATGCCAGCAGGACCTTGAGATCATGCTTTACTGCGAACTTGTCGTGCTTCTTCGCAGGGTCCTTCGACACGCCGATCACCACCGCGCCAGCGGCATCGAAATCGCCGATGGCTCCGGAGAACTCGACCGCTTCGCGCGTGCATCCGGGTGTATCGTCCTTGGGGTAGAAATACAGCACGACCGCCTTGCCCGCATGGTCGTCGAGCGCGACCGTCTGGCCGCCAGTGCCGGGGAGCGAGAACGTCGGAGCCTTTTCTCCGACCGCGGGGGAGGGTGTGTCCGTCATGTAGGCCGATCCTCGTCCGTTCTGGTGAAGCCGCGTGTGGCCGTTCCTGAGAGTTGGCGGGGCCGCAGGCAGTTGCAACGCCGCCGCGCAGCGAGCAAATTAATCCAGGGGTGTGATCTGACAAGCCGTCAGTGGCGGCCGGGCAGGGCGGGGCGCATCGGGCCATGACCCACGCCCGCGGAACGGAGCGGATGAACGTCCTCGCGACATCGCAGGAAGCGCAAACAGCCTCGCGGCCTCCGCAGCGACCGGGGAAGGTCATGCGGGCTTGCGCCGGGACGGCGGATTTGTGCTGGTCATTCTGCCGGAACGGGTTTCGCGCTTTTCTTGCGCTTGCGACATTGCTCGTGATGGCCGTTGGCCTCGTGACCCTGTCGCTGCGTTCGGGTCCGATCGAGGTCCAGACATTCGCGAAGTTCGTCGAGCATGGCGTTAACGACGGTCAGCATGAACTCCGCCTCAGCGTCGGGTCCGCGTTCCTTGCTCTCAGCCGACGCGCAGGCGAGCCGGCACTGCGCTTTCGCGACGTCGAGCTGCGGTCGATCGAGGGCGACTTGCTGCTCGCCGTCCCCCGGATCGGCGCCCGCTTCAACCTGTCGGACCTCCTGGTGGGTGAACTGAGGGTCACCAACCTGTACCTGCGCGGCCCCGAGGCCGAGATCGTTCGCAGGCGCGATGGCCGATGGCAGCTTGGCCTCGGGATCGGAATGACGATCACCGAGGCCTCCGGCGACGACGCCATCGGCGATGATCTCCAGGTTGCTGAGGGGGACAGGCAAGACCTGGCGCGGGGCTTCGCCGTGGCCACCGCGATTCTCGACGGCCTCGCGGGCGGCGATCCGGCCTTGCCCGAGCTTGCGCGCCTCGAGTCGGTCACCATCCGGGATGCCGCGCTCACATACCGGAATGCCGAGACCGGCGCGGTCTGGTCGACCGAGGGCGCGACGCTTCGAGCCCGCCGATCCGGTGACGGCCTGGCCGCAGCGCTCGGGATTGGGTTGGAAGAGGATGAAACGTCTCCCCTTCGGACGATCCGCGTGGCCATCCGCCGACAGCGCGGGGTTGCGGGAACCGACATCGATCTGTCGCTTCACGGTGTGCGCCCCGCGACCCTCGCCGTCGGTGTGCCTGAATTCGACTGGCTCTCGCTGATCGACGCCCCGATCGACGCCACGCTGACCGGCCGCCTCGCGGACGATGGTGACCTTGGCGTTGTGTCCGGAACGATCTACGCGGGCGAGGGCAGGCTTGTCGGCACGGACGGGGCCGAACTTGCCTCCACCGGTTTCGACCGGCTCAAACTGGATTTCAGCTACGACCCCTCGGCCGAGCGTCTCGCCCTTGCCGAGCTGTCGGTCGCGGCCGAGGCGGGATCGGCCAGCCTGTCGGGCTTCGTGGACGTGGAGCGCACGGAAGCCGGTCAGCTACATGGCCTGGTCGGGCAGCTTGGCATCGGTGCGCTCGGCATCGACATGGCCGAGGTCTTCGCCGAGCCGATCGGCTTTGACGGCGGCGAGGTCGTGGCGCGTGTCGGGTTCTCGCCGGTCACGGTCGATATCGCGTCGGCGCGCCTGGACCGCGGCGCCTTAACGATGGGCGCATCAGGCCGCCTGCAACAGGAAGGCGGCGCTTGGCTCAGCGACATCCGCGCCGAGGCGCACAACCTGACGATCGCGGGCCTCAAGTCACACTGGCCTTTGCCATTCGCGCGCAACGCCCGGACCTGGGTCGTCGAGCACCTGCAGTCGGGCGTGGTCGACACGCTGGTCGCACATGCACGCATCGGACACGGCCAGCCGCAGATCGCGCTCGATTTCAGCTACCGCGACCTTGTCTCACGCTATCTCGGAGACATGCCGGCGATCCGCAACGCCCACGGGCGCGGCTATCTCAGATTGCACGATTTTGTCCTCGAGATGGATGGCGGCCGGGTGGCTGTCGGCTCCGGTGAGGACATCGCGCTGGACGGGTCCTGGCTCAGGATCAGCGAGCTCTGGGCAGAAACCACGCCAGCGGACATTCACCTGCGGGGCGCCGGGCCGCTGGGCGGGATCCTTGCCCTGATCGACGAGAAACCCCTGGGTCTCGTCTCGAAGCTTGGGCTCGATTCCGGGTCGATCAGCGGCGATGCGCAAGTCGAGACGCGGCTAAGCTTTCCACTGATCAACGATCTCCTCCTCGAACAGATCGACGCTGATGCGAAAGCCGATGTCGTGGGCCTCGTGATGGAATTGCCTTTCGGCAGGGACGACCCGATTGCCATTACGGGCGAGGCGGTGGCGCTTACGGCCTCGACCACGGAGATGACGGTGGCGGGTGACGTGCTGGCGGACGGCATCCCGCTGAACATCGACTGGCGTGAGATCTACGGAGCGACGCCCGATCGCCGGGAAGTGATCGCACGCGGCCAGGTGACGCCAGGCCTGATGACACGCCTCGACGCGTCGCTTCCCGGGTTCGAGTCGGGGACCGCGGATCTCGTGGTCCGCATGTCGCAGGAGGGGGCGTCGCCGCCCGAGATCGTCGCGAATGCCGATCTCGCGGCGTCCCGCCTGGCGCTCCCGGTTCTCGGGTGGTCCAAGGCGCCTGGGATCAGGGGGACACTCGAGGCCCAGGTGCGGCTGCTCGACGGTGGGGCGGCCGAGATCACGCGGATCAAGCTCGACACCGCGGGTCTCGCGGCTCAGGGATCGCTCGGCATCTCGCCGTCCGGAAGGGTCGATCGAGCCACGATGAGCCGGGTCGTCCTCGACGAACGGGCCGATCTGAGCGTCGAGTTCTCGCGGCCCGGCGATCGGGGCCTCGCGGCAACCCTGCGCGGCCGCAAGCTCGATCTCGCCTTGATTGACCAGGCTCTGGGCGACGGCGACATCACCGCGGGATCTGCGTCGGAGACCGACGCGCAGGGCGAGGGGGCGACGGCGCTTCCCGAGATCGCCGTCGAGTTCGACCTCGCCGAGGTCGTCGTCACGCCCGAGCTCAGCGTGACTTCCGCGCGGGGTCGGGCGGATTCGAGCGACGGCGGCGGTGTTACGGTCTCGCTTGACGGCAAGGTGAACGATCTGGCCCCTGTCGACGCCGAGCTGAGCCTGCCGCCTGACGGCGAGGGTTCTCTGCGCATGGACGTTTCGGATGCCGGAGCGTTCCTGCGGGCAACCGGCTTGTCCGAGACCGCGCGCGACGGCCAGCTGAGCCTCTCGGCCAAGGTGCTCGACAGTGCGTTCACGCAGTTTTCGGGCGAAGTTCGGATGAGCAATGTGACGCTGCGCGAAGCATCGACATTCGAGGGCATCCTGAACCGCGGTGGCATTTCGCAGACCGTGGCCGGCGGGCTCGCGTTTTCCAAGGTCCAGATCCCGTTCGAGTACCAGGCCGGGACCATCACCTTGGGCACGTCGATCGCGACGGGGCCCGCGCTCGCGGTCAAGCTCGACGGCACGATCGAGCAGGAGAGCCGCGCGCTCGATCTGTCGGGTGTGATTTCGCCTGCCTACGCGCTCACCGGCGCGCTGGACAATGTCCCGCTGCTTGGGGCGCTGCTGTCTGGCGGCAAGGGGGAGGGGATCCTTGCGATGACCTTCACGGTCGGAGGCACCATCGACGACCCCAGCTACAGCGTGAATCCGCTGTCACTCCTGACGCCGGGCATCCTTCGCCGGATCTTCACCTCGAAGGCGCGCGAGCCGGACGAGCGCTTCCTCGAAGGGCTGCGAAGCCCCGACTGACCGGTCCCTGCTCACGCCCGCAGGCCGAGGCCCCTGAGGACTTCCTCGGGCGTGGCGCCGGCCGCACGCAGGGCGCTCAGGCTGAGGTCGCGATCACGCTTGGCCAGCCTGCGCCCGGATTCATCCCGTATGAGCCGGTGATGGTGGTATTCGACCTCGGGCAGACCCAGCAGCGCTTGCAGCAGCCGCTGCACCGGGGTCGCGACAAAGAGATCGCGGCCGCGCGTGACGCGCGTCACCTCCTGGAACGCATCATCCACGACGACCGCGAGATGATAGGCGGGCGCGCCGTCGCGCCGGCGCAAGACGATGTCGCCGGTGCCCTCGATCAGGGCTCTCGCATCGAGCGCGATCCGGCCCGACTCGCCATCGGGGCCTGCACCGGTTTCCGTGAACCCGATCCGGGCGACCACGTCGGCGCCGCCCAGCCATTCAACCGCGCGTGCCATGTTCAGGCGGATCGCGGCCGGGCTATCGCTCACGGGCTGTGCCCGACAGGTTCCCGGGTAGACGAGGCCGTCCGGTCCGTGAGGTGCGGACGCGCCCTCTTGCGGCGCCGAGGCGGCTTCCAGGATGTCCCGCCGCGAGCATGTGCACCGGTAGGTCAGGCCCTGGGCCCCGAGGTGCTCGAGCGCAGCCAGATGCGCGGGGATCCGCGTCGACTGGAACAGAACTTCGCCGTCCCAGTCGATCCCCAACCAGCGAAGATCGCGCAAGATGTCATCGACGAACCGGGCGCGAACGCGGCCCTCGTCGAGATCCTCCATTCGCAGCAGATAGCGTCCGCCACCAGCCCGGGCATGGGACCAGCCCACACATGCGGAGAACGCGTGCCCCAGGTGCAATTCGCCCGTCGGGCTCGGTGCGAAGCGGTCGGTCAGCATGCCGCCGCCATGCCCGCGACCGAAGGCGCGACGCTCGAGAGGGCTGGGTCTAGCGCATGCTTGGCGGGGCGCGGCGTCCGCCGCGTGCGGCAGCGTGACTTATTGCGGCGCAGCATGGCTTCAGGTAATGTCTCGCAAATGCAGCAATCCGACAGGCGAGCAGGATCGATATGATGTTCACTAAGCAGGTCGAAAGCTTCGAGGCGTGGACGAAACCTACCAAGGCGGCGTTTGACTTCTGGGTCAGCTTCTGGCCTGTCGCACCCGCCTTTGGCGTGGAATGGCGCTTTGCTGACGCGATGCCGCGCTTCACGCCCCGGATCCTCGAAACGGGGATGGAGCGGGACGAAGACGGCAAGAAGGCCGGCACGCGCGCCAAGCCCGCGGCCAAGCCGACCCGCAAGGCTGCCACCAGCAGCAAGGCAAAGGCGCCGGTGCCCCATGCCGAGCCCGCGGTCGCGGTCATCGAGGCGGTCGAGGAAGCCATGGCCCCGGTCGAGGCCGTGGTCGAGGCAGCCATCGAGAACGTCGAGGACATCGTCGACGCGATGAGTGAAGCGGTCGCCGCACCCGCCGCGAAGCCGGCGCCCGCGGAAAAGGCCATGGCCACCGAGACCGCCGCGGCCTCGGGCAAGCCTTCCTCGCTGATGGCCAAGGCCCCCGCGAAGATCGACGATCTCAAGCTGATCAAGGGCATTGGACCGTCGCTCGAGAAACAGCTCAACGGGCTTGGCGTCTACACCTTCAAGCAGATCGCGGGCTTCTCGGAAGCCGATCTTGCCTGGATCGACGATCACCTGACCGCGTTCAAGGGCCGTTGCTTCCGCGACGACTGGATCGGCCAGGCCGGCGCTCAGCTCGGCTGACGCCACCCGCGGGTATCCCTTGCCCTCAGGATCTTCGAGGCCCGTGCCAGCAACTGGCGCGGGCCTTTTCACGTCAGCTTGCCGCGGCAATGATCGGCAGGAAGTCCGAGGCCTTGAGGCTCGCGCCTCCAACAAGGCCGCCATCGACGTTGGAAACGGCGAAGATCTCGGCGGCGTTCCCGGGTTTGACCGAACCGCCATAGAGCAGGCGGATCCCGTCGGCCGCCTCGGTGCCGAAGCGGTTCGCCAGGTCAGCACGCATGAAATCATGTACTTCGGCGATTTCGGCGAGAGTGGGCGTCCTGCCGGTGCCGATCGCCCAGACCGGCTCGTAGGCGATCACGGTGTTCGCGGCTGTTGCGCCCGCGGGCACCGAGCCGCGCAACTGACGCCCCACGATGCCGAGGGTATCGCCTGCATCGCGCTGGCTTTCGGTCTCTCCGACACAGATGATGGCGACGAGACCGGCGCGCCAGGCCGCTTCTGCTTTCGCGCGCACCGTCGCATCGTCCTCGGCATGATCTGCCCGGCGCTCGGAATGGCCGACGATGACATGCGAGCCGCCGGCGTCGCCGATCATCTCGGCCGATATGTCGCCGGTATGGGCGCCGGAGGCGGCGGGATGGCAGTCCTGGGCGCCGATCTTCACCCCTGTTTCAGCGGCGCGCGCGGCGAAGGACGCGAGCAGCGTTGCCGGCGGGCAGATGACCACCTCGGCCGAACCGGTCGCGCCCGCGATCATCGCGTCGAGCTCGGCCGTCGAGGCGCCCAGCCCGTTCATCTTCCAGTTCCCGGCGGCAATCTTCACGCGCGGCATCGCGGCCTCTCTCGCTTCTTCAGGGCTTGGCGAAAGTCATAGGCGAGCCGCACGGGCTGGGCAACGTCTCCGGCGCAGCCAGGGGGCTCAGGCGTCCTTGAACTTGATGGATTCGCCGCAGCCGCAGGATTCCGAGACGTTCGGATTGTTGAAGACGAAACCCGACTCGAGCAGCGAGGTGCGATAGTCGATCTCGGTTCCTATCAGGAACATCTGCGCCATCGGGGCAATGAGCACGCGCGCGCCCTCGCGCTCGACGATCGCGTCGTGCTGACCGATCTCGGTCGCGTGCTCCATGGTGTATTCCATGCCGGCGCATCCACCCTTCTTCACGCCGATCTTGAGCCCCTTCACCGCGCCGTCCGACGTCTCGATCAGCTTGCGGATCTGGCGCACGGCGGCAGGGGTGAGCGTCACCGGGTCTTTGCCGGGGATGCCGAACATTGGGGTCTCCTGTTCATCTCACACAGAAAGTAAGGCGCATAACGTTGCGCCTCAAGGGGAAGGGATCGGCGTGAAGCCTCGGCAGATCCGGATGCAAGCGATCCTCAGATGAACCCAAGCTCGAGACGCGCCTCCTCGGAGAGCTTGTCCATGCCCCATGGCGGCTCCCACACGAGCTGGACATTCACGGTCTTGACGCCAGGAAGCGGCTCGACCGCCTCCGCCACCCAGCCCGGCATCTCGCCGGCCACGGGGCAGCCGGGCGCCGTCAGCGTCATGTCGATCTCGACGTTGCTCTCGTCGTCGATCGAGATCCGATAGATCAGGCCGAGATCGAAGATGTTCACCGGGATCTCGGGGTCGTAGACCGTGCGGCAAGCCTCGACGATGTCGCCGTAGAGAGGGTGGTCGGTCGAGGAGGGCGCAACCAGCGGCTCGCCCTCGTTCTGGGTCATCGCGTCCATTGTGCTCACCTTTGGGACGAGAGATTCGCGATCAGGGCTTCGGTCTTGCGGCGGATCTCGTCGGCCAGCTTATGCGCCTTGTCCTGGTCCCCGAGTGGGTACTTCAGCATGACGTCGACCGTGCTCTCCTGCGTATGCTGCGTGGCTTTCCTGATCGCGCCCTCGATCGCCGCGACGATCTCGTCGCGCTTCTCGGCCGAAAGCTGATCGCCCAACGACTTCTCGATCAACTCGATCGCTTCGTCACGGAAACTCTTGAGGTTGGCCATCGCGCGACTCCGTGTGCATTTCCGAGTGTTCATATAAGGAATTGGCCGTCTGCGTCCAGACCACAGGCGCGTCACGACGGCCGCGTGCGCGCCCTGCGATCGGTTTGACGCGCCGCCGATCGACCGCGCCGCCGGGGGCGTCCTCGTGGCGTAGCGTCTCCATGACCGGCGCGCCGTATGGCACCAAGCGAGCAGCGCCACCGGATTGCGCGCGTCGGGCACACACTTTAGGACGACCGCAGGCAGCAGGGGACCCGGACAGGCATGACCTCACCCTTTCGTTTCCAGATCGAGGCGCGCGATGGGCGCGCGCGGCGGGGGCGCATCTTCACGCCGCGGGGCGAGATCCGTACGCCGGCCTTCATGCCGGTGGGCACGGCCGCGACCGTCAAGGCGATGATGCCCGAAAGCGTCGCGGCCACGGGGGCCGACATCATCCTCGGCAACACCTACCACCTGATGCTGCGGCCTGGCGCCGAGCGGATCGATCGGCTCGGCGGCCTGCATCGCTTCATGAACTGGGGCAAGCCGATCCTTACCGACTCGGGCGGCTTCCAGGTCATGTCGCTTGCCGAGCTTCGCAAGCTGACGGAAGAGGGCGTCCGCTTTTCGAGCCATGTCGACGGCTCGCGTCACCTGCTGACCCCCGAGAGCTCGATGGAGATCCAGCGGCAGCTCGGGTCGGACATCGTGATGGCCTTCGACGAGTGCACGCCATACCCGGCTGACGAGCGGACCGCGCGGCAGTCGATGGAACTGTCGATGCGATGGGCCCTGCGCTCGCGCGAGGCCTTCGGGGACCGGCCGGGCCATGCGCTGTTCGGCATCCAGCAAGGCAGCGTCTATCCCGAACTGAGGGCCGAGAGCGCCGAGAAGCTGACGGCGATTGGCTTCGAGGGCTACGCGATCGGCGGTCTTGCCGTGGGCGAGGGGCAGGACCAGATGTTCGGCGTCCTCGACTACGCACCGGGCATGCTGCCCGAAGATCGGCCGCGCTACCTGATGGGGGTCGGCAAGCCGGACGACATCGTCGGCGCGGTCGAGCGCGGCGTCGACATGTTCGACTGCGTGTTGCCGACCCGGTCGGGCCGGACGGGGCAGGCCTTCACCCGGCGCGGCCCGGTCAACATCAAGAACGCGCGCCATGCCGAGGACCCGCGACCGCTAGACCCCGACTGCAGCTGTCCCTGCTGCGCCGCCTATAGCCGGGCCTACCTCCACCACGTCTTCAAGGCGGGCGAGATCATCGCCTCGATGCTGATGACCTGGCACAACCTCCATTACTATCAGGAGCTCATGGCGGGCCTGCGCCGGGCTATCGGGGAGGGGCGCCTGACCGCGTACGCTGCGGCCTTCCACGCTCAGCGCGCCGAAGAGGATATCGAGCCGATCTGAGGGGCTCGAGGGAGCCGGTCTTGACGCCTTTCACGCGTGAAAACGATGTTAAATAATTGAAATAAATAAGAGAGGCGCGCGTCCTGGCCGGACGCTCCGGCCGCGAGGTTAAAGAGTCTCGGGCAATGACGGGCGCCGGAAGACCCGGCGCCCGACTGCTCGAAGGCAGTCAGAAGCTGATGGTGCCGCCAAGCGAGAAGATGTGGGCGCCGGCGTCGTATTCGAGCGAGGTCCCGGCAAGGGGCCCGTTGCGCAACGTCACCTCGGGATTGCCGAGGGCGTGCAGGTAGGAATAGGCGGCGTCGAGCGACATGGTCTCGGTGAGCCGGTAGCTCGCGCCGGCGGACATCCAGAGCCGGTCCTCGTCGGGCACGCGCACCGTGCGGTAGGCATCGTTGGTCGGCGTCTCGTCCCAGGCCACGCCGCCGCGTAGCGTGAAGCTGTCGGAGATGTCGTACTCGGCGCCGAACGAGACGAAGAACGCGTCGTCATAGTTCTGCGCGTCCGAGAAGTCGAAACCTGCCGTGGTGCTCACATCGATCCGGTCGAAGCGCGACCAGTTGATCCAGCGGCCCTCCACCATCAGGCGCAGATCGTCCGTGACGTCCTGGGTAACTCCGATCTGGACCCAGCTGGGAAGCTCGGTCTTGGCCGTGCCGGTGATGCCAGCGGATTCGGGGATGCCGCCTGCAAGCCCGCCGAAGATCGCCGTGTTGAGGCCGAGATTGTAGCCGTGGTGATAGGCCGCGCCGAGCCTCGTGCCCTCGATGGGCTCGTAGAGCGCGCCGGCCGAGAAGCTGACGGCGAACTCGCTGCCGTCGAGGTTGACCGCCGCGCTGGTGAGGCGCGCGTCGACATAGGCGAAGTTGACGGCCAAGCCCAGAGTGAAGTTGTCGAGGACGTCGTATGCGATGGTGGGAGCAACCACGACCATGCGCAGTTCGGACGTGCGCCCGTCGGCCTGGCCGGGCCAATTGGTGGGATACTCGGTCTTCAGGCCGAACGGCGAGTAGCTGGTCAGGCCGACGACGAGATCCTCGTTCACGCGCAACCCCGCGGCAAAGGTGGGGACCACGCCCATTCGGTCGGCGTCGTATTCCTGTCCCGCGAATGGCCCGTTCTGGAAGGTGCCGTCGGCGATCGGCGCGACGATCGAGATGTTTCCGCCGACCTCGATGTTCTCGACGGTCGTGAGCGAGGCGGGGTTGAACGCCGCGAATGTGACGTCGGACGCTGCCGACGCCGTGCCCGCAAGCGACGTGCCCATCGCCTTCGCCGATCGTTCGTTGAGCTGGAAGGCGCCCGCACCGGCCTCGCCCGTCGAGATGCCGATCGCCATCATTGCGGTGGCTGCGATCCTGCCACCGGCCATAGTCAGTCTGTCCACGCGAATCCTCGTCAGTCCTGGTGTCGTCCTCGCCTTTCGGCGCTCGCGGTTGCATTTCTCGCGCCGCGTTACGCCGGGGCCGCTCAATGGTGGGTTACGCGCGCGTAAGCAAGACGTGACGTTGCGGAAAGGGGACCGAATTCGGGAGAACGTGCCGCTGACGACCGAAACGATCCCGTGACGGTGCAGTAATGAAACAGTGACGGCGAGCGAGTCGCGGCGTGGGCCTGCGGCCAAGCGGCACCGGCTTGCCGGGGCACTGGACGTATCCCGGCGCCCGCGCCATTATCGCGCCGCATCGAAGGGAACGAGTCGCATGAGCATACTCAGCCAGATCTTCACCTGGTGGAACGGCCAGACCCTGGGCACGCGGGTCTATACCGCGCGCAACGGGCAGCTGGTGGGCGAGGACGAGGCGGGCAACCGCTTCTACCAGAGCCGCGACGGCAAGCGCCGCTGGGTGATCTACAATGGCGAGGCCGAGGCGAGCCGCGTCTCGCCCGACTGGCATGGCTGGCTGCACCACACATTCGACGACGCCCCGTCGAGCACGCCGCTGCCCAGGAAGGCCTGGGAGAAGCCGCATGTGCCGAACATGACCGGCTCGGCCGAGGCCTATCGCCCGCCCGGAAGCGTCCTGACGGCAGCAAGCCGCCCGCGCGCGACCGGCGACTACGAAGCCTGGCAACCCGAGTAACCGGCATGGCAAGCAACACGGCCGAGACGCTGATCGGCGCGATCGTCCTGGCCGTGGCCGGGGGGTTCCTGGTCTATGCCGCGAACACCGCGGACCTGGGCCTGAACAAGGGCGACGGGTACCGCGTCGTCGCGAACTTCCGCAAGGCCGAGGGAATCGCGGTTGGGGGTGATGTTCGGATCGCCGGCGTCAAGGTCGGATCGATCACGAATATGGAGCTCAATACAAAGACTTATTTCGCAAAACTCACGCTGAACCTGCGTGAGGGGATCGAGGTCCCCGAGGACTCGGTCGCCAAGATCACCTCGGCGAGCCTGCTGGGCGATTCCTATATCGCGATCGACCCGGGCGGGGCGGAGTTCATGCTCGCCGATGGCGACGAGCTGGTGAACACGCAAAGCTCGGTCTCGGTCGGCGACCTGATCGGTCGCTTCATCCACGGGCAGTCCAGCGAGTGAACTCCGGCGGGTCCGACACCGCGCGCGAGCCGGGGCGGGAGGACGCCTGGTCAGCCGGGGACTATGCCCGCAACGCCCGCTTCGTCTCGGACCTGGGCGCGCCGGTGGTGCAACTCCTCGACCCGCGACCGGGCGAGGAAATCCTGGACCTGGGCTGCGGCGATGGCGTTCTGAGCCAGCGGCTGGCCGAGGCCGGTGCGCGGGTCGTGGGGGTCGATGCCTCGCCCGACATGGTCGCGGCGGCGCAGGCGCGCGGCGTGGATGCGCGGCTGGCGGATGCACATGCGCTGCCGTTCGACGCGGCCTTCGACGCGGTCTTCTCGAATGCGGCGATGCACTGGATGACCCGGCCCGACGCCGTGATCGCGGGGGTCGCGCGGGCGCTGAGGCCCGGCGGGCGCTTCGTGGCCGAGTTCGGCGGCGCCGGGAACGTCGCGGCGATCCGGACGGCGATCATCGCGGTGCTCTCGCGCGATTACGGGATCGACACCACCCTGGACCAGATCTGGTACTTTCCGACGGATGCCGAGCATCGCGCCCGGCTCGAGGCAGGCGGCTTCGCGGTCGAGGAGATCGCGCTGATCCCGCGGCCGACCCCGGTCACCGCCGGGATCGAGGCGTGGCTTGCGACGCTTGCGGCGCCGGCGCTGCGGCTGCTGCCCGAGGCGGAACGCACCGAGGCGGCCGCCCGCATCGGAGCGCTGCTGGCGCCGGCCCTGCGCGACCAGGCCGGGAACTGGCGTGCCGATTATGTGCGATTGCGCTTCCGCGCCCGGCTGCGCTAGGACAAGGCCGATGCGCAGCACCCTTTTCATCGCCGCGATTCTGACGGCCGGTCTTGCCGGTCCGGCGTGGCATGCCGCGGCGCAGGATCAGGGTTCGACGATCGAGACCGCGCCGCTCGAGCCGCTGCGGCCGCGGCTGCCCGGCGGGACCATTGTTGGCCCCGAGACCCGCCCGAGCCTGCCCGAGGGCGTGACGGTGGCGACGCCGCCGCAAACCGCGGCGCCCGGGGTTCAGGAACCAGGCGTCACGCCAGGGCAGGGCGCATTGGGTGAGGCCCCCTCAGGCGAGGGCGCGGCGGTTGAGGTGGTTACGCCGGGGCAAGGCGCAGCGACCGAGGGAGCCGGGCCCGATGGTGCCGCCGCGGAGGCTGTTGCCCCGTCGGACGGCACGGCGCCGCAGGGCGCGCCCGGCACGGTGGGCGAAGGCGGTGTCGCCGTCGGTGCCGCGACGACGATCGTCCCGCCCGAGTCCGAGGAAGCGCCGGCTACCGACCTCTTCAAGCGCGCGCCGCCGGGGACGGGGACCACGCTGGGTCCGCAGTCGCCGCAGCTGATCGACCCGGTCTCGCGGATCGACGCGCCGGGCGCCACGCTGCGCCAACTCGACAAGCTGACGGGCGAGATCAGCACCTTCGACCTGACGGCCGGCGCCGAGACCGAGGTCGATCGACTGCGCGTCGCGCTGGTCGAATGCCGCCTGCCGTCCGACGGCACCACCTCCAACCACATCGCGTTCCTGCGGGTGTGGGACACGAAGCACCCGGACGAGCCTCCGGTTTTCTCGGGATGGATGTTCGCGGACAGCCCCGCGCTCTCGGCGATGGATCACCCGCGTTACGACGTCTGGCTGATCCACTGCACGACCGTGCCGGGGTCGGCGTCGGCCGAGAAGCCGTAGAAGTCGGCCCGCTGACTGACCGCCTCGTCGAGCAGCCGCAGATACACGGCACGCGAGATGCTGATCGCGCCGAGGCTTTCGAGATGCGGCGTCAGGAACTGCGTGTCGAGCAGCGTGTAGCCGCCGGCCCTCAGGCGCGCCACGAGATGGGCAAGCGCGAGCTTCGAGCCATCGGTGCGGCGGGAGAACATGCTCTCGCCGAAGAAGGCGCCGCCCCGGCTGACCCCGTAGAGGCCGCCCGCAAGCTCGCCATCCATCCAGATCTCGACGGAATGGGCGTGTCTCATCTCGAAGAGCGCGGCATAGAGATTTCGGATCGGCCGGTTGATCCATGTCTCGGGCCGGTCGGCGCAGGCGGCGAGCACGGCCGGAAAGGCGTGATCCACGGTGACCACGTAACCGCCGCGCCGGATCCGGCGGCGCAGGCTGCGCGAGAGGTGAAAGCCGTCGAGCGGGATGATCCCGCGCTGGCGGGGCTCGACCCAGAAAAGCTCGTCGGCATCGGCCGAATCGGCCATGGGAAACACGCCGGCCTCGTAGGCACGCAGCAGGAGTGCCGGGGTAATCTCGGGCGATTGCGGGTCGTGGTCCTTCATCAGCGGAACCCTAACGCAGGAATACGCCGAAATTAGGCTCCACGAATGCGCTGCGCCTTGAGCGAGATCATGTCATCTCGCGTTTCAGCCATTCCTCGAGCCAGTGAATGTTGTAGGCGCCTTGCTGCACGCTCGGCGTCTCGAGCAGTTCGCGGAACAGCGGCGCGGTCGTGTCGATGCCATCGACGACGAGTTCGCCAAGCGCTCGCTTCAGCCGCTGGATCGCGACCTCGCGCGTGGCGCCGTGCACGATCAGCTTGCCGATCAGGCTGTCGTAGTAGGGCGGCACCCGGTAGCCGGAATAGAGGGCCGAATCCATGCGCACGCCATAGCCGCCCGGCGCGTGATAGGCGGCGACAAGGCCGGGGCAGGGCGAGAAGCTGGGCACGCGCTCGGCGTTGATCCGCACTTCGATGGCGTGGCCATTGGGCACGAGCTCGTCCTGCGTGACCGAGAGGCCCTCGCCCGCGGCGACGCGAAGCTGCTCGACCACGAGGTCGATGCCGTAGACCATCTCGGTCACGGGGTGCTCGACCTGCAGGCGAGTGTTCATCTCGATGAAGTAGAACTCGTCGTTCTCGAACAGGAACTCGATGGTGCCGACGCCGCGATAGCCCATCTCGGCGATCGCCTTGGCGCAGGTCTCGCCGATCCTTGCGCGGGTCGCGGCGTCGATCACGGGCGAGGGCGCCTCCTCGAGCACCTTCTGATGCCGGCGCTGGAGCGAGCAGTCGCGCTCGCCGAGATGCACGGCATTGCCTCGGCCGTCGCCGAGCACCTGGATCTCGATGTGCCGGGGAAGCGTCAGGTATTTCTCGAGATAGACGGCGTCATCGCCGAAGGCGGCCTTGGCCTCGGACCGCGCCTGGCTGAAGGCGGCGGGGAGCTCTGCGGCGGTCTTGGCGACCTTCATGCCGCGTCCGCCACCGCCGGCTGCGGCCTTGACCAGCACCGGGTAGCCGATCTCCTCGGCGATCTTGCGGGCCTCGTCGACCGTGGCGACGCCGCCCTCGGACCCTGGCACGCAGGGCACGCCGAGACGCAGCATCGTCTCCTTGGCCGCGATCTTGTCGCCCATCAGCCGGATATGCTCGGAGCTGGGACCGATGAAGGTGAGCCCGTGCTCCTCGACCATCTGGGCGAAGCCCGCGTTCTCGGACAAGAAGCCGTAGCCGGGATGCACCGCCTCGGCGCCGGTGATCTCGCAGGCCGTCAGGATCGCGGGCTGGTTGAGGTAGCTCTGCAAGCCCGGCGGCGGCCCCACGCAGACGCTTTCGTCCGCGAGGCGGACATGCATGGCGTCGGCATCGGCCGTCGAGTGGATCGCGACGGTCTGGATGCCCATCTCGCGCGCCGCGCGCACGACGCGGAGCGCGATCTCGCCGCGGTTCGCAATCAGGATCTTCTTGAACAAGGCTCCGCCCCGCTCACTCGATGATCATCAGCGGCGCGCCGAACTCGACCGGTTCGGCATTCGCCACGAGGACCTTGACGACCTTGCCCGCGCGGGGCGCGGGGATCTGGTTCATCGTCTTCATCGCCTCGATGATGAGCAGCGTCTGACCCTCGGTCACGGTGTCGCCCACCTGGACGAAGGGCGCCGAGCCGGGCTCGCTGGCGAGGTAGACAGTGCCGACCATGGGCGAGGCCACCGTCCCGGGATGCGGGCCGGCATCGGCCTGCGGGGCCGGTGCGGGGGGCACCGCCGGCTGCGCCGCGGGGGCGGGGGCCGGGGCGTGAACGATCTGCGGGGCCGGCGCCGCATGGACGACCTGAGGCGCGGCACGCGAGAGCCGGACCTTCATCTCGTCGTCCTCGCCATACTCGCGTTCGACCTCGATCTCGGTCAGGTCGGAATCGCGCAGCAACTGGGCCAGCGCGCGAATGAAGGCAACATCGTCCTCGGTACTCTTGCTCATCGGTCCTCCCGTGCGCCTCGGAGGCCGGCGCCGTCACTGCGCGAGGGATGCTGCGCGATGCGTCGCCGTGCCTTTGCCCGCCCGGAGCGCGCGGTCCCGCTGCCATGCAAGGCATGGGCGGGAATGCACACGGGCCCCGTGGGGCAGAGAGTGGGGTTATACCGAAAGGCGGCGCGCGTCAAAGGCATTGGGGGCCGCCCGCGCGCCTTGCGCAGGCGGCCCGGCCGCTCAGTTGGCGGCGCTTGCGCGCGCGCGGTCGACGGCCGCGAGCATCGCGTCGGCCTCGACATAGCCGCGCACGATCTCGCCGCCGATGATGAAGCTGGGAGTGCCCTGGATCCCCAGTGCGTCGGCAAGCTCGTGGTTGGCGCCGATCTTCTCGGTCACCGCTTCACTTGCGGCGCGCTCCTTGAGTTCGGTCAGGTCGTAGCCGGCATCGGCGGCGATGCGGTAGGCGGCGGCCTCGGTCAGATTGCCCTGGAATTCCATGAGCTCGTGGTTGAGGTCTTCGTACTTCTCGGGGTCAAGCTCGAGCGCCGCCATGGCCATGCGCGCCGCGGCGACCGAATCGGGGCCGAGGATGGGGAATTCCTTGACGATCAGCCGGACGTTCGGATCGGCCTCGAGCACGGCCTGGACATGCGGGTGCGCCCGCTTGCAATAGCCGCAGCGGTAATCCGAGAACTCGACGATCGTCACGTCGCCGTCAGGGTTGCCGCCGACCCAGGAATGCCCGTCGTCGAACAAGGCGCCGGAATGCGCGATCACCAGGTCGCGGTCGGCGCTGGCGGCGGCGGCGTTGCGTCGCTGCTCGAGGATCCGGATGGCGTCGTAGATCACCTCGGGATTCTCGAGAAGATAGGCGCGCACGGCTTCGCCAAAGGCGGCGCGCTCCTCGACGTTCATCCCGCGGAAATCGAGGCCGGCCTCCTGGGCACTGGCGGGCAGCGCGGGCAGGGTGATCGCGGCTGCGACTGCCAGGCTTGCGGTGAGGCGCTTCATGGGGTCGTTCTCCTTTCCGGTCCTCGATGGGCTGGCGCGACAGTGCACCGGGCGCCCGAGTGGTCAATCCTTCTCGTCCGCCAAGGCGACGATGTCTTGCGCCCGCAACCAGCCGGGCGAGCCTTGCGGGAGTATAGTGGATGCGCGGCGGGCGTGAAGCGCCGCATCCTTGCGGTCGCCGTTCAGGGCGAAGCGCTCGGCCGTCACCAGCGCCGCCATGCCGTCGTTGCCCGCGCGGCTGTAGGCGATCGCGAGATCGCGCAGCATCGAGGGGTCGCCGGGGTCGTCGCGCCGGGCAGATTCGAGCACCTTCAGCGCCTCGGCATCGGTCGCCTTGGTGTTGAGCGCGATCAGCACGCGCCCGAGCCCCGCCTTCAGCAGGGGTTCATCGGGTGCAGCCGCGACCGCCTTGCGGTAATAGCTGACGGCCTCCTCGGGGTGGGCCTGCTCGAACAGGAGCTGACCCTTCAGTTCCAGGTAGAAGGGGTCGTTCGGCCGCAAGGCGAGCAGGCGGTCCATGGCCGCGAGCGCCTTGGCCTGGTCGGGCAGGCGATGGTAGGCGACTGCCTTGGCATAGAGCACCTGCTCGGTTTCCTCGGCGTTCTCGTACTTGTCGAGCACGCGCTGCGGGTTCGAGAGGAAGCCTTCGAGCTTGGCTCGCATCCGCCCGTGCCAGTAGTCGCGCTCGGGATCGGAGGGATAACTGCGGCCCTTGCTCTCCGCCACCTCGCGCTCGATCAGCTGCATGCGCTGGGTCGAGAGCGGGTGGGTCAGGGTGTATGGGTCGAGGTTGCCGACGCTGAGCACCTCCTGCCCGCGGAACCGCTCGAGAACCTTGAGCATCCCCTCGGGATTGACGCGGGCGCGCGCCATGTAGTCGAGCGCGGCCTGGTCGGCTGCGGCCTCCTCGCCCCGGTTGAAGCGCAGGAGGTTGCGGGTGATCAGGCTCTGGCTGCCCGCCGCGATGGCAGCGCCCGCATCGCCCGAGCCCGCGGCTGCCGCCGCGGCGATGCCAAGCAGCAGCCCGATCAGCGCCGGGCCCTGTGCGTTGCGCAGATTGATCATGCGCCGCGTGAGGTGGCCGCCGGCGATGTGGCCGGTTTCATGCGCGATCACGCCGATGAGTTCCTCGGGCGTGCCAAGCTGGACGAGAAGGCCCGTGTGCAGGAAGACGTTGCGCCCGCCCGCCACGAAGGCGTTCAGGCTGGGGTCGTTGATGATGTAGATGTCGATCGTCGCCGGGCTGAGGCCGGCGGCCGAAAACACCGGTGCCGACATGTCCGCCAGGGTCCGCTCGATCTCGGCGTCGCGGATCAGGCCGAATGCATGGGCAAGGTTCGGGAGCGTCGCCCCCAGTCCGATCACCGCGGCGGCCGTGAGGCGCGCCAGGCGCGATGCTCTGCGTGTCACGTGTCCTTCCCCTGCCTGTCCAGGCCTGTCCCCCGGCGGCTCCGGGTTTGTCCTTGCCCGCCGCCGGTACAACGAATATCGGGATCGGATCCGTCAATGTCCATCCGAGGAGACGGCATCGTGAAGATCTCGCGCCGCAGCCAGACCGCCCCCTTCATTGCCATGGATGTTCTGGCCGAGGCCGGGCGGGCCGAGGCCGAGGGGCGCCACGTCATCCATCTCGAGGTCGGCGAGCCCGCCCATGGCGCGCCGCAGGCCGCGCGCGAGGCGGTGGCGCGTGCGATCCGGGACGGGGTGGGCCTTGGCTATACCGGCGGCCTGGGCCTGCCGCGGCTGCGCGAGGCGCTGTCAGGGCTCTACATGGCGCGCTACGGGGTCTCGGTCGATCCGGAGCGGATCGTCGTGACCGCCGGGTCGTCGGCGGGTTTCGTGCTTTCTTTCCTTGCGCTGTTCGATGCAGGCGCCCGCGTGGCGATCGCCGATCCCGGCTATCCCTGCTACCGCAACATCCTGCAGGCGCTGGATCTTTCGCCGGTCCGGCTTGCCGCGGGCCCGGCCACGCGGTTCCAGCCGACGCCCGAGTTACTGGCCGAGGCCGGGCCGATCGACGGGCTGCTGGTCGCGAGCCCGGCGAATCCGACCGGCACGATGATCGACCGCGACGAGATGGCGGCGCTGATCGGGTATTGCGACGCGGCAGGCGCGCCGCTGATCTCGGACGAGATCTATCACGGCATCACCTACGAGGCGCCGGCGGTCTCGGCCCTCGAGCTCACCGACGAGGTGGTGGTGATCAACAGCTTCTCGAAGTTCCACGCCATGACCGGCTGGCGGGTGGGCTGGATGGTCGTGCCGCACGACATGGTGCGCACGGTCCAGAACCTCGCGCAGAACCTGTTCATCTGCGCCCCGCACCTGGGCCAGATCGCCGCCCTCGCGGCGATGTCGGCCGACGGCGAGGCCGAGGTGGCGGGGCATCTTGCGCAGTACCGGGCCAACCGCGCGGCCCTGATCCCGGCGCTCGAACGGCTGGGATTTCGCGACATCGCACCCGCCGATGGCGCTTTCTATGCCTATGCGCGCCTGCCCGAGGGGTGGGAGGACAGCCGCGCGTTCTGCGCCCGGCTGCTGGCCGAGCATGACGTCGCGGCGACGCCGGGGCTCGATTTCGACCCCGAGCGCGGGGCGGGGACGGTGCGCTTTTCCTTCGCTCGGAGCGGCACCGAGATCGCCGAGGGGATCGCACGGCTCGAGCAGATGATCGCCGCGGGCCCCAGGCCCGAGAAGGCGAGCGCGCCCGCAGGCTGAACGCATCCACAGCCCGGAGGCGGCGGAACGATCAAGGGGGCGGCCATGACGGCCGCCCCCTTTGTGCATGCGTCAGCGGTGGAGCCGGGCGGGCGCCGGGCTCAGCGCAGAGACCACCAGCCGCGGCGTTTCGGGCGCGAAGGCTCGGCCGCCGGCTCTTCCGGCGCGGGCTGCAGCTGGACCTCGGCCTGGGCCTCGGGCTCCTGCTCGGGAGCGGCAGGCTCCAGCGCTTCGGACGCCGCGATGGGCTCCGCAGTCGCGACGGTGTCCGGCTCCTCGACGGGCGCGGCATCGGGCTGCGGCGCGGCTTCCGGCTGCGGCTCGGCTGCCGTTTCCGCGGGGGCGGGTTCGGCGGCTGCCTCGGCGGCGGCGGCCTTCGCCGATTTCCGGCGGCGCGGCGCGGGCTTCTTGGCGGGCTCGGCCTCGGCCGGTGCCTCGCCTGCATCCGCCTCGACGTCGGCCTTCTTGCGCCGGGTGCGCCGCTTCTTTGGCGCGGGCTCGGCGGTCTCGGCCTCGACGGGCGCAGGTGCGGCTGCCGCCTCGTCCGATGCGCCTGCCTCGGCGGGTGCGGCGTCCTGGACCGCGGCTTCGGCGGGCTTCGCGGGCTCGGCATCCGATGCGCCTGCCGTTTCGCCAGCTTCCTTGGCCTGGGCATCGTCGCCCTCGCCCGAGGACTGGCGCCGGCGTCCGCCCCGCTTGCCGCGGCGGCGGCGCTTGCCACCCTTGCCCTCGGCGTCGTCGCCCGACGGCGCCGGGCGTGCCGGCGCGGGGGCTGCCGCTTCCTCTGCGACTTCCTCGGCGTCCTCGATATTGGTGTCGAAGTCGAAGTCGCGAGCCACGGACTGCGCGGTGATGGCGGGCGCGCCGCTGGTCATGACCGCGCGCGACTGGGTCTTGGAGCGCTCGATCTTGTAGTTCGGCGTGAGCAGCGTCGCGTCGCCGAAGACATTGATCACCATCTCGTAGCGCTCCTCGATCGAGGCGAGGTGGCGGCGCTTGAAGTTGATGAGGTAGTTCGCGATCTCGACCGGCAGCGTGACGCTGACCTCGGCCGAGCGGCCGCGCACGCCCTCTTCCTCGATCTCGCGCAGGATGGCGAGCGCCATGTTCTCGTCCGACCGGATGATGCCCTGGCCATGGCAATGGGGGCAGGGCTGGGTCGTCGCCTCAAGCATGCCGGGGCGCAGGCGCTGGCGGCTCATCTCCATCAGGCCGAAGGCCGAGATGCGGCCGACCTGGATGCGGGCGCGGTCGGTCTTCAGACGCTCCTTCATCCGCTTCTCGACGGCGCGGATGTTGCGGCTGTCCTCCATGTCGATGAAATCGATCACGATCAGGCCCGCGAGGTCGCGCAGCCGGAGCTGCCGGGCAACCTCGTCGGCGGCCTCGAGGTTGGTCTTGGCGGCGGTGTCCTCGATCGAGCCCTCGCGGGTCGAGCGGCCCGAGTTCACGTCGATCGCCACCAGCGCCTCGGTCACGCCGATCACGATGTAGCCGCCCGACTTGAGTTGGACCACCGGCGAGAACATGCCGTTGAGGTAGCTCTCGACCTGGTATCGGATGAAAAGCGGAACCTTGTCAGCGTATTGCTGGACGTTCTTCGCGTGCGAAGGCATGAGCATCTTCATGTAGTCCTTCGCCTCGCGGTAGCCCGCATCGCCGGCCACGAGGATGGTGTCCACGTCCTTCGAGTAGATGTCGCGGATCGTGCGCTTGATCAGCGAGCCTTCCTCGTAGATCAGGCATGGCGCCGAGGATTTCAGCGTGAGCTCGCGCACCTGCTCCCACTGGCGCAGCAGGAACTCGTAGTCGCGCTTGATCTCGGCGCGGGTGCGCTCGGCGCCCGCGGTGCGGACGATGAGGCCCATTCCCTCGGGCACGTCGAGCTCGGCCACGATCTCGCGCAGCCGCTTGCGGTCGGCGGCCGAGACGATCTTGCGGCTGATCCCGCCGCCGCGGGCGGTGTTCGGCATCAGCACGCAGTAGCGGCCGGCGAGCGACAGATAGGTGGTCAGCGCGGCGCCCTTGTTGCCGCGCTCCTCCTTGACGACCTGGACCAGCATGATCTGCCGGACCTTGACCACGTCCTGGATGCGGTAGCGGCGGCGGCGGTGGGCGCGGGCCTCGACCTCTTCCTCGCGCAGATCCTCGGAGCCGATCGAGTCGACCTCTTCGGCCGCGGGGACGTCGTCGCCGTTATCGTCGGCGGCGCTGGCTTCGGCGGTCTCGCCCTGGCCTGCCTCGGCCTTGGGCGCATCCTCGCGCGAGCCGCGCGAGCGGCGGCGGCGGCGGCGCGATTTCGGGCGCGAGCCTTCGGCGGGGGCGTCCTCGGCTTCGTCGCCATCGGCCTTCGCGGCTTCGGCCGTGCCGGACTCGTCGGCGCCGGTCTCTTCGGCTTCGGATTCTTCGGCGGCGTCACCTTCGGCAGGCACCGCCTCGGTCTCGGCGGCGGCCTGAGCGTCAGTGCCCGCGGCTTCGGCCTCGGCGGCGTCCGTCTCTTCCTTACGGGCCGGGCGGGCGCCGATCTCCTCGGTCACGCGCTCGTCCTCGCCGTCGAGGCCGGTGTCCTCGGCCATCGAGCGGGGCGTGCCGCCGTCTTCCTCCGTCTCGTCTGCCGCATCGGCGGTGTCGGAGCCGGTTTCTCCCTCGGCGGGCCGCGGCGCCTCGTCGGCCATTATCTCGTCGGCCTCAACCTCGGCGGCGGTGGTCTCGTCGGTCGCGGCCTCGGCGGTCGCAACGCCAGCATTCTTGTCGCCGGCGGATGCCACGGCCGGGGTCTCCTCGGCGCCGCTTTCGGCGGCGGGCGCGGCGGCCGGTGCGGTTGCATCGCCCATCGAGAGCGGGCCGTCGTCGTCCTCGGCGCTGTCGCCCTCGGGCTCGATCACGGCGAAGCCCGCGATCTCGGCCCCCGGGGCGGGAGCGGCCTCGCGCTGCGAGCCCTTCGCACCGCCAGTCCCCTGGTCGCGCTTGCCGTCGCGCCGGTTGCGGCTGCGGCGGTTGCGGCTGCGGCCGCCACCTTCGCCGTTCTCCTCCTCGGCAGCCTCGCGCTGGGCCTGGGCCTCCTCGCGCAGCAGGGCCTGCCGGTCGGCGACCGGGATCTGGTAGTAATCGGGATGGATCTCCGCGAAGGCCAGGAAACCGTGGCGGTTGCCGCCATAGTCGACGAACGCCGCCTGCAGCGAGGGTTCGACCCGGGTTACCTTCGCGAGGTAGATGTTTCCGGCGAGCTGGCGCTTGTTGATCGACTCGAAGTCGAAATCGTCAACCTTGTTTCCGTCCACCACGACGACCCGGGTCTCTTCCGGATGCGTGGCATCGATCAGCATTTTCTTTGACATAAATTCCTGCGCCACACCTTCCCCGTCCGCCGCGTGCGCGGCGGGCAGGGGATGGGCGTCTCTCGATCTGGGGATGTGCCTGCCCGGCGCCGCGCGCGTCGATCGCCGGGGAGCGGTGCTCGCTGGCGGTAACGCGGTCTTGGCTGTGCGGGCGGGTCATCACTGTCTCTTGTCCGGGCGCCGCATGGCGCGGCGCGATGATGTGTTCTGTCGTCTGTTGCGCAATCTGCGCGGCCGGAGCCCGGTGCCGGACCCGGTTCCGGCGCGCCGCTCAGCGGGCGCCATGGCCGGATGGGCCGGTCTGATCCTCGGGTCCCTCGGTCCCGGACGTATCGCCGGTCACGATCAGGGCCGATTGGCTCCGACTCCGCTATAACGGCGCGCCACATTCATGACAAATGGATTTTGTCACTGCGCGGCCTCGCGTGCTAGGCTGCGCAGAGAGGCAGACAGACCGCGGCGGCAAAGATCGCGGCAGCATTGAACCGGAGCAGGAGCATGTCACGAGGGTTGAGCCGGGCACGGCACCCGGTGCGCGCGGCGCGATGGTTCGCGGCGCTGGTCGCTGCGTCCCTTCTCTGGGCGCCGCTGGGCGCAATGGCGGCGAGCGAACCCGCGGGGGCCGACGTCCCGGACGAAGACGCATCCACTGGGGCTCGACGGGGCGCGGCGAGCGTCCCCGAGGTGCGGCTGAGCGGGCTCGCGACGCGGGACATTCCGGGCGGGATCGTGCTGTCGATGACGCTCAGCGAGGCCGCGCCCTTCACCTTCTTCACGCTCGACGAGCCACGGCGGCTGGTGATCGACTACGTGTCGTCGACCGGCGAGGGCCCGGCCCGAACCCCGGCACTGGAGACGCCGCTGGGAACGCCACGCTTCGGTCTGTTCCGGCCCGACCGGGCGCGCGTCGTCGTGCCGCTCGACCGCCCGATGCGGGTGAGCCGGGCGGCGCAGGTCGATGGCGGGGCAGGGGTCGAGTTCACGCTTCTCCAGGTGTCGGCCGAGGATTTCGCGGCCCGTGCGGGTTGGCCGGCGGGCGCGCGCTGGGAGGCTGGCGGCGCGCCGGTACCGCCAGCGCAACCGGGCGACCCCCGGCTGGTGGTCGCCATCGATCCGGGCCATGGCGGGATCGATCCCGGCGCGACGGCCGGAGACGTGATGGAGAAGCACGTGGTGCTGGCCTTCGCGCAGCGGCTTGCGCGCCACCTCGAGGCGAGCGGCGAGGCGCGCGCCGTGTTGACGCGCGACCGCGACATCTTCCTGCCGCTGGGCGAGCGGGTGCGCATCGCGCAGCGCGCGGGAGCGCACGTCTTCATCTCGCTCCATGCCG
This sequence comes from Thermohalobaculum xanthum, assembly GCF_016623495.1. Taxonomy (GTDB): domain Bacteria; phylum Pseudomonadota; class Alphaproteobacteria; order Rhodobacterales; family Rhodobacteraceae; genus Thermohalobaculum; species Thermohalobaculum xanthum. The sequence goes on along the minus strand of NZ_JAEHHL010000001.1, from coordinate 460,196 downwards.
ATACCGTCACGGAGGGCGAGGCCTCCGGGGTTTCGGTCTACACCCTCGCGCCCGAGGCGACGGATGCCGCCGCCGCCCAGCTGGCCGAGCGCGAGAACCGCGCCGACGTGCTTGCCGGCGCCGAGGCCGGGGCGGTCGGGGACGACGTGGCTCGCGTGCTGATCGAGCTGGCGCACCGGGGCAGCATGGCCGAGGCAGACCGGCTGGCTGAGGTGACGCTGACGGCGCTGAACGACGAGGTCGAGTTGTTGCGCAGCCGCCCGCACCGGCGCGCCGAGTTCCGGGTCCTGAAGGCACCGGGGACGCCGTCGATCCTGATCGAACTGGGCTTTCTCACGAGCCTCGTCGACCGGGAGCGCATCAACACCCCGGCCTGGCAGGAAATGGCAGCCGGCGGGGTGGCGAGAGGCGTTCTCGACTGGGCGGCCGAGACCGCGCCGGCATGGCGCGCGCCCCGCACCGCCGCGCGGCCCTGACCCCGTGGCGGCGGCCCCGGGTCCGGGCCGCGATCTGGGCATGGTCTGCGGCCGCGTTCTGAGGTATGAGGAGCGATCCATGCAACGCCTCGCGCACGAGATGCGTTCGCAGGGCAGGCATCGAATGACATACCGAGCACCATCAGGGGACCAAAGTCCGGCATGATCCGCTTTTTCGGCTCTATCTTCAGCGCGTTGACCTCGGCGGCCCTGTTCGCCGTCGCGGGCGCTTTCGCGCTGGTGCATCTGTTCGGCAATGACCTGCCGAAATACGACGAGCTGGTGAACTACCAGCCCAAGATGTTGAGCCGCGTCTATTCCGGCGAAGGCAAGGTGATCGCGCAGTTTGCCACCGAACAGCGTGTCTTCGTGCCGATCGACGAGGTGCCGGAACTGGTGAAGGAAGCCTTCATCTCGGCCGAGGACAAGAACTTCTATCTCCACCCGGGGGTGGACGCGGTGGGCATTGCCAAGGCGGTGGTGCGTTTTGCGCAGGCGCGTGCATCGGGTGGCGACACGCGGCTCTCGGGGGCCTCGACGATCACCCAGCAGGTGATGAAGAACTTTCTCGTCGGTAACGAGCGGTCGGTCGAACGCAAGATCAAGGAGGCGATCCTGGCGGTGCGCCTCGACGGTGCGCTGTCCAAGGACCAGATCCTCGAGCTCTATCTCAACGAGATCTTCCTGGGCGCGCGTTCCTACGGGATCCTCGCGGCGGCCCAGAACTATTTCGGCAAGGCGCTCGAGGACCTCACGCCGGCCGAGGCCGCGTATCTCGCCGCGCTGCCGAAGGCGCCCTCCGACCTGCACCCGGTGCGCAACCGCGACCGCGCGATCTCGCGGCGCAACTACGTGATCCGGCAGATGGAGGAGAACGGCTACCTGAGCGCCGAGGAAGCGCAGGCGGCCATGGAAAGCGCGTTCGAGACGCTGCTCGATGGCGACGCGCCGGTGGCCGCGCTCAACCCGGATCCCGACTACTTTACAGCCGAGGTGCGGCGCCAGATGGTGCGCGAGGTCGGGCAGGACCAGCTCTACGAGGGTGGCCTGAGCATTCGCGCGACCATCGAGCCCGACCTTCAGGCCATTGCCGGCCGCGCGCTGCGACGCGGGCTGGAGGGATATGACCGAGGCCGCGCGGTCTGGCATGGGACGCTGGGCGAGATCCAGAGCATCGCGGAGGGTACGACCGACGACTGGCGCGCGGCGCTGGCCGCGTACCGGGTGCCGCGCGACATCGAGGGCTGGAACCCTGCCGTCGTGCTCGAGGTCGGCGAGAAGACCGCGATCGTCGGGGTCGAGGGGATCGACGCCGAGGGGCCCGACGGTCCCGGCACCGTTCGCCTGCAACTGGCCGACGAGAAATGGATTCGCGCGGTCAGGCGCGGCGGCAAGTCGGCGCGCGCGCCCCAGCGGGGCGACGACCTCTGGCAGAAGGGCGACGTCTTCTACGTTGCCCCGGCCGAGGAGGGCGAAAGCTGGCGGATGCACCAGATCCCGGACGTGCAGGGCGCCTTCATGGCGATGGACCCCGCATCGGGACGCGTCCTGGCGCTGTGGGGCGGCTTCTCGTACGAGCAGTCCGTCTTCAACCGTGCCACGCAGGCGCTGCGCCAGCCCGGCTCGTCGTTCAAGCCCTTCGTCTACGCCGCGGCGCTTGATGCCGGGTACACGCCCGCGACCATCGTGCTGGACGCCCCGGTCGTGGTGCGCCAGGCGGGGGCCGAGGACTGGAGGCCCAAGAACTCGTCGGGCCGGTTCTACGGGCCGTCGCCGCTGCGCGTGGGGCTGGAGCAGTCGCGCAACCTGATGACGATCCGCATCGCCCAGCAGGTCGGCATGGACCGCATCGCGACCTATGCCGAGCGCTTCGGTGTCTACGAGAACATGCCTCACCACCTGAGCTATGCGCTGGGTGCGGGCGAGACCACGCTTTACGAGATGGTCGCGGCCTATGGCATGTTCGCCAATGGCGGAAAGCGGGTGCGGCCGACGGTGATCGACCGTATCCAGGACCGCAACGGCAACACGCTTTACGCGCACGACCCGCGGTTCTGCCGGGGCTGCGAGATCGAGGGCCCCGCGCCGCGCGGCGAGCCCCTGCTGTTCGACCAGCGCTCGCAGATCATGAACCCGGTGACGGCGCACCAGATCGTCTCGATCCTCGAGGGCGTGGTCGCGCGCGGCACCGCGAGCCGCACGGTGGGCGGCCTGGGTTTCCCCGTGGCGGGCAAGACTGGCACGACCAACGACGCCAAGGACGCCTGGTTTATCGGCTTCACGCCGAGCATGGTGGCCGGCTGCTTCATCGGCTACGACAACCCCGAGCCGATGGGCCGCGGCGCCTATGGCGGCACGCTGTGCGGACCGGTGTTCCGCGAGTTCATGGCCGAGGCGATGAAGACCCGCGTTCCCGGCGAGTTCCGCGCCCCCGAGACCGGCGGCATGGTCACCGTCAAGATCGACCGTCTGAGCGGCGAGCGCCTGCCCGACGACGCGTCGGGCCCCGACGTGATCGTCGAGGTGTTCCAGCAGGGGACCGAGCCCGAGCTTTACGCCGAGGCCAGCGCCATCGCGGGCGACGAGGAGCTGTTCGGGAGCTTCGGCGGCGATCTGCCCTTTGCCCTGGCGGGCGAGGAGGCGGATTCGGGCTGGGGATCGGGCGCGCTTCCGCCGGACTCGGAAGGGAGTGGCGACGCGGGCGCGCGCCGGCCGCAACCCAACGTGCCAAGCGTGGGGCTTGGGACGGGCGGACTCTACTGAAACCGGCCTGCCGCTTTACCCGCAGCGTTTCCGCCGCTATGTGACGCGGAAGACGCATCCGCATCACGACGAGAAATTCGCATGAAATCCGAGACCGCCGCCATCGTCGCCGATATCGAGAAGTCGCTCGCGCTGCTTCGCCAGCGGCTCAACTGGGATACGGCCGAGGCACGGCTCGAGGAGTTCAACGCCTTCGCCGAGGACCCGGAACTGTGGAACGACCCGGCACGCGCGCAGAAGCTGATGCGCGAGCGCCAGATGCTCTCGGACGCGGTCGAAGGATACAAGGAACTGTCGCACAGCCTCGACGACCACCGCGAGCTGATCGAGCTGGGCGAGGCCGAGGGCGACGATGAGATCGTGGCCGAGGCCGAGGCCGCGCTTGCCACGCTGCGCGAGAAGGCGGCCGCCAAGGAGGTCGAGGCGCTGCTCTCGGGCGAGGCGGATGGCAATGACTGCTATCTCGAGGTCCATGCCGGCGCCGGCGGCACCGAGAGCTGCGACTGGGCGCAGATGCTGGCGCGCATGTATGTGCGCTGGGCCGAAGCGCATGGCTACAAGGTCGAGCTCCAGTCCGAGAGCGGCGGCGAAGAGGCGGGGATCAAGTCGGCGACCTACCTGGTCAAGGGCGGCAACGCCTATGGCTGGCTCAAGACGGAATCGGGGGTGCACCGGCTGGTTCGCATCTCGCCCTTCGACAGCCAGGCGCGGCGGCACACCTCGTTCTCGTCGGTCTGGGTCTATCCGGTTGTCGACGACTCGATCGAGATCGACATCCCCGCGAACGATATCCGGATCGACACCTACCGCTCGTCCGGTGCGGGCGGCCAGCACGTCAACACCACGGACTCGGCCGTGCGGATCACGCATATCCCGACCGGGATCGTGGTCACGAGCTCGGAAAAGTCGCAGCACCAGAACCGGGCGAACGCCATGGCGGCGCTGAAGGCGCGCCTCTACGACCTCGAGATGAAGAAGCGCACCGCCGCGATCCAGGAGGCCCACGAGGCCAAGGGCGAGGCCGGCTGGGGCAACCAGATCCGGTCATACGTTCTGCAGCCCTACCAGATGGTCAAGGACCTGCGGACGGGGGTCGAGACGTCGGACACCGGCGGCGTGCTGGACGGCGATCTCGACCGCTTCATGGCCGCCGCGCTGGCGCAGGAGGTGACGGGCAAGACCCGCGCCGAGGCGACGGCCGAGGAAGTCTGACGCGGCAGGACGCGCGAGGGGGTCGCGATGAGCGAGACGCCGGCCGCTGACCTCGACCCGCAAGAGGCGAAGGCCGAGATCGCGCGCCTGTCGGCCGAGATCCGGCGCCACGACAGGGCCTATTTCCAGAAGGATGCACCCGAGGTCGCGGACGCCGAGTACGATGCGCTGAAGCATCGGCTGGCGGCGCTGGAGGCGGCGTTCCCCGAGTTCATCGCGCCCGACAGCCCCTCGCTGAAGGTGGGGGCGGCGCCGGCCGAGGGGTTCGGCAAGGTGCGACACCGCGTGCGCATGCTGTCGCTGGGCAACGCCTTCACCGACGAGGACGTGGCCGACTTCGTTGATCGCATCCGCCGCTTCCTGAGCCTCAAGGAAGAGGCGATCGTCTTCACCGCCGAGCCGAAGATCGACGGGCTGTCGCTGAGCCTGCGCTACGAGGGAAGGCGGCTGGTCGAGGCCGCGACCCGCGGCGATGGCGAGGAAGGTGAAAATGTCACCGCAAATGTCAGAACCATAAAAGAAATCCCGGACAGCCTTCCGGAAGATGCCCCCGACCTCTTCGAGGTCCGCGGCGAGGTCTACATGCGCCACGCCGATTTCGCCGCGCTCAATGCCGCGCAGGCCGAGGCGGGTGACAAGATCTTCGCGAACCCACGCAATGCCGCAGCGGGGTCGTTGCGCCAACTCGATCCGGCGGTGACGGCGAGACGGCCGCTGCGGTTCTTCGCCTATGCATGGGGCGAGGCGCCAGAGCTTCCGGGAGCCACGCAGTACGAGGTGGTGCAGGCGCTCGGCCGCTGGGGGTTCCCGATCAACGACCGGATGGAGCGCTGCAAGGGCGTCGAGGACATCCTCGCCCATTATCGCGCGCTCGAGGCCGACCGCGCCAGCCTTGGCTATGACATCGACGGCGTGGTCTACAAGGTCGACCGGCTCGACTGGCAGGAGCGGCTCGGCTTCGTCAGCCGCGCGCCGCGCTGGGCGATCGCGCACAAGTTCCCGGCCGAGCACGCCACCACGGTTCTGGAGGGGATAGACATCCAGGTCGGTCGGACGGGCGCGCTCTCTCCGGTGGCGCGGCTCAGGCCCGTCACGGTCGGGGGCGTGGTCGTTTCCAACGCGACGCTGCACAACGAGGACTACATCGCCGGGCGCGGCGCGAATGGCGAGCCGATCCGCGAGGGTCGCGACCTGCGCATCGGCGACACGGTGACGATCTACCGCGCCGGCGACGTGATCCCCAAGGTGCTCGACGTCGACATCTCGCGCCGGCCCGCCGATGCGGCACCCTACGAGTTCCCCACGGTCTGCCCCGCCTGCGGCAGCCATGCCGTGCGCGAAACTGGCGAGGCGGTGCGCCGGTGCACCGGCGGGTTGATCTGCCCCGCCCAAGCGGTCGAGCGGCTCAAGCATTTCGTCAGCCGCGGCGCAATGGATATCGAGGGATTGGGCGCGCGGCAGGTCGAGGCCTTCTGGGAGAAGGGTTGGGTGCGTGAGCCCGCCGACATCTTCACGCTAGAGGCGAGGTTCGGACCACAGGGGTCTGAAATACAAAGACTGTCGAAGCTTGAAGGCTATGGCCAGAAATCCGCGGACAACCTCTTTGACGCGATCCGCGCGCGGCGTGAGGTGGCGCTCGACCGGTTCATTTTCGCACTCGGCATTCGGCATGTGGGCGAGACGACGGCACGGCTTTTCGCGCGCCAGTATCTCGGCTGGGATGCCTTTGCGCAGGCGATGATCGCGGCGGCGAGCGACCCGGAGGCGCGCGACGCGATCCTTGCGATCGACGGGGTCGGCGAGGTGTTGGCGGATGCCGTGATCGCCTTCTTCGACGACGAGCATAACCGTCGCGCGCTCGACCGCCTGCTCACGCATGTGACGCCGCGCGACGCAGAGCGGCCAAAGACCGAAGGCAGCCCCGTTGCGGGCAAGACGCTGGTTTTCACCGGCACGCTGGAGCGCATGAGCCGGGCCGAGGCCAAGGCACGCGCCGAGGCGCTTGGCGCCAAGGTCTCGGGCTCGGTCTCGGCCAAGACCGACCTGGTGATCGCGGGGCCCGGCGCCGGGTCGAAGCTCAAGCAGGCGACGGCACTTGGCGTCGAGGTGATCTCGGAGGATGACTGGCTCGCGCTTCTGGGCGCGGGGGAGGGCGCATGACCCATCGCGCGAGTTGCCATTGCGGCGCGGTGCGCCTGAGCTTCCCGAGGCTCGACCTCGAAAGCCGGCGGCGCTGCGACTGCTCGATGTGCCGGCGCCGCGGCGCGATCGTCGTCAGCGTGCCGGTTGCCGAACTCACGGTCGAGGCGGACGAATCCTTGCGCATCTACACCTTCGGCACGCATGTCGCGAAGCACTATTTCTGCGGAATTTGCGGGATTTACACCCATCACCGGAGGCGGTCGAACCCCGACGAGTACGGCGTGAACCTGGGCTGTGTCGAGGGTGTCGAGCTGCGCGGGCTCGAGGTGCCCTGGGTCGATGGCGTGAATCACCCCAGCGACAAACCCGGATGAACCCGCGCGCTTGACGGCTCGCGCGGTGCGCGCCATCACGAATGCGATGGCACGCCCCGAGATCCTCTTTCCGCTTTTTGCCGACGCCGCCGGGATCATGGGGGTCGGTCCGCGCACGGCAAAGGCGCTGGCGCGGATCGGTCTCGAGCGGGTCATCGACCTGATCTTCCACCTGCCGACCGGCGTGATCGACCGGCGGCCGCGCGAGAGCCTGATCGGCGCGACCGCGGGCGAGGTGGCGACGGTTCGCATCGAGGTCGGCGAGCATCATCCCCCAAGGCGCGAGACGCAGCCCTATCGGATCGTCGTGCATGGCGGCGGCATCGTGTTCGAGCTGCTCTACTTCCGGCCGCGCAAGGACTGGCTGAAGGGCGCGCTGCCCGAAGGCGCGGTGCGGGTCGTCTCGGGCCGCGTCGACTTCTACGACGGCCGGCTGCAGATGGCGCATCCGGACCTGGTGATGACCGAGGCCGAAGCCGCCGGTCTGCCGCCCTTCGAGCCCGTCTATGGCCTGACCGAGGGGGTGACCGGTCGGCTTATGGCAAAGGCCGTGAGCGGCGCCCTGGCGCGCGCGCCCGATGTGCCCGAATGGCTCGATCCCGCAATGATGACGCGCGAAGCCTGGCCCGACTGGCGTGCGGCGCTCGGCGCGCTGCACATGCCCGACGGCCCGCCCAGCCTGTCGCACGGCGCGCCGGCCCGGCGGCGGCTGGCCTATGACGAGCTGCTGTCGCATCAGCTTGCGCTGCAGATCGCGCGCGAGAAGATGCGCCGCGGCAAGGGACAGGCGACCGCGGGCGACGGCAGTCTTCGCGCGCGCGCCGCGGCTGCCTTCGGCTACCCGCCGACCGGGGCACAGAAGCGCGCAATCGCCGAGGTCGGGGCCGACATGGCCGAGGACACGCGCATGATGCGATTGCTGCAAGGCGATGTGGGCGCAGGAAAAACCTGGGTCGCAGCCATGGCACTGATGATCGCGGCCGAGGCGGGGGGGCAGGGCGCGCTGATGGCGCCGACCGAGATCCTCGCGCGCCAGCACGCGGCCAACCTCGCGCCCATTGCGGCCGCCGCCGGCGTCGAATGTGTCCTGCTGACCGGGCGCGACAAGGGCGGCGCGCGCGAGGAGAAGCTCGCGGCGATCGCCGGTGGGCGCGCTCGGCTGGTGATCGGAACACATGCGCTGTTCTCGGGCGATGTCACGTTTCGCGACCTGCGGCTCGCGGTCATCGACGAGCAGCACCGCTTCGGCGTGCGCCAGCGCATGGAGTTGACGTCGAAGGCGCCAAAGGGCTGCGACCTGCTGGTGATGACGGCGACACCGATCCCGCGCACGCTGGCGCTGGCGGGCTATGGCGATCTCGACATCTCGGTGCTGGACGAGAAGCCGCCCGGACGCCAGCCGGTCGAGACGCGGCTGGTCTCGCTGTCGCGCGCCGACGAGGTGGTGGCGCGGCTCAAGGCGGTTCTGGCCGAGGGGCGGCGGGCCTATTGGGTCTGCCCGGCGGTCGAGGAGAGCGACGCCTCGGACCTGGTGGCGGTCGAGACCCGCCACAGGCTGCTGGCGGACGCGCTTGGCGCCGAGCACGTGGCGCTGGTGCACGGCCAGATGCCGGCCGACGCCAAGGACGCCGCGATGGCCGCCTTCCAGTCCGGCGAGCGGCCGGTGCTGGTCGCGACCACCGTGATCGAGGTCGGCGTCGACGTGCCCGAGGCCACGATCATGGTGATCGAGCAGGCCGAGCATTTCGGCCTGGCGCAGCTGCACCAGTTACGCGGCCGGGTCGGGCGCGGGGCAGGGCGTTCGTTCTGCCTTCTGCTCTACGCTCCGCCGCTGGGCGAGACGGCACGCGCGCGGCTCGAGATCATGCGCGCAACCGAGGACGGCTTCCGCATCGCCGAGGAGGATCTGCGGCTGCGCGGTGCCGGTGATCTGATCGGCACGGCGCAATCGGGGCTGCCTCGTTTTCGCATCGCCGATCTCGATGCCGACCGCGGCTTGATGGAGATGGCCCGGGACGACGCACGCCTGGTACTGACCCGTGAGCCGGGGCTCGACGGTCCGCGCGGCGTGGCGCTGCGCACGCTCCTTTACCTCTTCGAGCGCGATGCGTCGGTCCGGCTTCTCAAGGGTGGGTGAGGCACGCCCGGAACGGATGTTCTAAAAATGTTCTGGACTCTTTGTGGAACTTGTGGTGAACATAATGACAACACCGCAAGTTTCGATGGAGAAGCCATCATGGCACAGATGATCAAGGCCCGGGACTTTCTCGCCCACGCGCCGCGTGAAGCGCTGAGCGACGTCGCCGGTCTCGCCGTGATGTGCGCGCTGATCTTCGCCGGATTTACGCTGCCCGCGATGTTCTGACTTCGCCTGCGGTCCAGACGGGATCCAAGCCGGGCCCACCTCACCCCATGTGGCCCGCGACTCCCGAAGCCGGTGCCTGCTGCCGGCATCCCTCGCTGCGCTCCGGTCTGCCACGCCCGGGTCGCATCGATCCCGATTGATCTGGAACGCCAACTCGGCCGCTGCCCGGAAACGGGTAGCGGCCTTTTTCATAATCGGGATAGCCGATGCGCGCGCCACCCGGGCGGATTGGCCCGGGCGGGCAGGGAATGCGACAGATCAGGCGGCGCGATGCGGTCCGCGCAGGAGGTAGTCGAGCGTCGAAAACGTGCCCGAGGCGGCCACGCTGCCCGCGGCCCGCTCGATCGAATCCGACCAGTCGAGGGCGGTAATCTGCGCGTCCTCGGACAGGCCGCAAAGACTGTCGCCGAGTCCCGCCTTGAGCCGCGCGACCAGCGAGATCACCGCCTCGAGGCGATAGTTCTCGAGTGGGCGTCCTGCCAGGGCGCGGTCGAAGTTCAGGATCCGCGTCTCGGCCGCCGAGCGGAAGCTGTGCACGGCGTCTTCCTTCGCGGCGGCCAGCGTATGCCGCGCCGAGGCGAGGTAGCCGCGCACCGTCGCGTTCTCGAGCATCAGGCGCTTGTAGTCGAAGATCGGCCCTTCGAACACGTCCTTGCCGTCACCATGGACGCCGTAGACCGAGACGCTGCCGCGATAGAGATCGACGGTGATCGGCTTGAGGTCGAGCCCCGCGGGCTGGGCCATCAGGATGTCATAGTCGCCGGAAAGGTCGACGAAATCCGGCTCGCCGAACAGGGCACAGAATTCGAGCGCGGTGCTGAGCGCGCCGATATCGCCCTTGCGGATTTCCTGGCGATGCGCCGGGGCCTCCTCGACCATCATGTCCGAGTCGGGAGCGTGGATGAACATCTCGGCCATCTCGCGGCCCTTGAGCGCGCGCGCCGCGATCCCCCGCAAAGCATGCGGCACGGAAGGGAAGTGCAGACCGCGGCCTGCCTGCCATTTCGCATTGGGTCGGCGTTCGCGGATCCGGATCGACGCGGTGACGGTCGGAAAGCCGACACCCGTCACGGCGGCAAGATGGCGCGAAAGCTTTTGATCAAACTCGGTAAAGACGTTGCGGTAGACGACGTGAGAAATCTCGCACTCACGATCATCGACAACATCAAAACAACGCACGTCGACGAGCGGGATACGTTCCACGCTCGTTTCGACGACTGCCTCGAAGACATTGAGGTCACGCATGGCGGTAACTGCCGTACTCCAAGAAAAAAGTTTTAGGTCTCGTTACTCTGCGATTCTATCTGAGATCAGGGGGGCGTGAAAGCATATTGCTGTTCCAATGCGGCACATTCACACGGATCTTCGTCGATAGTGGTCCCGTAATCCAACATTCCGGGGCTTATATCGGAAATGCGCAGAAGAGATATTATGTTAAATAAAGCATGATGTGCTTGCCGGAGATCACTGAGCCGCAAGCGCTTCGCGCCGCAAGACTTCAGCTTTCTCGCCGAACTCCTTGCGGAACTGGAAGAACTCCTTCTCGGTCATTTCAATGTCGAGCCGCGTGCCATGCTCGTCATCCTCGCGCTCGCGCACGTCTGCGTGGCGATACAACCAGGCGACCGCCTGGCCGTCGCCATGCCCCAGGTGCAAGGAAAGCGCGAGCCGCCGCGGGAAGATCCGCGCCTCGATTTCACGCAGCAGCGCGCCGCAACCCTGGCCGGTCACCGCCGAAAGAGCGATCGCGTCGAGGTCGCGCCCGGCCTGCGCCTCGACCGCTGCCGCCGCCTCGGCGTCGAGACGATCGATCTTGTTGAGCGCCACGACCATGCCCTCGCGCTTCTCGGACGGGACGCCGAGATCCTCGAGCACGGCCATCACCTCGGCCGCCTGTGCCTCGGTCTCGGGATGCGAGATGTCGCGGACATGAACGATGAGGTCCGCTTCGAGAACCTCCTCGAGCGTCGCGCGGAACGCGGCCACCAGCTGCGTCGGCAGATCCGAGATGAAGCCCACGGTATCGGAAATGATCGCCGTCCGGCCCGACGGCAACGCCAGCTGCCGCATGGTCGGATCGAGCGTCGCAAAGAGCATGTCCTCGGCCAGCACCGTGGCATCGGTCAGGCGATTGAACAGCGTCGACTTGCCCGCGTTGGTGTAACCCACCAGCGCGACGATCGGATAAGGTACCCGCTTGCGCGCCGCGCGATGGAGCGTGCGTGTCTTCACGACCTTGGCGAGCTGCCGGCGGATGCGCGTGATCCGCTCGTCGATCATGCGCCGGTCCGCCTCGATCTGCGTCTCGCCGGGACCGCCGACGAACCCAAGGCCGCCGCGCTGGCGCTCGAGATGGGTCCAGCTGCGCACGAGACGGGTCTTTTGGTAGTTCAGATGCGCGAGTTCGACCTGGAGGACGCCTTCGCGCGTCTGCGCGCGCTCGCCGAAGATCTCGAGGATCAGGCCGGTCCGGTCGAGAATCTTGACCTTCCATTCGCGCTCGAGATTGCGCTGCTGGACCGGGCTGAGCGGACCGTTGACGATGACGAGCTCGACATCCTCCTCGGCGAAACGCGCCTTGAGCTCGGCGACCTTGCCGGCGCCGAAGAGCATTCCCGCATGGGGCTTAGGCAACGGCACGACCACGCCGCCGACCGGATCAAGGCCGATGGCACGGGTAAGGCTCAGCGCCTCCTCGAGCGCGGCCCCAGGCTCGGGCGAGTCGGGGGCCCTCAGGTCCACGTGAAGGACAAAGACGCGCGTCACGCCTCCCCTGCCCCGGACAGGCTCATTGACTGCCGTCTCCGTCGAAGAGGCTGAATGGCTGTGCCGGCATCACGGTCGAGATCGCGTGCTTGTAGACGAGTTGCGACTGGCCGTCGCGGCGGAGAAGCACACAAAAGTTGTCGAACCAGGTAATGACACCCTGCAGCTTGACGCCGTTCACGAGGAAAACGGTGACCGCCACCTTCTGCTTCCGAACATGGTTCAGAAAGGTGTCCTGCAGGTTCTGCTTGGTCTCGCTGGCCATCTTGTTTCTGCCCTTTTTTGGGATTTGGTATTGGCGCGTCGTGGCCGTTCCGGTGACTCACCAGCCCGAATGTGATGGTCCGGGACGCGCTTTTCCAGAGGTTTTTTTACGGTTCTGCAAGCGGCGCCATAACTCGGGGCTGAAGAGTGCAATTATGGCAAGGGCCTCGATGCGCCCGAGGATCATGCCAACCCCCAGGATCGCGCGCGACACGGGGTCTAGCAAGCCGAAGCTTGCCTCGGGCCCGAGCACCGTCTGGTAGGCAGGGCCGGTATTGGAGATCGCGGCAAGTGCCGAAATCAGCGCGCGCTCGAAGCTTTGCCCCGCAAGCCCCATGCCCAGCGTCACCGAGAAGACGGCAACGACATAGAGCATGACGAAGGCCCAGGCGATGAAGGCGCCGCGGGTCGTCTGGCCTCGAAGGCCGGTGCCGCGGCCGAGCACGATGTTCGGCTTGGCGAGCCGGTCGAGTTCGTGGCGCCCGTGACGCAGGAGCTCGACCGCGCGAACCAGCTTGATGCCGCCGGCGGTCGTCGCCACGCCGCCACCGATCGAGCACAGGCCGAGCAGGATCAGGCCGGGGTTTGAGAGCCCCGACCAATTGCGCGCCCTGTCCCAGAAATCGCTTTCGAATCCGGTGGTTGTGAGGAAGCTGAGCGTCGTGAAGAAGATCCCCCAGAACGCCGCGACGGCATCCGCGAGGCCGGCCCGTGCGACGGCTTCGATACCGAGCACCCCGAGCCAGTGCCGCAGGAAAAGCGCGAGCGTGACCATCATGACGAGCGCGGCCATCAACCGCAGTTCGGTGTCATGGAACGCCGAGGTGCGCGAGCCGATCTGGCTCGCGCGGGAATAGATCAGCCGCGTCGCGGCGAGCACCATGAACGCCGCGGCAGCCACCTCGGCCGGGAGGCTGGGCTGCGCGGCAAAGCCCCCCGCATAGGGCGAAATGCCGCTGGTCGAGAGGATCGACATCGCGTGGATCCCGGCCACGACCCCTTCCTGCCCCAACATGTGGAGGATCAGCGCCAGCGCGGTCGTGAGCCCGGCATAGACGGGAAGGATCGCGCGCAGCGCCCGCTCGACGCGGCTTTCCACGGGCGCGATCCCTGCCCCGATGTCAATCCTGCCCGTTTGCCCGTGCGCGGGATCCTGTGCGCTGGGATCTTCGTGGCCCGAGTGCATCAGCACCTCGAAACCGCCGAGCCGGCGCGGTGCGAGGATCGCGTAAGCGGCCGTGAGCGTGAGCAGGCCGCCGAGCCAGCCCACGAGGCCGCGCCAGAAATGCACCGACAGCGGAAGCGTGTCGGGCGTCGCGTAGACCGTGCCGCCGGTGGTGGTCAACGCTGCGACCATCTCGAACCACGCGCCGCCAAAGCCGATGCTTGGCGTGATCAGGTGGAGAGGAACCGCTGCAAAGATCGGGAGGATCAGCCAGCAGGACACGAGCAAAGCGAGCTCGCCCGGCCCGGGCGGCAGGCGGCGCGGGCCCGAAAGTCCCACGCCGAGGATCGCGGCGACGAAGCCCGTGGCGATGGCGCTGTAGAGGAAGCCGCGCGCCGGTCGCCATTCCCCCATCAGGGCAGCCGCCCCGCAGGACACGAGCATCCCAACCGCCAGCACGCTCACCGCAAGCGAGAAAAGGGGCGGAAGGGGGCGGCGCATCGCTTTAGAAGTAGTCGACGCTGACGCGGAACATCTGCTCGACCTGATGCACCGCGCTGCGTTGCGCGAAGATGACGAGCACGTCGCCCACGCGGATCCCGAGGTCGCCGTGCGGCATCTTCACCTCGCCGCCGCTCTGGATCGCCCCGACGATCGACCCGGCCGGAAAGTTGATGTCTCTCAACCTCTTGTCGGCGAGAGGTGAGGTTGACATGACCTGCGCTTCGATCACCTCGCCCTCGCCGCCGCCGACCGAATAGACCGCACGGATCTTGCCTCGGCGCACATGGCGCAGGATGGACGAGACCGTGGTGGCACGCGGGTTGATCAGCGCGTTGACCCCCAGCGGGGCGGCGATCCGCTCGAAGGTCGGGTCCTTGGAAAGCGCGATCGAGATCGGGCAACCCGCCTGCCCCGCCAGCGCACAGCCCAGCAGATTGGTGCGGTCGTCATCCGTCAGCGCGACGATGGCGTCGGCATCGGCGATCCCCGCCTCGGCAAGGATGGCGGAATCGAGTGCGTCGCCGTGGAGCACGATGGTCCGTTCGAGCCGGTCGGCGGCGAATTCGGCGCGGTGGCGGTCGCGCTCGATCAGCGTGGCGCGGAAATGCGGTCTCTGTTCCAGTTCGCGGGCGACCCGCAGCCCGACATTGCCGGCGCCGACGATGACCACCCGGTTGGCCTGGAGGTTCTGTCGGCCGAAGATGCCGAAGGTGCGCTGCACGTCCTCGCGCGCCGCGATGAAATAGATCTCGTCATCCGCGTAGAGCTGGTCCGAGGGGCTGGCGACGAACAGTCGGCCTTCGCGCCGCACCGCCACGACGATCGCGCGCAGTGTAGAGAACAACTCGCTGAGCTGCCGCAACGGCGTGTTGAGGACCGGGCAGTCGGCCTCGAGCTTGACACCGACGAAATGGACGGCGCCGTCGAGGAAGGGCTCGATGTCGAGGGCCGCCGTCGCGCCGAGACGGCGCAGCGTCACGCGGGCGACCTCGGTCTCGGGCGAGATGATCACGTCGATCGGCATGTGGTCGCGCCGGAAAAGGTCCGACCACTCCGCCTCGAGGTAGCTTTCTGTGCGCACGCGCGCGATCTTGGTCGGCACCTCGAAGACCGAGTGCGCGACCTGGCAGGACACCATGTTGACCTCGTCCATCGAGGTCGCGGCGATGATCATGTCGCAGTCGTGTGCGCCGGCGCGAGAGAGGATGTCCGGGTGCGAGGCGAAACCGATCACGCCCGAGACGTCCAGCAGATCGGTGATCCGCCGCACGAGTTCGGGATTGTTGTCGATGACGGTGACGGCGTTGCCTTCGTCCGAAAGGTGTCGCGCGATCTGGAAACCCACCTGACCGGCGCCGCAAACGATGACCTTCATGCGGTCCACTTCCCTCGCGGGCACTGCCCCGCTGCCGGCCCAGGAACATACCGGGTGGCGCAGCGAGGGCAACCCGTCCGCGCGGCACCGGTCCGAGGCACAACGTGGGCGAGCCTAGGGCCGCCGCGCCGCGCGCGTCAACGGCCCTTTCGGCGCAGCGGCGCGAGCGCTCGCACCATGCCTCACTCGTTTGAACTCACGCAAGAATCGCACCAAGGCAAGGGCCGGCGACTGCCGCGCTTCCGGGTGTGAAGCGCCCTGCCCGCTTTGGCCGACCGCGCCGACGCTCGACCAGTCGATCAGAGCTCGGCCGCCTCGTTCTCGGCGTCGTCGCCCTCCTCGGCGCTGGCGACACGGACACCGCCGCGCGAGATGGTCGACACGCCGAGCATCTTCAGCTTGCGATGCAGGGCCGAGCGTTCCATTCCGACGAAGCTCGCGGTCTTCGAGATGTTGCCGCCGAACCGGTTGATCTGGGCGATCAGATACTCGCGTTCGAAGAGCTCACGCGCCTCGCGCAGCGCGAGCGACGCCACCGCGCTCATCAGACCCTGAAGCCCACCTTCCGTCGCTTGCGTCGGGCCCGCGCCCGGAAGCTCGTCGGGGTCGATCGTCGTGCTGTCGGCGCCAAGGATCAGCAGCTGCTCCATCATGTTGCGCAGCTGGCGCACGTTGCCGGGCCAGGTGCGCGTCTGAAGCGCGGCGATCGCACCGTCTGACAGACGCCGCCGCGGGAGGCCGTGCTCGCGAGCGAACATCTCGAGGAAATGCTCGGCCAGCGCCGGGATGTCCTCGCGCCTGCGCTCGAGCCCCGGCACATCGATGGGCACGACGTTGAGTCGGTGGTAGAGGTCCTCGCGGAACCGCCCCTCGCGGATATGCGCCTGCAGGTCACGATTGGTCGCCGAGATCACGCGGACATCGACACGGACGGTCGTGCTGTCGCCAAGCCGGGCGAAGCTCTGGTCCACCAGAATGCGCAGAATCTTTGACTGCGTCGCGAGGGGCATCTCGCCCACCTCGTCGAAGAACAGCGTGCCGCCATGCGCCTTCTCGAGCAGGCCCGGCTGCGGCGGCGCGCCCTCGGGCGTGCGGCCGAAGAGAACCTCCTCCATGCGGGGCGCTTCGATCGAGGCTGCATTCACGACAACGAACGGCCTGTCGGCCCGATCCGAGTGCTCGTGGATGTAGCGCGCGGCGATCTCCTTGCCGGAGCCCGGCCCACCCGTCAGCAGCACGCGCGAGCCGCCGCGCGCGACACGGTCGAGCTTCTGCTTGAGCGAGACGAGGGCGGGCGAGCCGCCGATCATCTGCCAGCCCCGGCTTTCGGTTTCGCGCAGCCGGGCGTTCTCGCGGCGCAGCCGGGACGCCTCGAGCGCACGGCCGACAACGACGAGCAACTGGTCCATGTTGAAGGGCTTCTCGATGAAATCGTAGGCGCCCTGCTGGACGGCCGCGACGGCGACCTCGATGTTGCCATGCCCCGAGATGATGACGACAGGGACGCCCGGATTGTCGCGCTTGACGGCCTTCAGGATCTCGATCCCGTCCATGCGGCTGCCCTGCAGCCAGATGTCGAGGATGATCAGGTCCGGCGCGGCGCGCTCGATCGCGGCGAAGGCGCTGTCCGCGTCATGGGCCATGCGCGTCTGGTGCCCCTCGTCCTGCAACAGATCCGCGATCAATTCGCGAATGTCGGCCTCGTCGTCGACGATCAGGATGTCTGCCATGCTGCCTCCTTCGTCTTCTCGTTAGGCTTGCGTGGCGCCCGCTTGCGCCACGGATTTCTCTGCGCCAGAGGTCTTGTTCCCGGCAGGCCGCGGCAGCTTGAGGACTACCTGCGCCCCATCGAGGCCGGAGGCTGCCGGCGCATCGCCCAGCACCAGTTCTCCGCCATGTTGCTCGACGATCTTCTTGACGATCGCAAGCCCCAGCCCGGTCCCCTTCTTGCGGTTCGTGACATAGGGATCAGTCAAGCGGTCACGCCCTTCTGCAGGCAGGCCGATCCCGTTGTCGACGATCACCACGTGCAGGCTGCGCTCGCCCTCGCGCAGGCAGACCGAGATGCGTCCCGGGGGAGCATTCTCGCCATCGCGCTCGCGCCGACCCTCGATCGCGTCGGCCGCGTTCTGCAAGAGGTTCGTGAGGCATTGATTGAGGAGGCCGCGGTCGGCCATGACGGTTACTGCGTGTTCGGGCAGGTCAAGGGCGTAGTCGATCTCGGCCTGCCCCTCGCTCTGAAGCAGCACGGCCTCGCGCACCAGCGCGGAGAGGTCTTCCTCGCGCGCCACGGGTTCGGGCATTCGCGCGAAGCGTGAGAACTCGTCCACCATGCGGCGGATATCCCCCGCCTGGCGGGTGATGACGTCGAGCAGGCTTTCCAGCTGTGCGCCGTCCTCGCCCAGCCGGCCGACGAACTTGCGCCGCATCCGGTCCGCCGAGAGCTGGATCGGCGTGAGCGGGTTCTTGATCTCGTGCGCGATGCGGCGAGCGACATCGCCCCACGCGGCCATGCGCTGCGCCGCAGCCAGCGCCGTGACATCGTCGAAGGTGAGAACATGGCCCTCGTCGGGACGGCCCGGCAGCTTTGGCGCGACGCGGCACAGGAACTCGCGCGGCTGCCCGGCTACGCTGATCGAGACCTCGCCGCGCGCGATGCCCGAGGGCGCGTCGCTTGCCGCCCCCACCAGCTCCGCGAAATCGGGCGCCGCCTCGGCGAGGGGACGGTGAAGCAGATCCGTGGTTTCGAGGCCCAAGAGCTCGGAGGCCGCGAGGTTCACGAGGTCGATCCGCCCGTTGCCGTCGATCCCGACGACGCCTGCCGTGACACCCGAAAGCACGGCCTCGATCAGGCGGCGGCGGCGCTCGCTCTCGCGGTTCGTGGCGACCAGGGCGTCGCGCTGGCCCTGCACCTGTCCCGCCATGCGGTTGAAGACGCGCGAGAGGAGCGCGATCTCGTCCTTGCCGCGCTCCTCCTTCACGCGCGCGTCGAGATCACCGCCCGCGATCCGCTCGGCAGCGCCGACAAGCCGCCCGACGGGCCTGGCCAGTCGCTCGGCAAACCACAGGCCAAGCATGATCGCGGCGACGATCACGAGCAGCGCGAAGCCGAGATAGATCAGCGCGAAGTCGAACAGGATGGTGCCGCGCTCGCGCTCGAGCTGCTCGTAGAACTGCACCGTCTCGCGGGTTCGGTCGAGCAGGCGCAGCACGTCGCCCTCGACGTCGCGGCTGACATAGAGAAACGCGTCGAAGAAATTGGTCAGGTAGACCAGCGCCCGGATCTCGTTGTTGCGCTCGTCTTCTGTGACCACCACCTCGCCGGCGCGTGCGCGCGCGAGCTGCTCGTCCGTCGGGGGCTCGAAGCTGAAGAGATAGCTGAACTCGCCGCGCGCCACGATCTCGCGCTCGGAGTTGAAGACGAAGGCCTCGGGCAGCTCGCGCAGCAGCGCCTGCCTGACGACCAGGTCCTGAAGCTGCGCACCGGTCAGCCCGTTGACGGCCGCCCGGTTCAGGTCGTTCGCCATGGCAAGCACGTCGCCCTGGATGTTCATCCGGTGCTCGCGCTCATAGGCCTCGGCGGTCGCGAGCGAGTTTCGCACCACGCTGCCGACGCGCTCGGAGAACCACGCTTCGATGCCCAGGTTGATCGAAATGGTCGCGAAGACCGCGACGATGATGGTCGGGATCAACGCGACGGCCGCGAAGACCCCGGTAAGGCGAAGGTGCAGCTTGGAGCCGGCCGAGCCGCGCCGGCGCGCCGCGATCAGGGCGCCGATGCGAACGCCGATCAGGCTTGCCAGGATGAGCAGGTAGCAAAGGTCGGCCAGCAGCACCGCGCGCAGCAATGCGGACGATGCGCCGCCCTCCTGCCTGCCAAGCGCTAGGCTGGTGAGGATCGCGAGAACTGGTCCGAGCGCCGCCAGGGCGACGGCACCTTGCCGTCCCATCCAGCGCGACAGCGCCCTTCCGCGCTCGCCGCCGGAGAAGGCGCCCGCAAGAGCGTCCAATCGAGACACTGCTCTCCCTCGGACCTTTGCCAAGGCGTGTCGGCGCGAATGCAATCCGCCGACTGTTGCCAATCTACATCAGCTTCTTGCCACGTGTGACCGGGATGTCAAGCTCTCTGATCTTCTTGCGCAATGTATTTCTGTTGATGCCCAGAAGATCCGCGGCCTTGAGCTGGTTGCCACGCGTGGCGCTGAGGGTGAGCGCGATCAACGGCAGCTCGATCTCGCGCAGCACCCGGTCGTAGAGACCTGCCGGCGGTAAGCTCTCGCCATGCATGTCGAAATACCGCTTGAGATGCATCTCGACCGAGGCCGAGAGAGTGCGCCCCTCGGCACCGTTCATGCCGGTCTCGCCGCCATCCTCGCCGCGGGCCGTGAGCTCGGCCTCGACTGCCGAGGCAGGGACAAGGTCGTCGGGGCAAAGCGCCGCGATTCGCCGGATGATGTTCTCGAGCTCGCGAACGTTTCCTGCCCAGGAGTGCGTCTTGAGCCGCTCGATCGCTTCTTTCGATAGCGTCTTGCGCGGCAGCCCCTCTTCCTCGGCGCGCCTGAGGAAATGACGTGCGAGATCGGGAATATCGTCGAGACGCTCGCGCAAGGGGGGAAGGCGGACCGGCACGACGTTGAGCCGATAGAACAGGTCCTCGCGGAAACGCCCCTCGTTGATGAGGTTCCTCAGCTTCTGGTGCGTGGCCGCGATGATCCGCACATCCGCGCGCCGGGGGACCCGGCCGCCCACGGAGGTGTACTCGCCCTCCTGCAGCACGCGCAGAAGCCGCGTCTGCGCCTCGGCGGGCATGTCGCCGATCTCGTCGAGGAAGAGCGTTCCGCCCTGCGCCTGCTCGAATTTGCCGACGAAGCGCTCGGTCGCGCCGGTGAAGGCGCCCTTCTCGTGGCCGAACAGCTCGGACTCGATCAACTCGCGCGGGATCGCAGCCATGTTGATGGCGACGAAGGGGCCGCGCGCGCGCTTGCCGAAGTTGTGCAGGGCGCGCGCCACGAGTTCCTTGCCCGTGCCGCTCTCGCCCGAGATCATCACCGTCAGGTCGGTATGCATGAGCCGGGCCATGACCCGGTAGACCTCCTGCATCGCCGGGCTGCGTCCGATCAGGGGAAGATTCTCGTCCTTGCCCGCCTGCTGGCGGTCGGCTTCGGGTGCGCGCTCCCTCTTGCGCCGGTCGTCGAGGCCCTTTTCGACGACAGCGAGCAGCTCTTTCAGATCGA
Source organism: Thermohalobaculum xanthum (assembly GCF_016623495.1). GTDB lineage: Bacteria > Pseudomonadota > Alphaproteobacteria > Rhodobacterales > Rhodobacteraceae > Thermohalobaculum > Thermohalobaculum xanthum. The sequence goes on along the minus strand of NZ_JAEHHL010000001.1, from coordinate 439,556 downwards.
AGGGCTTGGGCAGGTACTCGTAAGCGCCGACCTCGGCCGCACGGATCGCCGTCAGAACGGTGTTCTGGGCGCTCATCACCACCACGGGCAATTCGGGCCGCTTGCGCCGGATCGCCGGCAGCAGGTCGAGCGCATCGCCGTCGGGCATGTGGACATCGGTGACGACGAGATCGCCTTCGCCGTCCTCGACCATCCGCCACAACGCGTTGGCCGAGCCGGTGGCCCGCACCCGGCAGCCGATCCGGGCGAGCGCCTGGCTCAGGACGGTGCGGATCGTGCGGTCGTCATCCGCGATCAGGACTGTGCGGCCCTCGCTCATGCTGCACTCTCCTCGCGATCGCCGTCGCGGTCTTCACCCAGCAGTTCAAGATCGCGCGCGCTCGCGATCGGCAGGCGCAGGCGCATTCGCGTCCAGCCTGGTTCGGATTCGCACGAGATGACACCGCCATGGTCGGCCACGATCTTCGAGACGAGTGCGAGGCCGAGCCCCGAGCCGGTGGATTTCGAGGACACGAAAGGCTCGAAGATGTGCCGGCGGATCGACTCGGGCACGCCCGAGCCATTGTCGGCGATGACCACCTGAAGCGGCAGGCTCTCGTACTTACCCGTCGGGCCGCGCACCTTCATCCCGGCCCGGTACGAGGTCCGCACCGTGATGAGCCCGCCAACCTTCGGTGTCGCTTCGGCGGCATTCTTCAGAAGGTTCTGCATCACCTGCATCAACTGGTCGGGGTCGCCGAGCGTCGGAGGGAGCGAGGGATCGTATTCCTCGATGAAGCGGGCATGGCTTGCGAAACCCGCCTTGGCAGCGCGGCAGGCGCGATCGAGCACGTCGTGAATGTTCACCGGCACGTGTCGCGCGGGGCCCATCGCGCCGAACTGCTCGACGCGCTCGAGCAACTTTCCGACGCGCTCGGTCTCGCCGCGGATCAGGTCGGTCAGCTCGCGCTCCTCGGGGCCGAGGGTCATGGCCAGAAGCTGCGCCGCGCCCGAGATTCCGGCGAGCGGGTTCTTCACCTCGTGCGCGAGCATCGCCGCCATGCCGGTGACCGAGCGCGCCGCATCGCGATGGGTGAGCGAGCGATCCATCGATTCCGCGATGGCGCGAGGATGGAACACGAGCAACACCGCTTCTGCGTCCTCGCCCAGCGGCGCCGCGTGCAGATCCACAAGCCTTGGCGGCGCATCTGGCCAGGTGAACTCGACATCGTATTCGGCCATGTTGACGCCCTTGTCGGCGACCTGCTGGACAAGGGCTGCGATCCGGCTCGTCTCGCCGGCAAATGCCCGCAAGGATTGCCCGATCATGTGCCGCTCGGACGCGCCCAGGAAGCTCTCGGCCGAGCTGTTGACGGCGGCAATCAGCCCGTCGCGCCCGACCGAGATCGCGGGATTCGGCAAGCTGTTCCAGATCAGCGCGAAGTCGCGCGATGCCTGAGTCGTCGTCATGCCGCAAGCCTCCCCTGCCCGTTCGCGGACCCAATCCCGTTCGCCAGCAGGCGGGCCACATCTTCGGGTGTCGTTGCGCGCATCAGTCTTGCCCGGAGTTCGTCTGCACCATCGAGCCGTTCGAGATACCATGCGAGGTGCTTTCGAGCGGTCCGCAGGCCGAAGTCTCGGCCGTAGAAGGAAAGCTGAGCCTCGTGGTGCCGGGCGATCAGCTCGCCCAGCGCCCGGCCTTCGGGAATCCTGGGGCGCCGCGTGCCGTAGAGTTCGGCCGCCACCAGCGCCGGCACCCAAGGCGCGCCGCGTGCGCCGCGACCGATCATCACCCCGGCCGCGCCTGACGCCGACAGTGCTGCACGCGCCGTCCTGGCATCGACGATGTCCCCATTCGCGATCACGGGGATCCGCACGGCCTCGACGACGGGTCGAATTGCGGCCCAATCGGCGTGACCCTTGTAGAAGTCGCACCGCGTGCGCCCGTGGACGGTGATTGCGCGCACCCCTGCCCGCTCGGCACGGCTCGCGATTTCGGGCGCATTCATGCTTGCCCGGTCCCAACCGAGCCGCATCTTGAGGGTCACGGGAACCGCGACGGCGCCGACCACCGCTTCGATCAGGCTCAGGGCGTGGTCAGGATCGCGCATCAGGGCCGAGCCCGACATTCCGCTGGTGACCTTCTTGGCCGGACAGCCCATGTTGATGTCGATGATCCGCGCGCCCTCGCCTTCGAGCAGACGAGCCGCCTCGGCCATCCAGCGTGCCTCGCGCCCGGCGATCTGCACGGCGCTGCCCGGCGCGTTGGCTGCGAGCTCGGCCTTTGCGCGAACGGAGGCCTTGGCTTGCACCATTTCCTGCGATGCCACCATTTCGGACACCACGAGACCGGCGCCGAATTCCGCGACAAGTTCTCGGAACGGTCGATCGGTAATGCCCGCCATTGGGGCAAGTATCACCGGCGGTGTGATCGACTCGCCACCAATCGTGACCATCGTGCTCAATCCCTGTGCATCGCAGCCCCGGCTTACCCTGCGCTCTTGTGCAGTGCAAGAGGGCGCACTAGAACGCAAAGCCGCATTTCGCTGCAGTCCGGGGGTTTGATCCATGCGTGCGGGCGCGATCATCGTGGCCGCGGGACGCGGGCTGAGGCTCGGCGGTCCGGTCCCGAAACAGTATCAGGCCATCGCGGGTGAGGCCGTGCTCGCGCGGACCATTCGTGCGGCGCTGGCCTGTCCCGAGCTTTCCTCGGTGACCGTGGCCATCCATCCGGACTTCGCCGAGCATTACCGGCGCGCCGTCGCGGCCATCGACGACGCGCGCCTTTCGCTGCCCGTGCATGGCGGCGCGGAGCGCGCGGACACGGTGCGCCTTGCGCTCGAATCACTCGAGGATGCGGCACCCGAAGTCGTGCTGATCCACGACGCCGCGCGGCCCTTCGCGTCGCCCGGGCTGTGGTCGGCCTTGGTGGCGGCCACTTCCGGGGGTGCTGGCGCGATCGCGGCGGAGCCGGTCGTGGATGCCCTCTGGCGCCAAGACGGCGAGTGTGCCGACGTTCCGGTTCCGCGCGCGGGCCTCTGGCGGGCGCAGACACCGCAGGCCTTTCCGTTCGCGCCCCTGCTGGCGGCGCACCGTGCCGCGGCCGCATCCGACGCGCCACCGGCGCTCGACGACGCCGAGGTGTTTCGCAGGGCGGGCGGCATCGTACGGCTCGTGCCGGGCGAGCCCGACAACTTCAAGATCACGACGGCTGCCGATCTCGCCCGCGCCGGGCGCATGGTCGCTGCAAGGGAGACCGAGATGGACATCCGCATTGGCCACGGATTCGATGTGCACCGCTTCTGCGACGGAGACCACGTCACCCTGTGCGGTGTGCAGATCCCGCATACGCGTGGTCTGCTCGGGCATTCTGATGCCGATGTCGGCCTGCACGCGCTTGCCGACGCGATCTACGGCGCCCTGGCCGAGGGCGATATCGGCACCCACTTCCCGCCCTCGGACCCGAAATGGAAAGGCGCGCCAAGCCACATCTTCCTGTCGCACGCGGCCGAGCGCGTGCGCGCCCGCGGCGGCAGGATCACCAATGTCGACGTGACACTGCTGGCCGAGCGCCCGAAAATCGGGCCCCATGCCGCCGAGATGCGCGCGACCGTGGGGCGCCTGCTGCGCATCGGCGCCGATCGCGTCGGGATCAAGGCCACGACGATGGAACGAATGGGCTTCGTAGGCCGCGAGGAAGGCATGGCCGCCATCGCCACGGCGACCGTCATCCTCGGTGCCGCGGGGGAGGCATGAGCGCCCTGCCCCGCCTGATCGCCACCGGCCTTGGGCTGGGGCATCTGCCGGCCCCGGGGACGGTGGCCTCGGCGGCAACGATCCCGCTTGCCTGGGTTCTGCACGCCGCAGGCGGCTTCTGGCTGGTCGCAGCGGCGACGCTCGCGGCCATCGCCGGGGGGTATTGGGCAGCCGCGAGATACACGCAAGGCAAGGCGGATGCCGACCCGTCCGAGGTCGTCATCGACGAGGTCGCCGGAATGCTGATCGCGCTCTGGCCCCTGTCGTTTGGCCTGACGCTCAGCGGTGCCGAGCCGCATGTCTTTCCGTGGCCGGGCTGGGTTCTGGGCTTCCTTCTCTTCCGGTTTTTCGACATTCTCAAACCTCCCCCCGTGAGCTGGGCCGAGCGCGCCCCCGGGGCGCTTGGCATCATGCTTGACGACCTTGTTGCCGGAGCGCTGACCGGCGTTATCGCGACGATCGCGGCGGGAGTTGCACATGGCTGGTTCTGACGGACGTGAGCCGGGCGCCATGGCGCCGGGAGATCCCGTCGTCGATGCGATCGGTACGGAAGAACTTGCGGAGCTCGCGGTCGAGCTGCTCGACGTCTGCCGCAAGAAGCGACTGATGGTTGCAACTGCCGAAAGCTGCACGGGCGGGCTGGTCACGGCGTGCCTCACGGATATCCCCGGCTCGTCCGCGGCGGTCGACCGGGGCTTCGTCACCTATTCGAACGAAGCGAAGACCGAGATGCTGGGCGTGCCGGCCGCCCTGATCGCGCAGCATGGCGCGGTCTCGGAGCCCGTCGCCCGGGCAATGGCGAGAGGCGCGCTGGCTCGCTCACGCGCGCATCTGGTCATCGCGATCACTGGAATTGCAGGCCCGGGCGGAAGCGCCGTGAAGCCCGAGGGGCTGGTGCATTTCGCCTGCGCCACGCGGCGAGGCGATCTGAACCACAAGCGCATCGAATTCGGGCCGATCGGCCGCGGCGCGGTGCGCGCGGCGGCGGTGACACACGCGCTCAGGATGCTTCTGGAGGCGGCGCAGGCATGACAACCTCTCATCCTTCCCCGGACGGTCTGGCGGAGATCGCGGCCGAGGCGTGGTGCAGGCTTGCCCGCGGCGCCGCCGACCGACGCACGTCCTTCCACCGCATGCAGGTTGCAACTCTGGGGCACCAGGGCTGGCCCGAGTTGCGGACCGTGATCCTGCGCGAGGTCGACGAGCCGGCCCGCCGGGTGGCGTTTCATACCGACCGGCGCTCGGCCAAGGCCGCCGAGATTGCCGCGGATGGGCGTGTGGCGCTGCATCTGTGGGATACGCGCGCCGAGCTGCAGCTGCGCCTGTGGGGTCAGGCCGCGCTCGAGACCGAGGGGTCGGCGGTCGAGGCCGCATGGTCGAAGCTGACCACGCGGCAAAGGGACGTGTACGGCGCCCCGCATGCGCCGGGTGCCGTGCTGTCCGCGCCCGACGAGGCCGATCCGCCGCATGCAGGTGCGGACGCCCGCGGCGCTTTCGCGCTCGTGCAGGTGACCATCGCGCGTTTCGAATGGCTGCAACTGCGCGGGGCGGGTCACCGGCGCGCGCGGTTTGACTGGCGGAAGGAATGGCAGGGCCGCTGGCTCGCTCCCTGAATGCGGCGCTGCCTTCAGGATGGGCCGTAGAGCGCGGCGGCACGCGCCTCGAACGCGCGCACGATGCGCTGCATCGCCTCGTTGAACACCACGCCGATGATGGCCTGCAGCGTGCGCGAGCGGAACTCGAAGTCGACGAAGAAGTCGACCTCGCAGCTTTGACCGTCAAGCTCGCGGAACTGCCAGTGGTTGTTCAGATAGCGGAACGGGCCGTCGAGATAGGCGACGTCGATGCGGTTGGCCTCGGGCCTGAGAACGACACGGCTGCCAAAGCGCTCGCGGAAGACCTTGAACGAGATCACCAGGTCCGCGTCGATCACCTCGGTCCCGTCCGGCTGCGGCTTGCGCCCACGGATACGCGCCGCCGAGCACCAGGGAAGGAACTCGGGATAGGCCGAAACATCCGCGATCAGCGCGAACATCTGATCCGCGGAATACGGCAGTTCGCGCGTCTCTGCGTGTGTCGGCATGCTGCTCCCCCGTTTGCCGATCATCGTTACCGAACCCTGCCCGTAGCAAGAAAAAGGACGCAGGGTCGCGGCGTCTTGGCAAAATCGCGTGACAGTGGTCAAGAGCGGCCTTGGCCCGAGAGCCGCCAAGACTAAGCTTAGTTGCATGATGCTGCTTGCACCCCGCCGCACAGATCGGACCGGCGACGACACCCCCGCCCGGTCGCTGGCCGGCTATGTTCGGCGCATGTCCGGATGGCACCAGGCCGGCGTGGCCGCCTTGGCGGTCGCCGTCTCGTCGTTGGGCCTCGTGCCTCTCGAACTTCAGCGCCGCATCGTCGACGACGCGATCTCGGCGGGCGATGGCGGGCTGCTGGTGACGCTCGCCGCCGTCTACCTGGGCATCGTGATCGTCCAGCAATGCCTGAAGCTCGCGCTGAGGATGGCCCAGGGCTGGCTCGCGGAGAGTGCGGTTCGCTACACGCGAGGCCACCTGATGCGCCTTCAGGTCGAGCGCGCCGAGCGCGACGGCGCGGGCGAGCGTGTTGCGGTGCTGACCTCCGAGACCGACCAACTGGGCGGCTTCGTCGGCGAGGGGCCGAGCAGTGCCGCCGCCAACATCGCCACGCTTGCCGGTGTCCTCGCCTACACCTTCTGGGTCGAGCCGCGCATCGCGCTCATCGGCCTGGCGCTGCTGGTGCCGCAGATCGCGGTGGCCCCCCTCATGCAGCGCAAGGTCAACCGGCTGACGGCCGAACGCCTTGGCATGCTGCGCGCCTTCGGCCGGCGCGTCTCGGACCTCGATGCATCGGAGCCGAGCGAGATCGACGCGCTCTACGGCAATCGCATGGCGATCCATCTCTGGAAGGGCTTGATGAAAGCGGTGCTGAACCTCGCGAACCAGCTTGCGCCGCTCGGAATCCTGCTCTGGGGCGGCTTGATGGTGATCCAGGGAGAGACGACCCTGGGCGTGCTGGTCGCCTTCACAGCGGGGTTCGAGCGCATGGCGGGACCGGCGCGGGAGCTCATCGGCTTTTATCGCAAGGCCCAGCAGGCCGGCGTCCAACACCGCATGATCGCCGAGTGGATGCAGGCGCCGAACTGACGCTCAGACCTTGGCGTGCCTGTGCTGCCTGGCCGCCCGCAGCCGCGCGAAGTCCTCGCCCGCGTGATAGCTCGACCGCGTCAGCGGCGTCGCGGAAACCATCAGGAAGCCCTTGGCGTAGGCGGATTTTTCGTAACCGGAGAATTCCTCCGGGGTCACGAAGCGCGCGACGGCGTGATGCTTCTGGGTAGGCTGCAGGTATTGACCGATGGTCAGGAAGTCGACATCGGCCGCGCGCATGTCGTCCATCACCTGCATCACCGCCTGGCGGTCCTCGCCAAGCCCCACCATGATGCCGGACTTGGTGAACATCATGGGATCGATTTCCTTCACCCGCTGCAGCAGCCGCAGCGAGTGGAAGTAGCGCGCACCCGGGCGCACCTCGGGGTAGAGCCCCGGCACCGTCTCGAGGTTGTGGTTGAACACGTCCGGCTTCGCCTCGACGACGCTCTCGAGCGCTTCCGGGCCGCAGCGCAGGAAGTCGGGCACGAGAACCTCGATCGTCGTCTCGGGCGTGCGGCGGCGAACCGCGCGGATCGTCTGGGCGATGTGCGCGGCGCCCCCGTCGTCGAGGTCGTCGCGATCGACCGAGGTGATCACGACATGTGCAAGCCCCAGCTTCGCGACCGCGTCGGCCACGCGCGCGGGCTCGAACGGGTCGAGCGCATCGGGCCGGCCGGTCGCGACGTTGCAGAAGGTGCAGCCGCGCGTGCAGATCTCGCCCATGATCATCATGGTGGCGTGGCCCTGCGCCCAGCACTCACCGACATTCGGGCAGCCCGCCTCCTCGCAGACCGTCACCAGCTTGTGCTCGCGCATGATGCGATGGGTCTCGCGGTAACCCTCGCTCGTCGGCGCCTTGACGCGGATCCAGTCGGGCTTGCGCGGGCTCGCATTATCCGCACGGTGCGCCTTCTCGGGGTGGCGGGCGGCAGGGTTCTTCAGGTCTCGGTCCAAGGTTCGTGCTCCCGGCTTCGGGCTCGAAGCGAATATAGGTAGGCGTGGCCGGCAAGTCTCGCGGCAAATCCACGGTGCGCCGCCAATTTCCACGTCATGCGGGTTGGTTGACGCGGCGCTGCGCCAACTGCCGGCAGGACTCAGGCGGCGCGTTCCGGAAAGAGTTCGAGCAGACCCGCCGCCGAGGCCGTCGTCACGCCGCGTTCGGTCACCAGCCCGCTGACCAGCCGCCCGGGCGTCACGTCGAAGGCGGGATTGGCGGCGCGGCTTCCGGGCGAGACGACGCGCGCCTGCACCAGATGGCCATTGTCGGTCAGGCCGGTCACATGCGTCACCTCGGTCGCGGCGCGCTCCTCGATCGGGATCTCGGCGATCCCGTCATTCACGGTCCAGTCGATCGTGGGTGACGGCAGGCAGACATAGAACGGAACGCCGTTGTCTTTCGCGGCCAACGCCTTGAGATATGTGCCGATCTTGTTGCAGACATCCCCCGTCGCCGTCACCCGGTCGGTGCCGACGAAGCACAGGTCGACGTCGCCGTGCTGCATCAGGTGACCGCCCGCATTGTCGACGACCACGGTGTGGGGAACGCCGTGATTGTGAAGCTCCCACGCGGTGAGGTGACCGCCCTGGTTCCTGGGGCGCGTCTCGTCGACCCAGACATGGACCGGAATTCCCGCGTCATGGGCATGGTAGATCGGAGACGTTGCCGTTCCCCAGTCGCAGGTCGCGAGCCAGCCGGCATTGCAGTGGGTGAGGATGTTGACGGGGCCTTCCTTGGCGCGGGCGGCCTCCTCGATCAGTGCAAGGCCGTGGCGGCCGATGAGGTGGTTGATCTCGACATCCTCGTCCGCCATCTCGGTGGCGCGGGCATAGGCGGCGTCCACGCGCTCGGCCGGCGGCAGGCTGCGCAGGCGCATGCGCATGTCGTCGAGCGCCCAGCGCAGGTTGATCGCGGTCGGCCGGGTCCGCATCAGCCGCTCGTGCGCCTCGGCCAGCCATGCGTCGCCGGGATCCTCGCGCATCGCCAGTGCCATGCCGTAGGCGGCGGTCACGCCGATCAGTGGTGCCCCGCGCACCAGCATGTCGCGGATCGCGCGCGCGGCATCCTCCGAGGTTTCGAGCGTTGTCACCTCGAAGGCAAACGGAAGCCGCGTCTGGTCGATGATCCTGACGCGCCAGCCATCCGCATCGAGCCAGATCGGCCGGTAATGTTTGCCTTGCACCTTCATGCTTCGCTCCTCGGGTGGATGCTTTCGCCAATCATGCCGTCACATGCGCCCCGACGCAAAGGCGCGGCGGCCCGGTTGCATCGCCGGCCGCGGCGCTGGCACGGGCAGCCGGCGACCAATGCACAGGTTTGGCCGACGCATCAACCGCAGTGCTTGCGTTACATCAATTTCATCGTTCTTGAAGGCAACGCAATGCGTTCACACGTGTTAGGCTAACACGTACGGCAACCGCAGATGGACCGCCTCCATGACCCGGAAAACCTATGACGACGACTATGACGACGCACCCGCGAGCGAGCCGCGGCGCGATCGGAAGCCTGTCTGGATTCGCGGCGCCTTCATGCTCTTCTTCCTTGCGGCCTTCTCCCTCGCGCAGGGGCTGCTGGCTGCAACCGCGGTGATCCAGTTCCTTTCGCTGCTGATCGCCGGAAGCCCAAACGCGTTCCTCGTTGATTTCGGCAAGTCGCTGGGGCGCTGGCTCGACCAGACCGCAAAGTTCCAGTCGGCGGCCAGCGAGGAGCGTCCCTTCCCCTGGGCGCCGTGGCCGCGGGCCGACTGAGGCAGAGAGGGGCAACAGGCCGTCGCGCGCAGGGCATGATCTCCTGATGTGGCGCGCGCCGGCCTGCGCCCGACGGGGGACTCGACGCGGGCGCTCCAATCGCTAGCATCCGCGCCATGAACAGCGCTTACCCAACGCCCGCCTCCCCCGTTCGCGTCGGCCTGATCGGCGCGGGCAAGTTCGGCTCGATGTTCCTGTCGCAGGTTCCGACGACACCGGCACTCGATGTCGTCGCCATCGCCGACCTCGATCCCTCACGGGCGCGCCGTGCCTGCGAGGGTGTGGGCTGGGATGCCGACCGGATCGGCAGGACAACCTTCCTGGACGACGGCGGCGCCATGGCGCGCGAGGTCGATCTCGACGTCGTGATCGAGGCCACCGGAAACCCGCTTGCCGGGATCCGGCATGCGCGCGCGGCAATCGGCGCGAAGCGCCACGTCGTCATGGTCAATGTCGAGGCTGACTGCCTCGTCGGCCCGCTACTGGCGGCCGAGGCGGCCGAGGCCGGTGTCGTGATCTCCATGGCCTATGGCGACCAGCCTGCCCTCGTCGCCGAACTGGTCGACTGGGCGCGCGACTGCGGCTTTCGGGTGATCGCGGCCGGCAAGGGCACGAAGTACCTCCCCGGCTATCACGAGATGACGCCCGACCGCGTCTGGGATCACTACGGTATCACGGCCGAAGGGGCCAGGGCCGCCGGTATGAACAGCCAGATGTTCACGTCGTTCATGGACGGCACGAAATCCGCGATCGAGATGGCCGCTATAGCCAATTCCTGCGGCCTCGATGCGCCCGCGATGGGGCTCGCGTTCCCGCCCTGCGGGGTCGACGATCTCGCGCATGTTCTCAGGCCGCGCGACGATGGTGGAATTCTCGACGCGAAGGGGATGGTCGAGGTCGTCGCCTGCGACGAGCGCGACGGCCGCCCAGTCTATCGGGATCTGCGCTGGGGCGTTTATGTCGTGATCGAGGCGCCCAATGACTATGCCGCCGCCTGCTTCGCGCAATATGGCGTCAAGACGGACAAGACCGGCCGCTATGCCGCGCTTTACCGGCCATGCCACCTGATCGGGCTCGAACTTGGGCGATCGGTCCTCAGGATCGCCCGCGAGGGCCATTCGACGGGCACGGTGAGCGAACTCAGAGCCGATGTCGCGGCCGTGGCCAAGCGCGACCTGAAGCCCGGCGACAGGCTCGACGGCGAAGGCGGCTACGCCGCGTATGGCCGGCTGGCACCCGCCGCCCGGACGATGACCGAAGGCGCACTGCCGATCGGTCTTGCCCATGACGCCATCGTGAGGCACCCGATCGTCCGAGGCGAGGTTATCCGCTGGGATGCGGTCGAGATCGACGAGATGCGCACTGACGTGCAGGCCCGGCGCGAGATGGAGGTGCGGTTTGCGCCGAAGGGCTGATCGCTCGCTTTCGCGGCCGGGTTTCCCCGGGCGGGACGTGGCCCTTCCCTTGACCCTTCCGGCCCGGGTGCCTATCCCCACCGCATGACAGACCCCATCCACATCATTGGCGGCGGCATGGCCGGGTCCGAGGCCGCCTGGGCTGCGGCGTGCCTCGGCGTGCCCGTCGTGCTTCACGAGATGCGCCCCGAGGTGGGGACCGACGCGCACCAGACCGGCGGCTTTGCCGAGCTTGTCTGCTCGAACTCGTTCCGCTCGGACGATGACGAGTCCAATGCCGTAGGGCTGCTGCATTGGGAAATGCGCCGCGCGGGCTCGATCATGATGGCCGGGGCCGAGCATGCCTCGGTGCCGGCAGGCGGCGCGCTCGCCGTCGACCGCGATCTGTTCTCGGACTTCGTCACCGCGAGGCTCGAGGATCACCCACTCATCACCATCGAGCGCGGCGAGGTCGCGGGGCTCCCGCCCGAGACCTGGTCAAGCGTCATCATCGCGACGGGCCCCCTCACCTCGGCGGGGCTGGCGCAGGCGATCGGCAGCCTGACCGGCGAGGAAAGCCTCGCCTTCTTCGACGCTATCGCCCCCATCGTCCATGCCGAGAGTGTCGACATGTCCCGGGCCTGGTTCCAGTCGCGCTACGACAAGGGCGAGACCGAGGACGAGCGCACCGCCTATCTCAATTGCCCGATGTCGCGCGAGGAATACGAACGCTTCATCGACGCGCTGTTGGCCGCACCCAAGACCGAGTTCAAGGAATGGGAGCGCACGACGCCCTATTTCGAGGGCTGCCTGCCGATCGAGGTGATGGCCGAGCGGGGGCGCGAGACCTTGCGCTACGGTCCGCTGAAGCCTGTGGGCCTCACCAATCCGCACCAGCCCGATATCAAGCCGCATGCCGTGGTCCAGCTGCGGCGCGAGAACCGGCTCGGCACGCTCTACAATCTCGTCGGATTCCAGACAAAGTTAAAGTATGCGGCGCAAGCTGATGTTTTTTCATTGATTCCTGGCCTCGAGAATGCGCGCTTTGCGCGTCTCGGAGGCATCCACCGCAACACGTTCCTCAACTCGCCGCGCCTGCTCGATGGCGAGATGCGCCTGCGCGCCCTGCCCCGGCTCCGCTTCGCCGGGCAGATCACAGGTGTCGAGGGATATGTCGAATCCGGCGCGATGGGCATCCTCGCGGGCCATTTCGCGGCAGCCGAACGCCTGGGCCGCCCGCTTGCCCCGCCGCCGCCCGAGACCGCGATGGGCGCGCTTCTCGCCCATATCACCGGCGGCGCCGATGCCACGACCTTCCAGCCGATGAACGTGAACTTCGGTCTTTTCCCGCCTCTGGACGCGATGAAATCCGGCCGGAAGGGGAAGCGCGACCGGGCACGTGCCTACACCGCGCGGGCAAAGACGGCGTTCGATGCATGGATCGCGGCCGCGCGGCCCTCGGCGGCGGCCGAATAGCCCGGTGAATCGTCCGGGATGTTATGATTCATCCGAATCGGCTTGGAGCGACTGCATGATTGCGCCTCTCATCCCTGACGAATCCGACGCGCCCGAGGCGTCTGACGAGCCCGAGGATCTCCGGGCCTTCTACGATGCGCGCGCTTCGGATTACGAGGGGGATGCGGGGGATCCGACCTATGCCGAGGCGCGTCGTTGTGCCGAGGCGCTGGCCCGGTTCGCCACCGACCAGCGCGCGCCCCTGGCCGAGTTCGGTTGTGGCGCCGGCCTCGGCGGTCTCGCGCTGAGGGCCGCAGGCTTCGACTGCATCGACGGGTTCGATGGCTCCGAGGAGATGCTGGAGCGCTCGGCCGAGAAGGGCATTTACCGCAGCTTGTCGACGCTCGACCTCTCGGGACCCCTCGGGGTCGAGCCTGGCCTCTATGCCAATGCGGCAGCAATCGAGAGCATCGATCCCGCCTCGATGCCCGCGACCGTGGTCGATGCGATGGTACGAATGCTGCCGTCGGGAGGCTGCCTAGCCTTGTCGCTCGGCGCAGGCGCGGCCGCCGATGGATCGATCCGCGGCCGCATCTTCGAGCTGACCGATACCGGCTGGGCCGATCTCATGCTGGCCGAGGAGGCGGGCTCGAACGATGCCGGCGCAACGATCTACGTGCTGCGTCGCCGCTGACCGGGCGACTTTTCCGCGAAGGCTCACCACCGTCCTGTCAGTGCGCGCGACAGCAGGTTGATTGCCCGACGGGCCCCGTCCGGCGCGGCAAAGCCCGTAACGAAGTCGAAGTCGGGCCTGAGCGCCGCCTTCAGGTCGCGCTCGGCTCGCCACAGGTGAAGGAACGCGGGCGCCGCAGCGCGTCCCAGCTTGCCGCGGTCCGCACGGGCCGACGACAGTGCAGCAAGCCCTTCTTCGGCAAGCCCTTTTGCCACGCGCCGCAGCGCCTCGCCGGTCTCGCCACGCGCGAGCGACAGGCGCGCACCATCGTCGAGGTCCGGCAACAGGCTGCCGCCGGAGTGGGCGGCCATCGTGGCGGCCTGGCGCAGGACGAAGGCGATGCCGCAGGCACGACCCGCCGATTTCGCTGCTTCGCTGCCAGCCTCGGCCACCAGCACACCCTTCGCCAGCCGCGTAAGCCCCCCGAACCGGGCGTCGAGCCAGCCGTCGAACTGCGCCCTGTCGAACGGTACCGCAAGCTCCATCTCCCGCGCCTCGATCAGGCCTTCCAGAAGGTCGCGCCGCACCACCCCGTCGGCGATCAGCGCCGCGAGCGGGCCGGCAACCTCGTGGCGCTCGACGCCTTCTCCTGCGACGACGTCACGCCAGAACTGGAGCCGCATCCGGGCGATGATCGGGCCCGCGTCGACCCGGTCCGCGCGCTGCACGGCTCGCGAAAGCTCGATGTCGAAGGCATAGAGCACCATGAGGCGCTCGCGCGCGGGCTCGGGTGCGAAGAGTGCGGCTTGAAACAGGTCCGGATCGTAGCGCCGCACGATGGCGGCCGCGGGGCTCAGCGTCGGCTCAGCCATGCACGGCCATGCGAACGGCGGGCGCCTTCATCCGGATCAGCTTGGTGACGATGGCGTCCTCGAGCGCCTGGAACGACGCGTCGACTATGTTGGCCGACACCCCGACCGTCGACCAAACCTCGCCGGTGTCGTCCGAACTGTCGAGAAGAACGCGGGTCACTGCTTCGGTCCCGGCGCCAATTATTCGCACCTTGAAGTCGACCAGACGCAGATCGTCGATGTATTCTTGGTAGCGCCCCAGGTCCTTCTGCAACGCGAGAGCCAGCGCGTTGACCGGGCCCTGGTCCTGGTGCGTCACCGGATCGATGGATTCCGAGGCCGAGATCATCCGCTCGCCGTCGACATGCACGGCCACGACCGCCTCGGAGGCCGTCACGCGCTCGCCCAGCGCGTTGTAGCGCCGCTCGATCGAGACGCGGTAGCGGTCGATCTCGAAGAACACCGGCAGGCAGCCCAGCATCCGGCGCGCGAGCAGGTTGAACGAGGCCTCGGCCGAGTCGTAGGCAAAGCCCTGGTCCTCGCGCTCCTTCACCGCGGCCAGCAGATGGCCCAGGCGCGGGTCGTCGCGGTCAACCTCGATCCCCGCGTCGCCCAGCCGGCGTAGCAGGTTCGAGCGCCCCGCCTGGTTCGACATCGGGATGACGCGCTGGTTCCCGACCATGTCGGGGTCGACATGCTCGTAGGTCGAGGGGTCCTTGATGATCGCCGAGGCATGCAGCCCCGCCTTGTGGGCGAAGGCCGCGGCGCCGACATAGGGCGCATGCCGGTCGGGCTGGCGGTTCAACACCTCGTCAAGCAGGTGCGAGGCGCGCCGCAACTCCTTCAGGCCGTCCTCGCTCACGCCGATGTCGAAGCGCTCGCGATAGGGCGATTTCAGCATCAAGGTCGGGATGATCGAGCACAGATTGGCGTTGCCGCAGCGCTCGCCCAAGCCGTTCAGGGTGCCCTGGATCTGGCGCGCGCCGGCATCGACCGCCGCGAGCGTGTTGGCCACCGCGTTCTCGGTGTCGTTGTGGGTGTGGATGCCGACATGCGTGCCCGGGATATGCGCGGTCACGGCCGCGGTGATCGCGCCTACATCGGCGGGAAGCGTGCCGCCATTCGTGTCGCACAGCACGACCCAGCGGGCGCCCCCTTCCATCGCCGCGTCGAGGCAGGCCAGAGCGTAGTCGGGATTGGCCTTCCAGCCATCGAAGAAATGCTCGGCGTCGAAGATCGCCTCGCGGCCCTGCGCGACCAGGTGCGCCACGGACTCGCGGATGTTTGCCAGGTTCTCGTCGAGCGAGATTCCCAGCGCCATTTCAACGTGATAGTCGTGGGTTTTGCCGACCAGACAGACCGCACCGGTGCCGGCGTTCACCACCTCGGCCAGCACGTCGTCATTTGCCGCCGAGCGCCCTGACCGCTTGGTCATGCCGAAGGCTGTGAACGTCGCGCGCTTGAGCTTCGGTGCCTGGCGGAAGAAATCCGAATCCGTCGGGTTCGCGCCGGGCCAGCCGCCTTCGATGTAGTCGATCCCCAGCGCGTCGAGCGCCCTCGCGATCTTCACCTTGTCGGCCGCCGAGAAGTCGACGCCCTGCGTCTGCTGCCCGTCGCGCAGCGTGGTGTCGTAGAGATAGAGGCGCTCGCGGGTCATTCTTCACCCTCCAATCGGAGCGCCTCTAACTCCGCATCCCAAGCCGTGGGGAAAAGCATGGTAAGTTCACGAAAAGTACGGGTGTCTCTCAGCCGCCAAAACCCTGAGTCATCTTTTACAGCGTTGTACTCGGCATCTTTACGAGATCCGCTATCGCGTTTCGCAGCAATGATCGCGCGGATGCGTTTTTTGATCTTTTGATGTGCTCCTCGCTCAAGCTTGCGCCACCGCCAGTCTCCGTTTCCATCTTGATATACCTGAATACCGCCCTCGAGCTTTTGACGACTCCCCACTTTCCACTCGGTACCTTCCTTGGTATCGAGCGCAACAACACCACACTCGGTTATCGCCTCTCGGATTATGTCGGATAATTTGAAGTTTCGATGCTTTCGCGCTTCTCCCCTCACCTCTACCAATGCATCGATGTGAGCGCGCAAGTCCTCATCGATGGCTTGTTCTCCAGCCCAGCCGCTCAACTCGTCGCTCAGTAAGCCAAGCATCTCGGCCCCACGCCGCAGCGCAGCTGCGTCGCTCGCGGCGAGCGCGTGCAACTCGGCAACCGCCTTCGGCGTGTTGAGATCGTCTGCCAATGCCGCAACCACGCCTGCCGGCACGGCCGGCGATGGCTCGACGCCTTCGGTGAGCGAACGCCACTTGCGCAAGGTCGCCTCGGCTTCCTCGACCCGCTTCTCCGTCCAGTCCAGCGGCTCGGTATACTTTGTCGAGAGCAGGACGAAACGGATCACCTCGCCCGGCACGCCCTTGTCGCGCAAATCCTTGACCGTGAAGAAGTTGCCGAGCGATTTCGACATCTTCTCGCCTTCGACCATCAGGTAGCCGTTGTGCATCCAGACATTGGCCATCACGTCGGTGTGGTTGGCGCAGCAGCTTTGCGCGCGCTCGTTCTCGTGATGGGGAAACACGAGGTCGATGCCGCCGCCATGGATGTCGAAGGTCTTACCCAGCAGCGCCTTGGACATGGCCGAGCATTCGATGTGCCAGCCCGGACGCCCCCGGCCCCAGGGGCTGTCCCAGCCGGGCAGCGTCGGGTCCGATGGCTTCCACAGCACGAAATCCATCGGGCTCTTCTTGTAGGGCGCGACATCGACGCGCGCGCCGGCCAGCAGCTCGTCGGTCGAGCGGCGCGAGAGCGAGCCATATTCGGGCCAGGACGGCACATCGAACAGAACATGCCCCTCGGCCTCGTAGGCGTGGCCCGAGGCGATCAGTTCCTCGATCATCGCGATCATGTCGCCGATATGCTCGGTCGCCCGCGGCATGTGGGTGGGCCGCAACGCCCCCAGCGCATCCATGTCCTCGAGATACCAGCCCGCCGTCTCGTCGGTGATGCGCCTTATTGCCTGCAGCTCGGTCTCGCCCGCGCGCTTGGTCTCGGCCGCGCGGGCATTGATCTTGTCATCCACGTCCGTGAAGTTTCGCACGTAAGTCACAGCTTTATCGCCATAAACGTGGCGCAGAAGCCGGAACAGGACGTCGAACACCACCACCGGGCGCGCGTTGCCGATATGGGCGCGGTCGTAGACCGTGGGGCCGCAGACATACATCCGCACGTTCTGCGGATCGATCGGACGAAACACCTCCTTCGTCCGGGTTCGGGTGTTGTAGAGCTTCAACTCGGTCATGGCCCATGCTCGCGGCGGTTTCCCCGCGGCGGGCTAGCATTTCCGGTCGGATGTGGAAAGGCGAGAACGCGCCGCGGACAATATGTCAGCGGGTAATGCAGATCCGGCAGATGAGGATCGCGGCGTTCATGCGTCTTCTGTGCCGCCTGCCGGCCCGCCTGTCAACCGCGGTGGCGCCAGCAGCGGCATCAGTGCCGCCATCTCGGGGCCACGGTCGCGCCCGGTCAGCACCCGGCGCAGCGGCAGGAACAGGCCTCGGCCCTTGCGCCCGGTCTTCGCTTTCACCGCATCCGTCCAAACCTTCCAGGTCCCCTCGTCCCACGGGCGCGGCGGCAGGATGGCAAGCGCATCGGCCACGAAGCCTTCGTCCTCGGGCGCGACGACAGGCTGCGCCCCGTCGCGGCAGATCGACCACCATTCGCCCGCATCTTCCAGCCGGTCGAGGTTCGGGCCGATCGTGCTCCAGATGTCCGCAGAGATTTCTTTTGGTATACCAATGCCTTCCAGGCGATCTCTCACGTACTCGAATGGCATGCCGCGAAGGGTCTTCGAGGAATGGGCGGTAAGTTCGTCCGGGTCGAAACGCGTGGGCGAGGCGCCGAAACTCGAAATATCGAAGCCGTCGATCACCGCCTGCATGTCGCTCACCACCTCGACCGGCGCCGACGAGCCAAGCCGCGCGAGGAAGCTGACCAGCGCGACGGGCTCGACGCCCGCCTCGCGCAGGGCCGCGACCGACAGGCTGCCCAGCCGCTTCGACAAGGCCTCGCCCCCGGGGCCCGTGAGCAGCGAGTGATGGCCGAAGGCAGGCGGCTCGGCCCCCAGCGCCGAGAAGATCTGGATCTGGGTGCCCGTGTTGGTGACGTGATCGGCGCCGCGGATGACATGGGTCACCCCCATCTCGGCATCGTCGACGACCGAGGCCAGCGTGTAGAGGATCTGCCCGTCCTCGCGGATCAAGACGGGATCCGACAGCGAGGCCGGATCGACCCGCTCGTCGCCGCGGATCAGGTCGTTCCACTCGATCGGCGCGTGCTGGAGCAGGAAGCGCCAGTGGGCCGCCCTGCCCTCAGCCTGAAGGCGCGCGCGGTCGGCATCGCTCAGCTTCAGAGCCGCGCGGTCGTAGACTGGCGGCAGGTGGCGCGAGAGCTGGACCTTGCGCCGCAGATCAAGTTCGGCCGCGGTCTCGTAGCAGTCATAGAGCCGCCCCGCGTCCCGCAACCGCCCAGCGGCGTCATGGTAGAGGTCGAGGCGCTCGGACTGCCGATGCTCGGCGTCCCAGGTCAACCCCAGCCATTCCAGATCGCGCCGGATCGCGTCGACAAAGCGCTCCTCCGATCGCTCGGGGTCGGTGTCGTCGATCCGCAGGATGAATCGCCCGCCCTGCTTGCGGGCGACCAGCCAGTTGAGCACCGCCGTGCGCAAGTTGCCCGCGTGCAGCAGGCCTGTGGGCGAAGGGGCGAAACGCGTCACGGTCATCACGGGCGCTCCAGATCCGGGCGCAGGCCGCGACAGGCCAGCACCATCGCGTCGAAGCCGCGTGGCACGAACCAGTCGCTCACCACCAGGTCCGCGCCCATCATCATCCGGTTCAGCGAAATCTCGCTCTGGCGCCGCCGCGGGAGGACGCGCCGGTCGGTCAGCCACACGGCAAAGACCGTTTGGTGCAGCACCGGCAGCCACGGAATCCGGCGACGCGCGATACCCCAGCCCGCAACCGCATTCCAAGGCAGGTGAACGAGGCCCAACATTCCCACGGGCATCGATATCCCGGCCTCGTCGGCCTCGAACACCGGACGCCAGCGCAGCGCCAGTCCCGTTCCGCAGGCCAGCAAGATGATGGCGAGCCCCATCACGAACGGTGCGAAGACGAGCAGATCGACGACGCTCGCGCGCTGCGGCCCGGCCATCACGAGCATCATGCTGGCCAGCGCTGCGCCTAGCGCCACGAGGATGACCGCGTTGCCGCGCGAGGCATGGATGCGGATGCCGTCGCCCCCGTCGGTCAAGCCAGATCCCTCCAGCGGTTCACGACCGGGTAGCGGCGATCGAGCCAGAACGCCTTCTTGGTGAGCTTGGTGCCCGGAGCGGACTGGAAGCGCTTGTATTCCGAGATGTAGAGCAGCCCCTGGACCTTGAGGATGGTCGCGCGCTCATAGCCCTCGTCGACCAACTCCGCGACCGAAAGCTCGCGCTCGACCAGGCCCTCGAGAATGCCGTCAAGAATGGCGTAGGGTGGCAGGCTGTCCTCGTCGCGCTGACCCTCGCGCAGCTCGGCCGAGGGCGGCTTGTCGATGATGCGCGGCGGGATCACCTCGCCTGCGGGCGCCTGCATCCAGGGGTGATGCGTCTCGTTGCGCCACCTCGCCGCCGCAAAGACGCGCGTCTTGTAGAGATCCTTCAAGGGGTTATAGGCACCATTCATGTCGCCATAGAGCGTCGCGTAGCCGACCGCGATCTCGGACTTGTTGCCGGTGGTCAGCAGAAGCTCGCCAAACTTGTTCGACAGTGCCATGAGATAGAGGCCGCGCATGCGGCTCTGGATGTTCTCCTCGGTCACATCCGGCGCGTGCCCCTCGAACAGCGGTGCAAGACCGGCATTCACGGCAACGACGGCGTCCTCGATGGGCAGGGTCTGGTGCAGGACGCCCAGGCGGCTCGCGCAGCCCTCGGCGTCCTCCAGGCTCTCGCGCGACGTGTAGCGCGACGGCAGCATGACGCAGCGGACGTTGTTCGGGCCCAGCGCGTCGGCGGCGATCGTCGCGACCAGCGCCGAGTCGATGCCGCCCGAGAGCCCGAGCAGAACCCGCGAAAAGCCCGACTTGCGGACGTAATCCCGCGTCGATTCCACCATAGCGCGGTAATCGAGCGCCGCCGGCCCGGGCACGGGCGCCAGCGGGCCCTGCACAAGGCGCCAGCCCTCGTTCGTGCGGCGCACCTCGATCGTTTCGATGGCCTCGTCGAAATAGGGCATCTGGAACGCGAGCTTTCCGCCCGGGTTGATGCCGAAGCTGCCGCCGTCGAAGACCTGGTCGTCCTGGCCGCCGATCAGGTTGAGGTAGACGAGCGAGAGGCCCGTCTCGACCACACGCCCGACGGCGTGGTTGGTGCGGATATCCAGCTTTCCCGGCCCCTCGTAAGGCGAGCCATTGGGCGAGAGCAACAGCTCGGCCCCCGACTCCTCGAGCGTCTCGCACACATCCGGGAACCACATGTCCTCGCAGATCGGAAACCCGATGCGCACGCCGGCGATCTCGATCGGCCCGGGAAACGGCCCTTCGGCGTAGAGTCGCTTCTCGTCAAATACCCCGTAATTCGGTCGATGATGCTTGAGAAAGCTCGCGCGAAGATGGCCCCGCTCGATCAGGTGGTAGGCATTGTAGACGCCCGCACCCTCGGGGTGCGGCGCGCCGATCCCAAGCGCCGGCCCGTCGGCGCAATCGGCGGCCAACTGGCGCACCGCGGCGTCGCAGTCGCGCAGGAATGCCGCGCGGACCGACATGTCCAGCACCTGATAGCCGGACAGGAACATCTCCGGAAGCAGGACGAGATCGGCGCCCGCGGCGCGTCCCCGCGCCCACGCCCGGCGGGCGAGATCGGCATTGCCCGCGATGTCACCGGCGACCGGGTTCATCTGGGCAAGCGTGATCCGGATCAGGTCGGGCTCGGACATCAAGGGGCACTCCGCTCAGGCACGCGCACGGGGATTACGCATCCCCGGCATCCAGAGCAAGCCCGGCATCGCTCTGCAACACCTTGCGTATGCTCCATATGGGCCCGCAATGGGCCGTTGTCTTGCCACAGTTTGGTTCATAGACTGCGCAAAACCACAAGACACAGGGACGGGCGCACGAGCATGCCTGCCGACAGTCGAGGGAAGACAGGAATGCGCAGGATCGCAACTGCGGCCGCCGCGGCGGCTCTTGCAAGCGGGCTCGTCATCGGGGCGGTACAGGCACAGGACGCGTCGACCGCCGTCGCGACCAAGGAATACGAATCGGGCGCGATCTACCAGGGCCAGTTCAAGGACGGCAAACAGCATGGCGAGGGCACCTACATCGCCCCCGACGGCTACGAGTATTCCGGTCAATGGGTCGATGGCGAGCGCGAGGGCAAGGGCCGCGCCAAGTTCGCCAACGGTTCGATCTACGAAGGCGATTTCCTCGACGACGTACCCAACGGCCAGGGCACGATCACTTATGCGAACGGCGGCAGCTACACCGGCCAGTGGCGCAATGGCGTGATCGAGGGGACGGGCGTCGCCGATTACGGTAACGGCATGACATACGAGGGCGAGTTCAAGAACTCGGCCCATCACGGTCGCGGCGTCATGACCCGTGACAACGGCTATCGCTACGATGGCGACTGGGTCGAGGGCGTCCAGCAGGGCAAGGGCACCGTCGCCTACCCGGACGGCGCCGTCTACGAAGGCGACTTCGTCAACGGTCTGCGCCACGGACAGGGCAAGATCACCCTGCCCGACGGCTTCGTCTACGAAGGCGAGTGGTCCGAGGGCCAGATCACCGGCAAGGGCGGCGCGACCTACGCCAATGGCGACCGGTACGAAGGCGACTTCCTCGAAGGCCGCCGCCACGGCCAGGGGGTCGCGACCTATGCGAGCGGCGATCGTTACGAGGGTGCGTTCCGCGACGGCGACCGGCATGGCAAGGGCAAGTTCATCGGCATCGACGGCTATGTCTACGAAGGCGACTGGGTAGCCGGGCAGATCGAGGGCCAGGGCGTCGCTTCCTACCCGAACGGTTCGCGCTACGAGGGCAGCTTCGCGGCAGGTTCGCCCGAGGGCAAGGGCAAGATCACCTATGCCGATGGCGGCTCGTACGAGGGCGAATGGAAGGGTGGCGTGATCGCCGGCAACGGCATCGCCCGATACGCCAACGGCTCGGTCTACGAGGGCCAGTTCGCTGCCGCCCGCCACGACGGCGAGGGGATGATGAGCTATCCCGACGGCCATATCTACACCGGTGGATGGAAGGCCGGCATTCAGCACGGGACGGGCAAGCTGACCTACCCCGATGGCGCCGTCTACGAGGGCGGCTTCGTCGAGGGTCAGCGCGAGGGCGACGGCAAGCTGACGCTTGCGGACGGCTTCATCTACGAGGGCGGCTGGCTCGGCGGCGACATCCACGGCGAGGGCAAGGCCACCTATCCCAATGGCGACGTCTACACCGGCAACTTCATCAAGGGCCGGCAGCACGGTTTCGGCGTGATGAACTATGCGACCGGCTCGGTGTTCGAGGGATGCTGGGAGGATGGCGCGCGCGGCGGACCTGCCGACCAGAATGGCGACTGCCCCATTCCCGAGGCCGAAGCCTCGGACAGCAATGCAGCCGCGGCCAACTGATCCACCGGGTGCGTCGGCCGTCATAATGTCGGCGCGCAGGATGCGATTTCCGCTTCACTTTCACCATCGACGCGATATTGTGCGCGCCATGTGTTTCGACATCGGCATCGCGATCCGCGCATACCCTGCCCTTTCCGGCGGGCTCCTTCTGCTTAGCCGCCCCTGAGCGTGCCGCGATCCGCGGTGCGCGCGCTCAGGGGATTGAGTGACGCACCGCCGAGACCCAAGGCACAACGAAGCACAAGGCCACCGACATGACCGATCGTATTCCCCCCGCGGACCAGGACCGCGTGAAGATCTTCGACACCACCTTGCGTGACGGCGAGCAGTCGCCCGGCGCATCGATGACGCTGGACGAAAAGCTCCAGATCGCGACTCTGCTCGACGAGATGGGCGTCGACATCATTGAGGCCGGGTTCCCCATCGCATCGGAAGGCGACTTCGAAGCGGTCAGCGAGATCGCGAAAGTCATCCAGAATTCGGTCGTTTGCGGACTGTCGCGCGCCTCGAAGCGCGATATCGACCGGGCATGGGAGGCGCTGGCGCACGCCAAGCGCGGCCGCATCCACACCTTCATTTCGACCTCGCCGCTCCACATGGAGTACAAGCTGCAGCTCTCGCCCGCCAAGGTCATCGAGAAGATCGCCGAGAGCGTCAGCCATGCGCGCACGCTGACCGACGACGTCCAGTGGAGCCCGGAAGACGGCACCCGCAGTGAGCATGAGTTCCTCGTCGAGGCCGTGACCGTCGCGATCCAGTCTGGCGCGACGACGATCAACATCCCCGACACCGTCGGCTACACCGCGCCGGGTGAATCCGCGGCCCTGATCCGCATGCTGCGCGAGCGCGTGAAGGGCATCGATGCGGTAACGATCTCGACGCATTGCCACAATGACCTGGGCATGGCCGTGGCCAACGCCCTCGCCGCAGTGCAGGCGGGCGCGCGGCAGATCGAGTGCACGATCAACGGCCTCGGCGAGCGCGCGGGCAATGCGGCGCTGGAAGAGGTCGTAATGGCGATGCGCGTGCGCAACGACATCATGCCCTTCCGGACCGGTATCGACACGACGAGGATCATGCAGGCCAGCCGTCTGGTCTCGAACGTCACCGGCTTCCCGGTGCAGTTCAACAAGGCGATCGTCGGCAAGAACGCCTTCGCGCATGAAAGCGGCATTCACCAGGACGGCATGCTGAAACACGCCGGCACCTACGAGATCATGCGCCCCGAGGATGTCGGCCTGTCCGAGTCGAACCTGGTCATGGGCAAGCACTCGGGCCGCCACGCCTTCCGCACCAAGCTGACCGAGTTGGGCTTCGACCTGGGCGACAATGCCTTCGAGGACGCGTTCGTGCGCTTCAAGGCGCTGGCCGATCGCAAGAAGGAAGTCTTTGACGACGACATCATCGCCCTGGTCAGCGAAGCCAAGGCCGACGAGGCGGCCGAGCGCATCAAGCTCAAGTTCCTGCGCGTCATCTGCGGCACCGAGGCGCCGCAGTCGGCGGACATCATCCTCGAGATCGACGGCAAGGAGCACCGCCACACCGCCACCGGCGACGGCCCGGTCGACGCGGCCTTCAACGCGGTCAAGGCCCTGGTGCCGCATGACGCGCGGCTCGAGCTCTATCAGGTGCACGCCGTGACCGAGGGGACAGACGCCCAGGCCACCGTCAGCGTGCGCATGCGCGAGGGCGGCAAGATCGTCACCAGCCAGTCCTCGGACACGGACACAGTGGTCGCGTCCTGCCGGGCCTATTGCCACGCGCTGAACAAGCTGCTCGTGCGCCGTGAGAAGGGCAAGCCCGAGGCGATGGCAGGCGAATAACCCCCCGGTGCCGCCGGGCGCTCGTGCTTGATGAGCCCGCCATCGCCTTTGCGATGGCGGGTTCTTCGCGATTGACGGGCGTTATCGGGCCATTCTCCCTTTGCAGCCTCGCGCGCGCGGTCCTATAAGCGACAAATCCCGGTATGGACGGCAGGCCAGAACGGGCAACAATGCCCCAGCGTGGAAAGCGCGGGCACGGAACGCAGGCACGAAACGGAAGGCACGCGCATGTTCGGCGGACTGTTCGGCATGTTCTCCAATGACATGGCCATCGACCTTGGGACGGCGAACACGCTCGTGTACGTCAAGGGCAAAGGGATCGTGCTCAACGAGCCGTCTGTCGTCGCCTACCAGACGATCGCCGGCAAGAAGGAAGTCAAGGCGGTCGGCGAGGACGCCAAGCTGATGCTGGGCCGAACGCCCGGCTCGATCCAGGCGATCCGCCCGATGCGCGACGGCGTCATCGCGGATTTCGACGTCGCCGAGGAGATGATCAAGCACTTCATCCGAAAGGTGAACCCGCGCAAGTTCCCGGGCGGCGGGCCTCTGGTCGTCGTCTGCGTGCCCTACGGCGCCACCGCGGTCGAGGAACGCGCGATCGAGCAATCGGTGCTCTCGGCGGGCGCACGCAAGGCCTACCTCATTCCCGAGCCGATCGCGGCCGCCATCGGCGCCGGGCTGCCGATCACCGAGCCGACGGGCTCGATGATCGTCGATATCGGCGGCGGCACGACCGAGGTCGCGGTGCTGTCGCTTTCGGACATCGTCTATGCGCGCTCGGTGCGCGTCGGCGGCGACAAGATGGACGAGGCGATCATCAGCCACCTGCGCCGCCAGCATAACCTCCTGATCGGCGAGTCCACCGCCGAGAAGATCAAGACCGCGATCGGCACCGCGCGCATGCCCGCCGATGGCGTCGGCAAGACCATGACGATCCGCGGCCGCGACCTGCTCAACGGCGTGCCCAAGGAGCAGGAGATCACGCAGGCGCAGATCGCCGAGTCCCTGGCCGAGCCGGTGCAGCAGATCGTCGAGTCGGTTATGGTGGCACTCGAATCCACCCCGCCCGACCTGGCGGCGGACATCGTCGACAACGGCGTCATGCTGGCGGGGGGCGGCGCATTGCTTGGCGAGCTCGACCTCGCGCTGCGCGAGCAGACCGGCCTCGCCATCTCGGTCGCCGAGGAACCGCTTCACTGCGTGGCGCTTGGCACCGGCCGTGCCCTCGAGCACCTCGAGCGCCTTGCGCATGTGATGAAGATCAGCGTCTGAAGCCAGCGGAGGGCGCAATGGCACGCCCGGGCGACGACAGGACAGGCGACGTCGAGCGCAGACTGCGCCGCGCGCTTCTGGGCATGGCGACAGTGATCTGCCTCGCGCTGTTCCTGCTCTGGCGGATCGACAACCCCCGTATCGAGCGGCTGCGGATGGAGCTTGCCGACGCCGTGCTGCCGGGCATGTCCTGGGTCGCGGGACCGATCGAGCTTGGCACGGCGATGGTCCGCGACTACCGAAACTTCCTCGATGTCTACGACCAGAACCGCGAACTTCGCCGTGAGATCCAGCGCCTTCGCGTCTGGCGCGAGACCGCCCGCGCGCTCGAGGAAGAGAATGCCCAGCTCCGCGCGCTCAACCACGTCCGGCTGGCGCCGCGCACGGTCTTTGTGACCGGTGACGTGATCGCGGACTCCGGCGGCCCATTCTCGCACACGGTGATGGTGAATGTCGGTGAGCGCGACGGCGTGCTCGACGGATCGGCCGCCGTGGACGGATCGGGACTGGTCGGCCGCGTTGTCGGCACGGGACAGACGGCGGCTCGGATCCTGCTGCTGACCGATTTCTCCTCGCGCGTGCCGGTGATGATCCGCCCGTCCGGACGCCGTGCCATCCTGGCCGGCGATGGCGCGGCGGCGCCTCGTCTCGAGTTCGTCGACGGGATCGACGAGCTGCGCCCCGGCGACCAGGTCGAGACCTCGGGCGATGGCGGCGTGTTTCCCTCCGGCCTGCCCGTGGGGCGCATCATCGCGATGCCCGATGGCAGCCTGCGCGCGGCGCTCGCGGCCGACTACAACCGGCTCGAGTTCCTCCGCGTGCTTCGCTACAAGCCCGATACGCAGATCGACCGGCCCGGTGGGATGGTCGTACCCCCGGGGCCGGCCTCGAGCCCGTTGATCGGGCCGACGCGCCCGCTGGGAGCGATCCCGCAAGGCGCGCTCCCAGCGGATGGTCTGCCCTCGGCGACGGCGGGGAACTGAGGCGATGCGGCTTTCCACGCTCCCGTCGGGTGCTCGGCTTCTTCGGATGGCGCTGCTCGCCAGCCTCGGCACGCTTGCGATCTTCGTCGAGGCGGCGCCGATCGGGGTGGGCGCTCAAGCGACCCCCTCGCCCGATCTTCTGTTCTGCGTCACCGCCGCGATCGCGGTTCGGCGGCCGGCTTCCGCACCGCTCCTCATCGTTCTGACGCTGGGCCTGATGCGCGATCTGCTGACGGATCTGCCGGTGGGAATGGGTGCCCTCGCCCTGGTGCTCGGCATCGAGGCACTGCGCATGCGCTCGGTCGCGATGGCGCGGCGCTCGCTGTTGACCGAGTGGAGCCTCGTGAGCGTGGTCTTTCTCGGTATCCTGGCCATGCAGTGGCTGGCGCTCTTCATCACCTTCGTCCAGCCCCCCTACCTCTTCGATCTCGGCCGCCAATGGGTCGCAACGATGCTGGCCTACGTGCCCGTCGTGGCGACCGTCCGCTGGGTGTTCGGCATCGGCTGGCGTCGTGTGCCGGCGCCGGGCCGGGTCGGTTTCAAGGGCGAGGCCTGACCGATGCCGCTTTTCCGCAAAGCCACGACAGGTCCACGCCGCTTTCAGCAGCCCGTTGCCGACGACAACGCGCCCGCGCGTTCCACGACGCGCCGCGGCGCGATACTCCTGGGCGCGCAGTTTCTGGTCGCGGGCGCGCTCGCCTGGCGGATGCGCCAGCTCCAGATCGTCGAGACCGAGCATTATCGCCTGCTGGCCGAGGAAAACCGGATCAACATTCGCCTCATCGCGCCTGCCCGTGCCGAGATCTTCGACCGCAATGGCGTGCCGCTCGCCGTGAACCGGCAGAACTACCGCATCGTGATGGTTCGCGAGCAGGCCGGCGACCCCGAGGAGATGCTCGACCGCCTGGCCCGGATCATCGACATCCCGGACCACGAGATGCGGCGTATCCTCAAGGAGTTCCGCACGAAGCCAGCATTCGTGCCGGTCCCGATCGCCGATTTCCTCGACTGGGAGAGCTTCGCGGCGGTCAACGCCAACGCGCCCGCCCTGCCCGGCGTGCTGCCGGAGGTCGGCCTCTCGCGCCACTATCCGCACGGCCCCCAGACCGCCCATGTCGTCGGCTATGTCGGGCGCGTGACCGAGCGCGATCTCGAGAACCCCGACGACCAGGATCCGATCCTTCAGGTGCCCGAGTTCCAGATCGGCAAGGACGGAATCGAGCGCGCCGCCGAGAGGGAGCTGCGCGGCTCAGCCGGCACGCGGCGGATCGAGGTCAACGCGGTCGGGCGCGTCATCCGCGAGATCGACCGTGTCGAGGGTGCCGGCGGAAAGGACCTCCAGCTGACGCTCGATCTCGGTCTTCAGCGCTACTGCCACGAGCGGCTGGGCAGCGAGAGCGCGGCGGTCGTCGTGATGGATGCGACCAACGGGGATCTGCTCGCCCTCGCATCCAACCCGACCTTCGAGCCCAATCTCTTCGTTCAGGGCATCTCGCAATCCGACTATGCGGCGCTGATCCAGAACGACCACCGGCCCCTGCATAACAAATGGGCCTCGGGCATGTATCCGCCGGGCTCGACATTCAAGATGGTGGTGGCACTGGCCGCGCTCGAAGCCGGCATCATGGGGCCTGGCGACACCGTCTTCTGCAACGGCGGCTACCAACTGGGCAATCGGCGCTTCCACTGCTGGCGCCGCGGCGGGCATGGCCATGTCGACATGCGCGAGTCGCTCGAGCAGTCCTGCGACGTCTATTACTACGATGTCGCGAGGAGGGTCGGCATCGACCGCATCGCCGCGATGGCCAACCGGCTGGGCCTGGGCGTCGAACATGATCTGCCACTGCCCTCGATCAAGTCGGGGCTCATTCCCACGCGCGACTGGAAGCGAGCCGCCAAGAAGCAGGGCTGGCAGGCCGGCGACACCCTCAATACCGGCATCGGCCAGGGCTTCGTCCTCACGACACCGCTCCAGCTGGCGATCATGACATCGCGCATCGCGACCGGCCGGATCATCGCGCCGCGCCTCGTGCGCACGCGCGACGGCGTGCCGATCCCCGAGCAGGAGGCACCGCCCCTGGGGCTGAGCGAGGCGCAGCTTCGGGTGGTCCGCGATGGCATGCACAGTGTCGTCAACAGCCGTCGCGGTACCGCATGGCGCTCACGCATCGTCGATGATGCGGCGCTGATCGCCGGGAAGACGGGCACCAGCCAGGTCCGCAACATCACCGCCGCCGAGCGTGCGCGGGGCGTCTTCCGCAACGAGGACCTTCCCTGGGCGCGGCGTGACCATGCTCTCTTCACCGCCTACGCCCCGTCGGACCGCCCGAAATACGCGATCGCGGTCGTCGTCGAGCATGGCGGCGGCGGCTCGGCCGCGGCCGCCCCGGTCGCACGCGATATCCTGATGCATGCGCTCTATGGGCCCGAGCCACCGCTGACCGCCTATCCGGCCGACCAGAGGCCCGAGCGCCCGACTGCCGAGCCGCCGGCGGACGCCCCCGCCACTGGCACCTCGCGGATGCCGACATGATGCCGGTCGCCGAAGCCCGCGCCCGCCGCAATGCGGGGCGCCTCACGCTCATCGGGCGGCTGTTACGGCTCGACTGGGCGCTGGTCCTGCTGATCGGCGCCATCGCGGGTGTAGGCTTCCTGATGCTCTACTCGGTCGCCGGGGGCGACCTCGACCCGTGGTCGGGCCGGCAGATGACGCGTTTCGGCGCTGGTCTCGTGATCATGCTGATCGTGGCCATGATCGACATCCGCTTCTGGAAATGGGCCTCGCCGCTGGCCTACCTGGTCGCTCTCGGCCTCCTCGTCGCGGTCGAGATCGCGGGCGAGACGGGAATGGGTGCGACCCGATGGATCGCGCTGGGGCCCATCCAGCTGCAGCCGTCCGAGCTGATGAAGATCGCGATCGTGCTGGCGCTCGCGCGCTACTACACATGGCTCTCGCAGGACCTGGTGAGTCATCCGCTCTGGCTCGTGCCGCCCCTGATCATGATCCTCCTGCCGATGGTGCTGGTCCTCAAGCAGCCCGATCTCGGCACCGCGCTGATGATCGCGATGAGCGGCGCGGTGGTGCTCTTTCTCGCCGGCGTCTCGCTTTGGTACTTCATTTTCGCGGCGGCGGCGGCGGGCGGCGCGGTCTGGGTCGTCATGGCCTCACGCGGGACCGAGTGGCAGTTGCTCAAGGACTACCAATACCGCCGGATCCTGACCTTCCTCGACCCCGAGCAGGACCCGCTCGGCGCGGGGTATCACATCACCCAGTCCAAGATCGCGATGGGGTCCGGCGGGTTCTCGGGCCGCGGGTTCATGCAGGGGACGCAGTCGCGCCTCAACTTCCTGCCCGAGAAGCACACCGATTTCATCTTCACCACGCTGAGCGAGGAGTTCGGCTTCGTCGGTTCCGCCTCGCTTCTCGGGCTCTACGTCCTTGTCATGGCCTTCTGCTTCGTGTCGATGGCGCGCAACCGCGACCGCTTCGGTTCACTGATCACCGGCGGCCTGGCGGCGACCTTCTTCTTCTTCTGGGCCATCAACATGGCGATGGTGATGGGCCTCGTCCCCGTCGTGGGCGTGCCCTTGCCGCTGGTCAGCTATGGCGGATCTGCGATGATGGTCCTGCTCATCGCCTTCGGCCTGATCCAGTCCGCACACATTCACCGCAAGTAACGAGGTCCGCTCGATGGCCCCTCTCGTCCTCTACGCGGGCAAGCCCGCAGACCGCGCTGCCTACGAGCGCCACATCGCCCGCGCAGCCCGCGAGGCGGGCGTCGAGATCCGCCTGTGCATGGATCTCGCCGAGGTCGATCCCGCCGAGGTCGACTACCTGGTCTTTGCCGGCAGCGGCCCGGTGAGCGACTTCGCGCCCTTCACGAACCTCAAGGCGATCCTGAGCCTCTGGGCGGGCGTCGAGAACATCCTCAAGCTGCCCCTGCCCGCTGACGTGCCACTCGTGCGCATGGTCGAGGACGGGCTGACGCTCGGCATGATCGACTATGTCGTCGGCCACGTGATGCGCCATCACCTAGATATCGATCAGTATATCGAGGGCAACTTCGCCGGTGAGTGGGGCGTCGGCTACCCGCCGCTGGCTCGCGATCGGCATGTCGGCGTGCTCGGCCTCGGCACCCTCGGCACCGCCTGCGCCGAGCGGCTTGCGGCCAACGATTTCCGCGTCAGCGGCTGGTCGCGCAGCGAAAAGAGCGTCCCGGGTGTGCGCTGCCTTGCCGGCGAAGAGGGCCTTGAACGTGTTCTTGCCGAGGCCGAGATCCTCGTCCTTCTTCTCCCGCTCACGCCGGACACCACCCGGCTCCTCGACGCGCACCGCATCGCCATGCTGCCGCAAGGCGCCTGCATCGTGAACGCGGGTCGCGGCCCGCTGATCGACCACGACGCCCTGCTCGCGGCGCTCGATGCCGGCCGCCTGCGCCATGCCACCATGGATGTGTTCGATATCGAGCCCTTGCCCGCGGGCCATCGGTACTGGGGCCACCCGCGGGTGACGGTCACCCCGCATATCGCGTCGGCGACACGGCCCGAGACGGCCTCGGAATCGCTTGTGCGCCAGATCGCGCGGGGCGAACGGGGCGAGCCCTTCACCAACGTCGTCGACCGCGCGCTGGGTTACTGAGCCCCCCTGCCGCCGCCCATGCGAGCGCCATTGCGGAGCGCGCGCCATGCCACTAAGTCTTTGGCGCGAGTGACGGGGAGCGGCAGGCGATGGCCAATGGAAACGGAAACGGTGGACGCAAGATCCGGACCTCCCGGCGGCGCCGCGTTTCGATGGGACATCGCCTGAGGGCGAATTTCCTCACCGGCCTGATCGTCGTGGTCCCGGTGGTCGTGACGCTCTATCTGACCTGGGCGTTCATCACCTTCGTCGACGGCCAGGTCCTGCCCCTTGTCCCGGCCCCCTACAACCCCCGCACCTATATCGACGCAGACATCCCCGGCTACGGGCTGATCGTCTTCCTGATCTTCACCACGGTCGTCGGCTACTTCGCCAAGAAGGTCTTCGGCAAGCAGCTGATCCGGCTGGGCGAGGATTTCGTCGACCGAATGCCCATCGTCCGGTCGATCTACAACGCGCTCAAGCAGCTCGTCGAGACGGTGCTGAGCCAGTCCAAGACGTCCTTCCGCCAGGCCTGCCTGATCGAGTATCCCCGCAGGGGCCTCTGGGCGATCGCGTTCATCTCGACGGACACGAAGGGCGAGATCCTCAAGCGCTCGAACTCGGGCGAGATGGTGTCGGTATTCCTGCCGACCACGCCCAACCCGACCTCGGGCTTCCTGCTCTTTGTGCCGAAGAGCGATGTCGTTCTTCTCGACATGACGATCGAGGAGGCAGCCAAGCTGATCATCTCGGCCGGTCTCGTGAGCCCGCCCTCGCACGAGGAGGTGGCAGCCGAGCAGGCCCGCATCGCGCGCCGCAAGGAACAGCTCGCCCGCGTCGCGGGCGCCGACATGAGCAACGACAAGAAGAGCTGACGCCGCCCGCACATCGCACGGCCGGGGGCTCAGCGCCTCTTCAATCCCAGAGCGAAGGCGCCGAAGCCGACGGCCAGCACCGCCACGCAGATCGCCAGCAGCTTCGAGTACTTGTGCTCGAGCCCCGTCAGATCGCCCACGATCCGCATGCCGCCCTCGCTCTCGACCCCGTAAGCCGCCGCGCCCGCCACGGCCGCGAGGAATGCCGCCAAATAGGCCCAGCGCGCCACCTCGCGCCGGCCGAGGATCGACACCACCGCGACCGGCGCAAGGAACATCGAGGCGGTCCCCGAGACCGCGACCGCGGTGTAGAGCTCGTCCCAACCCAGCGCGAGAAACCCGAGCCCACCGGCCATGCACGACGCCATGGCAACCCGCCCGTTCGCCAGCGTTGCCCGCGCGAGCCCCATGTCGACGACCGCGAGCTTGGCCGCGCTCGACAGCGTCGAGTCCATCGTCGACACGGCCGAGACGATGAGCGCCAGGTTGACGAGCACCATCAGCGGGGCCCCCAGAAGGCCCGCCAGTGCCTGCTGGAAATCGGTCGCACCGCCGGCATGATGGGCCGCCACAACCCCCAGCATCGCGAAGGCGAAGATCGAGCCCATGCCGAGGAGCCCCGCCAGCCAGAAGCTTCGCCGCGTGGTCTCACGGTCGGCGATGAAGCCTCGGTCCGTCATCACCGGGTCGTGCAGCGGATAGCTGATCACCTGCAGGAGCGCGACCACGAGCAGGACCCAGCCCGGCCCCTGGTCGATGCGCGCAGGCGTCGCCAGATCGCCGGCATTCACCTGCGGAAGCGCCGCCACGGCCAGCCAGACGGCGGCGAGAAGCCCCAGGAAGACCAGCATCTGCACGACGTCCGTTCGCAGCGATGCCGAGAGCCCGCCCATCATCGAATAGGCCAGCGTGAGCACCGAGATCGCCGTGATCGCGCCCCAGTAGCCCAGGCTACCCGTCCCGCCAAAAACGAGCCCGACCACGAGAAGGTTCGCGAAGACCTCGGACAACAGACGCGCCGCGACGACGATGTTGAAGCAGGTGGTGCCCGCCGCGCCGAAGCGCGCGCGCAGGAACTCGTGGATCGAGCCGGACCCTTCGGCCGCGCGCAGCCGGTCGATCACCAGCCCGCCCGTAAAAAAGCTCAGATAATAGGCCGTGTAGGCCAGCGCGCCGGCCACGCCATAGTGAAACGCCAGCACGGCCGCGGTCAGCAGCGACCGGGCGAAGATCCAGGTCGTCACCTGGCTCAGCACAAGCGTCCCGAGGCCCGGCGCACGGCCATCGACGCCGGTCCCGCGAAAGAACCCGTCGGGGGTTGCCGCGCGGCGCGACGCGGCGAACGAGGCGGCCAGCACAAGCGCCGTCGCACCCAGTGCGAGCGCGGTATCGAAGGTCATGCTAAGCTCCCGGCAAATAGCGGCAGGCCAGAGCGTTACCAGCCGGACGGCTGAAATCGAAGTCAACGAGGCGTGAGACGATGCAGGCGCATGACGAGTGGCTGATGGCGATCCTCACGCGCCCGGCCACGGTCGACGATTATTTCTTCACGCCGGACATCGACCCGCCGCACGCAACCGAGGCCGAGTTCGCGGATCACCTGGCCTGGCTGCTCGACGCGCCCGGTGCGCACATGGCCCCGTATGACGATCTGTCGGTCGCTGCCGGACTGCGCTGGATCTTCGATTCGTCCGAGCCCCTGATGTTCCGCTGCATCGGCGCGCCCGGGGTCACGCAGGACACGCGTATCGCGATCGCCGCAGGGCTTGTCCCCCTCTTCTCCGAGGTCATCGCGCCGCGCTGTCCGCAGTCGCTCGGCCATCGTTCCGAGGATGGCGGCCCGCTCGCGCTCACGGCCTACATGTTCTTCGATCTCATCTGGATCGACCCCCCCGGTTTTCCCGCCGAGGCCGAGGCCCTCGACGCGGCGATGATCGAGGCGATGGGGGCGATCCTCGCCCTGCCCCATGCCGCCTGCCAGGAAGCCGCGCTCCACGGTCTCGGCCATTGGCATGACCGCGCGCCTGGGCGGGCATCGGCGCTGATCGACGATTATCTCGCCGGGGACCGCGCCGCGCGGCCCGAACTGGTGGTCTATGCGCGCGCGGCGCGCACGGGCTGCGTGCTCTGAGCTAGCCGGCCGCTCGGATCACCTCGAGGAAAGTGTCGCCATAGCGCTCGAGCTTGGCCGCTCCAACGCCATGGACGTCCGCCATCGCCTCGGCCGTCGCGGGCCGGTTCTGCGCCATCTCGACGAGGCTTCGATCCGAGAACACCACATAGGCCGGCACATTGGCGGCGCGGGCGATCTCGGCGCGGCGCGCTTTCAGGGCGGCCAGCAGCTCGGCATCCTCGGGCGCCATGTCGGGCGCGACGGCCGCGGCACGCCTGCGTTCAAGCCGGCGCGGCGTCTCCCGCCTCAGCTCGACGGTCCGTCCGCCCCTGAGCACCTCCCAGCCCGCGTCTGTGACGCTCCAGGCGCCGCCACGGCTGCCGTCGATGCCACAGAGGCCCAATGCCAGCATCTGGCGGAGCCAGGCCTGCCAGTCGCTGCGTGCATGGGCTGCGCCGACTCCGAAGGTGCGGATCTGGTCGTGGCCCAGACGCTCGATACGCTCGTCGCTCTCGCCGCGCAGGACCGAGACGACATGACCGGCACCGAACCCCTCGCCGGTGCGCAGCATGGCCGACAGTGCCATCTGCGCGATCTCGGTGCCGTCGATCCGCTCGGGCGGCTCGCGGCACAGGTCGCAGTTGCCGCAAGGTTCGGCATCGCTCTCGCCGAAATAGGCGAGCAGGGTCTGGCGGCGGCAGCGCGGCGCCTCTGCCAGCGACAGCAAGGCCGAAAGCCGCGCATGATCGGCGCGCTTGCGCTCGGGCGGCGCGTCGCCCTCGTCGATCCGCGCGCGCGCCAGCCGGATGTCGTCCGCGCCGTAAAGCGTCAGCGTGTCCGCCGGCAACCCGTCGCGGCCGGCGCGGCCGATCTCCTGGTAATAGGCCTCGATCGATTTCGGCAGGTCGGCCTGCACCACGAACCGCACGTCCGGCTTGTCGACACCCATGCCGAAGGCCACGGTCGCCGCCATCACCACGCCGTCGCCGCGGGTGAAGAGCGTCTGCCGCCGGCTGCGCTCCTCGGCCTCCAGCCCCGCGTGATAGGCCTGCGCCTGGCAACCGGCGCCGCGCAGCGCCTCGGCCATCGCCTCGGCCCGGTCGCGGGTCGCGCAATAGACGATCCCGGACTGGCCACGACGCGCGGTGACGAAGTCCAGCACCTGGCGACGGGGGCTCGCCTTGGGCTGGAAGGCGAGGAACAGGTTGGGCCGGTCGAAGCCGCGAATGAACTGCTGGGGCGCACGCCCGTCGAACAGCCGCCGGACGATCTCGGCGCGGGTCTCCTCGTCGGCAGTCGCGGTGAAGGCGCCAACCGGCACGGCCAGCCGCGACGCGAGATCCCCCAGCCGAAGGTAGTCGGGCCGGAAATCATGCCCCCACTGGCTGATGCAATGCGCCTCGTCGACCGCGAGGCGGGTGACGCCCAAGCCGCCGAGCCAGTCGCAGAAGCGCCCGGACGCCAGGCGCTCGGGCGCGACATAGAGCAGCCGAAGCCGCTCCTCGCGCGCGGCGTCCAGGATCCATGCCCGCTCGTCGGCGCCGGTGGCGGACGACAAGGCCGCCGCGGTGACGCCGTTCGCCCGCAGCGCCGCGACCTGGTCCTCCATCAGCGCGATGAGCGGCGAGACCACCACGGTCAACCCACCCCGGACCAGAGCCGGCAACTGGTAGCACAGCGACTTGCCGCCACCCGTCGGCATGATGGCCAGCACGTCGTCGCCCGCCAGCATTGCCTCGACGATCTCGGCCTGGCCCGGCCGGTAGCCGTGAAAGCCGAAGACCCGCGCCAGCGCCTCGGATTCAGCCGTGCCGGGTGCAGCTGCCGCGGCCGTCATTCGCGCCACCAGGTCGCGGGCCCCGCCCACCATCCCCACCAGCCATAGAGCGGCGCGCGCTCGGGCCGGTGCATCGCGGACGAATGGGCGATCCGGTCGGAAGGCAGCACTCCGAATGGCACGACGTAGATGCCCGCGCTCAGAACCCGGTCGAGCGCGCGCACGGCGGCACGGAAATCGGCCTCTTCCTCGGCGGCAAGCATCGCGTCGATTGCGGCCTCGACCGCGGGGTCCGCGACGCCCATGTAGTTGCGCGTGCCCGGCGCGTCGCGCCCCGCGGCGCCGAAATAGAGGCGCTGCTCGGTCCCCGGGCTCAGCGACATCGACCACCGGTTCGTCACGATGTCGTAGTCATATTCCTGGCGCCGCAGCTGGTATTGCGCGGCATCGACGCGCCGCACGCTCAACGTCACGCCCAGCCGCGCCAGCGCCTGCGCCCAGAGGCTTGCCAGCGTCTCGTCCTCGGTCGACAGGACGAGCGCCTCGAGCGTCAGCGCCTCGCCACCGGGTCCGCGGCGTTGGCCGTTGCTGACGGTCCATCCCGCCTCGTCCAGCAGCCGCGCCGCGCGCCTCAGGTTGCGCCGGTCGCGGCCGGTCCCGTCCGAGACCGGCGGCCGCCAGCCCTCGTCGAGCGTCCCCTCTGGCAGGCTTGCGGCGAAGGGCTCGAGAATCGCGCGCTCGTGCCCCTCCGCACGCCCCTCGAACCCCAGAACCGAGTTGTCGAAATAGGACCGGATGCGCCGCAACTGGCCGCGGTAGAGGCGCTCGTTCATCCACTCCCAGTCGAACGCCAGCGCCAGCGCCTCGCGCACCCGCCGGTCGTCCAGCGGCGCGCGGCGCGTGTTGAACACGAAGCCCTCCATGCCCGTGGGCCGGCCGTGCTCGATTTCCGCGCGGCGCAGCTTGCCCTGCGCCGCGGCCGGAAAGTCATACCCCTCAGCCCAGCGGACCGGGTCCGAATCGGCAAAGAAATCCACCGCTCCGGTCTGCACCGCCTGCCAGAGCGCATCGGCATTGCGGAAGAACTCGTAGCGGATCTCGTCGAAATTGTTCAGGCCGCGGTTCACCGCGAGGTCCGCGCCCCACCAGTCGGGGTCGCGACGGAAGGTGATATAGCGGCCAGGCTCGAAATCGGCGATGACATAGGGCCCCGAGCCGATGACAGGCTCCAGCCCGGACTCGGCGAATCCCCGGCCATCGGCGCGATTCTCCCACTGCTCTCGCTTCAGGACCGGGCGCAGGCCGAGGATCAGCGGCAGTTCGCGGTTCGGCTCCGAGAAGTCGATGCGCAGCGATCGCGGCCCCGTCTTTCGGATATCCGAGACCGCGTCCCATGCATTGCGGTAGCGCGGATGCCCCTCGCGCCCCAGCGTCTCGAATGACCAGATCACGTCCTCGACCGTGACCTCGCTGCCGTCGGAGAATCGGGCGCCCTCGCGCAGCGTGAACGCCACCCACGACCGGTCCGGCGGCGTTTCGATTGTCTCGGCAAGCAGCCCATAAAGCGTAAAGGGTTCGTCATAACTGCGCGCCATGAGCGACTCGACCATGTGCGGCGACACCGCCCAAGGCGCCCGGCCCTTCAGGATGAACGGGTTCAGACTGTCGAAACCACCGATCTCTCCGAAGGTCGCACGCCCCCCGGAACGAGCTTCAAAATTGGTGTAAGGAAGAGCCGTAAAGCCCTGAGATAATTCTGGTTCACCGTGCATCGCGATACCATGGGATTCCCCCTCGCCAGCCCCTGCGCGGGGGGCTTGGACCGTTATGGCAAGAACCGTGAAAAGCGCGATGGCAGCGTGTCTTACAACTGTCACTGAATCTGCCGCGAAAACCCCCTTGCCGAAACGGGTAACTTTGCGTATCTTGATCTCACTGCTCGATAGGTTTCTTGCCTGTATGAAACCTGCCTCAACACCTGACGCGCCCCCTTCGTGGGGCGCTTTTTTTTGGCTCTGCGTCCTGCCCGCCGCGCTGCTCGCCTCGGTCATCCCGGGAATTCACTCTCGCATTTTTGCATTGCAACATTATGCTGGCCGCCGCATCTCAGCAGCGGCCGCCCGGCAGGGTGGCCCGGAAGGCGAGCCAAGGTAAAGGGGCAATGGACATGACGCTCAACGGCAAGGTCGCGGTGGTCACCGGATCGAATTCCGGCATCGGGCTGGGGATTGCCCAGGTCCTGGCAGAGCGCGGCGCGAAGGTCGTGATCAACTCGTTCACCGACCGGCCGGAAGACCACCAGCTCGCCGCCCAGATCGCCACGGACACTGGCTCGGAGGTCACCTACGTCGCCGCCGACATGTCCAGCGGAGATGACTGCCGCGCGCTGGTCGAGAAGGCCAAGGCGCGCTTTGGCTCGGTCGACATCCTGGTCAACAACGCCGGCATCCAGCATGTCGAGCGGATCGAGGACTTCCCCCCCGAGAAGTGGGACGCGATCATCGCGATCAATCTCAACTCGGCCTTCCATACCTCGGCTGCCGCCCTTCCGATGATGCGCGCGGCCGGCTGGGGCCGCATCGTCAACATTGCCTCGGCCCATGGCCTCACTGCCTCGCCCTTCAAGTCGGCCTATGTCGCGGCCAAGCATGGCGTCGTCGGCCTTTCGAAGGTCACGGCGCTCGAGACCGCCGGCGAGGGCATCACCTGCAACGCGATCTGCCCGGGCTACGTCCTGACCCCGCTGGTCGAGGCTCAGATCCCCGACCAGATGAAGACCCACAACATGGACCGCGAGACCGTGATCCGCGAGGTGATGCTCGCGCGCCAACCCTCGCGCCAGTTCGCGACGACCGACCAGATCGGCGGCACCGTGGCGTTCCTGTGCTCGGAGGACGCGGCCCAGATCACCGGCACCACCATCTCGGTCGACGGCGGCTGGACGGCGCTCTGAGCGGTCAGCTCCAGCCCGACAGGACCTCGCCGACCTCGACCCCGCGCGGCGGGCCCGAGGCGATGACGTCGCCAAAGCGCGGAGCCGGACCCGGCATTGGCGGGATACCCCCGATGGTCGCGCGATCGGCGATATGGGGGTGGGCCGCCGCCTCGCCGAGGGCGAGCACCGGCGTCACGCAGGCATCGCTGCCGGCGAAGCGCGCGGCCCAGGCGTCGCGATCGCGGGTCGCGAACCGCTCGGCCAGTGCCTCGGCAAGCTCCGGCCAGCGCGCGCGTTCGGCCTGGTCCCAGGTATCGGGGTCGAGCCCGACCCCCTCCATCATCGCGCGGAAGAACTGCGGCTCGATCGCGCCCACCGCGACATAGCCACCGCAGGCGCAGGCGTAGCAGCGGTAGAACGGCGCGGCCCCGTCCAGCAGGTTGTCGCCGCGGCGGTCGCGCCACACGCCCGAAGCGGTCCAGGCGTAGATGAAGGCCATCTGGCTTGCGGCGCCGTCGACCATCGCCGCATCGACGACCGGGCCGCGTCCGGTGCGCGCAGCCTCGATCAGGCCGCCCAGCATGCCCAGCGCGGCCAGCATGCCCCCGCCACCGAAATCGCCAACGAGGTTGAGTGGCGGCACCGGAGGCCTCTCGGGTTCGCCGATCGCGTGCAGCGCCCCGGTGAGCGCGATGTAGTTGATGTCGTGGCCCGCCGTCTGAGCCAGCGGGCCGCCCTGCCCCCAGCCGGTCACCCGAACGTAGCAAAGGCGCGGGTTCGCCGCCTGCGCCTCGGCAGGCCCCAGGCCCAGACGTTCCATCACGCCGGGCCTGAGCCCCTCGATCAGCCCGTCGGCGCGTGCGGCGAGCGAGAGCGCAGCCGCGCGCCCCTCATCGGCCTTCAGATCAAGCGTGACGATGCGCTTGCCCCGGTCCATGGCCGCCGCACCCGTGTCCTCGATCAGCGGCCCGCGCGCGGCCGAGGGCCGGGCGATCTTGACCACGTCCGCCCCCATGTCGGCCAGCAGCATCCCGGCATAGGGTGCCGGCCCGATGCCTTCGAACTCGATGATGCGGTTGCCCGCCAGCGGTGCTGCCATGGCGCTCGCCCCCCCTCGTGATTTTCAACCAGAGTGTCGGCGTGCATCCGCGCTTGCAAGCGCCAGCCCCTGTTGCGCCCGCTGGCCGCGCGTATAGGCTTGGCGCGCAAGAGCAGGATGGGGGCACGGATGATCCGGCCGGGACCGCGGAACTCGATCACTGATGTTGCCGGCCTCGCCGTCGGCAACGCCGAAGACCGCACCCTTCTCACCGGCGTCACGGCGGTCATCCCCGCAACGCCAGCCGTTGCCGCCATCGACGTGCGCGGCGGCGGCCCCGGCACGCGTGAGAGCGACGCGCTCGGCCCGCTCGGCACGGTCGAGGTCGTGCATGGCATC
Organism: Thermohalobaculum xanthum; assembly: GCF_016623495.1. Classification (GTDB taxonomy): domain Bacteria; phylum Pseudomonadota; class Alphaproteobacteria; order Rhodobacterales; family Rhodobacteraceae; genus Thermohalobaculum; species Thermohalobaculum xanthum. Next base: position 399,034 of record NZ_JAEHHL010000001.1, on the reverse strand, counting down.
GCGCTTTCGGGCGGCTCGGCCTATGGGCTCGATGCCGCCGGCGGCGTGATGGACTGGCTGCGCAGCCAGGCGCGCGGCTTTGCCGTGGGCGACGCGCGGGTCCCAATCGTGCCGGGCGCGATCATCTTCGATCTGGCGACCGGCGGCCCGAAGAGCTGGGAGACGCCGCCATGGTGGCGCCTCGGCCGCGCCGCGGCCGAAGCCGCGGCTGCCGATTTCGCGCTCGGAAATGCCGGGGCGGGCCTTGGCGCCAGGGCTGGTGGGTTGAAGGGCGGGCTCGGCACCGCCTCGTTCGTGGCGGATGGCGTGACGGTGGGCGCATTGGCCGTGGCAAATCCGCTCGGATCGGTCGTCATGCCGGGCACGCGCGCGCCCTGGGCCTGGTGGCTCGAGCAGGCAGGCGAATGGGGCGGTGTCACCCCGCCCTCCGGCGCACCTTCCACGCTCGAGCACGCTTTCTCGGGCGGGGCGCGCGCGAACACGACGCTCGCGGTGGTGGCGACCGACGCGCGCCTCACGCGGGCCGAGGCGGGCCGCATTGCCACGATGGCCCATGACGGCTTCGCCCGCGCGATCCGCCCCGTTCACGCGCCGCTCGACGGGGACACGGTGTTCGTGCTCGCGACCGGCAGCGCAGGGCCGCCAGGCGACCTTGCCGCGCTCTCGCGGCTTGGTATGCTGGCGGCTGACTGCGTAGCGCGCGCCATCACGCGCGGCGTGGTCGAGGCCGAGCCGCTCGCGGGGCTGCCCGCCTGGCGTAACCTCCCGGGTTGAGGCGTTCGCGCGTCAGTCGTGCTCTTCCGGACCCAAACCCTTCACTCGCGCTCGATCAGCGTGATCGAGCTTTGCGCCCCGCTGGCAGCGTCGAAGGCGCGCAGGCGTTCGACGCCCTCGGCGTCGCGGGTCGCGATCAGGACGCGGCCGCCGCCCTGCCCCATCGCCACGATCATCTCGCCCGCCGGCAGCACCAGCCGCTCGGCCGCGATCGGTGGCGCCGCAGCGGGTCCCAGCGCGCCAAGCCGGATGACAAGCGTCGCGGCAACCGTTACCACCCCAGCGATGAGAACGAAGATCAGGGCGCTGACCATCAGCCTCAGGCGCCGCACAGGCGCGGGCTCGGGCAGTTCCTCCTCGGGGTCGTAGCGGCGGGCATCGGACATGGACGATCCTCTCGACGACGATCTGCCGGTACCGGCCGAAGCATCCGGCACGGGCGGGCAGATCCACGACCTTACCATCCCGGACGACGCCGATGGCCTGCGCCTGGACAAGGCCCTGGCCGAGGCTGCCGCCGGCATCGCGGGGCTGTCGCGCTCGCGGCTTGCGGACGCGATCGCGGCCGGACGCGTGACCGACCCGAGCGGCGCGACCGTCACCGCGCCGCGCGCGAAAGTCAAGGCGGGCGCGATCTACCGCGTCACCCTGCCCGAACCGGCGCCCGCCCGGCCCGAGCCCGAGGACATTCCGCTGGTCGTGGTCCACGAGGACGCGGACCTGATCGTCATCGACAAGCCCGCCGGCATGGTGGTCCACCCCGCACCGGGGGCCGAGCGCGGCACGCTGGTCAATGCGCTGCTCGCCCATTGCGGCGGCAGTCTCGCGGGGATCGGCGGCGAGCGGCGGCCCGGCATCGTGCATCGCATCGACAAGGACACCTCCGGCCTCCTGGTCGCTGCCAAGACCGAGGCGGCCATGGCCGGCCTGGCCGCGCTGTTCGCCACCCACGACATCGAGCGCGAATACCGCGCGATCCTCTGGGGCATGCCTGACCGGGCCGAGCCGCGCCTTGCGGGGCTTCCGGGCGTGAGCTTCGAGGATGGCTGGATCCGAGTCGAGGCAGCCCTTGCCCGCCACCCGGTCGACCGCAAGCGCATGGCGGTCGCGCGTTCGGGCGGCCGCCACGCGGTGACGCGGCTCAGGCTGGACGAGGGCTTCGGCGCGCCGCCCTTCGCCAGCCTCGCGACCTTCCGGCTCGAGACCGGGCGCACCCACCAGATCCGCGTCCACGCCGCGCATATTGGCCACCCTCTGGTCGGCGATCCGGTGTATGGCCGGCCGAGGCGGCTTTCGCCCGACCGAGTCGACGAGGGAACCCGTGCCGCGCTTGCAGCGTTTCCACGTCAGGCGCTTCACGCGACGCGGCTTGGCTTCCAACACCCGGTTACGGGCGCATATCTTGACTTCGAGAGCCCGATTCCTTCGGACATGAACACGCTTTTGTGTCTTTTGCGCCGGAATCCGTCACACGCGCGTTGATAGGATAGGCACGCGGGACGGGGATATTATATCTCGCCGACCGCAGACCCCGCGCGCCTGGACAAGAACAAGAGAGAGAGGGATCAATGAGCAGCACCTATTCGGCGCTTCCCGCGCCCTCGCCGGAACAGGGAATGAGCCGGTATCTTGCCGAGATCCGCAAGTTCCCCATGCTGGACCCGGACGAGGAATTCATGCTGGCCAAGGCCTGGGTCGATCACGGCGACCGCGAGGCCGCGCACAAGCTCGTCACCTCGCATCTGCGCCTCGCGGCGAAGATCGCGATGGGCTATCGCGGCTATGGGCTACCCACGGCCGAGGTCGTGTCCGAGGCGAATGTCGGGCTGATGCAGGCGGTAAAGCGCTTCGACCCGGACAAGGGCTTCCGGCTCGCCACCTATGCGATGTGGTGGATCCGCGCCTCGATCCAGGAATACATCCTGCGGTCGTGGTCGATGGTGAAGCTCGGCACCACCGCGGCGCAGAAGAAGCTTTTCTTCAACCTTCGCAAGGCGAAGGGCAAGATCGGCGCCCTGGAAGAGGGCGACATGCGGCCCGAGCATGTGAAGAAGATCGCGACCGACCTTGGCGTGTCCGAGGACGAGGTCATCTCGATGAACCGCCGCCTCTCGGGCGGTGGCGACAGCTCGCTCAACACCTCGATCAAGGGTGACGGCGAGGGCACCACCGAATGGCAGGACTGGCTGGCCGACGAGGACGCCGACCAGGCGGCGCAGTATGCCGAGACGCAGGAGATGGACGCCCGCCGCGAGCTCCTGATGGAGGCGCTCGAGGCTCTGAACGAGCGCGAGCGCCATATCCTGACCGAGCGTCGGCTGAAGGACGAGCCGGTCACCCTTGAAGACCTCTCCAAGGTCTACGATGTGAGCCGCGAACGCATCCGTCAGATCGAGGTGCGCGCCTTCGAGAAGCTGCAAAAGCGCATGCGCGAACTGGCGACGAGCAAGGGCCTTGTCCCCGCCGCCGACTGAGCTCGCCGCCCCGCTTTATCAGCGGACAGACCGAACCGAACAAGGCCCTGGCGCGCAACGCCGGGGCCTTCTTCATCCTGATCCTCGAGCCGGTCAGCCGGCCGGTGCGGTGCAACCCCTGATGTCGGCCGCGACGTCGCCGGCAAAGACGCTGATGCGCAGATTGCCACGCCCGACCCACGCTGACGGGTCGCCCAGCGACAACTTGGCATGGACTTCGATCTCGGCCCCCTGCGCGGCGATCTCGGTTCCGTGGAACCAGCTGTCGGCGGGTCCTTCGAGGACCACGACCGGATCCGGCAATGCCTGCACGAACGTCAGCCGCGCCTCGAAGGCACGATCAGCGCCCGCGCCGGTCAGCCGGCAAACCGCCGAGACAAGCCCCTGCCCCTCGCCGGGCCCCGGAACGGCGGCCCGTGCCGCCGCGATCAGCGCCGCGCCGTCGCCAACCTCGGCGACAGGGATGTCGCGCACGACGCGCGTCTCCTCGAGCACGCAGATATCCGAGCACACCCCGAGGGCAAGCTTCAGGTCCAGGCCGATGGGCGCCAACGGGTCTACCGGATGGATGCGCAGCGGCAGCACGACCTCGCGTGCATATCCCAGCGTGCGCATCCCGAAGCTCTCGAAGCTCAGCGGTCGCGGCCAGTCGATCTCGATATCCGCGATGTTGGTCGACCCCGCCCAGTCGAACGAGGGCGGGATGCCGGCCTCGCCCGGATTGCGCCAATAGGTCTTCCACCCCTTCGACATGTTCAGGACGAGCCCCGCCTCGCGCACGCCGGACGCGCTCCGCGGGCCGACGGCAAGGTCGGCACGGAGGAAGGATTCTCCGCTCGACACGAGGGCTTGCGCCTGCACCGTGCGGGCAGGCAACGCCGCCACCAGCGCGGTCGCGAGGATGCCAAAGGCGGTGGTCCAGTCGAGTATCGCTTTCATGCCTCCTAAATAGTCGCGGGGGCATGAAATGAACATAGCATCTGCGTTATTACGCGTGTGCCTGGTCCACGCGCCCCCATGCCGCCTTGCCCTTGCCCAGATGCGGGTCCACATTTGAGGGATGAGCCAGACACGCGAGAACGATGGCGGCATGGAAGGCGGCCCCGGGCACGATCCGGGGGTGGCTCAGTTTCTTGACGGCCAGATCCTGATCGCCATGCCCTCGATGCGCGACCCCCGGTTCGAGCGCAGCCTCGTCTATCTCTGCGCCCATTCGGCCGAGGGGGCGATGGGCATCGTCATCAATCGCGAAGCGGGTGAGCTGACGCTCTCGGATCTTTTCGGGACGCTCGAGATCCCGATCGGGGCCGCGCTGCGCGCCGTCCACGTGCGCTATGGCGGCCCGGTCGAGCCCGGCAGGGGTTTTGTCCTGCATTCCTCCGACTACGAAAGCCCCGAGGCAACGATGCAGGTCGACGAGGAGATCTCGATGACCGCGACGCTCGACATCCTGCATGCCATGGGCGCGGGGCATGGCCCGCGCGACGCGATCGTGGCGCTCGGCTATGCCGGCTGGGCACCGGGCCAGCTCGAGGACGAGCTGCGCAACAATGGCTGGCTGACCTGCAACGCCGACCGCGAGCTCCTGTTCGGCGACGAGCAGGCTCCGAAATGGGAACGCGCGCTGGCCAAGCTCGGCATCAGCGCCTCGATGCTGGTGTCGCCCGGCGGCTCGGCCTGAGGCCAGCCCGGATCCGGACGACGGGGCGCGTTCACCGCGCCATGTCGTCCACCCTGCCCCGCCGATCGGACCGCAGCGATGCATAGAGGACGTGGTTGCGCCACCGCCCGTCGATCTGCAGATAAGCCTGCGCCACGCCCTCATACTTGAACTGGCAGCGCTCCAGCAGCCGCCGAGACGCCGCGTTGTCGGGCAGGCAGGCGGCCTCCAGGCGCGAGAGATCCATCTCCGCGAAGGCATGCTCGCGCAAGGCGCCCAGCGCTTCGGTCATGTAGCCCGCACGCGCGAATTGCTCGCCGATCCAGTAGCCGAGCGTCCCCGCCTGCGCCGGCTCGCGCCGGATGTTCGAAAGCGTGAGCCCGCCCAGAACCGCGCCGTCCTCGGTTCGGATCAGGAACAGCGGCAGCGCGTCGCCCTGCTTGATCGCGCGCTCGGCCCAGATCACGCGGTTTCGGAACGAGCGCGAGCTGAGGTGGTCGCGGGCCCAGGCCGGCTCCCATGGCTGCAGGAACCCCCGGCTCTGGCGCCGCAGCTGCGCCCATTCCGGATAGTCGACCATCTGCGGCGCGCGCAGCAGCAGCCGCGCGGTCTCGATCTCGGGCAGCCTGTTGCGGGGGCGACGCAGAAACATCGGCCTCAGGCGGCGAGGCGCCGCGCCAGCTCGGCCGCAGGCCGCGCACCCGACACGGGACCGTAAAGTGCCACCGCGGGCGCTGCCGAATGAGTGAAATCCGCGACAGCGGCACGCGCCGCGGCGACATCGACACGCTCGACGCGGGCGACGGTCTCGTCGACCGGGATCGCCCGGCCCCAGATCGATACCTGCGTGGCCAGCCGCTCGGCCCGGGCCGAGGCGCTTTCCAGCCCCATCACCAGCCCCGCGCGGGTCTGCGCACGGGCGCGCGCCACCTCGGCCGCCGAGAGGTCCTCGATCGCGCGGTGCAGCTCGTCCACCGTCAGGTCCACCAGCCCGCCGATCGCCTCGGCACCGCTTCCGGCATAGACGGTCAGCATTCCCGAATCCGCCCAGCCCGCACACTGAGCAAAGATCGTGTAGCAAAGGCCGCGCTTCTCGCGCGCCTCCTGGAACAGGCGCGAGGACATGCCGCCCCCCAGCGCCGTCGCGGCGATCTGTGCGGCGTAATAGCGCTCGTCGCGATAGCTTGGCGACGACAGCGCCAGCGCGAAATGCGCTTGCTCGAGGTTCTTTTTCACCCGCCGCTCGCCGCCGCGGAAGGCGGCGGGCTCGGGCAGCGGCTCGGCCCCGGGGGTCATGTCGCCGAACAGGCCCTCGGCCAGGCGCAGGATCGCGGCGTGATCGACGGCGCCGGCCGCCGCCAGGATCATCCGCTCGGGCCGGTAGTGCTCGGCGATGAAGCCCGCCAGGTCGGCCCTTCCGAACCGTCTGACCTCGGACGCGGGCCCCAGGATCGAGCGGCCCATCGCCTGCTCGGGGAATGCGACCTCCTGCAGCCAGTCGAAGATGATGTCGTCGGGGGTGTCCAGCGCCTGCCCGATCTCCTGCAGCACCACCCCGCGCTCGAGCTCGATGTCGGCCTCGGCCAGCTTCGGCTCGCGCAGGATGTCGGCAAGGATGTCCAGGGCCAGCGGCACGTCGCCCGGCAGAACCCGGGCGTAATAGGCGGTGCGCTCGCGCGAGGTATAGGCGTTGAGATACCCGCCCACGTCCTCGATCGCCTCGGCGATGTCGAGCGCAGAGCGCCGCGCCGTCCCCTTGAACGCCATGTGCTCGAGGAAGTGGGCGATACCGTTCTGGTCCGCGCGCTCGTGACGGGTTCCGGCGTCGATCCAGATGCCGATGCTGGCCGAGCCGAAGCCCGGCATCACCTCGGTGGCGACGCGAAACCCGTTCGAGAGGCGCGAGATCTCGATCGTCATTGGCGACGCTCCCGGACCACGGCCTCGATCCGCTCGAGATCGTTGGGCACGACGCTCACACGCTCGGGCCGCTCGTAGAGATCGGCCATCCGCGCGGGCAGCGCCGGGCGCACACCGCAGGCGGCTTCGACGGCATCGGGGAACTTGGCGGCATGGGCGGTACCCAGCGTGACCATCGGAACCTCGGCCTCGCCGCGCGCTCGATCGGCCGCCACCACGCCGATGGCGGTGTGCGGGTCCAGCACAAGGCCCGTGTCGCGATGCATGCGCGCGATCAGCGCCATCGTCGTGTCCTTGTCCGAGCGCGCCGAGGCAAACCCCTCGCGCAGCTGCGCCACCGCGCCCTGCGGCAGCGCGAAGCGTCCCGTCGCCTTCAACTCGTCCATCGCCGCCGTCACCGACGCACCATCCTCGCCATACAACTCGAACAGGAGCCGCTCGAAATTCGAGCTCACCTGAATGTCCATAGACGGCGCGATCGTCGCAACCACGCCGCGGCTTTCGTAGACGCCGCTCTCCAGCGTCCGGTGCAGGATATCATTCTCGTTGGTGGCAATCACAAGCGTATCGACCGGCAATCCCATGCGGCGCGCGATGTGGCCCGCGAAGATATCGCCGAAATTGCCCGTCGGCACCGAGAAGCTGACCCGTCGTCCGGGCGCGCCCAGGCTGACCGCGGCGGTGAAGTAGTAGACCGCCTGCGCGAGCACTCGCGCCCAGTTGATCGAGTTGACGGCCGCCAGCCCCACCTCGTCGCGGAAGGCGAAGTCGTTGAACATCGCCTTCACAAGCGCCTGGCAGTCGTCGAAAGTGCCTTCCACGGCCAGTGCGTGCACGTTGCCCTCGACCGGGGTGGTCATCTGGCGGCGCTGCACCTCGGACACCCGGCCATGCGGGTAGAGGATCACCACGTCCACGGTATCGAGCCCGCGGAACGCCTCGATCGCCGCCGAGCCCGTGTCACCGCTGGTCGCGCCGACGATGGTCACCCGCTCGCCGCGCCGCCCCAGAACCGCCTGGAACATCTGGCCGATGAGCTGCATGGCCACGTCCTTGAAAGCCAGCGTCGGGCCGTGATGCAGCTCCATGATCCAGTCGTTCGGGCCGATCTGGACCAGCGGGCAGCGGGCCGGGTGCGGAAAGCTGGCATAGGCCCGCGCGATGATCTCGCGGAAGGCGCTGTCGGTGAAGCAGTCACCGATGAACGGGCGCATGACCCGGAACGCCACTTCCTCGTAGCTCAGCCCCGCCAGCGCCGCGATCTCGGCGGGCGCCATGTGCGGCACCTGCTCGGGGACGTAGAGCCCCCCGTCGCGCGCAAGGCCGGTCAGCATCGCCGCCTCGAAATCGAGCGCCGGCGCCTGGCCTCGGGTCGAAATGTAACGCATCGGATGGCTCCCCTCGTTCCTGTCGCGCGTCATACAGCAGCGCGCGAGGGGGGACAATGTCCATGCCGGATGCGGCGTACGGCGTCGCGTTTCACCCGTCTTTCGAGGCCGCCAGCTCACGCCTCAGCCAGACGCCCGCCATCACCGCCCAGACCAGCGCCAGCGATCCCCAGGTGATGGCGTAGTTGAGGTGGCTGTTCGGCAGATCCACTGTCAGAGGCATGGGCTGCGGCCACGCCCCGCCCACCGCCGTCGGCGTCTCCGACACGACCAGAACGGGCTCGGTCCCGAAGATTCGCGCCATGGCCGCCAGATCGCGCGCGACCCAGACGTTGTCGCGGGCGCCGAAGGGCGGGTCCGCGGTCTCGTCGGGAAAGCGCAGCGCACCCGTCAGCGTCAGATCCTCGGCCGGCGCGGGCGTGGGCCGCACGGCGCGGCCATCCTCGTTCTTGAGCGATGCCGGCAGGAAACCCCGGTCCACCATCACGTGCCGCCCGTCGCTGGTCGCGAAAGGCTGGATGATCCGGTAGCCGGGCTCGCGCTCGCGCGTCGTCAGGAAGGGCGCGTCGGCGAAGCCATGGCCGCCGGGCGCGTCGTCGAATCGCCCCGTGATCCGCACGCGCAGAAACTCGTCAGCTGCGTCCGGTCCCGCGGGCAGCGCCACCGGTTCGCTCGAGAGCCGCGCCTCGAGCGTGTCGATCAGCGCCTCCTTCCAGGTCATCCGCTGGATCTGCCAGACGCAAAGACCGATGAGAATCGCGACCCCGCTCACGCCGATCACGATCGGGGCGAATATGCCGCGGTGGCTTCGGGTCATGCGCAACGCTCCGTCTCCAAAACGAAACCGCCGCCCGGGGTGCGGGCGGCGGCCAGGTCCATGTCCCGCGCTGAGGCTCAGCCGCCCCAGATGTAGACGCAGGCGAAGAGGAACAGCCAGACGACGTCGACGAAGTGCCAGTACCAGGCGGCCGCCTCGAAGCCGACATGCTGCTCGGGCGTGAAAGCCCCGGCCCGGGCGCGCATCAGGCAGACGAAGAGGAAGATCGTCCCGACGACGACGTGGAAGCCGTGGAAGCCCGTCGCCATGAAGAAGTTCGCGCCGTAGATGTTACCGCTGAAGCTGAAGGCCGCGTGGCTGTACTCGTAGGCTTGGAACATCGTGAAGAGCGCGCCGAGCAGGACGGTCGCCAGCAGGCCATAGATCAGCGCGGGCCGCTTGCCCTCGAGCAGCGCATGGTGTGCCCAGGTCACCGTGGTGCCCGACAGCAGCAGGATCAGCGTGTTGATCAGCGGCAGGTGCCACGGGTCGAAGGTCACGATCCCCACGGGCGGCCAGACGCCGTCGGGGGCGTCGGCGGTCGCGATGGTGCCGAAATCGCCCGTCATCGGGAAGATCGCGTGCTTGAAGAACGACCAGAACCACGCCGAGAAGAACATCACCTCCGAGATGATGAACAGGATCATCCCGTAGCGCAGGCCGATACGCACGACCGGAGTGTGGTCGCCGGCATTGGCCTCGGCGATGACGTCGCGCCACCAGACATACATCGTGTAGAGGACGACGGCGAGGCCGAGGAGCGCGATGGCGGGCGTGCCGCCCTTCATGAACACGACCATGCCGGCCAGCATGGTGAACGCGCCGACCGCGCCCATGAAGGGCCAGGGGCTTGGCGGCAGGATATGGTAGTCGTGGTTTTTCTCGTGGGCCATGGCCTCTCCCTCCAATGCGCCGTCAGTTCCGCCCGGCGGACGCGGCGGCGCCACCCGGTTCCGTGTCGAGCCGGGCCTGCTGCTCGGGCTCGGTCTCTGTCTCGTAGAAGGTGTAGGACAGCGTGATCGTGTGCACGCGGTCGGTCTCGGGGTCCTGCAAGATGTCGGGGTCGACGTAGAACGTCACCGGCATCATGACCCGCTCGCCGGGCTGAAGCGTCTGCTCGGTGAAGCAGAAGCAGTCGATCTTGGTGAAATACGCGCCGGCCGCGAACGGCGTCACGTTGAACGTCGCGGTCCCGGTGATCGGGTGGTCGGTCGGGTTGTGCGCCTCGTAGAAGGCCAGCCCGGTCTCGCCGATCCTGATTTCCATCGGCGGCGTCGCGGGCCGAAACTCCCACGGCATGCCGCGATTGGTCGAGCCGTCGAAGCGCACCGTGACCGTCTGGTCCAGCACCTCGACGTCGGTGCCTGCCGCCGCCACCTGCGTCGTGCCGGCAAAGCCCGTCACGCGGCAGAACCAGTCGTAGAACGGCACGGCGGCATAGGCCATGCCAAGCATGCCGAACACCACGCCGACCAGCGGCACGGCTTTCTTCCAAAGCCGCTTCTCGCCGTTTCCGCTTCGTCTCATGTCGAGCTTCGTCATCTCAGCCCCACGGGTTGCCTGCGTGGGTACCCATCTTAACGACGGTCACCCAGAAGAGGAGGAACACGAAGGCAACAAGCACCGCAAGCACCCCAAGGTTCCGCCCGCGCCGGCGCCTGTGCAGCTCGTGGTCCTCTCGCATCGCCACCGCTCCCCTCAGAACCACACTGGCCAGGCAAGGGGCCCGACCGCGGCGCGCAGGGCAAAATCGGCGATGAAGGCACCGAAAATCGCGAAGAGATAGAGGATCGAAACGCCGAAAAGCTTCTTCTCGGCGCGGAACCGGTCGGCCTCGGCCGAGGCAGCATCGCGCCGGCTCACGGTCCAGGCGCGGCGCAGGAAGTCGGCCGTCGCCAGCACCGACACCGCCAGATAGATCGGCCCGCCAGCCACCGTGAACGCCGGCGCAACCGCCACCGGGGCGAGCAGCAGCGAGTAGATCCAGATCTGGCGCCGCGTCTCGGCGTCGCCGGCCACCACCGGCAGCATCGGCACCGAAACTTTCGCGTAGTCCGCGCGCCGCCACAGGGCCAACGCCCAGAAATGCGGCGGCGTCCAGAGGAAGATCACCAGGAACATCAGGACCGGCGCGAGCGTGACCTCGCCCGTCACCGCCGCCCAGGCGATCATCGGCGGGAACGCGCCCGCCGCGCCGCCGATCACGATGTTCTGCGGCGTCGCGCGCTTGAGCCACATCGTGTAGATCACGGCGTAGAAGAAGATCGTGAAGGCCAGCAGCGCCGCCGCCAAAGGATTGGCGAACAGGCCCAGCATCGTCACCGACAGGATCGACAATCCAAGCCCCAGGGCCAGCGCCTCGCCGGGCTCGACCTGCCCCGTGGGCACGGGGCGGCCCTTGGTGCGCGCCATCTCGGCGTCGATGTCGGCGTCATACCACATGTTCAGCGCACCCGAGGCGCCCGCGCCGACCGCGATGCAGACCAGCGCGGCGAAGGCCTCGACGGGATGGACGACCGAGGGCGCGGCCAGCATCCCGGCCAGCGCCGTGAAGACCACGAGCGACATGACGCGCGGCTTGAGCAGGCGCACATAGTCCCCAAAGCCCGGCTCGGCGGCCCCGGCGCGTGCGGTGAGATCGGGAGCGATGTCGGTCACGCAGTCACCATCTCTCGGCGGATCGGTCACGGCGCCCCCGCATGGGGCGCGCTCGGCGCCGGGCCATCGCGCTCAGCGGCGCGCGGCCCGGCATCGGTTCAGTTCGCGGCGTTGGCGACCTTGGTCGCGCCGTCGCGCGCCGCGGTCTGCTCGAGCACCCAGGCGTCGTAGTCCTCCTGGCTCACGACCTCGACCACGATCGGCATGTACGAGTGGTCCTTGCCGCACAGCTCCGAGCACTGGCCGAAGAATGTGCCGAGCTGCTCGGCGCGGAACCAGGTCTCGTTGGTGCGCCCGGGGACGGCGTCGATCTTCACGCCGAAGGCCGGCACCGCCCACGCATGGATCACGTCCGAGCCGGTCACCAGCACGTGCACGTTCTGGTTCACCGGCACGACCAGACGGGTATCGGTCGCCAGCAGGAACTCGTCGTCGGTGTAGCCCGCATCGGCCAGCTCGGCGCGGATCTCGTCGGTCAGGTGGGCATTGCCGCCGCCGATCATGAAGGCATCCATGCTGATGTCCTGGTCCGGGTACTCGTAGCTCCAGAACCACTGATTGCCGGTCGCCTTGATCGTCAGGTAGGGCTCGGGCACGTCGAGCTGGTTGAACAGCAGCTTCAGCGACGGCACGGCGATGACGAAGAGGATGACCACCGGGATAGCCGTCCACACCACCTCGAGCACGGCGTTGTGGGTGAAGCGCTCGGGGTTGGGATTGGCCTTGGCGTTGTACTTCATCACCACGGCGACCAGCAGGCCCAGGACGAACAGCACGATCAGGGTGATGATCACCAGAAGCATGTCGTCGAGCCAGTGGATGTCTTCCGCCACCGGCGTCGCGGCGACCTGGAATCCGGTTCCCAGCGGCACCGGCTTGCCCGTCACGATTTCCTGCGCCTGCGCCAGCCCCGCGGACGCTGTCATCAGCGCCGACATAGCGAACGCGGAGATCCTTGCCATCTGCATCATGCCTTCCCCGTCGAGATGCCCAGTTCTCAGGGCAAAGCTAGGGCCGCGGGTGTGCCGCTCAAGCTCCCGTACCTTGCCGTTGTGCCTCTATCACCATATTGACCGTAAGAGGGCAAGCGGATGCTGCGCGGCAAGACGCCGCTTTTTGATTTCGATCAAGGCTTGCTGTCGTCACAACCAAACGCTGGAGCGCCCATGTCTGCCCCCGAATCCCCCTTCCGGCCCTTCGAGACGCATCTCGACGAGGCCCGCGCCCTCGCGGTCCTGCGCGAGGCCGTCGCGGGGGCCGATGACGGCGAGCTTTTTCTCGAGCGCTCGCGCTCGGAGATGCTGGTCTTCGACGACGGGCGGCTGCGCACCGCGTCCTACGATTCGGGCGAAGGCTTCGGGCTGAGGGCCGTGGCCGGCCCGACAGCGGGCTACGCCCATTCCACCGAGCTGAGCGAAGCCGCGCTGCGCCGCGCCGCCCAGACCGCCCGGCTCGCCGCCCGCGAGGGCGGCGGCACGCTTGCAGACTCGCCCTCGCGCACCAACCGCGTTCTTTACCCCGCCGCCGACCCGGTGGGCGAACGCCCGCTCGCCGAGAAGATCGGGCTGCTCGCCGAGATCGACGACTGGCTCAGGGCACGCGATCCGCGCGTGGTGCAGGTCACGGCCGCCCTCTCGGCCAGCGTGCAGGAGATCGAGATCCTACGCCCCGATGGCTGGCGCGCCCGCGACCACCGCCCGCTGGCCCGGCTCAACATCTCGGTGATCGTCGAGGGCGACGGCCGCCGCGAATCCGGCAGCGCGGGCGCCGGCGGCCGCCACGGACTCGACGCGCTCCTGTCCACCGCGAACTGGCAGAGCATGGCGAGCGAGGCGCTGCGCCAGGCGCTGATCAACCTCGAGGCCCGCGATGCGCCCGCCGGCGTCATGGAGGTCGCGCTTGGCCCTGGCTGGCCCGGCATCCTGCTGCACGAGGCCGTGGGTCACGGGCTCGAGGGTGACTTCAACCGCAAGGGCACCTCGGCCTTCTCGTCGCTCATGGGCAAGCGCGTGGCCGCGCCCGGCGTGACGGTGGTCGACGACGGCACCATCCCCGACCGGCGCGGCTCGATCACCATCGACGACGAGGGCACGCCCTCGGGGCGCACGGCGCTGATCGAGGACGGCATCCTCACCGGCTACATGCAGGACCGGCAGAACGCCCGCCTGATGGGGGTCGCCCCCACCGGAAACGGGCGCCGTCAGTCCTATGCCCACATCCCCATGCCGCGGATGACCAACACCGTCATGCTCGGCGGCGACGCCACGCCCGTCGAGATCGTGGCCAGCGTCAAGGACGGCATCTACGCCGTCAATTTCGGCGGCGGGCAGGTCGACATCACCAACGGCAAGTTCGTGTTCTCCTGCACCGAGGCCTATCGCGTGAAGAACGGCAAGGTCCTGCACCCGGTGAAGGGCGCGACCCTGATCGGCGACGGTCCGACCGCGCTCCACAAGGTGCGCGCCATCGGCAACGACATGGCGATGGACCCCGGGATCGGCACCTGCGGCAAGAACGGCCAGGGCGTGCCGGTCGGCGTGGGCCAGCCGACCTTGCTGATCGAGGGGCTGACCGTGGGCGGCGCCGGCGGCTGATCAACGCGCCGCCCCGCGCGGCCCGCGTCACGCCGACGACCATGATCCATGTCATGCAGGGGCGTCGGGAAGGCTGGCTATACTGCGGGGCGAGAGCGTGAGCATCTCACCGGCAATACAGGAGCCCGCCCCGTGCCCGACGACCATACCAGGCCTGCGCCTGCCCATCCCGTAGCGCCGACCGACGCGCACCCGCCGCAGATGATTGCCCGGCTGGTCGAGGAGGTCGGCGTGCGCAAGGCGACGCTCGGCCTCGTCCCGATGGTCATGCTCGGGCTGCTGGCGGGCGCCTTCATCGCCTTCGGGGGCATGCTCGCCACGCTGGTGCTGACCGATCCGGTGGCGGGCTTCGGGCTCACCCGCTGGCTCGCGGGGATCGCCTTTTCGCTCGGCCTCGTCCTCGTCGTCGTGGCGGGGGCCGAGCTTTTTACCGGCAACAACCTGATCGTGATGGCCTGGGCTGACGGCAAGGTGACGACCCGGCAGCTCCTTCGCGCCTGGGCGATCGTCTGGGCCGCGAACTTCGCGGGCGCCCTCGCCATGGCGATCGCGGTCTGGATCTCGGGCGTCTACGCCGCCGGGGACGGCGCCGTCGCGGACACCGCGATCCGCATCGCCGAAGCCAAGACCGCGCTCGGCCCGCTCGCCGCGCTGACCCGCGGCATCCTGTGCAATGCGCTCGTGTGCCTTGCGGTCTGGCTCGCGATGGCGTCGCACACCGTCGCCGACCGCATCCTGGCCGTGATCTTCCCCGTCGCAGCCTTTGTCGCAATGGGCTTCGAGCACTCGATCGCCAACATGTACCTCATCCCCGCCGGCTGGCTGCACGGCGCGGCGGTCAGCCTCGCGGGCTTCATCGGCAACATCTTCTGGGTGACGCTGGGCAACATGATCGGCGGCGGCATCTTCGTCGCCGGTGTCTACTGGGTGGTCTATCTGCGCCATGCCGAGCGGGGCTGAGCCCTGCCCGGCACCCGCCGTTCGGCGCGTCAGCTCTGGGGCTCGCCCTTGCCGCCCGCCATGCCGCCCAGGCGCCGGGCCGCGAGTCCCAGGACGATCATGCCCCAGCCTTCCATGATGAACGAGAAGCCGGCGATCAGGCCCAGCACCACGACCGCCGAGGCTGGGAAGTTCGCCCAGATCACGACGCCCGCCAGTGTCGAGGCCAACCCGCTCAGGACGATCCAGCCCCAGCCGTCCTCGGGCCGCAGCTGCCATCCGGCGACCAGCCGAACCACGCCGCCCGCGAGGAACGTCGCGACGACGACCAGCGTGACCGCCATCAGCCCCGCCAGCGGCTTGAACAGCACCAGGAGCCCGCCCACCGTGTAGAGCACGCCCGCGAGCACGTGGAGCGTGCCGCCCTTCCAGCCCTGCGCCCCGAAGGCCTGCACGATCTGCGCGACGCCCGCGAACAGGAACACGACCCCGATGATCGACAGCACGAAAACGCTCGCGACGAAGGGCGAGAGCACCGCGCAGGTGCCACCCACCACCAGGACGCCTCCCAGCACCAGAAGCCATACCGAGTTGCGCCGCAGCGCCTCGGGCATCTCCTCGATCTTCAGCATGTTGTCCATCGACGGGGTCCTCCTGAAGCATGCACCGGACCGAGACTTCCGGTCTTTCGCGTCAGTGTCTACCCCGCAGCGTGGATTTGCCGTGTTTCAGCCGCCCTGCGTGCGGCGGAACGGTGATGCGGGGTAGACGCCCAGGATCTTCACGCGCTTGGTGAAGAAATCGAGCTCCTCCATCGCCAGCCGCACCGGCGTGTGCTCGGGATGGCCCTCGATGTCGGCGTAGAACTGCGTGGCGGTGAACGAGCCCCCGACCATGTAGCTCTCGAGCTTGATCATGTTCACGCCGTTGGTCGCGAATCCCCCCATCGCCTTGTAGAGCGCGGCGGGCACGTTGCGCACCTCGAAGACGAACGAGGTGATCGCGTCCCCGCCCAGCGGATCGGCCTCCAGCTTCTGGCGCGACATCACGTAGAACCGCGTCGTGTTGTGCGCGGCGTCCTCGATGTCCTCGGCCAGGGCCTCGAGCCCGTAGACCTCGCCCGCAAGGCGCGAGGCGATCGCGCCCCTCCCCGCGAAATCGCCCTCGGCCACCTGCTTGGCGCTGCCCGCGGTGTCGCCCCCGGTCACGGGCTTGATGCCGTGCTTCTTCAGGAACTCGCGGCACTGGCCCAGCGCGACGGTGTGGCTCTGCGCCTCGCGGATGTCCTCGAGCCGCGTGCCGGCCTTGGCCAGCAGCTGCAGCCGGATCGGCACGAAATGCTCGCCGATGATGTAGAGGCCCGAGTCGGGCAGCAGGTGGTGGATATCCGCGACCCGGCCGTAGAGCGAATTCTCGACCGGCAGCATCGCCAGCCGCGCCGCGCCGCCACGCACGGCAGCGATCGCGTCCTCGAACGTGGCGCAGGGCATCGGCTCCATCGCGGGATAGACCTCGCGGCAAGCCTGGTGCGAAAACGCGCCGATTTCGCCCTGGAAGGCGATCTTGCCGGTCATGTCGCTGTTCATCACACCCCTCCCGCGCCGCGCCGAGCGCGCCCGTCACCCGAAAAAACCTGCCCTTAGGCGTTTCGTCGCGGCTTATACGGCTTGGCAAGGCCTTGGGGAAGGCGCTATTCAGCCCCCCAAACGGCTGTGCCCCGCTGCGGGCGATGGAGGATGTGAGATCCATGGATTCGGGCGAGTTCAACAAGATCGCTGGCGCCGTCATCGGCGCGCTCCTGCTCTTCTTGCTGCTGGGCTTCTTCTCCGAGCAGATTTTCCACGGCGGGCATGAAGACACTCTGGCCTACGCGGTCGAGGTCGAAAGCGCCGAGGCCGCCGAGGCCGAAGCCGATGCGATCGACCTCGCGATGCTGGTCGTCGAGGCCGACGCGGCCGCGGGCGAGAAGCTCTTCAAGCAGTGCGCCGCCTGCCACAAGGTCGAGGACGGCGTGCACGGCGTCGGCCCGTCGCTGTGGGGCGTGGTCGGCCGCGAGGTCGCGGCCGCCGAGGGCTTCGGCTACTCGGATGCGCTGGCGGGCAAGGACGGCGTTTGGGATCTCGAGCATCTCAACGCGTTCCTCGAGAACCCCAAGGGCTACGCGCCGGGCACCAAAATGGCCTATGGCGGCATGAAGAAGGCCGAGGACCGCGTGAACCTGATCGCGTGGCTCAACGAGGCCGACGGCTCGCCGATGGAACTGGCTGCCGCTCCGGCCGAAGCCCCGGCCGAGCCTGCCGCCGAAGCGCCCGCTGAAGCAGCGCCCGCCGAAGAGGCCTCGACCGAGACGGCCGCCGCGCCCGCGGAGACCGCTGCCGAGGCGCCGGCCGCCAGCGCAGGCGGCGTCTACGCCGCTGCCTCGGCCGAGGCCGGCGCCAAGGTCTTCAACAAGTGCAAGGCCTGCCACACCCTCGAGGAAGGCAAGAACCGTGTTGGCCCCTACCTGTGGGGCATTATCGGCCGGCCCGTGGCCAGCGCCGAGGGCTACGCCTATTCCGATGCGCTCAAGGCCAAGGGCGGCGAGTGGACGGCGGCGAACCTCGACGCCTTCCTGGCCGATCCCAAGGGCTGGGCGCCGGGCAACAAGATGTCCTTCGCCGGTGTCCGCGACGCCGAGGACCGCGCCAACCTGATCGTCTATCTCAACGAGGCCGACGGAAGCCCCGAGCCGCTCGAGTAACGCACCTCGCGAGCCAAACCTGAACCGCGCCGCAACGAACATTGCGGCGCGGTTGCTTATTTTTAATCCCCCGGAACGAGCGCCTTCGCTTGAAACCCCCAGCGCCAGCCCCTAGTCGTTAAGGCGGGTGCCATGGAAGGGGTCGACATGCGCTGGACACGCCGGCAGATCGGACAGCTGGGACTTGGCCTGACGGCCGCGAGCCTCCTGCCCGCGGGGTTTGGTGCGCGGGCCTCGGAGGGCATCATCCGCGCCCATGGCGTCTCGGCGTTCGGCGACCTGAAATACCCTGCGGACTTCGCGCATTTCGACTACGTGAACCCCGACGCGCCCCGTGGCGGCACCTTCTCGACCGGCGGCGGGCCGGGCACCTTCGACAGTCTCAATCCGTTCATCCTCAAGGGGAACCCTGCCACCCTGATCGGGCTGACCTTCGACTCGCTGATGGACGGATCCGCCGACGAGCCGGATTCGATGTATGGCCTCGTCGCGTCGTCGATCGAATACCCCGAGGACCGGACCTGGTGCGCCTTCGAACTGCGACCCGAGGCCCGCTTTGCCGATGGCTCGCCGATCACGGCCGAGGATGTCGCCTTCTCGTTCAACATCCGGCGCGAGAAGGGGCACCCCTCGTTCCGCCTCCAGTATGCCGCCGTCACCGGGGTGACGGTCGAGGGGCCGCACCGCGTGCGCTTCGACTTCGACCGGAGTGCGGCGCTGCGCGACATGCCGATGGCGGTGGCCGGGCTTCCGGTCCTGTCCGCGAAGTGGTGGGAGGGCCGCGACTTCGCCGCATCCTCGCTCACGCCGATTCTCGGCTCGGGCCCCTACCGCATCGAGACCGCCGATCCGGGCCGCGTGATCTCCTTCGTCCTGCGCGACGACTACTGGGGTTGGGACCTGCCCGTGAACCGCGGCCGATGGAACTACCAGCGGATCAGCTTCGAGTATTACCGCGACCGCTCGGCCAGCTTCGAGGCATTCAAGGCCGGCAAGTTCCTCTTCAACGAGGAGTTCTGGTCCAAGCAGTGGGCGACCGGCTACGACTTCCCGGCGCTCAAGCGCGGCGACGTCGTGCGCGCGACCCTGCCCGACAATCGCCCTTCCGGCACGCAGGGCTACTGGTTCAACACCCGGCGCTCCAAGTTCTTGGATCCGCGCGTGCGCAAGGCAATCGCCATCTGCTTCGACTTCGAATGGTCGAACAAGACGCTCTTCTTCGACCTCTACACCCGCACCGACAGCTTCTTCGAGGGCGGGCCGATGGAGGCCTCGGGCTCACCGACGCCCGGCGAGACGACGCTGCTCGAAGGCCTCGCCTCAAAGCTTCCGCCCGACCTGCCCGAGGACGTCTTCGGCACCGCCTACGTGCCGCCGGTCACTGACGGATCGGGCCGCAACCGCCGCGAGCTGCGCGAGGCCGCGCGCCTGCTCGACGAGGCCGGCTGGAAGATCGTGGACGGCAAGCGGCGCAACGCGCAGGGCGAGGTTCTGGAGATCGAGTTCCTCGATGCCTCCTCGGCCTTCGAGCGCATCACCGTGCCGTTCATCCGCAACCTCGAGCGCATCGGCATCGTCGCGACCAACCGGGTCATCGACCCCGCGCAGTACCGCAAGCGCATGGAGGATTTCGATTTCGACATCACGACCGACCGCAAGGTGATGTCGCTGACGCCGGGGGTCGAGCTGCGCGACTACTTCCACTCCTCCAGCGCCAACTCGCCGGGCTCCGACAACACGGCGGGCGTCGACAATCCCGCGGTCGACGCGCTGATCGAGACCATCGAGCGCTCGAACGACCGCGAGACGCTGACCAACGCGGTGCGCGCCCTCGACCGCGTTCTGCGTGCGATGCACATCTGGGTGCCGCAGTGGTCCAAGGCCTCGCACCACATCGCCTACTGGGACATCTACGACCGCCCCGAGGTGAAGCCCGCATACTCGCTGGGCAACTTCGACCTCTGGTGGGTCGATCCCGACAAGTTCGCCTACCTCAAAGACCGGATCGGGGGCTGAACCCCGAATGGGCGCCTACATCCTCCGACGCCTGCTACTGATCCTCCCCACCCTTCTGGGGATCATGGCGCTGAATTTCCTGATCATCCAGTTCACCCCCGGTGGACCGGTCGAGCAGATCCTGGCCCAGATCGACGAGGGCGCCCATGGCGGCGGCGCCACCGAGCGCTTCAGCGGCGGCGGCGAGGGCACCGGCGGCGGCGCATCGGCGAGCGCGGGCTCGGGCGAGAGCAGCTACCGCGGTGCCCAGGGCCTCGACCCCGACTTCATCAAGGACCTCGAGCGCCAGTTCGGGCTCGACAAGCCGCCGCTCGAGCGCTTCGGCATCATGGTCTGGAACTACCTGCGCTTCGATTTCGGCGAGAGCTTCTACCGCTCGGTCTCGGTGATCGACCTGATCCTCGAGAAGATGCCGGTCTCGGTCTCTCTGGGGCTCTGGACGACGCTGATCTCCTACCTCGTCTCGATCCCGCTCGGCATCGGCAAGGCCGTGCGCGACGGCTCGCGCTTCGACGCCGTGACCTCGGGCGTGATCATCGCGGCCTACGCGATTCCGGGCTTCCTGTTCGCGGTCATCCTTCTGGTCTTCTTCGCAGGCGGCTCCTACGTGCAGTGGTTCCCCCTCAGGGGCCTGACATCCGACAATTGGGAGAGCCTCAGCCTCTGGGGCAAGCTGGTCGACTACCTGTGGCACATCGTGCTGCCGGTCAGCGCGATGATGATCTCGGGCTTCGCGACGCTGACGCTGCTGACCAAGAACTCGTTCCTCGACGAGATCCGCAAGCAATACGTCATGACCGCGCGCGCCAAGGGCCTGAGCGAGCGGCGCGTGCTCTACGGCCATGTGTTCCGCAACGCCATGCTGATCGTTATCGCGGGCTTCCCCGGGGCGTTCGTGTCTATCTTCTTTACCGGCGCGCTCTTCGTCGAGACCGTGTTCTCGCTCGACGGGCTGGGGCTCCTGGGCTTCGAGTCGGTGGTCAACCGCGACTACCCGGTGGTGCTGGGGACGCTCTACCTCTTCGGCCTGATGGGCCTGGTGGTGAAGCTGATCTCGGACCTCACCTATGTCTGGATCGATCCGCGCATCGACTTCGAACGGCGGGAGGGCTGAGATGGAAGCCCCTGCCCCCGCCGTCACCGCCCCTGCCCCGAAGCGCGGCCTGTTCGAGTTCTCGCCCCTCAACCGGCGCCGGCTCAGGAACTTCCGCGCCAACCGCCGCGCGCTCTGGAGCCTCAGGCTCTTTGGCCTTCTGTTCCTGCTCAGCCTCTGCGCCGAGCTGATCGCGAACGACCGCCCGGTGCTCGTCAGCTTCCGGGGCGAGATCATCTCGCCGCTTCTGAACACCTACCCCGAGACCTTCTTCGGCGGCGACTTCGAGACGGCGGCCGACTACTCCGACCCGGTGGTGCGGTGCCTGATCCGCACCGGCGGCAACATCGACGGCTGCCTCGACGAGTCCGACGGGCTCGGCCCTGCCCAGACGGTCGAGGGAGAAAGCGCCGGCTGGGTGCTGCGGCCGCTCATCCCGTTCAGCTACGCGACCGTCGACTACGAAGTCGCAACCGCCCCCTCGCCGCCCGACGCCCGCCACTGGCTCGGCACCGACGACCAGGCGCGCGACGTGCTGGCCCGGGTCATCTACGGCTTTCGCCTCTCGGTGCTGTTCGGCTTCGGCGTGACCGCGCTCTCGGCCATGATCGGCGTGCTGGCGGGCGCGGCGCAGGGCTTCTTCGGCGGCTGGGTGGACCTGACCTTCCAGCGGATCGAAGAGGTCTGGTCCTCGATGAACACGCTCTACGTGATCCTGATCATCTCGTCGGTGCTGGCGCCGAACATGTGGGTGATGTTCTTCATCTTCGTGGCCTTCGGCTGGACCCAGATCATCGGCGTGGTCCGGGCCGAGTTCCTGCGCGCGCGCAACTTCGAATACGTGCGGGCGGCGCGCGCGCTGGGCGTGGGTGACTGGCGCATCATGGTGCGCCACCTGCTGCCCAACGCGATGGTGGCGACCGTGACGCTGCTGCCCTTCATGCTGACCGCGTCGATCGGGCTGCTGGCGGGTCTCGACTTCCTCGGCTTCGGCCTCGGCCAGGGCTATCCCTCGCTGGGCGAGCTGGCGCTCCAGGGCAAGAAGTACCTGCAGGATCCGCACCTGGCGATCACCGCCTTCCTGACCTTCGCGATCATGCTGTCGCTGATGGTCTTCGTCTTCGAGGGCATCCGTGATGCCTTCGACCCCCGCAAGACCTTCCGGTGAGAGCGCGATGACCGAGCCTCTGCTTCAGGTCCGCGACCTGTCGATCACCTTCCGAACCGAGGGCCGAACCGTCCGCGCCGTCGACGGCGTCTCGCTCGCGATCGCCCGCGGCGAGACGCTGGCGCTGGTCGGCGAATCCGGCTCCGGCAAGTCACTCACCGCCCTCTCGACCGTCAAGCTCCTGCCCGACACGGCCGAGGTCGAGGGCTCGGTGACCTGGCGCGGGCACGAGATGATCGGCGCCGACGCCCGCAGCCTCCAGCAGATCCGCGGCAACGACATCAGCTTCATCTTCCAGGAGCCGATGACCTCGCTCAACCCGCTGCACACGATCGAGAAGCAGATCGGCGAGAGCCTCGCGCTGCACCAGGGCGTCACCGGCGACACCGCACGCGCGCGTATCATCGAGCTGCTCACCAAGGTCGGCATCCGCGAGCCCGAGTCCCGCCTCGGCGCCTTTCCGCACCAGCTCTCCGGCGGCCAGCGCCAGCGCGTCATGATCGCGATGGCCCTTGCGAACAAGCCCGAGCTCCTGATCGCGGACGAGCCCACCACCGCGCTCGACGTCACGATCCAGGCCCAGATCCTCGCGCTCTTGGCCGAGCTGCGCGACGCCGAGGGCCTTGCCATGCTCTTCATCACCCACGACCTCGGCATCGTGCGCCGCGTGGCCGACCGGGTGGCGGTGATGCAGGCGGGCAAGATCGTCGAGACCGGCCCGGTCGCCGAGGTCTTCGACAACCCGCAACACCCCTATACCCGCAAGCTGCTCGCGGCCGAGCCCAAGGGCCGGCCCGGCCCCTGCCCCGATGGCGCCGAGCCGCTTCTGGCGGGCGAGAAGGTCCGCGTCTGGT
Source organism: Thermohalobaculum xanthum (assembly GCF_016623495.1). Lineage (GTDB taxonomy): Bacteria > Pseudomonadota > Alphaproteobacteria > Rhodobacterales > Rhodobacteraceae > Thermohalobaculum > Thermohalobaculum xanthum. The sequence continues at coordinate 375,939 of NZ_JAEHHL010000001.1, read as the reverse complement.
TCCCGATCAAGCGCGGCTTCTTCAAGCGTACGGTCGGGCACATCAAGGCCGTGACCGACATCGACCTCACTCTCAACCGCGGCGAGACCCTTGGCGTTGTCGGGGAATCGGGCTCGGGCAAGACGACGCTGGCGCTGGGGCTCATGCGGCTCATCGCGGCGCAGGGACGCATCAGCTTCCTCGGGCGCGACATCCAGGGGCTGCGCGGCTCGGGCCTGCGCGCGCTCAGGCGCGACATGCAGATCGTCTTCCAGGACCCTTACGGCTCGCTCAGCCCGCGGATGTCGGTGGCCGAGATCATCGCCGAGGGCCTTGGCGTCCACGGCGTGCGCGAGCCCGGCGTCACCCCGCGCGAGGCGGTCGCGCGCCAGATGGCCGAGGTCGGCCTCGACCCCGCGACGATGGACCGCTATCCGCACGAGTTCTCGGGCGGCCAGCGCCAGCGCATCGCCATTGCCCGGGCGATGATCCTCAAGCCCGAATTCGTCGTGCTGGACGAGCCGACCTCGGCGCTCGACATGACCGTGCAGACCCAGATCGTCGACCTCCTGCGCGACCTTCAGCGGCGCTATCGGCTGGGCTATCTCTTCATCAGCCACGACCTAAGGGTCGTGCGCGCCATGGCGCATCGCATGATCGTCATGCGCCAGGGCGAGGTGGTCGAGAGCGGCACCGCCGACGAGGTGTTCGACAATCCGCGCACGGAATACGCTCGCGCGCTGATGGCCGCGGCCTTCAACCTCGAAGCGGTCGAAGGCGTCGTCGCCGACTGAACGCCCGGGCCTTGACGTTCCCCCTCTGTTCCGGCCATCCTTGCCGCTGATCAGAGGCAGGAGCGATGCGCGCAATCCCCACCACGCCCGAAGCACCCGGCGTCACGCTCGCACGCGGCGTGAACAGGATGCTGGTCCAGCGCGGGCTTGCGGCGATTGTCGAGTTTCCGACGACCGATGGCCGGCGCATGGACCTGTGCGCGCTTGGACCCAAGGGCGAGATCTGGTGCATCGAGGTCAAGTCGTCGCGCACCGACTTCATGTCCGACATGAAGTGGAGCGATTATCTGCCTTGGTGCGACCGATTTTTCTTCGCAGTCCCCGAGAATTTTCCTGCCGAGATCCTGCCGCCCGAGCACGGCCTCATCCTCGCCGATCAATGGGGCGCCGAGGTGATCCGCATGGCGCCGCACGACCCCGTCGCGTCGGCCCGGCGCAAGGCCGTGACCCTGCGCTTCGCCCGCATGGCTGCCGAGCGCCTTACGCGCCTCACGGACCGCTGAAGCCACTTGCTCGCCACCGAAACGCATGTGAAGAACTCAGCGCAACCACCTCAAGCTGCGACGAAATGCACCCCGGAAAAGCGCTGCCGGAAGCCGCTGACATCGGCGGCCACCGCCTCCGGGTCGTCTCCCAACCCCCGGACGATCAGGCGTGCAAGTTCGGGCATGTCGCCAGGCCCCATCCCTGCCCGCACGATCTCGGGCACGCCGAGGCGCAGGCCGTTCAGATCGCCCTCGACCGGCGCAACCGGCAGGCCTATGCCGCAGGTCAGGATGTTTGCCCGCCGCAGGTGCCGCGCGGCGGCCTGGCCCCCGCCCAGCGGCGCCGCCTTCAGCGCGAACTGGTGCGAGCGCGTGGCGACGCCTCCGGGTGCGAACAGCGCGACCCCCTCGGCGGCCAGCTCCGCCGCCAGCGCCGCTGCCGTCTCACGCATGGCCGCGGCATAGGCCGCACCCTGCGCCTTCCAGTCGGCCAGCGTCACGGCCAGGGCCGCCACACGGCCCGCGTCAAAATTCGCCGTCAGCCCCGGAAAGGCGATTGCGTCGAGCCGCTCCGCAAGCTCCGCCTCGGTGGTGACGATCAGCCCACCCGCGGGGCCACCCAGCGACTTGTAGGTCGACATCGTCATCAGGTGCGCGCCCTCGTCAATCGGATCGGGCCATGCGCCTCCCGCGATCATCCCGCAAAGATGCGCCGCGTCGAACATTAGGCGCGCATCAACCTCGTCGGCGATTTCCCTCACCATGCCAACCGGATGCGGGGCAATGTTAAGGCTTCCGCCAATGGTGATCAGGCGCGGTCTGACCTTGTGCGCCAACGCGCGCAGCCCCTCGACATCCACCGTGTAGCCATCCGCGTTCACCGGGGCCCGATGGATCTCGAGGCCGTAAAGGCCTGCCGCACCCGCCTCGTGATGGGTGACGTGGCCACCGATCTCGGCCGGCGGAACGATGACCGCGTCGCCCGGCTCGGCGCAGGCCATGAAGGCATAGAGGTTCGACAGCGCGCCCGACGCTACCCTGACCTCGGCAAAAGGCGCACGAAAGACCTCGGCCGCCAACTCGGCTGCGATTACCTCGATGCGCTCGATGGCTTCGAGGCCCATCTCGTATTTCGCGCCGGGGTATCCCAGCGATGGGCGCGGCCCTAGGCCCGAGGCCATCAGCGCCTCGGCCCGCGGGTTCATCATGTTGGTCGCGGGGTTCAGGTTGACGCAGTCGCGTTCGTGGATTTGCCGGTTCCAGCCGGCGAGGCGCTCGATCTCGGCCGCAACGTCACCGGCCGCGAGATGCCCGGCCGCGGCCGCGATCTCCTGCACCAGTCCCTTGACGTCCGTCGGAACCCAGTCTCGCTGTGCCAGTCGCGTCATCGTCGTCTCCCCTGATCCGGCTGCGCGTCAGCCCTGCCCGCGCGTGCCCCGGCGCTGTGGTCCGATCCCGTCGACCCGGATCTTGCTTCGGCGCGACGACGTCGTGCGATCCGCTCTCGTGGCGGCGTCGTGCGACAGGAAGTTCCACACAATGAATCCGATTCTCACTTTATTTCAGTGGGTTGACCTGTTTTTCACGCGTGAAAGTCATGCCGTCTCCGCCAGTGGCAGACACCTCGCGGCGGCGAAGCCCAGGCGCATCTGCGCCCCCGTGGCGCTGCCCGTCGGCAGATCCAGCGTCCCCCCGGCCATTGCCGCAAGCGCGCGGAGCTGAGGGTCCGGCCGTGGCGGCAGCCGCGCCGGGTTCCGTGCAAGCGAGCGCAGCGTCGCCGCCTCCCCCACGCTCGTCGATGGCTTCGCGACGATCGTCAGCGCGATGCCGCCATCGGCCTCGACCTCGATCACCGGGCTCACCCTTCCTCCCGCCCCGGCCCCACGGATCGCACGCCGCAACAGGTCATCGATCACGCCCCACAGCACGGTCTCGTCGGTCAGAACTCCCGCCATCACACCGCAGGTCGGCGCTGCGATCGGCTCGAGCGTCACCGACGCGGCATCGGCATCGGCCAGCGCCATCCGGCGGGCGCGTCGCGCCAGGCGACAAAGGTCGACCTCGACCAGCGTCTGGCGCGCGGCGCCCTGCCCGGCGCGGTCGATCTGCGACAGCTCACCCGCAAGCCGAAGCACCCGCCACGACGCCACCGCGACATCCGATGCATGCCGCTCGACCGAGGCGGGCTCGGGCGCCGGTCCCTCCCCCCTCAGCGCCTCGGCCGTGGCGATCAGCGCTCCCAGCGGCGCGTGCATCTCGTGGGCGATGCGCGCGACATCCGGATGGAAGCCGCCATGCGATGCCGGGGCCTCCGACGATCCGGCGGCGAAGGCAGCGACCAGGCGCAGCTTGTCGCCGCCTCGCTGGCGCCACAGGCTCACGCGGAACGGTCGCACGCCCGCGGCCGTGATGAGCGCCGCGCGCGCCTCCGCCGCGCCCTCAGCCACGGCCCGCGCCAGCAGGGCCTCGCCTGCCAGCGGATCGGCAAACCGCTCGACGAACCTCTCGGCCGCCTCGCCGAACAGTGCGAGATCGACCGGGCTGCGCTCGCGGCACTGCCCCGCGACGGTAACGGCGGCGAGCGCGATGGGCAGATCGGCATCCGGACCCGTCGCGTCCTCGCTCTCTCTCGCACTGTGCATGATCACCGACCGGCTGAGCCGCCCATAGCGCCGCGCTCAGCGCGCGCGCTCTTTCGGCGATGAACTGCCACCACGAGGCGCGCTGCCACGCGCCTTCTCGGCCGCCGCGCGCAGTTCCTCGGCAATCTCGAGGGCCTCGTCCGGGTCGAAATCCATCGGAATCTCGAAGCCTTCGCCCTCGATGTAGATCCTGACCATCCCGAGCGAAGTCGGCCCGATCGCGAGCGTCGCCGCAACGTCGCTTTGCTTGTTTATGCCCATGCTTGAACGCCCCCGCCGCTTTGTAATTGTTACGGTTCTGCGAGATGCTACGCCATTCCGTTAATGGATACAGCCCCGATCGCTGAATCGCTCAGAGGTTCTTGAAAATTCCGACACCGGGCTGTAAACGAGCCCCCACGTGCCGACGTAGCTCAGTTGGTTAGAGCACCGGATTGTGGATCCGGGGGTCCGGGGTTCAAGTCCCTGCGTCGGTACCATTCCTTCCCTTTGGATCAGTTGATATTTCCCGCGCCGGCGGGCGAACAACCCGTCCCCGAGCACATTGGAAGTGCCGAGCCCGACGGCCGGCATCAACGCGCCTGGCCGCCCACTCCATCGCGCGCGCCGCCGAGGTTCTTCCGGGATGAGGGCCCGGAATTTCCCTCGATGGCTGGCCAGACCCAGGCTGGCCGCTCGCCCCCGCTGATCAACCAGCGATAGGCTGCAAGCATCTGACCGGCGACCGCTTCCTCACGGAACGCTGCTGACATCCATTCACGACCGTTGCGTCCCATCTGGGCGCGCACCTGCGGCGCGAGATCGAGGGCAGCGAGAAGCGCCTCGGCGAGGGGCTCGACACCGTGGTCGACCCACCAGCCGCACTTGTTCTCGACAAGGCCTGCCCATGGCGCTCCCTTGGTCGAAATCACCGGCGTGCCGCTGGCGAGGCTCTCGGCCACCGTCATCGCGAAGTTCTCGCCCAGCGTCGGAAGGACGAATACCTCGGACGACGCGAGGCGTTTGATCTTGGCCTCGCCAAGGAGCGCGTCATGTATCTCGACAGTTGTCAGCCGAAGCTCGTGGATGAGCGAGCGAAGCTCGGCGACGTGGCCCGCTTCGTCGGGTCCCACGATCACCAGGCGCCAATCTGGCCTGAGGGGCGCGACCTTGCTCCATGCCCGGATCAGTCGGTCGATGCCTTTCTTCGGATGAATGCGGCCCAGGGTGATGACAGTCCTTCCGTCCTTGGGCGCAGCGTCGAGCAGGACAGGGTCCGGTAACGCGATGCCATTGGGGACCACGGCGATCGGTTGCGTGAAGCCCAGCGCCCGAATTTCCTCCGCTTCTGCCTCGCTGGTCGCGTGGAACATGTCCACGCGTTCGAGCGCCTTGCGCTGGAACAGAAGGCTGAAGATTGCTTTCCGAGAACGTGAGAACCGAAGCGCGACGGGCGAAAGCATCCCCCGAGGCGCAAGGACGAACTTCGCGCCCAACATCCCGGCCGCACGGGCCGCATAGATGTTCGGCATGAGCCAAAGGCCATGATCGTGGATGATGTGGGCGTGACGCGAAACAAGGCCCCGCCACAGGTCCGACGAGAGCATCATGCGCCCTAGGACCGGCCACCCGCAGAAGTCCGCGCGATACCGCAGATCGTCAAAGACATGGCCCGAAGGGTCCGGATCACCCACCGACAACACAGCCACGTCGGCACCAAGGCGTGCTTGTGCATTGGCGAGCGCGGTGACGGAGTATGACGGCCCCGCCGTCGCGCGGTCGAGTGAGGCCACGACATGGCTGACCGCGCAGTCCCCCGCGCCGTCTGCGTCAAGGCGGGTCGCGACGGGGCGATCGTCGCGCGCTGCGCTCATGGACGGGTCGTATGCATGTGAGGGCTCAGGCCACACGGGGCGTCATCTCCGGGTGGCTCGGCCCAGCGTCAAATTGCCGGCGGGATGCGCCTTTCTCTGGGCAGTCGCGCTGGTTGGCGATAAAGTCCGTTGCAGTCATGAAAGCCGCTTGCCGAGGGGCGGCGCCGCGGGGAAGAGGCTCGCCTTGTCCGATAAGGGGCTCAGCTTCAGGCCCATCGCAAACCTGGAACTCGATCGGTTCGAGCGGCCGGAGATCCCCGGCGCGCCCGGCTTCGCGCGTCGCGCGGCGTGGTACCTCGTGAACGCAATGTTCTTCCAGGGGGCGGTGCTGGGGCTGGTTCCCGGTGGCCTCAAGTGCGCCCTGCTGCGAGGCTTCGGCGCCAGGGTGGGTCGCGGCATAACAATCAAGCCCCGGGTCTCCATCAAGTCGCCCTGGTTCCTCGAGATCGGCGACCATAGCTGGATCGGCGAGTGCGCATGGATCGACAATCATACCGCGGTCCGCATCGGCTCGAATGTCTGCATCAGCCAGGGCGTCTACATCTTCACGGGAAATCACGACTGGAGCGACCCGAAGTTCGCGTTCTTCTGCAAGCCGGTCGAGATCGGTGACGGAGTCTGGGTCACGGCATTCCAGCGGATTCCTCCCGGCACGGTGGTGCCCCCGAATGTCGCGGTCCTGACGGCCGCGACCACGACCAGCAACGAACCTTGACCCGAGCATCGACTTCGCCGCGCACCGGCCGCGCCGAGCCATCTGGCGCGGCTGATGCCGCCTGTCACCGAACCCCGTAATACTTGTCGATCGAGCGGTACGAGTAATAGCCGTATCCGTAGCGCGCGAGCTTCTTGGGGTTGATCTGGTTCATCACGATCCCGGTCACCGAGAGGTCGGCGTGGTTATAAAGCTGCAACGCCGAGCGCAGCACCTCGCGCGTCGACACGTTCCAGCGGATGGCGAAGACCGTTGCATCCGCATGGCTCGCGATGACGCGCGCATCCGGAACGACCAGGACCGGCGGCGTGTCCAGGATGATGAAGTCATAGTAATTGCGCAGTTCCGAGATCAGGCGCGCAAAAGCCTCCGACGAGAACACGTCCATCGTGTAGTTGCGCGTGCGCTCGGCAAACATCACGTCGATGCCGCTTTGCGCGTCGTGATGGATGGCGTCCTCGAGTTGCGCCTCGCCGCCGAGATACGAGATCAGCCCGTGCGTCGCGCCATCCTTCTGCGCGGGGTCGCCGAAGAATTCCTTCATCACGGGCCGGCGAAGGTCACACTCGATCAGGATGGCCTTGCGCTTGGTGCGCGCGGCCATGATGGCGAAGGATACCGAAAGCGAGCTCTTTCCGTCGCCCGGCACCGCCGAGTTGAACATCACGACCTGCGGCGGCGAGTCGACGTTCGAGAGCATGAGCGTCGCGTGCAGATTGCCGATCGCCTCCGCAAAGCGCGAACCGGGCTGCTGGGTCAGCGAATTGACAAGGCGCTTGCGCCCGCGCGCGCTGGCCAGGGGCACCTCGGCGATCACGGGAATGCCCGTGATCCGCGCAATATCGTCCCGGGTCCGGATGCGCGTGGTCAGGAACTCGGACGTCAGCGCATAGAGAACCGCGAACACGCCGCCACCGACGATGGCGAGGAGCAGCGTCGCCATCTTGTTCGGGGATGTCGGCGCCGAGCGCACGACCGCCGACGAAAGGACGCGGGCATCGGCCTCCTGCAGCCCCTGCTGGACCGAGATCTCGTTCATCCGCTGAAGGAAATACTCGTAGAGGGTCCTGGTCGCCTCGGTCTCCCGCTCGAGCTCCCGCAGGCGGATCAGGTCGGCCGATTTCGCCTCGCGCCGCGCCTCGAGATCAGCGATGGTTCGCTCGAGCAAGGGCAGGTTCTGCGCCGCCTCGTCGGCGCGCTGCGCCGCGCGATCAAGTTCGAGCTGGACCAGCGCGGCAATCGGTTCGACATGCTCGGCGGGATAAGGCCTGGCCAAGTTCGCAATTCGCTGCAGCCGCGAGGCGAGTGCCTGCGATGGATCCTGGATCAGACGCGCCGCTTCGACAGCCTGGCCAGATGCCAGAAGCGCCTCGATTTCGGCGCGATTGCCCGACAGTCCGTCGAGCTGGGCGCGGCCGCGGGCGACGCGGTCCCTGAGTTCCTTGATCTGCCGGTTCTCGGCTTCCAGCGCCTCTTCGCTGAGGACGCTCGAACCCGCGGTGTAATCTGCCAGCCTCGCCTCGGAGGTCTCGAGCCGGACCTTGAGTTCGGCGACACGGTCCGAAAGCCAGAGCGTCGCCTGCTCGGTCGCGGCGAATTTCGACTCGAGCTGGTCGAGGATGTACTTCTCGGCGACCGTGTTCGCGATCAGCGCGGATTTCGCCGCGCTCTGGGTTTGCACCGAGATCGTGAAGACGGGCGCCCAGTCATCCGTCACGACCTTGACCTTGGCGGCGAGGATGTCGACGGCCGTGATCATCGTCTGCCGGGCCGCCTCCTCGGGGGATGGCGACGCGGGCGCATCACTTGCTGGAGCGGGGAGCAGGGCAGCGATGGCCAATCTGACGCTACCAATGACCTTGCGGACGATCCCGACGTCATCCGAGGCGGCAAGGGAAGGATTGAATTCGGGGTCGTTCGTGAGGTCCAGCGCCTTCACGACGCGCTCGAACAGCGTGCGCGACCCGATGATCTTGGCCTGTAGCTGAACGCTGGAGAAGTCGCTCTGGACGCCCGCGACGACTGAATCGAGATCGACGACGTTGGTCTTGCGACTGTCGAGCGCGACGACTGCGTCCGATGTGTAGAGCGGCGTCGCGACGGAGAGCCGGTAGACCGCGAACGTAACCGCCATGGCTGTGATCAGCAGGATCGTCCAGATCCTGCGGCGAAGCGTCATCGCAATTGCGCGAAAATCGAGGTCGGAAGATCCATCGCCCGAAGTCACGTGATCGGGCACACGCGCAACTCTGCCCCTCAGAGGCTTGCTCTCATTCATCCCCAAATCGCCCCCAATGAGCTCTTACGCAAAGCGCCAGCGGCGGTCCGTGCCACCGAAAGAAACTCTCTACCCACCACAGGAGAGGAGTACCATGATCACCTCCCCGTCACAACCTGCACCGGGCCCGGACGCGGGCATGCGCGCGGTCCTCGGGCAACCGCGCAACACCCCGTCGACCGGGCCAAACATGCGCGCAAACACCAACGCGAATGGAGTGCTCTCGATGCGCATGAAGGACTGGCTCAGCCGGAAGCCCTGCCCCGTAAGCTTCGGGCGCCGCGGAGGTGGCATCACCTCGCTGCAACGCGACGCCTCGTCGATGTTCCTCATCTCCGACACGGGCGCGACGATCGAGATCCCGCCGGCCGGAAGCGGCATGGCCGGCATTCTCGATTCAGACGGCCGTGCGCGGCTCGATGCGATCCAGGTTGCAGGCATGTCCCGCGCAAGCGCAGGATCCGTCGACACCGCCACGACGCTCAACGTGCCAGCCACGGTCCGATTCCTCGATCTTGGGAGGGTGGGCCCGCAACCGGCCCCATATATCCGCGTGGCGCAGGAGCCCTCTCACACACTCAAGCTGAGAACGGCAGATCGCTTCCTGCCCGACACGGGCGAGGACCCGACCCATGGCGGCTGGTGGGAATTCGCGCCCCAGGGCCCGATCTATCTGAGCATGGCCGGTGTTGTCGCGGACGGGGTGACCGACAATGCTTCTGCACTTGCCGCGGTGCGGGACTTCTGCACTACGAAGGGCCGGGATCGCCACTGGCATTGGATCTTCCCCGAGGGGATCTGCCAATACACGGCGAACAAGTGGGCATTGGGCCTCACCGATCTTCGGCTCACCGGCTACGGCACGACACTTCAGAACGTGACCGATCTGCCCTTCTCCAGCGACTATTTCCCGCTGCCGCGCGAGGGGATATTCCGCGGGAACGGCTTCCTTCAGTCCAGCTTCCCCGCAACGCTTGTCGTCCAAGCGGGCCAGCGCTTTGGAACCGCCGCGGCTGGCAGCACCACGATCGCCATGACGGCACCAGCGGACGCTGCGCTCTACGCGCCGGGGGACCGGGTGTTCCTGCACGGCTTCTGCACGCAGGTTGGCGGATACTCTCCGAACCTTCGATACTTCGAGTGGCACGAGATTGCCGAGGTCGATGCCGCAAGCGGCGTGATCACGCTCGAGCGGCCGCTGGCATATGCGTACAATGGCGATTGGCCGGATATTTACTATCGCGGCGCGATCACGACGGCGAGTTTCCCCGCCCTCTCGGCTGGTGAGCCCGAAACGCGGTTCGGCAAGCCCCGGATCCTCAAGCTGAACGGCCGCCCCCAAGCCGATGGGAGCCTGCATCACTATCCCGAACGCCTGACGATCGAGGGATTCCGGTTTGCCGCGAACCCCAATGCCTCGACTTCGCAGCGATTTACCGCCCAGGCACGCAATGTCGTCCTGCGTGACCTCGACCTGGGCACCGACGCGACGAATGGCTTCTTTCTCGATCCACGTGAGGCAGAGAATTTCGTGATCGAGCGTTGCAGGGTCAGTCCGCTGATCGAACTCGACAAGATCGTCCAGCACTGCGCGATCCGCGACTGCATCGTAGGGGGCGAGCCGACGTCGCAAGCGTCGATCCTCAACGGAACGGGGGTCAACACCCTCGAGATCACCGGGTGCACCACGGCGAGGCGCGTGCTCGTGACCGCACGCGACGGTATTCACATCCGTGGGAATCGCATCGCGAGCCTCGACCTCAGCAACGTCGTCACGCGCGGTCCGGTCGAGTTCGTCTCGGGCCACTGGGGAGGCGCCTATGCCGAGATCGCGGGCAACACCTACATCAAGGCGTCCGCACAGGCGAAGGTCGGCGAGTCGAGCTTTCTGCGCGAAGCCACAATCCCCGCAGTGGATGGCGACGGGAACGCGCTTGTCGCCCGCATTAAGGATGCGTCCGGCAATGACACCGACACGCCATCGCTTGTTCGCGCGATGCGTCCCGGCGTTGTCGTCTGGCTGAAATCCGACCCTCGCGTGCGCGGCATCGTGGCCGACGTGGTGGACGATGGCGCCGGCAACTTCTGCGTCAAGTGGGCCGCGAGCGGCAACCTGAAGAGCCGGCTGGTTCCCGGCAGCGTCATCGAATGGCACCATATGCAGGCCGTTCGCCTCGACGGGACCAACCCCCTCGACCGGTTCGGGGTGCAGACGCCGAACCCGGGGCTCCTGCGCTGGGAAAGCCTCGTGCTCGGCAGCCCCTGGTCCGCCAATGGCGTGACCCTTTCGGATACCGGAGCGGGGACCATCGGCAATGCTGCGAAGTGGCCGGGCGCGCTCCTTGCCGGCCGGGCCTATCGCCTGACCTACGACATGACGCGCACCGCGGGCTCGGTCATCATCCGAACCCCGGCGGGGACGACCAATCTGGCGACGCTCAGCACGACGGGCACCGGTCTGCAGGCAAGCTTTGTCGCCCAAGGATCGGATTTCGACCTCCGAACCAATGCGTTCAATGGCTCGATCACGCCGATCTCGCTCGTCGAGTTGTGACCGGCCGGCGGTGGAGCGGCGATGCCGCTCCGCCCACCCCCTCCCCCACTGCACCGCGGCTAGCGCGATGCGACGTCCTCGGCTTCGATGAACCGCAGTAGCGCCCTCGCAACGATCTCGGCTCCCTGGACGCTAAGGTGGTTGGTGTCACCGTAGAGCAATTCGTCGTCTCGGATCACGGCGCAGTTGACGTCGTCGCACAGCACGGTTGCCGGATCGAAGATACGCACGTTGCCGAAGCCGCTCGCGGCTTCCCGGATCCCGGCTTCGGTCAGAGCTTTCTGCCGGTCGTAGGCATCGCGCGTCATGCGGCATTCAGGAACCGCGGCCTGGATCGGCCGCCTGATGCAGCGCGACGGGTGAAAGGGCAATTCGGGCATGCCCAGCACGATCACGATCGTCCCCGAACTTGGTGAAAGGGCCGCCAGCATCTGGCGGAGCCCGTCCGTCAGCCCCGCTATCGCTTGCGGATCGAGGGGCTGCCAGTAGGGCCGGAAGAAGTATCCGTGCAGGATCACGGCGTCGGGCCGCGCCGCAGCGACCCTCCGGGCAATATCCGCCATCGCCGTGGCACAGCCGAGCGGCTTGCCGTGGCGAACACCGTCGCCACCCAGAACCGGGATGCAGGCGCGCTTGCCGATCATCGCAACGCCATGCGGGGCGACACGCGACAGACCCGAATAGAGCCGGTTGGCGTGCGAATCCCCTAGAACAACCATCCGCGAGAGATCCGATCCGCTCGCGACACAGAAATCCCGTCCGGGGTTGAACCCCTCACGAAACAGGTCCCCATGCGCACTGACACATGTCCTGGTGTGCAGCTCGTCCGACGCGGGTGCCTGCGGTGCTTCTGCGAGGTTCCAGGGGCCGCGCAACTCGGCGGCGCCACGGGACGCCACGAGGCTCGTGGCGACCAGCACCACCATGGCCATGCCGGCACTCAGTTTCAGCGCCTGGCCGTACCGGACGCCCCGGCGGAGCGGCAGTTCGAGGAAGTGATACGTCGCCATCGAGGCCAGCAGCGCGAGCATCACCGCGGCAAGTTCCGCGACAAGCCGCAACTCTTGATCCTGGATCTGCACGATCGCGATGAACGACAGCAGCGGCCAGTGCCACAGATAGAGCGGATAGCTGATCAGGCCGATGTAGACGACAGGCCGACGCGCCAGCACATATCGATTGACCAAGCCGTTCGGCCCCGCCGCGATCATCAGGACGCTGCCGAGCACCGGAGCCACCGCAGCCCATCCCGGATAAGCGAGTGTCTTGTCGAGAGAGACGAACGACAGGATGCAAAGCACCCCTCCGCCGAGCGATGCCGCATCCGCAAGCGGCTGAGGCAGAAGCTGTCCGTCGCGCAGGAATCGGCGCCGCCTGAGCTCCCAGATCGCCAGCCCGCCACCTGCAAGCAACTCCCAGAAGCGCGTGACGGGAAGATAGAAGGCACCGTCGGGGTCGGACAAGACGAGCATAAGATTCGCCGCAAACGACGCGAGCCCGATGGTCACCACGACGGCGACCCGTCCCCGTGCGAGGCGCCACGTCGCGGCCAGGAGCACGGGCCAGAAGATATAGAACTGCTCCTCGACACCCAGAGACCACAGATGGAGGAACGGCTTCCGGGCCGCATCGATGTCAAAGTAACCCGCTTCCAGCCAGAGCAGGATGTTCGACGAGAAAAGCGCGCCCGCAATCGCATGACGTGCGAGTGACTCGTACTCGTCCGGCAGAAGGATCCACCAGCCCAGACCCAGGGTCGCGGCGATCACGAGGACCAGCGCGGGAAAGATCCGCCGGATGCGCCGCCCGTAAAACCCCGCGTAGGAAAAGGTCCCGCTTTCGATCTCGCGAAGGATGATCCGCGTGATCAGGAAGCCCGAGATGACGAAGAAGATATCAACGCCCGCGAAGCCGCCTGGCAGGCCTGAGCTGGCAACGTGAAACGCCACGACAGAGAGCACGGCGACGGCGCGCAAGCCATCGATGTCGGCACGGTAGTCGGCGTCATTCGGCCGGAGTGGTGATACCATCGCCCCCTCGTCCGATCTGGGCCGGGCCCATGGCTGCAGCACCGCGCAGTTGCTCCCTCCGCCGCGCCGACATCGCGGCCGGAATACCGATGGCCAACGCCATCACCGTCGCGACGATTGCACCCGTCATGGCAAGGGCAAAGCTCGACTGCATCATGACCCAGGTGACGGGAAGAACGACGAAGATGTAGAGCCAGGCCGATCCGTAGCGCTCGACATTGCGGACGCTCAGGCACCACACCTCGAAGCGACGGAGAGCGAACCCGTAGACCACGCCGACGAACACGCCGCCCCACCCGAAATTCAGATAGGCTTCTGTCGGAAGCGGCGTGTTGATGCCGCCAAGCGCACGACCGACGCCGTAGATCTCGGTGCGGACAAAGATCCCGACCGAGATGGCAGGCTTGTCGGGCCAGAACTCGCGCGGAATGAACGACGTGACGAGACGAGTAAAGCTCTCGCCCATCAGCAGTTCATGATCCTCCATGCGCCACATGATGGTCGCGAGATTGTTGATGTCGGTGAAATAGGTCGATCGGAAGACATGCATAAACGCGATATCCGCGGCTTGCTGCAATCCGATACCGCCGCTGTCCGCGCCGAAATGACGGAACACGCTCATCGCCGTGAAGACCCCGAACATGACGGGGAAGGTAATCGCGAGACCTGCCCACATCTTCGTCGAGATGTGCCCCCGCACGATGTAGCAGGCAATCACGAAGAACAGCAGAATGTTGATCAGAGAAAGCCGTTTTCCACGGATCAGCGACTCGAACAGGACCAGCGCCAGAAGAATTAGAACCGCCGCAACATGACTGCGCGTTCGATTATCCGAAAGCGACGAACAGACGATGACGATGAAGCTGAACCAGATGACGCCGAGAAAGGCGAAAATGAACGCATATGATTTGCCGAAACCCTCGACTCTCGAGATCATGTCGAGCTTGGAACGGTTGAGATCGGCAATCTTCTCGAACGTGAGCAGGTCCGTCAGGTCGGAGAACCCGTGCTTCCGCGACTGCAGCAGGACGAGCACGATCGCGAACATCGCGACCGACACGACGAGCAGCACCAGCGTCGCTTGCGGCCCGATCGCCTGAGCGCGCAATACCGGGCGCGCGTCGAAGCGTTCCTCCCTGCGCATGCCAAGCGCGTATCCCACCGACACGAGCACCATGAACAGCAGGATGTAGACGAGCGCATATTCCAGCGCACTGTCCGGCCGCTGGAACCACGGCGCCGAGAGATCGGATGCGAACAGGTAGGTGTAGGCGACCTTCATCGGCACGCCGAGGAACAGCGCGAAGGATACCAGCAAGAGCGGCCCGCCTCCGGGTGCGAAGGCATAGCGCCACGCCGTCAGCAACGGCACGAGCGGCACAAGGAGCGCGATTGCGAGATATGCGGCGACCATCCCGCTCTCAATCCTCCGGATAACCGGCCAATGCAAGTTCGCGACCGAAATCTTCGGCGAAGCGGGCCTGCAGATCGGCTGGCATCTCGGCACGCCATCCGCCGGCGCTGCCTTGGCGCCGGGTGCGCGCGAGGTTGTCGACCCGGGACGTGGCCCGTGCCTTCTGCCGCTCGATCGCGTTGCGCTCGACTGCGAAATCGATGACGAAATCCTCGGGCACGGGCATGCCAAGCGCCGCGATCGTCTCGCGCAACGCGCTCCTTGGGTCCTGTTTGAGGGCCTCGAAGCGGATGATCGTGGCTGCCGCGCCATCGTCGGGGGCGAGCCAGTTGCGAACGTGCTTGCCCCAACTTGCACTCGTGCCGACCGGGCGCAGGCGCCACTCGTCGTAGAAGCGGACCATGCGACGCTGGGTCCCGCCGTGGTCCTCGGCAAGGCTCGGGTGGTATTTCAGGACGCGCCGCCGAGACGCGGTGCCACCTTCGACCGCCGCCATCGCATGCCAGAAATGCGACACGAACACATCCCGCCCGTCACGCAGGACATAGGCGACAGGGGCGCTTCGGATAGGATCGGGACTGTGGGTCTGCAGGATCGCCGGAAAGGTCACGGGAAACAGCGGGTGCCGCGGGACCGGCAGTTGCAGGCAGTCGCCGAGCAGATCGCGCACCCAGTTCACACCCGAGCGCGGAAACTCCGCAAGCATGATGAAGGGACAATGCGACGGGAAATGCCGCGCGACGAAATCGTTCGCCTTCGCGGAAGACATGATCATCGCGGCACGCAGATGCGGGATCATCGATTTCATCGTTGCGTTGCCTGCCACCGGCAGTTGTCCCTGCCGCACTCGCTCGAGCTCACAGGGTCCACCCAAATCAAAGCTAGAATGTGGCGATCCGGGTTTTCGCACGTACGGCGACGCTCATGACGCCGTTCAGCAGAACCGTCATGGTGACGGTCCCAAGCGCAACGCCGGGTGCGCCAAGGAACATGCCGCCGATCACGGCGACGAGCGATCCGATCACCAGCGCACCAATTCTGACCGACAGCGTAAGGCGTTCCAGCCCGCACTGGCTCGCATAGATGATCGAGAGCCCGAGGAAGGCCGTCGCGAGATTCGCCGCGAGCAGCAGCGCCAGCACCAGCCAGGGCCAAACCGCGTCCAGAGGCACATGGTAGAGGTAGAACCAACCGGGCGACGTCAGCGCGAGCACCGCAGCCCCGGCGATGGCCGGTTGCGTCGAGAGCCGCCGGCCATCGGCAAGACATTCACGCAGGGCATCTGAGTCACCAAGCGCCCAGGCGCGCGCCACGCGCGTGGCGATCGCCCAGTTCGCGATCATGCGCGGGATCGCGACCAGGTTCGCCACGTTCCTGATCAACGCGTAGCTGCCAAGTTCCTCCTCGTGGACGAACGCCGCTGCGATGACGATGTCGACCTGCGTGGCAATGGTGATCAGCAGCCCGTTGCCCCAGAATGGCGCTGCCTCGCGCATCGCGCGGCCCAGGTCCAGACGTGCGCCGCCGGCGCCGATAACCCCCGTTCGCCGTCGCCACTGCCAGAGGATCAGACCCGCGGTCGAAACGAGCAGCAGCGCTGCGGCAACGAGCAACAGTTCCGGCACACCATAGCGGACCCCGAACAGGCGCGGCACGAACGCGAGCGCGATCGCCGCGAACGGTAGCGCCTGCTGCACGGCCATGCCGGCGAAGCTTCCCGAGCCGACGCGCACCAGCGTCCCTGCCGTGGAGACGAGCGAAAGCGCAAATCCCAAGATGAGAACGGTCGCCACGAGCAGCCCGCCGCCGGTCGCGACCTCCCGGAACGACATGAAGTCGACGGGCAGATCGCGAAGCGCGACCCAGGCGAGCAAGCAGATCGTCAGCGGAATTCCGACAGACAGCACCGCGAGCTGAGCGGCCGGGACGGGCCCCCGTCCGGTCGCAAGCCGAGCGGGGAGTTCGCGAAGCAGGTATCCCGGCACACCGCAGGAGATCCCCGACGCTGCCATGCGGGCCACCGCGAACGCGAACGCAAATCGCCCGAACTCATCAGGCGCCATCACCGCAGCAAACGACAGGAATACCACCGCCTGCAATGCGACGACGAGACCGCGGGCGGCGTAGAGCCACCAGTCCGACCGGCGCCGCCGGCCGGAGACGTGCTCGGGGGTCGGGCCCTCAGCCATTGCTTGCCCCGGCCCGGCGCAGGATCGCGACCCGTTGCCCGGTGATTTCCGCCACGTCGTCCTCGATCCCCGCGAAACGGTCACGAAGGCGCGCGATCGTGTCCTGCGGAAGCGAAACCTCGATACCCTCGGATTTGCGCGACAGGGCGGACTTGACGGCGGCGCGCAGGCGCCGGGGGAGGACAGCCCTCACGCCATAGCGGTAAAGATCCGACTGCGTCAGCCGGGCGACGCGGCCCTCGCGCAACGCGCGTACCTCGTTCGACGCATTCGAGATCCCGCCGTGCACACGCACGCGCCCCGGATCCCCGCCAAGAAAGCTCACCACGCGTGCGACGGTGACGTCCCGTCGGGTGCAGAGATCCTCGAACGAGACACAAAGCAGGCTCTCTTGACCGAAATTGTCGACCCACGGCCGAAGACGGTTCGGATAGTCGCTGACAGCAACGTAGTGGTTATCCTCCGAGAACAGCTCATCCGCCGCGGCGCCCGAGATGCGTCCAGCCGCGTGGTCATGACGCAGATGGCTCAGGATGCGCTCCACCGGATCGCGCAGGATCATCACCAGGCGAAGGTCTTTCCCGCAGACTGCACGAGCCCGTGCCGCGACATCGGGATGCTTCGGTTGCTGGGTGTAGATCGTGCTCGCCTCGCCGCGCAGCCGGCCCTGAACCCCGCTGAAGTGCCTTGCGTAGCGTCTGGCAGCCTCGGCGTCTTCACGCGACGTGGCGAGGATCCCGGGTTCCTTGATGTCCGATAGCGCGAACTCGTCGCTCGAACGAAGATCGTCGTAGAGGGTCGTTGTCCCCGACTTCATGGCGCCGAGGATCAGGAAATCCGGAACCGGGGTCATATACGCGTCTCACGCACGCAGCCCCCGCGATCGGTTGCTCCCCCGCCTGTCATCGGGCTGCCGCGTGCGCCGTTCCGACCATCGATCTGCTCGCTCACTGTTCTGTCATGTAGTGCGGGCCGTTGGCGTTATGCGCGAGATCGGAGCGAGATGCCAATGCCAACGAGCGGATCGTCTTGGATGACGGCGCATCTGCAGCAATCGTGGGCTCTTCCGATCCGAGGCCGGATCGCGCCATCCGGTGAGCCCCGTTTGCGGGGTTCCATGTTCCTTGCTCCCGATGCGTCATCTCGCACGGCGGCCAGACCTTCATTCACATGCCGTGACGTTGATCGCGCGGCTTCTGCGAGGCACAGCACGTCCTCATGGCCCGCCCTTGCGCCTCGCCTCCCACAGCTTCGCGTCCACGAGGAAGCGGTACCAGAAGCCTTGGAGAAAGTGGAAGACGAGCCCCGGCAGGCCGTCGAGGAATCCGCCCCGCAAGACGTACCGGAAGACCCAGTAGGCAAAGGGGCGAAAGAACATCGGAAGGCGCATGTAGACCCGCTCCTTCAGGATTCGGACATGCGCCGCCTGTCCCGACGGTTTCTCGTTGCTCGTGGCGCCCGTTTCCGCCGCGAGGATGTCGAGAACTTCCAGATCCGCATATCCGTTGTGCTTCGCGATCCAGAACCCGATGCCCTTGTGATTCTCGTCGATGATGTCGTGCTCGAGCGCGATCTCCCGACCTTCTGTCAGCACCACGTGCTCGTCCATCCAGCGCGACTCGACCCGGGCCTGCCCGGTGCGCCAGACCCTTAGCAACCAGACGGGGTAGTATCCGCCATGCCGGATCCAGCGCCCCCAGAACCAGACCTGCCGCTTGACGTTCAGGCCGCCGACGTCCGATCCGAGCCGGGACAGGCGATCGTTCAGTTCGTCAACGAGTTCGGGCGTAAACCGCTCGTCGGCATCCATGCGCATGGTCCATGGCGCATCGGTCTCGATCGTGTCGAGCGCCCAGTTGAACTGGTCGGCATGGTTCGTCCATTCGCGAACATGAACGGTTGCGCCCGCGCGTTTCGCGATACCGACCGTATCGTCCGTCGAGCCCGAATCGACGACGTGCAGGTCGAGGTCGAGCGCACGCGCGCTCTCGAGAAGGAACGGCAGGTTCGCCTCCTCGTCCCTGGTGAGAACGATCAGGCAAATGCGGCTCACGTCGCGGCTCGTCGGGTTACGAAGGCGAACGTCATGACGTCATCGCACTGCGTATTGGCCAAGCTTGCCGAGGGGCTTGGCGAAGAGTGCCGCGTCGACGATGCCCGATCCGAGCCATTTTCGCCGCGCCTTCAGGGACTCGAGATTGCCGCGCAGATAAGCGCTCCATCCCGCGGTCGAGGTGCCGCCGGCCAACATGTCCACCAGAACCCGGTCGAGATGCGCGACGCGTGGCGACGCGCCCCCGCGATCGAGCTCGAGAGCGCGCAGCATGTAGTCGTAATCGGCCGCGATCCTGTAGCCGGTGTCGAAGAGCCCCGTCCGCTCGGCCAGTTCGCGCCGAATGTAGAAGGTCGGGTGCGCGGGCATCCAGCCACGCCGAAAGGCGCCGGGTCTGAAAGGGCGTCCGCGCCAACGGCGAACGACCCTGCGCGAGGCGTGGTCGGCGATGAAATCAAGATTGCCGGTCACCGCATCGCTCGCGCGCAACGCCTCGGCGATGGCAGCCAGTGCCCCGTCATCGTGATAGCTGTCGTCGGCATTGAGGAACCCGACCGCGTCCCCCGAAAACAACCTCAAGCCCTTGTTCATCGCGTCGTAGAGCCCCTCGTCGGGCTCGGAGATTAGCCGAACGCGCGGGTCGTCGTAGCCTTTCACGATCGCGAGCGTCTCGTCGGTCGAGGCGCCATCGATGATCAACAATTCGGCGTCGCGATGGGATTGCCCGAGGAACGACTCGATCGTGTTCCCGATGGTGCCCTCGGCGTTCCAGGCGACGGTGACGACCGAGATCTTCATGCGACCAGCCCCCGCCCCTCGCCGGACAGGAAGGCTGCATAAGCCGACGCAAGCCCGTCCTCGAGCGAGATCGATGGCCGCCACCCAAGGCGGGCGAGGCGCGCCCCGCTCGCGAGTTTTCTCGGGGTTCCGTCCGGCTTGCTCAGATCATGGGTCAGTTTCCCCTCGAAGCCCACGACCCGCATCACGGACCGCGCGACCTCCTCGATCGTCAGGTCCTCGCCAGAGCCGACATTGATCGGTGTATCGCCCGAATAGACCTTCATCAGATGGACCAGCGCGTCGGCGCAATCATCGACATGAAGGAACTCCCGCCGCGGCGTTCCCGTCCCCCAGATCTCCATCGACGGCCTTCCCGCCGTCTTCGCTTCATGCGCCTTGCGGATGAGAGCCGGGATCACGTGGGACGACGCGAGATCGTAGTTGTCTCCGGGACCATAAAGATTGGTTGGCATCGCTGCGATGAAATCGCAGCCATGTTGCCGGCGGTAGGCCTGCACCAGCTTGAGGCCCGCGATCTTGGCCACCGCATACCATTCGTTGGTCGGCTCGAGCGAGCCGGTCAGCAGCGCCTCCTCGACGATCGGCTGCTCGGCGAACTTCGGATAGACACAGGTGGACCCGAGGAAAAGAAGCTTCTCGACGCCAGCCAGCCATGCCGCGTGGATGATGTTCGAGGCGATCATGAGGTTGTCGTGGAGGAAATCCGCCGGGCGGCGTGAGTTCTCGAGAATACCGCCGACCCGCGCTGCCGGAACGAAGATTGCGTCTGGGCGCGTGCCGGTCAGCCAGTCCTCGACCGCGGCCTGGCGCCTCAGGTCAAGCTTGTCGCGTCCGACCGTCAGCACCTCGCAATCCTCGCGCGCCAGCCGCCGGCACAAGGCGGACCCGACCATGCCGCGATGACCGGCAACCCAGACCCGCTTGCCCTTCAAACTGTAGACTTGTGCCGCCATCCGTCGGCTCACCCCGTCCGGCGCGGCTTTTCAGCGAGCAGGACCATCGATTTCGCGAGCGCTGGAACACGCCCGACCCGCAACACCTCGACGACATCGAGCCCTGCCTCGGCGAGCAGCTCCGTCAATGTGCGGACCGACCAGAACTTGATGTGTCCGTGATCCCAGAGCGCTGTGAAATGCGCGTCCATCTTGCCCGTGACTGCAAGCGCGAGGTTCTTCAGATACCCGTGATACGGCGTGGAGATGATCGCGTGCCCTCCCGGCTCCAGAAGATCGGCAAGCGCGCGCGCGTAGTCGCGCGGCGCGTAGACATGCTCCACGACCTCGAGGCTCAGAACAATTGGAAAGGTGCCGTAGGTCTCGCTCAGCGGCTCGTAGGCGCTCCCCTGCGCAAGGCGCAGGTGGGGGTAAGCCTCCCGCGCGCGGGCGATGCCCTCGTCGGACGGGTCGACGCCAGTCACCTCCCACCCTTCGGCGGTGAGGATATTCGCGACCGCGCCATTGCCGCAGCCCACCTCGAAGATCCGCCGATCCGCCGACCCGCACCGGGACAGAAGCCTGCGAACCGCCGGGAGCAGATAGGCGTGAGACGGGTTAACGTTTGCAGAGTGGTAGCGATAGCCGCGCGACGTGTGCACGGGCGCTGCCCGAAATTCATCCATGCCGGTCCCTCCGCTCGTGCTCACGAGCGACGGCGCCGAGATCCGAGGTGACCATCTCTGCGACCATCTCTGTCAGCGACACGGTATGCTGCCAACCAAGGCGTTGGCGCGCCTTGCCGGGGTCGCCGACCAGCAGGTCGACTTCGGTCGGTCGGAAATAACGCGGATCGACCCGCACAACGATGTGGCCATCCTCCGCGCAGCGGCCCGTTTCATCGACGCCTTCCCCGTCCCATTCGATCGTTCTCCCGGTCTCGGCAAAGGCGAGCTCGACAAAATGACGGACCGAGTGAGACTCGCCGGTGGCCAGCACGTAATCGTCGGGCTCGGCCTGCTGGAGGATTCGCCACATGCCCTCGACATAGTCGCGCGCATGCCCCCAGTCGCGCCGCGCATCGAGATTGCCGAGCCAGAGGCAGTCCTGCAGCCCGAGGTGGATGGCGGCCGCAGCCCGCGTGATCTTGCGGGTTACGAACGTCTCGCCGCGGATGGGGCTCTCGTGATTGAAAAGGATCCCGTTCGAGGCATGCAGCCCATAAGCCTCGCGATAGTTCACCGTGACCCAATAGGCGTAGAGCTTTGCCGCGGCATAGGGCGAGCGCGGATAGAAGGGCGTCGTCTCGCGCTGAGGCACCTCCCGCACCATGCCGTAGAGCTCCGAGGTAGAAGCCTGGTAGAAGCGCGATTTCCCCTCGAGCCCGAGGATGCGGATGGCCTCGAGCAATCGCAAGGTGCCCAGCCCGTCGGCGTTTGCGGTGTATTCGGGGGTCTCGAAGCTCACCTGCACATGGCTTTGGGCTGCGAGGTTGTAGATCTCGTCCGGCTGAACTTCCTGCACGATGCGGATCAGGTTGGTCGCGTCGGTCATGTCCCCGTAATGGAGGAGCAGACGAACGTCCTGCTCGTGCGGGTCCTGGTAGAGATGGTCGATCCGCTCGGTATTGAACGAAGACGAACGCCGCTTGATGCCGTGGACCTCGTAGCCCTTCGACAACAGAAGCTCGGCCAGATATGCGCCATCCTGGCCGGTCACTCCGGTTATCAAGGCTCGCTTGGTCATTCCCCACCCGCGCGCGGCATCGGCTTTGGCCGAGGCTTGTCATATCGCCGGGAACCGTTCAAGCGCTTTGGCCGAGCGGAAGGATGACCGCCGCGCGGCGGGAATGGGGCAATATCAATGGCCCGTCAGATGATCCAGCGCCGTGTCTATTACGTCCCACGCGTCCGGCTCGAGCGCGACCTGCACCACCATCACCTCGCGCCTGAACGCGGCAGGAAGGCGTGCGGCATCCTTTTCCGTCGTTACCAGCATCGCGCCACTGCCACGCGCGAGCCGCAGCATTCGCGACAGAACGCGTGCGTCATAGACGTGATGATCCGGGAACCCCTCGGCCGCTACGATCCGCGCACCCAGTTGGCGGAGCGTGTCGAAGAACTTGCCGGGCCGGCCGATCCCGGCGAAGGCAACCACGGGCTCTCCCTCAAGCGGCAGGCCGGTCGCGACCGGGACGAGCCGTGCGCCCACGATCTTGCGGTCACGAAGCTGCGGCCATTCCGAGATCACCTGCGCCCGGGCCTCCTCCGCACCGATCAAAAGCACGAGATCCGCGCGGCGAAGGCCCGTCTCCACCGGCTCGCGCAGCGGGCCCGCCGGGATGAGGCGGCCATTGCCAAAGCCCTGTTCGGCATCCACGACCAGGATCGAGAGTGCCTTCAGCACATGGGGGTTCTGAAATCCGTCGTCCATCAGCACGACGCGCGCCCCGGCCCTGGCAGCGGCGCGTGCGCCCGCGAGCCGGTCGCGCGAGACCCATGTCGGCGCAATGGCGGCATGAATGAGCGCCTCGTCACCAACTTCCGCCGCGCCGTCGCGATCCGGGTCGACGCGGTGAGGGCCAGAGACGCTCCCGCCATGACCACGCAAGAGAACATGCGGCTCGACGCCTTGCGCCTGCAATCGGCGCGTCAACGCCACGACGGTCGGCGTCTTCCCAGCGCCGCCGGCTGTGAGGTTTCCGACGCAAACCACTGGCACGCCTGGATCTTCCGAATCCCCGCTCGCGCGGATCGCGGCGCCGACACGCCATAGCGCCGCAAGAGGCGCGAGCAGCCGCGCCTGCCAGCCCGGCCGTCGCGGTGACGCCCACCAGAACTCCGGCGCCCGCATCATTCCGACCTCGGAAGGAGGGCCAGCGCCTCGGTCACCAGCGCGCCGACATCCGGACGCGATTGTTCGAGCGCCTCTCTCGCAGCCGCGACCAGCGCCGATCTGTGGGTGGGATGCAGCAACAGCGTCTTCGCGGCTTGAGCCAGCGACGCCGCATCGCTCACGACCAGCGCCCCTCCGGAGGCCGTCAGAACAGCATAGGCGGGCGCGAAGTTCTCGACATGGGGCCCATGAAGGATCGCCGCGCCCAGCTCGGCGGGTTCGAACGGGTTGTGCCCTCCCATGTCGGCCAGCGATCCGCCAACCAGCGCGATCGGCGCAAGACGCAGCCAGAGATCCATCTCGCCCAGGGAATCGGCCAGGTAGATCTCGGTCTCTCGCGTCGGCAGGTCACCCTCGGACCGCAGCGCAAGCGCGAGCCCCTCCTGTCTCAGCCAGCGCGACAGTTCCGCTGCCCGTTCTGGATGGCGGGGCGCGAGGATCGTGAGCAGATCGGGCACGCTCTGCGCGATCAGGCGGTGCGCGGCCAGCACGACCTCCTCCTCGGGCGGATGGGTCGACGCCGCCAGCCAGACCGGGCGGTCGCCCAAGGCGTCGCGGAATTCTTCAAGGGTGGCCTGGTCGACGCGTGGCGGCATTGCCAGCATCTTGAGGTTCCCGCCTTCGCGCACGCGCGCGGGATCCGCGCCCATCGCAATCAGGCGCTCTCGCGTGGGGGCGTCCTGCGTCACGATCCGGTCGAAGAGGCGCACAAGGATCCGCGCCATGCCGGGAAGGCGCCGCCAGCGGCTTGCGCTCCGTGCCGACACGCGCGCATTGACCAGCATCATCGGGATGTGACGGCGCGAGGTCTCGATCATCAGCCGCGGCCAGAATTCGCTCTCGGCCCAGATAGCGAGATCCGGCCGCCAGCGATCGAGAAACCGGCGGACGCTGCCCGCCGTATCGAGAGGGACGAACTGGTGCACGGCATAGGCGGGAAGCTCGGACGCCAATCTTCGCGCCGAGGTTACCGTGCCGGTCGTGACCAGGACATGCAGGTCGGGGTCCCTCGCGCCGAGTTCACGGATCACGGGCAGCAGCGACACGGCTTCGCCGACGCTTGCGCCATGCAGCCAGACGAGGCGTCCCGCTGGCCTCGCCACATCCGCGCGGCCGAGGCGCTCGGCAAGCCGCGCCGGATCCTCTTTGCCACGCGCGAGACGGCGCCTCAGTATCATCGGCGCGACCAGACCTGCCGCGCGGCTTGCGATCAGGTATGCCGACAGGGCCGCCGAGAACGTCATCCCCCTGCCCCGGGCTGCCCGGCACCGGGATCGCTTGGCACGCGACGCGGCACCGCCGCCGGAACGCGCTCGCGCTCCATCAGATCGTCTGCGCGGTTCATGACGCTGGTGGTCTGGGCTTCGATCGATTGCCGGAATTGCTCGATCGCTTCAAGGCTTGCCGGCGGAGGGTCGAGCGGAGGGCCATAGACGAGCGCACCGCGGCCAAAGGGGAAAGGGACCAGGAAGCGGTCCCAGCTCTTCAGGACGACGCCGCGCCGGGTCGAAAAGGCGACCGGCAGGATCGGCACCCCCGTCTCGATCGCCAGCATCGCGGCGCCGGTCTGGGCGTGCATCCGCGGGCCGCGCGGCCCGTCAGGGGTGATTGCGACCACGGCGTCGGCGCCGGTCAGCTCGACGGCCGCCCCGTCATATGCGGCGCGCCCGCCTTTGTCGCGGTGCTTCTGCTTGTCATATGTCGAGCCGCGCACCGTGTGGACGCCGAACCAGCCCACCACACCGGCGATCAGGTCGCCATCGGCATTGTTCGAGATCATCGCCACCGTGCGCCGCCCCGGTGGCGCCCAGGTCGGCGACATGAAGAGCCGGCCGTGCCAGAGACAGGGGATGAACCCGCCGCCACGGCGAAGCAGCGCGTCGAGATGCTCGGCACCCTCCACCTGCCAACGTGTCGTGCGCAGGACCAGCCAGATATAGAACGCCCCAAGCGCCGCGAGGATGCTGCGGCCCACCGCCGAATGGCGCAGGCCGCGCAGGATCGAGGCACCGACGCCTGCCATCCCGGAACTCAGTTCTCGAGAGCGGAAACTTCTGCGCTGTCGCGCTTCTCCTCGTCCCGCAGGCGGTGCAAATGGGCAATGAAGTAGCGCATGTGGGCATTGTCGACGGTCGCTTGCGCCTTGCCTTTCCAGGCCGCGTAGGCGCTTGCGTAGTCAGGATAGATCCCGACGATATCGATCGCCGAGACGTCGCGGAAGGCGGACTTCTGCGGGTCGACGAGTTCGCCACCGAACACCAGGTGAAGGCGCTGCGCCATTGTGTGCTCCCGTAACTATCGGCACCGGTTCATGTTGCGCCGCACATTGGCCTTCGCGCGGTCGCGCGTCAATCGAGCGTACGCGGACGCCTGTGCTCGATGAACGCCTGATGGAGCGCGGGCGGGGCCGCGATCACGCCCGGAAGCCGCGCGCTGCGGCGATTGAACTCGAGCGTCCCGCCGTCCCGGTCACTCACCGCGAGTCCGGCCTCGGAGGCAATCAGAGCGCCGGCCGCGATATCCCATTCCCAGGTGTCGCGAAGCGTCAGCATCGCATCGAAGCGCCCTTCCGCGACGAGACACAAGCGCCAGGCGAGCGAGGGCCGAAAGCTTCGCACGACGCTCGGAGCGCCGCCCGGCCAGTGGGCGGGGTCGAGGTGAGGTCGCGCTGCCAGGGTCTGCGCACCGGTCAGAATCGCGCGGCCGGATCCGCGGATCGCCGCTCCGTCCAGCGTTGCCCCTTCGCCCAGCGCCGCCGCGAAGCTTCGGCCCTGCGCAGGCAGGTGAACCGCGGCTGCAACCGGCCGCCCCGCCTCGATGACAGCGACCGCGATGGACCAACCCACTTCGCCTGCAATGAAGGCGCGCGTGCCGTCGATTGGGTCCACGATGAAGACGCGCTCGCTCGAGAGCCGGCTTTCGTCGTCCTCGCTTTCTTCGGAGAGCCAGCCATAACCGGGCCGCGCAGCCAGCAGGTGCTCGGCCAGGCACTCGTTCACCGCCTTGTCGGCCACGGTCACCGGGCCGGCGCCCCCGGGCTTCTCCTCGACCGCCAGCGACGTGCGAAAATGCTCGAGCGCCACCTGCCCCGCCTTGCCCGCCACCGCGGCGAGCAGGTCGCGATCCTCGCGCGCGTCAGGCACCGACAGTGAGCCCTTCGACCAGCAGCGAAGGCACAGACACCGCCTTCTCGGGATCGGCGTCGTTCGCGGCCACGATGGTCGGCAGCATCTCGGGAAGCGAGCCCGCCAGGGTGATCTCGTTGACCGGGTGCACGATCTCGCCGCCCTCGACCCAGAACCCGCTGGCACCTCGGCTGTAGGCCCCGGTCGTCGGATTGATCGACGCGCCGATGAACGAGGTCACGATGAGGCCCCGCCCCATCTCGCGAACCAGATCGTCGCGGGTGCGGCTTCCTTGCGTGACGCGGATATTCGTGGTGCCAGGCGATGGCGTTCCCGAGATGCCGCGTCGCGCGTTTCCGGTCGTGCGCATGCCCAGTTGGCGCCCCGTCGCAAGGTCGAGCACCCAGCTTTGCAGGACACCATTCTCCACGAGGTTACGGCGCGCCGCCGCGATCCCCTCGGCGTCGAACGGGCGCGAGGCGCGTCCGCGCAGGATCAGCGGATCCTCGATCACGTCGAAACCTGCGGGCAGGATCTGGCGGCCCATGGCATCGCGCAACCAACTGGCGCCGCGGGCGACCGAACTGCCATTGATCGCGCCCAGCATGTGGCCGATCAGACCACCTGCAACGCGCTCGTCATAGATCACCGGGAAATTGCCCGAAGGCGGACGGCGCGGCGACAGCAAGGCCGCCGCGCGGTGGCCGGCGCGGGTGCCAACGACGCCGGGGCTCGGCAGGTCCGACCAGAACCTCCGCGTCTCGGCCGCCCAGTCGCGCTCGCGCGCCAGTCCGTCGCCGGCGATCGCAGACACGGCGATCGAGCAGGACGAGCGCGTATAGCTTCCCGAGAACCCGTTCGTCTGAACGATCGTGACACGGTCGCGAGACCATGACGTCGCGGCTTGCTCCACCTGCGTGACACCCGGCACCGCGCTCGCCGCATCCTCGGCCTCGCGCGCGAGGGCCTCGAGCACGTCCGGGCCCGGCATCTCGGCCGGGTCGGACAGCTCGAGCGACGCGGCGTCGACCGCTCCACCGGTCTCGCCCGGATCCGCCAGCCCGCACCAGGGGTCGTCGGGAGCGGCACGCGCCATCGCGACGACACGCGCGGCCATCTCGCTGACGGCAGCCTCACGCAGGTCCGATGACGACACGCTGGCCTGCCGTTTCCCGAGAATGACGCGCAAGCCGATATCCGTCGCCTCCGCCCGCTCGGCTTCCTCGAGCGAGCCGCCGGCAACCCCCACGGCGCTGGAGATCGCGCTGACGACCATGGCGTCCGCCTGGTCTGCACCCTCCCGCCGCGCCGCCTCGATCAGCTGAGCCGCAAGGCCAATGTGGTCGATGTCGTTCATGCCCCCACCATCAGACGCAATGCCGAGTGACCTACCAGACCGACCGAAAGCGCGGCGATGGTGCCGACGGTCAGCACCATGCCCCAGAAGCGCAGGCGCATGGGCTTGGGATAGGTCACGAAATGCACGCCATGCAGCACCCGTCCTGTCAGCAGCGACAGGCCCGCGACATGCAGGATCCAGCCCGGCGTTCCCATCCCTTCGGCAAGGCCAAGCAGGATCAGCCCGATCGGGATCGTCTCGGCCGCGTTGCCATGAGCCCGGATCGCCCGCTCCAGTTCCGGCTCGCCCCCGGACCCCAGCGACACGTCATAGCGCCAGCGACGGCGCACCACCTCATAGGCGAGAGCGAGCAGCCAGAGGCCGAGAAGTCCTGCGTAGAGCGCGGTGACAGGCAGTGCCGACATGCGATGCGGGGCCCTTCGGGTTGATCATTTTTCGCGGCGCGCGGGGTATGCGCGGACCCGTGCACAGCCACATAGCCCCCAAGCGCGGCAGAGGGAAGGCCGAGGCGGACTCGCGGGCCTCGGCGCCTGAGGCTCAGCCGCGGGCGTAGTCGTCCTCGTAGCGCACGATGTCGTCCTCGCCAAGATAGACGCCGGACTGCACCTCGATCAGGCGCAGCTCGACCTTCCCGGGGTTTTCGAGCCGGTGCACCGCGCCCAGCGGTACATAGATCGACTGGTTCTCGGTCAGCAACCGGACGTCCTGGTCGACGGTGATGCGCGCCGTGCCGGCAACCACGACCCAGTGCTCGGCGCGGTGAACATGGCTTTGAAGCGAGAGCCGCGCCCCGGGCTTCACCACGATCTGCTTCACCTGGAACCGGTCGCCGAGGCCGATGGTCTCGTACCATCCCCATGGCCGGTAATGCCGCGGGAACTCGGTGGCCTGGCGCGCACCAGCAGAGGTGAGAGCCGTGACTGCCTCGCGCACGTCCTGCGCGCGGTCCATGTTCGCCACCAGAACGCCGTCCCGGGTCGCGACGGCAACGATCCCCTGCAACCCCAGACCCACGAGCCGGACGTCAGGATCGTCCGATCGCAGCAGGGTCGCCTCGCAGTCGAGCGCGATCGCGCCGCCCTCGGTGACCACGCCGGCATCGTCGGGCGCGCTTTCCTGCCAGACCGTGCGCCAGTTGCCCAGGTCGTTCCAGCCGCACTCCACGGGGACCACCTTGCCGGCGACGTGCTCCATGACCGCGTAATCGATCGAGATGTCCGGGCTGCCAAGGTACTCGGCGGCGCTCAGGCGCAGGAAGTCGAGGTCTTCCCGGCCCGCTGCAACCGCGCCACGCGCCGCCGCGATGACCGCCGGGGCGTGCTTCTCGAAGGCGTCGATGATCGCACCCGCACCAAACAGGAACATGCCCGAGTTCCAGAGATAGCGGCCGGACGCCAGCATCTCGGATGCGCGCGCGGCATCAGGCTTCTCGACGAAACGCGCGAAGTCCAGAACCTCGCCCTCCGCCCCCGGCGAGAGCTCGATGTAGCCGTATCCGGTCTCGGGGCGGTCGGGACGAATCCCGAAAGTGACCAGGGCACCCGTGGCGGCCGCCCTGGACCCCGCCTCCACCGCGCGATGAAAGGCGGCATCGTCACGAAGCACGTGGTCCGAGGGCAAGACCAGCATCAGCGCATCGGGATCGGTCTCGGCAATGATGAGCGCAGCGGCGCAAATCGCGGGGCCGGTATTGCGGCCATCGGGTTCGACGACGATGCGTCCGCCATCCACACCCGAGGCGGCCAGTTGTTCGGCGACCACGAAGCGGAAGTCCTGATGCGTGAGCAGGATCGGAGCCGCATAGCCCGCCCCAGCGACGCGCCCAAGCGTGCGCATGAAAAGAGAGCCGCCGGAAAGGAGCTGCGTGAACTGCTTGGGGTGCGCCTTCCGGGACACCGGCCAAAGGCGCGTGCCCGAACCGCCGCACATGATGACCGGATGGACGCGCAGGCTATGCGGCATCGCTCACTCCTCGGCACGAGCGCAGCCGCAATGTTCGCCCGGCGCCGCCGCGATCATGCTTTGTCGCAGAATTCAGTGCGTCCAGGCGATGCGGCGGTTGTGGGCATAGTTACCGCCATACCCCAGCGGGCGGATCGTCTTGCCGCGCTTCTTCGGCTCCTCGACGCGATGGGGAATTCCGTGGCGCACGGCATAGTCGATGGCGGCCTCGCGCGTCGCGAAACGCAGGCGAACCTGAGACCCCATGTCACCCGTGCTGGTCCAGCCCATCAGGGGATCGATCGACTTGCGCTCGGCCGGTTCGAACTCGAGCACCCACGATCGCGTGTTCCCCTCGCCCGAGGTCATGGCGCTCTTCGCGGGCTGGTAGATACGTGCGGTCATCGGTTCCGTCGCCTCGCCTGCTCGGTTTGCATGATGCCTTGCGGCGGAAGGTATCGCCAGATTCCGAGAGGAAGGCAAGTTGCATCACGCCGCATGAACGGGGCTATGGCGACACGAGGGCCAAGCCATAGATCCCGGCATGCAGGCCACGCAATCATGCGAAGATCATGTAGAGGATAACGCCCCAGATACCGGCACCGATCACGGGCGCGAGGAAAACCGCCAAAGCGGGATCGTGGCGCTCGATATCCGACTGAACTCGCGGATGCTGCGAGTCGTGAATTCCGTGCTTTCTCGGGAAGTCACGCCGCCAACCTGATGCAGGGAGCGAGGGTGGGGTGGATGTTGCATCAAGCTGGCGGCGATCTGCTGCTTGCAGGAACATCTTTACACCTATAGCGCGAGCGCCGTCAATCAGCGACTACTCTTGAAACCCCATCGTGAGGCGAATTAATTAACGTTCGATTAATGTTCGCCGGTGCATTGCGCGCCAACGCCCCATGTTCCATAGCTTTGCGCACCAGGTTGGAGAGAACGAATGACCCTCACGCTGCCGACTCCGAATCGCCCGGCGCGCGAGAAACTCGAAGGTGGCCGGCGCATCGTCATGCACACCGCGTTCGAGCCGGCAGGCGACCAGCCGCGCGCGATCGAGGAACTCGTGGCCGGTGTCGATGGCGGCGAGCGCGACCAGGTGCTGCTGGGCGCCACGGGAACCGGCAAGACCTACACCATGGCCAAAGTGATCGAGGCAACGCAGCGGCCAGCGATAATTCTTGCGCCAAACAAGACACTTGCGGCCCAGCTTTACGGTGAGTTCAAGTCGTTCTTTCCCGACAACTCGGTCGAGTATTTCGTTTCCTACTACGACTATTACCAGCCGGAAGCCTACGTCCCGCGCTCGGACACCTACATCGAGAAAGAGTCACAGATAAACGAGCAGATCGACCGGATGCGCCACGCCGCGACCCGGGCGCTGCTCGAGCGCGACGACGTGATCATCGTCGCGTCCGTCAGCTGCATCTACGGCATCGGGGCGGTCGAGACATATGGCGCGATGACCCAGGATCTCGTGGCCGGCGGACAGCACGACTTGCAGGCGGTCACGCGTGAGCTCGTCGCCCAGCAGTACCGCCGCAACGACGTCGCCTTTCAGCGCGGCGCCTTCCGGGTGCGTGGCGACGCGCTCGAGATCTGGCCGGCGCACCTCGAGGACCGGGCCTGGCGCTTCAGCTTCTTCGGGGACGAGCTTGAGAGCATTACCGAATTCGACCCGCTGACGGGCGAGCGCAGCGGCAAGCTCGAGCGCGTGCGCATCTACGCGAACTCGCACTATGTGACGCCGCGCCCGACGCTGAACCAGGCCATCAAGTCGATTCGAAGCGAGCTTCGCGAACGGCTCGATTTCCTTACGAAAGAGGGCCGCCTCCTCGAGGCGCAGCGGCTCGAGCAGCGGACCAATTTCGACCTCGAGATGCTCGAGGCGACGGGCGTCTGCAACGGCATCGAAAACTACTCGCGCTACCTCACGGGCCGGAAGGCGGGCGAGCCGCCGCCGACGCTGTTCGAGTACATCCCCGACAACGCGCTGGTGTTCGCGGACGAGAGCCACGTCACCGTCCCGCAGCTGGGCGGCATGTACCGGGGCGACTACCGCCGCAAGTTCACCCTCGCGGAGTACGGCTTCCGCCTGCCCTCGTGCATGGACAACCGGCCCCTCAAGTTCGAGGAGTGGGACGCCATGCGGCCGCAATCGGTGTTCGTCTCTGCGACGCCGGGGCCGTGGGAGCTCGAGCGCACGGGCGGCGTCTTCGTCGAGCAGGTGATCCGGCCGACCGGCCTGGTCGATCCGCAGGTCGAGGTGCGTCCGGTGCGCGCGCAGGTCGACGACCTGCTCGACGAGTGCCACAAGGTCGCCGCCGCGGGGGGCCGCGTGCTCTGCACCACCCTGACCAAGCGCATGGCCGAGGATCTGACGGAATACCTGCACGAACAGGGCGTGAGGGTGCGCTACATGCACTCGGACATCGACACGATCGAGCGCATCGAGATCATCCGAGACCTGCGTCTGGGCGCCTTCGACGTGCTGGTCGGGATCAACCTCCTGCGCGAGGGGCTCGACATCCCGGAATGCCAGCTGGTCGCGATCCTCGACGCCGACAAGGAAGGGTTCCTGCGCTCCGAGACCTCGCTGATCCAGACGATCGGCCGTGCCGCGCGCAATGCCGAGGGCCGCGTGATCATGTATGCCGACCGCGAGACCGGCTCGATGAGCCGCGCCCTGGCCGAGACCGAGCGCCGCCGAGCGCGCCAGGTCGAGTACAACCGCGAGCACGGGATCACGCCGGCCACGGTGAAGAAGAACGTCGAGGATATCCTCAAGGGGCTCTACGAGGGCGAGACCGACATGTCGCGGGTGACAGCGACCATCGATCCCAAGATCGCCGCGAAGGGAGGCCAGAACCTCGCCGCCGTGCTGGACGGGCTGCGCCGCGACATGATGAAGGCGGCCGAGAACCTGGAGTTCGAGGAGGCGGCCCGGCTGCGCGACGAATTGCGTCGCCTCGAGTCGATGGAACTTGCGATCTCGGACGACCCACTCGCCCGCCAGTCCACGCTGGAGGACAAGGTGTCGGACGCCGTGCGGCCGCGCTCGACCGCCGGGCGCCCGGGCACTCGGAACTACAAGGCGAAGCCCCGCAAGAAGATGTGAGGGAGCGAGACCGATGGCCCGCGCCGCGTAGCGGCGCGACTTTCACGCGTGAAATTCAGTATAACTTATTGATATGAATGCGTTCTCGCATCATCACGCTTCGATGGCGATGTGATGCTCGGCCGAGGCGCCCATCCGCCCCTCATGCCAGCGCCCAGGCGAGCAGCAGGAAGCGGCCCGTCTTGGCGATCGCGACGAGGCCGAGGAACAGCCAGAAATTCGTGCGCATGATGCCCGCGACGACCGTGAAGCCGTCGCCGAACGGCGCCCAGCTGAGCAGCAGCGTCCACACGCCCCAGCGCGCATACCAGTCCTGAGCGCGTGCGAGCTGCTTCTCGGTCACCGGGAACCAGCGGCTGGCCTTCCAGTGCTCGATGAAGAGGCCCATCGCATAGTTCACGACCGAGCCGAGCGTATTGCCGACCGAGGCCACCGTGACCAGCAGCCAGAGCGGCGCCACCTCCTCGACCGCCATGGCGGCGAAGACGACCTCGGACTGGAAGGGAAGAACGGTCGCGGCACCGAACGCCGCGAGGAAGAGCGTGCCGAGGGCGGCCAGCATGGTGATCGTCATGGCATCGCCGGCAATCGTATGCCCGCCCGCAAGGCAGCCGGCAGCGCGCCGGCAAGCAAGGGCGGACATCGCATCCGGCGATGCCCGCCCCGCACAGGATCAGCCCATGACTGGGATCGAGAACTCGGCGCCTTCCTTCACGCCCGAGGGCCAGCGCGCGGTGACCGTCTTGGTGCGCGTGTAGAAGCGGATCGCGTCGGGCCCGTGCTGGTTGAGATCGCCAAACACCGATTTCTTCCAGCCGCCGAAGGTGTGATAGGCCAGCGGCACCGGGATCGGCACGTTGATGCCGACCATGCCGATGTTGATCCGGTTGGCGAAGTCGCGCGCGGTGTCGCCGTCACGGGTGAAGATGGCGGTGCCGTTGCCATACTCGTGGTCCATGGCAAGGCCCAGTGCCTCCTCGTAGGTCTTGGCGCGCACGGTGCACAGGACCGGGCCAAAGATCTCGGTCTTGTAGATGTCCATGTCCTTGGTCACGCGGTCGAACAGGCAGCCACCGATGAAGTTGCCGTCCTCGTAGCCCTGAAGGCGGAAATTGCGGCCATCGACCACCAGGTCGGCGCCCTGCTTGACGCCGCTGTCCACCAGCCCCTTGACGCGGGTATAGGCTTCGCGGGTCACGAGCGGGCCGAAATCCACGTCTTCGCCAGCAGTATACGGCCCGATCTTCAAGCTCTCGACGCGCGGTGCCAGCTTGGAGATGAGACGATCCGCCGTCTCCTCGCCCACCGGAACGGCAACCGAGATCGCCATGCAGCGCTCACCCGCCGCGCCATAGCCCGCGCCGATCAGAGCGTCGACCGCCTGGTCGATATCGGCATCGGGCATGACGATCATGTGGTTCTTGGCGCCACCAAAGCACTGCACGCGCTTGCCGGCCGCGGTGCCGCGCGAATAGACGTAGTGGGCGATCGGCGTCGAGCCGACGAAGCCCACCGCATGGATGTCGGTGTCGTCGAGGATCGCGTCCACCGATTCCTTGTCGCCGTTCACGACGTTGAGGATGCCCTCGGGCGCGCCGGCCTCGAGCATAAGCTCGGCCAGCATGAGCGGCACCGAGGGATCGCGCTCGGACGGCTTGAGAATGAAGGCATTGCCGCAGACCAGCGCGGGGCAGAACTTCCACATCGGGATCATGGCGGGGAAGTTGAAGGGCGTGATGCCCGCGACCACGCCAAGCGCCTGGCGCATCGAGTACATGTCGATGCCGGGGCCTGCGCCGTCGGTGTATTCGCCCTTCAGCAGATGCGGCGCGCCGATGCAGAACTCGGCTACCTCGAGGCCGCGCTGCACGTCGCCGCGAGCATCGGGCAGCGTCTTGCCATGCTCGCGCGACAGCGCCTCGGCCAGCTTGTCCATGTCGCGATGCAGAAGCTGGACGAACTTCATCATCACGCGGGCGCGCTTCTGCGGGTTCTGCGCGGCCCATGCGGGCTGGGCGGCCATCGCATTCTCGACCGCGGCGCGCACCTCGGCCTTCGAGGCGAGCGGCACCTTGGCCTGGACCTCGCCGGTCGCCGGGTTGAACACGTCGGCGAAGCGGCCCGAGGTGCCCTTCACATGCTTGCCGCCGATGAAATGGGTGAGTTCCGTGGTCATCTCGCGTCTCCCTTGGTCGGGCGTGGCCCGTCTAGAATTCTTGGCCGCAGGCGTGCCGGAGCGGCCGCGCATGGGGCGTCAGCCCCGT
Source organism: Thermohalobaculum xanthum (assembly GCF_016623495.1). Lineage (GTDB taxonomy): Bacteria > Pseudomonadota > Alphaproteobacteria > Rhodobacterales > Rhodobacteraceae > Thermohalobaculum > Thermohalobaculum xanthum. The sequence continues at coordinate 340,517 of NZ_JAEHHL010000001.1, read as the reverse complement.
TTTCGTCGTTTCGGTGCCGAGGTCAAGCGCAGCCTCGACGCACCCCGACGGGGTCCCGGGTCACAATTCACCCGCCGGCCCGCCGTGCATAGTGCCAAGCCAGTTGTGCAAGCCGGTCCACGTCCTTGCCCATCGTCAGCGCTTCCTCGGACGCCGCGTTGCCCTGCAGGCCCCGGTGATAGACCCCCTGGAGGATCGCCGCGAGGCGCCAGATGTTGTAGGCCAGCAGCACGTCGAGGTTGGCCACCCCGTCACGCCCGGTCAGGCGGGAATAGGTGGCGACCATCTCCTCCATCGAGGGGATCCCCAGCGCCGCGAGGTCGAGATGCGCCATCCCGAAGCGCAGCCCCTGGGGGAACACCCAGGTCATGAGGAAATAGCCAAGATCCGCAAGTGGATGGCCAAGGGTCGAGAGTTCCCAGTCCAGAACGGCGATCACCTCGGGGCGGTCGGGGTGCAGCATCACGTTGTCGAGCCGGAAGTCGCCATGCACGAGGCAGGTCTCGTCCGGGATCGCGTCGACCGCGCCGGGCAACCACGCCTCGAGCCGGTCCATCGCCTCGATCGTGCCGGTGGCCGAGGCGCGATACTGCTGCGACCAGCGCCGCACCTGGCGCGCGATGTAGCCGCCCGGCTTGCCGAAATCCGCGAGCCCCGCCGCCTCGGCGTCTACGCGGTGGATCGCGGCAAGGGCGCCAAGGACGGCATCATAGGTCCGGCGGCGCTGGTCTGGCGTCATCCCGGGCAGATCGGTGTCGAAGAGCACCCTGCCCGTCAGGTGCTCCATCACGTAGAACTCGGACCCGATCACGTCGCGGTCGTCGCACAGAACCAGCATCCGCGGCACGGGCACCCCCTGCCCCGCAACCGCCTGCATCACCCGGTACTCGCGGTCGATCGCATGGGCCGAGGGCAGGAGCGCGCCCGGGGGCTTGCGGCGCAGCACGTAACGCCGGCCGGCCGCGTCGGTGATCAGGTAGGTCGGGTTCGACTGCCCGCCACTGAACTGGCGCAGGGCGACGGGCGGCGCGAAATCGGGGATCTCGCGCCCGAGATAGGCGACGAGCTTGTCGATATCGAGTTCCAGCCGAACATCACCGGTGGTCATCCGGATCCCTCCGTCGGTTCAAGTGGCCAGGACCATGCCAGCACGGCCGGCGGGCCAGGTCGCGGGGCGGCTGGGCCTAGCGGAACAGGCCGCGCAGCAGCGAGCGCACGACGCTGCGGCCGAACTGCGACCCGGCGGCGCGCGCGACCGACTTGATCAGCGCGTCGCTGGCGCTGTCGGTGCGCGACGAGCGGCGCGGCTGGCTCTTTGTCCGCTCGCCGCCCCAGGGCGAGCCGCGGTTGTATTCGCGCGGGGTCTCGGATTCGGCCTCGGAGGCACGAGCCGTTTCCTGCGCGCGTTTCTCGGCGCGAGCGCGCAGCATCTCGAAGGCGGAGTCGCGGTCGAGCACCTTCTCGTAGACCCCCGCCACCGGCGATCGCGCGATCGCGGCTGTCCGGGTTGCGTCTGCGCAGGGACCGAGCCGCGAGGACGGCGGCCGGATCAGGACGCGCTCGACCATGGCAGGGACACCCTTGGCCTCGAGGCAGCTCACCACCGCCTCGCCGACCCCGACCTCGCGGATCGCGGTCTCGGTGTCGAAGCGCGGGTTCGGGCGGAAGGTCTGCGCGGCGGCCCGCAGCGCCTTGGCGTCTCGCGGCGTGAAGGCGCGCAGCGCGTGCTGGATGCGGTTGCCAAGCTGCGCGAGCACGTCCTCGGGCACGTCGTCGGGCTGCTGCGTCACGAAGTAGACGCCCACCCCCTTCGAGCGGATCAGACGGGCTACCTGCTCGACCTTGTCGACCAGCGCCTTGGGGGCGTCGTCGAACAGCAGATGCGCCTCGTCGAAAAAGAACACGAAGCGCGGCTTGTCGGGGTCGCCGATCTCGGGCAGCTCCTCCCAGAGTTCGGAGAGCAGCCACAGCAGGAAGGTCGCGTAGAGCCGGGGCGAGTGCATGAGCCGGTCGGCGGCCAGCAGGTTGATCCGTCCGCGGCCGTCAGGGGTGGTCGAGATCATGTCCGAGAGCGACAGGGCGGGCTCGCCGAAGAAGCCTGCCGCGCCCTGGTTCTCGAGCACCAGCAGGCGCCTCTGGATCGCCCCGACCGATGCCTTGGAGATGTTGCCGTAGCGGAGCGAGAGATCGCGCGCGTTCTCGCCGGCGAAGACCAGCAGCGCCTGCAGGTCCTTGAGATCGAGCAGCGCGAGGCCTTCCTCCTGGGCCAGCCGAAACACGATGTTGAGCACGCCCTCCTGCGTGTCGTTGAGCTCGAGCAGCCGCGCCAGCAGAAGCGGGCCCATCTCGGTGATGGTCGTGCGAATCGGATGCCCCTTCTCGCCGAAGAGGTCCCAGAAGGTGACGGGGAACGCGTCGTAGCCGTAATCGTCGAAGCGGATCTTCGTCGCGCGGGCGATCAGTTTCTCGTGCAGCGGATGCGACGGGTCGCCGGGTTCCGCGAGGCCCGAGAGATCGCCCTTAACATCCGCGAGGAACACCGGGGTGCCAGCGGCCGAGAAGCTTTCCGCAAGGATCTGCAAAGTCACGGTCTTTCCCGTCCCAGTCGCCCCCGCGACCAGGCCATGGCGGTTGGCGTAGCCAAGACGCAGGACTGACGGGGTCGCGTAGCCTTCGCCGCCGCCGCCCAAGAAAACTGTCTCGTTATCGGACATCACGCCCCTCTCGCCCCGGAATTTCCTCAATTCCCTCGTATCGTCAGAAGCGTCTTAACCATTTCAAGTCACTCTGACCATGCAGTGACTTTCACGCGTATCAGGATTTGTGGTTTTTCTCCTCCCTGTCGACTTGGCCGCGCCTCTGGCGCGGTTCTTTTTGCGGCATCGGCGCGTTCATCTGCCCGAATGCTCGGCATTTGCAGGAAATGCACGGATCGTGACGGCACAGAGCGAAATCGGCTGTTGACGGCGCCAAGTATCGCGGCCAAAGATGCTTTCGCGAACGGCACGGCCAGTTCGACAGGGAAAAAAATATCATAATCACACGCGGGTAACCGCAGTCAGGGGCGCTTCGGGCGCCCCTGTGCTTCATGGAAGACCCTGCGTCCGTGGCCATCGGTGACGCGCCAAACACCAAGCGCGCGACGAGGAAGCCGGTGAAACCCGCGAGGTGACCTTGATTTCGCCGCGGGGCGCTGGCAACACATGCGGAAGCCGCGATCGGTTTGATGCGGCGCAAACAGGACAATGACCTTGAGACTTCTGACAACACTCGCGGCTGCGACCTTGGTTGCGGCAGGACTCAACAGCGCGTCGCTGGCGCAGCAGGGACAGCCCAAGGAGGTCGAGAAGACGACGCATGGTGACTGGTCGGTGCGGTGTCTCGAAGGGACCGACGACTGCCGGATCACCCAGATCGGCAAGAACGCGAACGGCCAGGACGCGCTGCTGGTGTCGCTCCAGCGGATCTCGGGCGCCAAGACGCAGAACGGCGCGGCCATTCCCGCGGCGCTGCAGGTCCAGGCGCCACTCGGCGTGCTGATCCCCTATGGCGTGCGCCTCAAGATCGACGACGGCGAGACCGCGCCTCTGGGCATCACCCGCTGCCTGCCCATTGGTTGCGTCGCCGGCGCGCCTATGACCGACGAGGCGGTGAGCCTGATGAAGAAGGGCACCACGGCCAACTTCTCCTACGTCCTTCAGAACGAGACGGTCATCAAGATCTCGCTCAAGGGTTTCACCAAGGCCTACGAGTCGCTCACGCCGCTGCCAAGGCCGACCCAGTAACCGGCCCCGCGCGACAAGCGGACACAAGCATGAGAGAGCGCGGCGCCATCCGGCGCCGCTTTTCGTTTCAGCCCTGCCAGCGGCGGAAGGCGAGCACGGCGTTCAGCCCGCCAAAGGCAAAGGCATTCGACAGCGCCGCATCCACCCGGGCCTCGCGCGCGGTGTTGGGAACCACGTCGAGGCCGATCTCGGGGTCCGGCGCGGCGTGGTTGATGGTCGGCGGCACGATGCCCCTGCCCAGCGCCATCAGGACGGCCGCCGCCTCGAGGGCACCCGCCGCCCCGATCGCGTGGCCGTGCATGGACTTGGTCGAGGAGACCATCACGCGCTCGGCCGCCGGCCCCAACGCCAGACGGATGGCCGCGGCCTCGGTCTTGTCGTTGAGCGACGTCGCGGTGCCGTGGGCGTTGATGTAGCCGACCTCGTCGGGTGCCATCCCGGCGTCGGTCAGCGCGATCGTCATCGCGCGGGCGGCACCATCCACGGCCGGCGCCACGATGTCGGCCGCATCGGCCGTGGCGCCGAAGCCCGCGATCTCGCCCAGGATATCGGCCCCGCGTTCCATCGCGCGGTCCATCCGCTCGAGGATCAGGATCGCGCAGCCCTCACCCAGCACCATGCCGTTGCGGTCCGCCGAGAACGGGCGGCACCCGTCGCGCGACATGACCCGCAACCCTTCCCATGCCTTGATGCCGCCGAAACACAGCACCGACTCGGTCCCGCCAGTGACGGCGGCATCGACCATCCCCGAGCGGACCATGTGAAAAGCCTGGCCGATGGCGTGGTTGGACGAGGCGCAAGCCGTCGAGACCGACCAGGCCGGCCCCATGAGACCGTGCTTCATCGAAATCTGGCTGACCGGCGCATTGGCCATCAGGCGTGGGATGATGAACGGGTGAACGCGGTTCTTCTGCTCCTGGTAGACGGTGCGGTAGTTCTCGTCGCAGGTATGCAGCCCCCCCATCGCAGTCGCGATGATGGTCGCCGTGCGCAGCCCCAGCGCCTCGTCGAACTCGATCCCCGACTGGGCCCTGGCCTCGTCCATCGCGACCAGCGCCATCTGCGTGATCCGGTCGAACAGCAGGAGTTCCTGCCGGTCGAACCGCTCCTCGCCCCGGAAGTCCTTGGCCTCGGCCGCGATCTTGATCATCAGCCGCTCGGGATCGATCAGCTCGATCGGGCCGATGCCGCACCGCCCCTCGGCAAGGCCCGCATAGTGCGCCTCCCTGCCAGTCCCAAGCGCCGAGACGACCCCGATGCCGGTTACCGCTACGCGATGCATCCTCAGCCCTTCTCGGCGAGGAGCGTCTTCACACCCGAGATGACGCCACCGACCGTCGAGATATCGAAATCAGAGTCCTTAGGATCGTTCGCGTTGTAGGGGATCGTGATGTCGAACGCCTCCTCGATCGCGAACACGATCTCGACGATCGCGAGGCTGTCGAGCCCGAGCGCCTCCGGCGTCTTGTCGGGTGTCACATCGGCGGCATCGACCATTGCCTGTTCGGCAATGATCCGGCTAACTTTCGCGCTGACGTCATCGCTCATGGCCAGTCCCTCCTTGGCAGGCCGCTGTTGTCCCGGCCCTGCTCGATCCGCTCGGGGTCACGAACCCGCGCGCGGATCAGAGCCCCATCTTTTGCCGCAGCTCGCGCAGCTGCTCGAGTGCGCGCGGCAGGCGGCGGATCGCCATTATCTGCTCGATCGCCTTGCCGCGAGGCATTGCCGGAACCCCGAGCATGACGCTCTGCGGCGGAATGTCCGAACCGACGAGCGAGCCGCCCGCGACCACCGAGTCGTGCCCGATCGTCACGTGATCGGCGACGCCCACCTTACCGCCCAGAACCACGCGGTCACCAACGGTAATCGAGCCAGCAAGACCAACATGCCCGCACAGCATGCACGTCTCGCCTACGCGGACGTTGTGGCCGATCATCACCAGGTTATCGATCTTGGTGCCGCGCCCGATCACCGTGTCGGCGACGGTCCCGCGGTCGATGCAGCTGGAGGCGCCGATCTCGACATCATCGGCGACCTCGACCGAGCCGAGCGAGGCGATGCGCGTGAGCGACAGGTTGCGCCCCGCATCCGAGACGGCACCCGAAGTCTTGGCGGATTCGACGCTGCCCGGCTCGGGCGTGACGTAGGAAAAGCCGTCCGCGCCAAGGCATGCATTGGGGTGGATCGAGACGCGCGCGCCGAGCCGAACGTCCCGGCCGATGCGCACGCCGGCGCGGATGATCGCGTTCTCGCCGATCTGCGCCCCACGCTCGATCGAGACATGCGACTGGATCCGCGCGCCGCGCGCGATCACGACGCCAGGGCCGATCAGGGTGTAGGGGCCGACCCAGCAGTCCTCGGCCAGCACGGCGGACGGATCGATGATGGCGGTCGGATGGATGCCCGGCTCGAGATCGAGCGCCGGCTCGAACATCCCCGTGATCCCGGCCAGGGCGACCCGGGCGCGCGGCGCGAACAGCGCGGCCTTGAGCCCCAGCGCCTTCCAGTCGGCGCCCGGCCAAAGGACCGCCGCCTGCGCCTGGCAGGCCGCGACGGCCTCTTCGTACTGTCGGGACATGGCGAGCGCGAGCTCGTCGCGCGCCGCGTCGGATGGCTCGGACGGACGCACGACCGACAGGCTCAGATCGCCCTCGGCCGACAACCCCGTATGTGCCGCGATCTCGGCAATCGTGTATCCCATGAGCCCGTCCGGAACTGCCCTGCCCGCGCCCGTTCTATCCGCGCAGCCACCCCCGACGCAAGCGAAGCGCCACCGGGCGGACCGCACCGCCCGAGCCATGCCGGGAGCTGCGCGAGGGGACCTCTGCGCAACGGAAGAGCCGGCCATTCCGGGGAATGGCCGGCCCGCTTGAACTTGCGATCGGGTACGGGCGCGGCGCCTCAGCTGCCGACGAGCGAAACCCCGGCCGAGCGAAGCGCGTCCATGACCAGCGTGTCGCGCCCGTAGATGTCGCCGCGGAACTGGTCCACGCCATACGCATCGACCCACGCGGTCCGGTAGGTGATGTGCACGGGCAGATGTTCCTCGAGCGTCACGTAGCGCTCGCGCCCCGAGGCCAGCCAGCCCTGATACGCGGTGGCGGGGTCCGTTTCCTGGTAGGAGAGGAGCAGCTCAGCGAGCTCCTGCGGCTTCTCGACGCGCACGCAGCCGTGGCTATAGGCACGAACGTCGCGCGCAAAGAGATGACGCTGCGGCGTGTCGTGAAGATAGATCGAATAATCGTTCGGGAACATGAACTTGACCCGTCCCAGCGCGTTGCGCTCGCCGGGCGATTGACGGATCGAGCCGGGGAAGGTCGACGCGGTCACCGTCTCCCAGTCCACCGTCCACGGGTCGGCGCCCTTCAGCACGTAGCCGCGCTGCTCGAGGTAACCGGGATCCTCGCGCAGTTTCGGCAGGAACTCGTTCACGGCGATCGAGCGTGGGACGAACCATGTCGGATTGATCACGAGATGGTCCATCTCGTCCGAGAACTCGGGCGTCTGGTGCCGGCGGGTGCCGACGACGACGCGCGACTCGAAGATCTCGCGGCCGTCGTCAATCACGCGCATCTTGAAGCCCGCGATGTTCACCATGATGTGCCGGCTGCCGAGATCGCGGTTGAGCCAGCGGATGCGCTCGAGGTTGACGGCGATCTGGTCCGCCCGGAACGCCGGCGACTGGTTCAGCTGGGCGCGCGTCGCCGGGCCGACCACGCCGTCCTCGTTCAGGCCGTGCCGGCGCTGGAACGCGCGCACCGCCTTGGCAAGCGCCGCGTCATAGAGCTTAGGGTCGGCAGCGGCGGCCATGGTGGCGTTCGCATCGTTCACCACGTCATTCGCGGCGACCACGACGCTTTCCTCGGATTGCGCCTGCACGAGGCCGTGCGTGGCTGCCCCGAGGTCGCCCAGACCGGCAAGGCGGGCGCGCAGCTCGAGTACCCGCGGCCCCGTGCTCCCCTCTCGCAGGGTCGGTCCCTCGGAGATCTGGGGTCCCCACGCATCGGGCTTCGCCGCAAGCGCGCGCAGGCTGGCGAGCCTTTCGATCAGCGCCGCGTACTCGGGAGAGGCCGGCGCGAGCCCGGCCAGGTATGCCGCCGGATCACTCGTCGAGGACACGCCGGCGAGAAGCCCCGCGCGCTCGGGGCGCGGCGGCTTGACGGCCAGGTCGCGATCCAGGCTCTGCGGGGTCAGCACGCCCGAGGAGAGGTCGCGCGCGTAGCCGAGAAAGGCCCGCGACAGCGTAATCTCGTCCGCCGCCGTGTCGCCACCGCTGCCCAGGGACGTGACGGCGCGGGCGTAGCGTTCGGCCGGCAAGGCGTGACGCGGCGCATCCTTGAACGCCGCCACCAGCGCCTGCCCCGCATCGGAAAGGCGGCCGTCCTCCGAGACCCAGATCGGCGTGTATGCCCGCGCCGCGTAGACGGCCACGAGCTCGGGCTCGTCGCCGAATGCGGCCTCGACATAGGGCGCGAGCCGGGCAGCCGGCTGCACCGCCGCGGGCTCCCGAAGGCTCGACGTCTGGGCGTTCGCCGGCGCCAGTGCTGCTGAAGTGATTCCCAGCAGCAGCAGCGCCGCAACCCCATTCGTCGCAGTCAGGAGTGGACGATTCATCGCATCACCAATGTTGCGCAAAAGCTACAAAAGAGTTGTTTGAGGTCTATAGCATGACATTACACCAGCTTGCCTGAAGCCGCACCGAGCTTCACGTAATTTTCATTCCCAGTGTGAAAATTGCAGCAGCGGGAACGCAAGCATGGCGCCGCGCGTTAAACGATTCGAATGCGGCCCGAGTTCACCCCCGACCCGCTCGTTGCAGCTTTGCAACTTGGAAGGGATTTTCGGATATGGCATAAAATAGGACAAAAGAGCCGCGGAAATGTGACGAAGCTCACAGCGCCGTGGACACGGGCAGACAGTGAACAGGCAAGAATCTCACCATGACAATGGATCGTCGTCGCTTTATGACTGGCGCCGCTGCGCTTGCAGCGCTTGCTGCAAGCGCCACGCCCGCCGCCCCGGCCGTCCTGCGCGGCCGCGGCGATTTCCGCTCCCTGTCCCTGGTCAACCGGCGCACGGGCGAGTGGATCAAGAGCGTCTACTGGATCGAGGGCGAATATGTCCCCGAGGCGCTCGAGTCGATGAACCACATCCTGCGCGACTGGCGCCAGGATCGTGAGATGGAGATGGATCCCACGGTTCTCGACATCCTCTCGGCCACCCATGGCCTGCTGGACACGACCGAGCCCTTCGAGGTCATTTCGGGCTATCGCACGCCCGAGACGAACAGCCTGCTGCGCAACCGTAGCAAGGGTGTGGCCTCGAACTCCTACCACATCAAGGGCATGGCCGTGGACGTGACGCTCAAGTCGCGCAGCGTCCGGCAGATCTCGGGCGCCGGGCTCTCGCTCCGGGCGGGCGGCGTCGGCAAATACAGCCGCTCGCAGTTCGTCCATCTCGACTCGGGTCCCGTACGCGAGTGGGGTCGCTGAGATGCCCGCGATCGCGGCATCCGGTTGAAACGCGGCGCCCAGGGGGCGCCGTTTTGATTTCCGGAACGGGCGCATGCCGCGCGCCTCACGCGGGCGCGCGGGACCTCAGGGGCGGATGGTACCGTCGCCCTCGACCAGGTACTTGAAACTGGTCAGCTGCTCGGCGCCGACGGGCCCGCGGGCATGCATCTTGCCCGTCGCGATCCCGATCTCGGCGCCCATCCCGAACTCGCCGCCATCGGCGAACTGGGTCGAGGCGTTGCGCATCAGGATGGCGCTGTCGAGGCGGGCGAAGAACCGGGCGGCGGTCTCGTCGTTCTCGGTCAGGATCGCCTCGGTGTGGCTGGAGCCGAACTGGCGCACATGGCCGGTCGCCGCATCGACGCCATCGACCACGCGCGCGGCGATATCCATGTCGAGATATTCGCGCCCCCAGTCCGCATCCGTGGCGGGGATCACGCGGTCATCGAGTGCCTGCACGCCCTCGTCGCCATGGACGCGGACGCCGGCGTCGATGAGCGCCGCCACGATCTCGCGGCCCAGCGTGCCGGCGACCGGGCGGTCGATGAGCAGGCATTCCGCCGCGCCGCAGATCCCGGTGCGCCGGGTCTTGGCGTTGACGACGACCCTGAGCGCCTTGTCCCGATCTGCCTCGCGGTCGAGATAGACGTGGCAGATCCCCTCGAGATGCGCGAAGACCGGCACGCGCGCCTCGCTCTGCACGAGGCCGACCAGCCCCTTGCCGCCACGCGGCACGATCACGTCGATGAAGCCGGTCATGCGCAGCATCTCGGCCACCGCCGCGCGGTCCCGGGTGGGCACGCGCTGGATCGCGTCGGCCGGCAAGCCGGCCGCGACCAGCCCCTCGACGAGGCAGGCATGTATGGCGCCGGACGAGTGAAAGCTCTCGGACCCGCCCCTGAGGATGGCGGCGTTGCCCGACTTGAGGCACAGCCCTCCGGCATCGGCGGTCACGTTCGGGCGGCTTTCATAGATCACCCCGACAACGCCCAGCGGCGTGCGCACCCGCCTGATGTGCAGCCCCGAGGGCATGTCCCATTCGGCGATCACCGCGCCTACCGGATCGGGCTGAGCCGCCACGGCCCTCAGTCCGTCGGCCATCGCGCGGATGCGCGCCTCGTCCAGCATCAGGCGGTCGAGCATGGCCGGCGAGAGACCCTTGTCGCGTCCATATTCCATGTCGCGCGCGTTCGCCTCGATGATTTCAGGCGTCGCCCGGATCAGGGCGTCGGCGGCGGCTTCGAGCGCGGCCGCCTTCGTAGCGGAGGAAGCAAAAGCCAGTTCGGCGGCCGCGTCGCGCGCGCGCCGGCCGATCTCGTGCATCGTCGCGGCGATGTCGTCAGCCCGATGGTCCATCACATCCCCCAGATCACCATGTCGTCACGATGGGCGATCGCCGCGCGGCCCGGATGGCCCAGCACGGCCTCGATCCGCTCGGACCGGACGCCCGCGATCAGCGTTGCCTCGGTCGAACTATAGCCCGAAAGTGCCGCGCCGATCGCCTCACCCGTTTCGGTCACGATGGCGACCGGATCGCCCCGCTCGAAGTTGCCTCCGACCGCACGCACGCCCGCAGGGAGCAGCGAACTGCCGCGCCGCAAGGCGTTCACAGCGCCGGCATCGACCACCAGCTGGCCCATGGGCTTCATGCCCGCGATCCACTGCTTGCGCGCCGCCGAGGGGCTGCGGCGCGGCCGGAACCACGTGACGCGCGCGCCGTCGTGCAGGGCGCGCAGCGGGTGCTGGCACGCCCCCGCGGCAATGGCCATGGCGCAGCCGCCCTGCATCGCGGTCTTGGCCGCCAGGATCTTCGTCTTCATCCCGCCGCGGCTGAGACCCGACCCGGCATCGCCGGCCATCGCCTCGATCTCTGGAGTGATCTCGGTGACCTCGGGCAGATGCTGGGCCTCGGGATCGACGCGCGGGTTGGCGGTATAAAGGCCGTCGACATCGGAAAGCAGAACCAGCGCGTCGGCCCCGGCCATCAGGGCCACGCGGGCGGCAAGGCGGTCATTGTCGCCGTAGCGGATCTCGTCGGTCGCGGTCGTGTCGTTCTCGTTCACCACGGGGATCGCGCCGAACCCCATCAGCGCCTCGAGCGTCGCCTTGCCGTTCAGGTAGCGCCGCCGCCGCTGGGTGTCGTCGAGCGTGAGCAGGACCTGGGCCGTGCGGTATCCGAGGGGAGAGAGCGCCTCTTCCCAGGCGCGCGCGAGGCGCATCTGGCCGATCGCGGCCGCGGCCTGGGCGTGCTCGAGCGCCAGGTGCCCGGCCCCGAGCCCCAGGATCCCGCGCCCCAGCGCGATGGCGCCCGACGAGACGACCACGACGTCGCGCCCGGCCGCGCGCTCGGCGGCGATGTCCTCGGCAAGGCCCGCAAGCCAGCCGGCGCGCAGATCGCCCTTCGCATCGACCAGCAGGGCCGAGCCCACCTTCACGACCAGACGGCGCGCGGCTTCGAGAGGACTCTGCACCACCGGCACCTTCAGGGTCTCCATTCGCCCGCCTCCGCCGGCGCCTTCTCGGCCTTGCGTGCGCGAAGGATGTGCTGGCGCAGCAGCCTGAGCACGTCACGCACGCCCTGGCCCGCGGCGCCCGAGATCGCGAGCTTGACCGGCACCCCCTCCTCGCGCAGCAGGATCGTGAGGTCCTCGGCTTCCTGCTCGGTCAGGGCGTCGCACTTGTTCAGCACGACGATCCGGGGCTTGTCGGAAAGGCCGCCGCCATAGGCCTCGAGCTCGGCAACCACGGTGCGGTAGTCGCCCAGAACGTCGGACGAGGTCGCGTCGATCAGGTGCAGCAGCACCGCGCAGCGCTCGATATGGCCGAGGAAGCGGTCGCCGATCCCCCTGCCCTCGTGCGCGCCCTCGATCAGGCCGGGAATGTCGGCGAGGACGAACTCGGCGCCGTCGACCTCGACGACGCCCAGATTGGGGTGCAGCGTCGTGAACGGATAGTCGGCGATCTTGGGCCGGGCGTTGGTGACCGCCGCGAGGAAGGTGGACTTCCCGGCATTGGGCAGCCCGACAAGGCCCGCGTCGGCGATCAGCTTGAGGCGCAGCCACAGCGTGCGCTCGACACCAGGCTGCCCAGGGTTGGCACGGCGCGGCGCCTGGTTGGTCGAGGACTTGAAGTGGAGGTTGCCCCAGCCGCCATTGCCGCCCTTGGCCAGCAGGACACGCTGCCCCAGTTCGGTCAGGTCGGCGATCACGGTCTCCTCGTCCTCGTCGAGGATCTCGGTTCCCACGGGCACGCGCAGCACGATGTCGTCGCCGTCCTTGCCGGTGCGCTGGCGGCCCATGCCGTGCTCGCCGTTCTTGGCGAAGAAGTGCTGCTGGTAGCGGAAGTCGATCAGGGTGTTGAGCCCGTCGACCGCCTCGGCCCAGACATCGCCGCCGCGGCCGCCATCGCCGCCATCCGGGCCGCCGAACTCGACGAACTTCTCGCGCCGGAAGCTGACGCAGCCGGGGCCGCCCGAGCCCGACCGGACATAGACCTTGGTGAGATCGAGGAACTTCATCGGGCGCCCTCCGGCACGTGCTGCGCCGCGAGCCAGTCGGCCCGCTCAAGCGCGAATTCGCGGACCGGCACGACGCAACCCCGCGCAGCCGAGAACATCTCCCCGATCCCCGTCTGGGTAAAGCCGATCTTTTCGAGCACATGCGCCGAGGCGCCGTTCTCCTCGATCACCCTGGCGGTCAGCCGGTCGAGGCCCGCGCCGAAGAGATGCGCGACCAGTCCCGCCAGCGCCTCGGACGCATAGCCCGTGTTCCAGAACGGCGGGCCGACCCAGTAGCCGATCTCGCCCGTGTCGGGGCGATGGAGGATGATGCCGACCAGCTCGGCGCCGCCCTCGGGCATCGCGTCGATCGCCCACACGGCCTCGCCGGTGCGCCCCTCGAGGCGCGCGGCGATGTAGGCCTCGGCTGCCCCCGGCGGATAGGGATGCGGGATCGAGGTGGTCATCCGCGCGAGCCGGGGATCGGACGCATAGAGCGTCATCGGCCCCGCATCCGAGGGACGCAGCGGGCGCAGGATCAGGCGTTCGGTCGCGATCGTGTCGACTGTCATGGTGGCGGCGCCTCCTTGCAGCGCCGTTCGGGAGCGGTGCCGAAAAAGCAAAAGGACCGGCCGACCGGCCGGTCCCAGGATCATCGTGTTCCGGGGGGAGGCCGGTTTACTCGGCAGCCTCGGTCGCCGGGATCACCGACACGAAGGTGCGCCCCTTGAGTCCCTTGTGGAACTGGACGTGGCCCTCGACGGTCGCGAAGATCGTGTGGTCCTTGCCGAGGCCGACATTCTGGCCGGGCCACCACTTGGTGCCGCGCTGGCGGACAAGGATATTGCCCGGAATCACGGCTTCGCCACCGAACTTCTTGACGCCAAGGCGCCGGCCGGCCGAGTCGCGGCCGTTGCGGGACGAGCCGCCTGCCTTTTTATGTGCCATCTCGTATTCCTCCTCAGCCCGCGACGATCTCGGTCACGCGCACGGTCGTCAGGTGCTGACGATGGCCGCGCATGCGCTTCGAGCTGTGCTTGCGGCGGCGCTTGTGGAACGTCACCACCTTGGGGCCGCGGGTCTGCTCGACCACCTCGGCCTTGACCGAAGCCCCCGCCACGGTGGGCACGCCGACGGTGACGTCGTCGCCGCCCAGCATGAGAACCTCGTTGAATTCCACGGTCTCGCCCGGCTCGGCGCCAAGCTTCTCGATCGTCAGTTCGTCACCGGCCACGACGCGGTACTGCTTGCCGCCGGTCTTGATGACTGCGAACATCTCTTCGTCCTTTTCTGCCGCGTCCTGTGGCGGCCCCTCGGGGCACTTGATCGCGGACCTGGCCCGCGCCGTCGGACAGCGCGCCCCGCAAGGGGCGATACCAACTGCCGGCCGGGCCGAAAGCCCCGCCGGAGAGCCGCGTTTATGATGAGATCACGCCCGCAAGTCAAGCCGCCGAAAGTTTGAAAAAATCCTGCGAATGCCGCTTGCAGAAGAACGCCGACCTGTCTAGGTTCCGCCCACCCGAAAACTACCCCCCTGCGGAGAGGTGCCGGAGTGGTCGATCGGGGCGGTCTCGAAAACCGTTGTACCTTTGCGGGTACCGTGGGTTCGAATCCCACCCTCTCCGCCATTCACTCCCTATGGAATCCCGTCCACCTTATCCCCGTTTCCCCCGGGCTCGGAGCGGCCGGCGCCCTCGCGGTCGCGCTCGTAGCTCCTCGCGAGGGGAAAAGGCGGCAGCCAGGATTCGCGACGGACGGTCCAGAGCTCGTATGTCGGCTTGAACTGGTCGGGCGCATCGAGGGAGCCGAGGTTCACCTCGATCTCGTCCGCGCTGCGGCCGAAGACGGGCGAGCCACAGCGGGGGGCAGAAATGGCGCCCTTCATAATCGCGCGTCTCGCCCTCGACGGTCACTGCCTCCTGGGGGAAGATCGCCGAGGCGTGGAACAGCGCCCCGTGATGCTTGCGGCAGTCCATGCAGTGGCACAGTCCGACCCGGTAGGGCGCGCCCGACGCTACGAATCTGACGGCGCCGCAAAGGCAACCGCCGGTGAAACGATCCATGCTGCCTCTCCTATGAACCCAATCGGCAGCAGACCCTACACCCGGGTCCGCCGCCGTTTCCATGGCCCGCTTCTCACGCAGATGTGTGCAGCGCGAAAGCGTGAACTGCGCCGCCGGCGTTCCGGTTTCTTTGCCCGTTCGCCGGATCACGGTGTAGGCTCGACGCAGCGCAAGCCATGTGGTTCGTGCTGATCTGGCTCGGGCCCCGGTGCGGATGATGACAATGCTTCTCGGCAGGAAGGCTTGTCTGGGGTTCTGTGTGGCGCTCGGCATGGCGGTGCTCGCCGCGACCGCTGCAGCCCAGGTGTCGCCCGGTGGCGTCCACCCTGCCCCGGCCGAGGCGCAGCCTTCGGTATCCGTGACGGACCTCTCACCCGAGGCCGTCGACGCACTGCTGTCGCGCCTGACCGACGCGGATGTCAGGGCGCTACTGCGCGAGGAACTCAGACGCCGCGCCGACGAGCAGGCAGCCGCGGCCCGGTCCGCGACGCAGACCGGCGTTCGGGAGCGGCTGGCCGAGATGGCATCAACCATCGAGGCGCGCCTGGCAGACTGGGCGCATGCGCTTGCCAATCTCTCGGACCGGCGCGAGCCGATCCACCAAAGCCTCGGCCGCGCCGAGCATGGCATCGGCGGCATGCTGGCGGCCATGCTCGGCGTGGCGCTGGCCGGAATCGCGGCCGCCGGGCTGGCCGGGCATGCAACCCGCAACTGGCGAGCCTGGCTCATGGCACCGCAGAACGCAGGCTACTGGGATGCGGTGGTGCGCACCGTGGCCCTCGGCCTTGTCGAGCTCGCGCCCGTCGCAGCCTTCGACTTCGCCACCGTCACGATGGCGCCGATGGTGGCCGGCGCGCTCGGGCCGATGGTCGACTATGTCTGGATCTACGAGGTCGGGGTCACGAACAGCTGGGGCTTCATCGTGCTCTCGCGGCGTGCCTTCGCGCCCGACGCCCCGGGAATCAGGATCGCGCCGCTCTCGGATGCCGCGGCGCGACGGATCCACGGGATCGTGCGGCGGGCCGTGCAGATCGGCGCGGCCGGCTGGCTGATCGCCGGGCTGTCGCCGACCCTCGGCCTCGGCTTCCCGCCGGCGCTGATCACCGTCGCGCTGGCAGGCACCGCTGTCGCGGCACTGCTGATCGTCGCCACCCTGCGCAGCTACGGCCGGATCCGAGCCACCCTCGCAAGCGTCATGCTCGACCGGGGCGGCGAGCCGAGCGCGCTTGCCCGCATCGTCATCGCCGCCGCGCCGGGGATGCTGATGGCCTACCTGGTGCTGGCATGGGTCTACTGGCTGGCAAACTGGCTCGAGAGCGGGCAGCAGCACCTCTACGGCCCGGCGGGCACGCTGATCCTGTTGCTGTCTCTGCCCATCCTCGACGCGCTCGGTGGCGAACTGGTGCGCAACGCGTTCCGCGCCGACACCCCCAGTGCCGGACGTTTCCGCGCGGTCTTTCGCGGCGCCTGGAGGATGCTGCTGGGCATCGCGGCGGTCTTCGTGGCCGCGCGCCTCTGGGGCCTCGATCTCTACGCGCTGGCCAAGGGCGACGGGGCGCAGGCCTGGGCCGATGCGCTGTTCGACGTCGCGGTGACGTTGCTGCTCGCGCGCTTCGTCTGGAAACTGATCCTCGCCGCCCTCCACCGCGAGCGCGTCGCCGCGGCGGGCGAGGAGGACGACGCCGAGGCCGCGGGCTCGCGGCTCGACACGCTGGTGCCGCTGTTCCGCAACCTGCTGCTGACCGTTCTGGTCGTCGTGGTCGCGATGATCCTGTTGTCCTCGGCCGGCGTGAACATCGGGCCGCTGCTCGCCTCGGCGGGCATCGTCGGCATCGCCGTCGGCTTCGGCGCGCAGACGCTGGTACGCGACATCTTCGCGGGCGCCTTCTTCCTGATCGACGACGCCTTCCGCGTGGGCGAATACATCGAGCTCGACGAGAAGCTGCGCGGCGAGGTGGAGGCGATCTCGATCCGGTCGCTGCAACTGCGCCACCACCGGGGCGCGGTGATCACCATTCCCTTCGGCGAGCTCAGGAGCGTGGTCAATCACAACCGGGACTGGGTGATCTACAAGATGAACTTCCGGATGGAGCCCGACACCGACCCGGTCAAGGTGAAGAAGCTGGTCAAGGAGGTCGGCAAGGAGTTCGTCGCGCATCCCGAGCACGGCCCCAAGTTCATCGAGCCGCTCAAGAGCCAGGGCGTCTACATGATCGACGACGACTCCGCACTGGTGATCCGGGTGAAGTTCAAATGCCGCCCGCGGGCGCAGTTCGTCCTGCGCCGCGAGATCTACCACCGCCTGCGCGAGGTCTTTGCCGAGCACGGCATCCACCTTGCCCGCCGCAAGGTCGAGGTCGTTTCGGGCGGGGATGCCTCGTCGGCGCCGCCTGCCCCGATCCTGGGATCGGCGGCCGCGGTCGATGGGGACGCCGCGCGCGGCGCGGGTGGCGACGGATAGTCACGCCCGGAACAGCGAGGACGCGGGCCAAAAGCACATGCGGGTTCAGCGGTAGGTGCGTTCCCCGATCGGAGCGGCCTCGATCCCAGCAACAAGGCGGTCGCGAAAGGCGGCTTCGGCACGGTTCATCCGCGAGGCCGGGTTCCAGACCACGTGGACGTCGATCGCCGGCGGGTCGTCATAGGGCGGCAGGCGCCAAAGCCGGCCCGCCTCGACATCCGGGCGCGCGACGTGGATCGGCAGCGAGCCGATGCCAAGCCCCGCGAGGATCATCCGGCGGACCTCCTCGAGATTCGCGGACGTGCCGACGATGCGCTGATCGAGGCCCGCAGCCGCACGCAGCAGCGCGACGGGGCGCAGCGCGTCGTCCATCTGGTCAGTGACGAAGCTGACCGAGCGGTGGCCGGCAAGGTGCTCGATCGACAGAGCTTCGCGCCCGAACAGGGGATGCATCGGGCCGCAGAACAGCCCGAAGAACTCGCGATAGAGCCTGCGGTATTCGAGCTTCGGGCTGCGCTTGTGCACGAGGCACACCGTGAGCGACGCCCGCCGGCCGACCAGCGCCGCCAGCGCGTCGCGGCTGCGCTGGATCTCGATCGAGAGGGTCGCGCGCGGGTGCGCGTGGTGAAAGTCGCGCAGCGCGTCGTCGAACAGGGGGCACACCACGTGGCTCGCCATCGCGATGCGGACATGACCGCTGACCTCGTCCCCGACGTCGCGGATCGCGGTCGCGATGCGGGTGATGGCACCCTGCACCTCGACCGCCTCGTCATAGAGCCGGCGGCCGGTCTCCGTCAGCCCGTATCGTCCGGGCGAGCGATCGAGGAGGCGCTTGCCCAAGCGCTCCTCGAGCCGCTTCAAGGCGTTCGAGACACTCGGCTGCGCAAGGTGCAGGCGCTCGGCGGCGTCGGTCAGGCTCGACGCCTCGGCGATGACGATGAAGGTGCGCAGCAGGTTCCAGTCAAGATTGCGTGCGAGCTTGGCGGCATCATGCAGCTTTCCCGGGCCAGCCATTCACCAATCCTATAGCGACAATTCCAATTATCTATTTGCTGAATGCCGACCGTCTTGCAACCCTCGCATCGCGGGCGGCCTGGAGGACGATGATGACCGTCGAGGCGCGGGAAGCGCGACAGCCCTGGATCCTGCTGACACCGGCGGTTTCGGCCGTCCTGCTGCTGCTCTTCGTGCCCCTTGCCTTCATCGCGGTCTATTCGTTCTGGCTGCGGACGGCGACGGGCGCCGACCAGGTCGGCTTCTATCTCGACAACTGGCGCGAGGCGCTGGGCGACGCGTTCTACCGGGACATCCTGCTCAACACCCTCAAGATCGCGGCGATCACGACGGTCTTCTGCGCACTGATGGGATACCCGGCGGCATATTTCATCGCGCGCTCGCGGGGCAACAAGGCGATCCTGCTGCTGCTTCTGATGCTGCCCTTCTGGATCAGCTACATCATCCGCACGATGTCGTGGATCAACATTCTTGGCGTCTCGGGCGCGGTCAACTCGGCGCTGATGGCGCTCGGCGTGATCACCGAGCCCATCCAGATGCTCTACAACGAAGCAACCGTGATCCTCGGGCTGATCCACTTCCTCCTGCCCTTCATGGTGCTCAATGTGTATGTGAGCCTCGAGGGCATCGACGAGACGCTCGAGGACGCCGCCTGCTCGCTGGGCGCGACGCGCTGGCAGACCTTTCTCGAGGTAACCCTGCCCCTTTCGCTTCCGGGGCTCGCGGCCGGCGGCCTGCTGTGCTTCGTGCTGGCGGCGGGAACCTACATCACGCCGCTGGTGCTTGGCGGGCCCACGGATGCGATGTTCGCCAACCTCGTCTTCGAGGCGATCATCACCCAGCTCAACTGGCCGCTGGGCTCGGCGCTGAGCCTGATGCTGCTCGCGGTGCTCGGGGCGCTGGTGCTCCTCTACAACCGCTACCTCGGCATGGCCCAGTTGATGAAGGGACTGGGCTGATGGGCTGGAATCTCGTCCGTGTCTGGACGCTCCTCGTCTATGTCTTCATGTTCGCGCCGGTCGCGGTCGTCCTGCTGCTGAGCTTCAACGCCAGCCAGTTCGGGTCCTTCCCGATGACGGGCTTCTCGTTCCGCTGGTTCGTCGAGCTGGCCGAGAACGAGGCGATACTGCGTGCCTTCCGCACCTCGATCGTCCTGGGCCTGCTGACCGCTCTGATTTCGACCACGCTCGGCGTGCTGGCCAGCCTCGCCCTCGTGCGCTACCGCGTGCCGGGCGCGAACATGATCTCCACCATCCTGATTGCGCCGATCCTGGTGCCGGAGGTGGTCCTCGCGGTCGGGCTGCTGCTGTTCCTCAACTTCCTGGGAATCCCGAAATCCTTCCCGCTGCTGCTGGCGGGGCACGTGATCTTCACCCTGCCCTTCGTGGTACTGGTGGTCCAGGCGCGGCTGGTCGGCATCCGCCGCGACGTCGAGGAGGCCGCGCTCAGCCTGGGCGCGAGCCCGGTCCAGACCTTCTTCGAGATCACGCTTCCGCTGCTTATGCCGGCCGTGCTGGCGGGCGGGCTCTTCGCCTTCACAATCAGCTTCGACGACATCACCGGCACGCTGTTCTGGAAGCCCGGCGGCGTCGAGACCGTGCCGACGCAGATCTTCGCCATGCTCCGCAACTCGATCAGCCCGGAAATCAACGCGCTGGGAACCGTGATGATCGTGATGACCGTGGGCCTGCCCCTGCTGGGGGCAGCCATCGCGCGGCGCATGGCGGCAGGCCGGGGCGCCTGACCCGCCCCCAACAACGACCGACTTCGACAGGAGAGAGAACATGGACAACACCACGCGTTACGAACGGCTTCGCGAGCGGTATCTCAACGGCGACCTCGACCGGCGCCGCTTCCTCGGACTCATCGGCGCGGCAGGCCTGGCCTATGGCGTGCAGACGCCCTTCGCGCGCCACGCCCTCGGCGCGGTCGAGGAAGTGCGCTTCGACGGCTGGGGCGGCGTGGTTTCCGAGGCTTTCCGCAAATACGCCTTCGACCCCTACACGGCGAAGACGGGGATCAAGGTGGTCGACGGGACGTTCGGCGGCGGCGACGAGTACCTGTCGCGCGTCAAGGCCAGCCAGCCGGGCGAATACAACATCGCCCATCTTTCGGGCGTTTTCGACTACGCGCGCTACCACGGGCTTGGGCTGACATCGGTGCTGAACGAGGGCAACATTCCCAACCTGCAATACGTCATCCCGAAGCTGGTCGACGTGTTCCGCAAGGTGACGGACGGCACGCTCTCCTGCGTGCCCTATGACTACGGGACGACGGGCCTGGCCTATAACCGCAAGCACATCTCGGACGACGAGATGAAGGAGAAGGGCGCGAAGATCCTGATCGACGACGCCTACAAGGGCAAGATCTCGGGCTGGGCCGACTGGCGCACCCGGATCTGGTTCGGCTCGCTGCAGACCGACCAGGATCCCAACGGCGCGACCGACATGGATGCCGTCTGGGATGCGATCCGCAAGCACCGCGACCTGAGCCTGAAATACTGGAGCTCGGGCGCCGAGTTGATGAGCCTGCTGGCCGAGGAGGAGGTGTATGTCACCGAGGGCTGGTCGGGCCGCATCTACGCCCTGCAGGAGCAGGGCCACGACATCGGCTACATGGATCCGCCCAACGGCTATGGCTGGCAGGAATGCCTGTTCGTGATCAAGGGCTCGCCAATGGAGGCCTGCGAGGAGTTGCTCAACTTCATGCTGGCGCCCGAGACCTCGATCGCCGTGGCCGAGGGGCAGAACTACCCGCCCGCGCTGGACCCGCGGAAAGTCGATCTGGGCAGCAAGATCCCGACCCTGCCCGCCTTCGACCCGTCCGGCACGCTCGAGGGCCTGACCTTCGCCAATCCCGCATACTGGAACGGCCACGAGCAGGAATGGTCGAAGACCTTCGGTCGGATCCAGAAGGGTTACTGACCGGCCGGCACCACGAGGCCCTCTCCGCATGGCGGAGGGGGCCCCTTCACAATCCAAACGGAACACCTCGCAATGAGCGCCGTCACCCTGACCGACATCGTCAAGCGCTTCGGCAGCTTCACCGCCGTCCACCGGATGTCGCTCGAGATCCCCGAGGGCAGCTTCGTCACCTTGCTGGGCCCCTCGGGCTGCGGCAAGACGACGACGCTGCGGATGGTCGCGGGCCTGCTCGATCCGACCGAGGGCGACATCTCGATCAAGGGCCGTCGCGTCAACGACCTGCCGATCCACAAGCGCAACCTGGGGCTGGTCTTCCAGAACTACGCCCTGTTTCCGCACAAGACTGTCGCGGACAACATCGCCTTCGGCCTGAAGTATCGCGGCGTGCCGCGCGACGAGGCCGCAAAACGGGTCGCCGACGCGCTGGAGCTTGTCCAGCTTCCCCATGTTGCCGAGCGCTACCCCAAGCAGCTTTCCGGTGGTCAGCAGCAGCGCATCGCGCTTGCGCGCGCCATCGTGATCGAGCCGGACGTCCTGCTGCTCGACGAGCCCTTGTCGGCGCTCGACGCCAACCTGCGCGAGGACATGCGCGTCGAGCTAAAGCGAATCCAGCACCGCATCGGCGTCACGACGCTGTTCGTGACGCACGACCAGTCCGAGGCACTGGCGATGTCCGACCGCATCGTGGTCATGTCCGCGGGCCGGGTCGAGCAGACCGGACCGCCGGAAGAGGTCTACAACACCCCTGCCTCCGAGTTCGTCGCGCGGTTCCTTGGCGCGTCGAACATCATCGACGCGCGCGCCGGGGGGGGCAGCGGCGACGGCATCGCGCTCGATGCCGACGGGTTCGGCCGCGTCGTCGTGCCGTTGGCCCGCGCGCCGCAACTCTCCGCCTCGGGCCCAGCCCGGCTCGTGATCCGCGCCGAGAAGCTCTCGGTCAGGGCAGCCGGCACGACCGCCGGCGATGGCGCGATCGGCGTGCCCGCCCGCATCGAGGCCGTTGACTACCAGGGCCAGGCGGCACGCTATTTCCTGCGTCTGGGAGATCTTCAATTGCAGGCCATCAACATGATCGACGAACACCCGTTCAACGAGGGAGACGAGGTTTCGGTCCACCTCCGCCCGCGCGACTGCACGGCGCTGCCGGGAGCCCCCGCATGACAGCCCCACCCCCCAGCCACCTGTTCTACCAGACGCGCCGGCGGCGCCCGATGCTGGACCAGGCGCGCGGCGTCTACATGTGGGACGTCGACGGCAAGCGTTATCTTGACGGCTCGTCGGGCGCGATGGTCTGCAACATCGGCCATTCCAACCCGCGCGTCCTCGAGGCGATGCGCCGGCAGATGGAGAAGTCGACCTTCGGCTACCGGCTGCATTTCGAGACCGAGGCTGCCGAGCGGCTTGCCGAGAAGACCGCCGCACTCTCGCCGCCGGGCATGGAAAAGGTGTTCTTCGTCTCGGGCGGGTCCGAGGCGGTCGAGAGCGCGATCAAGCTGGCGCGCCAGTACGCACTGGCGACCGGCGAGGCGCAGCGCTGGAAGGTCATCTCGCGCTATCCCAGCTACCACGGCTCGACGCTCGGGGCGCTCGCGGTCACCGGCTACACGCCGATGACGGCGCCGTTCGATGCCATGATGCGTCCGATGCCGAAGATCCCCGCGCCACGGGCGTATCTCGACGGCCTCGACGCCTCCGACCCCGAAACCGGGCGCCACTACGCCGACAAGCTCGAAGCCAGGATTCTCGAGGAAGGCCCCGAGACCGTGCTCGCCTTCATCGTCGAGCCGGTGGGCGGCGCATCGACCGGCGCGCTGGTCCCGCCCGCGGGCTACATGGCGCGCATCCGCGAGATCTGCGACCGCTATGGCGTGCTGCTGATCCACGACGAGGTGATGTCGGGCGGCGGCCGCACCGGGCGCTTCTTCGCGGCCGAGCACTGGAATGTCGCGCCCGACATCCTGGCCGTGTCGAAGGGTTTCGCGGCGGGCTACGCGCCCCTTGGCGCCATGGTCGCACATGACCGAATCGTCGAGGCGGTGCTGGACGATGGCGGCTTCATCCACGGCTATACCTACGCAGGCAATCCGCTTGCCTGCGCGGCCGGGCTCGCGGTGATCGAGGAGATCGAGACCCAGGGGCTGATGGAGAACGCCACGCGCATCGGCGCCCTTCTCAAGGCGCGGCTCGCCGGGTTGATGAACCGCTTCCCGATCATCGGCGATGTGCGGGGCGAGGGCCTGCTGCTGGCCTTCGAGCTGGTCTCGGACCGCGCGGCCATGACACCCCTGCCGAGGGAGGTCAAGGCCTTCGACCGGCTGGTCGAGATTGCCTATGGCCACGGGCTGATCATCTATTCGCGGCGCACCCGCGGCGGGCATGAAGGCGACCATTTCCTGGTCTGCCCGCCGATGATCGCGACCGACGAACATGTCGACGAGATCATCGAGGGGCTGACCCTTTCGCTCGACCAGTTGATGCAGGAACTCGCGCCCGCCCCGGGCGCGGCGTCCGCCTGAGAGGCTTCATGGATCCGATCATCATCACCTGTGCCATCACCGGCTCGATCCACACGCCGACGATGTCGCCGCACCTGCCGGTCACGCCCGACGAGATCGCGCGCCAGGCGATCGAGGCGGCCGCGGCCGGCGCGAGCATCCTTCATCTGCACGCGCGCGACCCCGCCAATGGCCGCCCCTCGGCGCGGCCCGAGCATTTCATGGAGTTCCTGCCCACCATCGCGTCGGGCTGCGACGCCGTGCTCAACATCACGACCGGCGGCAGCGCCATCATGACGCTCGAGGACCGTCTGGCCGGGGCGATGGCGGCCGAGCCGGAGATGTGCTCGCTCAACATGGGCAGCATGAACTTCGCGCTCCATCCGCTCGCCAGCCGCTACAAGGAATGGAAGCACGACTGGGAAAAGCCCTTCCTGGAAGGGTCAGAGGACCTGGTCTTCAAGAACACGCCGCGCGATATCGCCCATGTGCTTGCCGAGATGGGGAAAAAGCGCGGCGCGCGCTTCGAGTTCGAGTGCTACGACATCGGGCACCTGCACATGCTGCGCCATTTTGCGGATCGCGGCGCGGTGAAGCCGCCCTTCTTCATCCAGTTCGTCTTCGGCGTCCTCGGCGGGATGGCAGCGGATCCGGATTCCTTCATGCACATGCGGCGCCTTGCCGACCGGCTTTTTGGCGACGATCACCGTTTCTCGGTTCTCGCCGCGGGGCGCAGCCAGATCCCGTTCGCCACCATGTCGGCCGCGATGGGCGGGCATGTCCGCGTCGGGCTCGAGGACAACCTCTACATCGACCGCGGCAGGCTGGCCGTGTCAAACGCCGAGCAGGTCGTCCGCATCCGCGAGATCGTCGAGCGGCTGGGACGCAGGGTCGCCTCTCCCGACGAGGTGCGGGCGATGCTGGGCCTCAAGGGCGCGCAACGGACACGGTTCGCAGCCTGACCCGCGGGCCGGGCGAAGTCACAGATTGGCCGGGGCGGGACGCACCGCCCCCGGAGGAGCCGGATGAAAGCGATCTTCAACGAGCGCCAATGGCGCCACGACCCCAAGCATTTCATGGCCAACGGCGTCGTTCTTCCAAGCCCCGAGCAGCCCGAGCGGATCGCCCGCCTCAAATCGGGAGCCGAGGCCGCGGGATGCGCCTTCGCCGCGCCGTCGGACCATGGCACGGGCCCGCTCGCCGCGGTCCACACGCCCGAGTATCTCGTGTTCCTCGAAACGATCCACGAACGCTGGCGCAGAATTGCCGGCGCCTCGGACGAGGTGATCCCCAACATCCATCCCGACCGGCGCGACGTCAGCTATCCCCGCTCGGCCGTCGGCCAGGCCGGGTATCACCAGGCCGACACCGCCTGCCCGATCGCGGAGGGAACGTGGGAGGCCGCCTACTGGTCGGCCCAGAGCGCGCTGACCGGGGCCGACCTGGTCCTGGGCGGCGCGAAGGCCGTCTACGCGCTCTCTCGCCCGCCGGGGCATCATGCCTTCGCCGATCTCGCGGGCGGCTTCTGCTTTCTCAACAACGCGGCGATCGCGGCCGAGCACCTGCGCGGCCAGGGACTTCGCCCCGCGATCCTGGATGTCGACGTGCATCACGGCAACGGCACGCAGGGCATCTTCTATGCACGCAGCGACGTGCTGACGGTATCGATCCACGCGGACCCGGTGCGCTTCTACCCGTTCTTCTGGGGCCACGCGCAGGAGCGCGGCGAGGGCGCGGGGCTGGGCTGCAACCTGAACCTGCCCCTGCCCCGCGGCACGACCGACGACGTGTATCTCGACACGCTTGGCACCGCGCTCGGCCGCATCCGCGCCTTCGGGGCGGATGTGATCGTCGTCGCGCTGGGGCTCGACGCGCACGAGAACGATCCATTCGAGGGCCTCGCGCTGACCACGCCCGGCTTCGGGCGCATCGGCGCCGCGATCGCCGCGACCGGTCTGCCCCTCGTGATCGTGCAGGAGGGCGGCTACCTTTCGGACGACCTCTCGGCCAACCTCACGAGCTTCCTCGGAGGGGTCGAGGGCGGATGAGGCGCCCGTCCCCCGCCCTGCGCGCCCTGCGCGCCCTGCGCGCCCTGAATGGGCTTACGTCGGCGAGCGTCTTCGCTATGGTGTCCCGACGACGTGGGCACCGAAAGAACGAGGCGTGCCCCGGGGCCGGGTGGCAACGGCTCGGGCCCTGAAAGCGAATGCAGGATCAACCTGCGAGTTCTGGACACGGAGGTATCACCATGAACAACAAGCTGATGACGGCCGCGGTCACCGGACTGACCGCCCTGAGCCTCGCCTCGGCGACGGCCGGCGCGGCGGAATGCACCAACGACACCTGGAAGAAGGTGATGGAGCGCGGGAAGATCGTGGTCGGGGTCAAGGCCGACTACAAGCCCTGGGGCTTCCGGAACGACTCGGGCGAGCTCGTGGGCATGGAGATCGACATGGCCAGGGACGTGGCCGACACCATGGGGGTCGAGCTCGAACTGGTCCCCGTGCAGTCCTCGAACCGCATGCAGTTCCTCGAGCAGGGCAAGATCGACCTGATGATCGCAACCATGTCGGACCGCAACGACCGGCGCGAGATCGTCGGCATCGTCGGCCCGAACTACTACACCTCGGGCACCAACGTGATGGCCCCCAAGGCGCTGGCGCTGAAGGAGTGGGAGGACCTGCGCGGCAAGCCCGTCTGCGGCAAGCAGGGCGCCTTCTACAACAAGATCGTCGAGGAGCGTTACGGCGCCGAGATCGTCGCCTTCACGGGCAACGCCGAGGCCAAGCAGGCGCTGCGCGACAAGAAATGCATCGCCTGGGTCTATGACGACAGCTCGATCATGTCGGACCTCTCCTCGGGCCAGTACGAGGAGTTCGAGATGCCGCTCGCCTCGGAAGACGACAACCCCTGGGGCCTCGCGGTGCCCAAGGCCGAGGAGCAGTGCGTGTTCGGCCAGTTCATGTCGGGCATGCAGTACAACTGGCATCGTGACGGCACGCTGATCGAACTGGAGAAGAAGTGGGGCATCCAACCCACCGCCTATCTCGAGAAACAGGCCGAACGCTTCAAGGACTGGCTGGCCGAGTGAGCCATGCGCCGGCGG
This sequence comes from Thermohalobaculum xanthum, assembly GCF_016623495.1. Classification (GTDB taxonomy): domain Bacteria; phylum Pseudomonadota; class Alphaproteobacteria; order Rhodobacterales; family Rhodobacteraceae; genus Thermohalobaculum; species Thermohalobaculum xanthum. The sequence goes on along the minus strand of NZ_JAEHHL010000001.1, from coordinate 313,660 downwards.
CGGGCGATGGCTCCGCCGCCGGTCCCGCGCGTCCTTTCACGCGTGAAATCGACAGCAATACATTGATATAAGAACATTTTTCCATGACCTCCGCGCAACTGCATCAAACCCGCAGCGCGGCGTCCGGCCCGGATTGCCGCCCTTGCTACCGCGCACTATCGTGGGTCGCAGCAGCGGCGGTCATGGGTTGGCCGGGGTCGCGAGACCCGAGGGCCCGGGCGGGGCATCCCCGCCCGACGACCAAGACCTGGCAAGACGTGGCATGCCCGTCCGTGGGCGCAGGCCCACGCAGGGGCATGCGGGACCGAGTGAGGCCATGACCGTTCGCTGCACCCCGGCCAGGTCCGCCGCCCGGCGCTCTACCGCATGAAGCCCCGCGCCCTTGCCTACCGGCTGGCGGTCAGCGCGACGCAAGGCGCCTGGAGCCTGCCCGAAGTGCAGGCGGTGCTGGCGCGCCGGCTTCCCCCTGCGCACCGGCACCTCGCGAAAGATATTGCCGCCGCGATGCTGTCATGCGGCGAGGGGTCGGACCTCACCCCGCCTCCGCAGGTGGTGGCGAGGGCCCTGCCCGGCACGCCCGCCTTCGAGAATCTCTATCTGCACTGCCGGAACACGAACGTCTGGCCCGCGCCCGAGACCGAGCCGCCGGTCATGCGCCCGCTGCCGCCCTTTGACGGCCTCGACCTGCCGCAACTGCCGACCGAGGGCGAGCTGGCGGCATGGCTGATGCTCTCGCCCGAGCGGCTCGCGCAGTTCGCCGATCTCGCGGGACGGGCCGAGGCATCGCCGGAGACCGCGATCAACCATTATTTCTACCGCGTGGTGCCCAAACGCGCCGGCGGCGTGCGCCTGATCGAGGCCCCGAAGCCCGCGCTCAAGGGCCTGCAGCGCCAGGTCCTGCGCGGGATCCTCGACCCGGTGCCGGTTCATCGCGACGCCTTCGGCTTCGTCCGCGGGCGGGGCGTGACGGCCGGCGCCGCGCGCCACGCGGGCGAGGCGGTGGTCCTGCGCTTCGACCTGGCCGATTTCTTCCACTCGGTCGGACGCGGCAGGGTCTTCGGCATCTTCCGGGCGATGGGCTACCCGCACAACGCGGCGCGCTGCCTTGCGGGGCTGACCACGACCGCGGCGCCCCCCTGGATCATGGAGCGCCTGGGCGCCGGCGACCGGCCTTATCTGCGCATCCCGCACCTGCCACAGGGCGCTCCGACCTCGCCCGCGCTGGCCAACCTATCGGCCTTCGGGCTCGACCGCCGGCTGGCGGGACTGGCACGCCGCCTCGGGGCGGCATGGTCGCGTTATGCCGATGACATCTGCTTCTCGGGCGACCCTGACATCGTCGCGCCCCTGATGGCCGCGGTGCCCGGCATCGTGGCCGAGGAAGGCTTCCGCCTCAACGCGGCGAAAACCCGGGTGATGCGCGCCCAAGCCCGGCAATGCGTGACCGGGCTGGTGGTGAACCGCCACCTCAACTTGCCGCGCGAGGAGTTCGACCGGCTCAAGGCCATCATCCACCGCGCCGCCAGCCCCGGCGACGCGCGCCTCGCCGATCCGCGGTTTCGCGCCGCGCTCGCGGGCAGGATCGCCTGGGCCGAGGCCGTCAATCCCGCCCGCGGCGCGAAGCTGCGCGCGCGGCTGGAGGCGGCACTGGCCCAAAAGGTTGCGCTTTGACACTTGGGGCGTGCAGAGTGTCCGGGACAGAAAGTTGCGGGGGCGGCCCAGCGCCCCGGCCGGAATGGGAGGCGTGATGGAGGACTTCTTCCGTCAGCTGGCCGAGGACGCGCCGCGCTGGAACTTCATCTGGATGTATGACGAGCGCCAGCAGGGCAAGATCCTGTCGGGCATCTGGATGACCATCAAGCTCGCGGTCGCCTGCGTGGCCCTTTCGGTCGTCATCGGCATCGTCGGCGCCTGGTTGCAGGGCGCGCGCGCGGCGCCGGTGCGGCTGTTGGTGGCGGGCTACATCCAGTTCTTCCGCAATACGCCGCCCTTCGTGCAGCTGCTGTTCTTCTACTTCGCGCTGGGACAGTTCACGCCGACCTATTCGCCCGATGGCTGGCTGCAGCAGCCGATCATCTCGAACGTCGGCTGGGCGATCATCTCGCTGTCGTTCTTCGCCGGCGCCTTCAATGTCGAGATTTTCCGCGCCGGCATCGAGGCCGTGCCGCAATCGACGCAGGAAGCGAGCGAAAGCCTCGGCTTCTCGCGGCTGCAGAGCTATCGCTACGTCGTCCTGCCGCTGGCCTTCCGGGTCTGCCTGCCCGCCCTGAACAACAACCTGGTGAACCTGGTGAAGACCACGACGCAGGCCTTCGCCATTGCGGTGCCCGAACTGCTCTACCAGTCGGTGTCGATCTGGAACGACTACCCCAGCGCGCAGAACCCCACGATGGTGCTGCTGTTCGTCGTCTACATCCTCCTGGTCGCGGTGCTGGTCTTCGGCATGCACCGCTGGGAGCGCGCAATGAGGATCCCCGGCTATGGCACGTGAGGCGCTGACGATGGGCCGTCCCGCGCCGCGCGGGATCCGGTCGATCCCGGGCCTGGGCGCGCCCGGCCGCACGGACCTGCCCGTGCTCAAGCCCTTCCGCCCCGCGACCACGGGCCCCGACCCGATGCTGGTGGTGCGCTGGGTCGCGGGCATCCCGCCCTGGGTGCCGGTCATGCTGTTCGTCGCCGCGCTTGCCTGGCCCGCGATCGCGGCGGCGCAGGTGCGCTATTCCTATGGCGACGCGACCGAGGCGCTGTGGCGCTGGATCCCGTTCCTCGTGACCTCGGGCTTCTTCTTCAACGTGCTGATCTCGGTGCTGTCGATGGCGATCGGGACCGTGCTGGGCGCCGCGCTGGGTCTTGCGCAGATCTCGCTCTACCGCCCCGTGCGGCAGGCGGCCTGGTTCATCACGCAGCTGTTCCGCAACTCGCCGTGGCTGGTGCTGTTGTTCATCGTGCTGCTGGCCTTCCCCTTCGAGGTGACGCTGTTCGGCACGGTGATCCCGATCCCCGACTGGACCAAGGCGGTGTTCGGCCTGTCGCTGCCGGTCATGGCCAACATCTCGGAAATCGTGCGCGGCGCGGTCCAGTCGGTGCCGACCGCGCAGTGGGAGGCGTCGGAAAGCCTGGCCTTCAGCCGGCGCCAGACGCTGTGGCAGATCATCCTGCCGCAATGCTACAAGCGGATGATCCCGCCCTGGATGAACTGGTACGCGATCCTGACCATGGCAACGCCGCTGTGCTCGCTGCTGGGCGTCGAGGAGCTGATCACCCTGACCCGCCAGGCGATGGAGAGCGAGAACAATCACCCCGAGCTGCTGGTGCCGTTCTACACCTTCGCGCTGCTCCTGTTCTTCGCCTACTGCTACCCGATCGCGCGGCTGACGATCGCGCTCGAGCGGCGCTTTGCCGTCAAACTCTGAGGTGCAGCCATGACCTGGACCCCCGACCAACCGATCATCTCGCTCAAGGACGTGCACAAGTCCTTCGGCGATCTCGAGGTGCTCAAGGGCATCACCTTCGACGTGATGAAGGGCGAGGTGATCTGCATCATCGGTCCCTCGGGCTCGGGCAAGTCGACGCTGATCCGCTGCATCAACGCGCTGAATGACATCCAGCGCGGCTCGATCACGGTCGAGGGTCAGGAAGTCCACGACCCGAACCTGGACAAGCTGGAACTGCGCAAGAAGGTCGGGATGGTGTTCCAGCAGTACAACCTGTTCCCGCACAAGACGGCGCTGGAAAACGTGATGATGGCGCCGCTCCTGGTGCTCAAGCAGGCCAAGGCCGATGTCGAGCAGCGCGCCCGCCGGCTGATGAAGAAGGTGCGCCTCGAGGGGAAGGAGAACTTCTACCCGGGCGAGTTGTCGGGCGGCCAGCAGCAGCGCGTGGCGATCGCGCGCAGCCTGGCCATGAACCCCGACGTGATGCTGTTCGACGAGGTGACGGCGGCGCTCGACCCCGAGACGGTGAAGGAGGTGCTGGTCACCATCAAGGAACTGGCGGCCGAGGGCATGACCTGCATCCTGGTAACCCACGAGATGGGCTTCGCGCGCGAGGTGGCCGACCACATCTATTTCACCGACAGGGGCGTGATCGTCGAGCACGGGCCGCCCGCCACCTTCTTCACCGAGGCATCCGACCCGCGCACGCAGGAATTCCTGAGCCAGATCCTTTGACGCCGCCGCCGCGCGCCGTCAGGCGTCAGGGGCGGCGCGCCATCGCCGCCGCCGCGCGTCTTGCGCATGATCAAGGAACGCGGCCAGAGTGGCCCTATGCTCGTGCATGGCTTCCATCGGAAGGATCATGCCATGTGCCGACTCTTCGCGCTCAAGGCCAACGAACCGACGCGGGTCGAATGCGGGCTGGTGCGCTCGCAGAACGCGCTCATGCGCCAGAGCGCGCGCGATGCCGAGGGGCTGATGAACGGCCACGGCTGGGGCGTCGCCGACTTCAAGGACGGCCTGCCCCTGATCGAGAGGCAGACCTGGGCCGCCTTCCATGGCGAGCATTTCACGAAGACGGCCGCAAGGGTCTATGCCAAGACGGTCATCGCCCATGTGCGCCGCGCCACGGTGGGTGAGCCGAGCATCAAGAACACCCACCCCTTCGCGCTGGGGCGCTTCATCTTTGCGCATAACGGCACGGTGCCAGGCTTCGAGCAGGTGCGCGAGCGGCTGCTGGAACGTACCGATCCGCTGCATCGCACCGAGATCAAGGGACAGACCGACAGCGAGCACGTCTTTCATTACCTGATGACGCTCTGGTCTCACGGGCCGCAGACGGACATGCTGGGCACGGTCAAGCAGGGGCTCGAGCAGGTGATCGCCTGGTGCGCCGAGGTGGCGCCCGGCCGGCCCGTGGGGCTCAACATCGTGCTGACCGATGGCGAGCGCATGGTCGGCTCGCGTCTCAACCGCAGCCTCTGGTTCCTCGAGCGCCGCGAGGTGACGCCCTGCCCGATCTGTGACGAGACGCATGTGCATCACCACCACGCCAGCAGATATCGTGCGGTCGAGGTCGCCTCGGAGCCCCTGCACCCGAACGACGACTGGAAAGGCGTGCCCGACGGCACGGTCTTCGAGGTCGACCCCGATTATGCGCTTCATTTCGTGCCACTGCGCCTTCCGGCCTAGAATGCGTGGCAAACCCGCCGGGGCGGCACGGGGCATCGTGTTCAGGGATGAAGGCGCGCGACGCAGCTTCACGCGCTTCGCGAGCGTCATGCGGGGCGGCGAGGCGCGTGGCCGCGAAGCCCCGACCCACCCGGTTCGCTCAACCCCAGAGCCGCGATCGGTTGCCAACGATCCTCTGCACAGGTCCAGATGATGACCCAGACGCTTCCTCCGCCGGTGACGCCCGCCGACCACCGGCTCGGCCAACACCTGAAGGACATTCTCGGGGCGATCCACCGCGTTCCGGGCCATCTCGCGCTTTACGCGTTGTGCCTGGGCGTCGTCGCCGTGATCGGCCTGACCGCGGTCGCGCAGGTCGCGCTCAACGCGTGGAACGAGCCGTTCTACAGCGCGGTGCAGAGCAAGGACCTGGACGGGTTCCTTCGGCAGCTGGTGGTCTTTGCCGGCATCGCGGGCGTCCTTCTGTTCCTCAACGTCGCGCAGACCTCGCTCAACCAGCTGATCCGGCTGAAGCTGCGCGCGCTGGTGACCCGCGACCTGATCGAGACCTGGATGACGCGCAAGCGCGCGGCGCGGATCGGGCGGGCCGGAGAGATCGGCGTGAACCCCGACCAGAGGATCCACGCCGATGCGCACCACCTGGCCGAGGTCAGCACCGACCTCGGCGTCGGGCTCCTGCAATCGACGGTCCTGCTGTTCAGCTTCATCGGCGTCCTTTGGGTGCTGTCGCGCAGTATCGTGCTGCCGATCGGCGGCGAGGCGATCAATATTCCCGGCTACCTGGTCTGGGCCGCGCTGCTCTATGCGCTGAGCGGCTCGTGGCTGTCCTGGCGCATGGGGCGGCGGCTGGTGCCGCTGGAGGTGCGGCGCTACGGCCGCGAGGCGGACCTGCGCGTGGCGCTGGTGCGCGGGGCCGCGCAGGCCGACGGCATCGCCCTCAGCAGCAGCGAGCCCGACGAGCGCCGCCAGCTCGACGCCGATCTTGGTCGCGTCCTCGCGATCAGCGGGCGGATCGTGCTGGCGCGCGTGCCGCTGACCTTCGTGACCGTGAGCTATGGCTGGGTCGCGATCATCGCGCCCTTCGTGCTGGCGGCCCCCGGCTATTTCGGCCAGGCTCTGAGCTTTGGCGAGCTGATGATGGTGGTCGGCGCCTTCATCCAAGTCCAGCAGGCGCTGCGCTGGTTCGTCGACAACACCGGCGCCATTGCCGACTGGCGCGCAACCCTCTCACGCGTCATGGATTTCCGCGCGGCCCTGCTCGACCTGGAAAAGGCCAATGGCGGCCAAGGGCGGCTCGAGCGCGCGGATCACCCCGAGGGCAAGCTCGAACTGCGCGGGCTGGTCGTGACCAACCACCATGGCAGCATCGCGCTGAGCGAGCCGGTCCTGGCGCTCGAGCCCGGCGAGCGGGTCCTGCTGACCAGTCCACCGGGCACGGGCAAGACCACGCTCTTCCTGGCGATCGCGGGCCTGTGGGAACGCGGCACCGGTCGGATCAGCGCGCCGCCCGAAGGCGAGACGATGTTCCTGTCGCAGCGCCCCTTCGTTCCGGCCGGCACGCTGCGCCGCGCGCTGACCTGCTGGCCCTCGCACAAGCCCTGCGACGACGCGCGCCTTGCCGCGGCGCTCGAGCGCGCGGGGCTGGGGCACCTCGCCTCCTCGCTCGACCGCGTCGAGCGCTGGGACCGGGACCTGACCGCGAGCGAGCAGGAGCGGATCGGCTATGCCCGGCTGCTGGTCAACAGGCCGAAATGGCTGATCTCGGACGACGCGCTCGCGCCGGTGGACGAGGCCAACCGCGAGATCCTGCTGGGGATCCTCGCGACCGAGCTTGCCGAGAGCGCCGTGCTCAACATCGCCAGCAGCCCCCTGCCCCAGAACTTCTATTCGCGGATCGTGCGCCTGATCGTGCATCCGCTCGACCGGAACGCGGATCTTGTGCCGACGGCGGCCGAAGGCATCCGCGTGCCCTGATGCGCGGGTGCGACACCGCCAAGCTGCCGCACGGGGCCGGCTTCACATCCGTCGCATGCCGGCGGTCATTGCCCGAGCGTCATGCCTTTCTACCGAATTTCCGCGGATAATTTCTGAATCGGCATAAATCCGCCATTGATATGTCTCATTCCGGGATGATAGCTTACCTTAGGTCATGCGGGGAATTGCCCGCAATTGATGGATAATTTCTTTTCGTTGCGTGGGGTGCCCGGCATGGAATTTCCGTTCAGTGACGCAGAGGTCAAGAACGTCGACGCCGCCGTCTTGAGTGCATTCGAGGTCGTGAGGGATTTCTCGGAATCCGATATCGGCAAGCGTCTCACCCCCAAGCAGTTGCTGGCGGCCGTCACGATCGCCGCCGTCGAGCGGGCCAACCGCATGGGCCTCTCGGGCCAATCCGTCTCGGCGACACTGCGCGACCTCGCGGACGGCGTCGAGTCGCTCTGACGCCCGCCTGAGTTTCACCCGGCAAAGAATGGAAGCCCAGCCAGCGGGTCGGCGTCGAGATCGACCAACTGGTCGCGCTTCGCGCCGCGATTGAGGCTGATGTAGCGATCCGGGATGTCGGCGAGCCGCGTGTAGACCGTCCCGTCGGGCAGCCGCCAGCGGCAGTTGTAGGCCGAGACGCGCGCACCGCCGATCAGCTCGATGAAATGCCGGCCCAGGCCCAGAGACAGGTCGCTGTTGGCGATCACGATCTCTCCCTCGTCACGCCAGACCTTGAGAAGATGAAGCGCGTTTCCCCCGCGCAGGTTGTCCACCACGGCGCGGTGCTTGGCGTCGATCAGCGCGTCGGTGACGTTGTGGATCTCGGCGTCGCGCAGCATCGTGACTGCGAGCGGACCGCCGCGCTCGAGCGCGACGCCGTCGATGTTCCACTGCTTGTAGTTGGTGCTGGGGCCGTGCCCCATGTCGGCGTGCAGGTTGGCGATGTAGACCGGTCCGGCCGCCGCAACGGTGACCGCCGCGCCATAGGCGTCGAAGCGCTTCCAGCCCTTGACCGACAGGTCGCGGATCAGGCTGGCCTCGCCCTCGCGGGCCTTGAGGCCGCTGCCGTCGATGCCCACGCCATACTTCACGTCGACGAAACGCCCGCCAATCAGCGAAAGCCCGCCGGTCCGCCGCAGCCGGTAGCCATAGCGCCGGTTCTGGGCCGAGATGCCGGCCACCCGGATCTCCGCCTGGTCGTCCACCGCCCGCTGGAACTGCGGCAAGCCCGCCTCCGCGTCACGGGAGAACAGCCCCGCGACACGGTCGCAGCCGCCGAGCGTCACAAGGGCGAGGCCGCACAGCGCGCCCGCAAGACGCCGCGCGCCCAGTTCCGATCGCCGCCGCATCTCTACCCCCGGTTCCGACCGCCTGCGCGAAGTCTAGGCATGGCACGGGCGCGCGGTCCATGCCCGGTTGCGGCGGGGGTTGCGCGCCCCCGCGCCACGCGATTGAGTGGTTGCGGCGGCGAGCAGCGGGGACAGTCATGTCGGACGGAACGGCGGGCACGGCGGACGTGATCATCATCGGGGGCGGCATGGCCGGCGCGGGCGCCGCGGCGCGGCTGGCGCCGCATGCCTCGGTCGTGGTGCTCGAGGCCGAGGACGCGCCCGGATACCACGCCACCGGGCGCTCGGCCGCGGCCTTCCTGCTGAACTACGGCAACGCCACGATCCAGGCGCTGACCGCTGCGAGCGAGGCGACCCTTGCCGATCCCGACCCGGCGCTGGCCGAGGGCAGCCTGCTGGTCCGGCGCGGCGAGATGATCGTCGCGGCCCCGGGAGAGGAAGAGGCGCTGGCAAGCCACATGGCCGCGGCCCCGGCGCTCGCGCCGCTCGACCCCGGCGACGCGGTGCGCATGTTCCCGATCCTGCGGCGCGAGATGGTGGTCGCCGCGGCCTTCGAGGCGAGCGCGCGCGATATCGACGTCGACCGGCTGCTGCAGGGCTTCCTGCGGATCGCGCGCGTGCATGGCGCGCAGGTGGTGTGTCGCGCGCGCACGGGCGCGCTTGCCCGCCGCGATGGCGCCTGGCGGGTCGACACGGCCGCGGGCGTCTTCGAGGCACCGGTGGTGATCAACGCGGCCGGCGCCTGGGCGGGCGCGGTCGGCCGTCTGGCCGGCGCGACGGCGGTGCCGCTTACGCCGATGCGCCGCTCGGCCGCGATCATCCCTGCGCCCGGCGGGCACGACGTGACGGGCTGGCCGCTGATCGCGAACGCGACCGAGACGTGGTATGCACGTCCCGATGCGGGCCGGCTGATGGTCAGCCCGGCCGACGAGGACCCCTGCGACCCGATGGACGCCTGGGCCGACGACATGGTGATCGCCGAGGGGCTTGCGCGCTACGAGGCAATGGTCACCGAGCCGGTGACCCGGGTCGATCGGACCTGGGCGGGCCTTCGGACCTTCGCACCCGACCGCACCCCGGTCGCGGGCTTCGACCAGGCCGCCGAGGGCTTCTTCTGGCTGGCCGGGCAAGGCGGCTACGGGATCCAGACGGCGCCCGCCCTCTCGGCGCTCGCCGCGCATCTGGTGGCCGGCGCGCCGCGCCCCGACGGCGTCGGGGACGAGGTGATCGCGGCGCTCTGCCCCACGCGGTTCGCCGCGTGAGGGCCCCATGACCACGGGCTGCCCCGCCGGGGCGTGCGCGGACCAGCGAGAGAGGTGAGCCATGCCGCAGCGAGCCGAACTGCCCACCAATCTCTCGCGCGACGCGATGGCCTTTGTGCTGGCCGGCGGGCGCGGCTCGCGGCTCAAGGAACTGACCGACAAGCGCGCGAAACCCGCGGTCTATTTCGGCGGCAAGACGCGGATCATCGATTTCGCCCTCTCGAATGCCGTCAACTCGGGCATTCGCCGCATCGGCGTGGCGACGCAGTACAAGGCGCACTCCCTGATCCGCCACCTTCAGCGCGGCTGGAACTTCTTTCGCGCCGAGCGGCGCGAGATGCTCGACATCCTGCCCGCGAGCCAGCGGGTCGACGAAGGGCAGTGGTATCTCGGCACCGCCGACGCAGTGGCCCAGAACACCGATATCATCGAGAGTTACGGCCCGGCCTTCATGGTGATCCTTGCCGGCGACCACATCTACAAGCAGGACTACGAGATGATGCTGCGCCAGCATGTCGAGACCGGCGCGGACGTGACCGTGGGCTGCATCGAGGTGACCCGCGACGAGGCGTCCGCCTTCGGCGTCATGGCGGTCGACGCGACGGGGCGGATCGTCGATTTCGTCGAGAAGCCCGCCGACCCGCCCGAGATGCCCGGCCAGCCGGGCCTGTGCCTCGCCTCGATGGGGATCTATGTCTTCGCGACCCGCTTTCTGCTCGACCTGCTGCGCGCCGACCAGGCGGACCCCGGTTCGAGCCACGATTTCGGCAAGGACCTGATCCCGAAACTGGTCAAGGGCGGCAAGGCGGTGGCGCATCCCTTCTCGGAGAGCTGCATTACCACCGGTACCGAGAAGGCGCCCTACTGGCGCGACGTGGGCACGATAGACGCTTTCTGGCAGGCCAATATCGACCTCACGGATTTCGAGCCCGAGCTCGACCTCTATGACAACACCTGGCCGATCTGGACCTATGCTGAGCAGACGCCGCCCGCCAAGTTCATCCACGACGAGGAGCGCCGGCGCGGCTCGGCGGTGTCCTCGATGGTGTCGGGCGGGTGCATCATCTCGGGCGCGGCGGTGACGCGCAGCCTGCTGTTCACCGGCGTGAAGGCGAATTCCTGGTCCGAGCTGACGGGCGCGGTCGCCCTGCCCTATGTCGATATCGGCCGCCATGCGCGCCTGAAGAACGTGGTGATCGACCGCGGGGTCAGGATCCCGCCCGGGCTTGTCGTGGGCGAGGACCCCGAGGCGGACGCCCGCCGCTTCCGCAGGACCGAGGCGGGGGTGTGCCTGATCACGCAGCCGATGATCGACCGGCTGGAGGCCTGAGCGGGCGATGCGCGTCCTCTTCGCCGCCTCGGAATGCGTGCCCTTCGTCAAGACCGGAGGCCTCGCCGACGTCGTGGGCGCCCTGCCCGCCGCGCTGGCGGCCGAGGGCGTCGAGGTCCGGGTGCTGCTGCCGGGCTATGGGCCCGTGATGGCGGCGCTGGAGGGCGCGGCCACGCTGGGCCCGATCGAGACGCCCGGCGGCCCGGCGCGGCTGGTCGTGGGGCGCGCGGCGGGCCTCGATGTCGTCGCGCTCGACGCGCCCGCGCTGTTCGACCGGCCGGGCGGGCCATACTCCGACACCGCGGGGCGGGACTGGCCCGACAATCACCTGCGTTTTGCGGCATTGTCGCATGCCGCGGCGGCGCTCGCGCAGGGTGCCGACCGCGACTGGCGGCCCGACGTGCTGCACCTGCATGACTGGCAGACCGGGCTCGCGCCGGTCTACCTGCACCAGCGGACGGGTCCACGGCCCGCAACGGTGCTGACGATCCACAATGTCGCCTTCCAGGGGCTGTTTCCGGCCTCGGTGATCGGTCCGCTTGGGCTCGACCGGTCCGGTTTCGCGCAGGACGGCTACGAGTTCTGGGGCAAGGTGGGCTTTCTCAAGGGCGCGCTGGTCCATGCCGACCGGATCACGACCGTCAGCCCGACCTATGCGCGCGAGCTGATGACGCCCGAATTCGGCATGGGGCTCGACGGCCTGCTGCGCCATCGCCGCACAGTGGTGAGCGGGATCCTCAACGGGATCGACACCCGCGCCTGGGACCCCGAGACCGACCCCGCGCTGCCCCGCCCCTACAGCGCACGCGCGATGGCCGGCAAGGCGGCAGCGCGGCGCGCGCTCGAGAGACGGCTCGGCCTCGCGGCGGGGATGCCGGGCCCGCTGCTGGCGGTGGTCAGCCGGCTGACCGAACAGAAGGGCCTCGACCTGCTGGCCGAGGTGCTTCCGCGGTTCCTGGCGCGCGGCGGGCGGCTTGCGCTGCTGGGAACCGGCGCGACCGGGCTCGAGGCCGCCTTCCGCGCCCAGGCCGAGGCCGACCCAGACCGGGTCGCGGTGGTCATCGGCTTCGACGAGGCGCTCGCCCACCTGATCTTCGGCGGCGCGGACGCGATCTGCATCCCCTCGCGGTTCGAGCCCTGCGGCCTCACCCAGCTCTACGGACTGCGCTATGGCTGCCTGCCGGTGGTCGCGCGCACCGGGGGCCTGGCCGATACCGTCATCGACGCGAACCCGGCGGCGCTGGCGACCGGGGTGGCGACCGGCATCCAGTTCGCCCCGGTCACCGCCGCCGCGCTGGGCGACGCGCTCGACCGGCTCTGCGATCTCTGGGCCGACCGGCCGGCATGGCGGCGGACGATGCGCCGTGCCATGGGCCAGCCGGTGGGCTGGGAGGTCTCGGCCGCGGCCTACCGCGCGCTTTATGACGGCCTTGCCGGATAGAATCGCCGATTTCGGCCATTCCCTTGACGCCGCAGGGCAAATGCCAATTCAATCGGGGGCCGCACGGCCCCGCCCGAACCTGGAATTCCCGGACCGCATCGCAGACAGGGCCCGATGACACCGCTCTCGCCCCCCGCCCCCGCCGAGATCCGCGCCGGCTCGCCCGACCGGCTGGGCGCGCATCTGACCGGCGAGGGGGTGAACTTCGCGGTATTCTCGGCGAACGCGGCGCAGATCGAGGTCTGCCTCTTTGACACCGAGGGACGCGAGACCGCGCGCGCAGCCCTGCCCGAGCGCACCGGCGACATCTGGCACGGCGAGATCCCGGGTCTTTCCGCCGGCACGCTCTACGGCCTGCGGGCGCATGGCGCCTATGCGCCCGAGCGCGGCCTGCGCTTCAACGCGCACAAGCTGCTGATCGACCCCTACACGCGGGCACTGTCGGGCCGGTTCGTGGAATCGGACGCGATTTACGGCTACGACCGGCGTGCGCCCGGGGCGGATCTGACCTTCGACACGCGCGACAGCGCGCCCTTCGTGCCCAAATGCGTGGTTGTCCCGCCCGAAGCCGCGCCGCCCCCCCCGCCCCGGCGCGACTGGGGCGAGACGCTGATCTACGAGGCGCATCTCAAGGGGCTGACCAAGCGGTTTCCCGGGCTCGACCCCGAGCTTGCCGGCACGTGGGAGGCGCTGGGCCAGCCGCGGGTGATCGAGCATCTCCTGCGCCTGGGGGTCACGGCGATCGAGCTTCTGCCGGTGCAGGCCCTGCGCGACGAGGGATTCCTGATCGAACGCGGTCTCACAAACTACTGGGGTTACAACAGTATCGGCTATTTCGCGCCCGAGCCGCGCTACATGGGCCCGCGCGGCCGCGAGGGGATGCGCGCGACAATCGCGGCCCTGCACGGGGCGGGTATCGAGGTGATCCTCGACGTCGTGCTCAACCACAGCGCCGAGGGCGACCACACGGGGCCGACGCTCAGCTTCCGCGGGCTCGACAACCGGTCCTACTACCGGCTCCAGCCGGGGCGCGCGCGCTTCAACATCGACGACACGGGCTGCGGCAACACGCTCGACCTGTCGAACCCCATGGTCGCGCGCATGGCGCTCGACAGCCTGCGGCACTGGGTGACGGACTGGGGCGTCGACGGCTTCCGCTTCGACCTCGCGACCACGCTGGCGCGCGAGGCCGGCGGCTTCGACCCCATGGGCGGATTTCTCGACGCGCTGCGCCAGGACCCGGTGCTGGCCGGCGTGAAGCTCGTGGCCGAGCCCTGGGACGTCGGCCCCGGCGGCTACCGGCTGGGCGGGTTCCCGCCCCCCTTCGCCGAGTGGAACGACCGTTTCCGAGACGATGTGCGCCGCTTCTGGCGTGGCGACGATCATGCGGCGCCAGACCTTGCCGCGCGGCTGATGGGATCGGCCGAGATCTTCGACCGGGCCGGCCGGCGCAGCTGGTCATCGGTGAACTATGTCGCCAGCCATGACGGCTTCACCCTGGCCGATCTCACCACCTATGCCCGCCGGCACAACGAGGCGAACGCCGAGGGCAACCGCGACGGCCATGCCGAGAATTTCAGCGACAACTGCGGCACCGAGGGGCCGGCCGACGTGGCCGGGATCCTGCTGCGCCGCGCGCGCCGCATGCGCAACCTGCTGGCCACGCTGTTTCTGTCGCAAGGCACGCCAATGCTGCTCGCCGGCGACGAGGTCGGCAATTCCCAGTGGGGCAACAACAACGCCTATTGCCAGGACAACGGGATCGGCTGGGTCGACTGGGGGGGCGCGGACGAGGCGCTCCTGCGCTTTGTCGCGCGGCTCTCGGCAGTACGGCGCGCCCATCCCGTACTGCGCCAGACACGCTTCCTGCATGGCGGGACGCGCGACGAGGACGGCGCGCCGGATGTCGAGTGGCAGGACCTGGCGGGCGGCGCGCTCAACTGGCGAAACCCGCGGTTGCGCGGCTTCTGCCTGCGTCTGCGCGGCGCGGCCGAGGCCCCGCCCAGCGCGCGCGTCGCGGGCGACGTGCTGATCGCGGTCAACGGCACGACACAGGCGGCGAGCCTGGCCATGCCCGCCGCGCCCGACGGGATGCGCTGGATGCGCGTGATCGACACGGCCCGTCCCGAGCGTGACGAGGTCCCCGCCGACGAAACCCGGCAGGCGCTCGAGGGCGATTCAGTTGTGCTCTTCGCGGCCTCGCCCGCGCCGGAGGCCGCATGACGCCCGAGCCCCTGCCCGACCCGATCCTCGACCTGGCGGGGCTGGCGGGCATCCTGCCGGCCTGGGTCGACCTTTCGGGCCATGTCCACACCACCACGCGCGAGACCGCCGTGGCGCTCTTGTCCGCGATGGGCCTGATCCGCGCGGCAGGCGACGCCGCCGAGGCCGCCGCGGCGATGCGGGCGGCGCGCGCCGCACGCCACCTGCCGCGGGCGCATGTCGCGCGTGCCTGGCGGCCGTCCGACCTCTCCCTGCCCCGCGGTGCCATCGAGTGGCGGCTGACCTTCGAGACCGGCGGCATCGCCGAGGGCCGCTCGGCCGGCGTGCTCGAACTCCCGGCTCTGCCGCCGGGGCTGCACGAGCTTGCGGTCGGCGACGAGCGCTGCCTGGTGATCGCCTCGCCGGCCGAGGCGCCGTCTGTCGCGGATCTCTGCGGACGCACGCGCATCTGGGGCTTCACGGGAGCGGTGCATGCGCTGCACTCGACGCGCAATCCCGTCGGGCCCGGGGATTACGCGGATCTTGGCGCGGCGGCCGCGGCCCTTGCGCCGCTCGGCGCCGATTTCCTCGGGATCAATCCGCTGCATGCCCTGGGTGCGGCCTACCCCGGATACAGCCCCTACTCGCCGGGCCATCGCGGGTTCCTCGACACCCGCGCCATCGCGCCGGACCGGATCCCGGGCTTCGAACACGATTCCACGGCACAGGCGCTGATCGCGGCGCGTCACGGCCCCGCGGCCAATGGCCTGATCGACCACGAGGCGGCGCGGGCCTGGCGCGACGCCGCGCTGCGAGCGCTGCATCGTGCCTTCGCGGACGATGCGCGTGCCGAGGCGCGCGCGGCGCACGACGCCTTCCGGGCAGCACGCGGTCGCGCGCTCGCGGATTTCGTGCTGTTCGAGGCGCTCTCGCTTCGGCATGGGGGCGACTGGCGAAACTGGCCCGCGGGCATCGAGAGCCCCGAAGCGCCCGGCGCCCGCGCCTTCGCCAGAGAGAACCCCACCGAGCTTGATTTCCACGCCTGGCTGCAATGGGTTGCAGACAGCCAGCTTGGCGCCGCGCAGGACGCGGCGCGCGCAGCCGGCATGGCGCTGGGGATCTATGCCGACCTCGCGGTCGGCGTGCGCCCCGACGGAGCCGAGGTCTGGGCCCGCCCGGGCGTCTTCGCCATGGGCGTGTCGCTGGGTGCACCGCCCGACCAGTTCTCGCCCGACGGGCAGGCCTGGGGCCTCGCGCCCTTCTCGCCCGAGGGGCTCGCCGCTGCCGGCTACCGGCCGTTCATCGAGACAATCCGCGCCGTCATGCGCCACGCGGGGCTGGTGCGGATCGACCATATCCTGGGCTTCGACCGGACCTTCTGGGTGCCGCGCAACGGGGCTCCCGGCAGCTATGTCCGGATGCCGCGCGATGTGCTGATGGCGATCGTCCGGCTCGAAGCCGTCCGCGCCAGCGCCGTCGTGATCGGCGAGGACCTTGGCGTGGTGCCCGAGGGGCTGCGCGAGCGGATGGCCGAATCTCACCTGCACGGCTCGGCCGTGATGCAGTTCGAGCGCGATTTCGCCGGCGATTTCCGTCCGCCCGCGGACTATCCGGCGCGGGCCGCCGCCTCGGTCGGCACCCACGACACCCCGACGATCGCGGGGTGGTGGGAGGCGCGCGACATCGACTGGGCCGAGCGGTTGGGCCGCACCACCGCCGAGGATGCCGCGCGCTGGCGTGGCGCGCGGACCGAGGACCGCCGCCGCCTGCTGCACCTGCTGGCGCGCGAGGGACTGCTGCCCGAGGGCATCGACCCCGCATCGCCGCCGGACGGCCCGCTACCGCCCGCGCTCAACGCAGCGATCCATCGGGCGCTGGCGCGGGCGCCATCCGCGATCCTCGCCGTCCAGATCGACGATGTGCTGGGCACGGTCGAGCAGGCCAACATCCCCGGCACGGTCGATGCCCATCCCAACTGGCGCCGCCCGGTCGCGCGGCCGGTCGAGGCGCTTGCCGGCGACCCGGTGCTCGCCGCCGTCGCGCGCGCCGTGGCCAGCGAGCGGCCGCGCTGAGCCGCCACCCCCTTCCCCCTCGGCCGGGATGCGTTAGTATCCCGCACCGACCCGGCCCGGCAGAGGCCGGTGCAAAGACGACCGCGGGAGACAGACGCGCCCGGAACGGGTCCCGACAGGCAGGCAACCCCGCGCATCCGCACGACGCGCCGGGAAAGGAGAACCCGCGCATGACCTTCGACCACAGCCGCATGCCGCGCGAGCTCGCGCCCGCCGAGCTGGCCGAGGCGACACGCCACCACCTGGTCTACTCGATCGGCAAGACACCGGACGCGGCGAAGCTGAGCGACTGGCGTCTCGCGCTCTCGCGCGCGATCCGCGACCGCATCGTCGACCCATGGGTCGCGACCACGCGGCATGTCTACGCGCATGATCTCAAGCGGGTCTATTACCTCTCGATGGAGTTCCTGATCGGCCGCCTGATCGAGGACGCGGTGAACAATCTCGGGCTCGAGCCGGCCGCGCGCGAGGCGCTCGCCAGCCTCGGTGTCGATTTCGACGCGGCGATGCTGGACGAGCCGGACGCGGCGCTGGGCAATGGCGGGCTGGGGCGGCTCGCGGCCTGTTTCCTCGATTCCATGTCGACGCTTGGCATCGCCGCCCATGGCTACGGCATCCGCTACGACCACGGCCTGTTCCGCCAGAGCTTCCGCGACGGCTGGCAGATCGAGGACGCCGAGGACTGGCTGGCGCAGAGCCACCCCTGGGAGTTCGAGCGCACCGAGGCCGTCTGGCCCATCGGTTTCGGCGGCGAGGTCACCACCCGCGACGGCCGCCCGCGCTGGGAGCCGGCCGAGACCGTGCTGGCCGCGGCCTATGACACGCCGATCCCCGGCTGGCAGGGCCGCTGGGTGAACACCCTGCGGCTGTGGTCGGCCAAGCCCACGAAGATCTTCGACCTCGAGCCCTTCAACCGCGGCGACTACATGGCCGCCGCCGCCCCCGCGGTCCTGGCGCAGACCATCAGCCGGGTGCTCTACCCCGACGACACCACGCCACAGGGCAAGGAGCTGCGGCTGAAGCAGGAATATTTCTTCACCGCGGCCAGCCTGCGCGACCTGATGCGGCGCTTCTTCAGCGACCATGACGACGCGGGCCTGCTGCCGAGCCGCGTGGCGATCCAGCTCAACGACACGCACCCCGCGATCGCGGGGCCCGAGCTCGTGCGGATCCTGATGGACGAGCGCGGCCTGGGTTTCGACGAGGCCTTCGCCATCGCCCGCGGCACGCTTCACTACACCAACCACACCCTGATGCCCGAGGCGCTGGAGAAATGGCCGGCCGAGCTGATGGCGCGGGTCCTGCCGCGCCACATGCAGATCATCGAGCGGATGGACGCCGCGCATGCCGCCGAGATGCGTGCCGCCGGGCGTCCCCGGCCCGACAGCGTGGGTTGCATCCGCGACGGCGAGGTGCGCATGGGCGACCTCTCCTTCATCGCCGCGCGGCGGGTCAACGGCGTCTCGGCGCTGCACACCGACCTGATGCGCCGCACGGTGTTCCGCGACCTGCACGCGCTGCACCCCGATCGGATCGTCAACCAGACCAACGGCGTCACGCCGCGGCGGTGGCTCAGGAGCTGCAACCCCAAGCTCTCGGCCGTGATCACCGAGGCCGCCGGCGAGGGCTGGGAGGCCGATCTCGACCGCCTCGCGGCGCTCGGGCCGCTGGCCGGCGACGCCGCGTTCCGCGAACGCGTGATGGCGGCGAAGCAGGCCAACAAGCGGCACCTCGCCGACTGGATCGGTGCGACCTGCGGGCTGACGGTCGACCCCGGCGCGATGTTCGACGTGCAGATCAAGCGCATCCACGAATACAAGCGCCAGCTGATGAACGTGCTCGAGCTTGCGGCACTGTGGAACGAAATGCGCCGCGACCCCGGCGCCCCGGTGCCGCCGCGGGTGCGGATCTTCGGCGGCAAGGCCGCGCCCGGCTATGCCATGGCCAAGGCGATCATCAAGCTCATCAACGACATCGGCCGCACGATCAACGCCGACCCGGCGATGAAGGGCCGGCTCGCGGTCGTCTACCCGCCGAACTACAACGTCACCATGGCCGAGCGCTTGATCCCCGCGGCGGACCTGTCCGAGCAGATCTCGACCGCCGGGATGGAGGCCTCGGGCACCGGCAACATGAAGCTCGCGATGAACGGGGCGCTGACCATCGGCACGATGGACGGCGCGAATGTCGAGATCCACGAGGCGGTGGGCGCCGACAACATCTTCATCTTCGGACTCGACGCCGAGGACGTGAGCCGGCTGCGCGCCGAGGGGTATGACCCCGGCGCCCATGTCGCCCGTTCCGGGCGCCTGTCCGAGGTGGTGGCGCAGATCCGCGCCGGCGTCTTCTCGGACGGCGATGGCGAGCGTCACCGGGCGGTCGCGGACAATCTGACCGGGCACGACTGGTTCATGGTCGCGGCCGATTTCGACACCTACTGGGACGCGCAGCGCCGGGTCGATGCCGCCTGGGCGGACCCGAACGGCTGGGCGCGCAAGGCGGTGCTCAACATCGCGCCGATGGGGCGGTTCTCGTCGGACCGCACGATCAGGGGCTATGCCCGCGATGTCTGGCAGGTGACGCCGCAATTCTGACCGTACGCGGGGTGCAGAAACGCGCGCCTCGGCCCGGCCCCGCCTCTCAGCCCTCGCCGCCCTCGGGCCTAAGCGGATGCGCCACGGGGTCCTTCGCGCGCAGAAGGTGCCGCGCGAAAACCTCAGCATACGAGCCGTAGACATAGCCGCGGTTTCGGCGCAGCACCTCGTCGCGCCGCGCGCGATAGAGTTCTGGCAGCCGGTACCAGGCGACGCGCGGGCTGGCGTGGTGCACCGCGTGGTAATTGTTGTTGAGAAACAGCAGCGCCAGCGGGCCACGATCCTCGATGATCACGCTGCGCCCGGCCGCCTTCTCATGCGCTCGGTGCTCGAGGAAGGTGCGGATCTTCAGCAGCGACAGCCCCAGATAGGCCGCGAGGAGATACTGCCAGAACGGCACGGTCGCGACGGTGAACAGCCAGGCCAGCACAGGCGCGACGCCCATTGCGTGCAGCACATAGGCGCGGCGCACCGCGCGGTCGCCCGAAGCGATGAGGTGCAGATCGCCCGCATAGAAGGCCGTCAAGCCGATCGCGGGCCCCAGCGCCATGCGCCCGGCCAACGTGTTGTTCGCGCGCAGGAAGGCCTTGCGCCAGCCCGGCAGCCGGCTCCAGACTTCGGGGGCCAGGTAGTTCGATTCCGGATCGTCGTAAGGGTCGGTTAGGATCTCGTCGCGATGATGCGCCAGATGCGTCTCCCGGAACCGCTCGTAAGGCACGAAGAAACCAAGCGCCACGAAGACGAGCGCATCAGACCGCCGCTGGTCCGCGAAGGGATGCCCATGCAGCACCTCGTGCTGCAGCGACGAGTGCAGCGCCAGCACCACACCCAGAAGCGGCACCGCGAGCCAGCCGCCCAGCGCATCGGCATTGAGCGTCAGCAGGGCGAATGCAACATAGCAAAAAACGATGAGGATGAGTGTAGGCCACTCGAAGGGAACCGGTTTTTTGAGCGCGTCGAGCGATTCGGACATCTTTGACCACACGAAAACGTGATCTTTGTTACACCGAATCGTCGCGGTTGCGAAGAGGAATATTGCAGTTGCGTGACGCTCTCAGCGCATGGCTGCAACAGCCAGCATGCCGTCGAGATCGAGGAACTTCTCGAGATGATCAGCCAGCGCGTCCAG
The DNA here is from genome assembly GCF_016623495.1 of Thermohalobaculum xanthum. Lineage (GTDB taxonomy): Bacteria > Pseudomonadota > Alphaproteobacteria > Rhodobacterales > Rhodobacteraceae > Thermohalobaculum > Thermohalobaculum xanthum. The sequence continues at coordinate 293,172 of NZ_JAEHHL010000001.1, read as the reverse complement.
CGTCGCCTCGACCGAGGCGTCGTAACCCTGCCCCGACGGCGCCACGCCCATTCGCGCAAGAAACCCCGCCCGGTAATCGTCGGATGTGAACAGGCCGTGCAGGTAGGCGCCCATGACCCGGCCATCGGGGCTTGCGGCGCCCTCGGCCTCCGCGCCCAGCCGAAACAGAGGGCGGGCCCGGTCGGGGCCGTCGGTGCGACCGATATGGATCTCGTAGCCGGCGACCGGCAGCCCCGTGGCGATCTCGACCGCATCGATCCGGGTCAGCGTCTTGTCGGGCGTCATCACCGTCTCGACGTCGAGAAGGCCCAGGCCCTCGCTCACGCCGGGCGCGCCCTCGATCCCCTCGGGGTCGGCAATCCGACGTCCCAGCATCTGGTAGCCGCCGCAGATCCCCAGGATCCGCCCGCCGCGCCGCCGATGGGCCAGGAGGTCGATGTCCCAGCCCTGCTCGCGCAGGAAGGCGAGGTCGCCACGCGTCGATTTCGAGCCGGGCAGGATCACGAGGTCGGCATCCCCCGGCAGCGCCTCGCCCGGGCGCACCATCACCACCGACACGCCGGGCTCGAGCTTGAGCGGGTCTAGATCGTCGAAATTCGCGATGCGCGAGAGCATTGGCACGGCAATCTTCACGCGCCCGCCAGCGGTGTCGGCGCGGATGTCAGCGGCATCCTCGGCAGGCAGCCGATTGGCACCCTGAAACCAGGGCACGATGCCGAATCCCCGCCAGCCCGTGGTCTCGGCGATCATCGCAAAGCCGTCGTCGAACAGCGTAACATCGCCACGAAACTTGTTGATCAGAAAGCCTTTTACGCGTCCAGAGTCCTCGGGCGGAAGCACCGCCTTCGTGCCCACGATCTGGGCGATCACGCCGCCCCGGTCGATGTCGCCGGCCAGGATCACCGGCAGGTCGGCGGCTTCGGCAAAGCCCATGTTGGCAATGTCGCCCGTGCGCAGGTTCACCTCGGCCGGGCTGCCCGCCCCTTCGACCAGCACGAGGTCGGCCTCGGCCTCCATGCGTCCAAAGCTGTCGAGCACGCCGGCCAGCAGCTGCGGCTTCAGCCGCGCGTAGTCGCGCGCCATGGCATGGGTCAGCCGCCTGCCCTGCACCACCACCTGCGCGCCCTTCTCGGATTCGGGCTTCAACAGCACGGGGTTCATGTGGACCGTGGGCTCGACGCCGGCCGCGCGGGCCTGCAACGCCTGGGCGCGCCCGATCTCGCCGCCATCCGCGGTGACGGCGGCGTTGTTCGACATGTTCTGCGGCTTGAACGGCCGCACCTTCAGCCCGCGACGCGTGAAGGCGCGCGCAAGCCCCGCGACCAGCACCGACTTGCCGACATTCGAGCCGGTGCCCTGGATCATCAGCGCGGGCGTGCGCGTCATCGCGGCCCGCCCTTGAGCGTCAGCGGCAGGCCTGCGGCCACGAACTCGACATGGTCGGCCACGGCAGCGATGCGCTGATTGAGTCGCCCCTGTGCATCGCGAAAGGCCCGGCCCAGTTCGTTCATCGGTGCCAGCCCCAGCCCGATCTCGTTCGACACCAGCACGATCCGGCCCGGAGCCGCCTCGATCGCGGCGACCAGGCGCGCCGTCTCGGCCTCGGGGTCGCGCCCGTGGTGCATGAGGTTCGACAGCCACAGCGTCAGGCAGTCGACCAGGATCGTCGTGCCCTCGGCGGCATGGGCGGCGATCGCTCCGGCAAGGTCGAGCGGCTCCTCCACCACCTGCCAGCTGTCGCCGCGCTCGGCCCGGTGGCGGGCGATGCGGTCGGCCATCTCGGCATCGAGCGCCTCGGCCGTCGCCACGAAGACATGCGGCGGCTCGGCCGCAAGCGTCAGCGCCCGCGCCGACTTCCCGGAGCGCGCGCCACCAAGAATGAGCAATGTTTCATGCATTTAAGTTGTCTTTCACGCGTGAAAGCACGATCGGCCGGGCGTAGGGCACGGGCGTGGTGAAGACCGTCTCGAAGCTCGCCCCGGCAAGGATCATGCGCGCCGCCCGGATCGGCCCGGCATGGCTCACGATCACCGCCCCACGCGGCGCGCGCGCCAGCATCGCGCCGACCCGGGCATGGAGCGCGCCAAAGGTCTCGCCGCCCGGCGGGGCGACGCGCCAGGGGTCGGCGGCCCAGGGGTCGCTCTCGGCGCGGTCGATGTCGTCCCAGGCTCGCCCCTCCCAGGCGCCGAAATCGAGCTCGGCAAGCCCGGGCTCGATCGCAACCGTCAGCCCGTCGCGGGCAGCCAGCGCATCGGCCAGCGCCCGGCAGCGGGCGGCGGGGCTGGCGAGCACGGCCTCGGCCCGCGGCGTTGCCGCCAGCGCTTGCCCGATCGACGCACCCGCATCGGCCGCAAGCCCCAGGTCGAGGCGGCCATAGCAGATGCCGGGGGCCACGTCGGGCCGTGGATGGCGCAGGAAGATCATGTGCCCCCCCATGCCGCGGCGAAGACCAGCATTGCCGCCGTTTCGGCCAGCGAGGCAATGGCGCCATAGCCGTCGCCGGTCATGCCTCCCACGCGCCTGCGCATGATCCGCACGACCAGCCCCATCACGACCAGCGCAGCCACCAGCGCGCCGAGGCCCGCCCAGCCGCCAGCCAGCGCGGCGGCGAGGCCCAGCCCCAGCGCCAGACCGACACCACGCCCATCCGCGCCCTGCCCGAGCATCCGCCCCAGCCCATCGGGCCGCGCGGGCGCGGCGATGCAGCTTGCCGGCACCATCGCGGCCCGCGCCGCGGTCGCCGCGATCACGAGCGCGAGCGCGCCATCGGCAGCGCTCAGGGCCGCCAGCGCCGCCCATCTCAGGCCAACCGCGAGGCCGACGGCCAAGAGCGCATAGCTGCCGATCCGCGAGTCGCGCATGATCTCGAGCGCGCGCTCGGCCGTGGCGCCGCCGCCCAGCCCGTCCGCGACGTCGCCCAGCCCATCCTCGTGCATCGCCCCGGTCGCGAGCAGCATCGCCGCCAAGGCCAGTCCCGCTGCGACCGCCGCCGGCAGGACCTGCACCGCGCCCCACCAGACCCCCGCGCCGATCAGGCCCACCAGGGCCCCCGCGACGGGAAAGAACGCCAGCGCCGCGCGCAGCCGCCCCTCCTCCCATCCCGGGTCGGGCACGGGCAGGCGCGTGAGAAACTGGATCGCGCTGAGGACCGGGCCAAGGCGCATCGCTCAGGCCCCGCCACGTCCCGAGACGCCCGCGCTCTCGAAGGTCGCCATCTCGGCCAGCATCCTCGCGGCCGCGCGGACGATGGGCACGGCCAGCAGCGCGCCCGTCCCCTCGCCCAGCCGCATGTCGAGGTCGAGCAGCGGGTCGACGCCCAGATGCGCCAGCATCAGCCGGTGGCCGGGCTCGTGGCTGCGATGGGCGAAGAGGCACGACGCCCGCGCCTCGGGCCGCGCCGCCAGCGCCACCATCGCCGCCGCGGTCGAGATGTAGCCGTCGACCAGGACCGCCACGCCCGCCGAGGCCGCACCGATCAGCGCGCCCGCCATTGCGGCGATCTCGAACCCCCCGAAGGCCGCGAGCGCGTCGAGCGGCGCGAGGCGTCCCGGCCGGCGCGCGGCGGCGCGCTCGAGGATCGCGATCTTGCGCGTCACGCCGGGCGCGTCGAGCCCCGCACCGGGGCCGGCCAGCGGCGCCAGCGGAAGGCCTTCGACTGCATGGGCCAGCAGCGCCGCGGTCGAGGTGTTGCCGATCCCCATCTCGCCCAGCGCGATCACCCGTACGCCGCGCGCCGCGGCATCGCGCGCAAGCGCCGCGCCAAACTCCAGCGCGGCCTCGACCTCGGCCGGGCTCAGCGCGTCCTCGGCCGCGGCGTTGCGGGTGCCGCGCCTGATCCCCGCGCGGACCAGGCCCGGGGCGACGGGCAGGTCCGAGGCGACACCGGCGTCGATCACCTGCACGCCCACCCCCGCCGCGCGGGCGAAAACATTGGCCGCAGCCCCGCCGCCCAGGAAATTCAGCACCATCTGCGCCGTGACCTCGGCCGGCCAGGCCGAGACCCCCTCGGCCACGATGCCGTGGTCGGCCGCGAAGATCATCAGCTCGGCCGGATCCGCCTCGGGGTCATCGCGCCGCTGGGCTAGCCCAAGCGCAATGGCGAGATCCTCGATCCGGCCCAGCGAGCCGGGCGGCTTGGTCTTGGCGTCGATGCGCGCCGCGATGCGGGCGGCGAGGCCTTCGGGCACGGGCGGGATGGTCAGCGCCTCGAGCATCTCAGTCGTCGAGCCTCGGCGGCGTCGGCGCAGCGGCAAGGACCGGCAGCCGCGCGATGAAATGCCCCTTCACGCCTTGCGGCCACTGCTTGAAGGGCACCTGCCCGGTCGCGCTGTCGCGGTGAAGCCCCGCGTAATCGACGACCGCCCCGGCTGCCTCGGCATCGGGCGCGAACTTGCCGAGCACATAGGTGATCTTGCCATCGGCCATCACGGCGGTGTTGCAGTGGCGCTCGCAGCCCATCAGGCACGAGGTGCGGCGCACCTCGATCCCCTCGCGCCCGGCGGCGAGGCGCTCGACCTCGGCGGCCAGGATCTCGCCGCCGGTCATGCCGCAGGGCGCGGTCTTCTCCTCGACCGAGTAACGGCAGGTGTCGCAGACGACGATGGTGGTCACAGGCTGGCGCATCTTCTCCCCGGCTCGGCATGGCGCCCGGCTCGCGGGGGCAACCGCGCGCGACCTTGGGACAGCGGCGCGCGCCCTGTAAAGCGGTTTTGGACGCGCGCGGCACGCCATGTCGCGCCACCGCCCCGATGCGGCGCTTTTTCGTTTGAGCCTTGGGCGCCGGACGCGTAAGCACGTCGGGTGAACAGCGCACCCGGTGGACGGGGGCGGAGCGGATTCGGGCACGGAGCCGACCCAACACGGGGTCTCCACCCGAGGCTGTTCGTACCGGGCACGCACTGGCGCGCCCGCCCGTCCTGCCGGCCATTGTCAGGAGGGGATCCCCATGAAGAAGCTCGCAGCCCTGCTCGCCGCCGTGCCCGCCACGGCCCTCGCCCATCCCGGCCATTACGCCGAGACTGCGGGGCACACCCACTGGCTGGCCCTGGGCGCGATGGGCCTGGCGGGCCTCGTCACCGCCGTCGCGGTCGTGCGCCGCGCCCGCAGCATCCGCCGTGCGCGGAAGGATGTGCGGGCGGAGACCCGCTGATGTCCCGCATCGGGGTGATGGTCTGCGGCCACGGCTCGCGCAGCCAGGCCGCGGTCGACGAATTCGCCGTGGTGGCCGAGCGCCTGCGCCCGGTCTTTCCGGACTGGCCGGTCGAATACGGCTATCTCGAATTCGCGAACCCCGTGCTTCGCGACGGGCTCGACCGGCTGCGCGAGGCCGGGTGCGACCACATCCTGGCGGTGCCCGGGATGCTGTTCGCGGCGATGCACGCGAAGAACGACATTCCCTCGGTGCTCAACACCTATGCCGCGCAGCACGGCATCAAGATCCAGTACGGACGCGAGCTTGGCGTCGACCCCAAGATGGTCGCGGCGGCGGGCGAGCGCGTGCGCGAGGCCGTCGACCGCGCCAATGCCGAGTTGGGTGAGGTGCCGCTTTCCGACACCTGCCTGGTGGTGATCGGCCGCGGCGCCTCGGATCCGGACGCCAATTCCAACGTCGCCAAGATCACGCGGCTGTTGTGGGAGGGGATGGGCTTCGGCTGGGCCGAGACCGGCTATTCCGGCGTGACCTTCCCGCTGGTCGAGCCCTGCCTCGAGCGCGCCGCTCGGCTCGGCTTCCGCCGGATCGTCGTGTTCCCCTATTTCCTCTTCACCGGGATCCTGATCGACCGCATCTACGGCTTCACCGACCAGGTGGCGCGGGCGCATCCCTATCTTCAGTTCGTCAAGGCGGGCTATCTCAACGACCACCCGCAGGTGATCGCGACCTTCGCTGAGCGCGTGACCGAGATCCTCGAAGGCCAGAACGCGATGAACTGCGCGATGTGCAAGTACCGCGCGCAGGTCCTGGGCTTCGAGGCCGAGGTCGGCATGCCGCAGGAGAGCCACCACCACCATGTCGAGGGCCAGGGCGCCTCGGCCCCCGGCTCGAACGTCGAGGACTGCACGCTCTGCGACACGTTCTGCACGGGGGCATGCCGGCTGGCGATGGAGGATGCGGGCCAGGGGCATCATCACGGGCACCATCATGTGCACAGCCACGGGCACGGGCATCACCGCCACGACCATGACCACCCGCACGATCACACCCATGATCATGATCACGACCACGATCATGCCCACGGGGATGACGGGCACGACCATCACCACCCGCCCTACCCGCACGCCAAGCACCCGCTGGGTCCCGAGAGCGTGCGCAAGTACCTCAAGGGCGTGAAGGGGTGACGACGCTCTTCGACAGCGTTCTTATCGTCGATTGGTCCTCGGCCGCGTCCCCGGTGACCGGCGCCAACAGCATCTGGCTGGCGCTGGCCTCGGACGGCGCGGTCAGGCTGGTCGAGAACCACCCGACCCGCGCGGCCGCCATCGAGCGGATCGCCGGGCTTCTGGCGGCCGAGGCGGATGCGGGCCGACGCGTGCTCGCGGGTTTCGACTTCCCCTTCGGCTACCCGGCCGGCACGGCACGGGCCCTGACAGGGTGCGACGGCTGGCGCGCGATCTGGGATCACCTCGCGACGCTGATCGAGGATGCCCCCGACAACGCGAACAACCGGTTCGAGGCAGCGGCACGGCTCAACGGCGCCTTCCCGGGCGACGGGCCGTTCTGGGGCCGCCCTCGGGGACGCGCCCTGCCCGCCCTGCCCGAGAGGAAACCCGTCCGCCATCGGGACCACCCGCCCGAGCGCCGTGCCGTCGAGGCGCGCTGCCGCCGGGCGCAGCCCGTGTGGAAGCTCTACACGACGGGCGCTGTGGGCGGTCAGGTGCTGACCGGGCTCCCCGCGCTCGCGCGCCTGCGCGCCGGCCCCCGGCTTTCGGGCCGCGTCGCGATCTGGCCGTTCGAGACGGGGCTCGCGACCCCCGCAGCGCCGGTGGTGCTGGCCGAGGTTTATCCCTCGCTGCTCGACGCCGAGATCCGGGCGGCACAGGCGGCGGACGAGGTGATGGACGCAGCACAGGTCCGCGTGACCGCCGCAGCCTATGCCGCGCTCGACCGCGCGGGTGGGCTGGGGCCCCTCTTTGCCGGCGCGCCGGGGATGACGGACACCGAGCGCGCCGCAGCCGAGCGCGAAGAGGCCTGGATCCTGGGTGTCGGACACGAGCCCGCGCTGGCGATGGCGGCACGCCGCGCATGCGCACGGCCCCGGGCCGCCGCCTGCGCGGCGGAGGGGGACCAAACCCGCAGCGAGGTCATCGCTTTCCCCACCACCCCCAAGCCAATGCATTACGAGCGCGACCCGCACGAGATCTACCGCCAGTCGTGGGAGACGGTTCGCGCCGAGGTGCGGCTCGCTCACCTGCCTTCCGACCTGCACGAGGTCGCGATCCGCATGGTCCATGCCTGCGGCATGACGGACGTTCCGAACCGGCTCGCCTGGTCGGACGACGTGGCGGCTGCGGCGCGCGGTGCGCTCGCGTCGGGCGCGCCGATCCTGTGCGACGCCGAGATGGTGGCGAGCGGCATCGTCCGCGCGCGCCTGCCTGCCGGAAATGACGTCATCTGCACGCTCAACGATCCCGCCGTCGCGCCCCTGGCGGCCGAGATCGGCAATACCCGCTCCGCCGCCGCCGTGCGCCTGTGGCGCGACCGGCTCGCGGGCGCGGTCGTGGTGATCGGCAACGCGCCGACCGCACTTTTCCACCTTCTCGAGCTCATGGACGAGGGCTGGCCGCGGCCGGCGGCGATCATCGGGCTGCCGGTGGGCTTCGTCGGCGCGGCGGAATCCAAGGCGGCACTTTGTGCCGACCCGCGTGGCGTGCCGTTCATCACGCTGCGCGGGCGCCGTGGCGGATCGGCGATGGCGGCGGCTGCGGTGAACGCGCTGGCAGCGGGGCTCGAGGCACCGCGATGACGGCGCCCTGGCTCACCATCGCAGGCATCGGCGAGGACGGGATGGCCGGCCTCTCGGCCGCCGCGCGCCGCGCGGTCGAGCAGGCCGAGATCATCATCGGCGGCGAACGCCACCACGCGCTGGCCCCCGGCCTCACAGCCGAGCGGGTCGCATGGCCCTCGCCCTTCGACGCGCTTGTCGATCTGATCCGCGCCAATCGCGGACGCCGCGTCGTCATCCTGGCGACCGGCGACCCGCTGTGGTTCTCGGTCGGCGCGCGGATCGCCAGCGCCATCCCGCGCGAGGAGATCGTCTTCCACCCGCAGCTCTCGGCCTTCCAGTGGGCGTCGTGCCGGATGGGCTGGTCGCTCGCCGATGTCGAGACGCTGACCGCGCATGGCCGTCCGGCGGCACAGGTTATCCCCGCCTTCTGGCCGGGCGTGCGGCTCCTGATCCTGACCTCGGGGCCCGAGACGCCGGGCGAGATCGCCCGGCTTCTGGTGGCGCGCGGTTACGGCGACTCCGCGATGACCGTGCTTGGAAACCTGGGGGGCGAGGCCGAAAGCCGGATGGAGGGCACGGCGCGCGACTGGGCGGCGTCGAACCCCGCGGTGAACGTGCCGCCCCTGCACACGCTGGCGGTCGAATGCCGCGGCACGCCCGACCTGCTGCTGGGCCGCGTGCCTGGCCTGCCGGACGAGGCCTTCACCCATGACGGCAAGATCACCAAGCGCGAGGTCCGCGCGGTCACGCTCTCGCGCCTGATGCCCTCGCGCGGCGCGCTGTTGTGGGACATCGGAACTGGCTGCGGATCCGTCGCCATCGAGTGGATGCGCGCGGCCCCCGACGCGACCGCCGTGGGTTTCGACCTCAGGCCGGAGCGGCTTGAGATGGCCCGCCGCAATGCCGAGGAACTGGGCACCCCGCGCCTTGCGTTGATCGAGGGCGCGGCACCGGGCGTGTTGGCATCCCTGCCTGCGCCCGTGGGCACCAAGCCCGACCTGCGCCGACCCGATGCCGTCTTCATCGGCGGAGGCCTAGCGCGCGAGACCGTGGCTGCGGCCTGGTCCGCGCTGAAGCCCTCGGGCCGGCTGGTCGCGAATGCCGTGACGCTCGAATCCGAGGCGCTTCTGATCGCGCTCCAGTCCGAGTTGGGGGGTGAACTCACCCGCCTATCGGTGGCGCGCGCGGGCCCGGTGGGCGGGCTGACCGGCTGGCGCCCGATGATGCCGGTGACGCAGTGGAGCCTGTTGAAGTGACGGCAACGACAGCGAATAGCGGCGACGCGGCGCCGGGCACGCTCTCAGGCACGCTCTGGGGCGTGGGCGTGGGTCCCGGCGACCCCGAGCTGATGACGCTCAAGGCCCACCGGCTGATCAGCGGCGCGCGCGTGGTGGCCTATCCCGCCCCCGACACCGGCCCGAGCCTTGCGCGCGAGATCGCGGCCGGGTCGATCGCCGCGGGCGCCGAGGAAATCCCGATGATCGTCCCGATGCGCACCGATCGCTTCCCGGCGCAGGAGGTCTATGCCGACGCGGCCGAGCGCATCGCCGCCCGCCTTGCCGCGGGCGAGGACGTGGTGTGCCTGTGCGAGGGCGACCCGTTCTTCTACGGATCCTTCATGTATCTCTTCGCGCGCCTCGTCGACCGCTTCCGGATCGAGGTGGTGCCCGGCGTTTCCTCGCTGGGCGCCTGCGCGGCCGCGCTGCGCCGCCCTCTGACCGCCCGCAACGACGTGCTCACGGTGATCCCCGCGCCGCTGCCCGATGCCGCGCTGCGCGCCCGGATCGAGGGCGCGCAGGCCGTCGCCATCATGAAGCTGGGCCGGCACCTGGGCCGGGTGCGCCGCCTGCTCGACGAGCTGGGCCTGACAGTGCAAGCGGGCTATGTCGAGCGCGCCTCGCTGGGCGCCGAGGCTGTGCGCCCGCTGAGCGAGGCCCCCGACCCCGCGCCCTATTTCTCGATGATCCTGCTCTACAAGGGGGATGACCCGTGGCTGAGCTGACCCCCGTAGTGATCTGCCTCTCCCGCTCGGGCGAGGACGTGGCGAAGCGTGTCGCCCTGGCCCTGGGCGCGCCCGTGCATGGCCGCGAGGGCCGCGTCGCGAACGCCGACGCGTTCTTTGCCAATGCGCTCGACCATGTGCGCAACCTGTTCGCCGCGCGCGTGCCCGTCGTCGGCGTCTGCGCCGCCGGGATCCTTGTGCGCGCAGTGGCGCCGCTGCTTTCCGACAAGCGGGCCGAGCCGCCGGTGCTGGCGGTGGCCGAGGACGGCTCGACCGTCGTGCCGCTGCTGGGCGGGCACCGGGGGGCGAACCGGCTGGCGCGCCGCGTGGCCGATGCGATCTCGGCCGTTGCCGCGGTCACGACCGCCGGCGACCTCTCGCTCGGCCTCGCGCTCGACGAGCCCCCCGCGGGCTGGCGCCTCGCCAACCCGGACGACGCCAAGCCCGCGATGGCCGCGGTGCTGGCCGGCGCGCCGGTGGTGGTCGCGGGCGAGGCGGACTGGCTGGCCGCCACGGCACGTGCCGGAACTGGCGCGCCCGTGACCCTGATCGCCACCGAGGCGCCGGTGCCCGGCGGGGCCGACCGCCTCGTCTACCACCCGCAGCGCATCGCGCTGGGCGTGGGCTGCGCCCGCAACTGCCCCGAGGACGAACTGGGCGCGCTGGTCGATGCCGCGCTGGCCGAGGCCGGGGTCGCCCCGGGCGCCGTCGCGGGGGTCTTCTCGCTAGACCTGAAGGCCGACGAGGCGGCCGTGAACGCCGTTGCCCGACGGCTCGGCGTGCCGCTGCGGGTGTTCGACGCCGCGACGCTCGAGGCCGAGGCGCCGCGCCTCGCGACGCCCTCGGAGGTCGTCTTCGCCGAGGTCGGCTGCCACGGCGTGGCCGAAGGCGCCGCGCTCGCGGCCGTCGGCCCGGCGGGCACGCTGATCCTCGACAAGCGCAAGTCGGCCAACGCCACGGTCGCCATCGCCCGCGCGCCCGAACCGCTCGCCGACCTGCCGGGCCGCGCTCGCGGCCGCGTCGCCCTTGTCGGCATCGGGCCCGGTCAGGCCGAATGGCGCACGCCCGAGGCCTCGCGCCTGATCGCCGAGGCCGACGAACTGGTGGGCTACGGGCTCTACATCGACCTTCTCGGCCCCCTCGCCGCCGGCAAACAGCGCCGCGATTTCCCGCTGGGCGGCGAGGAGGACCGGTGCCGTTATGCGCTGGAGCGCGCGGCCGAGGGCGTCAACGTCGCCATCATCTGTTCGGGCGACGCCGGCATCTACGCCATGGGCGCGCTGGTCTTCGAGCTTCTCGACCGCGCGGCGCATGGCGTCTCGGACGCAGCCCGCCGGGTCGAGGTGCTTTCGGCCCCGGGCGTCTCGGCGCTCCAGGCCGCAGCGGCGCGGGCGGGCGCGCCGTTGGGCCATGACTTCTGCGCGATCTCGCTCTCGGACCTCCTGACCCCGCGCGAGGACATCATCCGGCGGGTGCGCGCGGCGGCCGAGGGCGATTTCGTGATCGCCTTCTACAACCCCGTCTCGATGCGCCGGCGCACGCTGCTGGCCGAGGCGCGCGAGATCCTGCTGCGCCACCGCCCGGCGGACTGCCCGGTGCTGCTGGCAAGCTCGCTTGGCCGGCCGGAGGAAACAATCCGATACCGTGCCCTCGCGGAACTGCAGGTCGACGAGGTCGACATGCTGACAGTGGTTCTGGTCGGCTCGTCACAGTCACGGCTCGCGCGGCTTGGCGAAGGGCCGCGGATGTTCACGCCGCGGGGTTACGCAAAGAAGATCGAGGGAGCGGCATGACCGTCCATTTCATCGGCGCGGGTCCCGGCGATCCGGATCTGATCACCGTCAAGGGGCTCAGGCTGATCCAGTCCTGCCCGGTCTGCCTTTATGCCGGCAGCCTGGTGCCCGAGGCCGTCGTCGCCGCCGCGCCCGAGGGCGCGCGGGTGATCGACACGGCGCCCATGACGCTCGACCAGATCATCGCCGAGATCGAGGCCGCGCATGCGCGGGGCGAGGACGTGGCGCGGGTCCATTCCGGCGACCCCTCGCTCTACGGCGCGATCGCCGAGCAGATCCGGCGGCTCAGGACGCTTGGCATCCCCTTCGACATCACGCCCGGCGTGTCGGCCTACGCCGCCGCCGCCGCCGCGCTGGGGCGCGAGCTCACGATTCCCGAGGTCGCGCAGACCGTGATCCTGACGCGCACGGCGATGAAGTCCTCGGCCATGCCGCCGGGCGAGGATCTCGCGACGCTGGGCCGGACCGGCGCGACGCTGGCGATCCACCTCTCGATCCGGAACCTGCTGGAGATCGAACGCACGCTCGCGCCGCTCTACGGGCCCGACTGCCCGGTCATCGTCGCCTACCGCGTCGGCTGGCCCGACCAGTGCTTCATCGAGGGCACGCTGTCGAACATTCGCGAGAAGGTTCGCGCCGCCAAGATCACGCGCACGGCGTTGATCCTGATCGGGCGGGCGCTCGCGGAACAGGACTTCCGCGACTCGGCGCTCTACGACGGGGCGCATCCCCACATCCTGCGCCCCAAGCGCAGCGCGTGAGGCGAGAGCGCCCCGGCACTTGGCGCCTAAGTCCTCGGCGCCTCAGTCCTTGGCGTAGGGGTTCTCGCCCTTCCTCAGCGTGAAGCGGATCGGCACGCCCTCGATGCCGAAGTCGCGCCGCAGCCCGTTGACGAGGTAGCGGACATAGCTGTCCGGCAGGTCCTCGGGCCGCGAGCAGAAGGCGACGAAACCCGGCGGGCGCGTGCGCACCTGGGTCATGAAGCGCAGACGGATCCGGCGACCGCGGACCGCCGGCGGCGGATGCATCTCGGTCTGCTCGATCAGCCAGCGGTTCAGCCGGTTCGTCGGCACGCGGATGTTCCACATCCGGTGCATCTTGCCGATCGCCTCTCGCAGGCGGTCGAGCCCCTTGCCGGTGAGCGCCGAGACGGTCACCAGCGGCGTGCCCTTGAGCTGCGGCAGAAGCCGCTCGGCACGCTCGCGCAGATCGGCCAGCGCACGCGGCTTGTCCTCGACCTGGTCCCACTTGTTGACGGCGAAGACCACGGCGCGGCCCTCGCGCTCGGCGAGGTCGGCGATGCGCAGGTCCTGGGCCTCGAAGGCGTTGTCGGCATCCATCAGCACGACCACGACCTCGGCGAAGCGTACCGCGCGAATCGCGTCCGAGGTCGAGAGCCGCTCGACCTTCTCCTGCACCTTGGCCTTCTTGCGCAGCCCGGCCGTGTCGAAGATGCGGAACGGCCGCCCGCCCCAATCGGTGGTGACGGCGATGGCGTCGCGCGTGATTCCGGCCTCGGGCCCGGTCAGCAGGCGGTCCTCGCCCAGCACCGCGTTGACCAGGGTCGACTTCCCGGCATTGGGGCGGCCGACGACGGCGATCTGCAGCGGCCGGTTCTCGGCCAGCGCGTCCTCCTCGGCGTCGGGATCGAACTCGATCTCGGCGGCAGCGGCCTCGAAGCGCTCGGCATAGGGCTCGAGCGTCGCATAGAGGTCGCCCATCCCCTCGCCATGCTCGGCCGAGATGGCGAGCGGCTCGCCGAGGCCCAGTTCGAACGCCTCGTAGAGACCCGCCTCCCCGGCGCGCCCTTCCGACTTGTTGGCGACCAGGATCACCTCGGTGCCGCGCTTGCGCAGGATCTCGGCAAAGATCCGGTCCACGGGCGTGATGCCGCTGCGCGCGTCGATCACGAAGAGGCACAGGTCCGATTCGGCGACCGCGCGTTCGGTCAGGCGGCGCATGCGTGCGGGCAGGCTGTCGTCAGTCGCATCCTCGAGCCCGGCGGTGTCGACGACGGTGAAGCGCAGGTCGCCCAGCCGCCCCTCGCCCTCGCGCAGGTCGCGCGTGACGCCCGGCTGGTCATCCACCAGCGCCAGCCGCTTGCCGACGAGGCGGTTGAACAGGGTCGATTTGCCGACATTGGGCCGGCCGATGATGGCGAGGGTAAAAGACATGGCGGCGTTGTCTACGCGTTGCCGGGGCGGGTGGCAAGCAGCCTTGCGCGGACTGCAATCGAAAGCTCTGGCGCCGTGCGCCAAGGAAGGCCATTAGGGGGGCTCAGATCCATTCCGGCGCCGCGTCCGGGCCAATTTCCGGCCCGACCGTCGCATGCGCCCAATTCCGGAGGCTCTCGAGCAATGATCGCCGGTCTGACCGACAACATGCGCGGCGCTGCTTTCATGTCGGTCAGCATGGCAGGCTTCGTGGTCAACGACACGCTGGTCAAGCTGGCCTCGTCCGATATGAGCGTCTTTCAGCTCCTGTTCGTGCGCGGTCTGATGGCCAGCGCCCTGATCGCGGTCATCGCCTGGCGCGCCGGCGCCTTCCGGGCCCACATCGTGCCACGCGACCGGCGGGTGCTGGCGCTGCGGGTCGTGGGCGAGATGGCGGCGGCGACGCTGTTCCTCACCGCACTGTTCCAGATGCCGCTGGCGAATGTCACCGCGATCCTGCAATCGGGCCCGCTCGGCATCACGCTCGCGGCCGCGGTTTTTCTTGGCGAGCCCGTGGGTTGGCGCCGCGTGTCGGCCATCATCATCGGCTTCACGGGCGTTCTGCTGATCGTGCGGCCGGGGGCCGAGGGCTTCTCGTCCGCCTCGCTGTTCGCGATCGCCGCGGTCGCCTTCGTCGTCCTACGCGAGCTTGCGACCCGCCAGCTCTCGCCGGGCGTGCCGTCGCTGCTGGTCGTGTTCGCCACCGCCAGCGCGGTCAGCATCATGGGGGGCGCGGTGACCCTGTTCGACGACTGGCGCCCGCTCAGCGGCCCCACGCTGGCGCTGCTGGCCGGATCGGCGATCGCCGTCAATGTCGGCTACTTCTTCGGCGTGAAGGCCGTGCGCGTCGGCGAGATCGGCTTCGTCGCGCCGTTCCGCTATGCCGTGATGATCTGGGCGCTGGTCCTGGGCTATGCCGTGTTCGGCGACCTGCCCGACGCGCTGACCCTGACCGGCGCCGCGCTGGTCGTGGGCAGCGGCGTCTACAGCTTCCACCGCGAGCAGCGCCTCGCCCGCGCTGCCGCCGCCGCCGCGCGCCGGGCCGAAGGCGCGCGCGGCGTCCTCTGAGCCCTGCCCACGCGCGGCGTCAGCGCAGGGCCTGCACCGTGCCCCGGTCGGTCAGCACGAAGATCGTGTCGCCCGATACCACCGGCCCGGTGATCGACCCGCCAGCGAGGTCGATGCGGCTCAGTTCCTCGCCGCCCACGCCGTCGAAGGCGATCAGCTCCCCCTCGGACGAGGTGATCAGCAGCCGTCCCTCGACCAGCACCGGGCCGGAATACGAAATCGGGTCCTCCCGGTCCTCGGGGTCGTCGAAGGCCTGAAGCTCGGTCTCCCAGATCGTGGTGCCGTCGCGCGCCGAGATGCGCATCAGCTTCGAATCGTCAGTGGTGACGAAGACCGTGTCGCCCGCCGCCCAGATCGGCCCCTGCGCGCCGACCGACCGGGTCCAGGCCCGCTGGCCCGAGCGCGCGTCGATGGCGACCATGCGCCCGGCCTGGTTGGCCGCGATGACATAGGGGCCGACGACCACCGGATCGCCGGTCACGTCCGAGATTGCCGCACGGGCAAGGCCGCGCCTTCCGCCGGACAGCACCGCGCTCCACAATCGGCGCCCGCTGCGCGCCTCGATGGCGATCAGCTCGCCCGAGGCGAAGGGCAGGAACGCCAGTCCGCCAGCCAGCGACGGGCTGGCCCCACCCAGAACGCCCGCGTCCGAGGTCACCGAAGGAACCCGCCAAACCGGCGTGCCCGTCTCGGCATCCAGCCCGAAGGCACGGTTGTCGCGGGTCACCGCCACGACAAGGCCGGCCTCGGCCGCCGGCGCCGCGCGCACCGGGGCGCCCAGCGGAGTGCGCCACGCGATCTCGCCCGAGGCAGGGTCAAGCGACACGACCTCGCCGAACCCCGTGGCGGCGAAAATCCGGCCACCCGAGGCGGCAAGCCCGCCGCCAAAGCCCTCGCGCCCGCTCTCGCCCTCGGGCGACAGGTCGACCCGCCATTTCTCGGTGCCGCTCGCGGCATCGAGCGCGCTGACCTCTGCAGCGGCGTCCATGGCGTAGACGACACCGCCGACCACGATGGGCGCGCTGGTGATCGCGCTCTCGGAGCTGCTGCCGGCGCCGATGTCCCGACTCCAGGCCACCGCCAGCGACGCGGGCCCGGCCAGGTGACCCGAGTTGTGCGAGGCGCTTCCGTTGGTTTGCGTCCAGTCGCGAATCTCGCGCGGCTGTGGCAGCGCGGCGCCGCCGAAGTTGCTGGGGGCGGCCGAGGATTCGGAACGCAGACGGATGCGCTCGCCTTCGAGGATCTCCTCGTCATCGAAGAGCCCGCAGCCGCTCAGCAAAGCCGCCGCGGCGATGACCATCGCCGTCGTCCGCGCCACCGCGCCGACCGAACGCCACTCACCCCTCATGCGTCGTCCCTCCCCTGCGCCGCCGGACCAGGCCGACGGCGGGATCAATATCCTCTTGCACCACGCGGCTCCGGCGCGGCTCAGCTCGCCGACGCCGCCGGCCCCAGCGTCTGTATCACCGCCTGTACGCGGCTGCGCGTCTCGCCCGTCGCTGCGGGATCCGAGACGATGGCATCGAGATCCGCGCGCGCCGCCGCGACATCGCCCGCGTTGAGCGCCAGCGCCGCGCGCAGCTCCAGCGCCAGCAGCCGGTAGGGCGCACCCTCGGCGACCAGCGGCGCAAGCTCGGCGATCATCTCGTCCGGCGCCGCGCTCGCCGAACGCAGCCGGATCGCCTCGAGGCGCGCGAGATCGGTATAGGCCGCGCCCGCCTGCGCCTCGGCCGCAACCTGCTCATAGGTGGCAATCGCCGCGTCGGTGTCGCCCGAGGCCGCCTGCGCCTCGGCCATCCGCAGCCCGGCGAGCGCGGCAGCCGCACCCTCCTGCTGCGCGATCAGTGCCTGGTGCGCCGCGACATCGCCCGCCGCGACGGCCAGGAACGCCTCGCCACGCTCGGCGCGGGCCTGCAGTTCCTGCTGCTCGAGCCACGACCACACCGCCGTGCCGCCCACGATCACCGCGATCGCGCCGATCACCAGCGCTCCGTACTTCTTCCACAGACGGAACATCCGGTCCTGCCGGACTTCCTCGCTCACCTCGCGGATGAAGCTGTCGGTATCGCTCACACTGCCCCCATGACGGTTGCGCCCGCTGTCCGGGCCGCGCGCACATTATCGCCGCCGTCGCCCCAGTCAAAGGCGGAAGTGCCCTGCCGAGCCGATCCCGCACGGCTCATTTCGCCGCGCGCGGTGCACGCTGGAAGAAATCCGGCGGATTGATCCAGTCGCAATAGGTCCCGTCCGGAGCATAGAAGCCCTCGAGATGCGCCTCGGGCGCGACTCGCTCGCGCGCCTCGTCGCTCAGGGCGATCAGGGTCGCGATGTCCTCGGTGCCCGTGACTGCCAGTATTCCGGGAGCGGACAGCGCGAACGGGCCAAAGAACGGGATGCGCCGGGCGATGGCGGGCGCCGCGGCAAGATCGCCCGGCGTCAGCATGGTCGAAACCTCGCGCGTCTCGTCCCAGGCCGTGACCTCGCCGACGCCCAGCCGCGCGAAGGCCTCGCCCAAGGGGCGCTCGAGAATCGGCGCCACCGTGTCCTCCCACGGCGCCGCCAATTCGTTGGCGGCCAGCGTGCGCTCGATCCGGTCGACCAGACGGGCATCGGCATCGTCGCGGTTCGCGGCCAGCGCCGCGCACCACAGCGCCAGCGCGAATGTCGGGAATGGCGGTGTTCCGACCGCGCGGCGCAACTCGTCCCAGCGGACCGGCCGCGCGGTCTTGATCGCGTCGAGATCGTCCTCGCCGCCGCGATGCAGCGCCACGCGGTGAAGCGGGTGCAGGGCCACAAATACATGGTCGTATACACCCGCCCACCAGTCGTGCAGCTCGATCTCGAGCGGCGGGTAGGCAATCTCGCGCGGGGGCGTGCTCACTTCTTCTTGTAGGTGTGCTCGTCGCCCGGGAAGCTGCGCGCCTGCACCTCGGTCGCGTAGGTTGTGACCGCGTGGCGCATCATCTCCTCCATGGTGCCGTAGCGCTTCACGAAGGACGGGACGGTCGGGAACAGGCCGACCATGTCCTCGAACACCAGGATCTGGCCGTCGCAGTTCGCCGAGGCGCCGATGCCGATGGTGGGAATCGAGATCGCGTGAGTGATCCGGTCTGCCAGCGGCGCCGCCACCCCCTCGACGACGACCGAGAAGGCGCCCGCCTCCTCGACCGCCTTCGCGTCATCGACGACCGCGTCGAATTGCGCCTCGTCGCGCACGGCCTTGAACCCGCCGGCGGTGTTCATCGCCTGGGGCATCAGCCCGATATGCGCCATCACCGGGATCCCGCGCCGGGCGAGGTACTGGATCGTCGGTGCCATCTCGCGCCCGCCCTCGAGCTTGATCGCGTGGCACCCGGTCTCCTTCACCACCCGGCTCGCGTTGCGGAACGCGACCTCGGGGCTTTCCTCGAAGCTCCCGAAGGGCATGTCCACGACGACCAGGGACCGCTCGGCCCCGCGCACCACGGCCTGGCCGTGCATGATCATGTGCTCAAGCGTCACACCCAGAGTGTTCGGCATGCCGTGGATCACCATGCCGAGGCTGTCGCCCACCAGCAGCAGGTCGCAGACCTCATCACAGATCCGCGCGACATGGGCGGTATAGGATGTCAGGCAGACCAGCGGGTCGCCGCCCTTGCGTGCCATGAAGGCCGGCACGGTCATGCGCTTGCGCCCACCCGGTTTCTGGTCCGGGTCGCTGATCGCGGATTTCTTCGAGATGGTGCTCCGCGTGGACATCGCTCTACTCCCTCTGCGCCGTGGCGGGGCGACGACCATAGCCCGGCGCCATGCGACGGTGAAGGGGCCTGAAGCGGGGCCTTGCCGGGCCTCCGCGTGTTTACGCCGCGGCACCCTTCCCCGCACGTCACGAAGCGATTATCTTCTGCACTGCAACGGAAATCCGGCCGGACGGCGTTAGACGTGCCGACGCTTTAGACCGGCGGAGAGTGAGGAATGCGCGTCGCGCCGCTGATACTGGCCCTTGGCCTCGCCGCCGGCCTTGCCTGGTGGTTCGTCCCGCATGTCTCGGGGCGGCAGGATTCTGCTGGCGCGCAGGACGCCACGGCGACGGCCGAACAGGCAACCACCAGGGCCGGAAGCCCCGCCAGCGCCGACGCCCCCTCGCCCGGCGCCCCATCGCCCGGCGCCGTGCCCGTGATGATCATGGAGATCAGCGCCGAGCCGACCATCGACCGCATCACCCTGCGCGGCAGGACCGAGGCGAACCGCAACGTCGTGGTGCGGGCCGAGACGCCTGGCCGCGTGATCTCGGAGCCGCTGCGCGCGGGAACGCGGGTCGACGACGGGACGCTCTTGTGCCGGCTCGAGCCGGGCGCGCGCCAGGCCCAGGTGGCCGAGGCCGAGGCCGCGCTGGCCGAAGCGCAGGTCGAGGCCGATGCCGCGACCCAGCTCTCGCAGAAAGGGTTCACCGCCGAGACGACCCGCGTTGCGCGGCTCGCAGCGCTTCAGCGCGCCGAGGCAGCGCTCGACCTCGTGCGCCTCGACATCGCGCGGCTCGAGATCCGCGCCCCCTTCGCCGGCATTCTCGAGAGCGACACGGCGGAATTCGGGGCGCGCCTTGGCATCGGTGACGCCTGCGCGACGGTGATCGACCTCTCGGAGGTCAAGGTCACCGGCTATGTCTCGGAACAGGATGTCGACCGGCTCTCGGTCGGCCAGCCGGTGACCGTGCGGCTGATCTCGGGCGCGGTGCACGAGGGCGCCATCGGCTTCATCGGCAGCATGGCGGACGAGAGCACCCGCACCTATCGCGTCGAAGCCCGCCTGCCGAACGCGGACGGCTCGATCCGCGACGGAATGACGGCCGAGATCGGGGTGGAATTGCCGGCCGAACGCGCCCACCGCATTCCCCAGGCCGCGCTCACGCTCGACGACGAGGGGCGGCTGGGCGTGCGGCTTGCCGACGACAGCACCGCCCGCTTCCTGCCGGTGCGCATCGTGCGCGAGGATACCGGCGGCGTCTGGGTCACGGGCCTGCCCGAGACCGCGCGCGTGATCGTCGTTGGCCAGGAATTCGTGCGCGACGGCCGGCCAATCCTTTCCACGCCCGTGAGCTGGGACGACCTCGGATGACGCGCGTCGTCGACTGGCTCGCCGCCCGTGCGCGGATGATGATGGTGTTCATCGCGGTGTCGATCGGCGCCGGCATGCTCGCCTATCTCGGCCTGCCGAAGGAAGGCGCGCCCGACATCGACGTGCCCGTGCTCTACGTCTCGGTGCCGCTGCCGGGCGTCTCGGCGACCGATTCCGAGCGCCTGCTGGTCAAACCGCTCGAACAGGAGCTGCGGGGCCTCGAGGGGCTCAAGCAGATGACCGGCATCGCGAGCCAGGACCACGCCGGCGTCCTGCTCGAATTCGAGTTCGGATGGGACAAGGCCGCCGTGCTGGCCGATGTGCGTGACCGCGTGGACCGCGCCCAGGCCGAGTTTCCCGACGACGCCGAGGTCGCGGTCATCAACGAGGTCAATCTCAGCCAGTTTCCGATCCTCGTGATCTCGCTCTCGGGCGAGGTGCCCGAGCGCGCGCTGCTGCGCCTGGGCAAGGACCTTCAACGCGCCGTCGAGGCCGTGCCCGCCGTCCTCGAGGCCGAGCTCGCCGGTCATCGCGACGAGATGATCGAGGTGCTGATCGACCCGCTCAAGATGGAGAGCTACGGCGTCACCGCAGCCGACCTGCTCAGCATCGTCGACCGCAACAACCGCCTCGTCGCCGCGGGCCAGGTCGAGAGCGGCAGCGCCGAGTTCGCCGTCACCCTGCCCGGCGCCTTCGAGAACCCCGCCGAAGTCGGCAACCTGCCCGTGAAGGTCAAGGGTGACCGGGTCGTGCGCCTCTTCGACATCGGCGAGGTTCGGCGCACCTTCGAGGACGCCGAGGGGCGCGCGCGCTACAACGGCGAGCCGGCAATCTCGCTCCAGGTCTCGAAGCGCGTGGGCGAGAACATCATCGATACGGTCCGGACCGTGCGCGGCGTCGTCGAGAGCGAGATCGCGGCATGGCCCCCGGCGCTGCAATCGGCCGTGAACGTCGACTTCTCGATGGACGAGAGCGCGCGCGTCCTCGACATGGTGGGCCAGCTGGAAAGCTCGGTCATGACGGCGGTGCTGCTGGTCATGATGGTGGTGCTGGCAACGCTGGGCTTCCGCTCGGCTGTGCTGGTGGGCATCGCCATCCCCTGCTCGTTCCTGCTCACCTTCGCGCTCATGGCCGTGCTGGGCATGACCGTGAACAACATGACGATGTTCGGGCTGATCCTCGCCGTCGGCATGCTGGTCGACGGCGCCATCGTGGTGGTCGAGTACGCCGACAAGCGCATCTCGGAGGGCGTGGGCCCGATGACCGCCTACACCGAGGCCGCGCGCCGCATGTTCTGGCCGATCACCGCCTCGACGGCGACGACGCTCTGCGCCTTCCTGCCGATGCTGTTCTGGCCGGGAATGCCGGGCGAATTCATGGGGCAGCTGCCCGTGACGCTGATCTTCGTGCTTTCGGCCTCGCTGATCGTGGCGCTGCTCTATCTGCCGGTGATGGGCGGGGTCGCGGGCCGCATCTCGCGGTTGCTGGGCCGCATCGTTCCGCAGCGCAAGGCCGCACCAGCCCCCGGCGTGCAGCCCTACCGCCGCACACCCTTCGGCCGGTTCATCGCCGCGATCGTGCTGCGCCCGCTCGGGCCGTGGCTCGCGCTGGGTGTCGCCGGCGCGGCCCTTGCCGGCGTCTTCACGTGGTATGGCGCGGCCAACAACGGCACCGAGTTCTTCGTCAAGACCGACCCCGAGCGGGCCATCGTCTATGTCCGCGCCCGCGGCAACCTTGGTGTCGACGTCCGCGACCGGCTGGTGCGTTCGGTCGAGGAGCGCGTGGCGGGCGTGCCCGGCGTCGCGTCGGTCTTTTCCTTCTCCGGCACTGGCGGGCTCGCGGCGAAATCCGGGGCCGAGGGGCCGCCCGACGCGATCGGCCAGGTCCAACTCGAACTCGCCCCGTGGGCCGAGCGCGGCTCGGGAGACCCGATCATCGAGGAGATCAAGCGCCGCGTCGCCAGCGTGCCCGGCGTCATCGCCGAGCTCTCCGAGCAGCAGGACGGCCCACAGCAGGGCAAGCCCATCCAGCTCGAGCTGCGCTCGAACAACTGGGCCGAGCTGCACGCGGCCGCCGACATCGCGCGCGCCAAGTTCGAGACGATGCCGGGCCTGATCAACATCGACGATACGCGGCCTTTGCCCGGCATCGAGTGGCAGGTCACCGTCGACCGCGCCACCGCGGGGCGCTTCGGCGCCGATGTCGCGAATGTCGGGCCGATCGTGCAGCTCGTCACCCGAGGCGCCACGCTCGACACCTTCCGCCCCGACGATTCCGACGACGAGCTCGACATCCGCGTCCGCTTCCCCGCCCAGGACCGCAGCCTCGGCACTCTCGACACCCTCAAGATGCCGACCGCGCTTGGCCTCGTGCCGGTTTCGAACTTCGTCGAGCGCAACGCCGTGCCCAAGCTGGGCGAGATCCAGCGCCGCGACGGCGAGCGCTTCTTCATGGTCCGCGCCGGTGTCGACGCCGACACCTCCGAGATCGCGCGGATCGAGGAGCTCGAGCGCTGGATCGCCGAGGAGAACCCCTTCCCGCCCGCCGTCGCCACGCGCTTCACCGGCGACCGCGAGGAACAGCAGGAAAGCATGGCCTTCCTGGGCATGGCCTTCGCGGGCGCGCTGGGGCTGATGTTCGTGATCCTGCTGGCGCAGTTCAACTCGCTCTACAACGCCGTCCTCGTCCTCTCGGCCGTGGTGATGTCGGTGGCCGGCGTGCTGGTCGGCATGATCGTGATGGGGCAGACCTTCTCGATCATCATGACCGGCACGGGCATCGTGGCGTTGGCCGGCATCGTGGTGAACAACAACATCATCCTGATCGACACCTTCCAGGAATTCAGCCGGCGCATGCCGCAGCTCGAGGCCATCGTGCGCACCGCCGAGGCGCGCATCCGACCGGTCCTGCTGACCACCGTCACCACCATGGCGGGGCTTGCGCCGATGATGTTCGCAGCCTCGCTCGATTTCTCGGAAGGGCGGATCATGCAGGGCGCGCCGACGGCGCTCTGGTGGGTGCAGCTTGCCACGGCCGTCGTCTTCGGGCTGGGCATTGCGACCTTCCTGACGCTGATCGTGACGCCCGCGGCACTCGCCGCACGGGTCTGGGTGACGCATGGGGTGGGCGTCGGGCTCAGGCTCGGATGGCACCTCGCGCTGGCCGCAATCTGGCCCGCGCATCGCGCGCATCCCTATCTCGCCGACTGGCGGCTGCGTACGGCCCTGGCGCGCAAGGCCGAGACCGAGATCATCTGGGACGAGCCCCCCAGGGTCAGCCGCCGCATCGTCCGCGCCGCCGAGTGAGCCCGCAGGCCGGGCCCCGCGCCCTCTCGGTCTAAGCCGTCTCGGCCTCCGCCTCCTGGCGCGCCCACATCTCGGCATAGCGACCGCCCAGCGCCAAGAGCCGCTCGTGCCGGCCGCGTTCGACCACCCGGCCGGCCTCGAGCACCACGATCTCGTCGGCATCGACCACGGTCGACAGGCGGTGCGCGATCATCAGCACGGTGCGTCCCTGCCCCAGCCGCCGCAGCTCGGCCTGGATCTCGCGCTCGGTCCCGGTATCGAGCGCCGAGGTCGCCTCGTCGAGGATCAGGATCGGCGGGTCCTTCAGGATCGTCCGCGCGATGGCGACGCGCTGCTTCTCGCCACCCGACAGTTTCAGGCCCCGCTCGCCCACCATGGTGTCGTAGCCCTCGGGCAGCGTCATTATGAAGTCATGGATGCGCGCCGCGCGCGCCGCGCGCTCGACATCGTCGCGTGACGCTTTCTCGGCGCCATAGGCGATGTTGTAGCCGATCGTGTCGTTGAACAGCACCGTGTCCTGCGGGACCACGCCGATCGCGGCGCGTATCGAGGTCTGCTGCACCCCACGCAGGTCCTGCCCGTCGATCTCGATGGCGCCACCGGTCACGTCGTAGAAGCGGAACAGCAGCCGCGCGATGGTCGACTTTCCCGCCCCCGACGGCCCGACCACCGCCAGCGTGCCGCCGCCCGCCACGTCAAAGTCGACGCCGCGCAGGATCGGCCGCTCGGGGCCGTATCCGAACTCGACATCGCGAAACCGCACCCGCCCCTCGCCCACACGCAGCGGCGGCACGCCGGGGCGGTCGACGACCTCGGGCGCGGTGTCGGCCAGCGCATACATCTCGCGCATGTCGATCATCGACTGCCGGATCTCGCGATAGACGGTGCCGAGGAAGTTGAGCGGAACCGTGATCTGGATCAGGAAGGCGTTCACCATGACGAAGCTGCCGACCGTCAGGCTTCCCGCCTGCACCTCGACTGCCGACATCGCCATCACGCCGACCAGCCCCGCGGCGATGATCGCAGCCTGGCCCGAGTTCAGGATCCCCAGCGACGTCGCCGTCTTGATCGCGGCCTCCTGGTAGGACGCCATCGCCCGGTCGTAGCGCGCGCTCTCGCGCGACTCGGCGTTGAAATACTTGACCGTCTCGTAGTTCAGCAGGCTGTCGACCGCCTTCTGGTGCGCGTCCTGGTCGTCCTTGTTCATCTGCACCCGGATCTTCAGCCGCCACTCGGTGACGCGGAAGGTGAAGACCACGTAGGCGGCGATGGTCGCCAGCAGGACGGCGAAGTAGGCGAATCCGAACTCGACCCAGAAGATGATGCAGACGACGACCAGCTCCAGCGCCAGTGGCACGACGTTGAACACCAGGAAGCGCAGCAGGAAGTCGATGGCCTTGATGCCGCGGTCGACCACGCGGCTCAGCTCGCCCGTGCGCCGCGCCAGGTGATAGCCAAGGCTCAGCCGGTGGACATGGGCGAATGTCCGGTTCGCCAGACCGCGCAGTGCATGCTGGCTGACCCGGGCAAAGATCATGTCGCGCACCTGCTGCAGCACCGTGCCCGACAGGCGCACCACGCCATAGGCGACCACCAGCATGACCGGCGCCGCCACGGCCTGGGCCGCCGTACCGGGCTCGAGCGCATCGACCGCGGCGCGGTAGAGGAAGGGCGTCACGAGGGTCGCGCCCTTGGCCGCGACCAGCAGCAGCAACGCGATCACGACCCGGACCCGCAGCTCGGGCCGGCCCTCGGGCCAGAGGTCGGGCAGCACACGCCACAGCGTCTTGATGTCGGGCGTCCCCTGGGTCAGGGCACGCCGCCGCGATCCACGCATCACTCTCTCCGCGTCACGCGCGCGGCGCGAGCTGCCACGCGGCACATGCGCTCCATCTAAGCGCTGAAAGCCTCTTTCCAACCCGGGAGGCGCGCACAAGTCGTCGGGCCCACCTGCCTCGGGCCGGGAAGCGGGCCCGGACGGGCGACCGCTCAATCGGCGGCAATCAGTTCGGGGATGCTGAAAACCTGCCCGGGATAGATCAGGTCCGGATCGCGGATCAGCCCGGAATTCGCGCCGAAGATCACCGAGTAGCGGATCCCCTCGCCATAGTGCTGCTCGGCGATGCGCCACAGGTTGTCGCCGCGCTGCACCACGATACGCCGCTGGCGCGTCTCGACCCCGCCCGACCCGTTATCGTAGCTGAACGGCGTCTCGAGCCGGCTGGTCACCTCGCCCGACGCCGAAACCTCGTCGAAGCGCAGCAGCTTGGCGGTCTCGGCCACGGCGCGCGGCAGGGTCAGCTGCCAGTCCCCGGTGGCCGAGACCGCGGCATCCGTCACGAATTCGGCGTTCGCATAGGCGCGCACCGCGTGTCCGGGACGCGCGCGCCCCGCTGCGACGGCGTCTCCGCCCTGGCTGTAGGAAATCCGGTCGAGCACGACGCGCGCGCTCTCGGTCGCCGCGGGTTGCAGAAGGGCCACGCTCTCCGCCTCGGGCGCCACGATCAGCGGCGCATCGCTGCCGGTCTCGGAGGGCAGGATCACCACGGGCGCGCTCAGCCCCGCGCGGGCAGGCTCGGCCGTCAACGCGGCCTTCGCCTGGCCGGCCGCCGTATCGGCATCCGCCGCGGCCGCGACCTCGCCCTCGGCCGTGCCGGCCTGCTTCCCGTCGCTGGCGGCCTCGGGCGACGTGGTGACGACCTCCACCGCCTCCTGATCCACCGCCGATGCCGCCGCCGCGCCGGCGGCGCGCAGCTGCAGCGCGCGCGCCCGGTCACTGCGGCCAAGGCTTGCGAGGACCACGAAGCTGCCATCGCCGCCCGCGATCGCACTGGCGATCACCACGCCGTCGATCAGCAACTCGACCTCGGCGCCCGGCTGGGCGCTCCCCGCGATGACCGCCTCGCCTTCGGGGTCGACGCGCACCACGTCGAACACCGGCGTCGTGTCGTCGGCCAGGGCGACGACGGGCGCGGCGTCCTCGGCCGTGACCGTCTCGGCGTCCGTTCCGATCGCCGGCATGTCGGCGGCGGCCGGCTCGGTCTCCGCCTCGCCCGCGTCCGCAGGGGCGGCGCCATCGGCCGCGGCCTCGGGCACGGCGGCGATCTCGGCGTCGCTGGGTATGATCTCGGTCTCGGAGGGCTCGGCCTGGGTGTCCGTGGCCACGTCCGTGGCCGGGGCGGCGGCGCCATCGGCAGCCTTCTCGGCGGGCGCGGCGTTGTCGGGCGCGGGCTCGGCCGGCGCATCGGCCGCGGGCGTCACGGTGCCATCGGCCTGCGCGACCGCCTCGGGCACGGGCGCCTCAGGGCGCTCCAAGCCGAGCCGCACGCGCCAGTCCGGCACAAGATGGGTCAATGCGACCCCCGCCAGCGCCAACACGACGGCAGAGATCAGCCAGCCTCGGCGAGCCCTCTTCATCCCAGATGCCTCATCCTGCGGCCCAGCCGCAACACCCCGTTCCTCCGCCCCTCTATTGCATGAAAGCCACGCCATGTGGATAGTCAAGCCACGTTCAGGCACGAGGGGGCAGGATGACCGGGCAGACGGCAACGATTTGCATCTATTGTGGCTCTCGTGCCGGAAGACGGCCCGGTCACGTCAAGGTCGCACGCGCAGTGGGCGAGTCGCTCGGGCGCGCCGGATTCGGTGTCGTCTACGGCGCCGGGGACCTTGGCCTGATGGGCGAAACCGCCCGTTCAGCCCGCAATGCCGGCGCCCGCGTCACCGGGTTCATCCCGCGTCACCTCTTCGAGCTCGAGGTCTGCAAGAACGACATCGACGCCCTGATCGTCACCGAGACCATGCACGAGCGCAAGAAGCTGATGTTCGGCAACTCCGATGCGGTGCTGGCCCTGCCCGGCGGTCCCGGCACGCTGGACGAACTGATCGAGGTGCTGACCTGGCGCCACCTCGGCCTGCACGAGAAGCCCGTCGTCCTGCTCAATCCCGAGGATTACTGGGGCCCGCTCCTCGCGCTCTTCGACCACATGATCGACGAGGGCTTCGTCGGCGCGCCCTTCCGCGACTACCTGACGGTCGTCGACACCGTCGACGCGGCCGTCAGCGCCCTGCGCGACGCCCTGTCGCGCCGGTAGGCCGAGGCGGAATAGAGCGCCAGCGCCGCCCAGATCATCGGCAGCGCCACGGCGTGCCAGTCGGTAAGGTGCTCGCCCAGCACGGTCACGGCCAGCAGCACCTGCAAGGTCGGGCCGATATAGAGGATCAGCCCCGTGGTCGAGTAGTTGAGCCGCCGCGCGGCCTCGGCGAACAGGATCAGCGGGACCCCGGTCACCGGACCCGCCGCGATCAGCAGCAGCGAGGTTTCGAGGTCGGTGCCGAAATGCCCGCCCTGGAGGCCCGACAGGCCGCTCCACCCCAGCGCGTCCGCGCCCCAGACCCAGGCCAGCGCCAGCGGCACCAGCACCAGCGTCTCGACCACGAAGCCCGAGATCGCGCCCGTCGCCGCGCGTTTGCGCAGAAGCCCGTAGACCGAGAAGCTCAGCGCCAGCGACAGCGGCAGCCAGGGCGCCGTGCCGGTGCCGACCGACAGCACCACGACTGCCAGGCCCGCCAGCGCCACCGCCGCCCATTGCGCGCGGTCGAGCCGCTCGCCCAGCACCATGACGCCCAGCACCACACCGACCAGCGGCATGATGTAGTAGCCGATGCCGCACTCGGCGACGCGGCCCGCCTGGATCGCCATGAGGAAGATGAACCAGTTCGCGCCGATCAGGAGCGCGCTCAACGCCAGCACGCGGCGCTCGCTGCGGTCCGCGAGCGCGGCGCGGATCCGCTCGGTGCGCCCGGTCAGCAGGCAGAAGCCACCCACGAACACGGCCGCCCAGATGATGCGGTGCGCCAGCAGTTCCTCGGCCGGCACGTGACGCAACAGCGCGAAGAACAGCGGCGCGAAACCCCAGATGGTCGCCGCCGTCACCGCGGCCCAAAGCCCCGCCATGCCCGTCCTCCACGCAAAGACCCCGGGGCAAGCTGCCTCGCCCCGGGGCCGTTCCTCGCAGGGCCCCGTGCCGGGGCCCGCCGTTGCCTCAGCCGCCGGCCTTCGCCAGCCGCTCGGCCACGTTTTCCCAGTTCACGAGATTGTCGAGGAAGTTCGACAGGTATGCCGGCCGCTTGTTGCGATAGTCGATGTAGTAGCTGTGCTCCCACACGTCGCAGCCCAGCAGCGCGGTCTGACCGAAGCACAGCGGGTTCACGCCGTTCTCGGTCTTGGTCACCTTCAGCGAGCCGTCCTTGTCCTTGACCAGCCAGCACCAGCCCGAGCCGAACTGGCCCGCACCCGCGGCGGCGAAGTCGTCCTTGAACTTCTGGACCGAGCCGAAGGCGTCGGTGATCGCCTTCTCCAGCGCGCCGGGCATGCCCGTGCGCTTGGGGCCCATCATTTCCCAGAACTGGTTGTGATTCCAATGCTGCGAGGCGTTGTTGAAGATGCCCGACTGCGCCACGGCACCGGCCTGGTAGGTGCCCTTGACGATCTCCTCGAGCGACTTGCCCTCCCACTCGGTGCCGGCGATCAGCTTGTTGCCGTTGTCGACATAGGCCTTGTGGTGGAGGTCGTGGTGGAACTCGAGCGTCTCCTTCGACATCCCGAACGGCGCCAGCGCGTCATGGGCATAGGGAAGGTCGGGAAGCGTGAAAGCCATGGGGGTCCCCTCTCTGTCGGGTCGCTGAAATCCTCGGGGGCGTGGTCGCCCCTCGGGGCGGAATATATGACCTTGCCGCCCGGATGAAAGGGAATTCGGCGCGATCCGGCCAATGCCGGCGATACGGTAAGCCAGCGCGACGCCCGGGCTATGGCCCTGCCCCTCGCCGGCCGCGCGGCCGGGCTCAGCCCACAGCGATCAGCAGCGCCGCGACCCGGCGATCCTCGGCCAGAAGAACGTTGTAGGTGCGGCAGGCGGAGGGGGTCGACATCATCTCGACACCGATGCCCGCGGCCTCGAAAGCCTCGCGCAGCGCCCGCGGCAGGGGTGCGATCTCGGCACCCTGCCCGACCAGCACCACGTCGATCTCGGCCGCCGCCGCCAGCACGGGGGCAATCGCGGCATCGCCCAGCGCGCCCCCGGCCATCGGCTGGATGCCCGAGGGCAACAGCACCAGTGGCCCCTCGTGCCATTCGCCCGCGATGCGAAAGCCGCCGGGCCCATAGCCATCGACCGGGCGCTGGCCGCCGAATGTGATCTCGTTCATGCGCATGGCCCCGAGTGATGGGGGCTCACCGCCCCCGCGTCAAGGCCGCGCGCCGAACGGCGCTCATCCCTCGGCGCTGCCGAACTGGACGCCCGCCTTCTGCGGGTCTTCCTCGGTCCAGTCGCGCTTGATCTTCAGCGACAGCAGCAGCGCCGCCGCCACGAAGATCGAGGAATAGGTGCCGATCACGATTCCCCAGATCATGGCGAAGGTGAAGCCCTGGATCACCTGCGGTCCCAGCAGGAACATCGCGACCAGCGCGACCAGCGTGGTGAGCGAGGTCATCAAGGTGCGCGAGAGGGTCTCGTTGACCGAGAGGTCCAGCAGCTGGGCCAGATCCATCTTCTTGTATTTTCGAAGGTTCTCGCGCACGCGGTCATAGACGACCACGGTGTCGTTGAGCGAGTAGCCGACGATCGCCAGCAATGCCGCGATGATCGACAGGTTGAACTCGATCCCGACCAGCGCAAAGACCCCGATGGTCAGTGCCACGTCATGCACCAGCGCGATCACCGCACCCACGCCGAACTGCCATTCGAACCGCAGCCAGATGTAGACCAGCACCGCCGTCACCGCGAGCACGATGGCCAGGATGCCCGCCTCCAGCAACTCGCCCGAGACCTTGGGACCGACGACCTCGACGCGCCGCACCTCGCCGCCCTCGAAGACCTCGGTCAGCCGGTCGCCCACGGCGTCGGCCACGGCCATGCGCTCGTCGCCATCGGCGCCCTGCGCCTCGACCCGGACCAGCACGTCGCGCTCGGTGCCGAAGCTCTGGACCTGGACATCGCCGATCCCAAGCCCCGAGACCTCCGAGCGGATCGCGCCCAGATCGGCCTCCTGCGCGGTGCGGAACTCGATCATCGTGCCGCCGCGGAAGTCGATGCCGAAGTTCAGCCCCATCGCGACCAGCAGGCCCAGCGACACCACGACGCCGGCGACCGAGACGCCGAAGCAGGCCCGGCGCATCTTCATGAAGTGGAGATGCGTCTCGTCGGGCACCAGCCGGAACCGCTCGACCTGCAGCGTCTTGGGTCGAGCGCGCTCGAGCCACATCGAGATCATCAGGCGCGTCAGCAGCACCGCGGTGAAGACCGAGGTCACGATGCCGATGCCCAGCGTCACGGCGAAACCCTTCACCGGCCCCGAGCCGATCGCAAACAGGATCACCGCCGCGATGAGCGTGGTGATGTTGGCGTCGATGATGGCCGAGAACGCCTCGGAATAGCCCTTCTCGATGGCGCGGCTCACGCCTTTCGAGCGGCGCAGCTCCTCGCGTATTCGCTCGAAGATCAGCACGTTGGCATCGACCGCCATGCCGATGGTCAGCACGATGCCGGCGATGCCCGGCAATGTCAGCGTGGCCCCGATGGCCGACAGCACGCCCATGATCAGCGCGACGTTGACGACCAGCGCGACGCAGGCAAAGACGCCGAAGATCCGGTAGACCAGCAGCATGAAGCCGATGACCGCGGCGAAGGCCAGCGCGGTCGCGACCTCGCCCTTGGCAATCGAATCCGCGCCGAGATCGGGCCCGACCGTGCGCTGCTCGAGCACCTTGATCGAGGCGGGCAGCGCGCCCGAGCGCAGCAGGATCGACAGCTCGGTCGCGCTCTCGACCGTGAAGTTGCCCTCGATGAAGCCCGATCCGCCCAGGATCGGCGACTGGATGCGCGGCGCGGTGATCACCTCGTTGTCCAGCACGATGGCGAAAAGCTGCCCGACATTCGCGGCCGTGTAGTTGCCGAAGATGCGCGCGCCGCCGGAATCGAAGCGGAAATTGACCACCGGCAGGCCGGTGTCGGGGTGGAAGCCCAGCTGGCTGTCGACCAGCTGATCGCCGGTCAGGATCGCCCGGCGCTCCAGCAGCAGCGGCTCGGCGCTCGTGGCGTCGTTCAGCACCATCTCGCCCGGCCCCGGGTTCTGCGCCTCGGCGCCGATGCCCTTGACCGCGTGGAAGGTCAGCTTCGCGGTGCGCCCGATCAGCCCCAGAAGTTCCTCGGCCGAGCCGATGCCCGGCACCTGGACCAGGATACGGTCCTCGCCCTGGCGCTGGATGGTGGGCTCGCGCGTGCCGCTCTCGTCGATGCGGCGGCGCACGATCTCCAGCGACTGCGCCATCGTGCGCTCGTTCATCGCGGCGATGGCGGGCTCGGTCAGACCGATGCGCAGGGTCTGGTCGCCGCTGTCGGTCACCTCGAGGTCGCTGCCCGCCGCCATGCCCGGCAGGCCCGTGCCCAGCAAGCCCGTCACCGGCTGGGCGAGCGCGCGCAGCGCCTCGAGCGCGCGCGCCATGTCGTCGGCATTGGTGATGCGGACCGAGACGTGGTCCTCCGCCGCCCGCAGGCCGGTGAACCGGCGCACATCGGCGTCGATCAGGGCCTGGCGCACATCGGCGCGCAGCGCCTCCATCCGGTCGGCCTCGACCTCGCCGACCTGGACCTCGACCAGCAGATGCGCCCCGCCCCGCAGGTCGAGCCCCAGGTTCACCGAATCGCGCGGCAGCCAGTCGGGGATGCTGTCGCGCATCTCCTGCGTCGCCAGGTTCGGCAGGGCGAACAGGATGCCGAGCACGCAGAGCCCGATGA
The DNA here is from genome assembly GCF_016623495.1 of Thermohalobaculum xanthum. Classification (GTDB taxonomy): domain Bacteria; phylum Pseudomonadota; class Alphaproteobacteria; order Rhodobacterales; family Rhodobacteraceae; genus Thermohalobaculum; species Thermohalobaculum xanthum. The sequence continues at coordinate 260,959 of NZ_JAEHHL010000001.1, read as the reverse complement.
TCCAGATCTTTTTCCAGAGCGGGAAGTAGAGCATAGGGCGCGGCCTTCAGGGGCTTGGTGTCGTGGGTCCCGAGGGCGAATGGCCAGGCCCGCGATCGCGCCCGGCCCTCCGCGGGTCTCAGGCGTCGTTCGCGGGCTCGGTCTTGGAGACGACCTGGGCAATGGTCGACTTGACCACCCGGATCTTCACGCCCTCGGCGATCTCGACCTCGGCCTCGTCCTCGTCGCGGACGCGGACGACCTTGCCCATGATGCCGCCCGCCAGGACGACCTGGTCGCCGCGCCGCAGCGCCTCGATCATCTGCTTGTGCTCCTTCGCGCGTTTTTGCTGCGGGCGGATCAGCAGGAAGTAGAAGATGACGAAGATCAGGATCAGCGGCAGCAGCGAAGGCAGGAAGCCTCCACCGGGCGCGGCGCCGGCGGCCTGGGCGTAGGCGGGGGTCGCAAACATGCGGACTCCTTTCGTGACAACTGTTTCTGGCGCGCCACGAACGTCGCGAGCGCAGGCACCGGCGATATATACGGCGCCCCCGCCCCATGCAAGCAACGCCCGGCCCGACCGGCCCGCTTCACCCGGCAACGCCCGCAGGGTGCCTTGTGGCGCGCTTTTTCGCGCTTGCAGCACGACTTCGCACTTGCAATAAATTTTTATCCCTGCAATATTGTTGCGCGGAGATCGAGACCTTTGACACATGTCAAAGTTGCTCGGCTCTGGTGCGGTTATCGTACCAACGGCGAAAAGAAAAACGATCTGCCCGGGAGAGAACGCATGCTCGACGTCATGTATTACAGTGCCGCCGCGCTCGGCATTACCCTCTACGCCGCAGTGATGGCCATCGCGTTCGTCTGATACCCGACCCGTAGGACCTGCCTGCCCTGCATGCCCGCGCACGCCCAACGGGGCCGCGCGCGCCGGTTCGCGCGTGCTGGAAAAGCCCATCAGGATCGGCTATGCCGCGCCGGGTCCATCCCGCCCGCTCGGTCCCGAAGGAGCTGACCATGCACGACATCCGCGCCATCCGCGAAAACCCGGCTGCATTTGATGCCGCGCTCTCGCGCCGCGGGCTCGCGCCGGTCGCGGCCGAGATCCTCGCGATCGACGAGGCGCGCCGCGCCAGGATCACCGCGGCCGAGGCCGCACTGGCCGCACGCAACGCGGCATCGAAGGACGTGGGCAAGGCCAAGGCCAGCGGCGACGAGGCCGAGTTCGAGCGGCTGCGCGCGCTGGTGGCCGAGAAGAAGGACGAGATCGCCCGCCTCGAGGCCGAGGCCAAGGCCGAGGACGAGCGTCTCGAGGCGCTCCTGCTCACGATCCCCAACCTGCCGCTCGATTCGGTGCCCGACGGCGCCGACGAGAGCCAGAATGTCGAGCTGCACCGCTGGGGCACCCCGCGCACGTTCGATTTCGCGCCGCGCGAGCATTTCGAGTTGGGCGAGGCCATGGGATGCATGGATTTCGAGTTCGCCGCCCGCCTCTCGGGCGCGCGCTTCGTCACGCTCAAGGGCGCGCTCATCCGCCTGCATCGCGCGCTGGCGCAGTTCATGCTCGACACCCATGTCGACGAGAACGGCCTGACCGAGGTCTGGACCCCCGTGCTGGTCAAGGACGAGGCCATGGTCGGCACCGGGCAGCTGCCGAAATTCGCCGAGGACAGCTACCAGACGACCAATGGCTGGTGGCTCATCCCCACGGCCGAGGTGACGCTCACCAACATCGCGGCCGGCGAGATCCTCGATGCCGGCACCCTGCCCCTGCGCTTCACCGCCTGGACGCAATGCTTCCGGTCCGAGGCGGGCTCGGCCGGCAAGGACACCCGCGGCATGCTGCGCCAGCACCAATTCGAGAAGGTCGAGATGGTCTCGATCACCACGCCCGAGGACGCGCTGGCCGAGCACGAGCGCATGACCCGCTGCGCCGAGGGTATTCTCGAGAAGCTCGGCCTGCCCTACCGCACCGTGGTGCTCTGCACCGGAGACATGGGCTTCGGCGCCCAGCGGACCCACGACATCGAGGTCTGGCTGCCCGGCCAGGACACCTACCGCGAGATCTCGTCGTGCTCGGTCTGCGGCGATTTCCAGGCCCGGCGCATGAACGCCCGCTTCCGCCGTGAAGGGGAAAAGCGGCCCGATTTCGTGCACACCCTGAACGGCTCGGGCCTCGCGGTCGGCCGCGCGCTGATCGCGGTGATGGAGAACGGCCAGCAGGCCGACGGCTCGATCACTATCCCCGAGGTGCTGCGGCCCTACATGAAGGGCGCCACGGTCATCCGCGCGGACGGCTCGCTCGGCTAAGTAACCAGCAGGATCCCGGACCAGCGCCGGGATCCCTTCCGCGCGGGCAATGATTGCCGAAGACCCTTCCTGTCGTCGATGCACTCACGTGCGTTCACACATAAACTATATAAAAACAATATGTTACGTAGGGTTTCACGCGTGAAAGCCCGCGTCCTCGACATGTCGCGGCGTCACTTCCACGCGATCCGCGGCCGCATATCGGCCCGCTCACCGGAGCGCCCGCCCATCGCACCCGAGAAATCCGCCATGGACGCGGCTCCGCCTCACCCCTAAAACGCCCCACAGGCAAGACAGGCGGCGGGAGCGGGCAGCATGCGGATTCTCATCACCAACGACGACGGCATCAACGCGCCGGGCCTGAAGCTGGCCGAGTCGATCGCGGCTGAGATCGCCGGCCCGTCAGGCGAGGTCTGGGTGGTGGCCCCCGACAACGAGCGGTCGGGCGCGAGCCACGCGATCTCCTACACCGCGCCGATGCGCCTCACCCGGCTCTCGGACCGGCGCTTCTCGGTCGACGGCTACCCCGCCGACTGCGCGCTGGTGGGGCTCCATCGCGTCATGAAGGAATGCCCGCCCGATCTGGTGATCTCGGGCATCAACCGGGGCCACAACGTGGCCGAGGACCTTGTCTATTCCGGCACCGTGGGCGCGGCGATGGAGGCGGCGCTGGCCGGCTTCCCCGCGATCTCGATGAGCCAGTTCTTCCGCAACTGGGAAGGCGCGCCCGACGACCTTTGGGACCCCGCGCGCGCCCATGGCACCGAGACGCTGCGCCGCGTCCTCGCCATGCCCCGCCGGCGCGGCGTGTTCTACAACGTGAACTTCCCCGCCGTGCGCCCCGAAGCGGTCAAGGGTTTGGCCGTCTGCCCGCACGGCCTGCGCGCCGAGGCCACCTTCGAGGTTGTCCCCTACACCGCGCCCAACGGGCGCGAGTTCCAGTTCCTGCGTCACACCACGGCGAACAGCTCGGCGCCCGAGGGCTCGGACGCGCGGCTCTGCCTCGAAGGCTGGATCACCGCGACGCCGGTCATCCCGCAGATGACCGCCTATGACCTGATCGAGGGCGCCCGGGCCACGCTGTCGAATGACAGCCGCGCGGCTTCGGTCTAGGCTCGGCCAGATGTCGCGTCCTTCCAGTCGGAGCTTCCCATGACGCCCGATCATCGTTCCGAGAGCCTGATGCGCCTGATGCTCAGCCTCAGACAGGCGGGCGTCACCGACAAGCGCGTGCTGACGGCCATGGAGTCGGTGCCGCGCGACGTGTTCGTCGACCGCGCCTTCAAGGATCGCTCGTGGGAGGACCGGCCGCTTCCCATCGCCTGCGGCCAGACGATCTCGCAGCCCTCGATCGTCGCCGTGATGACCGAAGCGCTCAACGTGACACCACGCTGCAAGGTGCTCGAGATCGGCGCAGGCTCGGGCTACCAGACCGCGATCCTCGCGCGCCTCGCGCGCCGGGTCTACGCCATCGAGCGGCACCGACCGCTGGTCCGGCTGGCCCGCGAGCGGCTCGAGGGCCTTGGCATCCACAACGTCACCATCCGCACCGGCGACGGCACGCGCGGCTGGCCGGAGCAGGCGCCGTTCGACCGCATCCTGGTCGCCGCCGCGGCCGACGACGCGCCGCGCATGCTGTTGGATCAGTTGCGCCCCGGTGGCATAATGGTGGTGCCCGTCGGGCAGTCGGACGAGGTTCAGCAGCTGATCAAGATCGAGAAGACTGAGGACGGTCTCGATTACACGGTCTTGTCGGACGTGCTTTTCGTTCCGCTGATCGAGGGGATGCCCGAGGAGAACGGCCCCTGAGCAGGCGGGCCGCAGCGGGTAGATGCGGCGGCCGCCGACGGCGGTCGCAACCGGACCAGAAACGAAAGAGGCAGGAGCTGGAAGCACCATGCGGTCCATCAGTCAGAAGGCGGGGCTCGGCCTCGCGCTCGTATCGGCGATGACGCTCGCCGGCTGCGCCGGCAGTAAATCCTCGAACCAGGCCGCGGTCGAGTATCGCGGCACGGGCAGCGGCGGCGCGGTCACGCAGCCGGCCCCCGGCGCGCCGGCCACAGGCCCCGGAGGCGTGATCGCCTATGACGGGTACGAAGCCATCCGTGCGAGCCAGGGAGACACGGTCGCAAGCCTCGCAGACCGGGTCGGCCTGTCGGCCAGCGAGCTCGGCTCATACAACGGCCTCTCGCCGACGCAGCAGCTGCGGGCCGGCGACGAGCTGGTCCTGCCTCCGCGACCGGGCGGCTATGGCGGCACAGCGGTCGCGTCGGCCAGCACCGCCACGGGCGCTGGCGCAACGCCGGGCATCGTGACGACGACCCCAGGCCCGACCTTCGACACCGCTGCCCCGGCGAGCGCGGGAACCGCCGCCGCCGAGAGCGCAGCCCCGGCGACGTCCAGTGGCGGCTGGTCGCCGGACCTCGCGGCCGCGGCGATCGATCGGGCAGGCACGGCGGACGCGCCGCTCGAGCCGCCTCCCTCGGCTGCCACGCCGCTTCCGCCGGAGCCGGAACGCCCGGCGGATCTGCCCTCGCCCGATCTGGGGCAGTATCAGACCCCTGCCCCGAGCGCGGACCCCTCGGGCACCGCAGCCGCTACCACCGCAGCAACCGAGCGCGCCGCCGTCGAGGCAGAGCGCGCCGCCGAGCAGGAACTTGCCGCCGCCTCGCCGTCGGCGCGGCCCGCCGGGCTCGAGAACCTGCGCCTCACCAAACCCGTCGATGGCCCCGTGGTGGTCGGCTACGATACCTGGGGTGCCGGCGGCACCCGCAACGAGGGCGTCGACTTCGCCGCCCCTGTCGGCACGCCGGTGGTGGCGGCCGCGGACGGCTCGGTTGCGCTCGTCTCGCCGTCGCTGGGCGGTCTCGGCACGATCGTGGTCGTCCGTCACCCGGACGAGCTGCTCACCGTCTATGGTCGCGTCGAGGGCGTGACGGTCGGCAAGGGCACCACGGTGCGGCGTGGGCAGCCGATCGGGACGGTTGCCCCCTCGCCCGACGGCGGCGAGCCGCGCATGCATTTCGAGGTGCGCCGCGGCGCGGTCAGCGTCGACCCGATGCCGTTCTTCTGACGCTCGGGCCGAGAGGCCGGACCGATCAGGCCCGAAACCGCGAAGGGCGCTGCTGCGATCAAACGGCAGCGCCCATTTCATTAGAGCCCGTACACGCCGACCAAGGCCCGGCGCATTCGATCAGAGGTCGAGCGGCACGCCCTCGCGTCCGGCGAGGTCCTGGACGAACTGCCAGGCCACGCGGCCAGACATGGCACCGCGTGACTGTCGCCATTCCACCGCCTCGGCCCGCAGCCGCGCGTCGTCGATGTCGATGCCGAAGTGATCGCAGTAGCCACGGATCATCGCCAGGAACTCGTCCTGCGTGCAGGGGTGGAAGCCAAGCCACAGCCCGAAACGGTCCGAGAGCGAGACCTTCTCCTCGGTCGCCTCCGACGGGTTGATCGCCGTCGAGCGCTCGTTCTCGATCATGTCGCGCGGCATCAGGTGGCGGCGGTTCGAGGTGGCGTAGAACAGGACATTCGCGGGACGCCCGGCAATACCGCCGTCGAGCACCGCCTTGAGCGACTTGTAGTGGCTGTCGTCCTTGTCGAAGGAAAGGTCGTCGCAGAACACCAGGAATCGCAGGCCCTGATCGCGCAGCAGGCCGAGCAGACGGCCGATGCTCGGGATATCCTCGCGGTGGATCTCGATCAGGCGCAGCGTGCCTGTTTCGGCATTGGCGCGCGCATGCGCCGCCTTTACCAGCGACGACTTGCCCATGCCGCGCGCGCCCCACAGAAGTGCGTTGTTCGCGGGCAGGCCTCGGGCGAAGCGAAGCGTGTTCTCCATCAGCGTATCGCGCGACCGATCGATGCCGACCAGCAGCCCCATCTCGACGCGGTTGACGCGGGGGACGGGGATCAGGCGGTCGGGCTCGGGCGCCCAGACGAACGCGTCCGCGGCCGAAAAATCCGGTGCCGGCGCAGGCGGAGGCGCGATCCGTTCGAGCGCCTCGGCGATCCGTACCAGCACCGCGTCGTCAGCGCTCACGAGTCCTTCTCCGGCGTCGAGGAGGCGGACTCGACACTCTCGGGCAAGCCTGCTTCCTCGTCTTCCTCCTCGTCGGCCGCGGCGGCCGCGCGCTTTCGTTCGTTGAAACGAACGAGATGGATCGAGATCTCGTAGAGGAGATAGACCGCCGCGCCGAGGCCAACCTGGCTGATCACGTCGGGCGGCGTCAGCACGGCCGCGACCGCGGCGATCCCGACGATGGCGTATTTGCGCTTGCGGGCAAGACCATCGGCCGTCACGAGCCCCGCCCGACCCATCAGCGTCAGCAGAACGGGCAGCTGGAAGCACACGCCAAAAGCAAGAATGAAGGTCATGGAGAGCGTGAGATACTCGTTCACCTTGCCCAGGAACTCGATATGCGTAGCGCCCGTGCCATCCCCCGGAACCTGGAAGTTCAGGAAGAAGTCGATGGCGAGCGGCATGATCAGGAAGTAGACGAAGCTGCCGCCAAGGATGAACAGGATCGGCGTCGCGACCAGAAACGGCAGAAACGCCTTCTGCTCGGAGGTGTAGAGGCCGGGCGCGACGAAGCGCCACAACTGGTTGGCGATCACCGGGAAAGCTAGGCAGAAGCCGCCGAACAGCGCGAGCTTGAGGTAGGTGAAGAAGGCTTCATGCAGGGCGGTGAAGATCAGCCCGCAACGCTGGCCGCGGTCTTCGAGCGCTTCGCACAACGGCAGCGTGAGGATCGTGTAGATGTCCTCGGCGAAGATCCAGCAGACCACGAAGCCCCCGCCGAGACCGACGAGCGACCAGATCAGGCGGCTCCGGAGTTCGATCAGATGCTCGATCAGCGGCGCAGAGCTGTCGTCGATATGCTTTTCAGTCATCTGCCATCCGGTGTCAGGCGTCTTCTGCGCCACCGGACCGGGCCGCCGCCGGTTCGGGCGCGGGCGCCGGTGCTGGCGCCTCGGCTACTTTCTTTGGCTCGGCCGGAGCCTTGTCGGGAACGGCGGTCTTGGTGGAGCCCGATGATGTCGTGCCACCGCTCTTGCCGCCCGCCGCCAGGCTCGCGCTGCTGCGCTTTGCCTGCTCGGCGAAATCGAGCCGGGTCATCGAGTCGAGGTCGCGCTTGGCGTCACGAAGCTCCTTGAGGTTCCCGATGTCGGCCTCGCGCGCGGCATCCTCCATCGACCTCTGGAACTCGCGCGCGACCGAGCGCGCCTTGCCGACATACTGGCCGACCGTCCGCAGCAGCCCAGGAAGCTCCTTGGGGCCGACCACGATCAGCGCCAGCATGCCGATGACGAGAAGCTCGCTCCAGCCGATGTCGAACATGGGGCGCGCTCCCCCTCCCGCCGATCAGGCGTTGTCCTTGCCCTGCTCCGACTTGCTGGGCGTCACGTCGATGGTCTGGTCGCGCTGTTCGGCAACCTTCGGAGCCTCGTCGGGATCTTCGGCCATCCCTTTCTTGAAGCTCTTGATGCCCTTGGCCATGTCGCCCATCAGCTCGGAAATCTTGCCGCGCCCGAAGAGCAGGACCAGAAGCAGCACCACAATCAGGATTTGCCAGATGCTGAGGCCCATGAATCTCGTCTCCCTGTCACTGCGATGCGCCGCCTCTCGGGCGGGCGCGGATCGTCGGTCCCGGACACACATATTCGCTCGGCGTCGCGGTTGAAAGACCTGATTTGACGTGCTGACACAATCGCCCGAGGCGGACGGAATCCGCGAGGGCGATGCTTGCCGAAACCGCTACTCGGCCGCCGCCGCGTAGGGTGTCGCGACGCGGCTCTGCTGGGCGCAGGGGAACACGAAGCAGCGGTCGCGCCGCATCGACAACCATACGGGCGCCCCTGCCTCGGGCAGCCAGGCATGCGGCACGGTCGCGCGCAGCACCTGGCCGTCATGGTCCATCGCGACCTCGATGAGGCTTTGCGCGCCCACGAAGCGGGCACGCACCACGCGTCCGCGGGCGGCGATCCCGTCGTCGGGGCTGAGCGCGGGCGCCTGCCCCTTGTCCGCCGTCACCTTGAGGTGCTGGGGCCGTACGATGATCTCGACATCCGCGCCGTCGACGAGCCCGGGCGTCAGGAACAGCCCGAAAGGCGTATCCGTCTGGCGGTCGTTAACCACCCCGTGGATCACGTTCAGATCCGAGAAGAAGGCCGCCGCCGCGCGGTCCTTGGGGTAATTGTAGATGTGATAGGCCGCGCCCACCTGCACGATCCGTCCCTCGCGCATCAGCGCGATGCGGTCGGACATGCGCATCGCCTCGTCGGGGTCATGGGTCACCAGAAGGACGCCCGCCCCCTCCTCCTTGAGGATAGAGAGCGACTCGTCGCGCACTTCATCGCGAAGCCGGTTGTCCAGCCCCGAGAAGGGCTCGTCCATCAGCATCACGCGCGGCCGCGGCGCGAGCGCGCGCGCCAGGGCCACGCGCTGCTGTTCTCCGCCCGAAAGCTGGTGGGGATACTTTCGCTCGTATCCCGAAAGACCTACACGCCGCAGGTAATCGGTCACCGTCGCCGCACGTTCGGCAGCGCCCACGCCCTTGCGCAGCCCGAAACCGACATTTTCCGCCACCGTCAGATGGGGAAACAGCGCGAAATCCTGGAACATGAGGCCAACCGACCGTGCCTCGGGCGGAGCGTGGACGCGCTCGTCGGACACCACCGAGCCGTCGACAAAAACCCGACCGCTGGTCTGGCGCTCGACACCGGCTGCGACACGCAAGGTCGTGGATTTTCCGCAACCCGATGGGCCCAGAAGGCACACCAACTCGCCCGCCCCGACATCAAGCGTCAGGTCCTGAACGGCGGGAACGCCATCGAAATTCACGCAAATACCGTCGAGCGCGAGCCGCGGCGGCGGCTTGCCCCCTTCGATCACGTGCACGACGTTCTTTCCAGCCGGCATACCCATCCCGAGCAATTTTGTCAGGCTCGCATCAAGTCACAGGTAACAAGCCGCCCCAAGGCTGACAAGGCCTGCACCGCGGGGCGAGACAGTGAGGCGCACCACCCATGCCGCTTCGCCCTTCACCTCGGCGCGGCGCCGGGCTATACGGCGCGCCATGCGCGACCATGGATCAAATGCCCCCGTCCTGCCGCCCGAGATCGCGCGGCGACGGACCTTCGCAATCATCTCGCATCCCGATGCGGGCAAGACGACGCTGACCGAAAAGCTGCTGCTGTTCGGAGGCGCGATCCAGATGGCGGGCCAGGTCCGTGCCAAGGGTGAGGCACGACGGACACGGTCGGACTTCATGAAGCTCGAGCAGGAGCGCGGGATCTCGGTCTCGGCCTCGGCGATGTCGTTCGAGTACGGCAAGAACTGGTTCAACCTGGTGGACACGCCGGGCCACGAGGATTTCTCGGAGGACACCTACCGCACGCTGACCGCCGTCGACGCCGCGATCATGGTAATCGACGGCGCCAAGGGCGTGGAAAGCCAGACAAAAAAACTGTTCGAGGTCTGCCGCCTGCGGGATCTGCCGATCCTGACTTTCTGCAACAAGATGGACCGCGAGAGCCGCGACACCTTCGAGATCATCGACGAGATCCAGGAGAGCCTGGCCCTCGACGTCGCACCCGCGTCCTGGCCGATCGGCATGGGCCGCGATTTCCTCGGCGCCTACGACCTGATCCACGACCGGCTCGAACTGATGGACCGGGCCGACCGCAACAAGCGCGGCCAGTCGATCGCGCTTGACGGCCTCGACGACCCGCGGATCGAGGCTCATGTGCCGACCGAGCTGCTCGGCAAGCTGCGCGAGGAAGTCGAGATGGCGCGCGAATTGCTGCCGGCCTTCGACAAACAGTCTTTCCTCGAAGGGCATATGACCCCGATCTGGTTCGGCTCGGCCATCAATTCCTTTGGCGTCAAGGAGTTGATGGATGGAATTGCCGAGAACGCCCCCGCGCCTCAGCCCCGCCTGACCGCCTCGCGCCAGGTGGGCGCCGAGGAGAAGAGGGTCACGGGCTTTGTCTTCAAGGTGCAGGCAAACATGGATCCGAAGCACCGGGATCGTGTCGCTTTCGTAAGGCTTTGCAGCGGACACTTCATGCGAGGCATGAAGCTGCACCACGTCCGCGCGGGCAAGCCGATGGCGGTCTCAAACCCGGTTCTCTTCCTTGCCAGCGAGCGCGAGATCGCCGAGGACGCCTGGGCGGGCGACATCATCGGCATCCCCAACCACGGGCAGCTTCGCATCGGCGACGCGCTGACCGAAGGCGAGGATCTGCGCTTCTCGGGCATCCCCTCCTTCGCGCCCGAGTTGCTGCAGGCCGTCCGGGCAGGCGACCCGATGAAGGCCAAGCATCTCGACAAGGCGCTCACACAGTTCGCCGAGGAAGGCGCCGCCAAGCTTTTCAAACCCGCCATCGGCTCGGGCTGGATCGTGGGCGTCGTCGGCTCGCTCCAGTTCGACGTGCTGGCCAGCCGCATCGAGATCGAATACGGCCTGCCCGTCCGCTTCGAGCAGACGCAATTCACCTCGGCCCGCTGGATCTCGGGGCCGCAGGACAAGATCGACGCCTTCGTCAAGGCGAACCGGGGCCACATGGCGACGGACCACGACGGCGACCCAGTCTACATGACGCGGCTGCAATGGGACATCGACCGGGTCGAGCGCGACTGGCCGGAGCTCAGATTGAGCGCGACCAAGGAAACGCACGTCTAGGGCGCCGCTATCGCGTTGAGAGGACAGTTATTCTGCCCTTTGCCATGAAACGGTCCCAGATTGGTGTTTCATTGCGTCAGGCAGACGAGCGGACCGCGGCACATGTTTCTCGATACCCTGATCGATCAGACCACCTCGCACCTCACAGCGCTGGTTCTCCCCAGCCAACGGGTGTTCTGGCTCTATCTTCTGGCGGCCTTCGTCATCGCGACGGGCACCTACATCTTCTTCAAGGCCCATGAGGAAGGCGCGGATCGTCCCGATGGCGTGAGCAAGGGGCTCTGGGGGTATATCTTCGACCGCGAGGTTTGGCTCCACCGCTCGGCCCGGCAGGACTACGTGTATTTCGTGGTGAACGGCCTGATCTATGCCGGCATCGTCTCGCAACTGCTGATCGGCGCGCACATCTTCTATGGCGTCTTCGGTGTCACGCTCGACGCGATCTTCGGGCGCCCGGAAACTCCGGTCTTCCCGGCAACGCCGCTGACCGCGATCCTCTACACCCTCGCGGCCGTGATGGCGGCGGATTTTGCCGTGTTCATAACGCATTACCTGCAACACAAGGTGCAGGTTCTCTGGCAGTTCCACCAGGTGCACCATTCGGCCGAGGTCCTGACGCCGGTCACGGTCTACCGCATGCACCCTGTCGACCTGTTCTTCACGGGGATCGTGGGCGCGGCCTGCGTGGCGCTGGCCCTGGCGCTCTTCGTCTACCTCACGGGCGAGCCGCCGAAGGAGACGACCATCGCCGGCGTCAACGTGGTGATCTTCGTCTTCTACCTCGTCGGCTATAACCTGCGGCACTCGCATATCTGGCTCGGCTATCCTCGCTGGCTCAGCTTCATCCTGATCAGCCCCGCCCAGCACCAGACGCACCACTCGGTCGAGGTGCGGCATTTCGACAAGAACTTTGGCCTCGTCTTCGCGTTCTGGGACTGGATGTTCGGAACGCTCTATGTGCCGAAGGGCTACGAGAAGCTGAGCTTCGGCATCAACCGGTCCGAGCCCAACCCGTTCTCGTCGGTGCGCGAGCTCTATCTCAAGCCCTTCGCCAATGCCTGGGAGATCATCGCACCGCGCGAGGGCGGCAAGCGCCGGCGCATCGTGATGGCGGCATCGGTGGGCATGTGCGTTGCCGCCTATGGTCTCGTGTTTCACGCCCAGCGGCAGGTGATCGCGGCGGCGTCGGCGGTCCCCAGCGTGCATCTCGAGGACCTGACCTGGACCGAGATTGCCCGCGCACAGGACCGCGGCTTCGACACCGTGATCATCCCTACGGGCGGAACCGAGCAGAACGGGCCCCACGTCATCCTCGGAAAGCACAACTACATCATTCACGAGACGGCAGAACGCATCGCGCGCGCGCTCGACCGCACATTGGTCGCTCCGGTCCTGTCATACGTCCCCGAGGGCGACCCCGCGACGCGCGAGGGCCACATGGCGTTCGCCGGAACCCTCAGCCTGCCGGAACCCCTGTTCCAGTCGGTTCTGGAAGCCGCGGCGGCAAGCTACAAGGCGCATGGCTTCAGGAACATCCTGCTCATCGGCGACAGCGGCGGGAACCAGGCCGCTCAGGCCGAAGTCGCCCAGCGGCTCACCGCGGCCTGGGCCGACGAGGGCGTGCGCGTCCTCCATGTCGGCGCCTACTATGCCGCCAACGGTCAGATCGACTGGCTCAGGGCCCAGGGCTTCACCGACGCCGAAATCGGCTCGCATGCCGGCATCCGCGACACGTCGGAACTGATCGCCGTGAACCGCGAGGGCGTCCGCATGCGCCCGGTCGAGCCGCCAGAAGGTGCCGAACCTGGATATTCCGGTGCCCCGTCGCGCGCGACGGCCGAGATCGGCGAGCAGATGCTGATGCTGAAAGTCGAGGCCGCGCTCAGACAGATCCGCGAGATGGGGATCGAACCTCGCGGCGCGGCCGGCGACCGTGAGGGGATGGGCGCCTCGATCCTCAACTGAGCCGTCTCGCCGAACCGGACTGACGTGGCACACTCGCACGGATTTCGCGGCTTTCGGCCGCGATCGGGCCTGTTTCCGCCCCGCTTCATTGACTTTTCGCGCCCGATCCGCCATCTAGGCGCCACGAGATGCAGGGCACCAATCCGGGTGCCCGGGGCCGCGAGATGATGCGGCCACCCTGAAGCCGCACAATCGCGAACAAGCCAGCATCCAAGGAGCCCTATGAAATTCTCAGAACTCGAGCTCGACCCCAAGGTTCTCCAGGCGGTCGAGGAAGCGGGGTATGAAACCCCGACCCCCATCCAGGCGCAGGCCATTCCCGAGGCCCTGAAGGGCCGCGATGTTCTTGGCATCGCGCAAACCGGCACGGGCAAAACGGCGTCCTTCACGCTTCCGATGATCTCTCTCTTGGCCAAGGGCCGTGCCCGGGCCCGGATGCCGCGCTCGCTGATCCTTTGCCCCACGCGGGAACTGGCGGCCCAGGTCGCCGAGAACTTCGAGATCTACGGCAAGTATCACAAGCTCACGATGGCGCTCTTGATCGGCGGCGTCAGCTTCAAGGATCAGGACAAGCTGATCGACCGCGGCGTCGACGTTCTGATCGCGACCCCGGGCCGCCTGCTCGACCATTTCGAGCGCGGCAAGCTGATGCTCACCGGCGTCCAGGTCATGGTGGTCGACGAGGCCGACCGGATGCTCGACATGGGCTTCATCCCCGATATCGAGCGCATCTTCAGCCTGACGCCGTTCACCCGTCAGACGCTGTTCTTCTCGGCGACCATGCCGCCCGAGATCACGCGGCTGACCGAGCAGTTCCTCCACAACCCCATCCGGATCGAGGTCGCGCGGCAGGCAAGCACCGCCGAGACCGTCACTCAGGGCGTGTGCATGTTCCGGCCCTCGCGCCGCGACAAGGCCGACACCGAGAAGCGGGCGCTTTTGCGCGCGATGATCGACGGCGAGGGCGACAAGTTCCGAAACGCGATCGTCTTCTGCAACCGCAAGCGCGACGTTGGCATCCTGTTCAAGTCGCTGCAGAAGTACGGTTACAACTGTGGCGCGCTGCACGGCGACCTGGATCAGTCGGTGCGCACCGCGACCCTCAACGCGTTCCGCGATGGCGGTATCAAGATCCTGGTTGCGTCGGACGTGGCGGCGCGCGGGCTCGACATCCCGAATGTCAGCCACGTGTTCAACTTCGATCTGCCGATGCACGCCGAGGACTACGTCCACCGGATCGGCCGCACCGGACGCGCCGGGCGCGAGGGGATCGCACTGGCCATCTGCTCGCCCTACGACCAGAAGTATCTCGACAAGATCGAGGAGCTGATCGGCAAGCAGGTCCCGCGCCGGGAGCTGCCCGAAGGCGTCGTGGCACCGGAGCAGCCGGAAGCCGCCGAGACCATCGACGAGGAACGTCGTGATCGACGGCGGCGCGGAGGCGACAGCCGCAAGCGGCGCGGGGACGACGCGGACGCGCCCGCGCAGAAGCAGCAGAACAAGTCGGAAGCCCCTGCCCCGAGCAGCGAGGATACGACGCCGCGACGCGCGCCCGAGCGTGACCGTCGCCGTGGCGAAAAGCGCGACGACAAGCCCGTGGTCGGGCTAGGCGATCATGTGCCCGACTTCCTGTTGCGCCCGGTTCCGGTGCGCTCGACGCGAAAGAGCGCGTCGTCGCAGACCGAGGGTCAGGACGAGGACAGCGACAGCGAAGCCGCGTGACGCCAGGGCCGAATCCGGCCTTTCACAGGAACTCGGGATCGGCCTCGGCACCACGCCGAGGCCTTTCTCTTTTGCGCCGGAGATGACGCGTGCCCGTGCGGCCCTCGAAATGGGGTTACCGAAGGCCCGCGAGCAAGAACGCCTCGAGGATCAGCGGCCTGCCGGCGGAGACACGCGGCCGCCACGGTAATTGTCGGCCCAGGCGCTGGGCCGTTCGGCCGCATTCAGGTTGACGGGCTCGAACGTCAGGTTGCAGCCCGAAACCGTGAATGCAAGCGCCAGTACGGAGACCTGCAAGACCGTCAGCATCACAGATCGCATCTCGATCCCTTTCTCTCGCCGCCGCTTGTCAACGCCTCGCGGCAATCACAGCACGGAGCCGGCGAGCCCGTCAACGACGGGCGCATGGGCACCCCGTTTCTTGCCGCGTGACGCGGCTGCGTCGCCCGCGCGGCCATGCGCGGGCGCCCTTCGCGTCACCCCTCCTCGAGACGGTGGATGATCAGGCTCACCATCGGCTTCTTGCCCCAGAAGCGATTGGTCACCCTGCGGACCGCCCGCATGACGATCTCCTCGATCCCGTTGTCGGTGCGCTTGGCCTTGCGCGGCGCACTTTCCATCGCGGTGTCGACTTCGTGAGCGATCATCTCGGCAAGCGGCGCTGACCAGCCCGGTCCATCCTTCGGAGCGCCGTGGCAACGGATCTCGGGATCCGCGATCAGCTCGCCTTCCTCGTCGGTCACCAGCGAGACGATGACGACGCCAAGCCGCGCCATCTTCAGCCGTTCGCGGATTACCCCGTCATAGGCCCCGACATGCGCGGTGCCATCGAGATAGACGCGTCCGGTCTCGACTTCCTCGACGATTCCCGGGGCATTTCCGTCGAGCCGGGCGACCGAGCCGTTGGGAGCGACGATCGCATGCGCGGCACCCCAGCCCGGTGCCGAGGCCGCATGCTCGACCAGATGCCGATGCTCGCCGTGGATCGGGACCGCGACGCGCGGCTTGAGCGCGGCATAGATGCGTTCGAGGTCGCCTCGCCGGGCATGGCCCGAGACATGGATCCGCTCCATGTCACCATCGATCACCTTGATCCCCTGCTCGGAGAGGCGATTGTAAAGGCGATAGATACCGCCCTCGTTTCCGGGGATCGTCTTCGAGGAGAACAGCACAAGATCGCCGGCCGACAGCGACACCGTCGGATGGTTTCCGGCCGCGATCCGCGCGAGCGCCGCCCGCCCCTCTCCCTGGCTGCCGGTGACGAGGTAGAACACGTTCTCGGGCGGGATCGACGACGCGTCCTCGTCCGGAACCACCTTGGGGAAATTGTCGATCTGGCCGGTCTGCACCGCCACCTCGATCATCCGGCGCATCGCGCGGCCCACGATCACGATCGAACGGCCCGCTTCCGACGCGGCCTCGGCCAGCGTGCGAAGACGCGCCACGTTCGAGGCGAAGGACGTCGCGGCAACGGCTCGGGGTGCCTCGCTGATGAGGCGCGTGAGATTACCGATGATGTCGCCTTCCGACCCGGCCTGCCCATCGAGAAACACGTTCGTCGAGTCGCAGGCGAGCGCCTGGACGCCCTCGTCGCCAAGGGCTTCGAACTGCGCCATGTCCATCGGCTCGCCGATCTGCGGTGCGGGGTCGAGCTTGAAATCCCCCGAGTGAACCGCAAGCCCGGCCGAGGTTCGGATCGCCAGCATCGATGCCTCGGGTATCGAGTGCGTGACATTCAGATACTCGACCGAGAACGGTCCCGCCTCGGTGTGCTCGCCAAGCTCGACCTCGCGCACGATGGAAGGGTCGAGGCCGAGGTCGGCCAGCTTCCGGCGCGCCAGCTCGGCCGTGAAGGGCCGCGCGTAGACCGGCACCTTGAGCTTGGGCCACAGATGCGGCAGCGCGCCGATATGATCCTCGTGGCCATGAGTGAGAAAGATCGCGTCGATGCGTGATCGCTCCTCGACCGCGAAGGTGATGTCGGGCAGCACCAGTTCTACGCCCGGCGCGGTTTCCATGTCACCGAACCCGATGCCCAGATCGACGATGATCCAGCGCCGTGCGCTGCCCTCGCCCACCCCGTACATGTAGCAATTCATCCCGATCTCGCCCGCGCCGCCAAGCGCGACGTAGACGAGCGGGCCAGCAGAAATATCTTTCATCCGTTCAGCTTGCCTGTCTTGTTGTAGTTGTGGATCAGCACCAGCCCGCGCACGGTCAGGTCCTGATCCACCGCCTCGATCACATCGGTGCCGCGGGCAAAGAGGGGCGAGAGCCCTCCGGTCGCGATCACCCTCATCTTGCGCTCGCGTTCCGCGGCGAGCCTCGCGCATATTCCTTCGATCAGCCCGACGTATCCCCAGAAGATGCCCGACTGCATGCACGCGACCGTATTCCGGCCCAGCACCGTCTGCGGCTGCGTCACGTCGACCCGCGGAAGATGGGCCGCGGCGGTGTGCAGCGCGTCGAGAGAGAGATTCACGCCAGGGGCAATGACGCCGCCAACATAGGCGCCATCATGAGCCACAACGTCAAATGTAGTCGCGGTTCCGAAATCCACAACGATCAGATCCGGACCGTAAAGCTGGAATGCGGAGACCGTGTTCACCAGGCGATCGGCGCCGACCTCGTGCGGATTGTCGACGCGAACATCGACCGGGAGCCGGCATCCCGGTTTGCCGACCACGAGGGGGCGGCAGTTGAAGTACCTGTCGCACAGCACCCGAAGATTGAACAGCGTGGCGGGCGCGACGTTGGAGATCACGACATCATCGATGTCGGTCATCGCGTGCCCGCCATGCTCCATCAGTTGCTTGAGCCAGACGAAGTACTGGTCGGCGGTGCGAACGCTCTCGGTGTTGCAGCGCCACTCGCCGACACTCACGCCGTCCCGGAAGAGCGCGAAGACTGTATTGGTGTTGCCTACGTCGATCGCGAGCAGCATCTCGCTCTCCTTTCGCGCTCAGTCGGGAAGATGGACATCGGCAGCCGAGATCACCTCGCGACCCGCCCCCGTTCTCAGCACCAGTGCGCCATCGGGGCTCACATCCTCGAATATCCCGCCCAGGGTCCTGTCGGGAAGGCGGGCCTCGATCCTGCGCCCGAGATGCGCGGCCCGTGCAAGCCAGGCTGCGCGGATCGGCTCGAAGCCGCGCTCGGTATCCTCGGCAAGCCAGAACGCCATCCGAGTGGCAAGATGCGCGAGCACATCCTCAGGGTCTGGCGCAACGCCCGTGGTCGCCGCGACCGAGGTCGCGGGCCATCGGGTTTCAGTGGCCGGGGGAAAATGCGCCAGGTTGATGCCTATCCCGATTGCGATGTTCGCCGCAGGGGCACGCGTCGAAAAGCTCTCGAGCAGGATGCCCGAGACCTTGGCATCATCCAGCAGGACGTCATTCGGCCACTTCAGGGTGACCTGCTTGCCTGGCGCATGGGCCGCGATCACGTCGGCAACCGCCAGTGCGGCATGGAACGACAGACGGGCCTTGGCGGCCGGCGGCTCGTCACGGCGCAGCAAAAGCGTAGCGGCGAGGTTTCCCTCGGGCGAGGCCCAGGCCCGGCCGCTCCGTCCCCGCCCCGCGATCTGGCGGCGCGCCGCGATCCATGTGGGGGCGAAGACCGATGCCGCGCGGCGCTGGGCTTCCGCGTTGGTCGAGTCGATCTCCGCGAGAACGACCCTCTCGACGCCCTCGGGCCAGCTATTCACCCCGCATCGCTCCGCCCCGTCGATCAGCGAAGCAGCGACTGGGCCGCGGCCGCGGCCATCTCCGGAAGACCGAAGCCATCGAAGATCGGCAGCCACCCGGCGGCCATCACCAGGGCCGAGAGGCCCAGAGCGCCCTGACCGATCAGGTTGGTCCGGATTTCGAGAGGCCGCTCTGCCTGCGAGAGATACATCACGCGCACGATGTTGAGGTAATAATACGCACCGATGACCGAAGCGACGGCGCCCGCGACCGCAAGGGGCGCGAGGCCCGCATCGACGGCCGCCTTGAACACGAAGAACTTGGCGAAGAAGCCGACCATCGGCGGGATTCCAGCCAGCGAGAACATCAGGACGCCAAGCGCGAGCGCCTGGGCAGGCCGCGTCTCGGCAAGCCCGGCAAGGTCCGAGATCTGCACCACCGGCTTGCCGTCGCGCTCCATCGACAGGATGAAGGCAAAGGTGCCGATGTTCATGATCACGTAGATCACCAGGTAGGTCAGCAGCGACTCCGCTCCGGCCTGTGTGCCGGCCGCAAGGCCCACCAGCGCGAATCCCATGTGTCCGATCGACGAGTAGGCGAGCAGTCGCTTGAGATTGCTCTGGCCGATCGCCGCGATCGAGCCTAGGAACATCGACGCAATCGAGATGAACACCAGGATCTGCTGCCAGTCCGCCACGGCGTTGCCAAACCCGTCATAAAGCGCACGCGCGAACAGCGCACCGGCCGCGACCTTGGGGGCCGTGGCGAAGAACGCGGTCACCGGGGTCGGGGCGCCTTCGTAGACGTCCGGCGTCCACATGTGGAACGGCACCGCCGAGATCTTGAACGCAAGCCCGGCGCAGATGAACACGAGCCCGAAAGTCAAACCGAGCGAGACACCATCATCGGCGATGACTTCCGCGATTGCCGAGAAACTCGTCGAGCCCGAGTAGCCATAGACCAGCGAGGCGCCGTAGAGCAGCATGCCCGATGAGAGCGCGCCGAGGACGAAATACTTCAGTCCGGCCTCGGTCGAGCGGGCGCTGTCACGGTTGAAGGCCGCGACGACATAGAGCGAGAGCGACTGAAGCTCGAGCCCCATGTAGAGCGCGATCAGCCCGCCCGACGACACCATCATCATCATGCCGAGCGTCGCGAGGACGATCAGGATCGGGTACTCGAAGCGCAGGATCCCGCGCCGCTCGAGGTATTCCTTCCCGATGACGAGCATCAGTGCCGAACTCGTCAGGATCAGGACCTTGGTGAAGCGCGCGAAGCCGTCATCGACGAAGGCGCCGCCAAAGGCGGTCGCCTCGGCACCGCCACGCGTCGCCACGATCGCCGCTACCAGCGCCATGAGCCCGGCCGAGGCCCAGGTGATCAGGTTCCTCTGCCGCTCCTCCCCGCCATAGGCGCCGACCATCAGAAGAAGCATGGCGCCCGCAGCCATCAGGATCTCGGGCACGACCAACGCGAAATCGGAATTCATCGTCATGGTCTCCCGGTCACTTCAGGGCAAGCTGGATCGCGTCGGCCGCCGACTGGGCGGTGCGAACGCCCTCGAGCAGCGACTCGACGGCCGGCGAAAAAAGATCGATTGCGAGCGACGGATAGACGCCAAGCAGGATCGTGAAGAACACCAGCGGCGCAAGCACAATGGTCTCGCGACGGTCCATGTCGCTGATGGTCTGCAGGCTCTGCTTGATCAGGTCGCCGAACACGACACGCCGGTAGAGCCAGAGCGCATAAGCCGCGGACAGGATCACGCCGGTCGCCGCGCCGAATGCCGCCCAGGTCGAGACCTGGAAGGTTCCCGCCATCGTCAGGAACTCGCCCACGAAGCCCGACGTGCCAGGCAAGCCGACATTGCCCATGGTAAACAGCATCATCACCGTGGCGTAGATCGGCATCCGGTTGGCGAGCCCGCCATAGGCCGCGATCTCGCGCGTATGCATCCGGTCATAGATCACGCCGACGCAAAGGAACAACGCGCCCGAGATGAAGCCGTGGCTGATCATCTGGAACATTGCGCCGTCGATACCCTGCTGGTTCGCGGCGAAAATGCCCATGGTCACGAAGCCCATATGCGCGACCGACGAGTATGCGATCAGCTTCTTTATATCGTCCTGCATCAGCGCGACCAGCGAGGTGTAGATGATCGCGATGACGCTGAGGACGAAGACGAAGTCCTGCATGATCTCGGATGCGACCGGGAACATCGGCAGGCTGAATCTCAGGAAGCCGTAGCCGCCCATCTTCAGCAGGATCGCCGCCAGAATGACCGAGCCCGCCGTCGGCGCCTGCACGTGGGCGTCGGGAAGCCAGGTATGCACCGGCCACATCGGCATCTTGACCGCGAAGGACGCGAAGAAGGCGAGCCACATCAGCGTTTGCGCGCCACCGACGATCTGCCAGCCCATGAGTTCGATCGTGCCGAAGTCGAACTGGTGCGCCAGCAGGCGGGTGATGTCGGTCGTCTGCGCGTCGAAGTACATGTAGATCATCGCGACGAGCATCAGGAGCGAGCCGAGCAGCGTGTACAGGAAGAACTTGAACGCCGCGTAGATCCGCTCCTTTCCACCCCAGATCCCGATGATCAGGAACATCGGGATCAGGCCGCCCTCGAAGAACAGGTAGAAGAGCACGAGGTCGAGCGAGGTGAAGACGCCGATGATCAGCGACTCGAGCACGAGGAACGCCACCATGTACTCCTTGACCCGGTGCTCGACCTGCCACGAGGCGAGGATCGTCAGCGGGAAGAAGAAGGTGGTCAGCATCACGAAGGGCAGGCTCAGCCCGTCCACGCCCATCTTGTAGGTCAGGCCCGCGATCCACGCCCCTTCCTCGACGAACTGGAAACCGGGCGCCGACGGGTCGAACCCGCTCAGCACACCGAGCGAGAGCGCGAAGGTGAACAGCGTCACGAAGAGCGCAAGGCGCTTGGCGTTCAGCGCCGTCGCCGCGTCGTCGCCACGCAGCAGGAGCACGAGCGCCAGTGCCCCGCCGAGGGGCACGAAGGTGATCATGGAGAGAAGGTTCGACATCAGTGTGCCCCTCCGGAGATCGCGAACCAGGTGATGAGGAGCGAGACGCCGATGAGCATCGCGAAGGCGTAGTGGAAGACGAAGCCCGACTGCACCCGCCCCGCGAACCGCGTCAGCCGCGGAATGATCGAGAAGGCTATGCCGTTGATGATGCCGTCGATGGTTCCGCCGTCACCCTTCTTCCAGAGCGTGTAACCGATCCATTTGGCCGGCCGCACCAGAAGGAAGTCGTAGATCTCGTCGAAATACCACTTGTTGAGCAGGAACTGGTAGAGCGGCTGGTGACGCTCCGCCAACTCGGCCGGCAGATGCGGCGCGCGGATATACATCAGCCACGCCGTGCCGAGCCCGACGAGCATCGCGATGAACGGGGAGACCTTGACCCAGACCGGAACGTCATGGGCATCGTGCAGCACATGGTTGTCGGCGCTGTTGAAGATCGACGGGCCCCAGAACGCGCCCTCGTGATGGCCGACGAATTCCGGATACCAGAACATCCCCGCGAGCACCGCGCCAGCCGCGAGCACGTAAAGCGGAATCATCATCACGTTCGGGCTTTCATGCGCGTGATCGTAGGTGTGATGATCGGCCCGCGTCTCGCCGTGGAACGTCATGAAGATCAGGCGCCACGAGTAGAACGAGGTCATGCAGGCCGACGCCACCAGCAGCCAGAAGGCATACATTCCTGCCGACGAGTGAGCGGCAAAGGTCGTCTCGACGATCACGTCCTTCGAAAGGAAGCCCGCAAAGCCGATGGGCGTGCTGAGGATCGTGAGCAACGGCACGCCGACACCCGTGATCGCCAGCGTTCCCGCCAGCATCATCGCGTAGGTCACTGGGATCTTGGCCTTGAGACCGCCCATCTTCCGCATGTCCTGCTCGTGATGCATGGCATGGATCACCGAGCCGGCGCCAAGGAACAGGAGCGCCTTGAAGAAGGCGTGGGTAAACAGGTGGAACATCGCCGCCTCGTAGGCGCCCACGCCTGCGGCCGCGAACATGTAGCCCAGCTGCGAGCAGGTCGAATAGGCGATGACCCGCTTGATGTCGTTCTGAACGAGGCCGACCGTCGCCGCGAAGAACGCGGTCGAGGCGCCAACAACCGTCACCAGGAACAGGGCGTCAGGCGCGTATTCCATCACGGGCGACATGCGGCAGACGAGGAAGACGCCGGCCGTCACCATGGTTGCGGCGTGGATCAGCGCCGACACTGGCGTCGGGCCCTCCATCGCGTCGGGCAGCCACGTGTGCAGGAACAGCTGCGCCGACTTGCCCATGGCTCCGATGAAGAGCAGCGTCGCAATCGTCTCGGCGGCGTTGAGCTCCATCCCGAGGAAGCCGACGGTCTGCTCGGCCAGCGCCGGCGCGGCCGCAAAGACGTCGTCGAGTTCGATCGAGCCCACCAGCCAGAACACCATGAAGAGCCCGAGCAGGAAGCCGAAGTCGCCGACGCGGTTGACCACGAAAGCCTTGATCGCGGCGGCGTTGGCCGAGGCCTTCTTGAACCAGAAGCCGATCAGCAGATAGGACGCGACGCCGACCCCTTCCCAGCCGAAGAAGATCTGCAGAAGGTTGTCGCCGGTCACCAGCGCCAGCATCGCGAAGGTGAAGAAGCTGAGATAGGCGAAGAAGCGGGGCTTCGCGTCGTCCTCGTCCATGTAGCCGATCGAGTAGAGGTGCACGAGCGAGGAGACTGAGGTCACCACCACCAGCATCACATGGGTCAGCGTGTCCACGCGGATGGCCCAGTCCACCGCCAGATCGCCCGAGGCAATCCAGGTGAATAGCGTGACCGTGTCGCCGTGCTCGCCGTGACCACTCAGGAAGGCGATCCATGACAGGATGGCGCAGAAGAAGAGGATGCCCGTCGTCAGGTACATCGCGAACTTCTCGCCGGTGAAGCGGTGGAAGAAGCCCGCGATCACCGCGCCTGCGAGCGGCAGGAGAAGGATGGCCGTATACATCGCCGCTCAGCCCTTCATCATGTTCATGTCTTCGACATCGATCGTTCCCCGGTTGCGGAAGAAGCAGACCAGGATGGCGAGGCCGATCGCGGCCTCGGCCGCCGCAACCGTCAGCACGAAGAGGGTGAAGACCTGGCCAACCAGGTCACCCAGATGCGCCGAAAATGCGACGAAGTTTATATTGACCGCCAACAGCATCAGCTCGATCGACATGAGAATGACGATCACGTTCTTCCGGTTGAGGAAGATGCCGAAGATGCCGGTCACGAAAAGTATCGCCGCGACGGCGAGATAGGCCTCGAGCCCGACGCCCGCGATCAAGGCTGCGCCTCCGTGTTCCATGGTCAAACCCCCTGCCCCGGCTCGACGTCCTTAAGCTCGACGTCCCGGCCGCGATAGATCTGTGTGAGCACGTCCTGGCGCTTGACGTTCGGGCGATGACGCAGCGTGAGCACGATCGCGCCGATCATCGCGACGAGAAGGATCAGCCCGGCCGCCTGGAACATGTAGAGATACTTGTCGTAGAGGATCGCGCCGAGCGCGGGCGTGTTGGCCACCCCCTCCTCGATCGCGAACACCGCCTCGCGCGACTCCGGCGCCGCGCCTGCCAGCGCCCAGTGCCCGAGCACGAGGCTCAGCTCGACCAGCAGGACCAGGCCGACGAGCGCGCCGACGGGAAGATAGTCTGCCAGCCCGCGTTTGAGCTCGGCGAAATCGACGTCGAGCATCATGACCACGAACAGGAACAGCACCGCAACCGCGCCGACATAGACGATCACCAGCAGCATCGCGATGAACTCGGCCCCGAGCAGCACCATAAGTCCCGCCGACGAGAAGAACGCCAGGATCAGCCACAGCACCGAATGCACCGGGTTTCGCGCGAGGATCACGAGCACGCCCGAGCCCACGGCTACGGCGGCGAACACGTAAAAGGCCAGTTGGGTCAGTCCCATCGTCCCCTCTCGATCCCGGCGCAGGCACGCCGGATACTTACGTCGTCGCGTATCGGGCGCCCGCGCCCCATCCGCCTGGTCGCTCCGGAGGCGGTCCGGAGCCATTCTTGCGTCACGCCCCGAGACATCCCGGGGCCATCGTCATCTCCCCGCCGGAGCAGGCGCCCAAAGGCGCAAGCCGCCGGCCGCAGGGGCGAACTCACCGGTAGGGTGCGTCCAGCTCCTGGTTCCTTGCGATCTCGCGTTCCCAGCGCTCGCCGTTCGCGAGCAGCTTTTCCTTGTTGTAGAAGAGCTCCTCGCGCGTCTCGGTCGCGAACTCGAAGTTCGGGCCCTCGACGATGGCATCGACCGGGCAGGCCTCCTGGCAGAAGCCGCAGTAGATGCACTTCGTCATGTCGATGTCGTAGCGCGTGGTCCGACGCGAGCCGTCGGCGCGCGGCTCGGCCTCGATCGTGATTGCCTGCGCCGGGCAGATCGCCTCGCACAGCTTGCAGGCAATGCAACGCTCCTCGCCGTTCGGATAGCGTCGCAGGGCGTGCTCGCCACGGAAACGCGGGCTGAGGGGGCCCTTCTCGAAGGGATAGTTCAGTGTCGCCTTGGGCCTCACGAAGTACTTGAAGCCAAGCCTGAACCCCTCCCAGATGTCGGCGAGCAGGAAGTAGCGGACGGCCTTGTCGAAGGGGATGCCCATCTCAGTTCCTCCGGTCGATCATCTGGCGGCCCACCACATAGCTGGCCTTGACCTGTTTGAGTTGCAGCGTCTCCGCCGGTGAAAGCGCGGTGGCGCGATCGTCGAGCGCCCAGAGCGCCGTGCGAATGCGCTCGTCGACCTTGTCCGACAGTTCCGCGTCACCGCAGAAGCTCGCCGTCGTCATGGTGCTGATCGCCGCATAGATCCGGTCGAAGCCCTGGTTCTCGGCCTCGCGCTGTGCGTCGATCTCGGCGAGGTTCTCGCAATAGAGCGTCCCTTCGCTCGGCGCCACAGGCGCCGACTGTGCGTCCGCCTGCGAGGCCGCGAGCAGTGCGAGTATGGCAATCGTCATGCGCATCCGATCAGCCTCCCGCCGCGAAGCGCGCATAGCCGATCACATCAAGCCGGGCGAGGATCGCTGCGATCACGACCCAGCCCAACGACATCGGCAGGAAGACCTTCCAGCCAAGCCGCATAAGCTGATCGTAGCGGTACCGGGGCACGATGGCCTTCACCATGGCGAAGAGGAAGAAGAAGAACACGATCTTCACCACCATCCACAGGACGCCGTCCGGCAGTCCGGGAATGGGCGAGAGCCAGCCGCCGAAGAACAGGATCGAGAGCAGCGCGCACATCAGCACGATGTTCATGTACTCGCCGATCATGAAGAGCAGATACGGCGTCGACGAATATTCGACCTGGTAGCCCGCAACCAGCTCGGATTCGGCCTCGGGCAGATCGAAGGGCGGGCGGTTCGTCTCGGCCAGCGCCGACACGAAGAAGAGAACCACCATCGGCAGATGAGGCAGCCAGTACCACGAGAACAGGCCGTAGGCGCCGTCCTGCGCGCGCACGATCTCGGACAGGTTGAGCGATCCCGTCGAGATCAGGACACCAATGATGATCAGGCCGATCGAGACCTCGTAGCTGACCATCTGAGCCGCCGAGCGAAGCCCCCCGAGGAACGGGTATTTCGAGTTCGACGCCCAGCCGCCCATGATGATCCCATACACGCCGAGCGACGATATGGCGAAGATATAGAGCACGCCGACATTGAGATCGGAGATCACCCAGCCATCGGCGAAGGGGATCACCACCCAGGCGATGCAGGCCAGCACGAAGGTCAGCAGCGGAGCGATCAGGAACACCGCCTTGTCGGCGCCCGCGGGAATGACGATTTCCTTGAGCACGAACTTCAGGAAATCCGCGAAGGACTGCAGCAGCCCCCAGGGCCCCACCACGTTCGGGCCGCGTCGCATCTGCACGGCGGCCCAGACCTTGCGGTCCATGTAGAGCAGGAACGCGAGGCTCACGAGAATCGCGACCGTGACCGCCAGGCACTGGGCCAGGATGATGATGAAGATGCCGAGGGAGGTGTCGAAGAACGCCATCGGGTCACTCCGCCGCGAGGGCCTTGGAACGGCGCTCGGCCGCCAGGCGGGAACATTCGGCCATCACCTCGGAAGCGCGGGTGACCGGGTTTGTGAGGAAATGGTCGGAAATCGGGTTCCTGAACGGCCGGGCCGCGATCTTGCCCGCCTCGACCGGCTGCCATGCAGACGGCGCGATCGTGTCCACCGCCGCGAAATGCGGATGCGCGGCATAGAGGTCCCGCCGGAGCGCGTCGAGCGTGTCGAACGGCAACGTCGCCCCAAGTTCGGCTGAGAGCGCACGCAGGATTGCCCAGTCCTCGCGCGCATCGCCCGGCGGAAAGCCCGCCCGGTTGGCGATCTGCACGCGGCCCTCGGTGTTCACATAGGTCCCCGGCTGCTCGGTCCAGGCCGCCCCGGGCAGGATCACGTCGGCGCGATGCGCCCCGCGGTCGCCATGGTGGCCCTGGTAGATGACGAAGGGTCCGTCTGCGATCTCGATTTCGTCCGCACCGAGGTTGAAGATCACCTTCGCGCCCTCGAGCGCGCCTGCGACCCCGCCCGGATGGGTGAAGCCGACATCCATGGCGCCAACCCGGGCTGCCGCGGTATGCAGGATCAGAAGCTTCGCCCCCACCTCGTCGGCCAGAGCCATGACGTGGCCAAGGATCGCCGCGCCGTCGTCGCGGGCAAGCGCGCCCTGCCCCAGGACGATCAGAGGTGCGTTGCGACCCTTCATGTAGTCGACGATCTTGCGCCGGCTCTCGCCGGTCAGGGCATCGGGCCCCGAACCCAGATGATGCGTCTCGAAGCTCAGGTCGACCGGTTCGCCGATCACGGCAACCTCGGCACCGGCAAGCCAGGCCTTGCGGATGCGGGCGTTGAGCACCGGCGCCTCGTCGCGCGGGTTCGAGCCGACGACCAGGATCGCATCCGACCCGTCGATGTCGGCCACCGCGGCGTTGCCGACATAGGCCGAACGGTTTCCGGGAACCAGCCGCGCGCCATCCTGGCGGCAATCGTGCCGCTCGGATCCCAGCGCGTTCACGAGCTTCTTGAGCGCCCAGAGCGGCTCGACCGAGACGAGATCCCCCGCCACGGCGGCGATGTCGCCTCCGGCCGCCTTCACGGACGCGGCGATGGCCGCGAAGGCCTCGGACCAGCTTGCCGGCTTGAGCTTGCCGTTGCGCCGCACATAGGGCCGGTCGAGGCGCTGGCGCCTCAGCCCGTCCCAGACATACCGCGAGCGGTCGGCCAGCCACTCCTCGTTCACGCCGTCATGGTTGCGTGGCAGGATGCGCATGACCTCGCGCCCGCGCACATCGACGCGCGTGTTCGAGCCGAGCGCATCCATCACGTCGATCGACTGGAACTTGCGCAGCTCCCACGGCCGGGCGGTGAAGGCATACGGCTTGTTGGTCAGCGCCCCCACCGGGCAGAGATCGACGATATTGCCCTGCAATTCGGACGAAAGCCCGGCCTTCAGCGTCGCCACCACCAGGTCCGGCCCGCTGGCGCCCATCTCGGTGCCCAGTGTCGCCGTCTCGTAGGAGGTGATCTCGCTGTCCTCGCCGCGCCCGACCTGCCCCATCTCGGGCACGCCCGCCACCTCGGTCATGAAACGCACGCAGCGGGTGCACGAGATGCAGCGCGTCATGTGCGTCTCGACCAGCGGGCCCAGCGCGAGATCGGTTGCAGATCGCTTCGGCTCGCGGAAGCGGCTGAAATCGACGCCATAGGCCATCGCCTGGTCCTGCAGGTCGCACTCCCCGCCCTGGTCGCAGATGGGGCAATCAAGGGGGTGATTGATGAGCAGGAACTCCATCACCCCTTCACGCGCCTTCTTGACCATCGGCGTGTTGGTGCGGATCACCGGCGGCGCTCCCTCGGGTCCCGGGCGCAGGTCCTTGACCTGCATCGCGCAGGATGCGGCGGGCTTCGGCGGGCCGCCCACGACCTCGACGAGGCACATCCGGCAGTTCCCGGCGATCGAGAGCCGTTCGTGGTAGCAGAAACGAGGGATCTCGACGCCCGCCTCCTCGCAGGCCTGGAGGAGGGTAAGCCGCGGATCGACCTCTACCTCGCGGTCGTCGATGATGATCTTGCGAAGCTCGCTCATGCTCTCTCCCTCAGGCGCACCGCATCGTGCGCCAGTCCTGCACCTGCGGCAGGCTCTCCCAACCAAAGGCATCCGCCGTCGGACCCATGCGCTCCAGGAGAGCGAGCCGCTCGCGCGCCTCATCGAGGGTGGGCTCGTGGCCCGGCTCCACCCACCACATGGCGAAATGCTGGCTTTCCAGCATCTCGAACCACTCGGCCCGGCGCGCGTAGAATTGCCGGTGGACGGTGCGCCAGACGAAGTTCTCCAGCGCCTCGGCGGTCTCCCAGACCGACATGTTGACGATCACGTTCTCGTCGTCGCTCCAGGCGATGCCGGTCGCCCCGTCGCTGTCGCCGTCCTGCAGGCGCCACACGAAACCGGGGCTGCGCTCGGCAACCGCATTCACCCTGCCCAGATTCTCGACGAAAGGCGCGACGCGCGCGTCCTCGATCGGAAACTTCAGCCGCGCGATGTTGATCTCGGCAAGGTGGCGCTCGGGTCTCATCGTCAGCTCCCCGCGCTTTCCGGACAATAGGCGAAGACGACCCAGGCGTCGCGGGTCCCGCGATACATGGTGCGTGCATCTCCGTTGTCGTCACGCCGGATCTCCATCGGCGCGCCACCGTTACAGATCGTCCCGTCCCTGCTTACCTGCTTGGCGATCGTCAGCGCCACGTCGCGGAAGCGCTCGTCTTCGAAAGGCACCCCGGACGGCTGCGGCTGATCTCCCGAGACCGCGATCGTCGGCCAGGCCTCGGACGTGGCCTCGCCGGCGCCGCGACGCACGGCAATCACCGACTGGCCGATCATCTCGACGTACTGCACGTTCACGCGATAGGGCAGCGCGCCATAGGTCACCAGGAACTTGCGGTCCTCGTGGCGCATCGACTCGCGCTCGGGCTGGGGCGCGGCGGCGCTTTGCCCGTCGCGCGCGGCTTCATCGCCGCAGCCCCCGAGGGTAAGCGCGGCCAGCGCAGCAAGCGCGCAAGGATATGCCCTTCTCGCCGGAACCATGCGTCTGTGCCCTACTCCGCCGCGACCGCGCCGATGCGGCCGGTCTTGCGGGCGCGGATCCTGTCCTCGATCTCCTCGCGGAAGTGACGGATCAGCCCCTGGATCGGCCAGGCGGCCGCGTCGCCGAGCGCGCAGATCGTGTGGCCCTCGACCCGCGTCGTGACATCGAGCAGCGTATCGATCTCCTCGATCTCGGCGTCTCCGGTCACGAGGCGATCCATGACCCGCATCATCCAGCCCGTGCCTTCCCGGCAGGGCGTGCACTGGCCGCAGCTCTCGTGCTTGTAGAACTTCGACAGACGCCAGATCGCCTTGATGACGTCCGTGGACTGATCCATGACGATCACCGCCGCGGTGCCAAGGCCCGAGCGCTGCTCGCGCAGCCAGTCGAAATCCATGATCGCATCGTCGCACAGATGCGCGGGAAGCAGCGGAACCGACGAGCCGCCGGGGATCACCGCCTTGAGGTTCTTCCAGCCGCCGCGCACGCCGCCGCAATGGCGCTCGAGGAGTTCCTTGAGGCCGATCGACATCGATTCCTCGACCACGCAGGGCCGCTCCACATGCCCCGAGATCGCGAAGATCTTGGTGCCCGTGTTGTTCGGCCGGCCGAACGAGGCGAACCACGCAGCCCCGCGGCGGAGGATCGTCGGCGCGACCGCGATCGACTCGACATTGTTGACGGTCGTCGGGCAGCCATAGAGTCCCACGCCCGCGGGAAACGGGGGCTTGAGGCGCGGCATGCCCTTCTTGCCCTCGAGGCTCTCGATCAGAGCCGTTTCCTCACCGCAGATGTAGGCGCCGGCGCCGTGGTGCAGGTAGAGATCGAAGTCCCAGCCCGAACCGGCTGCGTTCTTGCCCAGGAGACCCGCGTCGTAGGCCTCGTCGATCGCCGCCTGCAGCGCCTCGCGCTCGCGGATGTATTCGCCGCGGATGTAGATGTAGGCCGCATGCGCGCCCATCGCGAAGGAGGCGATCAGGCATCCCTCGATGAGCGTGTGCGGATCGTGCCGCATGATCTCGCGATCCTTGCACGTGCCCGGCTCGGATTCGTCGGCATTGACCACCAGATAATGCGGGCGGCCGTCCGACTCCTTGGGCATGAACGACCACTTCAGCCCCGTCGGAAAGCCTGCGCCGCCGCGACCGCGGAGCGCCGAGTTCTTGATCTCGTCGATGATCCAGTCACGTCCCTTCGCGATCAGCCCGGCCGTGCCGTCCCAATGGCCACGCGCCTTCGCGCCGGCGAGGCTGCGGTCGTGCATGCCGTAAAGGTTCGTGAAGATGCGGTCCTTGTCTTCGAGCATCACGCATCCTCCCCACGCGCCAGCTTGGCCGCCTGCGCCACCCAGTCATCACGCTCGATCCGGCCACGGAACTTGAGATGCTCGTCCACCCACGCGATCTCGTCCGCCGTCCAGGCCGCGATCTGGTCGTAGTGGAAGACGCCGAGCTCGAGCAGGAGCCCCTCGAGCTTGGGCCCTACGCCGCTGATCTTCTTGAGATCGTCCGCCCCGCCCTTGCGCGGTTTCTTGAGCAGCCGGGGCTTGCTGCCGACGACGGCACCGGTCTCGGGGCGTCCCTTGGTCTCGGCGTCGCGCAGTTCCGCATCGGACTCGCCCGCGCCCGTGGCGCGTGCCTTCTTGGTAGCCTTCTTCGGAACAGGGGCCGGCGATTTCGCGCGATGGGTGCCGCGCATCAGGTCGGTCGCCGTAGGCTCCGAGCCATCGATCCGCTTGATCGTTTCCCCCAGCGCGGTCGCAAGCGCCACAGACGCGTTCGCGTCATGGGTCTTCTTGAGCGCGGTGAGCGAGGTCAGCCCGCCCAGCGGCTCGGACGCGAAGCGCCCGTTCTGCGGCCCGGGTGTCGGCACCCGGCCAGCCGCCAGCTCGTCGAGGATCCAGGCGAATTTCTCTGCCGTCAGATCCTCGTAGTAATCCTTGCCGATCTGCACCATCGGCGCGTTCGCGCAGGCGCCCAGGCACTCGACCTCTTCCCACGAGAACTTGCCGTCCGCGCTGAGCGCGTGAGGCGCCTTCGCAATTTTTTCCTTGCACACCCCGATCAGGTCCTCGGCGCCGCAAATCATGCACGAGGTCGTCCCGCATACCTGGACATGCGCGACCGATCCCACCGGCGCCATCTGGAACATGAAGTAGAACGACGCGACTTCGAGCACCCGGATCGGCGCCATGTCGAGCATCTGGGCGATCGCCTCGATCATCGGCCGCGTGACCCAGCCTTCCTGCTCCTGGCCACGCCACAACAGTGGGATCACCGCGGATGCCTGGCGGCCTTCGGGATACTTCTCGATCTGGCCCTTCGCCCATTCGAGGTTCGCGGGCGTGAAGGCGAAGCTCTCGGGCTGTTGGTGGTAGAGTCTGCGAAGCATTATTGATCAGCCTTCAACAATCGCCAGTTGCCGGTTTCCGCGAGCGTGACGCGCCTCGTGCCGTCTGCATCCTCGGCGATGGCAAGGCTGCCATCACCCTCGAACGGGGCGATGCCGATCGCGTCACCATACGCGACGCGCTCGGACAGCGCGGCATCGACGCGCGCCGTCTCGGCAACCGCCGACGCGCGCAGGGTTTCGATCTCGTCCAGTGCGGTCGCGTGCGCGTCGCGCAGCGCCGCGATCTCGGCCTGGGCCGCAACGATCGCGGCCTCGGCGGCTTCAATCCGCGCGTCACGCTCCATCGCCTGGCCACGCAGCTCGGCCACCGCGAGGTCAGGCCGCGCGTCGCGAACCGCCTTCCAGGCCTCCCACTCGCCACTCGCGAAGAACGCGGTGCCGAGCGCGACCAGCGTGACCATCGCGACGATGCCGAGGAAACGGAGGACCTTGTCGATCACCGGTCGATCTCCCCGAACACGATGTCGATCGACCCGAGGATCGCGGAGACGTCGGCGAGCAGGTGCCCGCGGCAGATATGGTCCATTGCCGCGAGGTGCGGGTAGCCCGGCGCACGGATCTTCGCGCGGTAGGGTTTGTTCGTCCCATCCGACACGAGATAGACGCCGAACTCGCCCTTTGGCGCCTCGACGCAGGCATAGACCTCGCCCTCGGGCACGCGGAAGCCCTCGGTGTAGAGCTTGAAGTGATGGATCAAGGCCTCCATCGAGGTCTTCATCTCACCCCGCTTGGGCGGGCTGATCTTGCCCCGGTGGATCACGTCAGAACCCTTGCAGGCGTCAAGTTTTTCAAGCGCTTGCCGCATGATCTTGACGCTCTCGCGCATCTCCTCCATGCGGCAGAGATAGCGGTCGTAGCAATCCCCGTGCTTGCCGACGGGAATGCGGAAGTCGAACTCGTTGTAGCACTCGTATGGCTGCGCGCGCCGCAGGTCCCAGGCCCAGCCCGAGCCGCGCACCATCACGCCCGAGAAGCCCCAGGCTTGCGCCTCGGCAAGGCTCACGACGCCGATGTCGACGTTGCGCTGCTTGAAGATGCGGTTCTCGGTCAGCAGCCCCTCGATGTCGTCCAGCACTGCCGGGAACTCTTCGGTCCACTGCCACATGTCATCGCAGAGTTCCGGCGTCAGGTCCTGATGCACGCCACCCGGGCGGAAATAGGCGGCGTGGAGCCGCGCCCCGCAGGCGCGCTCGTAGAAGACCATGAGCTTCTCTCGCTCCTCGAACCCCCAGAGCGGCGGCGTGAGTGCGCCGACGTCCATCGCCTGCGTCGTCACGTTCAGGAGGTGGTTGAGGATGCGCCCGATCTCGGAGAACAGGACCCGGATCAGCTGCCCGCGGCGCGGAACCGGCGTCCCTGTCAGTCTTTCGATCGCGAGGCACCAGGCATGCTCCTGGTTCATCGGCGCGACGTAGTCGAGACGATCGAAATACGGCAGGTTCTGCAGGTAGGTCCGGCTCTCCATCAGCTTCTCGGTGCCGCGATGCAGCAGCCCGATATGCGGATCGACCCGGTCGACGATCTCGCCGTCCAGCTCGAGAACCATGCGAAGAACGCCGTGCGCCGCAGGGTGTTGCGGCCCGAAGTTGATGTTGAAATTGCGGATCCGCTGCTCGCCGCTGAGCTGGCTGCCGTCCATCAGAACCTCCCCTGCCCGCCGAGCTTGTCGCGGAATGCCATCACCCACAGCAGGACGATCGCGCCAAGCGGAATGATCGCCGCGAGCGCAACCCATGACGGGATGCCGAACCTCGGCAGGAGCTTCCAGAACGGCACGATCAGCAGAACGCTGATCACCAGAAACCCTATGAGGCCCATCGGATGTCCGCCTCCCATCATCACGTGCCGCGGTTCTTCTCGTCACCGGGAAGGATGTACTCCGCTCCCTCCCATGGGCTCATGAAGTCGAACTGGCGATACTCCTGGACCAGCTTCACGGGCTCGTAGACGACCCGCTTCTGGGTCTCGTCGTAGCGAACCTCGACATAGCCGGTCGTCGGAAAGTCCTTCCGCAACGGGTAGCCGCGGAAGCCGTAGTCGGTGAGGATCCGGCGCAGATCGGGATGCCCCGAGAACATCACGCCGAACATGTCGAAGACTTCGCGCTCGAACCAGTTGGCCGACGGGTGAAGATCGTTGATCGAGGGAATGACGTCGTCCTCGCCCGCGACCACCTTCACCCGCACGCGCTGATTCTGCGGCATCGAGAGGAAGTGATAGACCACGTCGAAACGGCGCTCGCGGCCCGGCCAGTCGACACCGGTGATGTCGATCAGCGTGGTGAAGGCACAGGCCGGGTTGTCCCGCAGATAGCCGATCAGCGTCCGAAGGCCCGATGCCGTCGACTCCAGCGTAAGCTCGCCATGCGCGACGGAATGCGCAACGACCGCGTCGGCCTGCGCAATCGCGATCATCTCGCCCAGTTCTTCGAGTGCGCTCGCCATTCCTCTCCCCCTGCCACCCGCCTGTCAGGCGTGTGCTTTGTCCGCGCGCGACTCAGCGCGCAATCGTGCCGGTCCGGCGAATCTTCCGCTGCAGCTGCAGAATGCCGTAGAGCAGCGCCTCGGCCGTCGGAGGGCACCCGGGAACATACACGTCGACCGGAACGACCCGATCGCAGCCGCGCACGACGGAATAGCTGTAGTGGTAGTACCCGCCGCCATTGGCGCAGGACCCCATCGAGATGACGTAGCGCGGCTCGGGCATCTGGTCGTAGACCTTCCTGAGCGCGGGGGCCATCTTGTTGGTCAGGGTGCCCGCGACGATCATCAGGTCCGACTGCCGCGGGCTCGCGCGTGGCGCAACGCCGAACCGCTCGAGGTCATAGCGCGGCATCGCGGTCTGCATCATCTCGACCGCGCAGCAGGCCAGGCCGAAGGTCATCCACATCAGCGAGCCGGTGCGCGCCCAGTTGATGACGTCATCAACCGTCGTGAGGATGAAACCCTTGTCCGCCAGTTCGTTCGAGAGATTGGCGGCAAGCACATCCTTGTCTGCCGCTGCGAGCGTCGACAGAGCGGGCGTCGAGGTCATTCCCATTCCAGCGCCCCCTTCTTCCATTCGTATGCGAAGCCCACCGTGAGCACGCCCAGGAACACCATCATCGACCAGAACGCCACATCCGAGAGCCCTCCGAAGGCGGCGGCCCACGGGAACAGGAAGGCGATTTCGAGGTCGAAGATGATGAACAGGATCGACACGAGATAGAAGCGCACGTCGAACTTCATGCGCGCGTCGTCGAAGGCGTTGAAGCCGCATTCGTAGGCAGAAATCTTCTCGGCATCAGGCCGGCGCACGGCCAGCACCCAGGCGGCGACCAGAAACACCAGGCCGAGCGCAACCGCAAGCCCGAGGAAGATGATGATCGGCAGGTATTCTCGCAGAAGCTCGTCCACTCTCGTGTTCTCCCAATAGCTTCCGTCGCTTGTTGTGCTTCGCTTAGCGGGCGCAGCATTCACAGTCAATGCGGCGGCGGAGCGGGGGCGACAACTTCACGCGGCGCAGTGACTCTGCCCCAGAGCCGTTGCGTGACACAACCGAAACCGGGACGCGGGGCCAGAGTTTTCTGAGTGCCGCCACGCGAACGGGGCGGCGGTCGGGTGTGGGCTTCAAATGTGGGGAAGATGGCGCGGTTGACGGGGCTCGAACCCGCGACCCCCGGCGTGACAGGCCGGTACTCTAACCAACTGAGCTACAACCGCGCAGGTCTGCGCATTCGGCGGGACGGGCAGCGCTGGCGCGGTTGACGGGGCTCGAACCCGCGACCCCCGGCGTGACAGGCCGGTACTCTAACCAACTGAGCTACAACCGCGCTGGGCGCTGCGTCCCTCGCCGAAGCGTGAGGGGCTGTTTAATGGCCCCCTTCTGACGCGTCAAGCACCGAAAGACGGACTTGGCGCCGGACCGTCAGATCATCAGATCGCCCCGGCCGCGGCGCTTTGCATGACGAAACGGGGATGAGTTTGGTGGGCGGTGAGAGACTCGAACTCCCGACATCCTCGGTGTAAACGAGGCGCTCTACCAACTGAGCTAACCGCCCTGCCGTCGGGGTTTATGGGGTGCGCCATGCGCGCCGTCAATGGCACTGAATTGCGCGCCACGAGGCAGGACCACGCCTTCGGCGCCCCTGCCCCATTAAGCGGATGCCGCGCCGTCACTGAGCCTTCATGGGCAGACCGCGGGCAACCCAGCCCGGGCCGGCGGAGGAGCCCTTGATCCCCTCGGCCACGTCGATCGGGCGCGCGTAGCCGCGCTTCATCAGCTCCTCGGCAGCATGGTGCGTGCGCCCGCCGGTGGAACAGATCAACGCGATAGGCTTGGACTTGTCGCCCTCGGTCATCAGGTCGACGACGTCGTAGAACATCGGGTCGTAGAGATCCACCGTCTCGGCGTATTCCGGAACCCCGCCTGCCCAGGCCTCGGACGGGCGGATATCGAGAAGCACGACCTTGCCCTCGGCCGCCAGTTCATAAGCACGGTCCGCCGACATTTCCTCGACCACGACAACCGCCTCGGCCTCGTCCCTGCCCTGCGCCTGCACGGGGGATGCTGGCGGCAGAACCGCCAGCATCGTCAGAGCAGCGAGGATGTGTCGTGCGTGCCGCATCAGTGCGGCAGCGGAGCGCCGGTCTCCACCCCTCCGTCATCGGTGACCGCCTGGTCGAGTTCGGCCTCCTCCCAGTCGATCGGCTCAGGCATGCGGGTGAGCGCAACCTTCAGCACCTCGGACACGGTCTCGACCGGGATGAGCTCGAGCCCCTCCTTCACATTGTCGGGGATCTCGGCCAGGTCCTTCACGTTCTCGCGCGGGATCAGCACCGTCTTGATGCCGCCCCTGAGGGCCGCGAGCAGCTTCTCCTTCAGCCCGCCGATCGGCAGGACATTGCCGCGCAGCGTCACCTCGCCCGTCATCGCGACATCGCGGCGAACCGGGATCTGCGTGAGGACCGAGACGATCGAGACGACCATCGCGACACCCGCCGAGGGGCCGTCCTTCGGGGTCGCCCCCTCCGGCACGTGCACGTGGATGTCGATCTTCTCGAACTGCGGCGGCTTCACGCCGAAGTCGGGCGCCTTGGCGCGGACGTAGCTTGCCGCGGCGTCGATCGACTCCTTCATCACGTCGCCCAGCTTGCCGGTGGTCTTCATCCGGCCCTTGCCCGGCAGGCGCAGCGCCTCGATCTGCAGCAAGTCGCCGCCCACCGAGGTGTAGGCGAGCCCGGTGGTCACGCCGACCTGGTCCTCCTTCTCGGCAAGGCCATGCCGGAAGCGCGGGACACCGAGGAAATCCTCGAGCTTGTCGGGCGTCACTGTCACCGACTTCGCCTCGCCCTTCACAATCACCGTCAGCGCCTTGCGGCACAGCTTGGCAAGCTCGCGCTCGAGGTTGCGGACACCGGCCTCCCGCGTGTAGTGGCGCACGATCTCGATCAGCGCATCATCCGTGAGGTCGAACTCGGCCTTCCGCAGCCCGTGCTCCTTGACCTGCTTGGGAAGCAGGTGGCGGCGCGCGATCTCGATCTTCTCGTCCTCGGTGTAACCGGCGAGCGAGATGATCTCCATGCGGTCCAGCAGCGGCTGGGGCATGTTGTACGTGTTCGCCGTGGTGATGAACATCACGTTCGACAGATCGTACTCAACCTCGAGATAGTGATCGACGAAGGTCGAGTTCTGCTCGGGGTCCAACACCTCGAGCATCGCCGACGCCGGATCGCCACGGAAGTCGTGGCCCATCTTGTCGATCTCGTCGAGCAGGATCAGCGGGTTCGTCGTCTTGGCCTTCTTCATGGCCTGGACGATCTTCCCCGGCATCGAGCCGATATAGGTGCGCCGGTGCCCGCGGATCTCGGCCTCGTCGCGCACACCACCCAGCGAGATGCGGATGAACTCGCGCCCGGTCGCCTTGGCGACCGACTTGCCGAGGCTGGTCTTGCCGACGCCCGGCGGGCCCACGAGGCACAGGATCGGACCTTTCAGCTTCTGGCTGCGCTGCTGCACGGCCAGGTACTCGACGATCCGCTCCTTGACCTTCGCGAGGCCAAAGTGGTCGGCATCGAGCACGCCCTGGGCCTTGTTGAGGTCCTTCTTCGTCCGGGACTTCACGCCCCACGGGATCGACAGCATCCAGTCGAGGTAGTTGCGAACGACCGTCGACTCGGCCGACATCGGGCTCATCTGCTTGAGCTTCTTGAGCTCGGCCTGCGCCTTGTCGCGCGCTTCCTTGGAAAGCTTGGTGTTGGCGATGCGCTCGTCGTACTCCGCGACCTCGTCGCGGCCGTCCTCGCCTTCGCCCAGCTCCCGCTGGATCGCCTTCATCTGCTCGTTCAGGTAATACTCGCGCTGGGTCTTCTCCATCTGGGACTTGACCCGGCTCTTGATCTTCTTCTCGACCTGAAGGACCGAGATCTCGCCCTGGATCAGCGCGATGATGCGCTCGAGACGCTCGGCGATGCCCGGCTCCTCCAGCAGCTTCTGGCGCTCGGCGAGCTTCACGCCAAGATGCCCGGCAATGGTGTCGGCGAGCTTGGCCGCGTCGTCAATTTCGGAAACGTTCGCAAGGGCTTCCTCGGGAACGTTCTTGTTCAGCTTCACGTAACGCTCGAACTGCTGCTTGAGCTGGCGCGACAGCGCCTCGCGCGTCGCCGGGTCCGCAGCCTCGTCGTCGACGACCTCGGCCTCGGCCTCGAAGTAGTTCTCGTTCTCGATGAAGCGATTGATGCGGGCGCGCGCCTTGCCCTCGACCAGCACCTTCACGGTGCCGTCGGGCAGCTTGAGCAGCTGCAGGACATTCGCAAGCGCGCCGATGCTGTAGATGTCGTCGGCTTCCGGATCGTCCTTGCCCGCGTCCTTCTGGCTGGCGAGCAGGATCTGCCTGTCATCCTTCATGACCGCTTCGAGCGCGCGCACCGAACGTTCGCGACCGACGAAGAGCGGCACGATCATGTGCGGGAACACGACGATGTCGCGCAGCGGCAGCACCGGGTAGGTGACGGCGGTGGCTTCGGTATTCGTCATTGTTGTTCTCCTGCCTCGGGATCATCGGCCCGCCTGCGACTCGCGCGCTGGTCGTTGCCGTCTGATGGTCTAAGTTGGCCCCCGGCGGGGGGGAATTCAAGGTGCCCGAGGGTGGCCCTGGGTCAGCCCGCGTGATCGACGCGGCGACGCAACAGCCTGTGCGCGCCGCACAGACGCGATCCGGCCGCCGGCAAAGGTTCGGCGGCGAGAGAAGCCAAGCAGAAAGACAGAGGGCCCGCCGAAGCCTGGGCTTCAGGGGCGGGCCCACGTATCAGAACGCGATGGAGGTCACGAGGCCGACGCGCCCGCCTCCTGCTTCTCGGCGTAGATGTAGAGCGGCTTCGCCGCGCCCGCGATCACGTCGTCGTTCACGACCACCTCGCGGACCCCGTCAAGGCCCGGAAGGTCGAACATCGTCTCGAGCAGCACGTTCTCGAGGATCGACCGCAGGCCACGGGCGCCGGTCTTGCGTTCGATCGCCTTGCGCGCGATCTCGTGCAGCGCCTCGGTGGTGAACGAGAGCTTCACGTCCTCCATCTCGAAAAGGCGCTGGTACTGCTTGACAAGCGCGTTCTTCGGCTTGGTCAGGATCGAGATCAGCGCGTCCTCGTCGAGGTCGCGCAGCGTCGCGATCACCGGCAGGCGGCCGACGAACTCGGGGATCAGGCCGAACTTCAGCAGGTCCTCTGGCTCGAGTTCCACCAGGATATCGCCAACCCTGCGATCGTCCTCGGCCTTCACTTCCGCGCCGAAGCCCATGGCCGAGCCCTTGCCGCGGCGGCGGATGATCTGGTCGAGGCCCGCGAACGCTCCGCCGCAGATGAACAGGATGTTGGTCGTGTCGACCTGCAGGAACTCCTGCTGCGGATGCTTGCGCCCGCCCTGCGGCGGCACCGAGGCGACCGTCCCTTCCATGATCTTCAGCAGCGCCTGCTGCACGCCCTCGCCCGACACGTCGCGGGTGATCGAGGGGTTGTCCGACTTGCGGCTGATCTTGTCGACCTCGTCGATATAGACGATCCCGCGCTGCGCCCGGTCGACATTGTAGTCGGCCGCCTGGAGCAGCTTGAGGATGATGTTCTCGACGTCCTCGCCGACATACCCCGCCTCGGTCAGCGTGGTCGCGTCGGCCATGGTGAACGGCACGTCGAGGATGCGCGCCAGCGTCTGTGCCAGAAGCGTCTTGCCGCAGCCCGTCGGGCCGATCAGCAGGATGTTCGACTTGGCCAGCTCGACATCGGTCGACTTCCCGGCATGGGCGAGCCGCTTGTAGTGGTTGTGCACCGCGACCGAGAGTACCTTCTTCGCGGTCTCCTGCCCGATCACGTAGTCGTCGAGCACGCCACAGATATCGCGGGGCGTCGGCACGCCGTCCGAGGACTTGACGAGGTTGTTCTTGGTTTCCTCGCGGATGATGTCCATGCACAATTCGACGCATTCATCGCAGATGAAAACGGTGGGGCCGGCGATCAGCTTGCGAACCTCGTGCTGGCTCTTCCCGCAGAACGAGCAGTAAAGGGTATTTTTGCTGTCCGAACCGCTGGACTTTGTCATGTCAATCTCCGCGAAGGGCGCGACGGCAGGCCGAAGTGCGCCCCCGATGTGGTAAATCCCGTAAGCGTGACGCCACGATATTGAAGCACTGTAACCCCGTTGACACGCCCTGTCACCCGGGGGGTAACACCGTTGCCGATGGGCTGTGGCGCGTGTGCCGCGCTCAGCTTTCGTCTCCCGTCGCACGGTGATCGACGATCTTGTCGATGAGGCCCCAGTCCTTGGCCTGAGCCGGGGTCATGAAGTTGTCGCGGTCGAGCGCCTTCTCGACCGTGTCGTAATCCTGGCCCGTGTGATGCACGTAGATCTCGTTCAGCCGCCGCTTGAGGCTCAGCACCTCCTGCGCGTGGATCGCGATGTCCGAGGCCTGGCCCTGGAAGCCGCCCGAGGGCTGGTGCACCATGATGCGGCTGTTGGGCAGCGAGAAGCGCATGTCCTTGTCGCCCGCCGCGAGCAGGAGCGAGCCCATCGAGGCGGCCTGGCCGATCACCAGCGTCGAGACCGCGGGCCGGATGTACTGCATCGTGTCGTAGATCGACAGGCCCGAGGTGACCACACCGCCGGGGCTGTTGATGTACATCGCGATCTCTTTCTTCGGGTTCTCGGCCTCGAGGAAGAGAAGCTGCGCCACCATCAGCGTCGCCATCGCGTCGTGCACCGGCCCCGACACGAACATGATCCGCTCCTTCAGGAGGCGCGAATAGATGTCGTAGGACCGCTCGCCGCGCGCGGTCTGCTCGACCACGATGGGGACGAGCGTGTTCATGTAGGTATCGATCGGGTCTCTCATGCCGTCTGCCTCGTGCTGGCGGCGCCACGACCGGGCGCGCGTGTTTGATCTAGTCCTAATCACTCACCCGAAATGCGGCAAGCGTCCGGCAGTGATAAATCCGTCATACGGGCCGGATCTTCACATCGGGTGTCGCCCGAACGGAAACGGGCGCCGGATCACGGCGCCCGCTCTGGCAGCTGGCCGACGTGCCGCGATCACTCGGCGTCGAGGCTGTCGAGTTCCTTCTGGAGATCGTCCTTCGAGACGTCGACATCCTTGATCTGCGCGCGACCGAGGATGACGTCGACGACCTTGTCCTCGAAGATCGGCGCGCGGATCTGCTCCAGCGCGGCGCGGTTCTGACGCACGAAGTCGAAGAACTGGCGCTCCTGCCCCGGATACTGGCGCGCCTGCGCCATGATGGCCTGACCAAGTTCCTGGTCCGTGATCTCGATCTCTTCCTTCTGACCCAGCTCGGCCAGAAGCAGGCCGAGGCGCACGCGCCGCTCGGCCAGCTTGGTGTGCTCGTCGGTCGGATCGATTGCGGGGTGATCGTGGCCGTGCACGTCCGGATTGTCCTCGTGCCACAGCTGGTGCGCGATCGACTGCGCCTCCTGCTCGACCAGGCTGGGCGGAAGCTCGAAGCTCACCATCCCGTCGAGGGCATCGAGCAGGCGGCGCTTGAGCAGCGTGCGGCTCGCGCCCGCAAACTCCTCGGCGATGCGCTCGCGGATCTGTTCCTTGAGCTCGTCGAGCGTCTCGGCGCCATACTTCTTGGCCAACTCGTCGTCGATCTCGGCCGGCTTGGGCGCCCGGATCTCCTTGACGGAGACGTCGAAGACGGCCGCCTTGCCCGCCAGGTGCGGCGCGCCGTATTCCTCGGGGAAGCTGACCTCGACGGCCTTCTCCTCGTCCTGCTTGACGCCGACCAGCTGCTCCTCGAAGCCCGGGATGAACTGGTTCGAGCCGAGCACCAGCGGGTAATCCTCGGCCGAGCCGCCCTCGAAGGGCTCGCCGTCGACCTTGCCGACGAAGTCGATCACGACCTGGTCGCCGTCCTTCGCCTTCGAGCCCTTGCGCCGCGCCTCGAAGTTCTGCGCGCTCTCGGCCAGCTTGCCCAGCGCTTCCTCGACCGCGGCGTCGTCGACGGTCACGACCTTGCGCTCGAGGCTGAGGTTCGAGAAGTCGAGCTCGGGCACCTCGGGAAGGCAATCGTACTTGATGGCGACCTCGAGGTCGTCACCCTCGTCGAAGCTCTCGTTCGTGATCTCGACGTCGGGCTGCGCCGCGGGGCGGTGGCCGGTATCGGCGAGATGCTGGCGCACGGTCTCCTCGACCGTCTCCTGCACCACCTCGCCCAGCACCGACTTGCCGAACATCTTCTTCAGCAGCGGCAGCGGCGCCCTGCCCTTTCGGAAACCCTTCATCTGGAAGTCAGCGCGCACCGTCTCCAGCTTGGCGCGCGTCTTTTCCTCGAGCGCCTGGGCTGCGACCACGACAGAATACTCGCGCCGCAGGCCTTCCGATTTGGTTTCCGTCACTTGCATCGCCTGACCTTCATCCGTTCTTCCGTGCCCCCGCACGGGCTGCCTGTCCTTGTGGCGGCGGGCTTGGGCGCTGGTGCGGGCGGAGGGGCTCGAACCCCCACGCCTTGCGGCACGAGAACCTAAATCTCGCGTGTCTACCAGTTCCACCACGCCCGCACGCGGTGCACGCCCGCGGGTAACACCCCCGGCCGCGCGAATTCGGGTCCCCTATAACAAGGCCATTTCGGGGGCGATAGAGGGAAAGCGCATCTTTGTCACGGTTTCGCGGCATAGCGGGGCGCCGGCCCGGCGCGGCACCGCGCCCATGCCGGGGATCAGGCCGCCTGCGCGGGCCGAGAGGCGCCCGCGCGCGCCGTTCCGACGAGGCTTTCACGCGTGAAACCGATGTTAAGGATTTGATTTCAAAAGACTGTTCGATTCTCTTCGCATTCTCCTCGCGCTTGGGTCACAGCCCGAGGTCGCGGAACACCGCCGGCAACTGCTCGGGCAGGTCCTCGGCGATCAGGCCGGGGCCGAACTTGCGGGCACATTCGACATGCAGCCAGGCGGCGGTCTCGGCCGCGGCCATCGGAGCGAAGCCGCGGGCCAGAAGCCCCGTGATATAGCCTGCCAGCACGTCGCCCGAACCCGCCGTCGCCAGCCACGGCGCCGCGCGCTCGTAGTGGGCCGCGTTGATCGAACAGCGGCCGTCGGGGTCCGCAATAACCGTGTCGGCGCCCTTGAAGAGCACCACGCAGCCCGCCAGCTTCGCCGCCTCGCGCGTCGCATCGACCTTGGAATAGGCGGGGCCACGGGTGGCTGGGGCCTTCAGCCTTTCGAGGAGGTCGGGAAAGAGGCGGCCGAACTCGCCCTCGTGTGGGGTGAGGACGCAGTTGTCGTGAAGCTGCGAGAACAGCGTCTGGGGATCGTCGCGGTATTCGGTCAACGCATCGCCGTCGAGCACGGTGCCAACACGGGCCGCGAGCGTCGTGGCAACGAGTGCCCGCGTCCGCTGGCCGAAGCCGAGACCCGGGCCGATGCAGACGGCCTGGACCTTGCGGGCGGCCATTTCGGTCATCAGCGCCTCGGCATCCGCCACCGGCGCCAGCATGATCGCGTTCAACTGCGCTGCGTTCTCGATAAGCGCGGCGGGCGGAGCGCCGACGGTGACGAGCCCTGCCCCGATACGAAGCGCGCCGCGGGCGGCGAGGCGGGCCGCGCCCCCGCGTCCGACGCCGCCGGAGAGGATGAGGGCGTGGCCGTGCGCGTATTTGTGCGAAAGCTTACTTTTTCGGGTAAGCGGACGCTCGAGTGGTTGCGCAAGCCGAACCGTGCTGGTGCCCGCTTTGGTCAAACCGAGGCCAATGTCGACGCGAACGACCCTGTCGCCTGAGAGGCTTGGGCCTTCGGCCAAGAAATGACCGGGGCGACACCGGTGAAACGTCACAGTTAGGTCCGCCCATGGGAAAGCACTGCGGTCAGCGATCGGCCGTCCACTGCTCATGCACAATCCCGATAGACAATCGACAGCGATGAAATCGGTAGCACCGCGATCGTCGAAGATCCTGTCACAGAATTTCAAGAGCTCAGGTTC
Organism: Thermohalobaculum xanthum; assembly: GCF_016623495.1. Classification (GTDB taxonomy): domain Bacteria; phylum Pseudomonadota; class Alphaproteobacteria; order Rhodobacterales; family Rhodobacteraceae; genus Thermohalobaculum; species Thermohalobaculum xanthum. Next base: position 216,594 of record NZ_JAEHHL010000001.1, on the reverse strand, counting down.
TAGCGGCCGCGTCAGACCCGCCCCGAAAAGCGCATCGACCACGACGTCAGACGCGACAGGCATTGCGGTGTCCGGACGAACTCTGACGACCTCCCCCATCTCCCGCCACCGCCGGCAGTTCTCCGCCGCGTCCGGCGGCAGCTTCGCCTCGTCGCCATAGAGAAAGACCTCGACCTCCCAGCCCCGCTCGCGCAGCAGCCGCGCAACCACAAACCCGTCGCCGCCATTGTTGCCGGGGCCGCACAGCACCACCGCCCGGTGAGGCGCCGTAGCCAGTTCCGGGCGCCAGTCGAGGATCGCCTCGACCACGCCGCGCCCGGCGCGCTCCATCAGCTCGAGCCCGGTCACCTCGCCCGAGGCGATGGCGGCCTGCTCGATCGCGCGCATCTGCGCGGCGGTCAGAAGTTCGGTCATGGATCGCGCGCTCCCCATCCCCGGCACCCGGGCCTTGCGCGGCATCGAAGCGGGGAAGCCCGGCGCGGGTCAAGGCCGGAAACTGCGATGGGGTCGCCCCGACCGGCGGATCGGGCATGGCGGCGCGGCGCCAGAGGACCGCCGAGGCCCCCGGTCGACCCCGGGTTTGCTGTGCCACCGGGGATCGAGGGCGCGGCGCGGAGGTCGCGGCGGCGACCGTCGCGACGCGGTGCCGGGCATTTCCGCGGCCCGCGATGATGCGAAAACCGCCAGATTTAATGCCTAAATTTTGCGCATTCTGCACAGCCGATAATCATATCCCGGGATTCACCCCGAAATACCGCTCCCGCGCCCCCTTGCTAGTCCGCGCGAATCCCCGCAAGCCAAACTTGGCACGCGGCCTGCATCCCGTGCCGCGACGGACAAGCGAGGCCCATGCCGGCCAGGTCCGGCGGAGCCGAGCAAGTGGAAGGGAGAACGCGGTGAAAAAGGTCGAAGCGGTGATCAAGCCGTTCAAGCTCGACGAGGTGAAGGAAGCCCTTCAGGAAATCGGAATCCAGGGCCTCAGCGTCCTCGAGGCCAAGGGCTTCGGGCGCCAGAAGGGGCATACGGAACTCTACCGCGGGGCTGAATACGTCGTCGACTTCCTGCCCAAGGTGAAGATCGAGGTCGTCGTCAGCGACGACATGCTGGACCAGACCATCGAAGCCATCGTCGGCGCCGCGCGCACCGGCAAGATCGGCGACGGAAAGATCTTCGTGTCGAATGTCGAGCAGGTGGTGCGCATCCGCACCGGCGAAGAAGGGCCTGACGCCCTCTGAGGATTCGAGACATTTCCCGCGCGCGCGCCCCGCACCGCGCGGATCACGGAACCACGAGACGCAATCGCAGAACCATACGGAGAAGGGACGCGAGATGACCACAGCAGCCGAACTGGTGAAGATGATCAAGGACGAGGAGATCGCCTATGTCGATCTCCGCTTCACCGACCCGCGCGGCAAGATGCAGCACGTGACCGCCCTGAGCGACATCGTCGACGAGGACTGGTTCACCGAGGGCTGGATGTTCGATGGCTCGTCGATCGCGGGCTGGAAGTCGATCGACCAGTCGGACATGAAGCTGATCCCCGACGCCGAGTCCGCCTACATCGACCCCTTCTATGCCGAGAAGACGCTGGCGCTTTTCTGCACCGTGGTCGAGCCCGACACCGGCGAGCTCTATGACCGCGACCCGCGCGCGACCGCGCTGAAGGCCGAGAAGTACCTCAAGGAATCGGGCGTCGGCGACGCCTCGTTCTGGGGCCCCGAGGCCGAATTCTTCCTGTTCGACGACGTCCGCTTCCAGGTCGCCATCAACAAGGTGAGCTACGAGGTCGACGCGCAGGACGGCTCGTGGAACTCGGACACCGACTACGAGATGGGCAACATGGGTCACCGCCCCGGCCTCAAGGGCGGCTATTTCCCGGTGAACCCGACCGATGCGGGCCAGGACATCCGCTCGGAGATGCTCTCGACCATGAAGCGCATCGGCATGAAGGTCGACAAGCACCACCACGAGGTGGCGTCGTGCCAGCACGAGCTGGGCATGATCTTCGGCGGGCTGGTCGAGCAGGCCGATAACCTGCAGAAGTACAAGTACGTCATCCACAACGTCGCCCATGCCTATGGCAAGACCGCGACCTTCATGCCCAAGCCCATCAAGGGCGACAACGGCACCGGCATGCACGTCAACCAGTCGATCTGGAAGGACGGCAAGCCGCTGTTCGCGGGCGACCAGTACGCCGACCTGTCGGAAGAGGCGCTGTGGTATATCGGCGGCATCCTCAGGCACGCCAAGGCGCTGAACGCCTTCACGAACCCCGGCACCAACAGCTACAAGCGCCTGATCCCGGGCTTCGAGGCGCCGGTTCTGCTGGCCTACTCGGCCCGCAACCGCTCGGCCTCGATCCGTATCCCATGGACCGAGAGCCCCAAGGCCAAGCGCGTCGAGACCCGCTTCCCCGACCCGTCGGCGAACCCCTACCTGGCGATGTCGGCGCTGCTGATGGCCGGCCTCGACGGCATCCAGAACAAGATCCATCCCGGCGAGGCCGCGGACAAGGATCTCTACGACCTGCCGCCCGAGGAACTGGCCGGCATCCCGACCGTGTGCGGCAGCCTGCGCGAGGCGCTCGAGAGCCTCGAGGCCGACCACGAGTTCCTGCTCAAGGGCAACGTGTTCACCCGCGACCAGATCGAGGGCTACATGGAGCTCAAGTGGCAGGAGGTCTATGCCTACGAGCACACGCCGCACCCGATCGAGTACCAGATGTACTATTCCTGCTGACAAGCCGGAACGTCGGACAGTAAACGGGGGCGGCGCGCGATGCGCCGCCCTTCGTCGTTTCCGGCGACCGTCACTTGCTGCAGGGAAGCAGGCCATGCCCCAAAGCCCCGAATTCGTCGATCTGCGCGAGGCCGCGGAGCCGGTGCTCGGCGCCGTGCTGGCCCAGAACGCGCGGGTCGAGCACCACACCTCGCCGCTCGACCCCGCGCGGCTGCGCGCGCTCGTCGACGCGTCGCGCCTGGCGCTGGCCACGCCCGACGGCGCGGCCTTCGTCATCGCCTTCGACGAGGCGGGCGCCTACGACAGCCCGAACTTCCTGTGGTTCCGCGAGCGGCTCAACCGCTTTCTCTACATCGACCGGATCGTCGTGGCGTCCGAGCTGCGCGGACGCGGCATGGCGCGCGCGCTCTACGACCGCGCCTTTGAGGCGGCCGCGGCGGCCGGGCTGGGACAGGTCGTCTGCGAGGTGAACCGCGAGCCGCCGAACCCCGGATCGGATGCGTTCCACGCCGCGCTGGGCTTCGCCGAGATCGGGCGCGGGGCCCCCTCGCCCGGAAAGGTCGTGCGCTACCTGTCGCGCCCTGTGACCGGGGAAGGGCCGACATGAACGACCCGCTGACCGACCTCGTCGCGCCGTCGCTGGCCGATATCGACCGCCTCGCGCGCGATGCGCTCGAGGCCATGCCTGACGGGTTCCGCGAGCAATGCGAGGGCGTCGTGCTGCGCGTCGAGGACCTGGCCGACGACGAGACGCTGGCCGCCATGGGGATCGCAGATCCGTTCGAGCTGACGGGGCTCTACAGCGGGGTCGCGCTGACCGAGAAGTCCTTCAGCGACCTGCCGGGCGGGCCGGACGAGGTGGTGCTCTACCGCCGGGCGATCCTCGACGAGTGGGCCGAGCGCGGCGACGTGGCGCTCGGCGCGCTGGTCGCCCATATCCTGGTGCACGAGATCGGCCACCATTTCGGGCTGTCGGACGAGGATATCGCCCGGATCGATCCGTGGTGGGAGTGAGCCCCGCTCAGCGCGACCGAAGCTGCCCGCCGAGATCGGCGGCCTCGAGCGTCAGGGCATAATCGACGATGCGGTCGAGTTCCTCCTCGGTCAGCTCGACCGGGTGGATCGGGGATGGCAGTTCGGGCGTGAACGGCTCGGTCACGCCGGGGATCTGGGTGAATGCGGGGTGCGGGCGCAGCGCGTAGAAGCTGCGCATCTTCGCCTCGAACTCGGGGTGGCCCCGCATCGTCTTGAACGCCGGTGTCGAGCCGATGCCGCCCATGCGGTTGCGCTCGTTGATGACGTGGCACCGGCCGCAGTGGAACAGCGCGAGCTTCTCGCCCGGCGCGAAGTCCTGCGCGCGGGGTTCGGTTGCGGGACATGCCGCCAGCAGCGCGAGCACTCCACCCGCCAGTGACGAACGCGGTGCCGAATGCGGTCGCATGGCTCGGATCCTCCCGATTTTTCGGGGAAGGGTACGGTCGCGGACAGCGCCGGGCAAGCCGCGCTTGGGCCCGGATGCTCGCGAAAAGATGTGGCACTGCAACAATGAACCTGTTGCACCGCAGCGCCCCGCTCCCCATCGTCAGGGGCCGAGAATGCCGAGGAGGACGGGTCGATGGCGGCGATCCACCAGACGAAATCCATCAACCTCGCCCTCCAGGGCGGCGGTGCGCATGGCGCCTTCACCTGGGGCGCGCTCGACCGGCTGCTGGAAGAAGAGAGGCTCGACATCGAGGCTATCTCGGGCACCTCGGCGGGCGCGATGAACGCCGCCATGCTCAAGACCGGCTACCTTGGCGGCGATCCCGGCGGGCTTGGTGGGCGCGAGGGCGCGCGTGCGCAGCTTGCGCATTTCTGGGGCGAGATCCGGCGCGCGGCGCGGCGCAACGCGCATCCGGTCGTCGACTGGCTGGGCGCCTTCTCGCCCGGCATCGCCAACATGGTGCACGAGGCCATGCGCCTGCCGATGGACACCGTGGCCGCGACGATCAACCGCTCGCTCTCGCCCTATCAATGGAACCCGCTGAACCTCAATCCGCTGGGAGACCTGCTGCGCGAGACCACCTGCTTCGACCGGATCTGCCGGAGCTGTTATCCGCACATCTTCGTCTCGGCCACGAATGTGCGAACCGGGCGGATCAAGGTCTTCAAGAACGGCGAGCTCACGGTCGACGTGTTCCTGGCCTCGGCCTGCCTGCCCTTCCTGTTCCAGGCGGTCGAGATCGACGGCGAGCACTACTGGGACGGGGGTTACATGGGCAACCCGGCCCTGTTCCCGCTGTTCTACGAGACCGGGACCGACGATATCCTGATCGTCCACGTCAATCCGATCGAGCGGCCCGAGGTGCCGCAAACGGCGAACGACATCATCAACCGGGTGAACGAGATCTCGTTCAACTCGTCGCTGCTGCGCGAGCTGCGGGCGATCGCCTTCGTCGGGCGGCTGATCGAGGAAGGCAAGCTGTCGCCGAGCGAGATGAAGGCGATCCGGATCCACGCCGTGCGCGATGACGAGACGATGCGCGAACTGGGCTTCGCCTCGAAGCTGAACCCGCGCCCAGGGCTGTTCGACGACCTCAAGGCGGCGGGGCGCGCCGCGGCGGACAGCTTCCTGCGTGCGCACTGGGACAAGATCGGCGTCCGGGGCAGCGTCGATATCCGGGCGATGCTCTACTGAGCTCCGGACTTGTCCCAAAGCGGGCGCAGGCGGGCGGGCGCTTGCGGATCCCGCGCTGATACGGGATGAGTGGGGCAGAACCCAAGCCGATTGCGTCCCGATGATCAGTATCCTCGCCCTTTGCACCGGCAACGCCTCGCGCTCGATCCTGGCCGAGGCGATCTTCAACCGCGACGGCGCGGGCCGGGTCCGGGCCTTCTCGGCCGGATCGAACCCGGTCGGCGTCGTCGCGGGCGCGACGCTCGACTGCCTTGCGGCGCGTGGCATCGACAGCAAGGGCCTGAGATCGAAAAGCTGGTTCGAGTTCTCGGGGTCGGGGGCGCCGCAGCTCGATATCGTGCTCGACCTCTGCCCCTCGGTGGCGGCCGAGCGTCACCCGGCATGGCAAGGCCGCCCCGTCACCGCCACCTGGGCGATGGACGAGCCGCTTGCCGCGCCGACCGAGCAGACCGCCGTTGCCTTCGCGCTCGCGTATCACCGGCTTTCGGCTCGGATCAACGCGGCGCTGGCGCTGCCGCTCGAGCACCTTGGACGCGACGAGCTTGCCGGTCACCTCGACCGCATCGGCCGGGGATGACCAGCCGGGCGCGGCAAGCGGGCCGGACCCCGCGCGGTGCATTGCGTGGCCGGACGCCGCATGACACTGTGCGCCGCGAAACGAGAGAGCGTGAATGATCCCCGACGACAGCCTTTTCGATCAGGGGCCCCCGCCGCCCTGCCCCGCAAGCTTCAACATGGCCGCACATGTCCTTGATGCGGCGCGGCGCACGCCCGAGAAGCTGGCCTTGCGCGTGCTGGCCGATGCGACCAGTGCGGTGGCCGAAGCCTGGCGCTATGCCGACCTGGACCGCGCGATCCGGGCGACCGCGGCGGGGCTGAGATCCGCGGGCCTACAGCCCGGCGACCGGGTCGCGCTGCGGATGGGCAACGTCTCGGATTTCCCGATCCTGTTCTTCGGAACGATCGCCGCCGGCGGGATCGCGGTTCCCACCTCGTCGCAGCTGACCGCGAGCGAGTTCCTCGGGCTGGTCGCCGACATGAAGCCGCACTTTGCCGCGGTCTCGACCGAGCTGGCGGTCGATCTGCCCGACGGGGTCGGGCTGCTCGCACCGGGCGCCTGGGCAGAGCTGCGCGGCTGCGTGCCCGGGCCGATCGCGCAGACCGAAGCGGGCGACCCGGCCTTCCTGATCTACACCTCGGGCACCTCGGGGCGGCCGCGCGGCGTGCTCCATGCCCAGCGCTCGGCCCATGCGCGGCGCATGATGTGGGACGGGTGGTACGGGCTGTCGGAGGCCGACACGGTGCTGCATGCGGGCGCGTTCAACTGGACCTACACGCTGGGCGCGGGCCTGACCGACCCCTGGGCCGCGGGCGCGGGGACGCTGATCTATGCCGGGCCGCGCGATGCCCATGTCTGGCCCAGGCTTGCCCGCGCCCACGGGGCCACGATCTTCGCGGCCGTCCCCGGGGTCTACCGGCAGATGCTGCGCGGCGCCGAGGGCATGGCGGAAGACTTTGCCACCCTGCGCCACGGGCTCACCGCGGGCGAGCGGATGCCCGACGCGGTTGCCGAAGAATGGCGCGCCACGACGGGCAAGCCGCTCTACGAGGCGCTGGGGATGTCCGAGGTCTCGACCTACATCTCGAGCGCGCCTTCCGTGCCGCCTCGCCCCGGCACCTCGGGCCGGCCGCAGCGCGGGCGCCGGGTCGCGATCCTGCCCGAGGACGCCAGCCACGATGCGCCGGAGCCGGTAGGCGAGCCTGGGCTTCTCGCCGTCTCGCGCCGCGACGAGGGGCTGATGCTGGGATACTGGCACGACCCCGCGGCGACGCAGGCCGCGATGCGCGGCGAGTGGTTCCTGACCGGCGACCGCGCCGCGATGGATCGCGACGGCTACATCACCTATCTGGGCCGGGCCGACGAGGTGATGAACGCGCTCGGCTATCGCGTCGCGCCGCAGGAGGTCGAGGAAGCGATCGGCCGGCACCCCGCGGTCGCCGAGGTCGCGGTGGCCGAGTTGCCGGTCCGCGCCGACCTGTCGCTGGTCGCGGCCTTCATCGTGCCAAGGGGCAAGTGGCCGGGCGAGGATGCCCTGGCAGCGCACGCCGCAGCGACGCTGGCGCCCTACAAGGCGCCCAAGGTCTGGATCGAGGTCGACACGCTGCCGCGCAGCCCCAACGGCAAGCTGCAGCGCCGGACGCTGGTCTCGACCTATCGCCGGGACGGCGGCTGACGCCACGAGCGGGGCCCGCATCCCGCTCGCAAGCCGCCGATCACGGATTCGTGCGCCCCTTCCCCGCCGGCGGTCGGCGCATTACCTTGGCGGCATGATTCAGCTCGACATCATCTCGGACCCGATCTGCCCCTGGTGCTACATCGGCAAGACGCGCCTCGACCGCGCGCTGGCCGCGGCCGCCTCGAACCCCTTCCGGATCGTGTGGCGGATGTTCCGCCTCAACCCGGACATGCCGGCCGAGGGGATGGAGCGCCGCGCCTATCTCGAGGCCAAGTTCGGCGGGCCGGAGGGCGCCGAGCGCGTCTACGGCGCGATCGACAGCGCCGGCCGGGACGAGGGGATCGACTGGAACCTCGACCGGATCGGCCGCGCGCCGCAGACGCTGGACGCGCATCGCCTGATCCGCTGGGCCGCGGCCGAGGGCGCCGACCAGCGTGTGGTCGACGCGATCTTCCGCGCCTATTTCCACGATGGCGAGGACATCTCGGCCACCGAGACGCTGGTGCGCATCGGGAGCGAAGCCGGCCTCGACGCCGATGTCGTCCGCCAGCTGCTGTCCGGCGACGCCGACCGCAAGGAGCTGGAGGCCGAGGAGCAGGAGGCCCGCCGCATGGGCGTCAATGGCGTGCCGTGCTTCGTGATCGGCGGGCGCCACGTCGTGCAAGGGGCCCAGGACAGCGATACCTGGGGGCGGATCATCTCGGAACTCGCGGCGCTCGACGCCCGAAGGACGGAGGCGACATCATGAAGATGCTGGTGGACACGCTCGATCAGGCCAGTGGCGAGCCGCTGGTCTGGGGGGCCATCGCCCTGATTGCCGTGCATGGCATCGTGGCCGCGGTTCACTGGAAGAGCTGCCCATATCTGTGCGGCACGGCCCGCATCTCGCGCGAAGATGCCGAGGCGCGGCTGAAGAACCCGTTCCTCGCGGGGCCGCGTTTCTTCCTGATGATGCTGGCCGGGATCGCCGCTCTGGTGACGGGGCTCCTGATGATCGACCATGCGATCGCGCCGGCCTTCGCGCTGATGCTGGTGATCGCGGGCGTCTTCGTCGTGCAGATCGAGCCCGCGCGGCTGCGTGTGACCGAGGCGGTGGCGCGGGTCATCGCCAGCGAGGCGGCGGGCCCCGAGCAGGCGATGATCGCGCACAAGCGGCTGCGTGACAGCCACCTGTGGTTCGTCGGGCTCAACTTCGTCCTTGTGATCGCGATGGTCGCGGGGCTCGCCGCGTTCTGACGAGCCGCGCCGCCCTCAGGCGGCGGCGAGATGGCCGCGCCCATGCGGCCGGTCTAGGTCGAGCACCGGGCCGAGCGGCACGATCCCCGTGGGGTTCACGCTGGCGTGGCTGGCGTAGTAGTGAAACTTGATGTGATCCAGCCGCACCGTGTCGCGGATCCCCGGATACTGGTAGAGCTCGCGCAAATATCCCGACAGCGCAGGATAATCGGCGATCCGGCGGATGTTGCACTTGAAGTGCCCGACATACACGGGATCGAAGCGCACCAGGGTCGTGAACAGCCGCCAGTCGGCCTCGGTCAGTGTTGAGCCCGTCAGGTAGCGCTGCGCCGAGAGACGCGCGTCGATCTCGTCGAGCGCGGCGAAGAGCGCCGTGACCGCCTCGTCATAGGCCGCCTGGGTCGTCGCGAACCCTGCCTTGTAGACGCCGTTGTTGATCGCCCCGTAGACGCGGTCGTTGATGGCATCGATCTCGGCGCGCAACGGCGCGGGGTAGAAGTCGAGCCGGTTGCCCGTGATCGCGTCGAAGGCCGAGTTGAACATCCTGATGATCTCGGACGACTCGTTCGACACGATGGTGTGGCGCTCGGTGTCCCACAGGACCGGGACCGTCACGCGCCCCGAGGCTTTCGGGTTCGCCTCGAGATAGACATCGCGAAGAAAGTCCTTGCCCATCAGCCTGTCGCCCGTGGCGCCGTCGAAATCGGTCGAGAAGGTCCAGCCGTCTTCCTTCATTAGCGGATGCACGACGGAGACGCCGACATGCGGCTCGAGCCCCTTCAGCCGGCGGAAGATCAGCGTGCGGTGCGCCCAGGGACAGGCATGGCTGACGTAGAGGTGATAGCGCCCGCTCTCGGCACGGAAGCCGCCTTCGCCCGACGGGCCCGCCGCGCCATCCGCGGTCACCCAGTTGCGGAACTTCGCGGTGTCGCGCACGAAGCGCCCGCCCGATTTGGCGGTGTCGTACCACCGGTCACGCCATTCGCCCTCGACCAGGAGTCCCATCGGGCCATTCCTCCTCTGCGCGTTCCTCCCGCCCCCATGGCTTGGGGCGATCTGCGTGACACTTAACCCCCGCGATCCGCAACGACACCCGGCCCAGCGTGAAAACATCATGCAGCATCCGGCAACAATCGCCCCCGCGACCGGGCACGCGATGACCTGGGAGCGACCTGGCGGGCGTGCATTCGATCAAGCGCGAGGCGGGCGCATTGCGCTAGCATCCGGGGGAATCGGACAACCGCCCCGGGGGAGCGATGCGCGCCAGCAAGATCATCCATGTCGTCTCGGCCCATGCCGAGGGCGAGGTCGGCGACGTCATCGTGGGCGGCGTCGCGCCCCCGCCCGGCGACACGCTGTGGGAACAGTCGCGCTGGATCGCGCGCGACGGGGCCTTGCGCGCCTTCGTGCTGAACGAGCCGCGCGGCGGCGTCTTCCGGCACGTGAACCTGCTGGTGCCGCCCAAGGATCCGCGCGCCGACGCGGCCTTCATCATCATGGAGCCCGAGGACACCCCGCCGATGTCCGGCTCGAACTCGATCTGCGTCTCGACGGTGGTGCTCGAAACCGGGCTGGTGCCGATGACCGAGCCCGAGACGCTGCTGCATCTCGAGGCGCCGGCGGGGCTGGTTGAGGTGCGCGCCCAGTGCCGCGACGGCAAGGTCGAGCGGATCACCGTCAGGAACGTCCCGAGCTTTGCCCAGCGCCTCGACGCGCGGCTGGAACTCGAGGGGATCGGAACCCTGACCGTCGACACCGCCTATGGCGGCGACAGCTTCGTGATCGCCGATGCCCGCGCGCTGGGCTTCGCGCTCTCGCCCGACGAGGCCCGCGACCTCGCCGAGGCCGGCATCCGCATCACCGCCGCCGCGAACGAGCAGATCGGCTTCAGCCACCCCGAGAATCCCGACTGGGCGCATATCTCGTTCTGCCAGATCGCCGGGCCGGTCGAGACGGTCGAGGGCATCAAGACCGGGCGCAACACCGTGGCGATCCAGCCCGGCAAGCTCGACCGCTCGCCGACCGGCACGGGCTGCTCGGCGCGCATGGCAGTGCTGCATGCGCGCGGCGAGATGCGCGAGGGCGAGACGTTCCGCGGCGTCTCGATCCTGGGCTCGGAGTTCCTGTGCCGGATCGAGGGCACGGCAACTGTCGGCGGGAAGCCGGCAATCCTGCCCTCGGTCTCGGGGCGCGCCTGGATCACGGGGATCCACCAGCACATGCTGGACCCGCAGGACCCGTGGCCCGCGGGTTACCGGCTCTCGGACACCTGGCCGCGGATAAAGCCGCGCTGAAACAAGGTCAGGCCCGGTATCCGGCGATCGTCTCGGCGGTGTCGATCATCGGCTGGCGGTCGACCCGGATGAAGCCCCTGCCCGGCCGGTCGAGGTCATGGACCAGCAGGATCACCGCGGCGATCAGCGCGGCCATCAGCGCCGACGAGGGCCGCATCCGGTGCCCCTCGATACCGTTGGTGTATCCCGTGAAGCCGCAGGACACCGCGGCGATCAGGTAGATGGCGAGAAAGACAACCATGGGGATATGGGCGAAGGTCGCGGCAACGCGGCTGGTCTGGATGTCGAACATCTCGTTCAGGGCGGTGATGTAGATGCCCGAGGGCACCGCGCTGCCGTTGGTTGCGGCGACCTTCATCGCGATCTGCCAGAGCGCCTCCTGCAGCTCGTCCGAGCGCGCGATCACGCCCTCGATCGCAGACCGTTCGGCCAGCGTCCCGGTATACTCGACCCGCGTGTCGATATAGTCCTTGATCAGCGCGAGGCTCTCGGCGGCGTGGGGTGCGGGCAGCAGGCGGGCGCGCAGCGCCACGGTCGAGATTGCGTTGGCCTCCTCGATCATCGCCGTACGGCGCGCTTCGTGGCGCGACAGCGCCATGGCGAAGGTGAAACCGATCATCAGAGCCAGCATGCCGAGAACGGCCGAGTGCAGGGTCGTCACGCTCGCCCCCCCGCCATCCCCAGCCCGGACCCGGCGCGCGGCAAGCCGACCGACCAGGCCGGCGCCGATGAACAGGACGACGCTTCCGGCGAAGATTACTGGCAGCGAAAGTTCGATGAAATTCACCATTGGCACCACGCCCGGCCCGCCGCGGGGCCGCCCCGTTAAATGCATCATGCGGCCCCTCCGGCACGATGACGTGGCTCACGCTAATTCGGCGCCGCGCGCCGCGCTAGCGGCTCCGTAACGCCGATCGAGGTGCAGGCACAGAAAAATGTCGTGTCAAGACGTGACCTTTGGAAATTTTTGGGCATAAATGCGTGACCCGCGGCACGATCCTGTGCCGCAACTTCATACATGGGAGGACGACATGGTCGGTTCCGACAACCGGACTCGCACATCCGCCGCCACTCCCGGGCGCGAGGGGAAGACGTCCGACAGACGCAGGGTGCAGACCGATTCCAAGATCGGCCGCACGCTGCATTCCTGCACGGCCCATCGTTGGGTCGAGGAACGCCGCGCGAACCGCAAGGCCCAGCCTGCGGCTCGCCTGCCCGCCTTCGTCACGTTCTGACGGAGGACGGCAGCCGGCCCGCCAAGGTGCCGGATTGCGCTTGTCGAGCGTCTTCTGAAAACTTGAAAAAGGCGGCGGTCACGCCGCCTTTTTTGCATCCGCGACGATCTTCGCCAGGTCACGGGCGATGCCATAGGCGCCCTTGATGCGGTCGGCCTCCTCGCTCCAGTCGCGGCGAATCACCAGCTTGTTGTCCCTGATCTTGGCGAGCCCGCGCTGCGACTGCAGGAAGGCGACAAGGCCCGCGGGATCGGCGAAGCGGTCGTCGCGGAACTGGATCGTCGCGCCCTTGGGGCCCGCGTCGAGGCGCGCGATCCCGGCGCGGCGGCACAGCGTCTTGACCCGGACCACGCGCAGCAGGATCTCCACCTCGGCGGGCGGCTTGCCGAAACGGTCGTGCAGCTCGGCCGCGAAGCCTTCCATCTCCTGCCGCGTCTCGAGGTTCGACAGGCGCCGGTAGAGCCCGAGCCGGACGTCCAGATCGGGCACGTAGTCGTCGGGGATCAACACGGGCACGCCGAGGTTGATCGTCGGGGCCCACGTCTCGCCGGCCTCGACCGGCGCGCCGGCCTCGCCCGAGCGGATGCGAGCGATCGCCTCCTCTAGCATGTCCTGGTAGAGCTCGAAGCCGACCTCGCGGATGTGGCCCGACTGCTCCTCGCCCAGCAGGTTCCCCGCGCCGCGGATGTCGAGATCGTGGCTGGCGAGGGTGAAGCCCGCGCCCAGCGTGTCGAGGCTGGAGAGCACCTTGAGGCGCCGTTCCGCCTGCGGCGTCAGGGGCTTGCGGGGCTCGGTCGTGAAATAGGCATAAGCGCGCAGCTTGGCGCGCCCGACCCGGCCGCGGATCTGGTAGAGCTGCGCGAGCCCGAACATGTCGGCGCGGTTCACGATCAGCGTGTTGGCGCGGGGAATGTCGAGGCCCGACTCGACGATGGTGGTCGACAGAAGCACGTCAGCCTTGCCGTCGTAGAAGGCGTTCATGCGCTCGTCGAGATCGCCCGCCGCCATCTGGCCGTGAGCGACGATCACCTTCACCTCGGGCACCTCGTCGCGCAGGAAGGCCTCGGCTTCTGGAAGATCCGCGATGCGCGGCACGACGAAGAAGGACTGGCCGCCGCGGTAATGCTCCCGCAGTAGCGCCTCGCGCACGGTGACCGTGTCGAAGGGCGAGATGTAGGTGCGCACGGCCAGCCGGTCGACCGGCGGGGTCGCGATCACCGAAAGCTCGCGCACGCCCGACATCGCAAGCTGCAGCGTGCGCGGGATGGGGGTCGCGGTCATCGTCAGCACGTGGACGTCCGAGCGCAGCTCCTTCAGCCGCTCCTTGTGAGCGACGCCGAAATGTTGCTCCTCGTCGATGACCAGCAGGCCGAGGTTGCAGAACTTCACGCCCTTGGCCAGCAGCGCATGGGTACCGACCACGATGGCGATCTCGCCCGATTCCAGGCCCTTGCGCGTCTCGGCCGCCTCCTTCGCGCCGACGAAGCGCGACAGCTGGCGCACGCGCAGCCCGGTGCCGTGGAAGCGCTCGGCGAATTCGCGCGCGTGCTGGCGGGCGAGCAGCGTGGTCGGCGCGATCAACGCGACCTGCATGCCCGAGGCGGCGGCGACATAGGCCGCGCGCAGCGCCACCTCGGTCTTGCCGAAGCCGACATCGCCGCAGATCAGCCGGTCCATCGGCCTGCCCTTGCCGAGGTCGGCGATCACGTCCTCGATCGCGCGCAGCTGGTCGTCGGTCTCCTGGTAGGGGAAGCCGGCGCAGAACCGCGCATAGCCGCCATGCTCGGGCTCGAGCGGCTCGGCGGTGCGCAGCGCGCGTTCGGCCGCGACGCGGATGAGCTTCTCCGCCATGTCGCGGATCCGCTCCTTCATCTTGGCCTTGCGGGCCTGCCAGGCACCGCCGCCGAGGCGGTCGAGCTCGCCCGTCTCCTGCCCGTAGCGGCTGAGGAGCTCGATGTTCTCGACCGGCAGGTAGAGCTTCGAGCCGCCCGCGTATTCGAGCGCGAGGCATTCGTGCGGCGCGCCCATGGCGGTGATGGTCTCGAGTCCGAGATACCGCCCCACCCCGTGATCGAGGTGCACGACCAGGTCGCCGGGCGTGAGCGACTGAGCCTCGGTCAGGAAGTTCTCGGCCCGGCGCGCGCGGCGCGGGCGGCGCACCAGGCGGTCGCCGAGAACGTCCTGCTCCGAGATCACCGTGGCCGAGGGCGTGACGAAGCCCTGCTCGAGCCCCCAGACCATCACGTTGAGGCCGGGCTTGACCTCGCGCCAGTCCGCCACCAGCCCGGCCTCGCTCAGGCCGTGGTCGGAGAGCAGGCCCCGCAGGCGGTCGCGCGCGCCCTCGGAATAGCTTGCAAGCACCACCGGACCGTCACGCAGCCGCGCGCGAACATGCTCGGACAGGACCTTGAATAGATTGACGCCTTCCTGCTGACGCTCGGGGGCGAAGGACCGGCCGGGCCGGCCGCCCGCGTCGATGACGCCGGGCCCCGTGGGCAGCTTGTGCGGGCTGAACGCGCGCACGGCGCGGCCCGCGAGCGCCGCCTGCCATTCTTCCTCGTCGAGATAGAGAAGGTCCGGCGGGCATGGCCGGTACGGGCTTTCGCCGCGCGGGTTGCTGTCGCCCGCCTCGACGCGGGCATGGTGATGGTCGCGGATCGTGTCGAGCCGGGCGGCGAGCGCCTCGCCGACCTGGTGGTCGAGGGTGACGGGCGCGGCCGGCAGATAGTCGAACAACGTCTCCATCCGCTCGTGGAAGAGCGCCACCCAGTGCTCCATCCCCTGGTGCTTCCGCCCTTCCGAGACCGCGGCGTAAAGCGGGTCGTCGAGCCGCGGGGCGCCGAAAAGCTCGCGGTAGCGGGTGCGGAAGCGCTGGATCGAGGGCTCGTCGAGCACGATCTCGGCGGCGGGGGCAAGCTCGACGCGCTTGACCTTCTCGACCGTGCGCTGCGTCTCGGTATCGAAGCGGCGCGCGCTTTCGAGCACGTCGCCGAAGAAGTCGAGCCGGACCGGGTATTCGGCGCCGGGCGGGAAGATGTCGATGATCCCGCCGCGGACGGCGAAGTCGCCATGCTCCATGACGGTCGAGGCGCGGTTGAAACCCATGCGCGAGAGCCAGGCGACCAGCCCTTCGACCTCGACGCGGCGACCGACGCCGGCAATGAAGCTGGCTTCGGCCACTGTCGCGCGCGGCGGAACCTTCTGGGTGGCGGCATTGAGCGTCGCGATCACCACCGAGGGCGCGTCCCACCCGTGCGCGAGCGCGGCCAGCGTCGCCATGCGCGCCGCCAGGATCTCGGGATTGGGCGAGACCCTGTCATAGGGCAGACAGTCCCAGGCCGGGAACTGCAGCACGGCCATGCCGGGCGCGCTGAGCGCCAGCGCCTCGGCCATCGCGGCCGCGCGCGCGTCGTCGCGGGCGACATGGATGACCGGCCCCTTCGCGCGGGCGACGAGATCCGCCACCAGCCGCGCGTCATATCCCTCGGGCGCGCCGCCAACGGTGACGGCGCCCGGGGCGAGTTCCCCGTGCGTGCTCATGGCCGGGCAGGTAACCCGAAGGACACGGCGCCGCAAGAGGCGTGGCGGAGTGAATCATTTCTCACAGCCGCGCCCGAATTGATTCGGCCATAGGTCGTCGCATGGCAATCGACGAACCCATGCGAGAGGAGACCAAGACCATGACTGCCGGATGCCGGATCGACGCCGGGGCGGCGTCGCCGCTCCCACAACTCCCCCGGCCGCTGTCCGAGGACGCGCCTGCGCCGCCGAGCGCGCCGAAGGTGCGGGCGAAGCCGCAGGTCATCGAGCCGACAGCCGGCCCGAGCGACCGGCGCTCGCGAGGGATCATGATGGCAGCATGCTTCATTCTCGTGATCGCAATGGCAGCGCTGCCCGCATTCGCCGCGGATTGCCGCCCCGAGGCATACGCCGAGGGCGCAACCCTGCACCTTGCCCGCGCGGAAGGGATCGACCGGGTCAAGATCGAGATCGGATACCGCGGCGTGGACGACGGCACGGGCCGCGTGCCGCGCACCTATTACCACGTCGTGTCGAGCCCCGTCGCCGATGGCGGCCGGATCGACTACCAGCCGCCCATGGCGCGCACGATCGTCAGCGCCATGGTGCTGGACGCGAAGGGACCCGCCTGCAACTGACAGGCGGATCGGAGGGAGCCGCCACGGCTCCGGCGCGGGACATCCGGGGGGATCAAAGTCCCGCGCCACAGCTCCCCGCGCTGCGCATCCTGCGCGGCGCGGGAGCACCCGAAACCGCACCGCGATGGATCAAAGAACGAGCTCGTCGCGCCCCAGCGGCGCGAAGCCCGGCGCCACATGGGCGTCGTCGGCCTCGGCCAGCGTTGCCGGTGACCACTTCGGCGCGTTGTCCTTGTCGATGATTACCGCGCGCACGCCCTCGTAGAAGTCCGGCTGCATCATGCAGAAACGCGCAAGGCGGTATTCGAGGCGCATGCAGTCCTCGAAACCGAGCTTCGCCCCCTCGCGGATCTGGCGGAAGGCGATGCGGGTGCAGGTGGGGGATTTCGAGCGGATCAGCGCCGCCTGCCCCGCCGCCCAGTCGCCGCCATCGGCATCGAGCGCGTCGAGGATCTGCTCGACGCTGTCGCCAGCGAAGAATCGGTCGATCATCGGGCGGGCGTCTGCCACGGGCGTCTCGCCCGGCGCAAGCGTTGCAAGCGCCGCGATTGCCTCGTCGAGCGCCGCCGGCGCGCCGGAGCCGGGCTCGATGGCCGCGAGCGCCTCGATCAGTGCAGCATGTCGCGCGCTCTCGACATAGGTGTCGCACACGCCCGCCGCGACGGCGTCGGCCGTCTTGAACCGCGCGCCGGTGAGGCCCGCGAACATCCCCGTCTGGCCCGGCATGCGCGGGAGGAAGAAGGTGCCGCCGACATCCGGGAACAGGCCGATCCCCGTCTCGGGCATCGCGAACAGGGTGCGGTCGCCGGCGATGCGGCGCGAGCCGTGGATCGAGACCCCGACCCCGCCGCCCATGACGATGCCGTCCATCAGTGCGACATAGGGCTTGGGATAGGTCTTGATCTTGGTGTTGACGCGGTACTCGTCGGCATAGAACTGGAAATTCGCGGCGCCGCGGTCGCCGCCGGGGCGCCCCGCCTCGTAAAGCGCACGGATGTCTCCGCCGGCACAGAAGGCCTTGTCGCCGGCGCCGCGGATCGCGACCGCGGCGATCGAGGCGTCGGCGCGCCAGGCGTCAAGCTGCCCTTCGAGCGCAAGGGCCATGGCGTGGGTCAGCGCGTTCAGCGCCCCGGGGCGGTTCAGCGTCACCAGCCCCAGGCTGCCGTACCGTTCGAACAGAATGTCTGCGTCGCTCATGCCCCTTGCCGCCCCCTTTGGCCCCATGCCAGTTTGCGGCCAAACAAATAGGAGAAACGCCGGCCATGCTGCAACCCGCACCCTTCCCCGCCGCGCGCCCGCGCCGGCTGCGCCAGGCGCCCTGGATGCGGGCGATGGTGGCCGAGACCGTGCTAACCCCGGCCGATTTCATCTGGCCGTGTTTCGTGATCGACGGCACCGACCGGGCCGAGCCCGTCGCCTCGATGCCGGGGGTCGAGCGCCTGACCGTCGACCGGCTGGTGGCGAAGGCGGCCGAGGCGCGCGCGCTTGGCATCCCCGCGGTCGCGATCTTTCCCTACACCGACCCCGCCCAGAAGACCCCGGGCGCCGAGGAGGCGTGGAACCCCGAGAACCTGGTCTGCCGCGCCACCCGCGCGGTGAAGGCCGAGGTGCCGGGGATCGGCGTGATGCTGGACGTGGCGCTCGATCCCTACAATTCGGACGGGCATGACGGCCTCGTGCGCGACGGCGAGGTGATCAACGACGAGACCCTGCTTGCGCTGGAGCGCCAGACGCTGGCGCAGGCCGAAGCCGGCGCCGATATCCTCGGGCCCTCGGACATGATGGACGGGCGCGTGGGCGTGATGCGCCGCGCGCTGGAGGAGCACGAGTTCCAGAACGTCACCATCATGACCTACGCGGCCAAGTACGCCTCGGCCTTCTATGGCCCGTTCCGCGACGCGGTGGGCTCGGGCGGTGCGCTCAAGGGCGACAAGAAGACCTACCAGATGGACCCGGCCAACACCGAGGAGGCGCTGCGCGAGGTGGCGATCGACCTGGCCGAGGGCGCCGACATGGTGATGGTCAAGCCGGGGATGCCCTACCTCGACATCTGCCAGCGGGTGGCCAGCGAGTTCAGGGTGCCGACCTTCGCCTACCAGGTGTCCGGCGAATACGCGATGCTGCGCGCGGCGATGCAGAACGGCTGGCTGGACCCGCGGGTCGGCATGATGGAAAGTCTGATGGCCTTCAAGCGGGCTGGCTGCTCGGGCATCCTGACCTATTTTGCGCTCGAGGCGGCGCAGGCGCTGAAATCGGGCTGAAGGCGCAACGATCCGCGCCCTCGCCGCGTCACCTGGTGCTGCGGACAAGGAGACGATGATGCGACTTCTGCGGCTGGCATCCTGCATCGCCCTCGGACTGGGGCTCGCCGCGGGCGGCGCGCGCGCCGAGACCTTCGACACCTCGGCCGGACCGGTCGAGGTCACCCGCATCGTGTCGGGGCTCGACACGCCCTGGGCGGTCGCCTTCCTGCCGGGCGGGAACATGCTCATCACCGAGCGCGACGGCAAGCTACTGCATCTCGACGCCGCAGGGCAGCGCATCGAGGTCGATGGTGTGCCCGCGGTCCGCGCCTCGGGCCAGGGCGGGCTGCTCGACGTCGTGGCGGCGAATGACTTCGCCCGGAGCCGCGAGATCTTCCTGACCTATTCCGAGCCCGCGGAGGGCGGCGCGCATACCGCCGTCGCGGTGGCGCGGCTGTCCGAAGATGCAGCGCGGCTCGAGAACCTGCGCGTCATCTTCCGCATGACCCCGACCGTGTCGGGCGGGCGCCATTTCGGCAGCCGCGTGGTCGAGCGCGCGGACGGCACGCTCTTCGTGACGCTGGGCGAACGCGGCCAGGACACGCGCGCACAGGACGTCACCACGCATCTGGGCAAGGTCGTGCGCATCAACCGCGACGGCTCGATCCCGTCGGACAATCCCGACTTCGGGCCCGGTGCAGCCCCAGGCCTCTGGTCGATCGGGCACCGCAACCCGCAGGGCGCGGCCCTGGACGCCGAGGGGCGGCTCTGGACCGTCGCCCATGGCGCGCGCGGCGGCGATGAGATCAACCGACCCGAGGCCGGCAGGAACTACGGCTGGCCGGTCATCACCTTCGGCCGCGCCTATTCGGGGCTGCCGATCGGCGAGGGCACCCACAAGGAGGGCATGGAGCAGCCCGTGACCTACTGGGACCCCTCGATCGCGCCTTCAGGCATGGCGATCCTGTCGGGCCGGATGTTCCCGGGCTGGGAAGGCGACATCTTCGTCGGCTCGCTCAAGGACGACTACGTCTCGCGCCTCGACCGCGAGGGTGACCGCGTCACGTCCGAGGAAGGCCTCTTCCGGGGTGCCTTTGCCCGGATCCGCGACGTGCGCGAGGGCCCGGACGGGGCGCTCTGGTTCCTGAGCGAGGGGGACGGCGCGCTCTACCGGGTCACGCCGGCGGACTGAGGGCATCGCTTCCGCATCGGCGCCCGGCGGGCACTGGCATCGCCATCCCCGCTCGTGCACTATGAACCGCAGGGCAGCGAGGCGTGCGGGTCTGGCACAACGGTGCGGAGACAGACATGAGCCTGAAGCGATTCATGATCGAGCGCGATATTCCGTCGGTCGGCAGCCTCGACCGCGGCGAACTCAAGGGCGCCGCCGCCACGTCGAACGAGGCGCTCGCCCAGCTTGCCCCGAAGGTGCAGTGGGAACACAGCTACGTTGCCGACAACAAGACGTTCTGCGTCTACCTCGCCGAGAGCGAGGACGCGATCCGCAAGCATGCCGAGATCAGTGGCTTTCCCGCCAGCAAGATCACGCCGATCGGGAAGATCATCGACCCGACAACGGCTTCCGGCTGAGCATTGCGCCGCGCGGCGTCCGCCTGGCGCCGCGACTTCCCGGACGGATCACCCGTGCCTTCGCCGCCGATCTCGCGCGCATGGCTGGGCCCGCGTGCTGTCCGCTCTTGCAGGGTCGCCCCGCTGCCCGATAGATGACGCTGCATGAACAGAGACGCACCGCCCCTTTCGCGCATCGTCGAGGGCCTGCCCCCGACCGTGCCCTTCGTCGGCCCCGAGCAGCAGGAGCGCGACCGCGGCCGGCCCTTCGCCGCGCGCATCGGCGCGAACGAGAGCGTGTTCGGCCCCTCGCCCCGCGCGGTCGAGGCGATCGCGCAGGCGGCCCGCGACGCGTGGATGTATGGCGACCCCACGACGCATGACCTGCGCGGCGCGCTGGCGGACACGCTTGGCGTGCGGCCCGGGAACCTCGTGATCGGTGAGGGGATCGACGGGCTCCTGGGGCTGACGGTGCGCCTCTTCGTCAACCCGGGCGACGTGGTCGTGACCTCGGCCGGAGCCTATCCGACCTTCAACTACCATGTCGCAGGGTTCGGCGGACGGCTCGTCACCGTGCCCTACCGCGCCGATGCCGAGGATCCCGAAGCGCTGGCCGAGGCGGCGCGCGCGCATGGCGCGCGGCTGGTCTACCTCGCGAACCCCGACAACCCGATGGGCACCTGGCACGAGGCCGAGAGCGTCGCTCGGCTGATCGACGCCTTGCCGGACGGCTGCCTGCTGTGCCTCGACGAGGCCTATGTCGAGTTCGCGCCGGCGGGAACGGCGCCGGCCTTCGACCTCGCCGACCCGCGGGTGATCCGGTTCCGGACGTTCTCGAAGGCCCATGGGCTTGCGGGCCTTCGGGTCGGCTACGGGATCGCCGAGGCCGGAATCGCCGCCGCCTTCGACCGCATCCGCAATCATTTCGGGGTCGGGCGCGTGGCGCAGGCCGGGGCGATGGCCGCGCTCGACGATCGCGCGCACCTTGCGCGGGTCGTCGCCGAGGTCGAGGCGAGCCGCGTCGAGATTGCCCGCATCGCGACTGAGAACGGCCTGAGCGCCCTGCCCTCAGCCACCAATTTCGTCGCAGTCGACTGCGGCCGGGACGGCGACTTCGCCCGCGCGGTGCTGCGCGGCCTGCTTGCGAGGGACGTGTTCGTGCG
The DNA here is from genome assembly GCF_016623495.1 of Thermohalobaculum xanthum. Taxonomy (GTDB): domain Bacteria; phylum Pseudomonadota; class Alphaproteobacteria; order Rhodobacterales; family Rhodobacteraceae; genus Thermohalobaculum; species Thermohalobaculum xanthum. Next base: position 195,044 of record NZ_JAEHHL010000001.1, on the reverse strand, counting down.
GATGCCGGGGGTCGCGCCGCTCGACCGCACGATCCGCGTCAGCGCCGGGCGCGCGCATGACCTCGCGCTGTTCGCCGCGGCGCTGCCCGAGGCACTGGCCGAGGCCGGTGCGGCAAAGGCCCGAGCCTGAGGCGCGCCTGCCCGCCCTGATCCCACGCATTGAACCCTGGCGCGTGCGCGGATAGCCTCGCGCCCGCCACGACCCCGAGGACAAGCATGGCCCACCCCCTCAGCGGCGCAGATCTCGGCACGCTCAGGCGCGTCTTCCGTGACGGCGGCCGGCCCGATCGCCTTGGTTCGGCGGCGGCGATCTGGGGCGCGGCGCTGACGCGCTGGCCCGCCTCGGCGATCGAGCGCGCGCTGATCGCGCGCCGCCTGCCGCGGGTCGAGGACATGCCCCCGCCGGTCTTCATCCTCGGCCACTGGCGCTCGGGGACGACGCATCTCTACAATCTGATGAGCCTCGGCGACTGGGGCTACGTGCCGCCGGTCGCGGTCGGCCTTCCGCACGACATGTTCGGGCTCGCACGGCTGTTGCGGCCGATGCTGGAGCGGCAGCTGCCCGAGACGCGGTTCATCGACAACATTCCCGTGACCCCGACCAGCCCCCAGGAAGACGAGATCGCGATCGCGAACATGTCGCCGCTCTCGTTCTACCACGGCATCTATTTCCCCCGGGCCTTCGACCGGCTGGTCGACCGCGGCCTGTTCTTCGACGGCTGCGATGCGGCCGAGATCGACGCCTGGGCCGAGCGCTTCACCTACTTCATGCGCAAGCTCGCGCTCGACCAGGGCAAGCCGCTTCTCATCAAGAACCCGGTCTACACCGCGCGCCCGGCGATGCTGCGCCGGCTGTTTCCGGGCGCAAAGTTCATTCACATTCACAGAAACCCGCATGAAGTCTTTCTTTCGATGCGGAATTTCTACGACAAGCTTCTGGCTGTGATGGCGCTTCAGGATATCCCGGCAGATCTGGACATCGACGCCACGATCCTGCGGGTCTATGAGCGGATTATGGCAAGCTTTGCGGCCGAGACCGCGGGCTGGACGGCGCCCGATTTCGTCGAGCTTCCCTACGCGTGGCTCGACGCCGACCCGCTCGGCGCGCTCGAGGAAATCTACGCGGGGCTCGAGCTGCCTGGCTTCGAGGCGCTCGCCGCCCGGGCGCGCAGCTACCTCGCGGGGATCGAGGGCTACCGCAAGAACAGCTTCAAGGGCGATGCCGAGACCGTCGCCAAGGTCGAGCACGCTCTCGGGCACTGGCTCGAGCGCTGGGACTATGGCCGCCCGGCGGGAGCGGAGCACCTGACGTGAACCGCATGGTCCTGGCGCTTGGCCTGCCGCTCCTGGCCATCACGCTGGTCGCGCTCTTCCTGACGAATACGCCGGCGCCGGTCGAGGCGCGCTATGCCGCCCGCGACTGCCGGGTGGTCGAGGTGACGGCGCCGGGCATCGGACCGCTGGCGGGCATCGAGGATCTCGCGCCCCTGCCCGACGGAGCCACTCTGGTCCTGTCGGCCGATGACCGCCGCGCGACGGACGCGCGGCGCAGCGGCCTGTTCCTGGCCGATGCGCGGGACCTGGCGGCAGGCTCGAGGATCACGGTGACGCCGATCGAGGGCGTGCCGGAGCCCACGCGGCCGCATGGCGTATCGGTCGATCTTGCGGGCGAACTTCTGGCCTTCGTCAACCGCCCGGCACCGGGCGAGGCCGAGGTCGTGTGGGGCCGGCTAGATGGCGCTCGGTTCGAGCGACTCGGGCGCCTGGCCGGCGAGACGCTGTGCCGCGCCAATGACCTCGCGTTCCTGGGGACCGATCTGCTCGTCACGCTCGACCGCGGGTCCTGCGGCCTGTCGGCCGCAGACCTCGTGCCCGGCAGCACCACGGGAAGCGTGCTGCACATCCGAACGGCCGCGGGCAGCGCCGATTTGCGCGCGGAGGGGCTCGAATTCCCCAATGGCATCATCACCGACGGGATCGAGGTCAGCATCGCAGAAACGCGCGGGGCACGACTCAGCCTGCTCGGCGGCGGGGCCATGCGTCTGCCCGGCGGGCCCGACAACCTGACACGCACCGCCGACGGGCGCATCGCCGTGGCGCTGCATCCCGACCTGTTCCGCATTGCGCTCTATCGCTGGGGGCTTGCCGGCCACGCGCCCACCCGCCTCGCTCTGGCAAACCCGGCGCAGGGAACGGCCGACGTCCTGTTCGACGACCCGGGCGGCGCGCTCTTTTCCGGCGCGAGCGTTGCCGCAATCGTGAATGGCCTGACGGTAGCGGGGTCCCCGATCGCGCCGGGCCTGCTGGTCTGCGGAGGGCGCGGATGACCGGCGCGGTGTTGGTGACCGGCGCCGGCGGTTTCGTCGGCGGGCACGTGGTGGCGCAGCTTGTCTCGGCCGGGCGGCGGGTGCGCGGCTTCGACCTTGCCTTTCCCGTCCCGCTGCCCGAGGGGGCCGAGCCCGTCGAAGGCTCAATCCTCGACGCCTCGGACCTGACCCGCGCGATGGACGGGGTTACGGGCGTCATCCATGCCGCCGCGATCGCGCATCTGTGGACCCGCGATCCCGGCGACTACGCGCGCGTAAATGTCGACGGCACCGCCCGTGTTCTGCACGCGGCGCAGGCCGCGGGCGCGCGCATGGTCCTTGTTTCGAGCTTCACGACGCTGGTCGGGCGCGATGCGGCCGATGGCGCGGTGCTCGACGAAGGCAGCGAGCTTGCGCCCGAGGCGCTGCTGGGCCCCTATCCCACATCGAAGCGTCAGGCCGAGCTTGCCGTCGAGGCCGCCGCCGCCGACGGGCAGAACGCGTTGACGGTGCTGCCCTCGGCCCCCGTCGGGCCGGGCGATACGCGGCTGACACCGCCAACGGCGATGATCCGCGACCTTGCGGCCGGGCGCACGCCGGCGCTGATCGACTGCCTGCTGAACCTGGTCGACGTGCGCGCACTGGCTTCGGGGATCGTTCTGGCGCTCGACGCGGGGCGCGCGGGCCGGCGGTATCTGCTGTCGGGCGAGGATGTCGCGATGCGCGAACTCGCGGGCATGATCGCTCGGATCACCGGAGTGCCCGCGCCGCGTGCGACCGTGCCGATGGGTGTCGCGCTGGCGGCCGGACGGGTCGAGGCGCTGGTCTCGCGCATGACCGGCAAGCCGCCGAAAGCGCCGCTCACGGGCGTGCGGCTGGCCGCGCGGCACGTGCAGTTCGATGCCAGCCGGGCGCGCGAGGAACTGGGCTTTGCGCCGCCGCCGGTGTCGACTGCGCTGCGGGATGCCATCGACTGGCTTCGACGCGAGGGCCATCTCTGAGCCCCCGCGCGCGGGTCAGTGCGAGTAGGTGCGCCCCTTCCAGGCACCGCCCTGGCCCATCGCGTGGGCGCGCGCGGAATCGAGTGTCATCAGCATGTAGACGCAGGCCACCGCCGGCAGCGCGAAGGCGCGGACCTCGTCCCCGCCATAGAGCCTGAGCGTCGGCAGATACGCGATCGCCGAGAGCGCCCAGGCAAGCACCCCGAGGGCAGCCGCCGGCGCGCTGCCATGCATCGGCACCAGCAGCACCAGCAGCGGCCCCGCGAGATAGGTGAGCGCCATGCCGACGGTCGCCCCCGCCAGCAGGGCCCAGGACTTGTGCAGCTGCACGAAGGCGGTGCGCGTCACCATCTTCCAGATCGCACCCAGCGCTCGGTTGTCGCGCAGCGACACGACCTCGGTGTCCGCGAGCCCCAGCCAGATCGCCTTGCGGCGCGCGCCCCGCTTGACCAGCGACGCCAGGGTGCAGTCGTCGATGAGCGCGTCCATCAGCGCGCCGATCCCGCCGATATCCGCCAGCGCCGCGCGGCGGATCAGGATGCAGCCGCCCGCGGCGCCCGCGACCGCCGAGTTGCGATCGTTCACCAGCGGAAAGGGATAAAGCTTCTGGAAGAAGAACACGAAGGCCGGCACCAGCAGCCCGCCCCAGAATCCGCGCGCATCGAGCCGGGCCATCAGCGACACCTGCGCAAGCTCGTGCGCCTCGGCCAGCGCGACGAGACGCGAGAGCGTCTGCGGCGCATGCTCGATATCCGCGTCGGTCAGCAGGAAGTACTCGACTTCGGGCTCGGCGGCGAGGACCGCGCGGACGCCCTGCTCGAGCGCCCAGAGCTTGCCGGACCAGCGCGGCGGCAGCGGCTCGCCGCTGACCACCCTGATCGGCCGCTCCGCCCCCTCGGACGCGCGTTCGGCGATGAAGCGCGTGCCGTCGGACGAGCCGTCGTCGACCAGGGTGACCGAGAAGCGCCCCGGATACGCGGTCGCCGCATGGGCCGCGAGAACCGCGCCGATCGAGGCGGCCTCGTCGCGCGCCGGGATCACCGCGGCCACCACCGGCCAGCGCCCGGGCGCGGGCGCGTCCGGCAGGCGCTGATCGGCGCACCAGAAGGCGCCGCGTCCCAGCAGGAGACCGAGCCAGATCGCGACCGAGAGAAGGCCAAGCATGAGCACCATGGCGCACAGCGTTACGCCGAGCCCGGCGCACCCGCAAGCCTTCGCAACCGCGGGAGAGTGCCGATTGCCAGCCACGCCCCCGGCCCTTATGTTCGCGCGGCCGGGAGCGTGGCTCCCCGGAAAGGGCAGACGAGGGCCATGGATCAGCGAACGGACAGCCGGGCGGTCGAGGCGCCTTCGGGCAAATGGGCCGGGGACGAGAACTTTCCCGTCGGCTCGCGCTTGATCGAGGCCCGGCTGCGGCCCCATGTGATGCGCTACTACGCCTTTGCCCGCGGCACCGACGACATCGCCGACAACTGCGAGCTGGCACCCGAGGAAAAAATCGCGCGGCTCGACGCGTGCGAGGCGGGCCTCGCACCGGGCGCCGAGGGCCCCGAAATCGCCACGCGGCTGCGCGACAGCCTGACGGAGGCGGGCGTCGGCGATCACGTCGCGCGCGACCTTCTGGTCGCCTTCCGCCAGGACGCGCTCAAGGCACGCTATGCCGACTGGGCGGAACTGCTGGAATACTGCCGCTACTCGGCCCACCCGGTCGGGCGGTTTCTTCTGGAACTGCACGGCGAGGATGCGCGCACCGGAACGCCCGGCGATGCGCTCTGCGCCGCGCTGCAGGTTCTCAACCACCTCCAGGATCTCGGCCCCGACCGGCGCAACCTCGACCGGGTCTATCTGCCGCAGGACTGGATGGCCGAAGCCGGGATCGACGAGAGCGCGCTCGACGCGCCCGCCGCCTCGGCCGGCCTGAGGGCCGTGATCGATCGGTGCCTCGACGGCTGCGACGCCCTCCTCGACCGGGCCGAGCCGCTGGCCGGAATGATCCGCTCGCGCCGGCTGGCGGCTGAGGTGGCGGTGATCCAGCGCCTCGCCCGGCGCCTCGCCGCGCGGCTTCGGCGCGAGGATCCGCTGGCACAACGCGTCAAGCATTCGCGCGCCGACCTGGCACACGGGCTGATCGCGGGCCTGTGGCGCGCCGCGACCCACCGGGCGCCGCAATGACGCCTGCCGGCCTCGACGCACTGAGACCCCTGCCCTCGGACGCCCCTGACCCGGCGGCCGAGGTCGCGCGGATCACGCGTGCGGCGGGCTCGTCCTTCGGTCCGGGCATGGCGATCCTGCCGCGGCCGCGGCGCGAGGGGATGTGGGCGCTCTATGCCTTCAGCCGCGTGATCGACGACATCGCCGACGAGGACTGGCCGATCGCCACCAAGCACGAGCTGCTCGACGCCTGGCGGGGCGAGATCGCGGCGCTCTATGCCGGGCGTCCGGTCTCGGTGATCGGGCGGGCGCTGGCCGGGCCGGTCGAGCGCTATGAGCTGCCGGAGGCCGAGTTCCTGCTGCTGATCGAGGGCATGCAGATGGATGCCGACGGTCCGGTCATAGCCCCGCCGATGGCCGAGCTGCGGCGATACACCCGGCGGGTCGCGGGCGCGGTGGGGATGCTCTCGATGCGGATCTTCGGCGCCTGGCGCGGCGATGTCTCGGCGCGCTTCGCGCAGGCGCTGGGCGACGCGCTGCAGCTGACCAACATCCTGCGCGATGTCGAGGAAGATGCGGCGCTGGGCCGCCTCTACCTGCCGCAGGAGATGCTGGCCCGCCATGGCATCCCTCCTCGCCCCGAGGAAGCCGCGTCGCACCCCGCCCTGCCGGCGTTGGGCGCGGAACTGGGCGCGCTGGCCCGGGCCGAGTTCGATGCGGCACGCGCGCTGGTCCCGGCGCATGACCGGCTCGCGCTTGCCCCGGCGCTGATGATGATGGGCGTCTACGAGGCCTATCTCAACCGCATGGCGGCGCGCGGCTTCGCGCGCGAGGCGCTCAAATTGTCGAAACCTTCCAAGCTGTTGGCGGGCGTGACCTGCATCCTTGCACCGGCATGGTCGCGGCGCGATGTCTGAGGCGGTCGTGCATGTGGTGGGCGCCGGGCTCGCCGGGCTCTCGACCGCGCTGCGCCTGAGAGCGGCGGGCCGGCGCGTCGCGCTGTGGGAGGCCGCGGGCCACGCCGGGGGACGCTGCCGCTCGTTCTTCGACATGCGGCTGGGCCGGCAGATCGACAACGGCAATCACCTCGTCCTGACCGGCAACCAGAGCGTGCGGGACTACCTGCGGCTGGCCGGCGCGCCCGACGCGCTGGCACCGGCACCCGAGGCGAGCTTTCCCTTCGCCGACCTTGACAGCGGCGCGCACTACACCGTGCGCATCAACCGCGGCCGCCTGCCCTGGTGGATCGCCCTGCCCTCGCGCCGCGTGCCGGGAACGCGGGTGGCGGACTACCTGGGCGGCCTCGCGCTGCTCCGCGCCGGATCGGGCGCAACGGTGGCCGAGGCGATCCGCGACCGCGGCCCGCTGTGGCGCGGGTTCTGGGAGCCGCTGACGCTGGCGGCGATCAACACGACGCCCGAACGGGCCTCGGCGCAGCTGCTTGCCCGGGTGGTCGTCGAGACCTTCGGCAAGGGTGGCGAGGCCTCGCGGCCGATGTTCGCGCCCCACGGGCTTGGCCCGGCGCTGGTCGAGCCGGCACTCGCTCGGCTGGCCGCACAGGGCGTCGCGCCAACCTTTGGCAGGACGCTGCGCGCGATCTCGCGTGACGGGCGGCGCGCCACGACGCTGGTCTTCGCCGATGGCGAGGTCGCATTGGCGCCCTCGGACCGGGTGGTGCTGGCGCTTCCGCCGTCGCGGCTCAGGCCGATCCTTCCGGATCTGGACCTGCCCGGCGATTCCTGCGCGATCCTCAACGCTCATTTCGTCGTCGACGACCCCGCGCTTGCCGGAATGGCGCCGCTGACCGGCGTCCTTGGTGCGGTTACACAATGGATCTTCGTGCGCGGCGACGTGATCAGCCTAACGGTGAGTGCAGCGGACGCGCTGGGCCTGATCGAGGCCGACCGCGACGAGCTGACCGCGCGCCTGTGGCGCGAGACCCGGGCCGCGCTCGGACTGCGGACGCAAGATCACAACGCCGCACGGATCATCGTCGAGAAGCGGGCAACCTTTGACCAATCGCCTCAAGCTGTGGCAAAGCGTGCCAAGGCGCAGACCGACATGGAAAATCTCTTCCTTGCCGGGGACGCGACCGATACCGGGTTGCCCGCCACGATCGAGGGGGCGATCCGATCGGGTGAAATCGCCGCCCGGCTAGCGGCGCAAGGCGTGTTGGCGTGACGGACGAGCCTGGCTGGTATTTGCGGCGGGCAGACAGAAAAAGACAGAAAAGTCGGAACGGGCATGAACAACACGGTCTTTTCAGCCGACAGTCTTCGGGGTGCGGAAGTGCTGGATGCGCCGACGCGCGAGACGCGAAAGGCGATCATCGCCGAGCGCGCCGACCGGCTGTGGGACATGCAGAAGCCGGACGGGCATATCGTCTTCGAGCTCGAGGCCGACTGCACGATCCCGGCCGAATACGTGCTGCTGCGCCACTTCCTGGGCGAGATCGACCGCGAACGCGAGGCGCGGATCGCGCGCTACCTGCGCAAGGTCCAGAACCCGGACGGGTCGTGGCCGCTGTTCCATGACGGCGCGGGCAACATCTCGGCCACGGTCAAGGGTTACTGGGCGCTCAAGCTGACGGGCGAGGACATCGACGCGCCGCACATGGCGCGCGCGCGGTCCTGGCTGCTGGGCCAGGGGGGCGCGGCGAAAGCGAACGTGTTCACCCGGATCATGATGGCGCTGTTCCGGCAGATCCCGTGGCGCGGAATGCCCTGCATCCCGGTCGAGGCGATCCTGATGCCGGAATGGTTCCCGTTCCACATGTCGAAGATCGCCTACTGGTCGCGCACGGTGCTGACGCCGCTTCTGATCCTCTATGCCAAGCGCGCGAAGGCCGCGAACCCGACCGGCCTCGACATCCGCGAGCTGTTCGTGGTCCCGCCCGAGGAACAGCGCAAGTGGCAGATCAACCCGACCGGCAGCCGGATCGGCGAGATGTTCCTGCTTCTGGACAAGGCGTTGCAGCGCGCCGAGCCGCATGTACCAAGGGGGATCCGCGAGCGCGCGATCCGCAAGGCCGAGGAATTCACGATCAGCCACCTCAACGGCGACAGCGGGCTGGGCGCGATCTACCCCGCCATGGCGAACGCCGTGATGGCGCTGCGTGTGCTCGGTTACCCTGACGACCATCCGCATATGAAGATCGCCCGGGAAGCGATTGAAAAGCTTGTGATAGAGCGCGAGGACCAGATCTACCTTCAACCCTGCGTGTCGCCGGTCTGGGACACGTCGCTGGCGGCACACGCCTTCCTCGAGAGCGGAGAGCGCGACGATCCGCGCCTGATCGCGGCGCTCGACTGGCTGGCCAGCAAGCAGATTCTCGACCATGTCGGCGACTGGGCCGTGCGCCGGCCCGGCCTGCGTCCCGGCGGCTGGGCGTTCCAGTACGACAATCCGGACTATCCGGATGTCGACGACACCGCCGTCGTCGTGGCGGCGATGCACCGTGCCGACCCCAAGCGCTACGCGATGAACATCGACCGCGCCTGCGAGTGGCTTGTCGGCATGCAGTCGCGCTCGGGCGGATGGGGCGCCTTCGAGCCCGAGAACGAGCATTTCTACCTCAACTCGATCCCCTTCGCCGATCACGGGGCGCTGCTGGACCCGCCCACGGTCGACGTGACCGCGCGCTGTGTCGGCTGCCTCGCGCAGGTCGACCGCGTGAAATACGCCGAGGCGGTCCGCAAGGGCGTCGGCTTCATCCGCCGCGAACAGGAGGCCGATGGCTCGTGGTTCGGCCGCTGGGGCGCCAACTACATCTACGGCACCTGGTCGGCCCTGGTCGCGCTCAAGGGCGCCGGCGAGGACATGAACCAACCCTACGTCCGGCGCGCCGTGGCCTGGCTGAAGGCGCGCCAGCGCCCTGACGGCGGCTGGGGTGAGGGGCTCGAAAGCTACGAGGACTGGGGCGCGGGCTTCGCGCGCAGCTCGACCGCATCGCAGACGGCCTGGGCGCTGCTGGGCCTGATGTCCGCGGGCGAGGTCGAGAGCGGCGCGGTCACGCGCGGCATCGACTGGCTTGCGGCCGCACCGCGCGACGAGGACGGCCCCCGCTGGGAAGAAGCGCACTGGACTGGAACAGGGTTTCCGAAAGTTTTCTATTTGAAGTATCATGGTTACGCGGCCTTCTTCCCGCTTTGGGCGATGGGCCGGTACGAGAATTTGATGACCTCGAACGATCGCGAGGTTCACTGGGGACTTTGACCCCGCGCGCATGCGCACCTTGAGCGCGCGCCGGGGGTGTGCCGCGGCGCCGGTGTGAGGCGCCCTCCCGCCCTGCGCGGGAGCGTGGGTGGGGGAGCGCGTCGTGCTGAAGCACGGAGTAGGAACGCCGCCTCTGGTCGGTGTGATCGCCGGCATGGAGAGCGAGTTGAGCGCGCTGGGCGCCCTGCGCGGCGACCCGCGGATCGCCACCGCGGTGTCCGGCGCCCGGCCGGATCAGGCCGAGCGCGAGGCGCGACGGCTCGCGGCCTTGGGCTGCCGCCTTCTGATCAGCTGGGGCGTCGCGGGCGGCCTGCACCCGGGACTGACGCCCGGAACCCTGATCGTCGGCACCGATGTGGTGGAAGAGAACGGCATGCGCCATGTGCTTGTCGTGCCACCGATTCCCGGCTTGCGCCGGGTGCGGCTCATGGGGCTCGACCGCCCCGCGATGACGGCGCGCGACAAGGCCGCGCTGCATGCCGCCAGCGGCGCCGACGCGGTCGATATGGAAAGCCACCGCATCGCCCGGGCGGGCGAGGCGGCCAACCTGCCGGTGATGGCCATCCGCGCCGTCGGTGACCCGGCGGCACGGGCCCTGCCCCGGCTTGCGGCGGACGCGCTGGGCGTCGACGGACGCCCGCGGATCGCGCGGGTCGTCCTGGGGCTGCTGACCGAGCCATGGGCCCTGCCCGCGCTGATCCGGCTCAAGTCCGATACCGACGCGGCGCTGGCCGCGCTTGCCGCGATCGCCACGCGCTTGCCGGGCCTCGCCGCCAAGCCGTGACGCCGCCGCAGATGCGGCTCAGTTGGCGGCGGCCTGGGGCAGTGTGACGCCGGTGTCGACGGGATTGACCGCGCCCAGCTCGCGGCGCTGGTCGTCCGTCCAGGCCGCGATCAGCACGAGACGCGGGTCGCCCGGCTCCTGCTCCATCTCGACCGGATCCACGAAAACCAGAAGCCCGTTCTGGTCGACGTAGAAGGTGTGCTCGCCGAAGGCCTGAATAAGCTGGGATATCGCGGGATGCGCGGGATCCACCGGCGATGCGCCAATAGTCTCGCGGGCGACCGCGATCTGCTCGTCCGTCAGTAACATGTCGATCTCGTCGAGTTCTGGTTCGGGCCCGCCCGGCCGTCGGGTCATTGGGCAGCCCATCTGCAAAGGGAACTTTGACGACATCCACACCCTTGCAGCCGCTGGCCCGCCATGCAACCCCGCGCGCGGCTGCAATGGCCGGACGCGGGGCCGCATGGCGGAGTTCCGGAAAAGAAAAGCCCCGGCAGCGAGAGCGGCCGGGGCGGATACTCGCCTGCGAGCCGCGATCAGGTCACTCGGCGGCGATCGACTTGTCGCTGCGCAGCCGGTGCATTTCCTCGGCCACGATCCGCTCGTGATGCTCCTCGGCCGCGCGCGCCTTGGAGAGGTCGATCTCGGGGGCAAAGTCGCCCTCGGTCCGCAAGCCCCGGAAGGCCAGCTTGAGCATCGCAAGCGGGTTCGAGAAGGCGACGTTCGCCGCCGTCGGCTCGTAGCCGCAATGCGCCATGCAGTCCGAGCATTTCTCGTAATTGCCGGTGCCGTACTTGTCCCAATCGGTGTCTTCAATCAGCTCGGCGTAGGTCTTGGCATAGCCCTCGCCAAGCAGGTAGCAGGGCTTCTGCCAGCCGAAGACGTTGCGCGTCGGCATGCCCCAGGGCGTGCACTGCATTTCCTGATTGCCGAGCAGGAAATCGAGGAAGATCGGCGAGTGGCTGAGGTTCCACTTCGATCCGCGCGTCTTGCCGATTCGGAAGACGTCGCGGAAGAACTCCTTGGTGCGGCGGCGGTTCAGGAAGTGCTCCTGATCAGGCGCGCGCTCGTAGGCGAAGCCCGGGCTGATCGAGATGCCGACACCCATCTCGGTGCAGTAGTCGAGATAGTCGGCCAGCTCCTCGGCCGGATAGCCCTCGAAGATCGTGGCGTTCACGTTGACGCGGAAACCCTTGTCCTGGGCCGCCTTGATCGCCTTCACCGCCTTCTCGAACACACCCTTCTGATCGACCGCCTTGTCGTGGTGCTCCTTTAGGCCGTCGAGGTGGACCGAGAAGAAGAGGTACGGGCTGGGCTCGAAGAGGTGCAGCTTCTTTTCCAGGAGCAGCGCGTTCGTGCACAGCGAGACGTAGAACTTGCGCTCGACCAGTCCCTTGACGATCTCGCCGATCTCGCGGTGGATCAGCGGCTCGCCGCCGGGGATCGCGACCATCGGCGCGCCGCATTCCTCGGCCGCCTTCCAGCATTCCTCGGGGCTGAGGCGGCGGTTGAGGATCAGCTCGGGATAGTCGATCTTGCCGCAGCCCGAGCAAGCCAGGTTGCAGCGAAACAGCGGCTCGAGCATCAGCACAAGCGGGTAGCGCCGGTTGCCTCTCAGCTTCTGGCCGAGAATATAGCCTGCGACGCGCGCCTGCTGGCGGAGGGGGATTGCCACGTCAGTCTCCTGCTTTGCCTGTGCTTCAGCCGGCCACGGTCATCCTGGGGCGTGCGGCGTCGAGTTCACGCGGCAGGCGGAAGACCACGTCCTCGCGCACACCGCTTGCCGCTTCAACCACAACATGGCGGAACTCCGCAAGCCGTCCAAGGGTCTCTTGCACGAGAACCTCGGGTGCCGACGCGCCGGCCGAGATGCCGACGGCGCCGACTCCATCGAGCCAGGCGGGATCGAGTGCCTCGGGCGTGGGCACGAGATATGCCGCCACGCCCTGGGCGCGCGCGATCTCGACCAGCCGGTTCGAGTTCGACGAGTTGGGCGCGCCGACCACGAGCACGAGATCGACGCGACCTGAAATGTCGATGACCGCCTGCTGGCGGTTCTGGGTCGCGTAGCAGATGTCGCGCGTGTCCTGTCCCTGCGCCCCGGGCCAGCGGCGCAGGATCGCGGCGACGATCCCCCGGGTGTCGACCACCGACAGTGTCGTCTGCGTCACGTAGGCGACCTGCTCGTCCGGCTCAAAGGGGAGCGCATCGACGCCGGTCACGTCGGCGACGACATGGACCTCGGCCGGGATCTGGCCGAGCGTGCCGACCACCTCGGGGTGGCCTGCGTGGCCGATGAGGATCACCTGGTAGCCGGCCTCGGCGTAGCGGCGTCCCTCGGCATGCACCTTGGCGACCAGCGGACATGTCGCGTCGATGATATCGAGCCCGCGCCGCTCGGCCTCGTCCTCGACCCGGCGCGCGACGCCGTGGGCGCTGAAGATGGTGATCGCGCCCGTGGGCACGTCGTCGAGATCCTCCACGAAGATCGCCCCCTTCTGGCGCAAGTCGTCGCAGACACGGCGGTTGTGCACGATTTCATGGCGCACGTAGACCGGCGCGCCGTAGAGTTCGAGGGCGCGTTCGACGGTCTCGATCGCCCGTTCGACGCCTGCGCAAAACCCGCGCGGATTGGCAAGCACGACCCGTAGCGGCGACCGCCCCTCGACACCCTCCATGCCTCGACTCCGTTCTCCGACGGTTACCGGCCGGCTCTCGGCCGCTGTCTCTCGTTGTGGCAGAATGATCGGAACGGCGTGTGATGAATGCAACCCCCCTTCGCGCCGTTTTGCCGCAGGGGCGCCGGTTTCTGATGAAGTTGTGACAGTCCGGTCGCGTCGGAAACGCCGCGGGCGGCTCCGACGCGCACACCCCGCGGTCAGATCGAGTTCTCGCGCATATAGGTCAGCAACGCGTCGGGCCCGCTCTTGTCCAGGATCGCCGAGAACTCGTCGCGCTTGAGGATCAGGAAGGACGCGCCACCGACCATGACGTCGATGACCAGATGGCCCCGGTCGTCGAAATCGCGCACGCGCCAGTCCACGGGAAGCGTGCCGCCGTTCGCGCGCGGGATCGAGGCGCGCACCAGCATGTCGCGCCGGGCGGGACGGACCTCGAGAATCTCGGGCTTTGCCTCCAGACCCTTGCCGAACTGCTTGCGGTAGAGGTCCGCGAGGAAGCCGGGAAGGAGTTCGCGGAACTCGGCGGTCTGGGCCTCGTCCAGCATTGCCGCACGCTCGCCCAGCAAGAACTTCTCCCAGACATCGAAGGCGAAGGCGGCATCGATCGTCTCGCGCAGGGCAGCAAGGCGCTCGGCCTCGGGGAGAGCCGCATCGGCAAGCGCGCCATGGGCGCCGTCGACGAGTTGCTCGGCCACCGCGCGGGCGGCTTCGGGGTCGGCCTCGGCACGCGCCGGCGCCGTGCCCGCCCATGCGAGGCAGAGAACGGCCATGGCGGCGAGCATGGAGCGAAGATCGGACATTGGCAGACTCCCGCAGCGTGACACAGACCCTGAACGTAAGGCGTGCCGCGCTCCGGCGCGAGGGGTCAGCGGCGCCCGAGGCGCACGATCCACGGCGTGAGCGCGAAGATCATGGCGACCGACACCGCCATCGCGATCGTGAGCATCAGCCCCATGCTGGCGGTGCCGCGGTGATCGGACAGCGCAAGCGTGCCGAAGGCCGCGATCGTGGTGAGGGCGCTGGCCAGCACCGCCCGCGGCGTCGACGTGCCCGAGACGATGCCCGAGCTCTCGGTCCGCAATGCGAGGTGGATGCCCGCATCGACGCCCACGCCGATCATCAGGGGCAGGACGATCACGTTGGCGTAGTTGAAAGGCAGGCCGAACAGCACACTGGCGGCCAGGGTGATCGAGCCGGCCAGGATCAGCGGCACCACGATGGCGGCGACGAGGCGGACACGGCGCAGCATCAGCACCGCCAGCAGCAGCGTCCCGCTCAACGCGAGCGTCGCGGCCTCGAGCATGGCGTTGCCGACGGCACGTGCGGCCCCCTCGATCTGTGCAGGGGGGCCGCCCGCCTCGGGGGCGACGGCGGCGACCGCGGCAACGAACGCGGCGCGTGCCACGGGATCGGTCATGTTCCCCTCGGGCGCGATGTCGACCCGCAGGCGCCCGTCCGGCGCGCGGAATCGGTCGATCAGTGCCGTCGGCAGGTCGTCGACGCCGAACTCGTCGACCTCGAGCTGGGCCGCGAGCCGGTCGAGCAGCAGGGGGAAGAACCGGAAAAGCGCCTCGCCGAGCGCCGCATCGCGCTCAGGGGTTGCGCGCGCATCCCAGGCATCGAGGGCGACCGCGAGAGCGCGCCCCTCGCGCGTGCCGAGCCCCGCCAGCCGCGTCGAGAGCGCGCCGGGGCTGGGCACGGTCAGCGCGAGCGGATCGCCCTCGACCGCGAACTGGAGCGATGGCCACGCAAGGTCGATCAGTTCGAGCTTGGCCGCCTGCTGCTTGGGCACGAGGTCGTCGAGCCAGACGACGGTGCGCACCTCGGGCAATGGCTCGAGCGCGGCTGCAGCCTCGCGCGCGGCCTCGGGGGTGTCGGCGATCAAACCGAGCCTCAGCGGCGCAAGCGCCGGGTCGTCGACGAGCCAGTGATAGACCACGACCGAGGGCGCCGCGGGATCGCGCAGGGCCATGGGATCGGCGTCGAACCGGGCCTGCGGCGCGAGCAGCCCCGCCGCCAGCCCGGCCCCAAGGGCGAGGAACGCGAGCGCACGCATGGCCCAGAGCGGCAGCACCGGCAGGGGCAGCCGGCCGCGGCCGCGCGCGAGGCTGGGCCGGATGGCGACGGCGGCCGGCACCACGGTGAGAGCGGCGAAGAGCGCGATGATAACCCCTGCCCCGCCGATCACGCCAAGCTGCGCCATGCCGACGAAGTCGGTGCCGGTGAAGGCAAAGAATGCCATCGCCGTCGTCAACGCGGAAAGCGCGAGCGCGCCGCCGATCTCGCGGCTCGAATGATCGAGCGCGCCGGCCGCTGACAGGCCATGCGAGGCGTCCTCGTCGAGATGGGTCATCAGGTGGATCGCGAAGTCGATGCCAAGCCCGACCATGAGCACGACAAAGGCAATCGAGATGAGGTTGAGCGCACCGACGGCCACGGCCGCGAAACCGGCGGTCAGGATCAGCGTGACCGCCACGGTCCCGAGCGCGAGCGCAACCCGCGCAGCGCGACCCACCGCGAGGAAAAGGACACCCGCCACGAGCAGCACCGACAGTGCGAGCGAGGCGCCAAGCCGGGCGGTGACGCTTTCGAGTTCCTCGGCGCGCAGCACGGGATCGCCGGTGATGCCGATGTCGACCAGCGCCTTCAGGCCGGGATCGAGCGCGTCCACGGTCTCGCGGACGGCCTCGATCGCCGGCTTGGCCGGGCTCAGCCGGGTGTAGTCGAGCTTCGGCTCGACGGTCACCATGCGGATGACGGGCTCCGCGCTCGGCTCGTCCGTAAACGCCGATTGCCAGTCGAGGGGGCGCAGGCTGCCCGCGCGCTCGGCGTTCAGAACCGCCGTGGCCTCGGCGAGAAAGGGAGCGAGCGACGAGGGGTCGATCGCGGCCCGCGAGGCCAGCGTCACGGCCTCGTCGAGGGCCGCGAAGAAGCCCGCCACGCTCTGGTCCGCCCTGAGCGCCGCGATCAGGTTCGACGCCTGCGACAGGCGGGTGAGCCGCGAGTCGAGCGCATCGAGATCGTCGTAGAGAAGCCCGTGCGAGACCAGGAAGGGGTCGGCCGCCGGTGCGAAGACATCGCCGATCTCGTTGGCGCGCTGCCCGAGCGCTTGCGACAGCGCAAGGGTGGCGGCATCGGCGGCATCCGCGTGGGGCGAGCGGATGACGGCCACGACGGTGTTCTTGGTTGCCGGAAACGCCTCGGCCAGGGCATGTGCCCGCGCCTGGAACGGCAGATCGGACGAAAGCATGCGGCTCGAATCGGTATCGACCTTGATTCCCGAAGCCGCAAACGCCGAAATCAGGAGCAGAAGCCCGACAATCGCAAGCACCAGGCGCGGCGCGCGCCCGACGAGGCGAAACCATGCCGCAACCGCCCTGCCCGCAGCCGCCTCGATGTTCCGGCCGTGTCCGTTCTGCACCGGACGCTCCCTTTGTCGCCAGATTGCGCGCCCCGAAGGTTACAGCGGCGCTTGAGATGGTTTCGGACGCAAGCTAGCTTACCGCCGGCTCTCCGCTTCGTGTAGGGGGAGGGCCCTTGCGGATCCACACAGAAACCGGCTACGTGTAAATCAGGTTCAAGAACGGGCCGCAAGGCTTTGAAAAGGAATGCCCGATGAAAGTCGCACGCTTGGTGTCCAGGGTCGTTTCGGGCATCGCTCTCATGGCTCTCGCGGCCTGCGCCTCGGTCGACCCCGAGGCAAGCTTTGCCGAGCAGGACCCCTACGAGAGCACCAACCGCGTCATGCACGACGTCAACCTGGCAATTGACCGCGGTTTTCTGCGCCCGGTCGCCAAGGGCTACGACTTCGTGACCCCGGCGACGGTCCAGCACATGCTGGGGAACGGATTCTCGCATCTCGACCTTCCGGTCGACATGGTGAACCACTTCCTGCAGGGCGAGGGGATGGCCGGGCTGAGGACGCTTGGCCGTTTCACGCTCAACACAGTGCTTGGCATGGGCGGCCTGCTCGATCCCGCGACGGAGTTTGGCTTGCCGCGCGAACAGACCGATTTCGGCATCACGCTGGGCCGGTGGGGCTCTGGCCAGGGCGCATACCTCGTGCTGCCCCTTATCGGCCCGTCGACGCCGCGCGACTTCGGGGGATACCTGGTCGATCTCGCCTTCAGCCCGCAGACCTACATGGGGGTCACGGGCTCCGACCTGGTCAACACCTTCTCGCTCCCGCTCAACGCGCTCGAGCGTGTGGACACCCGCAACCGCAACGCGGACCTGATCGACGAGCTGCTGTACGAGAGCCCGGACAGCTACGTCACCCTTCGCTCGGTCTACCTCCAGCGCCGCAACGCGCAGATTTCGCGGGGGGATGCCACCGAGGCCTTGCCGGACATCTTCGAGGAGGAGGAGCCCGAGGAAGCTCCGGCCGCGCCGGTGAACTGAGCGCCGCGGCGGCGCCAAGCTGCCTTCTGATCCGGGCCGGGCGCTCGCGGCGCCCCGCCTCTTTCCTGCCGACGAGGACCATGATGCAGACGACTGAAGCCTCCTTCGCCGAGACGCTCAGCGAAGCCGCGGCGGATGCCGAGCGGATGCTGGACGCCTGCCTGCCCAAACCGCAAGGCGCACCCGGCGAGGCCGAGTTGATCGAGGCGATGCGCTACGCTGTGATGGGCGGGGGCAAGCGGCTTCGCGCCTTCCTGGCGATGGAGACGGCACGGCTGTTCGACGCGCCACCCGCGCGCGGCGCACGCGTAGGGGCTGCAATGGAATGCCTGCACGCCTACAGCCTCGTCCATGACGACATGCCCTGCATGGATGACGACGACCTGCGCCGGGGCAAGCCCACCGTCCACAAGGCATGGAACGAGGCGACGGCGGTGCTGGCGGGCGATGCGCTGCAGACGGTCGCCTTCGAGATCCTTGCCGATCCCGCGACCCACCCCGATGGCGACGTGCGGGCGCGGCTTTGCCTGCGGCTGGCGCAGGCCAGCGGCCATGCGGGCATGGTCGGCGGACAGGCCATCGATCTCGCGGCGGAATCGGCCGCTGAGCCGATGGCGCCCGAGACCGTGCGCAAGCTGCAGCAGATGAAGACGGGCGCGCTGATCGAAGTCTCGGCCGAGGCCGGCGCGATCGTCGGCGGCGCGTCGCACGACGAGATCGGGCGCATCCGGGCCTATGCGCGCGCGCTTGGCGAGGCGTTCCAGATCGCGGACGACCTGCTGGACGTCACCGGCACGGTCGAGGAGGTCGGCAAGGCGGTCGGCAAGGACGCTGGCGCAGGCAAGGCGACCTTCGTCGACATTCTTGGCATCGACGGCGCGCGGGCGCGTGCCGACGAGCTTGTCAGCACCGCTGCGGCCGAGCTGTCGCCGTTCGGTGCCCGCGCAGGGATGCTGATCGCGGCCGCGCGCTTCGTGGTCGACCGCCGGTCGTGACCGGCGCGGCCCGCCTGGCCCGACGCGGTCCGCACGATGCGTCGCTAGTGGCGGAGATGCACCGATGACATCCGACGAGGATGGCCTTCACGGCGTGATCCCCTACCTGGTCTCGCCCGTCGATGCTTCGGGCGAGATCGATCGGCCGGTTCTGGCCGCCCTTGTCGAACACCTGATCGCAGCCGGCGTGCACGGGCTGACCCCGCTTGGCTCGACCGGCGAATTCGCGTATCTGGACGAGCGGCGGCGCGCCGACGTCGTAGAGACGGTGGTTGCGGCCGCGCGCGGGCGGGTGCCCGTGATCGCGGGCGTCGCCGCCACCACGACGGCGGCCGCGGCAGCCCAGGCGGCGCGCTACCGCGAGATGGGCGTCGCAGGGGTCATGGCGACGCTCGAGGCCTATTTTCCGATCCCCGAGGACGGGATCGTCGACTACTTCTCGGCGGTGGCCGAGGCGGCAGGCCTTCCGGTCGTGCTCTACACCAATCCGAACTTCCAGCGCGTCGACCTCACGCTCGCGGTGATCGACCGTCTCTCGCACGTCCCGAACATCCGCTACCTGAAGGACGCCTCGACCAATACCGGCCGGCTGCTGACGATCATGGAGCGCACCGAGGGGCGGCTCGGGATCTTTGCCGCCTCGTCGCATATCACCGCGGCCGTGATGCTGATCGGGGGGCGCGGCTGGATGGCGGGACCGTCATGCATCGTGCCGCGCCAGTCGGTCGAGCTCTACGATCTGTGCCGCGCCGGCCGGTGGGACGAGGCCATGTCGCTCCAGCGCAGGCTCTGGGCGGTCAACGAAGTCTTCGCCCGCTACAACCTTGCGGGCGCGGTCAAGGCGGGCTTGCAGCTTCAGGGCTTCGCGGTGGGCGACCCGCTGCCGCCGCAACCCGCGCTCGACGCCGCGGGGATCGCAGCGGTGCGCCGCGCGCTTGAAGGCTGCGGCGCACTGCCGGGCTGACCGGACGGAGAAGGGACGTCAGCGCATCACATGCACGCAGCACTGCGCGTGGCGGACGACGCGCGCGGCGGTGGAGCCGAGGAAATAGTCCTCGAGCCCCGGCTTGTGCGAAGCGATCACGATGCAGTCGGTCTTGTTGTCCTCGGCATAGTCGAGAATCGTGCGCCCGGAATGACCCCAGACCACCTTTGGCGTCACGTCGCCGGCACCGCCCGCGAGCTCGCGCAGGGCGTTGACGGCCGCGTCCTCGTTGCGGCGAAGGGTGCCCTCGGGCAGGTGGCTCGCCGCGAAGCCCGGGATTTCCTCCATCACGTGTAGCAACGTGATCTGCCCGCCCTGATCGAGAAGCTGCCGCGCGACGGCGAGCGCGGTGTTCCCCTTCTCGGCATGGTCGAGCGCGACGGGGACGAGAACATTCTTGTACATGGTGGCCCCTCCTTCCTTGGGTCTCATCGTCTTCGCCCGCCGGGGCGGATCGTGCATTGACCGAAATCATGCTGGCCGACTCTTCGGCGAGCCGACCGGCGCCACGTCTGGCGTGACGTCGCCACAGCCGCTAAAGAGATGCCGCCCATGCTCCACTTTCCGGAGCGCAGACGAATCCCCGCAGGCCGGAGCGACGCAACGCCCATGATACTCCAGCGAGGCGGACACCGAGAACGAGGCCGCGCAGCATTCTCGCGCCCTTTGCGCGTGGCGCTGGCGGCCGCGGCAATCGGCGCCCTGAGCTTCTTCGCGACATTCGCGGCGGCGGCGGCGCATCGTGCGCTCGCGGCGGCATCGCCCGAGCCGGCCGAGTTGATCGTGGTGCTGGGCGGCGAGTTCGGCAACAACCCGTGCCGGGTCGACACCGATTACCGGATGATCCGAGGGCTGGAGATTTCCGCACGGATGCCGGATGCCACGGTCGTGGTGTCGGAAACCGTGGCCCCCTTCCCTGATCTCGTCAGGGCCAACACCGCCGTCCTCGCGCATCTGAACGGTCTGCCGCAGCCAGACAAGCTGCTGGTCGAGCCACGGGCGGTGTCGACCTTCGAGAACGTCCGCTTCACGGTCGACCTCCTAGGCGAGCGTCCCGAGGGACGCGTCATCCTTGTGACCGACCCCGTCCACATGCTGCGCGCCCGCGCCTTGTGGCGCTACTTCGTCGGCGACTGGCCCGATTACGCGCTTGCGCGTGCGCGCGGCAAGCCGATCAGCCGTGCGCGCCTGACCTATCATCTGCGCGAGGCGGCGGCCTGGTGGCTCAACCTGGGCAAGGTGGCGGCGTGGGAGGCCCTGGCGCTGGCTGGCGTCGACAACGCCACGCGCGGGGGGATGATCCGATGAGCCCGCGTGACGCCGCGTCGGTGCTGAGCGGGCCGTCACGGCCCTTGGCTGCGGCCGGCTGGATGGTCGGCGCCATCATCTCGTTCGGCGCCATGGCGATCGCCGGGCGCGAGCTCTCGGCCGAGCTCGATACCTTCGAGATCATGGCCTACCGCTCGGCCATCGGCCTTCCGATCATCACCGCGATGCTTCTGGCCACGTATGGCCCGGCCGGGATGCGCACGCGCCAGCCGGGCGCGCACCTGACCCGCAACGTGATCCATTTCGCGGCGCAGAACTTCTGGTTCTTCGGGATCGCGACGATCCCGCTTGCACAGCTGGTGGCGATCGAGTTCACGAACCCGATCTGGGTGGCCCTGTTCGCGCCCCTGCTGCTGGGCGAGCGCATGACACGCGCGGGCATGATTGCGGCGGCCCTGGGCTTTGCGGGCGTCCTGATCGTCACGCGACCCGGCCTGGCGCCGCTGGGGCCGGGGCATGCCGCGGCGCTGGCCGCCGCGATCGGCTTTGCGCTGACGAACATCTGGACCAAGCGGCTCTCGCGCATGGACGGCACGCTCAACATCCTTTTCTGGATGACGTTGAGCCAGATGCTGATGGGCATCGCCTGCGCCCTGCCCGGTGGGATCACCGTACCCTCGACCGCCCTGGCGCCCTGGGTGCTGTTCGTCGGGATCTGCGGTCTGACCGCCCATTTCAGCCTGACGCGCGCGCTTTTCGCGGCGCCCGCGACCGTGGTCGCGCCGATGGAGTTCATGCGGCTGCCTGCCATCGCCATCGCGGCAGCCCTGATCTACGGCGAGCCTCTGGAGATCGCCGTGTTCGTCGGGGCGGCGCTGATCCTGGCGGGCAATCTTGTCAATCTGCGGGGAGCGCGGCGATGACCCGAAGGCCGGTGGAACCCAGAACCGCCTCGGACGCGGTGGTCTTCGATCGCAAGGCGGGGATCGAGCGCCTGCTCGAGATCATGGCCCGGCTGCGCGCGCCCGACGGATGCCCCTGGGACCGCGAGCAGACCTTCGCCACCATCGCGCCCTACACCGTCGAGGAGGCCTGCGAGGTCGCGGATGCGATCGCCTCGGGCGACATGGGCCATCTGCGCGAGGAGCTCGGCGATCTGTTGCTACAGGTCGTCTACCACGCGCACATGGCCGAGGAAGCGGACGAGTTCGACTTCGACGCCGTCGTGGCAGCGGTCAGCGACAAGATGCTGCGCCGCCACCCGCATGTCTTTGGCGACGCGCCCGGCGCGCCCCGCGCCGATCCCGCGAGCGTGGACTGGGAGGGGATGAAAGCGGCCGAGCGCGCCGCGCGCGGCGAGACACGCGAGAGCGTGCTGGACGGCGTGCCCTCGACGCTGGCGGCCCTGACCCGGGCGGTGAAGCTGACCAAGCGGGCGGCAACCGTCGGCTTTGACTGGACCGACCCGCGTGACGTGCTGAGCAAGATCGCCGAGGAGACACGCGAGCTGGTCGACGAGCTCCCGCAGGGTGACCATGACAGGATCGAGGAGGAATACGGCGACCTGCTGTTCGTGATGGCCAATCTCGCCCGCCACCTGAAGGTCGACCCCGAGGCCGCGCTGCGCCGCGCCAATGCGAAATTCGAGCGCCGTTTCCGGGGCATCGAGGATGCGCTCAAGGCCGAGGGGCGCAGGCCCGACGACGCGACCCTGGCCGAGATGGACGCGATCTGGAACGCCGTGAAGGCGCGCGAGAAGGCTCGCGGATGACGCAGCGCGGCGGGTTGTCGCACGCCGCCAAGTAGTTTCTTATCGTTTCACTCAGTTATTGATCCGAGTGTTTTTGTCGTCTATCAGGTTTCCAGCCAATCCACGAGGGAGACCACGATGCGCAAACCCCTGATCGCGGCAGCCACGGCAATCGCGACCGCCCTTTCGGCAAGCGCGGCCACGGCCGCCGAGGTGAATGTCTACACCACGCGTCAGCCTGAGCTGATCCAGCCGATCTTCGATGCCTTCACCGCCCAGACGGGCATCGATGTCAACGTGCTCTACGCCGAGAAGGGCCTGATCGAGCGCATGAAGGCCGAGGGCGACCGCAGCCCCGCCGACCTCTACATGACCGCCGACATCTCGAACGTGAAGGCGGCGACCGATGCCGGTCTCACGCAGCCGCACGGCAACGCCACCGTCGGCGAGGTCGTGCCTGCGACCCTGCGCGACGAGGCCGGCCACTGGTTTGCGCTGACCACCCGCGCGCGGGTTGCCTACACCTCGAAGGAGCGTGTCGCCGAGGGCGAAGTCACCACCTTCGAGGATCTCGCCGATCCGAAATGGCGCGGCCGGATCTGTGCGCGGCCGGGCAGCCATTCCTACAACCTCGCCCTGATCGCGGCGGTGATCGCCCATCACGGCGAGGCCGACGCCAAGGTCTGGGTCGAGGGTCTGCGCGACAACCTGGCGCGCAAGCCCCAGGGCAATGACCGCGCGCAGGTGAAGGCCGTCTGGGCCGGCGAGTGCGACATCGCCATCGGCAACACCTACTACATGGGCAAGATGCTCGAGGATCCGGAGCAGAAGGAATGGGCCGATTCCGTGCGCGTGGTGTTCCCGACCTTCGAGGGCGGCGGCGCGCATGTGAACATCTCGGGCGCGGCGCTCACCCGTTCGGCACCGAACAAGGCCGAGGCCGAGCAGCTGATCGACTTCCTGCTCTCGCCCGAGGCGCAGGAGCTTTATGCGAGCCTCAACCATGAATACCCGGTGCGCGCCGGCGTCGAGCCCTCGGACCTGGTGAACAGCTGGGGCACGTTCGAGCCCGACACGATCGGGCTGACCGAGATCGGCAGCCTGCGCGGCGAGGCGCTGAAGATCGTCGAGGAGACGCAGTTCGACCTCGGCCCGAATTCCTGAATGCCCTTCCCGGGCTGACTTGCGGGCGCCCCCTCGCGGGCGCCCGCTTCTTTTTTGTCGCCCACGCACCCTGCCGTGACGCCCCTGCCCTAGGCGCAGCGCCCGGCGGAGTGTAAGAGTGCCCCCGACCACGCGGAATTGCCGTCAGGGGAGGCACCCATGAGCGTCATCATCGACATCACTGCACGCGAGATCCTGGACAGCCGGGGCAACCCGACTGTCGAAGTCGACGTGCTGCTGGAGGACGGCGCCGAGGGCCGCGCCGCGGTACCATCGGGTGCTTCGACGGGCGCGCACGAGGCGGTCGAACTGCGCGACGGCGACCCCGCACGCTACAAGGGAAAGGGCGTGCTCAAGGCGGTCGAGGCCGTGAACAGCGAGATCTTCGAGGCGCTGGCCGGAACCGACGCGCTCGCCCAGAAGGCGCTCGACCAGCTGATGATCGAGCTCGACGGCACACCGAACAAGGCGCGTCTGGGCGCAAACGCGATCCTGGGCGTCAGCCTGGCGGTGGCGAAGGCGGCCGCTGCCTCGTCGGGCCTGCCGCTCTATCGCTATGTCGGCGGCGTCTCGGCCCGCACCCTGCCCGTGCCGATGATGAACATCCTCAATGGCGGCCAGCATGCCGACAACCCGATCGACATCCAGGAGTTCATGGTGATGCCGGTCGCCGCCGGCTCGATCGCCGAGGCCGTGCGCTGGGGCGCCGAGATCTTCCACACGCTCCGCGCCGGGCTGAAGGAAGCCGGCCACAACACCAATGTCGGTGACGAGGGCGGGTTCGCGCCGAACATCGGCTCGTCGCGCGAGGCGCTCGACTTCATCATGGCCTCGATCGAGAAGGCCGGCTTCAAGCCGGGCGACGAGGTTGCGCTTGCGCTGGACGCCGCCTCGACCGAATTCTACGACGCCGAGGCCAAGCTCTATCGCATGGCGGGCGAGGGTCTGGAGCTCACCTCGGGCGAGATGGCCGCCTATCTCAACAAGCTGGTCACCGACTACCCGATCATCTCGATCGAGGACGGCATGGCCGAGGACGACTGGGACGGATGGTACGCCCTGACGGATATCATCGGGAAGCGCTGCCAGCTGGTGGGCGACGATCTCTTCGTCACCAATGTCGAGCGGCTGACGCGCGGCATCGAGTTGGGATGCGCCAACTCGATCCTGGTCAAGGTGAACCAGATCGGCTCGCTCTCCGAGACCCTCGAAGCCGTTCGGATGGCACATCGTGCGCACTACACGGCCGTGATGTCGCACCGCTCAGGCGAGACCGAGGACGCGACCATTGCCGACCTCGCGGTCGCGACCAATTGCGGGCAGATCAAGACGGGGTCGCTCGCGCGCTCGGACCGCCTTGCCAAATACAACCAGCTCATCCGGATCGAGGAAGAACTGGGCGAAGCGGCGCATTATGCCGGCACCTCGGTGGTGCCGCGCGGCGAACGCTGAGCGGCCAGCCAGCCCCCCGGCCGGCGGCAAGGCGTTACCGCCGCGGCGAGATGAATGC
This sequence comes from Thermohalobaculum xanthum, assembly GCF_016623495.1. Taxonomy (GTDB): domain Bacteria; phylum Pseudomonadota; class Alphaproteobacteria; order Rhodobacterales; family Rhodobacteraceae; genus Thermohalobaculum; species Thermohalobaculum xanthum. Next base: position 169,832 of record NZ_JAEHHL010000001.1, on the reverse strand, counting down.
ACGCACCGGACCAGGGCTGGCCGGTGCGTGTCGCGTTTTCAGAGCATGACCGCGAGATAGAGCCCGTATCCCGCCAGCAGGGCGATACCAATGGCGCGACTCATCCGGCCCAGCACCAGGATCACGACGACGAGCGCCGCTGTCGCCGCAAGCATCGCAGGCAGGTCGCGCAGCAGCGCCTCGGACGACGGCGCGATCTCGCCGACCATCAACGTCGCGCCGATCACGCCGAGGATGTTGAAGATGTTCGATCCGATGATGTTGCCCAGGGCGAGCTCGGACTGGCCGCGCCGGGCCGCCATGATCGAGGTCGCGAGTTCCGGAAGCGAGGTCCCGACGGCAACGATCGAGGCGCCGATCACCGCCTCGGACACATCAAACAGCCGCGCGATCTCGACCGCGCCCTCGACGAACAACCGCGCGCCGAGCAGCGCGGCCACCAGCCCGACCAGCGCAATCGCGAGCGAGCGCCACAGCACCGGGGCGATCTCGTCCCCATGTGCGCCCGTATCCTGCGGCCCTCCCGCGCTTGACGCGCCCACGGACAAAGCGACCAGCGCATAAACCGCGAGCGAAAGCAGGAACAGCGCGCCCAGCATCGGCGTGAGCGGCCCGGCGACCATGGCAAGCGCGAGGGTGACGGCGACGGTGACGGCAATCCAGAGGTCAAAGCGGAACGCGTCCTTGTGCACCGTCATCGGCGCGATGATCGCCGCAAGGCCGCCGATCAGCAGCACGTTGCAGGTGTTCGACCCCAGGGCGTTGCCCAGCGCGATGTCGGGTGCGCCAAGGCGCGCGGCCTCGACCGACGTCAGGAGTTCGGGGGTCGAGGTGCCGAATCCGATCAGCAAGACGCCGATCACGACGGGGGCCAGCCCGAGCCGCCTCGCGGTGCCCGCGCTGCCGCGAACCAACGCCTCGCCGCCACCCGCGAGGAGTGCTCCGCCCATGAGAAGCGGAAGGAAGATTTCGATGAGCATGAATGCCGCCCCTTGAGCGAGCGCCGCGCGTCAGTCGCGCGCGTCAGCATGTGGGATCGGCTCACACGCCCAGCAAGACCCCTGCGAGGCTTCTGCAACACATGGCGACAAAATTCTGGGGCAGCACGAATAACCCGATTCACGCAGGCGCTGGTTTACGGCATCTTGGGCGCGATGACCGCACAAGCGGCGCCGTGGCACCAGCCGCGTTGAGGGATTGGGGTGCGATGAGTAGGCTGGAATGGGGCCAAGTGCTGGTCCCGCTATTCTTTATACTCCTTGTGGTTGCCGCTTTGGCCTTTCTTCATTCGGGCCTGCAGGGCGACCGTAGCCTTACTGCACTCCACGATGCCGGTCGGAACGTTGCTGCGCTCGAGCAGGAACTGGCCATGCTCGACGCCAGGAACGCCGAGCTTGCCAACCGCGTTCACCGTCTCGACGAGGCCTATCTCGATCTTGACCTGCTGGAAGAGCGGGCGCGTGCCGTGCTGGGCTATGTCCGCACGGACGAGATCGTGATCCGCTGATCGAGGGCCGCTCGCTCCGGCACGCCCGCGTGCCCGAGGGCCTTCCGCATGCAATGAAATCAGCGCCAGGGCGCGCATTTAGCAACGAACTGATTTCAATCTCGCGTGCGCTGCCCCTAGACTGTCGCTAAAGTCCGGTGCGTGAGCGCCGTCGCCGCCAGTGTCGCGGAGACGGCGTCTCTGCGCCGGTGAGAAAAGCTGCGTCACACGGAGGAGACCCCAATGGCAAGTCCCAGAACACGGCGGAAGACCAACAGCCCCTCGCCCGAGGAGATGTTGGGCATGTACCGCGACATGCTGCTGATCCGCCGTTTCGAGGAGAAGGCGGGTCAACTCTACGGCATGGGGCTGATCGGCGGGTTCTGCCACCTCTACATCGGCCAGGAGGCCGTCGTCGTGGGGCTGCAGGGCGCGGGCAAGAAGGGCGACCAGGTGGTCACCTCGTATCGCGATCACGGCCACATGCTGGCCGCCGGCATGGACGCCAAGGGCGTGATGGCCGAGCTGACCGGCCGCGAGGGCGGCTATTCCAAGGGCAAGGGCGGCTCGATGCACATGTTCTCGAAGGAAGCCGAGTTCTACGGCGGCCACGGGATCGTGGGCGCGCAGGTGCCGATCGGCGCGGGACTGGCCTTCGCCAACCGCTACAAGGGCACGGACCAGGTGTCTCTGACCTATTTCGGCGACGGCGCGGCGAATCAGGGCCAGATCTACGAGACCTTCAACATGGCCGCGCTCTGGAAGCTGCCGGTCATCTTCGTCATCGAGAACAACCAGTACGCGATGGGCACCGCGCAGAAGCGCTCGACCTCGACGCCGGCGCTCTACACCCGCGGCGAGGCCTTCGGCATCCCGGGCGAAGAGGTCGACGGCATGGACGTGCTGGCCGTTCGCGAAGCCGGCGCGCGCGCGCTCGCGCATTGCCGCTCGGGCAAGGGGCCGTACATCCTCGAGATGAAGACCTATCGGTATCGGGGCCACTCGATGTCGGACCCGGCAAAGTACCGCACGCGCGAGGAAGTGTCGAAGATGCGCGAGACGCGCGACCCGATCGAGGGCCTTCGCAAGGTCCTGATCGAGCAAGGCGTCGCCGACGAGGACAAGCTCAAGGAAATCGACAAGGACGTGAAGGCCGAGGTGAACGAGTCCGCGAAGTTCGCGCAAGAGAGCCCCGAGCCCGCGCTCGACGAGCTCTGGACCGACATCTACGCCGAAGCCTGAGCGGGAGGGGACAAGAACATGACGATCCAGGTGCTGATGCCCGCGCTCTCGCCGACCATGGAAGAGGGCAAGCTGGCAAAATGGAACGTGAAGGAAGGCGACGCCATCACGTCCGGCGACATCATCGCCGAAATTGAGACCGACAAGGCGACCATGGAGGTCGAGGCGGTCGACGAGGGCGTCGTCGGAAAGCTGGTCATCGCCGAAGGGACCGAAGGCGTGAAGGTCAACGAGGTGATCGCGATCCTCCTCGAGGACGGCGAGGACGCCTCGGCGATCGACGCAGCCGCCGCCCCGAAGGGCAATGGCGGCGCGCCAGCGCAGGCGGAAAAGCCGTCGGACAGCGGATCGGACGTGCGGCACGACGCCCCCGTCCCGGCCCAGCCCGCCGCCACCCTGCCCGACCCCGAGCCCGAGCAGGCCGAGTGGCCCGAGGGCACCACGATGAAGACCCAGACGGTCCGTGAAGCCCTGCGCGACGCGATGGCCGAGGAGATGCGCCGCGACGACGCGGTGTTCGTGATGGGCGAAGAGGTCGCGGAATACCAGGGCGCCTACAAGATCACGCAAGGCCTGCTGGACGAGTTCAGCGACCGCCGGGTCATCGACACGCCGATCACCGAGCATGGTTTTGCCGGCATCGGCGTGGGCGCCGCATTCGGTGGCCTGCGCCCGATCGTCGAGTTCATGACCTTCAACTTCGCGATGCAGGCCATCGACCACATCATCAACTCGGCCGCGAAGACGCTCTACATGTCCGGCGGCCAGATGGGCTGTCCCATCGTGTTCCGCGGCCCCAATGGTGCCGCGGCGCGCGTGGCCGCGCAGCACAGCCAGGACTATGCCGCCTGGTACGCCCAGATCCCGGGGCTCAAGGTCTGCATGCCCTACTCGGCGGCGGACGCGAAGGGGCTGCTGAAGTCCGCGATCCGCGACCCGAACCCGGTGATCTTCCTCGAGAACGAGATCCTCTACGGCAAGTCATTCGACGTGCCGGATCTCGAAGACTTCACCGTGCCGATCGGCAAGGCCAAGGTCTGGCGGCAGGGCACCGATGTCACGCTCGTCAGCTTCGGCATCGGCATGACCTATACGCTCGAGGCCGCCGACCGTCTCGCCGAGGAAGGGATCTCGGCCGAGGTGATCGACCTGCGCTCGCTGCGGCCGCTCGATCGCGGCGCGGTTCTTCGCTCGGTGATGAAGACGAACCGCTGCGTCACCGTCGAGGAAGGCTGGCCGGTGTGCTCGATCGGAAACCACATCTCGTCGATCCTGATGCAGGAGGCCTTCGACTATCTCGACGCGCCGGTCATCAACCTCACCGGCAAGGACGTGCCGATGCCGTATGCCGCGAACCTCGAAAAACTGGCGCTCGTGACCACCGACGAGGTCGTCGAGGCCGCCAAGTCCGTCTGCTATCGCTGAGGGGGCGACCATGACCATCGATATCCTGATGCCCGCCCTCTCGCCGACGATGGAGGAGGGCAAGCTTGCCAAGTGGAACGTCAAGGAGGGTGACACGATCTCCTCGGGCGACGTGATCGCCGAGATCGAGACCGACAAAGCGACCATGGAAGTCGAGGCTGTCGACGAAGGCGTCGTCGGCAAGATCATGGTCGAGGAAGGCACCGAGGGCGTGAAAGTCAACGCGGTGATCGCCGTCCTTCTGGAGGAAGGCGAGGACGCGTCGAGCATCGGCTCGGGCGGCGGATCGGGAGGCGACGCTGCCGCACCCGCACCGAAGCCCGCCGAAGCGGCCTCGAACGGCGCCTCGGCGCCCTCGGGGTCACCCGCGCCCGCGGCACCTGCGCCGGCAGCGCCCAAGACGGCCGATGGCGGGCGGGTCTTTGCCTCGCCGCTCGCGCGTCGGATCGCCGCCGAGAAGGGGCTCGATCTGTCGGCGATCAAGGGATCGGGCCCGCATGGCCGGATCGTGAAGGCCGACGTCGAGAGCGCCAGCGCCGCGCCCAAGGCGGCAAGCGCCGCGGCCGACGCCCCGAAGGCGGCCCCTGCCCCGGCGGCCGCGATGCCGTCGGGTCCGGCGGCCGAGGCGGTCAAGAAGATGTACTCCGATCGCGATTACACCGAAGTCACGCTCGACGGCATGCGCAAGACCATCGCGGCGCGGCTGACCGAGGCCAAGCAGACGATCCCGCATTTCTACCTGCGCCGCGATATCGAGCTCGACGCCCTGCTGAAACTGCGCGGGCAGATGAACGCCAAGGGCGAGAAGCGGGGCATCAAGCTGTCGGTCAACGACTACGTGATCAAGGCCTGCGCGCTGGCGCTCCAGCAGGTGCCGGGCTGCAACGCGGCCTGGGCGGGAGACCGCGTGCTCGAGTTCAAGGCCTCGGACGTCGCGGTTGCCGTCGCCATCGAGGGGGGACTGTTCACGCCCATCATCCGGGACGCCGAGGCAAAGTCGCTCTCGACCATCTCGGCCGAGATGAAGGACCTCGCAGCCCGGGCGCGCGAACGCAAGCTTGCGCCGCAGGAGTACCAGGGAGGCGCTTTCGCGATCTCCAACCTCGGCATGTTCGGGATCGACAACTTCGATGCCGTGATCAACCCGCCGCACGCCTCGATCCTCGCCGTCGGCGCGGGAGTGCAAAAGCCGGTGGTGAAGGATGGCGCGGTCGCAGTTGCGACGGTGATGTCGGTCACCCTGTCGGTCGATCACCGGGTCATCGACGGCGCGCTGGGCGCGCAGTTCCTCGACGCCGTCAAGGGCTACATCGAGGACCCGATGTCGATGCTCATGTGAGATCCGCCATCAACTCGGCTCGGATCGAAGGGCGGCCTGCGGGCCGCCCTTTCCCGTTACGGACGCCCGAGCGCAGCCGCGGCAAAGCGAGCCAGGTAAAATGGCCCCGGAATGGGTCCGGGGCCACACGACACTTGCGACTGAAACGCGCCAGGCGTCAGGGTTTCTGCATTCCACCCTGACCGTCGCCCTTGCCGTGCTTGCCACCGCGGCGACCGACATCATCGAGGTTGAGCACGCCGTCATCATTGCGGTCGCGCATGATGACCATGTACTTGCTGCCCTCGCTGAACTCCGCGACGGTCACCGCGCCGTCGCCATCAGCATCATGGCGCTGGAAGCGGTCAACCATGCGCTCGCGCATTGCGTCGAGCCAGAGCGCCTCGTATTCGGCCAGCGAAAGGGTCCCGTCACCGTCCGCGTCGAACGTCTTGAGCCGGTCCGCACGGAAGGTATCGATCTCGACCTGCGACACCGAGCCGTCGCCGTCTGCGTCATAGGTCTCGATCATCTCGAGCATGCGCACCTTGCCGCCGTGCTTATGGCCATGCCCGCCGCGATCGCCGTGATGCCCACCGGCCATCATGCCGCCATGCCGGTCGCCGTGACCGCCGCGCTTGCCACCTTCGGCCATTGCGACCAACGGGACCGCGGCGACGATTGCAAGCACGCCGCCCACGGCAAGGAGGGTCCGTTTCATGATGATCTCTCCGTTAAAAGTCCTGAATGCCCGTCAAACGAAACGGGCCCCGCGTTCCGTCTCCGCGGGGCCCCAAAAAACCTTCGCAAGGGGAATGTCAGCCCGCGAGAACCCGCTCGGCCGCCTCGAGCGCGGCCTGCGCGCGCGCACCGTCAGGCCCGCCGCCCTGCGCCATGTCGGGCCGGCCGCCGCCACCCTTGCCGCCAACGGCTTCGACCGCCGCCCGAACGAGATCGACGGCCGAGACCCGGCCGGTGAGATCATCGGTCACGCCGGCGGCGACTGCCGCCTTGCCCTCGGTATCCGCGACGAGGACGACGACGCCGGACCCGAGCCGGTTCTTGTGCTCGTCGATCAGTCCGCGGAGATCCTTGGGGCTGATCCCGGAGAGGATCTGGCCGAGAAACTTCATGCCCGCGATCTCGCGCGCCTCGGCGCCCTGAGCGCCGCCACCGCCACCAAGGGCGATCTTCTTCTTGAGGGCCGCAATCTCGGCCTCGAGCGCGCGGCGCTCGTCGAGCAACGCCTTCACGCGATCTGCCAATTCCTCGGGGCGGACACGCAGGGCGAGCGCCGCCTCCGCCAGACGCTCTTCCTGAGAACTCAGGTGATCGAGCGCGGCGGCGCCCGTCAGCGCCTCGACCCGGCGCACGCCGGCAGCCGAGGCGCCCTCGCCCGTGATCACGAATAGGCCGATCTCGCCGGTGCGCCCGACATGGGTTCCGCCGCAGAGCTCGAGCGAGTAGGTGCGCCCGGCGGGCCCGCTCTCGCCCTCGGGGCGCATGCCCATCGAGACGACGCGAACCTCGTCGCCGTACTTCTCGCCAAATAGGGCGCGGGCGCCGTGCTCCACGGCCTCGTCCGGGGTCATGATGCGGGTCGTGACCTCGCCATTCTGGCGGATGTACGCGTTCACCTCGCGCTCGACGCGGCGAAGCTCCTCCGCCTCCATCCCCTTGGGGTGCGCGAAGTCGAACCGCAGACGATCGGGGGCGACGAGACTGCCACGCTGCGCCACGTGGTCACCAAGCGCCCCGCGAAGCGCCTCGTGCAGCAGGTGCGTGGCGGAATGGTTCGCCCGGATCGCCGCGCGGCGTGCGCTGTCGACGGCCAGCTCGGCCGCCTCGCCCTGCACGACCTCGCCTTCCTCGACGATGCCGGAATGAACGAACATGTCGCCAGCGCGCTTCTTCACGTCACGCACGAGGACGCGGCCGGTCACGGTCCGGATCTCGCCGCAGTCGCCGACCTGGCCTCCGGCCTCGGCATAGAACGGCGTCTGGTTGAGAATGATCTCGACCTCCTCGCCTGCCTTGGCCGACCCCTGCCGGACCCCCGAAGTCAGGATCGCGCGGACCACGCCCTCGGCCGTCTCGGTGTCGTAGCCCAGGAACTCCGTCGCGCCGAGCTCCTCGCGCAGGTCGAACCACAGACCGTGCTCCGCCGCCTCGCCCGAGCCCGACCAGGCCGCGCGCGCTTTCGCCTTCTGCTCGGCCATCGCGCTGTCGAAGCCGGCCGTGTCAACCGCGCGACCCTTCTCGCGCAACGCGTCCTGGGTAAGATCGAGCGGAAAGCCGTAGGTGTCGTAGAGCTTGAAGGCGGTCTCGCCCGGGAGCGGCGCACCCTCGGGCAGCCGCGCGAGCTCCTCCTCGAGCAGCCCCAGGCCGCGGTCGAGCGTGCGGCGGAACCGGTTCTCCTCGAGCTCGAGCGTCTCGGTGATCAGGGACTGGGCGCGGCCAAGCTCGGGGAAGGCCTGCCCCATCTGGCGCACGAGTTCGGGCACCAGCCGATACATGACCGGCCGGTCCGCGCCCAGCAGATGCGCGTGCCGCATGGCGCGGCGCATGATCCGGCGCAGCACGTAACCGCGCCCCTCGTTCGAAGGCAGAACACCATCGGCGATCAGGAACGAGGTCGAGCGCAGATGGTCAGCGATCACGCGGTGGTGCACGCGCGCGTCGGGACGGTCGGGATCGACGCCTGTTGCGTGCGCGGATGCCTCGATCAGCGCGCGCATGAGATCCGTGTCGTAGTTGTCATGCTTGCCCTGAAGCACGGCGCCGATGCGCTCGAGCCCCATGCCGGTGTCGATCGAGGGACGCGGCAGGCTCTCGCGCTGGCCGTCCTCGAACTGCTCGAACTGCATGAAGACGAGGTTCCAGATCTCGATGAAACGATCGCCGTCCTCGTCAGGGCTGCCCGGAGGGCCACCGGGGATGTCGGGACCGTGATCGTAAAATATCTCGGAGCACGGCCCGCAGGGGCCGGTCGCGCCCATCGACCAGAAGTTGTCCGACGTCGCGATGCGGATGATGCGGTCGTCGGAAAGGCCCGCATACTTCTTCCAGATATTCGCCGCCTCGTCGTCGTCATGGTAGATTGTGACGAGAAGCCGGTCCTTCGGCAGGCCGAACTCCTTCGTGATCAGGTCCCAAGCGAACGGGATGGCAAGCTCCTTGAAGTAGTCGCCGAAGGAGAAGTTCCCCAGCATCTCGAAGAAGGTGTGGTGCCGCGCGGTGTAGCCGACATTGTCGAGATCGTTGTGCTTGCCGCCGGCACGAACGCATTTCTGCGAGGTGACCGCGCGCACATAGTCGCGATGCTCGACGCCGGTGAAGACGTTCTTGAACTGGACCATCCCCGCATTGGTGAACATCAGCGTCGGGTCATTGCGCGGGACGAGCGGCGAAGAGGCGACGATCGCGTGCCCGTGCTTCGCGAAATAGTCGAGGAAGGTCGAGCGGATCTCGTTGAGCGACGCCATGGTTTCACCAGTCTGAGAGGGGTCTTGTCAGAGGCGTTTACTTATCCTGCGCCCGGTCAGGTGTCCATGCCACGAAGGGAATTGCACCGAACTCCGCCAGCCCCTCCGCTACGGTGTCAAATGCCCGGGCGATGTGCCGCCAAAGCGAGAGGGCGCCGCGCTCGGATCGAGCGCGGCGCCCTGACTTCACGCATTGCCCAAGCCCCGCGCCCCGATGGGCGCCGGCGGCTCAAGCCTCCATCACGTCGTCTTCGATGCTGTCTGCGGCGGACATGTCGAAATCGAGCCCATGTGCCGCGCGGATCTTGTCCTCGATCTCGTGCGCGATGTCGGGGTTGTCCTTGAGGAACTGGCGGACGTTCTCGCGCCCCTGTCCGATGCGCTGATCGCCGTAGGAGAACCACGAACCCGACTTCTCGACCACGCCCGCCTTGACGCCGAGATCGATCAGCTCGCCGGTCTTCGAGATCCCCTCGCCATACATGATGTCGAACTCGACCTGCCGGAACGGCGGGGCGACCTTGTTCTTGACCACCTTGACCCGGGTCTGGTTGCCGACGGTTTCGTCGCGATCCTTGATCGCGCCGATCCGGCGGATGTCGAGACGGACGCTGGCGTAGAACTTGAGCGCGTTGCCGCCCGTCGTGGTCTCCGGGCTGCCGAACATCACGCCGATCTTCATGCGGATCTGGTTGATGAAGATGACCATGCATTTCGAGCGGCTGATCGAGGCGGTGAGCTTGCGCATCGCCTGGCTCATGAGGCGCGCCTGGGCACCGACCTGTGCATCGCCCATGTCGCCTTCGAGTTCGGCCTTCGGCGTGAGCGCGGCCACCGAGTCGACCACGACGATCGAGACCGCACCCGAGCGAACCAGCGTATCCGTGATCTCGAGCGCCTGCTCGCCCGCATCCGGCTGCGAGATCAGCAGTTCGTCCACATTCACACCCAGCTTCCGCGCGTAGACGGGATCGAGCGCGTGCTCGGCATCGACGAAGGCGCAGATCCCCCCCTTCTTCTGCTCCTCGGCCACGGTGTGCAGCGCAAGGGTCGTCTTGCCCGAACTCTCGGGACCATAGATCTCGATGATCCGGCCCTTGGGCAGACCGCCGATCCCGAGGGCGATGTCGAGCCCGATCGACCCTGTCGACACGGCCTCGATATCCATCGCCGCGCCCTGCTGGCCGAGCTTCATGATCGAGCCCTTGCCAAAACTCCGCTCGATCTGCGCCAAGGCGGATTCGAGAGCTTTCTGCTTGTCCATGCCACGCCTTTCGTCCAGCTTGAGGATCGACTGGTCCATTCTGGTGCACCCCTTATTCCACATCGCTCCCGGGCGCGCAATTTGCCCGATGTTCTGTGGATGTTCACACAAAAACCGGGACAAAGAAAGAACAAAACTTTGCCCTGCCGGTCTCAGTTGAGGGGGCGAGTGGTTGACGAACTGTTAAGAGAGCCTTGTGAAACCGTCGTCACGCTGCTGCCGTCACCGGCCCCGGACAGGACCTCCTTCACCTTCGCGGTCAGCTCGGCGATGCTGAACGGCTTGGCAAGGAATGCATAATCTGGGTCGTCGAGCGATTTGCGGAAAGCTTCCTCGGCATAGCCCGAGATGAAAAGCACCTTCAGATCGGATCGAAGTTCGCGCGCCTTCGCGGCGAAGCTCGGGCCATCCATCCCCGGCATCATCACGTCAGAAACCACGAGGTCGATCTGGTGATCCGCCTGCTCGACAAGTGCGAGCGCGTCCCGCGCCGAATCGACTGCTGTCACCCGGTAGCCGCGCAGCGTCAGCGCGCGCGCGGCGACCGAGCGGACCGAGGCCTCGTCCTCGACCAACAGGATCGCGCCCTGCCCCGTGAGATCTGGCCGCGTCTCGGTCTCCGGCGGCGGCGGTGCCGTGACCACCGCGTCGGCCTTGGGAAGCAGTATCCGGAAGCAGGCACCACCCTCGGCACGGTTCTCGGCAAAGATGAAACCGCCCGACTGCTTGACGATGCCATAGACGGTTGAAAGCCCAAGCCCGGTCCCCTCGCCCTGCGGCTTCGTGGTGAAGAAGGGGTCAAAGACCTTGCCGATCGCGCTCTCCTCGATGCCGGAGCCTTCATCGGCGACGGCAAGCTCGACATACTCGCCGCGCGGGATCAGGGCTCCCTGCCGCGCCTCGTCCATCGTGAAGACGCGCGATCGCGTGGAGATGGTGACCGAGCCCCCCGATGGCATGGCGTCTCGCGCATTGACCACGAGGTTCATCAAGGCTTGCTCGATCTGCTGGCGATCGGCCCGGACATTGCCGGGGTCCCCGTCGCGCGCGTGATCGAGTGCTAGGTGGACGCGGTCGCCGATGAGCCGCACCAGGAGATAGAGCGTGTCGGAGACGACCTCCTTGAGCGAGATCAGCGCGGGATTGAGCGTCTGCTTCCGCGAGAACGCCAGCAACTGGCGCACCAGTGCCGCCGCGCGGTTGGAATTCTGCTTGATCTGCATGAGGTCGGCATAGTCGGGCTGGCTGGCATCGCGGCCCAGCAGGAGCAGGTCACAATGGCCATTGATCGCGGTAAGCAGGTTGTTGAAGTCATGCGCGACACCGCCCGCCAGCTTTCCGACCGCCTCCATCTTCTGGCTTTGGGCGAACTTGTCCTCGAGTTTCCGCAGCTCGCTGGCATCGGTGAGCACCGCAAGCAACATCTCGGCGCCATCGATATCGGCGCGGATCAGAGAGATCTGGGCGAAGGTCTCCGTCTCGGCTCCGCGCAGTGTCACGGTCTCGACGGTGCTGGGGCGCTCGCCAAGCATTGCCTCGTCGATCAGGCTCGAGAGCGGCCTGCCCCGAAGGGAAATCAGTGCGACGAGGTCCGCACCCGGCTCGACGTCGTTGCCGAGCATCCTGCGCGCGGCATCGTTCAGCCAGACGATACGCCCCTCGGGCGTGAGCTGCAGGACTGCCACAGGGATCCGCTCGAGACCGACACCGGGGCGGCGGTGCAGCGCCTCGTCTTCCCCAAGATCGAAGAGAAACAAGTCGGCGGGGGCATCGCCCGCATCGCCAGCCGCCGGAGCATCCGGCGCGACGACGAAAGAGCGCATCAAGGCGTAGCTTCCGTCCACTTTCGGCAACAGGATGCGCCCGGCGCGCGGCTCACCGTCGGGCACGAGCGCCGCGATCGCGCGCCGAGGATGGGGGCCGAAATAGGCACGGAATCTGAGGTTGGTCGAGATCAGTTCACCCCGCAGGATCACGGCGTGACAGAAGGGAGCGGCCTCGTAGCGGCCGGAGATCGATGCCGGCATCAGGTTCGCAAGGCGCTCGGGGGCGACGAGCGTCCACGAGATCGCATCGGGCCCCGCACGGCTCGCCACGAGGTAGCAAAGCGCGTCGCCGCGCCGGATGCGCACCTCCTCGAAGGCAAAACCGATGGACCCGGCGCCACGCGCCAAGCGATAGATCATCCGCGCGTCCGTCTCGACCGCCGCGCCCAGCAACGCCTCGACACGCCGCGCGCCGGACGACGAGATCCTGGCCATCGCGCGGTTCACCCCGATGACCTGCCCGCCGACCCGAGCCAGAGCTGCGGGCTCCTCGGTGTCGGGCAATCCATCGGGGAGCCCGGACGGGCGTGCTGCAAGGCCTGCGATCGCGAGGCCTGCGAGCGCGGTGATCAGTCCGATCCCTCCGGTCATGATCGCGAGACGCAAAATCGGCGGCTCGCCATGCGCGCTGTACATCCATCCGACGACCCAGAGCACCGCAATCAGCGCGACACCGAGCCCCGCGACACCGAGCTCGGGCTGGACACGAAGAATGCGAAACGGCTGCGGCATCACTCCCTCGCACACGGAAGCTCCGGCGCCTCCGAGACTTGTTCCCCGACGAGGGTTAATCAACCGTAAAGCTCGCCCGCCGAGCGACGCGATCAGAACGAGAAGAGCTTGACGTTGTTGCCCGAGATTTCGAGGTCGGACAGACGCCCGTTGCCATCCTCGTCATTGATCTTGAACTGCTCGCCACGGCGCATCTGCAATTCTTCCTGGCTGACATGACCGTCTTGATTGTAGTCGAAGATCTGGTGCAGCGATCCTGCCGCCCACTCGGATCTCGTGATCTGCGCGTCGCGGTCCTTGTCGAGCTCGTCGACATACATCTCCTTGCTTGTCAGCACGCCGTCGCCGTCGTGATCGAGCGCGTCAAAGGAAGTGCCAATCTCGACTTCGGTTACCACGCCGTCTGAATTGGTATCGAGCTTGGCGTGGGTAGCGTCCCCGCTTGCCTTCCATTCGGCACTGTCGATCGTGCCATCGCCGTTCGTGTCCGGGGTCCACACCGGGCCTTCGTTGGGCGGCGGCGGCGGCGGGATGTAAGCGGGCTCGGGCGCCGAGTTGCACGCAGATACGGCCAGGAGGCCGGCCACGCACAGGGCGGCCCGCGGTTTCAAGAAGAGCTTCATCGGAAATTCCCGTTCAGTGGCACTGATGGAACGTTATTCTACAAGAGGCCAAGCCCCAAGCCTTCCGTTGAAGCGCGGGATGCGAATTCCGCGCTTGAATGAGGCCGCTCTCGCTGTCCGGGTTCGATCCGCGCGGCCTTCAGGCGTATCCACCGCACATGCGATGTCCTCGCGGGCCACAAGGGCAAGTCGCTCAGTCTCGTATCGCACGCGACATGACGGCCGCGAAGAAGCCGTCGCCCGCATCCGGTCCGGGCATCAGAGAGATGGGATCGCCTTCCAGCCGGAACGCAGGGTTGCGATCGAGGAACGCCCGGACTCGATCGCCGTTCTCGTCGCTCAGGATCGAGCATGTCGCATAGACCAGCCGCGCTCCGGGGCGCACCGCTTGCGACGCGGCATCGAGCACCGTGTCCTGGGTTGCCACGAGTTCCCCGAGACGCTGCGGCGTTAGGCGCCATTTCGCATCCGGGTTTCGCCGCCAGGCGCCGCTGCCCGAACAGGGCGCGTCGACAAAAACAAGGTCGCAGACGCCCGCAAGACTCGCGGTCTCGCAGGGGCCGAGGCACTCGACCGTCAGCCCTGCCCGCTCGGCGCGCGGAGCGAGATCCCGCAGACGAAGGGCCGAGATGTCGTGGGCGATCAGCCGGCCGCGCCCCTGCATCGCGGCCCCGAGCGCGAGCGTCTTGCCCCCGCCACCGGCGCAGAAATCGAGCACCGTCTCGCCGGGCTGCGGCGGCGAGGCGAGAGCGGCGGCCTGGCTCGCGGCATCCTGGATCTCGACCAGACCCTCGGCATACGCCCGGCTGCGCGCAACCTTGCGGGCGCCGGCCGTGACGCGTAGGCAGCTGGGCGCAAGCGGTCCCGGCACGGTCTCGATGCCCTCCTCCGCAAGCAACTGCCGTGCCCGGGCGACATCCGACCGAAGGGCGTTGACCCTGAGGTCCAGCGGAGCGCGAACCCTTAGCGCGCTCAACGCCTCGCGCGACGCGTTCGCGAGATGCTCCATCAACCAGTCGGGCAGATCGAGCCGGATCGCCTCGGTCGCGTCGCTCAATTCGCGCGGGCCTTCGCTTGGATCGGGCGGAGCCGGAGCATGCCCTTCGCCCGTGAAGAAAGCCGATGGATCCTCACCGTCGAGCCGCAGCGATCCGATCAGTGCGGCGCGCGCGCCGGGCGCATCGGCACCCGCCACCCAGCATGCCGAGCGCAGTCGACGCACGGCATCATAGACCAGATCCGCAATCGCATGACGGTCGCCGGAACCCGCGAAGCGGTTCGCCCTGCCCCACGCAGTCAGAACGCGGTCGAGCCCATCGCTCCCCGACAGCCAGAGATCAATGACCGTGATCGCGGCCGCGACCCGCGCACCCGGCGTCATCGGATGCGTACCTCAGGAGTTGCGATAGTTCGGGCTCTCGCGCGTGATCATCACGTCGTGGACATGGCTCTCACGCAGGCCCGCGTTGGTGATCTTGACGAAGCGGCACTTGCCACGCATCGCGTCGATCGTCCGATGCCCGGTATAACCCATGGCTGCCCGCAGCCCGCCCACGAGCTGATGCAGGACGGAACCCACGGCCCCCTTGTAAGGCACTTGGCCCTCGACGCCCTCGGGCACGAGCTTTTCGTTCGCCACTTCCTTCTGAAAGTAACGATCCGCCGAGCCGCGCGCCATCGCGCCCACAGATCCCATGCCGCGGTACGATTTGAAGCTGCGGCCCTGGTAGAGGAAAATCTCGCCCGGCGCCTCGTCGGTGCCGGCCAGGATCGAGCCCACCATCGCGCAGTGCGCACCGGCCGCGATTGCCTTGGCGAGATCCCCCGAGAACTTGATGCCGCCGTCCGCGATCACGGGCTGGCCCGTGCGTGCGGCTTCGTTGGCGCAATCCATCACCGCCGTCATCTGCGGCACGCCCACACCGGCGACGATGCGCGTGGTGCAGATCGAGCCCGGACCGATGCCGACCTTGATCGCGTCGGCGCCAGCGTCGATCAGTGCACGCGTGGCCTCGGCGGTGGCGACGTTTCCGGCAACCACCTGAACCGAATTCGACCGGGCCTTGATCCGTTCGACTGCACGGCCGACCGACCCGGAATGGCCATGAGCCGTATCGATCACGATGAGATCGACACCCGCATCGATCAGCGCCATCGATCGCTCGAAACCGGCATCGCCAACGGTCGACGCGGCCGCGACGCGCAAGCGCCCCATCGCATCCTTGCACGCGATCGGGTTCAGAACCGCTTTCTGGATATCCTTCACCGTAAGAAGACCGGTGCATTCGCCGCGATCGTTGACGACCAGCAGCTTCTCGATGCGCCGAGCCTGAAGCATGCGCTTCGCTTCGTCGAGATCGACGGGCTCGCGCACGACCGCGAGGTTTTCGGCGGTCATCAAGGCCGAGACCGGCGTTTTCACGTCCTCGGAAAAGCGCATGTCGCGGTTGGTAAGGATCCCGGCGAGGCGCCCTTCGCCGTCAACCACGGGGAAGCCCGTGATCGAGTACTGCTTTTGCAGCGCCTGGGCATCGGCCAGCGTCTGGTCCGGCCGAAGCGTGATCGGGTTGTAGACGATCCCGGACTCGAAGCGCTTGACCTGCCGAACTGCCGATGCCTGCGCCTCGATATCCAGGTTGCGGTGAATGACACCCATCCCTCCGGCCTGAGCCATCGCGATTGCCATCGGGGCCTCGGTCACCGTGTCCATGGCGGACGACAGCAAGGGGATGTTCAACTCGATCGCTGCGGTGATGCGGGTGCGAGTATCAGCTTCGGCGGGCATGACCTCGGACGCGCCGGGGACCAGAAGCACATCGTCGAAGGTCAGCGCCTCACGAATCTCCATCCGGATTCTCCTCGGGGATGTCGGTGTTGGCGGGTCCCTATCTCACGTTGGCACCGGATTGGGAAGACGTTTCCGCTCACATCTGACATCTAGATGCGCGGCGTGCGACAACCCGTGGTGTGGCAGCGCCAACTCGTCCACGCTATGAGCGGCAAGGCAGAGCTTGGGGCGATCCGAAATGACGCGCGTGGCCATCGGTGTTCCGGTCTTCAACGGCGGCGACGCGCTCGTCGACGCGCTCGAGTCGCTGCGGACGCAAAGCTTCAGCGACTTCAGCGTCGTCATCTCGGACAATGGCTCGACCGACCAAACGCCCGACATCGCGGCGGATTTTGCCGCGCGTGACCCGCGTTTCGTGCATCTGCGCCACCCGGAAACGATCCCGGTGATGCAGAATTTCCGATTGCTGGTCGAGCGGGCAGAGTCACCGCTTTTCATGTGGCGTGCGCATGATGACACGTCGGCGCCGGACTACCTCGAGGCACTTGTTCGGATCTTCGAAAGCGATCCCGCGACGCGGCTTGCCGTCTCGAGGGTGGAAAGTCGAACGGCGGCGGGCGGACAGCGAAAGGTCTGGCGCTATCGCCGCCGGTCGTCGGGGATCGCCGGCACCTTGCGGGAGCTCTTCACCTGCCATCCGAGCTGGGTTTACGGGCTTTGGGACAGGAAATGCCTGCTCGAGCGGCTCGATGCGGTGGAACGCGGGTATCGCCATGTCTGGGCCTGGGACCACGCCGCCCTGTTCCCTCTGATCCTCGACAACGTCGTTCGTGGCGACGACGCGACGGTGTTTCATCAGACGATCCGGCCGCGTGCGGTCAGCCGCGCCGCACGCAAGCGGGTCTCCAACGCCGAGGAGTTGACGCAGATCCGGCATGATTTCGCGGCAAGCTGCAAGGCCGAGATCGACGCCCGCGACTGGACCCTGGTCGAGCGCAGCCTGCTCGGCCTGGCCCTTCCCTTCTACGTGGGGAAACGGGCCTATCCATTGCGCAAGCTCTGGCGGCGCCGGCTGGCGGAGAGGCGCGCGCGCGTTTAAGACTGCTCTGCACACCTCGCGTGGCGCGGACCCTGCGGGCCGCATTGAAACAACCTGCCCCGGCGGAGAGAGGTAGAGCGACATGCCCCGCGCGAAATCGCGAGTGCGACGCCTGTTCAACACGCGATTCATCCGGTGGTGGGCGCTCCGTCAGATCATCGCGATCGCGCCGGGCATCGGCGACCGACTGGGGATGTTTCCGGATTCGATCGGAATGCTCGAGGGGGCGGACCAAGTCCTTGTCAACGAGGTCTCGAAGGTTCCCGAGGCCGAGATCGTCGCCGATCTCGACTTCCTGTCGCGGTGCCTCGCCAGTGACGCCACCGACGCCCAGATCACGCTCCCGGGAGGAGTGCGCGCCGGCGCGCGGATCGCAGTCTACGACCAGCCGTGGATCGACATGGTTACCGGCACGGTCCTGCTGCCACGCCTGCGGCGCACCGTGCTGCTGCGTGGCGCATTTGCGAACTGGAACGCGACGAGCGCGCGGCTGGGGCGGCCACGGATTCCAATCGAGGGCCGGGTGACGTCCATGATCAACACGGACAACTACTTCCACCAGCTGATCGAGAACGGCATCCGGCTGCTCGACATGCTTTCGCGTCCCGAAATCGGTGATGCCCCGATCACATTGGTCCACCGCCCTCCGGTCAGAAAGGTCGAGCGCGCCGTGCTCGCCGTCATCGCCCGCGCGGACACGCGCATCATCCTGCGCGAAGTGCCTGCTGATAGCCTGGTGCTCCCGGAACAGGCGATCATCTCGTTCCCCGGCAACAACCACTGGGAGTGGCCGGAACTGCCAAAGCCAGCGGTCCAGCGAATGGACGAGCTTTTTGCTGCATATTACGGCCCGCCGGACACGCAGGGCGGCGAGAAGCTATTCTTGTCACGGCGAGGCGCAAAGCTGCGCGGCCTGCGGAACGAGGCTGAGCTGGAAGCAATGCTCACGCGCCGCGGGTTCGAGAGCTTCGTCGCCACGGACGACAATCACGCCGAGCAGATCGCCCGCTTCCGCGCCGCGCGCGAGATCGTTTCGGTGCATGGTGCCGGACTGACCAACCTCCTGTTCAGTGCGCCGGGCGCACGACTGGTCGAAATATTCCCCTCGACCAAGGTAAAGAGCCCATACTGGTGGGTCTGCCGCCGCATGGGCCATCACTACGCCCCGGTGATCGGCGGCCCCGGCGATCGAAATGAAGGCTTCGAACTCGATCGCGCGTACGTAGAAAAGGCGCTCGCATCCTGACTGTCGCGTCGCGCATCGCTCTTGCGTGCCGCCCTCGTCCCCCTGAAGGTGAGGCCGGTTCCGAGCGATGGCGGGAGGCGCGGGATGAGCAGACACGGATACGAGGCAGGCAGGCTGAACCTTCCCTTCGTGGGCATTCCGACCTTTGGCAAGCGGCCTTACGTGGCCGACTGGGACGCGATCGACGCGGACGTCACGGTCTTGGGAGCGCCTTTCGACTTTGGCACGCAGTTTCGTGCCGGGGCCCGCTTCGGCCCACGCGCGGTGCGCGAGGCATCGACGCTGTTCAGCTTCGGCCACGCTGGCGCATACGATCACGAGGACGACGCCGTCTATCTTGGCCCCGAGGTTCGGATCGTTGACCTCGGCGACGCGGATATCGTTCACACCGACACCGAGAGGAGCCACGCCAATATCGAGCTCGGTGTTCGCAAGGCGCTCGACGCAGGCGCTTTGCCGGTGGTGATCGGAGGCGATCACTCGGTGAACATTCCCTGCATCCGCGCGTTCGAGGGCCGTGGTCCGATCCACATTCTGCAGATCGATGCGCATCTCGATTTTGTCGATGTCCGCCACGGTGTTCGGCACGGCCACGGCAACCCGATGCGCCGTGCGGCCGAACGCGACTACGTGACGGGTCTTACCCAGCTTGGCATCCGGAATGTGAGTTCGACCGCAAGGGAAGGCTACGAGGATGCGCGCGCCATGGGTGCCGACATCCTTTCCGTCCGCCAGGTCCGACGCCTTGGCACCGAAGGCGTGTTGGCGCGCATCCCCAAGGGCGCGCGCCTATATGTCACCATCGATATCGACGGCTTCTGTCCGTCGATCGCACCGGGCACGGGCACGCCGAGCCATGGCGGATTTCTTTACTACGAAGTGCTCGAGGTCCTGCAGGCTGCTGCCAGGTCGCACGACATCGTCGGGATCGACCTTGTCGAGGTTGCGCCCGATTATGATCCGTCGGGCTCGACGCAGATCCTTGCCGCGCAGGTGCTCCTGAACTTTCTCGGCTTCATCTTCCACGCGCGCGCGGGCGGCTGAGCGCCATAGGCGGGAGCGGCGCGAACTGCGCCGACCGGGATGGCCGCTCGAAGAGCCCGACGAAGCCTTCGACCCATCGGGACCCGTCCCGTCGCATCGCCAGCGGCCGCAGTGCGCGCCGGGCCAATCCGACTGTGCTCGCCACGGCGTCAAGGTATTCGGGCGAATGCGCATACCGCAGGCTAGGTCGCAGACGCCACCCCGGCGACGGGGCGGCATCCGGGCCGGATTCGACACTCAGAAGGAACAATCCGCCCTCGCAGAGCCGCTTGGCAGCCGCGTCAAAGAGTGCGTCCAGAGGCCCAAGGTAAGGCGCCATGTCGCCAGCGACGATGAGATCATATGGCTCGGCCTCGTTCTGCAGGAAACGCACGGCCTCGCTTTCCGTCAGCGTGTCGAAGACCCCTTTTGCCCGCGCCTGAGACAGCATTCCGGGAGCAAGGTCGACGCCCTCGAGCCATCCGGCGCGATGCCTTAGCGCCTCGCCCGTGAGACCGGTGCCGCAGCCAAGATCGAGAACGCGCGGCAATGGACGCGTCGGCGCGACTTCGTCGAGAAGTGCGAGAACCGCCGCGGGGATCGCATAGCCCAGACGCTCGATCAGGGCGCGATCGAAGGTCGGCGCATAGTCGTCAAAGAGCGCCCGCACCCAACCCTCGGGCGGAAGCTGGGGTGCCGGCGCGAGGCCCGAGCGCGCAAGCCTGAGTTCGACGCCCAGCCGGTCTTCAGCATCCACCGCAAGGGCACGGCGCCAGGCAGAGAGCGCGGCATCAACGTCGCCCCTTTCGGCTTCCATGTCGCCCAGCGCCGCCCAGGCCGGCGCCCAGGTCGGCACGAGTTCCGCACATTGCCGAAAGAGATCCGCCGCCGCCGCGACATCACCATTGGCGCGCAGCATTTCAGCATAGGCGTAGCGGCGATCGGCAACGGGATCGCCCGAGGACTTGAGGTCGAGATGATCGTTCATGATGGGCCCGAACGGGAAACCGCGAGCGCGGCGGCCGCGACCTGATGGCGCGCGGATGAAGCGTCGTCAAGAGCGATCAGGAGGCCGCGCGCAGTGCCACATCCGGCTTAGACCGGGCTCCAGCCCTCGCCGTCCGGAGGGCTATGTCCATCGCCGTTATCGCCCGAGCGCTCGTCGTCTCCGACGCCACGGCCAGGGCGGAAGCCAGTCGCCACGACGAACATCTCGGACGAGTCCTTGCGGCTCGACGGCGGCTTGAAATGCTGCACCTTATCGAAGCGCTGTTTCAGCACCGCAAGCAGCTGGTTCTCGGTGCCGCCCTGCAGAACCTTGGCGACGAACGCGCCACCCGGCGCCAGCACCTCGAATGCAAACTCCGCCGCTGCCTCGGCCAGCGCCATGATCTTCAGGTGATCGGTCCGCTTGTGTCCCGAGGCCGCCGCCGCCATGTCCGACAGAACGGCGTCCGCCGGACCGTCCAGGCGCCCGCGCACAGCGTCATCCGCGCCGTCCGAAAGAAAGTCGAGCTGCATCAACTCGGCGCCCGCTATGGGCTCGACCTCCTGGAGGTCGATCCCGAGGACAAATCCCTTCGGCTTTCCGGCGCGCGAGCCGTCCGCGTTGACCCTCGCGACGGCAACCTGGCACCAACCTCCGGGTGCGCAACCCAGATCGACGATCCGTCCTCCCGGGCGGAGGATCTGGAACCGGTCGTCGATCTCGATCAGCTTGTAGGCGGCGCGGCCGCGATAGCCTTCCTTCCGCGCGCGCTGAACATACGGGTCATTCAACTGGCGCTGGAGCCACAACGTGGAACTCAGGCGACGCCCTTTCGCGGTCTTGACGCGCGTCTTCAGCGTGCGCTCGCCGCCCTTCTTGTTCCCCTTGTCATCGCTCATTGCGCCGTCCAGTGCCCGTTCTTTCGCAGAAGGCCGTAGAGCATCCCCTCTCGCAGCCCGCGGTCCGCAACCCTGAAGCGCGCTCCGGGCCAAAGGTCAAGCACCGTCATGAGAATTGCGGCCCCCGAGATGACGAGCTCAGCGCGGCTCAGCCCGATCCCCGGATGGCGCGCGCGGCCCTGTGGCCCGAGCGCAATCAGACGCTGCGTCAGCGCCGCAGCTCGCTCGCCGGGCAGCCACATGCCGTCGACCCGCGCACGATCGTAGCTCCTCAGCCCCAGGTGCAGGGCCCCGTAGGTTGTCGCGGTGCCGGACACCCCGACGATCTGGAGCCGTCCGCGGGTGTCATCTCCACGGGCCATCGAGATCGGACGAAACGGCGCGAGCCTCTCACGAAAGAACGCTGACATTGCGGAAAACCGCTCCGCGTCATCCACGATGTGACGGAACCGATCCTGCAGCGTCGACACCCCAGTCGGAACCGAGATCCAGTCGGTGATGTGTGCCGCGGCAGCCCGCGCGGTGTCGCATTCCGAGCCGGGATCGAGCGGTGCAAGCGCACGAATGAGCGCCTGTCGGCGTGACGGAGGCGTGTGAGACATGTCGACCCAGATCAACTCGGTCGAGCCGCCGCCAATGTCGAACACCAGCAACTGCTCGGCCTCGGGATCGATGAGCGGCGCGCAGCCGGCGACGGCGAGGCGCGCCTCTTCCTCGGCCGAGATGATCGACATGGGCAAGCCCGTCTCGCGCATCACCCGGCGAACAAACGCCTTTCCGTTCGACGCGCGCCGGCATGCCTCGGTTGCGACGGCCCTCGATGCGACGACACGATGGTGACGGATCTTTGCCGCACAGATCCGAAGCGCCTTGATCGCCCGATCCTGGGCCGCGGACGAGAGAGCGTTAGATTCCTCGACGCCTTCGCCCAGCCTGACCGGGCGACTGAATGCGTCGATCACCTCGAAGCCGCCATCCCGCGGCGTCGCGATCAGCAGACGGCAGTTGTTCGTGCCGAGGTCGAGTGCTGCGATCGGGCGATTGCGATCTGAACTCCAGCGGGACCGGCGCGCCGCAACGTCGTCCCGCCCCGCGGGAGGGCCAGATTCCGGCTCTGCGCTTGTCTCGCCCCTGTCCACTTCCTGCCTTTCGCCGCCACGTGAGGCCCTCCCTAAACCTCTATTGTCAGAGGCCGCTCGCAGCAAGCGAAAGCGTTGGGATTCCCTGCATCAACCGCAGCTTGCGGCCATTCGCAGGGGGTGCGGCTCGATGCCCAGGGCCCTGCAGACCTGCCAGGGAAGTTCAGGCTTATTCAGGGTGTAAAGGTGCAGATGCTCCACGCCGTTCGCGAGGAGATCATCGCACTGCTCCACCGCGATCGCGACGGAAAGCAGGTCATGCTCGTCCTCGGTCTCGGCATTGCGATACGCGCGATGCATCCAGTCCGGCACATCGGTCCCACAGCGTGCGGCGAAGCCCGCCGTCTTCTCGAAATCATCGATCGGCAGGACACCGGGAAGGATCGGAGCGTTGATCCCGGACGCGGCGCAAGCGTCGCGGAACCGGTAGAACGTCTCGTTCTCGAAGAAGAATTGGGTGATCGCGCCGGTAGCGCCGGCATCGATCTTGCGCTTGAGATGGTCGATATCGGCGCGCATATCCGCTGCCTCAGGGTGCTTCTCGGGATATGCGCCTACCCAGATCTCGAACTGCGCCATGTCGGCCAGCGCCTCGACCAATTCGACCGAGCCAGAAAACCCCTTCGGATGCGGCTCGAACTTGCCGGCACCTGCCGGAGGATCGCCGCGAAGCGCCACGATCCGACGGCAGCCCAGCTTGGCGTAGCCGCGCGCCACTTTCAGCACATCCTCCTTCGTCGCACCGACGCAGGTTATATGGCCCGCCACCTCAAGCCGCGCCCGCTCGCGGATCGCGAGGATGGCTGCGAGCGTGCGGTCCCGGGTAGTTCCTCCTGCACCGTAGGTCACCGACACGAACTTGGGGGAAAGCGGAGCGAGGCGCTCGACCGACTCCCAAAGCTGCACCGCGGCCCGCGGCGTCTTGGGCGGGAAGAACTCGAAGCTGACTCGAGCCTTCGGGCGGTTGATGTTCATCGCTCTGCACGCCTGCTGCTCTGTCGGGTCCGGCCAGGGCCGATGCAAGGCTGCAACAGCGCGAGGGCTTTTCCCGGGATGCGGAAAATCCCTCGCAAAGTATTGCGCAGGATGCGACACCTCAAGATGTAATTCCGACACGCCGTGCTCTTGCACGGCTTGACGTCGCAGAAACGACGTATCGCGTCGAAATCTACCCTTCCTGATGCGCGCGTCGCGCGTATCAGGTGCTGAAGAGCGCCGCTACGGGCCGGGAACAATAATGCCGCAACTCACCATCGTCTATTGGCGCGACATCCCTGCTCAGGTGATCGTCGGCCAGGGCAGGAAGGCTGCAAAGCGGCCTTTGCCGGAGCGTTTCGAGCAGGCAATCGATCGATGCGCGATGAAGGTGGGAGCGCGCGACACGGATGCATACCTAGCCGAATGGAGACGTGGCGATCCTGTCGAAGTTGAAGGTGACCCGGACGAGATTGCCACGACCGAGGCGACGCGTATCGAGCGGGACTATGACACTGCCCGCCTCAAGGAACTGATCGCGCAGGACGGCTGGTCCGCACCGCGCTGAGGAAATGGAGAACGGCCCAGTGGCGAAGATCCTGAATTTCTTCGGGCGCAAGAAGCCCGCTGACGTCTCGGCGCGTGGCGGCCTGCGCGACATGCTCGAGGGCTTTTCGATCGAGGTGATGCCGCGAACGGCCGAGAAGATCGAGGACTTCCGCGCGATCCTTCCCAAGGGCACGCGCGTCTACATCGCGCATATCGATGGCACGCCGATCGAGGACATGGTTGCGACCGCGAAGCGCATTGCGGGTGAAGGCTTCCCTGTCATGCCACACTTCCCCGCGCGCATCATCGCTGACAAAGCGACCCTTGGTGACTGGATCGCGCGCTATCAGGGCGAGGCCGGGGTTGAGCAGGCGCTCCTGCTGGCCGGCGGCGTCGACACCCCGAAAGGCGACTTCCACAGCTCGATGCAGCTGATGGAGACCGGACTGTTCGACAAGGCGGGCTTCAAGCGCCTTCACGTGGCGGGCCACCCCGAGGGCAACAAGGACATCGACCCGGACGGATCTGATCGCATGGTGACCGAGGCCCTCCGCTGGAAGCAGGCTTTCTCGGAGCGCACGAATGCCGACATGGCGATCGCTACGCAGTTCTGCTTCGAGGCCGCGCCAGTGATCGACTGGGCCAATCGCCTGCGGACCGAGGGCATCGGCCTTCCCGTCCACATTGGCGTCGCGGGCCCGGCGAAATTGCAGACCATGATCAAGTTCGCAATGGCCTGCGGGGTCGGGCCATCAGTCCGGGTGCTGCAGCGCCGTGCCGCTGATCTGAGCAAGCTGGTTCTGCCCTTCACTCCGGAGGAGTTCCTGACCGAACTCGCGCTCCATCGCGCCAATCATCCGGACTTCGCGATCACGAACGTCCACTTCTTCCCGCTTGGCGGGATCAAGGCGACCACCGACTGGACCGCCGAATTCGGTGCCAGCCCTGCCGCGCGCGCGGTTACTGCCTGAGCTTGGGAGACACTTCAAAAATGACACGCACCGTCCTAGAATCGAAGACGAAAACCGTCGTTATCGGTTTCGAGGAGCCGTTCTGCGTGATCGGAGAGCGGATCAATCCGACGGGACGCAAGAAGCTCGCGGCGGAACTTGAGGCCGGAGATTTCTCGACCGTCGAGAAGGATGCGCTCGAGCAGGTCGCCTGTGGCGCGGCGGTGCTCGATGTCAATGCGGGCGTGGTCTACAACTCGAATCCCAACCCCAACGAGACCGAGCCGCCGTTGATGCGGAAGATGATCGAGCTCGTCCAGGGTCTCGTCGATGTCCCTCTTTGCATCGACAGCTCGGTTCCCGGCGCGCTCATGGCCGGGCTCGAGGCATGCCAGGGACGCCCCCTGCTCAATTCGGTGACTGGCGAGGAGGAGAGGCTCGAACTCGTTCTGCCGCTCGTGAAGAAATACAACGTGCCAGTCGTGGCAATCTCGAATGATGACACGGGCATCTCGGAAGATCCTGATGTTCGCTTCGAGGTCGCACGAAAGATCGTGCACAGGGCCGCGGATTTCGGCATCCCGGCTCACGACATCGTGGTCGACCCGCTGGTGATGCCAATTGGTGCAATGGCGACCGCGGGCCTTCAGGTGTTCGCCCTCGTCCGGCGCCTGCGTGACGAACTTGGCGTCAACACGACCTGCGGCGCATCGAATATCTCCTTCGGGCTCCCCAACCGCCACGGCATCAACAATGCCTTCCTTCCGATGGCGATTACCGCGGGCATGACATCCGCGATCATGAATCCGGTGCAGGCGGCGGTCACGCAGAAGAAGCTCGACGAGAAGATTGCTGAACTCGCGGCCCTTGGCATCGTCGTGCCGGAAGGCATCGACCCAGCGGCGCTCTCACAGGCCGTGGGCCTCGGCGCGGCGAAGGCCGTTTCGTCGAAGGAGATGGAGGCGATCCGCGCCGCCAATTTCCTGATGAATACCGATCCCAACGGCGCAGAATGGATCCGCACGAACCGCGCTCCCTCCGCAGCCGGAGAGGCCGGCGGACGCGAGGGCCGCAGGCGCCGTCGCGCCTGACGAAATCCCCAGACCAAGATGACACGGCCCCGGGGCAACACCCTCGGGGCCGTGCTACATTGAAGCCGATGCGCATTGTCGAGGACACACCAGACCGCCTCGTCATCGAGCACTTTCCCTGGGTGCTCGCGGCTTTCGTCTGGATCCTCGGCATCGCCACCCTTGGGGCGGGTCTATTCGGAGTTCAGACCGAGAGCGTCCTCGATCGAGTGCTGCTCATTGGAATTGGCGTGGGAACGGTCGCGTTTGCAGTGTGCTTCTTCCCGTTTGTGCGCATCACCTTCGACGGTCAATCCAGACAAGTCGAGCGCCGGCGCGCATATCTCGACCGGGCGCGAATTCTCACTGCACCACTCGACCGCTTGCAGCGCATCCGCCAGCAAGCGGAATGGAGCGATGACGCGCGACTGGTTCGCCTTGTGCTCGAACTCGACGATGGGAGCGTCATTCCCTTGGAGACGGGATTCTCATCCAGTAGCCGCGACAAGCTCGCAGGACGCGCTAACGCCTGGCTCAGCGCGACACGAAACAGCAACCCCGCCTGACGCCTGACTGAGATCGATCTCAGCAGTCAGGAACGATATCGTCGGGGTCCTCGCTCACGATCTGATTCATCAGGTGAGAAGGACGATCGCAACCTGCCTCACCCACGATCTTCGCAGGGACGCCGGCAACCGTCTTGCATGGTGGCACGTCCCGAAGGACCACCGAGCCAGCGGCGATCCTCGAGCAGCTCCCGACGCTAATATTGCCAAGAACCTTCGCACCTGCGCCAATCAGGACGCCGTCGCCGATCTTTGGATGACGGTCGCCTCCTTCCTTGCCTGTTCCGCCGAGCGTGACGCTGTGCAACATCGAGACATCGTCGCCGACCTTTGCTGTCTCACCGATAACGATGGAATGGGCATGATCGATCATGATGCCCTGCCCGATCGTCGCATTCGGGTGGATATCGACGCCGAAAATCTCGGAAGTTCTCATCTGGATGTAGAGTGCGAGATCCTTGCGTTCCCTCGTCCATAGGAAGTGCCCCAGCCGATAGGCCTGAACAGCGAGGAACCCTTTGAAATACAGGAGGGGCTGCAGCATCCTGTGGCAGGCGGGATCGCGCTCGAAGACTGCAACAATGTCCGCGCGTGCCGCGCGCCCGATATCCGGCTCGTCCGAGTATGCCCGCTCCGCCAGCTCGCGAAGGATCAGCGCAGGCATCTCTGGCGCAGCCAGTTTCTCGGCCACACGGTAGCTGAGGGCCGATTCGAAGCTGGGATGATGCAGCACCGCGGAATGCGCGACGCCACCCATCAGAGGCTCCTGCTCAGCGAGTTGAGCAGCTTCTTCCCGGATCCTCTCCCACACGGGATCGCACGAGCCAAGGGCGGGCTTGGTCCATACGCCTGCAGTCATCTTGACCTCCTCAGCCATGCGGTCGGTGCGGAGCCTACATGATCGGGCCCCGCGATGCACCCTGCACATTTGCGCACATAGGTTCTCGCGGGGACGCAGGCAACGCCTGAGCGCATCAGCCGGGCGGCGCCAGTTCGATGAAGTGAACCGAAAGCCGCACCCGGCCTCCGGCGAAGCTTCCTCCCTCGGCGGTGAGCACGAGCGACGTGGCGCCAAAATATGTGACGGGCGTACCGCTGACACCATGCGCGAAGGAGCCCGCGGCCGCTCCGATCCCGTTTCCATACCGATCGATTCCGTCAGCAGTACCCAGCGCCCAACTTGAGACGCCATTCAGCGCCTGAACGACGCGCCCCGTGACCCCGAGCACGAGCGCCTTGTCGGGAAGCACCGGCGAAGTGACCGAGGTCGCGCCTGCCGTGACATCATGCTCGATCTCGACGATACGGAAGAACGTTGCTGCCCCAGATACTGACAGCGCCGACACCTCCCGCCGCCAGCTGCTGCCATCGTATGTGAGCCACGCGCGGGTCGATACGTCAAAAACCCGCATTCCGGTCCAGGGCTCGGCGAACTCCCATCCCCCGTTGACGCGAAATGCAATGCGCCCGTCCTGGCCTGCCCACTCCTCGGCCGCCCCGTTTGGTACGAGAAATCGATCCCCGTCCACCATCGCGGCAGAGGGAATTGCGACGTCAGCCGACAACACCTGCCGGGCAGCCAACGCATCGATACGAGCCAGCGCCTCATTGACCGTCACATGCTTCTGTGCCTGCGCAGCTTCCAGAAGTCCCAATCCCATCATTTGCGTGTCAGCCATCGATCTCGATCACCCTCTCTGGCCCAGGCCCAAACACTGCGGACACCTGGGCAACTGCGACTTCGATTGATCCGGATCGGCCGTCTTCGGCCTGCATCTCGTTCGTGTAGGTGAAACTTGGCGACGTGACGCTCGCTTCGCGCAGCAGCACACCCCCTTGGTGAATTCTGACTCGATACTGCTCCGACGCTTCGCCCAACGGCACCTCGACAAGATCCCAGCTGTCCCCACCAAGGCGCGTCCGCCGGTGCCAGCGGATATCGAGGCCGCCCGCGCCGCGTCGAATGCGCAGGCCTGCAGGGGCAAAGGGCCTCAACCCCACTCCCGTGGCACGACCCGAAAGAACCGAGAAGCTCGGGTTGGCGAACCCGAAGCGAGCGGGGCCGACCCGATACTCACGTGTCAGGCCGACCTCATCGATGCTCAGTGGTATCTCGAACAGGGCATCGTCCACGACCACCACGCGGCGGCCGGCTGGAATCTCGGTCGCCGACAGCCATTCGGTGCCACGCAAGCCGCGCAAGAGCATGCCCATGCGGTATACGCCCGGCCCCTCAAGAACAGCATCGCGGATCTGGATCAGTTCCCAAGTGTCCGGAAAGGCTTCTACGGCAAGCAGGTTCGCTCCATTCAGAACTCGTGCTGCCGGCTCGGACGAGATCGCGCCGTCCGTCAGCGCTACGGCGAAGCTCGTTCGATGCCACTGCCCCGGATCGCCGGGAGGCAATGGCTCGAGAGTCATCCCAAGCCTTGCGCGCCGCGAAATCCGGCCAACGAGTTCCTGGCTCTCACCATCGCGCGACTGGTAGAGAGCCATGTCGCCCGCCCAGGGCTCCGCGCTTACTGCAACAAATGGCCGATGGTCACGCGACGTCCCGTCAGCGATCGGCAAATTCAGGAATACCGCCTCGACCGGCCCCGGCGGCTGTGACAACGGTGGCTCGGCTGGTTCGCCCGCCGCGCTTCCCGGCATGTACAAGCCGCGCTCGACACGAACGGCTTCAATCTCCAGACCACTGTTCTGGACGAGGCGTTCGACCCGCCACGACCGCGTGCCTGCGCTCTCGGCGATGGACAAGACATCGCCAGGCTCAACTGCCAGTGCCGAGGGTGGCAGCCGAAAGTTCGCTCGAACACGCCCGCCGTCGCTCTCCGCAAGCCACCTGTCCGCCACACCTTGCGCAATGGCACGCGGCAGGCTCAGTGACAGCGACGTTTCCGAGACGCTCGCCTGGCCAGTTCCCGCCCGCCTGCTTTCCACAGCCGAATGCCGATAGTCGCTCTCGGCCTCGACATGGAAAAGCCGAACGAGATCCGGCTCTGCACCCCGGCTGTCGCGCACGATCTCGAGCGCTCGTCCAGCCTCGGCCCCGTCGGCCATGCCATCCGGGCGAATTTCGGCATCGCTTGCCGAGCCTCTCATTCGAAACCGCAACACGCCGCCGCTCTCGAACGCATCGAAAGCGTAGACCGTCATCAGTGGCTGCAGCGCCTCACGCACGGTCGATGCACGTTCGATCAGGTAGCCATGAACCACACCGAAGAGAGCCGAGACATCGATCGTCGTGACCCCGCTTGCCGCGCAGATTTCGGCGACGACATCCGCGAGGCTCCCGGACAAGACGCGCCCGGTGATCCAGTGCCCCACGCGGTGCGCGGGGCCGTCGGCCCAGATGCTCTCGCGCACCGGGAAGTCGGGCCACGGCCGTGCGTCCCAGGTCCAGACGAATACGCGCTCCGCCGGGATCATCGCCCCGTCATAGAGCTCGGACACCGGGTTGAGCTCTGCATCAGCCCAGTAACCCAGCTTTGCCTGCAGAAAACGGCGCTGCATCTCCTCGTCGCGCACGCCGCGGGATCCGAAGGGCAAAGCACTTTCCGAGCTTCGCCCGTCGAGGAACAGGTTCGGAGCATTTGCACCCAGATCGACTGCGGGGCAACCTGTCTCGTCGGACCAGGCGCAATCGAACTGCGGCCCGCGCAGCGCCTCGGGGTTCGCGGCCGAGGCGATCATCGCCTCCGCACCGTTCGGCCAGAGCAGCTTGCCCTGGCTCAGATTGACCGTCGGGCGCCGATCCGGCGGGGTCACCGCCAGGATCCCGGACTCGCCCTCGACCATCACCGCCCGGGCCTGATCGATCGTCTCGCCCAGCAGGCACACGCGGCGGCAGCGCCCGGGTGCCTGCGGCGTCGGCCCCTCGACCTGGGCCCGGACCCACTCGGCCCCGGCGCGCGTCTTTCCCGCGCCGCGGCCGCCCATGATCACCCAAATCCGCCAGCCCCCTTCTGGAGCGAGCTGATAGTCTGGATGTGCCCAAATCTCCCAAAGCCATGGCATCGCGGCGAGCGCGTTCTCCGAGATTCCCTCGAAGAACGCTCGCCGCGCCGCCTCAGGCAGCGAGGCGATCGAGCCGGCGCGCGATTTCCGCACGTGCAGCCTCCAGGTCGATGACATTGCGGCCGGGGACGGCAATGTCCTCGGCCTTGATCAGCTTCACTTCGATCTCGTTCACCGTCTGGAACGCCTTATGTGTGCGCTGTGCCAGGTCGAGCACGAGCTTCAGCCGTGCCTCGTCCCCTTCGTCGCGCGCCACGCCCCAGAGCCGATCCGTCTCGGCCTCCAGTTCCCGCGCCAGGTCGGCAAAGATCCTGCGTGCATGCCTCAGTGTCGACCGCACCTCAGTCGACTCGTCAGCGCGCGCGGACCTGCCGACCGGTCATCCCGATCGTGTCCACGTTCGTCGCCTTTCCGTGTTGTTGTCAGTTGTGTTGGGTGCTCCGGCCGGGGCCTTTCCGCCCGCTGTCCCGGATCGTCAGTCGCGGCCCGGGCATCGCCCGTTCCGCAGGTCTCCGGCACCGGCGTTCTGCCGCGGCTGGTCTCCGCCACGCTTCCGCGCGGGAATTCTGTCGGGCCACGGCATCGCTTGGCACCGCCAAACCGAGAGCTTCAAGAACGCTCTCCGGTCCCCGGCGTCGCGCACACCACGGCGCCGGGAAGGCTTGCCACCCTCCGCCGAGCTGTCGCTTGATCCCGCTGTCAGAGTTGCCGCTGCCCGGAAAACGAAAACGGGCCCCGACGAGGCCCGTTTTCGACACTGTTCCCAGCTTGCCTGTATCTCTATCTCAGACCGCGCGCAGGGTCAAGAGAAAACCTCACATATTATACTAATTTTTCGCCGCATCATTTTGATTTTGCTGGCGTTCACGCTCAATCTGCCGCCAACGCTGAACGTTGCGGTTATGATCCGAGAGCGTCTCCGCAAAGGCGTGTCCGCCGCTGCCGTCCGCCACGAAATAGAGGAAGTTGGTTTCATCCGGGTTAACGGCCGCCATGATCGCCTCGCGCCCCGGATTGGCGATCGGTGTCGGCGGCAGGCCGTCGATCACATAAGTGTTGTAGGGAGTGCCTTTCTCGAGCTCCGACTTGCGGATCCCGCGGCCAAGCGGCCCCTTCCCCTCGGTCAGTCCATAGATGATCGTGGGGTCGGACTGCAGCTTCATGCCCTTCTTCAGACGGTTGACGAAGACCGAGGCGACACGGCCGCGCTCCTCGGGCACCCCCGTCTCCTTCTCGACGATCGACGCGAGGATCAGAACCTCCTCGGCGCTCGACAACGGCAGACCCGGCGCGCGCGCGGCCCAGGCCTCGTCGAGAATCGCCTTCTGATCCTCTTGCATCCGCGCCAGCACCTCGGCGCGGGTGTCGCCGCGATGGACGAAGTAGGTGTTCGGGGCGAGCGACCCCTCGGGCGGCACGTCATCGAGCTCACCCTCGAGCACATCGACCTCGCGCAACAGCTCGACGATCTGCCAGCTGGTGAGCCCCTCGGCCACCGTGACTTTGTGCGTGATCGTGCGCCCCGAGGTGATCAGCGCCAGCACCTCGGACATCGAGGCCCCCGCCGGCACCATGTACTCGCCGAATCGCAGCGCCTCGGCCTGCCCGGAATAGCGCGCACCCAGCCGGAAGAGCCGGTCGTCCGTGATGATCCCCTCGGCCTCCAGCTGCTCCGAGGCGCGGCGCAAGCTCATGCCGCGCTCGACGACGAAGATCTGGTCGGCCTCCAGCGGCCCCGGCGCGCGGTACGCATGCTGGGCGTAGAACACCGCGCCCACCAGCACGATGCCCAGAACGATCAGGATGCTCAGGACATTCGCCGCCAGATGCCGCATGCCTCGGCGCTCCCTCCGGGTCGCTGGATCGCCGCGCTCAGGCGGCCTTGCCGAAGATCAGCGTCGCGTTCGTGCCGCCGAAGCCGAAGCTGTTCGACAGCGCCACGTTGATCTCGCGCTCGCGTTTTGCCATCGGCGCGAGGTCGATCGGCGTGTCGACCGAAGGGTCCTCGAGATTGAGCGTAGGCGGCGCCACCTGGTCGCGGATCGAGAGGATCGCGAAGATCGCCTCGATCGCACCGGCAGCGCCCAGCAGGTGGCCGGTGGCCGACTTGGTCGACGACATGGTGACCCGGCTCGCGTGGTTGCCCAGCAGCCGCGCCACCGCGCCCAGCTCGATCTCGTCACCCAGCGGCGTCGAGGTGCCATGCGCGTTCACGTAATCGACGGCCGATGGCTCCAGCATCGCGTTGCGCAGCGCCGCCTTCATCGCGCGGAAGCCGCCATCGCCGTCGGGCGCCGGCGCGGTGATGTGATAGGCGTCGCCCGAAAGGCCGTAGCCGATCACCTCGGCATAGATCTTGGCGCCGCGCGCCCGCGCGTGCTCCAGTTCCTCGAGCACGACAATTCCCGCACCCTCACCCATGACGAAGCCGTCGCGCCCGCGGTCATAGGGCCGCGACGCCTTCTCCGGCGTTTCGTTGTAGCCGGTCGAGAGCGCCTTGCACGCCGAGAAGCCGGCGACGGCAATCTCGCAGATCGGGCTCTCGGCGCCGCCCGCGATCATCACGTCGGCATCGCCCAGCATGATCATGCGCGACGCGTCGCCGACGGCATGCGCGCCGGTCGAGCAGGCAGTCACCACCGCGTGGTTCGGCCCCTTGAAGCCATACTTGATCGACACCTGACCCGAGCACAGGTTGATCAGCGCGCCGGGAATGAAGAACGGCGATATCCGCCTCGGCCCCTTCTCCTTCAGCGTCACTGCCGCCTCGGCGATCGACTCGAGGCCGCCGATGCCCGAGCCGATCATCACACCGGTGCGCTCGCGCTCGTGCTCGTCCTCGGGCTTCCACCCGGCATCGGTCACCGCCTGCTCGGCCGCCGTCAGGGCGTAGGTGATGAAGCGGTCGACCTTGCGCTGCTCCTTGGGCGCCAGCCAGTGATCCGGATTGAACGTGCCGTCGCTGCCGTCGCCCAGCGGGATCTCGCAGGCAATCTGACACGGCAGATGGCTCGCGTCGAAATGCTGGATGCGGTTCGCACCCGACTGGCCCGCCAGAATCCGCGACCAGGTCTCCTCGACCCCGCAGGCAAGCGGCGTGACCATGCCCAGCCCGGTGACCACAACCCGACGCATCCCTATTCTCCCCGAGATGATCCTCTGACGCCGCGCGCTCCTGCCTATTGGACAGCGCGCAGCACTCTATCCAAGCCCCCGACGGGACTTCAACACAAAGCGGCACCCGGTCGCCCGAATGCCGCCCCAAGCCGCATCGCAGCCGTTGTCGGTCAGGCCGACTTCTCGGTGATGAACTTCACGGCGTCGCCAAAGGTCTGGATGCTCTCGGCGGCGTCGTCGGGGATCTCGATCCCGAACTCCTCCTCGAACGCCATCACGAGCTCGACCGTGTCGAGGCTGTCCGCGCCCAGGTCATCAATGAAGCTCGCCGCTTCGACGACCTTGTCCTCCTCGACGCCCAGATGCTCGACGACGATCTTCTTCACGCGATCCGCGATGTCGCTCATGTTCGCTCCTTGCATTCCCTCGGGCCGGTTGGCCCCTTCTCTTGCTCGTATCATTCCCCCAAGGCACACCGGCATCGCGGTCCCCGGGTCTGGCCCACGCGCTCCTTAGCACAAAGGTCGCGCATGGCAAATTCAGATTTCAACGCGCCGCCACGCGGCCCGGGCGCCTCAGATCATCGCCATCCCGCCATTCACATGCAGTGTCTGGCCGGTAACATACGCCGCCTCGTCCGAGGCGAGATAGACCACCGAGGCCGCGATCTCTTCCGCCGTGCCCATGCGGCCGGCGGGAATCGCGACCAGCAGCTTCTCCTTCTGCTGATCGTTCAGCTTGTCGGTCATGGCGGTCTCGATGAAGCCCGGCGCCACGCAGTTCACCGTGACCCCGCGCGACGCGACCTCGGCCGCCAGGCTCTTCGACATGCCGATCATGCCGGCCTTGGCGGCGGCATAGTTGCCCTGCCCCGGGTTCCCGGTTACGCCGACGATCGAGGTGATGCCGATGATCCGGCCCCAGCGCTTCTTCATCATCCCGCGCAGCACCGCCCGGCTCAGCCGGAAGGCCGAGGTCAGGTTGACCTCCAGCACCTGCGCCCATTCCTCGTCCGACATGCGCATGAACAGGTTGTCCCGGGTGATGCCAGCATTGTTCACCAGGATGTCGAGGCCGCCCATGGCCTCGCTCGCCTGCTTGGGCAGCGCCTCGACGGCGGCGGCGTCATCCAGCTTGCAGGGCAGCACATGGGCGCGCTCGCCCAGTTCCGCTGCCAACTCCTCCAGCGCGCCCGCGCGCGTCCCGGAGAGGCCCACGGTCGCCCCCTGCGCGTGCAGCGCCCGCGCGATCGCGCCGCCGATCCCGCCCGTCGCGCCGGTGACCAGCGCCGACTTTCCACTCAGATCGAACATCCCCGCCTCCTGACTTGCCTCGCCATCGCGTCGCGTGACGCGCGCCTCCCCAGCGGAGGTCTCAGCCCTTCGCGCCCGCCGCGAAGGCCTTCACCTCGTCGGGCGTGCCGACCGCCGCGGTGCCCAGTTCCTTGTCGATGCGCCGGGCCATCCCGCTCAACGCCTTGCCCGCGCCGATCTCGACCAGCTCGCCGACGCCCTGCGCGGCCATCCAGCTCACCGACTCGCGCCAGCGGACCGAGCCGGTGATCTGCTCGACCAGCAGCGCCCGGATCGTCTCGGGATCGCTCACGCCCTCGGCGCGAACATTGGCAACGACCGGAACCGCCGGCTTGGCAATGCTGACACCCGCCAGCGCCTCGGCCATGCGATCGCCAGCGGGCTGCATCAGCGCACAATGGAAGGGTGCGGACACCGGCAGCATCACCGCGCGCCGCGCGCCTCTCGACTTGGCGATTTCGACCGCACGCTCGACCGCCGCCTTGTGGCCCGAGACGACGACCTGCGCCGGGTCGTTGTCATTCGCCGCCTGGCAGACCTCGCCCTGCGCCGCTTCCTCGGCCACAGCGCGCGCGGTCGCGAAATCCAGGCCCAGCAGCGCGGCCATCGCGCCCACCCCGACGGGAACCGCCTTCTGCATCGCCTCGCCGCGGATGCGCAGCAGACGCGCGGTGTCCGCAAGGCCAAGCGCGCCTGCTGCGCACAGCGCCGAGTACTCGCCCAGCGAATGGCCGGCAACGAAGCTCGCCGCGCCGATGCCGACGCCCTCGGCCTCCAGCGCGCGCATCGCCGCGATCGAGGTCGCCATCAACGCCGGCTGCGCATTGGCCGTCAGAGTCAGGGTCTCGGCCGGGCCCTCCCAGATCACCGCGCTCAGCTTCTCGCCCAGCGCCTCGTCGACCTCGTCGAACACCGCGCGGGCCGCAGGATAGGCCTCGGCAAGGTCGCGACCCATGCCAACAGCCTGTGCTCCCTGCCCGGGAAAGGTGAAAGCGCGCATGTCTCCCCCGATTCATCATTCTGTCGCGTAAGCCGGCTTCCTGCGCGGGCGCCGGGCGGATGTCAAGGAATGCGGGGCGGCGGCACCCCGGTTCGACGCAGCAAACGGGGCCAAAGGCCGTCATCGACCCCGAAAGCCGCCGGTCCTTGGCATTCGGGCCGGATGCGAGGGCCGGCCCCGAGCGCCGCATCCGCCAGACCCGCCGCCCGTCCCACGGGACGAGACGCATTGCCCGCACGCGCCACAACCGGCCGCCATCCTTCGCCCCCAAGCCGATCTGTGGTAAGTTCTGGCAGGCGGCGCACCATGCCGCCACCGAGGCCCCGATCCGAGCAGCATCTGCCAATCAGAGGGGCGATCGAATGACCAACTCATCAGTATTGCCGCCGCAACCGGACTTTGCGGCTGGCGGAGGGCTTCTCAGCCGTCGAATGCTGCTGCGCGGTGCCGCGGCCGGCAGCGCTGCGGGGTTCGCGAACCTCGCGATGCCGGAACGCGCGCGGGCCGAGGCCGAAATTCCCGAATGGGTGCGGGTCGCCGGCGCGCGGGCGCGCGGATACGGCATGCCAGCCGAGCAGGAGGCGGACGTCCAGCGCGCGATCATCGAGCCGTTCGGCGAGCTCGCGCAGGCTTTCAGCTTCTCCGGGACGCCGCATCACCGCCTTCGGGGCACGATCACGCCGAGCGGCCTGCACTTCGAGGTGCATCACGGCGGTAGACCCGATCTCGATCCCGCTCGCCACCGCTTGATGATCCACGGGATGGTCGACCGGCCGATCCGGCTCGACCTCGATGCGCTCGAGCGCTACCCGATGGTCTCCGCCGTCCATTTCCTGGAGTGCTCCGGCAACAGCTTCTTCAACGCGGTAATGCCCGAGCCGATGCAGGCCGGCTGCGACATGCTGCATGGGCTCTTGTCGAACAGCGAATGGACGGGCGTCCCTGTGCGCATCCTGCTCGAGGAGGCCGGCATCCGGCCCGAGGGCCGCTGGGTTCTGGCCGTCGGCAACGACGCCCCCAGCCTCGCGCGGTCGATCCCGGTCGAGAAGCTGATGGATGACGCATTCATCGCCCTTTATCAGAACGGCGAGCGCATCCGGCCCGAACAGGGCTATCCCATGCGGCTCCTGCTGCCCGGGTTCGAGGGCAACATGAACGTCAAGTGGATCACCAGCCTCTGGGTAACGGATGCCCCGGCGCACACTAAGGACGAGTCGGGCGAGTATACCGAGATCCTCGCCGACGGCTCGTCGGTCAAGTTCACCTTCGCCATGGGGGTCAAGTCCCTCGTCACCCACCCGTCGGCGACGATGACGATGAGCGGCCCCGGCTTCTACGAGATCTCGGGGATCGCGTGGTCTGGCGCCGGGCCGATCCGCAAGGTCGAGATTTCGGCCGATGGCGGAGCAAGCTGGGCCGAGGCCGAGCTTTCCGGACCCGTGCACCCGAGGGCGCTGACGCGCTTTCGCCTGCCCTGGCAATGGGAGGGGGCGCCCGCGCTCCTGATGAGCCGCGCCGAAGACGCGACGGGTGCCGTCCAGCCGACACGGTCGACCTGGAAGGCGAAATACGACCCGTCGAACTTCCTCCACTACAACGCGATCCAGCCTTGGCAGGTGACGCCCGAAGGGATGGTGCAAAATGTCTATGCGTAGCCTCATCGCGACCGCTCTCGTGGTCTCGCTCGCGGATCTGGCCGCGGCCGAGGGGCCGGGCTTGGGCGCGCCGCTCGCCGCCGACGAGATCCCGTTCTACGCGACCTACGTGATGCCGGACGGCCGCGGCCTCCCGGCGGGAAGCGGAACTGCCGCCGAGGGCGCCGGGATCTACGCCGCGAAATGCGCGCTCTGCCACGGCGCGACCGGTGTCGAGGGGCCGGTGATGCCACCCGTGGGGCCGAATGACGTCTGGGCAAAGCCCGCGGGCCGCTACTGGCCCTATGCGACGACGATCTTCGACTACGTCCGGCGCGCCATGCCGCTCGACGAGCCGAAGTCGCTCTCGGATGCCGAGGCTTATGCGCTGACTGCCTTCATCCTCAGCCGCAACGGCGTGATCGGCGAAGGCGATGCCATGAGCGCCCAGACCCTTCCGGATGTCGTGATGCCGAACCGGGAGAATTTCGTGGACGTCTGGGCGACGCAGGGGGTTACCCCCTGGTAGCCAAGCGCCCGCCGGACGTTCCCGGCTTACCCCGCGCGGCACGCGCCCTTCGCCCGGGGCGCCACCCCCGGCCTTGCGCAAGACGGGCAACGGCGCTATACGCGCGACTTCTCCCGGTGAAGAAAGCGATCGCGTCGCCTCTCGTATGCGGGTTCGGGAGAGGACGCCCCGCATTTTGAAGCGCGCCCGACATGGAAGGATAGGGACGGATGCCTCTCTACGAGCACGTCTTCATCGCGCGTCAGGATCTCTCCAACGCGCAGGCCGAAGGGCTCATCGAGCAGTTCGGCCAGGTTCTCGCCGATAATGGCGGCAAGGTCGTCGGCACCGAGTACTGGGGCCTGCGCACGCTCGCCTACAAGATCAACAAGAACCGCAAGGGGCACTACGCCTTCATGCGCCTCGACGCCCCCTCGGCGGCGGTGCTCGAGATGGAGCGCCTGATGGGCATCCACGAGGATGTCATGCGCACCCTCACCATCAAGATCGACGAGCACGAGGATGGCCCCTCGGCCGTCGTGCAGTCCAAGTCCGGTCGCGACGACCGGCGCGGCGACCGGGGTGACCGGGGCGACCGCGGTGACCGTGGCCCGCGCGGCCCGCGGCGCGACTGATCGAGAGGAGGGAGAGAGACATGGCTCGCAAACCGTTTTTCCGCCGCCGCAAGACCTGCCCCTTCTCGGGCGAGAATGCGCCGAAGATCGACTACAAGGACGTGAAACTGCTGCAGCGCTACATCTCCGAGCGTGGCAAGATCGTGCCGTCCCGCATCACCGCGGTCTCGGCCAAGAAGCAGCGTGAGCTGGCCCGCGCGATCAAGCGCGCGCGTTTCCTCGCGCTCCTGCCCTACGCCGTGAAGTGAGGAGGAGCTGATCATGCAAGTTGTTCTGCTCGAACGCGTCGAGAAGCTCGGCCAGATCGGCGAGGTGGTGAACGTCAAGGACGGCTTCGCCCGCAACTTCCTGCTGCCGCAGAAGAAGGCGCTGCGCGCGACCAAGACCAACCTCGCCCGTTTCGAGGCTGAGCGCGCCCAGATCGAGGCCCGCAACCTCGAGCTCAAGGCCGAGGCTGCAAAGGTCGCCGAGAAGCTCGACGGCCAGAGCTTCGTGGTGATCCGTTCGGCCTCCGAGGCCGGCGCCCTCTACGGCTCGGTCACCGCCCGTGACGTCGCCGACGCCGCCACCGCGGCCGGCTTCAGCGTCGATCGCGGCCAGGTCCGCCTCGACCGCCCGGTCAAGGAACTGGGCCTGCACCAGATCCGCGTGGTGCTGCACCCCGAGGTCGACGCCACCATCTCGGTGAACGTCGCCCGTTCGGTCGAGGAAGCCGAGCTCCAGGCGTCGGGCCGCTCGATCCAGGATCTTCGCGCCGAGGCCGAGGCCGAGGCCGAGTTCGAGATCTCCGAGCTGTTCGACGAGATCGGCACCGCTGCCGGCGACGAGGGCGAGGAGCCCCGCTGAGGCATCGCCTCGCACGGAACCCGCAAAGGGCCGCGCCTTCCCGGCGCGGCCCTTTCGCATTCTGCTCGCGCGATCGTCGGACCCAGCCCTGCTGAAGGCGAACGTCGCGCCGGCAATCGTCAGAGAACGATTCGCTCGCCGGCGGCGACGGGCGCCTCAAGCCGCGCGACCAGTCTTTCCGCCACCGCGTCGATCGACGCCAGCTTCGCTCGGTTCTCGCCGGGATAGAACCGCCCCCGAACTGCCGTCGGCATCGGCGGTGGGACAACCTCGGCGACCGTGATCCACTTGGCCGCCTCGGCCGCCCAGGCCCGCGTGATGGCCGACTGCGCGGCCTTGGTCGCGGCATAGGCGCCATGGAACTTCGTGCCCGTTCGGTCGTCCGCCGCGATCAGCGCCATGCCCCGCGGCGCAAGGCGCAGCAGCGGGTCGATCACGCGCAGCAGCCGCTGGAAGGCACGCACATTCACCGCCAGCGACTTGTCGAAGTCCTTTTCGGGAATGTGCTCGGCTGGCGACAGCGGCGGCGCGAAAACCGCCGTGTGCAGCCAAGTATCGACCCTCCCCCAGCGCCCGTGGATCGCCGCGCCCATCCGTGCGAGGCCCGCGTCGTCGGTGATGTCGAGCGGCACCAGCGTCGCCTCGCCGCCCGCCGCGCGGACGGCGTCGTCGAGCTCTTCCAGCCCGCCAACGGTGCGCGCCAGCGCGACGACATGCGTATCGGCGCCGGCCAGCGCGCGCGCCGCAGCAAAGCCCAGCCCGCGCGAGGCACCGGTGACAAGGACAATCTTCTGGGAATGCTCGGTCATGTTCTAAGGCCGTGGGCTGCGGTGATCAGGCCGCATGGTCTATGACCTCGGGCGTCCCGCTGTCCAGAGCCGAGGCACCTTCGGCGGCGCGGGCCGCCCGACGGGCTACCGCCAACGACGTGCCGCGGCGACCGGACTGCGGCGCACACGCCCCACTGGCCGCCCTTTCGCGCTATACTGCGTTCGGGAGCGGCCTGTGTTCGATGGCGAGGAAACAGCACCATGCGATTAAGCGCACCGACCGGCCGTCTTCTCGCCGCCGCCCGTCACGCCTGTCTCGGCGCGCTTGTGCTCGCGCCACTGGCGGCGCCCGCTGCGCTCGCATGCGGGCTCGACAGCGACTGCCCGCTCGGTAACCGCAGCTACCGTATCGTCGCCCCGCCCGGGGCCGACGCCGCCAATCCGGTGGGCGCGATCATCTTCGCGCATGGCTATCGAGGCGACGCCGCGGGGGTCATGAGCAATCCGGGGGTGACCACGCTGGCCGCCCAGCTTGGCGTCGCACTCGTCGCGGCGCAGGCCGCCGGGCCGGAGTGGAACATTCCCAACATCCCCAGCGACGATGCCCTAGATGACGTCGACGAGCTTGCGTATTTCGACGCGCTTGCCGCTGATATCGTTGCGCGGTTTCCGATCGATCCCTCGCGCATCATGGTGGCGGGATTCTCGTCCGGGGCGATGATGGCCTGGCACCTCGCCTGCCATCGCGGCACCGCGTTCGCCGGCTTCGCGCCGCTGTCGGGCACCTTCTGGTCCCCCCTTCCCGGCACATGCCCGGCGCCAGCCGGCAAGCTCATCCATTTCCACGGCCGCGACGACCAGATGGTGCCGCTGCATGGCCGCCCCATCAAGGACGCCCGGCAGGGCGATGTCATAGCGGCGCTCGCGCTGATCGCGGGCCCCGACGGCATCCATCCGGGCCCTGCCGTCCGCGAGGGCGACCTCGCCTGCGCCCGCCTGAACGAAGCCGTGGGCCGCCTGCTCGAGCTCTGTCTCTTCGATGGCGGTCACGCGTTCAGGCCGGCCGATCTCGCCCGCGCGGCCCGGCTGATCGGCATTGCCCGCCCGGCGAACTAAGCGCGCGGCACCCCGGCCGCGATCGCTCGGCAGCGGAGCGCCAGCAAGCTTTCGACTGGCGCCTCTCGATGCAATGTTCTTTTATTAACAGAGGCTTATAAGGGATTTCACGCGTGAAAACCCCTCGCTTTCACGCGTCCTCGGGCAGCTTCATGCAGCCACGCGCCCGCGCATCCGTCGGCTCGATCGGGTATTCACCCGAGAAGCAGGCATCGCAGAACTGGGGCTCGGCCACGTTCCGGCCAGCCGGGTTCCCGCAGGCGCGGTAGAGCCCGTCGAGCGAGATGAACCGGAGGCTGTCGACCTGCAGATAGGTCCGGATCTCGTCCTCGCTCATCCGCGCCGCCAGCAGTTTCTCGCGCTCGGGCGTGTCCACGCCATAGAAGCACGGCCACTTGGTGGGCGGCGAGGCAATGCGGAAATGCACCTCCTTGGCGCCCGCATCCAGCATCATGTCCTTGATCTTGCGGCTGGTGGTGCCGCGCACCACCGAGTCGTCGACCAGCACCACCCGTTTGCCCGCGACGACCGCGCGGTTGATGTTGAGCTTGAGCCGGACGCCCATGTCGCGGATCTGCTCGGTCGGCTCGATGAAGGTGCGCCCGACATACTGGTTCTTGATGATGCCCATGGCGTAGGGAATACCGCTCGCCTGGCTGAAACCGATCGCGGCCGGCGTTCCGCTGTCAGGCACCGGACAGACGAGATCGGCCTCGACCGGCGCCTCGCGTGCAAGCTCCACCCCGATCCGCCGCCGCGCCTCGTAGACCGAGAGCCCCCCGATCACACTGTCAGGGCGCGAGAAGTAGACGTACTCGAAGACGCAGAAGCGCGGGTCGCGGTCCTCGAAGGGCCGCAGGCTCTCGAGCCCCGAGGAAGTGATGATCACCATCTCGCCCGGCTCGATCTCGCGCACGAACTCGGCGCCGATGATATCGAGCGCACAGGTCTCGGAGGACAGGATCCAGCCCTCGCCCCGCCGGCCCAGGACCAGCGGCCGAACGCCCATCGGATCGCGCACGCCGATCAGCTTCGAGCGGGTCATCGCGATCACCGAGAACGCCCCTTCGACGATCCTCAGCGCGTCCTTCATCCGGTCGGGGATGTTCTTCTGGATCGAGCGCGCCATCAGGTGGACGATGCACTCGGTATCCGAGGCCGACTGGAAGATCGAGCCGCGGTCGATCAACTGGCTCCGCAGGGCATCGGCATTGGTGATGTTGCCGTTGTGCGCGATCGCGCATCCGCCCATCGCGAAGTCGGCATAGAGCGGCTGCACGTCACGCAGCGCCGTCTGCCCCTTCGAGCCCGCGGTCGAGTACCGCGTGTGGCCGATCGCCATGCGTCCCGGCAGGATGTCCATCACCGACTGCTTGGTGAAGTGATCGCGCACATACCCGAGCCGCCGCACGGTATTGAACCCCGTATCGGGGGTATAGGAGACGATCCCCGCCGCCTCCTGCCCGCGGTGCTGAAGGGCGTGCAGCCCCAGCGCCACGAAATTCGCAGCCTCGTCCATCCCGAAGACGCCATAGACGCCGCACTCCTCGCGCAGCTTGTCGTCGTCGAATGGATCCGAAAGAAAATTGGCTGCCGGAGTGTCCGTCATTCGCCCGCTCCCGCGTGACCGCCATGCGCGCCCTCATATAGAGTGCCCGCGCCTGTCTGTCATCCCGCCTTCACACGCCGCCACAGCGCGACTGCGATGAAACAGCGCTTCATATGCCACTCGACGCCGTCGCGCGCGCGGCACCGCGGGAAGAACAGCAACGTTCCGATTCGCGCCCCATGTCCGGACGCGGGCTTCAGCCGCCCGTGGTCGGTGCGGTGCCGGTGCCGCCCTCGGTCGCCCCGCCGGACGGTGCAACCTCGCCCGACGGTGCAACCTCGCCCGACGGTACAACCTCGCCCGACGGCGCGACGGCTCCGTTCGGCGTGAGACTGCCGATCGGCGACGACTCGCTGCCGCAAGGCGCCATCAGCGCGTCGATGCGGGCGCCAAACCACTCGGGCACCTGAGCGGGCACATGCTCGGTCAGGAGCCGTGCGCCCTCGACCACGATCGGGCGCGAGGCCGCGGTCTCGAGCGGCTCCCACGGCTGGCCGCCGCCGAGGGTCTGGAACAGCAGATAGGCGATCGCGATCAGCAAAAGCCCGCGCGCAATCCCGAAGATGAAGCCCATAACGCGGTCGATCGGCGCAAGTGCCGAGCCCAGAACGAGGCTCGAGGCAAGCGGCGTGAAGACCGAGAGGATCAGCAGCACGACCGCGACGATCAGCGTGAAGGCCGCGATCATCGAGAAGACGCACGAACTCTCGAGGATCGGCCCGACGACGGGTGCCTCGCGCATCAGCGGCTCGAGGATCGGTGCGAGGTAGAACGCCGACAGCGCGGCGATGATCCATCCGCCGATTGCGAAGATCTCGCGCGTGACGCCCCGTGAATAGGCCAGGAGGCCGGAAATAAGCGTCACGGCCGCGACGCCGCCATCGACTAGTGTAAACTCCATTCCTCGCTCCCCCGACCCCGCTCGCTCACTGCTTCGGATCGAACACGGTTGTGACCAGATCCGGCAAATCGGCAATGCGCCGTAGCTTTATGCCAGACTCCTCCACCGGTTTCATCTGCTTTGGCACGTACGCGGTGTTAAAGCCCAGCTTCTCGGCCTCTTTAAGGCGCAGTTCCGGCTGTGCAACCGGGCGAATCGCGCCCGAGAGGCTGATTTCGCCAAAAAGCACCGACCGTGGCGGTAATGCCTCGCCCGTCATGGCCGACACCAGCGCCGCCGCCGCAGCCATGTCGGCCGCCGGTTCCGACACCCGCAGCCCGCCCGCGACATTGAGATAGACGTCCTGTCCCGCGAAGCTGACGCCTGCGCGCGCCTCGAGGACCGCGAGGATCATCGCGAGGCGCGAGCTGTCCCAACCGACCACTGCGCGCCGAGGCGTGCCCAGCGTCGAGGGCGCAACAAGCGCCTGGAACTCGACCAGAACGGG
The DNA here is from genome assembly GCF_016623495.1 of Thermohalobaculum xanthum. Lineage (GTDB taxonomy): Bacteria > Pseudomonadota > Alphaproteobacteria > Rhodobacterales > Rhodobacteraceae > Thermohalobaculum > Thermohalobaculum xanthum. The sequence goes on along the minus strand of NZ_JAEHHL010000001.1, from coordinate 125,186 downwards.
GCGTGTGCCCTCGAGCCCGGCGAAGACCGCCGAGCCCGACGCCCCCTCGTCGCGATCGCCCAGGAACAGCGCCGAGGGATTCGTGACCTCGGCAAGACCTGCGCCCGTCATCTCGAAGACGCCGATCTCGTCGGCCGGCCCGAAGCGGTTCTTGACCGCGCGCAGGATGCGGAACTGGTGGCCCCGCTCGCCTTCGAAGTAGAGCACCGTATCGACCATGTGCTCGACGACCCGGGGCCCGGCGATCTGCCCCTCCTTCGTGACGTGGCCCACCATGATCACCGCCGAGCCGCGACGCTTGGCGAAGGAGGTCAGCTCGTGCGCGGTGGCGCGAACCTGCGCGACCGAGCCCGGCGCGCTCTCGACATTGTCGGCCCACATTGTCTGGATCGAGTCGATCACCACCAGGTCCGGGCGCAATTCGTCCAGCGTGGTGAGGATGTCGCGCAGGTTGGTCTCGGCGGCCAGCTGAACGTCGGCGTCCGACAGCCCCAGACGCATGGCACGCATACGCACCTGCGCCATCGCCTCCTCGCCCGAGACATAGACCGTGCGCGCGCCAGCGGTCGCGAAGGCGGCAGTCGCCTGCAGCAGCAGCGTCGATTTCCCGATCCCCGGATCACCGCCGACCAGCACCGCCGATCCGGGAACCAATCCCCCGCCAAGAACGCGGTCAAGCTCTCCGATGCGGCTGGCGGCGCGCGGTGGCGGCCGGTCCTCGCCCGCCAGCGGTGCAAGCTGGATGCTGCGGCCGCGCGTGGCGCCCAGGGATTTCGCGGCAGGCCCTGCAACCGAGAGCGCGGCCTCCTCGGCCAGGGTGTTCCATTCGCCGCAGCCATCGCACTGGCCCTGCCACTTTCGATAGACGGCGCCGCAGGAATTGCAGACGAACTGTGGGGCGGGTTTTGCCATGGATGTCAGACCATCACGACCATGCGGCAGGTCGCAAGACCAATCGACCGCCCGCTCATGACCGGCTCGCCGCCATCAACCGCGCGGTGGCATGGGCGACCCACATCTGCCCCAGCACGCAAGCCGTGAACAGCCAGAGCCCCCAAGCAGGCGTCACGTGACCCAAGCCTACCCCCTTCACGACCACGATATAGACCGCGACCAGAAACACCTCGACCATCGAAAGCTTCCCCAGTGCCTCGACCGCCGGCATCGCCTTTCGCCCGAGCCAGCCGAACTGCACGGCGACAAGTGTCAGCGTCTTGCAGTATGGGATCACGACCGCGAACAGCGCGACGAGCACCGCGAGGCCTGCATCGACCTGCCACAGATCGCCGAGGCCGCCGAGAATGCTGACCTGACTGCCCTCGAACCACGGCAGCAGCCCCGCCGTCGCGAGCGGCGAGACCCAAGCCACGGGATAGAGCGCAAGAAGCGCGAGATTCGCGAGCCGCAGAACCAGCATCAGCCATGCTCGAGCCAGATCAGTGCCGCCCCGAGTGCTGCGGGAAGGGCGAGCACCGCGAGGTCCATCCAGCGCCGACCGGTCGCCCGCAGCGCCGTCATCGCCCAGGCGACTGCGCCAGCGGCAAGGCCAGCAGCCCTCCCCGCCCCGCCCAGGACCTCGGTGTCGGAATAATGCCCGAGCGCGGCGTCCGCCACCGCCAGACCCAACGACACCAGCCCGGCGAACGCGATGCGGCGCGCCCACGGGCTGGCCCCGACAGCCCGCACCACCAGCGCCACGGCCATCAGGAGCGGTGCGAGCCCAAGATACGCGATCAGCAGGAGCTCGAACGCCGAGAAGCGCAGCGAGATATCCGACATCAGCGGATCGCTTCGATCGGGCCCTCGGCCAGCCCGTTGACGAACTGGTGGACGTAAGGGTTCTCGGTCGCGTCGATGTCGTCCACGGGGCCTTCCCACTGGATCACGCCGTCATGCAGCATCGCCACGCGATCCGCGATCTTCCGCACGCTGGACATGTCATGGGTAATGGTCATGGCCGTTGCGCCCATCTCGACCACGATCTCGCGGATCAGCTCGTTGATGACGTCGGCCATGATCGGATCGAGCCCGGTCGTGGGCTCGTCGAAGAAGATGATCTCGGGCTCCGCCGCAATGGCGCGCGCGAGGCCGACACGCTTTTGCATGCCCCCCGACAGTTCGGCCGGATAGAGGTCGGCCGTTTCCGGCGTCAGGCCGACACGCCGAAGCTTCTCGATGGCCAGATCGCGGGCGTCGTGCCGGGGCAGTTTGCGCCGGCCCTGCAGCATGCGAAACGCCACGTTCTCCCAGACAAGCAGCGAGTCGAACAGCGCGCCGCCCTGGAACAGCATGCCGAACTTGTCGAGCATGGTCTCGCGCGCCCGCCCGCGCAGGCGGCTGACGTCCTGGCCGTCCACCGTGATGCTGCCGGCATCGGGCGAGATCAGGCCGAGGACGCATTTCAGCGTTACCGACTTGCCGGTGCCCGAGCCTCCGATGATGACGGTCGATTGCCCCTGCTGTACGCACAGGTCGACGCCGCGCAGCACGTGCTTCGAGCCAAAGCTCTTCGCCACCCCTTCGAGAACGATCTTGGCGGTCTCGGTCATGCGGCGAACAGGATCTCGGTGAGAACGTAGTTCGACGCAAAGATCAGGACCGAAGCCGACACCACCGCGTTCGTGGTTGCGCGGCCGACGCCCTGCGCGCCGCGGCCGGAATTGTAACCGTGGTAGCACCCCATCATCGCGATGATGAAGCCGAAGACCGCCGCCTTGATCAGGCCCGACGTCACATCCCCGAACTCGAGGAAGTCCCAGGTGATCTGAATATATGTCGCCTCGTTGAAGCCCAGACGACCCACCCCAACCAGGAACGCCCCCATGATGCCGATGATATCGCCGAGGAAGGCAAGCATGGGCAGCGCGATCGTGGCCGCGACGAGGCGCGGGACAACGAGGTATTTCAACGGGTTGGTGGACAGCGTCGTAAGCGCGTCGATCTGCTCGGTCACGCGCATCGTGCCGATTTCCGCAGCAATCGACGCGGAGACGCGCCCCGCCACCATCAGGGCACCAAGCACGGGCCCCAGTTCGCGCGTCATGCCGATGGCCACGATCGAGGGCACCACCGATTCCGCGTTGAAGCGGCTGCCGCCGATATAGATCTGCAGCGCGAGCGCCGCACCGGTGAAGAGCGCCGTCAGCCCCACCACCGGAAGCGAGAAATAGCCGATCCGCAGGAACTGGCGCCACAGCTCGACCGGATAGATCGGAGGCCGGACAATGTGGCTGGTCGAGGCGCCTGCGAAAAGCGTCAGGTGCCCCGCAGCCTGGCATAAGCCCAGCACGGCAGCACCGATGGAGGCGAGAAACCCCTGGATAAGCGAAAGGATGGCCATCGGCTCCGTTCGTGTAGCAAGCGGCAGTCAGCCCCCCGTATAGCGCCGGGCGTACCTGCTTCCAAGACTTGTCAGGACCTCGTAGCCAATCGTCCCCGCCGCGGCTGCGACGTCATCGACGCCTTGCGAGGTGCCCAGCAGCTCGATCATCGCCCCGGGACCGATCCCTTCGCACCGCGAGACATCGAGCGTGATCAAATCCATCGAGACGCGCCCGACAAGCGGCAGCCGGCGACCCTGCCAGAACGCAGAAAGCCCGCCCTGCCCTGCGGCGCGCAGAATGCCGTCGGCGTATCCCGCGGCGATGGTCGCGATCCAGGCCGGCTGCGACGCCCTCCATGCAGCGCCATAGCCCACGCTCTCGCCCGGGGCGACGTCGCGGACCTGGATGATGGGAGCCTCGAGCGTCACGACTGCGCGCGCGTCGGTGAAGGGCGCGCCACCATAGATGCCGACACCCGGGCGCGTGAAGTCGAAGCGGAAGGCCTCTCCCAGCAGGATGCCGCCGGTCGCCGCCAGCGAACGCGGCAGGCCAAGCCCATCGGTCATTGCGCGAAATGCAGCCAGCTGCGTCGCGTTCTGCGGATGCTCGGGCTCGTCGGCGCAGGCGAGATGACTCGTCACGAAGCCGACGGCATCGGGCAGCGGCAGGATCGACGCGAGTTCCTCGGCCTCCATCCCCAGCCGGTTCATCCCGCTGTCGACCTGAAGCCCGGCAGCGGCGCCGGGCATCGCGTCGAACCATGCGCGCGCCTGCGCGGCCGAGTTCAGGACCGGCACAAGCCCGTGGTCGCGAAAGAGGCTGATGTCAGCCGGGGCGAAACCGCCCAGGATGCAGATTTCCGGGCCGGGTCCCAGGGCACCCCGCAGCGCCGCTCCTTCGTCGGGCAATGCGACGAAGAAGCGGCGCGCCCCCGCCCTGGCAAGCGTTGGTCCTACCTTCTTGGCCCCCAGGCCATAGGCATCTGCCTTGACGACCGCCGAGGCGGTACCACCGGATAGCGCGTCGAGCGCCCTCCAGTTCGCGGCCAGCGCATCGAGATCCACGGTGAGCCGGGCCGACAGCGTCGCCTCGGGGCTCACTGGAACCCCGGGTCGTCATATCCACCGCCCTCGCGGGCGTCGAAATCTCGGTCTCGCGCAAGGTCGGAAAACCGTGTGAAGCTGTCCTCGAAATGCAGCTCGGCGGTGCCGATCGGCCCGTGCCGCTGCTTTCCGATGATCACCTCGGCCCTGCCGTGCAGGCGCTCCGCCTTCTGCTGCCATTCCGGGAAGCGCGGATCGTCCTCGGGCGGCTTGGCGCGGTCGTGATAATAGGCCTCGCGGAAGACGAACATCACAACGTCGGCATCCTGCTCGATCGACCCGGACTCGCGAAGGTCGGCAAGCTGCGGCCGCTTGTCATCGCGCTCCTCGACCTTGCGGCTCAGCTGGGAGAGCGCGAGCACCGGGATCTCGAGCTCCTTGGCGATCGCCTTCAGGCCCTGCGTGATCTCGGACACCTCCTGCACGCGGCCATCCGCGCGCCCCGAGGCGGGCCGGACGAGCTGCAGGTAGTCGATGACGAGGCAGTCGAGGCCCACCTGCCGCTTGAGCCGGCGCGCACGCGCCGCCAGCGTCGAGATCGGGAGCGCCGGCGTGTCGTCGATATAGAGCGGGATCTGCTCGAGTTCGCGCGCTACTTCGAGGAAGCGGCGGAACTGCCCCTCGTCCAGCTCGCCCGAGAGCAGCAGATGTGACTTGATCTGCGCCTCGGAGGCGAGAATGCGGTTCGCCAGCTGCTCGGACGACATTTCGAGCGAGAAGAAGCCAACCACCGCGCCGTCATGCTGATCGGCGTCGGGCCGGGCTAGGCGGCTCTTGAGGCGCGCGCGCGCCATGTTGAAGGCGATATTGGTGGCCAGCGCGGTCTTGCCCATCGAGGGGCGCCCCGCAAGGATCAGAAGGTCCGAGTTCCGGAGCCCCCCGAGCCGGTAGTCGAGGGTCGCGATACCGGACGAGGTTCCGGCGAGCCCCCCGCCCCGCTGGAAGGCGAGGTTGACGACATTTGCCGCAGCCGCGGCCGCCGAGGCGAAATCGGTGAAGCCGCCCTCGTACTTGCCGGTTTCGGCGAGGGTATAGAGCGCCTGCTCGGCCTCGGTGATCTGGCTCACCGGGTCGCTTTCGACATCGAAGGCGGTGGCACGCGACGTAATCTCGTCAGCAATCCGGATCAGGTCGCGCCGCAGCGCCAGGTCCCGGATCGTCTGCGCGTAATCGCGCGCGGCGAGGACCGAGATGGTCGAGGCCGCAAGCCGCGCGAGGTATTCGGGCCCGCCAAGTTCCGTCAGCCCCTCGTCATCCGCCATGAAGCTCTTGAGCGTCACTGGCGAGGCCAGCGCGTTCCTGGCGATCAGGCGTGCGGCGGTCTTGAAGATTCGGCCATGCACCGGGTCATAGAAATGATGCGGCTGGACGATCGCCTCGATGTGGTTGAACACGTCGTTGTTGAGAAGGAGCGCGCCCAGGAGTGCCTGTTCGGCCTCGATATTATGGGGCTGCGCGACGCTCCCCCCAACGTCCTGCTCTCCCGGTCTCGCGCCGTCTGCCATAACTCTCTGCCTCGTTCACCTGCGCGCCGGTGCCCCCGGTCTGTGCAGGGAAGATACCCCACCCCCACGGTCAGAGGGAGAACTGATTGGGTCGACCCCGCGGTTTGCCCACAGCTTTCCGGTGTGTGGATAACTTCGGGGACAGAAGCGACCTTTCAGATCAGCTCGAAGCGATCGACGTCGAACATCCCCCGATCGGTGATTTTCAGCGAAGGAATCACGGGCAGCGGCAGGAAGGCGAGCTGGATAAACGGGTCGTCGAGCGGACACGCCATTTCGCGCAGTGCCGCGCGCAGGTGCCGCAGCCCGGCCTCGACCTCGTGCGCGGGCTTGTCGGACATCAGCCCCATGAGCGGAAGGGCAAGCTCGGCCACCACGTCGCCGTTACGGACCGCGACGAAACCGCCTCCGAGGGCGATCAGCCGGTTCACCGCCGCCGCCATATCGGCATCGCTCATGCCCGCGACGCAGATGTTATGGCTGTCATGCCCCACCGACGACGCGAGCGCCCCTTCCGCGAGGCCAAAGCCGCGAACGAAGCCCAGGCCGATGTTTCCGTTCTTGCCGTGGCGTTCGAGGACCGCGATCTTGGCGATGTCCTGCTCCGGGTCTGCCTGCGCCAACCCATCGCGGACTGGCAGCACTGCGTCCAGCCGGCCCGTGATGATTTTCCCCGGAATGATCTGGATCACGGGCCTGCTCCCGCTCGAGGCGGGCAGTTCGAAGTCGGCCGTTGTCACGACATCGCGCTTCACGGAGCCGCGACCGATCGACGGCACGGTTGCGCGCCCCTCGAACGTCGCAGGGTCGACGGGGCGGCCCGCAAGGATCACCTTCTCGACTCGGCAGGCGACGAGATCGGAAACGAGCACGATATCCGCGCGCTGCCCCGGGGCGATCAGGCCTCGATCCGTCAATCCGAAATGCCGCGCCGCCGACCACGTGGCCGCGCGGTAGGCCGCCAGCACATCCGCGCCACGCGCGATCGCGTGCCGGATGGCATGGTCGATATGACCATGCTCGGCAACCTCCAGCGGGCTTCGATCATCCGTACAGAACGACAGGTAAGGCGATGCGCCCAAGGTCATGAGCGGCGCGAGCGCGGCCACGTCACGTGCGACCGACCCCTCACGCAGAAGGAGATGCATGCCCTTGGCGAGCTTCTCTCTGCCCTCCTCGATGTTGCTGGTTTCATGGTCGTTGCGCACGCCCGCCGCGAGGTAGGCATTGAGGGGCCGCCCCGACAGCAATGGCGCGTGACCATCGATGTGATGCTGGAAAGCGGCGGCCTTGGCCAGGACATCCGGGTCGCGTGCGATGACGCCGGGAAAATTCATGAGCTCGGCCAGCCCGACAACCTTCGGGTGGGCGGCGAACGGAAGAAGGTCATCGATCGAGAGCGACGCGCCTGCCGTTTCCATCGCCGTGGCGGGGACGCAGGACGAAAGCTGCACGCGCAGATCCATCGCCATCGCCTCGGCACAGGCGAGAAAATAGCGGATCGCATCGACGCCCATGACGTTGGCGGCTTCATGCGGGTCGCATATCGCGGTAGTGGTGCCACGGGGCACGACGACGCGCTCGAACTCGAAGGGCGTGACCAGCGAGCTTTCGACATGGACATGCCCGTCGATGAAGCCCGGAACGGCGATCAGTCCGTCCGCGTCGATCACCTCGGCCCCGTCATAGCTCTCGAGCGTGCCGACGATCCGGTCGCCGCAGATGGCGATGTCGCCCTCCCGCAAGTCCCCGGTCACCAGATCGAGCACGCGCGCGCCGCGCAGCACGCGCTCGGCAGGCACCTCGCCAAGCGCCTGCGAGATGCGTCGAGACAGTTCTGCAATGTCGGACAAGCAGCACCTCCATCGCGTTTTGCCACCGGTTGCACCCGGCGACAGCCACCCATGCGGGGATTCTAGCGCAAGCAGGAACGCCGTGCGAATGACGATCAGGTAACAACCGAAGGGCGGATCCCCCGCGAGCCTCAGCCCGGCTCGATCACGTGCGCAAAGCTGCCGCTTATCCTGCCATCGACCAGACCCATGGGTTCAAGCGGCGTTCCCGCGGCGTCGCAAGCGTCAAAGAGCGGCTTGCCCTCGGCGTGCAACGTCGTGGCGTAGTGAAATTCATGCGCCACCATTGGGCCTTGCCACGGACCTCCGCGGGGCGTGAGCCGCCGGTAGCCCAGATGCATCCGGCGCGCGGCAAAGCTGGTCTCAAGCTCGAGAAAGCCGAGCATCCGGTGCGAAACCCCGTCAGCATCGACCAACGCCTTGCCGAGAACCATGTAGCCGCCGCACTCGCCGTAGATCCTCGCGCCGCGCGCACGCGCGTCGATCATGCCCTCCCGGAACCTCGATGCCGCTGCAAGTTGTGCGGCATGAAGCTCGGGATACCCGCCCGGCAGAAAGACCGCATCGGCCTCGGCATCCGGCGCTTCGTCAGCGAGCGGCGAGAATGGACGGATCTCGGCCCCCTGCGCGCGCCAGTCCGCCAGCATGTGCGGATAGGCGAAGGCAAAAGCCAGATCGCGCGCCACCGCCACCCGCTGCCCCGGTGGCGGCAGCCGACGCACCTCCGCCCCGTCGTGAGGGGCAACCGCGGTATCGACCAGGGCGCCGAGGTCAACACCGTCCGATACCCGCTTTGCCGCTGTCGCGATGAAGTCGGCAAGATCGGCACGCTCGCCCGCCTGCACGAGGCCAAGATGGCGCGACGGGGTGACGAGATCCTCGTATCGCCCCAGCGTCCCCAGCACGGGCGCCACGACACCCACCGAACAGCGCAACATCTGCTCATGCCGAGCGGAGGCGACCCGGTTGAGCAACACACCGGCGACGCGCACGTCATCGCGATAGCCGGCCAGTCCGCGGACGATCGCAGCCGCGCCCTGCCCCATGCGGGCGACGTCGAGGACCACGACGACCGACAGACCAAGTGCGGCTGCGACATCAGCGGTCGATCCGCATCCCGCCGGCGTGCCGTCATCGGCGCCGTCGAAGAGGCCCATCGCGCCCTCGACCACGAGAAGCGACCCCGGCCCCGAGGCGGCAAGCGCGGCAGATGCTCGGGCACGAAGCTGTGCGGGGTCCGCCGCGAAGGCATCGAGCGTCACGCAATCGCGTCTCGCGGCGGCGGCAAGAAAAGCCGGGTCGATATAGTCAGGTCCGGATTTCGCGGGAACGACATTATGGCCACGCGCGACCAGCGCCGCCACGAGGCCGAGCGTCACCGTGGTCTTGCCCGCGCCCGACGCAGGGGCGGCGATCACGAACCCGCGCGGCCCCGCTCCACGACTCATCCGGTCTGGCGTGGACTTGGCACGCCTGCGAGCGGGTCCGTGTCGCGCGGCGCGCGCCCGGCCATCTGACCGATCCAGTCGAGCGCGCGGTGCATGAGTGCGACGCGCCCGATGCAGACGATGGCCGGAGGCTCCATTCCTGCCGATGCCGCGTCCTCGGCCGCGCTGGCAAGCGTCGTCTCGAGAACCCGTTGCGCCGGCAATGTCGCGTCCGTGACGATGGCGACGGGCTCGCTTGCCGGCCGTCCGGCTGCAATCAGGCGAGACGAGATTTCGGGAAGCGTCTTCATCGCCATGTAGCACACGATCACCGGCGACGATCGGGCCAGCGCTTCCCAGTCGATGCCCCCTGGCGCATCGCCCGATGCGTCGTGCCCTGTCACAAACGTCACCGCCTGATTGACGTCGCGATGCGTTACCGGAATCCCGGCATAGGCAAGACCGCCGATCCCCGCCGAGATGCCCGGCACGATCCGCAGCGGAATGCCCGCCTGGACCAGGGCCTGTGCCTCCTCGCCACCGCGGCCAAAGACGAACGGGTCCCCACCCTTGAGGCGAAGCACCCGTTTGCCGGCCTGCGCCAACTCGATCAGTCTGAGCGAGATATCGCGCTGCTTGGGCGAAGGCTTGCCGCCTCGCTTGCCAGCGTATTCGATCTCCGCTCCCTGTGCCGCCCAGGTCAGGATTCTCGAGTCCACGAGCGCGTCGTAGACGATGACATCGGCCTGGCGCAGTCCATTCAGCGCATGGAGCGTGAGCAGCCCGGGATCGCCGGGGCCCGCCCCGACGAGCCACACCCATCCGGGGCAAAGCTCGGGCCACTCGGGATCCGTCGGCGGAAGATGGAAATCACCTGTCATGCGGCGCTTATAAGATGCGCGCTTTGGATGCGTAAGCACCCATTGCGACTGATTTCGCTGCTTTCGCGCCGATTGCCGCACTCGTATAGTCGCGCCCATGCAAGCCCCATCCGATCAGGCTTCCGATGCCAGCCATGTATCCGGTTCCGGCCCCACGGCCGGAGGGGCGACGCCGGGAGGCCTGCGCACCGGCTGGACGACAGGGGCCTGTGCGACCGCCGCAGCAAAAGCGGCCGCCATCCGCCTGATCGAGGGCGCCTTCCCGCCCGAGGTCACGATCACCCTGCCCAAGGGCGGCCGGGCGACCTTCCATCTGGCGCATGCTACCGCCGGAAAGGGCTGGGCCGAGGCCGCGGTCGAGAAGGACGCGGGGGACGATCCTGACGTGACGCATGGTGCGCTGATCGTGGCGCGGGTGACACCCATGCCTGACGGCAGTGGGATCACGTTCTGCGCCGGCGAGGGGGTCGGGACCGTGACCAAGCCCGGGCTTCCCATTCCGCCGGGCGAACCCGCCATCAACCCGGTGCCACGGGCAATGATCTCGCGCGCCCTGGCCGAGGTTATGGGCGCCGACCCCGATGCGGAGGTCACGATTTCGGTGCCACACGGAGCGGAACTGGCGGCGCGCACCTGGAACCCGAGGCTTGGCATCGTCGGGGGCCTCTCGATTCTCGGGACGACGGGGATCGTGAGGCCGTTTTCCTGCGCCGCGTGGATTGCCTCGATCCATCGTGGGATCGACGTGGCTGTCGCCACCGGCGCGACCCATGTCGTCGGGACTACCGGGTCGAGCTCGGAACGGGCCGTTCGGGATATCTACCCCGAGTTCCCCGAGACGGCCTTTCTCGACATGGGGGACTTCGTCGGCGGGCTGCTGAAATACCTCCGTCGGCATCCTGTGCCTCGCGTCACGATTGCAGGCGGCATCGGCAAGATGACCAAGCTGGCCCAAGGCGCAGTCGATCTTCACTCCAAGCGCAGCCAGGTCGATTTCGCGCAACTCGCGTCGCTGGCGAACGATGATCCGCGGGTCGTGGGCGCGAACAGCGCGCTCGAAGCTCTCGAGCTCGTTGGCGCACCGCTCGCGCAGGCCGTCGCCGAGGCGGCGGCGGCACGCGTCGAGGCACTGCTCGCCCCGTCCGAAGTGTCGGTGGAGACGATCGTCACCGACCGGTCTGGCAAGATTCACGGCCGCCGAGGCTTTGCGCGATGACGGCGCGCGTGCTCCTGCTGGCTGGAACGAACGAGGCGCGGGTTCTCGCCGGCAGGCTTTGGGACATGCCGGGCCTCAAGGTGATCGCCTCGCTCGCCGGCCTCACCGACGCACCGCGCCTTCCAGTTGCGGAGACCCGGATCGGCGGTTTTGGCGGGGCGGATGGATTGGCCGTCTACATCGCCAATCACGGTATCGACGCGGTTATTGACGCCACGCATCCGTTTGCGCGCCGCATGCCATGGAACGCGATGGCCGCGTGCGATGCGACCGGCGTCCCGCGCCTGCGATTGCTGCGCCCCGCGTGGGAGAAACGTCCGGGATGGCGCAACGTCGCGGACCTTGCCGAGGCGGTAGCCGCCCTGCCCAGTGGCGCCAGGGTCCTGCTGACGACCGGGCGCGGCGGCATCGCGCCATTCCTCTGCCGCCCCGACCTGCGCATCGTCGCGCGCTCGATCGAACCTGCCGGCCCGCTGCCCCCCAATGCAGTGTCGATCGAGGAGCGGCCGCCATTCTCCCTCGCGTCGGAAGTGGCCCTTATGTCGAGCCACCGCATCACCGATCTCGTGAGCAAGAATTCCGGAGGCAGCGGCACGGCGAAGCTCGATGCCGCTGAAAAGCTGGGAATCACCACCGTGATGATTGCCCGCCCTGCCCAGCCAGCCGGCGACTGCGCCGAGACGGTCGAGGATGCTGTCGCGTGGCTGCGTGAAATCGTCGGATTCGCACGCTGAGCCCGAACGACTCGGCGCAATCCCGGGGCAGCGCTTGACAGTTGATGCCGTCTGGCGGAAGTCTGGTCATGCAAGGTTCCGCACCGCCCGCTAAGCGGGTGCGGATGAAAAGGGAATGCGGTGGTGCCAGACCCAGACAGGGGGGCCGAAGCCGCAGCCGCCCCCGCGACTGTAAGCGGCGAGCGGACCCCGACAAGCCACTGGCCTCGAACGAGGTCCGGGAAGGCCGGGGGACGCGCAGATCCGAAGGATCGGAAGCCGCGAGCCAGGAGACCTGCCCTGCGTCGGAAAATGCCTGTCAGCCCGTCGGTGGGACGGGAGAGGGAGTAGAGATGAACGCGACCAACACCACGAAGACCATCATCCGCGCAGAAACCGGCCTGGGCGCCATTGCCGTTGCTCTGCTGATGGGCGTTGCACTGGTTTACACCGCTGGCTTTGCGAATTCGGCCGTCCTCCACAGCGCCGCCCACGATTCGCGTCACGCGATTTCATTCCCTTGCCACTGATCTCTCACGGGTCATGACATGCTGAAATCGTTGACGGCCAGCGCCTTGGGCGCCGGCCTTGCCGCTGGCCTCGTGGCAGCGGCCCTGCAGCTATTGCTGCTCGTGCCACTGATCGGCGAGGCGGAACTTTACGAGAGCGGCGCCCTCACCCATTTCTCGGCCGGCGAAGCTGCGCCGCATGACCATGCCGGCGAGTCGGACGGGCACGATCACGCGGCCTCCGACGGCCACGATCATGACCACGCCGGCCATTCGCATGACGGCGCGAGCGGGTTCGATCGCACGCTGCTGACGATCCTCTCGACCGTCGCGACCTACACCGGCTTCGCACTGATCATGGTGGCAGGCTTCGCGGTCGCGGAGGGCGCCGGACTCTCGCGGATCACGCCGCGTCAGGGGATGCTTTGGGGGCTCGCGGGCTTTGCCGCGACACAGTTCCTGCCGGCGCTCGGCCTCGCCCCGGAGCTTCCGGGATCGGGTGCCGCAGCACTGGAGGCGCGTCAGACGTGGTGGCTGATGACGGCGGCGCTGACGTTGGCGGGGATCGGCTTGATGGCGGCGGTGAAGTCACCCCTTCGCTACGCGGGGATACTGTTGATCGCGCTGCCTCATGTCTTCGGCGCCCCTCACCCCGAGGGGTATGCCGGGGTCACGCCGCCCGAGCTCGCCGCACTCTTCGCTGCGCGGGTACTGGTCGTGGGTGGTGTGGCTTGGCTCGCGCTGGGCTGGCTCGCGGGACTTCTTTGGTCGCGCGAGACTGCGTCCTGAGAGACCGGCGGTGGAGTTCTCACACGATTTTCGCGAGGAGTTCCGCCGCCTTTGCCAGTGGCGACGCGATGTTCGGCGCTTCCGGACCGCGCCACTGCCCGAAGGCGCTCTCGAGCGACTGATAAGCGGGATCGGCACGGCTCCGTCCGTCGGTCTTTCCGAGCCCTGGCGCTTCGCCATCGTCGAGAGCACGGACGCCCGGTCGGCGCTTATCGAGAACTTCGAGACCGCGAACGCCCGGGCGCTGGCCGGCTACGACGGCGAGAGACAGAGCCGCTACGCCAGCCTCAAGCTCGCGGGCCTGCGCGAGGCACCGGGCATCGTTGCCACGTTTTGTGACGAGAGCGACGCGAAGGGCCAGCGCCTCGGAACCGAGACGATGCCCGAGATGCGGCGCTACTCGGTCGTCTGTGCCGTCATGCAGATGTGGCTCGCGGCACGGGCCGAGGGGATCGGGATGGGCTGGGTCTCGATCATCGACCCCGAACGCGCCTGCCGCGATCTCGACGTGCCCACAGGCTGGCACCTTGTCGCGCTGCTCTGCCTCGGATACCCCGAGGAAGAGCACGACGACCCCGAACTCGAACGTGCCGGGTGGGAGCCCCGAGAGGGCACCTCGGCGCGTGTGATCACCATCTGAGGAATGGAGGGGCGACATGCCCGCGAAGATCCCTGCGACCGTCATCACCGGCTTCCTGGGCGCCGGCAAGACCACGCTGATTCGCAACATGCTGACCCGCAACGACGGTCGCCGCATCGCGCTGATCATCAACGAGTTCGGTGATGTCGGCGTCGATGGCGAGGTGCTGAAGGGATGCGGCGATGCGCTCTGCTCGGACGACGACATCGTCGAGCTCTCGAACGGCTGCATCTGCTGCACGGTCGCGGATGATTTCATCCCGACGATGAAGAAGCTGATCGAGCGTGGGACGCCCCCTGACCACATCGTGATCGAGACGTCGGGCCTCGCCCTGCCCCAGCCTTTGGTCCGTGCCTTCAACTGGCCCGAGATCCGCACCCGCGTGACCGTCGACGGCGTCGTCACGGTGGTCGACGGACCCGCTCTGCGAGACGGTCGCTTCGCCCATGACGTGGCAGCGGTCGATCGCCAGCGCGAGGCGGACGAGGGGCTCGACCACGAGACGCCGCTTTCGGAGCTCTTCGAGGACCAGCTCGCCTGCGCCGACATGGTCGTGATTTCGAAGACGGACACGATGCTGGGCACGGAGGTCGATGCTCTGACCGCCGATCTCGCGGCGCAGACCCGCGAGGGCGTGCATTTCGTGCGCTCCACCGGCGACGGCCTCGGCGCCGACGTGCTGCTGGGGATGGGGATCGCCGCCGAGGACGATCTCGACGCCCGCGCCGAGCTGCATCATCACCACCACCATGACGACGACGATGATCATGATCACGAGCACGAACACGGCCACGACGAGTTCGAGAGCTTCGTGATCGAGATGGGCGAGATCGCGGATCCAGCAGTGCTGACCCGTCATCTGGCCGAGGCGATCCGGGCGCACGACATCCTGCGCCTCAAGGGGTTCGTGGCCGTCGCCGGAAAGCCCATGCGCATGGTGGTGCAGGCGGTCGGGCCGCGGATCGAAACCTATTACGACCGCCCCTTCGGCGCCGAAGGGCGTGCGACCCGGCTGGTCGTGATCGGCGAAGCCGGCCTCGACCATGTGGCGATCAAGGCAGCGATCCGCGAGCGCGTCGCGGCATGACATCCGCCGTCGTCGTGACCGAGGCCGATCCGCGCGCGCCCGAGGCACGGGCGCTGATCGACGCGCTGACGGCGGAACTGGCGCCCCACTACACGCCCGAGGAGACATTCGGCTACCCGGTCGAGAAGCTCGTCACGGAAGGCGTGTTCTTCGTCGTCGCCCGGCGCGACGGCGAAGCCGTCGCCTGCGGCGGACTGCAGGAATACCCGGGCTATGGCGAGCTCAAGCGGTTCTACGTCTCTCCGGATGCGCGCGGCACGGGCGCGGCCGGCGCCGTGATGCATGCAATCGAGGCCGAGGCCCGCAGGCGCGGACTGACCGTGCTGCGCCTCGAAACCGGCAAGTTCCAGGTTGCCGCGATCAGGTTCTACGGACGCCACGGCTTCGTGCCTTGCCCGCGGTTCGGCGATTACCCGGTGAACGAGAGTTCGGTCTACGTCGAGAAACGGATCGGCTGATGCACCTGCTATTGGCGCAGCCCGGACAGGCCGACGAGTCGGCTGCGGTGGACCTCGGCCAGAGCCCGGCGGAACTGATCGTGATCACCGCCGCCGACACCGAACTCGCCGCTCTCTCCGAGGCTCGGGCGGGACTTGCCGACCACGCCCCGGAGCTTCGATTGGCGTCGCTCCTTCATCTCGCGCACCCGCTGTCGGTCGACCTCTATCTCGACCAGACCGCGACGCGGGCAAAGCTGGTGATCGCGCGGGTGCTTGGAGGGGAAAGCTACTGGTCCTACGGCCTCGAGCAATTCGCGGCGCGGCTCGGCGAGGCCGGCATCCCCTTCGCAGCCTTGCCGGGCGACGACAAGGCGGATCTGGGCCTGTCGCGCGTCTCGACGGTCGGTGCCGAGGATTACGCGGCCCTCTGGGCCTATCTCGTCGAGGGCGGCCCCGAGAACTCCGCGAACTTCCTCCGCTACGCCCGCTGGATGATCGCGCGCGATTCCGACGCAGGCACCGCGGATGCCGACCCGCCACCCCCTGCCCGTCCGCTCCTCCGCGCCGGCGTCTACTGGCCGGGCGCCGGGATCTCGGATCTCGACACCGTGAGCGCCGCATGGCGCGACCATAGCGCCCCCGTGGTTCCGGTGGCGTTCTATCGGTCGCTCGTCGCTGGTGCCGGGCTCCACCCGATCAACCGCCTCGTCCGGGCCCTGATGACCGAGGGGCTGAACCCGCTTCCGGTCTTCGTCGCGTCGCTCAAGGACCCGGTCAGCCAGGGCACGATCGAGAGCCTGTTCGCCGAGGCACCGCCTTCCGTGGTCCTCAACGCCACCAGCTTCGCCGTCTCCTCGCCGCAGTCGGGTGACTGGCAGGCGACCGTCCTCGATCGTCCCGGCGTGCCGGTGCTGCAGGTCGTCCTTGCGGGTGGCTCCGAGGACGCGTGGGAGAAGGGAAAGGCAGGCCTCTCGGCCCGCGATATCGCCATGAACGTGGCCCTGCCCGAGGTCGATGGCCGCATCCTCGCCCGCGCCGTCAGCTTCAAGGGCGAGGCGTTCTTCGACGAATCGACCCAATGCCGGATCTCAGCCTACCGCGCGCGCGGTGACCGGATCAGCTTCACGGCGCGCCTGGCCGCAGCCTGGGCAAAGCTGGGGCGGAAGCCGCGCGCCGAAAGGCGCGTCGGGATCGTCCTCGCGAACTACCCCAACCGCGACGGGCGGCTTGCCAATGGCGTGGGCCTCGACACGCCCGAGAGTTGCGTCGGTGTGCTGCGGGAGCTCGAGTCGAACGGCTACACGCTCGGCAATGTCCCGCCGACCGCGGTCGACCTGATGTCACGCATCCTGGCGGGGCCGACGAACTGGCTCGCGGATCGCGTTTCGCGCAGCGGCGGTGAACGACTCGGGCTCGACGCCTACCGGCGCTGCTTCTCCGATCTTCCATGGGCCATCAAGGAAGCCGTGACCTCGCGCTGGGGCGAGCCAGAAGCCGATCCCTTCGTCGACGGCGGCGACTTCGTCCTGCCTGTGCTGAGCTTCGGCAATGTGGTGGTGGGCGTTCAGCCCGCGCGCGGCTACAACATCGATCCGGTCGAGAGCTACCACGCACCCGACCTGGTGCCGCCGCACAACTACATTGCCTTCTACGCCTGGCTTCGCGAGACGTTCGGCGCGGATGCGCTGGTCCATCTCGGCAAGCATGGCAACCTCGAATGGCTGCCGGGAAAGGCGGTCGCGCTGAGCGAGGAATGTTTCCCCGAGGCCGTTCTCGGGCCCATGCCGCATCTCTATCCCTTCATCGTCAACGACCCCGGCGAAGGCACCCAGGCAAAGCGCCGTGCCCAGGCAGTGATCGTCGATCACCTCACGCCCCCCCTGACGCGCGCTGAAACCTATGGGCCCCTGCGGCAGCTCGAGGCCCTCGTGGACGAGTATTACGAGGCCTCGGGCGTCGACCCTCGGCGCCTCGACCATCTGCGGCGCGAGATCCGCAGCCTCGTCTCCGCCGCGCGACTGGACCTCGACGCCGGCATCACGCCCGAAATGCCCGAGGACGAGGCGTTGCAGAAGCTCGACACCTATCTGTGCGAGCTCAAGGAGGCGCAGATCCGCGACGGGCTGCACGTCTTCGGCCGCGCACCCGAAGGACGGCTCGAGCGCGATCTCGCCATCGCGCTGGTGCGCGTGCCGCGCGGGGACGGCAAGGGCGGCAACGCCTCGCTGATCCGGGCGCTTGCGCGCGACTGCGGCATCGACCCTGAAGCCTTCGACCCGCTCGATTGCGACATGGGCCAGCCCTGGGACGGACCGCGCCACAAGTTCCTCTGGTCGGCGGGCGGCGTGACCGAGCCGTGGCGCACCAACGGCGACACGGTCGAACGCCTGGAAAAACTGGCCGAGCTGGCGCTGCAATGGCGCGAGACGCCCAAGCACTTCCATCACACCGCACCGGTGCTCGAGGCGCTGCACGCCGAGATCCTTCCCGCGATCCGGGCTTGCGGCGCCAGCGAAATGCGCGCGCTGCTCGACGGGCTCGACGGCCGCTTCGTGCCCCCTGGCCCCTCCGGCGCGCCGACGCGAGGGCGCCCCGACGTGCTGCCGACGGGCAGGAATTTCTTCTCGGTCGACAGCCGCGCGGTGCCGACGCCTGCCGCCTACACGCTTGGCTGGCATTCCGCCTCGCTTCTGGTCGAGCGGCATCTCCAGGAACATGGGGACTGGCTGCGCACGATTGTGCTCACGGCCTGGGGCACCGCGAACATGCGCACCGGCGGGGACGACATCGCACAGGGCCTGGCGCTGATGGGTGTCAGGCCAACCTGGGATCAGGCGAGCCGCCGCGTCACGGGCTTCGAGATCGTGCCGCTCGAGCATCTTGCGCGGCCGCGCGTGGATGTGACGTTGCGCGTCTCGGGCTTCTTCCGCGACGCCTTTCCCGCCCAGATCGCCCTTTTCGACGCCGCCGCCCGGGCCGTGATGGCACTGGACGAACCAGACGACCAGAACCCGCTCGCCGCCAGGTTCCGCACCGAGCGCGCCCGACTCGCGCAGGCAGGGATGGAGGACGACCAGGCAGCGCGCGAGGCGGGATACAGGGTCTTCGGCTCGAAGCCCGGCGCATATGGCGCGGGCCTGCAGGCGATGATCGACGAGCGGCTGTGGGAACGCCGTGGCGATCTCGCCGACTCCTACATCAACTGGGGCGGATACGCCTATGCGGCGGACACCGAAGGCGTCCGCGCGCGCGACGCGTTCGAGCGACGGCTTGGCGCCAGCCAGGCCGTGGTCCAGAACCAGGACAACCGCGAGCATGACCTGCTCGACTCGGACGACTACTACCAGTTCGAAGGCGGCGCGGCGGCGGCGATCGAGCATCTCTCGGGCCGCGCGCCCGAGATCTATCACAACGACCACTCGCGCCCCGAGCGCCCGGTCGTCCGCACGCTTGAAGACGAGATCGGCCGCGTCGTCCGCGCGCGCGTCGTCAACCCGAAGTGGATCGAGGGCGTGAGGCGCCACGGCTACAAGGGCGCGTTCGAGATCGCCGCAACCATCGACTATCTCTTCGCGTTCGCGGCGACCACGCACGCGGTCAAGAGCCATCACTTCGATCTAGTCCACGAGGCCGTGATCGAGGACGAGAGCGTTCGCGAGTTCATCGCCGAGGCGAATGCCGCCGCCCTGCGCGAAATCGCAAGCCGCCTTTCCGAGGCGGTCGACCGGGGCCTTTGGCAGCCGCGCTCGAATTCCGCGCGCGCGTTGCTTTCCCAGTTGCAGGAAACGACATGAGCAAATCGATCGACGCCGCGAACCTGCGGACGCTCTTTGACATGAGCCGGGACGCGCTTGCGGCGCTCGACGATCCCGTTGCCGCGCGCTTTGCCGCGGCCATCCCCGCCGACCCGGGCGAGGCGCTTCATCGGGCGCCGGCCTGGACCCCCGGCACCGACGCGCTTGCCAACGCGCGGCCCGGCGCGCGGTATGAAGACCTCGTGGCGACCTTGCAGGGTCTCGCCCCACAGCTGGAGTGGCGGCAGTCCTACAAGCGATCGCCCCAGATGGAGAGCTACCTCAAGGGCTACGGGTATATCGAGTTTCTGGGCCAGCGCGGCCATTACGCACCTGCGGGTGCCGCCTTCGGGATCGGCGTGATTGGGCCGGACTGCCTCTACCCGACACACCGGCACGGACCCGAGGAGATTTACCTCCCGATCGCCGGAAGCGCCGAATGGAGCTACGACCATGGCCCGTGGATCCGGCACGGCGCGGGATCAGTGGTCCACACCCGGCCATGGCAATGGCATGCGTTGCGCACGGGGACCGAGACGGTCGTGCTGCTTTACGCATGGCTCGGTGGCGATCCTGTCAACGTCTCGGAATTCGCACCGGTCGCATGACAGATCAGCCGACAGCTTCCCTATGCTCAAGCCCGGTCCGGCTCTCGCCCGACTGGCCGAATTGGGAGCACCTGAGACGCCTCATCCTCGATGCATTTGCGATCATGGAGGGACGGATCGATCCCCCCTCCTCCGCGCACCGGCTCACGACCGAGAGCATGGCCGAACAGGTCCGGGCCGGCGAGGTCTGGGCCATCATCGATGGCGGTGAGCCGGTCGCCTGCATCTTCCTCGCGCCCCGTGCAGACTGCCTCTATCTCGGAAAGCTCGCGGTTCGCCCCGACTGTCAGGGCCGCGGCCTCGGAAAGCGGCTCGCGGCGCTCGCCGAGGAGCGCGCGCGGGCCCTCGGGATGCCGCGTATCGAGCTTCAGTCGCGCATCGAGATGACCGAAAACCACGCGATCTTTACCCGGCTCGGGTTCGCCAGGGCTGGCGAGACCGCACACCCCGGCTATGATCGGCCCACGAGCGTCACCATGCGAAAGGAGCTTCGCGCCATCCCATGACCGACACCCCGTCACGCCCCGACGAACTCGCCCGCCACTCAGCCAAGATGGCGAAGAAGAAGGCTGCGCGCGACAAGATCATGGCCACGAAATCGGGCGAGAAAGGCCTGATCATCGTCCATACCGGCAAGGGCAAGGGCAAGTCGACGGCGGCGTTCGGAATGATCTTCCGATGCATCGCGCATGGCTTTCCTTGCGCCGTCGTGCAGTTCATCAAGGGCGGGATGGAGACGGGAGAGCGCAACCTGATCACCACGCGCTTCTCCGACCTGTGCCAGTTCCACACGATGGGAGAGGGCTTCACCTGGGAGACGCAGGACAAGGCTCGCGATATCGAGATGGCCCAGGCCGCGTGGGAGAAGGCGAAGGGACTGATCCTCGACCCGCGCAACCGCATGGTGCTCCTAGACGAGGTCAACATCGCGCTCCGCTACGACTACCTCGACACGGCCGAGGTCGTCGCCTTCCTCAAGGACCACAAACCCGCGATGACCCATGTCGTCCTGACCGGACGCAACGCGCCCGAGGCACTGAGCGAGGCCGCCGATCTCGTGACCGAGATGGAGCTCGTCAAGCACCCTTTCCGCGAGCAGGGGATAAAGGCACAGATTGGCGTCGAGTGGTGAGCGGCAGACTTCAACCGATCAGCCAGCCAAGGCCCCACCAGAAGCAGGCGAACGCCAGCAGAACGGCCCAGGCGCGCCATATGACGCGGATCGCGGCCCGGATGTCGTCCGGCCCGGCGCTGCGCCGCCCCTGCGGGTTCAGATAAGGGTCGTCGCAGATCTCGCCCGCATAGACGCGCGGCCCCGCCAATGCGAGGTCGAGCGACGCGGCCATCGCCGCCTCGGGCCAGCCGGCATTGGGGCTGCGGTGCAGGTCGGCGTCGCGGAGCATCACCTGCAGCGCCTCGCGCCCGCCGCCGACGAAGCAGATGATCCCACCGGCGAGGCGGGCGGGAACCCAGTTTAGGAGGTCATCGAGCCGCGCCGCCGCCCAGCCGAAGGCGCGATAGCGCTCCGACATGTGCCCGATCATCGAGTCGGCAGTGTTGATCGTCTTGTAGGCCAGCAACCCCGGCAGTCCGAGAAGCGCGAACCAGAACACCGGCGCAACCACGCCATCCGAGAAATTCTCGGCCGCGCTTTCGATCGCGGCGCGCGAAACCCCTGCCTTGTCGAGCGTTTGGGGATCGCGCCCGACGATCATCGAGACCTGCCTGCGGCCCTCGTCGAGCGAGATCTTCAACCCGTCAGCGACGCGGCCGACATGCTGCACGAGGCTCTTCTGCGCGATCAGGATCGCGCCCAGGGCGACCTCGATCACCCCGTGAAACAGATCCAGAGAAAGCAGATATCCAAGCCCGAGGCTCGCAAGCAGCAGGATGCACACGGCGACGACGCCCTTGGCACGCCGAGCGCTCCCGTTGTTCAGCCGCCGGTTCAGCGCGTCGATGGCGCGCCCCATCAGCACGGCGGGATGCGGCACCCTGCGCCACAGGACCGCAGGTTCGCCGAAGATGGCATCGAGGATCAGTGCAAGCGCGATCATCGAACCTCCAGTGCCTCGCCAAGACGGTCCCAGGCTGCCTCGTCGCCGGGCAGCCCCAGCCGAAGCCACCGATCCGAATAGGGAAACCGGCGGCTCCAGATCCGCGATCGTGCCAGCCGGGTCTGCGCTTCTTCGGCATCGGGCGTGTCGAAGGTCGCGAAGAGCCCCGCCTCGCCCACCAGGTTCCACCCAGCCATCTGACCCAGCTGAACCAAACGCCGGACATCGCGCGCCACACGCGCCCGCGTCGCGCGCTGCCATTCGCCATCCCGCAGCGCACGAGCGCCGATAGCCAGTGCTGGGCCCGAAACCGCCCAGGGCCCGAGAAGATCGCGCAGACGAGAGGCCGTGCGTGGGCCGGCAATGGCGAAGCCAAGGCGCAGGCCGGCAAGCCCGTAGAACTTGCCAAAGCTGCGCAGGATCACCAGCCCCTCGTCGCCGGCATCCCCCACCAGCGAGCGCTGGGGGGTCGCGTCCATGAAGCTCTCATCGACCACAAGCCTCGGCAGAGCCTCGGCCAGCGTCGCAAGCTCGTGCCGCTCCCAGCATCGGCCATCCGGGTTGTTCGGGTTCACGATCACGGCGGCCCGCGTCGCGGCACCGGGTCGCTCGCTCAGTTGCCAGCCCTCGGCACGATAGGCGGCTGCGTGTTCGTTGTAGGTCGGAGCCGGGATCGCCACAGCCGCGGCCCGGTCGAGGCGCGGCATAAGGCGGATGAGTGCCGACGCCCCCGGCGCGGGGACCAGCTCCGCTGCGTCCGGCACGTTCCAGGCATCGCGCGCCGCCGCAATCAGCCGGCCGAGCGCATCCTCGTCGGGAAGCCTCGACCAGTCCGCTTGCGCCAGATCGCCCACCGGGTATGCGACCGGATTGATGCCTGTCGAGAGGTCAAGCCACGCCCCCGCGTCGCCCCCAAAGCGCGCGCATGCATCCGCGAGGTTCCCGCCATGATCGCGCGCCATTCCACTTCCCGCTGTTCAACGGCCCCATGCCGCGTTAAGCCGCCCGCCATGAACCAGCGCCTTGCCACCTCCGTCAATCCGAAACCCGCGACGACGCGCGTCCGGGGGCATTTCGGAGAACTCGCCCAGGGGCTCGCGTCGCCGGGCGGGACCGTGGCGCTCGTCACTCTGCCCTGCCCGGCGCTGGTCACCGAGGTCACCTTCAGGCCGGCCCCTGGCCCGCCGACGTCGGGCGAGCCCGTCTCGCGCAAGGCGCTCGATGCGGCGCGCGCGACCCTCGCGCGGCTTGGGCGGGCCGACTGGGGAGGCGAGATCCTCATTCGCCGCGCCTGCCCTCCCGGCCTGGGCGCCGGCACATCGACCGCCGAAGCTTTGGGGACAGTCCGGGCGGTGGCTGCCGCGTTCGGACAGCAATTCTCGCCCGACGACGAGGCGGCCTTGTGCCTGGCGGCGGAGGGCGCGGTCGATCCCTTGATGCATGAATGCACAACGCTTTTCGCATCGCGCCAGGGCCGTGTCCTGAGGCGGCTGCCACCACTGCCGGGACTTGCGGTCGCTGGCGGGTTCGCGGGTGCGGCGCGTATCACGGATCCCGCCGACAAGGACTTCCCGCCAATGGGCGACGTCTTCGAGGCGATCGAAGCTGCGCTTTCGGATGGCGATCTTCGCGCCCTCGGCGTGGCCGCCACGCGGTCCGCGGCGGCCAATCAGACACGCAATCCGAACCCCGCCTGGGAAGCCGTTCAGGAAATCTCCCGGGACGTTGGCGCTCTGGGCGTCTGCGTCGCTCATACCGGGTCGGCCATCGCGTTGCTTCTCGATCCGGGCAACGACCCGACCGTGCTACTGCCGCGTCTATCGGATGCTGGACTTCAGCACATCATCGGGTGGACCCTCTGACGGGCCCGGGCTCAGAGCCGCACATTCTCGGTCGAATAGACGTCGGCGCTCGAGAAACCCATTCCGTTCAGAACGAACCAGGCGCCAACCGCAAGCCCGGCGCCTATGATGATGGCTGCAAGAAAGGCCTTCATTTCGTCTTGCTCCTACCCTCGTGTCCGGCGCGGTCGGTGCCGCCCGTGTTCTCTTTGAGATAGTGGATCAGATCACGCCTGTCCTGCGCTTTCGCAATACGCTGGACAGGCATCTTCGAACCCGGCGTGAACACATCCGGCCCTTCAGAAAAGAGGCGCGCAACGGTTTCGTCGCTCCAAACGATGTCGGAGCGCGCCAGCGCGTCCGAATAGCTGTATCCCTCGACCGTGCCCGCACGCCGGCCAAAGAGGCGCCACAGCGTCGGCCCCGCCTTGCGTCCGCCATCGGGCGACGTTGTATGGCAAACCGAGCATTTGCGCACGAACTGCCGCTCGCCATTCGTCATCTCGGACGGCGGCTTGTGGAACTCGCGTGGTCCCTTGGCAAACAGTGCATCGCCGTCCGCGTCGATCGGCCAGAGTGCAGCCTCATCGGCGATTCCACCGGCCAGAAGGCGCTTGCCCGACGGCTCCCACGCCAATGCCCAGATGGGCCCCGACAGCGCGGCACGGAAGTCGCGCACGACCGACCAGTCCGCCGTGTCGAGGATCATCACATAGCCCTCGCCGTCCCCGACAGCGAGAAACCGGCCGGTCGGATCGGCCGAGAGCGCGAGGATCGGCCGGCGATCGGCGGTGAGATCGGCAATCTGAGCCCCCGTCGCCAGATCGATCGCGCGCACCGCGCCATCGAGGGCGCCATAGGCCAGCCAGCCCGCGTCGCTGTTCAGCACCAGGTGATTGATGCCGAAACCGTGATTGACGAGCACGACCTCCTCGGCACCCGAGACGGTGTCCCAGCGCCGGATCGTCCCGTCATAGGAGGCGGTGTACAACTTCGCTCCATCGGGCGTGAACACCACATCGTTCACGTTCGCGCCGTGCCCCTTCAGGAAGCGCGCCGCCCCGCCGTCGAGCGGCCAGATGCCGACATTCCCATCCCAGCCGGCAGTGGCCGCGATCGTCGCGTCGGGCCCCGGCGTGACACCGATCAGCTTACCCTCATGGCCCTCGAAGCGGTGCAGCACGGCGCCGCTTTCGAGATCCCACATGATCATGTCGAAATCGTCGCCGACCGAGAGCGCACGTCCCCCTGGCAGGAATGCGACGGCATTCACCGCCGCCTCGTGCCCTTCGAGCCAACGGATCAGCTTGCCGGTCGAGGCCGACCAGAGGCCCACCGAGTAGTCGAAGCTCGCGGTCAGCATCTGCTGACCATCCGGCGAGATGGCAACGCCCTTGATGGGTCCGCCATGCCCTTCGAGCCGCTGATAACCGGTGCTCCCGTCGCTTTCTGCCCAGGAAAGCGACGCCGTCGCTTGCACGCCCAAGAACACCACCACGGTACAGGCGAATGCCAGCACCCGACGGAGCGGCGCATCCCCCCTCGCGCGGGGAGAAAGGCGTGGGCAGCCGGTCATCATCGCGCGCCCCGACGGAAGCTCACTCGGCCGGCGTTGTCGCCGCGCCGGAGCCTCCAGTTCCCTGGCGGCCCTCCATCTCCTCGACCCAGAGCCCATGATGCTCGATAGCCCAGTTCCGGTCGACCATGCCCGTGCCCATCGCGTCGAAGGCTCCCTCCATGCCCAGCGAGCCGATGTAGATATGGGCAATGATGATCACCATCATCGCGAGAGAGACGATCGTGTGCCAGACCTGCGCGTATTGCATCTCCTCGATCGCGGTCAGGTCGGTCCGAAGCTCGAAGCCGAAGAGCGAGGTGATGCCGATCTGATGCAATGCCTGGAACGTCTTCGCAAAGAGCGGCAGCTCGTATGGGAACAGCAGCGACAGCCCCGAGGCGGAGACAGACACTCCAAGCAGGATCGTCGCCCAGAAGATCAGCTTCTGACCGGCGTTGAACTTGCGGCTGGGCGGATGCACGCCCTTGGAGAACAGGCCGCCGCCCTTCGCCAGCCAGATCAGGTCGATGTAGCTGGGGATGTTGTGCCAGACCCACAGCACGAAGACGAGGACGAGGCCAAGCATGAACGGCCATGCCACGTTGTTGTGAACGAACTTCCCGGCTTCGGCGACGGCTGCGAAGGCGTCCTTGCCGATCAGGGGAAGCAGCAATTCCTTGCCGTAAAGAAGATTGAGCCCGGTGAGCGCCAGAAGGATGAACGAGACCGCGAGCAGCCAGTGGCCAAATCGCTCGATCGGCTTGAAACGCTCGATCATCACGCCGGACGGTCCGTGCTCGATGCGGATGCGCCCGCGCAGCAGGTAGAACACGGCAAGTAGTGCCACCATGCCGCCGAGCGCATAGCCGCCCCATTTGAAGAGCGGACCGTCCTGGGAGCGCAGCCACTCCCACGTGGTGCCAAAGCTCTGGATCAGCTGGCCCGCCTTCGCGTCCGGGATCGAGACCTGTCCCTCGACTCCGTGGCGCACGGCCGACCACACGCTCGCGTCGGAATTTGGTCCCAGGATCACAAGCGGCGTCTGCGCCTTTGCGGGGCTCATCTCGTCCACGAGATCGAGCTCTCGCGCGACCCCCGGCTCGGTCGGAGCATTCGTCTCGGCGTTCGCCGGCGGGCGGACCGAGCCGCCAGCCGAACGGATGATACCGGCCCCGGGTTCAGTGGTTTCGGCGTTCGCGCCGAGCTGCGGGTCGGACGACTGCGCCCCTGCCTCGCCGATCAGCACGCTCATCTGCAGAGCGGTGAAGAAGAAAATCGCCAAAGCGAGCGCCAGGGCAGACGCCCCGACAATCGTGCCACGCCGTCTCGCGCGCATGACCGAAACTCCCTGTGTGTCTTACCGACAGACGTTCCGCACCCCGGTGCCTTCCCGGACTGCCGACCGGCTCATCCCTCGTCAACCGAGGAGAACATGGATTTGGGGCGGCGCGCGTCTGCGCGCCCCGCCCCTATCCTGACAAGCGGACAGCGGATCAGCTGCCCTTGCGCTCGTAGGCCGTGCCCCAGCCCCACGCGCCCGTGCCGAAGCCCCGGGCCACGATGCGCTGGCGATAGATGTCGGAGACCTGGTCTCCGTCACCCGCCAGAAGCGCCTTGGTCGAGCACATCTCGGCGCAGAGCGGCAGCTTGCCCTCGGCCAGACGGTTGCGGCCGTACTTCTGGAACTCGGCCGAGGAGTGATCCTCCTCGGGACCGCCGTTACAGAAGGTGCACTTGTCCATCTTGCCGCGGCTGCCGAAGTTGCCCGCCTGCGGATACTGCGGCGCGCCGAAGGGGCACGCATAGAAGCAGTAGCCACAGCCGATGCACAGGTCCTTGGAGTGCAGCACCACACCATCATTGGTCTGGTAGAAGCAGTCCACCGGACATACGGCCATGCAAGGAGCGTCCGAGCAGTGCATGCAGGCGACCGAGATCGACCGCTCGCCCGGAACACCGTCATTGATCGTCACGACGCGCCTGCGGTTGATACCCCAGGGCACCTCATGCTCATTCTTGCACGCCGTCACGCAAGCGTTGCATTCGATGCAGCGCTCGGCGTCACAGAGGAACTTTACTCGTGCCATTCAGGTGTCCTCCCCTCAGGCCTTCATGATCTTGCAGAGCGTGGCCTTGGTCTCCTGCATCTGGGTGACCGAGTCGTAGCCATAGGTCTGCGCGGTGTTCGTGGACTCGCCGAGCACGTAGGGGTCTGCCCCCTTCGGATACTTGGACCGGCGATCCTCGCCCTGGAAGTGTCCACCGAAGTGGAAGGGCATGAAGGCAACGCCACGACCGACACGTTCGGTCACCATGGCGGCAACCTTCACCTTGCCGCCCTCGGGACCTTCGACCCAGACCTGCTCGCCGTTCCGGATGCCCAGGCCGTTCGCGTCGAACGGATTGATCTCGACGAACATCTCCTGCTGCAGCTCGGCGAGCCACGGGTTGGACCGCGTCTCGTCGCCGCCACCCTCGTACTCGACCAGACGGCCCGAGGTGAGGATGATCGGATAGTCCTTCGAGAAGTCCGTCTTCTGGATCGACTCGTACATCGTCGGCACACGCCAGAACTTCCGGTCCGAGTAGGTCGGATAGTCCGCCACGAGGTCGTAGCGCGGCGTGTAAAGCGGCTCGCGGTGGAGCGGCACCGGATCCGGGAAGTTCCAGACCACCGTCCGCGCCTTGGCGTTGCCGAAGGGCGCACACTCGTGCTTGATCGCCACGCGCTGGATGCCACCCGAGAGGTCGGTCTTCCAGTTCACGCCGCCGACCTTGTCCGGGGCGCCGGCCACCTTCTCGATGGAGGCACGCTCCTCGTCGGTCAGGTCGCCATCCCAGCCCAGGTCCATCAGCATCTGCATGGTGAACTCGGGATAGCCGTCCTTGATCTCGGAATTGGCCGAGTGGACCCCTTCCGCGAGCAGGTTCTGACCGTCACGCTCGACGCCGAAGCGGGCTCGGAAGGTGAGGCCACCCTCGCTGACCGGCTTCGACATGTCGTACAGGTTGGGCGTCCCCGGATGCCGCATCTCGGGGGTGCCCCACGACGGCCATGGCAGGCCGTAGAAGTCGCCATCCGCCGGACCGCCCAGCGCACGCAGCGACGTCTTGTCGAAGGTGTGCTGGTTCGCCATGTGGAGCTTGAGCCGCTCCGGCGACTGGCCGGTATAGCCGATGGTCCACATACCGCGGTTGAACTCCCGGGTGATGTCTTCGATGTTCGGCTCGTCGCCCTCGATCGCGATGTTGCGGAACATCTTGTCGGTGAAGCCGAACTTGTCCGCGAACAGCTTCATGATCTCGTGATCGGTCTTCGACTCGAAGAGAGGCTCGATCACCTTCTCACGCCACTGCAGCGAGCGGTTCGACGCCGTGACCGAACCAGAGGTCTCGAACTGCGTCGTCGCCGGCAGGAGATAAGCGCCGTCCTTGCGGTCGTGCAGGATCGCCGAGACGGTGGGGAACGGATCGACCACCACCAGGAGGTCGAGCTTCTCCATCGCCGTCTTCATTTCGACCATGCGGGTCTGCGAGTTCGGCGCGTGCCCCCACAGGACCATGGCACGCGTGTTGTCGGGCTGGTCGAGGTTCTCCTTCGCCTCGAGCACGCCGTCGATCCAGCGGCTGACCGGGATGCCCTTCTCGTTCATCATCATCCGGTCTTTGCCCTCGGCACCGGCACCCGGCATAACGGCAAAGCGGGCCTTGAGCCAGTCGAGGTCCTCTTCCCAGACGCGCGCCCAGTGGGCCCACGAGCCGGCCGTGAGGCCGTAGTAGCCGGGCAGCGTGTCAGCGAGCACGCCGAGGTCGGTCGCACCCTGCACGTTGTCATGGCCACGGAAGATATTGGTGCCGCCGCCGGCGACGCCCATGTTGCCCAGCGCAAGCTGAAGCACGCAGTAGGCGCGCGTGTTGTTGTTGCCGTTGGTGTGCTGGGTGCCGCCCATGCACCAGATCACGGTGCCCGGACGGTTGTTGGCCAGCGTCCGAGCGACGCGCTCGAGCTGACGCCCCGGCACGCCGGTCACGCGCTCGGTTTCCTCCGGTGTCCACTTTGCGACTTCGGCACGGATCTGGTCCATGCCCCAGACGCGGGTGCGGATGAACTCGGTATCCTCCCACTTGTTCTCGAAGATGTGCCAGAGGATGCCCCAGATCAGCGCGACGTCCGTGCCGGAACGGAACCGGACGAACTCGTCGGCATGGGCCGCCGTCCGCGTGAAGCGCGGATCGCAGACGATCAGCGGCGCGTTGTTCTCCTCCTTCGCCTTCAGCACGTGAAGCAGCGAAACCGGGTGCGCCTCGGCGGGGTTGCCGCCGATGATGAAGATCGCCTTCGAGTTGTGGATGTCGTTGTAGGAGTTCGTCATCGCACCGTAGCCCCAGGTGTTCGCGACACCTGCGACCGTGGTCGAGTGACAGATACGGGCCTGGTGGTCCACGTTGTTCGTACCCCAGTAGGCCGCGAACTTGCGGAACAGGTAGGCCTGTTCGTTGTTGTGCTTGGCCGAGCCCAGCCAGTAGACGCTGTCAGGTCCGCTTTCCTCGCGGATCGCCAGCATCTGGTCGCCGATCTCGTTGATGGCGGTTTCCCAGTCGATCCGGGTCCACTCGCCGTTCACCAGCTTCATCGGGTATTTCAGCCGGCGCTCGCCATGCGCGTGCTCGCGCACCGCCGCGCCCTTGGCGCAGTGCGCGCCGAGGTTGAACGGGCTGTCCCAGCCAGGCTCCTGCCCGGTCCAGACGCCGTTCTGCACCTCCGCAAGCACGGTGCAGCCGACCGAGCAGTGCGTGCAGACGGACTTCTTGATCTCGATGGCACCGGTCCCGGGCGACGCCGCTTCGGCTTTGCGCACGGTACCGCCGACGGCGCCAAGCGCCGCGAGCCCGCCGATGGCGAGACCCGAGCCGCGCAGGAAGGCGCGGCGGTCGACCGCGCTCTGCGCGATCTTGGACAGGACAGACTCTTCGCGGGGGCCTCTCGCTACCCCGTCGGTCTTCTTCCTGAGCATATTTCAACTCCCCTTGATCCGGGCCTTGGGCCCGCTACGAGCATCGCTTCGGGTTCTGGGCATCTCGCAACCGTCCCCCGCTTTTCGCTTCAAGTCAGAAGCGCGCGCTCTCGTAGAATTTCCGGACATGCTCCGTCTCGCGATACCCGTCGGACGCCGAGGGGACCGCTGCTTCGGCCGGCTTGCCGGTGACCACCGTCACCGCAGCCGCCGGAGCCGCGAGCCCCGCGAGCCGGAGGAAATCGCGGCGGCTGGCCGTGGCCTTGTCGTCGCTCATATGCTCCTCTCCCAGTTGGGACGAACCACGATCGGTCCGCCGGTTGATGGGTCACGGCGCGAGGCCGGGGCCCGTAACGGAGTGCGGGCTCACGCCCCCATCCGAAACGCTTCGCGCTCGATCTCCATGAAGGCGCGGCCAAGCGCCCCCACGGGAGCGTAGAGCACCGAGCCCTGCGCGCCCTCGAGATCCTTAAAGAAATGTCCGGCCCAGGGCCCGACATGCGCGTTGAAGAAGTCCTTCTGCGTCACGAGCGATGCGGGCGCGCCGAAGCGGCCGCGGATCAGACCAGCCATCATCTCGCAAAGCGAGGCGATGTTGTCTTCCGGCTCGTAGACATTCGGCGCCCTGGCGATCGAGAGCCGCGCCATGTCGTTGCGCAGCACCGCGAGCGGACGCTCATGCAGGAAACCCGTCATGTAATAGCTGGCGTAAGGAAGCAGCTCTCCGCGGCCCAACCCGATGAAAAGCGCATTGAATTCGCGTTCAGCGGCCTTCTGGGTCGTCGAGCGCGCAACCCTCGCCAGCGCGTTTACCGCGCGGCCCATTTCGCCGGTGTCGCCATCGAGTTCTGCCACCTGCGCGAGCAGGTCGGCCGATGGCGGCCGAGACAGCAATGCGCCAAGCAGGTCATAGAGATCGGCGCGCAGGCCGTCTTCCTCGGCCACCTCGAATTGTGGGGCTGCTTCTCCCAAGTCACCCTCCCAGCGGCATTCTCATGTGCCGTTGTTTTGCTTGCACGCCAAGCTGGCCGCCGCAGATGCGACGCCCAAGTTCTGCATGCTAAGCCCGATTCTGTGATGGGGTCAATCAGACTTACCAATCGGCCCTATTCAATTCGACGGCGGGAGATCACGAATCCGCCAGACGGAACCGCATCCGGCGGCGCTGGGTGGAACGCCGCCCCTCATCGTCTGCCGCGGACCGGGCGGCCGGACCATCCGTATCAGGCGCGACAGTATCCTTGGCTGCGCCTGACGCGCCGTCGTCGTCCTCGCTCTGATCCGGCAGCGCGTTCATCTCGGCGCGGTCGTCGATGGCAACCTGCTGGCCCTCCCCCGCGTCGTCGGCCTGCTCCACGCTCGCCTGAACTGGATCGGACGCCGGCGTATTCTCGGCCTCGTCACCGGCTACCGCCTGAGGTTGAGGCTGAGCCGCGGTCGTGTCGGAATCGTCGGCGAGGAACCCTCGCCCCACCCGATAGCCCGTGGACAGTTTTTCGACGGCAACCGCCGCGTCGGTATAGTCGTCGGCATAGTCGACCAGGTCGTCGAGGCATGCCAGGACCGGATTCGTCGTCCAGAGCTTGCGCAACGCAATTCGCCGCAGATGCTCGGGGACCGCCTTGACCATGAACGCCGAGAAGTCGTCCCCGGCCGAGAGCGTTTCCGGATGCGGCAAGCCAAGATCGGCCAGCACCTCGTCATCGGTCTTGTCGCTCTGCTCGGGCTCGGCCTTCTCCGCGTTCGCGTCTGTCGTGGGAGGAGTCTGCGCGGCCTCTGTCTCCTCCGCGGCGCGTGTGCGCTTGAGGCGCGACCACCGCCCCAGGAAATCAGCCTCGCGATCAGGGTCGCGCGTGCTCAATGCAGCTCTCCCTTCCGCCGGCTCGCGGGGCTGCGATAGACATCGGCGGCTTGGCGAATTCGGGCGTCACCTTTGCCGTCCTCGGACTGCATCTCGACCGCAGGGCCGCGCTTGCGCTTCATGAAAGTCTCGTCCGCGTGGTGACGATCGACGAAATCCGCAAGCCATGCATAGAGGGGGGGCGGCATCGGAACCGGCTCGACCAGTTCCTCGCCCGAGTCGAGGGCCTGTTGCGCCTCGTGCGCCGAGACGGTGACCGAATGGACAACGTATGGCCGATCCGGCGACGCCTCTTCCGACGGGTGGAGCACGACGAAGACCGACGGCGACTCTGCCGCCAGGACGATCCGGTATGCCTCGGTTTCCGACCTGTAGACCGTGAGGGGGAGCGTGGCAGCGTGGTATTCGACGGCCTCGCCCTCGCGGCGCAGTTCTTGCCAGTCGGCGGACGCCGCCCCGGGCAGAACCGCGACCGCCCGCCAGACCCATTTCGCCCAGCGGGTCACACCCGGCTGCCGACGGATCACCACGCCCAGCGGAATGCTCGCAGATCGCTCGTCCACGCGGACTCCCTTTCAAGGCCTCTCCAGATTGGGGGTAACACCCACGAACTGGTTTTGTGAAGTGACCAATTGCCAGCGCTCCTTCAAATCGCGGAAATCCGAGTGAAACACTTGCCGACCGGTCGATTTGGCTCTACGCACCGATCGGTAGGATGGTCGCGCACCCGCGGAAGACGGGTGTGGGGAGGAAAGATGGCAGGCACCAAGCCGCGCATTCTGCTGTGTGATTGCACGGGAACCTTCAAGCCGGACGCAGACGCAATCGCATCGGCATGCGATGTGGCCACGAGCCGAATCCACAGCCACCTTTGCGGCCCGGAGGCCGAGTCCGCGGTCGCGGCGCTGTCGTCGGGCGACGACGTGATCGTCGCCTGCGGCCAGATGGCCGGGTTCTTCAGCGAGATCGCCGACGAGCTTGGGGCACCGGACCGTCTTTCGTGCATCGACATCCGCGACCGCGCCGGCTGGTCGGACGAAAGATCCGGTCCCAAGCAGGCCGCTCTCATTGCGGGCGAGCGGCTGGCCCGGCCGCCCGTGCCCCTGATGGATGTGAGTTCCGATGGTCTCTGCCTCGTCTACGGATCGGCGGACGTGGCCCTGCCCGCCGCGCGACGGCTGGCGGAAACGCTCACCGTTACGGTGATGCTGACCGAGCCCGAGGACGTCTTAGAGGCGGGCACGGATGTCGACGTTGTCACCGGACGGATCCGCAACCTCTCCGGGGCGCTGGGCCAGTTCACTCTGACGGCGGACCGGTTCGCCGAACTCTCGGCCGCCGGACGCGGGGCTCTGACCTTCGAGGCGCCGAAAGACGGTGCACGAAGCGAGTGCGACGTCTTCGTCGACCTCAGTGGCGGCCAGCCACTCGTTCCCGCCCATCACAAGCGCGACGGGTATCTGCGTGCCGATCCCGGCGACCCGCTCGCGGTGGAGCGCGCGATCTTCGAGGCCAGTCACCTTCAAGGCTCCTTCGAGCGCGAACTGTTCATCCGCTTTGACGACAGCCTCTGTGCCCATTCACGCGCGCGGAAGATCGGCTGCACGCGGTGCCTCGACGTCTGTCCGACCGGCGCGATCGCCCCCGGCGAGGAAACGGTCGTCATCGACCCGATGGTGTGCGCGGGATGCGGCGCATGCCACGCGGTGTGCCCCTCCGGCGCCGCCTCGACCGACGATCCGCCGGTGCAGTTCCTCTTCCGCAAGATGCGGGTGATGGCCGAGGCCTACACCGCCGCCGGCGGCGCGTCGCCACGCCTGCTGATCCACGATGCCGAGCATGGCGCCGAAATGATCCGCCTCGCCGCCCGTTTCGGCCGCGGACTGCCCGGCGACGTGATCCCGCTCGAAACAACGTCACTCACCGCCATCGGCCATGCCGAGCAACTCGTCGCCCTGGCGATGGGCTACGCCGAGGTGATCGTGCTGGCAGGGCCAAAGACCGAGCGCTCGGTCATCGAGGCACAGATGGCTCTGGCCGACGCGATCGCCGAGGGCGCCGGCGTCGATGCGGGGCGCCTCCGCGTCATCGACCCGTCGGATCCCGACCAAATGTCGGATCTTCTCTACGGTGACCGCCCCACTGCGCTCGCGGTTGAGCCGATCCTTGCCGCCGGCGGCCGGCGCGAGAGCGTGCGCCTTGCAGCCAAGGCACTTGCGGGCGGCCAGCTTCCCGACGCACCCGTGCCGCTCCCCAAGGGCGCACCCTATGGCGCTGTGCTGGTCAACCAGGACGCCTGCACCCTCTGCCTCTCATGTGCGGGCCTCTGCCCCACCGGCGCGCTTCTCGACAACGAAGACCGGCCCGAACTGAGCTTCCGCGAGGAGGCCTGCATCCAGTGCGGGCTCTGTGCAAATGTCTGCCCCGAGGACGCGATCCGTCTCGAGCCTCGGCTCGACCTGTCGGACGCCGTTCTGGCGCCACGCGTCCTCAAGGAGGAAGAGCCCTTCGCCTGCATCGAATGCGGCAAGCTCTTCGGCGTGAAGTCGACGATCGAGAAGATCGTCGACAAGCTTCAGGGCAAGCACTGGATGTTCACCAACTCGGACAATACGCGCCTGATCCAGATGTGCGACGATTGCCGGGTCAAGGCGCAGTATCACAGCGAGCATTCGCCGATGCGGCTTGGCGAGCGGCCCAAGGTCCGCACGACCGACGACTATCTCGCCGAAGCCGCGGCGACCAAGCCGAATGGAGAGAAACAATGACTTCCGACGCCTTCAACATGTCGATGCGCAAGTTCCTCAAGCAGGTTGGCGTCACCTCGCAACAGGAAATCGAGAAGGCGATGCGCGCGGCGCATCCCGCGAACCCGGTGTCCGCAAAGGTCGTGCTCACGATTCCCGAGCTCGGGCTGGAGCACGTCGTCGAGGGCAAGATCGCGCCCGGAGGGGATGAATGACCGTAACGCGCGAGCAGGTCCTCGACGCGCTCTCCAAGATCGTCGATCCCGGCCTCGGGCAGGACATCGTTGCGGCGCAGATGGCGAAGGCCGTTTCGGTTTCGGGCGATCAGGTGAGCTTCGTCATCGAGGTCGACCCCGCCAAGGGCCCGGCCATGGAGCCCCTGAGGCAAGCCGCCGTTGCGGCGGTCGAGGCACTTCCCGGCGTGGCAAAGGTCTCGGCCGTGCTGACCGCGCACTCCACGACGCCCTCGGCCCCGCGCACGGCGCCGAAGGGCCCGCCGCCCGATCTCAACATCGGGCGCAAGAAACCGGCCGAGCCCGCGTCGAAGAAGATCCCGGGCGTTGATCACGTCGTCGCCATTGCCTCGGGCAAGGGTGGCGTGGGCAAGTCGACTGTTGCGGCGAACCTCGCCATCGCGCTCACGGCGATGGGCAAGCGCGTCGGGCTCCTCGACGCCGACGTCTACGGCCCGAGCCAGCCGCGCATGCTGGGGATTTCCGGCCGCCCGTCCAGCCCGGATGGCAAGATCATCCTTCCGCTGCGCAATCATGGCGTCACCGCGATGTCGATCGGGTTCATGGTGCCCGAGGGCGAGGCCGTCGTCTGGCGTGGCCCGATGCTGATGGGGGCGTTGCAGCAGATGCTCGGCCAGGTCCAGTGGGGCCGGCTCGACGTGCTGCTGATCGACCTCCCGCCCGGCACGGGCGACGTGCAGCTTACACTGAGCCAGAAGGCCGAGGTGACCGGCGCGATCATCGTCTCGACCCCGCAGGACATTGCCCTGCTCGATGCCCGCAAGGCGCTCGACATGTTCCGCAAGACGGACGTTCCGGTGCTTGGCATCATCGAGAACATGTCGGGCTACATCTGCCCGAATTGCGGCCACGAGGCGCATATCTTCGGGCATGGCGGCGCCCGGGCAGAGGCCGAGCGGTTGGGCATTCCCTTCCTCGGCGAGATCCCGCTCGATCTGGCGATCCGCGAAGCCGGCGATGGAGGCGCGCCGATCGTCGCGGCGCGCCCCTCCAGCCCACAGTCCCGCGCCTTCATCGACGCCGCCGAGCGGCTCATCGACACCGGAAAGATCTGATGCGCGGCGCCCCGGCACCGATGTTTCCGCCGTTGCTGCGAGGCGAGGAGGCACCCTTTGGCCTCGACCCGATGCGCCGGGCGGTTTCGGTTGCGTCCCTCGGCACTGATCCGGGGCTGGTGATCTGGCAGACCGACGCCGACGGATTGTCGGCGGCGGTGATCCTCGCCCCGGAACAGCCGCTCCAGCAGGCGATGGGGGCGACATTCGCCGTGGCGCTTGGCCTTGGCGATGCGCTCGGCGCGCTTGCCCCGCCCGAGGTCGCGGTGCACTACGACTGGCCCGACGGCTTTCGCGTGAACGGCGCGCGCTGCGGACGCATGCGGGCACAAGCCTCGACGACCGAGCCCGCCGCCGAGCCAGACTGGCTGGTGATCGGCGTCGAGATCCCCTTCATCCCCCCGGCGGAACGCGCCGAGGAGCCGGGCGCCTTCGCGGACGAGACCTGCCTTGCCGAGGAAGGCTGCATCGAGGTTACGCCCCTCCAGTTGCTTGAAAGTTGGTCGCGGCACATGCTGGTCTGGCTCAACCGGCTCGAGACCGAGGGATTCCCGCCGCTTCATGCAGCCTGGCGCGAACGCGGCTGGCGTATCGGCGAGGCGCTCGATGACGGCGGCACTTTTGTGGGGCTGGATGAACACGGCGGCCAGCTCGTGCGCCGCGGCGAAACGACCGAGCTGCGGCCGCTCAGCTCGATGCTCGAGGACGCAACATGAGGCTCGCCCGCACCCTGCGCTTCGACCAGTCGGACGAGAACGTGTTCGAGCGGGCCGCTCAGCCCGACGAATGGGCGGTATCGGGGGCGTTCGAATTCTCCAACTGGTCCGAAGACGACCTCAGCGGCAAGCGGCGCCAGGCTTTCGCCAATGGCTGGCTGGGCCTCGAGAGCTTCGGCCGGGCGACCTTCGTCGCCACCGCCAAGATCGAGGAGCAGGAATACCGCGCCCTTGTCGAGCGCCTGGCCGCACATTTCGTCGAGGCATGGGGGGCGCCCGACCTCGAAACCGCGCGCCCGGTCGCCGAGAAGGAGCTGGCATTCATGGCCGGCCTTTGCGACGAGCACGAGCCCAACACCCTGCTGATCGTCGAGCGCTCGCTTGTCACCTCAGGCGTGAGCGAGAGTTTTCGCGCCATCGCGCCGCAGGAGGCGACGCTCGATCTGGTAGCGGTTCACGTGACATCTGACGACTGAAGGGGAAGCCGATGCGGCTCAAGGGAAAACGCGTCCTCGTGACGGCGGCGGCGGGCATCGGCCGGGCCTGCGCTGAGGCCGCCGTGGCCGAGGGTGCGGAGGTCTTCGCGACCGATATCGACCTCGGCACGCTCTCGACGCTTGGCGGCGCCGAGCTGATGACGCTCGATGCGCGTGACCCGGTGGCGATCGCCGACGTGATGGCGCGCGCCGAGCCCGACGTGCTGGTGAACTGCGCGGGCGTCGTCCATCACGGCACGATTCTCGACGCGACCGAGGAGCAATGGGACGCGGCCTTCAATCTGAACGTCAAATCGGTGTTCCGCACGATCCGCGCGGCGTTGCCGGGCATGCTCGACCGCGGCGCGGGATCTATCGTCAACATCGCCTCGGTGGTGTCGTCGATCACGGGCGCGCCGAACCGCGCCGTGTATGGCGCCACCAAGGGCGCGGTCATCGGCCTGACCAAGCAGGTGGCGCGGGATTTCGTGACCCGGGGCATCCGGTGCAACGCGGTCTGCCCCGGCACGGTCGATACGCCGTCGCTGTCCGAGCGGATGCGCGCACAGGGCGACTATGAATCGGCGCGCGCGGCCTTCCTGGCGCGCCAGCCGATGGCACGCTTCGCGTCGGCGGCCGAGGTCGCGCATCTGGTGGTCTATCTTGCGTCGGACGAGAGCGCGTTCGTGACCGGCCAGACGCATGTGATCGACGGCGGCTGGACCGGTTGAAGCCGCAGGAGGACGAGGGGGTCAGATGAAACTCATGCGCGTGGGCGAGCCGGGGCGCGAGCGCCCTGCCCTGCTGGATGGCGACGGCGTCATCCGCGATCTCTCGGATATTGTCGACGACATCGCGGGTGACGTGCTGTCACCTGCCGGGCTCGCACGCCTCGCCGCGCTCGACACCGCCTCACTTCCGGCCATCGACCCCGCCATCCGCATCGGCGCCTGCGTGGGCGGCGTCCAGAAGTTCGCCTGCGTGGGCCTGAACTACGCCGACCACGCCGCCGAGGCCGGGATGCCGGTGCCGGACGAGCCGGTGCTGTTCGGCAAGGCGATCTCGGCGCTTTGCGGGCCGAACGACGAGATCGAGCAGCCAGTGGGCTCGACCAAACTCGACTACGAGGTGGAACTGGCCGTCATCATCGGCACCCGCGCGAAGAACGTCACCGAGGCCGAGGCGATGGACCATGTCGCTGGATTTGCCGTGTTCAACGATGTCTCGGAACGCGAATTCCAGATCCATCGCGGCGGCCAGTGGATCAAGGGCAAGAGCCACGACACCTTCGGCCCTCTCGGACCCTGGCTCGTCACCCGCGACGAGGCGGGAGACATCGGCAATCTGGGAATGTTCCTCGACGTGAACGGAGGGCGCCGTCAGACCGGCTCGACCAGGACGATGATCTTCGGCGTGGCGCATCTGGTCAGCTACATCTCGCGCTTCATGACGCTCGAGCCTGGTGACGTGATCCCCACCGGGACCCCCCCCGGCGTGGCCCTCGGCATGAAGGAGCCCGCCTGGCTCAAGCCCGGCGACGTGGTCGAGCTGGGCATCGACGGGCTGGGCCGCCAGCGTCAGGTGGTGGTGCCGGCAGCCTGACACAGCGTGCATCCCTGCGCTCCCACGGCTTCAGCCGCGGGAGCGAAATCAAGAAATCGAGGGGACAGGATCATGGCCATTCGCAGCATTGCGGTGCTCGGCACCGGCATCATGGGGGCACCGATGGCGCGCAACCTTGCGCGCGCGGGGTTCGCCGTGAGGGTCTGGAACCGGACACGGGCGAAAGCCGAGGCGCTGGCCGACGTCGCCGAGGTCGCGGGCACGCCGCAACTCGCCGTCGCGGGCGCCGATGCGGTCATCACGATGCTCGAGAGCGGCGCTGTGGTAACCGAGATCGTCCTCGGCGAGCAGCTGTTCCAGCATTCCGAAGGCGTGCTCTTCATCGACATGTCCTCGATCGAGCCCCACCTCGCGCGCGATCATGCCCAGGCGCTCGAGGCCGCCGGCTGCCGCCATCTCGACGCGCCGGTCTCAGGCGGCGAGGTCGGCGCCGTCGAGGGACGGCTCGCGATCATGGTTGGCGGACGCGACGAGGACTTTGCCAGTGCGGCCGCGGTCTTCGCGGCGATGGGCAAAGCCACGCATGTCGGGCCACACGGTGCGGGGCAGACGGCGAAGCTCGCGAACCAGGTGATCGTCGGCATCACGATCGGCGCGGTGTCCGAGGCACTGACCCTGGCCGTCGCCGGCGGCTGCGACCCCAAGCAGGTGCAGACCGCGCTGATGGGGGGCTTCGCGACGTCCCGGATCCTCGAGCTGCATGGCAGCCGGATG
Source organism: Thermohalobaculum xanthum (assembly GCF_016623495.1). Taxonomy (GTDB): domain Bacteria; phylum Pseudomonadota; class Alphaproteobacteria; order Rhodobacterales; family Rhodobacteraceae; genus Thermohalobaculum; species Thermohalobaculum xanthum. The sequence goes on along the minus strand of NZ_JAEHHL010000001.1, from coordinate 85,381 downwards.
ATCGCCGACGACTTCCGCCCCGGCGCCATGGCGCGCGTGCAGCTCAAGGACATGGACAACGCGATCGAAGCCGCGCGCAGGGCCGGCATCCGCCTGCCGCTGACCGAGGCCGCGCGGCAGGCCTACGCCGATCTCACGCACAAGCTGGGCATGGCCGAGAAGGATCACAGCGCCTATCACCTGTGGCTGAGGGCGCTGAACTCGGGCACCTGAGAACTCATGGCGGTGGGGGGCATCCCCGGCGCGTGGGGTCAGCGCCAGAACGGCTTGACCGACTTCAGGGCATGCCACCGATCGCGCGCAGTCTGCCAGTCCTCCTCGGCCAGGGCGGCGCGCGCGCCGATCACCCGCCCGGCAGCCCGTGCCGCCGCCGGGTTGCCGCCCGCAAACGCGTCCTCGGTCATGAACATGGCCTCGGCCATGGCCAGATCGTTGAGATTGCCGAAGAGGTCCTGCAGGGCCCGTAACGGCTTGACGACGGCCGCGACCTTCTTGCCCGAGGCGAGCGGCGCAAAGAATTCGACCGCGTAGCGCAACGTCTTGAGCGCCTTGCGCAACTCGTGGCGCGCTTCGATGTCGAGATGATCGATCCCCTTGGCGCGCCGCGCGGCGCGGTGCCAGACAGCGTCGAGCTCGCGCGCGGCCAGTACCGAGATCGGCTCGGCCAGGCGCCCGGTCTGCTCGTGGTCCGACGGATCTAGCCAGCGCCGCAGGGCGATGAACTCGGAAAGATCGAACAGGAAGCCCTGGACGCGCGGGCCGCGCAGCGTCTCGCGCAGATGGGCGCGCTCGATACCGGCGCGTGCCTCCACCGCGGCCGCCAGGGGTGCGAAACCCGGCTCGTCGGGTGCAGCCCGCGCCGCCGGAGCGACAAGGTCGTGCAGGGTCACGTCGAGGTCGCGGAGCCGCCCCACCTCGGCGCCCAGCCATCTCGCCTCGCCCTCGAGGTCCGCGAGCCAGCCGCCGCCGAGCGGTCCGCGCCAGAGCTTGAGCGCGCTGCGCAGCCGGCGGAGCCCGATCCGCAGCTGGTGCGGCCCCTCGGGGTCGTCCCCTGCCCTGACGGCTTCGGCATTCGCGGCGACTTGGTCGAGGCACTCGGCCAGCACGGCCTGCGCCGCGGCCTCGGCGGTCATGTCGGGATCGAGCGGCGTCACCCTGGACTTGCGTGGCTCCGTGGGATCACCGATCCGGCCCTCGGCGGCGAGCAGCGCGCCACGCTCGGCCTTCGAGCGCGTCGAGAACACGAGCCCGCCCTCGGGGATGAGGCCGCGGGCCGCGGTGAACAGGGCGCCGGGATCGCCGGAGATCAGCTCGAACTCGGCCTCGCGGTGCAGGGCCGAACGGTCGCCCGCGCGGATCTCGCCAAGATCGATCGCAAGCTCGACCTGGCTTGTGCCGTCGGGCGAGAGGCGGAAACGCGCGCGCTTGATGTCGGTCTCGAACACGGGAGCAAGGTCGTGGCCGTTGACGGCGTCCTCGACCGCGAGGCGCAGGTCCTCCTCGGGGATCCGGGCGATATCGATGCGCCCGCCGGGAGCCGGTGCATCCGCCTCGCGCGCCGAGCTGAGGCCGCCGGTGTGGCGCTCGCGGACCTTCACCGTCTGGGTCCAGCGCCGCTTCTCGCGCCGCATCCGCAAGGCAATGCCGGCGCGGCCGAGCGCTTTCTCGGCGGTGTCGAAATAGCGCGTGAGCAGGGTGGAGTTCTCGGGTCTCGCGCCGCGGGCGGTGGCCGCCTTGCGAAGTTTCTCGGCACCCGCATCGTCGAGCAACAGCTTGAGTTCCATCTCGATCATTGAGCGAACCTACCTGCGAGACCGTGAGGTGCAAGATGCAAAGAACACGACCGCTGCGTCAAAAGCAAAATTTACTTCACCGCAAATCTCGCTTAACTCAGGGCACATGCTGCATCCCAAGGCCCTCACCCTGAAACAGCTTCGTGCGCTGGCCGCGATCGTCGATGCGGGTTCGATCACCGCCGCGGCGGCAATCTTGCACGTGACGCCGCCAGCGGTTTCGACCCAGCTGCGCGGGCTCGAGGAGATCGTCGGTGCGCAGGTCATCCATCGCGGACCCGACGGGAAAGTCTCGCTCACTCCGGTGGGCGCCGAACTCCTGGCCACGGTGCGCCAGATCGACACCGCGCTGGAGCAGTGCTTCGAGCGGGTGACGGCGCTGCGCAAGGGCTATGCCGGGCATGTCTCGATCGGGGTGGTCTCGACCGGCAAGTATTTCGCGCCCGCGCTGGTGGCGCGGATGAAGACCCTCAACCCGCGCATCGAGATCGGGCTGAAGGTCGGCAACCGCGACCGGATCATCGAGATGCTGACCCGGGGCGAGATCGAGCTTGCCATCATGGGCCGCCCGCCGCAGCACCCGGCCAATGTCGCCGACGTGCTGGGCGACCACCCCTATGTCCTGATCGCCCCGGCCGGCCACCCGCTGGCCGAGAAGGAGAGCGTGACGGCCGAGGAACTGCTGTCCGAGACCTTCCTCACCCGCGAGGAAGGATCGGGCACGCGGATCCTCACGACCCGCTATCTCGACCGGATCGGCGAGGGGCGGCCCTATCGCTCGATCGAGATGGGAACGAACGAGACGATCAAGCAGGCGGTGATCGCGGGGCTGGGGATCGCGATGATCTCGGCCCACACCGTGGTGCCGGAGCTCGAGGCCGGGCGGCTGGTGACGCTCAAGCTCGCGGGCATGCCGATCGTGCGGCAGTGGTACATGATCCGGCTGGAGGACCATGAACTGTCGCCCGCCGCCGCCGCGTTCCGAACCTTCGTGCTGGAGCAGAAAGGGACCTTTCTGCCGAAACTGCCAGCCTAGGGCCGCGCGGCTTTCACGCGTGAAAGCATCATCAAGTTTCTGATATATTTATAGATTTTAAGAACGACGCTGCGCCGCGGCGCGTGAACCTGCTCCGAAATCCGGCACCGCATCCAAGCAGGCGCTCTCTTGACCACGGACATCGCGCCGGCGGCAAGGACGCTGTGGCTGCCATCGGCCGGGACCCGAAATCCGTGCGTGCCAGCCGTCTTGGTAGCCGCCCTCAGGACGGCCAGAAGCCATCGGGCTCCTCGGTGCACCAGCCGGTGGCCGTGCGATAAAGGCTGCGCAGCGGCTGGCCGAGGTGGTCGTTGTCGGTGAAGAGCGCGATGACCTGCACCGGCTGGTCCGGGCTCGCGCCGAAGGCGGCACGATAGTCGTCGATCAGGTTGCGCCGCTCGGTCTGCCAGCTGCCGAGCCCCTCGGGCCCGCTGCGCACGACGATGCTGCGCAGGGTCTCGGGGAAATAGGGGCTGTCGACGATGCTGCCCTGAGTGTTGGCTTCGGCCGACCAGACATAACGCAAGGTGGGCACCGGGCGCGGGTTCGAGAGCGTGCCAGGATTGCCGAAGACGAAGAACAACGATGCAGCGACGTCCTCGCTCTTCCGGCTGGCGAGATCGGCGCCCTCGGGCAGATGGTCGACGCGCCATGACCATTCCGCCACCGGGCAGGTCGCGGTGTCGAACTCGACCCAGCGTGCAAGCGCGGTCGAGGAGCGGTCGACCGCGGGCTCGATCGCGACCCCGTCACCATCGGGCACGATCGTCCACTGCGACTTGCCCCAGACCTGCACCATGCGCCAACGCTTCATCAGCGCGTCGGCGGCGGCGAAAAGCGGAAAGGGAACCGTCGCGGCGTCCTCGCCGGCGGGCGTCGGGCGTCCGCCCTGGGCGCAGCCGGCCAGCGCCGCCGCGACAAGCACGGCGAACATGCGGCTCAGGCCGCGTGCTGCATGCATGCCCTCGTCTCCCTCGCCCGGCTCATCGCTGTCGCAGATTGTGCCGGATACGGCGATGCGCCGCCAGCCAAGGCGACGCGATCACGACAGGCGGCGGCGAGGGATCAGCCGGGATCGCCGGTGAAGCCAGCCGCCTCGATCCCCGCCATGGCTGCGATCTCGTCATTGTCCGAGGTGTCGCCGGTCACGCCCACGGCCCCGATGATCGCGCCCTTGCGGTCCCTGACCAGCACGCCGCCCGGAACAGGCAGGATGTTGCCGAAGACAGTGCCGAGCCCGGCGGTGAAGTAGGGCTGCTTCTCGGCCCGGTTCATCAGGTAGCGCGAGCCCTGCCCCACCCCGAGCGCGCCATAGGCCTTGCCGTGCGCCATCTGGAAGCGCAGGTTCGAGGCGCCGTCCTCGCGCTCGAACGCCTTCACGTTGCCGCCGGCGTCGAGGATGATAACCGAGAGGGGCTTGAGCCCCATGTCGCGGCCCTTGGCCAGCGTCTTGGCGATGATCGTGCGCGCCTTGCGCAGCGTGATTTCGGCCATCTCAGGCAGCCTCTCCCTTGAGTTCCGCTTTCTTCTTGAGACGGCGCGCGTGCAGCACCGGCTCGGTGTAGCCGTTCGGCAGATCGGTGCCCATGAATATCAGGTCGGCCGCCGCCTGGAAGGCCTGCCCGTCGCAGCGCGGGGCCATCGGCGTGTAGGCCGGATCGCCCGCGTTCTGCCGGTCGACCACCTCGGCCATGCGGCGCAGGGTGGCAGTGACCTGGTCGGCAGTGACGATACCGTGCAGCAGCCAGTTGGCGATGTGCTGCGACGAGATGCGCAGCGTGGCGCGGTCCTCCATCAGGCCGATGTCGTTGATGTCGGGCACCTTCGAGCAGCCCACCCCCTGGTCGATCCAGCGCACGACATAGCCGAGGATGCCCTGGCAGTTGTTGTCGAGTTCGGCCTGGACCTCGGCAGCCGACCAGTTGGGGCGGTCGGCAAGCGGGATGGTAAGGATGTCGTCCAGAGACGCGCGGGGGCGGCCGCCGATCTCGGCCTGGCGCGCGGCGACATCGACGCGGTGATAATGCAGCGCATGCAGGGTGGCGGCGGTCGGCGACGGCACCCAGGCGGTATTGGCGCCGGCCATGGGATGCACGACCTTCTGGTCGAGCATGGCCTGCATCAGGTCGGGCATCGCCCACATGCCCTTGCCGATCTGGGCCACGCCCTTCAGACCGCACTCCAGCCCGACATCGACGTTCCAGTCCTCGTAGGCGGCGATCCAGGGCGTCTTCTTCATGTCCGCCTTGCGGATCATCGGACCCGCCTGCATCGAGGTGTGGATCTCGTCGCCGGTGCGGTCGAGGAAGCCGGTGTTGATGAAGCACACGCGCGAGCGGGCGGCGCGGATGCATTCCTTGAGGTTGACGGTGGTGCGCCGCTCCTCGTCCATGATGCCGAGCTTGATGGTGTTGCGCGCCATGCCCAGCAGGTCCTCGACCGCCGCCATCATGGCGTCGGTGTTCGCGGCCTCCTCGGGGCCGTGCATCTTGGGCTTGACGATATAGACCGAGCCCGTGCGCGAATTGCGCGCGCCCTCGGACTTGCCGATGTCGTGCAGCGCGATCAGCGAAGTGCACACGGCATCCATGATCTCCTCGGGGATCTCGGTCCCGTCGGCCAGCAGGATCGCCGGGTTGGTCATCAGCGGCCCGACATTGCGCACCAGCATCAGCGAGCGGCCCGGCAGGGTGAACGGCGTGCCGTCGGGCGCCAGGTACTCGCGGTCGGGGTTGAGCGCGCGGGTGATGACCTCGCCGCCCTTCTCGACGCGCTCGGTCAGGTCGCCCTTCATCAGGCCGAGCCAGTTGGCATAGGTGAGCGTCTTGTCCTCGGCATCGACCGCGGCGACCGAATCCTCGCAGTCGCAGATGGTGGTGATCGCGGCCTCGACGACCACGTCCGCGAGGCCGAGGCTGTCGTGCCGGCCGATCGTGCTGTCGAGGTCGATCGTCAGCTCGACATGCAGGTTGTGGCGGCGCAGGAGGATCGCGGTGGGGTTCGCCGGATCGCCGCGGTAGCCCACGAACTGGGCGGGGTCGGCCAGGCCTGCGGTCGCGGCGCGCACGCCGGTGCCGTCGCGCGCCGTGAGCCCCGGGATCAGCCGGACCCGGAGCTGGCCGTCGACGACCGACACGCCCTCGACATGCCCCCAGGCGAGGCCCCTGACCGAGAGCGGCGCGATGCCCGTGAGATGCGCCTTGGTCCAAGTGACCACGCGCCCGCCGCGGCGGCGGTCGTACTTGCCCTTGGGCGCAGGGCTGCCCAGCGCATCGGTGCCATAGAGCGCGTCGTAGAGCGAGCCCCAGCGCGCGTTCGCGGCGTTGAGCGCATAGCGCGCGTTCATGACCGGCACGACCAGCTGCGGGCCCGCGATGGTCGCGAACTCGTCGTCCACGCCGGGCGTGTCGATCGTGAAGTCGGGCCCCTCGGGCACGAGGTAGCCGATCTCGGCAAGGAAGGCGCGATAGGCCGCCGGGTCATGCGACTGGCCGCGTCGGGCGATGTGCCACGCGTCGATCTTTTCCTGCAGCACCGCGCGCCGGGCCACCAGGGCGCGGTTCTTCGGCGCAAAATCCGCAGCGATCCGGCCGAACCCCTCCCAGAAGGCCGCGGCATCGATGCCGGTGCCGGGGATCGCCTGGTCGTTGATGAAGTCGTAGAGCTCGCGCGCGACCTGAAGGCCGCCGGCGCTGACGCGCTGGGTCATAATCGGATGTCCTGAGTTGTCCCCATTTTCGCCGTGCATATGTGCGGTGCACGTAGGCGGCAAGGCGACAAAAACGTACTTCCGCCTAGTGGAAGCCACCGGCCCGGGGCCGATGCGCCGGCAAGATCCCGGGGAGGCCGGCTGAGGCCTGCGCGGCGCGGAACGTGATCCGTGTCTGACGGTTAGCGCGGCCCGCACCATGAGGGCCAAAAGAGCCGCTCATCGGGCCGGGGAAAATGCACCCAAGACAATGGAATAAGAGAATATGTTCGCGAATGCCTGAAGCGTCCTGACATCAGGACGCGGTCACGCGCGCGGGCGCGACAGGGGCCGCGCATGTCGCGGCCTCGTTCGTGGCACCGGCTCGCTGAGCCTCAGGTGTCGCGGTGCACCTTTTCGCGGCGCTCGTGCTTTTCCTGGGCTTCGAGCGAGAGGGTCGCGATCGGCCTGGCGTCGAGGCGCTTGAGCGAGATCGGCTCGCCCGTCTCCTCGCAATAGCCGTAGGTGCCATCCTCGATCCGCCGCAGCGCCGCGTCGATCTTCGAGATCAGCTTGCGCTGCCGGTCGCGCGTCCGCAGCTCCAGCGCGCGATCCGTCTCGGCCGACGCACGATCGGCTAGATCAGGGATGTTTTGCGTGTCCTCCTGCATGCTGAGGACAGTTTCGCGACTTTCCTCGAGGATCGAATCACGCCATGCAAGCAGCTTGCGCCGGAAGTACTCTTTCTGCCTGTCACACATGAACGGCTCGTCATCCGAGGGCCGATACTTATGGTCAATCGGAGCTTCGATATTCATTCTGGACTGCTCTCCCACCCGGAACCTCCGCAGAACGGTTGGGCTGCATATAGATGGTCGGGGCGGGATTGTCACGTCTTAAAACAGCGCGGACATTGGGCTATATGCCTCAATCGTTTGTAGAAAATCCCGCGCATGGATGCGCATTCGAGGAGGGCCACCATGCGGTTTGAGGGAACGGCCGATTACGTGGCGACCGAGGATCTGATGATCGCGGTCAACGCCGCGATTCGGCTCGAGCGCCCGCTTCTGGTCAAGGGAGAGCCGGGCACCGGCAAGACCGAGCTGGCGCGGCAGGTGGCCGATGCGCTGGGGTTGCGGCTGATCGAATGGCACGTCAAATCCACGACGCGGGCGCAGCAGGGCCTCTATGAATACGACGCCGTGAGCCGCCTTCGCGACAGCCAGCTTGGCGACGAGCGGGTCGCGGACGTGTGCAACTACATCCGGCGCGGCAAGCTGTGGGACGCCTTCGAGGCGCCCGAAAAGGTCGTGCTGCTGATCGACGAGATCGACAAGGCGGATATCGAGTTTCCGAACGACCTGCTGCAGGAACTCGACCGCATGGAGTTCCACGTCTACGAGACCGGCGAAACGGTGGCCGCACGCCAGCGCCCCATCGTCATCATCACCTCGAACAACGAGAAGGAGCTGCCGGACGCCTTCCTGCGCCGCTGCTTCTTCCACTTCATCGCCTTCCCCGACGCCGAGACCATGGCGCGGATCATCGACGTGCACTTCCCCGACGTGAAGCACGAGCTGGTCCGCGCGGCCCTCACGCGCTTCTACGAGCTGCGCGAGACGCCGGGGCTGAAGAAGAAGCCCTCGACGTCCGAGGCGCTGGACTGGATCCGCTTGCTGATGGCCGACGATGTCGATCCCGCGACATTGCGGGCCGATGCCAAGCACGCGATCCCGCCGCTGCACGGGGCGCTTCTGAAGAACGAGCAGGACGTGCATCTTTTCGAACGGCTGGCATTCATGGCGCGGCGGCAAGGCTGAGGCCCCGAGGCCGCGCGACGCAATTGGAGGTTCGACCATGCTGATCCGCCCCCTCGCCCCCGCCGACGAGGATGAATGGCGCGCGCTCTGGACCGGCTATCTCGAATTCTACCATTCGAGCGTGTCGGAGGAGGTGTACCGCACGACCTTTGCGCGGCTCCTGGGCGACGATCCGCATGATTTCCACGGATTGGTGGCCGAGCGCGACGGGCGGCTGATCGGCCTCACGCATTACCTGTTCCACCGCCACTGCTGGCGGATCGAGAACGTGGTCTACCTGCAGGACCTGTTCGTCTCGCCCGAGGCGCGCGGCACGGGCGCGGGGCGCGCGCTGATCGAGGCCGTCTACGCCGCCGCCGACGCGGCGGGCTGCCCCACGGTCTACTGGCTGACGCAGGACTTCAACGCCACGGCGCGCGCGCTCTATGACCGCGTTGCGACGAAGACGCCATTCATCAAGTACCAGCGGTGAGCCGCCGGGCGGCCCTGGCCCTTGCGCTGTGGGCCGCCCTGGCAAGTTGCGCCGCGCAACCGCCCTACCGCGCCGTGCCGGCGCCTCAGGTGCCGGTGCTGGGTGCCGACATTCCGGCGGGCACGACAGCATGGTCGAACGCCTCGCTCGCGCGCGTATTCACGGCACTTGCCTTCGACATGGAAACGGGCGCCACGCGGCCCGGGCTGATGCGGCTCGAGCAACCCGTCGAGGTCGCGCTGGAAGGACCTGGTTCGGGGCAATACGCGGAGTTCCTCGACGACTATCTTCACGGCCTCGGATCGCAGACGGGGATCGCGATCGGGCGCGGCGTGGAAGGGGCGCGCTCGCGGATCCGCCTTCGCCTGGTCGAGGCCAGGAGCTTCGCGCGCAGCGAGCCGTCGGCGGCCTGCGTGCTGACGCCCGGCGCATCGAGCTGGGGCGCCTTCCGACGCGGAGGACCCGCCGGCGGCAGCGAGGCCGTCACCGTGTTCATCCCCGCGAGCGCGCCCCCGCACGTCATCCGCGGCTGCATTGCCGAGGAGGTCGCGCAGGCGCTGGGCCTTGCCAACGACATCTATGGGCTGGGCCCCTCGATCTTCAACGACGACGCCGCGCATGTGCGGCCCACGGCGCTGGACCTGCTGATGCTGCGGGTTCTTTATGCGCCCGAGCTTGCGCCGGGCATGGACCGGGACGCGGCCGAGGCGGCGGCGGAGCGGGCGCTGGACCGGCTCAACCCGGCGGGGCGGGATGCGCCCGCCCTTGTCTTCATGCCCGACACTGCACTGGGCGAATGGCGCGGGATCGCGGTGCGCGTGACCAGCCGCGACGCGACACCCGTAACGCGCGCCGAGCGCGCGCGCCGCCGTGACCCTGGCCGAGCGCCGCGCACCGCGAACGCCCCAGCACTGCCAGAGCCTGACGGCGCTGGGACAGGCGAAGATCCCGCTTGCGCCCGGCGCGGCGGCCGAGACGCTGTCCGAGGCCCGGCAACTCTGCGCCCAGGTGCATGGGCAAGCCGATATCCGTCTCGCCCGGCTGCGGCTGGACGAGGCCGCAGCACTTCTGGCCGCAGGCCGGCCCGACGCTGCGCTGACGGTGAGCGAGGGGATCGAAGCCCCGCTGGCCGGGCATGCGCATGACGCCCGCCTTGCAACCCTTTACGCCCTGCGTGCGCGTGCCTATCGTGCGCTCGGGCAAGACGGGGCTGGGGATGCAGCGCAGCGCCTCGCCGCCGAGTGGGGCGCCTTTGCCTACGGCGCCAACCATCCGGGGCTTGCGCGGGCGCTGGCACCCTGAAACACAGGCCGCCCCGGGACGCTGGCACGCCCGAGACAGGAACGATCACCGAGGGACCGATGACAATCGCCGCCGCCTTCTTCGTTGTCGCCTTCGCCATCGGCTGGTTCCGTGCCACCCGGCGCGAGGGCACCCTGGCCGACAAGCTGCAATGGGGCGCCGCGCACGGCATCCCCGCGGGGCTGGTGGGCCTGGCGATCGCGGTCCTGCTGGTGCGGTCCGGAGGCTGAGGCGCGGTGTTCCTCAAACTGTTCTTCGGGCTCAAGGCCGCGCGCGTGCCGGTGAGCCTGCGCGAGCACCTGACGCTGGTGGAAGCCGTGCGCGCCGACCTCGTGAGCTATGACATCGAGGGCTTCTATTATCTCGCCCGCGCAGCGCTGGTGAAGGACGAGCGCCACCTCGACCGCTTCGACCGGGTCTTCGCCGAGGTCTTCAAGGGGGTCGAGAGCGTCGGCGGCGAGGGCGTCGAGACCGTCGACCTGCCCGAGGAGTGGCTGCGGCGCCTGGCCGAGAAGCACCTCAGCGAGGAGGAGAAGGCGCTGGTCGAGTCGCTCGGCGGCTTCGAGAAGCTGATGGAGACCCTGCGACAGCGGCTGGAGGAGCAGCAAGGGCGCCACCAGGGGGGCTCGAAGTGGATCGGCACCGCCGGGACCTCGCCCTTCGGCGCGTTCGGCTACAACCCCGAGGGCGTGCGCATCGGGCAGGACCGCTCGCGTCACCGCCGCGCGGTGAAGGTCTGGGACCGGCGCGACTTCCGCAACCTGGACGGCGACGTCGAGATCGGCACGCGCACGATCAAGGTGGCGCTGCGCCGCCTGCGGCGCTGGGCGCGCGAGGGCGCACACGAGGAGTTGGACCTCGACGGCACGATCCGCTCGACCGCCGAGCACGGCTATCTCGACGTGAAGATGCGGCCCGAGCGGCACAACGCCGTGAAGGTGCTGATGCTGTTCGACGTGGGCGGCTCGATGGATGATCACGTGCGGGTGGCCGAGGAGCTGTTCTCGGCCGCGCGCTCGGAGTTCAAGCATCTCGAGTACCGCTATTTCCACAACTGCCTCTACGAGGGGGTCTGGCGCGACAACCGGCGACGCTGGACCGAGCAGACCCCCACATACGAGTTGATCAACACCTATGGCCCGGACTGGAAGCTGGTCATCGTGGGCGACGCGTCGATGAGCCCCTACGAGGTTCTCTATCCCGGCGGCGCCAACGAGCACTGGAACCCGGAGTCGGGCGAGACATGGCTGCGTCGCGTCCTGGCGCATTGGACATCGGCCGCCTGGATCAATCCCGTGCCCGAGCGGCACTGGGGCTACACCCAGTCGATCGGCATCCTGCGCGAGATCATGGACGGGCGGATGTTCCCGATGACGCTGGCGGGCCTCGAGGCCGCGACGCGCGAACTGGGGCGCTGAGGCGCGCATCACCAGCGAGCCGGGCGAAACGGGCCGATTGCGGCCAGTTTGCGGCACTTTGAGTCCGCACCCCCCTCAGATACCCCAGAAATGCCCAACTCGGGGGTTTTCGGACCCGAATTTCGCCGGATCCCATGGTTAATCTTCAATCATCAACAGGCAGTAACCTGTAGCGTGAATGGGGAGACCCCGAGATGTTCGACGTTGTTGCTTCCGAATACGACGAGGCGAGTTTCTTCACCCGTAATGAGCCGACGGCGGTGCGCCGCACTTCGCCGGCCACGAGTTTCCTGACGCAGTCGGTCGTCGACCCGCGGATGTCGCTGGCGCTGACCTCGCTGGCGCTGGGCCTGGCGGCGACGGGTGTCGGCTCGCTGATCTCGATCGGTGCCGCGGCCGCCCTGATCCTGAGCATGATCGTGCGGCCCCTGAGCGTTCGGCACGACGACAAGTACGGCGCCTTCGACGCGGTTGAACTGGGCTTCCTTCTGTGGTCCTGCGACCGCCACAGCCCCTTCGCCTCGGCGGCCTCGGCGATGTTCGCCACCGCGTCCTTCGCGACGCTGTGCGCCGGCATCACCGGCACGCCCGAGCAGGTGGTGCTGTGCGGCGCGATCAGCTTCATGGGGCTGATCGTCGCGCGGCTGTCGCTGGCCAGCATGGTGCGCGGCGCGAAGGGCTGAGGCCCCTCCGCGACCACGACCCTTCGAGACCCCACTGTGCCGGGCGGATGATCCGCCCGGCTTTGTTTTTTTAAGAACCGCCGCCGCGCGCCCGTTCTGGTCAATCGGCGCATCGGCCAGGCCCCCGCCCTGCCCGACCAATTCCGTCACTTCGCGCGCAGGTCTTCCACTTCCCTGGCCATGTCCTCGGCGAGGGCCGCGAGCGCGCAGGCATCGGTGCCGCGTTGCGCCTCGATCCTCAGCGCGGACATGTTGGTCTGGTAGCGTGCGGCCAAGCGTGACGTGTCGGCGTCGGCGGGCAATTCGCCCACGGACTTCGCCTGGTCGAACAGGCCCGCGATTTCGGCCTTCAGGGCGTCGAGATATTCCCGCGCGCGCTCGCCGATCAGGCGCTCGTCGGCAGTGGTGTCGAGCAACGTCTTGACCAGCATGCAGGCCCGGCGGTCCGCGTCGTCGGCCGCCGGCCCGCCGAAACGCCGCAGGGCATCCGCCAGCGCCTGAAGCGGCGAGCCGTCATCGCCCGCGAGGCCGCGCAGGCCCAGCCGGCTGCGGTCGAAATACCGCTCGAGCGCCGCGAGGTAGAGCGACTCCTTGCTCTTGAACGCGGCGTAGATGCTGCCGGGCTTCATGTTCAATGCGCCCTCGAGATCCTTGAGCGATGTCGCGTGATAGCCCTTCTGCCAGAACAGGTTCAGTGCCGCGTCCAGCGCGGCATCGCGGTCATATGGGCGTGCACGTTTCATCCCCGCAAAGATAGAGACCTTCCGGAGTTTTGTCCCGGCTCGCCCGGACGCGCGCGACCTCACGTTTGAGTGAATGCTAAAACCCGCTATTGAGTGATCGCTCAAAAGAATTAGGTCTTGCCTCGCAACGGGTCGCCATGGCCCCCACCCGAGACCGGAGCAAGCAATGACCGAGTTCACCCATTACGACCAGACCACCGCGCCCGAGGCCAGCAAGCCCCTGCTGGCCAAGTCGCAGGCCGCATTCGGGATGATCCCGGGCCTGCATGCGGTGATGGCCGAAGCGCCCGAACTGCTGGAGGCCTATCAGCGCGTGCACGAGCTGTTCCAGAACACAAGTTTCGACAAGGACGAGCTGACCGTGGTCTGGCAGAGCGTGAACGTCGAGAACGCCTGCCATTACTGCGTGCCGGCCCATACCAGCATCGCCAAGCGCATGGGCGTGGACGACGCGATCACCGAGGCGCTGCGCAACGGCACGCCGCTGCCGAGCCCGCGGCTCCAGGCGCTGCGCGACTTCACGCTCAAGCTGGTGCGCCAGCACGGCAACCTGTCGGACGAGGACGTGCAGACCTTCCTCGACGCGGGCTTTACCCGGCGCAACATCCTCGAGGTGATCCTGGGCTACGCGCAGAAGGTAATGTCGAACTACACCAACCACCTGGCCAGGACGCCGGTCGACAAGGTGTTCCAGAAGTTCGCGTGGTCGCCGGCCGACAAGGCGGCGTGAGGCTGAGGGCGGCCCGGGACTGCCGGGCCGCCAAGCCGCCGAAGCGGCGCGCAACCACCCGCCCCGCCGCAGCTATCTCGTGGCGAGCAGATCCCTCAGATCGAGCCGCGCATTGTCCATCGCGAGCTTGCCGTCGGCATCCACCGGCCATTGCTCGCGCGGGCGGTCCCAGTAGAGCTCGACCCCGTTGCCGTCCGGGTCGCGCAGGTAGACCGCTTCCGACACGCCATGATCCGCGGCGCCATCGATGCGGTAGCCGGCCTCGATCACACGGCGCACGGCATCGGCCAGGTCCGCCCGCGTCGGATAGAGAAACGCGGTGTGATAGAGCCCGGTATGGCCCGGCGGCGGCGGCGTGCCGCCACGGCTTTCCCAGACATTGAGGCCGATATGGTGGTGATAGCCGCCCGCCCCGAGAAAGGCCGCATCGCCCGACGGAAAGACCTGCATGACATCGAAGCCCAGAACGCCGGAGTAGAAGCCGATCGCGCGGTCGAGGTCTGCCACGCGCAGATGCACGTGTCCGATGCGCGCGGCTGGCGCGACGGGGCTTGGGGCGGGTTTGAGCGGCGTCATGGCGGTGCCTCGGGCTGTGTCTGATCCGCTCCAAAGCTATTCTTGCTCGCGGGCCAGTTCGAGCATCCGATTGGCAAGAAACTCTTGCCGTTCGGGCAACGGCGGATGGCCGGCCGGAGCGCGCAAGATCGCGGGAAACCTGCGCGCGGACCGGTGACCGGGCCGCCGGGCGCGCCTATATGTTTTGTCCATGATCAAGCTGCTGCCGCTCCTCCTGCTTATCATCGCGGGGCTCGCGATCTTCCGCTACAACGTGTGGCGGATGGGCCGTTCGCTGCGCCGGCAGTCGCGCCCGCTGCATCACGACCAGCTCGACCAGATCCTGGGACAGCTGGCGAGCGCCGCGGGGATCGACGACATCAAGGTGCGGCTTCTCGACAACCCGATGCCGAACGGCATGGCAACGCCCGAGGGCGAGATCTACCTCACGCGCGGCCTGTTCCGGCATTTCCAGTCCGGCAAGATCAGCGTGCACGAGCTGGGATCGGTGGTCGCGCACGAGCTCGGCCACCTGGCGCTGGGGCACACGCGCAGGCGGATCATCGACATGGCCGGCGCTCAGACCGCGCAGATCGTTCTGGGAGGAATCCTCGCGCGCTTTGTCGGCATCCTGGGCTGGTACGCGTCGCAGTTCCTGGTCTCGCTCTTCATCGCGCGGATCAGCCGGGGCGACGAGTTCGAGGCGGACGCCTATGCCACGGCCCTGATGATGCGCGCGGGGCTGGGCGCCGAGCCGCAGGCACAGATGCTCGAGAAGCTCGAGCAGATCCTGCCGCACAATCTGCTGGCGCAGCAGACCAGTTGGCTCGCATCGCACCCGCCCGTGGCCGATCGCACGGCGGCGATCCGCGCCAACGCGGCACGCTGGGGTGGGCGGCTCCATGCCTGAGAGCGTCGGCGACGCGGCCGTGGTTCTCGAGGCCGGGCACAGCCATCTCTACCCCGGCGCGAAACTGGGCGGCGCCGCGCCGCCCGCCACGGAGACCGATTGCCTGGTGCTTTTCGCCGACGGCGCGCAGGCTGGTGGGCGGGTCGCACCCGCCGATGGCGGTTGGCGGCTCGCGATCGGGGCCTACCGCACCGCCCGGGGCACGGCGATCGCGGCGAAGGGCTGGCTGATCGCCACGACACCCGAGGGCAGGCTGCGAGTGGCCGGTCGCATCAGCCCTTGGCAAGCCGAAGCAGGGCCGCCCCGGCAATCGTGATGGTGGTCGCTGCCACCTTTGCGAGGTCAAGGCGCTCGCGCAGCACGACCACGCCGATCACCAGGGCAAAGACGACGCTCGTCTCGCGCAGCGCGGTCACGAGTGCCAGCGGCGCCTGGGTGAAGGCGTAGACGACCATGGCATAAGCCACGAAGGACGCGCCGCCGCCGACCAGGAAGACGCGGCGCGCCCGACCCAACCCGCGCAGTTGGCCGGGCCGCAGCCAGGCCAGAAAGAGCGCGAATACCACCGCGTTGCCGATCGCGACGACGCTGTAGAACCCGAGCGCGGTGCCGGCCACGCGCGCGCCAAGGCCGTCGACCAGCGAGTATGCGGCGATGAAGCAACCGGTCACGACTGCAAAGAGAGCGGCGCGGCCGTTCCTGAGACCGTCGCGCTGGCGCACGAGGCCGAGGCTCATGATGCCCGCGCCGATGATCACGACGGCCGCGATCTCGACCGGGCCCAGCGCCACGCCGAGACAGCCGACCGATACCACGGCGACGATCAGCGGCGCGGTGCCGCGCGCGATCGGGTAGACCTGCGTCAGATCGCCGATCCGGTAGGCCTGCAGAAGAAACAGCTGATAGCCTTGATGCAGCAGGATCGAGGCGAGGATGTAGCCCCAACTCTCCGCGGCGGGGATCTGGGCCGCAGGTATGGCGAGCAGGGCGAAGAACCCCTGCCCCAGCACGACCGCACTCATGCCCTGGGTCTTGTCGCGGCCGCCCTTGACCAACGCATTCCAGATTGCATGAAGCAGCGCCGCGCCAAGCACGGTGAAGAAGATCGCAGCACTCACGGCCGATTCTCCGATCCACGCGCGTGGCAGCACCCGGACCTGTCATTGAAATGAGACGACGGGACACCTCATGCCGCATTGCGGAGGCAGATGCAAACGCGATGGCGGCAGCAGTGGCGATCGTCGCCCGCCCGTCCGGCGCGCGCGTGGCCGGGCTCGGCGCTTTGCGGTTGCGCGGGGCCCGGTTCGGTCCGGTCTTGGAGCCGCCCTGCCCCCGTGAGAGGATGGCACGACGCAGGCAACCGAGGAGACACGCGATGACCACGCCAGACGTCCCGGGCGAGCTCACGGATGCCGGATGGTCGTTGTCCGACGACGGCACCGCGCTGCGCAAGACGTTCCGCTTCAAGGGGTTTCGCGACGCGATGGCCTGGATGACGCGCGCGGCCTTCGAGGCCGAGCAGATCAACCACCACCCCGAATGGTCGAATGTCTACAACCGCGTCGATGTGCGGCTGACGACCCATGACACCGGCGGGCTGACCGAACGCGACATCAGCCTTGCGAGACGGATGGAGCGGATCGCCGTCCTACCCAAGGGCGGCTGAGGCGCCGAGGCTCGGGCGGCACGTCGCGGGCATGCGTGGCGATCAGGTCGCACGGATGGTCTCGGGGAGCCGTTTCTCAAGAAACAGCAGGTTGCATCCCGCGCCCCGGTGACGGTGAACCCGGTCGACCGAGGCTGCGATCAGCATGAGGCCCCATCCGCCCTCGGGCAGAGAGTCGAGATCGCAAGACGCGAAATCCACGGCGGCGCGCTCGGGGCCATGCGGCTCGAGACGCTCGGCCGGGACGGGCGGCCCATCGTCCTCGATGCAAATGGTGAGCCTTTCCGCCTCGCGCCACAGCCGCAACCGGATCACCGTGACGCTTGCCGGGCCGCCGCCGTGCTCGACCACGTTGTTGAGCGCCTCGGCCAGCGCGAGCCTGAGATCGGCGGCGATGTCTTCCGCCCCTGAGCCCGCCGCGAGGCCACCGCCCGGCACCGCGCCGCCCCCGAGCGAGAGCGCATCGCAAAACCCGGCCGCCGAGATTGTCCGGTCGACTGCGCCTGGCACGGCGCGGATATCGTTTGCGATGGCCAGCTCGAAATCCGGCGCGCGCGCGACGACCGCGGGCACGGCGTCAGGGTGCTGGCACGGCATCGTGGATCGTGAAGACGCGGTCCATCCGGGTCAACGCGAAGACCTTGCGGACCGCGGGGCTGAGGCAGGCGATCTCGAGTTTTCCGCGCGGTCCGAGATGCTTGTACGCGCCGACGACCGCGCCCAGCCCCGAGGAGTCGATGAACCCGACCGCGCCGAAGTCGAGCACGATGGCGTCGGCGCCCGTGTCGATCAGCTCGACGATCCCGCGCTTGAACTCTGCCGCGACGGCCGCGTCGAGGCGCGGCCCGGGAAGGCCGACCACGCAGCGCCCGCCGCTGCGTTCCACCGATAGCTGCATGGCGCTCTCCCCCGCATCCGTCACTCTCGGCGACAGCCTTACCCGCAAGGCATTAACGAAGCCCGAAGCGTGTCGCGCGGCACCCCGCGCGGCGGGCATTCAGCCTCGCTTAACCAAGATGCGCGAGGCTGCGAAATCGTGTGCCCAGCGACGCGGTGCGGCGAAAAGGGAGAAGCGCCATATCGGCCCCGGGGGAACACCAGGAGACGACGCGCCCTGACGCGCGGGATGGGGGGGCGGAACGCCTGCTCCTGGTCGACGACAGCCGGACGCAGCGATTGCTGCTCGCCTCGCGCCTGCGGGGTTGGGGCTACGATGTCACCGAGGCGGCCGACGGCGCGCAGGCGCTGGCCATGATCGAGCGCGAGGGCTTCCGGCTGGTCCTGAGCGACTGGGTGATGCCCGGCCTGAGCGGTCCGGAACTGTGCCGCGAGGTGCGGCGGCGCGAGACCGACCACCGGGCCTACGTCATCCTGCTCACCTCGCGACGCGAGAAGGCGGACGTTGCCGAGGGGCTGGGCGCGGGCGCCGACGATTTCCTCTCGAAACCCGTGGACGAAGGCGAGCTTGCCGCGCGACTGACCGCCGGAAAGCGGGTCATCGAGCTGCAGGAGCGCCTGATCGGCCAGCGCGAGGAAATGGCGCAAGCCTATCGCGAGCTGCGGACACTGCATGACCGGCTCGACCGCGACCTCGCCGCCGCGGCCGAGCTTCAGCGCGCCGTCCTGCCACCGCCCTTCGCGTGCGTCGCAGGCTTTGGCGTCGGCACGCTGTTTCGCGCGAAGGGGCATGTGGGGGGTGACCATGTCGGCTATTTCGCAGCGGGCGATGGCCTGCTTGGCGCCTTTTCGATCGACGTGTCGGGCCATGGCATCGCATCGGCGCTGCTCGCCATCCAGCTCGCGCAGCATTTCGATCCGGGGAATCCCCGCGGGAACATCGCGTTCGATGCCCGCCACCCGCGCGCGTTGCGGCTGCGCCCGCCCGCCGAGGTCGTGGCCGAGCTGAATGCACGCTACCTCTCGGGCGCGCGGCACGACTTCTATTTCACCATGACCTATGCGGTGCTGGCGCGCGAGACGGGCTGCGTGCGCCTGTGCCAGGCAGGGCATCCGCCGGCAGCCGTGATCGGGTGCGATGGCGCGGTCCGGTTCGCCGGCGACGGCGGGCCGCCCGTGGGCCTGCTGCCGGACATGCATTATCACGAGACGGCGCTGACGCTCTTGCCTGGCGAGCGGCTGGTGCTGCATTCGGACGGCATCGTCGAGGCGCGCGACGCCGCGAGCGGGGCGCTTCTCGATACCGAGGGCCTGGCGCGGATGCTGACGGCATCGGCAGCACTGCCGACCGAGGAGATCCTGCCCGAGCTAGTGTCCCGCGTCGAACGCTTCTGCGGCGCGTCCGGCTTCGAGGATGACGTCTCGGCCGTGCTGATCGAGCAGCCGGCCGCGTGACGCGAAGTCGCCCTCCCGGTCGGTCCCCGTCATGGTGGCCTGGCCGGGCGCGCGCTTCTAGCGATCCGTGAGTAGTCCCAGCGCGATCAGGGCATCGAGGCCATGGATCACCTCGGCCCGCAGCGAGGCGGCCGCGTCGGGGCCGGGGCATTCGCCCGAGCGGGCCTCGCCCTCGAGCCGTTCGCACAGGCCCGAGAGGCGGCCGAGCGCGAGATAGAGTGCGCTGCCCTTGATGAAATGGCACTGCTGCCCGGCCGCGACCGCGTCCCGCGCGGCGACCGCGGTATCGAGCGCGTCCAGTGCGCCCTGCGCCTCGGCGCGGAAGCTCGCCGCGACCCGGGACAGCAGATCCGGCCCGAACTCGGCCAGGATGGTCTCGAAAGCCATGACATCGAGCGTGCCGTCATCCGGGCCGATGCCCGCCCGTTGCAACGCCCCCGCGATCCCGCCCGGCAACATCCGCACCCCGCCCGTCATCCGCATCGCGCGATCCTGCCGACGCGGGGTTAAGGCGAGGTGTCGAGACCGGCAAATGTTCAGTTCGGAGCCCCAGAAAACGGCATCAAAGTCGGCCTGCGGGATTGGCCTGCCCTCGTTTCGCGGCAGGATCACGGAACCGTTTGTCAAGCGCACGCGGATGCGCGAGGATCGCGCCGACCCCTGCCCCCCCGATCACGGAGACGATGATGAGCGCCACCCCGATGCCCCGCCGCGAGACGAACATCGCCCATTGGGCCGAGCGCTGCGATCTGGCTGCAGCCTTTCGCTGGACCGCGCGGCTGGGCCTGCATGAGGCGGTTGCCAACCATTTCTCGCTGGCGGTCGATGACGCCGGCACGCGCTTTCTGATGAACCCCAACCAGCGTCATTTCAGCCTGATCACCGCCTCGTCGCTGCTCGAGATCGACGCGAACGACCCCGAGACGATGAACCGGCCCGACGCGCCGGACGCGACCGCTTGGGGCCTGCACGGCGCGCTGCACCGGCTGTGCCCCCATGCGCGCTGCGCGATGCATGTGCACTCGGTCCACGCCACGGTCCTGGCCTGTCTCGAGGATCCGCGCCTGCCCCCGCTCGACCAGAACTCGGCGATGTTCCACGGCAAGGTCGCGATCGACCAGCATTACGGCGGGCTGGCGCTGGACGAGGAAGCCGAGCGCGCCTGCTCGGCGCTGGCCGACCCGTCGAAATGCGTGCTGGTGATGGGCAATCACGGCGTGATGGTCGTGGGCGAGACCGTGGCGCAGACCTTCAACCGGCTCTACTACTTCGAGCGCGCGGCCGAGACCTACATCAAGGCCCTGTGGACCGGTCGCCCGCTGCGCTACCTGTCGGACGAGATTGCGGCCCGCACGGCGGCCGAGATCGACGAGTATGGCGGTTTCGCCGAGCGGCACCTTGGGGAGCTGCGCGCCATCCTCGACCGCGAGGAGCCCGAATACGCGCGCTGACCGCGTCCCGCTCAGACGATGAGCGCGCCGGGCTCCAGCAGATCGGGGCTCACGCCGATCAGGATGATACGCCCGCCATCGGGCAGATCGATGATCGTGTCGGCGCCGGCCTGCGTCAGCGCTAGGTCACCAAGCCCGCTCACGCCGGTGGCAGAGGTGAAGTCGAGCGTGTCGGCATCGGAATCGAAGTCCCAGACCCGGTCCATGCCGATCGACGGGCCGAACACGAAGCGGTCGTCGCCGATGCCGCCCCAGAGGTCATCGGTGCCGGCTCCGCCCTCGAGCACGTCATTGCCGGCGTCGCCCGCGAGGTAATCGTCGCCGTCGCCGCCCGAAAGAAGGTCGTCGCCCAGCCCGCCGGACAGCGTGTCGTCGCCACCCTCGCCGTAGAGGACATCGTCGCCGAAGCCGCCGCCGATGCTGTCGGCACCCGCACCGCCCCACAGCGTGTCGTGCCAGAACCCGCCCTCGAGCCGATCGTCGCCGTCACCGCCCCAGATCAGGTCGGCACCGGCTCCGCCAAGGATGTAGTCGCTGCCGGCATCGCCCCAGACCTGGTCCCAGCCGATGCCGCCGCGCAGAATGTCGTCGCCACCAGCCCCGGTGATCACGTCGTGGCCCGCGAAACCGTCGATCTCGTCGGCCACCTCGGTGCCCGCGAGCACGTCGTCGCCCTGTGTGCCCTGCGGCATCGCCGCAAGGACCGCGTCGGCCTGCTCGGCGTCGATCTTGACGTTGTGGCCGGCCATCACCGCGCTGAGGGTGACGCTGCCGCTGAGGTCGCCGCCCGAGAAGGTGACGGTATAGCTGCCGTCCGGAACCGCAAGAGAATAGCCGCCCGAGGCGAAAGTGAGCGTGCTGAAGCTTCCTGCCGCGCCCGTGGCGGTCACCGTCACGCCGCCAAGCCCCTCGCCGATGTCGTAGAAATCGTCGCCGTCGAGATCGTCGATGACCACGCCGGTGAAGAACCGCGCGCCGCTGGATGGCGAGGCGAACATCTCGCTCAGCATCGAGGCGTTGAACACGGTCCCGTTCAACGTGAACTTGCCCAGCGCCTGTCCGACGCCGAGCTCGACATAGGCTTCGTTCAGCATGTTGGCGCGGTGGCCCGACGAGAGGAACAGGTTGCGATGGTGCTGCTCGATCAGCGCGGCCGAGTTCACGAGCGGCCCCGTGGTGCCGATCCAGGACAGGTTCTCACCGAGCTGCCGCCACGAGTAGTCGACCGCGGCGGCACGGTCCGAGATCCTGCTTCCGCCCTCGCCGACATGCGAGAAGACATCGGCCTCGAGCATCCAGACGCTGTGCTGGTAGGCCGCGTCGTTGAGGGCCAGGCTGACCGCGAGCGGGTCCTTGGGGGTCAGGCTGATCGTGCCGGGGTCGAGGCCGTCATCGAGCGAGATGCCGTAGCGCTCCGCCTCGGCGACCGGGTCGAGGCGCGCGCGGTTGATCAGCTCGATGAGCAGCTGTTCCTCGGCCGTCGGCTCGCGCATTGCCCCCTCGTCCCTTTCCCCCGCCCGCAAAACGGCCCCCCGCGCGGAAACGCGACGCGTGGCCGGCGCGCAGGCACTCTGCGGCCCGATGGTGAACGACTCGTTGAAACGCGATCCGCATTACCGCCGCAGATCGATGGCGACGCCGGTGGCCTTGCGGCCGGCGATCACACCCAAAACGCTGAAAGCGCACCACTCCCATAGACTTGATAGCTCAAGTTGGAGTGATTTGCAAAGGTTTGCGAATCGCTCAGTCGCCAGCGAACTCCGCACGGATCGCCGCGCCGTGCTGATCGAGGGCGGGCACGGACGCCTCGGCGATCCAGTCGGCACGGGCGGCTGGCATCGGGAGCGACACCGTTCCCGCCTCGTGCGTGGCCGTCCAGCGGTCGAGCTGGGCGTGCTGCGAAAGCCCCGGCACGTCGTTGAGCGCGCCGAAGGCGACGCGCGCCGCGCTCAGGCGGGCCTCGGCTTCGGCGCGCGTGACGGTCACGAACCAGGCGGCGACCTCGCCATCGGTGCGGGCGCGCTCGGCCACGCGCTGGTTGTTGGTGGCCAGCGCCGGGTCGGCTGCCAGCGCGGCGTTCCCCATAACCTCGCCCGCGAGGACGCGCCACTCGCGATCCGACTGGATCGAGATCAGGATCGTCCCGCCGTCCTTGGTCGCGAAGGCCCCATAGGGCGCGATCGATGGATGCGCGAGACCCGCCTGCCCCGGTGCGCGCCCGAGGTAGTCGTGATGCAGCAGCGGCACGGTCATCCACTCGGCCATCGAGTCGAAGAGCGACACCTCGAGCGAAGCCCCCTCGCCGGTGCGAAAACGGCGCACCAGCGCGGTGGCGATGGCCCCGGCCGCGTTGATGCCCGTGCCGATGTCGGCAAGCGAGACGCCGATGCGCCCATAGGCCCCCGGCGCGCCCGACACCGCGATGATGCCCGATTCTGCCTGGATCAGAAGGTCATAGGCCTTGGCGGTGGCATAGGGCCCGTCGGGGCCGTAGCCCGACATGTCGCAGACCACCATCTCGGGCCGCGCGGCGCGCAGCGTCGCGGCGTCGAGCCCCATGCGGCCCGTCGCGCCATGGGCAAGGTTCTGGATGAAGACATCGGCGCGGGCCAGCATCGCGCGCATCACGGCCATGTCGGCAGGGTTCTTGAGGTCGAGGGCGACCGACTCTTTGCCCCGGTTGAGCCAGGCGAAATAGCTCGATATCCCGCCGGCCGCGCGGTCATAGCCGCGCGCGAAGTCGCCCTCGGGGCGCTCGACCTTGATCACGCGTGCGCCCGCCTCGGCAAGGCGCTGCGAGGCCATGGGTGCCGCCACCGCCTGTTCGAGCGAGACGACGAGAACCCCTTCGAGCGGACGCTGCGTCATGGTCAGAAGTCTTTGAGGCCCTTGAGATCGATCGCGCGGAAGAAGTCGAGCTTGGTCTCGGCCGGCGCCGAGCCCGAGATCTGCACCAGCACGCGGTTGTCGACCAGCGACTGCACCTCGCCATCATTGGTGACGACCACCATCTGCCGGTTGATGCGCTCGACCTTGCCCATCTGCGCCATCATCGCGGGATTGGTGAGCATCCCGCCCATCGCGGCCACGAGCTGGTTCTCGGCCATCAGCTGCACCGACACCGACTGGGTGCCGTTCGAGTAGTCGGCGCTCGCCATCAGCCCGCCGCCGAACATGCCGGCCGCCCCGGCGTTCGAGCTGGCCTCGGCCCGCGTCCAGCCCTCGAGCGGCTCGGGCAGGAAGGCCTCGAGCCCCGCGGCCTTCTGCTGCGCAAGCAGGGTCGCGGCGTAGTCGGTTTCCTCCTTCGCGGTGTCGACGTCGCCGGCCTTGTAGGCCTCGAGCGCCGCATTGAGCGTGTCCTCGATCTCGTCCGCCGCCGCCGGTGCCGCCATGGCCAGGCCCCAGAGTAAGAAAGCGCCTGCGAAATGCAGTCCCTTCATCAAATTCCTCCGTCAATCGCTGCGTGCTGGCGCCGCTGCCGGTCCTGCGCGGCGCGCGCCCCGCACTAGTTGCATACCCGCGCGGTGCGGGGCGATCAATCTCGGCGATCGATCCGCCCATGGCCTCTGGCGGCGCGGCGCGTTGCGCCTTAGGTTGGCACCAAACGAGGAGCAGCCATGTTCACGTCCGAGCGGCCCTACATCTTCCACGTCGAGCTGACCGACAAGTGCAATGCCGGCTGCCCGATGTGTCCGCGCACCGATGCGATGAACTTCTGCAAGCCGGACCGGACCAAGGTGTTCAATGTCGAGCTGGGCCTCGAGGATTTCCGGACGCATTTTACCGACGAATTCTGCGCGCGGACCGAGGAGATCGTCTTCGGCGGCGCCTATGGCGACCCGCTGGCCGCCTCGCAGCTGCTGGAGATCGTCGAGCACCTCACCGAGCGCGGCGTGCGGCTCGCGGTGTCGACCAATGGCGGCCTGCGCCCGCCGAAATGGTGGACGCGGCTGGGCGAGGCGATGAAGCGCACCGGCTCGCGACTTGAACTGCATCTCGACGGGCTGGCGGACACCAACCACCTCTACCGCGTCAACACGCGCTGGGAACGGATCATGGAGAACGCGCGCGCCTATATCGCGACCGGCGCGCGGGCCGAGTGGCACTTCATCATCTTCAAGCACAACCAGCACCAGATCGAGGAGGCCAATCGGCTGTCGAAGGAGATGGGCTTCGCCGAGTTCACCCTGATCGACACGATCCGCTTCTCGGGCGGGCCGACCTACGACTACGTGATGCCCACCGGCGAGCGTTGCGCGCTGGAGTTACCGGACGTGAAGGCAGCACAGTTTCGCGCGTCGGACGACGGCGGCGTCGCGCTGCTGGAGAAGCCCGCCGCGGCCACGGATGGGCCGCGCCTCGGCGTCAACGGGATCGACTGCAAGTCGGCCGCCTTCAACCGGCCCTACATCTCGGCCCATGGCCAGGTCTCGGCCTGCTGCTGGGTCACCGGCTCGGACGAGGAGGCCGCCTTCTTCGCGGACCACGGCCTCGGGCCTGAGCGCTACAACATCCGCAACCGACCGCTCGAGGACATCCTGCTCGACGAGCCCTTCGCGAGCCTCTATGCCCGGGCCTGGGCGCAAGACAGCCTCAAGAACTGCCGCCACAAGTGCGGAAGGATGCTGCGCAACAAGCGCAACACGCTGTGGTCTGCGTAAGCCGGCTTTGGGGGGACGGATGGCCGAGGAGTGGGACTACGTCATCGTCGGCGCAGGCACGGCTGGCTGCCTCCTGGCAAACCGCCTGAGCGCCGACCCGGCCAACCGGGTCCTGCTGCTCGAAGCCGGTGGCGATGACAGCTACATCTGGGTCAACATTCCCGTCGGCTATCTCTACTGCATCGGCAACCCGCGCACCGACTGGGGGTTCAAGACCCAGGCCGAGCCGGGGCTGGGCGGACGATCGATCCTCTACCCGCGCGGGCGCGTGCTGGGCGGATGCTCGTCGATCAATGGCATGATCTACATGCGTGGTCAGGCGCGCGACTACGACCAGTGGCGCCAGCTGGGCAACACCGGCTGGGGCTGGGACGACGTGCTGCCCTACTTCCGGCAGCACGAAGACTATTACGCCGGCGCCGACGAGATGCATGGCGCGGGCGGCGAATGGCGGGTCGAGAAGCAGCGCCTGCGCTGGGAAATCCTCGACGCCTTCGCCGAGGCCTGCGTTGCCGCCGGCATCCCGCGCACCGACGACTTCAACCGCGGCGACAATCTCGGCGTCAGTTATTTCCGCGTGAACCAGAAGTCGGGCTGGCGCTGGAACACGGCCCGAGGCTTCCTGCGCCCGGCGCAGAACCGCCCCAACCTGCACGTCGAGACCGGAGCGCAGGCCGAGAGGATCCTGCTTGGCGAGGGGCGCGCCACCGGCATCGCCTACCGCAAGGGGGGCGAGGCGCGCGAGGCGCTGGCGAGGGGCGAGGTGATTCTGGCCGCAGGCGCCATCGGCTCTCCGCATCTTATGCAGCTTTCCGGCATCGGGCCGGGTGACGTGCTGCGCGATAACGGAATCGAGGTGGTGCACGAATTGCCGGGCGTGGGCGAGAACCTGCAGGACCATCTGCAGCTGCGCTGCATCTTCCGCGTCGAGGGAGTGCGGACGCTGAACCAGCGCGCCCGCAGCCTGATCGGCAAGGCCGGCATCGCGCTGGAATACGCGCTGACACGCTCGGGGCCGATGTCGATGGCGCCCTCGCAGCTTGGCGTTTTCGCGAAATCCTCGGACACGGTCGAGACCGCCGATCTCGAATATCACGTCCAGCCGCTGTCGCTGGAGAAGTTCGGCGAGGACCTGCACCCCTTCCCCGCCTTTACCGCCAGCGTGTGCAACCTGCGACCCACCAGCCGCGGCAGCGTGCGGCTTGACGGGCCGGTCCCCACGTCGCATCCCCTGATCGCACCCGGCTACCTGTCGACCGAGGGCGACCGGCAGGTTGCTGCGAACGCCATCCGACTGACCCGGCGCATCGCCGCGCAGGCACCGCTCGCGCGCTACAAGCCGCAGGAATACAAGCCCGGTCCGGATTACGGCGACGACGACGAGGCGCTGGCCCGCGCGGCCGGTCAGATCGGGACCACCATCTTCCACCCCGTCGGCACCGCGAAGATGGGCGCCGACCCGATGGCTGTGGTCGACGACCGCCTGAGGGTCCATGGCATTGCCGGGCTCAGGGTCATCGACGCCTCGGTGATGCCGACGATCACCTCGGGCAACACCAACGCCCCCGCCCTGATGATCGCCGAGAAGGGCGCCGAGATGGTGCTGGCCGACGCGCGCTAGGGCCTGCCGCGCCGCGTGCCGCCGCCCCGCTCTCAGGCCCGGGCGGCGGCGGCCACGGCCTCGGTGATCTCGCGCGTCAGAAGGCCGATATCCTCGACCCCGACCGAGACGCGGATGAACCCCTCGGTGATGCCAAGCGCCGCGCGCCCCTCGGGCGTCAGCCCGCGATGCGAGGAGCTGGCCGGATGGGACAGCGTCGTGCCCACGTCGCCCAGCGTCGGCGCGAAGGCGATGTTTTCCGCCGCGCGCAGGAACGCGTTGACCTGTGCGCGCCCGCCCTTCAGCCGGAACGACAGCATGTTGCCGCCGCGCCCGCCCAGGACCGCCTGCGCGCGGTTGTGGTCGGGATGATCGGCGCGGCCGGGATAGAGGACGGCCTCGACCCCGTCGAGCCCGGCCAGAACGCCGGCCAGTGCCGCAGCGTTCGCCTCGGCGCGGTCGTAGCGCAGGTCGAAGGTCGTGAGGCCGCGCTCGGCCAGCCAGCAGTCGAACGGGCTGGGCGTCAGCCCCCAGGTGACGATCGCATCGTAGATGGCCTTGCTGCGCTCGGGCGTGTCGGCCGCGATCCAGCCCAGCGTCACGTCGGAATGCCCCGCCAGCAGCTTGGTCAGCGAGTGGATCACCACGTTGGCCCCGTGTGCAAAGGGCCGATAGGCGCGCGGCGTGGTGAAGGTGTTGTCGACCGCCAGCAGCACCCCGCGGCGGCGGGCGATCTCGGCGATCGCCTCCATGTCGGCGACGCGCAGGGTCGGGTTGGACACGACCTCGACCAGGATGAGCCTGGTCTCGGGCCGGATCGCCGCCTCGATGGCGGCGGCGTCGGTGGGATCGGCCAGGGTCGCCTCGATGCCGAGACGCGGCAGGTCTTGCGTGAGCAGCCTCAGCGACCGCCCGTATAGCTGGTCGCCCGCAACGATGTGGTCGCCCGCGCGGCACAGGCCCAGGAACAGCGCCGAGACCGCGCCCATGCCCGACCCTGTCACCACGCCTTGCCCCATCTCCGGCGTCACGCCCTCGAGCCAGTCGATCTTCTGGCCAATGATGGTGGCGTTCGGGTGCCCTTCGCGCGCATAGGTGTAGCCCTTGAGCTGCCCCATGTACTGGGCGTCAAGCTCATCCGCGTCGGCCGACCGGTAGACCACGGACGGGAAGATCGGGCTCACCACCGGGCGCGAGACCGAGGGCGGCACCGGGGTGCGGCGAACGAGCGAACGGGGATCGTGGGTCATGGCGGCAGATTCCGGCTGAGGAAGGGGACCGCCACAACCATCACAGACAAGCGCCGCGCGCAACGCCCCTCATGCGCGGCCGCGTGTTCAGTTCCCGACACCGGATGCGGCACCCTCGGCCTCGCGCAGGGCCTCGGGCGGCAGGCCGCCCTTCCGCAGCCCGTCCAGGAAATGCGCGCGGTGGCGCGGATCGGCATAGGGGAACACCACGGGCCAGTAATGCGCGGCATCGGCCGGGGCGGTCGCCGCGATCTCGGGCAGAAGAGCCGCCGCCTCGTCCTCTGCGCCGACCTGACCGAGGCAGGCGAGCAGCGTCACGAGGGTCGGATGAACACGGCGACTGGCGAGTGCGGCGCGCGCGCAGTCGACGGCCTCGGCATAGTGCCCGAGGCCGTAATGCGCCAGGGCCATGCGGCCCATGAAGTGGAAGGTCAGCGGTTCGTGAGGGCTCAGCCGCATCCCGGTCCGCAGGGGCTCGATCGCCTCGGCGAACCGGCCCATGGCGACCCGCAGCCAGCCGAGCCCGAAATGGCCGAAAGCGAAGTTCGGGTTGAGATCGATCGCCTTCTGCGCCGCCGCCAGCGCCTCGTCGAACCTGAGCGCGACGAACCGCGCGGTGAACAGGGCGTAGTGGCAATAGGGGTCTCGATCATCGAGCACCAACGCCCGCTCGGCGGCCGCGGTCAACTCGGCGACATCCTCCTCGACCGCGGGGCTGAATCCGAACGCGATCCGCGAGGCAAGCGCCCGCGCCAGCGCCATGTGCGCCCGGCTGAACCCCGGATCGAGTGCGATCGCGCGGCGCTGCCAGCGGATGCCCTCGGAGATCTGAGCGTCCTCGATCTGGTAGTGGTGCCACATCCCGCGCATGCAGCATTCATAGGCGTCGAGCCGCTCGGTCGGCCGGTGCACGGCACGGCGGCCCTCGCCCATCAGGATCTCGGGCTCGATGGCCGCGACCACCGCCTGCGTCAGCTCGTCCTGAATCGCGAATATGTCCGAGTAGTCGCGGTCGTGGCGCTGCGCCCAGAGATGCACGCCGCTGCCGGCCTCGATCAGCTGGCCCGTGACCCGCACGCGCCCGCCGGCCTTGCGGACGCTGCCCTCGAGGACGTAGCGCACCCCAAGTTCGCGGGCGATCTGCTTCACATCGATGGCGCGGCCCTTGTAGGTGAAGCTCGAATTCCGCGCGATCACGAAGAACCAGCGGTAGCGCGACAGCGCGGTGATGATGTCCTCGGTGAGGCCGTCGGCAAAGAACTCCTGCTCGGGGTCGCCCGACATGTTCACGAAGGGCAAGACGGCGATCGAGGGCTTGTCCGGCAGTCCGGGCTGCGTATCCGAGCCGGCGCGAGCCGCCCCGTCGTCGCGGCGCCACTCGACATGGCAGAGCTGCACCGGGCGGGGGATGTTCTTCAGCCGCCGCTCGCCCGCCGGCGCGAGTGGAAAATTCAGCTTGCCCTCGACCTGGTCGCGCAATGCCGCCGAGATGCAGATGCCCGCGGGTTCGGCAATCTCCTGCAATCGTGCCGCGACGTTGACGCCGTCGCCCAGAAGGTCGCCGCCATCGACCACCACGTCGCCGAGATTGAGCCCGATGCGGAACTCGACGCGCCGCTCGCGCGGGAGGTCGGCATTGCGCCGGTGCATCGCGCGCTGGATCGCGACAGCCGCGCGCACCCCCAGCACCGCGCTCGTGAACTCGGCGACAAGGCTGTCACCGGCCGACCCGAAGATGCGCCCGCTATGCTCGCCGACCAGCTCCGCGATCGTCGCGCGGCAGGTGGCGAGGGTCGCAAGCGTCCCTTCCTCGTCCTGCGACACGAGACGGCTGAAACCAGCGACATCGGCCGCGAGGATCACGGCGAGCTTGCGTTCCACGGGTCAAGCGCCCCCGGCGCGAATTGACCGATGGATCAGGGTAGTCCGGCCGGCGGGTGGCGCAAAGCCCGTTGTTAGGCCACCTCGAGCACGACCTTGTTCGCCTCGCCCCGCGACACGGCCTCGAAGCCCTGCGCGAAGTCCTCGAAGGCAAGCCGGTGCGAGATGACCGGGCTCACGTCGAGGCCGGACTCGAGCATCGCCAGCATC
Source organism: Thermohalobaculum xanthum (assembly GCF_016623495.1). GTDB lineage: Bacteria > Pseudomonadota > Alphaproteobacteria > Rhodobacterales > Rhodobacteraceae > Thermohalobaculum > Thermohalobaculum xanthum. The sequence continues at coordinate 55,160 of NZ_JAEHHL010000001.1, read as the reverse complement.
TTGTGCCACGTCTCGTACATCTTGCGGCCGTAGATGCCCTCGAAGGTCAGGCCCTTGAAGATCGCGGTGTTGAGGTCGATCGCCGGGCGCTTTGCAAAGAGCCCCAGCAACGCGACCTTGCCGCCGGTGATCATGGCCCCGATCATCGCGTCGAGCGCGGCCTCGGCGCCCGACATCTCGAGCCCGACATCAAAGCCTTCGCGCATGCCAAGCGCACGCATCACGTCGCGCAGATCCTCGCGGTCGGCGCGCACGCCGCGGGTCGCGCCCATCTGCTCGGCCAGCCGCAGGCGGGCGTCGTTGATGTCGGTGACGACCACGTGGTGCGCGCCGACATGCCGGCATACGGCCGCGGCCATGCAGCCGATCGGCCCGGCACCGGTTATCAGCACGTCCTCGCCCACCAGATCGAAGGCCAGCGCAGTGTGCACCGCGTTGCCCAGCGGGTCGAGGATCGCCGCGATCTCGTCGGGAATGCTGTCGGGCAGCGGGCGCAGGTTGGCTTCGGGGATCACGACCCACTCGGCGAATGCGCCCTGCCGGTTCACGCCGATGCCCTTGGTCTGGGCGCAGATATGGGCGCGCCCGGAAAGGCAGTTGCGGCAATGGCCGCAGGGGATGTGTCCCTCGCCCGACACCCGCGCGCCGATGGTCGCATTCGCGCCGGGCCCGTTCGCCTCGACGACGCCCATGTATTCGTGGCCCACGACCATCGGAACGGGCACCGTCTTGCGCGCCCAGTCGTCCCATTTCCAGATATGCATGTCGGTGCCGCAGATCGAGGCGCGTTTGACGCGGATCAGCACGTCGCCCGGGCCCGGCACCGGCTTCTCGACGTCGCGCAGGACCAGGCCCGGCGCGTCCTCGGCCTTCACGAGGGCTTTCATGCGATCACTCCCAGCCTGCGGCCGACGGCCGTGAAGCCCGCGATGGCGCGGTCGATGTCCGCGGCGCTATGGGCCGCCGACATCTGCGTGCGGATGCGCGCGAGCCCGCGCGGCACCACGGGGAACGAGAAGGCGGTGACGAAGATCCCTTCCTTCATCATCTCGGCCGCGAAATCCTGCGCGAGCCGCGCATCCCCCAGCATCACGGGGATGATGGGATGCTCGCCGGGGATAAGATCGAAGCCCGCCTTTTCCATTCCGGCGCGGAAGCGTTGGGCATTCACGGCCAGCCGCTCGCGCAGCGTCGCGTCCTCCTCGACCATGGTCAGCGCCTCGAGGGTCGCGGCGACGATGGCCGGCGGCAGGGCATTCGAGAACAGATACGGCCGCGCCCTCTGGCGCAGCATCTCGACCAGCGGGCGCGGTCCCGCGATATAGCCCCCCGCGGCGCCGCCCAGCGCCTTGCCGAAGGTGCCCGAGAGAAGCTGCACCCGCTCGCGCACGCCCCAGTGATCGGGCGTTCCGGCGCCATGGGGGCCGACGAAGCCCACGGCGTGGCTGTCATCGACCATCACCATCGCGCCGTGCTTCTCGGCGAGATCGCAGATCGCGGGAAGGTTGGCGATGATCCCGTCCATCGAGAACACGCCATCGGTGACGATCAACCTGTGCCGCGCATCGGCGGCCTCGACCAGCCGGGCCTCGAGCTCGGCCATGTCATTGTTCGCATAGCGCAGGCGGCGCGCCTTGCACAGCCGCACGCCATCGATGATCGAGGCATGGTTGAGCGCGTCCGAGATGATCGCGTCCTCGGGCCCCAGAAGCGCTTCGAAGACGCCCGCATTGGCGTCGAAGCACGACGCGAACAGGATCGCGTCCTCGGTGCCCAGGAACCCCGCCAGCCGTTTCTCGAGCCGGTGATGCAGGTCCTGGGTGCCGCAGATGAACCGCACCGAGGCCATGCCCAGACCGTGGCTGTCGATCGCGGCCTTGGCGGCGGCCTTCAGCCGCGGATGATCGGCCAACCCGAGATAGTTGTTGGCGCAGAAATTGAGGTAGTCGGCATCGCCCACGCGCACATGTGACGACTGGGCCGAGACGATCTCGCGCTCGCGCTTTGTCAGCCCCTCCGCCTCGATGCGGCCGAGGGCTTCCGAAGTGTGTGTTATGAGGTCATCAGGCATCGCTTTCCCCTATATCGTATGACTTCCAATATAGCGCACAATTGCGGCTGTCTAGCCGATTCCCGACCCGCTCTGCCCACTCATGTCGACGACTAGAAGGGCGCGCGCCGCGCCGTCTCCGGGATTGCGGATCGCGTGTGGTCGGTCAGCACGATAGCGCAAGGTGTCGCCTGTCTCGGCCCGCATGACGACGCCTCCCGCCTCGACCTCGAGACAGCCGGTCAGGCAGGTCAGGTGCTCGACCGTGCCCGCGAGGTGAGGCTGCGAGACCTGGGCGCCACCGGGCTCGGCGGTGAAATCGTACCACTCGATCGCCAATGCAGTATGCAGCGGGTTGAGCGCGCGCAACCGGCATTTTCCGTCAGCGCTCCCCATGCTCGGGGTCGCATAGCCCGGCGTGCACACGATCGCGCTCTCGACCGCACGGCTCCCTTCGACGCTGGCAAGGTCGATCCCCAGTGCCCGCGTGATGTTCCAGACGGTGGTGAAGGTCGGGTTCACGGCGCCGCGCTCGATCTGGCTCAGCATGCTCTTCGACACGCCGCAAAGCGCGGAAAGCCCCTCGAGCGTCAATCCCTGCCGCTTGCGTGCGCGGCGCACCAGTTCCGCCAGCGCGGGGGGCGGCGTAAGGTCGTTTGGCATCTATCGGCCTCCATATCCCGAACGAAGTGCAGTATATTGGAAAAATGGCCGCAGGCAATCACGGGAGTCCGGCGCCCAGCATCCAGTCGCGAACCCTCAGAGCGGTGCTGTCGGCCTCGGAGCGCGCGGGCCACACGACGTGAAAGCCCGCACCCGTCGCCAGGCTATGGCGCGAGACGCAGACGAGGAGCCCCGCGCGCAGCATCGGCTCGACAAGGTGGCGCCAGCCCAGCGCGATCCCCTGCCCCGCAAGCACCGCCTGCACCACCAGCACGTAGTCGTTGATCAGGAGCCCGCTGGAGCGCGACGGAGGCGCCACCCCGATTCCTCGGAACCAGTCGTCCCAGTCCGGGCACGGGCGGAAGGGTTCCTCGAGATGGATCAGCCGGTGCCGCGCGATCTCGGCGTCGCTGGGTGGCGTGCCGTGCGCGTCCAGATAGGCGGGGGCGGCGATGGCCACGATCTCCTCCTCGGCCAGCAGCGCGCTCTCGCATCCGGGCCAGTCGCCGGGCTGGCCGCCTCGCAGTGCCAGCGGCAGGCGCTCGGCAAGGATGTCGAGATCACGGTCCGAGGTCTGGATCCGCAGATCGACGCCCGGCATTGCCTCGCGAAACCGCGGCAGGCGCGGCAGCATCCAGAAGCTGGCGAAGGCCGTCGACGCCGAGAGCGTCACATGCCGGTCGGTGCCGAGTGCCGCCAGTTCCGCGATCCCCTTGCGGATATGGCCAAGCCCCAGCGCTACGTCCGCATGCAGCCGCCGCCCGGCCTCGGTCAGCGCCACGGCGCGATGGCGGCGGGTGAAGAGCGGCACGCCGTGATGTTCCTCGAGGGCGCGCACCGCAAGGCTGACAGCGGCCTGGGTCATGCCAAGCTCGGCCGCCGCACGGGTGAAGCTCAGATGCCGCGCCGCCGCCTCGAAGACGACGAGCGGGCGCGCGACAGGCAGGATCTGGCGCAGCGGTTGCATAAGCCGAGCTTATCTGACGTCCGAGAATTTTCCAGCGTCACGGCAGGCCGCACGCGACGTAGGCTGGCCCGATGACTGGAGCGGAGAACCCACGCCGCAACGTGAGGACTGCGCCCGACCGGAGACCGAGAGATGACCCCCACGCCCGACACCGCAGAACGATCTGGCCGCGGCGCCTCGGCCCGCGCCCGCCGGCGCGACAGCCGCGCCGCGGGGCCGGCCGGGCCGGCCTACATCACCCGCGCGATCCCGACCTACGACGTCGCGCCCGAGGAATCGCTGGTGATGATCGAGGACACGGCCGCGCGGATCCTCGAGGAGGTCGGAATCGAGTTCCGGGGCGGCGACGCCCCCGCGATCGAGCACTGGCGCGCCGCCGGCGCCGAGGTCTCGGGCGAGCGCATCCGCTTCCCCCGCGGCCTGGTCGCCGAGGTGCTGAAGACGGCGCCCCGCGAGTTCACGCAACACGCCCGCAACCCGGCCCGGTCCGTGGTGATCGGCGGGCGCAACACGGTGATGGCCCCGTCTTATGGCTCGCCGTTCGTGATGGATGCCGACCGCGGCCGGCGCTACGGCACCATCGAGGATTTCCGGAACTTCGTGAAGCTCGCCTATTCTTCGCCCTGGCTGCACCACTCCGGCGGCACGGTCTGCGAACCGACCGACGTGCCGGTGAACAAGCGGCACCTCGACATGGTGCTGGCGCATCTGACGCTGTCGGACCGCGCCTTCCTCGGCTCGGTCACGGCCGAGGAGCGGGTCGTGGACTCGGTCGAGATGGCCCGGATCGTCTTCGGCGCGGCGTTCGCCGAGCAGAACTGCGTGGTGATGGGCAACTTCAACGTCAACTCGCCGCTGGTCTGGGACGCGACCATGACCACCGGGATCCGCGCCTATGCCCGAGCGAACCAGGGGACGGTGATCGTGCCCTTCATCCTGGGCGGCGCGATGGGGCCGGTGACGATGGCCGGCGCGATCGCCCAAGCCCATGCCGAGACGCTGGTGGGCTGCGCGCTCACCCAGCTCGAGCGGCCGGGTGCGCCGACGATCTACGGCAACTTCCTGTCCTCGATGTCGCTGCGCTCGGGCTCGCCGACCTTCGGGACGCCCGAGCCCGCCATCGGATCGATGATCGTGGGGCAGCTGGCGCGCCGCGCGGGGCTGCCGCTGCGCTGCGCGGGCAACTTCTCGAACTCGAAGCTGCCGGACGCGCAGGCGATGGGCGAGAGCGTGATGTCGATGCTCTCGGCCATCCATTGCGGTGCGAATTTCCTGTTGCACTCGGCCGGCTTCCTCGATGGACTGCTGTCGATGTCCTACGAGAAGTTCATCCTCGACGCCGACTTGTGCGGGGCGCTGCACAGCTACATGGCCGGCGTGGTGGTGAACGAGGACACCCTGGCCATGGACGCCTTCCAAGAGGTCGAGCCCGGCGGGCATTTCCTGGGATGCGACCACACGATGCGCCACTATCAGACCGCCTTCTGGGACAGCCAGACCGCCGACAACGAACCCTGGGAGACCTGGTCCGAGAACGGATCGGAAGACGCGATGACCCGCGCGAACCGTCGCTGGAAGCAGGTGCTGGCCGAGTACGAGGCGCCGCCGATGGACGAGGCGATCCGCGAGGCGCTGGAGGACTTCGTGGCCAGACGCAAGTCGGAAATGCCCGATGCCTGGTACTGACCGGACGGCGATGCACAGCGCAGCCACGGCCGCGTTGCGCCGTCTTTCACGCGTGAAATCTTCGCAAGATACTGAAATCGATAAACTTTCAGAGTCATCCGCGTTTCGCGACCAACCGGCCGCGTGAGCGAAAGAGGCAGACCCACGATGCGTGACGACCCCCTTCTGAGCCCCTACCAGCTGCGTCACCTGACGCTGCGCAACCGCATCATGTCGACGGCGCACGAGCCCGCCTATTCCGAGGACGGGATGCCGAAGGACCGATACCGGCTCTACCACGTCGAGAAGGCGAAGGGGGGCATCGCGCTCACGATGACCGCGGGCTCGGCCGTGGTGTCGCCCGACAGCCCGCAGGCCTTCGGCAACCTGCACGCCTATGACGACGCGATCGTGGGCTGGCTGAAGCGCCTTGCGGACGACTGCCACGCGCACGGCTCGGCGGTGATGATCCAGATCACGCATCTGGGCCGGCGCACGGGCTGGAACAAGGGCGACTGGCTGCCGGTGCTGGCCCCCTCGCCGGTCCGCGAACCCGCTCACCGCGCCTTCCCCAAGGAGGCCGAGCACTGGGACATCGACCGCATCGTCGCGGATTATGCCGACGCGGCCGAGCGGATGAAGGAAGCCGGGCTCGATGGCATCGAGCTGGAGGCCTATGGCCACCTGATGGACGGCTTCTGGTCGCCTGCCACCAACCAGCGCGAGGACGAATACGGCGGCGGCCTGGCGAACCGCCTGCGCTTTACCGACCGGGTGCTCGAGGCCATCCGCGACCGTGTCGGGCCCGATTTCCTGGTGGGCGTGCGCATGGTGGCGGACGAGGACTGGGACAAGGGCCTGAGCCGCGAGGAAGGCGTCGAGATCGCCCGGCGCATCGTGGCCACCGGACGGGTCGATTTCCTCAACCTGATCCGGGGCCATATCGAGACCGACGCGGCGCTGTCGAACGTCATCCCGATTCAGGGCATGCGCTCGGCGCCGCATCTCGATTTCGCGGGCGAGGTGCGCGCTGCGGTCAAGTTCCCGGTCTTCCACGCCGCGCGCATCCCCGACGTGGCCACCGCGCGCCACGCCATCGCCGAGGGCAAGCTCGACATGGTCGGCATGACACGGGCGCACATCGCCGATCCGCACATCGCGCGCAAGGTGGCCGCCGGGCTCGAGCACCGGATCCGGCCCTGCGTCGGAGCGACCTACTGCCTCGACCGCATCTACGAGGGTGGCGAGGCGCTGTGCATCCACAACGCCGCAACCGGCCGCGAGGAGACGATGCCCCACGAGATCGCGAAGGCCGAGGCCTCGCGGCGCGTGATCGTGGTGGGCGCCGGCCCGGCGGGGTTGGAGGCCGCGCGCGTCGCAGGCGAACGCGGGCACAAGGTGACGCTGATCGAGGCCGCGTCGCAGGCCGGCGGACAGATCCGGCTCGCCGCCAAGAACCCTCGGCGCTCCGAGCTGATCGGCATCGTCGACTGGCGGCTGGAGGAACTGGAGCGGCTGGGCGTCGAGACGCGCTTCAACACCTTCGGCGACGCGGACGAGATCATGGCCGAGGCGCCGGACGTGGTGATCCTGGCAACCGGGGGCCTGCCCAACACCGCCTGCGTCGAGTTCGGCGAGGAGCTGGTGACCTCGTCCTGGGACATCCTGTCGGGCGAGGCGAAGCCCGGGGCCGAGGTCCTGGTCTATGACGACAATGGCGGGCATCCGGGCATGTCGGCGGCCGAGATCGCCGCGCGGGCGGGCGCCGCGGTCGAGGTTGTCAGCCCCGAGCGTTTCTTTGCGCCCGAGATGGGCGGCCTCAACCACGTCCCATATGCGCGCGTCTTTGCCGAGAAGGGCGTGCGCGTGACCATCAACAGCCGCGTGAAGGGCGTCGCGCGCGAGGGCAACAAGCTGAAGGTGACGCTGGGGTCGGACTATGCCGACACCACCGACACGCGGCTGGTGGACCAGGTGGTGGTCGAGCACGGCACCCTGCCGGACTCCGAGCTTTACGAGGCGCTGAAGCCCCATTCGGTGAATGGCGGCGCGATCGACTATGCCGCGCTGATCGCCGGGCGCCCGCAGACGCTGGCGACCAATGCGGACGGGCGCTTCCGGCTGATCCGGATCGGCGACGCCGTGGCCTCGCGCAACATCCATGCCGCCATCTATGACGGGCTGAGATACGCGAAGGACCTGTGAATGACCGCCTTTCCGCGCCTGATGTCGCCCGTTAGCCTGCGCGGGCATACCCTTAGGAACAGGATCGTTTTCGGCGCACATACCGCAAACATGGCGGTCGAGGGCCTGCCGACCGAGCGCCACGCCGCCTATTACCGCGAGCGTGCCATCGGCGGCGCAGCGATGGTGGTGGTCGAGCCGATGCCCGTGCATCCGGCCGCGGTGCTCACGCGGGGCAACTTCCGGCATACATCGGACGAGGTGGTTCCGCATTTCCGCCGCGTGACCGAGGCGATCAAGGACCACGGCGCCGTCGCGATCCAGCAGCTCTACCACGTCGGCCAGCACGGGGATTCCGACAACTCCTACCACCCGCACTGGTCGCCCTCGGGGATGCCGTCCTACCACGACTCGGACGGCAGCCACGCCATGACCGAGGCCGAGATCGAGGAGACGATCGACGGCTTCGTGCAGGCGGCGCGGCGCTGCCGCGAGGCGGGCTTCGACGGGGTCGAGGTCTGGGCGGCTTATCACGGGCTGGTCGACCAGTTCTGGACGCCCTGGTCGAACCGGCGCGACGACAAGTGGGGCGGTAGCCTCGAAAACCGCACAAGGTTCTCGCGCGAAATCATTCAGCGCATTCGAAAAACCTGTGGCGACAACTTCGTCATCGGCCTGGCCGTCAACGACGAGCTGGACTTCGAGGTCGCCCTGAGCCGCGAGAGCATCGCCGAGATCGTCGAGCGCCACGACCGCGAAGCGATGGTGGACTACGTGACCTGCGGGACCGGCAGCTATTTCGACTTCTACAAGCTGATGCCGACCTTCCTTTACGGCGAGAAGCTGGGGACGCCGCTGGCCGCCACGCTGAAAGGGGTGGTGAAGCATGCCCTCGTCACCGCCGAGAGCCATATCCGCACCCCGCAGAACGGCGAGGACGTGCTCAGGGCGGACGAGGCCGATCTCGTCTCGATCGTGCGCGGGCAGATCGCCGACCCGCACCTGGCAACCAAGGCCGCCGAAGGCCGTCCCGAGGACGTGCGCGGCTGCCTGTCGTGCAACCAGATGTGCTGGGGCCGGCGCTCGCGCGACTACTGGATCTCGTGCGTGGTGAACCCCTCGGTCGGCCGCGAGTGGGAATGGGGCGGCGACCGGTTCACCCCCGCCGAACGTCCGAGACGCGTGCTGGTGGTGGGCGGCGGTGTCGCGGGGCTCGAGGCCACGCGGGTCGCGGCCGAGCGCGGGCACCGCGTGGTTCTGGCCGAGGCCGCCGATCGGCTGGGCGGGCAGTTCCGCCTGGCCGGGCTGCAGCCGCGGCGCGCGCAGATCCTCGACCTGATCGAGTGGTATGAGCGCCAGCTCACCCGGCTGCAGGTCGAGCTGCGGCTCAACACCTATGTCGAGGCCGATGACATAGAGGGGTTTTCACCCGATGTGGTGATCGTGGCCACGGGCGCCCTGCCCGACGGCGACGGCTTCCAGAAGGCGATGCCGCATCTCGCCCGCCTGCCGGGGATCGAACGCGGCCGGGTCTGGTCGGCCGAGGACGTGATGGGCAGGGTCGCGCGGCCCGGCAAGCGCGTGATCGTGCTGGACGAGGGCGGCAACTGGCGCGGCGCCGGCACGGCCTGGCACCTGGCCGAGGCCGGGCACGAGGTCACCATCGTCACCCCCGACCCGCTGGTCGGCAAGGAACTGCAGCGCACCGCCGCCGACTATCCGCTGCGCCAGCGACTGGCCAGGCTTGGGGTCCGCTTCGTCTGCGAAAGCGGCATCCTCGAATGGGCCGCGGCCGGCGCGCGGGTCGCGAGCTTCCTGACCGGCGAGGCGCAGCTGATCGAGGCGGACGACCTGGTGATGGCGGTGCCGAACCGGGCCGAGGACGGGCTCTACCGCGCGCTCGACGGGCGCGGCATCGAGTTGCGGCTGATCGGCGACGCGGCAGCGCCCCGGCAAGCCCCCTACGCGATTCATGACGGGCGCAAAGCGGCATTGGAGATCTGAGATGAGCGAGACACTGAGCCTGGACGCGGCACGCGCGCTGCTGACCCGCGCGGCGATCGGCGCCGGCGCGCGCGAAACGGTCGCGCGCTCGATCGCCAACGCAGCGGTGGCGGCCGAGGCCGAGGGGCTGCCGACGGTCGGGGTCTCGCACTTCCTCGATTATCTCTCGAGCCTCGAAGCCGGGCGGATCGACGGACAGGCCGAGCCCGACATCAGCCGCGCCTCGCCTGTCGTGCTGCGCTCGGACGCGGGCGGCGGGGTGGCCCATCTGGGCTTCGACCGCGTCTTCGAGGAACTGATCGAGGTCGCGCGCTCGTTCGGCGTGGCGGTGTTCGCGCAGAAGGCGGCCTATACCTGCGGGCAACTGGGCTATTTCGCCAATCGCCTGGCCGAGCGGGGGCTGGTGGCGCTGGCTGCGACCAACGGGCCCGCGCTGCTGGCGGCCTCGGGCACCACGGCCTCGGTGTTCTGCACCAACCCGATCGCGCTGGCGGCGCCGCGTGGTGACGGCACGCTGCTGATCGACCAGTCGTCGAGCCAGACCGCTTTCGTGAACATCCGCCGCGCCGCCGAGGCGGGCGAGCCGATCCCCGAGGGCTGGGCGCTCGACGCCGAAGGCAACCCGACCACAGATCCTGTCGCGGCGATGGCCGGGGCGCTGCTGCCCTATGGCGGCGCGCGCGGTGGCAACATGGCGCTGATGGTCGAGCTGCTTGCGGCGGGGCTGACGGGGGCAAACTGGTCTCTCGACGCGCCCTCGATCATCGAGGGCAACGCCAGCCCGATGACGGGGCTGCTGGTCGTCGCCATCGCGCCCGAGGCAACGGGCGGCGCGGGGATGGCACAGCGCCTCGATGCGTGGGCCGCGCGGGTCGAGGCGATGGGCGGGCATATCCCGGGCCAGCGCCGGCAGGCGGTGCTGGCGAAGGCCGAGGCCGAGGGCATCACCATCGGCGCGGAGGTGCTGGAGCGCATCCGCAGCTATACGGCCGAGAGCACCTGAAAGCGCTGCGGCGCCCCGGCGCCGTGCTCAGACGCCCAGCCAGCGGTCGGTGACAGCGGCCGTGAGCCCGGCCGGTGCGCCGGTCCAGACATCCTCGCCCTTCTCGAGGATCACGCAGCGGTCGGCCAGCGCGCGCAGCTCGTGCAGGCTCTTGTCGACGATCAGGATCGCCTGCCCCTCGGCCTTGAGGGCGGCGACCGCGCGCCAGATCTCGGCCCGCACGACGGGGGCGAGCCCCTCGGTCGCCTCGTCGAGGATGAGGAGGCGCGGATTGGTGATCAGCGCGCGCCCGATCGCCAGCATCTGCTGCTCGCCGCCCGAGAGGGTGGCGGCGCGTTGAGCGGCGCGCTCGGCAAGGCGCGGGAACAACGCGCTGACGCGCGCCATGTCCCACGGCCCCGGCCGCGCGGCCGCCATCAGGTTCTCGGCCACCGTGAGGGTAGCGAAGCAGCGGCGGCCCTCCGGCACCAGCCCCAGCCCGAGGCGCGCGACGCGGTGCGGCGCAAGGCCCGCGAGATCGCGGCCCTCGAAGCTCACGCGCCCGTCGCGCGGCGGGGTAAGCCGGCAGATCGCGCGGATGGTGGTGGACTTGCCCATGCCGTTGCGGCCCATCAGCGCCACGACCTCGCCCGCACCCACGGCGAGCGAGACGCCGAAGAGCGCCTGGGCCGCGCCGTAGAAGGCGGTAATGCGCTCGACCGCCAGCATCACGCCTCCTCGCCCAGATAGGCTTCGCGCACCTCGCGCGAGGCGCGGATCTCGTCGGGCGTGCCGGTCAGGATCACCCGGCCATAGACCAGCACACTGATGCGGTCGGCCAGCCGGAAGACGGCGTCCATGTCGTGCTCGACCAGCAGGATCGGCGCCTCGTGCCGCAGGCCGTCGAGCAGCGCGGTCAGCCGCGCCGTCCCGTCGGCGCCGAGCCCCGCCATCGGCTCGTCGAGCAGAAAGACGCGCGGCGCGAGCGCGAGCGCGCAGGCCATTTCGGCAAGGCGCCGCTCGCCATGGCTGAGCTCGGCCACCGGGATGTCGGCGCGCGCCTCGAGCCCCACGCGGGCAAGCGCGGCTTCGGCGGCCGCCGCCAGCCTGGAATCGCGCGAGGCCGAACCCCAGAGCCGGTAGGTCCCCCCTGCCCGGCCCTGCGCCGCGAGGCGCACGTTGACCCGGGCCGAGACCTCCATCGCCAGCGACGAGACCTGGAAGCTGCGGGCAAGCCCCGCCCGCGCCCGCGCCGCGACCGAAAGGCCGGTGATCTGGCGCCCGCCCAGCCAGACCTCGCCCGCATCGGGCACGACGCTGCCCGCGATCTGGCCGATCAGCGTGGACTTGCCGGCACCGTTGGGTCCGATCAGCGCGTGGATCTCGCCCGGCCTGAGATCGAGCGAGACGTCGTCGGTGGCCTTGAGCGCGCCGAAGGATTTCGACAGGCCGCGCAGCGCAAGGATCGGCTCAGCCATGCCGCGCCCTCCCCGCAAGCATGCCGATCAGCCCGCCCCGCGCGAACAGCACGACCCCGAGCAGCACGAGCCCGAGGAACAGCTGCCAGCGGTCGGTCAGCCCGCCGAGCCAGGTCTCGAACGCCACGAACAGCATCGCGCCCGCCAGCGGCCCGCAAAGCCGCCCGACGCCGCCCAGGATCACCAGCACCATGATCTCGCCCGAGCGGTGCCAGCTAAGCATCGAAGGCCCGGTAAAGCCGTTGAGATCGGCGAACAGCGCCCCCGCCAGCGCCACGATCATGCCCGAGAGCACGAACCCCGCAAGCCGCACCGGGTATGGCGAGATGCCCGAGGCGGCAAGCCGCGCCTCGTTCATCCGCGCCATTGCCAGCGCCTGCCCGAAGCGCGATCGCGAGACCTGCCAGACCAGCGCCACGCCCGCGAGCAGGCAGGCGAAGGCGAGGGCGAAGAACTGCATCGCGTCGCCGGTATCCAGCCCCGGGAACTGGTTGCGCAGGTAGATCGGCAGCCCGTCCTCGCCGCCATAGGCCTTCCACGAGACGCCGAGGTAGTAGACCATCTGGGCGAAGGCGAGCGTGATCATGATGAAGTGCACGCCCTGGGTGCGCAGCGACACCGCGCCGATCGCCGCCGCGGCCAGCCCCGCCGCCGCGATCCCGGCAAGCCAGATCAGCGGCATCTGGTCGGTGCCTTCGACCGTCAGCGGCCAGCCGAGGACCGGCGTGCCGGCAAACACGTGGTGCGCCGCGATCCCCGCGGCATAGCCGCCAATGCCGAAGAAAGCCGCGTGGCCCAGGCTGACCATGCCGCCCACCCCCAGCGCCAGGTTCAGCCCGATCCCGGCGAGCGCGAGGATCGTGGCCTTGGTCACGAGGGTGACGAAATAGGTCTCGCCCGCCGCCTGCGCGCCAAGCGCGACGAGAGGCAGGAGCGCGATCAGCGCGAGATTGACCAGCCCCTCACGCATCGGCGGGGAACAGGCCCTTGGGCTTGAGCGCGAGGATCAGCGCCATCACCAGGTAGATCAGCATCGAGGCGAGGGCGGAGCCTGTCGCCGTCGCCTCGGCCGGCGGCATGAAGAGCCCGAACCCCGCCGGAAGGAAGACCCGGCCCATGGTGTCGATCACGCCCACCAGCACCGCGCCCGCCAGTGCCCCGCGGATCGAGCCGATGCCCCCGATCACGATCACGACGAAGGCGAGGATCAGGACGGGCTCGCCCATCCCGACCTGGACCGACTGCAGCGCGCCCACCAGCGCGCCGGCAAGCCCCGCAAGCCCCGCGCCCAGCGCGAAGACCAGCGTGTAGAGTCTGCGGATATCCACGCCCAGCGCCGCGATCATCTCGCGATCGGCCTCGCCCGCCCGGATCTGCATGCCGATGCGCGTGCGGTTGATGAGCCACCAAAGGCCGCCCGCCAGCCCCAGCCCGATGGCGATGATCGCCAGCCGGTAGAGCGGATACTCGGCACCGCCCGGCAGGGCGAGCGTGCCCGACAGCGCCGGCGGGATGTCGAGCCAGAGCGGCCGGTCGCCAAACACCAGCCGCGCGCCCTCCGAGAATATCAGGATCAGCGCGAAAGTCGCCAGCACCTGGTCGAGATGATCGCGCGCATAGAGCCGCCGGATCACCGACACCTCGACCAGCGCGCCCACCGCCGCCGCGGCCAGCGCGCCCGCCAAGAGGCCGGCCCAGAACGATCCAGTCCAGCCCGCAACGGTGGCGCAGACGAAGGCGCCCGTCATGTAGAGCGAGCCATGCGCGAGGTTGATCAGGCCCATGACGCCGAAGACCAGCGTCAGCCCCGCCGCCATCAGGAACAGCGTGAGGCCCAGCTGCACGCCGTTCAGAAGCTGTTCGAGGAAGAGCGCGAGGGTCATGCGCCGCGCATAGCGCGGCGCGGACCAAGTGTCGAGAGCGGCGGGCGAATTCAGCCGTTGCGGTAGGTGTAGGCATAGCCGTTGAGTGCCGGCGCCCCGCCCAGATGCGCGTAGAGCACCTTCGAGCCCGCCGGGATCGTACCCTTGGCGACCAGGTCGATCAGGCCCTGCATGGATTTGCCCTCGTAGACCGGGTCGGTGATCATCGCCTCGGTCCGCGCGGCGAGGCGGATGGCCTCGTTGGTCTCGCGGCTGGGCACGCCATAGGCGGGATAGGCGTAGTCCGGGATGATAACGATGTCGTTGTCGGTGATCGCGTCCTTGAGGCCGATCAGCGAGGCGGTGTTGCGCGCGATCGAAGCGACCTGCGCGCGGCACTGCTCGGGCGTGCCCGAGGCATCGATGCCGATCACGCGGCTCGCCCGCCCGTCGGGCTTGAAGCCCACGATCATCCCCGCCTGGGTCGAGCCGGTCACGACGCAGACGATGATGTAGTCGAAGCGCAGGCCCATCTCGGCCTCCTGCGCGCGGACCTCCTCGGCGAAGCGGACATAACCGAGCCCGCCCAGCGGGTGGACCGAGGCGCCGGCGGGGATGCCGTAGGGCTTGCCGCCCGCGTCGCGCACCGACTGGATCGCGTCCTCCCAACTGCGGCGGATGCCGATGTCGAAGCCGTCCTCGACGATGCGGCTCTCGGCCCCCATCAGGCGCGTCAGCAGGATGTTGCCGACACGGTCGTAGACGGCGTCCTCGTGCGGAACCCAGGCCTCCTGCACCACGACGCATTTCATGCCGATCTTGGCGGCGGTCGCCGCGACCATCCGGGTGTGGTTCGACTGCACGCCGCCGATCGAGACCAGCGTGTCGGCGCCCTGGGCGATCGCGTCGGGGACGATGTATTCGAGCTTCCTGAGCTTGTTACCGCCAAGCGCGAGGCCCGAGTTGCAGTCGTCGCGCTTGGCGTAGATCTCGACTTTTCCGCCCAGCGCCTCCGAGAGTCGCCCGAGCCGTTCGATCGGCGTGGGGTGAGGGAAAGTCAGGGGGTATCGCTCGAATTTCTTAAGCATGGGATGCGCCTCCTCGCGCGGATCGGAGCCTGTGTTCCGGCGACGAGGCTAGCGGAGAGGGGCTGATAGGTGCTTCGAAACTTTATGGATATAGGCGTATGGATCGGTGAAGTTATGCGATGTATATGACTGTTTCTCTCGTTGATTAGGTCTGTAATGAACGATTCCACCACAGCAGCGTTGGACCGAATCGACCTCAGGCTGCTGCGGCTGCTGCAGGCCGACGGTCGGCTCTCGAACGCCGATCTCGCGCGGCGGGTGAACCTGAGCCCCGCGACCTGCCATCGCCGGGTGCAGCGCCTGTTCGACGAGGGGCTGATCGAGGGCGTGCATGCCCGCGTCGCGCCCGAGCCGGTGAACCGCGCGGCGCTGGTGATCGTCGGCGTGGTGCTCGACCGCTCGACGCCCGAGAGCTTCGCGGCCTTCGAGGCGGCGGTGTCCGGGCTCGGCTTCATCCTCGATTGCCACCTGGTCGCCGGTGACTTCGACTACTTCCTGAAGATCAGGGTGCGCGACATGGCCGATTTCAACCGGCTGCACGGAACCGAGCTGATCGCCCTGCCCGGCGTGCGCCAGACGCGCACCTTCTTCGTGATGAAGGAAGTCGTGGACAACGCGCCCCTGCAGTTCTGAGGGGGTCGCCCCGCCGGGCTCAGCCGGACGGAACTCCGGCCTCGCGCAGCGCGTCGAGATCCCGCGCAAGCCGTTCCTGGTCGCGGCGGAACTGCGTCCGGCTCCAGGCCTCGACGGTGAAGCCCGGCCGGGCGTCCAGTAACCGCCGCGCGCAGGCGCGGGCCTCCTCGGCCCGCCCGCTCTGCTGGTGGATGATCACCAGGTCGACGAGGCCGAAACCCGGGCTCCTGGCCTCGTATTGCTCGAAGGCCGCGATCGCCTCCTCGATGCGCCCGGCATGGTGGCAGGCATTGCCAAGCTGGCCGAAATAGACGGGCGGATGATGCGGGCTGAGCGACATCGCGCGGCGGCTGAGGGCGATCGCCTCGTCGGGAAAGCCGCATGGCGTCAGCACGAAGCTTGCCACGTCGGCCGTGTCGGCCGAGCCCGGGGCGAGCGCGACGGCCCGGCGCGCAGCGGTCACCGCTTCGTCGAACCTCCCCTCGAAGAGCCCCGCGAGCGACAGCGCCATGTGCGCGTCGGCATTCTTCTGGTCGAGATCAAGCGCGCGCTCGGCATAGGCCCGCGCCTTGCCGAGGGCGACGGGGCGCTCCTCCCACCAGCCGAAGCGGGCATCGAGCGCGTGCATGAAGCCCAGCATCGCGTTGAGCGCGGCCGAGTCGGGGTCGAGCGCGAGCGCACGCTCCCAGTACTCTCGCGCCGGTCCCATGCCCTCCCGCGTCACGGCGCTGCGCAGGTGCGCGAGCCCCTTCGCCCAGAGCGTCCAGGCCGCGACGTTCGAGGTCGTGACATAACGCAGCCGGGCCTGCTCGCCGTCGGTCAGGCACACCTGCATCTCGGTGGCGACGACCAGGGTGATCTCGTCCTGGATCGCGAAGATGTCGTCCATCGTCCGGTCGTAGCGCTCGGCCCAGAGCGTGCTGCCGTCGGCCGCGTCGACAAGCTGGGCCGAGATGCGCAAGCGGTTCCCGCTCTTGCGCACGCTGCCATGCAGGACATGGCGCACACCCAGCTCGCGCGCGGCGTCGCGCGGATCGAGCTGCCGGTCGCGCAGCGCGAAGCTCGACGCCCGCGCGACCACCCGCAGGCCGTCGAGCTTGGACAGCATGGTGATGATGTCCTCGGTGAGGCCGTCGCAGAAGATCGCCTGGTCGGGGTCGGCACCGACCGGCTCGAAGGGCAGCACCGCGATCGAGGGCTTGTCGGCGCCGATCGCGGGGCCGCGCCCGGCGCCGTCCGCAGCGAGTGACCCGGCATCGTCGTCCGGAAGCCATCTGAAGACACGGACGGGCCGCGCGATGTTCTTGAGCCGCTGCACCCCGCCATCGCGCCAGCGGATGTCGCGGTTCTCGCCCAGCAGGCGATGCGCGTCCTCTGCCAGCGCGATGCCCCCCGGCTCGGCGATCGCCTCGAGCCGCGCGGCAATGTTCACGCCATCGCCCAGAAGGTCCTCGCCGTCGCGCACCACGTCGCCGACGTTGACGCCGACGCGAAACCTGAGCGCCCCGCCCGCGGCGACCCGGTCGGCCATGGCACGTTGCAGGCACAGGGCGAAGCGCACGGCGCCCACCCCGCTTGGAAACTCGATGAGCAGGCTGTCGCCCGCAGTGTTCGCGACGCGCCCGCCATGATCGGCCAGAAGCGGCGCGACCACGTCGCGGCGAACGGCACGCAACGCGGCAAGCGTGCCTTCCTCGTCCGTCCCGACAAGGCGCGAATAGCCCACCACGTCCGCGGCGACGATGGCGGCGAGGCTACGCTGGAAACGTTCGGACATGAGCGAGACTATACCGGCCCGCGGTCACGGCCGGTAGCGCACGGCCGCGCCGCCACGCGACGCGGCCGTGCGGGTGTCCGGCGCATCGGGCCGGGCACCCGTTCCCTGATGGCCGCTTACATCTTGCACTCGGCCGCGTAGGCATCGGCGTGGTCCTCGAGCGCGATGCCGACCAGCTTGTTCGTCGGCTTGCCCTCGGGACCCGCCACCACCTCGCGGACATAGATGTCCTGGATCGGGTGGTGGTTGGGGCCGAACTTGAAATCGCCACGCACCGAGGTGAACTCGGCCGCCTCGAGCGCCGCGCGGAAGGCGTCCTTGTCGCCGGGCGCGGCCTTGTCGAGCGCCGAGAGGATCAGGTTCGCCGTGTCGAAGCCCTGGCTGGCATAGAGCGTGGGCGTGCGGCCGAACTCGGCGCGGAAGCTCTCGACGAAGGCCTTGTTGGCGTCGTTGTCGAGATCATAGGCCCACTGCGAGGTGTTCTTGACCCCGATCGCCGCATCGCCCAGCGCCTGGACGATGATCTCGTCGAACGAGAAGGCGGGGCCGAAGACCGGGATGCCGACATTGGCGGCGGCGTACTGCTTCATGAAGGCGATGCCCATGCCGCCCGGCAGGAAGAAGAACACGGAATCGGCGCCGCTGGCGCGGATCTGCGCGATCTCGGCGGCGTAGTCGGTCTGGCCAAGCTGGGTGTAGATCTCGCCCGCCAGCCCCTCCTCGCCGTAGAAACGCTTGAAGCCGTTCAGCGCATCGGTCCCGGCCGGGTAGTTCGGCGCGAGGATGAAAGGCTTCTGCAGGCCGGCCTGCTTCATGTAGCCGCCCATCGCCTCGTGCAGGTTGTCGTTCTGCCAGGCGACGTTGAAGTAGTTGGGATTGCACAGCTTGCCCGCCAGCGCGCTGGGGCCGGCATTCGGGCTGATGTAGAACACGTCACGCACCGCGCCTGGCACCACCGCCATCGCGAGGTTCGAGAAGATGATGCCGGTCAGGATGTCGACCTTCTCGGACTGGATCAGCTCGTCGGACAGGCTCTTGGCGACATCCGGCTTGTTGGCGTCGTCGCGCACGATCAGCTCGACATCCGAGCGACCCGACTGTTTCAGCGCCAGCTCGAAGCCGTCGCGCACGTCGATGCCGAGATGCGAGCCGCCGCCCGACAGCGTGGTGATCATGCCGATCCTGGTCTCGGCCGATGCCGAGGCCGAGATCAGCGCCATGGCCGCGACCCCGGCCGTCAGAAGCTTCTTCATGTGCGTGCGCCCTCCCGTTCCACTACGCCGGCGCCGTTCGGCGGCGCCCGTCGCCGATCTTCATGCCACGGGATTTGCAGGACGGCCACACCCGTTTTGCGGGCCGGCACCGAGGGGCGAGGCCGCGGGGCAACGCGCGCGTGGGAGCGGCGCGGCGTGCGTGCGACCCCACCCAGTCGCCCGGCGGCGGACGCGCGTGTCCCAGAAATGGCGTGAAGGACGCCACGGGCCGCGCTAGCGTGGCGCACATTCCGTGCCCCGGGGGTTTATTGTGCCGATGTTCCTGACCCTGCCCTGCGCCCGTTCCGCGGCGCCCTCATGCTGAGCCAGCGTCACCGCGTCGTCCTCGCGCTTGGCAGCGCACAGACGCTGGCCTGGGGATCGACCTTCTACCTGCCCGCGATCCTTGCCGGGCCGATGGCGCGCGATCTTGGCGTGTCGACCGGGCTGGTGTTCGGCGCCTTCTCGGGCGCGCTGGTGATCTCGGCACTGCTTGGGCCGCGGGCCGGGCGGCGGATCGACCGCTTCGGCGGGCGCGGGGTGCTGGCGGCCTCGAACCTGGTATTCGCGGCAGGATTGGCGCTGCTGGGAGCGGCGCCGCAGCCGGCGGTGATGGTGGTGGGCTGGCTGGTCCTGGGCATCGGCATGTCGATGGGACTGTATGAATCCGCCTTTGCCGCGCTTGCCCAGGCCTATGGTCGGAAGGCCCGCGGGGCCATCACCGGGATCACGCTGCTGGCGGGCTTGGCGAGCACGATCTGCTGGCCGGTGTCGGCCTGGCTGGAGGCAGAGATCGGCTGGCGCGGCGCCTGCTTTGTCTGGGCCGCGATGCAGCTTGTCGTCGGGCTCCCGCTCAACCTTCTGTGCCTGCCGCGCGGCGCCACGGAGGCGGCCGCGGCGGCACCGGATGCGACGGTCCTGGCGGCAGCCGTTCCCGGCACCGGGCCCGGCGCGCCTGCACCCGCGCCCGCGCCGGCACCGGTTGCCAGGTCCGAACCACATCCGAGGCTGATGCTTCTGCTCGGCTTCGTCTTTGCCATCACCTGGTTCGTCAGCACTGCCATGGCGGCGCATCTGCCCCAGCTGCTGCAGGCATCGGGGGTAACCCCGGTCGCGGCCATCGCGGCCGCGGCGCTGGTGGGCCCGGCACAGGTGGCCGGGCGAGTGCTGGAGTTCGGCGTCCTGCAGCGGTTCAGCCCACTCTTATCGGCGCGACTCGCCACGCTGGGTCACCCGCTGGCGGCGCTGGGCCTGATCAGCCTTGGCGCGCCCTTCGCCGCGGGCTTCGCGCTGCTGCACGGGGCCGGCAACGGCATCCTGACGATCGCCAAGGGCACGTTGCCCCTCGCCATCTTCGGGCCGTCGGGATACGGGCACCGGCAAGGCGTGCTGACGGTGCCGGCGCGCTTCGCACAGGCGGCCGCACCCTTCGTCTTCGCGCTGCTGATCGAGCGGATCGGCACCGGCGTGCTGGCGGTCTCGGCCGGGCTGGGGCTCGCGGCCCTTCTGTGCCTGCTGGCGATCCCCGCCTCGGCCATCACGGCGGGGGACGAGGACTGAGCCCGCCCGCGCGGGCCCAGTCGGCAAAGAAAACGGGAGGGGCCAAGCCACCCCTCCCAGTCAGATATCAGGTCCGTCAGTACTTGTTATCTGCCCGACCGGTTCTCGCCTGCGGCCTGATTCCATTCCTTGACTGACGAGGGGGCAGCGGGCGGAGGCGAGGGACCAGCCCCCGCCCGCGCCCCTCGTCAACTCACGAGCATCCCGAGGTCGCGCCGCAGGTGTTGCACTTCATGCAGGTGCCGTTGCGCACCAGCGTGAAGTTGCCGCAATCGCCGCAGGCGTCGCCCTCGTAGCCCTTCATCTTGGCTTCCGTTCGCCGGTCCATCACCGCCGTCGCGACCGCGCCGATGGCCGTGGCGGTGGCGCTCGAGGCGCCGAAGGTCTCGACCGCCACGCCGGCCGTCGCCGCCGGGACGCCCGCCATGGCAGCGGGCGCGGCGCCGCCGTTCACCACCACGAACTGGTGGCCCGACGGGACCCGGTTGCGCAGGTAACCGGTCGAGGCGACCTGGCGCACCAACTCGATGGCCGGCTGGGCCACCTCGCGATCAGCCTCGCGGAAGTTGCGCTTGCCTTCCTCCTCGCCGCGGCCGAGCTCGTCGAAGCGCGCGCCCTCGGGCTGAACATGGGCGAGGTCGGTGCGGTCGAGATAGCTGACCGCCAGCTCGCGGAAGATGTAGTCGAGGATCGAGGTCGCGTTCTTGATCGAGTCGTTGCCCGACACGATCCCCGCGGGCTCGAAGCGGGTGAAGGTGAAGGCCTCGACGAACTCCTCGAGCGGCACGCCATACTGCAGGCCCACCGACACGGCGATGGCGAAGTTGTTCATCATCGCGCGGAAGGCGGCGCCCTCCTTGTGCATGTCGATGAAGATCTCGCCGAGCCGGCCATCCTCGAACTCGCCGGTCCGCAGGTAGACCTTGTGGCCGCCGACCATGGCCTTCTGGGTGTAGCCCCGGCGGCGGTCAGGCAGCTTGTGGCGCTGGCCGCGGTTCTGGATCTCCTTGACGATCACCTTCTCGACGATCTTCTCCGCCAGGATCTGGGCGCGCTCGGCGGGAGCCGCTTCGATCAGTTCCTCCTCGGTGTCCTCGTCGATGAGGCTGGCCGAGAGCGGCTGGCTGAGCTTGGAGCCGTCGCGGTAGAGCGCGTTGGCCTTCACGCCCAGGCGCCAGGACAGCAGGTAGGCGTCCTTGCAGTCCTCGATCGAGGCGTCGTTGGGCATGTTGATGGTCTTCGAGATCGCGCCCGAGATGAACGGCTGCGCCGCGGCCATCATCCGGATGTGGCTCTCGACCGACAGATACCGCTTGCCGATCTTGCCGCAGGGGTTGGCGCAGTCGAAGACGGCGAGGTGCTCGGGCGCGAGCCCCGGCGCGCCCTCGAGCGTCATCGTCCCGCAGACATAGGTGTTCGCGGCCTCGATCTCGCGGGCGGTGAAGCCGAGGTGGCGGAGCAGGTCGAAGCCAGGGTCGCCCAGCTTTTCCTTCTCGATACCAAGCGCTTCCTCGCAGAACTTCGCGCCCAGCGTCCACTGGTTGAACACGAAGCGGATGTCGAAGGCCGAGGCGAGGGCGTCCTCGACGCGCTGGATCTCGTCCGGGCCGAAGCCGTGGTGGATCAGCTTCTCGTGGTCGATGCCGGGCGCGCCCGAGAGCGTGCCGTGACCGACCGCGTAGGCGATGATCTGCTCGACCGTCTCGTCGTCATAGCCGAGCCGGGACAGCGCCTTGGGAACCGCGCGGTTGATGATCTTGAAGTAGCCGCCGCCGGCCAGCTTCTTGAACTTCACCAGGGCGAAGTCGGGCTCGATGCCGGTGGTGTCGCAGTCCATCACCAGGCCGATCGTGCCGGTGGGCGCGATCACGCTGGACTGGGCGTTGCGGAAGCCGTGCTGGGTGCCAAGCTCGAGCGCCGCGTCCCACGAGGCCCGGGCGCGCGCCACCAGACGCGCGTCCGGGCAGTTGGCCGCATCAAGCGGCACAGGGAGGGTGCGCAACGCTTCGTACCCGGCCGTCTCGGAATGCGCGGCGCGCCGGTGGTTCCGGATCACGCGCAGCATGTGTTCGGCATTGTCGGCGTAGCCCGGGAAGGCGCCCAGCTCGGCCGCCATCTCGGCCGAGGTGGCATAGGCCACGCCGGTCAGGATCGCGGTCAGCGCGCCGCAGATCGCGCGGCCCTGATCCGAGTCGTAGCCATGGCCAAGCGTCATCAGCAGCCCGCCGATATTGGCGTAGCCGAGGCCGAGCGTGCGATACTCGTAGGACAGCTGCGCGATCTCCTTGGAGGGGAACTGCGCCATCGTCACCGAGATCTCGAGCGTCACGGTCCACAGCCGCGTCGCGTGCTCGTAGTCCTCGACCCGGAAGCCGTCCTCGCCCAGGAACTGGAGCAGGTTCAGCGACGCCAGGTTGCAGGCCGTGTCATCGAGGAACATGTACTCCGAGCACGGGTTCGAGGCGCGGATCGGCCCCGAGGCCGGGCAGGTGTGCCAGTCGTTGATCGTGTCGTGGTACTGGATGCCGGGATCGGCGCAGGCCCAGGCGGCGTGGCCGATCTTCTCCCACAGCTCGCGGGCCTTGACGGTCCGGGCGACCTTGCCGTCGGTACGGCGGAAGAGCTCCCAGTCGGCATCCTTCGCCACCGCGTCGAGAAAGGCGTCGGTCACGCGCACCGAGTTGTTCGAGTTCTGCCCCGAGACGGTGAGATAGGCCTCCGAGTCCCAGTCGGTGTCGTAGGTGGGGAACTCGATCGAGGTGAAGCCCTGCTCGGCATACTGCAGCACGCGCCGGACATAGTTCTCGGGGATCATCGCCTTGCGGGCGTCCTTGATCGCCGCCTTGAGGCCGGGATTGGCCTTGGGGTCGAAGGCATCGGCCTCGGCGCCGTCCCAGTCGCGGATCGCCGCGAAGATGGCGTTGAGCTTCTGCTCGTGCAGCTTCGAGCCGGCGACCAGCGAGGCGACCTTCTGCTCCTCCTTCACCTTCCAGTCGATGAAGGCCTCGATGTCGGGGTGATCCATGTCGCAGATCACCATCTTGGCGGCGCGGCGCGTGGTGCCGCCCGACTTGATCGCGCCCGCGGCACGGTCGCCGATCTTGAGGAACGACATCAGGCCCGACGACTTACCCCCGCCACCCAGCCGCTCGTTCTCGCCCCGCAGGTAGCTGAAGTTGGTGCCGGTGCCCGAGCCGTACTTGAACAGCCGCGCCTCGCGGGTCCACAGGTCCATGATGCCGCCCTCGTTCACGAGGTCGTCGGCGACCGACTGGATGAAGCAGGCATGCGGCTGGGGGTGCTCGTAGGCCGAGTCGGACTTGACCAGCTTGCCGGTCTGGAAATCGACGTAGTAGTGGCCCTGGCTGGGGCCGTCGATGCCATAAGCCCAGTGCAGGCCGGTGTTGAACCACTGCGGGCTGTTCGGCGCGGCCATCTGCTTGGCCAGCATGTAGCGCATCTCGTCGAAATAGGCCTGCGCGTCCTCCTCGGTCGAGAAGTAGCCGCCCTTCCAGCCCCAGTAGGTCCAGGCGCCGGCGAGCCGGTCGAAGACCTGGCGCGCCGAGGTCTCGCCGCCGTAGCGCTCGTCCTCGGGCAGTTCCGCCAGCGCCTTCTCGTCCGGGACCGAGCGCCACAGGAACGAGGGCACGCCCTTCTCCTTGGAAGGCTTCAGGGCGCGCGCGACGCCAGCCTTGCGGAAATACTTCTGCGCCAGCACGTCGGCGGCGACCTGGCTCCAGGCCGCGGGCACGTCGAACGCCTCGAGCTTGAACACGGTCGAACCGTCCGGGTTCCGGATCTCGGACGACGCCTGGCGGAACGCAATTGCGTCATAGGGTGACTTGCCGGCTTCGGTGAACTTACGCTCGATCTTCATTTCCCACTCCCCCGCCTGCGACGGCGACTCTTGTTCTGTCCGGCGGATGACCTCCACCGGTTGCCGGATCGCGTTGAACGCCGGCTACACCTGACTAGTTTGCTTGTGAGGCTTGCGCTGAGCCGCCCCCGGATGCCGCGCCCAACACCACATGTTGTGGTTCCGCGCCCGACAACGTCCACTTTTATGAAGGTTCAGAGTCGGGTCAATCGCGTTTTTTCGTCCTAACCCCAGATTTTGTGGGTTGACGAAAACTATACACCACGCATGGTGTGAACGAATAAGGAACACGCGCGGTTCGGCACGCCTTCTTCCCTGGCATCGTGACCTGAGGGACACAAGATCCGGACCCATGACGGCCCGTGCCCCCCGGTGGGCGGCATCCGCGCACTTGACCGCCCCGCACGCCATACGCATTGTCCCGCCGCATTCGGGCGCCGGGCGCAAGGCGCGGCGCGAAGGACATCTGACGGCCCCGGCACCGGGCCTGTCTCAGCTGCACGAGGACCACGCGTGGACATCAAGGCGATGAAGGCGGCCGAGCCGCGGCTCTTTGGTATGGCGACGGCGCTGCGCGTCCTGGCCATCGATGCGGTCGAGACCGCGAATTCGGGCCATCCGGGCATGCCGATGGGCATGGCCGACGTCGCGACGGTGCTGTTCGATCGGCATCTTCGATTCGATCCCAAGGCCCCCGACTGGGCCGACCGCGACCGTTTCGTGCTGTCGGCGGGGCATGGCTCGATGCTGCTCTACGGGCTCCTGCACCTCACCGGCTATCCCGGGATGACGCTCAACGAGGTGAAGAACTTCCGCCAGCTGGGCTCGAAGACCGCCGGGCACCCGGAATACGGCCATGCCGCGGGCATCGAGACCACGACTGGCCCGCTTGGACAGGGGCTTGCCAACGCTGTGGGCATGGCCATGGCCGAGGAATCGCTGCGCGCGCGGTTTGGCAAGAAGGTGATCGACCACCGCACCTGGGTCATCGCGGGCGATGGCTGCCTGATGGAGGGCATCAGCCAGGAGGCGATCTCGCTGGCCGGGCGCCAGCAGCTTTCGCGACTGATCGTGCTGTGGGACGACAACGGCATCTCGATCGACGGCAAGCTGGACCTGTCGGACCGCACCGACCAGCTGGCGCGGTTCAAGGCCTCGGGCTGGGAGGTCAAGGCGATCGACGGGCATGACTACGCCCAGATCGACGCGGCAATGGCATGGGCCAAGGGCAACAAGCGCCCCACCCTGATCGCCTGCCGCACGCATATCGGCTTCGGCGCGCCGACCAAGCAGGACAGCGCCAAGGCGCACGGATCGCCGCTGGGCGCCAAGGAGATCGAGAGCGTTCGCGCCGCCTATGGCTGGAGCCACGGACCCTTCGAGGTTCCGGAAGCGATTCGCGCCGACTGGGCACAGGCCGCCGCGCGCGGCGCCGAGGCCCGCGCCGCCTGGGAAGGCGCCCGCGCCGGGCTGAGCCCGGCGAGGCAGAAGGAACTCGACCGCGTGATGAGCGGCGAGGCGCCGGCCAAGCTGGGCCGCACGATCAACGCGCTGAAGAAGCAGATCGTGGCCGATGCACCCAAGGTCGCCACGCGCAAGGCCTCCGAGATGGCGCTGGCCGCGATCAACCCGGCGATGCCCGAGACGATCGGCGGCTCGGCCGATCTCACCGGCTCGAACAACACCCTGACCGACGGGCTGGGCATGTTCGACGAGACCGACCGCAAGGGCCGCTACGTCTATTATGGCATCCGCGAGCACGGCATGGCGGCGGCGATGAACGGCATGGCGCTGCATGGCGGCGTGGTGCCCTATGGCGGCACCTTCCTTGTCTTCTCGGACTATGCGCGTCCGGCGATGCGCCTCTCGGCGCTGATGGGCAAGCGCGTGGTCTATGTCATGACCCACGACTCGATCGGCCTGGGCGAGGACGGGCCGACGCACCAGCCGGTCGAGCACCTGGCGGCGCTGCGCGCGATCCCCAACATGCAGGTCTTCCGCCCGGCCGACGCGGTCGAGACCGCCGAGGCATGGGAGATCGCGCTGACGACGCAGGACGCGCCGTCGGTGCTCGCACTTACGCGGCAGAACCTGCCCACGGTGCGCGGCAAGCACAGCACCAAGAACCTGACCGCGCAGGGCGCCTATGTGCTGGCCGAGGCCGACCACCGGCGCCAAGTGATTCTGATGGCGACCGGCTCGGAGGTCGAGATCGCGCTGGCGGCGCGTGAACTGCTCGAGCAGGAGGGGATCGGCGCGCGCGTCGTCTCGGCCCCGTGCTTCGAGCTTTTCGCCGCGCAGCCCGAGGCATACCGCAAGCGCGTGCTGCCCGCGGGCCCCGTGCGCGTGGGCGTCGAGGCCGCGGTTCAGCAGGGCTGGGACCGCTGGCTGTCGGGCGAACGCGGGCGCGATGCCAAGGCGGCCTTCGTCGGGATGGAGAGCTTCGGTGCCTCGGCACCGTATGACAAGCTCTACCAGCACTTCGGAATCACCGCTGAAGCCGTTGCTGAAAAGGCTAAATCTCTTCTTTGATGATTGACGGGCGCCGTCGCTGGACCGTGACGGCGCCCGATCCTTCGCGGGACTTTGACGCGCGGCTCGCGCGTCGCCGCGGACCGGAGCGCCGGGCGCGCTCGCTCGCACTCACCCCGGATGAACGTCAGGCCCGCGAAGGCGCGGCGCGCGTCATATCGCGTCACGCACAGGCGCGCAGATTGATTCCCCTGTCAGGGCAGGTATAAGCGCGGCGAAATCATTTCCGCGCGCGCTTTTCCTCGCGCGCTTCCAGCCAGGGGAGAACGACATGGCGGTCAAGGTCGCGATCAACGGTTTCGGACGGATCGGGCGCAACGTGCTGCGCGCGATCGTCGAGTCGGGCCGCACCGATATCCAGGTGGTGGCGATCAACGATCTCGGTCCGGTCGAGACCAACGCGCATCTGATGCGATATGACTCGGTGCATGGCCGCTTCCCCGGCGAGGTCAAGGTCGACGGCGACACCATCGACGTGGGCCGCGGCCCGATCCGCGTCACCGCGATCCGCAACCCCGAGGAACTGCCCTGGGGCGACGTCGACATCGCGATGGAGTGCACCGGCATCTTCGCCGACAAGGCCAAGGCCTCGGCGCATCTCAAGAACGGCTCGAAGCGCGTGCTGGTCTCGGCCCCGGCCTCGGGCGCGGACAAGACCATCGTCTACGGCGTCAACCAAGACGCGCTGACTGCCGAGGACATGGTGGTCTCGAACGCGTCGTGCACCACGAACTGCCTCGCGCCCGTCGCCTATGTGCTGAACAAGGCGATCGGCATCGACAAGGGCTTCATGACCACGATCCACAGCTACACGGGCGACCAGCCGACGCTCGACACCATGCACAAGGATCTCTACCGCGCCCGCGCGGCGGCGATGTCGATGATCCCGACCTCGACCGGTGCGGCCAAGGCGGTGGGCCTGGTCATGCCGGAGCTCAACGGCAAGCTCGACGGCGTCGCGATCCGCGTGCCGACGCCGAACGTCTCGGTCGTCGACTTCAAGTTCGTGGCGTCGAGGAAGACCTCGGTCGAGGAGATCAACGCCGCGATCGAGGCCGCTGCCGGGCAGAAGCTGAAAGGCATTCTCGGCTTCACGACCGAGCCGCTCGTCTCGATCGACTTCAACCACGACAGCCACTCGTCGGTCTTCCACATGGACCAGACCAAGGTCATGGACGGCACGCTGTGCCGCATCCTGACCTGGTACGACAACGAGTGGGGCTTCTCGAACCGGATGAGCGACACCGCGGTCGCGATGGCCGCCAAGATCTGAAGCCGAGATGGGTGCCCACGCCCACCCGCATGATCACCACGGCGACGGCCGCAGGCTTGCGCTTGCGGCCGGCCTGACCGGGGGCTTCATGCTGGTCGAGGCGGTCACGGGCTGGCTTTCGGGCTCGCTCGCGCTCTTGGCGGATGCCGGGCACATGCTCACCGATTTCGCGTCGCTGGTGCTTGCCTGGGCGGCAGCGCGTGTCTCGCGTAGGCCCGCGGACTGGCAGCTGACCTTCGGCTTCGACCGCTTCTCGGTCCTTGCAGCCTTTCTCAACGGCATCGCCCTCTTCTTGATCGCGGGCGTCATCCTGTGGGAGGCGGTCGACCGGCTGCTGGCGCCCGTGCCGGTCATGGGCGTGCCCATGATCATCGTCGCGATCCTGGGCCTTGGCGTGAATATCATCGCCTTCCGGCTGCTGCATGGCGGAAGCGGCGGGCTGAACATCCGCAGCGCGATGCTGCATGTTGCGGGCGACATCCTCGGCTCGGTCGGGGCGATCGTCGCGGCGGGCGTGATCATCGCCACCGGCTGGACACCGGCCGACCCGATCCTGTCGGTGGTGGTCGCCTGCCTGATCCTGGGCGCCGGCTGGCGGGTGGTGCGGGACAGCGGGCGCATCCTGCTGGAAGCGGTGCCGCAGGGGGTCGACCTGGCGGCGATCGCCCAGGACCTGTCCCGCGACGAGAAGATCAGCCGCATCCATCACCTGCACGCCTGGGCGATCAGCGAGGACCGGCCGATGATCACGCTGCATGCCGAGATCGCCGAGGGCGCCGACTCGGGGCGCGTGCGCGACGCGATCAGGAAACGGCTGGCCGAGACGCATGGCTTCGTCCATGCGACCATCGAGATCGAGCGGGCGGGCGGCGCGCACCCTGCCCCGCACTGCTGTTGAAGGAGCTGACCGGATGAGCTTTCGCACCCTCGACGACCTCGACCTCAAGGGCAAGCGTGTCCTGATCCGCGTCGACATCAACGTGCCGATGCAGAACGGCCGCGTGACCGACGACACCCGCATCCGCGCAGTGATCCCGACGATCAAGGACGTCATCAGAAAGGGTGGCCTTCCGATCCTCCTGGCACATTTCGGCCGCCCCAAGGGCAAGCCGGTGCCCGAGATGTCGCTGGGCCATGTCATCGACGCGCTGACCGCCGCGCTGGGCAGCGACGGCCCCATGGTGAAGTTCGCGCCCGACTGCGTCGGCTCGCCCGCCGAGCACGCGGCCTACCGGCTTCAGCCCAACCAGGTGCTGCTGCTCGAGAACACCCGCTTCCACGCCGGCGAGGAAGCCAATGACCCCGAGTTCGCCCGGCAACTGGCCCAGGTCGGCGACGTCTATGTCAACGACGCCTTCTCGGCCGCGCACCGCGCGCATGCCTCGACCGAGGGGATCGCGCACCTCCTGCCCTCGGCCGCCGGGCGGCTGATGGAGGCCGAGCTGCGCGCGCTGGAGAAGGCGCTTTCCAGGCCCGAGCGCCCGGTGATCGCGGTGGTGGGCGGGGCCAAGGTCTCGACCAAGCTCGACCTCCTGGGCAACCTGATCGCCCGGGTCGACCAGATCGTCATCGGTGGCGGCATGGCGAACACCTTCCTGGCCGCGCAGGGCAAGCCGGTGGGCAAGTCATTGTGCGAGCATGATCTCGCGACGACCGCGCGGGACATCATGGCGAAGGCGTCGGCGGCGGGATGCGAGATCGTCCTGCCGCGCGACGTGGTGGTGGCACGCGAGTTCCGGGCGGGCGCGCCGTCGGAGGTCGTGCCGGCCGATGCCTGCCCCGAGGACGCGATGATCCTCGACGCGGGCCCCGAGGCGGTGCGCGACATCGTCGGCCGGTTCGAGAACGCCAAGACCGTGGTCTGGAACGGCCCGCTCGGCGCTTTCGAGATCGAGCCCTTCAACCGCGCGACCGACGAGGCGGCGGCGGCGGCGGCGCGGCTGACGCAGGAGGGCCGGCTCCTGTCGGTAGCCGGCGGCGGCGACACGGTCGCCGCGCTCAACAATTCCGGCGCCGCTGCGAAATTCTCCTATGTCTCGACCGCCGGAGGGGCTTTCCTTGAATGGCTCGAGGGCAAGACCCTGCCCGGCGTCGCGGCGCTGTCGAATTGATCCCGGGCGCACAGGCGCGCCCACCCCATCCCGCAGGGCTGGAAGAGCCCGCATCGCGAAGAGAGGAACCCCATGAAGGCGACCCGCACAGTTCAGAAGATCCTGGCCAACTACGAGGGCGAGAACCCCGGCGTGAAGGCGAACCTGTGCCGCATGCTGATGAACGGCAAGCTGGGCGGCACCGGAAAGATGATCATCCTGCCCGTCGACCAGGGCTTCGAGCACGGCCCGGCGCGCAGCTTCGCGCCGAACCCGGCGGCCTATGATCCGCATTACCACTACCAGCTGGCGATCGACGCGGGGCTGAACGCCTATGCCGCGCCGCTGGGCATGATCGAGGCGGGGGCGGACACCTTCGCCGGCCAGATCCCGACGATCCTGAAGGTCAACTCGGCCAACTCGCTGATGTCGGAGACCGCGGGCAAGAACCAGGCGGTCACGGCATCGGTGTCGGACGCGCTGCGCCTGGGCTGCTCGGCCATCGGCTTCACGGTGTATCCCGGCTCGGACATGGCGCTCGACATGTTCGAGGAGATCCGCGAAATGCGCGAGGAGGCCGCCGCCGCGGGCATCGCCACCGTGATCTGGTCGTATCCGCGCGGCGAGGCGATCTCGAAGGACGGCGAGACGGCGATCGACATCGCCGCCTATGCCGCGCAGATCGCGGCGCTGCTGGGCGCGCATGTCATCAAGATCAAGCTCTCGACCGACCATCTCGAGCTTGGCGAGGCCAAGAAGGTCTACGAGAAGGAGAAGATCGACGTCGCGACGCAGGCCAAGCGCGTCGCCCACTGCATGCAGGCGGCCTTCAACGGCCGACGCATCGTCGTCTTCTCGGGCGGCGCGAAGAAGGGCGAGAGCTCGGTCTACGACGACGCCCGCGCGATCCGCGACGGCGGGGGCAACGGCTCGATCATCGGTCGCAACACCTTCCAGCGCCCGCGCGAGGACGCGATCGCGATGCTCAACACGCTGATCGACATCTACAAGGGCAAGGCCTGATCCTCGCCCTCGGCCAATCGCAGGGCCCCGGCGGCGACGCCGGGGCCTTTTTCTTCCGGTGGCCTGAATTCCCTTGCGAGCCATCGGCCCGCGACTAGGCTGACGCCATGACGACCGCCCCGGACCTCATCCGCACGCTCGAACTCCAGCGCCATCCCGAGGGCGGCTGGTATCGCGAGACCTGGCGCGCCGAGGCGGCCGAGGGCGAGCGCGCCGCCGGCACGGCGATCTACTACCTGCTGGAAGCGGGCGAGGTCAGCCACTGGCATCGCGTCGACGCCGCCGAGATCTGGCACTGGTACGCCGGCGCGCCGCTATCCCTGACCGTGTCGGCGAACGGCCATGACGCCGAGGCGACGATCCTCGGGCCCGAATTCGCGACCGGCCAGCGCCCGCAGCGCATCGTGCCGCAGGGTTGGTGGCAAACCGCCTGCTCGCTGGGCGCCTGGACCCTGGTGGGCTGCACGGTCTCACCCGGCTTCGAGTTCGGCGGCTTCGAGCTGGCGCCGCCCGACTGGCGCCCGACACCGCGCACGGCGGGGTAAACTCGGGTCTCGCACTCGTGATCGGGGCGGTCATGCGGGGTGCTCGGATCGGCCCTATGATCGACGCGGATTTCAGAAGCGCCGGACCGGATCAGCCCCCCATGTACGCACCGAGCACCCGCTGCCCCATCGGATTCTGCCTGACCGACCAAGAGGGGGGCTTCGCCTTCGCGCCGCCCCGCACCGTCTTTTCGACCCGAGACCGGCCGCTTGGCATGCGCGCCGTGCAGAACTGCCCGGCCGTGAACAGCATGGAGCGCCAGCTGGTCGAACTGCCCGCGCCAATCGGACTGCGGCTGAAGATGACCAAGGGCCCGCAGGGCGGCTTCGGGCTCCAGGTGGTCGAGCAAGGCACCTTCGTGCAGCCCGACAAGCTCAAGGACATGCTGGTGGTCGAGCCGCCTGCGCGCTGGCGGCATCCGCGCAAGCCGGTGATCCAGCTTCGGCTGCCCTTCTTCCTGGTGACCGACGAGCCCTGCACGGTGTCGCAGCTGCCGCCCTTCCTGGGGCCGTCGATCCGGCGCTGGCCAGGCACCGTAGTCGCCGGTCGCTGGCCGCTGACGCTCTGGCCGCAGAACCTGAGCTGGGCCTTCGAGTGGGAGGACCCGGGGCAGGAACTCGTGATCAAACAGGGCGAGCCGCTCTGCCTGTTCCTCTTCGAGTTCGACCGGCCCGAGAAGCGACCCGAGATGATCGAGGCGGCACTGACGCCCGAACTCGAGGAATACCGACAGGGGATGCAGGGCCTGCACCACATCACCGACAAGATCGAGCAGGTCTGGGAGATGGCCCGCATGCGCCGCCCCCAGCGCCTGCTGGTCCCGCTCGACGAGGTCGAGAATGCCTGATCCCGTCCGCGTCCCCGTGGGCTGGCGCAATTCCTCGCCGCAGGCCGCGCTCGCCTTCTTCCCACCCGAGCCGGTGGGCCGGGAGGCCGCAGGAAGCGCGCCGGGACTGGTGGCGGCGGGGCTTGAGGACCGGCTGGTGCGGCTGCGCGCGCCCTTCGATCTGAGGCTGCGCCTGTCGCATCCCAAAGCGCAGCCGCCACAGCTTGGCCGCGTCCCGCGCGACAGCAGCCTCAGCGAGGAAGGGTTCCGCGCGCTGGTCACGCCGATCAAGCCCTCGGCCCAGCGCGACGCGACGACGCTGGCGGTGCAGCTCGCGCTCAACCTCTTCTTCGTCTGTGACGAGGAATGCACGATCCAGCTGATGCCGCCCTTCCTGAGCGAGAACTACCGCCACTGGCCGGGGCCGATCGTCTGCGGACGCTTTCCGCTGAAGAGCTGGCCGCGCCCGCTCAACGCCGTGCTGGAGTGGCAGGACCGCGACCGCGACTGGGTGATCCGCCGCGGCGACGACCTTGCCTATGTCATGTTCAGCTTCGACGATCCCGCCAAGCTGCCGGCGCTGAGCGAGGCCGCGCTGACGCCGGCGCTCAGGCGTCACGTCGCACAGGTTGACAATGTGAGTTCCTTCGGCAGGAATGTCGGCCCGATGTTCGCCGAGGCCGAGCGCCGCCGTCCCGCCCGTCTAATGGTCCCGAAGCGCATCGGCTGTCCCAACTGACCAAGCCTCGCGCCGAAGACCAGGACACCATGACCCAGGAACCAGAGGCCGCGCGCCTCTACATCGTCACCCCCGCCGCCTTCGACCCCGACACTCATGTCGCCGAGCTGCAGGCGATGCTGTCGACCGGCGCCGTCGCGTGCCTGCGCCTCGATCTCGGCGAAGGGCCGGACGAGGCCGCGTGGATCCGCGCGGCCAATCACCTTCTGCCGCCCTGCCACGAGGCGGACGTGCCGCTGGTGATTGCCGAGCATCATCGCCTGGTCGGCGCGCTCGGGCTCGACGGCGTTCATATCGGCCGCAGCCGGGCGCCGATCCGGGACCTGCGCAAGACGCTGGGGCGCGATGCGATCATCGGCGCCTTCGGCGGCGCCGAGCGCCACCGCGCGATGTCACTGGCCGAGGCGGGCGCGGACTACGTCTCGCTGGGACCGGTGCGCGTCCAGGGCGCGCTGGGCGACGGAGCCGCGGCGGACGACGCGCTGTTCCAGTGGTGGTCCGAGATGATCGAGACGCCCGTCGTCGCCGAGGGCGGCGTCACGCTCGACGACGCGCGGCGGCTGGCGGCGATCACGGACTTCGTCGTCCCCGACCCCACGCTGGTCTGGGGTCAGCCCGACCCGGCCGCCGCGGTGTCGGCCTTCGCCGAGGCGCTGCGCTGAACTGAACCGGCAAGACAACGCGGCGGCCGCTGGCCGCCGCTTGCGGCAGGTTCGGATCAGACGTTGAGCAACAGGTGCTCGCGCTCCCACGGGCTGATCACCCGCATGAACTCCTCGTACTCGTGCTCCTTCACGGCGGCGTAGAGGTCCGAGAACCCCTTGCCCAGCGCGTCGCGCAGCGGATCGCAGCGCTTGAACTGCTCGACCGCATCAAGCAGGCCATAGGGCAATTCGCGCGGCCGCTCGTAGCTGTCCGAGCGCACCTCGTCGCGCGGCTCGACGCCCTGGATCATCCCCAGGAGCCCCGCGGCGAGCGTGCCGGCGATCGCGAGATAGGGGTTCGCGTCGGCGCCCACGACCCGGTTCTCGACGCGCCGCGCGGCCGGCGGCGAGATCGGAACCCGCAGGCCCGTCGTGCGGTTGTCGCGCCCCCAGTCGAGGTTGATCGGCGCGGTGATGCCCGGGACGAGGCGGCGGTACGAGTTCACGTAAGGCGCCATCAGGCAGCAGGCCGCCTTGAGGTAGGCCTGCTGCCCGCCGATGAAGTGGCGAAACGCGTCCGAGGGTGCGCCCTCCGGGGTCGAGAACAGGTTCTCGCCCGTCGCCTTCACCACCACGCTCTGGTGGATGTGCATGGCCGAGCCGGGCTGCTCCTCCATCGGCTTGGCCATGAAGGTGGCGTAGCAGCCACAGCGTAGCGCCGCCTCGCGGATCAGGCGCTTGAACAGGAACACCTGGTCGGCCAGTTCCAGCGGATCGCCGTGGCGCAGGTTGACCTCGAGCTGGGCTGCACCCGCTTCCTGGATGATGGTGTCGATCTCGAGCCCCAGCGCCTCGGCGTAATCGTAGATGTGCTCGATCACGGTGTCGTACTCGTCGACCGCCGAGATCGAGTAGGCCTGGCTCTTCTGCGCCCGGCGCCCCGAGCGGCCGAGCGGCGGCTCGAGCGGATAGTCCGGGTCGGTGTTCGGCTTGGTCAGGTAGAACTCGATCTCCGGCGCCACGATCGGCTGCCAGCCCTGCGCCTCGTATTGGCCGATCACCCGGCGCAGCACCGAGCGCGGCGCGAAATCCGCAAGGTTCCCCTCGCGGTCCGACACGTCATGGATCACCTGAACCGAGCGGTCATTGGCCCAGGGGACGGCACGCATGGTGCCGTAGTCGGGCTTGAGCATCAGGTCGGCATCGGTGTCGTAGCCGGTGAAGTTCGCGATATCCGGATAGCCGCCAGTAATCGTCAGGAAGAAAAGCGAGGTCGGCAGGAAGGTCGGATTGTCGCGAATGAATTTCGAGCTGGGCATGACCTTGCCGCGCCCGATGCCGGCAAAGTCGGGCGTCACGCACTCGACCTCCTCGACTGCGTGATTGCGCAGCCAGGCGCCGAGCTCGACGGGGTCGGTCATGTCGGAGGGGGGGGACACCGCGAGGCTGATCTCGGGGTGCGTGGGGCCCCGCCGCGGAAGCTGCGACGAGAAGGAGCTGTCGCTCATGGAGAACCTGTCAGGTTGTGAAAACTAGGGCAGCTTAGCACCGCCCCCCCGTAGGCTGGCAACCCCGCACCGTCGCGCCGCTCTGAACGCTGCCGGGGCGGCACCGAAGCACCCCGCCTGCCCTGGCGATGGCTAGTGGCCCGGCGGTGCCGGAACCGTCCGCCCCGTGGCGTGCCCCTCGGCGACTGCGCGCCCGGCGTGATCCGCCAGCAGCTTGCGATCGCCGAACGCGGTCGGGCGGACGGGCTCGTGGAAGATCACCTCGACCAGACCGTGCCGCGAACGCGCCAGAACCTGCCAGATATGCGCCTCGAAATTCATGTCGCCCCACCAGCCATAGAAGCTTGGCGGCACGCGATCCCGCGGGTCGGGGAAATAGCGGATCGTCACCGGCTGGACCCAAAGCTCGGCACCATGGCCGTCGAGAAAGAATACCGAGAAGAGCGAGCTCTTGAACGGCAGGACCCGGAGCCCGTCGGTCGAGGTGCCCTCGGGGAAGAAGGCCAGCAGTTGGCTCGCAGCGATGCGCTCGCGCAGGATCTCTTCCTGCCGCTTGGCATGGCTGCGGCGGCGCTCGATGAAGACGGTTCCGGTGACGCGCGTGATGAAGCCCACGACGGGCCAGTCCCTGACCTCGGACTTCGCCACGAAATAGACCAGCGTCACGGCCCGAAGCGCGAGGATGTCGATCCAGGACGAGTGGTTGGCGACAAGAGCCCCGGCACCGACCGGCCGTCCCTCGACCCGCAGGCCAAGCCCCGTCAGCCAAAGGCCCGCCCGGGCCCAGCATTGCGCCAGCAGGAAGTGGAAGGTCACCCGGCGTCCGAAGGCTCCGCGCAGCGCGCGACCGACCAGGAACATCCCCAGGATCACCGCCGTCGTGAGGATGAAAGCCGTGAGCCGCACCGCGCCGCGCAGCTTCTGCGCCGTTCCGAGCGGCGGCAGGTGATCGGGCTCTGCTCCCCTCCAGGTGCTCGACATTCGACCGCTCCGGCCTGCGCCCGCTCAGTCCGCGGCGGTCGCCGTGCTGTCAGGCTTCTTCGCCTGCGTGTAGAAGGTGCGATAGCGCTCGACCATCCGCGCGGTATCCATGATCAGGCAGACGTCGATCGTGTTGAAGTCCCAGTCGATATAGGCGCCCTCGCCAACGAAGCCGCCAAGCCGGATATAGGCCTTGATCAGCGCCGGGATCTGCCTGAGCGCCTCCATCCGGTTGACCTGGTCCTCCGGCAGGATGTCCATCGACGTGAACTGGTCGGCGACCGCCCGCACGCGGAGGTCTTCGGGCGCGAGGTGGTTGTGGTGCAGGTAGCTCAGCGCCTGGGCGATCGCCGAGGTGTCGGTGCCATGGAAACTCGCCACCCCGAACAGGATCGAGACGTCATGCTCGGCGACGTAGTGCCCGAGCCCGGTCCAGAGCAGATGCATCCCCGTGCCGCCGCGATAGCCCGCGTCGACGCAGGAGCGCCCCAGTTCGAGCGTCTCGCTTGGATAGTCCAGCAGAAGGCCCAGTTCGTATTCCTGCGCGCCGTAAAAGCCGATCCCGGCACGCGCGACCGAGCTGCGCATGACGCGATAGACCCCGACAACGCCGCGTTCGAGATCGGCATCCGGGCATTCGCGGTCGATGAGCAGGAGGTGATCGAAATAGGGATCGAAACGGTCGCGCTCGCGCCGCTCGGCGGCGTCCTCAGGCGAGGCCGTCGCGCCCATTTCCTCGACGAAGACACGGTATCTGAGGCGCTGAGCCGCCGCCACGTCCTCGGCGCAGTCCGCCAGTCGAACGACGAAGCGGCCGGCATCGACATACATCAGCGGTGATCTCCCAGACCTTCCGAGCTTCTTGCCGGCGGCGCCTGTCACCAGCGCCTTCCGGTTGGCGGACACTATGGGCAATGCCGATCCCGCGCAACCGTCACGCAAGCAACCCGCACGACCACCTTGTGAAAGCCGTTTTAACGAAACCTTCACACATTATCGGCGACGCTGGTCAGAAGCGGTCGGGCTCGACAAGGTCGAGGGGAAGCTCTGCACCCTGAAGCACAACCTTCCCCTGATTCTCGAAATTGACGGTCACGCGCTCGCCGATGATCGATTGCACCTGGCCGATACCCCAGTCGGGCTCGCCGGTATGGCGCACCAGAGCGCCGACCTCTATGAACGGGTTCACCATGCGGTCTCATCTAGACCATCTCGCCGGCATCCGCCACGGCGCGGGACAGGGTGGTCGCAGACGCCGGCCGATGCGGAGGAACGATGACACAGGATGACCTTGCCGGCCTGGTCGCGGTCCGCATCTGTCACGACCTTGTGAACCCGGTCGGGGCGATCGGGAATGCCGCCGACCTGATGCACGAACTCGCGGGCGCCGACACGCGCGAGGAACTCGAACTCGTGCGCCAGTCGGCGACGCGTGCCTCGGCGATGCTGCGGCTCTTGCGCCTCGCTTTCGGGGCGCCCGCCGATGGCACGGGCGGCATGTCGCGGAGCGAATTGCATGACGTGGTGATGGAAGGCCTTGGCAGCCGGCATGTCGAAATGCGCTGGAGCGGCCTCGAAGGCCCGGCGGTCGGCCTCCCGGCCGCACGATGCATGGCACTGATGGCGCTTTGCGGTCGGTCCCTGCTGGGCATGCGCGGCCGGATCACGGTGACGATGGCCTTCGACGGCGCATGGCCCACTGGCCTCGCGGCCGAGGGCGAGAGCGCGACACTGGATGCGGACGCGCGGGCCTGGCTGTCGGGCGAGCCGACCCATCGCCTTCCCGAGCCCCGGCGGGTCGAGCTTGCCTTGCTGCCGGGCGCCCTCGCCGCCGCCGGCGCCCGGCTCGTCAGCCGAAGCGCGCCGGGCTCGGTTCTCCTGACGGCGCTGCCCGCCTGACCACGACGGCCGGGCGCGGGGGTCAGAGCGTGCCGAAACCGTCGCGATAGCGCTGGATTCGCCGGCGATAGACAGCCGCCGCCTCGCGCAGTCCCTGGACCGCCGCCTCATCGAGGCTTCGCGCCACCCGGCCCGGCTGCCCGAGAACCATGGAATAGTCGGGGATCTCCTTGCCCTCGGTCACCAGCGCGTTGGCGCCGATCAGGCAGCCGCGGCCGATCCGCGCCCCGTTGAGCACGACCGCGCCCATGCCGACCAGCGAGCCGTCACCGACCGTGCAGCCATGCAGGATCGCGTTGTGCCCGACCGTGACCTCGGCCCCGATGGTCAGCGGGAAGCCGGGGTCGGTGTGGCACACCGCGCCGTCCTGCACGTTCGATCCCTCGCCCAGCACGATCGGCTCATTGTCGCCGCGCATCACGGCGTTGAACCAGACGCTCGATCCTTCGTGCAGGGTGATCTGCCCGATCAGTCGGGCCCCCGGCGCGATGTAGACTTCGCCCGAGGCGGGAAGGATCGGGCTGTGGCCGTCAAGCGAGTAAAGGGTCATCCAAACAGGTCCTCGAACTCTCGATTGAGCGATTCGACATGGCCGATGAGGCCCCTCTGACGCTGGCGCCGCAAGCGCTCGGCAGCAACGATTGTCTCAACTTGGGAGTAGCACGCGTCGAGGTCGTCATTGACCAGAACATAGTCATATTCGGCCCAGTGGCTGATCTCGGCCTGCGACTTTTCCATGCGGCGCGCGATCACCGCGTCATCGTCCTGACCGCGATGCCGCAGGCGCCGCTCCAATTCGGCGATGGAGGGCGGGAGGATGAACACGCTCACGACCGCGAAACCCAGTGCCGAGTCGCGCAGCTGCTGGGTGCCTTGCCAGTCGACGTCGAACAGCACGTCGCGCCCCTGCCCGATCGCGGCTTCGACCGGCGCGCGCGGCGTGCCGTAGTGGTGATCGAAGACGCGCGCATGCTCGAGCATCTCGCCCGCACCGGCCATCTCGCGAAATCGCGTAACGTCAACGAAATGGTAATCTTTTCCGTCCACCTCGCCCGGCCGCATCGGCCGGGTCGTTGCCGAAACCGACAGCACGAATGCGGCGTCCCCGGCCAGCAGCCGGCGCGAGAGCGTGGACTTCCCCGCCCCCGACGGCGAGGAAAGAACGAACAGGAGTCCCTGGCGCTCGGGCTCGGGGGATGGGGGCATCACAGGTCTCGCTCGCTGTCGGACGGGGATCAGGCAGGCGCCGCGTGGCGAGGGGCACCCCCGTATCCGCGGCGGCGCGGAGATTGCGCGGCGGCGGCGCCGGGGTCAACACCTGCCCGCCGCTGGCCGCGATTCACAAGCCGTCACAGCGCTCCAACTGAGACCGGATCGGGCCTTTGCAACGGGATCGACCTGTCTTGTTTTGAGACGACCGCGCCGCTTGGACTCGTGGTTGCGAAAGGGTAAAGTCGTCGTGAGGGTGGTGTGATTAGTTTTTCGGACAGCCAAAAGCGGTTGCGTAGTTTCATGGGATATCTGATCCGAAACATGTCCTCGATGTTGCATCCAGAGATCCGTGCCCTTGAGGCGTACTGGCAAGATCTCCGGGCAGGTCGGGCATGTCCATTTCGAGCCGAAGTAGATCCGAGGGATATTCCCTCGAAAATCGGCAACCTGTTCATCCTCGAGGACCTCGGGATGGGCAACATGCGTTTCCGGATTTCCGGGACCGCACTCGCTGATGCTTTCGGTATGGAACTCCGCGGGATGCCCGTTGGTTCCATCATGGATCTGGCGGCGCGCCAGAGCCTGACCGAACTTCTGCGCGAAACGCTGGCCGAGCCGGGCGTAGGCCATGCCCGCCTGCGCCGGGCCGACGGGCGCAAGGAGGCGTGGGAAATCCTATTGTTGCCGCTCCGCAGCGACAACGGCCGGGTTGACCGCGTGATTGGCGCGCTTCACTGCCTCGAGGACACGATGGTGCGCGTCGGCGATCCGCCGCTGCGGTTCACGATCGACGCGATGGCAATCACGCCGGTCGAAGTGACGGTCGAGGCCTGCGAGAGCACAGCCTATGGTGGCGGGTTTGCCGACGTGTCGGCGAGCTTCCATCACCCCGGGCCCCTGAGCCCCCGCGGGCCGCGCAAGCCCGGCCTGGTGGCGATCACCGGCGGGCGTCACGACGACCTGCCGCCGGATGCACCGCGCCGTCCGCCCCCGCGGTTGAGGCTGGTCTCGGACCGCTGATGCCGCCTGAGACCGCGCGCGACCGCGCGGCGCTCACCCCTGAGCCGCGGCCGAAACGAACCCCGCGAGATCACCGTACCCGGTAACGCGTTTCTCGAATGCGAGGCCGAGCCGATCGGCGGCAGCCCTGGCGCGGGTTTCGAGCGCCGGGTCCTCGGTCTGCGCCAGGAAAACCACGCGGTCGTAATTTCCGAAGTAGAGGTCCCGCAGCTCGGGATGGCGGTCCAGCCCCATGCCACGCCACACCAGCGCGTCGAACTGGCGCGCGAGAAAGTCGGTCAGGTAGAAGGCGCCGACTTCATCCTCGGACCGTTCGGCAAAGGCGTCGTTGCCATCGAAGAAGCTGTAGCAGTGCGGCCCCTCGATCCGGCTGACGCCCTCCTCCTCGCAGACGCGGTCGAGCAACCCACCGGTGCCGCAGTCAGCGTAGACGACGTGGATGCCGGTGTAGCCCTGCTTGCGCGCGCGCTGGATCCGGCCACGGACGGCCTCGGGAATCAGCGCCGGCCGGTTGTGCAGCTTCGCGGGCAGGCAGGCGAGATCGATGTGCGACCAGCCGTTGAGGCGTGTAAGCGCGAGAATCTCGCGCGCCAGCGCACCGCAGGCAATCAGCAGCACGCGCCCCCTGCTCCGCAGTTCGAGGCCCGTCTCGGTCAGGGTGTCATCGTCTGGCAATGAGCTTGTCATCGGCCAGTCCCCGCTGCCAAGGAAGAACGCCCTCGCGCGCGGCGAGGGCGACGACACAGGGGCTCGCGGCCGGCCTCAGCCCGCCGCGGCTGCCTGGTTGTGCTTGCGCGACATGAAGCTCTTGGCCGTCTCGACGGCCACGGCGGCATCGCGGCAATAGGCGTCTGCACCGATCGCCTTGCCGAACTCCTCGTTCAGCGGCGCACCACCCACCAGCACGACGTAGTCGTCGCGGATGCCCTTTTCCTTCATCGTGTCGATCACGACCTTCATGTAGGGCATCGTGGTGGTCAGCAGCGCCGACATGCCGAGGATATCGGGCTTGTGGGTTTCGATCGCCTCGAGATAGTTCTCGACCGGGTTGTTGATGCCAAGGTCGTAGACCTCGAAACCGGCGCCTTCCATCATCATCGACACGAGGTTCTTGCCGATATCGTGGATGTCGCCCTTGACCGTTCCGATCACCATCGTCCCCAGACGCGGGGCGCCGGTCTCGGCCAGCAGGGGCTTCAGAACGCCCATGCCCGCCTTCATGGCATTCGCGGCGAGGAGCACCTCGGGAACGAACAGGATCCCGTCGCGGAAGTCGATGCCGACGATGCGCATACCTTCGACGAGCGCCTTGGTCAGGACGTCGTAGGGCACCCAGCCACGCTCGAGCAGGATGTTCACGCTCTCGACGATCTCGTCCTTGAGGCCGTCATAGAGATCGTCATGCATCTGCTGGACAAGTTCCTCGTCGTCCAACTCGCTCAGGATGATGTCGTCTTCCTCGGCCAAGGCTCGGTCTCCCAGGAATGGTTTTCGCACGCCCGCGCGTGCCCCTCGTCGGGTTATGCGCGATAACGTCATCGCGTCGCTCAAAGAAAACCGTCATTCGCCGGTGACAAACCGACAGAGTTGCCACGACCGTGGCCCAAGGGCCGCAGTTCCGTGGCCGCGGAAGCGCGCCGGCGGCGGCCCGCGTCAGCCTCGGCGGCGGCGGCGACGGCCTTCGCCGCCGGCCTCGTCTCCGGCCTCGGTCCCGTCGCTGGCCGAGGAGAAATCGCCCAGTTTCGCGCGGATCTCGTCAAGGCTCGGCCGGGCTCCGGCCGCGTGGCCCTCGAGCGCTGCGCGCATGGCGCGCAGATGCTCGGGCTTCGTGCCGCAGCAGCCACCGATCAGCCGTGCACCGGCGTCGCGGGCGAGACAGGCGTAATCCGCCATCAGCTCCGGCGTGCCGTCGTAATGGATGTGGCCGTCGACGTATTTCGGAATGCCGGCATTGGCCTTGGCGATCACCAGGGCATCGGGCGAGGCATCCGTGATCCCCAGCACCGTGCGCAAGAGATCCGACGCGCCCGTGCCGCAGTTCGCACCAATGGCGATCGGGCGCTGCGCGAGACCCGGCGCGATCTCGGCATAATGCCGACTGGTAAGCCCCATCATGGTCCGCCCGGCA
The DNA here is from genome assembly GCF_016623495.1 of Thermohalobaculum xanthum. Lineage (GTDB taxonomy): Bacteria > Pseudomonadota > Alphaproteobacteria > Rhodobacterales > Rhodobacteraceae > Thermohalobaculum > Thermohalobaculum xanthum. The sequence continues at coordinate 12,696 of NZ_JAEHHL010000001.1, read as the reverse complement.
GTGTCGAAGCTGAGCGTCGCACACAGCGGCGCCTGCTGCTTCGCCGCTGCCTCGGCAAGCGCGCGGAGTTCCTCCTCCGAGGAAATCGTCTCGCCCCAGATGACATCCGCGCCGCCCGCGATCAGGCCCGCGATCTGCTCCTCGAAAGCGGCGACCGCGTCGGCGTGGCTGAGGGAGCCCACGGGCTCGAGGATCTCGCCCGTCGGCCCGACCGAGCCCGCCACGATCACCTTACGGCCAGCCTCGTCCGCGACCTCGCGCGCCAGTTCTGCGGCACGCTTGTTCAGTTCGAAGACGCGATCTTCGGCATGGTGCAGCTTCAGCCGGTAGCGCGAGCCCCCGAACGAGTTGGTAAGGATCACGTCCGAGCCCGCCTCGACAAAGCTCCGGTGCAGCGCCCTGATCTTCTCGGGCTGGTCGACGTTCCAAAGCTCGGGCGCATCGCCCGACATCAGGCCCATCTCGAAGAGGTTGGTTCCCGTGGCGCCGTCGAGCAGCAGCCAGTCGCGTTGGGCAAGAAGATCGACAAGTGCGTTGGTCATCGTCGTCGGGCCTCACAGGCGCGTGATTCGGTGGAACGCGACTATAACGTCGCGCCGCCCTCTCCCAAGGGCAAGGTTTGGATTGGGCGATGGGCCGGACCGCTCAGGCGGCCGCGCGGGTCAGGTCGCCGATGCGCTGCACCATCGCCTTGAGACCATTCGAACGCTGCGCCGAAAGATGCGCCTCGAGCCCCAATCGCGACAGTTCGCCCAGCGCATCCACATTTGCGGCCTCGCGCAGCGGGAGCCCGGAATAGAGGGCGTGGAGAACCGCGATCAGCCCGCGCACGATCATGGCATCCGAATCGCCGCGAAAATCGAGACGCGCGACACCGTCCTCGCCCTCGGTGACCGAGGGAACGAGCCACACCTGGCTCGCGCATCCCTCGACCTTGTGGGCCGGGATCTTCAGCGCGTCGTCGAGTGGCTGCATCTCGCGGCCCAGCTCGATGACGTAGCGATACCTGTCCTCCCAATCGTCGAAAAGCTCGAAATTCTCGACAATTTCCTCGAAACGGGGTTGGGCGGTCATGGGACGTCTCCGTGGCTCAGGCTTTCATCTAGCGACGCGATGCCGATGCGTCCAGTGCGCCCCGGCCAAAGATGGGCATGCGACGTTGCGGGAATTCCCTTTCCCCGCGACGCCACTTATGGTCCTTCGCGATGTCGTGCTCACTCTGGAGGCAAGATCCGCAATGCGTCTGCGTCGATCCCCGTTAATCCTTCCGGCGCTGGTCCTGGCCGCGCTGCTTGGCGGATGCAGCCTGTTCGGCGGCGACGACGAGAGCGAGGCCGAGGCCGCCGCGATCGCCGCGCGCCAGCCCGAACCGATGCAGGCCCTGCGCAAGATCGAGATCGGGCGGACGCGCGACGGGTATGCGATCACGGCATACGGCACGGCGCCGACCACGGGATATGGCGCGCCAAGCCTTCGCCCGCGCCGCGACGGGCAGCCGGGACCCGACGGGTATATCGACTTCGATTTCGTCGCGGTGCCGCCGGATCCGGCGCTCAACATGCCGCAGGGCACGCTGACTGCGCGCGAGATCCGGGCGGATGCACAGCTGATCGCTTCGCGGATGCGCGGCGTGACCGGCTTCCGGGTGCACACGCTGTCGAATTCGGGACAGGTCGACTTCTGATCCGGCGGCGCGGCACCGCGCCCGGTCTCAGCCGAACTCGAACACCTCAACGCCACCCGGTCGGGCGACGAGCCCAAGCTCGCCCGCCACCAGGCGCAGCGCGTCCTCGCCGAACACCTCGCGCCGCCAGCCGCGCAGCAGCGGAAGGTCGGGATCGTCCTCGCCGGCCAGCGCGTCGAGATCCGAGGTCGAGGCAATCAGCTTGGCCGCAATGCCCAGCGCATCGGCACGCGCCTTCAGGAAGACGCGCAGCAGGTCCGCAACCGCGGCCGACCCTTCGCGCCGCCGAGGCGGCGGCGGCAGTGTCGGACGCTGATCCGGCGGACAGGACATCCCCTCGGCCACGGCGGCGATGATGCCGGCCGCGAAGTCTGGCTTGCGGGCCTCGCGCTGGATCAGCCGCAGCTTGCCCAGATCTTCCGGCGAGCGGGGGCGCGCGACCGCGATCTCGAGAAGCGCGTCGTCCTTCATCAGCCGCTGGCGCGGAACGTCGCGGGTCTGCGCCTCGCGCTCGCGCCAGGCTGCGAGCGCAGCCACGATGGCCAGGAACGCCGGGCTGTTCGACCGCGCCTTGATGCGTTTCCACGCATCCTCGGGGCGCGTGATGTAGGTCTCGGGATCGGTGAGGATCGCCATTTCCTCGGCCACCCAGTGCGCCCTGCCCGAACGATCGAGCCGATGCGACAGGGACTCGTAGATCGTGCGCAGATGCGTCACATCACCCAGCGCGTAGGCAAGCTGCTTCTCGCTGAGCGGTCGGCGCGACCAGTCGGTGAAACGCGAGGACTTGTCGAGCTCGGCCTTGGCGACGCGGCGCACCAGCGTCTCGTAGCCAACCTGCTCGCCGAAGCCCAGCACCATGGCCGCCACCTGGCTGTCGAACATCGGCCTGGGGATGACCCTGCCCAGGTGGTGGAAGATCTCGACGTCCTGGCGCGCCGCGTGGAACACCTTCACCACGCGCTCATCGGCCAGAAGCTCGAACAGCGGGTCGAGCGCGAGGCCATTGGCCTGCGGATCGACGATCGCCGCTACCTCCGGCTCGCCATCGGCGGCGGGGGCGGCAAGCTGCACCAGGCAGAGCTGCGACCAGAAGGTGCGCTCGCGCATAAACTCGGTGTCGACGGTCACATATGGGCCGCGCGCGCAGCGGGCGCAGAGCGCGGCAAGCTCGTCTGTCGTTGTAATCTGCTGCATGGGCGGGATGATTAACGTCCTGCGTTGGTGCTGTCGCGGGTTTCTTTTTCGATGGTTAGCGTCATCTGCAGCAGCGAAGGTCCTTTGGGGCAATTTCGTCACAAATTGCAAGGTGTCGATCCCGCCGGAACCCGCGACGGAGCGCCGCGTTGAGAACGTTACAGGTGCGTGGTCTGCCGCTGGTGGCAGGCACCGATGGGCCTGAGTAACATACCGCCGCAAAGCGTGGCCGTGCCGGGGGCGCGGTCATCTCGCGTGCACCCCAGTTGGAGAGGGAGCTTCCCCAAAATGAGAAAGACGGTGATTGTTCTGACCTGCTGCACGACGATGCTGGCCAGCTGCGCCGAGACCGTTCAGCAGAACCCGCGTACGGCGACCGGCGCTCTGGGCGGTGCTTTGGCGGGCGCGGCCCTTGGCACGCTGGTCGGAGGCAATGACTACCGGAACGCGCTGGTCGGCGCGGGTATCGGCCTGCTCGCCGGTGCCGCGGTCGGCCAGTTCCTGGATCAGCAGCAGCGCGACCTCGAGCGCGAGCTCGCCGGGACCGGCGCCGACGTCTACCAGCAGGGCGACGCGCTGTATGTCCGGCTGCCCGAGAACGTGACCTTCCAGACCGGCTCGGCGGTGCTCCAGCCGGGCTTCTACCCGATCATCTCGGACGTGGCGCAGACGCTGCAGCAATATCCGCAGAGCTACGTCGAAGTGATCGGGCATACCGACTCGACCGGCTCGGAAAGCTTCAACCTGCAGCTCTCCGAGCGCCGCGCGAACACCGTCGCGACCGAGTTGCGCGCGCGCGGGATCACGCCGACGCGCGTGACGTCCTTTGGCGTCGGCGAGAGCCAGCCGATCGCCTCGAACGCCACGCCGGAGGGCCGCGCCCAGAACCGCCGCGTCGAGATCCGGATCGTTCCGGTCACCCAGCAGGGCTGAGGGACGCTCAAGCCAACAATCGACGGGGCGCCCACCGGGTGCCCCGTTTTCTTTGGCGCGGACTTCTTGCGCAAACGACACGCAAAGTGACCGGTCCCGCCGCCCGGCGCGCGTGATGCGCCTTGAAGCAACGCGCCGAGCGGGACATACCGGGCGCCATGAGCGAGGCAATCACCACCGCGGCCGCCGGCGCGGCCCCACTGACGCCAGCGCGCAAGCTGCGTCTGTGGGCCGAGTTCCTGGCCCTGTTCGTCGGCACGCCCGTGCTGATGGTCGCCTTCTTCGGCCAGTATCCCCTGTTTCCGCTGCTTTTCGCCCTGGCCGCGATGTCGGCACTGCTGTTGGCCGTGACGCCGGGCTTCCGGTTCCGCGAGCTGATCGAGGGGCCCGTGCTTTACGAGTGGCGCCTGATCCTCGGTTTCGTGGTGATGGTCGCGCTTGCCTGCACGACCGTCGCGCTCGTGCTGGTGCCCGAGCGTTTTCTCGAACTGCCGCGCCAGCGCCCCGAGCTGTGGCTTTTGATCATGGTGGCCTATCCGATCGCCTCGGTCGTGCCGCAGGAACTGATCTACCGGCCGCTGTTCTTCCGGCGCTACGGCCGCCTGTTTCCCAATGTCGGCACCGCGGTCGTTGCCAACGCCGCGGCTTTCGGGCTTGGGCACCTCTTCTTCCTCAACTGGGTCACGATCTCGATGACCGCGGTGGGCGGGGCGGTGATGGCCTGGGCCTATATGCGTCACCGCTCGTTCCTGCTCGCCTGCGTGCTGCATGCGGTCGCGGGGCAGATCGTCTTCACCACCGGGCTGGGTATCTTCTTCTATCACGGCGCGATCATGCGCTGAGGCCGGGCGCGACCGCCCGCGCCCCTTGACAGTCAGGCCCGGAACGCGGTCTATCGCGCCCCGACGCCCTGCCCGCTCGCCACCCCGGAGGACGACCAGAATGCATGCCTATCGCAGCCATACCTGCGCCGCGCTGAACAAGGCGCATGTCGGTGAGGATGTCCGCCTCTCGGGCTGGGTGCACCGGGTGCGCGACCACGGGGGCATCCTGTTCATCGACCTGCGCGACCATTACGGGATCACGCAGGTGCTGGCCGACCCGGACAGCCCGGCCTTTGCCGAGGTCGAGAAGGTGCGCTCGGAATGGGTCATCCGCATCGACGGCGTGGTGAAGGCGCGCGACCCCGAGCTGGTCAACCCCAAGCTCCCGACCGGCGAGATCGAGGTCTTCGTCCGCGACATCGAGGTCCTGGGCGCCGCCGAGGAACTGCCGCTGCCGGTCTTCGGCGAGGTCGACTACCCCGAGGAGACGCGGCTGCGCTACCGCTTCCTCGACCTGCGGCGCGAGAAGCTTCACCAGAACATCATGCTGCGCGCGGGCGTGATCGCCTCGATCCGCCGGCGCATGGTCGAGCAGGGCTTCACCGAGTTCCAGACCCCGATCCTGACGGCGTCGAGCCCCGAGGGCGCGCGCGACTTCCTGGTGCCCTCGCGCCTGCATCCGGGCAAGTTCTACGCCCTGCCCCAGGCTCCGCAGCAGTTCAAGCAGCTGGTGATGGTCGCGGGCTTCGACCGCTACTTCCAGATCGCGCCGTGCTTCCGCGACGAGGATCCGCGTGCCGACCGCAGCCCCGGCGAGTTCTACCAGCTCGACATGGAAATGAGCTTCGTCGAGCAGGAGGACGTCTTCCAGGCGATCGAGCCGGTGATGCGCGGCCTCTTCGAGGAATTCGGCGGCGGCCGCCCCGTCACGCAGGAGTTCCCGCGCATTCCTTACGCCGAGGCGATGCTGAAATACGGCTCGGACAAGCCCGACCTGCGCAACCCGATCGAGATGCAGATCGTCTCCGAGCATTTCGCCGGATCGGGCTTCAAGATCTTCGCGCAGATGCTTGAAAAGGAAGGCAACGAGGTCCGCGCGATCCCGGCGCCCAAGGGTGGAAGCCGTGCCTTTTGCGACCGCATGAACTCCTGGGCGCAGAAGGAAGGCCTGCCGGGGATGGGCTACATCTTCTGGCGCGAGGAAGGCGGTGCGGTCGTGGGCGCTGGCCCGCTGGCCAAGAACATCGGCGAGGAGCGCACCGAGGCGATCCGAACGCAGCTCGGCCTCGGCGCGGGCGACGCGGCCTTCTTCCTCGCCGGAAAGCCGTCCTCGTTCATCGATGTTGCGGGCAAGGCGCGGAACGTGATCTGGGCCGAGACGCAGCCGAACGACGACTGGAAGCACGAGTTCCGCTTCTGCTGGATCGTCGACTTCCCGATGTACGAGTGGGACGAGGAGACGAAGACCCTCGACTTCTCGCACAACCCCTTCTCGATGCCGCAGGGCGGGCTCGAGGCGCTGGAGAAGCTCGATCCCCTCGATGTCAGGGGCTACCAGTACGACATCGTCTGCAACGGCGTAGAGCTCAGCTCGGGCGCGATCCGGAACCACAAGCCCGAGATCATGTACAAGGCCTTCGAGATCGTCGGCCACGACAAGGCGTTCGTGGACAGCCATTTCGGCGGCATGATCAACGCCTTCAAGTACGGCGCGCCCCCGCATGGTGGCATCGCGCCGGGCATCGACCGGATCGTCATGCTGCTGGCCGACGCCGAGAACATCCGCGAGGTCATCATGTTCCCGATGAACCAGCGGGCCGAGGACCTGATGATGGGCGCGCCCTCCGAGGTGACCGCCCAGCAGCTGCGCGAGCTCGGCCTGCGCCTGATGCCGCGCGAGTGACCGGCGCTGCGGCGCGCGCCATGGCGCGCCCGCTTCTTCCGTCCCCCGGGCGACGGCCGGGGTTTCCGCTTCAGCGGGGCTGGACCTTGCTCGGCATCGCGCCATAGTGGCGAGGTCCGAATCCAGAGGTGCCACCCGATGTCCTCTCCTTCTCCCCAGACGACCAGCGCGCCGCTCAGCGGCTGGACGCCGCCCCGTGCCCCCGGGCGCCAGACGATGACCGGACGCCTGGTGCGGATCGAGCCGCTGATGGTGGACCACGCGGCGGCGCTTCACGCGGCCAACAGCTCGGTCGAGAACTGGGCCTACCTGCCCTATGGCCCCTACCCCAGCCTCGCCGCCTACGAGGACTGGGTCAGCGAGGTCAGCCGCCATTCCGACCCCCTGTTCTTCGCCATCGTCGACCCGTCCGAGGGACCGGTCGGCGTCGCCAGCTACCTGCGTATCGCGCCGGCGTCCGGCTCGATCGAGGTGGGGCATATCAATTTCTCGCCCCGCCTCCAGGGTCGGCCGGCGGCGACCGAGACGATGTACCTGATGATGCGCTGGGCCTTCGAGGCCGGTTACCGGCGCTACGAGTGGAAATGCGACTCGCGCAACGCTCCCTCGCGCCGCGCCGCGCAGCGCCTGGGCCTGTCCTACGAGGGCATCTTCCGCCAGGCCACCATCTCCAAGGGGCGCAACCGCGACACCGCGTGGTACGCGGCCATCGACGCCGAGTGGCCCGCGCTGAAAGCCGCGTTCGAGACCTGGCTCGACCCCGCGAATTTCGACGCCGAGGGCCGCCAGCGCCAACGCCTCTCGGACCTGACCCGACCGATCCTCGTCGCCACCGGATGACCGCAGATACCATGACCGAGCCCACGCCGCTGCACGCACGCCCCGACGTGCTGGACTTCCTTCTGACCCGGCGCTCGCGCCCGGCGAAGACGCTGGGCGACGAGGGCCCGGACCGCAAGGAGCTGACGACGCTGCTCCGCGCCGCCGCGCGCTGTCCCGATCACGGCAAGCTCGAACCCTGGCGCTTCGTGGTGATCTCGGGCGATGCGCGGCGCCGGGTCGCCGACGCCGCCCGCGAGCGCGGTATGGCACTCGGCCTCGAACCGCAGACGGTCGACAAGGCCGCGGCCGCCTTCACGCAGGGCGCCGTGATCGTGGCGGTTCTGGCCTCGCCGAAACCCTCGGACAAGATCCCGGGATGGGAGCAGGAGATGTCCGCAGGCGCGGTCTGCCTGTCGCTGGTGAACGCCGCGCTCGCCGCCGGATGGGGAGCGAACTGGCTGACCGGGCCGCTGGCGCGCGATGCCGGCTTCCTCGCGGGCGCTCTGGGCGCGCAGCCGGGCGAGACGGTCGCGGGCTTCGTCCATATCGGGCGCGAAACCGTCGTTCCCACCGACCGCCCCCGCCCCGATGTCGAGGCGATCATCACATGGCTCTGATCAGCGATTTCCTCAAGGCGCTGGCGCAGATGGGCGACCGGCGTTTTCTCGGCGTCCTGGCCACGTCGCTCGCGCTGACCATTGCGCTCCTCATCGCCTTTGCGGCGGGCGCGGGATGGATCGCAGGCTTCCTCCCGGCCACGATCGACCTGCCACTTGCCGGCGAGGTCAGCCTGCCGGTCGCGGGGCTGCAGGGGCTGGCGGTCGGCGCGGTGCTCTTGGGGTCGACCTTCCTGATGGTCCCGGTGGCCGCAGCCTTCGTGAACCTGTTTCTCGAGCGCATCGCCGACGCGGTCGAGCGCAAGTATTATCCCGAGGTCGCCGACACGCCCGGCACAGGCCTTCTCGCGAGCATGCTGTCGGCGCTGAAGTTCACGGCGGTGGTGATCGGGGTCAACCTCGTGGGGCTTGTGGTCTATCTGCTGGCGGGGCCACTGGCGCCATTCGTCTTCATCGCGGTGAACGGCTATCTGCTTGGCCGCGAGTATTTCCAGCTGGTCGCCGAGCGGCACCTCGCGCCGCGCGAGGCCGAGGCGCTCAGGCGCCGCAACTGGTTGAGCGCGTGGGTCGCGGGGACGCTGATGACCGTGCCGCTGATGATCCCCGTTCTGAACCTGATCATTCCGGTGCTCGGGGTCGCGACCTTCACCCACCAGGTGCATCGCGCCCGCGCCCGGGGCTGAGCGCGAAGCGGGAGGCACGCCGAGCGCCGAGTGACGGATCGGGGTGACGGATCGGGGTGACGGATCGGACCCCGCGCGCAGCCGGGCCCTACGTGGCTCGCGCCGCGCTCAGTAGCGTCCCGGCGGCTCCATCCAGGTCAGGTCATCCAGCGTGATCACGTCGTACTCGATCACCCAGTAGAGCAGCCCAAACAGGATCGCGGCGACCACCGTCGTGATGATCGCCTTCTTGCGCAGCTTGGCGTCGACCGGCGCGCTTTCGGGGGTGCCGGGGACGACTTTGCCGGCCTCGCGCTGGCTGACCTGCCACAGCGGATTGACCATGTAGAAGACCAGCGCCCAGATGATGGCGTAGAAGACGAGCCCCGAGGTGAATGACATCTCAGACCTGCTCGAGCTCGACCAGGGTGCCGGTGAAGTCCTTGGGGTGCAGGAACAGCACCGGCTTGCCATGCGCGCCGATCTTCGGCTCGCCCGATCCCAGCACGCGCGCGCCCGTCGCCTGCAGCCGGTCGCGGGCCGCGAGGATATCCTCGACCTCGTAGCAGATGTGATGGATGCCGCCCGAGGGGTTCTTCTCGAGAAAGCCCTTGATCGGCGAGTTCTCGCCGAGCGGGTAGAGCAGTTCGATCTTGGTGTTGGGCAGTTCGATGAAGACGACGGTCACACCGTGGTCGGGCTCGTCCTGCGGCGCCCCCACCTTCGCGCCCAGGGTGTCGCGATACTGCGCCGCCGCCGCGTCGAGGTCGGGAACCGCGATAGCTACGTGGTTGAGCCTGCCGATCATCTTGCCTCTCCGTCAGATCCGGAACCCGTGCGCCGTGAGGTAAGGCGGTGCGGCCCGGCAGGCAAGCTTCGATGCCGGGCCGCGACACCATGATGCGCGCCGGCGTCAGCTCTCGAAGCGCGTCTCGCCTCGGCGGTGGACGTCGATCGGCAACTCGAAATGCACGGGCTGGTGCGCGCGCTGCGCGCAGTGCTGGCGCGGGCAAAGGCGGCAGTTGATGCCGATCGGGGTGAAGAGGTTCGGGTCGCCCAGCTGATAGGACGAGGCGTAGGAGATCTTGGCCGCGTGCTCGATCGCACAGCCCAGCGTCACGGCCAGCCGGTTGTCCTGCGTCTGGCGCGCGAGCACCGGCCGGTCGACGGTCCGGTTTATGGTGAAGTAGCGCGAGCCGTCCGGCATCTCGACGAATTGCGGGATCACCCGGCCCGGGGTCCTGAACGAGACATGGATGTCGAGGCGCGGACACGCGCCCCCGTATTGCGCCAGGTGGAACGCGGTCGCGTTGAAGCGCTTGGTGACATTTCCCGCCTTGTCGATGCGCATGAAGAAGAAGGGCACGCCCGCCCTGCCCTCGCGGCCCAGCGTCGTGAGCCGGTGGCAGACCTGCTCGAAACTGACACCGAACCGCGCCGCGATCTGGTCGATGTCATAGCCCGATCGCTCGGCCTCGCGCAGCACGCGGTCATAGGGCATCAGCACCGCTGCGGCGAAATAGTTCGCAAGCTCGACCCGGCAGCGCGCCTGCTCGCGCGCGCCCGCGATCCCCGCCTCGGCGATGAGCCGGTCCATCGCCTCGCGATGCTCGATCAGCCCCAGCATGTGGGTGAGCTGGAACACCCTGTTGGGATAGTCGAGGCCCTGGCTGAGCAGGATCCGCCGCTCGGTCTCGTCGTAGTAGCGCAGCGCGTTGGGCATCGCCGCGACGGGCACGACCTGCGCGGTAATGCCATGCTCACGGTCGAGGCGGCGCTTGAGGTGGATGTAGATCTCGTCCGGCTCGACTTCGTCACCCTCGCGGAAGGCGTCGGCCGCATCCTCGAGCGCGTCGAAGTGGTTCCGGTGCTGGCGGAACAGGTCGTGCACCACGCTCTCGGGATTTGCGCCAAGCAGTCGGCGCGCAGTGTCCTTGTCGCCCTCGGTGACCGCCAGCAGCCGCTCGGTCAGCTGGCGGTAGCTCTTGTGGAGCGTGATCAGAGACTGCGCGAGGCGCGGCGCGTGATCGAGCGCGGCCCGAAGCTCCTCGATGTCCGGCCGGCTCTTCGAGAACAGCGGATCCTGCACCACATTGCGCAGGTCGGCCAGATGGGTCGGCCCGTCATCCTTGACGATGTCGCGCCAGTCGACGCCGTAGATCTCGGAGAGCTTCATGAGAACCCGCACCGAGACCGAGCGCTGGTTGTTCTCGAGCAGGTTCACATAGGCCGAACTCAAGCCCAGCGCGCGTGCCATCTCGGCCTGGGTCTGCCGATGCTCGCGCCTCAGTTGCCTGAGTCGCGGCCCGACGAAGTTCTTCTGGGTCTTCATCGCCTGCCCTGCTCGCATCCGCCCGTTCCGGCCGCGCTGGCGCAAATCCGCGCCGGAACGGCCCCCTCGAAGGGCGATCTCTTCCAATGTGTGGAAGCCTCATTACAAGATTTACATTTGTCAAGTTTGTAAGCAACATTTGCAACGCAACAACCCTGTTTCGCTGGGATCACCGCGCCCGCGTTGCTATCTGGGATACCAGCATAGCGCGGTCGAGAACCGCGGCGCCAAGATCAACGACAGATATGGGAAGCCAGGGGAAACGCCATGAAGACCGGGTTCACGCATCTCTTCATTCCGGGGCCGACGAACATCCCCGAGGATGTGCGGCAGTCGATGAACGTGCCCATGCAGGACATGCGGGCGCCGGACTTCGGCGACCTGACCAAGCCGCTGTTCGCGGGACTCAAGCGCGTCTTCAAGACCAAGACGGGCCGCGTCTTCATGTACCCCTCCTCAGGGACCGGCGCCTGGGAGGCGGCGATCACCAACACGCTCAACCCGGGCGACAAGGTGTTGATGAGCCGCTTCGGCCAGTTCAGCCACCTCTGGGTCGACATGGCCGAGCGGCTCGGCCTCGACGTCCACGTGATCGAGTGCGAATGGGGCACCGGCGTCCCGCTCGAGGAATATGCGAAGGTCCTCGAGGCCGACAAGGCGCACAAGATCAAGGCCGTCTTTGCCACCCAGAACGAGACCGCGACGGGCGTGTCCTCGGACATTGCCGGCGTTCGCCGCGTGCTTGATGCGGCGGGGCATCCGGCGATGCTGTTCGTCGACGGCGTCTCGTCGATCGGCTCGATCGATTTCCGGATGGACGAGTGGGGCGTGGACCTCGCAGTCGCGGGTTCGCAGAAGGGCTTCATGCTGCCCGCGGGCCTGTCGATGCTCGGCGTCTCGCAACGCGCGCTCGAAGACTCGAAGACCGCGACGATGAAGCGCTGCTACTTCGACTTCGTCGACATGATGAAGGTCAACGACGACGGCTATTTCCCCTACACGCCGCCGACGCAGCTCTTCCACGGCCTCAAGACCTCGCTGGCCCGGATCGAGCGCGAGGGGCTCGAGAACGTCTTCGCCCGCCATTACCGGCTGGCAGAGGGCGTGCGCCGCGCGGTCAGCGCCTGGGGCCTGCGCCTCTGCGCGGCCGAGCCGAAATGGCATTCGGACACGGTGTCCGCCATCGTCGTCCCCGAGTCGATCGACGCGCGCGAGGTGATCAGCGCGGGCTACCGGAACTACAACATCTCGTTCGGCACCGGCCTGTCGAAGGTGATGGGCAAGGTCTTCCGCATCGGCCATCTCGGCGACCTGAACGAGGGCATGTGCCTGACGGCGCTGTCGCTGGCCGAGATGTCGCTGCGCGACGCCGGATACGAGGTCGAGCTCGGCTCGGGCGTGGCGGCGGCGCAGGGCTGGTACCGCGAGTCACACGAAGCCGCCCAGCTGCGCCAGGCGGCCGAGTAACGCTCTCCCAGGCGGCGCCGCGTCAAGTCCCCGACCGGCGCCTTACCCTAAACCCCGGGCTCGTCCCGGGGTTCTTTTTTGGGGAATTCCCGCCTCCGCGGCAGCATGCTGCCCACGCCGCGACACGGATCAACATTTCGTGTCGGCGCGGCGACCCACTCGAAGCCTTGCCCCCGGACGTCCGCTCCATTACCTCCCGCCAGGTTCGCGGAACATCAATGGAGTTTTCCGGATGTCGATCCCGCAGGAGGGTGG